>NZ_CANNGO010000044.1 GCF_947504215.1 uncultured Ruegeria sp. | reverse complement strand
GATCATATAGGCACTCAAAAATGTGTACATCGTACTGGTAGTACGATGTGCAATATGCGTTCAACGTGTCGGTGTTCATGTGTCCTGCAGTTCACATTCTGACGCGCATTTAGCTGCGGTCTTCATCGATCCACGAGCCGAGTGATCCCCTGCCTAGGGTTTGGGATCGTCGGACTGTAGAACTCTGAACGTGTAGATCTCGGTGGTCGCCGTATCATTAAAAAAATTTTTTTCAAGCAGAAGACGGCAAACGAAATGGACATTTGACGGGAGTTAAGACGTTGGCC
>NZ_CANNGO010000043.1 GCF_947504215.1 uncultured Ruegeria sp. | reverse complement strand
ATCAATCCAGTGGATCGATTACCCGACGAACGCGCAAAGCGCTGGAACGTAGGTTCAAATCCTACTCCCCGAAACCAAAATAACCGGTGCTACGCAAGAGAGCAAACAACGACGCCTTAAACGCGACGAATTCAGCGCTCCCTGATCCCGAATCTCCATCCAAATTAAAACCAACGCGCCTTCACCGTCAGCCAAAAACGTGAATGTCTCGTTCGAGCCCAAAGTGCATGTTGTCTTTTTGCCCGTAGGCTGACAGGAATGGCAGTATGGAAGAACACCCTCCTTGGTTTTCAAAACCTGAAAACAC
>NZ_CANNGO010000042.1 GCF_947504215.1 uncultured Ruegeria sp. | reverse complement strand
CCGTGGGTCAGGTGGCCACCGGCATCCAGGCTCATGCCCAGAATGGTGTCACCGGGTTTGATCAGCGCCTGGAACACACCCTGGTTGGCTTGGCTGCCCGAGTTCGGCTGGACGTTGGCGAAATCACAGCCAAACAGCTGTTTGGCGCGATCGATGGCGAGGTTCTCGGCGATATCGACAAACTGGCACCCGCCATAATAGCGCCGCCCGGGATAGCCTTCGGCGTATTTGTTGGTCATCACCGAACCCTGCGCCTCCATCACGGCGGCGGAGACGATGTTCTCGGATGCAATCAGTTCGATCTCATCACGCTGGCGACCCAG
>NZ_CANNGO010000041.1 GCF_947504215.1 uncultured Ruegeria sp. | reverse complement strand
TTGTCTTTTTGCCCGTAGGCTGACAGGAATGGCAGTATGGAAGAACACCCTCCTTGGTTTTCAAAACCTGAAAACACTCATTCGGGAAGAATATTGGCGCTCGCTCACTGTGTCTTTCATATGCACTATCAAACAGAAAACCATCGCATCAAAGGACCCGTGAAGATCTTTGACAACAAGTGTGCAGGTGATCTTGAAAAAGTTGCTCATGTACTGAATTTTTCAGGATTTACTCGTTTCATAGACGACATCAATAGACGAAGTGTATTCATTTGCGATCCGTCCGATTTTGAACTTCAGTCCAGAAGCGAAAGCGCATGCAACGTAGAGCCAGAGTTGGTATCGGAGGCCATAAAATGGTTGGCTGAAGGCAATTTTCGCTCAAGTGATGAAGTTGAGTATTTGGCCCAAAACCTTCGCTGATTGCGACTTAGATGCCGACAGCTTTGTCCGC
>NZ_CANNGO010000040.1 GCF_947504215.1 uncultured Ruegeria sp. | reverse complement strand
CAAAGGTCTTCCTCTCCGCCATCGCGCTCGCGGCTACAGTCCTATTCTGGCTGTAAATCAATGAGTCTGGAGCCTAGTTCCTGCTCAAGTGAGCCCTCCACATCAGATAACGAATAATCTCCCGACCCAAACGAAGCATCATATTCAAAGCATACAATGCCCCAACCCTCAAAATTTGGATCATCCTTCACAAGACTTGGCCAATAGGTTCCGTTTGGGTTTTGCCATGCAGTGGTAGAGTTCGAGAAAAGCCCATGAATAAACACAATTGTCCGCCCGTTCTTCGGCTCACGAATTACATTAGTGGACATGCGATCACCTTGCTATGAAGTAACAGTATGTTGAAGCAGCGGATTGCACGTGTCTAGACTGCAGTTTGATCGAAGGTTGTGTGCCTCAGGGAGATCAAAGTTCTTCAAATTGTCAGGGAATTTCCGCTATGGGCTGTGACCTGCCGACTACACCCGCAGCATCCCAGCGGAAGCGCAACGGCCGGTAAGGGCTCAATGCTGACCTCGGTGCCGGTGCAGCAAAGCCCCCTGCCCCGCAATTAACTGAATCGGGGACGGCCCATAG
>NZ_CANNGO010000039.1 GCF_947504215.1 uncultured Ruegeria sp. | reverse complement strand
AAGACAACATGCTGGACTATGATCAGGTCGAGGCGCTGGCGAAAGAGCATAACCCCAAGCTGATCATCGCCGGAGGCTCGGCCATCCCGCGCCAGATCGACTTTGCCCGCATGCGCGAGATTGCTGATATGGTCGGCGCTTACCTCCATGTTGATATGGCGCATTTCGCCGGTCTGGTGGCGGCGGGCGAACACCCCAGCCCGTTCCCGCATGCACATGTGGCCACAACCACCACGCACAAGACCCTGCGTGGCCCGCGTGGTGGCATGATCCTGACCAATGATGAAGATATCGCTAAGAAAGTGAATTCAGCGATCTTCCCCGGCATTCAGGGCGGCCCGCTGATGCATGTGATCGCAGCCAAGGCGGTGGCCTTTGGCGAGGCGCTGCGGCCCGAGTTCAGGGACTACATCAAACAGGTCGTGACCAACGCGCAGGCGCTGTCGGATCAGCTGATCAAGGGTGGTCTGGACACGGTCACCCACGGCACCGACACCCATGTGGTGCTGGTCGACCTGCGGCCCAAGGGCGTGACCGGCAACATCGTCGACAAGGCCCTGGGCCGGGCGCATATCACCTGCAACAAGAACGGCGTGCCGTTTGACCCGGAAAAACCAACCGTGACCAGCGGCATCCGTCTGGG
>NZ_CANNGO010000038.1 GCF_947504215.1 uncultured Ruegeria sp. | reverse complement strand
TAGGCACTGGACCCATTAATTTGATTGCAGCCGTCTCTGCTGCGTGATTCAAGCCCGTGAGTTTCAGGGGTATATCATGAGCAATCTATTCTGGCTGACTGACGAACAGATGGAGCGTCTTCGGCCTTACTTTCCGAAGAGCCATGGCAAGCCGAGAGTTGATGATCGACGTGTTCTAAGTGGGATTATCTTCATCAATCGCAATGGTTTGCGGTGGTCCGATGCCCCCCGTGAATATGGGCCGCCAAAGACGCTGTACAACCGCTGGAAGCGGTGGAGTGATATGGGTGTGTTCGCTCGCATCATGACCGGGCTGGTTGCGGAAGGAACCGATCATAAGACCATCATGATTGACGCAACTTACCTCAAAGCGCACCGCACGGCCTCCAGCCTGCGGTTAAAAAAGGGGGGCGTGGCAGGCTGATCGGACGGACAAAGGGTGGCATGAACACAAAACTGCATGCCGTTACCGACAGTCTCGGACGCCCGATACGCTTCTTCATATCCGCTGGGCAAGTGAGCGATTACACGGGCGCCAGGGCTCTGGTGAACAGTCTGCCATCGGCTGATTGGCTACTTGGGGATCGCGGCTATGACGCGGACTGGTTTCGCGAAGCCCTCACAGACAAGGGAATAAAGCCCTGCATCCCAGGTCGAAAGTCACGCGACAAGCCTGTCCGATACGACAAGCGCCGCTACAAGCGACGCAACCGCATTGAGATCATGTTCGGGCGTCTGAAGGACTGGCGGCGCGTCGCAACCGATATGACAGATGCCCAAAGGTCTTCCTCTCCGCCATCGCGCTCGCGGCTACAGTCCTATTCTGGCTGTAAATCAATGAGTCTGGAGCCTA
>NZ_CANNGO010000037.1 GCF_947504215.1 uncultured Ruegeria sp. | reverse complement strand
CTAGGGTCAGGACTCATAGCCAGTAAATTACGAGCGCCGCGAGAGCGATTGCTGAGAGGAAGACCTTCGGGCATCGGTCGTATCTTGTTGCAACACGCCGCCAATCTTTCAGCCTGCCGAACATGATCTCGATCCGATTGCGGCGTTTGTATCGCCGCTTGTCGTATTTTGCGGTCGTCTTGCGTTGCTTTCGACCCGGGATGCAGGGGCGTATGCCTTTGTCTTTCAAGGCTTCTCTGAACCAGTCCGCGTCATAGCCGCGGTCACCAAGCAGCCAATCGACATCCGGCAGGCTACTCAGTAACGCCCTTGCGCCGATATAGTCGGTGACTTGTCCGGCTGTCACGAACAGGTTCAGCGGACGCCCTTGGCTGTCGCAAATGGCATGCAGTTTGGTGTTCATACCGCCCTTGGTCCGGCCCCCTCTCGGCAGCATCCTTCGGATGCGCCTTCCGGGCAGTGGATCAGGCGTCCACGCCCCCCTTTTTGAGCCCATACTGGTCGCGGTACGGTGGGCCTTCAAATAAGTTGCGTCGATCATCACGGTCTTCTCCTCGCCGTGCTAAGCGGCCAGACCGACCATCATCTGTGCAAAAACACCCCTATCGCTCCACCGTTTCCAACGATTGTACAGCGTCTTGTGCGGGCCATAGGCAGCAGGCGCGTCACGCCACCGTAACCCATTGCGATTGATGAAGATAATCCCGCTCAATACACGCCGGTCATCTACGCGTGGCTTGCCGTGGGGCTTTGGGAAGAAGGGCTTCAAACGCGCCATCTGCGCGTCCGTAAGCCAGAAAAGATCAGACATGTTCACCGCTCGTTTTCGAACCGTGAATCACGCTGTAAGGCGGAAATCAATCGGTCCTGACCCTAG
>NZ_CANNGO010000036.1 GCF_947504215.1 uncultured Ruegeria sp. | reverse complement strand
GGCGCGCTCTGCGCCCGATCCGTTTTTAGAAAGAAGGGATGACAGGATGGTAGCGCAGGTTATCGACGGGAAGGCCTTTGCCGCCAAGGTGCGCGCGCAGGTGGCCGATCAGGTTGCAAAGCTGAAGGAAGAGAACGGTATCACGCCGGGCCTGGCCGTGGTCCTGGTGGGCGAGGATCCGGCCAGCCAGGTCTATGTCCGATCCAAGGGCAAGATGACCGTTGAGGTCGGAATGAACTCGTATGAGCACAAGCTGGATGTCGACACCTCCGAGGCGGGCCTGCTGGCGTTGATCGACACGCTGAACACTGATCCGGCGGTGCATGGCATTCTGGTGCAGTTGCCGCTGCCCAAGCATCTGAACGAAGATCTGGTGATCAACTCAATCGATCCGGCCAAGGATGTGGACGGGTTCCATATCTCGAATGTGGGCCTGCTGGGCACCGGGCAGAAGTCGATGGTGCCCTGCACACCGTTGGGTTGTCTGATGATGCTGCGCGACCATCATGGATCCTTGTCGGGCATGGATGCGGTTGTGATTGGCCGGTCGAACATCGTTGGCAAGCCGATGGCGCAGCTGCTGCTGGGTGACAGCTGCACCGTGACCATCGCGCATTCCCGCACCAAGGACCTGCCCGACGTGGTGCGCCGCGCCGACATCGTGATCGCCGCCGTGGGTCGCCCGGAAATGGTCCCCGGCGACTGGATCAAAGAGGGTGCCACGGTGATCGATGTGGGCATCAACCGCATCGACGCGCCCGAAAAGGGCGCCAATGACGATGGCAGCGCCAAAACCCGCCTTGTCGGCGACGTCGACTACGCCAGCGCCTCCCAACACGCCGGCGCCATCACCCCCGTCCCCGGAGGCGTCGGACCCATGACAATCGCATGCCTCCTCGCCAACACACTAACCGCAGCATGCCGCGCAAACAAACTACCAGAACCCGAAGGACTAACGGC
>NZ_CANNGO010000035.1 GCF_947504215.1 uncultured Ruegeria sp. | reverse complement strand
GGGCGGCCTTCTTTGTTTCAACGATGTGCCGGGCTGACGCCCGGTCTACCGATTACTCTACAATCTTCGACACAACGCCGGCGCCGACGGTGCGGCCGCCTTCGCGGATGGCAAAGCGCAGGCCGTTTTCCATCGCGATCGGCGCGATCAGTTCAACCTCGAACGACACGTTGTCGCCGGGCATCACCATCTCGGTGCCAGCCGCCAGAGTCACGGTGCCGGTCACGTCAGTCGTACGGAAGTAGAACTGAGGACGGTAGTTCGCGAAGAACGGCGTGTGACGACCACCTTCATCCTTGGTCAGGATATAGGCTTCGGCTTCGAACTTGGTGTGCGGTGTTACCGAACCCGGCTTACACAGAACCTGGCCACGCTCAACGCCTTCACGGTCGATACCACGCAGCAGCGCGCCGATGTTGTCACCCGCTTCACCGCGGTCCAGCAGCTTGCGGAACATTTCAACACCGGTACAGGTGGTTTTCTTGGTGTCGCGGATGCCGACGATTTCGATCTCGTCGCCAACATTGATCACGCCACGCTCAACACGCCCGGTTACAACGGTACCACGACCCGAGATCGAGAACACGTCTTCGACCGGCATCAGGAACGGCTGGTCAATAGCGCGCTCAGGCGTCGGGATGTACTCGTCCACGGCCGCCATCAGCTTGCGGATGGATTCCTCGCCAATCTCAGGGTTGTTGCCTTCCATCGCGGCCAGAGCCGAACCGGCAATGATCGGAATGTCGTCGCCAGGGTATTCATACGAAGACAGCAGCTCGCGGATTTCCATTTCCACCAGTTCCAGCAGCTCTTCGTCGTCAACCTGGTCCACTTTGTTCATGAACACGACCATGGTCGGGATGCCAACCTGGCGACCCAGCAGGATGTGCTCGCGGGTCTGCGGCATCGGGCCGTCAGCAGCGTTCACAACCAGGATCGCGCCGTCCATCTGCGCCGCACCCGTGATCATGTTCTTGACGTAGTCGGCGTGGCCGGGGCAGTCAACGTGGGCATAGTGACGGTTTTCGGTCTCGTATTCCACGTGGGCCGTCGAGATGGTGATGCCACGCGCTTTTTCTTCCGGCGCACCGTCAATCTGGTCATACGCTTGGAAGTCACCAAAATACTTGGTGATCGCTGCGGTCAGCGTGGTCTTGCCGTGGTCAACGTGGCCAATCGTTCCAATGTTGACGTGCGGCTTATTACGCTCAAACTTTTCCTTTGCCAT
>NZ_CANNGO010000034.1 GCF_947504215.1 uncultured Ruegeria sp. | reverse complement strand
CGGCGGTTTCAACGGGTGAGCGCAACACTTTATTCTTTTTGGAAAGATGGAGTGTGAGAGATGAAATATCGGACGCGGACGTTTTACACGGACAAACAGAAATCGGAGATGTGGGATCGGTGGCAGCGCGGAGAGTCGATGAGCTCGATTGGACGGCATTTCAATCGTGCATCGTCTTCGATCTTTCCGCATTTGGCGCTGTTTGGTGGGATCCGGCCCGCCGCCCGTAAGAGGTCGCGATTTGCTTTGAGCCTGACGGAGCGGGAGGAGATATCTCGCGGCTTGGTTTCAGAGCGGTCGTTGCGGTCTATCGCCAAGAGCCTGAACCGGTCGCCTTCAACGATCAGCCGAGAGGTTCGCAGAAATGGTGGGCGTCAGGCCTATCGCGCGGCGCGCTCGGATCAGCGGGCCTGGGACTGCGCAACGCGTCCCAAATCATGTAAACTCTCGTTCAATGATCCATTGTGCCACCTGATTGCACGCAAGCTGCGTCGGAAATGGTCGCCGCAGCAGATTGCTGGTTGGCTCAAGCGGAAACATCCCGACGAGGAGCAGCATCGCGTGTCCCACGAGACGATCTATCGCAGCCTTTATGTGCAGACCCGTGGGGTCCTAAAGAAGGAATTGCAGGAGTGCTTGCGCAGCCCGCGTGCCATCAGGCGGTCACGGCACGCAACTCAGAAAGGGTTGAAACTGCGCAAGATCAAGAACGCGATCCCGATCAGTGAGCGCCCTCCAGAGGTCGAGGATCGGGCCGTGCCGGGGCACTGGGAGGGCGACCTGATCGTGGGGTCCAACAACAGCTACATCGCCACACTCGTGGAGCGCCATTCCCGGTTTGTGATGTTGGCCAAAGTCGAGAACAAGGACACCCAAAGTGTTATCACGGCCCTGATCAAGCAGGCCCGCAAGTTGCCCAAAGAGCTGTACCGATCACTGACATGGGACCGTGGCTCTGAGATGGCAGGACATGTGACGTTCACCATGGCGACAAAGATTAATGTCTATTTTTGTGATCCGCAGTCACCTTGGCAACGCGGTAGCAATGAAAATACCAACCGGTTGCTTCGCCAATACTTCCCCAAAGGCACTGACATATCAGGCTTTAGCCAGGCCAAACTCAGCGCCGTTGCACGCCAGCTTAACGAGCGGCCTCGAAAAACCTTGCAATACCAAACACCAGCAGAGAAATTTGAAACCTGTGTTGCGGCGATCAGTTGAAACCACA
>NZ_CANNGO010000033.1 GCF_947504215.1 uncultured Ruegeria sp. | reverse complement strand
CCGCAATCTGTGAATTAGCATGGCGAACGATCTTGCGAGCGCAGCGAAAGGCCGGTTTGGTGAAGCCGCATTGCGGCGGCGGCACTTACGATGAATGTCTCCTTCGGGCTGTCCTTGGTATCAATAGGGCTTAGGCAGGTCCCGATGCTGCTCTGCCTCCGAGGTCCGCCGTGAGCCCATTTCGTTTCGCGCGCGACCAAATTGGCTAGGGATCGAATTGACACTTCACACGTCCAAAATTCACCACATTTTCATCTTCGGCGTACCACAATGGGCCACTTACTTTGCCTTGAATCCAAAATGGTTGGTTACACGTAACGAAGGTAAGGATGTCAGCAATGAAAATTAGTCGTCGTTTTTTCGTCACTGGAGCATCTGGACTCGCTATGACGGCCTTCATGCCGGTTGGTGGCTACGCACTTGCCATGGCTCCGGGGCAGGTTACACATCGGATTCTGGCCGCTGGCAAACTGAGTTTCCTAACCGAAAAGGCCGCTAAAGCTGCCGTTCTTCTGAGCATGAATGCAGAGGTCGAAAGGGACCTGAAGGAGCTTCAGGAAGCGCATGACGAATTCGACGACATCCTGCTTGGTTTCAAAGAGGGTAAGGGGTCTTCGGGCGTCGACCGTGAAAGATTTTACGCGGTCAACACTGCGCTCAAAGACGTCGCAAATCTCTGGGCACCCTACCGGACCGCAGTTGAGGAAATCATTGCTGCCAGGTCAGTAGATGATGCGCATCTGAACATGATTGTGGGCAATGACGAAGTGCTTGAAGAGGCCTGCCAAGTCGTCGTTCGTAGATTGGAACAGGCTTACGGAGAAGTCGATATAGATGCGTCGCTGGCCCTGGCCTTGGACTTTGCGGGCCGTCAACGGATGATTACCCAGAAGGTCTGTAAAGAAATTGCGCTCGCGGCGACCGGCAACGAAGCACAAGAACACCACGAGAAATTCAAGAAAAACGCCGCAAAATTTGGCAACATCGTCGATGCACTCATAGGCGGCGGCAATGAATATATTACAATGGCCAAACCTCCGAGTAAGGCTGCGCACAACGCGCTGACGCAAGTTCAGGGTCATTGGGCGGCACTTCAACCAACCGTTGAAGCTCTGGACAGCGTAGAGGTGCCTAGCCTTGATGATGTCGTGCATTTCTGCGCGGAAATGGATGTCCTGGAAGCTGAGTCTGAAAAAGCAGTTCTGGCTTACGAAGAAGCAATCAAGGCGATTTCCTAGCTGGGGATTGAGTATCGAGTCTCCGTTTGCGCGATACGTCAGACATCTGTGCCCGACTTAGAATATCGCGAAGTCACGTGCTTACTTCAATCCGGACCTCGGATGCTGGTCGTCTGAAGTCAGTTTGGTCCCGCAATCTGTGAGTTTGACAGGCCTCCTATCTCGCCGCTGCAGCGGATGACCGATCTGACGGGCCGCGCCGCAGCATCAACACTGGGTGGTCAACGGC
>NZ_CANNGO010000032.1 GCF_947504215.1 uncultured Ruegeria sp. | reverse complement strand
CATAGGATTCATATTGGCGCGGCGATCCGCTATCAATCGGCCATGTATGACGCACCTAACTTTCTGCCATCTGACCCTACAGAACTTCGTGTTGCGGCGGAAGGTTTGGTCGAACTGGCCAAGGCCCAAGCGTTGCAGATTGAGAAGTTGAAGCACCAGCTTGCAGGTCATCAGAAGTACCGTTTCGGATCAAAGTCGGAATCATCTGATCAACTCAACTTGCAGCTTCGGCTGGAAGAGGAAGAAACAGCTGCCGCCCGGATCACCCCATCTGAAGAGGTGGCTGATCCCGAGCCAAAGCAAAAAACCAAAGCGCAAGCCGCTGCCACCAACCCTGCCTCGCAATGAGCCGATACTGAGCCCAGGTGAGGCGTGCAAATGTGGCGGCGATCTGCGGGCCATTGGCGAAGATGTGACCGAGGAACTGGAATATATCCCCGGCCGGTTTGTTGTGAACCGGATCGTCCGCCCTCGGATGACATGCAAATGCTGCGACAAGATCGTACAGGCCGCGTTGCCATCGCGCCCATTGAGCGTGGCCGACCTGGTGCCGGACTTTTGGCCCATGTGCTTGTGAACAAATACGCGGACCATTACCCTTTATATCGTCAAAGCCAGATCTTCGCCCGCGAAGGCATTGACCTGGATCGTTCAACTTTGGGAGGCTGGATCGGCCAAACGACAAAACTGCTGGAACCGCTGGCAGATGCGATTGGGCGGTATGTTCGCGCCGGTCAGGCAATATTTGCGGATGACACACCGCTCAAATTGCAGGCCAAAAAGAAATGCGCGACCGCCCGCATTTGGACCTATGTCCGCGATGAGCGTCCTTGGGCCAGTGCCGATCCACCGACGGCCTGGTACAAGTTCGGTACCGACCGCGAAGGCAAACACCCCACGAGCCATCTGGGCCAGTTCAAAGGCTGGATCCATGCGGACGGTTGTACCGGGTTCAACGATCTGTTCGGCACGGAAGACGTCCATGAGATGGTTCGCATGGCGCATGTGAGACGCAAATTCGTCGACATCTTCCAATCGCAGGGCCTGGAGATTGCCGAGGAGGCAATCAAACGCATCGCCCTACTTTACCGGGTCGAAAAGGCGGTGCGCGGAAAGTCCCCGGTAGAACGGGCCGCGCTGCGCCAGACAGACGCCGCGCCGGTCTTGGATGATCTGGAGATTTGGCTGGATGCCCAATTGAACCGTATTTCCGGCAAATCCGAACTGGCCAAAACCATCCGATATGCCCTTGGCCGTATGAAGAAAATGCGCGGATATCTGGAAAACGGCTTCCTGGACTTCAACAATAATTGTGCAGAAAGATCAATTCGTTGTGTGGCCTTGGGCAGGAAAAATTATCTTTTCGCGGGCTCCGAAGGAGGAGGTAAAGCAGCGGCGATTGCCTACACGCTGATCGAAACTGCCAAGCTCAACAAAGTCGATCCACAAGCCTGGCTCACTTGGGTCCTCGCCCAAATCGCAGACCACAAGATCACACGCATCGACGAACTCCTCCCATGGCGCTGCGCTGCATCCGCAGCGTAACAGACAGTGCTTGGG
>NZ_CANNGO010000031.1 GCF_947504215.1 uncultured Ruegeria sp. | reverse complement strand
CTACGCTTGTATTTGAGGTGTCATGTCGTTTGCGTTGACGCCTGCGACTGCGACGGGTTTTTTCATGGCGTCGCGGCGGAAAGGTTCGCCCAGTTCCTGGTTGATCATGGCTTCGATCAGCGTGGTGATGCCGTTCTTCTGGTCCGTGATTGCCTGGTTCAGGGCCGCGGTCAGCTCGTCCTGGGTGCGCGCGATGACGCCCTTCAGACCGCAGGCGTTGGCGATACCGGCATAAGAGACCTTGGTGTCCAGTTCCGTGCCCACGAAGTTGTCGTTGAACCACAGGGTCGAGTTGCGCTTTTCCGCGCCCCACTGGTAGTTGCGGAACACAATCTGGGTCACGGCGGGCCATTCCTGGCGGCCAATCGCAGTCAGCTCATTCACCGCAATGCCAAAGGCGCCGTCACCGGCAAAGCCCACAACCGGAACGTCCGGCTGACCGATCTTGGCGCCAACGATGGCTGGCAGACCATAGCCGCAAGGGCCGAACAGGCCAGGCGCCAGATATTTGCGGCCTTCGTCAAAGTCAGGATAGGCGTTGCCGATGGCACAGTTGTTGCCGATGTCGGACGAAATGATCGCCTCGCGCGGCAGGGCCTGCTGGATTGCGCGCCACGCCATGCGCGGGCTCATCCAGTCGGGTTTGGCGTCGCGCGCGCGCTGGTTCCAGCTGGTGCCCGGATCATCCTGCTCATGCGTCAGCGAGGTCAGTTCCTGTGCCCAGGCCGATTTCTTTTTCGCGATGTTGGCTTTGCGCTCTGCGCGGCCGGCATTGCCTGCCTCGTCAGACAGCTGGCGCTGGATGCCCTTGGCCACTTTGGCCGCGTCGCCGACGATCCCGACGGTGACCTTCTTGGTCAGGCCGATGCGGTCCGGGTTGATGTCCACCTGAATGATGGTGGCCTCTTCGGGCCAGTAATTCATGCCATATCCGGGCAGGGTCGAGAACGGGTTCAGACGGGTGCCAAGGGCCAGAACAACATCCGCCTCCTTGATCAGCTCCATCCCGGCTTTCGAGCCATTATAGCCCAGCGGGCCAGCAAACAGCGGGTGGTTGCCGGGGAAGGCGTCATTGTGCTGATAGCCAACGCAGACCGGTGCATCCAGACGCTCAGCCAGAGCCATCGAGGCATCGATGCCGCCCTCGGACAGAACCACGCCCGCGCCGTTCAGGATGACGGGGTTTTTGGCGTTCGACAGGATCTCGGCTGCTTTGGCCACCGAGTTCTCGCCACCGGGGCTGCGTTCAAACTCGACCGGATCGGGAATTTCGATGTCGACCACTTGCGTCCAGAAGTCGCGCGGGATGTTCAGCTGCGCAGGGCCGGACAGACGCTTGGCCTGGCTGATGACACGGGTCAGAACTTCGGCAACACGGGTCGGGTCGCGGACCTCTTCCTGATACGCCACCATGTCTTCGAACAGCTTCATCTGTTCAACTTCCTGGAAGCCACCCTGACCGATGGTCTTGTTCGCCGCCTGCGGCGTGACCAGCAGCAGCGGGGTGTGGTTCCAATACGCGGTCTTCACCGCGGTGACAAAATTGGTGATGCCCGGGCCGTTCTGCGCAATCATCATCGACATCTTGCCGGTGGCACGGGTGTAGCCATCCGCCATCATTCCAGCACTGCCTTCATGCGCACAGTCCCAGAACATGATCCCAGCTTGCGGGAACAAATCAGAAATCGGCATCATCGCAGAACCAATGATCCCAAACGCATGCTCAATCCCGTGCTTCTGCAAAACCTTAACAAAAGCCTCTTCCGTCGTCATCTTCAT
>NZ_CANNGO010000030.1 GCF_947504215.1 uncultured Ruegeria sp. | reverse complement strand
GCCCACATGAGTTATAAATCTGACATTGAGATTGCCCGAGAGGCCATTAAGCAGCCGATCCAGGAGATTGGTGGTAAGATTGGGATTTCCAGCGACGATCTTCTGCCGTATGGCCATGACAAGGCGAAGGTGAGCCAGGAGTTCATCAATTCGGTTCAGGGTCGAGAAGACGGCAAGCTGATTTTGGTGACGGCGATCAACCCGACGCCTGCGGGTGAGGGTAAGACGACGACCACGGTGGGTCTGGGCGATGGTCTGAACCGGATTGGCAAGAACGCGATGATCTGTATTCGTGAGGCATCGCTTGGCCCGAACTTCGGCATGAAGGGCGGTGCTGCGGGCGGTGGCTATGCTCAGGTTGTTCCGATGGAGGACATGAACCTGCACTTCACCGGGGATTTTCACGCGATTACCTCGGCGCATTCGCTGCTGTCGGCGATGATCGACAATCACATCTACTGGGGCAATGCGTGCGAGATCGACACCCGTCGCGTCGCGTGGCGTCGTGTGGTCGACATGAACGACCGGGCGCTGCGTCAGATCACAGCGTCTTTGGGCGGTGTGTCGAACGGCTTCCCGCGCGAAACCGGCTTTGACATCACTGTGGCGTCCGAGGTGATGGCGATTCTGTGCCTGGCCAACGACCTGAAAGACCTGGAAAAACGTCTGGGCGACATCATCGTGGCCTACCGTCGCGACAAGACAGCCGTGTATTGCCGCGACATCAAGGCCGAAGGCGCAATGACCGTGCTGCTGAAGGACGCGATGCAGCCGAACCTGGTTCAGACGCTGGAAAACAACCCGGCCTTTGTCCATGGTGGCCCGTTTGCGAATATCGCGCATGGCTGTAACTCGGTCATCGCCACCAAGACGGCGCTGAAAGTGGCCGACTATGTTGTGACCGAAGCAGGCTTTGGCGCTGATCTGGGCGCTGAGAAGTTCATGAACATCAAGTGTCGCAAGGCGGGCATTGCGCCGTCGGCTGTGGTGCTGGTCGCCACCGTGCGCGCGATGAAGATGAACGGCGGCGTGGCCAAGGCCGATCTGGGCGCGGAAAACGTTGATGCGGTCAAGTCGGGCTGTGCCAACCTGGGCCGTCACATCGAGAACGTCAAATCCTTCGGCGTGCCGGTTGTGGTTGGGATCAACCACTTTGTCACCGACACCGATGCGGAAGTGCAGGCCGTGAAAGACTATTGTGCCGAGCATGGGGTCGAGGCGGTTCTGTCGCGGCATTGGGAGCTGGGCTCGGAAGGCTCGGCACCGCTGGCCGAGAAGGTTGTGGAAATCGTCGAAGGGGGCACCGCCAACTTCGCGCCGATCTACCCCGATGAGATGCCTTTGTTTGAGAAGATCGAAACCATTGCCAAGCGCATCTACCGCGCCGACGAGGTTCTGGCCGACGCCAAGATCCGCAACCAGCTGCACGAATGGGAAGACGCCGGATATGGCAACCTGCCGGTCTGCATGGCCAAGACGCAGTATTCCTTCTCGACCGACCCAACCCTGCGCGGCGCGCCCACCGGCCATTCGGTTCCGGTGCGCGAGGTGCGCCTGAGCGCCGGTGCTGGCTTTATCGTGGTGGTCTGCGGCGAGATCATGACCATGCCCGGCCTGCCGCGCAAACCGGCCGCCGAAAGCATCTGTCTCAATGACGCAGGTGAGATCGAAGGCTTGTTCTAAGCTGCTGAATAAGACATCTCGTGGTCCGGGGATCTCCCCGGGCCATGAGGAGACGAACATGCCCACTCTGACACCGCCGCAAGACTGTTTTTCCATGCAGGATCTGCGGGCTCAGATCGACCAGCTGGATCGGCAATTGATCGACATGCTGGTGACGCGCGCAAGCTATATTGACCGCGCGACCGAGCTGAAACCGGAGGAGGGCTTGCCGGCCCGCATTCCGGATCGTGTCGAAGAAGTGGTGCAACGCGTGCGCGCAAGCTCGGACGCGCTGGGGATGGACCCGGATCTGGCCGAAAAGCTCTGGCGCATACTGATTGACTGGTCGATTGCACGTGAGGAACGTGTGCTCGGCCCCGAGTAAAG
>NZ_CANNGO010000029.1 GCF_947504215.1 uncultured Ruegeria sp. | reverse complement strand
TCGCTCAAGTGATGAAGTTGAGTATTTGGCCCAAAACCTTCGCTGATTGCGACTTAGATGCCGACAGCTTTGTCCGCGTTGCTGACCTTGATGCCGTCTGAATCGACTCGATGGCCTACCGAAACCGTCAGATGACCGGTTCGAGCCATTAGCAACGGTTGCTGCACGATGCACGAAGGTCAGCTTTTCAAAGATCGCTATTGACTTAGAGTTACTCTAACCCGCTACCCAATGGTGAGAGGAGCACTTGCGAAGATGAGAATTGCTGAAGCTGTGGAAGCCTGTGGGCTATCCGCACATACGATAAGATTCTACGAGAAATCGGGAATGCTGCCAGAGATCGAACGTGGTGCCGATGGGCACCGTCGGTTCACACCTCGTTTGATCGAGTGGCTGACTCTGCTCTACTGGCTGCGCGAAACTGGCATGTCACTTAAGCAAATGCGTCGGTTCACGACTCTTGCCAAAGCAGGCGATGCCGGTATCGAAGAACGCCGCCAAATCCTGTTGGATCACGCGGCAACGCTGAAGGCAAAACGCGCAACGCTCGAAAAATGCGAAAGCATCCTTGCCATCAAGATCGCCAGCTATGGCCCGGACAACAAGGAGGATGACCCATGAAGTTTGCCTACCTGATCGAACCGCCATTCAACTATGTCGATGCTTCAGGCTGCGTCACGGGTTGCGATGTTGAACTCGCCCGGTATGTGTTTGCGGAAATTGGCATTGCAGATTTTGAACCGGTAGAAACGGAATTTGCAGAACTTTTACCCGGTGTCGCAGATGGCCGATGGCGCATGACGACGGGCCTATTTGGAACTGATGAGCGCAGGAAGAGCGCATTGTTCAGCCGCCCGATCTGGGCGCTACCCGACGGGCTGCTGGTTGCTAGGGGCAATCAGTTAGGTTTGGGCGGTTATCAATCGATTGCCGACAACTCTGAGGTCCGGATAGCGGTTATCCGCGACCAGTTTCAGCATCGTTCGGCGGTCGAATTTGGCGTCAGTGCAGACCGGATTGTGATTTTCGAAACCTATACCGAAGCCGCTCAAGCTGTTCGCCAAGCCACTGTCGACGCCTACGCTAGCGTCGGTCGAGCGCATGGCGGCTTTATCGAGCAGAACCCGGAATGGGGGCTGGAACTGATCCTTGTGCCAAATTCGGAAAAACCTCCTGCGTTTGGGTCATTCGCTTTTGGTTTGAACGACACAGAGCTTCTGAATGAAGTCGATGCAGCTCTTTCGCGATTCCTCGGGACCGATGCCCACCGGAAGATGGTCGCTTCTTTTGGTTTCTCTACTGCCGAAGTTGATATGGTGGCTGTCTGAAACGTCGAAAGCTGACTTTGGCCGCGGCACGCAAAGTCCTGCCCTTCCGCATCGATACTGCCCAAATACCTTGAAACGAGCCCAGGGGCCCAGTGCTGCCCGATGCGCGAATGGTGGCTTTTGAGAGGCTTCTACAAAAGTTGCTTGACCTCCATCGCAATGTTGCAAGCTAACAGTTCAGCAAAGAACAATAGAAGGGTGTTGTGTCTCGACCGTTTGCGAAAAGCCACTTTTGCTGTGGCACTACACCCACAATGTGTGAAACACATTCTTCACCAGACCTATGCCGGCAAGCTCCCAGTCCGCCATCTTGCTGACCACCTGATGGGTCCCATCTTCAAAACCTTGCAGATGAAAGATCAGGGGATGTCCATTCCATCAGAAATCAACTCAACCGATGCTGCCTTACGAAAACTTTGCGACAGAGCCGGAGAACACTGCCCAGCCGAACCCACCTTTGAAGTCATTTTGGGTCATTTGGATTTAGGATGTAATCTAAAGGGTTACCTGTGGCCAAATTTGCGACGTCTCCAAGACAGATAAAACAGTCGTCAATTACGATGTATGCCTGATCAATCTCGGTGATTTCCTCGCCCTCGATAAGTTTGTACCCGAACATGAAATCGTCATCTGATGCCCTTGGGTTTGTCAGTTCGACGATCAATGAAACGGGATTGCCATTTTGCTGGCCAACAAGAGCGGCGTTTGGTGGATCAGAAGCAAAGCTATCGTCTCCCTCGCTCCAGATTTTTACCAGATGTTCACTTGGGATGGCTGCGGCGGCTCGGTGCGGCCGATCCGTGAACATAATGAGGTTCTTGTCGGCGCCCACCAGCGTGAGCACACCGTCGGACATCGCGGCCTTGTCGCTGTGCTGTACAAGGAGAACGCTTTCCGCAGACGTAAAGTCTTGGGATGAGTCCGCGATTGCTGCGGTTCCAAAGCCAACTGTGGCAATCGCGATGGAAAAAAGTTTGATGTTCTGATTCATTTTTTGATCCTAGATAAAAGCATCCTGAGAACAGAGTGTTTGCTTTGGTTTGCGTAAGAAGGTCTATTGTCTCCTGAGTTACGATAGGTGATATCGTTCAAACTGTTCATTAGAATCCTCCGATCGCTGATTGCGCGACAGCCAACTGCCTTTAACGAATTCTTCATCTGCGTATGAAATTTTTCGTTAAAAACCGGTTAGCCTGCTCTAAGGGGCAGGCTAGTTGCCGGTTACCTCAGCCCCATCAGTATCAATCGTAACTGCTGTTGAAATTTGGCTGCTGCCCGTTGCACCGGCGCCCACCATATCATTCGCGAACCCTTGGGCCCAGAGAGTCCAAGTAGAACCGTCTATCACCACGTAGGGGTTTTCGATTGAAGTTTGTTCGTCACCTTTGATGACCTTGTATTGATAACTCATCGCACCATCGCTAAGCGCTGGGTCTGTTATCTCGACAATCAAGGAAACGGGTTTCCCATCTTCGGTTTCGCCGACCAGTGCGGCATTCGGCGGATCGGCGGCAAAACTATCGTCCCCTTCTCCCCATCTCGTTACAAGCTCAGACACCGGTATTGTGGATGCAGCCCGATGAGGTCGATCAGTAAACACGACGATGCTGTTGTCCGCGCCCTCCAGTGTAAGTGTTGTGCCTGCAAACGTCGCCATATCTGCATGCTGAACAAACAAAAAGCTTTCAGGTGCAGTCTTGTCCTCTGATGTTTGCGCCAAGCCCGCGGTCGCGATCATACCTGTCATCATTGCTGTTCCGAGAATTCTTGCTGTCGTTATCATCTCATACTCCCTAAGCGGCTTGCTGCATCTGGGTAAATTCAAGCAGACCATTACACGAAGAACATGGTTCTTAAGACATGTTCGCTCTTTTTAAGTTTGCGTGCGCCATCACGCGTTTCAAGAGACATGGAACAGTCTTAACCAAACAACCACAAAGTGAAATCGAAATCATGTGAAACCGGCTGAGTGATCTTTCAATTCTCGTCAGTAAATCAGCGCACGGCGTCAAACATCTCGTTTCTTCGCCCAACTTCGGGTATTAGTTTACATTTCTGGGGCGAATTAATCACTCTTAACGAAACGCAAAGATTGAAGCCGAGTCAGATTGCATAATATCGTCTGGTTACACATGGGAAACTGCGTTTTAGCGGAGTTGCTGCATGTATGTCGCCCTTCTGCATTAGAACGACGTCAATTCTGAATGACGACGACGATGAAACAATGGAATCTTCACGCGGGAGCAAAAACTTCAAGAAAGAACTATTCTCTACAGCGCTAATAGGGATTCTATTGGCAACTTTGGCTATGGCCGAAGATACAGATAAGAAAACCTACCTATTTGTTGAATCCGCAAACAAAGCTGAACTCGCAGATGGAAAACTTGTTCTGTACGGTGTCGATGATGAAGTGTCGGTGTTTTCTGACCAACCCTACCGGAGCGCAGGCGTCATAACACGCGACCACTTCTTTGATGTCTGGAGCACTGGCCAAAACAGTTTTGACGCAAACCCACCAAACGCCGCGTTGTCAGGTGAGGTTGATGGCAAATCCCAAGTGGTAATCATCGAAATCTCGTCACCTGAGGTCACTGTCGACAAAGTTTCATACAGCTACAATTTAATCCAGGGGGATGAGATTCCATCACTGGATAATGTGGTAATGTTCATCGACAGTTGGTCTTGGCGCGAACCTTACACCGGTCCAGATGGTAGTTTGCCATAAAGAAGAGCCAGTCGAAGATTGTTTGAAATTCCGCCACCCAAACATAATTTGCGCTGCGTGTAACCTGGACGAACCCGCGGGACACTTTTCGGGTTATTGTAGATTGTCTCTAAGAGCTTCGTAAGGTGTCTGGCCGTTGTGCGCGACATGTGGCCCTGCGAAGTTGTAAAACCGCTCCCATTCATCGAGTTTGGCATCGAGATCTACGTCGCCCTTATAATTGAGAAGCTGATAGAATTCTTGTTGATCGGACCGGTGAGATCGCTCCACTTTCCCGTTGAGTTGTGGCGTTCCATGTTTGATGTAGGCGTGTCGAATGCCCTTATCTTTGACATGCCAATGAAATTTGGCTTGGAATTCGTGACTTGCTCTGAAAGAAGACATTCGTGCATGCGCAGCGAAGTGTCGCTTTGTCCGCGTTGCTGACCTTGATGCCATCTGAACCGGCCCGGTGGCCTACTGAAATTGTCAGATGACCGGTCTGAGCTGTGGTTTCAACTGATCGCCGCAACACAGGTTTCAAATTTCTCTGCTGGTGTTTGGTATTGCAAGGTTTTTCGAGGC
>NZ_CANNGO010000028.1 GCF_947504215.1 uncultured Ruegeria sp. | reverse complement strand
TCGCGCCAGAGCGGTCAGACCGGTCGGTTACGCCGGCTACAGATTAGCGAATGAAAAATCATCACGCTTTCATGTAGCCTTGGATCGCCGTCCACATATGATATCGCGCACAATTTGTGGCCTTCGCTGAACTACGCAGGCCGGTCGATGGAATGTTTTTCGGCGGACTGAAAGTTTGTGATATTTCTCATCAGAGATCAATTATGTAGCGCTGATACACGACACAACGCGCACCGAACATTTCCTTTTGCTGTGCCAAGCCGGTGTTCAGATTCCTCCCACCGTCGGTGGTGGAAATTCCGAAATCAAGCCAGTCCCGGTCCGCGAAGACATCTTGGATCAGGTGCAAAATGATCGCATCAAGAGCACCATCCTCACGACCACCGGGGCCTACGGCGATATACTGAACATGTATGCAGCGGCCGCAGTCAAAACAAACTACCCCACCCAACATATGCCCATCCTGCAGCGCGCTGAACAGACGTATTCGACCTGGGAATGCCCGCACGAGACCTTCAATTTCTGCAAGCGAGTGTGTCGGGGTGGTATTGTGCCGCTCGGCCAATACGCCGGTGAGAATGCACCAAAATGCGGCCCAATCCTGACTCTCGGTCACAGTGATTCCGGCCTGAGCCGCTCGTTTGGCACCTTGCCTGCGGGATTGGGACTCCTTAGGGCGGCGTGGTATCGGAATGGCGGCCGATGCGTCGGTTTGGAGCAGTCGCCCACCAAACCGTGAAAGCGCATATAAATCCTCTTCTAACGGCGCGTTATGATAGAAATGTGGTGTGGGTTTGTATATGAATTGGGCAACCTTTGAACAGCGCAGATGATCAGTAAGCGCATCAAATGTTTCCAGCATCAGGTCTGTGCGCATCGCTTTACCGGCAATCATTCCGCCATAGGTTAACCCCCCATGTGAGACAACCTTATCGCCATCGCGATTAGCAGGCACCACTGCAATGATTTTACCCGAACGTTCGACAATCAAAGAGGCATCGATGAAGCGATCCGCATGATAATCCATGAATCGTCGATCATGCAAAAATGTCCCATTACGCGAATTCGCTACAAAAGCGTTCCAATCTGCAGCTTGGCTAGGCTCATACCTTGAAACGGTCAGTTCACTCATGATCGGGCCGCCAGACTGCCACTCCAACACCAGTTTGGCCCATACCATTCCCATTGTAGAATAAGAAGTTCTCGCCCGCAGGTGTATCGATTCGAGCAGGATAGCATGTCATTTCACTATCCCAGGAACCAGGTGCGCCACGTGGCAATTCGACAGTGTCGGAGCGCGTGAAGGATGTACCATCTTTAGAATGTGCCAAATGGCTTTCATATTGTTTTTCGAATGTATCGGATGTGACTCTCAGTTCAAAAGAACCGTCAGATAAGCGATTAGCCCGAGGGCGTCCGATGCGATATTCCGCCTCAGAAACATCAAGGATTTTTTCTGCATCTCTCATGTTGAAAACCAAACCGTCAGGCGTGGGAACAGACCAACAATTGTATTGGGGGTACAAACGTCCTGAAATCTCCTGCCATCGCTGACCACAAGATATCCAGGCCCGATAGCCGAACTCGGTTTCAACGATGCTATGAAGCGCGTTGATAAAGAGCGCCTGGGGCGCTCGATCCAAAATCGGTGTGGATTGATGCCTATGGAATGAAATCCCTTTGTAATCGCTGATTGCGAGGCCTGTGAAGGCTAGGAACTTGGCTTTCTCCACCAATTGGAAACCCACATAGTACATGCGCAACTCGGAACCAGACGCCCAGATCACATCCCCCAGAATAACTCCGTTGTCATCGAACATACCTGGTTGCCCGATGTCTAGCGCTGGCTCGTCACACACCGCAATTACGCGCGTAGGGTTATGTGCATCCAAATCTATCCAACCAATTCGTGAGATACTGGAGGCATCGCGCATGCCGCCATAAAGGCGGATAACATCAGCCCCCATGAGCACCGGAACAGGCGTCATGAAACTGTGCTGTGCCCAATCCAGTTGACCTTCCGGACAGTATATAAGTCCAAGTTTTTGCCAAGCCATGTCAATTCGCCAGCTTGAAATAGCGATAAGTACTAACTCGAGACGGTTCTGCCGGATGACCGGTCAAGAGTTGGCCGGGATCTTTGAAGGATTTGTTCACGACAGCACCCAGCCCGACAAAGCAGTCTTCGCCGATCTCTATGTTATCCGCGAAGGCAGCGTTGACGCCCACAAAGCTTCGCCGCCCAATCTTGCAGTAGCCAGACACAACCACGTGCGACGACAGGAAACAAAAGTCTTCGATCTGGGACTGGTGGCCAACATGATTACCACTCCACAGCACGACACCATCACCAATTTTGACCCCGTGTTGGACAACGTTGTTTTCAAAAACAAATACGTTATCGCCCAGTTGAGCCGTACGCCAGACAAAAGCATGCGAACTCACGTAATTTGCGAACCGGTAACCCTTGTTGCGCATCAATTCCACCAACCGTTCTCGGACGCGGTTCAATTGTGTATTCGTGACAGCAACATGGGTTTGAATTGTGGTGGGATCAAACCTTTCTTCAATACTTTCGACATCGACCAAAGGGAGACCACGATGTGTATCTGACTCGCGGTAAGCGGCTTCAACTGCGAATCCCACCACTTCATAATCCGAGTCGGTGCTAAAATACTCGTGTGCGATGTCTGCGAATTCACCTGCGCCGACAATTAACAATGGGGTCGTCATATCCAAAATGCCTTGCGTCGTTTTAGGTTGCGCACACAATAGGGCAAACATCCAGGCAGTGGAATGCAAGACTGCGCGCGTCGTGTTGCCAATGTTTTTCGGCCTGCTTATACACTCGATTGGTGGGCACCGCAGGAGCTATGATGTCGATCTCAAAATGTAAAGTCATTGATCTGCCGCGCGTGGCCGATGCCCGTGGCAACCTTACCTTCATCGAAGGTCACAACCACATCCCTTTTGGAATTAAACGGGTATATTACTTGTACGACGTGCCCGGAGGTTCGGATCGGGGTGAACACGCCCATCGGAACCTGCATCAATTTATTGTCTGCATGTCTGGGAGCTTTGACGTGCATCTCGATGACGGTCAAAAAAACAAGCGAATTCACCTTAACAGGTCTTATTTTGGGCTCTATGTCTGCCCGATGATTTGGCGCTATTTGGATAACTTCTCATCAGGGGCGGTATGTATGGTTTTGGCTTCAGAAAACTATGATGAGTCCGACTATATTCGCGACCGAGAAGTATTCTTAAAGGAAATCGCTACGCTATGACGGTTCCCTTTCTAAATCTAAATGCAGCCTATGAAGAGGTGTCACAGCAGATTGAATCTGCCGCGCTTAACGCACTGCGGTCGGGTTGTTTTATCGGTGGGCCCGAGGTTGGCAATTTTGAGACATTGTTCGCAGCCTACTGCCAAGCAGATCATGCGGTCAGCGTCGCCAATGGGTTAGAAGCGCTCGAGATTGCGCTACACGCTTTTGACATAGGGCCAGGTGATGAGGTTATCGTGCCGACCAACACCTTTATCGCGACTTGGTTTGCGGTGGCCCGCCGAGGGGCTACAATCGTTCCGGTTGAGCCTGATGCAGAGACTTACAACATTACAGTAGAGGCTGTGGCCGAATCTCTGACCACTAAAACGCGCGCGGTGATACCTGTGCATCTTTATGGCCAGCCAGCTGATATTGATGGGCTGATGGCTTTAGCGGAAGAACGAAATCTGATCGTGATAGAAGACGCTGCCCAATGCCATGGGGCGCGATGCCGGGGGCAGAGAATCGGCGCAACTGCCCACGCTGCAACCTGGAGTTTTTATCCTTCAAAAAATTTAGGTGCATTTGGCGATGGCGGAGCGATCACAACTAATGACACCGTTGCCGCCGAACGTATGCGGTTGTTGCGCAATTACGGTTCAAATCAAAAATACGTCCATGATTTGGCCGGAACAAACAGCCGGCTTGATCCTATTCAGGCGGCTATGCTTGCAGTAAAATTGCCGCTTCTTGATGAATGGAATATGCGCCGCCAGAAAGTTGCTGACCTTTATCTGACAGGCTTGTCTGACACCAATTTGATTCTGCCCAAGGTCGCTGACTGGGCCACTCCGGTTTGGCACCTGTTTGTCGTGCGTCACCCCGAACGGGAAAATCTTATGAACGCTTTACGCGACCGCGGAGTGGACACTTTGATCCACTATCCAATCCCGCCGCACCGGCAGAGCGCGTTTGCACATCTGGGTTTCGAAAGAGGACGCTTTCCGATTAGCGAGCAACTGGCGCAGGACGTATTTAGCCTGCCAATGGGACCACATTTACACTTAGAGCATGTCGAGCGCGTTATTCTGGCATTTAAAGAGCTTGTGGCATGATGTCGGAGTCACAGAATTTTAGTTCGCTCCCGACTTGCAGTGTCGTGTGTCTTACGTACAATCATGCGCGTTTTTCGGCAGCCGCAATCGAATCCATTGCTCAACAGACTTATCCAAATATCGAAATCATCGTTGTGGACGACGGTTCTACCGATGGGAATGATGAAATTGTAGATATTGCGCTGAAAACCAGTGGCCTTCCTTACAAGTTCATTCGCCAAAAGAACACAGGTAAGATCGCCGCGAACTTGAACCGGGGGCTACAAGCCACCACAGGTGATTACGTTTCAATGTTCTCATTGGACGACATCCTTCTGCCGGATTGCATAGCCTCGAAGATGGAGACGTTAGCCGTCGACCCTAACTTGGCATTTGTAGTCAACAGCTGTCACTCCGTGGTCAACGATGATGGCCAGGTGATCCAACCTCTGTGTAAGTTCAATCTCTATGGCCTAGATGTTACTACTCCCGATGAGCTGTTAGAAATTGAGTTTCAGAAAATCGGGGCGTTTTTCATGCAAGGTGGAGTTTTCCGGAGCGATGTTATTAATGAAATAGGTGGCTACGATGAAGATCTGCAAGGTGACGACCTGATCATCCGAACAAAAATTTTTCGATACATGCAGAGACATTCTGAGTTGTCATTCAAGATTGTCCATGAACCCCAATTCAAATATCGCACACATAACAACAACATCCACGCAGACCGTTGGCGGCAAGTAGACCTGATCTTGGAATGGCGCAATCGGTATTTTCCAGACCGTCGCATGCCCTCAGTATGGTGCGGTCTCGTACGCGACTCGCTTAGAATAGCATTTGAAGAAAATGATTTTGCTACAATTAAAAGAGCGAAAAGCCTGAACCCTGAAGTAATGGAGATTCTGGTAGAGTCCGGTCGTCTCTGGAACTATCGCTGGGGTGCTTTGAAACAGGCTTTTTCCCTGCGGTAGTCGTCATGGTGTTGGGGTACCCGCCATGCTTGCAAACAGTGCCCACACCGCTAATCCAATTGATAGGGTTTGGCTGCCCGCTCCAGATCGAGGTGGCGGGGCGGAAATATCTAAATAACACCGTAGAGCGGGATCACAGGTTCATCAAAAGACGAACCATCACTAACCTTGGCTTCAGGTATTTTTAATCCGCATCTTCAACTCGATCAGATATCGAGGTTGCACACATGATCCGTAAAGGTCAGTGCTCGTCTGGATTCTGTCCATGTCGGCAGTTTGCAGAAATTGCGGCCTTGCCCATCGGCACAAAAAACGCGATTCCGAACCACCTAAAACTTTGCAGCGGAGTCCTGAAGGATCTGTCGCGAATACTTCGTCAGGTTAAGGAGATGTTGGGTAACCGACCGCTCTGGCGCGG
>NZ_CANNGO010000027.1 GCF_947504215.1 uncultured Ruegeria sp. | reverse complement strand
GTGTTTTCAGGTTTTGAAAACCAAGGAGGGTGTTCTTCCATACTGCCATTCCTGTCAGCCTACGGGCAAAAAGACAATATGCACTTTGGGCTCTCTGCCGACCTACGACTCAGCGCGACATCGGCACGTTTTTGAGCGCTCTGCTAGGCAAGGCGGCCCTTAACCGACATTCTGCACGGCATCGAAATTCTGCGAGCGCAGCCCGATTTTCTGACATTCGCTGCAAATGCAAAATCTCAATGTCTGCGAATTCACCGGATGCGCAACTAGGCCGACATTCGCGCCGCTTGAACCAAGGTCTGCTTTCAAATCCCCACTCGCTGCGACTTGGGGATTCCTATCCAAATGTACTGAGATCAAAACTGTAGAGGGTCAACGTTGCACGCACGTTCCGATTGCTCAGCGCACTCGATCTATGTCCACTTTTCTCAATCCACCTTTGAGCGAGATTTGCTTAAGTTGTGTTTTTACTTGCTCGGGCTGAATTGAGCGATACCGTTCATCCGATGGACAGTGTTCGTTTCTTAGATTTCGTCTTCAACGATCAGACGCGGCGATTGACGCAAGGTGATACAGATGTCGCAATAGGTGCTCGGGCTTTCGATTTGTTGAGCCATTTGATTTCAAATCGCGACAGGGTGGTCAGCCGTGATGAAATTATGACTGTTGTTTGGCCGGATGCTGTTGTCGGAGATAACAACCTGAATGTGCAAGCGGCAAATCTGCGACGATTACTCGGCGCAAATGCTATTGTAACTGTTCCAGGACGTGGCCTCCGGTTCGGGTTGGACGTAGATACAGAACCGCACGTACCCGAGTTTTCTGAGCAGCCTTCGGTAGTCGTCTTACCGTTTTCAAACTTGTTTGGCGTCTCAGAATTGGATTGGATCGCGGATGGCTTTGTTGAAGATATCACAACTGAACTGTCCCGATTTCGTGACCTCTTCGTGGTCGCACGCAATACTGCCGTCGTATATCAGGAGATGCCTCGCGACCTGCGCGAAATCGCACACGAGCTTGGTGTCCGCTATGTTGTTGAGGGCAGTGTACGTATCTACTCAAATATTGTTCGAGTGACCGTCCAACTTATCGACGCGACCGCCGGTACCCATGTTTGGGCGGAGACCTTCAAAGATGATTTGGTCGATCAATTCGAAACCCAAGACCGGGTCGTACGAAAGATTGTGACCTCGCTTGCGCCCTGGATCGACCGGGCCGAAGCCAAACGCGTTCTCAGAACCGCCCCTGAAGATTTGACCGCACATGGATTTGCGCGCAAGGCCTGGGCGGTTATCTCCGCAGGTGAAATGACATACGATCCGGTACCGCGCAATAGCGCAGGAGAACTGGCGCGAATGGCGTTGGAACTTGACCCTCAGTCCGGGCTCGCATGGCGTGTTCTGGCTTGGGTCGGTTGGTGGAATGTCTATCATGGAACAACTAATTCAGTGCCAGATTCATTGGCCGACAGCATCGACGCCGCGACGCGTGCAATCGCAATTGATCAAACCGACCATCACGCCAGAAGACTGCGCGCTCTTCTGCATTTCATGAACCAGGATTCCGAAAGCGGCCTGCCGGAGCTTCGGCAAGCACATCAGATGAATCCGAACTGTGCGGTAACACTGGCTTGGCTCGGCTTGTATGAAGGATTTTATGGAGATCCCTCACGGGGCGTTCCTTTGGTCGAAGCAGCCCTGCGACACAGCCCACGCGACCCAGCCAAAGGGTCGCTTTTGGCGGCATTGGGGTTTGCTCAGTTTACAGTATGTGACTACGGCGCTGCAGCGCAAACGGCGCAAGCGGCGCTCGCTGAGTCCGCTAGCAGCGCGACCCCTTTGATCATTTCGTCGATTGCATTGGTTGGACTTGGGCAAATCGATAAAGCCAAGACCGCCTATGCGCGGGTCGCAGAGATTGCTCCCAGTCTGGTGGAGGCCCGACTAGCCGGAAAATGGCTAAGCACGAATCCCGATTACGTCGCGCGCGCAGACTTGTTCTTCCGGATCGCCGCAGGACTGGACGCACCGGAAGCGGCTGAAGAGCTCCGATAGACAAGATGCTTTGAACAAGTTTTAGAAATTTTTAGCCGGACCTATAGCGGTCATGTTCACCTCTACGTTCTTATCGATTGAGACGTAATTGAGCCAATTGATCAGAGGACATAGAGAACATGACTCCGGAAACGTTGGCTCTGATCGCCACATACTTGATGTGTTCTGAAGCCGCCGAAATTCGGGTGCTGGATCGTTCCGAGGTTAAGAACTGTACGTCGATTTACATGCAAGTAAAGCTGAGCTTCGTTCCCGATTTTCACATTGAAGACTACCGAAGAGCCACAGCCACCGAACGCGCCGCTTTAAACCAGCAAGGGTACGCCAGTTTCTTGGCCTGGCGGGTATCAAATCCAGACTTGGTTAAAGAAATGGAAGCGGATGCCAGGATTTCCGCAATTGGCCAAGATAACTAATCCCCATCTTGATGATCAGAACGCTGATACCCGAGTTCAAGACCGCCGATACAGGAGTTAAAGGTCAATGTCCGTGCCTCAATCTCCGTTTTAGCAGTCCGGCGCCCAGCAATGAACGATGAAGCAAACGCAAGGCATCGGGAAAACGCTGGCGAAGCAGAGCTCAGTGATCAAGAGATCGAAGCGCGCGTTTTTAGAGAACTGGAGGCGAAACAAAGAGAATGGGACTCTGACCACGACGCGGCCACTGTCATTTTCCAATACCCTGACAATCGGACACTTTTTCAGCGCATTGCCGCATGGTGGCACTTGCAGCGCCAAAGCAGAAATCAAAAGAGGGAAGATGTGGGAGTCGAGACCGGTTCGGAGCCTGAATGACTGAAGAGTTCTCAGCGGCTTCAACAAGTGAAACTGTGAGGCAAAGGTCAAAGACTGGCCTCTGCCTATTCCTGCCAAAAACAGACATGGTCTTCGGCGCAGCATTTGAGAAAGTCGGGCTCGTAGGCCAAATTCACCGCTCCTAGCAAGAACCTCGGCTTCCTTGGCGGGAACGGCGGCGATCTGACAGCAGCTGCACGATACCTGGCACATCGAAAGCTGGCCTACATTGACATCATCAAATCAATACGGAGGACAGCACAGTGAACCAGTATGAAACCGCAAAAGCCTTTTTTGAAGCCTGCGAAACCGGCAAAGGGTGGGAAGGCTGCAAGCTTTTCTGCCACGAAGGGGCGCGTTTTTCCTGTCAGGCTGACGCTCTGGCAGAAACGACAACCCTTGCTGAATACGCTGAGTGGATGAAAGGGCTTCTGACCCCTGTACCGGATGGCCACTACAAGCTGACGGCTTTTGCAGCGGATGAAACGCGCGGCACCGTTGTTGCCGCCGCCGAATTCCACGGTACGCAAACCGGGGAAGGCGGACCGGTTGCGCCTACGGGCAAAACTGTTGTCTCGGATTACGCCTATGTGATTCTGTTTGACGGCGACAAAGTCAGCCATATGACCAAAATTTGGAACGACGTGCACGCGCTGCGCGGGCTTGGCTGGGTATGATGCGCTGGCGCATTCTGGGTTTGCTGTTTTTTGCGCGGGTCGGACTCGGGTTTCAGTTTCAAACCGTAGCGTCCGTCGGCGACGATCTGGTCGTCGCCTTCGGGCTGAGCTATGCAGATATCGGCTTTCTGATCGGGCTGTTCATGGCACCCGGTTTATTCCTCGCTATCCCTGCCGGGTATTGGGGGCGTTACGTGTCAGACCAGATCATGGTGGTGCTAGGCCTATGCGCTTTGGCATTGGGTGGCGCCGCGTCGTCGCTTGCGACGGAAAGCTGGGCCATAGGAATGGGTCGCGTTTTTGCCGGGTCCGGGTTTCTTTTCACAACGCTCTATTTCACCAAGATGGTCGCGGATTGGTTCGAAGGACGCGAGATTGCCACGGCCATGAGCATCCTTGTGATGAGCTGGCCTTTCGGGATCGCTATGGGACAAGTTGGCCACGCCTGGTTAGCCCAGACATACGGCTGGCAAGTCCCGTTTCAAGCTGCTTCAATCTATTGCGTGATCGCGGCGCTAGGGGTGTATTTGCTCTACCGTCCACCGAATGATTTGCCGGATGCGACGGGCGGAACTAGGATTTCGCTGACAGGACCGGAATGGCGTTTGATCTTATGTGCGGCGGCCGCCTGGGGCGTCTTTAACGCCGCCTACGTCACCTATCTTGCCTTTGCGCCAAAAGTTCTTGAAAGCCACGACCAAACCGCCATTGCTGCAGCTGGAATCATCAGTGTAGGCAGCTGGATCATGATCTTTTCCGGTGCAGCCTGCGGACAGATCGTGGATCGAATTGGTGGACGAAACATAGTCTTGGCTGTCTGCATGGGAGGTGCTATCGCTGCGCTCTTGTTAATTGGCCTGCCTGGCGCTGGCGTTGGCGCAAGCGTCCTGTTCGGACTGATCGGCATGGCACCTGCTGGGGTTATTATGGCAATGGCAGGGCAAGCCATGCGGCCTCAGGTCAGGGCCTTTGGCATGGGGGTATTCTTTACAGTTTACTATGCAATAATGTGGATCACGCCGCCTTTAGCAGGTGCGATCCTTGATGGGACCGGCAATCCGCAGGGGCCCCTTTGGCTTGCAATGATCCTCTTCTTTGCAGTGGTGCCACTAGGCTTAGCATTCCAGTCTCTTAGGAGTGCGCCCGCGGTCGCTCAGGAAAGGAGAGTGTGATGCTCATCATTCGGAAAACGATTTTCACCAAGGAGATCATCACCTCAGATGAAATGGGGCAGCCGTGCGACCAGATCACACGCGTTGCTGCAATGGTGGTTGTCGGAAACCCTTACGCTGGATTTCATCAAGACGATCTGTCGCCCCTTTTTGATGTCGGCGCGCAGCTTGGTGGGGCGTTGACACAAGAGCTGGTGCACATGTTGAGTGCACCAGCTGTTTGCTATGGCAAAGCCGCTCTCATCGGATCTTCGGGCGCGATGGAACATGGGGCTGCATTGTTGCACCCCGCACTTGGCAAACCAGTGCGAACAGCTATCGGTGGCGGTAAATCTCTGATGCCGTCCAACCACAAGGTTGGGGCGTTGGGCGGGTCAATTGATCTGCCTTTGGGTCACAAGGACGAAGCATGGTCATTTGACCATATCGATACGATGACGCTCTGGGTACCTGACGCCCCGCGCGCAGACGAAATCGTGTTGTGCGTCGGACTTTCGGACGGAACACGTGCTCATCCGCGCGTTGGAACCGGTCCAAGTCCCACTTGATCGCGTTGGACTTTCTCAAAGCGGCCATTTGGCGCAAACGCAGCATCCGGCAAAATGGGCTCAATGCTGACCTCGGTGCCGGTGCAGCAAAGCCCCCTGCCCCGCAATTAACTGAATCGGGGACGGCCCATAGCTGCCGTTGGCCGCCGCCTTCCGTAGCCACGCTAAGGCCCGCGATAGCGGACATTCGCGAAACTCACAACTTATAGGTTCACGCCGGCATTTCTAAGCACATCAGTGATCTCCGAGATTGGCCGGACCAACGTGCCAACCCGGGATCCCAAATTGTCGAATTGTATACCAACAACATATCCAACTATCAGTCCATCAGCATTTGAAACAGGCGCACCGGAACCGCCAGGACCGGAAGATAAATCAGTAATCCATGTGCCTTCGGGTCCGTTCAAGGCCACCAGTTTCCCCTGACTGAATATCTTCCCTACTCCAAGTGATCTTGATCGGAATCCAGCAGAAAAGACTTCATCTCCGATACTTGGCGTAGTTGTTTGGATTTTT
>NZ_CANNGO010000026.1:0-2500 GCF_947504215.1 uncultured Ruegeria sp. | reverse complement strand
AACTCCGAATACCCGGGAGTACTAGATGGCAGACACACTGCGGATGCTAACGTCCGTAGTGGAGAGGGAAACAACCCTGACCTACGACTAAGGCCCCCAATTCATGGCTAAGTGGGAAAGCAGGTGGGACGACCAAAACAACCAGGAGGTTGGCTTAGAAGCAGCCATCCTTTAAAGATAGCGTAACAGCTCACTGGTCTAAATAAGTTGTCCTGCGGCGAAGATGTAACGGGGCTCAAGCCATGAGCCGAAGTCTAGGGATGCGTAAGCATCGGTAGCAGAGCGTAGTGTGACATAAGACTTATCCTCTTTAGTGTCTTTCGGGGCACCTTGGAGGATCGAGTCTTTTCGATGAAGCCGGGGCGTGAGCCATCCGGTGGAGAGATCACTAGTGAGAATGATGACATGAGTAGCGACAAAGAGTGTGAGAGACACTCTCGCCGAAAGTCCAAGGGTTCCTGCTTAAAGCTAATCTGAGCAGGGTAAGCCGGCCCCTAAGCCGAGGCCGAAAGGCGTAGGCGATGGGAACTAGGTTAATATTCCTAGGCCGTGGAGTGGTGACGGATCTCAGAGGTAGTTCATCCTTATTGGATTGAATGGGCTGCTGAGAGGTTCCTGGAAATAGCCCTCCTATCAGACCGTACCCTAAACCGACACAGGTGGACTGGTAGAGCATACCAAGGCGCTTGAGAGAACGATGTTGAAGGAACTCGGCAAAATACCTCCGTAAGTTCGCGAGAAGGAGGCCCGGTTCCTAGGCAACTAGGGGCTGGGGGCACAAACCAGGGGGTGGCGACTGTTTATTAAAAACACAGGGCTCTGCGAAGTCGCAAGACGACGTATAGGGTCTGACGCCTGCCCGGTGCCTGAAGGTTAAAAGGAGAGGTGAGAGCCTTGAATTGAAGCCCAGGTAAACGGCGGCCGTAACTATAACGGTCCTAAGGTAGCGAAATTCCTTGTCGGGTAAGTTCCGACCTGCACGAATGGCGTAACGACTTCCCCGCTGTCTCCAACATCGACTCAGCGAAATTGAATTGCCTGTCAAGATGCAGGCTTCCCGCGGTTAGACGGAAAGACCCCGTGCACCTTTACTACAGCTTCGCACTGGCATCAGGATTGTGATGTGCAGGATAGGTGGTGGGCTTTGAAGCAGAGACGCAAGTCTTTGTGGAGCCTCCCTTGAGATACCACCCTTCGCACTCTTGATGTCTAACCGCGGTCCGTTATCCGGATCCGGGACCCTGCGTGGCGGGTAGTTTGACTGGGGCGGTCGCCTCCTAAAGCGTAACGGAGGCGCGCGAAGGTTGGCTCAGAGCGGTCGGAAATCGCTCGTTGAGTGCAATGGCAGAAGCCAGCCTGACTGCGAGACTGACAAGTCGAGCAGAGTCGAAAGACGGCCATAGTGATCCGGTGGTCCCGAGTGGAAGGGCCATCGCTCAACGGATAAAAGGTACGCCGGGGATAACAGGCTGATACTGCCCAAGAGTCCATATCGACGGCAGTGTTTGGCACCTCGATGTCGGCTCATCTCATCCTGGGGCTGGAGCAGGTCCCAAGGGTACGGCTGTTCGCCGTTTAAAGAGGTACGTGAGCTGGGTTTAGAACGTCGTGAGACAGTTCGGTCCCTATCTGCCGTGGGTGTAGGAGACTTGAGAGGAGTTGCCCCTAGTACGAGAGGACCGGGGTGAACGATCCACTGGTGGACCAGTTGTCGTGCCAACGGCAGTGCTGGGTAGCTATGATCGGACAGGATAACCGCTGAAGGCATCTAAGCGGGAAGCCCCCCTCAAAACAAGGTCTCCCTGAGGGCCGTGGAAGACCACCACGTCAATAGGCCGGAGATGTAAGCGCAGTAATGCGTTCAGTTGACCGGTACTAATCGCCCGATAGGCTTGATTTGATCCAGTAATGGAAAGACAAATCAAAAACATACACCAAATTGACTAAGGATGGCTGTGTCGCGCCAAGCGACACTGTTGATTGACATAATAACCGTGCGGCAACGCGCATTCGTAAACGAATACGCTGCCTGCCGCGCGTCGCCTTTTTGCAAAGCAAAAAGAGCGACGGGGATTTTCCTCGGTTTGGTGGTCATAGCGCAAGTGAAACACCCGGTCCCATCCCGAACCCGGAAGTTAAGCACTGCCGCGCCAATGGTACTTGGGCTTAAGCCCCGGGAGAGTAGGTCACCGCCAAACCTAGAAAAATCCCCCTTCTCTCTAACGATGATAGAAAAACACCTGGCGCGGGGTGGAGCAGTCCGGTAGCTCGTCAGGCTCATAACCTGAAGGTCAGAGGTTCAAATCCTCTCCCCGCAACCAAAATCCAAACAGCCCGTTCGATCTACAAACAGTCCAATGGACTGTTTGCTCAACGATCAAACCTCGTCAGGCTCATAACCTGAAGGGTGAGGAAGAATAGAAATCAATCCAGTGGATCGATTACCCGACGAACGCGCAAAGCGCTGGAACGTAGGTTCAAATCCTACTCCCCGAAACCA
>NZ_CANNGO010000025.1 GCF_947504215.1 uncultured Ruegeria sp. | reverse complement strand
CCAAAGGTCTTCCTCTCCGCCATCGCGCTCGCGGCTACAGTCCTATTCTGGCTGTAAATCAATGAGTCTGGAGCCTAACTTGCGGGCAATGTGTCCTGTGGATAAGCTTCGCCGCGCTAAGACGTGAATAGGGCAGGTGGCCCTATAATTCTATAGCGACAGGAATGGGTAGCCACTTTTCGATGACCTGTGGATATCCGGAAAATAGAGGCGCAGAATCCTGAGAATCTGCATCGAACTCGTCTGCGTCCAGGAATTAAGGGTACCGTGACACCGTCTAAAAACTTAATGTTACTTCGACTTGATTTCATGAGCGGTCTGTGCAGCTAATAGCGTGTGGAGCTTCATCAGTGGTTGCAGGTGGTAAGTTTTGCGTTGCGGGAGAAGTCGCTGCGAATTCATGGTGATAGCCTTTACCTCACGGAAAGATTGCTTTGCGTTTGGGTTTTTGGGGTCGTGGACCAGAAAGTCGTTGCGTTCTTCCTTAACTTGTAGAAGAAAAGTTTCTGGATCGAATGAGATGTAATCATCGGATTAAAGAGTGTGAAACGAAACAGCGTAAGTCAGTTTGGTTGCTTCTTAAAACACAACTCGAAATCTGGCGAGATACCATATCGGAAAAATAGAATGTTAGAATATCTTTCTTTGGTTTGATTTGAGTCGTTCGAAATACGATGTAGTGAATTAAATCCAGTGACTTAATGACCGGATTTCTGTGGGTAAGCGTGAAAATGTACAAAAAGCTTTTGAATAAGAGGCCGATAATTACAATTGTGGCAACATTAGCGTCGTACATCATGATAAGTGAATTTAATAAAATTGTACTTTCGCATTTGGATGGCTATCAAGATGATTTAACTTGGGCGCTTAGATTCATTTGGTTTGTGTGGGTTGCTTTTTCTGGTTACCATATCGGAATTTACGTAATTAGGAATAGGTAAACTTGGAGAAAATTAATACTTGGGGGATTTGTCGTGGGGAATGGTGGTAAACTAAAGGGTGGAATTAAGTCAGATTTCGCCCCATCTTTAGACATCTATAATTTTGGAAACGAGTTTATTGGTGTGGGTTTGAGCGGCGGCCGCACACCGCTTGGAAATCCAGACAACATAGACAACATCAAGCTAGGTTTTTCAATTGGGTATGGCCCGGGTATTTCTGTATCCGAGGAGTACTCTTACTCAGCTGACGGCAAAGAAAAAGTCGTAACCACCATCTCAGGTGCCTTTGTGGCCAAGGGGTCTATTACAATTACTACGGTCGATGGAGTCACGACATATGGCGGATCATTTGGCCTAGGTATAATTGCAGGCGCGAAGCTTGATTTCCCCGGTGCACCGATTGGCGCGATCTATGAAGGTGGCCTAGTAGCAGAATACAATGACGGACAGTCATTTCTAGGGGTTCGTGGGTCTGGGGAAATCGCGAATGGTATCACTGAAACAAATGTCGAAGTGCATCTAGGATTGGCCAGTGGCTTCACGCTCAACAGTGTACAAACATCTGAGCAATTGCGAGCTTTGGCAGAAATTCATAAGCAAGATGTTTCGGATAACAGTGGAATAGCTTTAGATGCAGTTGAATTTCGCCAAAAATCCGAAACGATTGATCGCCAGTATGATCCAAGAGGAATTGGTCAGTGGGCTTCAGCTGTAACTGTTTCGGAGCCATACGACGATGCGCTTCTTGGTCTAACAGATATTCAGATTGTTAGCGGGACGCTTCCAGCGCCGTCTTTACCTCAACCCGCTCCAGGAGTTCCATCCTATCTGGCTTGGTCTGGCCATAACATTCCAATGCACTTGGACATGGGAACGCTCGCACCTCAGCTAACAATTCCTGTATCCTATGCGCCCACATCTTCAATTCGGCCTATGGCTCGTCCCTCACGTCTTGATTCGATCGAAATCGCGCAGAAAATCCACGATTTAAGATATGCAACAGATCCGACGTATCGTGACGAGTATGATAATTTAAGTCCGAGCAGACAATACGATGCCCGTATTGGTCGGGAGTATACAAGCTCTGGAGAACCAATTGCTAAATCAAATCACAGGAACACTGATGGCACGCACGGTGGTATCGACCCTGACGGCAATTCTGGCGGCGGAGGCGGGCCCTCTTCAGGCGGAGGCAATTCGGGCCGGAGCGGGCATAACTCCGGAACGGGCCTAAGCGGCGAGGACCGCCCGATCATCCTAGACCTGGACGGGGATGGTGTTCAGATCACCGAGTTGTCGAACTCGACGGTGTTTGTGGACAGCTCTGGCGATGGGCTCCAGAACCTGACGGCCTGGGCTGCGGCTGGCAATGGTGTTTTGTTTTACGACGCGGACGGGGATGGGGTGATCTCTGAGACGCGGGAGTATGTCTTTACCGAGTGGGATCCAACAGCGACCAGCGATATTGAAGCCTTGCGGTCGGTGTTTGACACCAATGGCGACGGTGTATTTGACGCCAATGACGACGCCTGGTCTGACTTCAAGGTTCTGGTGACACAACCCGACGGCTCACTGGTGGCGATGACCCTGGATGAGCTGGGGATCACCTCGATTGACCTGACCGCGGATGCAACCAATATCGAACTGCCCGATGGCTCGGTCATCACTGGCACGACAACGTTTACCTGGTCCGATGGCAGCACGGGCACGGTGGCGGATACAATGCTGGTCTCGGAAACGGCAAGCTATCGCATTGAAGAGACCGAAACCATAGCGGACACCGGTATCCGCACCCATGTGCAAACGGGGTACGCAGCAGACGGAACCATTGCCTTTGCGATCACCTCGGTGACCACGGCAGACGGGACCTCGATCACCAACAGCTATGACAATAATGGCGATGGGGTCGTGGATCGCATGCAAACCATCGATACAGTGACCAACCCGGATGGCAGCAAAAGCGAGACGGTCACCAACAAGGCGGGCTCCGATTTTACGACCGGCATTCTGGTCAGCGAGACAAAGACAACCACCAGCGCTGATGGCAACACGGTCACGATCGAGCGGGATTCCACTGGTGGCGGCTGGTACGACCAGGTTGAAGTGCGCACCACCCATGCTGATGACAGCATGACCATTGTCACAACAGATATCGGTCCGGATGGCAGCGTGAACCGCAGCTCGACGGAAACGGTTTCTGCCGACGGGCTGACACGTACGGATGCGATTGATGAGGATGGCGACGGCGTGGTGGATCTGACCATCACCCATAGCATCGTGATCAACGCAGATGGCAGCCGCTCGGAAACGATTGAGTATTTCAACGAAGACGGATCTCTGCGCAGCTCAGTGACGGAAAGCGTCTCGGCTGATGGCCGGACCAAGACCATCGCGCGCGATGTGGATGGCGATGGGGCGATTGATACGCAGGAAGAGCTGAGCATTGCAGTCAATGCGGATGGGTCAACCCATTCAACCCAGACCGTCAAGAATGGTGATGGCAGTTTGCGCAGCACCAGTACCCATACCCAATCTGACGATGCGCTGATCAAATCCTCGGCGGTGGATCAGGATGGCGACGGGGATGTTGATCTCACCACAGTTGAGGCGACGGTGATCAATGTTGATGACAGCCGGGAAACGACGACGACGCAGACCAATGCTGATGGGTCTGTACGCAGTCAGGTGAAGGTGACGCTGGGCAGTGACCAGGTCAGCTCGGAGACGTGGATTGACCACAATCAGGACGGGACGTTCCAGGCGACGGATTTGAGCCGGAGCGTGACGGTAGATGGGACAACCGGAGAACGGACCACCACCAGCTGGACCCGCAATGCCGACGGCACTTACAGCGCAAAGTCTGTTTCGGTGTCGAGTGAAGACGGGCTTGTGGTCAACACGAGCGTCGATGCGGATGGCGACGGTGATACGGATCTTTCAATCTCGGATGTGACGGTTGAGAATGCGGATGGCACTTCAACACGCACCATCACAGAGACCGCCCAGGATGGATCGCCAATCAGCGAGCAGGTGATCACCACCAGCGCAGACGGGCTGACGGTGACCACCGTATCCGACATTGATGGGGATGGCGCTGCAGATGGCAAATCTGTCTCGACCCAGCTCTCGAATGCGGATGGCAGCACGCTCAGCACCGTAACAAGCTACGCGGGCGATCAAACGACGCTGCTGGGGCAGACAACTGTTTCTCAAAGCGCCGATCGGCGCGACACGGTCACGTCCAGCGACAGCAACGGGGATGGCGCGGTAGATACCGTTGTACACTCGGTCAAACACGCTGATGGCAGTAGGACCGCGCTCGAAACCAATTTGAACGCAGATGGGTCGACACGCTCCACGCAGCAGAGTGATGTCAGCGCGGATGGTCTGACGGTAACGGTAGCGAGTGATCTGGATGGGGACGGCGACACGGATGCCACTTCCACGCAGACCACTGTTCTGAACGCGGATGGCGGGCGCACAACGACCGGCATAATGCGCAACGGGGATAACAGCCTGCGCAGCCAATCTGTCACCACCGTCAGCGATGATGGTCTGGTGACCACAACAACCGCGGATACGGATGGGGATGGAACGTTTGAGCGGGAAACCGTTTCGACAACCGAACTGCTGGGTGATGGCTCGAAGAAGATAACTGTCGACACAAAGTCCAGTGACGGCTCTCTGCTGACCCGGACGGAAACCTCTGTCAGTGATGATGGTCTGATCACAGAAACCCGTGCGGACAGTGATGGTGATCTGTCAGCAGATATCGTGACGACCAGCGTCACGGTGTTGAACGATGATGGCAGTACAACTGTGACCACAACAGTCACGGATGTTACGGGTCCGGTTGATGAGCTTCGCACACAGGTGGTCACAACAACCAGCGACAATGGGCGCGACGTGCTGGAGACCACGGATCAGGACGGCGATGGGGTCGTGGATAGCAGCGTTCACCAGGTGATTGGCGATGATGGTGTGGTGACCGTCACGGAAACCGCGCCGAACAATGACGGTTCCACCCAGAGCCAGATGGTGTCGGTGACCAGCGCAGATGGTCTGGTGACGTCAACTCGCTATGACGCAGACGGCAATGGTGTCTTTGAGCGCGACATGACCGCGACAGCCACGCTGAACGCGGATGGCTCGACAACCCGTGTGATAACGGAGCGTGCTGAAGATGGCAGCGTTTATAGCAGCTCGGTGGTAGAGACCTCGGCTGATGGCCAGACGACAACCACGCGGGAAGACTGGGACAATGATGGCGATGACGATCTCACCAGAGTCCATACAATTGATCTGAGTGCGTCCGGGGTCGAGACGACCACGGTCACGCAAACGGCAGCAGATGGCTCAACGCTGAGTACCAGCACAACCGTGACCAGCGCGGATGGGCGTACTGTTAGGCAGATGGTGGACGCTGATGGCAATGGCGTCGACGATGCGGTGATGACAACAACGCGCGCCGATGACGGCACCCGTACGCGTGTGGATCAGTATTTTGATGACGCAGGTACTTTGATCGCCGCAAACTCTGCAACGGTGAGCGATGACGGCCTGATCACCACAACCCGCACGGACCGGGATGGGGATGGCACTGATGAATTGGTTGTTACGTCCGCCACAGTGCTGGCGACAGATGGCAGCCAAAACACGACACACAGCTACGCAGATGGCAGCGGTACGCTGCTTGCTCAAACAACCGCCACAGCAAGCGATGATGGTCTGAGCACCAGCTGGAGCGCAGATTATGACGGCGATGGCACCAACGAGTTCGTCACCACCGGCACGACTGTACTCGAAGGTGATGGCGATGTGGTGCAAAGCACCACTACTCTTGACGGTACAGGTGCAACGATTGGAACCGTCACGACAACCACATCCGGAAATGGTCTGAGTTCATCCACTGCGATCGACATAGATGGGGATGGCACAACAGACCGCACCAGTGATCTCCTAACCCAGGCCAATGGCGCCTGGACGCAATCAGATCAGCAGTTCGGGCCTGGCTCTGCCTTGGTACAAGACGTCACAGTCACACAGTCTGCGGACGGTCGGACATATACCAGACAGGTGGATGAAGATGGCGACGGCACTGCGGATCGGGATCTGCGTGTCCAGGAAGATCTGGATCGCAACACGACATCGACGTGGCGTGATCTGAGCTCCTCCTCAACGGCTACATCCATCATCACCGGTGTTGAAAGCGCAAATGGGTTTGAGACAGACTACACCTTTGATCTGAACGGGGACGGTCAGGCCGAGATAACACACGAAGCTGATATCCGTTTTGACGCAGCGGGTGCGCGCATCACTGAAATCAAAGAAACACACGGGCAACGGACCAGTTTCCGGGAAACAGTTGTTTCTTCCTTTGATGGGCTGACGCAAACAGTTCGAACCGATGTGGATGGCGACGGAGACATTGATGTCACACAAATCTCCACCACCACTTTGCATGAGGATGGCACCCAGACGCGCGTTGTAGATGCGACCTACGCAGATGGAAGCACCAAATCGGCTTTGACTGAAACGATAAGTACTGACGGGCGCACAACCACAGTGGTGCGCGACTATGACGGTGACGGCATAGATGACGTGGAAGTAACGTCGATAACCGCGTCTGATGGCAGTTTCCGACAGGTCGAAGACGCCTTTGACGCCCAGGGAGATTTGCAGAACACAAGAACAACAACCGTTTCGGCAGACGGCCTCCTGACAACAATAGTCACCGATGAAACCAGCTTGACGATTGATCTGTCGCCGGTTGGCAATGGCAGTTACACCACCAGCTACACCAGCGATGACCTGAGCTATACGAGTGCGCATGTGGTGGATGGTGCCGGTGTCGAAACCTGGACTTTGACACAGACAGAGAATGGCACCACCTCAAGTTTTGAAGTTCGATTGAGCGCGGACATGAAGGGGCGGCTGATTGCCGAGGCTGAACGTTTGTATGACACGCTCTTCGACAGGGACATGGACCGCTCAGAGATTGAAACGCTGATTGCTCATGTCGAAAATGGCGAGCTGAACATTGCGAATTTCGCTGATGAATTGATGCTGTCAGATGAGTTCACCATGCGTTATTCCAGCATGACCGACGCGTCCTTTATTCAGCAGATCTACACAAATGCCTATGGGCGGGGTGCCAGTCTCAATGAATTTGCAACCGCGCTTTCAAGCCTGACCAATGGGTCGGTAAGCAGATCGGACTTTGCGGCACAAGTCTCAGAAAGCTCTGAACACATCGTTGTTGGCAATGGCCATATGTCGTCAAATAATTTTGATGTGTTTCTCAATCCCGCCAAGGCAGAGCGCAACACCGACAACGCATATGTCTCAGCTGTAGCGGTAGGCCTTGTTGCTGTTCTGTATAATAAAGAGCTGGCTGGGTTCAGCCATAAGCTGTTGGTGGCGCGCGCGCATGACGGAGAGGTCTCACTCGCTGGCCTCGCGTCACAGTTGGCGGCAGGAACGTCGGAGGTTGTGCCCGACTACACGATCGATTTGCCTGCCATGAGCAATACAGATTTTGTCACGCATGTTCTGCAAAATGCGTTTGGTGTGACCCCATCGGCGTCTGACGTTGCCTACTGGACTGGTATGCTTGCATCCGACGATATGACGCGCGGCGAATTTGCTTTGATGATTGCCCAAAGCGTTGATTACAAGGCTTCCGGCTCATTCTCATATCTGGCGTCGGCCAATGTTGACATCGGCGCGAACGATGATGTGAACGTTATCATCGGACAACAGGCGATTGACAGTGTAACGGGCGATGCCCGCAACAACATTCTCGACGGGTCCGGTGTTACACATGGGCTTGAGCTCTCCGGCGGGCACGGTGATGACACTTTGCGCGGTGGGAACGGCTCGGATTTTCTCTATGGAGGTGCCGGGGCGGATCATATCTATGGAAATGATGGGCATGACTACTTGTTCATCGACGCAGCGGATCTGGTCTCTGGAACCGTGAACGGTGGATGGGGATTTGACACTGTTAAGGTGTTGGATTCAATCGGTGTGTCTTTCGTGATGGTCGGTCACAGTGTTGAAGCTGTCTATGGCGGAAGTGGCAATGATGTTCTTCAGGGAACGGGTCATACCTATGGGATTTTCATCTCTGGCGGGGATGGCGATGATGTCGTCTTGGGCGGCAATGGAAACGACAACCTGTTCGGAGACGGCGGTGCTGACCATTTAGATGGCGGTATTGGCGATGATTATATGGTCGGCGGCAACGGCCATGATCACCTGAACGGCAATGCAGGCAGCGATCGTTTGTATGGCGGAGACGGTCAGGACAGATTGCTGGGTGGTGAGGGTGATGACTATCTGCTCGGTGGCCTTGGCGATGACAAGCTTTTTGGCGAAAACGGCAATGACGTAATCCGTGGGGGGAAGGGCGATGACGTCCTGATAGCGGTGAGCGGTCAGGATCTTCTGATAGCAGATGAAGGCTCGGACAAACTGTTTGGAGGTGACGGGAAGGACAGTCTTTTTGGCGGCGCAGAAGATGATTTCTTGCAAGGCAACGATAGTGAGGATGTGCTGGTTGGCGGCGGTGGCGACGACCGGCTCTTCGGGGGTAAGGGAGATGATCGTCTGCAAGGCGGTAAGGGAGATGACTTTCTCTCGGGTGGTGCGAGTGAAGATGTTTTTGTCTTCAACGCTTCAGGTCCGACTGGTGCTGACCGAATTCAAGACTTTGAAGATGGTAAGGATCTCCTGGAGTTCTCGAACATCACGTTTGACGACATTGACATCGTCCAGGTTGGTGCAGACACAGTGATCACCTGGGCCGGAGGCTCAGTTACTCTGGCGAACACCTCTGCTTCCGATGTCACTGAAGACGACTTCGCTTTTGCCGACCTGGTCCAACACGATGGGGTTGGTTTGCACATCGGTGCAGATGGGAAATATCTGATCGACGACAACGATACGGTTGTCGAAGTGTCCAATCAGGGCACGCAGGCAACGTTTGATCATTTTGTCGCATCGGGTTGGACTGCAAAACAAGTCGCTGCACAGGCAAGCGGCATCGGATATCTGATTTATTGGGAGCATGTTGATGGGTCGCAATCCATCTGGGAAGTTGATGCACAGGGTGCGAGCACTGCGGGTCAATTTAACGGCACAGCTGAGTTCGTCGGTTTTGAAACGGCGTTTGGCACTGACTTCAACGGTGATGGGGTCATTGGCCACACCTATACGGAGCGCGACGGCACAGGCGATGTAAAGCTGCTGACCGTAGATACGGACAATGATCACTACGCCGTTGAAAACGCCAGCGGAGAGATCATCCGGGTCACCTGGCTGGGATTGCCTGTAAGCGACAACACGCAGGGGGGCTGGACCGCGCTTCAGGCGGCGGCGCATCCCGATGGGGCGGGTTACTTGATCTATTGGGAGCTCCCTGATGGGTCGCAGACCATCTGGGAGCTCGATGCACAGGGTACCACGACTGCGGGTCACCACGGCGGCACACCAGCGTTCACCGGTTTTGAAACGGTCTTTGGCACTGACTTCGATGCGAACGGTGTCATTGGCCATACCTACACGGTGCGCGACGGGGCGGGTGACGTAAAACTGCTGACCGTTGATACAGATAGTGATTGCTACGCCATTGAAACCGCCAATGGTGAGATTATCCGGGTCACCTACCAAGGTTTGCCTGTAAGCGACAACACGCAGGGGGGCTGGACCGCGCTTCAGGCGGCGGCGCATCCCGATGGGGCGGGTTACTTGATCTATTGGGAGCTCCCTGATGGGTCGCAGACCATCTGGGAGCTCGATGCTCAGGGTACGACAACTGTGGGTCACCAAGGCGGCACACCTGAGTTCATCGGTTTTGAAACGGCGTTTGGCACTGACTTCGATGCGAGCGGTGTCATCGGCCATAGCTATACGGTGCGCGACGGGTCGGGTGATGTAAAGCTACTGACCGTTGATACGGATAGTGATTACTACGCCGTTGAAACCGCCAGTGGAGAGATCATCCGGGTCACCTGGCAAGGATTGCCTGTAAGCGATAACACGCATGGAGGCTGGACCGCGCTTCAGGTGGCGGCAAATCCCGATCGGGCGGGTTATTTGATCTATTGGGAGCACCCTGACGGGTCGCAGACCATCTGGGAGGTTGATGAGAACGGAACATCTCTTGGTGGGACTGGCATTGGCACGGCTGCATTCACAGGTTACGAAACGGCTTTCGGTGCTGACTTCAACGGCGATGGGGTCATTGGCCACAGCTATACCGAGCGCGACGTCACAGGCGATATCAAGCTGCTGACCGTTGATACGGATAGTGATTATTACGCCATTGAGGCCGCCAGCGGAGAGATCATCCGGGTCACCTGGCTGGGATTGCCTGTAAGCGACAACACGCAGGGGGGCTGGACCGCGCTTCAGGCGGCGGCGCATCCCGATGGGGCGGGTTACTTGATCTATTGGGAGCTCCCTGGTGGGTCGCAGACCATCTGGGAGCTCGATGCTCAGGGTACGACAACTGTGGGTCACCAAGGCGGCACACCTGAGTTCATAGGGTTTGAAACGGCCTTTGGCGCTGACTTCAACGGCGATGGAGTCATTGGCCACATCTATACGGAGCGCGACGGGGCCGGTGACGTAAAACTGCTGACCGTTGATACGGATAGTAATTTTTACGCCATTGAGGTCGCCAACGGAGAGACAATCCGGGTGACCTCGCAAAATGGGCCTGTGAATGACAGCACCCTGACCGGCTGGACCGCGCTTCAGGCGGAGGCACATCCAGATGGGGCGGGCTATCTGATTTATTGGGAACATGCCGATGGGTTGCAGGTCATTTGGGAGGTCGATGAACAAGGCGCCTATCTTATCGGTCACAATAGCAGCACATCTGCATTTGTTGGGTTTGAAACCGCCTTTGGAACGGATTTTGATGGTGATGGAACTGTTGGCCACGTCTATACAGAACGTGATGAAACCAGCGGTGTGAAGCTGCTGACTGTCGATACAGCTGATGATCGTCTCGCGATTGAAAGCGCAAGTGGTGACATCATTGACGTCACACACCTGGATAACTTCATTTTTGAGAGTAACTATGCAGGGCACACGGCTGAACACATTGCCGAGGATCCGATCGGAGATGGGTATCTGATCTATTGGACGAATGCCAACGGCACAGATGTCATCTGGGACGTAGGCGCTGACGGCCAATACCTGTTCGGCTACCAGGTAGACGCGTCCATTCTCACCAGTGTGGAAACCGCGTTCGGCGTTGATTTCAACGATGATGGGGTGTTGGGGTATGTGTGAAGTCGCCTAGAGATCTGAGGGAGGGGTTGGCTCCAACGTGGAGCAAATCTCTCCCTAAGATAGACGTGCAGAACTAGACTGTCCCCGCGAGGGATATGCGTCCTGCACACTCTTTGATTTTGAAGGTGATCAATTTCTAGCCCCCCATTCAACAGTAAGGAATCTCGTCGTTGAGGCGCTTACCCCTCACTTCGGTGTCTTTCTCATCGTCCACTCCCCAGCGGTCACAATGAGCCAGAAACACTCTCATAACAAATTGCCCTAATTAGGACCCATAAGTGCTGACGTCAAACAGTGGCCATATCGCAGGCATCCATGTCATCACTTCAGCCGATGTCGTGACTGCTAGTAATGCTACCGCCTTTCTAGATCAATGGAGTGATGCAACGCACCGTTCCAGTTCTCGGTTTTGGCTACCGCTGGTACGAAGATCCGGTTCCTTTTGGGATAAGTCAAAAAGATCGGCTATTCCATCAATATGTGATTGGGCAGACGGGTACCGGTAAATCTACGCTGCTTTCCAATCTTGCGTGGCAGGATGCACATGTTGGCAACGGCTTCTGCCTCATCGATCCACATGGTGATCTGGCCGAAAGCCTTCATGTAAAGCTGGGAATTGAGCACCACTACTGAGATGTTGCCGACCCAACCTGCCAATTGGGATACAATCCGCTTAAGCGTGTCTCAGAGCAGTATCGTCCGCTCATCGCATCCGGGGTCATCGAAACACTTAAGAAACAATGCCCGGATGCGTGGGGCGCACGTATGGAGCATGTGCTTCGATACGACATTCTCGCATTGTTAGAACAGCCAAAAGCTGATCTTCGGGATCTTTTGAAGCTCTTTGTGTATAAGGGGTTTCGGCGACAGGTGACCGAGAACGTTTCTGATCCCCAGGTGCACTTTTTCTGGAAACACGAATATCCGGCGATGAATTACCAATCCAGCGCGGACGGGGTCGCGCCGGTGGCCAACAAGATTGGGGCATTCCTTGCTCATCCAGAAGTCTGGACGGCCCTTTGTGAACCGCGTGAGCCGCTGCGGTTTCGATCTCTAATGGACAGCGGTGAAATCCTCATCGTCAATCTGGCTAAGGGACGTCTGGGCGCAGACATTTCCAATGTGATGGGGGGTCTGATCACCTCGAGTATCATGCAGGTTGCATTTACCCGTCACGGTTTGCCCGAAGTCGCTCGACGCCCGTATTTTCTATACGTCGACGAATTTCATAACCTGACCACTAAATCCTTCGCTGGGTTGCTTTCTGAGGCGCGCAAATACGGGCTCGGTCTTGTACTGGCCCATCAACATCTCTCGCAAACCGATCCGGCTGTGAGAGACGCAATCCTGGGCAATGTCGGGAGCATGGTTGTCTTCCGCCTGGGTGCAAATGATGCGCCAGTGTTCGAGCGACTGCTGTCGCCTTTTTCAGCGCAGGATTTACAGAACTAGCCAAACCATCGCGCAGCGATTTGGTTGATGCACAAAGGTGAGCGGCTAAATCCATTCTCAGCTTCAATGTATCCACCATATCGGCATTTCATATGAGCTGGCTGCTAGGCTAGGGTCAGGACCGATTGATTTCCGCCTTACAGCGTGATTCACGGTTCGAAAACGAGCGGTGAACATGTCTGATCT
>NZ_CANNGO010000024.1 GCF_947504215.1 uncultured Ruegeria sp. | reverse complement strand
GCCTCCTATCTCGCCGCTGCAGCGGATGACCGATCTGACGGGCCGCGCCGCAGCATCAACACTGGGTGGTCAACGGCATCTGTGGGTGGCTCCTGCATTGCAAGCATTTTCTTGTGATTTCTGCGGTCATTTTCGTCAGTACCGTCGTCTGTCCGGCCTGTTTGCGTGGCATCATTGTCGCCACTGGCCCTAATGAATTCCGCGAGCGAGGTTCCAATCGGCTTATCGACCTCTTAGGGCCGCTGCCATTCCCGGAGTGTCCTGGCTCTTGGTTGATTTAATTCCGCATCATCACTTCAACGTCTTGCATCTCGTAGGCAGTCAGCGCGGTTAGAACGCAGGCTGCCGGTATTCCTGTTTCTTCGTGAGCATCGCGGACTTCCCCCTGACGGCAGATCCGCAGAGCTTTCTTCAGAGTATTTTTGGGCCTCATCTTTATTGAGGCCTATTTGAGCGCGACGCGGCATGTCGGTGTCGAGCAGCCACTCGATGATGAACATCCTAGTCAAAGCACAGACCCTTAAGTTGACACTGAGCACCAATGGCTGCTTCGACTGGCCGCACCGCAGCAACGGCATGTGGCGTTCAGGTCCGATATGGGCCGACGCCGCTTAACAAGGAATTTGCTGCGTATTTATTTTGACCTATTCGGGCAACCCAGCGCGCCTTAGGCCTTCCAGCCAATTTTCCCAGTCACCCGGCTCTCTAACCGGTACCATCTTGCGTACCCTCTCTATTGTCAGCCCTGGCATCGTTTCAAGCAATCGTGCAACAGCAAGCTGTGCTTCTTCTCTGCGTCCCAACATGCCTAACGCAGCTGCTTCTTGCCGCATTAGTGAGGCGTAGCCAGGGTGCTCTTTCAGCCCTTCGATCGCGTTTTCAAGGCAGAGATCGTATTGTCGGGCAATATAGGCACCGATCCCAAGTCCTCCACGCCAAAATGCTTTCAATGGATCGCGGGGACTAAGAGCCATCGCATGCTTGGCTGATTGCTCTGCTTTGTCGAATTCACCCGAAACGCCATACAAAGCTGCAATGTTGCCATATCCAATCGCTAAGTTTGGGTTCAAGTCGATGGCTCGCAACAAATAGATCAGAGCTTCATCGAATTTTCGTCCAAAGCACAAAGCCATGCCCAATATAGCATGAGCATTTGCATTTTGATCATCCAGTTGTACTGCAAGGCTGGCCTCAATTTCTCCTGCCTGGATTGCTTCGTTGGTATCTGTGCGCCACAAGTGAAGCATGCCTACAATGTGACTGAGAGCCAAAGCTGCGTGTGTTTCACTGTCGTCCGGATTACTTTCTAGTGATCGCTTTAGCAGATCATGGGCGATCCGATTGTTTTCGTTCGTGAATTTTCCAAGGTGCCATCTGGCTTGAAGCACTTTGTCCCAAGCACTGAGATTGCCTGATCGTTTCGAACGTGCACGTCGGGTTTCAGCGCCTATCGTCTCTGGTGCGACGGCCGAGACAATGGACTGGGTAATCTCGTCCTGAACGGCAAATACGTCGGTCAATTCCCGGTCGTATTTGGCGGCCCAAATGTGAGCGCCGCTCTCTCCGTCAATTAGCTGAGCAGTCACTCTCACCCGTTCGCCAGCTTTTCGCACACTGCCTTCCACCAGATACTTCACGCCTAGATCTTGGCAGACCTGATCGACCCGAATTGCCTGTCCCTTGTACGTAAAGCTTGTATTGCGCGCGATTACGAAGAAATCGCGGAAATGCGACAATGCAGTGATGATATCTTCAGCTATTCCGTCGGAGAAATACTCCTGTTCTGGATCAGACGACATATTGTCGAAAGCCAGTACGGCAATTGAAGCCTTTCCAGCATCAAATTTCGATGATGGTGGATGTGAGGTGTTAATGTCGCCCGGGGTCCAGTGAAAAACACGGATGGATGTTTCCATGTTTTTGAGTTTTTGCTCTCCATCATCTCGAAATCTTGCGTTGATTTTGCCCCTTAGACTGTCATGAACGATTCCGGAAATGCATACTCCACCTGGTTCAGCTATCGGTTCCAGCCTCGCAGCGATGTTAACTCCATCACCGTAGATATCCTCGCCCGTAGTGATCACGTCGCCCAGATTGATACCTATTCTAAGTTGGATCGGATTTTCGCTCTGAGTTTTGGCGCTTTTCTGGATGGCGATCGCGCAGGCAACCGCGTCCAGTACGCTGGCAAACTCCACCAACGCACCGTCGCCCATAAGCTTAACAATTCTGCCATTGTGCTGCGCAATCTGCGGATCGAAGCAATTGCGACGAAAAGCAATCAGCTGTTCCAGCGTGCCTTGCTCGTCACGCGACATCAATGCGGAGAATCCAACGACATCAGCGGCTAGAATGGCGGCAAGTCGACGCAAAAAGAACACCTTGTCTCAGGGGCAGTTAAGAGCGAAATCGCAAACCCATTCCACCAAACTATTAGGCGTTTGGCTATCCCACGCTTCACTAATTTTTGGTCCGAACTGAGAGATGGGCAAATTTGGCGTTGGGATTAGTGTTGTCCCGGAGTCTGTCGGTTCAACGACCCTCTCATTTCGCGGTTGCAGCGAATGGCGGCAATGTGGGCTGCGACTGCAGCATTCAGACGGGGTGCGCAATGTCCGCTAAGGGCCGAACCTCGTGTCAGTTTTTAGCGGGGCAGGGGGCTTTGCTGCAACGACACCGAGGTCAGCAGCGAGCCCCAAGTTCCAATTGCTGCGCTTTGCGCGAATGGCCGCAATTCAGACGGAGGTTGGCACAGCGATCAGCAGTTGATCCTCTTTGATGTTGCGAAGCTGATCCGTGAAGTCATCAACCGAAACAGACTTCCGCACCAGCTCAATCCATTCATCCTCAACGTGGCCAGAATAAAAGTGAAGTAGTATGCCAGCCTGTTGCACACCGTCGATTGCAATCACGTCGTGAATGACGTTCGTCCATAATTCAAAAGTGTCTGGTGCATTGAGTTGATGCTGTTGTTCAGCGCGGTCTTCTGCTTTCGTTCGATCGGCAATCCATCTGTCTATCTTCGTTGCCGACCAGCCTTTTTTCCTGAGCCTGGCAACATGTTTTGACCATTGGCTGTTCTGTTTTTCTATAGAATTCAATCCTGGCGAGAGGACTGTTCCACAGTCGCAATGTCCAACCGTTGTAAGGAAGTGGTGTTCGTCAGATTGTAACGCTTTGCGCAGCGAGGCGTTTTCTAATGGTCTCGCGCGTCGACCATGTCTGCGAAGCGCTACGTCGATCGCTTTGGTATCGCCACCCTTCACGACAATTGAAATGAAGAAACACATGCAGTCATCTTACTTAGGTTCTTGAGCACCCGAAAGGTCTCTCCCGGTCCAGAGATATGATCGTGCAAAGCAGACCTTGAAGCAGCCTCTGCGAACTCACGCTTTGTCCCGCTGACTGTGAGTTCGATCATCACCAGATTTCGCTTGCGTAGCGAATGGCCGGTATGCGGGCTGCGACCGCAGCATCGCGATGAAGGAACCATGGTCCGGAAAGGGCCGTCCTCGCAATCAGCCAATTGCAGGGCAGGGGGCTTTGCTGCAACGGCACCGAGATTAGTAACGAGCGCAATCTATCGGATGCCGCTCCTTGCACGAATGTCTGTCTTGGCTGGTTCGCCGACTGTACGCCCTATCATCCTTTCGGGCGAAATGGCTGCGCCAGAGAAACGGGGAAATCTAGGGCCATTGCTTGTCGGTTCTGCGAAATCAATACCAAGACAATGATAGTTGCCAGGTAAGGCAAAGAGGACAGGACTTCTGAAGGGATAGCAAGTCCCATCGCTTGTCCCTGCAATTGCAGGATCGTCATTCCACCGAACAACCAGGCGCCCAGAACGACACGTTTGGGTCGCCACGCTGCGAACACTACCAGAGCCAATGCGATCCAACCACGTCCCGCAGTCATATTTTCGACCCATAGGGGCGTATAGACCAATGACAAGTAAGCCCCGCCAAGACCAGCCATTCCACCGCCAAACATGACAGCAAGGTAGCGAATTCGGATTACGTGAAAGCCGATCGCGTGAGCGGAATCCGGGCTTTCGCCAATTGCGCGCAAAGTCAGCCCGGCCTTTGTTCGATAGAGGAACCAGCTTACGGCCCCAAACATAACAAACGAAAAATAGACCAGCGGATCATAGTGAAAGAACATTTCTCCAATCACTGGAATATTGGACAGTCCGGGGATGTCAATCGGTTGGATGGCCTCTACTGGGGTACTGCCGAAACCGCGACCGATAAAGGCCGACACCCCGGCACCGAATATGGCCAAGGCTAATCCTGCTGCGTATTGGTTGGTCATGAAGGTTAAAGCCAGCACTCCAAACAGAAGTGAAGAGGCCATACCAGCAAGAACGGCAATGACGACCGCCACAAACATAGGTAACCCGGCAAAATGCGCCCAGACGCCAAACGCGGCTCCAATCAGCATCATACCTTCGATACCGAGGTTTAGTACGCCGGATTTCTCCACGATGAGTTCGCCAAGAGCAGCAAATATCAGAGGTGTGGCCGCGATTATGGTGGCAGTGAATATGGAAACAAAAAGATCCATCAATGAGCCCTCATTGCTATTTTGCGAAAGCGGAAGTTGATGAGAAAGTTGCTGGCCAGAAGAAAGAACAGCAGCATTCCCTGAAAAATGAGGGCAATCGAAGATGGCAGCCCCAGTGACAACTGGACTGTTTCACCACCCAGGTAGAGCAGCGACAACAACAGCCCGCCCAACACGATGCCAATTGCGTTCAAACGCCCGATGAAGGCTACAATGATTGCGGCAAAGCCATATCCTGGTGAGATTTGTGGTGAAAGCTGCCCGAGTGGGCCAGCAACCTCCATCATGCCGGCGAGCCCGGCCGCCGCACCAGACGCCAGCAAACCAATCCAGATTGAAGCGGAACTGCTGAAGCCAGCAAACCGGGCGGCGGAGGGCGCCGCACCGCCGACTGACATTTTGTAACCAAGAAAGCTGCGCTCAGTGAACACCCACGTCAGGACAACAACGACAACTGTTATGAAGATACTGGTGTTGAGACGATAGGCGTAGTCAAACACTCCGAACATGCCTTGATTAGGCAATAGTGCCGTCTGCGGGAAATTGAATCCTTCGGGGTCACGCCAGGGACCATGAACGAGCCACGACAATATGAGTGCTGCAATGTAGGTCAGCATCAAGGTTACCAGAATTTCATTAGTGTTCATCCGGTCGCGCAAGAATGCTGGAATTGCAGCCCAGGCCATGCCACCGATAACACCCGCAACTGCCATCAAGGGCAGCAACAAACCGCTTTCCTGAAAAGGTAGGAAAAGCCCAACGCCAGTGGCCGTTATCGCCCCCATAATCAATTGACCCTCTGCGCCGATATTCCACACATTTGCGCGGAAACCGATGGACAGGCCGCAGGCAATCAAAATCAATGGCGACGCTTTCAGAAGCCATTCAGACAGACCGTTCTTCGTCGTAAGAGGTTCGACGAAAAAGGTGTAAAGCGTCAGGAAAGGATTCAGGCCAAGCGTCAGGAAAAATATTGAACTGATAACTATGGTTAATCCGGTCGCAATCAACGGCGCGGCAAGCGCCATCTGACGTGAAGGCTCGGCACGAGCCTCGATCTTAAACAGCATAGTCAAAGCCCTCTGTTGTTGAGCCAGAATCATTGGTTTGGCTCCCGATTCCGGTCATGAGGAGCCCCACGTCTTCGACATCAGTTTCGGCCCGGTTAAGCGATTGAGACAGTTTTCCATGGCAAATGACGTAGATGCGGTCGCAACTCTCGAAGAGTTCTTCCAATTCTTCGGAAATCACGATCACCGCCTGCCCACTGCGACTGATGTCGATCAGTGTTTGACGAACATGGGCGGCTGCACCAACATCAACGCCCCACGTTGGCTGCGAAATCAACAGAGCTCGGGGATCGAGCTCGATTTCACGTCCGACGATGAACTTTTGCAAATTTCCGCCTGAAAGACCGTGTGCCTTTGCCTCAGGCCCATTGGCTTTGACTTTGTACTTGTCAATGACATGAGATGCGAATTCACGCGCCTTCTTTCGGTTGGCCATTCCATGTTTGACCATGCCCTTTCGATGCGCTGTTAAAAGTGCGTTTTCAGACAATTCGTAAGGCGGAACTGCACCACGACCCAACCGTTCTTCGGGAACAAAGCCGAGACCCAGATCTCGCCGCTTACCCGCATCGAGATGTCCGATGGGCCGGCCTTCCAAAACAACATCTTCTGCGGCATTTGTAATTCGTTCGCCACTGATCGCTGCCGCCAATTCACCTTGCCCATTGCCAGAAACACCGGCAATGCCAACAATTTCACCTCCATATGCCTCCAGGGAAATTGACTTTAGAGACCTACCGGTGACAGACTCAGCTTCCAGGGTCAGGTTACTCACTGACAATATCGGCGCGTTACTTAACTCAGACGACTCGACCATCATTTCTGGCAGATCGCTTCCAACCATCATTCGTGCAAGCTCGGCTGATGTTGCCTTGCGCGGGTCAGTTTCGCCGGTGACCTGGCCGTTGCGCAGAACCGTTGCAGACTGACAAAGATCCCGAACTTCGTCGAGCTTGTGACTGATGTATAAAATACTGCAACCTTCGTCTGACAATTGCCTGAGCGTTTCGAAAAGCTTCTGTACTGCCTGCGGTGTCAGCACCGAAGTAGGCTCATCGAGGGATCTGTTGCAAAGTTTCTTACTGATCGAAGTGGCGCACATGATCCGCAAAGATCAGCTCACGCCCGGAATCTGTCCGTTTCGTCAATTTGCAGAACTGGCGGCATGAGTCGCGGGTTCGGTGCCAACTCTTCGATCAGTAAGAAACTTTGCAACAGATCCCTGTCAAACGTCCCGCTGTTCGCGGGCGCGTTACCGTTTATGAACTGGACCTAAAGCAGATCATGATCGATACGACCGAGGTCTGGCCGTTGATCGGCCGTGATTTTCAGGCACGGATGACCGAGGAGCCTGAGGTCGAGACCAACATTGTACCGTTTAAAACCAAACCCGCCGCTCCGGAGGACGCGGATGGAACGATCTGGTCACAGGTTCAAACGATCCTTCACGGGTGTGATCCGGAGCTTTGGAGCAGTTGGTTCCAGCATCTGAGCGAAGTTGAGAGGGCAGGGGGGTGCGTTACCTTGATCGCGCCCTCGCGTTTCATGGCAGACTACATTGCTCAGAAGTGGTCTGCGCGCTTATTGGCTGCCTACAGTCGGGTAGATCCAGAGGTCAGAACCTTGCGCATAGATGCGACCGAGTAAACTGTTGCTGGCTTCGCGTTTGTCGGTGTGCCGGAACCGGGTGGCATGAGACCTGCATTTCATGTTGACGGTAAAACCAAGTGATCCATGATCTGGCACAAAGAGACGTGTGTGAAGGGCTGCACGCAGCTGAAAAACCAATTGGGGAAGGGAATGGTTGCTTACACCGTGTCGAAAGCTGAATTGGAAGCTGCTTTCGACAGACTACCAATCCAAAATTGCATGGTGACCGTTGATGCCACCCCTGCGAAACACTGGGCTGGTCTGTATTGGGTTTCTACCGCTGAGTTCAGAAGGGTAGTATCCCCGAAGTTTAACCTTGTAAATCTTCTACTGAATGGAATAAATGCAAGGTATGATCGAGCGCGGTGATAGAAAATCAGTTGAAGCCTCTCTGGAGAACCAGGCGGGCGTCGTCCTGCTTGGGCCGCGGCAAGTCGGGAAGACAACACTCGCGCAGGACATCGCTGAAAGTCGTGACGCTGTCTATCTTGATATGGAGAGATCTGCTGATCGCCAGGTGCTCGAAGAGCCAGACCTCTATCTCGACGAGCAGGTTGGACGCCTGGTGGTGATCGATGAGGTTCAGCTTATGCCAGGCCTGTTTAAGGCATTACGCGGTCAAATTGACCGGCGACGAAGACAAGGGCATCGGACTGGGCAATTCCTGCTGCTGGGTTCGGCCTCGAACACGCTTCTGCACCAAAGCGCAGAATCCCTGGCCGGCCGGGTCAGCTATCACGAGCTGACGCCTTTCATCTTGTCGGAAACCGGAGCGCACACGATTTCCGCGCTGTGGTTGCGGGGTGGGTTTCCCGACAGCTTCCTTGCGAAAAACGACCAGACCAGCCTGACATGGCGCGAGGATTTCATCCGAACCTATCTGGAACGCGATGTTCCGGCTTTCGGGTTGCGCATTCCAGCGGAAACACTGCGCCGGTTTTGGACGATGCTTGCTCATGACCAAGGCGGGTTGCTCAACGCAGCAAAACTTGCGGGAAACCTTGGTGTATCGGGCCAGAGTGTTGCGCGCTATCTTGATTTGCTGGTCGACCTGATGCTGGTTCGTCGCTTGCAGCCCTGGCATTCCAATGCCGGAAAGCGTCTGGTCAAATCTCCCAAGGTTTATATTCGCGATTCCGGGCTGGCCCATGCGCTTCTTGGGATCGAGACACAGGAAGACCTGCTTGGGCACCCGGTTGTCGGCGGCAGTTGGGAAGGATTCTGTATCGAGAACCTGATCGCCGCGGCACCACGCGGAACAGAAGCAAGCTTCTACCGCTCTTCCGCTGGGGCTGAGGTGGATTTGATGTTAAAGCTTCCCCGAGGCGCCCTCTGGGCCATAGAGATCAAGCGGACGACATCTGCCAAGGTAACGCGCGGGTTTCACATCGCGACAGAAGAATTGGACGTCTCAGAACGCATACTTGTCTATGCAGACGAAAAGGAAGTGCCGGGGCAGGGGGGGGTACGGGCAATGTCCCTCATAAGTGCAATGGAACGGCTGGCGTCCGCAAAGGCGTAATAGCGACCGGGCCGATGATAGCGGGTTCGAAATTGAACGTTTTAGCTCACAAAAGGCGGAACTTTGTTGCAATTGAAAGTACCGTCATAACGGCGGAAAGCAGCCATTCGCTGCGGGTGCAAAGTCGCAGCTTCAGGTCGACGAAAGCGGACCTTAGACGTCCAGACAGTATACACTGTGCCGGGTGGGCGTTGATGCTAGGCGTCGACGGTAAACTCGACCTTGCGTTTGATCTTCAGGCCCGACGTTCGAGTGCGGCTGCGGTATCCCACAGGCAAGAGCTCGCGTTGTTTTTTTGCGCAGTAAAAAATGGTGGGAGTAGGCCAAGCAGAGCGCTGATCTTGCCAGGCCAAATCATGGTTCCTAGGATTATGCGCTCAGGGGCGCCATTGTGCGCAATAAGATATGGAATCAATCTGCGGCGGACTCATTGAGGTCTACTTGCCTGAATCAATTTGGCCGAAACACTATCTTTAAGGGTTTGATATGAGATCTATTTTATTGCAGCTAGATGTCGGGATACGGATCCATTGCAAGGCGTGGTCGAATACTCCAGTGGCGCGTGGGCTGCAACTGACAATCTACACCAACGCGAGCAATGGTCCGTCGGCACGGATTGCTCGACAGTTCTGACGGCTTCCATCTCCAAAACCTATCAGATGAGAGATCAGGGGATGTCCATTCCATCAGAGCCCTTCTGCACCTAGCCGCTATCTACCCCAGAGCATCGGATAAAGGACCAATCACTAGGCCGCCATTGCCCTAAACGCTCCGATCTTTCCGCTAGACTGTTGCCCCCTTGATACGGATCGCAGAACCCAGTGTCCCGGCACACAGACCCACAACAATGGCGATCAAAAGTTCGGTCGTTGCAACATTGGCAAAGTCCCAATGGGCAAACAGCAGCGTCGCAACAATGCTGATCAAACCGCCCATCATGGCCCCCAGCCAGAGGCGGCGCGTCATCATGCCAAGTGCAAGGCCCAGAATGCCTGGAAGGCCCATGATGTTGCCTCCGATTGTTCCCAGAAGTTCCAACATATTTTGCCCCTTTTCAGTCCGACTGTGTGGTCAGATATGACCGGATTTCAGTGCTACCATCGGCCACCTGTTGCTGCAGTTTTCCGGTGGTTTCGCTGGCCAGAGCATCGGTGATTTTCTGGTATTCTTCCTGATAACCCTGCGGCAGGCTGTGTGCGATGCCTTGGTGGCAGTCGATGCAGGTCATGCTGTTGTCAATTGCCCGCTGATGTTCCGATGCAGCGCGTGCTTCTTGAATGGTGAAATCCATATAATCGAAGTTATGGCAGTTGCGGCATTCACGGCTGTCAGACGCTTTCATCTTTTTCCAGACGGTCGAGGCCATACTTAGCCGGTGCGCTTCGTATTTCTCGGGTGTGCTGATGGTTCCGGCAAGCTCGTGATACACATCCTTAACGGCCATGATCTTGGCTTTGATCTTGTGGTTCCATTCATGTGGCACGTGGCAGTCAGAGCAGATTGCGCGAACGCCCGAGTGGTTGTTGTAGTGGATCGTCTCACGATATTCGCCCAGATTGGTCTCCATCGTGTGGCACGAGGTACAGAACTCCTCGGTATTGGTCAGTTCCAGTGTCCAGTGGAACCCGCCCCAGAACATAATACCGGCCAGAAAGCCTGAAAGTATCAGAAAGCCGGAGCTGAACATCACAGCCGGCGTCCAGATCGCGTTCCAGATGCGGCCTATCCAACCGCGTTTTTCGGGGGAGTCTGCCATCTTGGTGCTCCTTTCAGACATGCGTTGGATTAATTGTTGGAAGAGGGCTCAAACACGTTGTCGACCAGCGCCGGAGCGTCTGCCTGGGGCACGTGGCACTGGTTGCAGAAATAGCGGGTCCCGGCGATGTGATCCAACTCATTGCCGTCACGGTCCAGATAATGGGTCATCGACAGGGTCGGCGCATTGCGTTCCCCGGCTTTGGTCCAGTCATGGCAGGACAGGCATTGATTGGTGCGCACATCAATCTGGTACTGCTCGATCGAGTGGGGGACCAGCGGTGGTTGCTGGCGATAGTTGCGCTGCATCCGTCCTTCCACGTTTTTGTGGATCTGGTCCAGTGGAATGGGTTCATCCACCTCGGCGCCACGCAGGGTTTGCACCGGCGCAGATTGCGCAAGGACGAACCCGCTCAGGAATACAACGGGGATCAGGGCGACGACACCTGTCAGGATTGGCTTGTTCATCTCGGCACTCCCTTAAATAGGTCTGGCTACGCGCGGTTCAGGCGCGGGAACTGGATCGGAAGGTGCGGCGACTTGGTCGTCGAACCGGTGAGTAAATTTGAAGACATCAACTGCACAGACATCGCTACAGCGACCGCAATTTGAGCAGTCGGTTGACAGGATCAGCGGCGTGGCATCCGGCTTGCCTTTCAGTGCGGGCGAAATGATGTGGTTTTCGGGGCAGACGGCATAGCAATCCATGCAATCGTCACAGGCCGAGCGGTTAACCGCGCTGACCCGCAACAGGCTTTTGGCGCCGATCAGGCCATAAAACGCACCGACCGGGCATATGTGGCCGCACCAGCCGTGGCGGGCGACAAATACATCAAAGACAAAGATCGCAACGACCATGGCCCAGACAAATCCGGCCTCAAAGATCAGGCCGCGATGCAGCATGGTGATTGGGTTGATAATCTCCCATGCGATCACGCCGGTGAGGCCAGAAACGATCAGCGCCGTGGCCAATATCCACAACCGCGTGCCTCGTTTGGGTTGCCAGCCTTTCGGCAAATCCAACCGCCTGTGCAGCCAGTTTGCCGCGTCGGTCACCGGGTTGATCGGACAGACCCAAGAACAATAGACACGGCCCCCGATCAGCGCATAGGCCACCACGACGATCAAGCCGCCAATCAAAGCGGTCAGTGTCGGCCAATGCCCGGCGATCATGCTTTGCAACAGGATGAATGGGTCCGTCAGCGGCAATACACCTAGGGTCTGCGATCCTGCCAAGGTGCCTTTAACGACCCAAATGCCAAACCAGGGCCCCAACAGGAACAGCACCAGAAAGAACAGCTGACTGATACGGCGCAGTATCAGGTATTTATGCGCGCCGACCCAGCCTTTGACCGCCACGGCCTCTTGGCCTATGGGCATATGTGTGCGGATGGTCATTGTCCCACCCCTGGAAGACCATAGCCGGGTTCAAAACCACCAGGTGCGATCAGGTTGTCGACCCCCGGGCCGGGCAGACGGTCGGGTAGGTCGATTATGCCTTCGACAACCGGCGCGCCCTTGGCATCTTTTTCTTCCCAACCTTTGCGGTAATGATCCGCGCTGCTGCCGCGCGCAAGACGTGCTGGCAATACCTTGATTGCGGCTTCTGGCAGAACACAGCTTTTTTCACACATGCCACAGCCAGTGCAGCGGTCGGCATGTACGGTTGGGATAAACATCGCATGGTGGCCCGAGCGGGCGTTATGCGCCGTTTCCAGCGTGATCGCTTCGTCAATCACCGGGCAGACTCGGTAACAAACGTCACACCGCAAGCCTAGGAAGTTCAGGCAGTTTTCCTGATCCACCAAAACCGCGACGCCCATTTTGGCATCGTCAATGTTATCCAACTTGGGATCCAGCGCACCGGTCGGGCAGGCGGCAACACAAGGAATATCGTCGCACATTTCACAAGGCACATCGCGAGCAGTAAAATATGGCGTGCCCGTCGCCCCGGCATCCGACCCAAGCTCGGCCAATTTCAAGGTATCATAGGGGCAGTCTCTCACACACAGCCCGCAGCGGATGCAGGCCGACAAGAACTCCCGTTCTGGCAACGCGCCGGGGGGGCGCAAAGCTTCGGCCGACAATGCACGGGCGTCGCGGGCCAGCCAGGCCAGCAGTGACCCGGCGACCACACAGCCGCCTGCTGCGCGCGCCGAATCCTGAAGGAAGCGGCGACGTTTCGGCGAAAGGGGTGTCTCGGCGAGTGGCATGGGGATTACCTTTGCGATCCTTGCCGATTACGCGCGTTCGACCTTACAGGCGCATTTCTTGTAGTCGGTTTCTTTTGACAGCGGGCAGGTTGCGTCCAGCGTCAGCTTGTTGGTCAACTGATGCTCATCAAACCACGGCATAAAGACCAAGCCGCGCGGCACTTTGTTGCGGCCCCGCGTCTCGACGCGGCTGGTAACTTCGCCGCGACGGGTCGACAGCACAATTTCCTGACCACGGCGCAAGCCGCGATCCTTGGCGTCCTGCGGGTGCATATAGACAACCGCCGACGGGTAAGCGCGGTGCAGTTCCGGCACCCGACGTGTCATCGAACCCGAATGCCAGTGTTCCAGCACGCGACCGGTTGACAGCCACAAATCGAATTCCTCATCCGGCTCTTCAGCGGCGGGTTCATAGGGGGCAAAGATGATCTTGGCCTTGCCGTCCTTGTGACCATAGAACTTTACGTCCGCACCTTCGGGCACATAGGGATCATACCCCTCGCGGAAGCGATAAAGTGTTTCCTTGCCGTCCACGACGGGCCAGCGCAGACCACGGGCCTGGTGGTATGTTTCAAAGGATGCAAGGTCATGGGCGTGGCCGCGGCCAAACTCGGCATACTCCTCGAACAGACCCTTCTGAACGTAGAAGCCGAAATGCTCGGATTCGTCGTTGTCAAACCCCTCGGCGGTTTCGGACAACGGGAACTTGTCCACCGTTCCGTTGGCATAGAGCACGTCATACATGGTTTTGCCACGGTGTTCAGGCATTTTGGCCAGAAGCTCTTCGTCCCAGACCTCTTCTACGGTGAAGCGTTTCGAAAACTCCATCAGCTGCCACAGATCCGATTTTGCCTCACCCGGTGCCTTCACCTGCTGGCGCCAGAACTGCGTTCGGCGTTCCGCGTTGCCATAGGCGCCTTCTTTCTCAACCCACATGGCCGTGGGCAGGATCAGGTCGGCAGAGACGGCCGTGACCGTAGGGTAGGGGTCAGAAACGGCGATGAAGTTTTCGGGGTTGCGGTAACCTGGGTAGCCTTCCTCGTTGATATTGGGTGCCGCTTGCATGTTGTTGTTGCACTGGACCCAATAGGCGTTCAGCTCGCCATCCTTCAGCTTGCGGTGCTGCAAGACGGCATGGAACCCGGGTTTGGGTGGAATGGTGCCTTCGGGGATGTTCCAGGCAGTTTCGCAGATCTGACGATGTTCGTCATTTGCCACCACCATGTCAGCAGGCAGCCGGTGGGCGAACGTGCCCACCTCACGCGCGGTCCCACAGGCCGAGGGCTGACCGGTCAGCGAGAAAGGCGAATTTCCGGGTTCTGAGATCTTACCCACCAGCAGGTGTACGTTATACATCAGCGAATTCACCCACGATCCGCGGGTGTGCTGGTTGAAGCCCATGGTCCACAAGCTCATCACTTTGCGGTTCGGGTCTGCATATTGCTGCGCCAGCTTCTCAAGTTTATCGGCGGGCACGCCAGACAGTTCGGCTGTGTATTCCAGCGTGTAAGGTGCGACCGCCTCGGCGTATTCTTCAAAGCTGATCGTCTCGAGCTTGCCCGAGTTTGGGTTCTCTGCCTCTTGCTGCAACGCGTTCGTATCGCGCAGACCATAACCGATATCGGTGGCGGTCTTGGTGATGTTGACGTGTTTATTGACAAACTCTTCGTTCACCGCGCCATTCTGGATGATGTAGTTGGCGATATAGTTCAGGATCGCCAGATCGGTCTGCGGGTTGAAAACCAAGCCATTATCGGCCAGCTCGAACGAACGATGCTCAAACGTTGATAGCACGTGCACCTCGCATCCCGGCTTGGTCAGACGCGTGTCGGTTAGGCGGGACCACAGGATCGGGTGCATCTCGGCCATGTTTGACCCCCACAACACAAAGGTATCCGCGTGTTCGAGGTCGTCATAGCAGCCCATCGGTTCATCAATGCCGAAGGTGCGCATGAAACCCACAACCGCGGACGCCATACAGTGCCGCGCGTTGGGGTCGATATTGTTGGACCGGAACCCGGCTTTCATCAATTTCGAAGCAGCATAGCCTTCCCAAACCGTCCATTGGCCTGACCCGAACATGCCGACACTGGTCGGGCCCTTCTTGGCCAGCGCCTCTTTCCACTTGGTGGCCATGACGTCAAAGGCTTCGTCCCAACTGACCGGCTCAAACTCACCGTTCTTGTCATATTCGCCGTTGGTCTTGCGCAGCAGTGGGGTGGTCAGGCGATCCTTGCCGTACATGATCTTTGACAGGAAATAGCCCTTGATGCAGTTCAGCCCGCGATTGACCGGCGCGTCAGGGTCACCCTGAGTGGCGACAACACGCCCGTCCTTGGTACCGACCAGCACAGAACAGCCGGTGCCACAGAACCGGCAGGCGGCCTTGTCCCAGCGAATTTCAGGGGCGCCCACCTGCGCGGCGGCCTTACCAGTGGCCAGAGGAATACCTGCGGCAGAGGCCGTAGCTGCGGCCGCTGAGGCCTTGAGGAATGTCCGACGAGTTTCTGATATGGTCATAGCGGGGGCCTCCGGCTGGTGGTTTGGCTTGGGGCATCGGGATGCGGATGGCTGTCCGCAGTGTCTTCGAAATGGTGGTATGTCAGCGTCAGGGAAATCACCCCGGGGATCTGGTGCAGGTCCATGATGATCTCGGACGCAAGGCGTGTCGGCGTGTCTTCAACAACAATAACGAAACGGCCGTCTTCGGCCTCGGCGTGAATTTCGACACCGACAGTGTCTTTCATTGCCTCGGACGCCGCCAGTGCCTGCGCTGGCGCGATATGTAAAAGGCATCCGCAGATATTCATTGGCTGACTTCCGTTTGAGATACGATTTTGCGTTTCAATGTGACGGCATCGACCGGGCAAGACGCCATACACGACCCACAGCCAGTGCAGGCGTCGAGGTCTAAAGATGGATCCGCGCGGCCACCCAGTTGCAGCCTGAAGCTGATGGCGTTTTGTTCACAACTGTCCTGACACACCCGGCAGCTGACACCATTGACAGACAGACAAGACGATGCCTCGACCGACGCGCGCCACGGCCAGGCTTGCAGGTGTTCTATGTCAAGGGCATCCGTGGGACAGGATTGGGCGCAACTCCCACAAAAAGTGCAGGGACCCTCGGTGGGTTGAAACACCGGATACCCATCCTGACCAATGGCAATCACACTTTCGGGGCAAGCTTCGACACAGTCGCCACATTTACTGCATTGATCTGCAAAACCAGGCACAACCGAACCCGGAGGTCGAACAAGATTACTGTCCTCCCGGAATGCTGTGACGCCCAAAAACGCGCGTCGGCTGGTCAGTTGACTCATATCGCGTTGACCTGGCTACCATTGATTCCTTTTTTGAGTTTACTGCATAATCGTTCTGAGGCTGGTACGTTTTGATCCAGATCATAATTTGAGCGCATCGTTCTTAGTCGTTTTGAGCTATTTGACGTCTGGAATGCCACCATCCGTGCTGCTTGAAACCAGATGAGCGATGACACAACAAAGTCAAACCGCCATCTGTCTCAAAACATCTGATGACGTATAGGCAAGCGCTGCGCGAAGTGCAGAGCTATCCGACCATGCTTGACATGGTCTGCGCTGGCGAAGGTATCAGCATTGGGACGATCAGAATCGAGGACCAGCTGATCGCTTCCGGAAAACTGGTGTGTATTGGCCCTCCGGTCAGCCGCACGGGCTTTGGATATTATCTGGTCTATAGCGAACGCCAAAACAGCGATCCGTCATTTCAAAGGCTCAAGGCGAACTTGATCCGGAGGACTTCCTAGGTCCAATGGCCTAGAAAGCCAGAGGTTTTGACGCATTCAAGCCGCTTACACCCACTGTTTCCGATGACCGCGCGATCACCAAACCGGACTTTGGCTTTTACATCTCCAACGGAAGGTTTGTCCCGCGAGCCGGTCATTGCCAAAGTGAAAATGCTGCGGGCTGCGACCTCGGAATTGACAGATGTGAGTCAACGGCAGCAATGGGCCGTGCCGACCTGCGAGTTTCTTAGTAGGTGCTCATTTCTCCCAACACAGCTTTGAACGTTCAAAAAGACAAAAGTCTGCAATAAGGGGCCATCTGTCTCAGTTCTGATCCACCCAACACCTTTTAGATTGCCTTTACAAAACAATGAATGAATTAATGTCGGACATTATAGTATATTTTGTCCGACATTAACTGTATTGTTGGAATCAACTTGATTCGGAGCCTCCGCACGTGACAGAAAATTTGCCACCTCAGGAACAGAGAGATGACGCAGGCAATTCGCTTAAGGAGTTGCCCTCCGGCAGCACCAGCCGGGATGTTCTGGATGCGCTTTCCGCGATGATTGATGTGGAAGGTTTGAAAGTCGGTGACCGTCTGCCGCCGGAAGTAGAAATTGCGCGCCGGCTTGGAATTGGGCGGGCAAAAGTCCGCGAGGCCCTGACGAGTTGGCAGAACATGGGCATCGTTGTTCGCAACAAGAAAGCCGGGACACGTTTGGCGGCGGAGGTGTCGGCAAATGCGATCCATCTTCCTCTGACGTTGAAGCTTGAAGCAGAGAGCCTTCTACGGACCCACGCTGTACGCAGACCGTTAGAAATCGAAGCGGCAAGGATGGCGGCGCTGAACCGTACTGAGGCGCAGGGCCGCTTGATTACGGCCCGCGTTGCCGAGCTTATAGCCACACATGCCGCCGGCGAGGATTGGCGTCAGGCTGACTATCGGTTTCACTCGTCACTGCATGACGCCTGCGGAAACCCTCTGTTCGGGCAATTGATCTGTCAGATCCAGCAGGGCTTTAACGAGGTCTACGAAGCACCGTTCGGCCAGCCGCATCTGGGTCAGGCAACAATCCCAATCCACACCCAGCTTGCCGAGGCGGTTGTATCGGGGAATGCAGACGAAGCTGGGCGGATAGTCGGTGAAATCATGGACATGGTCGAAGCAGAAATTCTCCAGATTATGGAGAACCAGAATGCCTGATCATAGAGACATCGCAACCCTCCTTGCAAAGGTACTTCCAGACGCAGATGGAGCGGTGACGCCACCAATCGTTCAAACCTCGCTGTTTACGTTCGATAGCTACCAAAGTTTCGAAGACAGGATGGCAGGCCGGTCGGATTCTGCAATCTACACCCGCGTCGAAAACCCAACCGTCGCAGCGTTTGAAAAGCTCATGGCTGAAGCCGAGCAAGGTGAGGCAGCGGTTGGTTTTGCTTCCGGGATGGCAGCCATTTCCTCAACGCTATTGGCATTCGTCAAACCCGGCGATCGGATCGCCTGCGTTAGACATGTCTATCCGGATACCTACCGGTTTATGGAACGTCTGCTGCGCCCGTTTGGCGTGCATATTGAATACCATGCGCCGGAACGTTTTGTAGATGACCCTGAGTTGCTGGCTGATGTGACACTGGCCTATCTGGAAAGCCCTGGATCGGTCGTCTTTGAAGCAATAGACCTGCGTCGTGTCGCCGAACACGCCAAACGTCACAATGTGTTGACGATGGTCGACAATTCCTGGGCCAGTCCGGTGTTCCAACGCCCGCTCAAAATAGGCATCGACATCGTCATCCACTCTGCCTCGAAATATATCTCGGGGCACTCGGACACGGTTGCGGGCGTGGTGGTCGCCTCCTTGGACCATATTGCTCGCATCCGTGATCTGACCCTTCCTTTGCTCGGCGCGAAACTGGCGCCCTTTGAGGCATTCCTGCTGACGCGAGGCCTGCGTACTTTGCATGCGCGCATGATGCAGCATCAGGCGGCGGCCAACATGTTCGTTGATCGCCTGGCCGCAATTCCACAGGTTCGGCAGGTCAATTCACCCGGTGCAAACGACGTTCCCGGGTTGACGGGGCGGTCTGGACTTATGTCGATCGAGTTCGATGACAGCGTCGACATCGTAAAATTTTCCGATGCTTTGAGTCTGTTCCGCCTCGGCGTGAGCTGGGGTGGTTTCGAAAGCCTGATCCTACCGGCACGCGTCGGCCTGGCTCAGGCGGGCGAGCAAAATTCAATGCAGAAGTTTGGCGTCTCGCCCAATCTGGTACGCCTGAATCTTGGGCTCGAGTCAGCTGACGATCTCTGGGCGGATTTCACATCAGCACTCGCAAAAAGCACCGCTTAAAAATGCGCCCCGCGCAGAAATCAAAACCAACTGGAGGAAAACATGAAAAAACTACTAGCAGGAATGACAGCCGCTGCCGTGCTGATGGGCTCGGCCTCTTATGCCGAAACCACACTGAAACTGGTTGAGGTGATCACTAGCCCCGAGCGTACCGAGGTGCTTCAGGGGATTGTCGATGAGTTTGAGGCCAATAATCCTGACGTCGCGGTTGAGATCGTCTCGCTTCCATGGGGCAGCGCATTTGAAAAACTGGCCACAATGGTGGCGGGTGGCGACATCCCGGATGTGGTTGAAATGCCCGACACGTGGCAGGCTCTCTACGCCGGATCTGATCAGTTGGTCAGCCTCAAAGACCATGTAGCCGGATGGGACCAGGGAGCAACTCTGACCGACAAGACCGTCGCGATGGGCAGTCAGGCGGGCGATCTCTATATGATCCCGTACGGCTTCTACCTGCGGGCAATGTTCTACAACAAGAAACTGCTGGCCGAAGCGGGTGTCGACACCCCACCGACAACGATGGAAGAATTCAAAGCGGCCTCGGCTGCTGTATCCGAACTTGATGGCAAATACGGGTATTGCTTGCGCGGAGGTCCCGGCGGCACCAATGGCTGGATCATGTTTGCCGCTGCCATGAACGGTACGAACGAGTTCTTCACCGAAGACGGCATCAGCCGCATCAACGAGCCCGGCTCGGTGGAAGGCATCCAGTTCATGATCGACATGTACCAAAACGGACATGCACCCAAGGACAGCGTCAGTTGGGGTTTCAACGAAATCGTGGCTGGGTTCTATTCCGGCACTTGCGCGTTTCTTGATCAGGATCCTGATGCGCTGATCGCAATCGCCGAGCGGATGCCAGCGGAAGATTTTGCAGTTATTCCTATGCCGGTTGGGCCTTCGGGCAAAGCGTTCCCGACGATTGGTTTTGCAGGTTGGTCGATCTTCAATGCAACCGAACACGAAGATGAAGCCTTTGATCTTGTTGCGGCGCTGTCCTCGCCAGAATCCAACGCCACTTGGGCAAAGCGGGTTGGCGTTATTCCAATCCACAAAGGCGCTGATCAGGATCCTCACTTCCAGACCGAGCAGTTCAAAGGCTGGTTCGAGGAACTGAATGGCGAGCAATATGTGCCGACCACGATGCCAACTAACCTTGAACAGTGGGGCTATTTTGGCAGCACACTTTTGCTGGAAACCAGCCAGGAAGCCTTGTTGGGGCAGCGCAGCGCTCAGGATGTCGCGGATGAGTGGGCTGAGTTCCTCACCGATGAGCATGCCAAATGGAAAGCAAACCAGTGATCGCCCGCGCTAAAAAAACTGTCAGGCCCGGGGAAACCCGGGCACGACGCTCTCTCTACCTGCAATATGTGGTCGAGCCGTTCTTCTATCTATCACCGGCAATCCTTTTGATCGGCGCTGTGATCATGTTCCCGCTGATCATCGGGATTTCCTATTCGTTCCAATCCATTGAGCTGTTGAAGCCGCTTGCCTCCGGCTGGATTGGTCTCGAAAACTACATCGATCTCTGGAGTGATCGCAAATTCTGGATTGCGATGGAGAACACACTGTTCTGGACCTTCTGGTCGATTACGTTCCAGTTCTTACTTGGCCTGGGCCTTGCCATGCTCCTGAACACTCAATTCTTTGGAAAAAAGCTGTTTCAGGCCCTCGTTTTCCTGCCATGGGCCGTTCCGACCTTTCTGTCCGCCCTAACTTGGGCATGGCTGTTCAATCCTGTCATTGGGCCGCTGCCGCATTGGTTGGCCGCGCTTGGCATCCTGTCAGAGCCCTACAACATTCTTGGCGATCCCGATCTTGCAATGTGGGGTCCCATCACAGCGAATATCTGGTTTGGTGTGCCATTCTTTGCCATAACGTTGCTAGCCGCGCTGCAATCCATTCCCGGTGAACTGTATGAGGCTGCCGAAGTCGATGGCGCTTCCCCGTGGCAGACATTCACCAAGATCACGCTGCCGTTCCTGGCCCCGATGATTGCAATTACGGTTATGCTGCGCACCATCTGGATCGCCAATTTCGCTGACCTGATATTTGTTATGACTGGCGGCGGCCCCGCCAACTCCACGCAAATCTTGTCGACCTACATTTTCACCACCGCTTTCCGTAAGTTGGATTTTGGATACGCGTCGACCATCGCCGTGGCGCTGTTGGTGATCCTGTTGATCTACGCCGTCATCCTGCTCTGGCTTCGCAAGAAGCTGGTCAAGATCTGAGGAGTTGGCCATGTCAGCGATTAAGAAACGCCACCCCGCCATGGTCGCGGGAAAATATGCAGCGCTCGCTTTCTACCTGATCTTTGCGCTGTTCCCGCTTTATTGGTTGCTGAAGATCGGATTGACGCCGGATGCGCTGATTTATTCAGAAGGCACCTGGTTGTTTCCAAGCGAGGTCACATTTTCAAACTTCACAACGGTCATTTTTCAGACCGACTTTTTGGCCTACTTCCGAAATTCGCTTGTGGTGTCCTTAGGTGCGGCCTTTTTTACCACACTGTGCGCTGCGGGCGCGGGCTATGCCTTTTCGCGCTTTGTGTTCGCGGGCAAACGTATCATCATTGCATTGATGCTGGTCACACAGATGTTCCCACTGCTGATGATCATTGCACCGATCTACAAGATCGTCGCTGATCTGGGGCTGCTGAATTCGCTGATCAGTCTGATTATTGTCTACACCGCCTTCAACATCCCCTTTGCGACGTTCCTGATGCAGTCTTTTTTCGACGGCATACCAAAGGACCTTGAAGACGCCGCGATGATGGATGGCTGTTCACGGTTTCAGGCATTGCGCAAGGTGGTATTCCCGCTCACATTACCGGGCTTGGGAGCGACCCTCGGGTTTGTTTTTACTGCCGCTTGGTCAGAATTACTGTTTGCGCTGATGTTGATCTCCAAGAACGACGCAATGACCTTCCCGGTTGGGCTGCTGACATTTGTCTCCAAGTTTTCGGTCGATTGGGGACAAATGATGGCGGCCGGTGTACTGGCGCTGATCCCAAGCTGTCTCTTCTTCATCTTCATTCAACGTTATCTCGTGCAGGGCCTCACGTCCGGCGCAGTCAAAGGATAGGAGGCCAGATCATGGCACGTATCGAACTTCGTGACGTAGCAAAACGATATGGATCCGTTGAGGTCCTGCGCGACATCAACCTCGAGATTCAGGATGGTGAGTTCATCGTTCTGGTCGGTCCGTCGGGCTGCGGCAAGTCCACTCTACTGCGCATGGTGGCCGGTCTTGAGCCGATTTCAAGCGGCGACTTCCTGATCGATGGCGAGCGTATGAATGACGTGCGTCCAAGGGATCGGGACATCGCGATGGTGTTCCAATCCTATGCTCTCTATCCGCATATGGATGTCGCGCGGAATATGGGTTTCTCGATGGAAATCCGCAAAGATCCGGTGGCAGAGCGCAAATCAAAGGTCGCTCAGGCGGCAGAGACTTTGGGTCTGACCAACCTGACGGATCGTTTGCCCAAGGCTTTGTCGGGTGGTCAGCGCCAACGCGTTGCCATGGGCAGAGCCATCATCCGTGATCCGCAGGCCTTCCTGTTCGACGAGCCTCTGTCAAATCTCGACGCGGCACTGCGTGTCGAGATGCGGTTGGAGATCGCGCGGCTTCATCAGAAACTCAGCGCGACCATGATCTACGTGACCCATGATCAGGTTGAGGCTTTGACGTTGGCCGACCGGATCGTTGTCTTGAACGGCGGGGATATCCAACAGGTCGGCAGCCCATTAGAACTCTATGAACGACCGGCCAATAAATTTGTTGCCCAGTTCATCGGCTCACCCACCATGAATGTCATGCCCGTCATTGGCACCGACACGGGTGTGACTGCCGGGAACGGAGCCGAAATCGAGCTTCCTGGTCAAACACTTACCGCGCAAGCGAAAGAGCTGGGTGTGAGACCAGAGCATATTGATGTCGTGGACAACGGTACCGGTGATCTTTCGGCCTTGGCTGATGTTGTTGAACATCTGGGCTCGGACACGAACATCTATGTCAACGTCGAAGGCATTGGGTCAATGATGGTGCGCAAGCATGGTAATATCCCCGTAAAGTCTGGCGAACAGCTTGGTCTGCGCATTCAGATAGAAAACGCTCATCTTTTTGCCGATGACGGCACAGCTTTGCGACGGGTCGCCTGAGATGAGGAACGAATTGGGAATTCGGGCAGCGCTTGAGAAAAAGACGCTCTGGCTGTCATCGTGGATGATCCACAATGCCAACAACATTCGCGCCAAAGGTAGGATCAAGGTGGGTGGCCATCAGGCGTCTTCGGCCTCGATGAATGCGATCCTGAACGCTCTATATTTCGATGTGCTGCGCCCCCAGGATCGCGTTGCAGTCAAACCGCACGCGAGCCCGGTCTTCCATGCGATCCAGTATCTTCTTGGAAACCAGAGCCTGCAGCAGTTGCAGGATTTCCGCGGCCTTGGAGGCGCACAACCCTATCCATCGCGCACCAAGGACAAGGATGATGTCGACTTCTCGACCGGGTCGGTCGGGATGGGTGTTGCAATGACGGCGTTTGCCAGCCTGACGCAGGACTACCTGGCCGGTCACGGATGGCTCAACCAGCCCAAAGGCCGAATGATCGCGTTGGTTGGCGATGCTGAGCTGGACGAAGGCAATATCTATGAGGCGCTTCTCGAAGGCGCCAAACATGGCTTGCGCAATTGCTGGTGGGTCATTGACTATAACCGGCAGTCACTTGATGGGGTTGTCACCGAAGGGTTAAACGCGCGGTTCCGCGATATTTTCATCGCTTGCGAGTGGGAGGTGATCGAGCTGAAATATGGTTCGCGCATGCAGGCCGCTTTCAGACGACCGGGTGGTGAGAATTTGCGCGACTGGATCGATAGCTGTGACAATGCGCTTTATTCGGCTTTGACGTTCAAAGGTGGCGCCGCATGGCGCGCGCAGCTGGAGCAGGATTTCACCGGCAATAATGAGGCGCTGGCGCTGGTGGCGGATCATGATGATGACGCACTTGCGCAGCTGATGGGCAATCTGGCGGGGCATGATGCGGCACTGATGTCCGAGACGATGAAGGCCATCGATCACGACCGCCCGGTCTGTTTCATCTGCTACACGGTGAAAGGTCACGGGCTGCCCCTTGCTGGACATAAGGACAATCACGCCGGGATCATGACCACGGCGCAGATTGAAGGTCTGCGCGATGATTTGGGGATAGATGCGGGCCATGAATGGGAACGCTTTGCGGGCATCGGTGTTGACCAAGAAGACGTTCAGGCGTTTCTGAACAATGTCCCTTTTAATGCCAAGGGGCGTCGTCGCCACATCGCTAACCCGATCAGGGTTGATGAAGTGGCCCGGCCAAGGATCAAGGACTTTGCCTCCACTCAAGAAGCATTCGGGCAGATATTGTCGGCCATCGCTAGTGAAGCGCTGGCCCTCGCCGAGCGGATTGTCACCACTTCACCCGATGTCTCGGTTTCGACCAATCTGGGGCCTTGGATCAACAAGACGGGCCTGTTTGCAAAAGCTGAGCAAAGCGATGTGTTTCGCGATCAGGAAATCCCTTCGACGCAAAAGTGGCGCAGGCATAGGGACGGGCGGCACATCGAACTTGGCATCGCTGAGAACAACCTGTTCACGTTCTTGGGCGCGCTTGGTTTGTCTCATTCACTGTTTGGCGAGCGGTTATTTCCGGTCGGGACGGTCTATGATCCGTTTATATGCCGTGGGCTCGATGCCCTGAACTATGCTTGTTATCAGGATGCGCGTTTCATGTTGGCTGCGACCCCCTCTGGCGTATCGCTTAGCCACGAGGGCGGCGCACACCAATCCATTTCGACTCCTTTGATCGGTATGGCACAGGATGGGCTTGCAACATTCGAGCCTGCTTTTGCGGACGAACTGAACGTGATCATGCGTTGGGGGTTCGAATATTTGCAACGGGATTGCGCAGCACCTCAGGCCGAACAAAACTGGCTGCGCGACGAAACGGGTGGGTCTGTGTATCTGCGCCTATCCACAGTACCGCAAGAACAAATCGGGCGCGAAATGACCGGTGACCTTGTGCAAGACGTGATTGCGGGCGGGTACTGGATGAGACCCCCAACAGCAACAAGTGCGGTCGTGCTGGCCTACACAGGTGTTGTCGCACCCGAGGCCATTCAGGCCGCAGGACTACTATCCGGTGACGTTCGAGACGTTGCCGTATTGGCTGTGACATCCGCAGATCGGCTGAACGCAGGATGGCAGGCTGCAGAGCGCGCCCGACAACGCGGCGATCATACGGCGCTTTCACATATCGAGAAACTGTTCGCCAATGTACCGCGTGACGCTGGTTTAGTCACCGTCGCAGATGGTCATCCGGCGGGTCTCAGCTGGCTTGGTGGAGTGCACGGGCACCGCACCAAATCTCTGGGTGTGGAACATTTTGGACAGGCTGCAACAGTAGAAGACATCTATCATCTGCATGGAATTGACGCGAATGCCATTCTGCATGCAGCCCGTGCGTTGTTGCCGGGCCGCGGCGCACGCTACATTGCACCTCTCGCGGGGTGAAAAAGATGATCAAAGACCAACCTCTGCCTCCCGGTGCGCAATCCGAACCTGGGTTTTGGCTTGAGACCTCCAATCACCGTAACTGGTTGATGGATCAGGCTATGCGGCAGCTTGAGTTCTTCAGTGCGAGTTGCCGGAATGAGCCCGGGTTCTTCATTCTCGGTCACGATGGCACTCCACAGCCCGGCCAGCTGCAGGAATTGCACACGACAACGCGTCTGGTTCATTCCTATGCATTGGGGCATCTTACAGGTTTTCAGGGCGCTGAACGGATCATTGATCACGGCATGGCATATCTCGAAAGCCACCACAGAGATCGGGACCATGGCGGGTATCTCTGGGCGCTGGAGGGAGATCGGATCAAGGATGATCGCAAGCTTGCCTACGGGCATGTCTTTGTTCTTCTTGCCTCTGCAAGCGCGAAGCTGGCGGGTCACCCGGATGCAGACCGCCTGATGGCGGATGCCCGCGAGGTCTTGGATCAACATTTCTGGGATGAAGACGCGGGATTGTTCTGCGACGAGTGGAATAGGGATTGGACCCCTTTTTCCACATATCGCGGAATGAATGCGAATATGCATGGTGTTGAAGCGATGCTGTCTGCCTATGAGGCGTTCGGAGATGAAATATACCTCTCCCGTGCCGGTCGCATTCTGGACTTCTTCATCAACAAGATCGCAGCTGGGGAAAACTGGCGGTTGCCTGAGCATTACACGTCTGAATGGCAGATTGATCATGACTATGCGGGTAACCCGATGTTCAGGCCTGCCGGAACGACTCCTGGTCATTCGTTTGAACTCGGCCGACTTCAGCTTCAGCACTGGGATCTGTCGGGACGGCCGGAATCCAATGCGCCCGAAACAGCGCGCCGCTTGATTGAACAGGCATTGAATGATGCCTGGTTACCCGGTGGCGGATTGGCCTACACGCTGGACTTTGATGGCCAGGCTGCCAACGGCTCCCGGTTTTGGTGGCCGATCACCGAAGCAATTGGAGCAGTCGCCGCGCTGATTACTCTGGACAAAATGCCGGAAGACGAGATTTGGTACAGGAAGCTCTGGACCTATGCCCGTGATACGTTCGTGGATCATAAGAATGGCGGTTGGTTTCCAGCGGTAGATGAGAATGGGAATGTCGTGACATCCATCTTTGATGGGAAGCCCGACATTTACCACTCATTGCAGGCCTGCTTCTTCCCTCTTTCTGGACGCCTGTCGCGGATGATGCTTCCCTAGCTGACACGCATACTTGAAAATCGACCACACAAACTCGTTGAATGTCAGGTTCGTCTACAATTAGATTCTGCAACTGCAGCGAATGGCCGGTCTGGTGAAGCTGCACTGCGGCGCTGACGACGAAGATGGATGTCTCCTTTGGGCCGCCACCTCATAGGCGGCTCGAATATTATGGCGACGGGCAGGATACAGCCTGTTACAAT
>NZ_CANNGO010000023.1 GCF_947504215.1 uncultured Ruegeria sp. | reverse complement strand
CCAAAGGTCTTCCTCTCCGCCATCGCGCTCGCGGCTACAGTCCTATTCTGGCTGTAAATCAATGAGTCTGGAGCCTAGAAAATTGTTGGTCCAATCGCTGACTCGTAAAATCTGGAATATGCGCTGGGAAAGTACTGCAAAGCACTTCGGAAGGTCAGCTTTCATGAATTGCCTTTGAAAGTTTGCGGGTCCGGCCAATGACCGCTTTCCGCCTATTCTGTTGAAAAACAGTGTGTTACGGACGCAGAAAGTGATCTGATGAATGCAGCGCGTGTACCTTTCAGATCTTCCAGTGCGATCTGCGCCAGTTTTTCGGCGCCAAGCTCTTTTCAGTTTGTTGATAGAAATGGCGGGTATTCGGGCAATAGCGAAGCTCTTGAAATCAGGGACTCAGATTTATTGCCAGGATACATCACTGTTCGGTAAGTCATCCCTGTGCAGAACCATCACCGCATTTGGTCTACTGGACGGTAAATAGTCAACTGCATCCCAGTCCCAAAGAACCAGATTGATGTCATCAGGAGTGGCCCCCGTTGCGAAACTATTCACCAGGACACCGGCGTAGTTTTCGCCTTTCAGCCTTTCTGCAACAACATGGGTTGATGGAACCAGTCCCTGGTGCATCTCGGATTCCCAGTTGTCATTGGCGATGTCTTCCCAAGTGATGCCCAATGCCTGTCTGGTTTCCCGGCTGGTCAGATCAACGATATGATGGCAATCAACCGCCAGAAAATAAAACGTATAGGGTTCTTGATTCAGGCTGAAACGCACCTCACGCGCGGCTGATTCATGAGAAAGCGACGTATAGAGCGCAGGGTCCCCGATCGGGTTGAACCGCCCACCCCGGCGCGCAGCCCCCTCCCCCGATGTTGGCAGATACGACCAGCGCGGCTTGGCGGCACGGATGACAGTACGCTGCACCCTGATGGCATGCTTCAAGCGTAACCGCCTTCTAGACGCCGCAGAATATGGGACTTCAACGCCGCGTTTTCTCCATCCTTTACGATTTCCTCGGGCGTGCGTCCGCCAAAACCCACAATGGGTTCAGACCGATACCAGGCATAGGCCATGAGCGAGTTTCCAACAGCCGGTGCAACGGCATTCAGAATCTCGACAAGATGACGCAAGGATGTCTGGACCGATACGGAAGCTACACGCTGCCGCCGAGACAAGGATTCCGGAGCAATGCCTAAGGTCTCACCAATCTCGCGCTTGGTGGTTTTAAGATGTCGGGCCAGACGATCCGGTGAGATCAGCCGGTTTTCTACAAGATCACGTAATTCCATATCGATCACTCCTGTTGCCACAATATATGGACCAAATTCTTGACAATCAAGGCGGTTCGATCCTTTGCGCCGTGCCTCGTGTAGAAAACTCAAAGCGCCTACCTGAAATTTCTCCAAAAAAGCTGCGTCCAAGATGCAACTTCCCTGCCCTCGTATTCCCAATCATTCCTCGGAGATAAGCCAATGCCGAGGCTTCCGGAGTCGCCTTCGAGCAACTGGCCACATTCCGATGCACCGCGCCATAATTGCCATCGTAAATGTGGTTGCGCAGCTCTTCGCAAATCCGAAGCAGATGATGGAAAAATGTCCTGTACAGCACGCTAAGTATTCTTGAGATTTTCCAGCCCACCCTGCGTAGTTACCTGAGGTATTAACAGTGCCGTTGGCTCCATGTCACCCCGATCAATCTTGCCCATGATCGATGTCAGGTAGGATCTATGGCTTTGAATCCTCTCAACACGTTGCAAGATATAACCTAAGGCCATGAAGCGTATCGCTGGGCCATGTGATAATTTCATTGCATACCAAGCCTCTCCAAGCAGCATATGGTCAGCCAACTGGTCCATCAGTTGATCACAATGCGCTTGGTCTCGGGCAAACCTCAATTCTGAACATAGCCGAGGGAATGCATGTTCCATTTGATCCTGGGTCACCTTAATCTGAGAATGATCTTCTTTTTTACAATTATGATTCAGTGAATGTTCTTTGTGCCCCTCAATTTCACCGTCGCCATCCCTCAAATTGATGGCCTTGCAGGGTTGTGATGGGTGGTTGTCCACAGATGCGCTCTCATTGATCTCGTCCAGCAGCTCCACAAGAACGTCATATTGCGGCCGACGGCGCAGGATCAGTCGCGCCCGAACGAGTAGATCCTGAACACCATCTGAGATGGCATCCTGAAGCCGGGTCAGCGCCAGTGTGCACTCATCCCGCAGTGTCCGAAGGGCCTCTTGTGTGCGTCGATACTCACTGGCAAGGGCTGTGAATTCTGCATGACGGGTTGCCAGTGGTAGTAGTGACAAGCCGCTGACCAGTGCCACCTTCCCTGCTTCATCTCGTCTGCACCATCTTTTGCCGTTTGCAGCGGCAACGCGTTGAATGATGCCCAACTTGATCAGCTTCGAGATGTGACGCTCCACTGTCTGAATGCTCACGTGGGCGCGCCCAGCTATTGTAGCGTTGCTAGCATAGACGATGTGATGGTCATCGGCTAATTCGCTGACACGATCAGCTGACATAAATGATAGCATAGCTCGCATAATTGAGATGCTCGTCGCTTTCAGCCCAAGTGGTTCACGGGCTTCTTCGATAGCACGGAGCTGCATCCATTTGGGCGCACTACTCCCCTGCCCGGTTAATGACCTGACTGCTCCTATTGGAGCGCAATTTGTTACTGTCCTCATGGTTTTTTGTCAGCAGACACAGAAATATCGCCCACCCAAGGGTGTTTTTTCTTGTGTGGTGATTCGAGAGGAGCTAAATTCAAGTTGCTAGACAAGATTTGGTCCTCGGGAGCATCACCGCTTTCGGGGGCTATTTCTTTCTACCTTTCTCCTTTGCTCGCTTGCCTTTGATTTAGTTCACAGCTGTGAACTTCTTACTTCCGGCCGCTCACTGCCTCAAAGCGGTCTCGGAATTCCTTCATTAAAGTTTCAATGTGCTCATCCAGCCAATCAGAGAAGCCAGGGGCCGCACTGTCATTAATGCTGATGTTTAGTCCGGAGGCCCCGTGTTTAACAGTTGCTAGGCCTTCTCCGACGATTCTGGGGTTCGGTCTAGGTGTTTCGGATTTCCTTTTTATCTCATCAAGCAGTGCCAAGAGTCGTTCATCTGAAGAAGAGCTGGGAGGCAGCTTCTCCAGTTCTCGGAGTGCGTTGCGAGGTGTGATCACCTTTTGATCCAAAGCGTCTACCAAGATCATCCACTTGGTGCGACCGAAGCCTGGTGCAGCTCCAATGGCATCACCCAGTTCGCGCGGTATTGACTTCGTGATGCGCTCCAAGTTGGACAACCCGGACTTTGTCAGAGACATTATTGTTATGACCTCTGACCTGTTCTTACCTGAAGCAATGATGTCTGTAGCAAAGCGTGCGCGCTCATAGAATGTGAGGTCCTTCCTGGACGCATTTTCGAGAGCTTTGGCGATCAGAGCCTTGTCATCATCGAGGTCGACAACGTTAGCTTTAATCTTAATGTTTTCATCCGGGTAGTTTTCTTTCAGATAGCGGCAGGCAGCCAGTCTACGACGACCATAAATGATTTGATAACGCCCGGTTCGACCAGGCTCATGGCGCACCTGAATTGGCACCTGCTGACCATTCTCTCGAATACTGTCCGCCAGTTGTTCAAGTGAATGGTTGGGGACGTCTGTGTCTTCGTCAGCTCCGGAGTTCACAGCTGTGAACTTCTCGAGCCGATCCTCCACGCCCCAATCATCAACAAGATCGGGGTCGATCTCATCAATAGCGTTATAGGTGTCCTCAATGAATTGAAGACCCGGAGTGATTGGTCGGGCAGGGGAAGGGGCCGTGTCCTTGACCTCCATAGTTGCTTGCTCTGCGATCTCCATCATGCTGGAATGACGCTTTCTTGCTCTGCGCTCCTTTGCCATCAGATGCGCCCCCACGCTTCAAGAACCATGTTTTCTACTTCTTTACCGACGGCATCCATTGATGCCTTGGCTCGGTCGTAAGTTGCCCGTGTCAGGTCAGACCTATTCAACTCATAGATTGATTGCTGAAGCATGGCTGCATCACTGATGGCGGTGCTTTTTAGGCTGGTCGCGGTCATTACCCGCTCTTGGAAGAGGGCTCGCATGAACGCGACAATTGTCTGAGATGGTGTATCGACCGGCTCGTCCCGTGTAACCAAGAGGCGGTAGTTATCATAAACAAGTTTTGCTCCGCTTCTTTCAATTACCTCCATGTACGACGAAGTCATTTTGAGAAACTGCGCGGTGGATGCGACATCGAGCATCGAAGGAGTTAGTGGTACAATCACCGACGTTGCGGCCGCCATACCACCCATTGTGATAAAGCCAAGGCTGGGGGGGCTATCGATCAGAACCACATCGTAATCAGCCTCCACCGACATGATGGCGTCGTGAAGGCGCGCAAAGAAGGGTTGCTGCTTGCTGTTTAGCTTTGCCGACTCTGCCTCAAACTCAGACAGCATCAGCCCGCCTGGCGCGATCGAAAGGCCAGGAAAGTACGTTTCTCGGATGACATCCTTCATCGAAATCGGATCATGGTAAGTGATCGCGTCGTAGACGGTATCAATACTCTCATCCAGCTCGGTTTGAAGGCCGCACATTGCCGAAAGCGAAGCTTGAGGATCAAGGTCAACACAAAGCACCCTGAAGCCTTGTAGTGCGAGGTAATGTGCAAGGTGAATACATGTCGTGGATTTGCTGGAGCCGCCCTTGAAATTCATCACCTGAATTCGTTGTAGTGGCTCACCCTCGCGCCGACTGGGGAGATATCGTCCTGGAGTTTTACTGCGGGCGTCCAGAAGCTGCCGCAATTCCCAAACTTCCTGACCTGTATAATACCTGCGACCGTGCTTGATTTCACTAGCCTCGGGAATGGCGCCCTCAACAGTCGCTTTGCGAAGATACTGATGGCTGATGCCAATCAGGTCACAAACTTCTTGAGCCGGGAAAAGCCGCAGCTGCTTTATCGAGTCTGGAGCATACGCGGCAAGTAGGTGTTCTTTGATTGCGAGATTCAGTCGACTACTGATCTCACTACTGATATCAACTGGGGAGGTTGATGCGATAGGTGTGGTTGGGATCATGGTTACATCTGTATGCTCGAATTGGCGATTTACGCTCTACCATCACTGAGACCTGATGAAGTGATTCAAGTCAACCTTTTTTTACATGTAGGGTAGTGGGCTATGAGCTCTACTACATGTTGGGAAAAAAGTTCACAGCTGTGAACTTTATGCACTGAGACAAAGCGCACGCTTTTTGTATGAGTGCTTCGTATCCCGTGCACTTGGGAGCCTGTCGGGAATTGTTCCAGCGGAGTACAGAGTGACACCTAATTTTCTGGACAAGTTTGTAACTCCGTCAGCTAATCGATTTGCTTGGGGATCTATTGCAGTCTACTGCGACATGTTTCTGCATTGGCTACCCTGACGAATGCGACAGCGAACAAGACATCGGCATTGCAGTCAGAAAATCCTGCAGGCTGGCATTCCATTGAACTCTAAGTAAGTGTTCACCCTAACAGATCGGTCGCCGGGTTTTCGGCGATGTCGACATCGTCGTAGTACTTTTGCGCCTGGGCCATGGAGCGGTGCAGGGAGAGGCGCATCGCGGCCTGGATCGGAGCGCCGTCGAGCGCGGCCTGGGTCAGAAACCCTGAGCGCAGCCCATGCGGTGATGCGAAATCTTCCGGAAGCCCAGCCATTTTCAGCCGGTGTTTGACGATCTGATAGATCGCATCCGGCGACAGGCGGCGTTTCAACACTCGATCGGCTTTTGACACCGGTCGAAACAACGCTCCATCCGTGATCTGCCCGACCTCGATCCAATGCACCAGCGCCTGGGCGGCGCGTCCCTTGAGCACCAGTCGAGGCGTGTCGCCCTTGGTCGTGGTCTTAGTCTCTAGCAGGGACAGCCAGACCCGACCTTTTTCCTCAAACTCCTTGAGCGACACATCCTCGCGCATCAGCCCGGTCAGTTCCGACCGGCGCCGTCCGCCGCTGGCCCAGCCCAGCATCAGGATGGCCCGGTCGCGGCAATCGCGACGGCTGCCCCGACAGGTGGCGAGCAGCTGCTCGAGAATGTCGCGGGTGATCGGGTGCTGCGATTTCGGGGTCGGGGGCCTAGCGGCGGCGCGGCGGGCTTTGGACCGAGCCTGTTTGACTTGCGGCGTGCCAAAGGGGCTAGTGAGGTTCTTCATCCGGTGAAACGCCAGCCACGAGGCAATGCGCCGGTCCAGCGTCGACGGGGCAGGGCAGGCGAGGGATTTGCGCAGCCCTTGCGCGATCAGTGCCTCTGCCACTTGCCGGGCAATGTCCTCAGGCGGGGCATCACCAAGATCGCGCGAATGATCCAAAATGAAACGAAGAGCGACATCTTCAGTTTCTGGCCAAACCGCGCCGGTGCCGACCCTCAGGGTCTTCCAGGCGGTGATGTAGAGCAGATCGCGCTCATAGGCGCGCAAGGTGTTTGCTGGTGTCCCACGCACGTAAAGGTCGGTCAACGCGTCTTGATCCGCTGCGGACAAGGCAGGGGAAGCAGCAGGGAGGTATGGGGCAGGGGGCTTCATTGTCGATTTTCCCTAACCTGTAGACTGCTCTTGCTCGTTTTCACCATGTTTCATGGTTGACCTTATGCTGTGCTGGTCCTTTAAGCGTAGACTCGGACTAAATGTGTGCCGGTACTTGTTTACAAAATTGCAGATCAAGGTGCTGCATCTACTCAGGTTGACGCCGGAGCGGGGCAGGGGTCTACGGGTTACGGACCAAAGCCGTCGCGAGTCCAGTGGTTAAGGAAAACCGACATCATAAGTGCTATTCTGGGCCAGTTTTCCGGCAAGATCAATCACATTTGATAAGGGATACTTATCAAATGTAATGGTAGGTTTAGAAAGTAACAAATGTAACGAGCAAAAGGGTGTAATTTTGCGCGCAATACAGATGGAAGCTCTGCTTGGCAACAGAAAACGCGGGCTCTGAAGGTGTATACGCCCCCGCTGGCCTCGATGTGCCATTGTGGGTTTGCAAACAACATGATTGGAGGCGTCTATGGAAGAGATTAGCATGATTGGCCTGGATTTGGCGAAGAACGTTTTCCAGGTGCACGGAGCAGATCACTCGGGTCACCCTATTCTGCGGAAGAAACTGCGCAGAGGTCAGGTCCTTGAGTTTTTTGCCATGCTACCGAGATGCGTGGTTGCGATGGAGGCTTGCTCTAGCGCGCATTACTGGGGCCGCGAGATTGGTCGCCTGGGTCACGATGTCAGGCTCATCCCACCTGCGTATGTGAAACCGTTTGTGAAGCGACAGAAAAACGATGCCGCTGATGCAGAGGCCATCTGTGAGGCTTCGAGCCGTCCCACCATGCGTTTTATCTCGGACAACAACGGCAGGCAGCCCTAAAAACAAATAAGGGATCTGTCACGACCGGCCGCCAGAGCGGCGACCTTGACTGACGCCTTCCGGCACGGCCGCGCGCCAAGCAGAGGTGGCCTTGCAGCGGGAACAGATGCGTTCGCCAAAACCTTCGCTCCAGAAAGAGGATTTGCAGCGCAAGCAGAACCGTTCCTTGGGCGCATCTGCAAGCGCACGCTTTGGCGGGTCCGAGACGATGAATTCCTTCTTCTTTTGCATCAGTTCCTCACGTTTCGTTGATCCAGGCATTCGCTTCTTCAACTTCATTCGGGTATAGGCGAAGTGGACTGTTGGCATGGCATCCCTTCATTTTCGGCGTTCTGAACTTCAGAGCTGTCCTGCGAAAAAACTTGCGGGGTATCGTCTTTGGGACTTTGGTCAACGAGATCGATATTCTCCCGCGTTGTCCGCGATCCCGAGTAAAGATGCCGCAATTGGGCCTCGGATACCCCGTCGGCCTGCATCACAAGCTGCACCATTGGGTCTGCCAGCATTTCTTCCAGAAAAACATCAGACAGCTCTCTTCCTGAAAGCTTGTCCTTCGCGCGGGCATTGTCGAGATCAATCAATGAAACGGTTAGGCTCCGGGCTAATCCCGGATGGGAAATGCGTGGATGCAGGTGGACAACAACCGAGGCCTTCCAAGCTTCAGGGTCTTGGTGATCCGGAGGCAAGGCGAGTTCGGTCTCGATTTCATACTCGCCGGCGGGGAGCGTTTCTGCAAAACCGGGCACTGTGAATGGCCAGTCGAAAACTGCTATGGTCTTGCTGAATTGGTCATCCATTGCGGTGGTCCTTTCGATTAAGGGCCAGGTAGGGCTCGCCAGCCCGCTCCGGCGCGACTCTCGGGGTTTTTCGAGATTGGCTGAACCGCCTTTGCCGCCCTGATTGTCGGTTTTCTTATTCGACGGTTCAGCAGGACGGCAGACCTAATAGCCAGGTCATTGAAAGACTTGATCCCAATCGATTTCGGATTTTCCACTGAGACCTCGGTGCGTCGGTCAGACCCGAAAATTCGCACGTAGCCTATCAGTATATGGGGTTTGAAGGGCCGATTTACTACGGCGCGTTGCCAAGCAAATCAACACATGTGGCTCGGTATCGGACCACGGAGCGCTATTTGAGAAGTTACAACAACTTCTAATTTAGGCAGGCTTCGCGATCCCCGTTAGTTTTGGCAAGTTTTCCTTGCATAATCGAATTCTCGCAACATCCGGCGCGTCTGTTTCCCCTATAAGAGCGTTGCAGTTCATGCCTATTTTCATGTCGGACCTGACGGGCCCGGTTGGTTTGGCTGAGCCGGTGTGATCGCTTGTTGCGCCGCGGTAAATTGTACCTGAGGGAAATTTCAGACTGCTTGCATCGGTATCCCACTTTCTAACATCAAGGGTCGAACAGGTTCCATGGTCGCCTTCCAGTTGCAATCCAAACATCCCACTTACCGTAGCAAACCAGTGTGAATTGATGAGGGCGGCCTTGACGCAATCATACTAAGATGCATCAAGGTTCAGCCCTTCTATGCACGCTTTGGCGAGATCGCGATTCGGGGAATCGGAACCAGGCATGGTCGCCCAACCCGCATCCATCACGGCGTCGCGCCGCTTGTACGACGTGGCAGCCTGGATCGTCGCGAGCTTTGCTAAACGCTGATTATCCGTGCGGGACATGTCGTGGCAAATTGGCACGAGCGCCGCGATCACCTGGTCCCGCGCCATTTCGCTTGCCAACTTGTTCGCGCTTCCGCCGGTCATCCAGCCGCCCCAAGAAAATCCAACGACGCCGACAAACACCGCGCCGAGCAGCGCGCCATACATACCGGGTTTCAGCCATTCAGGATTGGTCATATCGAGTCCTCCAGCGGAGAAAGCGCCGCTTCGCTATGTTGAATTGTTTCACAACGGGCCTAGTCGCAGGCAATGGCGTGCTCCAGATCCTTTTGTGTTGTCATGTGCATCGTTGTTTGACCGACATGACTCCCTCGACCCCTGACCATCAGGTAGGTCGCGGTGCGTCGGTAAGCCTCAAAGCTGACGCCTTGCAGCAACTCCTCCTCGAAGAGAATTTCATACGCGCCAGCCGGAAACACGATGTCGCTGTTTCCCAACCTGAAGGCATTGGTGAACGTCACCATTGATCTGATCGAACGCGTGAGCATCCCATACCTCCGTTGAATTGATCGCTGGATTTCCGGTACCGACCATGGTCGGCCGCATCAGTCCAGATGCCCCGTCAAGTCACAGCACTTAGGGCTATATTATTCCCAACCCACGGACTTTATGCTGATCGAAGTTAGTACCCATCAGGTTCTTTACTGTCAGGATGTGTGCAACAGCCTCACCCCCGACAATCGGGGCTAGAAGGTGGCGCATCCAGGCAGATGCAAGTCTTTGCGCCTTGCAGCAATCAAGCAATATTGAATGCGGTATCCAACGCGTTGGTCGGTATCTTTGTCCCAACGATTTTTGTCGAGCGTCGCTCCCTCAGCCCGAAAGGAAAAATCATGCCTGTATCAGATGTTCTTCGCCCGGATGGCTCCGACTACGACCCTTTCCTGCTTGCAGAAGTGGGTGAAGACAAAACCGGTGCAACAGTCACGGTTTTGTCAGCTCTTGCGCGTCTCGGGCTCGAGCCTTGGACCGAGGCTCGTGAGCTCACACTTCTGGGCCGAGATGCAGCGCATGCCCGGCTGAAAGCACATCTTTCAACAGTCAGAGATGTACCCACGCTTGATCATGCGAGCGGCAGTGTGGCGACAAAGTTGGTGGCCTTGTTACCTAAGCGTGTGTCGCATCGCGTTTCGAAACTGCCAGAGACAATAAAGTATAACGGCCCCAGGATCCCGATTTATTGGATGCTGATTGCACTCATGGGTGCTCTGATGCTTGCGCGGATCTTTTATCTGGCTCAAGCGGGCTAACCTGCGTCAGTACGAAAGCGCTCTGAAACCCGTTAGGTAACATGTGTCCGCTGTGTATTTGGTTGGCATTTTTAATGAGTATCTGAGGGGCGCGGGGAACATGGAGCTCCCCAAAAGAGCTGTATGAGTCTCGTGCTTCTTATTCTCGGACCGTCCAGGAAAGGACACTCCAATGAATGATGAAGACCAGAGTCAGGAAGACCACACCGTCAAGCACATGGCCTCCGTCAAGGCCGCCTGGGACAAAGCGCCTGAAGGCCCCAAAAAGGCGACGGCATTGAAACACTATCAGGCCGCTCAAAGTGCCCATGAAGCCGAAAATGACAAGGAGGCGCACAAGAAACTCAAGGAAGCCAGTCGGGCGCTGATGTAACGTCACGCGTTGGAGATGTAAGCAGGATCGTCCAAAACCAGATTGTGGGCCCAATCAGGCCAGAAGCGGCCGCTTCTGATCCAGATACGCTGGATCGAAATCCGCCAGTTTAACCAGACCCTCATAGTTATTGAACGTCACAAACCCATCCCTAAATGTAACCAACTCGTCCTCCCTGAGTTTGCGCAGGACGCGGTTGACGTGAATGGCGCTCAATCCCAGTGCATCGGCAAGATGGTACTGTGTGAGCGGGCAGGCATAGCCTTTCTTGCTGCCCATCCCCACAAGCGATAGCCTGACTCCAAGTTCCAGTAGGAAATGTGCCATGCGCGCATCCGCATCACGCCGCCCAAGCCCGACAAGATGTTCGACAACCATCGCTTCGTCGCGTGACACGGCCCATAAAATTGCAGTGGCAAGCCGAGGTGTCTCTGCGAAGGCTTGCAAAAGATCACTCACCAGAACCTCGGCGGCTTCGATTTCAACAATCGGCTCAATGCCATGGTCTGACGTGTGCAGCAAAACGCTGCGTAGCCCAAGGAAATCCCCTGGAATCTGGAAATCGACGATTTGGCGTGTTCCGTCAGGCTGAATCTTATATGAAACAACCCAGCCTGCGGCGAGGATATAGGCAGCCTGTTCCGATTGTCCCTGATGAACAAGATCACGGCCAGCCTCAAAGGTTCTCCTCCGCTGGTGCAATTGTTCCAAAACGGCCAGTTCCGCCTCTGCCAAGGCAACAAATGCCGAGAGTTTCTGTGTTAGCGGGCTGGTGTTGGTGTTCATCGTTGGATTTCCCCGAGCCTGCAAAGACTCTACGAAGGATTTGGTATTGAGGCTACTTTCGATCAGTCCAAAATACCAAAACTCATGTGACAATAGAAAAACCATCACCACCTCGCCTGGTCACGAATCCAATGACTTTAAAAGGAATGACCCCAATGTCAGACCACCATGATCCCGCAGGCATGGCTGCACTCTCGATCTGCGAGGCTCTTCTACTCGCCTTAAACGATCTCAATCTTCTTCAGGAACGTGAGATCGTCGGGGTTTTGCGCGATGCTGCCGTGACCCACGAGTGTGCCAATGGTTCGGAATTAGAGCTAGAAACCCATTCGGCAGTCGCCAAATTGATCAACGAGATTATTGTCAGCGGTAACTTCTCGCGCCGATCTTAGATCACGCGGCCAGGTACTTGTACGTCCTGTTGTTCGTGTTTCTGCCGACGATGCTCCTCGCTGCAATTGCTGGCATGTGGTTCTTTTACCTGTAGCACCAGTTCGAGGATACCAGTTGGCAGCGGGAAAATGATTGGAGCATTCAGGATGCGGCGCTTGAAGGCAGTTCACACTATGCACTGCCCGGAATGCTGAGCTGGATCGCCGGGAAAGTCGGAGTTCACCATGTTCATCATCTGGCCAGCCGCATCCCGTTCTATCGTCTTCCGGAAGTCCTTCGAGGTCATGACGTCCTTGCCAACACCCGGCGCATCACTCTCCGCGATAGCTTGCGCTTCACAAGCCTCGCGCTCTGGGACGAAACCGAACGCATCGTTATAGTGAGTTATGAATCAATCCGGGTATAGATCAGAAACTTCGGAAACCAAATTGCGAAGCATGCCAAAGCGGCGCTCCAATGGCCTTCGGACACCATGGGCCGGAGTTGCGGCTATTGCCCATGTCTCAATCCCTTCCTGACGACGCGAATCCTGCACGCTCCGCCTTGGTTGCAATCTTCGTCTTGCGACTATGAAAATTACTTTTTCTTACTCCCTATCCTGACCGGCTTCTGACCCTTTGAGAAATCGGCCGTCGCCACGATTTTTTCCTTTGGTTTCTTTGGCTTTTTAACTTCGCGGTTGCCGCGCCTCTTGTCACCTTTTGACATCTGAGTTCCTTTCAGGTTGGTTTCTCTGGATACGTTTGCATGTTACAAATCGACCGACAGCATTGAGGTGGTTCCGTAGTTGGGTCAAAAGACCTGCGTCACGCCCTCAAGGGTCCCAAATCTGATGCAGTTCCAGACCTGTAGGGTTTTTGTGCGACCATCGCCTCGGTTGTGATCAGAAGGCTTGCAATCGACGCCGCATCTTCCAGAGCAACCCGGACAACTTTGGTGGGGTCAATGATCCCCGCTGTCAGCATGTCGACATAAGTTTCCGTTTGAGCGTCGAACCCGAAGGATGGGTTTTCGCTTTCGATGATCTTTGCCGCGACGACCGATCCGTCCACGCCGGCATTTTCGACAATCTGGCGCAGCGGTGCCTGGATTGATCGCCGGACGATCCTGATGCCGGCATCCTGGTCGGAGTTGGCACCTTTAAGGGTCGCAAGCGCTTTGTCTGAATGGAGCAGCGCAACACCACCGCCTGGAACAACACCTTCCTGAACCGCCGCGCGAGTGGCGTTCAACGCGTCGTCAACCCGGTCTTTGCGTTCCGTTACCTCAATCTCCGTGGCCCCTCCGACCCGGATGATGGCGACCCCGCCTGTCAGTTTAGCAAGACGACTCTGCAGCTTTTCCCGTTCGTAGTCGGACGTCGTATCTTCGATTTGGGAGCGAATCTGGGCGACCCGTGAAGTGATTGCTGATTTGTCGCCTGCGCCATCAATGACGGTCGTATCGTCCTTTGAGATGACGACTTTCTTTGCGGTACCGAGCCTGTCCAGCGTGACGGTTTCAAGTTTGGTCCCCAAATCGGTCGAGATCACTTGACCGCCCGTCAGAATCGCGAGATCCTCCAGCATCTCCCTGCGGCTATCCCCAAACCCAGGCGCCTTCACGGCGGCAACTTTCAATCCGCCACGAAGCTTGTTGACCACAAGCATGGCAAGCGCATCGCCCTCCACGTCCTCGGCAACAACCAGAAGCTGCTTTTCGGCTTCCATGACTGCTTCGAGCAACGGCACCATGTCGGCAAGAGACGACAACTTGCTCTCGTGGAACAGGATAACGCAGTCTTCCAGCTCTACGCTCATCTTGACCACATTTGTTATGAAATATGGGCTAAGGTAACCGCGATCGAAATTCATACCTTCGACCACTTCGGTTTCGGTCTCCAATCCCTTGCTCTCTTCGACCGTGATTACGCCTTCAGTGCCGACCGCAGCCATCGCATGGGCGATCTGACGACCAATCGCTACATCTCCGTTGGCGGAGATAGCCCCTACCTTCGCAATTTCAGCACTGTCGCCAACCGGTCGGGACAGGTCCTTGATCTTTGCGACGATGACCCTGACGGCTTGTTCAATACCTCGCTTCAGATCCATCGGGTTCATGCCAGCGGCAACGGCCTTCATCCCTTCCTTGACGATCGCCTGAGCCAGAACGGTAGCAGTGGTTGTGCCGTCGCCAGCCTCTTCGTTGGTGCGGGACGCGACTTCCTTCACCATCTGGGCTCCCATGTTTTCAAAGTGATCCGGAAGCTCGAATTCTTTGGCAACAGTAACGCCGTCCTTGGTGATACGCGGGGCACCGTGGGATCTGTCCAAAATGACGTTACGACCTTTTGGACCAAGAGTGATCCTGACGGTGTTCGCCAGCATGTTGATCCCTGTTAGCATTCGGCTGCGCGCATCAGCACTGAATTTGACGTCTTTAGCGGACATGTCGGAAACTCCCTGAGACAAGGATTGGATGATGGTCTGCCGCGTCGGAAAAGACCGACTGGTCCATGGTCTTTTCGTCTTCGTCGAAAAGGCGACGTCGAGTGAATGGCCTCGAAGCGCTCCTTTTTAAGGTTTGCCGAGCAGAACAGCACTGGACGGAGGCGTGCTGATCGGGTGAGTTTCATTAGGGCGGGAGCGGTGGCGGGTTCTTTTTCGGGTCCACTTCAAAGGTCGGGAGCCAAACCACTACCGCGCGGTGCCACAAACATCGAACCGTGTTTTTGGTGACTATGATCGCGTTAATCAAGTCAGCAACGGCCTGATGGCATTTTGTTTCCAATCCTATTGTTGGAGCGTTTTCGTGAGCCGTCGCCGCGGCGCGTAATACCCTCGCGACATGGCGTTGCAGAAGCAATTTTCTGATTATTCAAGGAGAGCGACGGTGCCTCGCTGGTCGAGAATGCCGCCATTCCTGCAAACTCGGTTGGGTCAGACATCATGGGCGGTTCCTGTTACGAGAAATCATCTGGACCAGAAGTGGGCCCGATGAATTCAACCATCGTTGCAGAATTTTCTGCACGCTGGACTGATTGAAAGCAGCTTCGCGTCGAATTTTCTCATGAAATTTTCGTCGCACTTGGAGTACCCAATAAAAACAAGCGAAAACAATCCTCTCACTCGAAAACTATCTGCAATCGTCGCTCTTTCGAGTGCTGAACGGTTGTGTTGCCAACTTTTAGAACGGCCAGAGTTAGCGACTTGCTGAACACATTCATCCTGCGATCTCAGCAAACAACCGAAAGCCCGAAGTTGTAGCGCTAGAGAACTGCTTCATTCAGGTCATATGGACGACTTCGATGCCATCCAGCTTAGCGGATGCGGATGCGGATCCGAACACACACATGCGCCGAACACGCAGTTATGTTTAGTTCATGCGGCAGGAATTCAGCGCAGGGCGTCTTTTCGATTATGCTCGCGCGGCGATCATCGGCGAATATTTGGGAGCCTATCAATTCAATGTGCCATAATCTACGCGCATGACCGACCGCTCTGCGGACTAAGCGAACATAACATGCTCCTTCAACTTGTGCGATTGCCATGGAGTGTAGTCTATTCGTGGAAGCATTGGAGGACGTCACATTGTGGGTGTCATTGCTTGACCGCCTTTTGACCGAGATCATCCAGGAAGGTGAGCTTGCGGTGACTTGGCCGGATGGGCGTTGCAGTACCTATGGCCGCAGAAAAGGGCCCAGTTCGGCCATAACCCTTCACGACAAAGCGCTTCCGCGCAAATTGGTAATGAACGGCGATCTCGCCTTGGGCGAAGCCTATATGGATGAAACTCTCACAATTTCGCAAAACGATTTACGCGGCTTTGTTTCGCTAATTGTGCGCAATGCAAACAACTATGGTGGTGGGCGTTACGGCACGTCGGTCACAGGGCTGCGCAAGTCACTTAGACGTATCGCACAGTTTAATCCCGTTCATATCGCGCGCAGAAATGTCGAACATCATTATGACCTTTCCGCTGATCTCTATGAACTTTTTCTTGACCAGGACCTTCAATATACCTGCGCCTATTTCTCAGACCCGGGGCAAAGCATCGAAGAGGCCCAGGTAGCGAAGAAGGCGCACATAGCCAAGAAGCTCTTAATCGAACCAGGAATGACAGTGATGGATATCGGCTGTGGTTGGGGCGGCATGTCAATTACCTTGGCGCGAGACTATGGAGCGAAGGTGGTTGGTGTGACCTTGTCCAAAGTGCAGTTGGAATATGCAAAAAGCAGAGCCGAAGCGGCAGGTGTCGGGAATAGGGTGGAATTCCGCCTGATCGACTATCGGGACGTCAACGAAGAATTTGACCGTATCGTTGTGGTCGGAATGATGGAGCATGTTGGTCGGCCCCAATATCCAACTTTTTTTCGCAAGCTGCGTGAAAATCTGAAACCGGATGGCGTCGCATTGGTGCATACAATCGGTCGATCCACCGCACCCGGTCGAACGTCGCCATGGATTCACAAATACATTTTTCCCGGCGGATATGCACCATCAATGTCCGAAACCATGAAGGAGATTGAAAAGCAGGACTTGGTGACCACAGATGTTGAAGTCTGGCGCGGCCACTACGCGCGAACGCTTCAATATTGGCAGGAAAAGTTCGAGGCCAATCTGGAATCGATCCGCGACCTCTACGATGATCGGTTTCTGCGAATGTGGCGATACTATCTGCTCGTGTCCGAGGCCGCCTTTTCGGAACAGGGCATGGTAGTCTTTCAATTTCAGTTAAGCCGAAGTCAGATGGTTGTGCCTGTAACCAGGGATTATCTGTGCAAAACGTCTAATCACTCGGGTTGAGGGTCGTGGGAGTTAGCGGTTCAAAGATACGGCGAAGGAGCCTGTGCGGGCATCGAGAACAATAGAACTTAAAGTGAAAACATCGAGAAAAAGGGGTTCCGCTTTGGGCTTAGAGCGGTCATCGACAGGCTGTACAACTTCACTTTTTTCAGACAAACCTTGACTGTCGCGCTGCGGCCCAGTGCCGACATTGATGGCCCTGTCCCTAGCTGTGGCTCAACTCCCCCAATGCAAAATGCGTGCTGCATGAAACTAATTTGTAGCGCTCTCATTTCAAATAGCCCGTTGATACGTAAAACCCCCGCTGCCATCGGACAACGGGGGTTGTTTTTCAGCATCGAGGAATGATTACATCATCCTTCGCGTTCCAACTTCTTGCGTGCCAGCTTTCTGGCGCGCGTTTTTCTCGGACGGTTTCTCGAAATGTTGCTTGAGCTTCATTTCACGGAAAACGCCTTCCTTCTGGAGCTTTTTCTTAAGAACCCGAAGGGCCTGATCAACATTGTTGTCGCGAACACTAACCTGCATGTGGTTTACACCACCTTTCTAGTCTGAAGTTTGCAATGATTTGCAGGAACAGGCTGAATAGCGATCTTGTCCTAGATTGTACAGCATACCGGTTGCAGGTGGGGCCGGAGGATAATCGTCGTACTCACAGCATCGGCCATTTAGGCTAGATGGTTTTGAATTCGCACACGGCCCATTCCTGCCGTTGGCCACGGTAATTCGATGCTGCGGTCGCAGCCCAATTTTCGGACATTCGTCGCAGGTGCAAAACGTCGAAGTCAGCGAACTCACGATTTGCGGGCCAATCCGCTATTCGCGGGACAGTCGGTCAAATTCCGCCACAAGGCGCAACGTTTTTCTTTATTGGCCCAACTGACCCGAGCGTGCATATTTGGGCGTCATGAAAAACAAATAGTGAACATGTAAACCAGTTGCCATTCGTTGTGCCCTATGCGTACCGATAAGACGCGGGGTGATTTCAACGGACAAACTGGACTTTTGCGTTTGCGGCGGATGCACGTGCCGAAAACCCAAAACTTTGAACCTATTAAACGCGGATGGTGTGGATGGCGTTTGCTCCCAAACACCGCGTTTGCGGCATCGGGTGTCGGTCGCAATCTGGCGTTCGGCGCTTCGCGTTTCGTCTAAATCCACCGGTTCTTCCGTCATCTCTTTGTCCTCCGATTCATCAGCGTTCGGCCGCAGCCGTCAGGCCGGGAGGGGGAGGAGATGTACTTCCAGACGGCTCTCCGGCCTCCATTCCTCTCAGAAACCTGAAAAGTTCGCTATCGGTTGTCAGGACCAGCGTCGTTCCGCCTGAAATCATGTCCTTGTAGGCCTGCATTGTCCGGGTAAACGCATAGAATTCGGCTGCTTGGGCGTCGATGTTGTAGGCTTTTGCGTAGATCGCAGCCGCCGAGGCGTCAGCCACGCCGCGGATTTCCTCGACGGCGCGATACGCTTCAGATTGTATCTTGTTCAGATCGCGAACCCGGTTGCCGCGAATTCGCGCGGCTTCGCCATTGCCTTCGGAAAGAAAACGTTCAGCGATCTGGCGGCGCTCGGAGATCATGCGGTCATAGATCTTCGGACGCACACTCTCGTTGTAGTTGATCCGCTTGAAACGGATATCGAGAAGCTCGATCCCAAAAACACGAACCTTCTCTGAGGCGGCTGCGAAAATCTCTTGTTCCACAAGTGCCCGGCCTTTCTGGATTGGAACCAGAGAACCTATGTCCTGCGCACGCTCCTCATCGGTTAGAAGCGTGTCCCGCAATGGGATCCGGCCCTTCGTGGTCCGGATGATCTCTATCAACTCGTGTTTGGCGACGGCATTGCGGGTTTCGCTGCCGAGAATATCGTCCAGACGGGATTGCGCGCTGCGCTCGTCGCGCAGCCGCAGAAAATACTGCAACGGGTCGGTGATCTTCCAGCGGGCAAACAGATCGACGGAAATGTAGAGCTTGTCCTTGGTGGGCATGTCGGACGGATTGCCATCCCACTCAAGAACCCGGCGGTCGATCCGGTTGACCTCCTGAACGATGGGCAGCTTTAGCTTTAAACCGGCCGTTATAACTGGTTCTCCCACGGGTTTGCCGAATTGGGTGATAATGGCCTGTTCGACTTCGCCAACTGTGTAGAGGGAACAGGAGGCAATCACGCCAACTGCAGCCGCAATCCCTGCAATGAGACCCAGTCTGATGTTCATGACGGATCCTCCTGAAGCCTGTCGAGGTTCAAAAGCGGCAGGATGCTCGCAGTCGATCCTTCGACAATGATTTTTGACAGGATTGTGGGCAGAACATCCTGCAGTGTTTCTATGTATATCCGCCGCCTCGTGACCTCTGGTGCCTTGACGTATTCGGCCAAAAGCGCGGTGAACCGCGCGGCGTCGCCTTCCGCCTCGTTGATCCGTTTCAGGCGATAGCCGTCGGCCTCGCGGATCCGCTGATCTTTCTCGCCCTCGGCCAGCGGAATGACTTTGTTATATTCGCGGCGCGCCTCATTGATCAGGCGTTCCTTTTCCTGCTGGGCCTGGTTGACCTCATTAAACGACGCCTGAACGGGTCCCGGCGGGTTGATGTTTTTCAGCTGCACCTGGTCGATGCTGATGCCCATGGCGTACTTCGTGGACAGAGCCTGCATCTTAAAAAGTGCCTCGCTCTCAATCTCCTGCCGGCCGATGGTGATGACCTCGTCGACCGTGCGGTCTCCAACGACCTCGCGCATCACCGACTCAGAGACGTAGCGCAAAGTCGCGCTTGGCTCGCGTACCTCGAACAGGAACTTCAGGGGGTCCGAGATCCGGTACTGCACCACCCATTCCACAAGCGCGGCGTTCAGATCTCCCGTAACCATTTCGGTTTCACGTCGGCCGTCTGACGGGCTTTGGAAGGGATCACTCCTGCCCGGCGTGGTGAATCCGAATTCCTGCTTCAGTTGCCGTTTCACGGGCACCAGTGTGGCAACGTCGATGCCAAACGGGAATTTGAAATGCAGGCCAGGCGGAACCTCAGCAATGTATTTGCCGAAACGCTGGACAACGGCGACCGAGTCGCTCGGGACTGTGTAATAAGAAGACCAGGCTGCAACCGCCGCCAAGACTATCGCTCCTGCAACCAGTACCCCTCTCAGAGGCGGCCGCCCTTCAGGGAGTAATCCGCTCAGGCGGTCGCGGCCTTGACGAAGAAGATCGTCAATCTCGGGAGGATTGTTATTCTGTTTGCTTTGCCATGGCCCACGGTCTTCCGGGCCGCCGTTCTGGTCGGGCATATCGTTTTCTCCCTTGCTCGTGCGAACCGGCACTCGGCGCAGACCTTGGCGGTCGGCGGGGTGGATCCACGTGTCTTATTCCCTCTGTGTCGGCATTCCTTCGTTCTCAGCAGCCTGTATTTGTGAGTTTTCTTGTGGCGATGTACCTGTTGTATCCGCATCCCATGTCTCTTTGTCCGCCTGAGATGCGCGCCCGCCCGCGTAGAGATGCCGAAGCTGCATCTCGGAAACACCGTCGGCCTCCATCACCAGCCGAACCATCGGGTCTGCCAGCATTTCTTCGAGGAAAATTTCGGCCAGATCTTTTCCGGTCAGCTTGTCCTTTGCCAGGGCGTCATCGAGGTCGGCCAGTGAAACGGTCAAGGTTCTCGCCAGGCCGGGGTGGGATGCCCGAGAATGCAGCCTCACCGCTACAGATGCTTTCCAGGCTTCCGGGTGCAGCTGGTCGGGTGGTGAACACAGTTCCGTTTCAATGTCATACTCTCCTGCCGGAAGCCTCTCGTCGAAGTCAGGCACACTGAAAGGCCGGGCGAAAACCGCAATTGACTTTCTGACTAGCTCGTTCATAGGAGAAGTCCTCTCATCAAAGCGACAAGCGCGCCAAAGCTGCGGCTGCCAGAGCATTGCCCTTGTCGTGGTAGTCCCCGTGGAATACGCCATCCACCTTGACCTCCCAGATCCCATTCCTCTCTCTGACACGGACACGATCAGCCTGCGCAGTGGGATAATAGGGGTGTGCCGATGTTTGTCTCTGTTCCGGTTGGTGCAATGGCTTAACGAGTACGCTGGAGCTTGCCGCCTTTGGCAATTGCGTTTCTCCAAGGACCATCACGGCGCGAATAAACTCCTCCGCGTAGTCATCCGCGTTCCGGTGGTCATGCTCGTGCCGCACCATGGCCATCGGCTCAACAAAACGCTTCTTCAGGTGCTCAAGAAAACGCGGTTCCGTGTGGGACATGTAAGCAATGAGCGACTGGAGAACCCGTTCATGGGCTAGAACGCGCCGATCAAGATCGGTTGTTTCAGGCAGAGGTGGTGACATGGCGCTGCTCATCCTTCATTGATCGTGTTTTCCGGACGCTCCGGTGACTTGTTTACGTCAAGGGCTGCAAGGCAGGCTTGCGCGATGTCCCGGTTCGGGGTCTCTGTGCCTGGTACCGTCGCCCAGCCAGCCGTCATGAGGGCCTCTCGCTGCCGGAAGGTAGAGGCTGCCCGGATCGCCGCCATCTTGGCAGCCCGTTCCGGATCGGACCGGGCCATGTCCAGACAGACAGGCACCAATGCGGTGGCAACATGTTCACGGGCCATAGCCACGGACCTGTCGTTCGAGGTTCGGCCGGTTACCCAGCCGCCCCAAGAAAATCCAGCTACACTAACAAGTACCGCGCCGATGACGGCACCGTAGAGGCCGGGTTTAAGCCATTCGGGAGTGTTCATTGTAGTTCCTCCAGCGGCAAAGCGCCGCCTCGCTATCTTCAGGTGTCACATTGAATGCCGTGGCCAAGTGCCGTTTCCAGGTCGGTCCAGGTAATTGGCCGCATTTCTGTTCGGCCCAGCGAACATCCCTTGCCGTTTATGGTCAGGAAAATCGCTGTTCTGCGGTATTCCGTGAAACTCAGCGTCTCGATAAGTTCTTCCTCAACCAATACTTCGTATTCACCGGCAGGCAGCTCGTCCGAATATCCGGATAGGGCAAACGGGCGCGGGAAGGTCACGGTGGATCTGATTGAACGCAGCGCCATCCCCGGTCTCCGCGATGTATACGTGCCTTCCGCGCTGCAAGGGCTGCCGTATCCTGATTGCAGAGAGGTAGCCTGCATTTGCGGTCATCATACATTATCCCAGAACCGGGCGATGCGCGCTGACCCATGTTAGCGCCGCTGGGCCCTGGGCAGTGCCGGCGAACCTTGGAGCTCCCCTGATGCTTGACTTCAGAGGTTTGGACACCGGCTGATCTGCGTCAGCGCGTGCTCCAGGCGATGCGGGTATGATCGAAACAATCCGAAACATTTTGATCTTGCCAGAGGAGGCCCCGGTCCGTCGGCACGTTCGCTCCCAAGATCCGAAAACACTGAAAAGGAGGAAATGGTGATGCCCGCAGGTGGCATTCTTTACCCGCATAGCCCTGAGTTCGATCGGTTTTTGCAAGCCTTCGTTGGTGAGGATCGGAAGGGCAATGCTGTTACGGTACTTTCGGCCCTTGCAAGGCTAGAACTCGAACCTTGGGAAGAGGCAGCCGCGCTTGCCGCTTTGGAGGAAGAGGCCGCTGGTTCGCGACTGGAGATGCTGTTGTCGCAATTCCGTGACGTGCCCGAACTCAAACAGGATTACAGATCGGTCGCGCGGGAACTGACCCGTCTTCTTCCCAAACGCCGCAAGCGTTTAAGGGCTGTTTCTGGTGGCGCGGAAAACCGGCCGGTAAATTTTCCTGGATTGATATGGGCGGTACTGACGATCTTCCTTCTGATTGTGCAGTTAATACTCGCAGGCACTCCGGGAACGGGCCAATGACCTTGGGCAAAGCACAAGACGGCGACCGCAGGCAGGGCGGCACGCCCGGTCATGACAATGCGATCCTCTGGGATCTGGAGGCGCGGTACTGGACCAGCGGCGCGGATAGCGCTCGCACCGTGACTGCAAAAAATGCAATGATGATACTTCCCTATCCGCCAGGCATCCTTCAGGGCGGACAGATTCTGGAGCATATGAAGAAAAACACGGGCTGGCGAACAGTGGAAATGAGAGACCGCAGCCATATCAGGCAAGCGGCCGTTGCGGTGCTCGCCTACCGCGTTTTCGCGGAGAAGTCGGGTTCACCAATCTATGAGGCGCTCTGCGCGTCCACATATTTGCTGGACAACGGTCGGTGGCTGCGGCTGTCACATCAGCAAACCCCCACCACCTGACTCCAGCAGGATAAATCTTCACCATCGGGCGAAACCTTCAACGCACCCGTTGACATGTGAACCGGCCCCTAAGGTCAGGATTCATAACCAGAACATGGCGACGGCAGCCAATGCCCAAGCGGACAGCAGGATTCTCGGTTGTCCCAAGCTAACCTGCGTCAGTGTTGCGGGGCGGAGAAGATGAGTACATGGCTTCGTGCCTGCCGAATCTCCGGCGGCACTCATTTCCGAGCAAAATAGAAGCGCGTGAAGCGTGCGGTTCTTGAAACGAGCCGCATTGCCCAGCGTTTCCTATTCTCGGAATGTCCAGGAAAGGACATTCTAATGACGCCTGAACAAACCAATGTCACCGAGAAGATGACCTCGGTCAAAGCAGCTTGTGACAAAGCACCTGCCGGTCCCAGAAAGATCGGGCGCTGGAACACTACCAGGCTGCCGAGAAAGCGCACGAGGCGAATAACTACGACGAGACGGACAGGGAACTCAACGCGGCTGCAGAAGAGATTATCTGACTTATCTCGTCTTATTACTGACTTATCTCGTCTTAGAAGAAAATCAGGCCGCCCAAGTTTAGCGAAGGGCGGCCTCCTTCATTTCAAAAGTGGGCCGGTCTGATCCAGATACGCCGTATCGAAACCTGAAATGGCCACCAATCCGTCATAGTCGTCGAACGTCACGCGGCCGTCCTGAAAGGTCAGCAGCCGTTTTTCGCGAAGCTGCCTCAAAACACGGTTCACATGGATGGCGCTTAAGCCGAGTGCATCAGCAAGATGGTACTGCGTCAAAGGGCAAGCGAATCCTTTCTTGCTCCCCATTCCGACCAGCCTCAGCCGTTCCGCCAGTTCCAAGAAGAAATGCGCCATGCGCGAATCTGCGGCGCGTCGGCCAACCCCAACGAGGTGTTCGACGACCATGGCTTCGTCCCGTGATGCTGCCCAGAGAACGGCTGCCGCCAGGCGAGGCGTTTTCTCGAATGCTTCCAGAAGGTCGCCCCCCAGAACCTCCACCGCCTGAATGTCCGTGACCGGTTCGAAACTGTGGTCGGAGGTGCGCAGAAGGACGCTGCGCAATCCAAGAAAATCCCCTGGTATCTGGAAGTCTACGATCTGTCGGGTTCCATCCGGCTGAAGCTTGTAGGAACACACCCAACCAGCGGCCAGAATGTAAGCGGCCTGATCCGACTGCCCCTGATGCACAAGATCACGCCCCGCGATGAAGGAACGGCGGCGCAGATGCAAACGCTTCAAAACGTCCAATTCATCGTCAGACAAGGCGAGGAAGACTTGTAACTTCTTTGTAAGCGGGCTTTCTAAGATATCCGTCATCGGGGCCTCACAAGCCGGAAAAGCTCCAGGCGCAATCGTGCGGAGACTGCTTTCGGTTAGCCCAACATAGCCTTTTTTCTGCGAAGATGCTGGTGATAAGCGAGGCCGCCCGGTCGCGCGTTACTTTAACAGTTACCTGGTAGGAAGTCACAAAATGCGTAGCGAACAGGACTTCTCGGGAATGGCGGCCCTCGCAATCTGCGAAGCACTGCTGCTGGCTATGAACGATAACAAAGTCCTGCCTGAACACGAGATCATGGGTATCCTGCGCGATGCGGCAAAGACACATGAGAACGCGGCTGGCACTGACAACGAGATAGAGGCGCACCTGGCCGTGGCGGTTCTGATCAACCGGATCATTGCTAGCGGGAACTCCGTTCGGAGGCCGCCGGGATGACACATAATTTCAGCGAGATAGATATCGCCCATGCCGTTTTCGTCCAACTCGAATAACGCACAGGGCCAACAGCCCGGTCATCAAGACATGCCAGTTGGCACATGCCACCAAGACGGCAGCGTCCAAACTGACATGTTGAAAGCCGGATCTGCCTCGACCGCGCTGCAAGCGCGGGTCCAGCCAGGACCCTTGCCCGTCACGGGCGGGGCACCCGGCGCGGGATACCCCTCCGGTGTAACCGGTCCAAGACAGGAAGAGGCGCGGCTGACCGCATCAGACTGGACACGAACCCTGATGAAGTACCGGCAGCCAATCCCCTCTCGCAGTATTTTCGAACTGACGGTCACGCTCGCGCCTTTCGTGGCAATATGGGCGGTTGCCTGGTGGGTGCTCTCGATCAGCACCGCGTTGGCACTGGCTCTCGCGTTGGCGAATGCAGCCTTCCTGCTCCGGCTGTTCATAATCCAGCACGACTGCGGGCATGGTTCCCTGTTCCGCGACCGGCGTCTGTGCGATTGGATCGGTCGCGTGATCGGCGTTATCACGCTGACACCCTATGACGTCTGGCGCAAGACCCACGCGATCCACCACGCCACGAGCGGAAACCTGGACCGGCGGGGCATCGGAGACCTGCCGGTGCTGACAGTCAGGGAGTACCGCGGGAAGGGATGGCGCGGCCGTACGCTTTACCGCCTGTTACGCCATCCGGTTTTCCTGTTCGGGGTGGTGCCGTTCTACACGTTCTTCCTGCACAACCGGCTGCCAGTACACCTGATGCGGTCCGGCTGGCGCTACTGGTTGAGTGCGATGGCGACAAATGTTGCCATAGGCCTCACTCTGACAGTGATTGTCTTGCTGGGCGGTTGGGAGGTAATGCTGTTCGTCTTCCTGCCGACGATGCTTCTGGCCGCAATAGCCGGCATGTGGTTTTTCTACGTGCAGCATCAGTTTGAGGAAACCAGCTGGCGGCACGAGGAAGACTGGAACATCCGGGACGCGTCCCTTCACGGCAGTTCGCACTACGCTCTGCCCGGCATCCTGCGCTGGATCACCGGGAACATCGGAGTCCACCATGTGCATCACCTGGCCAGCCGCATCCCGTTTTACCGTTTACACGACGTAGTCAAGGATCACGACGTCCTGGCACAGACCAGACGCATTACGCTTTGGGAAAGCTTCCGCTGCGCGCGACTGCACCTTTGGGATGAGAAAAGCCGCAGATTGCTGTCGTTTGCAGAGGCCCGGGCACTTCCCACCTGAGCCTTGCGTAATATTGCCACTGGTCAGTGAATTGGTGCGTTGGATAGGAAACTGGGAGCATCTCAATAGGACATTTGTTGCTCCACGGACGGCCACGTCTGTGCCAGTAGGGTTTCTTTCTGAGCCAGTATTGTCGGGACAATTGGGCTGATTATTCAGTTGTCGCTCTAGTCAGGAAGGTGGATGCTGCGACCGGCATATCGTCAGCGGCAAAGGTATGAATGAAGGAGGGCGGACAGATTGAGCTCATGGCCGACTATGAACCCTATCTTGCGCTCGCAATTGTCATCCTTCTGTTCGCAGCATTTCTTTCCGAGCGCTTCGAACCGGACGTAACCGCTGCGGGGGCCGCCGCGCTGTTTGTCGTATTGGGGTTTGTCCCCACGAATGAAGTTCTGGCAGTGTTTTCGAACCCTGCACCCATAACGATCGCCGCGATGTTCGTAATCAGCGGCGCGCTGGTCCGAACCGGGTTTCTCGACGCACTTGCGAACAAGGTTGTCGCCGCAGGGAGCAAGCGCCCGGTCGCCGGTATTGCGGCGTTTCTCATCGCGACGCTAGTCGCCTCGGGTCTGATTAACAACACGCCGGTCGTCATCGTCCTCATACCGGTGGCCATTCGTTTGGCGCAGAGCCTGGGCTTTGCTGCGACACGCCTGTTGATTCCGCTATCCTACATGTCCGTCCTGGGCGGGACGTGTACTCTGATCGGCACGTCGACCAACCTTCTGGTGGACGGCGTTTCCCAGGCGTCTGGCTTGGAACCGTTTTCAATTTTCGAGATCACACCGGTCGGTCTGGTGGCCGCGGCCACAGGCGGTGTGGCGCTCCTCCTGCTTGGACCTGTCCTACTGCCGAACCGAAAGGATATTGCGGAACAGGGCGGCGACGATAAAGCGACTTTTTTGACCGAGGTACGCCCGCAAGAGGACTACCCAAATATTGGTCGAACGATTCATGAAATCGCCGCCCTCAGCCGAAGAGGTGTTGAAATCGTCGGCATCCGTGCGCGGTCTGGAGTCAAGAGAGAGGGATTGAGTGAACACATACTCGAACCGGGCGACAGGATCATTGCCAAGGTTGCGACATCAGAACTGCTCACCCTCAGAAAACTTGAAGGGATCGAAGTCGGGTTGCGCCAGGGGCCAGCGGCCGAAAACACCTCGGAGCTGATCGTCGCCGAAGCTATCGTGACGCTTTCACGCCGAAGCCGCGGAGTGCGCATTGCCCAGCTTGCCATGGGGCACCGATACGGCATGCGTGTTCTTGGCGCCCACCGACATGGGGAAGTGCTTGGACCCGACCTGTCGACGGCGCTTTTGCGCCCCGCCGATACACTGCTTTTGGAAGGAACGCCTGAAGGCTTTGCCCGAATGACCGAGGCGGGCGATCTTGCCGCGATCACAGATGCCGGGGGGCGCGCCTTCCGCCGCGGGAAAGCGCCGCTAGCTCTGTTCGCGCTTTTCGCGGTTATGGCGCTCGCCGCAGCCGGGTTCGCCGAGATCAGCGTGCTTGCCCTTGTCGCGGTCGCTGCCATCCTCGTGCTCCGGTGCATCGACAGCGGCGAAGCCTGGGCGTCCATCGACGTCAGCGTCCTTGTGCTGATCTTTTCCATGCTAATCGTCGGAAGCGGTATGCAGAATGCAGGAGCTGTCAACCTGATCGTGGAGACATTGGTGCCGACTCTCGTAGAGTTGCCCCTAATTGTTACGCTCGCTGCGATCTACATACTGTCTTCGGCGCTCACCGAGGCGGTTACCAACAACGCCGTTGCCGTCGTCGTTACACCTCTCGCGATCGGTGTTGCGGAACAACTCGGTGTCGACGCAAAGCCGTTCGTCGTCGCTGTGATGTTTGGCGCAAGTGCAAGTTTCGCCACTCCGGTCGGCTATCAGACCAACACATTGGTATATGGCGCAGGGAACTACAGGTTTTCCGACTTCCTCAGGATCGGCGTTCCGATGAATCTTATCGTCGGCGCAGCCGTGGTCGGGGTGATCCCGGTATTCTTCCCATTCTAGGGTATCCGGTCTTGTTCTGCGGTGCTTGTAGCGCTTTTTGTGCGCGCTGCGTGAATTGTCAGCAGGAGTAGCATGAGGATCCCGGCCGTTGCGGCAATAGCCGATCCTGAGAGAATTCCAAGCTTTGCGGCGTTCAGCGTCGCCGGATCGAAGGCCAAGCCCGCTATGAACAGCGACATCGTGAAACCGATACCAGTTAGAAGCGAGCCGGCCAGAATTAACGGCCCCGACAAGCCCGGCGCTAACACTGCCAGGCCTGATCGGACAGCTAGCCAGCTGAACCCGAAGACGCCGATCGGTTTTCCTAGCACCAGACCGACAATTATCGCCAAGGAGACCGGTTGTTCGAAATCGGCACCCTGAACCGTGAAGCCGGCATTTGCCAGCGCGAAAATCGGCATGATTGCAAAGCCGACCCAAGGGTGCAGCATTGTCTCGAGCCGTTCGACTGGCGAGAGTGCCTCCGTGACCGCTCTGCTTGCTTGACGCAGGTTATGGCGGGTTGCGGTATCTCCCTGCTGCCGATCGCCGGCCGGAACGGCGCGTAGGCGCCCAAGGATTGCATGCAGCCGGGCATCGCTTACCCATATGCGCGTCGGCGTCATAAGGCCCAGAATGACCCCTGCGATGGTCGCGTGAACGCCGGAGGCGTCGATGCATAGCCAGACTGCCGCACCGAGAAGAAAATAAACCGGGACACTTCTGATCCCGACGCGCGAGGCGCCTGCGACGATACCAATTCCCAGCAGACCCAAACCGAGCGCCGACCAGTTCAACGCTTCCCCGTAACCGAAGGCGACTACGAGAATTGCGCCGATATCGTCAAAAATGGCCAGAGAAAGAAGGAACAGACGCAAGGTGGACGGGATCCGCCTTCCGAAAAGCGCCAGGCACCCAATCACGAACGCCGTATCGGTTGCCATCACGGTTCCCCAGCCGTGCGCCCCGGGCTGCCCGGACATCAACAAATGATAGAGCGCGACCGGCACCACCATGCCGCCCAAAGCGCCCGCGAACGGCAGGGCGGCCTGTCGCGGGTTTTGCAATTCGCCCAGTACGATCTCGCGCTTGAGCTCCAGAGAAAGCACGAAAAAGAAGAGGGTCATCAGCCCGTCGTTGATCCAGTGTCGCAGCGAGCGGGTGAAATCGAACGAACCGAATGTCAGGCCAATTGGGGTCTTCCAGAAGCCCAGGAAGCCTTCTTGCCAAGGCGAGTTTGCCAGCGCCAAAGCCAGCAGAACAGCCAGGAACAGAAACCCACTCGCGACCGCTTGGATCTCTAGGAAGCGTGCGAAGGGTTTTGTTATTCTATCGGCGGACTCTTGGGGCAGGCTTTGATGATTGTCTATCATGGGACAACTACGCCAATTCGGGTGAAAAGAGACTACGCCATTGAAGCGTGGACGCAATGACCACGTGGATCAATGTCTTGCTATGCAGGAGCCATCCACGCAGGATATTCACCAGCAGGTTTTTCAGTTTCTGAGAAACGGACAATGCGGAAACGGTTGATTAGGCTTCACAAATTTAGGAACAGGTTAGCATCCGGCATTCATGAAGCCCCGGAGTTGGTTCTTTGTCATTTCCCCGGGAACGTCTCCGAACAATAGCAGGATAGTCACCAGAAGTCGTTTGTCAGGCTTCGGTGCTTCGGCTCTTTCCTTGAGCCAGCTGTGACTTTCCAAAGTCGAGTCCGCTTCACTCAGGATTTTGAAACCAGCGGCCAATAGATGCGTGGACATTCGGCCGCGTCTTAATGGTTTCCAGGTCGTTCCTGAACCAGACCGAACGGACGCCCGACGGCGACGCCATGATGCTCTTCTGTTGCAACTCCCAACTTGCACGGTTCTAACCTAGGGCCAGATCTTCGATGGCTAACTCGATCACAGCCCGTTCGACATGTTCCGACACCTGGTTCTTCAGGATCGGTTTCTTGCGGCTTAGGTCCATCAAGGCCTCGCAGTCCGATTTCGCCGCCCGTCGCGCCAATATCGGCAAAGCGTAGCTGAAGGTCACAGGATCCGAATGCGAGGATCGTCAGGCCTCTGATCTGCAACATTGTTTCCGAACTCTGGTGATATCACATCAGCGTCCGGTTCCGGATCGCGCTCCTGCGGTCGGTTGCTGCAGCACCACATGGCGGCAAAGTGCCCGTTCTGCCGAATGCTTCACCATGCAAAGTGAGCAGCAATGCGCTTGAAAGCTGAATTTGTCGAATGGAAACAAGCGCGAGTCAGGCGTCGGTGAATTTTCCAATCGTCTTGGTATTAGCGAGATAAGCAACGGTTCTCTTCATGCCTTCTTGTATTTCGAACTGGATGAGCCGTCTTGGAGAGCAAATGCGGCGGTCGTGAGGGTGGGCGGAATGCTCGTTACCCCTGTCATCGAATATAGTTGTATCTAATGTCCGCAGTTTCCGTTATCTGTGGTATTGAGGGTAGAGTTGAATTTGACTTCAACGCTGCCAAATCTCCTCGCAAAAACAATTTTAGCAACCCAGGCCGACCTCGGAACGCTTGTGCGGCTTCTGGATTGCTGCGCCCATGGGCGCCGAAAGGAACGAATTTGAACAAATTGGATGTGGACGTAACGGATTCGCTGAGCAGCCACCAATCACGGATCGAACATGCGCGACACCGCCTCGGTACCTTGCCTTCTGCTCGCGACGAAAGGCGTGCGATCGCCGGCAAACGCGACGAGACAATCGAAATCGTCATCGCTCCCTACTCCACCGACATAGCAGCACACCGAAAGAATGTCGGGATCGAGTTGGACGAAGCGCTGGTTCATAAGATTCTTTCCGACCGTTATCGCCACGTTACCATCACCCAAATTCGGACACGTCGCGATCTCGAGCGGTTGGCGAACCGGCGGCCCGACCTTGTATTCTCGGGTGTGAAATATTTCACTTTTAAAGGTGAAGATCTCTGGCTGAACGATTTTCTCGACCTGCATGGAATCGCCTATATTGCATCGGGCAGATCGGCGCTGGACAACGAACACGACAAAGCTCGGGCAAAAAGTTCCGTTAGCGCGGCCAATGTCGCGACGGCGGAGTTTTTTCTCACTGCGCCGGGCGAACATCCGACCGCCGCCGCCATCCCTCTTCCCTTTCCACTCTTTGTAAAGCCCGTAACCGGCGGAGACAGCCGCGGCGTCGATGCAAAGTCTATCGTCCACGATTTCGATAGCTTCCGGCGCAAAGTCGCGGATATCCACGAGAACCAAATGTCGCCCGCATTGGTTGAGACCTATCTTTCCGGCCGGGAATACAGTGTCGGCATTTTCGAGGATGCCTCCAACGGGAATCTGCGCGCCATGCCCATTGAAATCATCGCGACGCCGAACAAAAACGGGGACCGAATTCTCGACTATGATGTCAAGAAACAGGACTCCGAAACCGTCGCGCCGGTGACAGACCCAGCGACGCGTCTGCAGCTTGGAATCCTCGCCAAGGCGGCATTCCGGGCCTTGGGTGGCAAGTCGTTGGGACGCATCGACATCAAGATGAGTCACTCAAACGTGCCGCATTTCATTGAAGCGAACCTGATGCCTGGCCTGCGAAAGGGGTATTTCTATCGCTGCTGCCTGCTTAACCTCGACATGACTTACGAAGCAATGATTCTGACAATTGCTGGTAACGGTCTTGCAACCAGAGGCAAAACTCCAGACCACATGAATAGCTGTTTGGGTGGAGAAATACTGGTTTTATGAACGCCGATGCCGTCGGTGGCCCGTTCTTGTCGGCGAGTTTCAGACAACCAATCAAAGTAGGCGGCAGGATCCTGTCGCCCGATTGCCGAACGAGCGAACTGGTTCATTAGAGAGGAAATCAGATGTCCAAAAGGGATAAGAAACGCGGGAACCGCGAAGCGAAAAAACCTAAGAAAACCAAAGAAAAGGTACTGGCAACAGCAGACTTCAACAAAGGCAAGAATGCACCGGTTTTGGGCGTAAAGAAGGCCAAGTAGACCAACGAGACCCTGCTTTTCAGGGTTGACGCATTGATACACCATACGCGTTGATCTTAGGCGTAAATGCTGTCGCCAACAGCCGGTGCGGACAGGTCTCTGTGATCCGGCGGGGGTGTTTATCCTAGCGTCCAACGAGGGGAGCTATCGCTTAATGACGGCCAGTAAACGCTACGTATGTCAGACATACCGACACGCTGAACGAGGCAAGGGGGCGGCGAAGGAGCAGGTGCTTGTCCAAGCATCTTCGATTGAGTGCAAGTCCTCGACCGAAGCGGAAGCACGCGCGCAACGGATGTTTGACGGTGGCTCGTACGCTGGCGCTGATGCATTCTCGATCGAGGTTGATGTCGAGCTCGGCGACTACAGTGACCCTACTTTCATCGTCCGGCTCGGAGACGTACCTCCTTTGGATGCGTGAGCTTCGCACTCAGCGGTCTCAAAAGCCGTTTCTAAGCTCAACATTGGATGCGGCTATAAACAGTGATCGTGTATCTGTTGCGCTTGATATCCCGGTAAATCGTGGAAGGGTCGCGTCCCAATCTGTCCGCGATCTCTAAAATCGGCATTTTGGCTTCTAGCCACTTTGCAAGCTTGCGTCGTTCGTCCAGCTTCAGGTGACAGTAGTGGCGTCCCATTCTTCATACTCCATGCAACTCTCTGTATTCGTACAGAATTTGCACTTCGTTAGTGAATCCACCTTGCTTCAAACCGAATTCGCGTAAGCAAAATTATGTGAAACTTGCACCCGCTCGCATTATTACAAATCAAACGACGCATGTGGCCTAAACTCAGAGGTACCTAGGCACTGGACCCATTAATTTGATTGCAGCCGTCTCTGCTGCGTGATTCAAGCCCGTGAGTTTCAGGGGTATAT
>NZ_CANNGO010000022.1 GCF_947504215.1 uncultured Ruegeria sp. | reverse complement strand
TTACCACCAATCTCCTGGATCGGCTGCTTAATGGCCTCTCGGGCAATCTCAATGTCAGATTTATAACTCATGTGGGCTTTTGCCTCCCTGCAGAATAGGCCAAACACGTCCGGACCCGACAGTCTGGTAGACCGGGTGCAGAATCAAATTATTTCTTTAAAGTAAATAAATATTCCCCATGGTCAATGTTTGAATTATACAGCGACTGGATCAGACGCAGTTTCCGACAGGCACAATATTTGAAATCAGACAGAAAAATTACGCGTAACGTTTTCGTCCAGCGCTGAGCCCCAAAAGCCAGTCTTGGACAATACGCTGTTCCGGAAACGCTTTGTGTGTGGGGCTTCTCAGCAGATAGTATCCTGAGCTTGTCCTAACCGATGCACCGTCAATTGGTCGAACCAATGCTTTGCTCTCAAGCAAGGGGTCAACAAGATGCGCCCATCCCAACGCGATACCCAAACCATCGACTGCTGCCTGCACGGACAATGGATAGGTGTTGAAGGCCACCGCACGTTCCATAGGAGACGTTGCAACACCGTTCGCCCCGAGCCAGGTGCGCCATGTCATCCATTCTGCGTGGCTGCTTGTGACTTCGATCAGGTCCAGCTGCGGCAGGGCAGTGAGATCAGTCGCCGACGGGTTAGTTCTTAAATACTCTGGGCTGCACACAGGAAACACTGTTTCACCAAACAGAAGCTGTGCCTCGTATCCGGGCCAATCGCCATCTCCGCGCAGTATGGTCAGATCCATAGCTTCGGACAAACACTCGGCGTCGCTGTCTGAGGACACAAGCGAAATCCGTATCCGACCATTGGACTTGTTGAACTTCCGCAATTGCGGCATCAACCAAAGCGAAGCCACGGAATTGGTTGCAGCAATCGAGACCGTATTTGCCTGATGCTTGGCCAACATATCCCGGCTGACATCTCGCATCAGATCAAGCGATTGTTCTACTGTTGCGAGCAGAATGGCACCCTGTTGTGTCAAGGACACCGACCGATGCCCCCGCACGAACAAGGGCACATCATAGTGTTGTTCCAGCAAACGTACTTTTCGACTGATTGCAGTCTCTGAGATATTCAGAACCTTGCTCGCTTGCGCAAAACTCTGCGCCTTGGCTGCGGCCTCGAAGGCCAAAAGATAGTCGAGCGGCGGTAGAACTTTACCGGTAGCTGGCGCTTTCTTTGGCATTTGACGACATAATCCCAAGCTGGACCTGTTCACGATCAGTATCGATGTTCCCGGGGCAAAACACGTTTGACCAGACAACCGATTGTTAAAATAACAAAATTTCTAGTTTGCCTCAAGAATTTATAGGCAAAGCCCCTCAAATCTCTGTTCTGTGTTCCCCGTATTTATGGGCAGAATGCAAAAATTCGGGACCGGAAGAGTCCTTACGCTGAAAATACTCGTCACTCAGGGAGCGAACATGAAACTTACAAACCTACTTTCTGCTGCAACCTTGGCAGCGGCAGCGGGAACCGGCGCGATCGCCGAAGACAGCAGCGATCCGATCGTTATCCCCATTCACAATTGGTCAAGCCAGATCGTGATGTCGAACGTTGTTGGTCTGATCTTCGAAGAAATGGGCAACAACGTCGAATATGTCACCACCGACAGTCAGGCTGTCTATGAATCGGTGCGCCTGGGTGACGTGGCGCTGGAAATGGAAGTCTGGGAAGGCGCGTTTGGCGCGTCCTACCGCGCGGCTCTGGAAAAAGGTGGCCTTCACGATGCTGGCGATCACGACGCGGTCACGCGTGAGGATTGGTGGTACCCGATGTGGACCAAGGACTCCTGCCCTGGTCTGCCAGATTGGCAAGCGTTGAATGATTGCGCACATTTGTTCGCTACAGCGGAAACCGGCGACAAGGGTCGGTACCTCGATGGTCCGGTTGACTGGCTGAAGCATGGTAAAGAACGTGCCGAGGCGCTGGATCTGAATTTTACCGTGATCAACGCGGGCTCGGCCGCAGCCCTCTGGGCCGAGATTGGCGCGGCTGAGGCCGACAAAACGCCGGTTCTGGTGTTCAACTGGACGCCAAACTTCGCCGAAGCTGTTTGGCCTGGTGAGTTCGTCGAATTCCCCGCATGGGAAGACGGATGCGACAAAGATCCGGCCAAGGGTCCGAACCCGGATGCGTTGTATGATTGCGGCAACCCCGCCAAGGGTTATCTGAAAAAAGCTGCATGGGACGGAATGAAGGACAAATGGCCGGCCGCGTATTGCGCCCTGACCGAGATTTCGTTCACCAACCCTCAGATTGCCGAGATGGCGAAATTGGTCGACACTGATGAGCTTGAACCGGAAGAAGCGGCAGAAGAATGGCTGGACGCCAATCGCGCCGTTGTTGATCCTTGGATCAGCGCCTGTAGCGGGTAATTCGGTCAATCTTAACGAAATTGGCGCGGCCTTGTCTGTCTCAGCGACGCAAGGCCGCGTCTAACTGGAAAGAAAAACAGCCATGTCCGCCGCAGCACCTGTGATCTCAGCCAAAAATGTCTGGAAACTGTTTGGGCCCTCGCCAGAAAGCTATCTCAAGTCTTTGCCCGAAGGCCGCAGCTTCGATGAGATCCGGGCCGATGGATACATCGCCGGTGTCAAAGACGTCTCGATCGAAGTGGGTCGTGGCGAAATGCTGGTCATCATGGGACTTTCAGGATCGGGCAAATCGACACTAGTGCGGTGCTTCTCGCGCCTGCATGACATTACGGGCGGTACTATCGAAGTTGACGGGCAGGACGTCATGAGCCTGAGTGAGCGCGAACTGATCGAGTTACGTCGCAAAAAGATGGGTATGGTGTTTCAGTCGTTCGGTCTGCTGCCACATCGTACGGTTCTGGAAAACGTGGCATTCCCACTGGAAATGCGTGGACAAGATCGCCATGACCGACGCGAACGCGCGCTGGAAGTCATCAAGCTTGTTGGGCTTGAAGGTCGAGAAGAATATTTTCCGCGCGAGTTGAGCGGCGGTCAGCAACAGCGAGTTGGGATTGCCCGGTCACTGGCCATCGAGCCGGACATCTGGTTTCTGGATGAACCTTTTTCAGCACTGGATCCGTTGATCCGTCGTGAAATGCAGGACGAATTCCTGCGACTTCAAGAATTACTGGGCAAAACCATCGTCTTTATCACCCATGATTTTGACGAAGCGCTGCGCCTTGCCGATCGGATTGCGATCATGCGCAACGGCGCGGTCGAGCAATGTGATACCCCTGACAAGATCGTGATGAACCCTGCGACCGAATACGTGGCGAAATTTACGGAGGACATCGACAAAGCCAGGGTCGTGCATGCGCGAGGTTTGGCAAAACCGGTGAACGGACATGCATTGGAAGGTGCCCCGATCGATGGCGGTGCCACCATTCACGAACTGGCACGTGTGTTGGTCAATGACAACCGCATCCTGCTGCCGGTGGCAGATGACCAAGGCGTTGTAACCGGCGTGCTGGAGCGCGACGCCGCATTGAACGTTCTTCTCGGAGCCGACTGATGGCCACACTGTCCACCGATCTGCCCGGCACAGCAGGCAAGCCGTGGAGTCGTACCAGAGTCCTGACGGTGCTACTGGTCACCGCCTTTGCGCTGATCCTTGCCAAGGCAGCGGGTATTTTGCCTGAATGGCTGAACCGCATCCCAGAAGCGGCGATCCCTCCGACGGCACAAGTGTTGGACGCGATTTTCAGCTTCATTCAGAATGACCTCGGTCTGATCTATGTGACCCGATTTATTGCCGAAGGCCCGCTAGAGTTCTTGCTGGACACGTCGGCCAACCTTTTGGAAGGCAAACGGCGTTGGCCATTTCTGGGGCCTATCCCGTGGTCGGCAATCGCCGCCGTGGCCGCTGTCATTGGCTACGCTGTTGGTGGGTGGAGGCTGGCCGCCTTGGGTGCGGGAACCTTTATTTGGACCGCAGCAATCGGGCAATGGAAGATCGCCATGCAGACGATGTCTGTCATCGTGGTCGCCGCACCATTGGCGTTTCTGCTGGGCTTGGGTCTGGGTATCGCCGCCTGGAAATACGGCTGGTTCGAGCGGATGCTAAAACCCATCCTGTCCGTGCTGCAAACCCTGCCCTTTTTCACATATCTTTTGCCAGCAGTCATCTTTTTCAAGGTGGGACCAACCGCCGGGGCCGTGGCAACAATTACCTTTGCTATTCCGCCAATGATCCTGATGACCACTCTGGGCCTTAAAAAGGTCAGTCCGGAGGTGATCGAGGCGGGTCAGATGTCTGGCTGCACCCGCTGGCAGATGCTGCGCCACGTTTATGTTCCGGCCGCACGTACTGAAATTCTGGTTGGCGTCAATCAGGTCATCATGCTGTGTCTTGCAATGGTAGTTCTGACCGCCTTCATCGGCATGCCGGGCCTTGGTGCCAAATTGCTGGCCATGATGGGCAGTTTCAAGCTTGGCCGATCCTTTGAGATTGGCATCACGATTGTTCTGCTGGCAGTCACCCTGGATCGGATGTCCAAAGCCTGGGTCGTCAAGCAACCGGTTCATTTCGAACGCGGCACCCCGTGGTGGAAACGGCATCAGATTTCTCTTGTCGCTTTAGGTCTGTTCGTCGGGTTCATCCTGCTGTCACAGTTGTTCCCGATCCTGGCTGAAATTGGTCGCAAGCAACACCTTAGCCAAGGCAAAGAAATTGATGTGGTCATCAAATCATTCCTGGCCGTGGACATCATCAAAGGAACGACCGAGTGGCTGCGCTGGTTCCTGAACGTCAAGGTTTTGATCCCGTTCCGCAACACATTGCTGGCCATTCCGACACCTGCCTTTATCTTGCTTGTTGTTGCATTCGCCTATTGGGTCGGAGGGCGGCGACCGGGCATCTATGCCGCGATCTTTTTTACCATTGTCGCCTTCTCAGGCTGGTGGGACCGGTCCGTGATCACGCTCTATACTGTGATCTCTGCGGTTGCGCTTGCAACATTGATCGGCATTCCACTGGGCGTGGTTGCGGCCCGTTCGGCGTATTGGTCCAAGAGCATTCTATTGGCGTGCGACACCGCCCAGACCTTCCCCAGCTTCATCTACCTGATCCCCGCGATCATGCTGTTCGGTGTCAACGACGTCGCTGTGGTGTTCTCGATCCTGATTTTCGCAGCGGTGCCGCTGATCCGATACACCATTATTGGTCTTGGCAGTGTGCCCTCGGAAATGACCGAAGCAGCAGACATGGCCGGGTCCACACGGCATCAAAAGCTGATGTCGGTCCAGTTTCCATTGGCGCTGCCGACAATGGCGGTCGGGTTCAATCAGGCAATCATGTTTGCCTTCTTCATGGTCATTATCGCTGCCTTCATCGGCACACAGGATCTGGGACAGGAATTACAGCGCACACTGGCCGGGACGGAACTGGGTAAGAACTTTGTTTTGGGCCTGAACGTGTCGCTGATGGCACTGACCTTTGACATGGCAATCAGCAGTTGGGCCGAAAAGCGCAAACGCGCTTTGGGTCTGGATTAACCGGAGGATCGAAGATGAACGTTCAACCCGTCTTTGAAGTACCTTATGAACGCAGCGGCGTTCTGACCCCCGGTCTTCCCATCCTGCCGCACGGGACGGAACGCCATCCGGTACCCGGTGCCGGGTCGCGGGCTGTTCCGGTCTCCAAGGGCGATACAATCACCTTGCTGGATCGAGACGGAATGCAACCCGCCGAGATGGTCTTCTTTGCCCCCGACCGAAGCTCTGATGCGGCGATGCTTGGAACACAAAGTGACGGCCGCCCCGAAGGGTTGATTGCGACCCTGGCAAACGGGTCGCCCTCGGGCAAAAAGGTGCTGCGCGCTTTGCAAGCCGCCGGATTCAACATCGGTAACGGCGACGCGATCCGGGCATTCACCGACGGCTCGCGACCCGGCGACATGGTGCATTTCGTGGCCGAATGTGATGGCCTTCTGATCGTGGCCGCCCCAGGCGAGGCGATGCGACCGGAAAAGAGCAATCCCCCAACAGACATCATCCTGTATATCCAGCGCGCCGCCCCGGGTCTGGAGAAGCCCGATGTGGGTCCGCCCGATCCCTTGGCCGACCCACTAAGAGATCTCAACATTCAACCGGGCAACGCCAAATCCTATGAGGTCAAGGCCGGAGAGTATATCCAGATCGTGGATATCAGGGGGCGCGAATGCTCGGACTTCCAGGCCTTCAGCCGCCGCGCACTGGATCAGGGGATCGAGCGCGAAATTGACCCGACGACCACCCGCAGCCTGATGGGCAGTCTCTACCCGCAGCCGGGGATATACTCAAAATACTGGTCGGTTGATCAGGAACCTCTGATCGAGATTGTTCAGGATACCTGCGGGCGTCATGACACTTTCGGATTGGCTTGCACTGCGCGATACTACGAAGATCTTGGCTATCCAGGGCACCTGAATTGCTCGGACAATATCAACAAGGATCTGGATCAATACGGTGTAAAGCCACGTGCTGGTTGGCCTGCGATCAATTTCTTCTTCAATACAATGCTGGACGACACAAACGCGATTGGCATGGACGACCCCTGGTCACGGCCGGGGGACTTCGTCCTGCTGCGCGCCTTAACCGATCTGGTTTGCGTCAGCACCGGCTGCCCCTGCGACATTGATCCGGCAAATGGCTGGAACCCCACCGACATTCAAGTGCGAACTTACAAGGCGACCGAGGATTTCAATCGATCCTATGGCTACAGAAAATCTGCGGAGGCGGACGTGGAAGACACCAAGAAAACTGCATTTCACGACTGCTTTGCCCGGCACACCCGTGATTTTGTCGAATACAATGGCTATTGGCTACCCAACACCATGACCAATCACGGCGCGATTGCCGAATACTGGGCCTGCCGGGACAAGGTCGCCGTGATGGACCTGAGCCCGCTGCGAAAATACGAGGTGATGGGCCCCGATGCGGAAGAGCTGATGCAGCTTTGCGTGACCCGCAACATGAAAAAGCTAAGCGTTGGCCAGGTCGTCTATACGGCAATGTGTTATGAACACGGCGGTATGATCGACGATGGTACGGTCTATCGATTGGGCGAGACAAACTTCCGCTGGATCGGCGGCAATGACACAAGCGGGTTGTGGCTGCAGGAACAGGCGCTCAAGCGGAACATGAATGTCTGGGTGCGCAACTCGACCGATCAGTTGCACAACATCGCGGTTCAGGGACGTCACAGCCGCGACATCCTTTCAAAGATATTCTGGACGCCACCCCAGCAACCAACAATCGAGGAATTGCCGTGGTTCCGACTTGCAGTTGCAAGGGTTGGGGATGTACAGGGTACGTCTGTCGTGATTTCACGAACGGGGTATTCCGGCGAGCTAGGTTATGAAATCTTCTGCCACCCAAAAGATGCCACCGAAATCTTTGATCGCGTCTGGGAGGTTGGGCAAGATTACGGAATTACACCTCTGGGCCTCACTGCATTGGACATGTTGCGGATCGAAGGCGGTTTGATCTTTGCGGGGTCTGAATTCGACGACCAGACCGATCCGTTTGAGGCTGGCATCGGCTTTACGGTGCCATTGAAATCGAAAACCGATGATTTTATTGGACGTGCCGCGATCGAAGACCGCAAGGCACACCCGCACCGCAAGCTGGTTGGTTTCGAAATCGAGGGGGGAACTGTTCCGTTGCCGGGCGACTGCGTGCGCGTCGGAAAAGCACAGGTTGGAGAGATCACCAGCGCCATGAAATCTCCAATCCTGGGCAAAGTCATTGCCTTGGGCCGGGTTGCGACCACCCATGCCACCATAGGAAGCGATATCGAGATCGGACAACTGGACGGTCAGCAAAAGCGCCTGAAAGCCAAAATCGTCCCTTTCCCGCATTTCGATCCGACGAAGGAGCGTGTTAAAGGCCTGTATTCCAAAGCAGATGTTCCTGACGCAGCCGAATGACTGCTCGGCTGCAGGCGTATTGTACAAAGCATGAAAGCGGCGTGAAAGCTGATGCAGGCCTAAAAGCACAATCTCGAATTTGCCTTAGCGTCTGTAGCAAAAAACAGCGTTTTGGAGGTTCACATGTGCAAGTTCAGTGAGCACGTCAAAGCTCGGAGTGTCCCCAAAACAGGACCAGAAGCCATAACAAGCCATGGAATTCCAATGCTCAAGCGACTTGCCATCGTATTGATCGTGGCAGTTCAACCAACATCTGGTATGGCTGACTCATGCACGCGAATTTCTGCGCTTCAAAGCTATGAAGACACTGGTCTCGCCCCTGAAGGATCAATATGCGAGACTTTCGTTGGCTTGATCTACTCAAGAGGCGTTTCGTGCTTTTGGGAGTTCCCATTCAGAAGCACCGAGGCCACAAGCATCTTCAACGTCATGTGGGCCGAAGTAACAGATTGTAAAAAAATGGTTTCTTCTTCTGACGACAAGCCCGTCAATCACCCCGACAGCTATCAACTCAAGGAAATGATCGCCAATGATGGCGTTTACCGCGTTGCAATAAAAGACAAAGGTTTAGAAAACCGTACTTTAGTGGTTTTGACTGTCGAGCAAGGCGATTGAATTGACTTATGCAGATGGCTTAGTCGGATGTGCGACAAATACTAAGATGAATTGAGAGGGGGGCCCCTTACTTTGATCGCGGCGCGAGAAAGACGGACTTTTCGCCTCCTGTGATCTAGCGCTTCAGAACAAGCTGATGGGTCAGATCAACCTTCTCAGCGTTGGTCACGGCCGGGTCAGCGAAGGCGGTTCATTTCTGATCTGACCTTTGGCACGGTCGCCACATAAGCTGTCGTCGACCCAATATCCAGAGACACAGAACCTCCGTATCGTGGTGCCGCGTTGAGGCCAAAGGCATAACCCGCGCCTGGGGGCGTAGACCGGCCTAAAGCAATTTTCCTATCCGCTTCTGTATCTGCCTCGAACAGTGGACGAAGGAAGCAAATCGGTTTCCCGACCAGTCTCGTGTAATGCGGACGGTGCTTTCGTGATCCCTGAATTCGGCCTCGGCGTAGCGACCGAAAATTTCAAAGGTCTGCCAATATTTCACTTGCATATACATGCTTTTTCTTTCCCTTAGTTGGCATCGTCTAGACCATGACCAGACTCTCCTCACCAAAGGCCAGCGACGAAGAGATCTCCTTGTGGAAGGCGAGCGGCAACACTGTTACGCAGGTATGTGCCTGATCTAGTCAGCACCTTCACCCGGTGTATTGGTGCCTTTGATCCGTCGCGATCTGCATTGTGGGGGGAGAGGACATGACCCAAAAGAACTTTGTACCCAAAGGGGCCGCCAGTTTTCGCATTAGCTACGACGGGCCAGCAAAAGAGATCTATTTCCTGCTGCTACCAAAGCTGACGATGCTGGCCTTCAGTGCAGCAGTCGAGCCTCTGAGGATTGCCAATCAGGTCACCAACAAAGAGCTCTACAGATGGTTTCTGATCACCGAAGACGGAAGCTCTGTAATGTGCTCCAACGGTATCGAAATCACCCCGGATTTTGCCCTGCAAAATCTACCCCGTTCATCCAGATTTTTTGTCTGTTCGGGTATAGAACCAGCAGAAAGCACCAATCGCAAAGTTCAGTCCTGGATCAGCCGACAGATTGCCTTTGGGTGCAAACCCGGCGGCATTTGTTCCGGCGCGTTTGCACTTGCACAGGCAGGAGCTTTGACCGGCAGGCGGTTCACATTGCACTGGGAAAACCAACCGGCATTTCTTGAGCATTTCAATGATCTGGAACCGTCAGCAAATCTATATGAAATCGACAATGATCTGATGACCTGTGGAGGTGGAAATGCGGCAACTGATTTGATGTTAGACATGATCGAATCCGACTTTGGAAAAGACCTGGCGATAATCGTCTCTGACATGTGCATTCACTCCCGTTCGAACAACAGGCAAACCCTTCAAAAATCCGCCTTTTCGGTGGCATTGGGCAGCCGGAACCAACATCTGATCAACGCGATGCAGATCATGCATGAAAACCTGGAAGAACCGCTCGATATCTCCGAAATCACTGAAGCCGTAGATATCTCCCGCCGTCAGTTAGAACGGCTTTTTCAGAAATATGTCGGGACCTCGCCTACGCAGTATTACATCGAGCTACGGGTTGCACGGGCTTACGCCTTGTTAAATGAAACCGAGATGACAGTGTCAGAAATTGCGGCTGCCACAGGTTTTGGCAGCGCCACTCAACTTACAGTTCGATTTAAAAAACGTTATGGCGAGGCGCCAACTTCCTTTCGAAGAGGCTGGTCTGAAAGGCGCGGATGATCGCGTCACATCTTCAATAACGCTTTTTAGACACAAGTCTTGGGTTCTCGGATGATCCGGCACAACTGCGATATGCTCCTCTGTCCAGAAGCCGCGCTCGACCAACGCACCAATGACAAAGCGTGTTCCTTCAAGACGTTTCTGATTAGCGAAACCTACTGCGAAGCAGCCAAGTGTTGGCGCGAACAATGCGGAGATCAATCGCCTGCCGATACCTGAGCAGGCCGCGGTCAACCAATACTATGTGAACCCGAGAAGACAAAAAGGAGAACCATGAAACTAGGGCACTTGCAGCACGCCAAATCCGCAGCTCAGCTTAAACCAGATGAGAAGTGACAAAACAAAGTCAAGCTGCCACCTGTCTCAAACCATCGATAACAGACAAGTACTTGACATATATTGACTTTTAGAAGTGCCCATGAAGACGCGTTGTCACTTAGCTAAGCGGCGAACACCTCTCCTCTCAACTCCGCCCCGTTGGGATGACCTCATAGCCGGGTTCCTCGGGTTCATCGTCCGTCATTTCCGGTGGAAATCCCGGTGCTCGGATATCCAGACCGGTTGCATCCTCCAGACGCTTGATGATGTTTGGTGACAATTCACGATCCCCATAACGAGCGATGCCATCGTCGAAGATGCTGCAAATCAACGGTGAGATCTCCAAAGGCACGTTGTTGCGCTCTGCGATTTCCTGGAACAGCCCCACGTCTTTTTTGACCAAATCCATGGTGAATGAAATATCCCGAGACCCATTCAAAATGACCTGACTTTCGGTGACATGGCTGAAGGATGTTCCCGACGAGATCTTGATTGCCTCATATGTGGTGTTCAGGTCCATTCCGGCAGCTTTGGCAGTGACAAGCGCCTCGGCGTTGGCCGCCAGATGAACGGTTGCCAGATAGTTGGTCAACACTTTCAGCATCGACGCCGATCCCAGATCACCGGTATGCAATACCCGACGTCCTAAAGTGGTCAGCAAAGGCAGAATACGTTCGAATGTGGGGCGATCACAGCCTGCAAAGATTGAAATATTCCCTGTATCAGCCCGGTGGCATCCACCCGACACGGGACAGTCAACAGCGGCCCCCCCCGCCGCGATAACCAGACCTCCTAGACGCTCGGCCTCGGCCTGATCAGTCGTCGACATCTCCATCCAGATCTTGCCTTCGCGAACCTCAGGCAACATCTCCCGCATGACTGCATCAGAGGCGGCGGGTGACGGCAGGCATGTGATTACCGCATCGCAGTCACGCATCATCTGTGCCGGATTTTCGCCAGCCGTTGCGCCCTTGGTGACTTTTTCGGCAACCAGATCAGGGTTCAGATCAAACACGGTCAGATCAAAACCGTTCCGCAGCAGACTACCGCTGAGTTTGCCACCGACGTTGCCGAGGCCAATAAATCCTATTTTCATTGTTCCCCACCCTGTTGTTGAGAAAAGTTGTAAACCACGTCACTAAAGCGATTTTCCGGAAATCCGTAGACGAACTCAATGCCCTCAGTGCCAGCCGTTATGCCATGTATTGCCCCGCCCGGAATGAAGATCGCCATTCCCGGGCCAACTGATGTAATCTTGCCGTCAATTGAAACCTCTGCATATCCGGATACGACAAAATAGAACTCTGCCGGGTCGTGACTGTGCAGTGGCAAACTGCCGAAGGCCGGAATACTCGCGATCCCCAGGACCAGATCTGTTGATGACATACGGTCCCCACAAATCAACGTTTGCCACATCACGTCGCCATACCTCGCGTCAAAACCGCCTTCGATAGGCGCGTCGTCGCGATGGGTCGCCCAAGGGCTGGTTGTATTTTCGGAGCCGGAGGCAGACGGCTCCGGAAGAAAATCGAGGGTGGTGTGCGACATTGCACTCTCCGATGAAATGGCTGCCTTTTTTGGCCAGACCGGGTTGATGTTGCGAATGTTAGGATTTGGCCTGGCTCAGGCCGTTAGCCCAAGCCCACCTCTGACTTTGAGTTCGAGGTAGTCTTCCAGCCCAAACGGCCCGCCTTCGCGCCCGTTACCGGATTGTTTATACCCCCCGAACGGCGAGCCGTAGTTGGTGCTTTGACCGTTGATCGTGACAGTGCCCGCACGCAGCGCTGCACAAACGCGTTTGGCACGCTCCACGTCTCTTGTCTGAAGGAATGCGGCCAGGCCAAATACTGTATCGTTGGCGATGGCGATCCCTTCTTCTTCAGTCTCAAACGGGATGATGACCAGAACAGGGCCAAAGATCTCTTCACGCGCGATACGCATTTGGTTGTTCACGTCAAAAAAAATGGTCGGACGGGCATACCAGCCGTGTTCAAACCCAACGGGTTTGCCAAGGCCACCAGCCAAAAGCCGCGCGCCTTCGTCCAACCCAGTCTGAATCATTGCCTGAACGCGGTCATATTGTAACTGGCCGAAGAGAGGACCAATATGATCACCTGGATCAGCAGGCTCCCCAATCTTTTGATCAGCAGCGGCGCGGGATGCAATCTCAAGGACGGTTTCATAACAACTGCGCTCGACCAGCATACGGGTTGGCGCGTTGCAAGACTGGCCAGTGTTTTGAAAGCAATTGGCAACCGATGCAGTTACGCGCGCCTCTAGATCCTTACCGTTATCAGCAAAGATCAGGTTGGGGGATTTCCCGCCTAGTTCCAGCGCCACACGTTTGACTGTATCGGCGGCGTCCTTTGACACCATTATGCCTGCCCGGGTCGAGCCGGTGAAGGACATCATGGCAATGTCTGGATGACGCGACATTGCCGATCCAACCTCTGGGCCATCCCCGAAGACCAGATTGAAAACACCTGGCGGATATCCCGCCTCGTCGATGAGCTCGGCAAAAAGTGCTGCCGAAAGCGGTGTGTATTCCGAAGGTTTCAAAACGCAGGTGGCCCCAACCGCCAAAGCAGGCAGGACCTTTTGCGCGACCTGGCTGATTGGCCAGTTCCACGGTGTGATCAACCCGCAGACGCCGATCGGTTCGCGATACAGCACATCGCCGTTTGGCAGGGTCTCGCAGTCAACGTGAGCCTTCAGCACCTCGATGAACGACTTGATATGGTCTACCCCACAACCCGCTTGCAACGTACGCGACATATCGATGGGAGCGCCCATTTCGCGGGTGATCGCCCAAGCCATCTCTTCCAGCCGGTTGGTGTAAACTCCCAGCAAGCGGCTCAGCAGCGCGATACGCTCAGCCTTGGAGGTTTTGGAAAACGTCTCAAAGGCCCGGCTTGCGGATGCAACAGCCCGATCGACATCCAAAGCGGTGCCAAGCGTGACTTCGCCCAGAATGCTATCGTCTGCAGGATTCTTAATAGCGAAGCGCGTGCCGTCGACCGAAGCCACCCAACCGCCATCGATATAGTGTTTGTTCAGCTTTTCCATTGCGTTCACCATTCATGAGTGATCATGGGTTCACCGGCTCGGCCACCATATTCAGGTGCAATTCTTTGCCGGTATAAGGATGCGCGGCGATGACCGCATCGTTTAACTCCGCGCCCAACCCCGGAGACACCGGGGGGAGGACAAAACCCGCCTCCCAGGAGATGGGCGTGGTCAGGAAGTCCATAAACGGGCCGTCAAAGCGACCGATGGATTCCAAGATCACAAAATTGGGACTGCAAGTTGCGATCTGGATATTTGCTGCGGCCACAACGGGGCCACAATACAAATGCGGAGCAATCTGCGCCTGACGCGTTTCGGCCATGGATGCTATTTTCTTAGCTTCCAGCAAGCCACCTACCCGACCCAGGTTCATCTGTAGAATTGAGGCTGCGCCAGCTTCGAGCAGGCGGGCAAACTCATGCTTAGTGCAAAGTCTTTCGCCTGCGGCAACCGGGATGGCAGTGTAACGGGCAACTTCTGCCATATCGGCCGGGTTTTCCGGCGGAATGGGCTCTTCAAACCAAAGCGGGTCATACGCCTCGAGCCGTCGTGCCATCCGTTTGGCACCCGACACGGTGAACTGGCCATGGGTACCAAACAGAAGATCGGCCTTATCGCCCACAGCGCTACGGATCTGTCGGCAATAAGCCTCGGACAGGTCCAGATCGCTGAGCCGTGGCTGATGGCCGTCATAAACTGTGTATGGACCTGCGGGGTCGAATTTGACGGCAGTAAAGCCCTGTGCAACAGCCCGCACCGCCGCCTCAGCGGCGATATCCGCGTCATTGTAGACGTTGGGCTCATCAGGGTCCGGGTAAACATCGCCTTCGGCGGGATAGAGGTATGTGTAGCTGCGAAGGCGGTCGTGAACTTTGCCGCCCAACAGCTGATAGACCGGCTGATCGGCGGCTTTGCCGATTATGTCCCAGCAGGCCATTTCAAGCCCGCTCAGCACGCCCATCACAGTTACATCGGGACGCATAGTAAACCCGGCGCCATAGGTCTGACGCCAGAGTCGTTCAATATGGTGCGGATCCCGACCAGCGAATTGCCGTTCAAACACATCATGCGCCATGGCGGTACAAAGATTGGGCCCGAAGGTTGCATTGTAAATTTCGCCCACGCCGGTGATGCCGCAGGCCGTTGTGAGGCGCAGAAAGATAAAGTACCGGCCGCCGTGGCGTGGCGGCGGGTTTGCCACTACTAAGGTTTCAAGCTTTTCCAGTCTCATACTGCACCTCCTTGCCGGATCGGTTGTGCCGTATCCTGCAGGATCATTTCAGCGCCGCGCGCGGCCAGCATCATGACAGGTGCATTGGTGTTGCCAGACGTCACGTTGGGAAAAGAGGATGCATCGATCACCCGCAATCTTGACACGCCATGCACCCGTAAGCGCGCGTCCAGAACAGAAGATTTAGCCGAGGCGCCCATGCGGCAGGTGCAGCTGGCGTGATAGATCGAACTGGCGCGCGCCTGAAAATCGGCAAGCAAATCATTGTCAGACATGGCCGCGATATCCGGACCGTCGCGCAATACAGACCGAATGGCGGGCGTCTCTGCCAGTTTTTGTGCGGCACGACCTGCTGCAATGGCAAGCGCGCAGTCTTCGTTGGTCGAAAGCGAATAAGGTCTGATGTCTGGCGCAGCATTCGGATCGGCTGAGGTGATCGCCACCTCACCCCGGCTGGTCGGGCGGCAGGGCTGCACACATATCAGAAACCCGGCCTTAGCTGCGACGTCAGTTTTGCCACCAGCGCGCACTGCGTAGGACATCGGGTTGCAGTATATCTGCAGATCCGCACGCTGGCCTTGGTCGGAACGTACAAAACCGCTGACCTGATTGATCGGTACGCTGAGCGGCCCGGCCCGTGTCAGAAGATACTGTAAACCCGCCGCGATTTTCCCGGGCCAGCTGCCCAAGCGGTTGTTCAACGTCGGCTCGGTGGCGGCAAACTGATAGGAAATTCCCAGATGATCCTGCAGCCCCTGCCCCACTTGCGGCAGGTTGGCCTGAACTTTGATCCCGTGGCGTTGCATCAGCTCTGCCGGGCCGATCCCTGAAAGCTGCAAAAGCTGTGGCGAGTTGATCGCGCCAGCGCTGACAACCACCTCACGTCCCGCCATGGCCTGCACCCGCCGCGTGCCTTGACTGTACTCGACCCCAGTGGCGACACCGTTTTGCAGTACTATTCGTTCTACCAGAGCGTTTGACACGACCCGCAGGTTTTGCCGCTTCAATGCAGGTCGCAAAAACGCATCAGCTACCGACCAGCGCCGCCCGTTTTTTACAGTACAGCGCAGACGCGCAACCCCTTCTCGTATTGCCCCATTCAAATCATCAACGACAGGCCACCCCGCTTGTTGGGCAGCCTGCAGAAAATGGGCAGAAAACGGATGCATACGCGTGCCGACGTCACTGACATGCACCTGCCCGAAACTGGGCCCTTCGGTTTCATATCGGTTTTCAAAGGTTTCAAGTTGGGAATAGGTTGCGCTGACAGACTGCCAGTTCCAACCCGTCGCACCAGCGGTCTCCCAATCGTCGAAGTCATGGGGAAGGCCTTGCAGGTAAGCCATCGCATTGATCGAAGACGATCCGCCAATCACCCGTCCACGCGGCCAAAAGGCAGCGCGATTGGCAAGACCAGCGTCGGGTTTGGCGGTGTAGCACCAGTTCAAAGATGGATCATCGTAGGTCTTACCATACCCCAGCGGTACCTTGATCCAGAAGCGGCGGTCGCTGCCGCCCGCCTCAATCAGCAAAACCTTGTGACGTCCACTCGCCGAAAGCCGATCAGCCAGAACACATCCTGCTGAACCCGCTCCTACGACAATGAAATCGTACGCCTCCACCTACGTTTCTCCCTGCAATTGCGACGGCTCTATCGTTGGCCTGGTGACATTTCAGCAAAGAGTTCCCACATGATGATTGTTAATTCAAACAATGGATTTTATGGTATTGACCTAAAAATATTTAAAGGTTGTGCGCTTATGGACCTACCTCACCCAACCTGGCTCCGTACATTCGAGGCGGCCACCCGGCTCGGCAGTTTTTCTGCCGCGGCGGCTGAACTTGGGTTAACACCAGCAGCAGTCAGTCAACAAATGCGCTTGCTTGAAAAGCATCTAAAAACAACGTTGTTCGAAAGACTGCCGCGCGGCGTTGCTTTGACGGATATGGGCAAAGCCTATGCCCAACCTGTTCGGAAAGGCCTGAGCGACATGCAGGTTGCCACTGCGGGTTTGTTTGGCAAGACGAAGCGACAACAACTCAAGGTTCGGGCATCAATCTCTTTTGCAGCTTTGATCATTGCACCCAGGCTGAACGAATTTTTCGCCAATCATCCCCATATCGACGTAGAACTGTCTACATTCGTCTGGGCTAACAGATTTCAAGAGGGGATAAGTGATGTCGATATCCGTTTTGGATACGGAGATTGGTCAGATGGTCGTGTTACACATCTTGGTCATGAATTTGCTGTCCCAGTTTGCCATCCAGATTTCCTAGGAAACTTCCAAGGCGAACCAACCCTCGATATACTGGCCGCACAGCAGATCATTACAATTCATGGGTCTGAATCCGATTGGCCACAGCTATTTCAACAACTCGACCTTTCGATGCCTGTTCAGGCCAGGGTAACACGATTTGATTCATCCTTGATGGCTTTGCAGGCCATCAGCGCAGGGCCCGGGATGGCCATCGTTTTAGAGAGCTTTGCGCAATCGTTCATTCAACGAGGGCTCGTTACGTCGCCGGTGACGGAAAAGATTGCCATCCGACCCGCTCATTTTCTGGTAGAACGCGATGGCTCTGAGCGCCGCGACGAGATCCGTGCCTTTTCAGATTGGATCAGAACCATCTATTCGGATACGGCAGGCTAACCATTCCACAAATTGCTTGGTTTTTCGCGCCCGCCAACGCCGAACGGTATGTAGCGATCAGATCAGTGTCCATTTCCTAGCCCATAACAACTACAGATGTCATTCCTTCCGGAAGGTCGTTTTGCGCTTCTGAAAATCAAGCGTGTCAACCCTCCCAGTGTGAAGCCATCTTTGGTCCACATCCATTATTCCGCACGGTTCGGCACCAAGAACCTCTGCGAGGCGTCCTACTTCCTTGGATATTTCCGCAGCATCGCCGATGCCGATCTGATCTGGGCAACAGGCGTGCCAAAACTGATCACGGCCTGGAACCCTCCGCGACGCGCTTCGAGTCTCCCTAAAGAAGTGTTCTTTATGTTTTGGACATCGATGAAATCAACGCTTCAAGGCATTTGGCGCCTGGAATGCCACCAGCTGGGCAGGTTGAAATCTGAACATCAGAATTTTGGAGGTAACGCGGCATACCATGCTCGCGATGCATCTTTCTTAAACTGTATCGATCCGACCTGATCCGCCGTGCATGTTTCCAATCGGGTTCGATCAAACTTGCATGTCGACCCAGACTGACATCACTCTATCTTCATCGCCTCGGTTTCAATACTGATGTTGACTTCATCCCCGACCAGCCCGTTTTCCACCGCATAGGTCATGCCGAAATCGCTGCGCTGGATCGTGGCAGTCATCGACAAGCCTAGAACCTCGCGCTGGTGGCCGAACGGGTAGTCTGCAATCTTGTTCAGCGTCACGTTAAGCGTCACAGGCTGGGTCACGCCAAGGATCGCAAGGTCGCCGGTGACGGTTCCGGTGGTATCGCTGGTAGGAGCGCCGCCGCTGGCGACAAAGGTGATTTCGGGATGTTCCGAGACATGCAGGAAATCAGGTTTGCGCACATGCCCATCGCGCGCTTCGTTGAACGTGTTGACCGACGCCGTACCTATCGTCACCGAGACATCGCCCAATTCTTGGGTGTCCACGTCATACATGAAACTGCCGTTGACGTCGGTGAATATACCGAGTGTCTTGGCGAAGCCGATGTGATCCACGGTGAAGTAGATGGATGTGTGTTCCGGGTCGAGTTCATACCGCGCCATGTCCGCCTGCGCAGTTGCTGCGAAAGTGGTGAAGAAAGCCGTTGTGACAAGGAGCGTACGCATGGTTTATGTGTCCTGTTCTAAGCGCGTGAAATGCCTTGGTGGGCGAAAACATCGCCATTGGGGACGCGCGGTCTAACTCTGCTATTGTGCCATATAGGGTGGTTGAGAGATAGGGCAGGTTCGATCTGATGCAGGCTGAGCAGCTGCGATGTGCAACGTGGAACATCCACCGCGCCAAGGGAAGTGACGGCAACGTCGATCCTGCGCGCGTTGTCGAGGCGATTGATCATTCACTGACACCTCTGGGCCTACATGTTCTGGCCTTGCAAGAGGCAGACGGAGAATGCCGACCTCACTCAAGCGTGGTCAATGTGCAAGAGATCGCAACCCGCACCGGGCTCGAATACATCCATGACTGCGCGCTAAGATGGGGAACCGAAAGCGATGGGTTTCTGGGCACCATCCTGTTTTTGTCACCGTCGCTGGAACGTACGAAAACCGATTTGATAGATCTACCGGGTCATTGTCACCGCGGTGCCGTGTCTGTCGAGGCAACGTTTAACACACGCGAGGTCAGGATCATGAGCACTCATTTGTCTCTGTCGCAGCCTCTGCGCATTATCCAGATGAGGACCATCGGGCAATATCTGCGGCGGCGCCCGCCCATGCAAACCATCCTGCTTGGAGATCTGAACGAGTGGCGTCCCTGGAGCGGGCTGATGCTCAATCGCCGACTGATTGGTACTGCGCTGCGCGGCCCTGCCCGCCGCACATTTCCCAGTAGATGGCCACTTCTGCCGCTGGACCGTATCCTGACCAACGCACCGGGTAAGGTGCTGCAATTGCGCACCGTTACGTCGACAAAGGTAGCTCTGGCCTCGGACCATCTGCCGCTGGAGGCGACGGTCACAGTTCCGTGATGTGGTTGTATAGTCCGCGTGGCCGTGGGTTATCTAGGGTGTCCAATGCCGCCCGCGGACCTAAGTAACAGACGAATTGGGTGAAGTAACACATGTTTCGCAGCACACCGCACCTTGTCGAGCAGACGCTTGAGCCCCGCACACCAATAATCGGGTTCTTGGGTGTTTCTGCTGTTCTGGGAGTTGTGCTGGCGCTGGTGTCGTTCTTTGTCTACGGCATGTTTGCAGTGCCGATTTTGATCTTCGCCGGCGCAGCGACGGTGGCGGGGCATGCTCTGAACAACAGATATCCGCACCCGGTTCTCGGCGCCTGCAACATCGTCACCCTGGCGCGCGTGGCCATGATAGCCTTTCTGACTGGGGCGCTTGTGTCGCCTGACGTGTCCGTCTGGGTGGTGTTTGCAGTGGCAAGTTTGGCTTTTGCGCTGGACGGCGTTGATGGGTGGCTGGCCCGACGAGCGGATCTGGTTTCGGATTTCGGTGGGCGGTTCGATATGGAAACGGATGCCGCTTTGGGGGCAGTGATTTCACTATGGCTCCTGATCAGCGGGACCATCGGCGCTGAAATCCTGATCTTGGGATTCATGCGCTACGCTTTTGTCGCGGCAGCCTTCGTGTGGCCGGCGTTGCAAGCGCCCTTGCCGCAAGCATTCCGACGCAAAGCAATCTGTGTGGTTCAGATCGCATCGCTGATCTTTTTGCTCTTCCCCCTGACGCCGCAGGTCGCTGCAATGCCGGTCGCTGCAATTGCAGCCCTGTTGCTAAGTTGGTCGTTTCTGGTCGACGTCCTTTGGCTTGTGAGGCGCGCTACATGAGGCGCGTTGTGGCACTGGCCGTTTCCGCAGCGGTGGTCTTTGCCGTTCTGGTATTGCCGAACCATCCGGGCGCCGTGGCGTGGAACACGCTGAACCGCTGGCCGCTGGAGCTGCCAGTGTTGCTTCTGGGTATGGTGGCCATTGGGCGGCGTACTGGTGTGACTTACGTCTGTGCGCTTTTGCTATTGCTAGCTATCGTGATCAAAGTTGCAGACTTCGGGATGTTCAGCGCCTTCAACCGCACGTTTAATCCCATCCTCGATACGTTTCTAATTGGCGCAGGTCTGTCTCTATTGCGCGAAAGCGTTGGGGGCGTGCTAACCGTATTAATGATCATCGGTACCGCAGGATTGCTGGTTCTTCTGTTTCTGGTGCTCGAGCGCAGCTTGCGCACTTGGTCTTCAATTGGGCCCGCTCGCTCGCTGCGCGTAACAGCGGCTTTTCTGGCGCTGTTGTGTGCCGGTTGGGCTGTGGCAGATACCGGGCATCATTTCGAATACTGGCGCTTTGACAAGAGCCCGCCGGGCACCGCATGGACCACGCGCTTAACACTCAAACGCGGAATCGAGGTGCAGCAAACCGCCGCGGAACTTGCCAGATTTACTGAAGAAGCAAACAAAGATACCTACGCGAATTCTGCCGGTCTCTTGAATGCGCTTGAAGGTCGGGACGTTATTTTGATCTGGATCGAAAGCTACGGGCGCGCCAGTTTTGACAATCCACTATATGCGCCGACCCATTTGGAAACACTGCGCGTGGCCGAGTTCGAGATCGCACGCTCTGGTATGGCGATGAAAAGCGGTTGGTTGACCTCACCCACCTCGGGCGGTCAGAGCTGGCTTGCACATGGTGCCTTGGCAAGCGGGCTATGGACGACGGACAGTGGGCGCTACACCGCGATGCTGGCCAGCGGTCACAAGTGGTTGTTCCACTTCGCTCAGGATGCAGGCTACCGCACGACGGCGATCATGCCCGCGATCACTATGGGATGGCCAGAAAGCCTTGCGATGGGCTTTGACACGGTCATCCCGGCAGCAGACATCCCCTATGAGGGCGCGCGCTTTCGCTGGGTCACGATGCCTGACCAGTTCACATTGGCCACTTACCCTGCACTTTTGCCCGCGGACCCGCACCCGGATTTCATACAAGTCGCCTTGATCTCCTCGCATGCCCCATGGACGCCAATCCCGGATGTGGTGCCGTGGGATAAGGTTGGCAATGGGACGATTTTTAACGAAATGGCGGCCCGCGGACCTGCGCCAAAGGATCTCTGGCGCGACCGGGACGCTGTGCGCGATGCTTATCGCAGGTCCGTGGACTACGCGTTGCGGGTTACCTTCGAGCATGTGGCGGACCTGGGCGATAACGCGCCGCTAGTAATCGTCGCCGGCGATCATCAGGCTGCAGGATTTGTGGCGGGAAGCGACAACAAGGATGTCGCCGTGCACATGATTGGCCCGCCGGACCTTCTGAGCCTGATTGATCATTGGGGATGGACCGATGGGCTTGCCCCTTCAGCAGAGGGTCCGGTGCGACGCATGGACAGTTTCCGCAATGACTTTCTGGATGCTTTCACGCATGCGCAACTTTCGAAGATGGCCGGCCAATGAATATGCGTGGGATCAAACTTGCGGTTTCAATTGGCTGCCTTGCCGTTTTGCTGTGGTGGACCAACGCCGCAGAGGTGCTGGCGCAGTTGCGCGGCGCGGACATGAAGTGGATTGCGCTGTCCCTGCTAGCTTTGACAGTCGCTACCTTTTCGATGGCCGACCGCTGGAAAACCACCGCCAGCGCATTTGACATACGCTTCAGTTACGCGTTCGCCTTGCGCGAATACTACCTCGCCCAGTTAATCAACAGCGCCTTGCCCGGTGGCGTCGCAGGTGATGTGACCCGAGCGGTCCGGGCCCGTGGCGCTGCGGATGTTATCCGCGCTGCGCAATCGGTGATGGCCGAACGGATGCTTGGCCAGGTCGCCATTCTCGGTCTCATGTACGCAGGTTTTACCATCACTCTGGCGATGCCTGCAGGCCCCGGCTGGACCCGTTTGAGTCTGCTTGTCTTGGTGGTCCTGACAGGGTGCGGTTCGACGGCTTGGTTGGTTTCAAGACACGATAGCGTGACAGGACGGTTCGTTCAAAAGGTCCTGAAGCTGATCCCCCAACCTGTCATTCTTCTCCATTGTGCAATCACCACACTGTGTCTGATCTTTGGCTTTTACGCTTGCGCACGGGCAATAGGCACCGTCATTCCGGCCGCGGCGTGGGCAACGCTGATCCCGCTGATCCTGTGCGCGATGCTGATCCCTCTGTCGGTTGGCGGCTGGGGTTGGAGAGAGGGCGCTGCCGCAGCCCTCTTTCCGATGATCGGTGCGCCCGCCAGCGCGGGTATCGCAACCGGGGTCACTTACGGTGTCGTGCTCTTCGTCGCAACGCTACCCGCCGCTGCCATTCTTGTGGCCCAGAGCTTTTCCGGAACCACCTTAACCAAGGAGAAACCAGATTTACCATGACACAACCTGCACATCTCACCCGCCGTTTCTTTCTGCAAACCAGTGCAGCAGGGGTGGCAACCGCAGCCGCAGGCGTGCCTGCATTCGCCGCCACGTCGGTTAACTTCCAGCTTTCATGGCTGCATTCCGTACAATTCGGTGGCAGCTACATCGCGGCGAAAAAGGGGTACTGGACTGAACAGGGACTCGATGTTTCGCTTAGTCAAGGCGGTCCCAACGCCCCGGTCGAGCCGCCGGTGGTCTCTGGCACAGCTTTGGTCGGGATTTCCGCCGCCGACTACACAGCCGCCGCTGTTTCCCAGGGCGCACCGTTCAAGATCATCGCCGTGGCCATGCAAAAGAACCCTTTCGCCATTGCATCGCTGGCGGCGAACCCGGTGAACACGCCGGCAGACCTTGTGGGCAAACGGATCGGCATGGCGGTCGCCAATACGCCGGTGCTGCAGGCGCTTTGCACTCTGAACAATGTCGACATCAACGATATCGAGATTGTGCCAACGCAATACGATCCCGCCCCACTGGTCAGCGGTCAGGTCGATTGCCTGCTGTGCTGGGAAACGGATTTACCGGTCGCGATGACCGTAAAGGGCGTCGATAATACGACAATGCTGATGGCGGATCATGGCTATGCCCTGCATTCCCAAACCTATATCGCGACCGAGGAGTCGATCGCCAACCAGCGTGCTGATCTCGTTGCACTGATCAAGGGCGAGGTGATGGGCTGGAATGACTACCTGAACGACACAGATGCCGCCGCTGCGCTGACGGTCGAGATGTTCCCCGATGCAGGTCTCGACCTACAAACCCAGAAGCTACAGGCCGCACGTCAAGTCCCGTTGATGTTCTCTGACCTGACCGCCGAAAACGGCTTTGGCTGGTTCACCGATGACACGGTGTCAAAGAACATTGAGACTTTGGCCCTGCTCGACCATGACGTGTCGGCGGGTTTATGGGACAGGTCGATCCTGGAAGAGGTGCATGGCTGATCCAGCGCAAGGATTGCCGCGGCATGGCCAGCGTAGACATTCACTGCGATAGCATCACCAAACGATTTGGCGGAACCGAAGTGGTTATACCATTTTCTGTAACGCTTGCCGCAGGGCAGACCACCGCGCTCGTGGGTCCTTCGGGGTGTGGAAAGTCAACTATATTGCGGATGATTGCTGGGCTCGACACGCCAGACAGCGGGACGGTAGCACTGGGTGCAGAGCCACCTAGGACGGTTGCTCGGAACGGAGCATTGGCCATGGCCTTTCAGGATCCGTCGCTGCTGCCCTGGCGCAGCGCGCGCGCAAACATTGCGCTTGGAGCCGAGTTGGCGCGCAAACCCGTGGGTGATGTTGATGCGCTGATTGACCTTGTGGGACTTGGCGGTTTTGCCGACCACCGCCCGGGTGAGCTATCAGGCGGTATGCGCCAACGCGTCGCGATCGCACGCAGCTTGATTTCAGAACCCGATGTGTTGTTGCTGGACGAACCCTTCGGTGCAGTCGATGCCATGACGCGTCGACGGTTAAACGAAGATCTGCCACCGCTTTGGCGATCCCGTGGGGCGACCGTTGTGCTTGTCACCCATTCAGTGCAGCAAGCCGTGCTTTTGTCCGACCGTGTTTTGGTCTTGTCACCGCGGCCCGCGCGCGTGGTTGCGGACATCCCGATTGCACTGACAGGCACGCGGGACAGTAAACTTGTCCAGACTGCAGAGTTCGCAGCCTTGTCGAAAGAGATCTTCGCCGTTCTAGAGGACAGCATATGACCGTATTGCGCTTGCTATTATGGCTCTGTGTTGTGTTGGTTTTATGGGAAGGTGCTTTGCGCTTGGTGCCGGGCAGCCTGCTGGTAAGCAGTCCTTTGGCAATTGCGGGATATGTATCAAACAATGCAGCGCTGCTTGCCCGCGCTGCGCTAGAAACGTCGGTCAACGCCGCACAGGGCTTTGTCTGGGGGAATCTCGCAGCGATAGGGTTGGGCACCATAATGATCGTCTTCCCCCGCAGCGCGCGAACGCTATCTGCCGTTTGCCTGCTTGTGTTTTGCGTGCCGTTGATTGCCAGTGGACCCATTTTGCGCGTGTTGTTTGGGCCCGGCACTGGGCCACAGATCGCGCTCGCCGCATTGGCAGTTTACTACACAACCCTACTCACACTACTCGTCGGCTTGCGCGCTGTGTCACAAACTTGGACTGATCTGATGCGCGTTTATGGCCGTGGTCCGATGTCGACCCTGATCCGCGCGCGGGCGCGCGCAAGTTTGCCATATCTCTTCGTGGGCCTACAAATCAGCGCACCTGCCGCCCTTTTGGGGGCCATGATCGGCGAGTTCACGGGGGCAGAACGAGGGTTGGGTGTACTGACCTTGCGCGCCATGCGGGGGTTGGACACAAATGCGACATGGGCGCTGGCGCTTATTGCTGCACTGATCGCCATGATCGCTTATGGGTCGATCGGCTGGCTTGGTCAGCGCGTCGTTGCGTACAGGCCCGTCATTCTGTTGTCGGCACCTGCCGTCTCTGTACGTCAGAGACCATGGAAGTACCTGCTCGAGATCGGGTTCACTACGGCTTTCGTGCTGATCCTTTGGCAAGTGTCGATGGATGCATTAGATCTCAACCGCTTTTTCGCGAAACGTCCCGGCGATGTGTGGGCCTTTCTGGCCGAGGCGCAAAATCGGAACACAGTTTTGTCGGCTCTCGCTGAAACCTTGTCTTTTGCCGTACCTGGATACCTTGCCGGCCTTGCCTTGGGCGCGGCGCTGGCTGCATTGGTGGTTTTGTCGCCGGCATTGAACCGCGCAACAATGCCGGTTGCCGTAGCGCTGCGTGCTGTGCCAATCATCACGACTGCACCGCTTCTGGTGCTTGCATTCGGGCGCGGTCTGGTGGGGACCATGGTCGTCGTCGCAGTAATGATCTTCTTCCCGACATTTGTCGCCTGCCAGCAGGGTCTTCGCCAAACGCCCGGTCAGGTCGTTGACCTTTTCAGAAGCTATGACGCCGGTCGCTGGCACTTGCTGCGCGCGGCACAAATACCAGCAATGCTACCCGCCTTCTTCGCCTCTGCCCGTATGGCCGTGCCAGCCGCTTTACTGGCGATCACAACAGTAGAATGGCTTGCGACAGGCAAAGGGATCGGTGTTTTGATGGCCACAACGGCGAGCACATCCAACTACAACATGCTGTGGTCCTGCGTTGTGATCCTCGCGGTTGTCGCAGTGGTGGTTTATGCCGCTGTCGCCGCAGTGGAGCATAGGGTGCTGCGCATATACGCGAATGAACAGGTGTGATGAATCAAGCCGTTTTTGCTATCCCGGGCGACAAGGATCGCCGCACCGGAGGCTTCATATATGAGGCCCGTGTGTTGCATGAATTAAACGAGATGGGCTGCAGCATAGCTCATTTGCGATTGCCGGACAGCTTTCCCGATCCTACCACCGCAGACATGGCGGCGGCTCTGGATGTCTTGTGCGCTGTGCCCTCGGATCAACCGATCATATTGGATGGTCTTGTTTTTGGGGCAATCGATCCCGACGGTCTTGCCGAAGTTCAAGCGCCAATCATTGCGATGATCCACCATCCTCTTGGCCTGGAAACCGGACTGCCCAAAGCGCGTTCCGCTTTTCTGCTGCAAAATGAAGCTGCCGCTTTGCGCCATGCCGATCACGTTGTGGTTCCGAGCTCTGAAACAGCGCGCATTTTATGCCATGATTTTGGTGCAGAAGCACACCGGATCACAATCGCACCGCCCGGTTTTGATAGGCCGGTTGTGAACCGTCAGCTCTCTGATCCACCGCTCGTTCTCTCCGTCGGGCTTTTGGCACCTCGTAAGGGTCACGATGTCTTACTAGACGCTTTAGGGCATCTCGAAGCCCTCCCTTGGCAGGCCGAAATCGTAGGCAAGACACATGATCGGGACTATGCCGCCGCCTTGTTCAAGCAGGCACGCGCGCTTAACATCGACTCGCGCGTAGCTTTCGCAGGCGAGCTTGATCAGAACGCCCTGACGGCCCGTTTCAATGCAGCATCGGTTTTTGTTTTGGCCACGCGCTACGAAGGCTACGGCATGGTGCTGAGCGAGGCGATGATGTACGGGTTACCAATCGTCTCTTGCCGTGTCGGTGCCGTGCCGACAACAGTTGGCAAGGCTGGGATTTTGGTTGCCCCCGACGATCCTGGCGGCTTGGCAGATGCTTTGCAACGGGTCATTCAGAACACACGTGAGGCACAGCGGCTCTCTCGCTTGTCGTTACAACGGTCATCTACGCTGCCCCAATGGCGAGGCACAGCTCAGGAGTTTTCGACGATAATAGCGCGGCTTAGATGCGCATGAGTATTCCGCCAAATGGCCGTGGAATACGACCCTCCACTTAGCAGCCCATATGATCCACAAGATATCATTGGCGTTGACGTTACAACGCGTCTTCGGGCTAAGCGTGACGTTACTAAACCGTGCAGTCTTTGTGAAAGTGCGCGTTGCAACCCTCGAGTATGGGCATAGTGTTGCAGTTTCCACGAACGACGGCTTTCAGGGACCCCGGCTGGGATCCGCGAATGTCGGCTGAGGGCCACGAGCAGAGAATGTGCAAGTGCATAAGGATAATGGAATGCAATACTCATTTCTGACCCAAAATGCGCGACAAATCAGATCACAATCCAAGATATTCATATTTTGAAATCAAAGGGTTGTGTCGCAAACATTGGAGCTCGATTGACTGGTGACCATGGTCGGTCAATCACCATCTAACCTGCCCAGCAGAAACGATAAAAATGCAACAAATCCCATTGAACTCATGAAGTGAATCTCGACCAAACTTCGTGCAACAAGGCCTAGGCTCGGCGTAAAAACCTTCTGAAATTCTTCCAAGGGTATCGAACCACATTCCTTAACTCAGAGGCAAGGCGGTCGCGTTCTGCCAAAACGGCTTCGCGCTCTGCCCAACTGGCGTCGAATGATCTATGGGGAAATCCCGCTGCACCCAGTGAGCGCGACACCTCCCTCAGTTGATCTTCTCGCCTTAAGCGAGAGACTTCGGTATCGTTCTGTACTAGTTCGTTGTCCTTTTCTGGCTTTCTTAAGTGAACAAAAAACTCAAGGCCGCGCACGTCACTTACTTCGACAACTTCAAGGTCAACGAGACCAATTCTGATTAGATCACTCACAAGCAACTCGAAGCTTGTATTGGTGAGCACCGAACAGTGAGCATCTTGATATTCATTTTGGTCTTGCTGTTTTGCGTGCTTGTAAACCTCGTAAGCAGAGACCACATCACCGGTCAATTCAAAATTATCTGGGTTGTCGGATGCAAAATCGCACCCAATTCGCTGATCTCCCTCCGCCGTGTAAGCGGAATGGTTTGAAAAAAAATCAAACACGACTTCCGGGCTCGGTTGTTCAATTTCGCCATGGTAGGCCAACAACCAGTCAGAGAGTTTTGTCGGAAAACGAAAATGATCAAAACATGCCCGATGGTCTGGGATCGCCATGCTGATGTAGCCACCCGGTCGAAGTACACGTGAGCAGCCAATCAAGAACTTAATGGGGTTCGGCAGGTGTTCAAAATTATGGGATGAAACAATGTACTGAAATTGGCCGTAATTTTCGTTGTTGCGAAGCATCGCGTCAATACCGCATGCGTCGCCAACAAAGTCGACTTCCTCGATATTTTCGACAAGATCCTTAACGTTGGGGTCTTCTTTACCCTTCTCGCGAAGCACCGCCGTGCTAAACACATCTAAGGTAAATGCGTTGCTATGCTTGGCTTTTGGAATCATCGGAGAAAAGTAGGGAGCTATTTCGATCCCGGGACATCTAAAATCTACAAATTTTAATACTTCTTCAACTCTGCCCATGCCTGTTGCTCGCTTGTGTTGTTCGACCAAGTTCAACTTGGTGCAAATTTGTTGCGAGTTTCAAGTCGAAAACGGCCGCTTTGACTTTGACTTCGTTTGCCGCCTTGATCACGATGAAGCCAACGCTGGTGATCAGATCATAGGCTTTCAACACACAAAAGACTGAAATGTCTGAGATAAAATACCTGTCCTTGTTCGAGAATGTCACCACCAGTTCTCGCGGTGACCGGACCGTCTCATTCAACGCCGGCTTGCCGACTTTGTGTCCGGGTCTTACCTTTGGCCTCCCCTTCGTTCACTCCTTAGTGACTACGATGAGAAACAAACTCTCTCTTACCAAATTACCCTATTTGGATCCATAAGCGTTGACCTCAGACATGGCTTCAGTCTGGGCCGTGTTTTTGCGATCATTTCCGGTGAGCGAATTTACAACTGAAAGCAGTCTACGTTCGGGGTGTGGCGACAATTTGACGCGCACCAGCGCCAGCCATCAACGCTACCAATACCCGATCCATGTCAAACACTGAGGAATCAGGGTGATCATCAAAAGGTCGCTTCGGCCCAGCCGACTAGGGCATTTCAACATGCGGAATCCGCCGCGGTAGCAAAATAGAAGAACGCGATCCCAAGCCGAGACTATGATGAGTGGAAAGTCGCTTGCCCAAACCTGCAGTCGTTGATCTTGTGTCAATAAACATGGTTGTGTGCAGACCGCTATCTATTGTATCAGCCGCCAAGAATTGCGTTTTGTTCACCTACCTAGGCACTACAAAGATTGACAAACGCGTTGTTAGTTAACAAGAAATTGCTTTTTTTTCAATCTCCGGCATTGAAGAAGACACCGTAGGAGACTTTCAATGGTTGAAATCAAATTCACGACTTTCCCCGGAGTTTCTGAGGTTCGGAGTTGCCCGGTTTGTGGCGCAAGAAATGGCGAAGATCTTCTGGAAGTATCCCAACCAGTCTACTATGATTCGACTTTGCATATGTACAAATGCAAATCCTGCGGCACAGCGTATTTCATCGACGAAGACCCGGTCATTGGCTATGATTCTGAAGGCTTCTCGCACGACTACTGGATGAATTACGTTCAGAACTGGGCCGGCATCAGTGCCATGCTCGAACCGCTTTTAGCAGTTGAGCGACCAAGAACAGGCGATTTGCTGGATGTTGGGTGCGGTTTCGGTTTTGTCCCTCATTTCTGGCAGTCAATCGGTTATGGCGACGCGTATGGTTTGGAAACCAGTATGTACGGTCATGTCGGCTCAGAAAAGCTGGGTATCAACATCATTCACAGCTACTATAACGAAGCGACCGAAATACAAGGACAGAAGTTCGACTACGTTTTCAGCAGCGAAGTCATAGAGCACGTGGAAGACCCTGAGGCGTTCGTGAACGAGATCAAGGTTGCTTTGAAAGATGACGGCATCCTTGTCTTGACGACCCCCAGCGCGACGGTCCTGACCGAAGACACGTCGTTCATTTCCTTGCTTGCGACACTGTCTCCTGGTTTTCACTACTTCATCGCGTCGGCAAATGGCCTCAAGGACCTGTTGAAAAAATGCGGATTCGAGCATGTTGAAGTGCGCGATTCTGGCCATCGTTTGTTTGCATGGGCCTCGCACGAACAGCTGCCCAGGATAGACGAAGGATTTGCTGATTGGCCCGTCTATCTGGAATATCTTGAAGGCCTCGCCAATAGTGGAGATCCTCACATATCGGGCGGCGCTCTTTACCGCGGCGTAAAAGACGCGTTCAACCTGGGTATGTTTGATAAGGTCGATGCACTCTATCCTCGTTTCCGGGATCTGGCGCTGAAGCAATACAATATCGATTTTGACAATATAGGCTTGTCCCAGAACCGCCTCAGAGAGCGCGACAAAGTGGATTACGAGCGGTTTCCGTCTTGGTTGGGATGTGGGTTGTTGTATGCCGGGCTTGTAAAGAAGCACAATGGAGCAGAGCCGGAAGTACTTGAACCCATTTTTGCAGCTGCCATTGAATCGATGGATACTGAAATTGGACTTGCAGAACAGTTTGCAGTTGAACCGGCGTATTTCATTGAACGTGCCAAGCACGAGCATAAACTCTTGCACGCTGCGCTGACGGCGGACGACACGCCCGAACCTGATCCGAAACATGCTTATATTCTGCGCCATCCTGGCGACCTGAAAGACGAAAAGGTCTGCGTGTTCGCAATCTACTCACCTTCAGGTTCGTTAACGGATGCAACTGCCCAATATATCAACCTTCTGAGTGAACAAGGCTTTAAGGTCATTGCCTGTATAGCGGTTAAAAACACAGAAGATGCTTTGACCGTCAGCAACCTGTCCAAAGCTGCAGGGATAGTAGTCCGCGAGAATGGCGGCATGGATTTCTCTGCTTGGTCGCGCGCGCTTAAATTGATACCTGAATGCTGGGATGCCGAGCGCCTCGTTGTCACCAACGACAGCGTGTTCGCTCTGCCTGGACCTTTCGAGGGGTTCATCAACCGCTTGCTTACTTCCACAGCAGACTATGTTGCCCTCACGGATTCCTATCAAATCCAGTATCATACTCAGAGCTATTTCTTTATGCTTCAGGGTGCGGGTTTGACCAACCCGGCGAGCCAGGAATTCTGGTCGCGATTGAAGATGTATGATCGCAAAACGGATGTGATCAAAAAATACGAAATGAAGATCCTAGATATTATGGGGGACTTTGGTTTGTCACATGAGATCCTGTTCCCACTTGCCGACCTATTCCCTGGCGAACAAGCGGATGAGCTGGAAAAGATCAATGTCAGCCACCATTATTGGGAGCATCTGATTAACTCCGGATTCCCCTTTGTGAAAATCGAACTCCTTCGTGATAATCCGATGAAACTGAGTCTCCTTCATTGGAAAAGCGTGCTGCGTAAGAGTGGTATGGATATCGATCTTGTGTTTGACCACATCGCGCAACGGCCGCGGAACAAGGGTGTCGAAAATGACACCCGTTCGCTCTCTCATCCTGACAGCCGGCCAGAGTGGCGCTCCATCCTTAGCGACATCAACAAAGTACGATTGAACTCATACAGACGTCGCAAATGGCGTCGAGAAAATCCAAAGAAGTAAAGTGCAGCCTTGCATACCGAGGCTCCGACCTAAATGTCATGTGTGCGATGTCCGTCTGACTGAAATTGTGGAGATAATAAAGGCGGATTTTCCGGGCGTCCTGCGGCTTGAACCGGTTGTGACGGAATGGACATTCCCTGATCTCTCATCTGTTAGGTTTTGGAGATGGAAACCATCAAGAGATTACCCTTGTTGGTTGAAGTGGTTGCGATGATATGACACCCAATCCGCAAAAGATGTCAGTTTCAGATTGAACCGCGTTTCAATGTGCGAGGGGTCGGCCAGGCTTGGCTGAATGCCGTCAATCACTCGCCATCGGTGAAGCTTTGAAGTCGTAGAGTGCGAGTTCATTGGTAACCGTCCGGTCTGACCGCTCTGATACGTGTTGATGTGGTCTGATAATGTTCATTGTTGATAGTGGACATCTTGAGGCAGTTTATGGCGGGAAAGAAGGGTCAGAAGAAGCGGTTCTGGTCGGATGATGAGAAGCGCTCGATTTGTGGACAGACGACAGTGCCGGGCGTCTCTGTTGCGCAGGTTGCGCGGCGGCATGCGATGAATGCCAATCTCATCCATAACTGGTTGAAGGATCCGCGGTTTGCACCGGAGCCGGCCATCGATGCGGTGGTGGATACCGACACAGGCTTTCTGCCAGTTGAGATTGCGGGCACAGTCGCTGTTCCCATTGTCGATGAAGAGCCCCAGCTGTCCGCCGCGATTTTGGCTGACCGAGTGGATATCACGTCGTCAGACGGCCGGCGGATTTTGGTAGAGGGGTCCACGGCATTGTCTGGTGTTCTGGCTCTGGTCGAAGGGCTGAAGGCGTGATCCCGGTTCCATCGAACAAGGGGGTCTGGTTGGCTGCGGGCGCCACGGACATGCGCAAACAGTTCAATAGTTTGTCGGCCTTGGCCGAGGGCATTCTGAAACAGGATCGATATTCGGAGCATCTGTTTGTGTTTCGTGGTCGCGGGGGCGATCTCATCAAGATCGTATGGTGGGATGGTCAGGGGGCTTGTATGTTTTCCAAGCGCCTGCAGAAGGGCAAATTCGTTTGGCCATCATCTGCAAGTGGTAAGGTCACGGTTAGCCCTGCGCGGTTGTAGATGCTGCTAGAGGGGATTGACTGGCGGGCACCACAGCGCACATGGCGACCTTTGACGGTCGGCAATTTATCAGCAAATACGGCATCATAGGATTCATATTGGCGCGGCGATCCGCTATCAATCGGCCATGTATGACGCACCTAACTTTCTGCCATCTGACCC
>NZ_CANNGO010000021.1 GCF_947504215.1 uncultured Ruegeria sp. | reverse complement strand
GAAGACGGCAACGCCGCCGTCGAAGCCAAGGTCAAAGCCGAAGTCGCCAACCTATGCGCCAAATTCCCCCTATATCCTAACTTGTAGTCGGGGCTGCAAAACAAAGAAAACGGCGCCCGTTCGGCGCCGTTTTTGTGTTGGGTGAAGCGCCAGACCCCGACGGAAACGGCGCGGTTGGGATCAGGCGTCCGATGCTGGTTCTTTCAGGACATCTTCCAACAGTTTTTCATTGCGGGCCTCTTCAATCCGGTTGATCCGATCTTCAGCCGAACGTGCGTCAAAGCGGTATTTGACCACGTTGATCAAGCTCAGTGTCAGAAGAACGATGCCCATGCCCCAGTACCCTTTGGTCGCCAATGGCACATCGGTGGACAGATAAAGCGAAATACCCAACAGAGCGTAGGCGACGGCCACTCCGGCTCCGTTCAGCATCAGGATCAGGCCGTTTTCATTGCGATTGTTCATTGGAGGTCTCCTATTTCAAAGTTGGTCTGGATCGGATGAAGTTCAGGTGTCGGATTGCGCCTTCAGGCGACTAAGAACATCAGCTGCCGTCGCGCGGGTTTTTGGGCCATATCCGGCCTCTTCCATACGGGCAGCAAGGTTGGTGTGATCCATACCTGTATCGATTTCCCGCAGAATTTCCGATTGCTCGAACGGATCGTCCTGATCCATCACGCGTTCGATCAAGGATTGAGCCTCGTCAATCGGGCTGTCTCCACCAAGATGCCGGTTCAACCGTTTTTGCAAGCCCTGTTCTCGCTTAACCGCGCGGGCGGAAATCGCGCCTTGCTTAAGGTCCAGAATGCGGCGACTTGCGGCCTGCACGGAATGCCGCAATTGCAGGATACGCGTTTCAAGCCGATCCACGGTCTGCATGCGCAGAGTCGTTTCGTTTTCCAGATCAGCAACAGCTTGCGCAGCGCTCTCAACCAAATCCTGATGCTCATCCGCCAGCGCCTGACGGGCCCTGGTCATCAGATCTTCAACGCGGCTTTTCAGCCCTTCGATTTGACGATTTTCATTGCGCTGCTTCTGGATCAAGCTCGCCAAGGTAAGCTTAGCCGCCTTCAGGTTCTGCTCTGCTTCGCGAATTTTCTGGTCAATCAGCTCTATTGAATAGGTGTCGCGCAGATGATCTTCAGCCCGGGCATTTGCTCCATTTATCAAAGTCTTCAAAGTGCCAAACATGTGCTTCTCCAATTATGAACGATGTTCACAAAGTGTGACATAACAACACGATGAACACTGTTCAAGATATTTTTGAACAGTGTTCAGGAAACTAACTGTTTCCAATTCGTGAAAGAACCTGGGTAATCATCTTTTTGATTTGCTCGGGCGGTACGCCGGATATCCGGTTTTCAAGGCCAAGGGTGACAATCCCATGCACCGAAGAGAACAAGGCGCGTGTCATCAAGTCCATTTCAACCCTGTCAAGATCAGGAAACAATTGGCCGACGGGCTCGGCTATGTAAGAAAACAAGCCTTTCAACGCATCGCGATACCAATCAGGCACGGCCTCATCGTCAGCCATCTTCAGATCGAAAAGCGCGCGCCACAAATTCGTGTTTCCGCCCGCAAAACGCAGATAAGCAGTGCTCATGACAATCAAGCGCTGTACCGGGGGTTCGCTGCCGTCAAATGAAGTACCGACGGCCTGTCCAAGCCGCCGAAACGTGCGTCCGTTCACGGCCATGACGATAGCGTTCAGATCGTCAAACACATTGTAAATCGCACCCAGCGCACATCCTGCATCTTTGGCCAAATCCCGCGCCCTAAGATCGCTGAGGCCGTCTCGACCAATACGACTCTCGGCAGCTTCGACCAGTTTGTCCCGTAACTGCTCACGTCGAATTTGGGATTTCGTTGACATTGCGCCCTCAACCTTGAACCGCGTTCATTCTTCAGCGCATAGGACAGAACACCCGATCAGATCAAGTCGCGCCACCAAAGAAACGCCAAAACAAGCACGAACAATGCCAACATGTTGAAGGCCAGGCTGCCAAGCAGACCCAGGAACCATCCCAGTCTGCGATCGGCCAGGTTGATTGATCCGAGATGCGCCTGCACATCCTCGGACGCCTGCACAAGCTTCGGAGTATCCAGAACCAGCCTCAATTTGGGATGTTGAGCCATTTGCTCGGCCTGTGCCAGCACCATTGCCTGTTTGTAAACCCGCCGCGGCAAGCGAGGCTTCGCCTGCCGAACCGACGCCGCCAGACTCTTGCCACGCACGCCCAGCTTGGTTTTCAGCAGCACGATTGTCTGCGCGATCCGGGTTTGAATATCTGGGTCTTGCGACATAGGTGGCCTCCTGACGCGGCAATCTAGCCTCGGCCGCCGCAAGCTACAATGGGGCTGGCCGTTTCAACTGGCGGCTTGTATCACCCGCATATGCTGAACACGATCGTACATGGCGAACCTACCTCGCTCCCGCCCCTTGTAATCGCCCATGGTCTGTATGGATCGGCCCGAAATTGGGGCGTGATTGCCCGCAGGCTGTCGGATGAACGTCAAGTTGTGGCCGTGGATATGCGCAACCACGCAAACAGCATGTGGAACCCCCAGCATGACTATCCCCATTTGGCGGACGATATTGCCGAGGTGATCGACCAAATCGGAGGATCGGCGGATGTCCTTGGGCATTCCATGGGTGGTAAGGCCGCAATGACGCTGGCACTGCAACACGGACCGATTGTTCGCAAACTTGTGGTCGCCGATATCGCACCGGTCGCTTACAGCCACAGCCAGATTCAATTCATCGAGGCAATGCGAGCCGTAGATTTCTCGCAGGTCAGCCGCAGATCGGACGCCGAGTACCAGCTTGCAGATCTGGGCGTAGAAAAAGCACTACAGAGCTTCTTCACCCAATCCCTGGATATTGCTGGAAAACGCTGGCTTCTGAACCTGGATATCCTGGCAAGCGAAATGCCAAACATCATGGGGTTCCCAAAGCTTGAGGCAGCCTGGGATGGCCCTGCCCTTTTTCTGTCTGGAGGCGCGTCAGACTACGTTTTGCCCGAGCATCGCGATACGGTGCGTTTTCTGTTTCCTGGCGCGCGATTTGCCAAGATTCCGGGGGCCGGTCACTGGCTGCACGCCGAAAAACCCCGCGAATTCGAGGCAGCGGTCCGCACGTTTCTGAATGCCTGATTATCCCCTATTCTGATACAATTTCCGCGCAACCAGCCACGACGCTGGCGCGGCAAGTACAGCACCTGCGGCAGCTGCAGATACGATCGCGCTGACGGTTACCAGCCCAGCTGACAATACAGCGACAACGGCCGATCCGGCCATTGCAGTTGCGATCAGTGAATATAGCACAGCGGCAAGACGAAACATAACCGGTCTTTCCTTTGATTGAACCCGATCACGATGTTACGCAAGTACAGCGAACCCGGCTTTGACATGGGTCAGATCAAACAGTGAATCGGATCACGTTTTGACGATTTCACCACCTCAGTTAACCCAGCTGACCCGCTCCGCGTTGCGCCCACTAGTTTAGGTTCGGGCGCTTCGCACAGCCTGCGTCGCCAGTTCTTCGTTGGCTGGTCTTTTCGGTGAGCGGAGGGCAATTTGTTAACGGTCAGGCTACTTCTACTTCAAATCTGAAGTCTGTTTGGAAAGAGCGTCAGGTTGAACCAAGACTTGTTGCGCGAAGTCCAATCCTTCCGGGGCCATTGTGCCCTAAATACTTCAGTAAACTGAATTTTCTGATGGATTTTTGCCTGTAGTGACTGGTTAGGGAGCGACGCGGAGCCGACGCATCATATGGGTGTGATGGTTTGGCCGACATATCAGACTTAAAATCCTTCGCTTCCGCCCGTAAAGCGCATTGTATTCATGGCCTTGTGGCCGTATGGAGATTTTCAGGCCCGAAATAGGCCCGACACGCTTGCCCGCGTGGTGGAATGGTAGACACAAGAGACTTAAAATCTCTGGGCCGGAAGGCCGTGCCGGTTCGAGTCCGGCCGCGGGTACCAGCGCTAGTTTTGCGTAAGAATTATTTCTCTCAGAATACGTCCCCTGGTTGCTCGCACGAGTCTGTCGTTTGTAGACTGAAGCGTTGCATTCAGGTATTCGCCAGCAGCGCCTGTGTGTGCGTCTTCGCTTCCACGCAAGGCATTGACTGATTGAAAAAATGCGGCGAGACGGCTGCCAACTGCCTGTTCGTCAAGGGTTTGTTGTTCTCGATTTATTATGCGGTCGACTTCAATAAACAGTGTGTAGAAATCTGCTTTTCTCCACGCGCGGCTATCTCTGTCGAAGCCCATTTGAGCAATGCTGGAAAACGCAGAAGAAAATCGAGCTTCGAGAGCTGGTGCCTCAGCAAATTCTTCGTCAAAGCGCTCGAGGTAGTCTTCGACTTCGTCGTCGCGATGGAAATAGTCTGAGAGCATCGTCGTTGCTAGAGAGGCAATGAACGATACATCTTTCATTCGTCTTATGTCAGCGGCGCTGAAAATTTTGTGTTCAGCCAAGAAGTCATCAAGTGTAATCCGTTCGCAGAATTGTTTGAATTCCCCAATGTACGCGGCATTGAAACGCTCCATGTCATTGAGGTCATATGAAGTTGCATTCATACGTTGAAATACTTCCCGCACTTCGTCGAGGCCAATAATTCCAAGGTTACGCACTGAAACGTCGTAGTTCAGGAAATCTCTCTTCTGATCGTCTTCAAGCTGCCTATATCTGGTAATCGACTGCGTCCGAGCAAACGGTTTAACCCCTCTGAAGTACTCATCTATCGTCCTAAGCCTTTGCTGGCCGTCTACCAAGAGCTCGGTCGCGTCTCCGGTCTGGGTATCGACGTCACCGGATGCAACGTAGATCTCTGGAAATGGGTAGCCGAGGAGTATTGTTTCGATAAATGCGATTTTATCCTTGTTGGTCCAAACTGCTCGTCTTTGAAAATCTGGCGAAGGTTGAAGGCTACCTTCGCGGAGCGCCTTTAGTACCGCTGAGATTTTTCTACTTTCTGGTGCTGTTCTCATATCTTATCCTCAATAAAACGCCGGCATTTGTCTAAAGACGAGTGAATGTATCTCTCGAGAAACGTTTCATCATAGTAGATACCTGCGTTGATCTTATATCCCCCATACAGTCCAGATGCCTGTAGCCCGCGAAAAAAGTCGAACCATTCGTCCGAAGCAGCAAAACCTGACCCTGTTGGCAGCATGTCAGGTCTAAGCCAGCCACGGAATAAATAGAGGCGAAACTGCTCGGCCTTTCTCCAATCGCTGTGGTCTTCCCAATGGCTCAAAGCGAGCTGCCAATATTTGTTGAAGAGAGTTTTGGAAATGATTGCCACATCAATGTCGGAGTTTCCGAAGTGGGAAAACGTAGGTCGCTGCGGTTTTTGAACAATGGTGAAACCCAGTCGCGCTGAACCCACTATCAGAATGTCTCGTATTGAAACGGAAAACTGATCTGAAACTTCTCGTCGAAGTTGAGCTTCGGCTTGATGTTGCAAGCCAGCACAGTCACCTGAGTAGTACCAACGGTCGAGCATTGATGCATTGTTTAGCGATCCGATGTCTGCTCTGAAGGCAGCAATCCGCGCATCGTAGGACATCAATATACGGCATCCATCAATTGATATTGTATTAAAATCAGGCGTTCCAGTGCCAGCTAACCCGTGTTATCTTGTGTCACAGTAGCGTATGCAGCGCAAGATGTGGAATTCTCGGAGGATTTGTGAATATAGTCGATCTTTTTTCCTGCGGCGGCGGAATGTCCTCCGGTTTTGTTAGCCAAGGCTATAGAACAATCGGTGCCGTTGATCTTGAAGTTGCAAAGCCTAGCCACGGGATCGGAGCTACATTTTGCAACGACACATACGAACGAAACTTGGGTCTTCGACCGATGTCAGCCGATCTAGCCGATACCGGGCCTGATGATGTAGCGGCTCACTTCGGATTTGGCCCGAGCGACGTAGACGTACTCATTTCTTGTGCTCCTTGCACTGGATTTAGTCAGAAACAAAGCCGCAATCACATTCACGACGATGGTCGGAATAAATTGGTAGAGAGAGCGGCTGTTTTTGCGGCGGCGTGGCGCCCACGATATATTGTAATAGAGAATGTCAAAGAACTATTGCGAGGCCGTCACAAGCACCACTTCTATGCATTACACCGAGATCTTTCGGATCTGGGATATGACGTCTTCGCCGAGATACACGACCTTAAAAAATTTGGCCTGCCCCAAAGTCGTATTAGGTCGCTCATCGTGGCAAAGCTGGATGGCAACTTTCATCTGCAAATACCTGAATCCAGCTTGCGTTCTGTGCGGGACACGATTGGGCATCTTCCTGAGCTTGCTGCTGGCGAAACCCACCCGGAAGACCCAATGCACGTTTGCCCTCGTATCAGTGGTCGCTCGCTCGAACGGATGCAGGCAATTCCGAAGGACGGCGGAAGCTGGATTGATTTGACGGAAGATCAAGCACATTTGCGTATTCCAAGTATGAAAGTTGAAAAACCAGGCTCATTCCCTGACGTGTACGGTCGACTTGCGTGGGACAAGCCCGCTCCAACCATCACACGCGAGTGCAGCCATCCTGGCAATGGCCGCTACAGCCACCCTGAACAGGACCGACTGTTGTCGGTCCGAGAAATGGCTCTCCTTCAAGGCTTTCCACCCAACTATTACTTCGAAGGTTCACTATCCTTCAAATACCGGCAGATTGGCGACGCAGTGCCTCCGATGATTGCTTCAAAGATCGCGAAATCAATTTATGAAGATGCCAACGGTCGGGGTGCTATGCCTAATCAACTGAGAATGGCGATCTAGCCAGGTCTGTTGAGTTCCCACCATGCATGAAGTGGGCACAATTCTACATCAAGACCCGAAATGGTCACTTTCTCAACACTACCATCCAAGACAATCCGGAAAGCTTTGCGTCCGTTCAACATTACATTGGCGCCAGTTCCGCCCGCTGCTGAAAGTTCTTTGAAGTCGTCTACTGTGAGATGCTCAACCATAGCCAGAACGTCTTTAGGGATCTCCCGTAGATCATATCGCACTTTCTGCTCATCGCCGTAGCTTCGAAGAATGAAGATTCGCTCGTACTCTTTCAAATGCGAGAGCACGCGTTGGCGCACTTGATCTGGTGCGTCTGCACGACTCTCAAGGTCCCGGATCCAGCGAGCTTCCATCAGTTTTGAAATCGTGATGGACTTTGTGTTAAGCCCCTTGGCCGCCTCGGTTTTTAGAGAGTGAAAATGACCGTCGACTTCTAGATCTGCGCCGCGGTGTGTCATGTCCTCTGTTCTTTTGGCGTGATGCCCGGTTCGGAGAAAAGATTGTTCTAGGATGTGTTCGAAATTCTCCTTCTTTAGCGGGACAGCACTCGATGCATGGTGAGCTGCGAGGCGCGTGGAAAAGTACTCGAACGCGCTAGAGTCCAGAAAATCTGTAAGCAGGTGTTCGTGTTCCTGTCCTTCTGCGAATTTTCCGACGATGCTCCTCAAAACTTCAATCTGGATCGGCGTCAACTTCTTCAGCGCCAAAATTAGGGTTTCAAGGTTTCTTTGACTGTCAGATTGGTTGCTCACTATTCTCACCAAGCTATTGATTTTGGAGGAATATCAAGGCAATATCTCGTAAGGTCAAGACAAAGATATTGGATGCTCTGAAGTTATTTGAGAATGACCACTACCACGTCATCATGCTTGTCAATTTTAACAAACTAAAAAATTCCGCGCTTAGCCCCCGCATCGTTCCATGGGCTTAAAACGACAGAATTGTTGTATCTGCTTTTGTCCGCAATTTCCGACAGTGCCTCTGTTTACTGTGTGGCACTTTTCGGCAGCCTTACGGTTTCAGGTCAATTAGCTTGCGAATTGCCCAATATTCTAACTGGTTAGAATTTCGACAACATCTACTCTAAGTGCTTTGCACCAGTGCTTGAACTCGATGACGTCAAGACGCCGCTTACAACCTTCGACCTTAGCAACATAGGACTGCGGCTTACCCAAGGCGTCAGCGAGGGCCTGCTGGGTCATGCCGACTGATTTGCGATGATCGCGCAGTCGCTTGATGAGCGACCTGTACTCGTCGTCGTAGATGCTCTTGGCCACCCGCACGTTCCATTTGACTGCCCGTACAGGTCGCGGTAATCCCGAAAAGAAATTATCCCAAAACAGGATAACATATGGGACGGAACGGCGGGTTGACCTCGACCCAGAGGGGCAAGATCGCGGAACTGCACGTGGCGACGGCGCTGATGTCACAATCCTCAGGGCGCCTGTCACCGTTCGAGCCGCTATCGGACGACCACGGCATCGATCTCGTTGTCCTGGACAAGGAGAGCGGCCGCGCGCTCCCCATTCAGGTTAAGGCATGGCTCCTCGACTCAGAGAAACCGGTCAGGACCGTCCAGTTCGATGTGCAGAAGACCACTTTCGGCAAAGGCAAGCCGGGCGTGCTGATATGCGTCGTGGTGAAGAAGGAAACGTTGGAGATAGCCATGTCCTGGCTCATACACATGGCGGAGATACCGTCCATTGCGACCGACAAGCCCAATAAGTTCGCCCTGGCTCCGAGCATCGCCGAAGGTTCGAGAGACAAGTACGTACCTTACAGGCACTTGACCATCGCGTCACTGACGGAGGCGGTGGAGGCCGTACTGCAGAACGACAGCTGATACCATTACCTTGAAAGGAATAGCCCCGGCGCACGGTTAAACGCCGGGGCCACGTTGTCGCGGGTCGGTTATGATGCGGGAGGAGGCCGCAGCAGGGACGCGCCCTGCACCCCGCGAATACGTCTTTAGGTGTGTCTGCCCCGAACGATCTCGATTGCGTCCGGAAGGCTCAACAGGCGACCGCTCCTCGCGCTGCGGACCTGCTCCTCCTGGGCCCGTCGCATCGTCTCCCGGTCCGCGGTCTTAGCGTCAAGCCCAGCTTTTAGGGCTCTCGACTCATTGCTGTTCCTGACGGCCAGATCGAACTCAATCTCCTCGTGGCTCAGTGGTAGCTGTTCAGGCTGGAAGCCAGCGGTGCCGCCGAGCGCATGTTCCGTGAGCTCTGGATGCGCCTCGCAGACGGCCTCGTAAGCTTTCAGATAGGGCTCACCCGTCTTATCTGCGCGGGCCGCTGTAAGCCGATCCAATTTCCGATTGGAATCGACGGCGACCGTATGCGCCGCCTTGTTCAGGCACTCCATGACCTGTCCTCTGGTCTGTAGGTGGATGTCCTTAGTCACGTTCTCTCCTCCATTTCGTATGGTTTCGGGGTTTTTGGGAGTGCATAGCCGAAAAGTGGCCATCGGCGCCCAAACGCGAATTTGCCTCCGTGCTTTTCGAACCAGCACTCAACGCCTATCTGCGGGGTAAATCGATGCGAGTGGTTTTATGCTTTTGTTCGTACCCGCCACCGGACGAAGGCCGATCCGTTTCGCGAGCGGGCGCGCGCGATCCCAGAAGGCCGCGACCAGCGCTCCGGTTCTCGCGTGACCGACGATCACCGGTCTCTTGCCACTGCCGTCGCCGGTGAAATTCTCGAGCCTCGCGACCTCCACCGAAAGTTCCTCGAGCGCCTCAAATGCTTTGCAGGCATCCGACAGTGCCCGGTCGAATGAATCGGCCCACTTGTGCTGGCTATTTCTGGCATCCGCGAGTTTTTTCCGAGCGTCCGTGAGTGCCTCTGCCTGTCGCGCCCGCGCTTTTTCGCGCTCGACCCGGTCGGCCTCCTCACGCTCTAGGGCGTCGAGCTCCGCCTCGACCGATTGGCGCTCGTCCTCGGCCATCTCCTTAAGCAGCGCCTCTCGCGCCGCGTTCCGATCACTTAGAATTAAGACTCTGGTCCGTTCGAACATCTCGTTTGCCTCCTCTTAGCATGCACTCACTGTGCTGGCTGCGGTCGCGGGATGTAGACCAGCAGTTCGACCCGAGCAGCCGATTGCTTCAGGAAGCGAACACGGGTGTCCTGGCAATACGCTCACAGATGGCGCGCCGCTGGCTGGACGAGAGGCGATGATCGCTAGCTATACGTCGAACGGCCTGCTCACGCTGGGTCTCATCTGCGAACCGAGCAGCACAACATCCAACGGCAGCGCCGTCGTCGGTCCGAGTCGTCGTGGTGGTCAGTAGCGGAGAGGGTGCGCTGTCAAGCCAGGCGTCGTCGGCCAGTGCCTCGACGACCATCCAATCCGGTGGCTCGACGAACTCGACGGAGATGACCGGGTGGACCTCGGGGGACGAGAGCACCGGCGTGTCCGTCACGTGTTCCAGCAGGCGGCGGCGATCAGCTACGGTAAGCGAGCCATCGGCGGCAAGGCGACGGGCCTGACACAGTCGCGCCGCCGCATCACGGTAGGGCAACCTGGGTTCGGATCCGTCGATCTCCTCGAACAGGTGCTGAGCGTCCGCTGCAGCCCTGCAGGTAAGACCTTCGTCGGTAAGCAGCACCGTACCGTCGACGAACAGCACCTCGACCGATACCGCAGGTCCCTGTTCTGCGACTCTATTCGTCATCGATGCCAAGGTCCTCGTATTCGGCGAGTATCGCATCCACGTCTATCGGGGCACCCGAGACCAGCTTGGGCGCGGACGGGGCCACGACGTTGTTCTGGATGGCGACCGTCGCCGCCTCGTTCACGCCGCTTATCCTCAGGCCGATGAGGCGCACCGCAATCCTCGGGTCCACGTTCGAACAGTCGAAACGCATCACCGGCTCGAAGTCCTCGTCAAGTTCTGCCTCGCCCGTGTCCGGGTCTGTGGCAGGGACCCAGCGGCCTGTACCCATGTGGAGCGCAGTGGCAATGACCCTCTGCGTCAGCGTCTCCTCGAAGGTGTCGATGGCCTCGTCCCACTTGGCTGCAAATTCGGGGTCACGTCGCCGCCGCTCGTAGAGGGAGCGCCGCGCCATGCCGGAGACGTTCGCAGCGTAGGTGACCTGGCCGAACTCTGACAGCGCCGACAGGAATCGCTCGTCCACGTCCGAAGGTATCTCGGAGCGCGTTCGGTACCGGCTCGGTGCATCGGCTCTTGCTGCGGGCCTGATCTGTATTGCTGCATTCCCCATAATTCACCTGTTTCGGGCCCATGGCAGGGCCTAGAAATTGACCACATGCAGGGCCTTGTTTCGGTTGGACTTTTCGGTGCCCCAAGCGGAACGAGGGATCCGGTGTCCTTAGGTCCTCGGCGAAATAAATATGGCCGGTTCGTCTCAACCGCCTCGAACAGATATGCCAAGTGTTCCGGGCCGACGATGCCAACGTTGCACAATGGATGTGAGGTTCCAGAGCAGCCACAGCTTTTCCAGTTGCTGAAACCCACCCAATCACTCGTCCAGCATTCGACCGCTGATCCACTCTAGGCTATTGAAATTATTAAAATAAATGTGTCTTTGAGTAACCTGAGTAAGTCGAGTAACCAACTTCGGAAATCAAATAGAAGATAGGTTGGATACATTTGACCTGATTGAGCACCGGTGAATGCCAAACTCGGCTGTTGCAATGCTATCCGAAATAAAACTCAATTACTCAGGTTGCTCAATGGATGTGCCTGTTTTTGGGTTTCCGTAGGTCTTCAGTACTGTTCGTGAGCGACATCCGACCTATGAAACTCAAGTGTCATCGCCCCAGCCTTCGGTATCACCAAAAGGCTCCCATTCAATAGTTCCAGTTCCCAGGAGGTCTTCAAAGTCCTTCCTGGCCTGAGCCAGTGTCGGCAGTATCCAGCCACGACGTCTTTCGGGGCCCGCGCCCACATTTCCGTCGATCTGATACTTAAATTTTTCTTTCAGCCATCTTCCGATTGCCGACTTATCGGGAATGTGCACTCGATATGGCTGCTGTTGATGGTATGAACGAATGTCGACTTCAAGCTCGTCCTTTATTGACGGAGACACCTCGCCGATTGCTGAGGGCCAGCCCGGAATTCGAAGCCGATCGAGCCCTCCCCGCTGAAGTACCGACTCCCACCAGCCGAGCATTGGATCTTGCTGGGCGGTCAAGGCGCGCTGCCGCCTTAGGGCATCCGTAACGGGAATGTGTTCATCCGCTCGCCATCCATTAACGTCTACACGCATCAGTTTGGACATCATGCCTGCCAGGATAGAGCGCTTCACACGCCCTTGGCCCTCGAGAATACGACCGAATCCTATCCGGGACTTGAACTCCGACACGGCTTCTGGCTCGGGTGAGAAGACTGCATAACGTCGATCTCCAAACTCTACGGGCGCCGCCCAATCGTTGTTTGTCGCCATAACGATGTGAAGATGATTGTTTACCTCGAATGAATCGACACCCTTTGGTTCACACATAAAGGTCGGCTCCGTGATCAGCGCTTTTAACGCATTCTCTGCCTTTTTGTCTCCTGACCAGTATGCCTCATCGACGAACAGTCCGATCGTCTCTGCAAGATGCTTATTGAATTTACCCGTGAGCTGCTCCGGCTGGGTCAACTGCTTTCCGTGTGGTGCGACAAGGCCGACGAGGGCGCGACCGAGCGTACCTTTGCCCGAGCCCTTTGGGCCTGGAATCGAAAGTACGACTCCTGCTGGTTCACTGGGGTACTGAACCATCTTGGCCGCCCACCTGATGATGAAATCATACTGCTCCTTGTGGCCACCACAAATGACATCTCGAATGAGGTGATCCAACGGTGACCAATCTTCCAACGGATCGGGCTCGACAGCGAAGCCCCTGAACAAATTGAAGGTACGGTTGTCACCGACGCCTTCGTGAAGGCTGTGATTGGGATCAAATGTTAGGTGCCGGTAGTGACGACGCTCCGAGTGCGTTAACCAAGCAGTACCGATACCAACAAGTTTGGACTTCCCGTCTGACTCAGGAACTTCTACCCTCTTTCTATCGAGGTCTTTTTTGATAGCGCCTTCGGTAAAGAATTTGACTTCCCGATGGCCCGTGGTTGGATTCAACTGTTCTCGGCCCACCGAGTATCCACCGTCTTTGGTTATCGTGAAGTACTCACGGTTAGTTCTCTCAATGACGGCCTCAAGTGTTGAGGCCTCCTCGGCAATCTCTCGATTGAGTACATCCAGATAGTCTTCTCTCGTTATCGCTGCCCAAGCCTCGAAGCGTTCAGCGAAGCTTTGAAATTTGGAAACGAAAGTCGTGACAACGTCGGGATGGTTCTCAACGGGCCCTAACTCAAAATCAAACGCAAGATCGCGATATATCTCGGCTTCAGTAAGCGCCAATTGCTCCAGAGAGAGGCCTTCTATGCCATCATCCCACCATTCGTTGATTTCTTCGGCTGACGGGCCCTCTCCAGCCATCTCAACACGCGAAAAATAGGCGAAAAAATCCTGAACCATGAAACGTGCAGCCGGAACTCCAGCGCAAGCGTCTCGAAGCGAGTGAACCAAAACTGAAAACTCGTGACGCGCAGGCGAGCAAATACTCAGAAAGTCAACGACTGCATCAGGCGAATAGCTGCGCGGCCTCATTTTGCTCGCCCCCCCGACCTAGCTTGAATGGCAAGGGAAAGCCATCTGGGGTGTTGGCAGATCAGACCTTTCTGAATAATGGAGAAGTGCGGGAAATCGCTGGTTCGCTCCTCACTTGCGGCCCTGATCAATAGAGTGTTTCTTGGTTTGGCAACGGCTGGACCTGCATTGCTCAAATCGCCCCATAACCCGCCCAACAAGGGTTCTTTGATTAGTGCCTTTGTGGCATTATTTATCTCAAGCATCGACTTTTCCCTCGGTGTGGATTTCAGCAACTTTCTGACCCGCATCGTCCGCGAAAGTCTGTGCGGGTCAGCCATGTCCGAACCGGTCTCGGCAGAATCATTGATCAACCGTGTCAATCCCCCAGTAAACTATTAGTTGCCGGGCAACCGCAGAGGTCTGTCGGATTGCGGTTCTGAATTAAGTCAATTGTCCTTCGAAGAATTCTTGCTCTGCCTACTAGTGGTCGGGGTGCTATCGATGCGTCCCATGGCGGTGCTCGTCCATGAATGAGCGCAAGTCAGAAACCGAGTACATCACCCGGCGTCCGACACGGTGAACCGCAGGCCCCCGTTCTTCCATGCGCCATTTGTCCAGGGTCTGGCGGCTAATCCCAATGAAGTCGGCCGCAGCCTTAATGTTAAGATACTCATGCCTTGGCGAGCCTGTCTTGTCGGCTGAAAGCAATTCTTCTATTCGCTCGAGCCGTTTAAAAATCTGTTCCATCTTCGCTTCCCATAGGTATGCAGGTCAGTATCATAATGGATCAACTGCTGTGCTCCGTTAACCGTTGCTTCCGCCTATTGTGACCTTATTTGTTCAATGAATAACGAGCGGGGAATCATTTATACCCGCTTGCTTGCGCGCGCTATTCGAATTCAGTTTGGTCCTACATTATTCATGCGCCAAATAACTGATCTTTTCCTGCAGCATTTTTTCATCTAGGAGAAAAATAATTCACTTGTTCACAACCCTGTCATCTGCTGCAAGACTTGACCTAAACACTGATTCGAGCGAAAATATCCATGGAAATTTAGTTCAAGCTAATAGATTACATCAATCGTATTGGAGGCGTTGAGATGGACGCATGCTCTAAAGAAGCAGGGGAATTTGAAACTGGGCTAGAGGTTTTTGGAGCCAACGTAGAAAATCGGATCGGCGAGAAAACCAAGGAATTTGAAGAAACCACAGGAGAAAAGCAAAAGGAATTTGACGACGCCTTTGCTGAGTTCAAGTTTGAAGTGAAATGGGAACCAACCAGCATATTAATTCCAGAGTTCAAGGTAGGTTTTGTTGATAGGAAGTTATCGCTGAGCATTCCCGAAGTAACCATGAAGGATCGGAGAATTGTTTTTGAGACTCCCTCGGTTCGGATGGAGCGTAAGAAGATCGGTCAGAAGCCAGAGACAATCTGCGAACCGACGTGGATAAAGACGAAAATTCCCTTTAACGGCACCGTAAAGACCAAAGGGCCTCCAAAATGTACTGTGAAGTGGACGGATATTTTCGCGGATGTCCCCGTGCCGTACATGGAGAAACACGAAGTGGTATTCAAGGTTCCTGAATTCACAATGGGTAAACAAGAAATTGTCCTTAAACTGCCGGAGTTCAAGATATCGCAACGCGAAGCAAAGCTGCATTTGCCACAGTTCAAATTGATTGAAGCATACATAAATCAAGAAGATGAAAAGAGACGTGCTGCGCAAGCGCAAGAGGAATTCGCACATCTTTCAGCAGAAATGCAATCTGAAATCGAGCTAATTAGGGAAGAGGAAAAACAAAAAGTTGTTCCCAAAGTTTCCGCATATTTTGATTGTCTTAGGGGTTCTTTGAACAGCAGTAAACAGAGTGCGATCTCAAGCTTCGATGCGGCAATAAACCAGATTCAAAGCGCTATTGTGGCAATGGAGGCGCAAGGAGCCTCAGAAACGCCTGAAATAAGTGAATTACGCCGCCAGCTAAGTGAGACGAAGCAACACAAAATAGAAGTGAATGAACAATTCGAAACTCAACTCGAAGAGCTGTTTGATACCGAGAAGAACGTCATAGAAAGTTTGGGAACAGATTCTGCGTAAATCACTGTAAAGTCTTGCTAGCTTTATCACTGTGAATGGTAATGAGCGAGTAAACACTCAAGTGTATGCTGTTCCTGTGTTGACATCTAGTTCGTTCAAGTTGTTTGGCGCGATATGATCCTACAATATTGGGAAATTACCAAGATCCGTATAATTTGAGACCATAGAGAGTTTCCGGCGGTGGCGCCACGTCGTGTCCACCAATCGGGCCACCTGTGAAGATGCGATTGAACTCCTTTTCGTTGAGCGCAACAAGTCTGTCTTTGTCGGATTCGATTAGATCGGGCGAAGTGTATATCGCGACGCGCAGAGCTTGTTTTGCCTCTTCGGCGTTTTTGCGTTTGCCTGACTTCATTTCGTCGCGGAAGTTTGTATAGGCTGAGGCGAGCTCGGGAATTTCGCCGTAATCGGCTTTCTCCGGCGTAGCCCGCAGTGAAAGAACGCAGTAGCCGTCCTTGAGAGGTTTCCCCTTTACTAGCAGTTGTCGATCAGCAGGATCTAACGTCACGTCGGCAGGGGCGATTTGTCCACGTTTGCAGGCTACTATGGCGATATACTCGCTTTGAACGAGTGTGAGATCCGCGTCAAGCGCGACCTCTATGGCGACATTTTGCGTCTGCCCAGCAATCAGATCCAATCCTTCTGTGATGAGTGGTAAGAATGGTTTGATTTTGCCCACGAAGGAGATACCGCCTGCTTCAGAGACGCGAGTGACATAATCAAGTATCGGCGACATCAAATTCACTGATTTGACAGAAAAGAGACCCAACTCTAGCCCCAAGGTGCCTCCACGCCAGGGTACTGCGCCCAAGAGCTTGTTTTCGACTGTAATCACTCGATCAAGGTTCTTAGGGTCCAGTTCAGCAAGCTTACCAGGTTTTGTAACCGAGGCCATTTCTGCAGTAGCTTCTCCGGCGCGCGCAAAAGAGATAAAGCTGTAGATCATCCCATTGAATTGAGTAGCAAAACGTCGCCCTTCGGCCAAACGCATACTCTCCACGAAGACTTCGATGTAAGTTTCGTCTGGTTTAATTTCTAACCCTGCGATCCCTGAGTCGGGATCCACCAAATTCCTTAGGATAGTGTAGTCGGTTGGTGGGGCGGACCTAATCTTCCTCAGCAAACTAGTAATGAATCCCATGTAGTAGTCCCTTTCAAAAGAGCGGCACAGTCTAAAGCGGAGATAGGTTGAGGGCGGCGAGAGCGTTGTCGGCCCAAATCCACTCAGTGAATTCTGGGTATTGGCCTGGCTTGGTATTGCGAAGTGCAAAGCCGACAACCTCATTACCCTCCAGCAGCGCGCAACCGCTGTCACCAGCGTTAGCCTTCATTTCGGTTCGCAACGTGAGTCGATTCAAGGGGTCTCGGCTGAGCAGCCCCGGAGAGACAGTCACAAGCAGTGCGCTTTCCTTTCCGGTCACAGCACCTTCAAATTCGAGAAGCCCCTGATGGCGTGGGCCGTAGCCCTTCATGACCAAGCGCGAAACAGTGTTGGGACGATTGCCGTTGATCGGAATGAAAGCAATGTCTTGAACCTGACTGACGGGACCTACGATTTCGTTGTGCCCATCCACATCGACAACGTCGCCTGTATTGCCCGCGACATGCCAAGCAGTGGTCACGCCTATCACGCCCTGATTGTCTTCGCAAACGATGCCGACGGTACCGGGCATTTTGCCGGTGATTTTTAGAGACGGATCGGGTAGGCAAATGTCCTCCATCTCGGGATTTCGAGTCATAACGACTTCGGGGCGGCATATTGCAAAGAGCTGGGCCAAACCGTCAAGCCCACCGCTAAGGAAGCTCATCAAAACAATATGTAACTCGTAACTGACGCGATCCGCCAAACGCACGGCGGCCTCAAGCAATTCCTCGGTAGGTATTTCAAGCTCATCTGTGACTACCCGGGTTTCATTGACGTCCTCCATCCCTGGGTTCATCACTATGAATAGCGGCGGATTGTCGAGGTCGCCATGGGTGACCTGCACCAACTCGCTAGGGAAGCGTTTGTCGCGCAACAGCGCCTCGGCGATAATCTCGACCGAAAGAGTGCGGCAGCGTTCTAACGTTTTCTCTTCGTTGCCGACCAGATTTGAGGCTCTTTCACCAAAAGGTAGCGAGAACATGCGCGAAATGGAGTTTTCGCCTTTAGCATTCAGAAAATCTGGCAGAAAAAAAGGCTCTGTCCCCGGACCATCAAATGACAAAGAGGAGATAGTTTCACTGCTAGGAAAAAGCGTTCTAACGCCAGCGGCACCAAATGTGTTCACTTGATCTGCTGGCCGATTTTTCAGCGCGTAGTCCAATGCTTCCGTTAAGGTTCTAACCACCACATCCGCTCATCAGTTTTATTGAATAACAAAAATCAAAATTCGTTGAGGCCTTGGCATTCCTTGTAGAGGATGCCCGTTTCTGCTTCAGTTTTCAAGTTTGGCTTGGACCGGGTAAATCAAATGCTCAATCAGCGACGTATTAAAGAATTTGTCGGTTAGCCTTGAACCAAGCAAAGTCAACTAGTGGCGAGTTGAAGGGCAATTCGTGGGAAATTTGAGTTAGGCCCTCTCATTCTATCGTTGCCCGAAATTTAATTGGCGATACGAATTCAAACGAGAACACACCCGTTCCTGGCACTCCCGGAGATGACCTATCAAGTGCGCTCGGGTTACGTAGCTGAATGATACATGGGTATTGGCGTGGTCCATCAACATCGTAACTGATTGAAAATCCACACCAGCCTCTAATGCATGTGTCCGATAAGTATGACGCATCTGATGCGGCGCGTAGGGAAAAGACTTAATTCGAACCATCTGCTCAATGTGCCCTGACTTAGCTGTGGTTGACGGAAAGATGAAGGGACTCTCAAAAGGTTTGGTCAGGTCTTGCACCTCACCGAGTTCTTGGATCATGAGGCGTGGCAAAGGCAGGTGAAAACTACGTCCCGACTTAGCTCGCGGGATAAACAAGACTCCATCGTCGTCGAGATGTTCCCACCTCGCCGAGCGAGCGTTCGTGGACCTAAGGCCCGTGGTCAGCATCAGCAGCCAGCAGGCGCGACGGACCCGGTCTTCCATCGAGTCGAGCCTTCGCCAAAGCAGGGGCATATCATCGGGGCCAACTGCCCAGTCACGCGCCCGCTCTTTGTTCATGCGTACGCCGCGCGTCACTGGGTTTGGCGGAAGATCGTGCGTTCTGGCGACGTCGTTCAGAAGCAGTTTGAGAACGCGCATGGCTCCGTTCGCACAGTAGGGGCCAGAATTCTTGGTCAGCCGCTCATGGAGGGACCTTACAGCTTCGCGGTCGATCCGATCTACCGGCAGCTTGCGAAGGGAGCTCAGCGATCCGTTCACCTTCTGACGGTACCACGAGGCCGTACGTTCACTCAGATCGGGCCGTCCTTCTAGATATCGTTCAAGGGCATCCGCGATGGTCGGCACCGCGACCTTCTTGGTCCTCGGGTCATCACCGCGCCGCAACGCCAGCCGGAGCTCAGCCGAGCGCTCCCTAGCACCGCGCAGCGACACCTCATCCGTCCTGCCGATCATGATGGACACGTAGCGGTCGGTACCGTCGTTGATGCGCCCGACGTGCTTGTAGGATATACTGCGCTTGCCCACGACGAGGCGCAGGCCCTTCGCCTCGCTGTCGTAGATCTGAGCGCTAGTTGGATGATCCTCGGCCAGCCCATATACTATTGCCTGTGTGAGTTTCGTGGTCATCTTTGATCGCCTCCGTAGGCCATGTTTCAGGCCATGTTTCAGTTAGGTCCTGAGAAGTCTCAGGATGTGCTTTGAGACGATGATGTCTTGTTTTCTTGGCCCTGCGGACCCTCAATAGGTGCTATTGGACCACAAAATATCGCAGGCACAGTAACTTAAAATCTCTGGGCCGGAAGGCCGTGCCGGTTCGAGTCCGGCCGCGGGTACCAAATTTTAGTATTTATTTTCAACAGAATGCGGGTCTTGAGGGTTTGGCGCCAGCGCTTGCTCTTGCACAGGGGCTGCGGATGATATGGCATGTCTCGGATATGCTGATCTTCCGGCCATTCAGCAAGACCAGCAGAGATTTAGCTTGACCCGTTGTCGCGATGCAGACGCGGCTTGGGCGCATCGCTGCCCGTGCCGATAAATCCACTTGGTCTTCGCTTCGTTGACCCAAATAAGACCGCCGATAAAGGCTGTTATTATGTATTCATGTCTCATGACATGATCCGTAACACGCAGACATAAAGCAGTACGGTCAGGCCAGAGACCCTCCGGCCTAGAACTGGCTCGTGCTCAAAAAGGGTGCGAATATGGTCTTAAGCCCTGCTATTTAAAGCCGGACCAAACTCAGTCATTTAGGAGCGAAGCCAAATACGTGCCATAGGTTGATTTTGCAAACATTTGCGCGCGCTTCTCAAGGGCGGCATCATCAATCCACCCGTTACTCCATGCGATTTCGTCTAGGCTGCCAGTCTGCATTCCCTGACGTTCGGTCAAGGTACGTACAAAGCTTCCCGCCTCAAGCAGGGTGCCGTGTGTTCCGGTATCCAGCCATGCAAAGCCCCGGCCCATGGTTTGAACATCGAGCAGATTTTCATCCAAGTACATCTGCAATAGTGACGTGATCTCAAGCTCACCTCGTGCCGACGGTTTGATTTGCTTGGCCCGCGCCGGTGCATCGCCATCTAAGAAATAGAGACCGGTGACCGCATAGTTTGACGGCGGATCTTTCGGTTTCTCAATGATCTCCCGAACCTTTTTTCCTTCAAAGGCCACAACCCCATAACGTTCAGGATCGGCGACGCGATAGGCAAAAACCGTCCCACCCCGCTTGTTCGCGTCTGCATCGGCCAATAGGCTCGGCAGCCCGTGGCCGAAGAAAACGTTGTCCCCTAGGATCATTGCCGAAGGCGCACCGGCAAGGAAATCCTCTGCCAGCGTATAGGCTTGGGCCAGCCCATCAGGAGAATCTTGCACGATCCATGTCAGGCTCAACCCATATTGGCTTCCGTCACCAAAAAGGCGAATGAACTGTTCCTGATCCTGTGGCGTTGTGATGATCGCAACCTCACGGATTTGCGCCAGCATCAGGACGCTTAGTGGGTAGAATATCATCGGTTTGTCGTAGACCGGCAGCAACTGTTTCGAAATCGCCATCGTAATCGGGTAGAGGCGCGTCCCCGAGCCGCCGGCAAGAATAATTCCCTTACGTTCCATGTTTTAACCTTTCGAAGATGGCGCTTTGACCTGACCTAACTGAGAAAGCACGTCGGCCAACCCCGCTTTCCAGTCAGGCCGCGGAAGACCATGAATTTTCTCAAGCCGTGAGCAATCCAGGCGTGAATTCCTGGGTCGCGCGGCTGGCGTAGGATAAGCGCTGGTGGGAATGTCCTCGACATGGGTCGCAAGGCCCGCCTGTAAAAAAATCTCGCGCGCGAAATCGGCCCAACTTGCATCTGGAGTTCCGGCGTAATGAAACAAGCCCCCTTCAACCCAGGACCCGTTCTGGGCCATCGTCAGAAGCGTCGAAGCAATATCCGCCGCCGGTGTAGGACCGCCGACCTGATCCGCAACGATGCTCAGTTGGTCTCGGCTTTCTGCCAGTCGCAGCATGGTTTTTACAAAGTTGTTTCCATGCGCCGAGAAGACCCAGCTTGTCCGCAGGATCGCATGCCAACCGCCAGCTTCAGCAACCTGATGCTCGCCATCCAGCTTGGTGTTTCCATAAACACCTAACGGACCCGTCGGATCTTCTGTCGTTCTTTGCATATCGCCCGATCCGTCAAAGACATAATCCGTCGATACATGAAGAAATGGTATGCCACGAGCCGCCGCTGCGCGCGCCATCGCCCCGGGAGCGTCAGCGTTTATCAACCGGGCAAGGTCGCTTTCGTCTTCGGCCTTGTCGACGGCGGTGTACGCGGCGGCATTGATAACCACGTCTGAGTCGGATTCATACACGCGTTCAGCACACATTGCCGCATTCGCTAGGTCGGCTTCTGTACGGCCCAGCGCTTCTATGGCAATACCGCGAACTGCTGCTTGTCTTTGCAATTCCGTGGCGACCTGCCCGCTGCGACCAAAGACAAGTATCTTCATCTATCTACACCCAGGCGCTCTCCGACACCGTCACGCGCCAACAGCGCATTCAGCCATGACTCATTGTCCAGATACCATTGAACTGTCTGTTCCAAGCCGGTCTTCGGAGTATGCTTTGGGCGCCATCCCAGATCTTCAACGATCCGCGTTGGATCAATTGCATAGCGCTGGTCGTGTCCGGGGCGGTCCATGACGAAGGTCATCTGTTCTGCATAGGAGCTTTCCGTTGGTCGCAGCCGGTCCAGAATGCCGCAGAGCATCTTCACCAAGTCGAGGTTCGTCATCTCATTTTCGCCGCCGATGTTGTAGCATGATCCGGCAGCGGCCTTTTCCAGAACCAGCAGCAGCGCCTCAGCATGATCTTCGACATGCAGCCAATCGCGAATGTTGTCGCCTGTTCCATAGATCGGAATAGGTTGTCCTGAAAGTGCTTTAAGGATTACCACCGGTATCAGTTTCTCGGGAAACTGGTATGGTCCGTAGTTGTTTGAACAATTGGTCAAAACAACAGGCAACCCATAGGTTTCTTGCCAGGCACGGACAAGATGGTCCGAACTGGCTTTCGACGCCGAATAAGGCGAATTTGGCTTATACGGGCTTTCTTCTGTGAAGAAGCCGGTCTCACCCAATGATCCGAAAACTTCATCGGTCGAGATATGGTGAAAGCGAAAGTCGGTGGGTTTGCCTGCTTCGGTCCAATAGGCGCGTGCTGCTTCAAGCAGAACATACGTGCCTGTCACATTGGTTTCGATAAAGGCAGCGGGGCCATCGATCGACCGGTCAACATGGCTTTCAGCCGCGAGATGCATGATTGCCTCGGGCTTGTGGGTTCTCAGTACGCGTGCCATCGCTTCCGCGTCCCGAATGTCGGCTTGTTCAAAGGCATAACCCGGCGCGTCTGAGACCGAGGCGACATTGTCGAGGCAGGCCGCGTAGGTGAGTGAATCCACGTTCACTACTGAATGGCCTTGAGCGATGGCGCGACGAACGACGGCTGAACCAATAAAGCCCGCGCCTCCGGTAACCATAAGTTTCATGTTACGTCCTCAAACGTGAAAGGAGTGTCGAGTTCTGATAGGAGTGGCGCAATGAGGTCCTTGTCCGACAGTTTTTTTTCTATCTCTTTCAACGGCCAATCGATACCGACTTCTGGATCATCCCAGCGCAGCGCGCCTTCGGTTTCGGGCGCGTAAGTATCGGAGCATTTGTATACGATTTCTGTATCAGGCTCCAACGTCATGAAACCATGGGCAAACCCAGCAGGAACCAGAAGCATGAGACCATTTTCAAAACTCAACTCCGCGCCGACCCACTGACCAAAGGTCGGAGATCCCTTGCGAATGTCCACCACGACATCAAACAGTCTTCCGCGGCCACAACGCACAAGCTTCACCTGCGCCCTAGGAGGTGCCTGAAAGTGCAGGCCTCGGACTGTTCCAACCTCGCTTGATAGGGAATGATTATCCTGGACAAAGATAGTTTCGATTCCGGCAGCGAAAAACTGATCACAATTATATGTTTCTTCGAAAAACCCCCGGTGGTCGCCAAAACGCCTAGGTGCAATCAGCTTTACCTCTGGTGTGGAGAGGGATGTAAATTCCATAGTAAGCAATACCTATCTGTGCAAACCCACTGCGCAAGCTGGGATAAGAATGGGCTAACGTAATCGCCAGCGCTCCTCAACATCCAAAATAGGCTTTGGTTCGCATATTTGTCCAAAGCCCGGTTTGGCCATCGGCAACACCCCGCCCAAGTTCGAAGTTAACTTTCCCGGCCCAGTCGCAAGCATTCGAATCCCAACGAATTGGAGCTTTTTGAACGTGCCCGAGTTTCTGAGATTGTGGTTTTGTCAGTTTGATGTAGCAAGTTTTTTAGGAAGAAAGCTGTTGCCCGTAGACGAAAACAATAGTGCATACGCACTGATGAGCACGAGGCCTTGATTTCAGTGTCACCGCTGGTCGTTGTCTGTTTGTCTTGGTAAAGGTGAACTGAATCTGAATTACATCTCACGCTGGGGGATCCATGCCTTCACCAGAACACAACAAAGCCGAAATCGTTCGGCGCACCGGGCATACCCTTTCCACAATATCTCGCCTGATTGATAACCACGACATCATCTCGTTTGACGTGTTCGGAACGCTGTTAGCGCGTTACGCGCTGAGCGTGGTAGATGTTTATGGGTACTTGGAAAAACAGTTTGATGTCGTGGGTTTTTGTTCAGCCCGACAGAAAGCTGAACAGCTTGCTCGGCGTCGGTTTGGGTCCGACGAAGCCCCTGAGGTTAGCTTAGAAGAGATTTACGAAGTACTTTCGGTTCTCTTTCCGGGCCACGGAGTGAAACCAGGCGATGAACTACTCGCCGAAGAAAAGTTCAGCTATGCGGATTCTGCCATAGTATTGATTCTTGAGATAGCTCGGCAAAAAGACAAACGAGTGATTGGTCTGAGCGACTCATACTTGAGCAAGATCCAGACCACCCGCCTGCTTAAGGCGAACGGGATTGAACTGGATGAACAGTATACCTCCTGTGATTATCGCCGTGAGGGGCTTGGAAAATTTAATGGGCGTATTTTTTCGTTCATGACCAAAGAGGAAGGCACCGCGCCGCACCGTGTTCTCCATTTTGGTGCTGACCTGGTCGCGGATGTCGAAAATGCGCTCGCATGCGATATCCTCGCCGTACACGTGAAACCGCTCCCGGACTGCCTGCAGCAAGACGATATCCCATTCAGCAACACTGGTATCGGAGAGGACAGCTTAACCACAAGCCTGATCCGGGGTCATATCGCCGCCCGCCTTCCACATGTCGATCCAGAGGAAGCTGATCTTTACACTTATGGCTTCAATATGGGCGGACCCTTGTTACTTGGTTTTTGCAACTACATCTCAGAATGTGCGAACCAAGACGATGTCGATCGGATATTGTTACCTCAACGTGCCGGGTACATCATCGAACGGGCTATCGACATCCTTCAACTTCCGGTTCCCGAAGTATCGATTCTAGAGGTAACCGGCTTCAGTCACGAAGCGCTCTTAGAAGCACCAACGGCAGATCACGCACAACTCAGGGACAACATAAATAGCTGGTTTGATCAGGATCATCAAAGTGTCGCCATCGTGGATGTCGATTGGGACCTGAACGCTTCCAACGTGTTCGAAAAGTTGATCAGCGAACGTGTGCACGGATATCGCCTGGGGATAAAAACCAATACGAGCGCTACAAGAGAGGCTTCAGGTTACTTGTTTGGCGGGCCGATGACAGCCGACTACGAAGCGACACTCGTGCAATGCGCCGAGTTGGTTGAATTGTTATTCTCACGGCCAACTTCCGGAATTTTCACAGTAAGGACAGAGACGGGCGAACTCGCGCCTGCCAATGTAAACGTCATCTCGGCTGTGCAGATTAGAAATCTTGCGATGCAGACCGTTCAACGCGGTGCTCTGGACTTTCTTAGTTTAGTGTACTCTAGGGTGGATGCCCTGGATGCCGAGGAATTGGCAGACTATAACCGGCTTTGTTTTTCCCGCCTGATATCAGCTCCTACAAAACGAGAGTATAGTGCTTTCGAAGGTGTGCCGCATTCTCTGCACCCGGACCTTGGCACTTGGAGAAGTATCGGCCATTTCTGGAACGCCGATAGGACATCAGACCAGTCGCTCGCTGACCTTCAGAACAATCATCTGCAGCAGCTACGGAACTATGACCTACTTCTTCCAGACGCCGTAAAGCGTTTATCACTGCGCGATGATATCGACCAGATGGATTGGCGTCGTACGATGTTTCGCCACCCCATGAAAGTGTCTTACTGGAACTCAATCCGGCGCTACTTGCGACGGAAAAACTGACTGAGGCCCGCAAATGAATAGCTCGAATAGAGATCCATTGCAGATCTTCGTTCCGTATGTGAATGAAAAAATGGCGACCGACCTGTTTGAAAAGAACTCGAATTTGTCTAGGCAGAGCATTCACCTCATCGACAATCGCGGCCGGGCCGCCGGATTGCCGATAATCTACAACGAAATTATTGAAAAGCACCTGGACGAAGACGCGTGGCTCTTCTTTGTTCACGAGGACTTCGAAGTGCAGGGTGAATTGTTCAGCACCGAAAACCTGGCAAAAGAAGCTGTGTACGGCACTTTCGGCGTCAAAATGGACGGCCACCAACCAAATGGGATTGGTCGGCACCGATGTAGCGAAAAAAATGGTTCAAAAGCTCTATATGTCGGTCTTCCTGTAACTGCTCCGACTTGGGTCGAAACACTGGATTGCGTGGCCATTCTACTTCACACGCAACTTCTGCGGGACAGGCCAGGTCTGCGGTTTGATGAGAACCTGACATTCGATCTCTATGCGGAAGACCTCTGTATCAATGCTCAGGAGAACTTCGGTATCCCAGTCTTAGTTGTTCCGCTGGAATTCCAGCACTACTCAAAAGGATTTGTCACCGAGAGGTATTGGCGCGGAATAAAACATCTCGGCGAGAAGTACCCAGATGTCGGCGTTCCAGGAAGTTGCTCATTTATTGGGGGAAAAGCGCCGGAATTGGAGCAGCACTTTACCTATGACATTCCGGCCAACACAAAGAAACGTCGTGACCGTGAAATCAGAGCGGCCCGCTGAATGTTGCTGCAACTATAGTTTGATCTTCTTTCTTTTGCGCAAAACGAACTTTAGCCAAGCGAATGCTATAGGATTTAGCTGCGCGCCATAAGCGGCGCGCCAGCGACTGTTCTTTGCATTGCGGTAGTGCGTATTCAGCTCACCAATTCGTGTCAGGCTTTCACCAGCTGAATCGCCGACACCCGCAAAAACCCTGACATTCTTGAAGCGGATGGCGTCCTGACGATGCGGCTTGCTCAAGAATTGCCGCATGTCCAGCTCATCCTTTGGATCTGTATACTTGGCCAATGAATCCGTTGGGATGGCTTGCAAAACGGATGATATTGCACGCAACGCGGCATCTTGAATACGCGCGGCGCGCTGAAGGTTTTGGGCCTCTGAGTCGCTTACATCCGACAATTCCCAAGACATTTCGCCGGCTTCGTCTTCGCGAATTCGCAACAAACTTCCATGGTCTGCCGAGCAAATAAACTCAACAATATCTCGAAATTCATCGAACCAAGGTTGCTTAAAGACTGGCAACCCATTGGATGTTGCGTAGCTTTCATATTCGAGACCATTACGTTGAAGTATCGATGTCGCATGCTTGCTTGTTCCGAAATACAGCCCAAAGATATGTGCATCTTTGTCGACAATCTCGCACATTGCACGCTGAAGACTGCCGCGCCAGCCGACATCAAATGTCGCAGTCTTGGTGCCCGCGGGAAAGGCAGTACGATAGTATCTGGTCAGCACGGATCTCTCGTGTTCGAAAGATCGATAGAAGGTATCAGGGTTTTCTTTTAGCAGGCCTAGCGCTGCTTTTCTTCCTTTTCGCGAGAGCTCTTCGGTGCCAACAAAGCCATGACTGTCAAACAGCGCCTGAAGTTTTGGTCCCCCAGATATCTTCTTAATGAACTCGTTTATTGTGTCAGACCCCTCCAAAGTGGCGTGGAACATCCCACCCATGGTTTCGGAGTCCAGCACCGTAAAGGGTAAGGTTAGCAGCCGCCGCGAAGCCGCTACATACTGGGTTTCATATCCGTCCGGCCACAATAGTTCAAAAGCCGCTTTAGGAAACATGCCGTCGCGCGCAAGAAATGCGATTCGTGAAATGTTTCTCTTGTCCAGTTCCTGTTTCGTCCAAATCAACAGAGACGTGATTAACGGCGCGACCATGAGAGCGCCGAACGCCTCAAAATACTGGTCTTCGGACAAAGCACGGAAGTCCAGCTTGTCGGAATCGTAGTGGTGTGTTTCCAGGAAGTTCGCCGCAAAGATTTGCAATATCGGGCGCGTTCCCGCCAGCAGTTTAGTATGGCGCTTTGGTTTGGGAGATCTTGAGGGAACGTCTTTACTGGCCGGAACCAAGTGAGACTGCAAGCCAACATTGACAGCCATTTTACCGTCGGCATGCCGATTGTCACCGATATGCAGAATTTTTTCATTCGGTACGTCGAAATGCGCGGCTACGTCGTCGAACAGACTTCCCGTGTGCTTGGTTTTACCCTGTTCATTGGAGACGAAGACACGTTCCCAGCCGGTTATTCCTTTTGCCCGCAAAACCCGTTCAAGAAAATCCTGCGGCAGGTACATGTCCGAAGTAATGACATATCGTTTGTTCGTTTCCTGTACGTGCGCAACCAACTTGCGGCCAAAGCTCGTCGCATGAAGCAAGTCCATTTCAGTTTCAAGTTCGAGCCGCTTGATTTGTTCAGCTTGTTGATGACTGCAATTCGTCAACTGCCGGAAACAATTGTAAATCTCATCGAGCGAAACATCTTCGCGCTTCTTATTGGAGGCGTCCTCCCGCGCTAAATTTTCGGCCGCTACACGGTAGTCTTTAAAGAACTCAGTTACCTGTTTTACCGGATCCTGCATTGACATGAAACTGAATGCGTCGACAGGAGATTTACAGTGCCGAAACAGTACCGTGTCAAAAATATCGACAGATAGGAAATCGTATGTTCCGATCTTTGCAAACGCCTGGTCACTAGGAGACACGTTGATAGCCTTGTGCATTTTGCTTTTGAATGCCCTGTCCCACGCGGTTTGCGTTTGCCTGCCATGATGCTCGTTCCAGAGATCGTCAAAAGCCTTTAACAATTTCTGGGGGCAATGCCAAGTTTCTGAACCAGTGTTGGGATGTTCTGCGTCTGCCAGGTCATGGTTCTGCTTCGTTTTCAGGTTTTGGAACCAATCGCGGCGTGAGCTAAGGGAGATTTGTCTCATCTTGTTGGTATGGTTAGAAGCCCAACTCAGTAGCCCTTCAATTGCTCTCAAAGCCCAGCCGACAGCCGCCGCATAGCGCGATTCTGACGAAATGGGCTGTCCCCGACCTTCGCGGCACGATCCCGAACGGCCGGTCTGGGATGAGCTGCTGTTCGCCGCGCCTCCGACAAACTCACGACGCGCGGACATTTCTGCCACTCGTCAAAGCCCTCGTAATGTCTCCTTTGATAAACGATGCTCGAATTTCCTCGGAACCCTACTCCTCGTCAGGGGCGACAAAATTGCCGCCCCTGACGAGTGCATTGACCTTTGAGAGATCACGGACGGTTCAGAGATCGCCAACAGGGGTGCTGCGGATATCTTTCCAGTTTGCCGCCGCTTTGGCGATTGTACCGGAGCGATCCTTGTCGAACGCATCATAGATTTCTCGGTTCAAGAAAACGTAGAGCTTGTCGTTGATCACCGCGTGGTATTCTGGATCGCCGTCGAACTTTTTCCCAACCGATACGCCATAGGTGCAAAACCCTCCATTTTGCGGCAGATAAGCGGCAGGTTCGGCCTCAAAGGCCTTCAGGTTCGTTTCATTGGTGAAGTAGTACGCAACACCGTCATGAACCGAGGCAAAAGCTGCGGAGCCTTCAACCGGGTTTGCGCTCGCAATAAACTCAACTGGATCTACGCCATGCAGACCCAGCGGAGCTCCTGCGGCTGTGATACCTATGGAGACATTGTTTTCATCGGCAGCCATTGCGGCAGGCGCCGTTAATGCGATTCCAGCCATGACGGCAGCGGCAACTACGAGGTTCTTGATCATTGGTCATTCCTTTGACTGTGATTTTGGGAGGCTCGATTATCGAAACACTTAGCCCGTGCCACTTGACATACTATTTTGGCTTTTTAGATCAATGAAACCGACTAATACTTGTACGACATGATAATAACTTCGAACGATCTAAGATTTAAATGCGGAGATGTGGTTACAAACCGAAAGGTGGCAGAATTTCCGCAAAGGCCCGACACGAGTTCAAAACAGACTTGGATGTTCTTGTGGGGCTGATCAAATGACCTAGACCAGCTGTTGCACGCGTTCTCGCGAAACCGGAGTGATACCTTGCTCGAACCACGGGTTGTACTTGAGCCATCGGTTGTTCCTGGGACTTGGTGCGACAGGATCATCTGCTGCGACCAAAACATCTTTCCAGGACCGCACTGCCGCGGTCACCGTAGTGCCGCCTAACACGGGCAAATGCCAGTCGAGGGCGTAGCGCCCAATGATCAACGTCAGTTCTAGCGAACTCAGGCTTTCCAAAATGCGATTGCGCCAAGCCGAAGCACTTTCAGCGCGCGGAGACAGGTCGCCGGCTTTGCCTGTCCTAGGAAAACAGAAACCTATTGGAACAATCGCCACTTTTTCACTTTAATAGAAAACGTCGCGCTCAACCCCCAACCAAGATCTCAGGCGATCTCCGGATGGGTCATCAAACAGGATGCCCTTGGTACGCGTGATACGTCGTGGTGCCTGACCGACAATCAACAGTTTGGCTATCGAGCTGAAATGGACAATTGGACAGGGGCCCAATGGCAAATCCGCGCACAAATTGCAGGCGCGGATGTCTTTGAGCAGCATTCTCGCGTGTTCGGTGCTTTCACTCATCTGGGTGAGTTCTGAAACGATCTGTTTTGTCCAAGCAACTTGGTCATTGCGGATGAGGTGGATGGCTCCTGCTCCGCCAGCATCGAACGTGCCAAAGTGCAGTTGTCATCGACTGCTAGGAAAGGAGCCACCCAATGACAGTAAAGACCGTGGGCCTTGATTTGGCCAAGGACGTTTTTCAAGTGCACTGTGTTTCAGCCACCGGACGCCGGATCATCAACAAGAAGATCAAGCGCGCGAAGTTACTGGCGTTCTTCGAAACGCTGTCGAGATGTGTTGTCGGCATGGAAGCGTGCGGTTCGGCGCATCACTGGGCACGCGAGCTGCGCAAACTTGGCCACGATGTTCGCCTGATGCCAGCGGCCTATGTTAAACCCTACGTGAAGCGCGGAAAGACCGATGCTGCAGATGCGGAAGCAGTATGCGAGGCAGCGCGCCGGCCGACAATGCGCTTTGTCGAAATCAAGACCGAAGACCAACAGGCAGTACTGGCCATCCATCGAGCGCGGGATCTGGTCGTTAGGCAGCGCACCCAGGTCGTCAATATGATCCGCAGCATCCTCCGGGAATTTGGACATATCCTGCCGACGGGTATCGAGGCTGTTTCTAAGTTCGCTCGGGAACACGGCACCGAAGACCAGTTGGAAATGCCCGAGATCGCGGACGGCATTCTTGGTGTGATGTGTCATCAACTGAACGGGCTCAATGCGCGGATTGATGGGCTGACCAAACTGATCGAACAACATGCATGGCTGGAAGCCGATGCACGTAGGTTGATGCGCATGCCGGGGATCGGACCGATCACCGCGTCGGCCGTTGTCGCCACCATTGGCGATGCAAAACAGTTCGAGACTGGTCGCGATTTAGCCGCCTGGTTGGGCCTGACACCGCTGAACAAATCCAGCGGCGGTCGAGAGCGCCTTGGGCGGATCACGAAGAAGGGTGACCGTTACATCCGAAAACTGCTGATCATCGGAATGACGTCGCGCGCGCTCATGGCCAAGAACAGCCCAGAGAAAGCCGACACCTGGACTGCGAAGCTTCTAGACGAAAAGCCCTTCCGACTGGCGACAGTCGCCATGGCCAACAAATCCGCTCGGATCATCTCGGCGCTACTGACGAAACAGCAGGAATACCGGCAGCCGATCGCTTGATCCTGCCGAGAGATGCAAGACGAGTGATGTGATGATGCGAAACGAAGTCAACCAAGAGCAAGGACACTCCGACCAATGTCGCGGCCCCCGAGGTCGTTTAGCCGATAGGAACCTTGCTCGCAGAACTCATCAGGGCCAGTGGCAACCGCCACGAAAACAGGCCGGACACACGACTGTACTGACAAACCATCGCAGCCTCAGAAATCGCTTGCAATGCAGGAGCCATCCACACAGGACATTGAGAACAACCTGACGGTTTCCAAATAGATGGACGACCTGGTCAGCGGCCACGTCGCCTTCGAGTTTTTGCGATTTCAGCGGCGTCGCAGCAGTCTTGGTGACCGCCTCCAGCAAATCTGAGATGATATCCTCGGCGCGCGCAACCGTCGTGCGGTACATGACAACAACAAACGCATGGATCTGGATATGTCTCCAACAACGAGCACCACTTGCAGACAATGCATAAGAGTTTCCTGACCAATGCGGTACCAATTGGCCGGCACCCGATGCACCGGCCATGTGGGTTTAGGTTAGGCTGAAAGGGCCTCTGATTCCGGTTTATGCAAGCCGACGACCATCAGAACCGTCACGCCAAGCGCCATGTAGTACCAATAGTCAAGTCCGGTGAAGCCGAGCACAACTGGCGCTAAAACAAAAACCACACCGACCATACCATCCACGATCAGGTGCAGGCGGTAGGGCAAAACGCGAAACACACCTAAGTGGTGATCGGTAAGTATGGTAAGTAGAAATGCCGCAACCCCTGTGACGACGGACAACCAAAGCGCAAGCGGGTTACTTGCACCCAGCCCAAACAGAAACGGCATGATGATCAACCCGAGCGCCACGGGATAGTCGAGATAGGCGTGAATGGATTTTGTAACGAAACTTGGGAACATGGCTTTCTCTTTCCTTTTTTGCTGGCCGTGCAAAACAGCACCGATAGGATGAAAGTAGGTGCAAGGAATGCGCAGAACCATATTCGTGCGTTCGCATTATAACGCAGATCGTTCAGATTTTCGAATTACTGGATACTAAAGATCTTTTGAAACCAACGGGCGTCAAACCTGTTTCTTTTTTGAATACGCGCACGAAGGCTGAATCTGAAGCGTACCCTGCCGCCTCAGCAGCATCCCTCAGCGTATTCAAAGGGTTCATCAACAGTCTCTTGGCGATTTCGATACGCCATCCCGTGACATATTCCATCGGAGTCATTGCCATCTTCTTTTGGAACAAAACGGCGAAGCTCGTTCGAGACATCCCAGCGGCTTGGGCTAATGACTCCACAGTCCACGTTTTGTTAGGCTCTTTATGAAACGCGTCCAGCGCCCGTCGTAAGTTGTTGTCAGCAAATCCGCCAAGCCCCCATTCCGGCGCATCATTGCTTTCAACAAAGCTGCGAATCGCTTGTGCGAGAATTGCTTCTGACATCTTCAGGGCGATCAAGTCGCCACCCATCCGTTGCCCTCCTGCCTCGTCGCCAATGACGCGAAGTGTGGCTTCCATCCACTTACCTGCGTGTTCGCCGTAGTTCTTGAGATGAATAAAGGGTGGCAATCTCTCTAGTAAGATGTGCTTTGAGTGAGGTTCAAAAGAGAAATGACCGCAGATCAGTTGTGTCTCGCTTTGCGGTTCCTCACCGCCATAGACGAGAACGCCAGAACCTTCATAGCCTGACTTTTCCAAAACCGTATCCAACGGCATGATTGTACTCTCGTGCAAGTGCCCACAGTAAAGATCGTGCGACGTTCCGTGCGGAATGATGATCAGATCGCCTTGCGCCAGCGACACAGGTTCCTCCACCCCATCGACCAATACAAGGCACCCTCCACGATGTGCAAAATGAAACCGCGCAACGTTCTTGAAGCTGGGAACGGCCACACCCCAAGGTTTGGTGAACGACGTACGGAAATAGAGTGAACCGCGCAACGAAAGACTGGTCAGAATATCACTGAGAAGATCAAGCATAATTCAGAAATACACCATTATTCCCTGCTGTACAGATCGTTGAACGATCTGTACAAAATTTCGAATTTTCGCGCATATATCGGATGTCTAGGATAGGCACATTGCTCCAATAGAAATCTATCAGGGAGGCCTCAGGCAAACATGCTCAGATCCGCGGTCGCCATGGCAGCGGCACTCCTCGGCACTCAGATAGTAACGCCTCATCCCCTTTGGTCAAAGCTGGAAAGAATTCTGGCTTGATAGAATAGATGCACGAGAATTCAGTATTTGAAGAAGGCCTTTATGGTGTCTTGGTCGCATATAGGACGCAGTCACGGTCTGGATTGAGTTCTAGGGTCAGGACTCATAGCCAGTAAATTACGAGCGCCGCGAGAGCGATTGCTGAGAGGAAGACCTTCGGGCATCGG
>NZ_CANNGO010000020.1 GCF_947504215.1 uncultured Ruegeria sp. | reverse complement strand
GCCGCAATGCGGCTTCACCAAACCGGCCTTTCGCTGCGCTCGCAAGATCGTTCGCCATGCTAATTCACAGATTGCGGGACTTTGCGGCCGTTCGAGGTGGCAGCACCAAGGGCAGCTTTGTTTAAGGTTTTTCGAAGCGGGCCATGTTGCAAGGTTTCAACGAGTGCTGAGCGTGGCCCGCGTTGGAAAACCCTGACAAGGAGGAGGCCGCGGGTTGTTGGTTTCTGGCCGCGCCGGAAGATCTCGATGATGCGCATCGGCCCTCCGCATTCGGGGCACGGTTCGCGCAGGGTGAGCGGGATGATCTCGGCGGAGGATGCGTCTTCTTGCAGTGCGACTTGCACCCCAAGCAAAGCCCGGATCTTCGCGATACTTGCCTTGCGGCCAGCACTGGCCAGCAGACCATAATGGCGGATGCGGTGGAAACTGTCGGGCAGGACGTGCATGAGGACCCGGCGGATGAACTCGCCCGTGTCGAGCCGCATGACCTTCATTCGGTCACCCGACTTGATGCGATAATCTTTCCACCGGAAAGCCACGGTGTCAGCATTGGCACTGACGAGGCGATGGTTCGAGATCGCCACCCGGTGGGTGTATCGGCTGAGATAGGCCAGCACCGCTTCAGGCCCGCCGAAGGGTGGTTTGGCATAGACGACCCACTCAGTTTTGCGCAGCGGATCAAGATACGCGGCAAAAGCCTCTGCATCCGCCAGTCTTTTCAGGTCGCCGAAGAGTGCAAGCTGCCCGGTGCGGTGCAGCGCTATCAGCCCTTCGATGAAAGGGCGGCGAAACAGTCGTGACAGAACCCTCACATGCAGGAAGAACCCCGGTTTGCAGGCGATCCATTTGGTGTCGTCCGGCACTGGGTGCGCCGCCTCGACAATCTCGATACCATTACACGGTCGAGCAAACCCATAACGGGCAATGACGAGCCCCTCACAAGGGCCATAGTAGGCCTCAACGGCTTCGGCCATGCGGGCACTGGCCTTGCCTGCTCCTATCGCCAGCAGCCGCCCCTTTGGACGCTTTGGCAAGTGTGGGGGCACCACGAGCATGGGGTCGGCCACAGCAACGGCGGTAGAAAAGAGGTGTTCCAGAAAGCTTCGAGGGTTGTTGGCGGGGTCAATCATAGGTTTCCCGTTCCGGATCAGGCGATGGGCCGTTGCAAGAACCAACGGCTGTGTTCTGACGGCCCACGATCCGGTCCGTTTTCTAGCTTGCCAAACTGTACAAACCCCCAGCGGAAATAAATCTCGCGTGCCTTGGGATCGGAGGTGTCGAGCCAGACGCTGCGACAACCCCTCGCTACGGCCAAGGTAGAAGCGCGGTCGAACAACGCGCGTGCTAACCCCTGACGCCGGAAAGGCCGAGCCACCCACAAGACTTTGAGCAACAACCAACCATAAGATGTTGTGCCCAGAAGCCCGCCCTTCAGGGTGCCATCCGTTTGGCAGACCAAATTAATTGTGCTGTTAACACCTTGCGGTTGTTGGCAACGCAGCTCGTCCAACAAGTTGCGTTCCAACGCCAACGCCAGTTGGTCATCACAAATTTCATCAATCAGCCAAGCCATTTGGTATAGTCGCTGACCAAAAGATGCGTCGGCGCAACATCCTCCTCAACCTCGGCAAAACGGCCGATGGGTTCACGAAAGATGTTGTCGGTCTCGTCGTCATTGATGGTTGAGACCTCACCGATCAACACATCCCCTCCTTCGCCCCAGAACGCGTGCCAATCACCAGGACGCAGGGTAACGCTTTCTCCGGGCGCCAGGCGCAGCTTCTCGCCCGGTTGGTAATGATGTCGGATGCCGTCCAGCCAGACCTCACCGCCGCGATCCTCTGCAAAACCACCCGCGTCGTCTGAGCCAAAAAGCTCAACAATCAGAGTTGCGCCACCGCGGTTGATGATATCCTCAGCTTTCAGAACATGCGTGTGCATTGGCGACAGCTGGTCCCGCCTCGAAATCAACAGTTTCTCGGCGTAACACATGCCGCCGCCCTTGGCTAAATCACTCTGCAACCCGTTGCGCAGAGTGAATAGGAACAGGCCCATCCTTTCAAAATCACCGTCACCGTAATCAGTGATGTCCCATCCGCAACGTGCGTCAATCACATGACGCGCAGCACTTTCACGAGCCTTGAATTCCTCTGGACTCCAATAGGCGAAGGCCGGCAAAGCAAAGCCATGAGAGCAAATGAACTCAGCTGCTTGGTCCATGATCTCATTGATGCGCGAACGTTTCATGCTGACACTTTTTGGGTCTTGAGGATTTCGATCACCATGGCTGCGGTCCAGGTAAAATCTCCACCACCACAGGGCTCGCCGCTGTTTGGGTCATAGTATTCTGCAAAGCCACTTTTCTCGATGAGGCGCAAACTGTCAGCCAGGATACGCTGCGCCATGGCCCCCTGCCCTGACCGAATCAGGCCTTCAGCAATCAAATAATTCACGATTAACCATGTCGGTCCGCGCCAGTAGCGCAGGCTGTCAAAAGCGCCATCTGCCGGGTCATGACTGGGCACCAGATAGTCGCATCGCTCAGCCAACAAAGCGATCCTCCGTGCGAGCGCATCAGCTCGAGCATGAGGGACATGGGCAATTGCCGCGAGCAACCCACCAATCGAAGGTGTGTCTTGCAGATGACCTGCGGCGCGGTTGTAACACGTATATTGCCCCAGAGCAGGGTTCCACAGGCTTTCCAGCGCCGAGCGGCCATTGGCGGCCATCTTACGCGCCTCAGAAGCCATCGAAGATTCGCCTAAGAACTCGGCTAATTCCGCGACATCATCGCAAGACCGTATCAGGATGCCGTTAAAGCCCGGATCAACGAGGCAAAAGGGCGAGGCATCGTGGAGCTTCGCATTATCCCACCCAAGCCCTCGGAAGTACTCGACCAGCCAGATATAGCACTTGTATTGCTCGTCCGACGGGCGGTGATCTGGGTTGGCGTGTGTCGTATCGCGCCGAGTGAATGGCGCGACACCCTCGATCGGCACGGCGTCCAACCCTTCATCCCAATCCACCGAGTTGTCTCTGCCAGACTCCCACGGGTGAATGATTGCGACCAGTCCCGTGCTTTTGGGATCGCGATCGCGGTAGAACCATCTGTGCCATGCATGGACCTGGGGCAGGAGCCTGGCAAGACGCTCGCGTGCGACTGCTTTGTCTTCAGTCCGATCATACAACTTGCGCAGCGCAAAACCCGCAACCGCTGGCTGGGTGATTCCAGTCGTGGGCACTACTCGCCTTGTTTGCCAGACGTTAGGACCTGGGAAATATCCATCATCTGGTTCGTGGAAGATGATATGTGGCACCATACCATCGTCCCACTGATGGGCCATAAGAGTCTCGACCTCGACCCAGGCCCGATCCATGTCGAAATGTGAAAAGCCAAGCGCGGACAAAGCACTGTCCCAGTTCCATTGGAAAGGATAGAGGCCATGGGTAGGAACGGTGTAGGTGCCCCTATCATTTCCTTCCATGACGCCTCGGGCCTGGTCGATCAGAGCTTGGCTCATCCTGTTTCTCCCTTAAGCGACGGCCAGAGTGGTTTCGGGGTCAAACCAACGCCCCCGTCCCTCTTGCGGTGCCAAGGTAAGTACGTCACCAGGTTTCACGCTGAGCTCACTGTCCAGGACTGCGCGGAACTGGTGCCCGTCTACATCACAAGTCACAAGCAGATGTGCGCCCAAAGGTTCTACAACCTTGGCTCGCGCTCCAAACCCCTGATCCGCAATGCGTAGATCTTCCGGGCGGATGGCCCATTTCAGATCCTTACCATTTGCCGGACCGTCAAGGTTCTGCCCGGCCACTGTCCAGCGACCAGAGCCCGCAGCTTCAGCGGGGAGGAAATTCATTGGCGGATTGCCGATGAAACTGGCTACAAACTCGGCCGCTGGATCCCTGTACACCTCGATGGGCGTGGCTGCCTGAACAATCTTGCCCTGATGCATAACGCTGATCCGGTCGGCCATGGACATAGCTTCGACCTGATCGTGGGTTACATAGATTGCGGTGGTCTTGCTTTCGGCCAGAACGCCCTTCAGCTCGGCACGCATCTCCATCCGCAGCAGTGCGTCAAGGTTTGATAGGGGCTCGTCCATCAGAATTACGTCCGGCTCCATCGCCAAGGCACGTGCGACCGCGACCCGTTGGCGTTGACCACCTGACAATTCGCCTGAATAGCGCTTAAGGAGCTGCTCGATATGCATTAGCCCTGCGGTGCGTTCGACCCGGCGTTTGACCTCATCATCCGGTAGTTTTTGCATCCGCAAACCAAAGCCGATGTTTTCAAACACTGTCAGGTGCGGAAACACCGCATAGTTCTGGAACACCATCGAGATGCCGCGATCCTTGGGTGACAGGTGATCTACCCGGCGGCCTCCGATCCAGATTTCGCCGGTCGTTGCTGTCTCAAGCCCTGCGATGATGCGCAGAAGCGTGGATTTACCGCAGCCCGATGCCCCCAGAAGGACCATGAATTCCTGATCTGCGATGGTCAGGTTAATGTCGTGCAGAGCCTGATAAGACCCAAAATTCTTGGCAACGTTTTTGATCTGTATTTCAGCCATAACAGTTTCCTTTCAGCCACCGTTCAGCGGTTGGCAATGCCCCACATGGCAAAGAGGTATTTGCGCACAGCGAAGATAAAGATCAGCGCAGGCACCACGAGGATGAAGCCGCCTGCAAATTTCAGGTGCAAAGGGGCCTCGCCCAGGGTTTGCAACAGGAATGCGGGCAACGTGCGGTTCTCGATGGTCAGCACGGCCGCCGCGAACACCTCGTTCCACGAAATGACGAAGGCGAAGATCGCCGAGGCCGTGATCCCAGGCAGTACCAGAGGCAAGATCACTTTGGTGAAGGCGGTCAGCCGTGTGCAGCCCAGCGTCCACGCTGCTTCCTCAAGCTCCAGCGGGATACCAGAGAAGAGCGAAAAGGTGATGAGCACCGCGAATGGGATCGCCAGGGTCGTGTGGACCAGCGCCAGACCGAAGGCCGTGTCATCCAGACCTGTGCGGATAAAGAGAACCGCAAGGGGTAGTGCCAGCAAGGGCAGCGGAAAGGCCCGGGTCAGCAGGATCAGCAGCCGGAACAGCTCTTTCCCACGGAAGTCGAACCGCGATAGGGCGTAGCCCGCGGGCGCTCCGATGGCGATGGACATCACCATCGTCATCAAAGCCACCACAACCGAGTTCCACAGCGCCCTCAGCATCCCCTGGAACCCCATAAAGAATTCCAGGGATCCCATATTGAACTCCGGTATGAAGCTCTTGGGGAAACTGTTCACCGTATCCGGTGAGGACATTGTGTTCACGAACAGCAGGTATAGCGGTATGATCACCCAGGCACACAGCAAGATCACTCCTGCTCGGTAGAGCCCCCTTCCCGCCTTGCGTGTGTCAGGGGCTACAACGTCTGCTACAGCCGTCATATCGTAGCTCCTTTCGGGACGCGCAGAGCGCGCATGATGATCAGAGTGAAGACGATCGAGATAATCAGAACGATGATCGCCAGCGCTGCTGCTGCCCCACCATTTTGCAGGTCAAACTGATAGGCGTAAATTTCGCCCATTAGTACCGGGAAGATCGTGCCTCCAAGAGCAGCAACCACGGCGAAGACCTCGAAGGCCAGGATGACGCGCAGGACCAGGGCCGTTTGCAGCGACGGGCGCAAAAGCGGCAGGGTGATCCGGGTGAACTGTTTCCAGCGCGAGGCGCCAAACACATCCGCAGCCTCGTAGTATTCCTTGGGGATCAGGCCGATGCCCGCCACAAGGATCACAAGCATTATCGCTGTAGCGCGCCAAATCTCGGCCAACATGATCGCCAGGAACACAATCCAGGGAGTTTGATAGCTCAGCAAACTTACAGGTTGGTCGGTGACACCAAGCCCGACCATCATCGAGTTCAGAAAACCCGACTGCTCGAAGATCGCCAGCCAGATGATACCGGCTGCTAGATCAGAGATACCCAGCGGAATGGTCCAAATATACAGAACCAGATCGCGGCCCTTTTGCATCTTCGTGACCATCGTGGCCATCAGAAGTGACAGCGCCAACTGAATCGGCACCACGGCCGCGGCCAGAAGAAAGGTGTTCTTCATAGAAATCGGGAACTTCCAGTAGCTCACAACTTCGCGAAAGTTATCCAGTGAAAAGCCGTTTCCTGTTCCAAAAGCCTGCTGCGCAACCAGCGCAAACGGGTAGAGGAAAAACAGGCAGAGAAATAGCGTCACCGGGAGGATCAGAAAGTAAGGCAATAGCCGCGCTTCCATCGGACCGCTCCTTTGAGTTGGGATTTTGCTGGGGAACCGGGCCACCGCTTCGGTGGCCCGGCAGTCAGGGAAGGTCTTACTCGACCGGGCAAGCACCTTCCGAAGGCGCATCAGGAGCCCAGCAGGGCGCGCCCGTTTCATTCATGATCTTTTCAAGCTGTTTCTTCTGATCTTCCAGAACCTGCTCAATAGGCTGACCAGCCAAAACAATGCGTTCGAACGAATCTACGTAAACACGATTGAAATCCCCACCCATGCTACCCAGACCTGCAGGCAGCAGGCCAGGATTAGCATCTGGTGAGCCGCTCATCCTGGCAACCGCTTCGCCGGCGGCTTTGACCGAAGGCGGCAGATCGTCTGGCAGTTCGACTTCAACCACAGGGAAGAAGTTTGTCGCTTTCAGGGTCGCGATCTGCGTTTCGGGTTGCATCAGATAAGTCAGCAATGCTTTGGCACCTTCAGCATCTGGCGCGGTCCGCGGTATGGCAACACCTGCCAGAACAGGCATGAAGCCACGTCCGGTCGGACCAGCAGGCGCCGGGAAAGCGACAAAATCGTCGGGGCGTTCATTAAACGCCTGCGCAAGGCGCGAGGTGTGGTCAAAGACAATCCAGGCATCGCCGTTCAACAGCTGCTCCTGCATGAATGAGAAGTTGGTCGATGCGGGGTTTGTATGGCTCCACAGCTCTTTGAACTTCTCCCATGCCGTCACAGCCTCCGGCGACGCAAAGGTCCGCACAACACCGTCAGTGTAGGACGGGTAGAGGTAGCCCTGGAAGAAGCGGTGTTTCAGGCCCTTGGGACCTGCAGGAAAGCCGAATTTCTTCTGTCCAGTTGCTTCTTCCACATTCGCCGCCCACGCGATCAACTGGTCATAGGTCAGTGCATTGATGTCCGCGCCTTCAGGCAGGTACTGCAGCGCTTCAGTGTTGGCGGCCATGATGTAGCTTGCTTGCATCCACGGCATGTAGTGCAGGCTGTCAGTTCCCAACTTGGCCAGATCATTGAAAGTGTCTGAGGCCGACATGACGCCAAGATCACTGAGATCCATTAGGTCATCAGGGTTCATCGCCGAGAAGTTGCCGTGCAAAGAACCCAGCAAGTCAATACTGCCCGAGCCCGCTTGTAGTTCAGCTTGCAAACGGGTCAGCCAAGGGCCATCTTCGTTCGGCTGGTAATCCACTCCGCCATCGAAGCCACCAAGAACCTCGGTCCGCATAGCCTGCGCTTCTTCGGCAGGCCGGGCCTGGGTCGACCAGAACAGAGTTTCAGCTTGCACGGTGAAAGCGCCGACAAGCATGGCCACACCGGACACGGCTCCCGCTAGCTTCGAATGAATAGACATGTTTTCCTCCCTATGTCTGAGGCTGACAAAGAAACAGGCAACCTCTCTCCCTCGCCGACACCTTTGGGTCAGTCCGCGGGCGAATGCAGTTAATATGATATATCGTTGTATCTTGAGTCAAGTATGTTGCCGTCAAGTATTCGCCATAATTTACTTGTCATTTGCAAAATCACTTGCGATCTTATGCAAACGTTATACCTCAACAGTGACCCATGACGAAAAAACCCACCTTATCCAGCGTTGCCAAAGAAGCGGGCGTGTCGGTTCCAACCGTCAGCCAAGTTATGCGTGACACCGGCCGGATTTCAGAGAAGACACGTCAGAAAGTCCTGAGCGCAGCCAAGCGTCTGCGCTACGTCCCAAATCAAGCAGCAGCCACTATGCGTTCGGGTGACAATCGCGAAATCGGTTTCATCATTAACAAACTGGCCAACCCGTTTAACGCAGAGGTTGTAAGCGGCGCCGTCGACTTGCTCGAAACCGAAGGGTTCATGGTGTCGGTCCTCGATGCACAAGGAGATCTTCAGCGTCAGGACCGCCTCCTGGAAGCCTGCATCAGATTTGGTCGACGCGGCTTGATCTGGGTGCCGGCGCTCGACACGAACGAGGACGCTATGGAGCTTTTGGAGGCCCACGGTGTTCCCGCTGTTACTTTCATGCGCAAGGTATCACAGTCCCTTGATCACGTTGGTGTTCTAAACACCGAGGCTCTTACTCAAGCCACACAGCATTTGATTGATTTTGGACACAAGCACATCGCCTATTTTGGCGGCATCGAGCAAACGTCGGTGCGTGAAGAACGAATTGCCGGTTACCTTAGCGCTTGTGAAAAACTGGATGGCGTACGCCCAATAATCTGGCCTTGTGAGGAGACCAAGCGCGCCGGATTTGACGCTGTCGCAGCGCTCCGTCACAAACACCCCGAGGTGACAGGCATTGTTTGTAACGGAGATGTTGTAGCGCTTGGTGCCTGCTTCGGCTTGATCCAGTCCGGTTTGAAACCAGGGCGTGACTTTTCAGTAGTAGGCTTCGATGACATTGAAGATGCGGCCGTCTCGATGCCTGGCCTCACAACCATGGCGATCGACCCGAAGAAATTAGGCAAGCGGTTGGCCGAAATCCTTCTAGACCGAATGCGAACACCCGAGCTACCAGTCCGTCATTTCGAATACTCAGCGACCCTGATAACTCGAGGAACATCAGGAGAAGCCCCCGATAGTTAGGGTCAGGATTCATAACCAGTAAATTACCGTTGCCGCGAGGGCGATGGCTGAGAGAAAGACCTTTGGGCATCGATCATAGCGCGTTGCGACGCACCTCCAGTCCTTGAGCCTCCCGAACATGATCTCGATCCGATTGCGTCGCTTGTAGCGGCGCTTGTCATGTTTGACCTTTGCCTTGCGTTGCTTTCGACCGGGGATACAGGCGCGTATCCCTTTGTCTTTCAACGCTTCTCTGAACCAGTCGGCGTCGTAGCCGCGATCCCCGAGTAACCAATCGACATCCGGCAAGCTGCTCAACAATGCCCGTGCGCCGATATAGTCGCTCACCTGCCCAGCGGTCACGAACAGATCAAGCGGGCGGCCTTGGCTATCGCAGATGGCGTGCAGCTTTGTGTTCATGCCGCCCTTGGTCCGACCAATCAGGCGTCCACGCCCCCCCTTTTTCACGCCCATGCTGGTCGCTGTGCGGTGTGCCTTCAGATACGTTGCGTCGATCATCACGGTCTTTTCTTCACCGTGTTCCGCAGCCAACCCGGCCATCATCCGCGCGAAAATGCCTTTCTCACTCCAACGTTTCCATCGGCTGTAGAGCGTCTTGTAAGGACCATAAGCAGCAGGAGCGTCACGCCAGCGCAAGCCATTGCGATTGATGAAGACAATCCCGCTCAATACCCGTCTGTCATCGACCCTAGGCTTGCCATGTGACTTCGGAAAGAAAGGTTGCAGCCACGCCATTTGCGCGTCCGTCAGCCAGAAAAGGTCGCTCATGCTACCGCTGCGTTTTCACTGCCGTGAATCACGCGAAGCGACGGAAATCAATGCATCCTGACCCTATGCAAGGTTTGTTCCCACCCGCCCGTTCGCGGTCAAGGAAACATTGCTTCATTTGGAGCACTTGTTGGCATATGTGTCCCGATGATATCGGCGACAAAACAATACTCTTTAGTCGAACAGACTCACTTCGGGACTGAATTTCAATCAATGTGTATTAAAAACGGATCCTTGCCTCTCCAATCGTCTGAGTAAGAGGCACCAAATGAGCTTCATAGTTGCGCCATTTTTCCTTGGACGACTTGTATAACGGCTGGCGTACTTGCTGAACGCTGGCAGTGCGGACGCGCCGCTCCCCTTTATGGAAGTCAAGGCAGCGTTCGTCCCATTTTAGGCCGCAAAAAGCGATCATGCGACGCGCTTCAAATTCGATGTCTTCTACAAGGTTCTCATAGTGAACCGTAAGAAAACTGTCGGCAGGTAGCAATTCGTTCCAATGCTGCATAACACGAACATAGGCCTTGAAATACCGGCCCAACTCGACCTGATCATAGCTATGATACTGGCTACGCTGAAAAACGCGGGTAAAGCAGGACAAGCAGGTGTCAAACGGGTTACGCGCAATATGCACGATCCGCGCGTTAGGTAGCACTGCATGAATCAGGCCAACCATCAGGAAGTTGGCTGGCATTTTATCTACGATATGCGGTTGGCAAGGAGCATGCGCATCAAGCTGCTGAACATATCGTTGCGCACGCTGCGTAAGCTCATGTTCCGACAGGCTTGCAATCAGGCTGCCGGTTTTCTTGTTGCCGCCGCGAAGCTGGTCGGCAAACAACTTGTGTAAATAGCTCAGTTCTCCGGCGCCAAATACATCTGTGTGGCTGGCAAGGATCGACTCGGTCAGTGTTGTTCCGGACCGAGGCATACCAACCACGAAGATCGGCTGATCGCTGTGCAATGCGCTTTTGCGCAGTTTTTCGATTAGCGCGGGCGTGAATACTCCGATCAGGTTGTCGGCCGTTTCCTCAATCTGATCTGCGTCATAATCGATTATGCTGCGTTTTATTGCAGCCCCTTTTGCAAAGTTTTCAAAGGCAGTTTCGTAGCGTTTGAGGTCTTCGTAACACTTTCCCAACGCATAGTGGTACGAGACTGACTGTTCAGGGAGCATCTTGTCGGCGTCCGGCAATGCGGCTTCAAGAGCTTTGAAATCCGGGTTGTCTTGGGTGACCCTGTCCAGCTTGACCAGCGCAATCTGGGCATTCAGGCGCGGATTATCTTCTTCTGCTGCTTTGTTGAACCAATGCCGGGCTGAGTCAAAATTTCCTTGCTCCATTTTCAGATAGCCGAGGGCGATCATGGCTGCGGTGAAATCAGGTTTCAGCTCAAGGGCCTTCTGGTAATTGACAAAACCTGCGTCCATGTCACCCAAGTACGATTTGCAGACTGCTATGTAATGATAGGCAGGTGCGTGGGAGTGATCTATGCGTTGCGCTTTTTCTGCCTCTAGAAGGGCAAGTTCGTGTAGATTTTTCTCGGCCAGAACCTGTGCAAGCCCGACATAGGATTCAGGCTTTGTCTCATCCAGAGAAATGGCCATGCGGAAGCAGCGCTCGGCCTCATCCCATTCGCAATGCAAGACATGAAGCCGCCCGCGGTTACGATGTAGCTCTGCGGAAGCGTGCCCTTTTTTAACATACTTTTCTGTCAGCTCTCTGGCTTCGTCGACAGCTTCAGTCTCGATCAGGACTGAAATGAGGTTGTTCACGCTCTCCAGATGATCCGGTCGTAGGTCCAGTACCTGTCGATAGAATGAGATTGCGGCCGTCCTGTCACCTTTGTCGCGCGCGATTGAACCCAGATTGTTGTACGCGGCAACTAGATCCGGTTGGAGGGCCAATGCCTTTTTTTGAGAAGCTTCGGCATCGATTAAGTCGCCCAGATCATAGTAGGCTAACCCTAGGTTTGAATGGGCAATTGCAGACCCGGGATCAAGTTGGGCTGCGCGTTTACCCGCACGGATCGCTTCTTCAGCTTTGCCGTTTGTCCGCAATACTTCGATAAAATTCGACAGAAACCCGGCATTGTCCGGTTGCAATCGGATCGCTTCGCGCATGGCATTTTCGGCTGGCCCAGTTTGACCGGTTTGAAACGCAATTACGCCAAGCAGTTGATGCGCAGGCGCGTATTTGGGCGCCGCCTTGAGCACTTGGTTCAGAACACTGACAGCTTTATTCAACTCCCCTGTTTCGTAGGCATGTACGCCCTGGTTGTAGGCCTCTCCGATGGACAAGGTCTTGTTTTTTGACATCCAAGTAGCTCCAGAATTTCCTACGACGGCAACCTGGCCCAAAGCGCAGTCAAATTGCCACATTGTGTTGCAGTTTTTCTACGGATTTCCAACAACAACAAGCCAGTTTATGCAATGCATAACTGGCATATTGCATATTCGTTAACGGTTTTTTAACGGTTTGGAAGGGTAGCCGATCGCGAAAACGCGGCGAGCTTCGATAAAAAAACACAAAATAAATCTAACGGGATAGTACATGTCAAAAAATGAGTCCGGGGTGAACGCCCTCAAGCTCCGTGGTGGGCGTCTTTTCAAATGGAAAGGCCAAATTGTCAGCGCTGCTCCTGCTGCATTGCTGGCGCAGGTGTCGATGATTGCACTGACTGCGGGGGGCGCGCATGCGGATGCGATCTCAAATGTGGTGACTACGCCTCAGGTTTTCACGACCGATGCTGATCACGAAGTGACTGCACGCGGTGCGATTGAGATAGCTTCCACAACTGCTGCTGCTCTTACGATCACTACGGATTATTCAAGTACGTTTACCAATAACGGCTCGATTTCAGTCGTTGCGTCAGACACTGACACTGCGAGGGGTCTGCTATTGGATGGGAACCTGCTTGAAGGCGGCGAACTGATAAACAACGGCACCATCTCGTTGGATATCACGGGGTCTGATCCAGAGGACATCTATGCGTTACAGGTCAACGGCGATGTTGCCGGGTCGATTGTCAACAACGGCACCATTGAGGTTGATGTGCAGGCAACAGATGGGGACATCGAGGCCTGGGGTATCCATGTCGACGGCGACCTCACCGAGACCGGTGAAATCGCCAACACCGGCACAATCAAGATCGATGGGCTTATCGACACGACCGACGGGAGTACTGCATCAATCTACGGCATCGCCGTTGACGGTGACGTTGGGGGGGTGATCAGAAACAGCGGTACTATTGACATACGGGCCAGATCATTCGCCGACGATTACGCCTACGCTTGGGGCATCTACGTAGACGACGACCTGCTAGAAACAGGTGAGATTGTTAACTCGGGCACCATCAAAGCGGTTGCCATCACCAAAATCGATAGTACCGCGTCTGCCTCGGGGATTTACGTCGACGAAGATGCGGCCGGTGTGATCCGCAATACAGGCACGATGGAGATTTTCGCGTCTGCTCCAGAAACCTACGAGGCGACTGCATACGGTATCCACGTGGAAGGCGATTTGTCCGGCCAGATCGAAAATAGTGGTACGATCAAAGTTACTGCGCTTGCAGTCGAATCTGATGCGTCCGCATATGGTATTCATGTAGACGATGATGTGCTGGATGGTGCTACCATCATCAACAGCGGAACGATCACCGCCTTTGCAAGTGCCGATACCGATGACGAAGCCTATGCAGGCGGTATGTATCTTGAAGACATTGTCGCCGGCACGGTCGTCAACTCGGGTACGATTACTGGCACGGCGCAATCGCTCAACACAGCCTCTGAAGCGACAGCTTCGGGCATCTATGTTGGTGATGACGTCTCGGGTGCAATCACCAATTCGGGAACCATGACGCTGCGCGCCGAGGCTGCCGAGGATTCTGCGACGGCGGCTGGCGTTTATCTGACAGACAATCTGAGTGGCACAATCACGAACTCGGGCGTGATCACAGCCACAGCAATCTCGCGTGATACCGAAGCCGAGGCCTACGGCATCTATGTTGACGAGCTTGCCACCGGGGACATCACGAACTCTGGCAGCATCACTGTTGCAGCCGAAGGTGGGATGACAACCGGGGACCAATCGACTGGGATCGGGGTCTATGCCAGCGACATGCAGGGATCGTTCATGAATACAGGTGAGATTACGGCAAGTGCCACCGGTGTCTCGGGAACACGTGCTGCCGGTATTCAGTTCGACAATTTCGACGGTACGATCGATGGCCTGGGAACCATTCGGGTATCTGGCAATGACGAAGTCTATGCCGTCTATCTCGGTTCCGGTTCGGGTACGCTGAATGCTGATTCCGAGGATGATGTGCAGGGCCTCATTAGGGTCAACGCGCACAACGTGAACCTAGACGCCCAAGGTGGCAGCGCCATCTTCCGCTTTGAAGATGCTGCACCTGGCGCGGGTGTTTTCACGACTACGGTGTCGAGTGAAGGGTCGGGTTGGTTTGTCGAAGACGAAGGCGGAGCGGCCCCTGTCTACGCAAGCGTCGACACCAATGACATCGCACTCTCAGGTGATGTCGTTGCCGCCTTCGGTAGCACGGTGGGCAGCAGCGGCAATGCGCTGAGCTATGCCAATTCGCCAGAAGTTGCGCAGGGTGCAACTCTTGCTGGATTCCGGCCATTTGCTCTGATCAGCGCCGAGTATCGAGAGTTCGAATCCGATTCCAGTTCCGATACGGATGTGTCGATATTCAACGGAAGTGCTGGCTTTAGCGGACGTATGGACAATGGCCTTGCATTAGCTGTCGGCATGGGCGTGTTTTCGGCTGATGGAGATACCGATTCCACTGATTTTGACACGACCGGCTTCTATCTTGACGCCGCTTTGGGTCGACAAATTGGCGCTTACACTTTTGAGGCAGGGCTTGGCTACGGTTGGCTTTCGACGGATCGCACCCGACAAATCAGTGGCAGTGACGATGCAAGTGCCGACTACGACAGCAGGTTGTTTACAGCGCATGTCGCGGTTGAGCGTGACTTTGACATCAACGGCGATTTCGGGGTGCTTGGCTTTGCGAATGCCCGCTATACCAACCAGCAGGACGATGGCTATACTGAAACTGGGTCAAGCGCCGACGCCACCATTGGGGACATCACTACCGAGGTTATCGAAACCCAGTTGGGTGTGGAAGCCCAGAGGCAGTTCAACAATGGCGGAGTATTGAGCGCTCAGCTGAGCGGAATTCTAAGGCGCGATCTTGGAACTTCCGAAACGGATGTTACCGTGTTTTCCTCAACTCAGTCGCTCGTCTTTGCATCAACTGACTTCACTGGTGCACGCGTCGCGATTGGTTATGAGAAAAACCTTGCTCAGGATATGCTTTTGGAACTGAATGCAGAGCAAGAAATCGGCAACGACGCGCAAGGCCCTTTCCTGCGCGCAGGCCTTCGCTGGTCGTTTTAGATCAAAACCACTCTGCGGCATCTCATGTGGTGCCGCAGAGTTTGAACCCAGCCGAGCGACATCGAGCTATTTAGCTACAAAGTCAGTTATGTCGCTAGCCTTGTTGGGTAGTTTAGATCGTCGAACTTAAATCCTACAGCCGCCTGATGCTCTACGTGACTATTTTTTGAGCTAGAGTTAGCCGGCCTCGGATGCAGCGCAGCATCCTGTGATATTGTCCCTCGTCAACGTCGGGTAGGCGCCCGCAATGTCCGGTTCGAGATTGGATCAGATCTGGACAAGCTATTTCAGCTCTTTGAGAGCTAGAGCGGCCGCACCGTCGTCTGTGTGAACCCAATCTCGGTGTCGCGTGTAGCCGCTGGAGCAATCAGCGCGGCTTTCGTGCGGCGTATGAATGCATGGTCCAAATTGAACGGGTTTGGGGTCAATCTGACTCCAAATTGTTCCCCACAACGAAATCGCTAACCAATAGTTTTCAATTAGAGAAACACGCGTGGGTTGTTTGATGACGCAAAGTAAGCGACATTCGTGACAAACGCTGCCCCGGCGTCAGCGCGCTGAGATCGGAAAAAGCAACTTGGGAGGCGGCATTTTGCGCGAGGAATCTTGGTAGGCGGCAACAGCACTGGACAGAGCAGTAAAGCTTTGAACCGCCCGCTTTTAGGGGTCAATTTTTTTGCCGGTGATGTGACTGCGGGGTTTGGACCCTATCTTGCGATCTATCTTCTGGCCCAATTACACTGGTCCCCGCAAAGTATCGGATTTGCATTGGCGCTGGGATCGATTGTGACGGTTCTGGCGCAAACCCCGGCGGGTGCATTGATTGACTGGACGCGTGCAAAACGCCTGTTGATGGTGGCATGCGTCTCGGCTGTGGGCTTGGCCGCGCTGACGCTTGTATTTTCGGATGCGAAATACGCCATTTACTGCGCACAGGCCACGATGGGTGTGGCCCTTGCCTTTCTTGGTCCACTGATAGCGGCGATCACCCTGGGTGTTGTCGGTCGACGTGCGTTCACGCGTCAGACCAGTGCCAATCAGGCCTGGAACCATGCGGGCAATGTGGTTGCCGCTGCAATCGCCGCAGGACTGGCGCTGGCTGGGTATGTGGATGGTGTGTTTGTGCTGATCTCGGTCATGTGTATCGGGATGATCTTTTGCACGCTTATGATCAAACCCTCGGATATCGACCATGAAGCTGCCCGCGGTGGCGTGGCCGAGGACGACTTAGGCGAGGAAAGACCTAGCGGGTTCGCCACCATTCTAGGTAATCGGACATTGATTGTCTTTGGTGCTTCGATCGTGCTGTTTCACTGCGCCAACGCCAGCATGCTGCCATTGGTCAGCCAAAAGGTCGCCAGTGGCGGGGACACAAAATCGGGCATTGCGTTCACCTCGGCCTGCATCATCTCGGCCCAGTTCATCATGATCGGCATGGCGATACTGTGCGGTAAAACAGCGGATAGCTGGGGACGTAAACCTCTGTTCTTGATGGCATTTGCGATTCTGCCAGTTCGCGCGATCTTATATACTATGACGGACAACTCAGTAGCTCTGGTGGCGATTCAGTCACTGGATGGAGTAGCAAATGGCATCTTTGCGGTCTTGTTCATACTGATTGTCTCGGACGTTACCAAAGGAACCGGGCGGTTCAACATTGCTCAGGGCGCTTTGGCGACACTTGTGGGTATTGGCGCGTCTGCGAGTAACTTGATTGCGGAAGAAATCGTACAGTTCGCCAGCTACGACCTAGCCTTCTACTTTCTGGCCGGAGTGTCCATCCTTGGCGCGATCATCTTTGCAACCCTGATGCCCGAAACGGCGGCGCACAAACAGCCCGCCGCTGAAACGTCCTAGTCCCAAAAAGCGGAGAGAGCCCTTTGTCCTTCAGCCTCGCTGTTTCCATCGCCGTCTTTACACTCATCGCCATTCGCGAATGGTTGCCCTCCTTTCTGAAGATCTGGCATGTGATGACCGCAGGTGCTGTCGTTCTGCTGATCAGTGGAACGATTACGCCCAAGTCAGCGTACCAGGCGATTGACTGGAATGTCATGCTGTATCTGTTCTCGGTCTTTTCCATTGGCCGGGCGCTGTATGAAAATGGTATCTCGCACCGGATTGCGGGATGGATGGTTGGCTGGAGGACGCCCGGAGTGTCTCTTGTCGCCTTCATGCTCTTGTTCGCGCTGGTTGCCGCGGTTCTGACGAATGACGCCGCCGCCATTATCGGCACGCCCATTGCCTTGATGCTGGCAAGTCAAACTGGAGCGGATCAAAAGACGTTTCTAGTGGCGCTCTGTGTGGCCGTGACCATTGGCAGTATGGCCACGCCCATCGGCAACCCACAGAACCTGCTGATCGCCGCAAGCGGAGAAGTGCCGGCTCCGATGGTCACATTCGTGCATTGGCTGATCGTACCAACGTTGATCTGTTTGGGGGGCAGCGCATTGTGGCTGTCAAAACGTATGGTGGTATCCACACCCGAGGGTGAGCAATCAGACCTGGCGCAAGAGACCGAGGGTACCCAGTGGCCCGTCTTGTCGGCCATCGCGGTTCTGATCGTATTGGTGACGGTCGAAAGCATACTGGCCGCCACTGGTTCCGATTTCGGGTATCAGTTGGGCGTCGCAGCGGCAATTGCCTGTCTTCCGGTCTATCTGTTTGACGGCGCGCGCGCCAAAACCTTTGTTCGGCTGGACTGGCCAACACTGGTGTTTTTTGTTGCCATGTTCATCGTGACCGGCGCGCTGCTGGATTCTGGCTCGCTGCAGGCGATGCTCGGCGAAGAACGCGAGCATATGAACGAGCCGCTGGTCACTGCCGGGATCAGCTTCTTCGGCAGTCAGGTGTTTTCGAACGTGCCCCTTGTGGATATGTACCTCAAGCTGTTGCCCTCGTTTGATGTGCCGAACCTGATGATGCTGGCCGGTGTGTCGACCCTGGCCGGAAACATGTTCATCATTAGCGCCGCCAGCAATGTGATCGTGCTGCAAATGGCCGACCGGATGGGCGCCGCTGAAGTAACGTTCACTCAGTTCATGAAGGCGGTTCTGCCAATTGGCATCGTCTCGACGCTTATTACGATTGGGTGGATATTGCTGCTTGAAGAACACCTGTCGGGCAAAGTGTTTTAGGCAAATAGCCGAGCGACTTTCGCGGCATGAGGTAGACTTCGCTGCTCTGGGGACAGACGCTATCAATTGATCTGAGAATTCCTACCCGAATGTCTCCTATCACATAACCAAAAGTTGAGTTTTGCACATGCGGCGAACGACAGCTTTCCGCCCATTCTGTTGAAAAACAACGTGTTGCGGGCGCAGAAAGTGACCCTCTGAACTGGGTGCGCGTGCCTTTTTGGGTCAGGCTTTTGGCGTTTGCTGCGGTGCGGGAAAGATCTTCGCCAGTTTGCCCGCTCATGTTGGCTGGCAGAGATAATCTGCCGCCAGTACATTTCGACAGGCGTCATGGCCAAGGTAAAACCACGCACAGTGAATTTTGAGCGTGCAGGAAACATCAGCCCGGCCGTGGTTGGCTCGGGGGGACGATAGAAATAGTCGTCGTCATCTTTAGACATATCTATTGCCGTAGCTGCGAGCTCTGCCCGCACCGTTCGGCTCCTCTTCATTTGTGGAGACAAAGGGCGACCCGTCCGCTGAAACGATCAGCGCGGTTGACGGGTCACAAAACTTGGGTCATGAATGAGGTGCAAAAGGGTTCTATTCATTTGCACCAAGCCCTTTGAGAGTGCCAGCTCTCGGGGGCTTTGCTTTTTCTAGGGGCTCATTTGTCGTCCTCCTTTCTTTGAAGTGGCTGGAACAGCACGGAGACAAGTGCATCGATGACATCAACTAAGGATTGCTCGATGCGCGAATTCAGTAGTTTGCGTAAACTGGCGTGCCCACACCCAATAGACCGTTGTCTGGCCTCTGCCTGAAACACAGGATCTCGGTCCTTTCTGGCTCACAAATGGGTCCCATCGCAACGCCACAACCTTTCCAGAACCTCGGATTCACGGCCTTCCCGGGCTTTGCCCCTCAGCCAACTCTGATTGGGCATAGCGCTCAGGAAACAGCTCCTCAACCGGCTGATTTAACACAGAAGCCAGGTACCTTTCGATTTTCTCTGAACGGCTTTTCCCAAGCGACACAGAGCTGACGGCGCTGGCTCCGACACCGATCCGTTGCGCTAGGTCCGTGAGCTTCAACCCTCTGATTTCTAGTTCACACTTGATCCGCGCGTGCCTTGCTCGGTCGATAGGGATATCGTTGTGTCTCATGACTTGACCTCGCGAATGGAGTCGATTTTTCAACTATCCCAAATAGATTTGATCGTGCGCGCGGCAGTCAAATCTTTTAAACGCTGCCCCAAATTGCAAAAGCACCTTCTTGGAAGTAGAAACATAGAATTGGCGAGTTGAAGAGAAAGCCGCATGTAGCTTGCCCGCGATACGTGGATGGTTAAGAACGACTACAAAACTTTCCGAAAAATAGACCCGACGGCAGTTACACGCTGTCATATTCGTTTGGAAAAAAATGGTGATTTCTGTGCGACGGTCTGGTTGAAAGCCAAACCAGGGCTGCCTTTTCAATTCTCGTCGAAGCATCTCGTTGCAGACTTTCGTGCCATAGAAATGCTCAAAGATTTACGTGCACGGTACTATTGTTCTCGCAAGTCTCTTTGGAGGCTACTGGATCAGCTGGGTTTTGATCGATGGGAACGCGTCATCAAAGACTATAAATCGCGCATGTCCTTGGCGCAGGTAGCGAAGCGTCATGGGCTGAAGCCAACGACACTTTCCAACGGCCTTAAGCAACGCGAAGTTCCAATTCGCTCAGGAAGGCCTCCTATTCAATTCGATAGCAGCGAAGTTCAAAAAGCGCTTCAAGACTGTCCTTCAGTTAATGAATTGCGCAGAAGGCTAGGGGCTTCTTGGGACAAGGCGAAAAAACAGATGAAGTCTTTTGAAAGATAGGCGTCTGTTCGATGCTTATTGCTAGAGAATTGCGATGTGCGACAAGACTGATCGCTAGATCTGTAAGCTCACAGAACGATTGCGGACCTGCGATGAGCCCATTGCTGCCGTTGCCGAGTGACTTTGCCGCTGCGGGTGCACTCAGCAGGTCAACGGCCTGAAGCTGACATTGGATTTGAGCCGCACTTGGCAGGTTGCGGAAAAACCTGCCAGCTTGGATGATCGTCTTTTTACTAGCAAAAAATTGCTGGTTGTTTTCCAGTAGACCCAAGAAAAGTTGCACGCCAACAACGCTGCCATACTCTCGGAACTGAAATTGTATGAGAAAGAGACTGAAGACTTAACTGCGTTTATGAGGACGCTGTCCTGTACACAGTCACCCGAAGTTCAGACTTATGACTTCATTCCTGCAGATCAGGTCAGAAAAACAACCTCTGTTCGCTACAACTTACGTGAGAATATCTGCAGCATGTCCGAAGGGAACACAAAAATCCATCGAGATGTCCAAGACTCACTCCCCAAAAACAAAGAGTGAATGGCGTGACTTACCTTCCAAAGTAGTTTTTTAGGCTGCAAATGCATCTGCCCTTTAAGAGAGTTTGTTCCAAGTAGTTTCGAAATGCCCGCACAACACCGGTTGTCTAAATTTTTTTGTTTTCAATACAGTTAGGCGCTGTATCTTGAGCGGCAACGACCAGCGTTGGGACGCGGGAGATTTCACAATGGAATTGATTACAGAACAGCTGCGCGCTTTCCCGATCATGGCACTGTTTCTTTGTCTGGGTCTGGGATACGGCGTCGGAAAGTTTCGGGTCGGCAAGTTCGAACTGGGGGGCATCGCTGGCACATTGTTGGTGGCGGTCTTCATTGGCCAGATCGGGGGTATCAACCTTAGCACCGATGTTCAGAATGTTTTCTTTTCCCTCTTCATATTCATGGTCGGCTACAATGGCGGGCCTCAATTCTTTGCTGCCTTGAACCGAACTGCACTGACCAAGTTACTGGCCGCATTTATGATGACCCTCTGGGGGTTGTTTTTTGTTATAGTCGTTGCTCGGTTGGCCGGCTTGGATAAAGGGCTGGCGGCTGGGTTGGCGGCTGGAGGCCTGACACAATCTGCAATCATTGGTACCGCTGGAAATGCCATCGATCTGCTTGGGCTGGCCGCAGATGAGGCGGAAAAGTTGAAAACCAACATCGCCGTAGGATACTCGGTTACTTATATCTTCGGCTCAATCGGCCCAATATTGGCAGTTAGTGTCATTCCAATTATTATGCGTGTCGACCTGCGGCAAGAAGCGATTAAGCTGGCTCAGAAACTCAGCGGCGGCGGTCGCAAACTAGAGGAAGGTGAGTTCCTTCCTATGAACCGGTTTGACGCCCGAGCCTATCAGGTAAATGGCGATGCAACCATTGCCGGAAAATCCGTCAAGCATATTGAAAGTGGCTATGATGGCGATCTGATCGTCGAACGGTTGCTCCACGATGGCGCTCCTGTGGATCCGACCCCGGAAACGATAGTCAATGCCGGCGACGTTGTGGTCGTCTCCGGGCTCGTCGCGACTTTGACTCAGTTCGAGGGTAGCGCCAGTGGGGAAATCGGAGAGTATCCTCCTGAACTGACAGTTGTAGAGGAACGTCGTAACGTAGTGGTCACCAACCGCAGACTGACTGGTAAAACGTTGGCGGAATTGCGCGAGGCTCTGACCGCGGATCAGAGGCGCGGTGTTCACATCTCAAAGATCACCCGCATGGGCCATGATGTCCCCGTCCTGCACAACACTGAGATCCACGCAGGTGACGAGGTCAGCATTGTCGGTCACAAGGACGACCTGAACCGAGTTGCGAAAGTTGCGGGCTACGTGCCGCCCTCGGCCTCGGTCACCAATTTCATTGCATTGGGGATCGGCGTGGCCATCGGCTATCTGATAGGAGAGATCAGTTTTGTCATCGCGGGAACGAAGGTGGCTTTGGGGTCCGGCCTCGGTTGCCTCGTTACAGGGTTGATCATCGGCTACCTGCGCATCCGGCGACCCAAGATCGGCGGTATTAACCGTGGGGCTGCGAATTTTCTTCAGAGCTTTGGTTTAGCTGTGTTTGTTGGTGTCGTTGGCCTCAATGCGGGCAAGCCCGCACTAGAGGCGATTCAGGAATACGGGATCACGCTGCTGCTGTTGGGTGTAGTGGTTACATTGATGCCCATGATCGTGCAGTTCCCAATCAACTATTTCGCCTTGCGAATAAAAAACCCGATTGAGGCCTGTGCGGTGGTGACCGGATCACGCTCGGGCAATCCCGGTTTTGCGACACTATTGGAAAAGGCTGGAAACTCGACTCCCACACCGGCCTTCACCATGACCTATGCCGTGGCCAACATCTTCCTGACGCTCTGGGGGCCGCTGGTTGTGGCTTTTGTTCCGTGAGTCCAACCGGAAATGGGCGCGACAACCGGGGTCCTAACTTGGAAGGGTGGGATCAGCGTGTCTGCCAATCATCACGCTGATCCTTACCTCTTTGCTGTTGCTAGATTTCAACCGTGCAAAGGCAGTCCTTTCGAGGCACGGTAGGCTTGCACGTAACCAGTGGCCACTGCGCGCACCGCTCTTCCGATCTGGCGGTAAGCGCTGTCATCCAAATTGGCGAACGATACCCGCGCTGACCAGTTGGGCGCGTCAAAGCCCGATCCATTCAGCAAAACGATCCCGTGGTCCTGAGCCAGTTTGAAGGATATATCTAGCGGGTGGACATTCTCTTTGATCCACTCGACCACCTCTTCGCCAACGTATTTACGGAGCCAGAATTCGAAGTCGATGATACCGTAGTATTTGTCGAATAGCGGGTTATCGGGAACTTCGATGCCCATCCCTTCGACCAATTCGTCAAAGCGATGCTTCAGAATACCCCAGCAGAATTTCTGATAGGCCTTCTCTTCGTCCATAAGCTCGACCAGTGAAAACAAAGTCATCATCACCTGCTGCGGTAGTGATAGACCTGCGGTGTGGTTCAGCGCAACATCGCGACTGTCGGCAACGATCCGGTCAATGAACTTGAACGAGGATGGATCGGGCGTCAACGTTTCGTACCGTGCGTTGACGACGGCCTTGGTTTCGTCCGGAGCCTCCGCAATCATCTTGTCGAAGATGTTGTTCTCGGCCACCAAAATCGCGCCCAAACGCCATCCAGTACAACCGAAATACTTGGAGTAGGAATAGACCCCGATGGTATTCTCAGGCAGGTGCCCCAAGATGGACTGAAAGTTTGGAACGAAGGTCCCGTAAACATCGTCAGTCAAAATGATCAGGTCCGGGCGGCGGTTCTTTACGAACTCGACAAGCCGCGTCGAGACTTCGGGGCTGATTGCAACTGATGACGGGTTGCCCGGGTTGACCAGAAATAGTGCTTTGACTTTCGGGTCGGACAAAATTTCGAAATCCTCGTCGTTCAGTTGAAAGTGGTCCTCTTCTCTCGAAGATACATCCACGGTGTTCAGCCCATAGTCTTCAAGTACCGGCATTTCCAGATAGGGCGTGAAAATCGGTGTGCCCAACGCAATGGTGTCGCCGGCATTCAGCAACCGCTGGTTTTTGAGTGCCTTAAAAATATAACACATCGCAGCGGTTCCACCCTCAACTGCGTAGATATCGAACTCCGCATCCGGTCGGTGCCCCGCGCACATCGCCCACATAACGTATTCGTGGACAATCGCCTCGTTGTGCTCCATGCACCGGTCGGGCATCGGGTAGTGGTCGCCAACAATACCGTCGGTCAACTCGAGCACGAAATCGTCCGGTATGAAACCAAATTTCTCAATCGCAAAATCCACTACGGCCACCAAAGTTTCCGCACCTGCAGGGCCGTTTCTTTCGACCGATTTGGCACAATATGCTTTTAGCCGGTCATAACAGCCGGGCCCTTGGGGCATCCCAGCCAGGCCGACCTGCGGCTCATTACGATGGCGCTGTGCTTCTGTCATAGCGAACTGCCCTAAAAGGAAAAAAGCCTCCCGTGCTTTAGTGGCGATCCAGTTAGGGTTCCCTCGACCGGCATTTAGGTATGGCAGAGCCATCTGCCGCGCCTCTTTTTGCGCCAACTTGATAAGTTCGTCTTTGATTTGGAAAGGACTTAGGTTTTCAAATTTATGCAGGTTGAGCGATTCTGGCATAACATCAAATCCTTGCGTTAAAACAGATGACGTAGTTTAGCGGATCGCATGCAAGGCAATGTGTCAATTAAAACAACGCAAATCTAAGAGAACGACGTAAAACCGAGGGTTATGAGTCTTCGTTACAATCCTTAGCTGCAACCATTTTGCAAGGCAGACAGAGTGATGGAAATTGCGCGGAGGCTTTGGGTTCGGAACTGACATCCACGAAAATTTGCAAAGTTCGCTTTCTACGCAAAACGGCCGTTCGTGGCCACTGGTACTGCGCATGCAGCGAAAGCCCGGAAGGTGGCCAGACTGTTACTTTTTCAGTTCGACAGAATGATACAATCGCAAATGGCGGCAGGCCCTCTACCTCATCACTTTCCTTTCCTGGGCCAGCGGGACTTGGACAAGCCAAACGCCACTGGCCGTTAGGGTGAGGGCGCGGCCCTCCCCCTCGGGCAACCCTTTTAGACAGGGCCGTGTCCTCGGCTGTGCCTGCTGTCGGGCGACACATAGTTTTGCCATTCAACGACGGCTAAGCCATTGATTTTGAGTCATTCGGTTTTTCATGGGCGCACGGGTTTTGCCATTTGCGACTCAAAGGCTTTCCATCGCGTTGGAGCAGCCGCAGGAGTCTATTTTGGTTTTTGATCGCCATCATCCGTACAGATCGTTTCTAAATCACTCAAAATTCCGGCCAGTTCTTCTCTGACAAGTCTTAGCCGTGCGATCGATATCGCTTCGCTCCGTCCCGCCAATTCCAGTACAACCGCGAAAACTGTGTCTGAGTGCTTCATCAGTGCGATCAGGTTCTCGCCTGTTGGTCCGTATGAGCCAGATATCCAGTTCTTAGCCGTTCGTTCACTTGCTCCAGTCCACCGCATCGTTGATTTTGTAGCTCGCCCTGCCCCACCCGGTTCTTGAGAAAGAGCGTCGCTGATCACCGCCCTGTGTCCTCGGCTGAAGCCTGCGGGCCGCGCCAACCCCATCGAATTGAATTGCACTTGTACCCCCAACCCTCGCCGGGAGCAGGTTTTAGAGACGATCGCCCTGAAGGGCTTCGCTCAAAACCAGTTTTTATGGGGAAACATACTCAACGCAACCATTTGGCAGAAGGCAAAGCTATGCGGCGCAAAGGAAAAGTTCTGTCGCAAAAGGCAAAACTATTTGTCGCCACATAGGAGATGTACGGCGACACATAGCTTTTCCATTTGACGGCAGCTAAGTCATTGATTGCGGCGAATCTGGTTTTTTTCTTTCGCACAAACTTTACCATTTGCGACTCAAAGGTCTGCCATTCAATCCGAGTGTCCCTCTTAACTGATGCTGCTGACCGCTTCAGTGATCGTCGAGACAAAGCTCGAAAGCTATTTAGACTTCGCGCACGACACAGGACTATTCTAGCAGGATAAGGATTTTGCCACGCGACCAAACGAGGGTTTGAAACAGAAACGATAAAACCTGTTGTGACGTTTGTTCCACCGTTTAGAACAACTGCTTCTCTTTCGCCAGTAGCGCGGCTTGCGTTCGATTGGAAACGCCCAGTTTTGCCAGCACGTTTTTTACATGCAGCTTTACCGTAACCTCTTGAATTCCCAGATTTCGGGCAATTTCCTTGTTGGAGAGGCCGATGCAGAGCTGTTCCAGCGTCTGCATCTCCCGGCCGGACAGGGTGGCAAAAACGCCAGATGACTCCACTGGCTCATCTGCCTGTCCGAAATCAAAGGGAAAATACCGTTCGCCTGACAGTACAAACTTGATGGCGTTGACCAGCGACACGGCTTTCAACGACTTGGGAATAAACCCGTTTGCACCGTTCTCCATTGCCTTGTTGGCAACCTCCCGGTTGGCGACACCTGACATCAGTGCAACCTTAGTCGCAGGAAAGGCCTGACGAGCGCGACTGAGGCCATTCAAGCCGTCCATTCCCGGCATGTGATAGTCGAGGATCAGCAGATCGATGGAATCCTGACCGCGCATCAATTCCAACGCTTCTTCCAAATTGGCAGCGGTTTGAACTTTGAAGTCGTCTACGGTTTCCAGATAGGCCGCGATTGTGTCGCGGACCAGATCATGGTCGTCAGCTAAGAGGATATTAGGCATGTCCACAGTGTCCTTACGCTGAACGCATTCACAACCAAAAAATCAGGCCAAAACATGACGGAACTATACTTTGGTATAGTTGCCTATGCCAATGCTCTGATGACCGTGGGGGATCAATAGTTATAACCCAGTTTATCTGACCCGGAGTCTATTCAATGGCACAAAAACACTACCCGCGGATTTACGTCGTGCTGTTCATGCTATTGCTGAGTTTAATCACTCCGGCCAAGGCTCGGGCAGAGATGATGTTGGAAGTAACAACGTCAGGCTCTAACTCCGCAACCGTCGAATTCAGCCTTCAAGATCTTGACGCAATGGACCAGGTGACATTCAGCACCTCAACGATCTGGACAGATGATAAAGTTACGTTCTCGGGGGTGCCGTTAAAAGCCCTGCTAACCGAATTGAACACAGACGGCACCAGTATCGAAATGGTGGCCTTGAACGATTACAAGGTCACGATGCCACTGGCGGAACTTGAAAACGACGCTCCGATCATCGCCACTCGCATGGATGGCGAGACGATGTCTGTTAGGGACAAGGGGCCGTATTGGGTTGTTTTCCCATACGATCAGGATCCCAAATACCGGGCTGAAACGATCTACACGTTCAGCATATGGCAGCTTAAGCATTTGAAAGTCGTAGATTAACACGCGGAGTATGCTTACGGTGACCTCAAGCAGGAGGTTGCAATTGAAGCCAGAGTTGAACCGATACCGTCTCTTGGTATTGGCAGGCATCTGCCTGTTGATCATCTTGTTCGCAACAATGGTCTCGAACCTGTTAACACAGGTACGCGACTTGTCGAGCGCTGATGAAGACAACATACAGTGGAGCATTTCGCAGATTGACATCGAGTTTGCGAACCTCGACGCCGTTCTAACCGAGCAAATTGCTGCACAGACAGGCTTCTCTGACCAATTACAGTTGCGTGCAGATATTGCCTTAAGTCGTTTGAACGTTGTCAATTCTGGACGGGCTCGCGAAATCTATGGTGACAGTAGCGAAGCGGCTGAATTGATTGAGAAAATCGAGGTCTTTGGGGACGATGCCGTTGCAATTTTGGATTCGTCCGAGCCGCTGGACGAAACTGATCTACTTGAGCTGAAACGCTTGGTTCGCGACGTTCGCCCTGTTGTTCGAGAGCTTGCATTGCTGGGCGTCCGGATAGTTGCCGAGCGTTCCGAGGACCGGCGCGCTGAATTGGCGGGCCAATTGTCTCGAACCGGGGGAATTGCAATCGGTTTACTGATCCTTATGGCGCTCTTGTTACTCTTCATGGATCGACTTTTGCAGCGCTCCGTTCGCAGGGACGCGGCACTATCTGCATCGTCAAAGCAACTTGCATCGACCGTCGCTGCATCACTGGATGCGATTGTAACTTCAGATAGCTCCGGACGTATTATCGAATTCAACGCTTCGGCCGAGCGCGTTTTTGGTTGGACCCGAAACGAAATTGTTGGGTTGACGATGGAGGACACCTTCATCCCACAGCGTATGCGCGATGCGCACCACAATGGCATGAAGCGTTACCTAGAAACGGGCGCGCCACGTGTCGTTGATGCCGGCCGTGTCGAGCTTGCGGCTTTGCGCAAAAGTGGCGAAGAGTTCCCAGTCGAGTTAAACGTTACAACCACTCATGATGGTGATGACACCAAGTTCATTGCCTACATCCGTGACATCAGCGAGCGTAAGATCAACGAGCAGAAGCTGATTGATGCCCGCGACCGAGCCGAGAGGACGGACAAGGCCAAGTCACAATTCATGACAGTGATGAGCCACGAAATGCGCACCCCCTTGAACGGTATCCTGGGTGTGCTTGATCTGCTTAAGACTACCCCCCTAAACGACCAACAGGCTCGCTATACCCGCATTGCAACATCTTCCAGCGAGGTTTTGCTGGAACATGTGAACGAAGCACTCGATATCACTCGTATTGAAACGGGCAATCTTCAACTGAACTCCGAAGTCTTTGATCTAACAGAGCTAATGCAAGCGTTGGTCGAATTGTTTGAACCACTCGCCAATGAGAAAAATTTGGCTGTGAAACTCAACATAAACCCAGCAATGCAAGGGCCATATCACGGTGATTCCGGGAGAATTCACCAGGTACTTACCAATTTGATCGGAAACGCAATTAAGTTCACTGAAGATGGAGAAGTCACTTTACACGTCAGCGGCATTCATGGCACCGAAACCTCTTCTCTTCGCTTTGAAGTGATCGATACCGGCATCGGAATTCCCGCCGAACAGCACGAACAGGTGTTTGAGGATTTTATTGCCCTCGCGAATAGCGAAGGTCGCCAGGCTCGTGGGGATGGTTTGGGTTTGTCCATCTCTCGTCGCATCGCGCGGGCGATGGGCGGGGATGTGTCCGTAAAAAGTGTCGAAGGCGCGGGATCGGTGTTCATCTTAACTTTGCCTTTAAGACGCACGGAACCTGAGACGCGAGACGACAGTGACAATCTGGCCCAAAACGCCAAGCAAGCGCCCACATGCAATATCCTTATTGTCGAAGATAACAGCATCAACCGCAGTGTCCTGTGCGATATGCTAACCTCGATGGGACACACTGTACGCGAGGCTGTTAACGGCGAAGATTGCCTACAAAAGGCCAAGAACGAGGCGTTCGATATCATCTTGATGGACATCAGCATGCCAGTCATGGACGGGATTGAAGCGACCGAACGCTTACGCCGCAGTAACGGGATAAACGCCAGGACACATATTGTCGGATTAACAGCCCATGGGCGCGAAGAATACCGTGAAAGATCTGTAGCTGCGGGCATGGATCGCTTTCACACCAAGCCCATCAGGCTAGAGGCTCTGCAAAATATTGTTGCGGAAGTGACCTCCAAGCACTTGTCCAAACCGGATACTGCACACTTTCCCGAAGCCCTTTCCGAGATGATCGACTTGTTAGGCAGCGCTAAGGTCGCAAATATCGCGGAGAAATTTCTGTCCGAGATAGCTGAATTTACGGCGGACCTTCGCGTAGCGAGCGACCCTCTCGATACGCTGGCTTTTGCGGAAGCAGCCCATAGGGTCAAGGGCGCGGCGTCTCTATTGGGGCAGATTGAGCTACACGATGCTTTTGAAAAGCTGGAACTTGACGCGCGCGATGGAAATCTCACGGCAACGCAGATCTGGGCCGAAACACTGGAAGCCGAGGCAGCAAAGTCCAAATCGGTACTTGATGGGGCCATCAACCGCCACGCCAACACCCCATAAGCCTATCCGCCCTACCCGTTGGGATAGCTGCCCCAGCCTTAATCCCCCCAATCTATACTCTCGCACCCCGGCACGTTTCGCTCCGGGCCTCTACACCTGAATTCATCTTGAACAGGGTCGCCTGGAGGGGCCCGCGTAGAGGAACATCAAAATGATATATTCAAAAAACATCATAGTGGTCGGTGGCGACGGATTCTGTGGCTGGCCAACGGCGCTCCACCTATCAAAGCTGGGTCATAACATTACTATCGTCGACAATATGTCGCGCCGTGAAATTGATGCGGCGTTGGGCGCTGACAGCTTGACGCCGATTGCCTCCATGGATGATCGACTGGCCGCATGGAAAGAGCATTCAGGCAATACCATTGCATTTGAAAACATCGACATTGCAGAGGATTTTGACGCAATCACCACTTTGCTGGACACGATCAAACCAGACACCGTCGACAACAACATTTCGGGCACTCACAACCTACTGGCGGCATCGGTCGCGCTGGGTTTGGATCCACACTTTGTCCACCTCGGCACTATGGGCGTCTATGGATACGATGATGACGGGTTGGAAATTCCTGAAGGCTACTTGCCGGTCTATGTCCCTAGTGACGATAAGCAGATCACGAAGCGTGACATCTTATACCCGACCAACCCCGGCAGCGTGTACCATCTGACCAAATCCATGGATCAACTGCTGTTCCAGTTCTACGCCAAGAACGATCGGCTGCGGATCACCGACCTACACCAAGGCATCGTTTGGGGAACTCAGACGGACGAAACCAAACTGGACGAACGCCTGATCAACCGCTTCGACTATGACGGGGATTACGGAACGGTATTGAACCGCTTTTTGATGCAGGCCGTCGTTGGTCACCCGCTGACGGTGCACGGAACAGGTGGCCAGACACGGGCGTTCATCCACATTCAGGACACCGTGAAGTGCCTTGCCTTGGCCGTTGAAAATCCGCCTGAAAAGGACGGCAAAGTTGCAATCCTAAACCAGATGACTGAAACGCATACCGTGCGCGAGCTAGCCAAACTGGTTGCAGATATTTCCGACGCGCGGATCGCCAACGTGGACAACCCACGCAACGAAGCCGCTGAAAATGATCTGCGAGTTTCGAACAAAACCTTTCTCTCATTGGGGCTGAAGCCGATCACATTGGCCGAAGGGTTGATCGACGAAACCCAAAAGATAGCTGAAAAATACGCCGGCCGGTGCATTCACAAGATGATCCCATGTGTTTCAACCTGGACCCACAAACAACGGCCCGGCGTTGTCTTTCCAAAGCCACACAAGGTGGCCTGACCCTCTGCACCGCTCGTGTTGGTCCCGCTTGGAGGTGGGGCCAGCGCGATCGGTTACTTAAAACCATAAAATTACAGTGAAAAACATGCGCATGATTGGCATTGGGCTCATGGGATTTCTTTTGGCAGGCATAGCCCTCCTGCTATCGACAATGAACATTCTGGAACAAGGAAAACGCTACCTCCATGAAGTAACGTCCGGCCCGCAACTGGTGTTTGAGCACCGCACACCCGCCCAAGCGCAGGATGTGTACGAAGTCATGGTTATGCGCGCCGATCCGGACCATCCGGTCATTTTATCCGGTTTTCCCGCCTACCAGAGCGTCACATTCATGATGCCAGTGGATGCACGCCCAACGTCTGGATACCTCCAAATTGATGCAACGTCTCAGGTTCTGGATGGGGTTGAAGGGGTGCTGCGCATCTCAATCAATAATACCCGTCGAGGCGAGATGCTGCTGCGTTCAGGCGAGGTGGGACGTTCCCTGCGAATTCCTCTTTCACAGGCGGACTTTGCAGGGAACCAACTGCTCGTTTCCTTCTCGCTGCAGGGCACTGGCCCTCAAATCCAGTGTGGTTCGCAGGACGGTTTCGAAGCCGTTGTTGAGATTGAAACGACCAGTGCCGTTTTTTTGACGCTGGATCGGCCACTGCACAGTGTGCGCGATCAGGTCCACGTCTGGGGTCATGTCGTGCGTGTTGCTTGGCCCGACTGGCTGAATAAGGACGAACAGCTTCGCCGCTTGGTGTTGGCAACCCAGTTCCAGCGACGGGGCCTTGCAACCGTGTTTGCTCCGTCCCCACAAGAACCAGCCTTAAATACTCTCGAGCTACGCGCGGCACTTCCAGCCTTTCCCGAAACCGATGTACGTGGGCGAACGGTGGGCGCGTTGGCGCAAAAAAGAACGAATGGCGGTTTGCGCCGTTTTTACAGACAAGCTGTATGGCGTGAGCGTTTCGATTTGGGAGGGCGCAGCGGACAGTACATACCCAGCCAGTTGGACCTGCGCATGCAGCTTGGGCACGTCATGCATGGTCAGAATTGGTCGCTCACCGTAACGCTGAACAACCGACTTGTTTTTCAAGAGCATACCAAAGGGTCTAACGCCGAGTACCAAACGTTAATTGACCTCCCGGTTGATATTCAGGCCGCCACAAATACGCTCGAAGTAGTGGCGACAACGACCGCTCCGAAAGACGGCGTGTGTGATCAGGGCCCTGAACTGGTGGCGGAGTTACTACCTCATTCCCGTTTGATCGTTAGTGACTTGCCCTTTGCCAACGCAATGTCCGAACTACACACCGCCTTGCATAGTGTTGGGCCGGTCAACATTGCCATGACTTCAGAACTAACCGCGCTGGACGCTGCCGCGGCAAGCCGCATGTTGGACCTAGTGGTACCGGCTGGCGTTGAACTCAAACCGGCTGGAAGGAAGGTTCACATCAATGTTCTGGGCCCAGGTCACCCTGCCCCGCTTTTACCTCATGCTGGCGCCACCTGGTTAGTCACGCAAGTCAGTGCCACCCAAGGCTTGTCCGTTAGAAAATTATTACCGAACGAACCAATGTCGCATGTCGGCGTTGCACTGCTGGTGACGCCCGCCGCCCCGGTATTACCGGAGGCAAAAGGATGAGTGACCTTGATGACAAGCGCGAACAGATCAACTTTGTCTCGGTCGACAGCGCGCCCAAACGTTTTGCCGGGTCGGTTTCAGAATGGCAGGCACCCAAGATGCTGGCGGTGTTTGCGCTGCTTGCCGCAACACAACTTTGGATCGTGAACACTGATTTTGTCGCACAGGTATTTCCAAACCGTGACTATGTGTTTTCGGCCCATTCGGGGCGGCACGCCATTGCGATCCGGATCTTCCTGATCTCGTTCTTTGTTGCTTTTGCTGCATTCAGCTCCGGCGATTTCCGTGGGCGTTCGATGTTTGGCCTGGATTTGGCACTGACCTTTCTGGCAGGCTGCGCAGTATTCGATCTGGCAAATGTCATGGCAGAAGACATCCTCGGATCATCCTTCTCCCTGCATTTCAGTGCCATTGCGTCTGGGTTGTTCGGCTTTGCGGTGTATTCGTTCAAACTGCTGGAGCGTGGTTTCATGCCGGCCCGCATACGTGTCCAACATACTCCGGTCAGTCAAATGCGTGCCTTGTTGCGCCTTGGTGCCACAATTGCCATCGCAGCGGGAATCGCGATGTGGGTTGGCGGTATGGACCTGCATGTGGTCTCAGTGATGCGCAATTTGACGTTGCTCGGCGGCATTGGTCCGGGTGTATTTCTGTTCCTGCCCGTGCTTTTTGGGCAGCTCTATGTGCTTGCTATCTACGATGTGGCGACTGCCAAAAAAACCAAGTTTAATCCACCCGTCTCGGTTATCGTGCCCGCGCATAATGAGTCCTACATCATCAAAGACACGATCAACGCAATGGATCGCGCCGCACACCACTATGGTGGTGAGGTTAACGTTCTAATCATGAACAACAATTCCACCGACGACACAGAAGAGATCGCGCGCGAAACACTCTTGTCTTGCAAGGCTGCCAAAGGACGCGTGATCAATGTTCCAAAGCCCGGCAAGTCGAACGCTCTCAACGCAGGTCTTGATGCGTGCGAGACCGAGTTTCTTGTGCGTGTCGATGCCGACACGCTTGTGGGTGAAGATAACTTTACCCGAGCTATGCCCTACTTCACCGATCCCACCGTTGGTGTCGTTGGGGGCGTACCCGTACCGCCAGGTGGGGCCCTTTTTGACCGGGCGCGCCTGTTAGAAGTTCTCGTGAAACACGGCTTCTACTCAGTTGCCATGGGGGCAGTGAACGGAGTTGTGGGTATCCCGGGCATGTTCGTTGTCTACCGCACGCAACACCCACGCCAACTGGGCGGTTTTGTTGAAGGGATGAATGGTGAAGACACCGACATCTCGCTCCGCATTGGTGAGTTGGGCTTCCACTCGGTTGTTGATCCCAAAATCCGCTACATCTCTGAAGTGCCGTCATCCTACAGCCATATGCGTGAGCAACGCATGCGCTGGTTCCGCTCAATCTATCACATCTCGTCACGCTGTCGAGACCTGATCTATGGACCAAACGTGACGTTAAGGGGGAAGGTTATCCTGCCCTACATGCTGGTAAACTCCGCACGCCGCGCGATGCTTGTCCCCTTGATAATCTTTGGGGTCCTTGAGTGGGGCGTCGCGTTTAACGAAAATACCCCTATCGTATGGCAATCCATCGTGGCCGTGACCACAGGTGCGCCTGCGATCGTGGCAGTGGTTGCTTCGCTGCTAAACGGTGTGCCGCGCGGCATCCTTGCGCTACCAGAATACCTGATCTTTCGGGTCTTGCGGGCCTATTTCACACTCGAATCCATGCTCAGCATTTTGATCGATATCCGCGCCGAAAACCTTGAGCTCGCGATCCGACGCGACATCGTTCCCGACAAGCCCATACGCGTAGCATGATGACGACATTTCATTCTCTGCCAGAGAAGATTGGCCGACACCAACCACGAGACTCAGTAGAGGAGCGTAAAATGAGACAAATAGCTTTGGCTGCTACCTTAGCTTTGACTTCGGCAAGTGTGGGCGCTGCACAGGAACAACGCTTACAATTCAAGGCTCTTATCAAGCAGGAGCAGACCGATCCATTTGCGGTGCATGCCGCAATGACGTCATTGGCAGAAAGTGGGTACGCTCCAGCAATAGATCGGGTCGGATACTATTTCCGAAATGGGATCGGCTCGCAAAAAGATCTAAAAACAGCGCGTCAATGGTATGCGAGCGCCGTCGATGCTGGTCACCCTTGGTCCACTGCATCTCTGGCACGAGTTGAAATGGAGATGGGACGGGGTGGCGTTGCATTGGAGCTCCTCCGGGCTGGCGCCCGCGACAACCAACCCGGCGCAGAACGGCTTTTGGCAACGGCACACATTGATCGAAAGTTGGGCGCCGGTTCAGACGTCAAACAAGGACGAGCGATCTTGGAGCGTATGGCGGAGAGCGGTGATCAAAATGCGGCGCGCGATTTAGTGGTGCGCATAAACTGGAAACGTTTGAGAGGACCGGCGCCGGATACAGCCGTAGAGCAAGTTGTGCGTGCGGGCCTTGGGGGTGACGCGAGGTACGCCGCAGTTGCACTGGTCTATCTGTCTTCGCAGCCTGATAGAAGCCAAGAGGCTGTTCAAACACGTGCAATGCTCGCGGAAGTTCCAGGCATTTCTGATCGGGTGTTGTCGCCAGAGCTGATTAAGCTTGCCGCTGAAATGAATCCCACTCAGTTCTGGTCGGAAGTCGAAGATATTCTTGAAGACACTCAACCAGAAAACTACGCCAAGACAGCAAGCACGGCCTTTTGGATCAGCAAGAATGCGTGGGTTCGCGTGTTACAGAAAGAACTTCGCGCATTCGGGTATTATCAAGGTCGGATCGATGGGATGATGACCTCACGTACAATCAAGGCACAGAACCGTTTTTGCAGGGATCGCGAGCTTTGGTCAATTTGCGCATCAGGTCCACTCCGCGGAGCAACTGTACGGACCGTGGCAGGTGCAATTGCACAGAAAAAGCATAGCGGCAAAAATCGACAATATTGCGCATCCGGGTTCTTGAAGTGAGGCGGAGCAAATGGAAGGTTTTGGACATTCAGGTACGGACTTTTGCGATCCGACTGAAGAGTTCCCAGCGTGCACCTCGTTTTGGCCTCGGAGAAACACAACTACTTGGTGTTTCACTTCGTCGCTACTAGCCATCAACGTCGCTGAAGCGGTTTTATGTGAAGCGATCTCTGGTTGAGTGATGGCCGTTCAGTGGAATTAGTTCGGAACCCTTTCCCGCCAGACAACAACCACCGTCACTTCACCTTCTTGGAACTATCGACCATTACCTTTGCCAGCGTCGATGCCGTTTCGATCAACTTGGGGTCAAAATCGGCAGATTGCTGTTCCGAGAATACTGAACCACTGTCGATGTTCCAGTGCTGGAATGCTTCTTTGAGTTCCGACCAATCGCTGTTTGCGCCAAACGATTTGAGGTAGAACTCACCGAAGGGTATTGCATGGCTCCGGTCGGCATTCCGTAACGACTCCACCATGTACGACTTGCCCAAGGTGAATGAGAATTTTGCAGTGGCGATTCTCAGACCCATCGAAATTAGGCCGAGCAAACCAACTTCCTAGCACCATGTTGACCACATCCCCATTGATACCTGCCCGCTGGAAATAGCACATTTCTGCCAATTGAGAAGTCGACTAGTTGTAGAGATCGGTCGGAGCTTGGAAGAAGTACGAACAAGCCCGCGAAGCAGATAGGTTTCATATCTCACTACGTCTGTTGCTTTCTATTCGAGGTGTGTGAACAATCACTGCGCGTTTTCTCTGCATAGGATTGTGCAGACCACTAACAAAAGAAAGGCTCTGATCGTGATCCGTCCGACCACTGGATTTCTCATCTTCCTCCTGTGCCTCCAGTCGGCTTCAGACGTGCATGCCGAGTCCGTCCTAAAGAATGCCTATAGTTTCTCTGACATCTACAGCGAAGTGACTGAAAGAGGGGCCGTCAAAGACCTTTCAGATACACTGATTGTCATGGATGATGATGACACTTTGACCATGATGGCCTGCCCGAACCCAACCTCGCCGGCAGAATGCCAGTACTTGGGTGGACCCTCATGGATTAACTGGCAGATTGAACTTGTGAATCAATTCAATAGTGAGGGTCACAGCGAGCTTCTGCCGGGGCAAGTCGCCGCCAGCGATGACGCCGTTTTTGCTATTGGAGACCTTTTGTTCGACCTGAACCAGATGGTTCTTGCCGACAGTTCGAGTCCGACGGCTTTGATTAATTTTGCAAGTCTTGGCGCAAGTCTTATGGTGCTGACGTCAAGAGATGCTGGTGGCGTTTCAGCCACACAAGCACAGTTGCGTGGGCTGGATATGCCCTCAGGCGAAATTGCCGACAATATGCTGGACCTGATAGACGGACATGCGCCCACGTGGCGGGCCAGCGGCGAGAACAGCATGGCAGGAACCGAAACAAAGGCATTTTGCAATGCGAGCATGCCCGTCGCCTACGGAAACGGGATTTTGTACACCACAGGCCAAAACAAAGGCGAGATGTTAAAGTGTTTCCTGCGCCATTCAGAGGTAGAGAACATATCAAAAATTATCTTTGTCGATGACACAGAAAAAAATGTCATCGACGTCCATAACGCATTTTCGGTCGCAAACACCCCATACGACATGGCCGCCTTTCACTTTACGCACCTGGCCGATCACAAAGAACGTTTTTCAGCACCCAGTGAAAACGGCCCGATGAACAAATACCAAACGATGGCCACGTCGCGATGGAAAGCGCTTCGACACATTCTAGGTAAAACACTGTTAAAGCCCGCAAAACTGGAATGAGCTCGATTGCGGATGGAGCATCGCCAAAAATGCTGTTGGATAAAACCCACCAATTCCCAAGGTTGTTATGAGTTCGGTCAGGAATGACAGGCGGCGAACAACTCGATCAATCACCGCCGTGTTCTTGATGGGACTATCTGGATACCTCCTACGAGAGCGAATTCGCGCGACCTTCCAGACTTATGACGGGCCGAACCGCAGCACTTTGCAGGTCGGTACAAGTTCAGGAATGGGCCGTCTCATTCCTAGTTCGATATAGGATTTTGCCGCTTGCCGGATGTCGTAGAGGACTATTTTTGCATCAGTTTTGTTTCAGAGTTCCCCGAACATCCGCCGCTTGCAATAGTGGCAAATCGAGGTTGGAAAAACTTTGGCGAAGGTAATTAACCAGATCGCTGATCTCGGTGTCACTCAGGCGATCCGCAAATGAGGGCATTGGCCCATAATCCGTGCTTGCGTCCAGACCCCGGGCAACGACCAGTACAAGGTTTACGGCATCGGTCTGCGCGACTGTGCTGTTTCCGGCCAAAGCCGGCATGACCGAAGGCACGCCCCGACCGTCGCGCCCATGGCACAAGGAACAATTGCTGAGGTACAGGGACCGGCCCGCGCTGGCGTCATACGCCTTGAATGCGGGCGGTGTTTCCTGCTCGACGGTTTCCTGGACGTCAGATGGGGCAGCATCCAGATTCAGCAGATAGCTTGCCATGGCGGATTGATCTTCCGGGTTTGCTTTGCTCAGAGAGTTTTTGATCGCCAGATGCATCTCACCAAACGCTGTTCCCTGAGGCCCCGTTCCGGTTGCGAAATAAGTGACGAGGTTTTTATGGGTCCAGCCGCGCTCGGTCAGTCCATTTGCGGTGATATCAGGGGCTTCAAAACCCGTCAGTTTCGCACCGGTCAGCCTTTCAAGCGGTTCCATGGCACCCAGTGCATTTCGGGGCGTATGGCATTCACCGCAATGGCCAAGCCCGGTGACCAGATAGGCGCCACGGTTCCAGCTGTCGCTGCGCTTGGGGTCGGGTGAGAATGCAGATCTGTCTGCAAAAAGCAGGTTCCAGCCAAACAGCGACAGACGAATGTTATACGGGAAAGGCAAGGTGTTTGCGGGCACCTCGGCGTGAACCGGATCAAGGCTCATGAGATAAGCAAAGATGGCATCGCTGTCCTCGCGGGTGACCACATTGTACGAGGTGTAGGGCATCGCCGGATATACAGGCCGCCAGACAGTGTCGGCCCCAAACGCCAGAACCTGATAGAACTCTGCCGACGTCATGCCCGCGATCCCCTGCGACGACGGCGTAATATTGGCCGAATAGAGCCCACCCCCAAAGGGTGTTTCAAGAAACCGTCCGCCGGCAAATGACGCGCCGTCTTCGGCTGTATGACAGGACGTGCAATCGCCCAAAGCCGTAAGATATTCGCCCCTGTCGATCGCGGCCTGATCGGTGGCAATCGGGCGTTGCTCGACAGATGGAACACCCCAGACAAAGGCAAAGGCCAGATATCCCAACCCGCCAGCCAAGGCCAATATGATCAGAGATTTCAAAAGGCGCATGGCGTCTAACCCTCTTTGGTCAGAGTGGTGTCGGACAGGATCAGATCGCGCATCGCCTCAAAGTAGCGCACGTACCCGCTGCACCGGCAGATATGATCGCCCAACCCTGTCTGTACCGCCTGTTCGACCTGGTTTTTGTCGACGGGGTTCTGCCGAAGCTGTTCCACAAGCGCGGTTCCGGCGTTGACAAAACCAGAGGTGCAATAGCCGCATTGAAAGGCGAAATTATCCACGTAAGCCCGCTGTACCGCCGACAATTGGCCGTGAGTGGCATGCCCTTCGACCGTGGTTACCTTGCTGTCGGCAAACGACGTAGCCCCTGCGATGCATGTGCGCCGTGTGGTGATCGACCCGTCCGGCTCTTCGACCATGACAACACAGGCGCGACAAACGCCGATACCGCAACTGAACTTTGTCCCGGTCAGACCCAGAATATCGTTCAGATAGACCACCATCGGCAGGTCATCGGGCACATCGTGCGGCCCCACCGCCTTGCCGTTCACTGTCATTTTCAGTTTGGCCATATCAGAGCGCCTTTCTGATTTTGTCAGGTGTGGCAGGGAGAGAATTTACTCTTGCGCCGACGGCGTCGTGAATGCCGTTCAGAATGGCCGGCACAACGGGTATCATCACGACCTCTCCCATCCCTTTGGGCGGGTCGGTCTCGCTGAGCGGGTCCAACACGTCGACGATTGTCTTCCAAACAGGCACATTCAAGGATTTCGGCACGTGGTATCGGTTCAGGTTCCAGGTGCCGTCACCGGGTCCTTCTTGGTACAAAGGAAGGTCTTCGTGCAACGCATAACCAATGCCCATGGCGATCCCACCCTGGGCTATTCCGGACACCAGGTCCGGCACGATCGGGCGGCCGCATTCCAGCACCTGATACACGGCCTGAACGTCAACCTCGCCACTGACCTTGTCGACGCCAAGGCCAACTACAGCGCCGCACGTGGCATAATAGTTCACCCCGACCCTTTCGAACTGTGCAGAGGGGAAATTGACCTCGGTCCGGTCAATCAAAGACCATTCATCGCTGCCTTGCTGAATGGCCAAAGCGTCGATGGCAAGTGTCAGAGACTCTCCGCCAATCGGAAATGTGGCGGTGGTCCAGGACCACCGGTTATAGCCATGGACCATGGCGCCGGTGACCAGCCCATCCCGATGGGCACGCGCGGCCAGTTGTTCCAGCGTCAGAGGCTCCATCCCGACGCCCGTCAGCTTGCCATCAACCCAGCGCATCTTGTCGAAGGTGACGAATTCTGCCCCGGCTTCGCCACCCAGGGGACCCTCACCCCAGATCGACAGGGCTGCGGGGTAAAGACCATACCGCATGATGACATAGGCCGCCTGCGCCGGACCGTGACTGTTGACGCTGGCGCCAACCGAGGCACCGGTGGGCGAGGCGATCAGCGGCACCCAGCGCGGATTTTGCGCTCCTTTGTCCTGATCCGCCTGCGTGATGGCCCAGGCGTTGCCCGAGGTTTCCAGACGCAGCGCATCCCACGCTCCCTGAACGAACATCTCGACCACATCCGCGTTGCGGCCCAAATGGTCGCCCACCCGTCGCGCCGAGGCGGTCGAAAGACCGGTGCCCATTTCGACACCGTCGCTGTGCAGCGTGATTTTACCGTCCGATGAAAGGCTTACCGCCGCGCGCGTTGCATCACCGCCGCCGCCGTAATCCTTCATCACGCAGGCCACACCAATACCATATGTCTTGCCGGGATTGGCGGCTTCGTAGTCGGCCTTGTCCTGCGCACGGTCCTGCCACAGGGCACTTTGTTCCATCCGGTCCAGTACTTCGGCCGAGCGTGATGCACCGCTAGCCGCGTTACCTGTCAGGTTGAGAAACCCGGTTTGCAAAACGTTCTGACGGCGCAGATCGAACGGGTCTTTGCCCAGATCAATGGCGATTTCATCCACCAGACATTCCATCGCGGTCATCGTCTGCAACGTCCCGAACCCCCGCATTGACCCGGCGGGCACTGCGATTGACTTGCTCGCCGTGGCGGTCACGTCGCTTTTTGGCACGTAGTAGATAGAGGACGCATTGGTTGCCCCGACGTGGGCGACAACGGTCGAGAAATTGGCCCGGCCGCCGCCATTGCACGTCAGATCGCACGCATAGGCGTTGAACTGACCGGTCTCAGAATCGACGGCCAATTGGTTCTCGATCTGAAAGGCGTGACGCTTCAGCCCAAGCTGGAATTGCTGGTATCGATTCAAAGCCAGTCGCACGGTGCGCCCGGGAGCGTACAACCCGGCAAGCGCGATGTACAAGGGCATGATCGTATGATCCTTGCCGCCAAACCCGCCACCCAATGAGGCGAAATGGCCATCGATCTCACCCACCTGTTTTGGGGGTTTGGCCGACTTCACCAAGTTACCAACAGCGGTCAGAATGGCCTGCGGCGACTGCACGCCCAGCATCAGGTACAGTTTTCTCGTGTCGGCGTCATATGTCGCCAGCCCGGCCTCGGGCTCCATGAAAACATGATCTATGGACTGGGTTTGAAAGCTTTGCGCATAGACCTTGCCGGATTTCCCGGCCTTCATTTCGGTGCGGATTTGATCGCCGAAAAAGCTTGCTTGCTCGGGCGCGGTGCCCGTTGCATCCGGTTTGGTCCAAACCGGCGCTTCCGTTTCGCGAAATCTGCGCGGCCCAACCCAGCCATCCAGCAGAGGTGAATAGACATCCGGCCCCAATGGGCTGTCACCCGCAACGCGGGTAAACCGATAGGCGCCATAGGGCGTTTCATCGGCGGGCGGCTGAGCGTCGCCCAGTTTGAAAAACGCGGAATTGCCGATCAACACCTGCTGCGCGCGGTGCAGCGTGGCAAGATCATCGTAGAACAACATCGCCACCGGCTGACCCAGATACAGAGGAACAGTTCCCGGTTTGCAGAACAAATCAGTGTCAAAGAAGCCGGTCGCCGCAAAAGCCGCCGCATCAAGATCATCCGCAGTGATGACCCGGTCAGGCTGAAGTTCATCGCCCAAAGCGGGCAAGCTCAGACCCAGATAGGTTTTTTCAGCCTGCGGTGATAGAACCAGCGTGGCATAGCTCATGTCGTTGGGCCAGCCATCCAGATCGGTGCCGCGGACATCGCTGGCATAGATCTTGGCACCGGTCACCTTGGCATACCCATCCACGCGGTAGTTGATGTCCGTGTTTTTGGGGTTGGCCCAACCCGGCGCCACCGGCGAAATGTTGTCCGCTGTGAACGCCGACACAAGGCCGGGTTTCAGAAATTCGATCGCACCCAGCGCGCCACCAGCGATCAACAGCCTTCTGCGGGTCCAGAGTTGAACTGACTGAGACATTGTCGATCTACCCTTGGTTGCCTAAGCATCACCATAAGCGTAACTGCAGCGTTTTGAAGTAAACAATTGCCTGATCGCCATGGATAGACAATCGTAATCCTTCCCCACTGAAGTGTTGCACCATTGTGTTTAGGCTCCAGACTCATTGATTTACAGCCAGAATAGGACCGTTGCAGCGAGAGCGATGGCCGAGAGGAATACCTTTGGGCATCTGTCATATCGGATGGCGACGCGCCGCCAATCCTTCAGGCGTCCGAACATGATCTCAATGCGGTTGCGTCGTTTGTAGCGGCGCTTGTCGTATCGGACAGGCTTGTCGCGTGACTTTCGACCTGGGATACAGGACTTAATTCCCCTGTAATTAAGGGCTTCGCGGAACCAATCTGCGTCATAACCTCGATCTCCCAGCAGCCAGTCAGCCGGTGGCAGACTGTTCACCAGAGCCCTGGCGCCCGTGTAATCGCTCACCTGCCCAGCGGAAATGAAGAAGCGGATGGGGCGTCCCAGACTGTCAGTAACGGCGTGCAGTTTCGTATTCATGCCACCCTTGGTGCGCCCTATCAGCCTGCCACGCCCCCCTTTTTCAACCACAGGCTGGAAGCCGTGCGGTGCGCTTTGAGGTATGTTGCGTCAATCATGATGGTTTTATGAGCGGTTCCCTCTGCAGCCAGCCCGTTCATGATCCGAGCGAACACACCGATATCGCTCCATCGTTTCCAGCGATTGTACAGCGTCTTTGGCGGCCCATATTCACGCGGCGCATCGGACCCACGTAACCCATTGCGTTGATGAAAATAATCCCACTCAGCACGCGTCGATCATCAACCCTCGGCTTACCATGGCTCTTTGGAAAGTAAGGCTGAAGTCGCGCCATCTGCACATCCGTCAGCCAGAATAGATTGCTCATGTTATACCCTTGAAACTCACGGGCATGAATCACGCAGGCGGGATAACGGCAACCAAATTAATAGGTCCAGAACCTAGTGTGTCGCATCCAATTTCGGGGGCTTACCACCACAAGCTCCACCCGCGCAAAACACAAGATCACCAGGCTTCGAAATCATTACAGGTTGGTCTGAATCTGGCGCAACCTTAAAAAATATGTCGATGCACGAGTTGGGAGACTTCTTGTAAAGAATATCTGTTCTCGGTTGCCGAACACCCGATACATAATAAGAGACCAGCTCAATCCCAACACCTTTGGCCTTGAGATTGACCGGGTAAATATTATCAGAATTTGGAGGAAACTCCACTTCAGTTAGCCTCTCAAGTGCCTCATCACCGACGTTGAAGACCCACCGTCGGTCAACGATAATTGGGTAGCTGTTTTCCGGTGCGTTCGCCACAACGCACAACAACACCTTAATTGAGCTGACATCGAACTGGCCCCTTCCGAAATTACTTCCATCCGGCAATGGTCCGACATTGAAATGAAGATCCATCTCGCTGCGGATCAGACGCGGTCGATTCGAAGCCAGAACACCTCCGTTCGCGACGCACTCGGCACCACCCTGCACAAACGCAATGACTTGCTCTGCCGCCACGGCATGCATGCCACCATCTTGGTATGCATCCACCAATGCACCCAAATCACTTCCAATAAGTTCATTGTCTTTGGCGTCCACCAAGATCTGAGCAAAATCATCACTACGGTAATCTAATTTGTCCTCCACCACGTCCTGCACGAGGGCGGCAATATCCAACTGTCGACGCTTCCCGTCCACTTCAATGGTAAACGTGCTGAGGCTTTGCTCTTTGTCCAATCCTTCAATTGTGGCAAATACGTTGCGCGAGACCATCGATTCGCCCGCGCTTTCCTGTGCTGAGACCGCCGTAGCAAAAGGGGTAAACACGACTGCGGAAACGCCCAAAAATTTCGAAATTTGATTAAGGGACATCTTTCTCACTCCTAAATGAACTATAGAAAGTTAGCTGTCAGATAACTCTATATGTGTACCACAAACGATATGATTCTCATACGGATTAGGGCACGCGAATCATTTCAGGAAACTGCAATTACCTAAAATGCGTAAAGCTAAGGCACGTCTTTCTCTTGCCGAATAGGATCCAGCGAACCCGCTACAATGGAACGGTGTTTCCAGTTTTCTATTTTATTTTCAACTTGGTCTGTCAAAGTACACTGGTACCGGATCGATTGCGCGAGCGGGTCTGTGCGGATGGTTGCCAGTGTGCCAAACCCGGATTCAAAATCACCTGCTATACAAAAAGCATCGGCTAGCAGCGTTCTCGCGTAAAGTGTCATTTGTGTCGAACCGGTCGCAAGATAGTTGTCTATTCCACTTTTTATTTGGTCAATTCCAGCGACTGGATATCCGGAACGTGCTTTCGCCCAGCCATTCAAAATCTCGCACCACGCGCGCCAGTATTGAAATTCGCGTTCTTCACTAATTCTCATTCCAATTTCGCTGAGATGGCGAGTTGCGTCGACATTACCCGCAAATTGATGCGCTGCAGCCATCACTCCAAAGGCATAGCATTTGGAAAACTCGTGCGATTCTTCTTCGACTACCGCCATCGTTTCAGCTAGGGTCAAACATTCTCCTGTTTGAACTGCCAGAGCCCAAACTCGCATCGCAGTATCTACAGACCGTATATCAGCCGCATAGTATTCTAGAATACTGTCTGAGACGATGTCATTTCTTAACTCTAGTGCGGCATCAAAAAAACCTAACGCCTTGTCAAAATCACCCAACATAAAACAGGACATTCCCGTGCTATGAGCCCAGATTGCCTTGAGGGTCAAATCGTCCGCTAGTTCTGCAATGCGCTCCATATCTTTACACAGTCTTAAAGCGTTGGTTGTATCACCAAGCATCAACAGAGAGCCATATTGAACCACTAGTGCGAGAAACCGATCGCGCAAACTGGCGTCCGTTTCGTCGAGCAATTGATTCAGCCGGTCGCGATTTCTGCGAACCTCTTTGGAGCCAAATGCATGAGTGTTCAATGCAACGTTAAGACGTCGGCGCAGAGCAAGTTCCCTCGAGTCTCGATCAATAACGTCGTCAATCTTAGCATTTTCCGAAATCGCTTCATTCAAATTGTAAATAACTTCTTCCGTCGCAGATTGTTGCGCAGCACGTTCGGCCGCTGCTTTCCATGTATCACGTGCCAAATCTGGCGTTCCAGACAGTGAGTAATGTCGAGCTAATTGCTCAGGTGTTTTGCTTGCAATTTCAGGGAACTGGAGTGCAATCACGTCAGCAATAGTTCTATGCAAATCGTGTGCTTGGCTAGGCAGCAGAAGCTCGTATGCAGCGTCCTGAATTAAAGCATGCCGGAAGAGATAATAAGTGCCATCACCTTCTCCATGTCTCACAAGGACCTTTGCATTGATTAGTTGATCCAGACGCGTCCTTACTACTTGTTCTGACAGGCTCGAAACTGCCGCCAGCATTTCTGGAATGATCGACCGACCTATTGCGGCACAAACAGAAACAAACTCTCGGGGAACAACCAAGTTATCGATCCGTGCGGTCAAAAGATCCTTGAGAGATGATGGCAAAGAGAGAGCAGCGTTCTGAGAATGGTCTAAGTTCTTTGTTGTCAGTCTGTGCTCAACCATACGCACCATTTCTTCCAAAAAGAGAGGTACTCCACCCGTCTTGGCAATGATTCGAGCTTCGAGTTCTGAAGAAATATCGAAAGAGCCCGCCAAATTTCCCAGTATTTTCCTAGATTGGCTATCCCCAAGGCGAACTAACGTGATTGAAGTGGCATTTGGATGGCCAGTCCAAGGAGATTCATAGTCCGAACGGTAAGTGCATAGGATCAGGACTGGGGCGCTTTTGAGATGCTCAACTAGAAATCCAATAAGCTCCTCAGACGATGGGTCAACCCAATGCAGATCTTCAAACAACAACACAAGTGGCTTCTTATCTGCAAGCCTTTGCATGGCCGCCACAAGGACTTCCAAAAACTGCTCTTTCATTTGTTCTGGCGGTGTAGAGGGTTGCTCTGGCAATGTTGGTAGCGGGATCGAGAGGAAATGTGCAACGACTGGAAGCGCAGCTGCTTGGTCATCCGTCCACTTGGACAGCAGGCGTTGCAGTTTAGAAAGGCGTTGAGCTTCTGTGTCTTTTCTTGCAATTTTTGCGGCTTGGGCGATTGCCTGAGTCACGGGAAAAAAGACGCTTCCAGAGTGATTTGGCAGGCACTGAAAGTTCAGTCGTAGTCTATCTTTTGTTGCAACCGTTTCATTGAATGCCTCAACAAGCCGTGACTTTCCTATTCCCGCTTCTCCACAAATCGAAACCACTTTAGTGCCGTTCACACGTACATCGTTCCAACTTTTTTTGAGTTGAAGAAGTTCAGATCCACGCCCAACCATTGGCGCGATACTACCACGCTGCCTAGCCCTAAAACGCAATTCGGCCTCGTTTACTCGATGCACCCACCAAATATCGACCGGTTCGGAGAAGCCTTTGAAGTCATAGGACCCAAGTGGTTTACAATCGAAGTTTCGACCAAGCAGGTCTTTGGTGTCGCTGCTTACTGCAACTGTACCTGGTTCAGCTACGGCCTGGATACGCGCGGCTAGGTTTGGGACATCGCTCAACGCCAGCCGATGGCCACCACGTGCCTCAACCACGACATTGCCAGTTGCAACGCCAATTCGCGCCTGCATAGGTTCTCGGCCTTGAGACGTCAGTTCAGCCATGTTTCGGCAAATTTCAATTCCAGCAAGTACAGCTCGCTCCACGTCGTCCTCTTCGGCCTTGGGATAACCAAAGTAAGCGACGACGCCATCGCCTTGAAACTGAGCTAAATGGCCATAATGGGCAGCTATCGCTTTTGAACAAAGAGATTGGTAATCGTGGAGAAGATTTCTATATTCCTCAATATCAAGCTCCTCAGAAAGTTGAGTAGAACCGACAAGATCAGAAAACATCAAAGTAAGATGGCGAACTTCGGGGTCCTTGGTTGCCATTGTTTCCGGGTGCGCCGTTTGCGTCATCTGCGAGATTGCGTCTAGTATTCGCCTACGCGGCCCAATGGGAAGTCCGATTTCTATGAGATCGTTCTTTGTTAAAATGGGAAGGTCTGATACGCGAACATCTTGCTCTATGAAAGCCTCTGCGTATTGACTAAGGCCTTGCAATTCTAACCATTTTTCGAGTTCGCCGGGCATACCTAACCTCCCAGACCCCGCTACCAGTTGCTGAGGGCGGGAAAATATATAAATAGTAAGGGGTCTTTGAGAGCGTGCTCTAATCCGCTGACCCCAGTCGTATTACCCTCACTGGATTGACAATTTTCCTGTCGCTTGATGGGCAGAACATTCTTTCAGCTTACAGCAATGGGGTAATTCCCCAAAATTATTTACGGCATGCAGGCGTGGATGTGAATTAGCCGCCACACAAGCAACAGCCCGGCAGGCTTTTGGACACCCGAAAGTTGATCGACTTTCTAGATTCCTTGCCGTGAAAAACTTAGCTAAAAATCGCCTGATCTTAGGTGTCGTAGCTCTTTTACAACACGATGGTAGGCCTATACAACACGATGGTAGGCCTATCGTTCGAAAGCTCGACTAGGTTAACCAAGCCCTCAATGTTGACTTGACGCGAGACTTTTTGAGAAAGCAGGCACTGGTAATAACTCACTGAAAGACTGGTTTGTTGCACACTGCGTGAATTCGTGGTTTCAGATTTGCCGCCGGTTGCCGAAATGGCCGCATTTCCTTCTGCCATGCAGCGGGAGAAAGTCGGCGGTGCGGCGCACCGGAGCGCTGCGAGCGCAAGCAGCATAAAATCAAGAGGTCGGGTTTCGGCTCGATGCGGCCATTCTCTGCGACGCCCCCGATTGGTCGAAAGAGCCCATTCCGGATGGAGTGGGTGGCTCCTGCTCCACCGGCGTCGCGATGCGCCATACTGCAGTTGTCTTGGACTGCTAGGAAAGGAGCCACCCAATGACAGTTAAAACCGTTGGACTGGATCTGGCCAAGGACGTGTTCCAGGTTCATGGGATTTCAGCCGCTGGCCGAAAGATATTCAACAAGAAGATCAAGCGCCCGAAGCTGTTTGCATTTTTCGAGACCCTTCCGCGCTGTGTTGTCGGCATGGAAGCCTGCGGCTCTGCCCACTATTGGGGCCGTGAACTCAGCAGGCTGGGTCATGACGTCCGCTTGATGCCAGCCGCCTATGTCAAACCCTATGTAAAGCGCGGCAAGACCGACGCCGCTGATGCCGAGGCGATCTGCGAGGCCGTCCGTCGGCCAACAATGCGGTTCGTCGAAGTGAAATCCGAAGACCAGCAGGCAATCCTGGCGCTGCACCGCACCCGGGATCTCGCAGTCCGGCAGCGCACGCAGCTGGCGAATATGATCCGAAGCCTTTTGCGCGAATTCGGCCATGTGCTGCGGAGCGGGATCGAGGCTGTGATCGCCTTCGCCAAACGCCACCTTGAAGGGGAACGGCCCGACATGCCGGACCTTGCAAGCGGCATTCTCGGCACGGTCTGCTACCAGTTTCTTGGCGTTCACGAGCGCGTTGAAGGCTATTCAAAGATGATCGAGCAGCATGCGCTGCTGGATGCCGGTGCCCGGCGCCTGATGCGCATGCCTGGCGTCGGCCCGATTACCGCCTCCGCCATTGTGGCGACCGTCGGCGATGCTAAGCAATTTCGGACTGGCCGCGATCTAGCGGCGTGGCTGGGCCTGACGCCACTCAACAAGTCCAGCGGTGGAAAGGAAAAGCTCGGCAAGATCACCAAGAAGGGCGACCGTTACATCCGAAAGCTCCTGATCACCGGCATGACATCCCGTGCGCTGATGGGCAGGAAGCATCCGGAGCGCATAGATATCTGGAGCGCCAGAATCCTCGCCGAGAAACCGTTTCGGTTGGCGATGGTCGCGATGGCCAACAAGAGCGCTCGGATCATCTGGGCGATACTGACGAAACAACAGGAATATCGGCAGCCGGCCGCCTGATCGGATCGACCTGCCAGAAACGCAAGACGTTTGATGTGATGATGCGGATGTAAGTCAACCAAAAGCCAGGACACTCCGACGAAAGTCGCGGCCGTCAGAGGTCGTATTCCCGATAGGAACCTCGCTTGCGGAACTCATCAAGGCCAGCAGTCGACAACACTGGCTGCGTCAACAGGCCGAACACACGACGGTACTGACGGACCGCCGCATTCAACGCAGAAAACACTTGCAATGCAGGCGCCACCCACACACGACCTTCGTCAGGCAAGCCCACTTTGCTAGCGCGGCGGGTTGTGAACCGCCAAGTGCGGCCATTCACGGCATGGTACGTGAAAGAGCAGGGAGCGGGACGAGGACGAAGCGGACATCTAGCGAACTGAAGATTCAATGGCGCAAATGTGGTAGACTGGGAATATCGGGGATTGGATGATGGAGGGGAGACCTTGATTAAAGTACATGTATGGCTTCCAAGAGGAACCAACGTTGGGCACTCTTCGGCGTCAATCCTCGATGAAAACACAAAGCTAGTCGAGTATATTTCGTGGTGGCCATCCGGTTATTCGAACCCTCTTAAATCAAACAGGGGCAAACCAAAATGCTTCGAAGGCGACGTCCACGAAGAAGGAAGGCAACCAGATGATGAAAGAGAAGTTGATGGACTTCTGGAGCGTGAGGCCAAGAACTGGTGGACAGAGTTTCGTGAGGGCGATCAAGCGAACTATGATCTTGTCTACCAGAACTGTTCATGGGCCGTGGTAATGGCTTTGAAAAACGCGGGCGCTGACAAGTACTTTCCATGGAAAAATATCCTCTTGAAGTACAATCTAAAGGGCATTCCGCGCAAAACACTCACCGCTTTCGATGATTTTGTCGCCGATGTAGTCAGAAGAAAAGTAGGAGGGAACACTTGGAGCCAGGCGACTACATTGAGCCTCGTAAATATGGGCGATCGAGTCACGCCCGCATGGTCACCCACGGATGTCCTTTCGTATTGCGATACGCTCATTTCGGGTATCGACCAGGCTCGAAGTTAGTCATTCACGATTGGCTACTTTGGGCTCGCTGCCGCCATTCTCTGCGGAGTGCCTCAACTGGAGCGACGAGCCCCTAGCGTTCGTTGCCGCGTAAACTGGCTGCTGCGGGTGCTTTAGGCCGCTTGCAGCACTTTACCGACATAGGCTGCCTATATGCCCGTCATTTGTTTGAGTGAACTGATCGGATGTCGGCTCCGAGCCCTATAGCAACGAATCCTTCAGGATAACGTGAATATCAGCTTTGGAGTGCACGCCAACTTTCGTATGTACAGCGTAATCTGACCTGATTTTTAGGAACAATTGATGTATAATCCACTTGCTATTTTGGGCCTGATATTTTTCTTAATAGTTGGAGACGTTGCATCTGCTGAAGAGGGTTATGTCACCGCGAACGGCGAAAGGGTGAACGCGCTAGATGTATTTCAAGACTGTGATGTTTGCCCAGAGATGATAGTTCTACCGTTGGGTGAGTTTCAAATGGGCTCAACTGTGCGAGAAGCGAATGCTGCGCGGTTAAGTAGTTATTTAACCACGAACCGCGACCCAACTGACTACGAATTGAAGCTCAGAAAGTCCTTTTCCAACCTTGGCATCGATCCAGATCGACCTGAAGAGGGTCTAAGGCGATACTACGCAGTTGGAAACGTCGTCCAACAGGATGACCCCCAGTATTCTGTTAACCCGTTTCTACATGAAGTGCCGCCTCATCAGGTTACTATTGATCTGCCTATCGCAATGGGACGTAACGAAGTGACGCGCGAAGAATGGATTGCTTGCGTTGAAGACGGTGGCTGCGAAATGGGACAAAAGGACCTCCCACGCTCTAGGTATTCTTCGTGTAACATTGCCTCCGATTGTGTTTCAAACCCAGATACACGCGTTAGGTTTCGCCTTCCAAATGGACCACATGCAACCCATCCACGCAGCCCGATGACTGGCATGACCTACTACGAGATGCATGACTACACGTCTTGGCTCAACAAAAAGGTGGGGGCAAATGTCTACAGGGTTCCGACTGAAGCGGAATGGGAATACGCTGCACGCGCTGGCACGACAACAAGGTATGCGCAAGGCGATAGTCTGACATTAGAGCAGGCCAATTTTTCAGTTTACCGCATCGAAGTTGTGGATGGTGAACGTGTTTGGAAACATGATCTTGGAAGTGCGAGAGAACTTTTGCCGGTAGACAACCTCGACGCTGCAAATGATTGGGGACTCCGACATATGTCCGGTAATGCCGGTGAATTTTCAAGTTCCTGCGGAGAAGGACCGCATCGCGGCTTAAAAACGTCCAGCCAATACTTGGCGGTAGACGCAGACCGCCCAGACTGCAAGCGTTCAGTGAAAGGAGGTGGGTACGCCGGAATTGCAGAGTTAGCAAGACCCGCCCGACGCGTTGCCATTTCAAGTAACCACTGGTCACCTTGGACTGGGTTTCGTGTCGTTCGCGATTTGACCTTGGAGCAATAAAACTGCCTTTGGAGGCGCCCGTTACGGTGTTCGCCTTGTTCCCGCTCAGCAGACCTTGAAGCCGTCAGAATCGACCCGATGACCTACTGAAACCGTCAGATGACCAGTTCGAGCCCTTACCTACCATCACTTCGGAGATGTCACTTACCCGATATCCAACAGCCATCCTCACCGAATGGAAAGAATGTGAATATCGCAGGGGCGAGAAACGGGTCAGGTTTGAACTCAACTTTTAACAAATTAACTGTGCCAATAGGAACTCGATCATCCAGTGATTCCGCCGTGCCTTTGCCTTCTTCAATATACCAGAATCCTTGAGACTTAGCGGCCTCAATCACGGCCTCTCTAGATAAGCACACATGTTTGGCTGCATCCTCAAAAAACGTCGTGTATGAGTAATAGACATCTCGTTGATGCTTAATTTTGATGACGTTATACGACTGATAGCAAAGCAGCAGAATTGAGATGGGAAACAACAGAAATATGAGAATCTTTTTCATTTGAACAATCTATTCAGCAACCTGCTAGCATACAAGCGGAGCAACTGCCTAATCGAAAAAGCCAAGTCCGCTTTATCCGCATAGCAGACGTCGTCGCTCGTTTGAGTGAAAACCTACAAACCGAGAGGTTTGGTGCTTCGACGGCAACCAACAGGCTTTCCAATAGTACCTGAATAGGCCGTTACTCCACACGTTCGACAACCCCACGCCGCCAAGCGACCGTGGTCACTCGAAATGTCTCTCTTCCATCGGCAAGCCTTGCCACCGATAGATCTTGTTCTTCGGGCAACAATAAACATCAAAATCGCAAAGATAATAGCACCGACCAATATCGCCCCGATCAGCCAGGCATCAAACCCGCTTTCTGACAATGTGATCGTCTTCAAGTGGCCGCTCCTTATTGTGAACTACCAATCATCTGCCCAGTAGGCTTCGGTACAAGCTTCGACTTTTCCAACTACTCTCGATCGCCAAACTTATTCTTCATAAACTGCAAAAGTAGGATTGCGACTGTTACAGCCCAAGCCAACCATACCCAACTAAAGATATACCCAAACAGCTCTTTATCATCTGCAAAAAAGTCGAGTCCGAAACGCCAAGCCATCATAAAGCCAACCTGCGTGGCAATGATCAACACGCATATGAGCAACAAGTAAAAGATAGGCCACCTATTGAGTACAGCTGAAAGCTTCTTCATGGCCGTCGCTCCTTGCTGTTGAACTACAAGTGTCAGCTTTGAGCTTGTGGTTTCAACTGATCGCCGCAACACAGGTTTCAAATTTCTCTGCTGGTGTTTGGTATTGCAAGGTTTTTCGAGGC
>NZ_CANNGO010000019.1 GCF_947504215.1 uncultured Ruegeria sp. | reverse complement strand
GCGTCCGATATTTCATCTCTCACACTCCATCTTTCCAAAAAGAATAAAGTGTTGCGCTCACCCGTTGAAACCGCCGCCCAAACCGGACGTTCATCGTTGGCGCAGCATTTCGTTTTTCGGGACCGAACGTTACAGACAACGCGTAAGTGGTGGCTGTCCATTCCATCACTGGTGGTGTCTCTCAGGCGCTGAGTTACAATCCATGGCGGTTGCTCTGAATTAACCTTACAAGGGTGCAATGGGAACGCAGTCGAGCCTCTTGGCATCTGTGAAACAGGAGTTGCACCCGTGGTAGAGCCCGAAACATTTGCGTTCCTTGCGAATCTCGGAATGAATAACCGGAAAGCCTGGATGGACGAACACCGCGAAGAACGCGATGATGCCTTGCGCAATTTCGCTGGTATGGCAATGACACTGCACGACTATGCTGATCGCTTTGATCCTTTCGTGGCTGAGGCGGGGATCAAACCGAAGCGAAGCTTCACCAAATTCTTTCAGGAGCCACGAGACCGCATCGGGCGTGCTCTATACCGCTCGGACGTGGATGTTTTTGCCAATGCTGGTGATCCCGAGGAAAGCTTCGGATACTACCTCCACATCGAGCCAGGGAATTGCTACGCAGGAGCCGCACTTTTCAAACCCTCCAAGGACGCGCTCGCCCGAATGCGGACGCGTTTGATCGATGATCCGAGCGGCCTGACTGCCATCTTGGACGACCCTGAGTTTAAGAAGACTTTCCCAGACGGAATTGTCACGCGAAAGGCGTTGGACACTGTGCCGGAAGGCTATGCAAGTAACGGCCCCGCCGCGCCTTATCTGAAAATGGCTGGCCTGGGATGTCGCAAAGATTTGCCAAACGCTTTGCTGCTTGACGACGAGGTAATCGATCTGCTGATTGAGATCTTCCGCGCCGCCCGCCCATTGGTGCACTACTTCGACTGACTCCGCACAGAAGGGATTATGCGAGTGGGGTGTTTTCGTGGATGGCGCTTAATCCGTGAACACAGTCTACGTTCTCAGCAATGCAAATCGCTTGCTTCATGAAACTAATTTGAAGCGCTCTCATTTCAAATGGCCCGTTGATACGTAAAACCCCCGCTGCCATCGGGCAACGGGGGCTGTTTTTCAGCGTCGAGGAATGATTACATCATCCTTCGCGTTCCAATTTCTTACGTGCCAGCTTTCTGGCGCGGCGGATCGCTTCAGCTTTCTGGCGCGCGTTTTTCTCGGACGGCTTCTCGAAATGCTGCTTGAGCTTCATTTCACGGAAAACGCCTTCCTTCTGGAGCTTTTTCTTAAGAACCCGAAGGGCCTGATCGACATTGTTGTCGCGAACACTAACCTGCATGTGGTTTACACCACCTTTCTAGTCTAAAGTTTGCAATGATTTGCAGGAACAGGCTGAATAGCGATCTTGCCCTAGATTGTACAGCATAACGAGTGCAGGTTGGCCTGAGGATAATCGTCGTACTCACAGCATCGGCCATTTAGGCTAGATGGTTTTGAATTCGCACACGGCCCATACGAGACATTCGGCACCCCACTCTAGTGCTGCATTCTTCCGCATGGCTGCCATTCGCTGCAAGCGCAAAAACAGAAGCCACACAAACTCACTTCCTGAGGGTAAAGCTGCCGGTTGCTGAACGTCTGCGTCCTGTTAACGCTGAATCTCAGACGATCCACCCAAAGACATACCCCGCCCCGAGCGACCCCAGAACTGCAAGCAACAGATATAGCACGAATGGTTGCAATTTGAGCACCGGTGCGATGGCCATAGCACCCCAGATGCTGACCGCGCCGCCCGAAACAAGGAACGCCATCGCTGCGCCATCGGACATGCCGTTGTCGATCAACCCGCGTGTCAGCGGGAGCGCAGCGTAACCGTCGATATAGGCCGGGGCACCGACGAAGACAGCGGCGGGTATGGCCCACCATTTGTCTTCTCCAACATATGCTGCCAGTGCGCCCGGCGTAAGGGCCGCGTTCAAGGCATACTCCGCGGCAAATGCCGGGATCAGGCAAATCAGGATAAGCCGCGTGGTTGCCCAGGCCTGTTTGCTGAAAGAATGACGTCGTGCCTCAGAACGCCAGACCCAAGGATCAAAGGGCTGATCTTCGCCGCATCGTGCAGCACTTAGCTGGCGCGCCAGGCCATTATCTCTAAGCGCGCTCATCGCCCACGGTTTCTTGGCGAATAGCCCTGTGACCACGCCCCCGAATATGCCTAGTCCGAAAGCTGCAAGTGTTTTGCCGATCGCAAAGCTCAAACCCAGTGTCGCGGCGGTTGTCGCGAGCATCGCCGGATCAGTTATTGGGGAGGACAGCCAGAATGCCATGATCGGAGCGAGTGGCACGCCCGCTGCCAGCAATCCGGCCATTAAGGGCAGCACGGTCACCCCGCATACGGGCGTGATGGCTCCAATGAGCGAGGCCGCCAGAACCGTTCTCAGTGTCCTGCCCTCGAAGGCACCAGCGATGTGGGTATCCGCGCCGCTTGCGATGATCCAGGCTGCAAGCACGATGCCCGGAATGACGATGGGGGCCACGACAATCAGGCCCCATAGGACAAACTTTACTGCGTTTGCGGCGTGTTCCGGCCAGGCAAGACAGACGCCTGCCAGCAGCAGCAAAGACACGCCCCACACCAGGGGTTTCCGGTTGGATGGTCGATTGACAACTGTCTGATCTGACATGGGATACTCCTCTGACCTTGAAAAATAGTGCAGCACAAGGCATCTGTGAAACGCATAGTTTCAATTTCCGGTATTGAAAAAACAGATGGAAAACCTGGATAGCGATCTTCTGCGAACCTTCGTCGCTGTGGCTGATGCCGGAAGCGTCACGGACGGTGCTGCCCGCATCCATCGGTCGCAATCTGCAACAAGTCTTCAGATCAAGCGCCTCGAAGCGATCCTGGGTCAGCCGGTCTTTGACAGGCATGGTCGCGGCGTGGTCCTGAGCGACACGGGACGAAAGCTATTTCCAGTCGCGCAGGAGGTGACGGCGCGTCTCGACGCGGCACTACGAGAGATTTCACAGAACACGGTAAGCGGCAAACTGCGTTTGGGCATACCCGACGATCACGGGCGCGCCAGGCTTGCGGCGATCATTGCGACCTTTGCCCGTCAACATCCGAAAGTCGAACTGGATGTCACCTGCGCCTTGAGCACGAGTTTTCCAGAAGCCCTCGATAAGGGGTCGCTGGACCTTGCGGTCTATGAGGTCGAAAACCCGTCCAGTCACGAGGAGGTAGTTTATGAAGACCCGACATGTTGGGTGTCGTCGGCGCACCGGCACTTTCGGGCCGATGAAAGCCTTCCAGTGGCCTTGTTCGATCATGCGTGCTGGTGGCGCGACGCGGCGGTCATTTCATTGCAAGCCCGTGGAAAGCCATATCGCGTTGTCTACTCCAGCCAAAGCGTCTCTGGTGTGATTGCAGCAGTAGAAGCCGGGATCGCAGTGGGTTTGCTCGGTCGCTCCTCGCTGCACGGCGGTCTATCGGTGGTGAACGATGCATTGGACCTCGGAAACACGCCCACCTCCAAGCTGGTGATGGCATCCGGCAAGCCGAAAGTACAAGGGCCTCAGGGCGCTATGAAGGCCGCGATCCGAGCCGCATTTATGGCCAACCCATAAAAAAGCCGACCTTCGCTGCGCTCTGTCGAATGGGCAGGTCGGACTCAAACCGGTCATCTGACGATTTCACCAGGACATGGAGCCGCTTCCGGCGGCTGCAAGGTCAGCTGGGAAGACTTTGCAACCAAAGGCATATGCAACAAAAGGTTCAGCCAGTTCCGTGCTCTTGCCGATCAATCGCTCTTGTAAACGAGTCTGCTCCATTGCCATCGACAACTTTGACGACACGGATCTCCGTGCCTTTGTAGGCCTTTCTTGGAGAACGTGTTTCCACACTGAACACTAGCCCTCGATAGATATTGACGTTGGAAATCTGTTTCTTGCCGTTGACCAGTATATGAACCCGAAGCCACCTGTCTTCGAAATCTAATCCTTGAACACGCAGGTCTTCATGTTCTTCGTAGAACCGCAAAACGCTGATCATCTTGTTGGTTCTCTCGACAAAAAAGTCCTGGTGAAGCTGCTGATGCAACACTTCGCGTTCATCGGGAACAAGGTTCTCAATTGCCGCCATCAATATTTGCTGTTCATGAGCAAGAAGTTTCCAACTGCCTTCACCCGACAAGTAATAGACAACCTCGAATGCCCGAGTGAGCCATTTCTTGATAGAATTTGAATTGAGCAATTTCCGGCAACGCCTTATTTCTGCATCTATGAGCGGTATGATGGAGCAGTCATCTGATTTGGTCAATTTGAGCTCTACTTCAAGCTCAGGCACGTTGCAGAGAATGGCGGTTATGAGCCCTTTGTGGCCCGGCTCATGTTGTGCAAGAGGCTCATCTCAGCCCCCCGGGCGCAGAGGCCCAAGGATCGCGCTGGGACTGCCGATCATGGGCGCTGCATGGGTGTTTCGGTTAACGCGTCCCAGGCGTCTTCTTGCGTTCGCGCAGCCTGCAAGCTGTCCCAGACCTCTGCCACAAAGGGGTCAGCCGCGGCCATCTCGGAGACAAGCCCGTCCCAGGCTACCCGGAGGCTGTCCAGGGTCTCGGGGCTGTAAAGGCGGACGTCCACGCCCTGTTCCGCCATTTGCGCGACGGCGGCGGCTTGTGAGTATTCCATCCGCAGGACCGAACGCATCGCGTTGGTTCTGGCCGCCATGTCGATAATCGTGCGCTGGTTGTCTGTCAGGCCGTCCCAAACGTCGCGGTTGATGACCAACTCAATCATCGTCGAGGGTTGGTGCCAGCCGGGGAAATAATAGAAAGAAGCCACGTCCGGAAAACCCAGCGCAAGATCCACCTGGGGAAAGCTGAACTCCGTCCCGTCGATGACGCCACTTTCAAGCGATGGAAAGATCTCTCCGCCTGCGATAAGCACGGTATCCGCACCTAGGCTTCCCAGCACTTCCGAGGCCAGCCCCGACCAGCGCAGCTTGAGTCCGGCAAAATCGCTGGTTCCTTCGATGGGTGAGTTGAACCAGCCGCCCGATTCCATGCCGGTGAAGGTTAGTGGCATAGTCACGAGGTCAAAGCCCGCATCGTCATACATGCGCTGATTGAGCTCGAGCCCGCCGCCTTCGTAGAACCAAGCCATATAGTCGAGCGCCTGCGGCCCGAACGGCATCGACGTGAAAAACGACGCAACGGGCAAGGACCCATGAAGGTAGGCCGCAGCGGTATAGCCCGCTTCGATCTCGCCGTCAGAGACCGCCTGTTGAATGTCGAACGGTGGGACAATCGCGCCAGGTTCCGCCAGCTCGATCTGGATCGTCCCGCCGGAGGCTGCCTCGACCTCTGCTTCGAACTGCCGGATTGTGTTGATGACCGGAAGGCTGGTCGGAAAAGCCGATTGCAGGGTGATTGTGACATCCTGCGCAAGGCTCGGCCCGCTCATGGCCACAAAGGGTAAGGCAGCTAGGGCCAGTTTGGTCATCTTTGTCATGTTGTCCTCCGGGACTGTTGCGTTAGATTTTATGGTCCGCGATTGTCGATGCGGCGCATTGGATCATGCTGTTTCGAAGAGCTGGCTGATGAACTGGATCTCGCAGCCGATGCCTGGATTTCTGTCCTGGATGTGACCGCGTTTGATTGTTCTTATCGTCTCGATCCCGCTCAGTGTCGCTTTGGCTGATTTTAAGGACTGAAAGCTCTGACGATACTCAAGCAGCCGCTTCCTAGCTGCATGATCGCTCTCGATCAGGTTGTTCCGCGACTTTTTGTCGATGTGCCGGATGCTTTCGAAATGTGGATCAAAGCTGCCTCCATTATCCGTGAACTTACACGTATTCGTTCAAGATCAAACTGCAACTTTGTCCCGCGGACTCCCAGTTCGTCGCGTTCCTGATTTTGCGCTTGCAGCGAAAGTCGGCTCTGACGGGCCGCACCGCAGCGCTCGAATGGACAAGTGAATGTCGGCTATGGGCCGTTCCTTGCTGAGGGAGTTCGACCTGTCCTGCAACATGTTCCGATCGATCTAAAGTCGGCTGCGAGCCCACGACCCCAGGATTCTGCGCGATACACAAACAAGGGTAAAGCGCTGAAAGCCGAAATCCAATGCAGCTCTTAGCTGGCTTGCGGTATTCGGTCTATACTCTGCATTCGTAGCCTGCATAGCGGTCATTCGCGGAGACAGCAGAAGAAAGGGTTGCTACGTTGGGGTTCGGTAGGTTGAGTGCGAAAGCCCTGGCTTCAGAAGTGGCCACGTCGGGCGGAATTGAGTTTGCGAACATGAATCCCGAAGGTCAACTCACGCGCAGAGTCCGTCGGTTTCGCCAGAGTACCCCAGTTTTGTAATCGGAACCTGAGACAGTCTTAGGTTTACAGGATCAACCCGATGCTTTGCGACGGAACCGTATCAGGAAAGTGTCTGTGTTTTAACTACCGTTGATTGCTTGCGACTTCACCTCTCAAATGATTTCTTCTGAAAAAACCGATGCAAGACTAAGTCGGTAAGATTACGCCAACTGCTTTAACCGGGGCATCAAATCCAAAAGTTCCCTTGTGTACGGATGCTCTGGAGTTGCGAACAACGAGTCCGTTTCCTGCACCTCAACCAGCTTTCCCTGGCGCATCACGCCGACCCGGTCACACATCTGACGTACGACCGGAAGATCGTGACTGATGAAGAGCATTGTCAAGCCGAGGTGATCCTGCAGATCTTTGAGGATGTTCAGGATTTGCGCCTGAATCGAGACGTCCAGCGCACTTGTTGGTTCGTCGCAGATCAAAAACCGCGGCTGCGTTGCAAGTGCGCGGGCGATGCATATACGTTGGCGCTGCCCCCCAGAGAACTCATGGGGGTATTTGCGCCACGCGTCCTTTGCCAAACCAACCCAGTCCAATAACTCGCGTACGCGCGGGCCGATTTGGGCCTTTGAAAGAATTTGGTGGTGATGGATCGGCTCGGCCACAAGATCCCCGACCCTCATACGGGGATTGAGGCTTGAAAACGGATCCTGAAAGATCATTTGAATCTGCCGGCGATAGGCTTGCAGAGCATCCGTGCCCATCGCCGTAACGTCCTCGCCATCAAAGATCACGCGACCACTATCCAACGGGTAGAGCGTGCCGATCATCCGCGCGACAGTGGATTTCCCGGACCCGCTTTCGCCGACTAGGCCAAAAACCTCGCCGTCGCGAATATCGAAACTCACCTGATCGACGGCTGTGAAATACTGACGTTGCGACGGCAGCAGCCCGCCTTTCTGCAAGAAGGTCTTGGTGATGTTCTCGACTTCCAGCAGCTTGCCAGTTTTGGACAAGTTGGTCTTGTCCCAATGCGCCGCTAGATCGTCGATCTTGAAGGTTCTTTCACGTTCACCATAGCTGACCATTGGGAAGCGTTCGACCTTGGTATGCGGGCGCGGCACGGCGGCGATCAGGGATTTGGTATAGTCATGCGTGGGCGCACCGAGGATTTGATCGGTGGTTCCGCTTTCGACCACGTGGCCGGAATACATCACGGTGACCGTATCAGTGGTGTCGGCAATTACGCCCATGTCATGCGTCACAAGGATGACACCGACCTGGCGCTCTTTGGCAAGCTCTTTGATCAGATCCAGCACCTGCGCCTGAACGGATACGTCCAGCGCCGTGGTGGGCTCATCTGCAATCAGCACACTGGGTTCGGTACACAGGGCCAACGCGATCACGACCCTTTGGCGCATCCCGCCGGAAAACTGGTGGGGGTACTGATTGAACCGATCTGCCGGGTCCGGAATCGATACCCGGTCCAACAGCGCAATGGCGCGTTTCCTCGCCTCTGACGCAGCCAGGCCAAGGTGCAACTGGATCGTCTCGACCAACTGCTCACCGACAGTAAACAGCGGGTTCAGAGAGGTCAGCGGGTCCTGGAAGATCATCCCGATCTCTTTGCCACGAATCCTGCGCTTGTCCTCGGCGTCCAGTTCGTCGATGCGGCGGCCGTTCAGCCAGACCTCCCCCTCGGACACATGGGCCGGGGGGTCTAGCAGGCCGATCACGGCATTGCCGGTCATGGACTTACCCGCGCCGCTTTCCCCAACAACCCCCCGGATTTCACCGGGGTGCAGGTCATAGGTCACATGTTCCACTGGCTTGAAGATGCCGTGGCGGGTGGGGATTTCTACCGTCAGATTGCGGATCGACAAAACGGGATCGGTCATTTCAGCCTCGGGTTCAGTACGTCGCGCAGCCAGTCGCCCAGCAGGTTCACACTCAGCGCCAGCGCCAGCAGGGTGCAGGCTGGGAAGAACAGAATCCACCACTCGCCCGAGAACAGGAAGCCCTGACCGATGCGGATGAGTGTCCCCAGCGAGGGCTGTGTCGGCGGCGCGCCAACACCCAGAAAGCTAAGCGTCGCCTCAGCAATGATCGCCAGCGCCAGCGAGATGGTGGCAATCACCAGCACCGGCGACAGCACATTGGGCAGGATGTGGCGCAACATGATGGTCAGCGGGCTTTGCCCGATGATGCGCGCGGCGGCGACGTAATCCTTGTTCTTCTCGACCAGCGTTGCACCCCGGACAACCCGGGCGAACTGCACCCAATCAGACAGACCGATGGCAAGGATCAACACCCAGATCGCCATCTGGTCACGGTACTCAATGGGCGTGATCCCCTTGGCAATGCCAAAGATCAGCATGGCCAGAAGGATCGACGGGAAGGTCAGCTGCACATCGGCTGTGCGCATGATGATCGTTTCCGTCCAGCCGCCGAAATACCCTGACAGAAGGCCCAGAGTGATCCCCAGAACCATCGCGAACAGAACAGCCGCCACCCCAACGAACAGTGAGATCCGCATTCCGTAGAGGATTGTCGAGAACACATCACGCCCCTGATCGTCTGTGCCCATCAGAAAGCTTTCACCGGTAAAGGCGTTCGGCGCCATCGGTGGGGTGAAACCGTTCATCAGGTTGAGACTTGAGGGGTCGAATGGGTTCGTCGGCGCAATCAGCGGTGCCAGGATGGTGGCGAGAATCAAAACCAACGCTACCGTGGCCGAGACCATAGCCACTGGCGACCGGCGAAAGGCGTAAAACTGGTCGCTGTCCAGAATGCGTCTTACACGGTTCATGCGCTGACCCTCAGGCGCGGGTCGATAAAGGCATAGAGGATGTCGACCGCAAGGTTGATGGTGACGAAGATGACCGAAATCATCATCAGGTAAGCTGCCATAACAGGAATATCCACGAACTGGATTGCGTTGATGAACAGAAGGCCAAGACCCGGCCACTGGAACACCGTCTCGGTGATGATGGCGAAGGCGATGATAGCCCCCAGTTGCAGACCGATAATGGTGATGACGGGGACCATGGTGTTTTTCAGCGCATGGCGGAAGTTGATGGTTCGGTCACTTAGACCGCGGGCGCGGGCAAAGCGGATATAGTCTTGCCGCAGTACCTCCAGCATCTCAGAACGCACCAGCCGCATGATCAGGGTCATTTGGTACAGTCCCAGCGTGATCGAGGGTAGGATCAAGGCTTTAAGCCCGCTGGCCGTCAGGAAACCGGTGTTCCACCAACCCAGATCCACGACCTCACCCCGCCCGAAACTGGGCAGCCATCCCAATTCGACCGAGAAGATGTAGATCAACAGAATGCCGATCAGGAACGTCGGCAGGGACACCCCGATCAGCGAGGCCGACATGATGAAGTTCGCCGCGAATCCGCCCCTTCGGATGGCGGTGAAAACGCCCAGAGCGATGCCCAGCACAATGGCGAACACAGCCGACACCATCGCCAATTCCAGCGTGGCGGGGGCGCGTTCGGCCAGAATCTCGGCCACCGGACGTCCCTGACGGAAGCTGACACCGAAATTGCCCTGCACTGCCTCTTGCAGGAATTTCACATATTGTACCGGGAACGGCTGATCGAGGCCCAGCTGGCCGCGCAGACGTTCCACGTCTTCCATGGTCCGTTCCTGCCCCAACATGTTGTCAATCGGGTCACCGACAAAGCGGAACATGGAAAAGGCGACAAGGCCCACGACGAACAGAACCAGCGCCGACTGGGCCACGCGCCTGATGATGTATGACAGCATTTAGTTGACCGACACCCAGCGCAGAAGGAAGAAATTGTCGGGCCGTTGTGTCAACTCGATATTGCTGCGTGCCCCCCAGACGAGCGGCTGAACGTAAAGGGGCACATATGCCACCTCGTCTTGCAGGATACCTGCGACCTCATCCAGCATCGCCTGACGTTTGGCCTCATCAATCTCGGACTGGATCATCGGCAACAATTCATCCACGCGCGTGTTGGAATATCCGCCGAAATTCCACGAACCCAGCTTCTTTTCCTCATTGGGGGTCGAAGCGAGAAAGCGCACGGGATGTTCAGCGTCAAACGTTCCGGGCGACCAACCCAGCAGATACATATCGAAGTTATCGGCCCGCAGTTCCGGCCAGTAGTTCTGTACCGGCATTGCATCCAGTGTCACGTTCAATCCGGCCTGCGTCAGCATGGCGGTGATCGCCTGGCAGACGGCTTCGTCGTTCAGATAGCGATTGTTCGAACACTTGAAGCTGACCTCTGCCCCTTCCGCCCCGGCCTCGGTCAGCAGCGCCTTGGCTCCGTCGGGGTCGTAGGCGTAAGGGTCTGCACTGGCTGCCGAATAGCCGCGCATCGCTGGGCTGACCAACTGGCTGGCCACTTCGGCATTGCCGCGCATGATGGTTTGCAAGATGGCCGGAACGTTGACTGCCTTGGCCACCGCCTCGCGGGTTCGCGGATCACGGAACACGTCGGAACCACCCTGGCCGGCCTCGCTTGCGCCTTCTTTCAGGTCAAAGCCCAGCATGATAACCCGCGCTTCAATCCCCTGAATGACTTTTACATCTGGATTGCCTTGCAGCCGGGCGACGTCCTGAATGGGGACCGGGTTGATGAAATCCACATCACCGGACAACAACGCCGCCAGCGCGGTTGCCGGGTTCTGAATCGGAACCAGTTCGGCACGGGTCAGGTTGTGCTCTGCCTCATCCCACCAGCTGTCGAAAGGCTCTAACACTGTGCGCAAACCCGGCTCGCGCGCGGTGACGCGGAACGCTCCGGTACCATTTGCATTAAGGGTGGCGTAGTTTCCCGCCTCTTTGTCAGGAAGCGCGGCCTCATTTGCCTCGGCCCAGCCGCTGTCCATGATCATCCAGTTGGCAATGCTGTCCGGGAAGATCGGATTCGGCGCGGTGGTCATCACATCGACGGTATAGTCGTCAACCTTCACCACCTCGCTGACCGGAGCAAACCAGCTGCGCGTGTCCGAGCTTTCGTCCGAGGCCCGCTGATACGAAAAGATCACGTCATCAGCATTGAATTCGGCCCCGTCGTGAAACGTCACACCTTCGCGCAGTTTGAATCGCCAGCCTGCACCGCCATCAATGGTCTCCCAACTGGTGGCCAGTGCCGGTTCGATGGTCATATCCTTGCCCCGACGGACAAGCCCTTCGTAGATGTTGTTCAGAAACCCCAGAACAGGCGCAGAATTGACCGCATGCGGGTCCATCGTTTGCGGGTCAGTTGTGACGGCAAATGTGAACTCTTCTGCTGCGACGGGTAGGGCAAGCGCGCTCAACAACGCGGCAGTGGTCAGACGTTTCATGATAGCTCCCACTTTTTGGTGCCAGGCCCCGCAGGCCAGGGCCTGGCGACTTGGGTTAGTTCAGGCCGAAATGCTTGACCATTGGCTGATCCTCGGGATCAACATTGATGTCCAGATTTTCGGCCATGCCCCAGTTCAGCACCTGATGGTGGATCGGGATGTACAGCTGTTCGTCCTGTACCACACGCCAGATCTCGGCGATGGCTTGATCGCGGGCAATCAGGTCTGTGTTCGAGGCCAGCGATTTGATCTTGGCATCCAGGTCATCATTGTCGAAGCCGGTGCCGTTCCAAGTGCCGATATCGCTTTCGCGGCCATGAACCAGGAAGTTGAAGATGTATTCCGAATCATAGGTCGGAACACCCCAGCCCAGCATGTAGAAATCGGTCTTGCCATCTGTGATCAGCGGGAAATGCTGCGCCTTGGGCTTGGCATCAAGATTCACCGTAATACCGATCTGACCCAGCATCCCGACCGCGGCCTGACAGATGCCTTCGTCGTTGATGTAGCGGTCATTGGGGCAATCCAGCCGGATCGAGAAACCGTCAGGATAGCCCGCCTCGGCCAACAAAGCTTTCGCGCCTTCAACATCCGTGCTGCTTTCACCGTCCATCTCGGCCGTCCAGCCGTTGACGAAGGGTGGTGCGATCATCCCGGCAGGTTGCGACTGCCCGCGCATGACCACCTGTTTGATGGCATCCCGGTTGATCGCCTGCGACATCGCCTGACGCACGCGCACATCGGCCAGCGGGTTCTTGCCGTCGACGTTATCCGCTTCGATATCGTCCCCGCCCTGGTTCATGCCAAAAAAGATTACCCGGTTCTGCGGCGCTTGTTTGACGACCAGCCCATCCACGGCATTCACCCGGTCCAGATCCTGCACCGGCATATCCTGAAGGAAATTCACCTCACCCGACAGCATCGCAGCAACGCGGGTGGCATCGTTCTGGATCGGTGTATAGATGATTTCGCTGATCGCCATCGGGAACTGATCACGACCCCAATAATCCTCGTTCCGCTCCATCACAGTTTTAACGTCGGGCTCACGGCTAACCAGTTTGTAGGGGCCGGTGCCGTTCACATTAGTCGTCGCAAAGGTGATCTCGCCACCCTCAAAATCCTGAACGTCAACTGCGTTGTTCACCTCGGTCCATCCTTTGTCCATGATGAACAGATCCGTCAGGTTCGCAGGCAGGATCGGGTTCGGACCATCGGTTACGATCTCGACCGTATGGTCATCGACCGCGCGCACCTCGACGATCGAATTGATCAGCTCTTTCATGTCCGAGTTCGGCTGTTTAGCGCGATTGATGCTGAAAACCACGTCTTCCGCAGTGAAATCGGCGCCGTCATGGAACTTCACACCTTGACGCAGATTGAACACCCAGACATTCGGATCACTCTCGTTGGGAGCCCAATCCGTGGCCAGTGCGGGTTCGAAGGCGCCGGACGTATCGCGGATAATCAGAGGTTCATACATCTGGTGGCGCACGGTATGCGTGGGCCCTTCGTTTTGCGAATGCGGGTCAAGCGTCAAAGCATCCCCCGAGCGCGCCCAACGCAAGGTTTCTGCATTGGCCAACGACGTCGTAGTCATCAACAGCGCAAGCGCGAGCATTTGTTTTTTCATTATTTTCTCCCATATTGCAGTCGTTTAGCTGCATTGAATTCACGATACTTTGCCGCAAAATTCTGTGAACGGTATGGTTGTTGATAGCATACCAACTGTGAATGCATGTCAATCATTCAACGGGTTGCCTAGTTGTCAAACGCAAGCGACCCGGGACTTTTAGAGAACAGCAACTCTCCCCAAAAACAGCGCTTCAAGAACCTATTACTCTAGCGAACCCAAAACAAACCACAAAAATCATGCTTCCCGTACCGATAAATAAATCTACGTAGCTTCGAGGAGAACCGCGATTCTCAGAATCTAGATAAGTGTCCGCACTATAAGCGATTCCCACATTGCCTTATACTCGCTGCGAGATTTTGCGATCCTTCCAAGGCGTTTTAGTCTTGCAAAGCTCACAAAGCGGTTGTTCGAGCAGAACACACCAACGGCAGATTGTCCGCGTTGCGTGAATTCACCTATCCAATGGCTTCGCAAGCGCGACGAATATCCGGAAACACGGACTGCACCGCAGCATTTTGAGGGCTGTGACCTAACGTAACCGGCGTCAAAGCGCTTGGCTTTGCAAAGGTCACTATCTGCGCATTGCCGCCGTCGCTGAGGTCCTGTGCCGTAACTGCAGCGAACGGCTACTCTGTGGCCTTCCCGGCCAGTTCAGGCGTCATGCAGCGAATGTCACCTTCGTCCGCAGAATGCTAGTTCGCCAACTCCTTCATTTTGCTAACGCAGCGAACGATCGCTAAGCGGGCTGCGATCGAAGCATCTTGAGTGTCAGTCCAAGGTCCGGATTGGGCCGCTTCGAACATCGTCAAAATACGATCACAACATTTCCGGTGGTGGTTTTTCATCAACCGCATCATGCGCTTGCGCGATTTGGTCTAAGGGAAATCTTGCGTGGATTGGCGCACTGATCTGATCTGCCTCCAACATTCCGCCCAGCTCGGCGATGGCTTTGTCCAACACGTCACGCGGCAACATGAAGACGATGAAGAAACCAAGTCGCACCTGTTGGATGACGGCTCCAACCATCGGAAACTTTCCTTCGAACGCATTTGAGCAATATGCCGCAACAAATCCCCCGTTCTTGATCAAACCTGGCAATTGCATTGCACTGGCACCAAAGTTGACCTCGACCACGTGGTCCACACCTGCTCCCGATGTGATCTCCCGGACCCGCTCCACCACATCTTCGTCGCGATAGTTGATGATCTGATCTGCCCCGACTTGCGTCGCGGGCTTTCCCTTCTCCGGCGAGCTGACGGTTGCAATGACTTTCGCGCCTTTCAGTTTTGCGATCTGGATCGCTTAGTTTCCAACAGCACCCGCGCCACCCTGCACCAGGAGGGTCTTCCCCGCGACGGGCCCATCCATCGGGTTTCGTTGCAAAGTTTTAGGTCACCCAAACAGAACTGCGATGGCTTCAGGTTCAGATTGCCAACTCGGAGAATTGACGAAACGGGCAGAGCCCTGGTGTGAACTGGCCTTTACGGATCATGTGCGCGACTTTGATGCCTGCGAGAGTCGCCGAAGCCGAAGCAAAAGTCTTGAAGCCGAGCATCGGACGGGTTCGTCTTTTGATGAAACGGTGATCCTGTTCCACTATGTTGTTCAAGTATTTCCGCCTGACCATTTCAAAGGGGATCGGGCAGCCAAAGCCTTTCAGCATCTTATTTGTGGCGTTGATGCCAGCCGTGTTAGCTCCGCTTTTGTCGATGACAATCTTTCTTGGAAGGCCGTTGACCTCCAGCATCCGGGCGAAGAATTTGGTGGCGGCGGGTTTGTTTCGACGCTGCGAAAGCATGAAGTCAAGCGTCTTGCCGTGCTTGTCGACAGCTCGATAGAGGTAAACCCACGCGCCTTTCGCCTTGATGTAAGTCTCGTCCATTCTCCAAGAACGGTCGCAGGATCTTTTGCGGCGACGCGCAGCCTCAGCGATCGCGCCTGCATACCGCGTCACCCAGCGGTTAAGCGTCGTGTGATCCACTGCAACGCCTCGCTCATGCATGATCTCTTCTAGATCGCGATATGACACACCGTATCGGACATAGAAGAACACTGCGAAGAGGATCACATCTTTCGGATACTGCGCGCCTTTGAAAGAGATCATAAAAACAGACTTTCGATTTCCATTCACTCGAAGCACTTATGAGCGTCAACAGTCAAAAGTTTGCAACAGATCCTTTGATGAAACGGTAGTCTTGTTCGATCATGTTGTTGAGATATTTCGAGCGAACAGGATCAGCGATCGTGGGTAGTGCGCACCTTTGAAGTCGATCATTGGGCATTCCAAAACATTGTCAAAGTACAACCACCCATTGGATCATTCCACCCGGCGGTGCAATGCGCGGGTAAAGTTTGCGACAGAGCCAAAAAACCAGTTCGAACTGGAGGGCGATGGCTTCGCGCCGTTGGCGGCGCACGTTGGATAACTGTCTCCAGGCGATATGATACTCTTTGGCTTACTACGAGTTTGCGACAATACACCCAGACCGACATATGCAGCGTCTGTCATCCAAGCAAGCAGTTTACTTTCAATAACTCGCTTATTAGATGTTCCACTGCAGCAAATTCAACTCTGAAGAACGAGCAATTTTGAATGAAAAAATTTTGGAAAAAACCACAGAGCTCTAAGAATCCACGCAACTACGGGCTGGTCGCCAAACATCCTTCGTTCACGGAACTTTCAGACATGCCGGATCCGTTGCTGATACCCGCTCTAGACCGGCCTGATACGAATACTAGTGATCTTACGGAGCACCAAAAAGAATGGCGGAACTCGGGAGTGAACATATTGCCCGGTTTTTTACCCGACAATCTGATAGACGCCTATATTGCGCGCCGTGAGAAGCTCGATCAACCGGGTGGGTGGGTTTCGCCAACACCGTACGAGCACGTACCTGAATTGCGGGAGTTAGCCCTCTATTCGCCTTTGATGGATCATATGAAGCACTTGATCGGTGAAGATATGTTGTTGCATCTCGCATTGACGGGTTGGGTCAGCACCGAGAGAGATTGGCATCAGGATGACTACTTAAACCCGTCATTTGTAAATTCCTGGTATGCTGCGGTCTGGATTGCACTGGATGATATTCACCCGGATGCTGGGCCCTTCGAGTATATCCCCGGATCGCACAAATGGCCTTTGCTGCGTGGTGAAAAAGTACGCAACTACATGACCGCAGAAGAGCTGAAAGACTGGAGCAATTGGCCCAATAAGTCGGAAAAATTTGTTGTTCCTGCGGTGGAGAACGAGATCGAGCGCCGAGCTCAGCCTTCGGCAAAGTTCATCGCCAAGCGCGGTGATGTTCTGATTTGGCATGGAAGATTGATGCATCGCGGGACACAGGCAAATCAGCCAGGGATGATGCGGAAGTCTTTGATATGCCACTACTCGGGTATCAACCATCGCGAGGATATGCCAGAGCGAGCAGAAGACAAATACGGAAACATCTACGCCGTGTTTGGATCTTCGCCTGTGGAATAGGGCGCGCAATACATGTGACATGTTTCTACCTGGCAATACAAAGTATCGCACACCGCTTGTCATGCACGATTGATGATCCATCGCCGGTGGGGTTCTATAGAATACCCGCTATTTTATTGAGATCTCAGGAAAATTCCGAAACAATGAAAACTTGTGGGTGTCTGCGGCTTGAATTCGACCAGAAATGCATGTTGGATCGGATTGAGCGGGCTTTTGGCGAGTGCGGCAGTCAAGCCCAGATGTCACCGGACACGATCTGCCTGGGAAGTCCGTTAACAAATGATCACTTCACGAAAGTGATAATCATTCGGAAGTGAGAAGTTCAAACATTGTTCCTTCCATAGAGCTACAGCTTCGTAGCTGACCACGCAAACTGGAAGCCGCTGCATAAATCTGATCAAGACAAATCTCCGCCGATGATTGCCTATGTGTTCGCCAAACACCAAACAACTGCTTAGTGCTCTGGACTACCGCCCGACTGCGCCCGAAACCATCATCTCGATGGATCACAGCCCAATGATGCACTAACAATCAACTTGGAACAGTCAGATGAGGCTGCTCACTGGCGACACAGATGTAGCGATCATTATCAGCCGTGCCTCGATGGAAGGCTATGCCGGGATCTGTTGCGAAGTTTCTGACTGAGCAAAGAGTTTGCACCGAACCCGCGGCCTATGCCGCCAGTTCTGCAAATTGACGAAACGGACAGATTCTGGGCGTGGGTTGACCTTTGCGGATCATGTGCGCCACTTCGATTCCGTCCAGTGTTGCCGCCGCTGAAGCGAAGGCCTTGAACCCTAGCATCGGTCGAGTGCGTCTCTTGATGAAGCGATGGTCCTGTTCCGCGATGTTATTCAGATACTTCCGCCTGACCATCTCGATTGGGATCGGGCAGCCAAAGCCTTTCAGCATCTTGTTTATGGCTTTGATGCCAGCCGTGTTCGCACTGCTCTTGTCGATGACGATCTTTCGTGGAGGACCATTGCATTCAAGCATTCGAGGAAGAATTTCGTAGCGGCAGGTTTGTTCCGACGTCCTGAAGGCTCCCGACGCTTGGCTGTAAAAGTGACTTTGATAAGGAGAAAGTTGACGACGATGATGAGGCTCAAGTTTTTGCCACATCCGTCACGAACGACCAAGTGTTCCAAGGAGATCCGGTTCATCAGCTGCTTCTTCTGCGCAGCATAGTCCAGCGCATCCGCGCAGCCATAGGCTGGTACTATGCAACTAATGCAACGGCCCCAATCTGATCAACAGCTATATTTTTTAAAAAACGTGCATGCTTACCATCATTAACACGTGGTGCGTAGGTTCGGTCCGCATGAGGGGCCAATTTGGTACAAGTCGATTTTGCAGTATGTTTTGGTTTGAGGGGTAGGATGAAAACATCGACTAAAGGTCGTATTCTTCTTTTTGGAGATCGGGTCAGAGATTACTACGAATTTTCCTACGAAAGCCCCGGTGGCTACTTGGATAGGGACAAAAAAGAACAGCGACGGCACCAAACACGATTGGCAAAGCCACCCGACTTGGGATCGAATTGTAAAAGATGGCGGCGTAGGAATGACCTTTGGCATGTTGAACCGTCAAAGCAAAGAGTTCGACATTGTCCAAACCAGCGCATTTCACGACAAAGGCAAGAACAAACATAAGGAACTTGGGCAGCCACTCGGTTCGCTTGTGGAGCTGCGTCCGATTGAAAACAAGGGCGACGACCACCTGCCTACCGGCTTTAAACCGCTATACCGGGCGCGTGTGAGCCACCCCATCAAAATGCGCGCTTCCCGCTTTGTCGAGTACCGCGTTCGCGAATCCCCGATTGAAGACGAACATTAACCGAGACGGTTTTATTGGTTCTGAAGGTGTAGGCATCCCGCTGACCTCAATGTGCCATTGTGGGTTTGTAAACAACCTGAATGGGCTTTGTTGCAAAGTTCTGAACGCGGGCAGTTGTTCTTTCTATCACACCGAAATTAGGCAGCCAGTTCAGCGAATTTCTTGAAAGGACAGATTCCTGGCTTGAGCTGGCCCTTTCGGATCATTTGAGCGACCTCGATCCCGCCAAGCGTTGCCGCGGCGGACGCGCGTTCCTTAATCTGACCTGATGCAATGACGTCGACGACCTTCATCTTCACAAGTCGCAACCCCGCAGCTTGCTGTCGATCGTCATGTTGAACAGTGCGAGGTCGCGATGGTTCTCGGCGAGTTCCAGGCGAACGCGGATTGCCCAGACATGCTTCGGCTTGAGCGGTCGCTTTTGGCCGACGATACGTCCTTTGTTCCAAGCAGGGCGCAATGCCCGAATGGAAGGTAAGTCTGGTGCTTTCATGACTGATCCACCGACCCGCCATGCCCTCCCATAACGACAACTCGACGTTTTGACTGATGCAGAATATGACAGGATGCTGCGTTGCCTCTGAGGTTAGCTGTATGCCCATTTTGCAATTCTCTCTGTAGCGCAGCCAATGTCCGGTTCTGCGAAACTGATAAATCGGCCCTCGGAGTTTATAACTCGAGGTAGACTTTCAATTCGTCGACTCAGGCTCTGGTGGAATTCCTCAAAAACTGGCCTTGCCTGACGATGTAGGGTCCATCTTATGTTTGTGGATGGCAGATTACTTCGGCCGCACCTACCTCAAAGCCAGAGTAAATCCGAACTCCCTGAGAATGCTGAGGCAGTGTGTTTACGACCTGTGCGCGTTGGCCAACAACCAGACTTGGGTGCGTTGGATGGCTAGCGCAACTTGCTGATCCAATGCTTCACTTGCGCGCTTTCAAACAAAAGGAAAATTTTATGTTTTTCCTGCCTTACCCCGTTCAATTTCTGGTGGTGAGTAAGCTTTAGTTGGTCCTGTTTGGCCCAAGAACTTCTCGATACCAACTAAGCAACTGTGCGCGGTGGGCCCCTGCGCGAGTTCTGAGGTGCCTTGGTCGCGGGTAAGGGTATTGGGGTTGCCGTTGCGGCAAATCAGTGTTCCATCTGCCTGCCGTTCGACATCAAGCCATGCTCCGGTACTTATCGCCACACAGCCTTGCATTAATGACACATCGAGTCGCGCGTTCGCCAAACATGCACCGCGATCATTAAATACCCGAAGTAGATCACCATCGACAATTCCAAGCGCCTTCGCATCCGACGGATTGAGGTTAACAGGGGTCCGACCCATTACCTTCGCCGCCCTGCTTTCGGGTCCATGATCCAATTGAGAGTGCAGCTTTTCTGCAGGTTGCCCTGATATCAGGTGAAAGGTGTGCGGACCGGCAGCGTTTCCAAGCCACTCGCTCGGCGGATACCACGCCGGGTGCGGCAGAACATCGACGCTGCCAAAACCAATGATATTCTTGCTAAAAATCTCGATCCGCCGGGATGAAGTTCTGAGTGGTGCTGCCTCAGGATCCCTACGATATTCGGCTAAGGCACCGCTGCCCGGTTGGTTCGGAGCTATGTAGTGCCACCCCTTGGCGGAAAACTCCTCGTAATCCGGCAGCGTGATGTCAAATGTCGCAGCCTTTTCACGGCTTTCCTCATAGAGCCAACGCAGCCAGTCTTCGCAACTTCGACCTTCTGTAAAAGACTGTTCTGCACCGAGGCGTCGGCTAATATTCGACAGAATGGTGTAGTCGTCGCGCGCTTGCGCATAGGGCGGAACGACTGCCTCCATCGCAACAACATAAGGATCGCGCGGTGTAATCATGAGGTCTCGGCGTTCCAACTGCGTTGTACATGGCAGGACGATATCCGACCGCTTAGCCAGTGCGTTCCAACACCACTCGTGGGCAATGATCGTATCGGGCCGTTGCCAGGCCCGTTCCAGTTTCGTCAGGTCCTGGTGATGATGAAACGGATTGCCACCCGCCCAGTAAACGAGTTTGATTTCCGGATATCTGTGCGTCTGACCGTTGAACTGGAATGTGCCGCCGGGGTTCAACAACATATCACTGATCCGGGCCACTGGAATGAAGCTTTTGACCGGGTTGGGGCCCTGAGCAAGCGAGGCGAATTTTACGGGTCTCCGCTCCATCCCGATGGAATTGGAGGCGCAGTAACCAAAGGCGATGCCGGCACCGGGCAAACCAATCTGACCCAACATGGCGGCCAGCGTCGTGGCCATCCAAAACGGTTGTTCGCCATTCTCTTGCCGGGTCAATGACCAACTCACCGAGATAAGAGTGCGCGACTTTGCCATACGCGAGGCAAGATCCTTGATTTTTTGGGTCGGAACATGCGCGATATCAGCCGCCCACGCTGCAGATTTCACGACTCCATCTGATTGACCGGTCACATATCGGGCAAAGGTGTCAAAACCAGTTGTATAGCGGTCGAGAAAAGCCCGGTCATGCCAGCTGTTCTTAAGCAACTCATGGGCAATGGCCAGCATCAGTGCCACATCACTACCTGGTCGCACAGCTATCCACTCCGCGTTCAGGTCAGCGGCCACATCACTGCGGATGGGCGAGATGTTGACAAAGGATACACCGTTGTTCTGGGCCTCTGAAAGCGCGGTACGCGCACGATGCGCGCCGGTTCCACCGGAGCTGATCTGGCTGTTGCGCAGGGGCATTCCTCCGAAAGCTACCAGCAACTCACTGCTTTCAACCACTGACTGCCAGCTTGGCGGATTATGGATGAGCGTCGCCGGATCGCCCAGAATGTGCGATAGGATCACCTCGCCAGCTGCTAGGGAATATGTGTTCACGGACTTTGTGTAGCCACCTATGCAATTCAGAAACCTGTGGAGCTGACTTTGCGCGTGGTGAAACCGGCCCGCGCCTGACCACCCGTACGAACCGCCATAGATCGCTTCATTCCCATACGCTGATTTGACGCGCTTCAGCTCATCGGCGACAAGCGTCTCTGCCTCATCCCACGTGACCTGAACAAATGGTTCGTGGCCGCGCTTGTGGGTCGCGCTGCCGGGCCCGTTTTCAAGCCAGCTCTTGCGCACCATTGGCGCATCGATCCGCAGGGCATCATCCAACACACCCAGATAGCCACTGGCGATCGGAGAAGGATTAGGGTCTTGCTCAAACGGATGCAGGGCGCAAAGCTTGCCTTCCTTTACCTCTGCCCGGTGAACGCCCCAATGCGCGGCGGTCAACGGCATGTCTTCGACAGATGTCTTACGCGGCATTGAACCGGTCAATCATACCGTCCCAAACCGGCACCAGTTCCATCAACCCGTCCCAGAACGACGGGTCGCGGCGGCGGTCGAAGGCTTCCAGCGAGGTGCCCTGCTGCTCGACCCAAGTATAGTAGGCAAGGTTGAAAATGCGTTCGCGGTCAAAACGGCCAAGCTCTTGCATGTGGTCGATGCTGGCGCCGAGAATATGTTGACCAAATGCCTCTGCCGCCTGCACCTCGCTAAGGCGCCCGCCAAAGTGCCGATCCTCGGCAGCGGCCATCTCGGTGTGATACATATCCGCGCCATCTGTCGCGACAGTCAACACCACATCATCCGCGCCAAGATCGTTGAACTTGGCGTACTTGATCGCCCCGATGATGTTCGCGATGGACGACAGGCCAAGATCACCCAGCTGCGCAATCCGTTCCTGGGCCAAACCCCGATGCTGAGACAGATAGGCGCGGCCTGCTGGCGTGTTGAAAACAAGGTTCAGATCATCACAAGTGGCATCAGACACCCCGATAACAAAATCAGACGCCATCACGTTGTGGATCAGGGGGACATGTTTGTCGCCGATGCCTTGGATGTTGTGCTCTCCGTATCCGTTATACAGCAACGTTGGGCATTGCAGCGCCTCGATCACGCCCGTCTGGGTGCCAAGCGCCTGCTTCAGATGGTCCCCCGCCGCCAGTGTTCCGGCGGAGCCGGTCGCGGCGATAAAGGCACGCGCGGTCTTCGTGCCATCTGCATTCACGTGATCGAAAATTCGCTGCAGAGCCGGTCCCGTCACAGCACGGTGAATGACATAGTTCCCGTATTCGCCAAATTGGTTGAGGATCAGGTTCTCAGCGTCTTTTGCCAATTCGTGGCATGCATCATAAATCTCCTTGACGTTACTTTCTGTTCCGGGCGTGCGGTAAATATCGTTTGGGTCGGCCAACCAGCGGTTTAGCCAATGAAACCGTTCCTGGCTCATCCCTTCAGGTAGAACGGCCACCGACCGGCAGCCCAGCAGGGTGGCAATCGCAACACCTCCACGGCAGTAGTTGCCGGTCGAGGGCCAGACAGCCCGGTGCCGGGTGGCGTCAAAAGCGCCCGACATCAAGCGCGGGATTAGGCAGCCATACGCCGCCAGAACTTTATGCGTGTTGATCATCGGGAACCGATTGCCCAAGGCGACAACGATCTTCGCTTTCACACCTGTCAGAGTGTCTGGGAGGACGATGTGCTCTGGCACCGACACCAGACTGCGGCGGTCTGCCCCATTATGCCAGTGCACACGGAAGAGGTTGCGTGCATCTGGTGAATCCGGATCCGCGTCTGTGATTTCAGCCATTTTTCCAGCAAGTCTTCCAGGAGGATCAGCCAAATCGGATATCCGCGGCAGTACAAGCCCAAGGCTGTGCAAGCTTTCAACATTGCGATCATAGCTCTCTTGATGCGTGATCGTGGTTTCCAGCCCTGGAATCATCTCGTCTTCCCCTGTCTTGTTGGAATAGCCCTCGTCAGGGTAGCCGTGATTCAAGAGAAAAAAGCGCAATTTGTCGCCTGAGCGTGACGAAATTGATTGCGATCGCGCAGAATTCGAGGCTTGCACGCATAGTATGATTTTGCAGTTTATTCCGGCGGCATCCCCTCGTTTTGCACCGTCCGACACCACTTTCCGACCGCCTCAAATAAACGCCAAAGGCAGAATCACAGGGACCCGCAGGCCAGCTTCTGGAAAGCGTTGCGAAATCGAAAAACTGCGAAGAATTTCATCACCGGTAAGCGATCTTTTGATAATAACTTCCGCTCATACAGCCTAGTATTGCGCGGAAACAAAAAAGAGACGAAGATGAGTGCCTTTCAGAACAGTTTAACTGACCTGCGACGGTCCTTTCATCGTGATCCTGAGGTCGGCTTTGACGAAGTGCGCACCAAGGCCAAGGTCGTCCGCTGTCTGTGCGCGCTCGGCGTTGAAGTGCACGAAGGCAGCGGAGTTATCGGCGTTTTGCAATCTGGCCGCGGCAATCGCACCATCGGCCTGCGCGCTGACCTGGATGCTCTTCCGATCCAGGAAATCAGCACTCATGACTATGTTTCGCAAAACGCCGGTGTGATGCATGCTTGTGGCCACGACGGACATATCACGATGCTTTTGGGGGCTGCTGAACTATTGACCAGAAACCCTGATTTTGACGGTAAGGTTGTCTTTATCTTCCAACCTAACGAAGAACATGGGCTGGGCGCACGGGCGATGATTGATGACGGCATCCTGGAACAGTTTCCACTGGACGAAGTCTACGCCATTCACAACCTGCCCGGCGCGCCATTGGGCGAGGTGTCAACCCGCGCAGGCCAAATCTGCGCGAGTGAGAGCCTGTTTGAAATCGAAATCACAGGCCAAGGGGGGCATGCCTCCATGCCGCAGGTCGGTGTCGATGCGATTACGGTTGGCGCCGAAATGGTACAGGCGTTGCAAACCATCGTTTCGCGGAAACTGGCACCCAGTACCGGGGCCGTCGTGTCTGTGACCGAGTTCCTCACAGACGGACAACGCAACGTCTTGCCGGGTACCGCGATTTTGAAAGGCGACGTTCGAACCCGATTGCCACAAGACCGGAAAGACGTCGAACGCTTCATGCGTCAAATCGCCGATGGCGTTGCAGCCGCCCATGGTGCGCGCGCCGATACGACATTCAACACGGAATTCATCGAAACCATCAATTCTCAGGAGCCGACCGAGGCCGTGGTTCAGACCGCAAGAAACGCTGGCCTGAAGGTGATCGGCGATCGACCTCCCATGAGTTTTTCCGAAGACTTCGCCCATTTCTGCGCGGCGGTTCCAGGATGTTTCCTGCTTCTTGGAAATGGCACCAAGCCACCTTTTAGCCAACCGCTGCACGCTGCGGACTATGATTTCAACGATGCACTCCTTCCTATTGGTGCTGCTCTTTGGGCGCAGCTTGTGAAGGACCGCCTGCCAAAACGAAAGACCACGTGATGACTAATGTACTTCCCAAAGCGCCCATTCGGCATGTCGCCGCAAAGCTGACCAATGGAGATGCCGCGCATCGCGTCCTTACAGCTGAGAGTTTCGCGACCGCTAACCGGGAAATTACTGCATGGGATGGCTATGCACCAACCCCGCTGGTCTCTCTTTCCGCGATCGCGGCCGCGATCGGCGTCGGTGAGATCCTTTACAAAGACGAAGGCCCACGCTTTGGGCTTGGCAGCTTCAAGGCATTGGGTGGGTCCTATGCAGCTCTGAGGGTTCTGCAGCGCGAGATTTCCAAGCGCTTCGGCAAGGATGTGTCCCTTGCCGATATCAGACACGGGACATACGCCGAAGAATGCGCGGCGATTACGCTTGTGTCTGCGACCGATGGCAACCATGGACGATCGCTTGCCTGGGGCTGCAAACGCTTTGGCGTGCGCTGCCGCATCTATGTTCATGCTGAAGTCAGCGAAGGTCGCGCCGCTGCCATGCGCGATCTGGGGGCTGAGGTGGTTCGGATTGAAGGGGGCTATGACGAGTCGGTCCTGCTTGCGAAGACGGAAGCCGAAGACAACGGTTGGTTCGTAGTCTCTGACACTTCCTGGCCTGGCTATTCGTTGCCCCCGCGCGACGTGATGTGCGGTTATGGCGTCATGGTTCAGGAAGTCTGCGATGCGCTGGATCAGGCGCCGACCCATGTGTTTTTGCAGGGCGGTGTTGGTGGGCTGGCAGCCGGGGTGATTGCGGCACTGCGGCAGTATTGGGGCGAAGCCTCCCCTCGGCCGATCATTGTTGAGCCCGAGCTTGCCGCTTGCCTGTTTGAAAGCGCAAAGATCGGTGCGGCGACCAAAGTTGACATTGCAGAGGAAACACTGATGGCCGGGTTGTCCTGTGGCGAACCATCGGGTCTGGCGTGGGAAATCCTCTCAGAGGAAGCTACCGATTATCTGACGATCCCCGAGGCGCTGGTTGCCCCGGCAGTACGATTGTTGGCCAAACCGCCTGGCAACGATACGGCAATCGAAGCAGGGGAAAGCGCCGTTGCGGGACTGGCTGCCTTGATCGCTGCGATGGCGGATACATCACTTGCTGAAAAACTTGGTTTGGCATCGACGTCACGTGTATTGTTGATCGGGTCGGAAGGCGTGACTGATCAGGCAATATTCAACATGATTATGGAAGGCCATGAGGCCGCGTGATCGAGTAAATTCAGACCCGCGGAGGCACATAAATGTCAAAATACAAACCCGGAGATGATGTTGGGCCACTTGAATACTGGCCATTCGACGCCCCGGAAAGCGACTATGTGATCACCCATGGTGCGCCAAAAATCTATGGCCGCATTGATGTTGGCGGTCCGGGGCATACAACCCGATGTGGGATCTGGCGCTGTACCAAAGGAGCGTTTGAATGCACTGAACAAGGGGATGAACTGATGACCGTTTTGTTCGGACGATGCCGCCTCATTCAGCACGACACTGGCAAAACTATTGACCTCGGCCCGGGTGACACTGTGTTCGTTTATGACGGCAAAAGAGTGACTTGGGACGTAAGCGAAGACATCACCAAAGTGTTCTTCGGGCACAAGGCAGATGGCTACTAGGGCAAAAGCTCTGTGCCGGGGTGTTGGAACAGCTGACCAAAGCCAGATAGCTTGTCAGGAATCCCCGCCCGCCGCAGGCAACTCCAGAATTGGGCCTGATTGGAAGTGATAACGGGCTTGCCGATAATTTGCTCGATCTCTTCAGCCACTTCCAGGGCGCGGATACCACCGCAGGAAAGAAAGACCGCGTCGGCATCAGCCTGATCAATCTGAATTGCAAATTCTTTCCAATAAGCGGGGGAGACCTGTCCAAACTCAATCCCCGTTTCCAGATTGAGGCCCTGAATATCAACGATATCAAATCCTTTTTGAACAAGGAACTCTGCCTCGGCGGTGTTGATTTCGTCCAGATAGGGTGTGCCAACCACTAGTTTGCGCGCGCCCACAGCCCGCAAGGCATCAACGACACCTGTGACAATACACATGGGCTGTGCCCAGGGCGCGCCTCGAACGATTGCATCAAAAACGGGTTGTTCGCCATTGACGATGGACCCGCTTGTGCAACCATAGCTGATTACTTCGGGCTTCATATTTGGCTGCAGCCGAGATGCGGCGTCGGCCATGTGTTCAATGTGCTGCGCAAGTGTTTCACGGGTGGTGTAGTCATCGGTCTTCAGCCGGGTGATGTGAATGCCAACACCCGGCGGTGCCATGTCGAAAAAGTCCTGCTCACTGGCAAGATCTGTCGACATCAGGATAAATCCAATCTGGGCACGATCATGGCGACCGTTGTCCAGAATTGGCTTCCAGGCCTTTGAAGTGACCTGATCACCGGATTTGAACATTGGAACTTCCTCCGAAAGTGGCAACAGAAGATCAGACGGCTTCTTTGACCGCGCTCAGGAATTGTTGTGTGCGCTCGCGTCTCGGGTTTCCGAACAACTCGGCCGGAGGTCCTTGCTCTTCAATCTTGCCGCCGTAAAAGAAACAAACACGATCAGAGATGTCGCGGGCAAAACCCATCTGGTGCGTCACCATCAACATCGTCAGGTTATGCTCTGACACCAGTTTGCGAATGACATTTGTCACTTCGCCGATAACTTCAGGGTCGAGTGCTGAAGTCACCTCGTCAAACAGCATCACTTTTGGGCGCATCGCCAAGGCGCGCGCAATCGCGACACGTTGCTGCTGACCGCCAGACAGCCGCGATGGGTGCTGGTCTTTCTTGTCGGCCATACCCACAAGCTCCAACAGTTCCTCACCACGGTCGCGCGCTTCACCCTTGGACAAGCCAAGGACCTGGACTGGCCCTTCCATGCAGTTCTGGATCGCGGTCATATGCGGGAATAAGTTGAAGTGCTGGAAGCACATACCGATGTCGCTGCGCCGGGCCCGCAAATGCTTCTCACTTGCCGGCACCAGTTTATCACCCTGCGCCATATGGGTTAGCGGCTTGCCATCAACATAGATGACCCCGCCGTTGATCTTTTCCAGCGTCATCAGCATGCGTAAAACGGTTGTCTTGCCCGACCCAGACGGTCCAATAACCGACACCATTTCACCGGCTGCAACGTCCAGATCAAGGTCATCCAGAACTACCAGTGACCCATAAGCTTTGCGCACCCTCTTGAAGCTCACCATCGGACTATTCTCTCCCACGATTTTGAGTGGGAAACCTGACAAATCATCCATTTCTTACATTCCTAGTTTACGGCGCACGAATCCCTCGAATGCGCGGATAAGGCCTGCGGCAGGCAGTGAGAGCGCAAGAAAAATAACACCGACGATGGTGTATGCTTCCAGGTAGCGCCATGTTTCTGAGCCGATTGCGTTTGCCGTATGGATCAGCTCGGCAACGCCGATCACCGACAACATGGGCGTGTCTTTGAAAATCCCGACAAGGTAATTGCCTAAGCCCGGAATGGCCGGTGGGATCGCCTGCGGGATGATCAATCGTTTGTAGGTCTGCGCTGTGGTCATGTTCAAAGCGGTCGCCGCTTCCCATTGACCTTTTGGCACACTGTCAATCCCTCCTCGGTAGACCTCGGACAGATAGCAGGAATAGTGCAAACCGATGGCGATCATACCCGACACCCACGGGCTAAGCGTAATGCCGAACTGCGGACCCACGTAAAAGATAAAGAAGATTTGCAGCAGAAGCGGGGTTGAGCGGATAAATTCGACGAACTCGCGCACGAAAAAGGTCAGAATCCTGTTCTGGCTCCTCTGCGCAAGGGCAAAAGCCAAGCCGAGCACAAGCGCGATAAGATAGCCCGCAGCGGCGGCGATCAAAGTGTTGCCTGTTGCCTCAATCAGGCGCGGCAGGATTTCCCAAGCGTAATCCCAGCGCCAGTCAAACTTTGGGAACCAATCGTCTGTGAATAGCCAGTCAAACATGGTTTACGCCCTCCCCAACTTGCGGGCCATGAAGCCCTCAAGCCAACGCATGAACGGGGTCAGCAAAAAGCGTGCCAGAATATAGTAGATGACCAATGCAGTGCCAAATATCTGCGCCGATAAATATGTGCTAGCGTTGATTTGTTTGGCTTGAAACATCAGGTCCGCGACAGAGATCAGCGAAACCAAGGCCGTCCCTTTCAGGATTTCAACCATCAGGTTACCCCATGCTGGAAGCATGTTCACCAATGCTTGAGGAAGTATGATGCGCCACATTCGGCGGGCTGCGCTCATGTTGATGGCGGTTGCCGCTTCCCATTGGCCTTTGGGTACGGCCATGATGCCGCCACGCACAAGTTCTGCCCCATAGGCCCCTGCGTTTAATCCGATAGCCACCCAACCGGCTGTGAATTTCTCAAGCGTTACTCCGAACAACGGAAGTACGAAGAAAATCCAGTAGAGCTGCACCAATAGCGAAGTGCCGCGAAAAATCTCGATGTAGACAACAGCGGACCCTTTGATCGCCCTGTTCGATGACATTTTCATCAAGCCGAACACAAGTGCCAGACCCACGGTTAGGATCGCGCCAAGCAGGAATTGGGCGACAGTCACGCCCGTGCCTGACATCAAGAGCGGCCAGTATTGGCTCAGAAATTCAAATAAGCTCATTGGGAGTGCCTAGATCTGGTGGTGTCAAGAATTGTGGCAGGCCCGCTGAGGCCTGCCACTCCGTCCGTCTGCGAACAGAAATTAGCGGTTGGCGCATGCCCATTCCGCTGTCGTGTCACCTGGAAGGTGATCCACTGTGTATTCATGCTCAGCGACGACCGCCATCATTTCGTCCGTGCCAAGATAGCCAGCGAGAGCCTCATTGAAGCTGGCAAGGAAGTCCTGATCTTCATGACGGAAACCAATGCCAGCAAAGTTCTGGCTCCAGATGGGCATAAGTGAGACGTCTCCTAGCTCAATTTCATCGTGATCTTCGGCTAGGTGCGACGCTTCAAAATAGGTCAGGATTGCCGCATCGGCGCGGCCGGCCTTAAGTGCCGCAACCATTTCTGTCGGGCCGGGCACCTGCATCAGGGTATCACCATCGATTCCGACGCGCTGTGCGGCCTCGACGGTATTGTAGCCTGCACCGGTCACCATCGTGAAGCCACCTTCGAGAATGTCGGTGTAATTGTTGATGTTGTTAGGATTGCCCGCAGGAACAAGAACACCATCGCCGGACTTTGCTACCGGCTCGGAGAACGAAACATTCTCACAACGCGAATTCAGGATGTACATGCCACCTGTAATGAGATCGAAACGCTCGGCCTTCAGGCCTGGAATCAACCCGCCCCAATCGGTTACAACGGCTTCGACGTTTGTGAGACCCATTTTGGCAAGCGTCTGGATGGCGATGTCATTTGTGAAGCCATCCGCATTGCCATCCTCATCCGGGTATCCCCAAAGCGGAATGTTTGCAAAACCAATGCGGATTGTTTCGCCGGCGTCGATGCGATCCTGCAATGGGCCCGCCAAAGCTGTTGTTGCTGTGGCTGCGATTGCTATGCTCGCTGCGATCAGGGTTTTCTTGACTTTCATGGACTATGTTCCTCCTTGCCATTGTTGTGTCGGACGTGCGCCAAAAGCGTAGCGTCCGTTGGGAGTGTGCGTGCGCCTTACAGCAAGGGCATTCCTTCAACTGCATTGTCGGTGACCACACACGGTTTTTTGGATTTGCCCCCCGACTAATACGCTTTATTTTATTGGCGATGAGGGAGGGATTTCGTCAAAATACCCGTTCTAGCGATTAAATGTGTTGCGTAACGAGTAAGTGCCGAACTAAATCGACGCATGGATGAAAAAGACCTCGAAATTCTGAAACTTGTTCAAAGCGATGCCCGCTTAACAGCGGAAGCTCTTGGTATTGAGATCGGGTTGTCACCGCCAGCAGTTCAAAAACGTCTAAAGAAGTTGCGTGAAACCGGCGTGATCGAAAGGGAGATTGCGGTTCTTTCTTCGGTCAAGTTGGGTCGGGGAATGACGGTGATTGTCCAGGTGATGCTCGAACGCGAAAGCCGCAGGCATTTGGATGATTTCAAGCGCCGCATGCGAACTGCTCCGGCGGTCCAGCAGTGCTATTATGCGACAGGAGAAGCCGATTTCATTCTGGTCGTGATCGTGCAGGACATTGCCGAGTACGAGGAATTTACCCAAGAGTACTTTTTCGACGAGTCGAACGTCAGCAAATTCACGTCTTCGATCGTCATGGATCGCGTAAAGGTGTCATTGGATATCATTTAGCGCTGCGGTTCGTGCCTAAGTAACGACCGGCAAATCCGTTGCTGCGCGCGACGTAAGTAGACTTGCCCCGTCCCCGCCCACCACGATGTTCTCTTCGTGCACCATCATGAGCCCGTCGCCATAGCTAAGCGATGGCTCGATGGTCAACACCATATTCTCTTTCAGCTCAGTCTCGTCGAAAGCTGCGTGCGAGGGCTGCTCGGTTAGTTGCATTCCCAGCCCATGCCCCAGCCGCCCGATATCGCCGCCAGAACTGTCCATTTCAGCAATGACCGTCGACATCGCAATGAACAGATCAAGGCAGGTATTACCTGGTTTTGCAGCTTCGATCCCAGCTTGCGTGGCGCGCCACAGCACGTCATAGGCCCGCCTGGCGTCGTCACTCGCGTGGCTGATGGCCCAATTGCGATCAAAGTCGCAGAAATATCCGTCCCATGTGCAGCCTGTATCCAGCATCAGCACATCGCCATGCTGCAAGGGTCGACGCGATGGGGGCGAGATCACGTCGGCATAGCCACCTTGATCGGCGGCACCGACAACATAAGGTGCGTCGTCTGCACCATAACCGATCGCGGTCAGGCGGAACTGGCGGAACACCTCTTCCAATGGCATCCCTTCGTGAATAACCTCTGGCACCTTGCCAAATGCGGCAGAGCCAATCGCACAAATGTGCCCCAGCTTTCCGATCTCGGCCGGGGATTTGACCTTACGCAGCCCCTGCACCAACCCGGTTACATCGGTAATCTCAAGCCCCGGTAGTCCAGCCATCAGCCGTTCCCAATCTCCCAGCGGCATTTGCAACTTGGTCTCGTGGCCCTTCATTACGCCGATCTTGGCACTCTCTTTTGCCAGCGGCCCAAGAAGGTCAAGCAACAGGCTGATTCCGTCATCTTGCGGGGTCGGGGCGCTCCAGGTGCGGATGTCATCGATCCAACCGCGGCGCATCAGTTCGGCCCCGATTTCAGGGATCACGGCAACAGGTTTGCCGCTGGCGGGGACGAACACAAACCAAGGGCGCGTCGGACTTTGCCAGAACAGCGTATGGAAACCCGTGAAGTAACGGACATCCTGCTCGCTCATCAGCAACATGCCCGCTAGGCCCGACACCTCCATCGCCGCTTGCGCCTTGGCGGTGCGGGCGCTGAATTCGGCGTCGTTAAATCCACGCTCAGGCGCTGTGGCGTTCAATGGCATGTTGTGGTGTCCTTCATTCCTTGTCAAAGCTTTGTGGGCTGACAATCGCGTGGGCCGAAAACTCAGCCATCTCGCCGCGCCATACCTGACGCCCAAAGCAAAACGGCACGCGGGCCGCGTCGCGGATTACCTGTTCCAGCTCGATCACCGTGTGGCTGGCGGAAATACTCAAAAGCTGTGCCTCGTCTGTTTGCACACCGCGCATACGGATCATGATATCTCCGGTGCTGGCAGATGCGTCATAGTATTTCTCAAGAATCTGTGTGGTCGACTGGCACAGATCATGTTGCAGAAAATCGGGGAAACGGTCTGCAGGCAGGTACTCGGTCTCGATAAAGATCGGATGGTCACCTGTGTAAAAAAGGCGAGTGTAGGCGATGATCGGACTGCCTTTGGGCAGTTCGAATAGCTCAGCCAATCTTCTGTCTGCAACGGTCGCAGCCGTCTCGACGACTTCAATCCTAAGGTCGACATCATTAGTCTGCGCAGTGCTGACAAAGCTAACCATGTTGCTGACGTTGTATTTTAGCCGCTGGGGCGAAACGAAGCGTCCGCGCCTATCCGCACTGTAAACCAGCCCTTCGGTTTCCAACGCCTCGAGTGCCCGGCGGGCTGTCATCCGGCTGACGTCGTATTGCTCTGACAGGCTACGTTCAGACGGGAGGATTTCTTGTTCTTTCAATCTACCGATTGCAATTTGCCGCCTGATTTCGCCAGCAATTTGCAAAAAGCGGGGACGGGACGACGGATCGTCTTGGCTGTCTCTGCTTCTATGCTTGTCTAACAAAACCGCGGTTCCTCGAATCACCGGTCATCGAAATGGTGTATGGTATATACCAGTTGATCAAGTGTTTTGTTTGTGTTGACAGGTCCGGAACCTTTCTAGTTAACTTGCATCAAATTTAACTGGTATATACCAGACTGCACGGGAGAGCTTCAAGTGGGATTATTGACGCAAAAGCAGAAAAGTACCTTCTGGCGCGACGGTGTGATCGTCTTGGAAAATGCGGTCAGCGCAGATGAGCTGGCTGATCTGCGCTCCGAGTTTGCAACTTGGGTCGATGAAAGCCGCGCATATGACGACGACTACGGAGAGACCCTTGATGGTCGTCCCCGTTTCGATTTGCAGCCCGGCCATAACGCCGACACGCCTGGTCTGCGCCGCGTGCAATCCCCCGAAGAGGTGTCAGGCGTTTTCGCAGGGATTATGCGCAACGCAGCCACCGTCGATTTCTGCGCCGAACTAATCGGCCCCGGTATCCGGTTCCACCACGGCAAGGTGAACTCAAAACTGCCGGGCACCGCGACACAGGTCAAATGGCATCAGGATTTCCCGTTCGAGCCGATGACGAATGACGACATGATCACTGCCTTGTTGTTTATCGACGACGTGACGCTTGAAAACGGGCCGCTCGAAGTTCTGCCTGGCACCCACAAGGGTCCAATCCATTCGCATTGGCATGACGGCGTGTTCACAGGCGCTGTAGACGACGCAATTGTCGACGCACAGCGCGACAAAATCGTGAAATGTACGGGCAAGGCGGGTTCGGTTTGCCTGATGCACGTGAACCTGCTGCACGGTTCCGCGCCGAACCTGTCGGACACATCCCGCACGCTGTACATCACCACCTATTATGCCGAGGACGCGATCGAGCTGAGCCCCAACCATCTGCCCAGCAGGTTCACACACGAATTGGTGCGCGGTGAGGCAAGTGGACGTGTGCGGTGTACGTCATACGACATGGCCCTGCCCGCCGTGCCTAAAGGCACGTCCTTCTTTGCCCAGCAGGAAGGGGCGGATGCGGGATGACTGACACGATCGAGACGCTCGAATTCAGCACCGATGACGGCCTCGGTACACGGGCACGTATGGGGCTGATTGTCCTGCAAACTGACCAAACCATCGAGCACGAATTCGCGCAGATCTTGGGGGCGGAAAAGAACGTCGCTCTATACGCCGCGCGCATTCCAAACGCGATGGAAGTGTCCCCGGATGCGCTTCGTCAAATGGCGATTGATCTTCCGCGAACTGCAGCACTATTACCGGCGCAATTCGGATTTGACGTGTTGGGCTATGCCTGCACTTCGGGCGCAACCATGATCGGAGAAGACAGGGTGGACAGCCTTATCCGCGAGGTTCATCCCCAAGCAAAGACGACCAATCCAATCAGTGCCAGCAAAGCGGCATTGGCGGCGCTTGGACTGAAACGCATCGCCCTAGTTACGCCCTATCCTGTTGATGTCACACTGGAAATGCAGGCCAACCTGCAAGCTGCCGGGTACGAGACCACGGCGGTGGCGACCTTCGGTCAGTCAGATGATTTCACTGTCGCCCGCATCAGCGACGACAGTATCTTGCAGGCGGTCGAACAGATCGGGGCGCGGGACGATTGCGAAGGTGTCTTTGTCTCATGCACCAGCTTGCGCGCTTTGCAGGTAATTCCACAAGCAGAGGTGGTCCTCGGCAAGCCCGTCATTTCAAGCAATCAGGCGCTCGCCTGGCACATGATGCGCCTTTCAGGCCTTAAGACAGGCCTAACGAACACCGGTCGCCTGTTCGCGACACAATTAACCTAAGCAGGAACTACCATGGACAAACCTCTCCCCAGCCACGCACAAGTGGTGATAATCGGCGGTGGAATTCACGGCTGTTCCGTGGCCTACCACTTGGCAAAGGCAGGCTGGAAGGACGTCATCCTGCTGGAACGCAAGGCCCTGACCAGCGGCACCACTTGGCACGCGGCAGGGCTTGTCGGACAATTGCAGGGCAGCCATGCAACCACGGCCTTTGCGAGCTATGGCGTGGAACTGATGCAAGAAATCGAAGCGGAAACAGGCCAGAACACCGGTTTTCGGCAATCCGGATCCATCTCAATTGCGGTCAACGAAGAGCGGCTCGCAGAACTGAAACGCAAAGCCGATTTCGCCTCCCTGTTCGGGATTGAAGCGCCTTACATGGGCACCGACGAGATCCTAGAACGCTGGCCGTTGATGAATGCCGACGGTGTCTTGGGTGGTATTCACATGCCATCTGACGGCTCGGCCAACCCGATTGACCTGACCCAAGCGCTTGCCAAGGGCGCGCGGATGCATGGCGCGACGATCCGCGAACGCATCAAGGTCGAGGAGGTACTAACAGAGGGTGGCAAAGTCACTGGCGTGCGCACACACGCAGGCTCGATCTCGGCAGATGTCGTCGTCAATTGCGGTGGTATGTGGGCGCGCGAGCTGGCGCAGCAAAACAGCGTCAGTGTACCGCTTCATGCTTGTGAACACTACTACCTTGTCACCGAACCGATCCCCGATCTGCCCAGCGACCTGCCCGTGCTGCGATCCTATTGTGATGGCACCTACTGGAAGGAAGACGCAGGCAAGCTGCTATTCGGTTTTGCACATTTCCACGCCAAGGCTTGGGCAAAGGACGGCATCCCCGAAAGCTTTGAATTCGACAGTCTGCCCTTTGTCGAGGACGATGTGATGGAAGTGCTGGAACTCAGCATGAACCGCGTGCCCATTTTACAGGAAACGGGCATTCGGACGTTCTTCAACGGTCCCGAAAGCTATTCCCACGACGGTCGCTTCACCTTGGGTGAGGCACCTGACCTCAAGGGGTATTACGTTTTGGCTGGCGTGAATTCGACCGGTATACAATCTGGCCCCGGTGCGGGTAAGGCGCTGGCCGACTGGATCATGGCCGGCCATCCTCCTCTGGATCTGGCCGAGATGGACCCGGCCCGCATCGAAGACTGGCAGGCCCGCGACCCCTACTTGCGAGAACGCTGCCCGGAAACGCTGGTGCTGACCTACGCGATGCATTGGCCGGGTCGCCAACGCGAAAGCGCACGTGGCCTGCGCCGCACGCCGTTTTATCACCCTATGAAAGCCAAAGGTGCCGTCTATGCCGAGGCACAGGGGTGGGAACGCCCGGGCTGGTTTGCGCCCGAGGGCGTCACGCCGGAATACGACTACTCTTTCCACCGCCCCAGTTGGTTCGACCACGCTCAAGCCGAACAAAAGGCCGCCCGGACAGGCGTGGCGATGATCGATTATTCCATGCTGGGCAAACTGATGGTCGAGGGCACGGACACATTGTCCTTCCTGCAACGCATCTGCACCAATGATATCGACGTGCCTGTTGGCCGCGTGGCTTATACGCTGATGCTGAACGAACGCGGCGGCATTGAAAGCGATGTTACCGTAGCACGCCACGGAAAGGACAGCTTCATGGTCATGTCCTCGATTTCGCACACCCGCCGCGACCGCGATCATCTGCAACGCCACATATCCGACAGCGAAGACGTACGCCTGCAAGACGCAACTTCGGCCTATGCTGTATTGTCAGTCGCTGGCCCCAAGGTGCGCGACCTGTTGGCCGCGGTCAGTGATGTTGATTTGTCGAATGAAGCTTTCCCGTTCAACAGCCTACAGCATTTTTACATCGGCCACGCACCCGTCTTTGCACAGCGTCTGTCCTACACTGGTGAGTTGGGTTGGGAGATTTTCATTACACCCGATTTTGCCGAACATGTGTTTGAGCTTCTCTGCGCGGCAGGTGCGCCGCTGGATTTGCGACTGGTGGGCGGCGAAGCCTTGAATGCTCTGCGGATCGAGAAAGGCTTTTTACACTGGGGCCATGATATGTCTTACACCGAGGCACCTCATCAAGTTGGTCTGGGGTTTGTCTGTAAGCCCGAAAAGGCTACCCCGTTTATCGGGCGTGACGCTTTTGTTATTCGCAAGGCTGACGGCAAAGGCCCATTCCTGTGTCACATCAAATTGCAAGATTCCGGCCCCCTGCTGCACCACAACGAACCTGTGCTGAAAGACGGAAAAGTCGCAGGTTACATAGCGAGTGGTGCCTATGCCTATGCGCAAGGTGCGGCCATCGGGACCTGTTTTATCAACACAGAAGACAGGGCTACGGTCACGCACGGAGCGTTTGCTGTCATGGTAGAGGGGCAGGCCGTTCCGGCGACCGTCAGTTTGCATCCTTTTTCCAAGCCCCAGCTGTCAAACTTATGACTCAACGCTTGATCCTGCGACTACGAACGTTCTCAGACTAAACATGGTAACACACACATCAATGTCCGCGCCCAACTGAATGAGAGGCCCTCTCGGCAACTGCAGCAAATGGCCGCTTTGCGCCGCAGTGTTTCGCAGCGTTGCCGCCAATTGAAAGCGACCAATAGACTAAGTACGGTCAAGGTCGCTTTTGCGCGGCTTGCGTGAATTCGACCCGCTCATGATTTCGCACTTGCCGCAAGTGGCAGGAAAGAGGGCTGCTGGTGCAGCGTTCGTTGGTTTGGGCCAACGGCACGTTAGGGCCGGCCTTTACCTGACCTTAAAGAGTGACAGATTGATCAATGTTGGTCATGCTAAGTTCATTGATGTGCAACTACTTTTGGGGGTGAAGAATGTCCAACGCTGGCAGAGCACTTCGACAAGTGATTTCCCTCGACGGTTGGATCGCGAGTTTTGACGATGCAGACACCGCGACCGTCCACGCTGATGTCGTTTTCCGCGAAGGAAGGTTCGGCGCAGATGAAAATGATCGGGTTCGCTTTCGACTGGCGCTTAAGCGGGCAGAGATTGTTCTCTTGGCTCAGGATAGTGAACCTTTACGCGTCATCCGGGCGTCTGTCAGCCGATCGCCGGTGCAGGAAGAACAGACGCAACAGGTTACACACGAAGTGACTGGAGAGGCGCGCGGAAAAGCGGGGTTGTCAGTGAAGAATGCACTCAATGCCAGTGCCGATCTGTCCTTAGAAGCGGAAGCGCGCCGATCCATCACTAAGCGACGCGAGTTGACGGAGAAGGTCGCGGGCCATCTCGAACAGCACTTTACAACCGTCGACGGGCATCCAGCGTGGGAGGTTTGTGCCATCGGTTCAGGACACCTCAGCGGATCGCCCTGGGATGCTGCAGAGAAACCGCGGCTGAAAGTAAAGCGGTTGGCCGAAAGGAACGCCGACGGCGACAAACCAACCCTTAGACTTGAAGTAAGATGCCTCCGCGAGGACATCGAGATCTCAGACCTGAAGCTAAAAGAACCGGGTAAACAAAAGTGGTTTGCAAGGCGTGCTAATCGAGATGTCAATTTGGCTGCAGCGGAACAAGTTATCAAAGAAGAGTTGCTGTCGGCCGGTTTCCTACGAGTTGCCGACATGTCGGAGAAGCACGGAGAACTCATGATCGCCGATCTCATCGTGTCAGAGGATTGGTAGTGGCAAGTTGGCAAGAGAAGGTTGAGCAAGTCATGTTGGCCGATACGTCTGACTTGCGAAAGCTTGCCAGAATGGTCGGGCACGACCCGATCACCTTTTGGCGGGATGCCAACTTTCGACACGCAGACTTGTCCGATCAAGACCTGAGTGGCATTGACTTGTCAAAGGCAGTACTTCCACACGACGTCGCAAAAGGCTCAGTGGGACAGATCCTGTTCGACGCTGACGTGAAGGAAAACGTCCGTATGGTGCTTGAGACAGCCATGCGCGCAATGGACGATGCACTTGCTGACTGGCCTAACTCGCCGAAGCACATAAATGCAGCTATCAAGGCTCTTCGATCCGTCATCAAGCATTCAAAAGAAGTCAAAAAGTCAGATTTGGAAGCTGAAGCAAGACACATCGTCGCTGAGGCTAATGTCCTTTTGGGCGAATACGCCAGTGCTGACACAGAAATAAGGCGGGCAAGAAAGCTAAATGAGGTGCTTGGCCAAGACGCCGCAGTTGCAGAGTGTTTGGATTCGCGGGGTATGTCGTTGCGGCTTCGCGCCTACAGACAGGATCAGGCCACTGCAGTCGAGTCGCTAGAGCGCGCGAATTCTGTCTTTCAAACAGCTCAGAAACACAACGATGTACCACGCAACCAGATCCGAGCCTTTAGTATTTTCCGAGATGCGATGAGCCGTCTCGGGGAAACTGACAAAGAGAGTGTTTCTGATTTGCGTACACAGGTTCAAACACTTGAACGTATTTGGTCGCCAATCACTTCATTCGTATCGGCGGACACACATGTTGCAGCAAAGATCGCGCACAGCGCGCATCGGATTGCGCTGGCCAAATTCACGCGCAAAGAACTTGGGGCGTCGGCGCGGGAAACGCTTCGTGAGAATTTGACCGACGCCATAGGATCCGCGGCGACAAACCGGTTGTATTTGGATTGGATGGACGGTCAGCACTGGCTAACGGAGCTAGATAAGTTTGACGGTGGGTCGACTTCAGAAACGCCAACGGAGGAAAACAGATCGCTGGATGCCGCGCAAAAGAAGGCCGTGCAGCGTGCGCTCATGCAGTTGGCTTCAGGGGATGCCAAAATAAGTGAACTCATGAGTGGCAGCCCCAAGGGCGCTGAGCTTCTTGACGAAGCGCTGGAGTGCTACGCTGAAGCGGAAAACTTGTATGGCCTACTCGAAGACATCACCCCTAGGGAGAATGAACCCGGCCGAAACCATGCACTGATACGGCGTGGGATAGCGTACCTATTAAAGACCACAGACCAATCTCTCTCTGGAGAGGCTATGGCAGAGGCCATTCAAGAGGGAAGTTTCGCGCTTGACTTGGCGGCCGCAAATCTTGCTGCTCGAACTGATGTTCCGCTTGCTTTGGCGGATGCATGGGATGCACAAGCGTTTGGCCTGCGGCTAGAAGCACACTTTTCAACCGAAGAGGCCGCTGCGGTTGCGATTTCTCAGGCGATGGCACTTCATCGGCGAGCCAGCAAGGTCGAAGGCCTTCCGCGCGCGGTCAGCTACCGCTATCGCGTTCACTTTTTTGGAGCGGAGCGCGAGCTAGAAGAGCGCCGACATTCAAGGCCTGAAAAATTTAAAGGTTTTCGTGTGCGCGCCGAAAACGCGTTGGACAGCATTGAAACGAGGTCCTCAAGCCGGACGAGCGCTGCGGAAAGAGCCTCTTATATGGCCTTGATGGCTGAATGTGTCATGTCGCGCGTCGCCGAATTGAAATTGGCGTCGCCGGCTGATGTAAAGGACCGTTGGGGCGAGGTGAGAGATGAGACACTACATGCTCTTGGGACCTCGACTAAATTGGCGACAGGCCTTTTCATGCCACTTGATTGGGCAATGCTTAAACGCGTGCGGGCACAACTGACCCGCCTAGATGAAATTTGATCTCGATATTGCGTTATGGTTTTGTTGTTGAACGGGCGTCGGTAACCACTGACCCTGATCGAGATGTCACGGTATTCGATGTCTGCTTTTCGGGCTGCACACTTAGAATCTTGTTAATTGGGTGAAGGTCCGCTCTGGGCTGGAACGACTCGTCTAGATTGCGTTTGGGAAGGTTGCTGAAAAATATGAATTGCAACTTGGTGATTTCTACGAAGCTGTGAACAATCAATTTCTCTCTCCTATGTTGCCCGATCTCGAGAGGCGCGCGATACTGGAAAGCATGACAGTTTCGAATAGCCGGAAATGTATAGACCCAGGCAGACAGATTGGTCAAACAGCATGCAAAAAGATAAAGAGCTTACTTTTGTAACGGCTTTGGTCAGCCATTCCAGGGAACAGGGTTTCCAATCCGAAAAACATGCGCATGAGTATTACCAGGCTTCCCTGCTGAGCGCGGTCATGCAGGGCGTTTACGACGGGACTGTTTCCATTAAACAACTGCTGGAACATGGAAACTTCGGCTTGGGCACGTTCAATGCGCTCGACGGAGAAATGATTGTGTTGGATGGCGTCGCCTATCGCCTCGATGGGGATGGTAATGCTTCAGTCGCAAGCGACAAGGCTCTGACACCTTATGCTGCCGTCACCAATTTCGAACCTGCGGTTTTTCGATCTTTGGACAGAGAAACAGAAAAGGATGCTCTTGAGACCCAGCTTGATGCTTTGGCGGAGGCAAGAAATCTGTTCTATGCCGTTCGATTTACCGGCAACATTAAACACGTAAAGTACAGAAACGTTCTACGGCAGGAGAAGCCATACAAACCTCTGCTGGAGGTCGAAAAAACGCAGGCTGAGTTTGAACTGAACAACGTGGACGGGACAATTCTGGGTTTTCGGTGCCCGGATTATGCCGCCGGGATTGGCGTCCCGGGCTACCACCTGCACTTTATTTCTGCCGACCTGAGCAAAGGAGGACACGTCCTGGACTATACTCTGACCAGCGGTCGCATTGAAATTGATCATACGTCTTCTCTGCATCTTGAACTTCCGGAAACCAGATCATTTTCAGACGCCAATCTGTCTGCGGGCGCTTCGGCAAACAGCATCCTAAAAGCAGAGAGTAATGATACCTAGGCACCGCTATGCAAGATGGTTAAATGCAATCGTGTTCTAAGTCCGTTGCAATTGCCGTCCTATAATGCTGACTTTATCGGGCAGACGCGTGCAACCAATGCGTGCCGATCCGAAAGGTCAGCCTATGGTCGATTCCGGCCCTGAAAATTTACAATACGTGACAAACCCACTCCTGAACAAAGGTGCTGCCTTTTCTCTACACGAACGAGAAAAGCTTGGATTGCTGGGTCTTCTTCCGCCACACATCGAAACGCTCGAAACCCAGGTAGACCGTGTCTATGCCGCCTTTGAACGTGAGCAGACACCGCTGGACAAGCATGTCTATCTGCGTGGCCTGCAGGATGACAACGAAGTTTTATTCTACGCCCTTTTGGTTCGGCATCTATCCGAGATGATGCCGATGATTTACACACCCGTTGTGGGTGACGCCTGCAAAAAATTCAGTGAGATATATGATCACCCTCGTGGATTGATCATTTCATACCCCGAGCGTGACCGGATCGATGACATACTTGAGAACGCCACCCAGCCCTCTGTCGAGGCTATAGTCGTCACCGATGGAGAGCGGATTTTGGGTTTGGGCGATCAAGGCGCGGGCGGCATGGGAATTCCGATCGGAAAGCTCTCGCTTTATACCGCTGCAGGCGGAATAAGCCCGTCTGTAACGCTCCCGGTGGTATTGGACGTCGGCACCAACAATCAGGAACGGCTGGAAGATCCCCTCTATATCGGCTGGCGGAATGAGCGCGTCAGCGGAGATGAGTACTTTGAATTCGTCGATCTTTTTGTGCAGTCGGTAAAGCGCAAGTGGCCGAATGTGTTGCTGCAGTTCGAGGATTTCGCACAGCAACATGCGGCACCTCTGCTTGCGCGGTATCGCGATCAGCTCTGTACATTCAATGATGATATTCAGGGCACGGCGGCGGTAACGGCGGGCACTTTGCTGGCTGCCTCAAATGTCACCGGCATTCCGCTAAAGGACGCTACCATCGCGTTTCTTGGAGCGGGATCAGCAGGAGTGGGTATCGCTGAGCAACTGGTTCAGCTCATGATCCGCCAAGGATTACCCGAGACCGAGGCACGCGCGCGCATCTACATGGTGGACCGGAATGGGTTGTTAACCGATGCGATGACGGACCTTCTGCCGTTCCAAACGCAAATTGTCCAACCTCTCACCAAAGTGGGGAGCTGGTCCGATGGTGAAATTTCACTGCTGGATGTGATTAACAACGCCGAACCCAACATATTGGTGGGTGTCAGCGGTCAGGCAGGCTTGTTCTCTGAAGAGATCATTCGGGCGATGGCGGCTCACACAGAACATCCTGTTGTATTGCCGCTGTCAAACCCGACATCGCGAATTGAGGCTGTGCCTGCGGATATTATCCGCTGGTCAAATGGTCATGCCCTGGTCGCCACCGGAAGCCCATTTGATCCTGTTGTCTACAACGGTAAGACGCACCATGTGGCGCAATGCAATAACTCCTACATTTTCCCCGGCATGGGGTTGGGCGTGCTGGCGGCAGGCGCGCGTCGCGTCACCGACGGAATGTTCATGGCCGCCGCCGAGGCGCTCGCCACGCTGTCACCTGCGAAGTCCGATCGCGCAGCCAGCTTGCTGCCCGATGTGGGGGACATTCGCGAGGTCAGCAAAGCAATCGCATTTGCCGTTGGGCAACAGGCGCAGTTGGATGGGGTTGCGCCTAAATCCACAGGGGACGATTTGAAAGCGGCGATAGATGCGAAGTTCTGGACTCCGCACTATGAGGAGATTGCCTAAAGCAGATCAGGCTGGAGTGACCGGAAGGTTTCTCATTGCGCATCCAGAGCCCACGGCGTCCAAGTAGGGAATGAACCAGCATGGTTCTGAATACGGCGGCTACGCCGCCTCCCGCCTGAGTGGCTTTTGCATCGCAGCACAAAGGGCACCCATCAGCAGGACCGCAGAGGCCACGACAAGGCTATCTCCAATTTCTCCGGTCAAGTCGCCAATGATACCAGCCCCGATAGGTCCCAGCGTCTGTGAAATGGCGAAAACGACTGTGAAAAAGCTAACGGTTGCGCCCCAATCCTGCTGATCCACATTCTGACGGACAAAGCTGGTGACAGCAGTGGGTGGCATAAAGACCGACAGTCCGAACACGAGTGCCGACAAAATCAATCCATACCCGGATGGAACCAGGATTGGCAGGGCTGATCCAAATGCAACCCCGGTAAGGATCAGCGCCAACGGCGTTCCGGATGAAAAGCGGGCCAAGACCCCGCGCCAAACAAAAGGAGACGCCATAATACTGACGCCAAGAACCATCCATGTTGCGGTGGTCAACAGGACGCTGGAGTGCTGCTCTTTCATCCAGACCGAGATAAAAGTGACGTACACAATGTAACCCAATCCAAACAGCGCATACCCGCCGAGTTCGCCAAGCATTCTGCGCACCGGTGGGATGGAAGGCAGTGCGGCGTCATGCTCGGTTTGGTTCAATTTTGTGGAAGCCCAAACCGAAAATGGGCAAATGACCAGGGCTGCCAACCCGACCCCGATCCACGCCCAGTCCCAATATTGTGGTCCGAATACGTCCAACATACTCGGAAGGATCGCGCCACATAATGCGATACCAAATCCACCGCCACCGCCAAAGTATAAGGCGATGGCCAACGCATTCTTTCGGGCGCTGGTTTGGAACAGCGATGCAGCCAGTACGCCGCCGGACACAAAGGAAAGTGCACCAAACAACCCAACCAAAGTACGACAAGCAGTTTGAAACACGAGGCTCTCATCAAACCCGGTCGCCAAAAGGCACAGTGCGGTCGCCACAGTTCCGCTTGCAAATAATCGCGACGGAGAAAAATGCCGGATCAGTAAAAGCGTTAGAATCGAACCCACTATGTAGCCAATCGAATTGGCCGTATTGAGCCACCCGGATTGAGTGAGGCTCCAGCCAAGGCTACTTTTCATTGATGGCAGGATTAGTCCGTATGCAAAGCGACCAAAAGCGTTGGATATGCTGACACCAAGCGCAAGGCCCAGCAAAATGAGCCACGGGTTGGTAGGTTTTGCGGCGGCCATGAACATCCTTCCAGGTTGAACGGTCACCGTGCCCCATTGCGGGTGGTTGTGCAATCTCAACAGATCCAAGTCAGATCCATGCGGTCAAATTTGAGAAACAACAGATTGAATATTTGCAACAAGTTGCCGCGCAGCTTTCGTCTGCTCCATGTGAGCTCAATTGATCAGTGACTTGCCAGTTTGGATCGACGGGTGTTGAGTTTGCTTCAGAGGTCGCTCGTCTGGGAGACAACATTCTGCTTCGTCGCTATCGTCTTTCGGCTTGTCAGTCGACACTTCCGAGTTACCTGAATCCTAGTGAAACTCTGTACGTTTGTGGCGTTTCGACGAGCTTATGTGTGTCGTCGACGGTCATTGCGGGCGAGTATATCAACGATATCTTACGATAGCGTGCCACTATGACCGGGAACGACCCGAGAAACACAAACCTTGTGAATGCTGCGCTCGGTCGTCAATGTCCGCTTTGGGAGAGCCGCACTGCGGCGCAAACCAAGCTGACGAACGGAAGGAATGGGCCGTCCTCGCATCTCCGGAAACCCTCTATCACGCCGATGCCGCGCCGCATCCGATGTCGGCTTGGAGCCCATAGTCCCGAGTTTCTGCAAGATGGCGAATGTCAGTTTCGGTGACTCGAACACTTAATATATGTCCGTGCCCACGTTCTGTGCTCTATTGGTATCGCCTCGTATCAAGCCACGACATTCGGAAACCAGCCATGCGCATCATCTTTGCCACCGCCACGCTTTTCATTCTGACCAGTCAGTCATTGGCACAGGAATCAATCCTCGTGGGTGATGCTCCCCTGCCCGACGATATCGAAATCACCGCCCAGGATAATTCCCCCTTCCTCGGGGTTTGGACGGGAAGATGGGACACTTGGAGAAGTCACATTCTCGTCGTGGAAAGCCAGGACGAAGACGGGCTATTCAGTGTCATCTATTCAGTGGGGCGCGGCCATCATGGCAGTGGTAGTTGGTTCCGCAGCCAAGCGCGATCGGACGGCGACACTCTGGTTTTTACCGATAGCGACTTCGCTGCGCGATACTCAATTTCAGCTACCGGACGGTTGCGCGGTATCTATCCGACTGAGGATCGTTTTGCCATTTTGGAGCGACAAACTCTCACGGCTGTCCTGGCAGCGCCGACAAGCGAGTGGTTCGAGCTCGGTACGCGCGAATTCCTTGCAACCGAACTGCAAGAAGACAGTTCGAAAGTTGAGCTTGCGGTCGCGGTCTATGCGCCTGTTGGTGGCGGACCGTTCCCGCTGGCTCTCGTTCATCACGGGTCAACGGGCTACGGGACTGATCCACAAGCTTTTAATCGGTTCTTTGCCAACGATTGGCTTGCAGATGTTCTGAACGCCCACGGTTGGATCGTTGCATTCCCTCAGCGCCGTGGTCGGGGTGGCTCTGATGGTTTGTACGATGAGGGCTTTGCTGACGATCGGTCGCAAGGATATTCGCCGGACACGCAAATATCGTTGGCAGGGGCAGAACGCGCTTTGGTAGATGCAAACGCTGCGCTGCGAGCGTTGCAGCAGCGACCCAATGTGAGTTTGGAACCGGTCCTTCTTTCAGGCTTCTCGCGCGGAGGCGTTGTTGCCCTCATGCAAGCCGGGGACGATCCAGGAAACGCTGCCGGTGTGATTAGCTTCGTTGGAGGATGGATGGGAGAACGTTTTGGAGACCCCGAAATCAATCCTATACTCTTTCGGCGGATCGGCACTTTTGATGGTCAGGTATTGTCAGTCTATGGCGAGGACGACGCGTTTTACAGCATTGAGCATTCGCTATCGAATCTTGCAGCAATGGAAGAGATGGGCGCTGAGAGTGAAGTTCATGTCGTGTCTGTTCCAGGCCACAATAGAGGCCATTGGTTGATGTTCCAGCCAACTCTCTGGGAAGAAATAGTCGACGATTACCTAACACGTATCGAAAGCCGACATTGAAATGAGCAAATCGGAAGTTCGCTTCGTCCGCACTGCCGCTGCTTATCGTGTCGGGACAGACTGCAAGCCTTAACGAAAGCGTCGGATGTCCGCTCTGAGCCCAAAGTTCCACTAGTCGGTACGCAGTCTTGAGAGCATGGGGCAAGAGACATTCCCGCTGTCGCAGTTGGCTGTGAGTTCGCTCAGCGCCGCTTCCAATCGCTTGAGCTCGTTTATCTTTTCACGCACATTGAAGATATGAAGCTCAGCCAGCTCTTTTACGGATCGGCAATCCTCTCCGTCGCCTTCGGACAGGCTGAGAAGCGTCTTGGTATCGGCTAGCGGAAAGCCCAAATCACGGCACTTTTTCAGGAAACGAAGCCTTCCAACATCGTGCGCAGAGTACATCCGGCGATTATTCGGTGCCCGTTCTGGTTTGGGCACGATCCCTTCGCGCTCATAGTAGCGGATCGTTTCAATACCGACACCGCTTTGCCGGGATGCTTCCCCAATCGCAAACATGTGAGTTTTTCCGTCTTGATCCTGTAGCGACTACAGAAGTTATACCAATGGCTGTCGTTTCGACACCTAAAATTGATCAAGGGAATGAAATGCAGAAGTACCTTAGCGTTAGTTATCTCGGATCACTGTCAGCACTTGGCGTTGCGACTTGCTGTGTATTGCCCATGACAATGATGTTGCTGGGACTAGGGGGCAGTTGGTTGGCTATTTTCGGAAAGATCGCGGCGGCAAGCTACTACGTATTGACGATTTCGACTGTGCTTGTCGCGATATCGTGGCTTGTATCTTATCAGCGAGGTTCCCTACCAAAGTTGAAATGGTGGCTTTCGGGGACGACGGCAATCACAGGCTTGGCTTGGGTCGTCGTCTTTTATGAGGCCCGGATCAATGATTACCTGATAATGCAGATGTGAGACTATGACAGAACAAACCGTAGTGCTTGAAAGCACCCTGACTTGCCCGAAATGCGGCCACAGAGAAACCGAAGTAATGCCGACGGATGCTTGCCAGTGGTTCTATGAATGCAAGTCATGCACAGCGGTCTTGAAACCGTTGGAAGGGGATTGTTGTGTCTACTGCTCCTATGCAACGGTGCCTTGCCCGCCGATCCAGAACGGCGATAGCTGCTGCGGATGACAAAGTCTGCTTTGTCCCGCGATGTGTGAATTCGTTAGCAGTTAAATTATGCGCTTGCAGCGAATGACCGCAAAGCAGGCTGCGACCGCAGAATCTTGCTTGGGTGTTCAATGTCCGGTTTGGGCCGTTCTGCGTAGTTAGTTCTTTGACAGTGCAGGGGCGTTGCTGTGGCTTCCCGGAGGTCTTCAAAGAGTCTAAAAGTGAGTTTGTTACGAATCTTACAAACGTCTGTTTTGGCGTAGTTATCCGTTACACGAACGCTATCCCAAACGGCTATGACGCGTTTTCCGGGACTCCCAATGCTCGCAAATCGTCTAACCAGCGGTTGTGGAACTCTTTGTCGGTGAATGGTGCCGTTTTTGCTTCTTCAATATCGTAGTCGGGATTGTCTGTTAGGAACTCGCCCATCATTATGCGCGCCTCGTCATCCCGCCCCAACTGCAACAATATAGGGGCAAGGGTACGTCTGAGGCGATCCGGGACGCCGTTCATCTTCTCAATCGAAGCGAGAGCTCCCTCGTAGTCCTCTGCAAAGTACTGGGCCCAACCCAAATTCCACAGATACCAGTCTGGATGATGTGGATTGAGGCGTATTGCAGCCTTCATCCGGTCAACGGCTTCAGCTGCCTTTCCACTGTAAATCAGAGGATCAATGGAATCTGCCAGTACCTGAGCGGAGTTCGGGTTTAACGATATCGCCTTCTCGTAAAGTGATGCGGCCTTCTCAAGATCGCCACTTTGCACTGTAACACTTGCCAAAACCTGATGCGCTTTGAAATTGAATGGCTCCAGTTTTATCGCCTTTCTGGCCATTTCAAATGCGAGAGCCAAAGATTCTTCGCGAGAAGTAATTTCAGTCCACCCCCAGCGGTAGCCGAAGTTATGGGCCCATGCGAGTTCGATGTATGCGCTGGCAAAATTAGGGTCGAGCTCGATTGCCTTCTCGCTCAGCTCCATCGCAATAATGTTGCCTTCTTTCGTGAATGTGAACGCTTGTTCCTGCGCGCGCTTAAAAAGCTCGTATGCATTCAAGTTGTCAGTGGGTTGGTGTTCTAGCCGGTCATACTCAGCCAGATCGATGTTTTCGTTGAGGGTTAGAGCGATCGTTCGCGTGACTTCGTCCTGAACAGCAAATATATCTTCAAGGCTGCGGTCGTAGTTTTCTGCCCAAAGATACTTGCCATTTGTTGCGTCTATCAATTGCGCTGTAACCCGCAACTTGTCCCCCAATATTTGGACACTGCCCTCGACAACGTAGCGAACGCCCAGTTCCTCGGCCACTTGTTGGACCTTTACCGGTTGATCCTTGTAGGTAAATGTCGAATTGCGGGAGATTACGAAAAAGTCGACAAATCGGGAGAGCGCGGTGATGATGTTTTCGCTGAAGCTGTCGCTGAGGTAATCATGTTCCGGGTCGCTGTTCAAATTGTCAAACGCCAGTACGGCAATAGACGGTTTGCCGGTTGGTGAGACAGTAGAGAGATCCGGCGATTGGTTCGAAGTGTTCCAAGTTTGCCAAAAGACCATCCCCCCGATCACGACTGCAGCCGCGACCACAACAGCGACCAACAATGAGCGACGTGCTGGTTCTACGGGTCGGGTAATAGTGGTAACGAGAGCCGTTGCTTTGTCATCAAGCAACAGGCTGAAAACACGTATAGGTTCTGCGATGTTCTTGACCTCGCGCAGTCCAAGGTCTTCGATGTTGAGGTCGAGTTTGTCCTTTACCTGGTCAAATACACTGGTCGTCAAAAAGATACCATCGGGCACAGCCAAACCTTCTAGCCGCGAAGCGACATTTACACCGTCCCCGTAGATGTCATCATCCTCCACGACGATATCGCCAACGTTGATCCCGATACGGTAGTGTATCTGGTTCTTTTCCAGGACGTCCTTGTTTTTCAACCCGATGAAATGTTGAAACTCTATCGCGCATTGTACCGCTTCAACGGCGCTGGCAAATTCGATCAATAAACCATCGCCCATCAATTTGACGATGCGCCCTTTGCGGGCTGAAACGATAGGTTCTATCAGATCTTCGCGATGTGCCTTAATGGACTCCAGCGTGCCTGTTTCATCTTCTCGGATGAGGCGGCTATATCCCACTACGTCTGCAGCAACTATCGCCGTGAGGCGTCGTTCCAATGCCAAACCTCCCTAGCTCAAACAACAAGTTAGCCAAAAAGGCGAATCTAATCCAGATTCGAGATGACTGGTTACATCTCACCAGAGAAAGCCGTCACGGCTGAATTGGTCGGAAACGACTGGTTTGTTGCGTTGCCTGTCAATTCACGTGACCTTTGATTTTGCGCGCTCGACGAACGGCAGGTTCGACGGGCTGCGCCGCAGCATCGCTACCCTACGATTAATGGCTGGTAAGGGCCGGTCTTGCTGGGGGCAACGTGGGGGTTTGGCGAAGATGCGGCGGTGCATCCAAGCAAGCAATTTGGCAATACCCAATAGATGATTGCCTGGGTGGAGTTATCGCCATCCGCAACTTGAAGGCGAATAACTAATCCTTCTGAACGACTATCCAGCGGAAGCTGACTCAGGTCCAGGGTCGAACTGAGACGACAACTCGGCCACCGGGCCGATCGATCACTTCGACGCCAAGTGCTTCTCCGACAGCCACCGATCCGAGTCCAGCTTTATCAAGTATGTTCGCGTGCAAAAAGCAGTCTCTGGTGTCATCAAAGACATTGACGAAACCGTAGGACTTTTCCTCGCAGAACCACCTGACCCTTGCAGGCAATATTGAAGCCGGTTTGATCGGTTGGAGTTCAATATGCTTGTCGTGCTGGACTGTCGAGGACGCGTCTGACCGGATGCCCAAGATCTCAACGATTTGAAGTCCTCTCTGTTTGACACTTGCCAATGCCTCGAGCGTGCACCCATTTGCGATTGAAGTCTGGCCAAAATCATGCAGCGCGTTCTGATGTATTAATGCATCCTCGCCGGTCACACTGCAGGTTACAAAACCGTATCCTTTCTTGGCCGAGAACCATTTCAAAGTTCCCTCAATATGCCGCAGTGTGGCATGCCCACCTATTGTTGATCCGTCCAAAACCAAATTACCTTCTAACGTTACAAGTTTCACAGGCTTACCCTTTTTCGGAAACGAGGAATTTATTTGTCAAATCTATTAAGCTGTGTGAAAATGTTGGGTGGCTACTCTCTGAGGCCAGAGAGTTCAAATTTGCTGGCCCATGTGTTTGCATATTCGGACAACAAATAAGTCTGCTCTTTGTGGAGGGCCATCAGAACACATGCCGCCCACATGGCGGCGCCATACTCTGAATCGCTGTCATGCAGTAGTAGAGCATTCAATATAGCAGTTTCTGGGGTTGATGGTTCATACACCGATTTTAGTGTCCTTGTACCTAGGCAAAATTGAAGCTCGCAAGAATTCCAACACTGATCCAAGTCGAAGCAGCACTGAAAGTCAGCAAAAAGTCTAACATCCGACCTCCTTAGCCCTTCCACTTTCCGGTTTTGCAGCCTTGTCGCCAAAGCGAGCAATTCTCAACATGCAAAACTAACATTGAACGGATGAGAAACACTTCGTTAACGTTCTATTCATAATTCCTCTCGACTTGTGAAGAGCCTCGTTGGATCTATGGGATTGCTCAGCCTAAAGACATATCTTCTGCAGAAACTGCCATAAGGTATTGCCAAGTTGCTTGCCTGACTTGTCCGAGCTATCTGCAGGTCATGAACATTCCGACCAACATGCCCCGGCTGAGAGGGTTCCACTTTCCGCGTGAGATCATTGCTTGGGGAGTCTGGGCGTGCCACCGCTTTGCACTGAGCACGGCAGATGTTGAAGATCTGTTGGCAGAGCGCGACGTGATTGTAAGCTGGGAAGCGATCCGGCTATAGGTGAATCTCTTCGGGCAACACTTCGCAGACTTTATCCGGCGGGATCGAGCGCAACCGAACGACAAGCGGCACATGGACGAAGTCGTGATTTCGATCCGCAGCCACATCAACCGGTCGATAACCTGGCTCCCAAGACTGACGATCGTGCCCACAAAGGCCTAAACAACGCAATCGAAGTGTCGCATAGACCGACCCGGAAACGAAAGAAGATATTTGGGCGTTTCAAATCACATCGCCATGCACAGAGGTTTCTATCTGTGCATGACCAGATCAAATTAGTATTCCGTCCCCGCAGATATCAACTCACCGCAAACTTGTATCAACACCACATTCCGATACGTTCAGCCTCTGGGAGGTGTACATCTCTAAAATGACGACCTGAGTGCGGCTTGACAACATTTGTCATGCCGCCTCAAACAATTTGGCAATAGCGTTTTCATGACTGATCCTCCGATCCGCCATGCCCTCCCATTATGACAACCCGACGTTGGCAGATAATCACATCACCGGATGTAGCGCTGCATCCGAAGTCTGGAACGTGCCCATTCTCTTGAGTTTTGTAGTATGATCAAATGGCGGCTAACCACGCCAGATTTGAAGAGTAGAGAAGGTACTCAGTTGAGTATATCGACTACTGCCCCTATCAGGTTCAACACCTCGTGCGTCTGCCGGTTCACCTGATAAACATAGTCTCCGGCACGCACATAGTAGCCGTTTCGCCGCAGACCATATCTGTTGGGATCGTCGATACGAACATACCCATTGTAGATGAAATCCCCAACCCGGTATCGTTTGACCTGGCCAGGTGGAACGCATGGAACAGCTTTCTTGGCCAAGCCCGGTGGGCAATGTCCGGCCTTGGATTTCACGAGAACAGGCTGCATTGTTGTGTGTGACTCGATAATTTGTTTGAGCTTGTGAGGCTGCGCATTAAAACTCGCGCTCGCAACCGGCGCGGTCTGAATGATGAATAGCGCCGCCGCGATTCCCAAAACCGTTTTCATCTTTTTTGCCTCCTTTGGCTTCATATCCTAGTTATGATCCCCGTTCGGATTTGACCAACCCTTAGGCGGAGACTGGCTTGCTACTGGCGTCTTCTGCTATGATGGTTGGTTCGTTTGGCACGACATTCTCACCTAACGACCTTCCAAACCGTCAAATTGGAAAGCGGCAATAGAAGTGTCGCGCGGTCAGACAATTCATGTGTTCTTATTTCGCAAACAACATTAACCGAACATGAACAGTTTATTCTTAGTGCGTTCAACCACGCTGGGGCACTGTGGTCAGGTCAAATCGAACGAAACGTAAGTCGTTTGGTGGAAACGAGGGGAATAAGATGGTCAAGCCTGCCTTTGTGACTAAAGACCGCAGCACAACAGCTGCAATGCAGACCTCCGGCAAAGCTGCCGACGAGCGTCTGCAAACCATGATCAATTCGAGCAGCGGTCGCTTCCCTCCTATCGATAACGCACTAACAAAGATCGTAAAAGACAAGCGGCTATCTGAGGCTCACCAAAACGTCTGAAGGCAAATCAGTTGACCCCCCCCGAACAATTCTCGATATTCGTCCTAAACATCAGAATTGTAATATGAATCCCGCCCTTTCCTGGGGCGGGGTTTATTTGTCGGTTAGCACGATCACCAAAAGCTAGTGTCTAACACTAAGAAAACGTCGACCAGCCCGCTCAACATCCGAAAGGCTCTTGGTCGTCCCAGCTGTCAGTACGTCCAAGAGTGGAGGCCAAAATTGGCCAAGGAGCTTCAGGTCATAGCCCCAGAAGCGATTTGACCTGCGCTTCAACTGCGTCGGTGACGGGCTTGTTGGCAGCTGCTTCCAGGGCCTCACGTTCAGCCAAATCTTGCGCTTCGACAAGCTCATTCAGTTCTTCCGCCTCTTCGACAGCTTCATTGTAGTCTATGGCGGCCTGTCTCTCGTCACTCAAACTCCGGGCGTCGTCGATTGAAGCGCCCAAAGCGGCTTGGGCCTCTTCGAGCTGCGCTTCGATATCTGGATCCGTACCACCCGCGTCTTCCAAAGCCTGCTCCAGCTCATCTACCGTACCCCGGTTGGTTTGAACCTCACCCAACGCAGCTTCCAAATCATCCTCGATTTCTTGCAAGGTCCGATCTGGTTGTTCCAGCCCTGCTAAAACCTCTAGCCGTTCCACCAGATCCTCACGCAAGGGTTCACCGGCCAACACTGTGTCTCGGTAGGTGGCAATTCTGCCAACCCGCGAATTAGGAGAGGCATTGGCCAGTGCAGTTGGGCTTGCATTGGCTGCATTCAACGCGCCCAATTCAGATGGATGAGCGCCAAGCAGCGCAGCCATACGGTTACCCTTGGCGCGGGAAACGGGGCGTTTCGACTCCTCCACGATCGCAGTCTGGTGGGTTGGTTTTTGCGCCCCCTGAGTTGTCGCAGCGGTCGTTCGAGGGGAACCAGTTTTCCTGGCTTTGCTATTCCCGCTGAATAGGTCTTTCAGTGAGAACCCCCCGCCTTTCTTCTGACCAGCCCCCGCAGAGCGAGACTTTGTTTTTTGCGATCCAGATTTCCCGACCTTGCTTCCGCCACCGCCTTTGGCAGCCGCGCCGTGATCACCGCCATTTCCTTTGGCCCCATTGCTGTTTCCACCGCTATTGCCGTTACCGTTTCCACCGCCGTTTCCATTGCCATTTCCACCGCCGTTGCCATTGCCTTGCTTGGCATAGGCAAAATCAGGAGCAGCAACAGTGGCAATAATGGCCGCCGAACCCAGAAGGGCAATCGCAATTGTGGAGGATTTCAGCAGTCCGCACTTGGTGATGTTCATCTCAATCTCCTAAAAACTCACAGCAACAGCTATCGATAAACTGAACTTGGGCGCCGTGTTTTGGCCGATTGATCCGTGATCGAATCAACAACGCTGAGCTTCATTTAACTTGAGGGTGCTTGAACGCAGGGCTAATTGCTTGTTCATCATCGGTTCACGTCCGGCCATATAGTCTTCACTGAAAGTGTTTGAGGGTGTTATGCCAGCCAAAGTGTTTTTTCTGGTTGCAGCGTTGCTGACTGCCTTGTCCGGAGGACAAGCGGCTGCAGACGCACGCGAACTCAATCAGTCTGAACTGCGCATGGCGACGTTTTCGGGCACCGCAATCCGGTTGAACCGTGTTATTAAGGGTGTGGAAAAAGCTTTCGGTGGGACCCCAGTCGACGCACGTGCATTCAAAGCGGACAAGATTTACTATCGTATTCTGGTCAAAAAGCCGGGCGGAAAGATCGTCAGCGTGATCGTGAATGCTCAAACCGGTACAGTCGTCTCGAACGGTTCAAGTGTCGGGCGCGCGATTTCCGAGGCCGCCCGCAATTCAACTAAATCCAAGAGCAATAACGGTCAGAGTGCCTCTGCCACCCGTGGAAACAGTGCAGGTCGTAGCAATGCAGGTGGCAGTAGCAATGGCGGCGGAAACGGTGGCGGCAACGGCAATGGTAATGGCGGTGGCAATGGTGGCGGAAACGGCGGCGGAAACAGCAACGGCGGCGGAAACGGCAACGGTAACGGAGGCGGTAATGGCGGCGGAAAAAAATAGAGTGAAGCTGACCGCGCTTTAGCTGTAGTTTCTGGATATGCGAATACTCCTTGCCGAAGACGAACCCCAGCTTTGTGAGCAAGTTAAGAAGCTGTTGGGCGCGGAAGGCCGCGTGGTAGACGTGGCCAACAATGGTACGGATGCTCTGCATCTGGGATCGACTGAACCTTACGACATGATCATCCTCGACATTGGCCTGCCTGAGCGAGACGGTATCTCGGTCCTGCGTGAATGGCGCAGCGCAGGTGTTAAGACCCCAGTCTTGATCCTGACTGCCAGAGATGGCTGGAGTGAACGTGTCGACGGGTTAGATGCCGGCGCGGATGACTATATGACCAAGCCGTTTCACATGCCTGAGTTGGCTGCGCGCGTTCGAGCAATCTTGCGACGCCAGAGCGGCCAGTTGAACCCCGTGATAGAAATGGGGGATGTCTCACTGGATACACGAAACGGGCGGGTGAGTGTTGGTGGCATTCCTGTCGATCTGACTGCACAGGAGATCGCAGTTCTTACCTATCTGGCGCACAACATTGGTCGTATGGTGTCACGCACTGAGTTGTCAGAACACATCTACGAATATGACGGCGACAGAGATTCCAACACGATTGCTGTATTTGTTACCCGCCTGCGCAAAAAACTGGGCTCCGATTTGATCACCACCGTCAGGGGGCGCGGCTATATGATTGATCCGGCCTAATGCTATCGTTGCGCCAACGGGCCTTACTCGGAGGTATCGCCTCGGGTGCCTTGTCCGTAGGCGTTGGTACATTGGTGGTTTTTTCTTACATCAATACACGTGTCTTGGAACAGTTCGACGGGGCGCTGCAAGACCGGCACACGCAGCTCGTCGTTGGTCTCAGCGCCACCACGGATGACCCTGAAACCTTAAGGCAATTGGTGTTCGATCCGGCCTATAGCACGCCCTACTCGGGACGGTATTGGCAAGTAACGGACACCACGGGGGCCATCTATACATCTGCTTCGCTTTTCGATGAAAAGATCGCCGAGCCTCCGCTTGCAAGTGGCGAAACAACCATTTGGAATACCACAGGTCCAGATCGTGAGGCCATTCGCAGCGTCTATCAAAAGATCACGTTCGAAGACGGAACGGAGTGGGGCGTAACTGTCGCCGAAAGTAGAAGTGAACTGATCAATGAACGCAGCGCCGCACAAAGGAACTTGCTTCCGGTTTTCGGCTTGGTCGGCTTGATCGGCGTCGCCAGTTCACTTTTGTTGATGTCTGCCATAGTCGGCCCCCTCAGGAAGTTGCGCGCCGATGTAGCTCATCGCTGGGATCAGGGCGATGATCTGGTTCCCGAAGACTATCCGGATGAGGTTTCCCCTCTTGTGGAAGATCTCAATAGACTGCTGCATCGAAATCGCGAGATTGTCACCGGTTCGCGAAGGCAGGCGGCAGATCTGGCACATGCCCTCAAAACACCGACGGCGATCTTAAGAAACGAACTGGCGGACCTCTCAGACGCCGGAGCACATACAGAGCCTGCGGAAGACGCCCTCACCCGAATTGACGCCCAGCTTGGCCGTTCTCTGGCGCGAATGCGCGCGTCGAACACCGGAGAGCTTACGCATTCCAAGACAGATCTGTCGAATTCGGTCGAACGATTGTCCCGACTCTTTTCGGTCATGGCGGAACGCGAGGGAAAAACGCTTATTTCAGATTGTGAGACCGGTCTTCGCGTCCGAATGGACCCTCAGGACATCGAGGAAGTAATCGGAAATCTCCTCGACAACGCCCTGAAGTGGAGCCGAACAACATTCCAAATCACAGCAAGGCGCACTGTTAGTGGAACCGAAATTTTTGTTGAAGACGACGGGCCAGGAATCCCAGAAGAGGCCCGACTTGAGGTCCTTCGCTCCGGCAATCGGCTGGATACTTCTGTAAGGGGAACTGGTTTGGGCCTGTCTATTTCCGTTGATTTGTTGGCCGCCTATGGTGGGAAGCTAGAACTCGGAAAGTCCGAAAGCCTAGGTGGCTTGGCTTGCGGAGTGAAGATTAGCCGATGAGAAAAACCTACTGTTTTATGCCGCTGGCCGCCTCGGCGCGGTTCCTGTCAACGGCGGCGTAAAAGCCGGCCATTGGGGCGGCCGGGGGGCATCGCAGCGATTTGACGAAAATCAGCAAAATAGTGAGCTCGTCTCACAATGCCCAAAGCCGTAGCGTTCCTAGGTTGGAGATGTGACCGCAAGATAAGGAGATCAAAAAATGGAACGCTTCAGCAAAATCAAAAAAATCATTGTTGCACCGGCATTGGTGATCACACTGACCGCAGGATCCGCAATGGCAGGTCCGGGTCAACACTTTGCCAGCGCTGCCCAAAATAATCAGCAAATAGGCCAATCTGAAATATCCCATGACGCAGCACGCCAAGGCGAGGACACTGCAACAACCGTCGTCGGAAAAGTTGTCAACCTCATTGCTAACCTCTCACCATTGGACGCGACGCAAGTTGGGGGGAGCTCCAAGAAATTGCCGACCGTCAGCGACGAAGCTGTCAATCATACCACAAACTCTTCTTCGCTTGAGACCATGCAGGATCTGGGCACCGGAGCTGGCGATATGAGTGGAAAACTGCTTCAGTCACAAAAAGCCAGCGGTGATTTCTACTTAGATGGCGAGGCGCATTTCCAGTCTGTCCGCGCGGCTCAAGACAACGGCTTTGCCGATACGAACACGCTCATTGACGACACTAATGAAACTATCAAACAGGACACAGAATAGAAACTTCAAGACACGTCTGCGGGTCAGTACCTCGATACGTTTGCGGAAGCCATCGGAGGAGCCCTTAAGTTCGAAGAATGGAAAGATAACCCCAACAAACCACCAATCTGACGCCCTTAGATAGCAGTGCGACGGAACTAGGTTTCTGAACCCAAGGTGGCTAGGTCAATTCATTGACTCGGCCACCTAAAAGCCATTCTGGATGTGTAATCGACTTTTTGCTTCGTTTCGAGTTGTTCAATTTTCGACAGACGCCTTTCAGTGTCCGCTGCTGGGGAGCTGCAAGACAGCAACCAACATCCGCGCGGATCCCCCCCCATAAACGTTGCCATTGCTCATCCTCAGTCAATGCCAACGGCAAACAGGTTGCGACAAAAAGCGCTGCGAGGAGCCACATCAAATACGTAATAATCATCGACCCGGTGACAACACGCTTTGTTCAATCCAGAAATTGATCAATGCGGCTTCCGCAAACTCACCAAGATCAGGATGGTCGCTGAAATAGTACAAAAACCTCAACACGGCCTCGTTCTGTGCAGGCGTCAATTGGTTGAACTTGGACTTCCTGAACTCGTGCAGCATTTCTTTCGATGTGCCGGGGTCGAGTGCCAGCAGAATGCTTTCACTGGCATATTCCGGACTGTCTGAATTCCGCAGAGCCCAAAGCAGATACGCAGGCAAATAATACTGAAAGGCTTTGGGGCTGAAAGCCGTGGGCGCAGTGTAACCGAAAACGATCATTTGATCGGTCATCTCATGCCATTTGACCCCGCCGTAGAATTCAAGAATATCCACGTCATCCATACATTCGGGGTGAATAAGTTCATCATCAGCAGGAGGATCAAGGCCGTCAAATGCAGCAATGATCTGGGTTGCAAGAGCTTCCGTTGTTGTCGTTACCTTTGGCATGGTGACATATTAAACTGGCTGAAACCCCGAAATCGAGGGGATCATCAACAATTCGGATTAGAGTGATTGCGATGGATAGCGGACAGGGGCTCTTTCAGGACGTCAGTCATGAGTTCCATGACAATTCCATCTATGCTCAAAATTTGATTTCACCTGACCCAGACAACGATGATTGGATGAGTGAACTAAAACTCGATATTGATCACATTGAGGAGTGGATCAGGCAGGACAACGGGCATTTCAGTTTTTCCCTTTGCCAGGTTAACCTGTGTTTCGAGGGCGTTTCCGATCTGTCCGTCTCCTTTTCGTTTCCGAAATCGTCCATAACACCCTTGCCATTTGACCGGATTACCCGGCCCAGAAAGCCAGTGCGGGTCCACGGAACGGATTATTCCAAATTTGTCTGGACCATCGAACTGAATGACCGCCGCGGCGGTCGCATATGCATCCACGCCACCGGGTATCGCTTTGAAAGGGTCGGAAAACCCGTCACCTGCGAGGAACAATGTATACCCAAACACTTGCGCCTACCGAAGTAGAGACGAAAGACCGTGTGGCTATCTTCGTAACGAATGTCGTTGGACCTCACCAGCATTTTCACTTAGATCCCAAATTGGTACGCATTGAGCGGGAAGAACTGCTTGTCTCAAAATTGGATGCGAGTTCATTCAGTATAGCTAGGCCGAAATCGGGCACCAGTCATTGTCTGCTGAAGATCAGCGTTGCCGCGCTTCTCAGACGTTCCTATGCCGACTTTGCTAAAAGCATTCACTGCAAAAAAGCGCTACCACCCTGCTTGGCGTTGTCGTCGCGGTCGAACCAAACCAACGACAACTGTATCAAGCCATTGTCGTCGAGGGTCCGCTCCTCCCAACCCAACGGGCGAACAGGAGAATCTTCACGCCCTCCGGGACCGACGAGCATACCGGTAAAGAGAGTGTGGTTTCCTGATAAACGAAAATCATGCAACAACACTGAAGAACCAGGAAATTCGCGGAAAAATGGTGTTGCGTAGTCCGAAGCTATCGCTCCCCGGCCTTGAATCGCCTTGCCGGAATCGAGCAGTGCGGCCCCATTCTCCGCGAAATGTGCGGCCACTTGCGCCGGATCGTTGGAACTCCACGCTACGGCATAAGAAGAAGCTTTCTCCAGCGCACCAGAAAACAACATTTCGGTTGTCTCTTGTTCGAACATGCTCACCCATTGGTTCTCAAGATGAGCCCATGGAAATATCATAGTCGCGTAAGTGCAATAAGTCAGCTGTGTCCGCAATCTGTGAATTAGCATGGCGAACGATCTTGCGAGCGCAGCGAAAGGCCGGTTTGGTGAAGCCGCATTGCGGC
>NZ_CANNGO010000018.1 GCF_947504215.1 uncultured Ruegeria sp. | reverse complement strand
CCAATGATCCCAAACGCATGCTCAATCCCGTGCTTCTGCAAAACCTTAACAAAAGCCTCTTCCGTCGTCATCTTCATGTGAGTCGTCTCCGCGCATAAATGGGTGAAGCCGGACGGGCAGCCCAGCCTTTGAATTAGGTTTAGGCCCAAGGGGTGTCAGGGCGTTAGGGCCAGAACGAAAGGCGGATTAGGTCCAAAATCGTCTAACCCGCGCGAATGGTATCCGCGATCAGCTTCACACCCGGTGTGATTTGTTGGGATGAGATGGACGAGTAGCCGAGGCGGTAGAAGTTCTGCGGTCGGTCTGGGCCTGAAAAGAACGGGGCACCCGGTTCGATATGAACACTTTGATTTTGTAGCTTTTGGGCAAGCCGGGCCGTATCGACAGAGTCCGGAGCTGCCATCCACATTGATGAGCCGCCCATCACGCCGCGCCCTGCCACCGTCAAACCGTGTTCGTCAATCGCCTTGTCCATAATGTTGCGCCGCTGCTCCAACTCTTTTGACATGCGCCGTATTTGTGCGTCGTAGTGGCCCAACGACAGAAAATACGCTGCGGTCCGCTGTATGTGGCCGGGTGGGTGACGTAGTACCAGCGACCGCAGGGCCCGTGCTTCTCGGATAAACGGCTCAGATCCGACCATGTAGCCAAGGCGTAATCCTGGGAACAGAGATTTTGAAAAGCTGCCCACATAGATCACGCGGCCGTCGCGGTCCATGGACTTCAGGGCCGGGGAGGGCGCCCCCAGAAATGCCATTTCAAATTCATAGTCGTCCTCAACCACCATTGCGTCCAGGTCTCGTGCGCGGTCGAGCAGTTGATTGCGGCGGCTCACAGGCATGGTCGCGGTTGTGGGGCTTTGATGGCTCGGCGTGGTGAATACGACGTCCGTATCCTGAGGGAGGGCCTCAGGCGGCAACCCGTTCCGGTCAACATCCAGCGGAGTCACTTTGCAGTCCCAGTGATTCAAAAGGCTCCGCAGGGCGTAGTAGCAGGGGTTTTCGATGACGGCGGTACGATTGTGGGTCAGCAAAATACGTGAGGCTAACCAAAGCGCGTTCTGGGCCCCCAAGGTAATCAAAATCTCTTCGGGGCGGGCGGTGATTCCGCGACGAGGGAGGGTGTGACGGGCGATGAATTCGACAAGCAGCGGGTCATCTTGATCCACGTAATCAGCTGTAAGCGATTCAAAATCTTTATGCCCCAGGGCACGCACCGCACAGAGCCGCCAGTTGGCGTGATCAAACAGCGTCCGGTCCACCTGCCCGTAGATAAAAGGATAGCTATACTCTCGCCAGTCACTGGGTTTCGGCAACACATCCGCGTCAACGAAACGACGTGCGAGTGCCGTGTCCCAGTCAACTGTTTCCGCTTGCTTTTGAACCGGCGTATATTTTGGAGGAACCGGCGCGTTTTCTGAAACATAATAGCCTGAACGGCCTTTGGCGGTCAGGTAGTCATTGGCCAAAAGCTCGGTATAGGCCAGCGTCACAGTGATCCGGCTGACACCCAGATGGGCGGCCAGTTTGCGCGACGAGGGCAGCTTCTCTCCGACGTGAAAGCGGCCAGACAGAATACCCTCGGCGATCATCTGCTGGATCTGAGCCTGAAGCGTCCCATGCCCATTGAGTTCAAGAAAGAATGTGTCGACCGAAATCCCCATACCTGCTTATAGGGTGGACTTAAGAAGTGGGCAATCTGGACTTACGAAATACCGGAAACTTTCGTCTGCGGTTGACGTTGGCTTTCTAATAAACTAAATAACTAGAAAGTTAGTTATATGGAGAAATCAGATGTGGGAAACCGCGGCTGCCGGTTTTTCGGCAATGGGATCAGAAGCCCGGCTGAAAGTTCTGAAAACACTGGTTCGCGCCGGCGAGGCGGGTCTAACCGTTGGGGACATCCAAAACCGGACAGGAATAGCACCGTCTACTTTGGCGCATCATCTACGGTTTCTTGCGGCGGGCGGGCTTGTCGAGCAAGAGAAGATCGGGCGCAGCACGATCAACCGGGCTTGTTATGGTGAGCTGAGAAATCTGGCGCAGTTCATCCTCAGCGAATGCTGTGCGGACGAAGTTGGAAAGGCGGCAAACGATGGCTGAACTGACGCAAAACCCAAGAGTGGTGGCTAAGGGCGCGCTTGACCTGATCAAAACACCCTGGGCCTTGATCGTCGCACTACTTGTTGCCGTGGCCATTTTGGATCCGGGCAATTGGGTGGAGGTCATCACCTTCGCCGTGAAGGCTTTGGCCCATACCGGCCAGTACATCCTGTTTGCCGTCTTGTTGTTATCCTATCTGAAAGCGACCGGTGCCGAGGTCATGGTGGCACGCGCATTTGAAGGCCGTGAAACCCGGATGATTTTTCTGGCGGCGTTGTTTGGTGGACTGGCCCCGTTTTGCTCGTGCGAGGTTATTCCTTTTATAGCTGGGCTGCTGGCATTGGGGGCTCCGCTGTCTGCGGTCATGGCCTTTTGGCTAAGCTCACCGCTGATTGATCCACCGACTTTGTTGATCACCGCTGGCGCCTTGGGTTGGCCATTCGCCATTGGCAAGGCGGTTTCAGCGGTTGCGCTGGGTTTGTTCGGGGGGTTCGCCGTTCGCCTGTTGATGCGGCAGGGCGCATTTGCCCAGCCATTGCGAGAATACAAACCAGCAGGATGCTGTGGGTGCGGTCCCAAGCTTGACGAAAAACCGGTCTGGAAGTTTTGGCAGGATCCCGATCGCCGGGTTCGGTTTCGGGCAGAATTTCTGCAAAATGGTCTGTTCCTGTTGAAATGGTTGGCTTTGGCATACGTGCTCGAAGCGCTTTTGGTCAGCTATGTTCCAGCCGACCTGATCGCTGGTGTTGTCGGCGGGGAAGGGGTTCTGCCGATTGTTATCGCGGCGCTGGTCGGGATGCCTGCCTATCTGAACTCCTATGTCGCACCGCCATTGCTGGCGGGCCTGATGGAGCAGGGCATGAGTGCAGGTGCGGCCATGTCATTTATGGTTGCTGGTGCAGTCAGCTCGATCCCGGCAATGGCGGCAGTTTGGTCGCTGGTAAAACCGCGCGTCTTTGCGACGTATCTTGGGCTTGGTGTTGGCGGCGCGATTGTCACCGGGGTCCTGTTCCAGATGATCTGAAAGAAAAAGCCGCCCGGTATATTGTCGGACGGCTTTTCGTATCTTCTGGCAGGTTCAACCCGCCTCGCAAAACCGTGGCAGTTTGAACCTGTATCTGGGTTCGCCACTCTCCACATAGACGCGTTTTTCGATGCACGCGCTGGTTCCAACCGTTTGCGATATAGGGGCTTCGGTCGACGTGACCGAAGCGGCACTGCCATCTGGCAACCGAACCGAGGCGACGACCCCGTTTTTAAGGTCCCCGTTGATTGGTGTTGCCGACAATACCGGGACGGTCATGAAAGAATGGTGCTCGTGCTTCCCGTCGTCACCCAATAAAACCAATGTGGTAACGATTGCGATCATTAACGCACCACCCGCTATTCCCAGCCCCCAGGTCTTCAGAAAGGCATAGGTTGAAACGGCACGGTGCGGTCCAAGAAGTGCAGACAGAACGGTCAGCATGGGGTTTCCGAACAAACAAGAACCGGCCCGCTCAGGCCGTTGCATTTAGTAATCAAGGACGGGGTTCGTCTTCGTCGTCGTCGCTGCCGCCTTTGGGCAGGTTGAAGAAGCTGTCAGCGTCCACGATAGGCTCGTCGTCTTTTTCATCTTCTGGATCATCTGAAAGAGAAAAGGTTTCCAGCCCTTCAATAGCCGTCGGAATTTTCGGCGCGGCATCCATCTCAAGCGATTGTTCAGTCGACACCAGTTTGCGACGCTCATCATCGCTCATGACGCCACCTTCGGCGGCCTTCTTGGCGGCAGCCTTTTGCACGATCATGTCCAGTTCCGACTGTTTGCACAGACCCAGAGCAACTGGATCAATCGGCTGCATATTGGAAATGTTCCAATGTGTCCGTTCGCGGATGGACTGGATGGTTGGCTTTGTGGTGCCGACCAGCTTGGCGATCTGACCGTCACTGAGTTCAGGGTGGAACTTGACCAACCACAGGATCGAGTTTGGGCGGTCCTGACGTTTGGACAGTGGCGTGTAACGGGGACCCCGGCGTTTTTCCTCACCAGCAGCAGAAGGATTGAACTTGAGCTTCAGCTTGTGCAGCGGATTGTCCTGCGCGGCGTCGATCTCGTCCTGGGTCAGTTGATTGTTGGTGATTGGGTCAAACCCTTTGACACCGGCAGCCACATCACCATCCGCGATGCCCTGTACTTCCAACTCGTGCATACCCACGAAATCACCGATCTGCTTGAAGCTGATCGTGGTGTTGTCCACCAGCCAAACAGCGGTTGCCTTGGCCATCAGAGGTTTTGCCATCAGACCGTCTCCTATAAATACATCTGTCCCGTCGCCGGAATTCGGCGGCCTCGTTATATTGAGGCAGGTTTCCGTTGTCGGGGAACTTGGGCTGTATATAGTCACGCCAGCCAAAGAAGGGAAGAGGCGAATGCGCCAGGTGATTTCGGGGCTGGTAATGTGGGCGTTCGGTGCGATATCAGCGCTGGCCGATGGAGAGAAGGCCGGTGAGTTCGACTACTATGTCCTGTCGCTTAGCTGGTCGCCAAACTGGTGCGCGCGCGAAGGCGATGCGCGCGAGTCGGATCAATGCGACGCGCGCCATGACCATGGTTGGGTGCTGCACGGGCTTTGGCCGCAGTTTCATCAGGGCTGGCCGTCGTATTGCAGCACCTCAGAGGCGCCACCCACCCGTCGCATGACGGGGGAAATGCAAGACATTCAGGGCAGTTCCGGTCTTGCCTGGCATCAGTGGAAGAAACACGGTTCCTGTTCGGGTCTCAGCGCAACGGACTATTTCGCGTTGTCTCGTGCGGCGTATGAAAGCGTTCAGCGCCCGCAGGTATTCCGCAAGCTGGACACGTCGGTCAAACTGCCCGCGTCGGTAGTCGAGGATGCATTTCTGAAGGCTAACCCATCCTTGGCGCCCGATATGATCACCATCACCTGCAAACAGGGTTACATCGAAGAAGTTCGCCTGTGCCTGTCCCGCGATTTGAATCCCGTGCCCTGCGGCCGCGACGTGATCCGCGACTGCACGGCCGAAGATGCGCTGTTCGATCCGATTCGCTAGAGCGTCTTGTTCTGGCAGTCCCGGGCGTAATCCAACGCCTTGGCGGTGCCTTTCAGGTCGATCGCCATGACAACCTCACCCGCAGGGTTGTAAACGGTCATGGACTTGTTCTGGGCGATTGCATTGACGAAGTCGCGGTCGGTGAAAAACACCGTCGCGCCGGGCACGCGATCCTGTTTGAACCCGATGGCAGTAGCGTCATAGCTTTTCCCATCCAGCTCAAACCGGATCGGATAACTCTGTCCCGGCTCGATATCACCCCAAGCCTTATTGTAGACTGTGAAATACCCGCGATTGTCCAGCGCGTCATAGCCTAGGCGAACCACCGAAAGATCCTGATAGACCGTCTGGATCAGGCAGCCATTGCCGAGGTTCGGGTCCATCATGATGTTCCACCCCTCGACAAAACCTTTGTCGATCAATTCCTGCGACCAGGCGGCGGTGGCAGTGAAAGTGGCGAAAATCAGGGCGAGAAAACGGCTCATATAATTTGCTCCGAACAAATGTACGTTAAAGTCACCTCTTCCTAACCGTTATCCTCTTCTGCCCCAACGACATTTTGAAATCTGAATGAGGATGCCATTCCGAAAAGGGCAGGAACTTTCTTGAGGTGGGTTAGTTTTCGTTGAACGCTTTTCGTATCTGTCGAGCATTGATCAGCTCTTCGCGGACTTCCATCCGAGGCCGCCAGTCGTATCGTTTATCGGCATCGAGCTTTGACCAGAACAAGACGCCACCGTACCGCCAGGGGTCCAGCAATATACCATCGTGCACTGTATCGCCTCGTTTGCTGATCACGGCCGAATGATGGATGATCCTGAAGTCTGTTGGCGGAGAGGTGGCCCAATGCATTGTCAGCGTGCGGAAGTTTTCTTGGTTCAGGCGTTTTTGAAGATCCTCGGCCCAGTCATTGCAAAGACCACGTTCTCGAAATCCATGAATGACCTTGGCATTGTGAATGATTGGTGGATCTGTGACCCGATATTCCTGTGCGAGTTGAAGTGAATAGCTGTGCGCGATTTGGGCCGCTCGCGTGGCCTCTTCCGGATCAACATCTGGTCCAAGTCCGCGAATTTCCGACGCCAGCCCATCGATATCAGATTGCTGGGCAGTTGGCTTTGTGGTGCATCCAGCAAGTGTTAAGGCAAATGCTGCAACAAGTAGCCATGCAAAGATCTTTGGCATCTTTTCTCCAATGGAACAGGCAGCGTGCGCCCTGTCTCAGTAAGTTTGGACATCTACGTGTTTGGGTTCGGGCGTAAGCTTCGTTGGTGATTTTCCAGTTGGCAAGCCTCAACCGTCACAGTTCTTTTCGTGCCCTGAGTGCTGCGGAAATCGTACCGTCATCCAGATAATCCAGTTCGCCGCCGATTGGCACGCCTTGCGCCAATGACGTCAGGCGCACCTGACCCTCCAACTGATCTGCGATATAATGGGCGGTGGTTTGGCCATCTACGGTGGCGTTCAACGCCAGAATAACTTCGGTGATCCCTTCGGCTGTCACCCTGTCTTTAAGGCGGGGAATGCGTAACTCGTCTGGGCCAACCCCGTCCAGGGCTGATAGGGTCCCGCCCAGAACGTGATAGCGGCCTTTGAAGACTGCAGCGCGCTCCATGGCCCAAAGGTCAGCGACATCCTCGACGACGCAGAGCTCTCCGGTCGCGCGGACCTCGCTATCGCAGATGTCACAGATGTCGGTGGTGCCTACATTTCCGCAGTTCAGGCATTCACAGGCAGTGGCCGCCACCTGCTGCATGGCGTCGGCCAGAGGTGTCAAAAGCAATGCATGCTTGCGGATCAGGTGCAACACTGCACGGCGGGCCGAGCGGGGTCCGAGACCGGGCAGCTTAGCCATCAGGTCGATCAGGTTGTCGATGTCGCTGTTCGAACTCACCGGCGCGCTCCTGTAAATGGGCCGGGCGTTGAGCCCGGCCGATAACCCGTCAGGCGGGTGTATCAGAACGGCAGCTTGATGTCTTTCGGCAAGCCCATGCTTTCTGTTAGCCTGCCCATCTCATCTTGCGAGCGTTCAGCGGCCTTGGCCTGTGCGTCTTTGATCGCGGCCAGGATCAGGTCTTCGACCACTTCCTTGTCGTCCCCGTTAAAGATCGACGGGTCGATGTCCAGACCTTTCAACTCGCCTTTTGCCGAGGCGGTGGCCTTGACCAACCCTGCGCCGGATTCGCCGACAACCATGATGTTGTTTAGCTCTTCCTGCATATCCGTCATTTTGGTCTGCAAATCCTGTGCGGATTTCATCATCTTGGCCATATCGCCCAGACCGCCGAGTCCTTTGAGCATTGTTGTTCTCCTGCAAATCGGTTTGAGCATTAAATACGGACGGCATCCGCGCGGCACAAGGGGCGAGGGGCTTCCCGCCCATCGTCAAGGTATTTGGCAGGGCCCTTCCTACCGTTGAGCCCCGTTTCGTTTCATCCAGTTTGGACAGTTTGGACGTCAGTCTTCCTCGAACGGATCCCATTCGTTCTCAACTTCGGGCAGGGCTTCTGTCTCGACCTTTGCTGACCGTTGTTCCGGCGTTTCAATTCTAGTGATCCGGGCTTTGGGAAACTGCGTCAGAACGGCTTGAACCAAAGGATGTTCAGATGCAGTTGCTTTCAAGGCCAATTCGGAAGCATCGCGCACTTCACCAATAGTGGGCGCATCACCATGCGACACAATCGAAACGGCCCACCGATTGCCTGTCCAACGTTGCAGCGCGGATCCCAAACGAGGGGCCAAGTCTGTTGGGGCGGGTGCAGCCGGCGTAAACTCGATGCGACCCGGCTGGTACGAGACAAGGCGCACCCCGTTTTCAACCTCGACCAGCAACTTTACATCCCGATTTGAGCGGATCATTTCGACAACGTGCTCGAATGTTGGATAGCGCGCGAGTGCTGCTTGCACATCCTGCGCAAGCGCGGCAACAGGCGCACCGCCCGACCCGTGTGAGGCCGGTATGGCAGACGTCGAAATTGCGGCACTCGCCTGAACGGGAGCAGTGCTTTTTCCAGACACCGGGACACCTCCGCCCGGTCCACCAACAGTCGTAGGTGGCGAGTCTTGCAGCCTCTTGATCAGCTCTTCGGGGCTTGGCAGATCGGCCACATGGGTAAGACGAATGACAGCCATTTCCGCCGCCATCATGGCGTTCGGGGCTGCTGAGACTTCTTCCAGCGCTTTCAGCAGCATTTGCCACATCCGTGTCAGAACGCGCATTTGCAACGCCTCGGCCATTTGTTGACCACGGGCGCGCTCGTCCGGTGATACTGTCGGATCCTCGGCTGCATCGGGTGTGATTTTCACAACCGAAACCCAGTGTGTGATCTCGGCCAAATCGCGCAGGACTGCCAGCGGGTCAGCCCCTTCGGCATATTGACTGCTCAACTCTGTCAATGCCCCTGCTGCATCACCGCGCAGGATCATATCCATCAGATCCAGTACACGTCCGCGGTCTGCCAGACCCAGCATGGCGCGCACCTGATCTGCGCTGGTCTCGCCCGCGCCATGAGAAATCGCCTGATCCAACAAAGAGGTAGCATCACGCGCCGAGCCTTCAGCGGCCCGCGTGATCAACGCCAGCGCGTCATCTGCAATCTCGGCGTTTTCGGCCGCTGCTATCTTGCGCAGCAGGCCTATCATGTCTTCGGGTTCAATCCGACGCAGGTCAAATCGCTGACAGCGCGACAGAACCGTAACCGGAACCTTGCGAATCTCGGTGGTGGCGAAGATGAACTTCACATGTTCAGGCGGCTCTTCCAACGTCTTGAGCAGCGCGTTGAAAGCGCTGGTCGACAGCATGTGAACTTCGTCAATGATGTAAATCTTGTAGCGAGCGCTGGCGGCGCGGTAGCGGACGCTGTCGATGATCTCGCGAATATCGTTCACGCCCGTGCGGCTGGCGGCGTCCATCTCCATAACGTCGACATGACGGCCTTCCATGATGGCCACACAATGCTCGCATTGCCCGCAAGGTTCGGTTGTTGGTTTGCCTTCGCCGTCAGAACCGATGCAGTTCATGCCTTTAGCGATGATCCGCGCGGTGGTGGTTTTCCCCGTGCCACGGATGCCGGTCATGATGAAGGCTTGCGCGATCCGATCCGCCTCAAACGCGTTTTTCAGCGTACGCACCATTGCGTCCTGACCCACCAGATCAGTAAAGGTTTCCGGGCGGTATTTGCGGGCGAGAACCTGATAGGCGGGGCTGGGTGCGTCGGTCATGTTTACTCTGGCGGATTCGGGGCTTCGGCATAGCGTAGTGGTCACCATCGCCCGCGTCCACAGCAGCGTTCGAGGATTTTTATTTTGGAATCGGACCGGATGCGCGTATTGCTAGAGGGGTACATTTCACGAACTATTTTTCGCGACGGCAATTAAAGGGGGGAGAGCGTTACATGTCTCAGCTGGTGATCTACGCCTTGCAAGTTGGAGGAGGCACGCTTGCCCTTACATCAATGCCCGGTCGCGGCGGGGACTACGCAGGTGATCTGGACACAATCTCGAGCTGGAAGCCGGGTCTTGTGATTTCTACGGCAACCGAAGTCGAGATGTTTCAGGCCGGCGCGCAGGACTTTGGAAGCGATATTCAAAGTCGGGCCAGCCGATGGGTTTATCTGCCAATCGAAGACTTTAACGCGCCACCCCGCACCGTTCTGGATGAATGGCCGTCCGTCAGCTCTGCCGTGCGCCACGCCTTGTCTGGAGGCGGTCGTGTCATGCTGCACTGTAAGGGCGGTTGCGGCCGGTCGGGAATGCTTGTTCTACGGCTGATGGTCGAATGTGGCGAACAGCCCGACAAGGCGCTGGTACGATTGCGCGCCTTGCGCCCCTGTGCCGTCGAAACAGACGAACAAATGGCATGGGCCGTCGGTTCGACCCTGCAAGAGGTGAGCGTCAGATCAGGCTGAGATGTGCACGGCCATCTGCACGGGTTCGCGAGGTTTAAGAGCCAAAACCTCGAGCATTGCGCAAGGCGGCGTTGCGATGATCCCGGATGGCATGGTTTGGATATCGGTGCCAAAGATCATGTCGGCATAATCGTCCAGCTGTTTGGTGTTTGCCGCGGCATCGGTGCCGCAAAACACACGCATCTGATCGGGCTGGGCCCGAAACCGCGCGGTGCAGCCCTCGGGACAATGGGTCAACTCGCTGCTGCCTTCGATTTCGAACTCCGAAGTGGCGACTGGATGAGCTTCTGCCATAGCCTGTGCCATCGCGCGCGCCATTCGGGCCAGTGCAGGGCATGTCTTGCCTGTCCGTTGACAAACGGTTGCTGTGTATTCGTGTGTTCTTGTCTTCCAGATCATCTTGCGCCCTCCGCGCGGCGGACAGGGGCTTGGATCAGGCAGGACGGCGGTGTGCTGTCAGGACCTGCCCGGACACCCCGCCCGAGTTTCGGTTACAGTTCCGATGGCAGGTCTCCTGACTTGCGGGTCATCGCTTTACCGACCTTCCCGGCCATTGGGCCAGTGGTATTTCGGCATTGCTTTCCGCTTACAGTTGCGGGGGCAGTCGCGGATTTGGATCATCCCGGAGTATCCGGTCAGAACCGCACCGTGTTCCCTTTTCATCCCGACCCCTAGTAGGGGGCAGGAACCATCACACAATCGCTAGCGTCTGATTGCGCCCTGAGTCAAGCTGGACTTTATGTCTTGCGCTCCTACTCAATCCCAAGCGGACGTTTGGTCAACCTGAACCGGTGTTGACTCGGATATAGGAATTGGTGCCATTTGAGGGTGGTGAACCGATTGGTTCAGTTTTTCCGAGGTCGCTATGTTGGACACACAGCAAAGGGTATTGACCGAAGACTTTCGGTTCCCGTCCGGGCCGGCGATGCTTTCGGCACGGCTCTATCGGCCAGTTTCCGAGCCAGAAATCGTTATTGTTCTAAACAGCGCAACCGGAGTTCCACGAGATTACTACCGATATTTTGCGCAGTGGCTGGCGGAAGAACAGGGCATGGCCTGCCTGACATATGACTACCGGGACTTTGGGCACTCTCTATCCGGAGATCTCAACAAATCCACAGTCACTATGGCAGACTGGGCGCTGATTGATATGCCCGCGGCCAGGGCCGAGATGCGCCGGCGCTTTCCGAAAGCGAAGCAATGGACCATCGGTCACTCGGTGGGCGCGATGCTGGGTCCGGTTCAACCCGACATTGGTCAGATCGACCGAATGATTGGGGTATGTTCGGGGCTGGTCACACTGAAAGATCACCCTTGGCCGTATCGTGCGCTGGCGTGGTTGTTCTGGTATGGGCACGCACCCTTGCTTGCGCGTCTTTTGGGGTACCTGCCAGGAAAGGCCATCGGGTTCGGCACGGACCTGCCAGCTTCGGTTTACTGGCAATGGCGCAAATGGTGCACGGCGCCATTGAATTACGTTCCTGAAATCGGCCTCGATTTACCGGCGGCCAAATGGTCAGAAACAGGAACTCCCGCAGACCTGTTTGCCTTCGAAGATGACGAGATGGTCCCTCCGGACGCAGTGTGGCGGCTGGCGGATCTTTACGGCCCTGACACCAAACAGCATCTTTTGTCTGCGTCTGAGTTTGGTCTAACCGAAGTCGGTCATATCGGGGCGTTTGCCCGCCGGAATGCGGCTGTCTGGCCTAGGTTGATAGCGTAAGGGATGGGCGCCGAAAACTCGGCGCCCAGATATCATCGGCCGTTGCGAGAGTTTTTGTCTTTCATCACCGAACGGACCATTTTGCCAAACGCCTTGTCGCGCGCGCGGGACTGGGCCACGGTCTCCGAGTTTCGCTGATCCTCACGTCGCAGTTTTCTCCATCGTTCCAGACGCGAAGCGTCCAGCACGCCGTCTTCAATGGCACCTTGAACTGCGCAATCTGGTTCCGCGATATGCTGACAATCCGAGAAGCGGCACTTGCTCGCCAACTCTAAAACGTCTGAGAACACCTCATCCACGCCGTCTTGCGCGTCTAGCAAACGCAAGGCACGCATTCCGGGCGTGTCAATCAGCCAGCCACCGTTTCGCATGCGATGCAGCGCGCGTGAGGTTGTCGTATGTCGACCATGCGCATCATCTTCGCGAATGCCTGCGGTTGCCTCGTCCTGACCCGTCATCCCATTGGCCAGTGTCGTCTTGCCGACCCCCGAAGATCCAACCAGCGCTGCGGTCTGGCCGGACGGGCACCAGGACAGGACCTGCTGGATTTCTGTCTGATCCAGCGCGTTGATTGCAACAACCGTCACAACAGGTGCCAAAGTCTGAGCTTGAGCAACGTATGTGTTCGGATCATCGCATACATCGGCCTTGGTCAGCACAATGACCGGATAGCATCCAGCTTGATTGGCCAGTGCCAGGTATCGTTCCAACCGGGGTAAGTTGAAATCAGCATTGCACGAACTGACAATAAACAGCACGTCGACATTTGCTGCTATCAGTTGCGCTTCGGCGCCGGTGCCGGCTGCGCGGCGTTTCAGGACGCTGCGCCGATCCAGCAGGGTCCGAATGCGATTGTGTTCGTCCGCCAGCACCCAGTCTCCGACCGCATAATCGCCTGTCGGTCGGTCAAGGGTGAGCAGAGGTGTTTCGCCATCCGTGCCCAGCCCGGTCAGGCGATCGCGATGAACGGCTGTGATACGAAACGGTACGCAAGACGAATTGGCCGCGTGCTGTGCGGCAAAGTGGTGGGACCATCCCAGGTCCGATAGAAATATGGACATTGTTCTGCCTGTGTTCAGGTACAGTAACCCGGACAGATGGCATGCGCGCACCTGTCGGCTATGTGTTCAGGCGGTTTGAGGTTCGAGTACTAGAACCGGGCTGCCCGAAGGGTGTCTGCTACAATCATAAAAGCCCTCCTTCGGCCAATGCTCTTTGGTGTCTAGCGTCAAGTGAGAGGTTGGACATCGACCCAAGCGGGGCTCGTTGTGGCTGCTTCCTTCCGGATCTGACCAGGTTGGCGAGGCGCTCGCCCGCGCCAACCTCTCAGGTGTCGATATAGGGAAAGCTTGAGAAAAAGACAACCCGTCAGAGCGTCAGGCGGATACGCACGAAACCATCCGCATCGGTGCCTAGCACCTGGGGCGAATACACATCCAACTCGCCCAGATGCCTGAGCGCGCCCTGGCCCGTCCTGAGAATCGCGCACGCACCTGATAGAGGCAGAATCGCAAAGGGATAGGGTGCTTGTTCCATCGGATCCGCTGGCAGGTGTTTTGACAAATAGTCCCGCAATGCGCTTTTTATATCCAATGGCGGCAAACTGATCGGTTGAGCGTTCGCAATGAATGGAAAGTGACCGCCGCCGTTGGCCCGGTAGTTGTTGAGGGCCACAACGAATTTCTGATCCGGTCGGAGCGGGTTTCCTTCAAACGTTGCATTCTTGATCCGGCCATAGTTCGGATTGATCAGCGTCCCATCCGCGTCAAATCGAGGCGGTTTTGATGGATCGATTTGATAAGATAAGCCAAAGAGAACATCGAAATTATGCCCGGCCCGCCCGGGATTCATCAGGTTGTTTTCTGTACCCGGTGAGACTTGGTTGAAGGTGCCTGCAGACATCTCAAGCCAGTCCAAGACTTGTGCGCCGTTGACCTGTATTGCTCGCAGTTCATTGGGAAAAACATGTAAATCCGCAATATGGCGCAGGCAAATCTCTCCGGCAGGCACGTCAGTGTAGTATCGGGGACCCGAGCGCGCGCCGCACTTGTAAGGGGATGCTGCCGAAAGCATGGGTAGATTTTCCGACGCGGTGCCGCGCAGGAATGGGCGCAGGGCTGCGGCCTGTGCGGCGGCGACCAAAGCAAGCCCTCGGTCAGGTGCGCAAAAACTAAAGTAACTATGCATATCTTGTGCAACCCGAGCGACGGGTTTCGCCACTGCTGCCCGCGTTTGGGTGTGCCCAGGTGTAATCAGATGGACTATGTCTTGGTCTTCAGGTGCTAAAATCCCAGAGCTGGGGGAGTGGATAGACCGCAACTCAACGCAGTGATCTTCAACGTGCCACTTATTGTCCGAATTGCGGGTTACACTCAGGTCAACAACGCCCAGATGGGATCCGGCAGAGCCTGGCATGATCACAGGCTTGCCATGGACCAGCCCGGCCAAATGATCGACATACTGAAGACTTTCATGCGCAGCGCCAGGAAGGGTCAAATGGGTGTGCCCGGCAACAATTGCATCAACCCCTTCGATGGCAGCCAAAGGGATCACGGCGTTCTCCAATCCCGCGCTGGCATGGGTTTGCCCGAGACCTGAATGCGCAAGTGCAACAATCAGATCACAGCCAAGGCCCTGCAGCTTGGTTACAGTTTTTTGCGCCGCACTCAGGATATCTTCCGAGGTCACTTTGCCTTGTAAATGGTGTGCTTCCCATCGGTTTGTCTGGGGTGGCAGTACCGAAAAGACGCCCACGCGAATGGCAGTATTCTGTCCGTCCAGCGGCACGATGCGGTCGAGTATCACATGATCCTGCCACCGTTGCGCGGAATTGCCTTGCCGATGCAAGTTACTACACAGAACTGGGCAGGGCGCCTGTGCAAGGATTCGGTCCAGCGCGTTCAGACCAAAGCCAAAATCGTGATTTCCTAGCCCGATTGCGTCGTATCCCAATGCCTCAAAGGCTTGCATCATTGGATGGGTGCCGTCATTTAGCGCCGCCCATTCCCCTAGGGGCGTGCCTTGAAGGGAGTCTCCGTTGTCAAACAACAGGACAATGTCGTCTTCCGCCTGTCGTCTGGCCGCGCGGATAAGACTGGCGGTTCGCGTCAAGCCAAGTGTTGGATCCGGCTTGTCTGAATAATAGTCGAAACTTGTTAGGTTCATGTGCAAGTCGGTCGTCGCTAATATGCGAATACGCCCGCTTGGTGCCTTGGTCTGAATCGGTCTTGAGGGTCGTTGATTGGATCTCAATTTTCTACTTTTAGATGCTGCTGCTCAACCAAATACAATTAGAAGCATAATGAAGAAATTTTCGAGGCAACCATGAGGCTTTTTTGGCGGCATTGTCCGAATTCGTTGCCGGTGAATTGCGTTGCAACGAGGGCCTAGTCGTGGCAGCCCTGTGCGCAAGATCCAAAGGAAACTCAATGAAAAATGCGGAACAGGTGACTTTCGGCGGCTCTGGCCTGGATCGAGCCGCGCATCTTCGAAGCGACGCAGACAAGCTAACCGCGGCTGCAAGTGATCCAAACGCAAAATGCCTGCTGCTCTGGCGTGGCAAGGTTCTGGTAACCGGTGAAGCCCTGGATCAACTTGGGTTCGTCCCAATGACACATGTCTTGATCAATAACGGGCCCGGCGGCATCGTCGAAACTCCGATCTTTCTGGGGCTTAGCGAAATGGGCGCGCCGTTCTTTGCGGCAGATATTTCGGATTGGACGGCCCACGGGCACGACCTCTCTGCTCTCGGCGCGTTTGTCGACAGGTCCGAACAACAGCACCCTGAATTGCCGGACGGGTATGTGTTTGCCGAATTGCGCCGAATCATGACCCGGCTACCCACTCGGGATGCCGAACTTGCCGCGACTGCCAAGGCTGTTATTGGATGGCACGAAACCCATCGTTTTTGCGCACGTTGTGGTGTTGCCAGCGATCTGTCTCAGGCCGGGTGGCAGCGCAGTTGCCCTTCGTGTAGCGGCCAACATTTCCCGCGAACGGATCCGGTCGTCATCATGCTGATTACCCACGGTGATTCTGTTTTGATGGGGCGTTCCCCCGGGTGGCCCGATAAGATGTTTTCGCTGTTGGCGGGATTTGTCGAACCGGGAGAAACGCTTGAGGCTGCCGTGCGGCGCGAAGTGATGGAAGAAGCGGGTGTACCCGTCGGCGCTGTCTCATACCTCTCAAGTCAGCCCTGGCCATTTCCGGCGTCGTTAATGTTCGGCTGTGCGGGTGAGGCATTGTCGCGCGACATTGTCATCGACCCGGTCGAAATCGAAGAGGCAATGTGGGTCAGTAAGACCGAGATGATGCAGGCCTTTGCCGGAGAGCATCCGCAGATATTGCCAGCGCGAAAAGGTGCAATCGCACATTTTTTGCTGCAAAACTGGCTTGCAGATACGCTGGCCTAAGGAAACACTGAGCAGTAACTAAGATCAACAAAAGGCCGACATGCAGTTTTCAGCGCGTGAAGATATCGAAGCCCCCATCAACTCGGTGTTCGACATGGTCGCCGATTTTGAGCGTTTCGAGCGTATGGCGATGCGGCGTGGGATCGATGTGCGGCGCAGCGGAGATAGTTCTGTAGTTACGGTAGGAACGACATGGGAAACCGAGTTCAAGCTGCGCGGAAAGCCGCGTCAGATGTCGGTGCTGATGACAGATTGTGACCGCCCGTCACAAATGAGGTTTGAGGCAACCAGCAAAGGAATGACTGGGATTACGACGGTCGATTTTCTGGCGCTGTCGCAGCGCAGAACTCGCCTGAGCGTAGAGATGTCTCTGGTTGCCAAGTCTCTGCCGGCGCGTCTGTTGCTGCAGTCAATGAAGCTGGGACAATCCCGGTTTCGCAGGCAGTTTCAAATGCGTCTGGGTGATTTCGCAAGAGAGCTGGAGCAGCGCCATTTGCATGGGTCTTGAGGCCCGTTTTGGGCGGATAAACAACTAGATGGACCGGGTGTTTGGGCATCGTGATTTTTAGAACTGCGCAAGAAAGTGACGCCGAGGGGATCGCGAGCGTCTTGCAAGATCTTTTCGATGCGGGAAAGAGAAGAAAACCCTGCAGCGCTGAGTTTGTCTTGGGTCACTATATCAGTCATCCTGACAGCATTAGATGTACTCTGGCAGGTGACCAGAGCGGGCACATACTTGGGTTTCAGTCTCTCAGGCATGCTGTCGTGGACAACCCTTATGATGTAGCCGTTGGTTGGGGCATTATAGGCACTCATATTCGACCCTCGGCTGCCAGGCGCGGCGTTGGACGCGGCTTGTTTGCCCAGACGCTTGATGCTGCACATGGCTTTGACCTGACCTTCATTGACGCAACGATTGGTTCGAAAAACGCTGAAGGCTTAGCCTATTATGAAGCTATGGGCTTCCGGGAGTATCGGCAGTTGGAAGATGCTGTGTCGAAAGTGTATCAGTTGCCGTCCTAAAACTGCGTAGTCGAGGGACCTAGTTTCAGCAAGCGGGGTCAGTTGTGTCGCAGATCATATTCCTCCACGGTGCGTCCAGCAGCGGCAAAAGCACGATTGCCCGCGCCTTACAGCAACAGATCGAAGTACCGTTCTGGCATGTATCCATCGACCATTTAAGGGATGCCGGTGTTTTGCCGATGGCACGGTATAGGGCAGAGGACTTTGATTGGCCTTCAGACAGGTCTCCAATTTTTGACGGGTTCCACAGGTCTGTTTCAGCGTATGCCGATGCGGGTAACAACCTGATCCTTGAACACATACTCGACACACCGGGATGGGCGGAAGACCTTAAAACGCGTCTGGAGTCGCATGATGTTCTGTTTGTTGCTGTGCAATGCCCGATTTCGGTTCTGATCGAGCGAGAACGCCTGCGTGGTGACAGACCCTTGGGAAGTGCTGCGCGGGACCAGGAACGTATCCATGAGGGCAGGGTATATGACCTGGAGGTCAACGGAACGGAAGATGTTGCAGCCAATGTGGGCAGGATTCTGACCGCGTGGCGCAGCGGTGAGCGACGGTCAGAATTCAGCCATGAGTAATTGTGGACAGCGTTTAGCCGCGTGGTTGTGTAGCAGGATAAACGCCCAGGATTTCCACATTGGTCGTAAAGTGCTGTAGTTCGTCCATGGCAAGCTGCACATTTTGATCCTCGGGGTGACCCACGATGTCGGCGTAGAACTGCGTCGCCGTGAATGAGCCGTCGACCATATAGCTTTCCAGCTTTGTCATGTTGATACCGTTGGTGGCAAATCCACCCATCGCTTTGTAGAGCGCCGCAGGGATGTTGCGGACCTGAAACACGAAACTGGTAATCATGCCGTGTTCGCCCCTACGCGACTGGTCGGCCTGTCGGGACATGACAAGAAAACGGGTTGTATTGTCGCCGTGGTCTTCAATATTGCGGGCCAATATATTCAGGCCATAGATTTCTCCGGCCAGCTCGCTGGCCAGGGCAGCAGAATGGACGTCACCGACATCAGCAACTTCCCGAGCCGCTCGGGCGTTGTCGGGACTGACACGACCGCGGATACCGTGCTTTTTTAGGAAAGTCGCACATTGCGGCAGCAGCACAAGATGGGAATGAGCCTCGGCAATGTCCTCTAGCTTGGCCCCGGGAACACCCAGAAGGTTGATATGAACCCGGACAAAAGCTTCGTCGATGATATGCAGCCCGCTATGGGGCAAAAGCCGATGAATATCGGCCACGCGCCCATAGGTGGTGTTTTCAACCGGCAACATCGCCAAATCGGCCTTACCCGCGCGAACCGATTCGATCACATCTTCGAAGGTTCGGCAGGGCAGGGCCTCCATATCCGGGCGCGCGTTGCGGCACGCCTCGTGGCTATAGGCGCCGGGTTCCCCTTGAAATGCAATGCGATTGGTCATTAGGTCGATTCCGTGCAACAAGTTGGCAAATTGGGCGTTTAGTCGCGGTGTCTATACCTTGCCTCTCGTTAGGGGAAGCCTTAGACACCTGCGCAGACAGCTGAAATGGACACGCGATCAATGTTCGACACGATGACAGTTACCAAGGCCGCGGCAGGCCTGTTTGGCACTTTCCTGGTGCTGCTTCTGGCCAAATGGGGGGCGGATATCCTCTATTATGCAGGTGGTGGCCATGGCGATGCTGAGGCCGCATACATTATCGAAACCGAAAGCTCTGGCGAAAGCGCTGACGGCGAAGAAATAGTTTTTGAGGACATGCTGGCTGCCGCTGACCCTGAGAAGGGGGCGAGAGTATTCCGCAAGTGCACCGCCTGCCACAAGCTGGAAGATGGCGCAAACGGCACTGGTCCTTACCTGTATGCGATCGTTGACCGCCCTGTCGCTTCGGCCAAGGGCTTTACCGGTTATTCTGCGTCAATGCAGGCCCACGGTGGCAACTGGACGCCCGAAGCACTGGACGCCTTCCTGGAACGCCCGAGCGCCTACATCTCCGGAACATCGATGAGCTTTGCTGGCCTGAAAAAACCTCAGGAACGCGCTGATCTGATCGCTTACCTGCAGACAATCGGCAACTGATTGCTTGCTGAAGGTTGAAGAATTTCAAAGCCGCTGCCCCTTGCAGCGGTTTTTTTTGTCTTAAGAAATCTTCACAAAGCGCTCACGCGTTCTAAACTTGCAACAATAAGTGTTGGCCTTTTAGCTGTTGGGCACGACATTGAAGATGAAAATGATCCAGAGGAAGAGCAAAATGAAATCCCTTCTGTCCGTATCGCGCCCGTCCAAACTTAATCTATGGGCAGCGGTGCTGTGGGTTTCAGCAGCGATAGTTTTTGCGGGAAGCAATGCAGCCTCTGCAACTGAGGAAGGGATAACGCGCAGCCACGGCTATTCTTATTTCGGAAATCTGGATTATCCGGTCGACTACCCATATCTGAATTACGTCAATCCAGACGCCCCGAAAGGTGGAGAACTGTCCCTTGCCGGTTCTGGCACGTTTGATTCGCTTAACCCATACTCACGAAAGGGACGAGCAGGCGGTTTGACGGCTGTTCAATATGACTCGCTGATTGTCAGTACCTCTGACAGTGTTGGTCAGTATTACGGTGTTCTGGCTGAAAGCATGGAGTATGATGAAGGCCGCAACTACGTGACATTTCACATGCGCCCAGAAGCAACGTTTTGGGATGGCACTCCGGTCACCGCCGAAGACGTGGTTCATAGCCACCGGTTGTTTATCGAGCAGGGTTTGCCGTCTTATGCGCAGGCTGTGGGACGTATGGTAAGAGATGTTGAGGCGCTGGATGATCATACCGTGAAATTCACTTTCAGCCCTGATGTTACGCGACGCGGCCTGATTGAAACCGTTGGTTCGACGCCGGTTTTTTCAAAAGACTGGTTCGAAGCTGACGAATCCCGACGCTTGGACGAACCTCGGCTTGAGGTCGCAGTAGGCTCGGGCCCGTACAAGTTGGACAGTTACGACATTAATCGCCGTATCGTATATAAGCGCAGGGATGACTATTGGGGCAAGGACTTGCCCATTAATGTAGGGCGCCACAACTACGATACGATCCGTATCGAATACTTTGCTGACCAGACCGCTGCGTTCGAGGCGTTCAAAGCAGGCGAATACACGATGCGGATAGAGAGCGATCCCAAACAGTGGGCGTCAAGTTATGATTTCCCTAAGCTTCGCCAAGGGTCCGTTGTACAGGATGAAATAACCGACGGCAGCCCACCAACACCATCTGGATTTGTGTTCAACTTGGGCAAACCGCAATTTGCGGACAAGAACGTGCGTAAGGCGCTGGCGCTGGCCTTTAATTTCGAATGGTCAAATGAATCGCTGATGTTTGGCTTGAACACGCCGCGTAGTTCATTCGTGCAGGACACTCATCTTGAAGCAAAAGGCGCGCCAGAGGGCACCGAACTGGCGTTCTTAGCGGCGCTCGGTGATGTGGTACCTGCCGAGGTGCTGAGCGAACCCGCTCTGGTCACGCATGAATCCAATGCGGCCCGTCTGAACGATCGTCGCAATCTGCGCAAAGCATCAACGCTGTTGGATGAGGCCGGCTGGCCAGTAGGCGAAGGCAATGTGCGCCGGAATGCTGACGGTCATACTCTGAAGGTGAATATCCCGTATGCATCCAGCATCCCAACCTCAACTTCGACAATGATCGAGACCTTCGTTCAGAATCTGCAGTCTATCGGCGTTGACGCGACCGCGGAAAAGGTAGATCCGTCTCAGTTCACGCTACGGCGGCGTGAGCGGGACTATGACATGGTGTATTCAGATCGCTACGGTTCTTTCCTGTCTACCGGTGGCGGGCTGAGCCAAATGTATGGCTCAGAAGAGGCGGCGTTCAGCCTGTTCAACCCTGCGGGTCTAGCCAGCCCCCTTGTGGATGCTGTTATCGAAGCGTCGTTCGACACTACAAATCAGGCCGAACAGGATGCTGCGCTTATGGCGCTGGATCGTGTCCTGCGCTATGAGTTCTTTGTTATCCCCGACGGGTACGTGGCGGACTACTGGACTGCTTACTACGATATGTATGAATACCCCGAAAACCTGCCGCCCTTCGCGCTGGGCTATCTGGATCTGTGGTGGATAAACCCAGAGAAAGAGGCTGCTTTAAAAGAAAAAGGCGCGCTGCGTTAATATGGGCGCGTATATCTTAAGACGGCTATTGCTGATCATCCCTACTCTTTTGGGTATTATGATCGTCAATTTCACGCTGGTGCAATTTGTGCCGGGTGGGCCCGTCGAGCAGATCATCGCACAGATCGAAGGTCAGGGCGATGTCTTCGCAGGATTCGCTGGTAGCGGTGATGCAGGTGCTGGGGCTGAGCCCGCCGGTGGAGTGTTCGATGACAAGTACGTCGGTGCACGCGGTTTACCGCCTGAATTTATTGCCGAACTCGAAAAGGAATTCGGCTTCGATAAACCGCCGCTCGAGCGGTTTTTGAACATGATGGGCAACTATCTGACGCTGGATTTCGGCCAGAGCTATTTCCGCTCGATAAGTGTTATCGATCTGGTTCTGGAAAAGATGCCTGTTTCCATCTCGTTGGGTCTGTGGTCCACATTGATCGCTTATCTGGTGTCGATCCCGCTTGGAATTCGCAAAGCCATCAAAGATGGCTCGCGGTTTGACACCTGGACCAGTGGTGCCATCATCGTCGCCTATGCCATTCCAGGCTTCCTTTTTGCAATCCTGTTGCTTGTGCTGTTTGCGGGCGGATCTTATTGGCAGATATTTCCGTTGCGAGGGCTGACTTCGGACAATTGGGAAAGCCTGAGCCTGTTCGGCAAGATCACAGACTATTTCTGGCATATCGCTCTGCCGATCATCGCCCTGACGATTTCGGCCTTTGCGACGCTGACCCTGCTGACTAAGAACTCGTTTCTGGATGAGATCAAGAAACAGTATGTTATGACCGCGCGCGCCAAAGGGCTGAGCGAAAGCAAGGTTCTGTACGGGCATGTCTTCCGCAACGCGATGTTGATCGTCATCGCGGGCTTTCCTGCGGTGTTCATCGGCGTGTTCTTTGGCGGTTCGATCATCATCGAAACGATCTTCTCGCTCGATGGGCTTGGCCGTCTTGGTTTCGAGGCCGCTGTCGCGCGAGATTACCCAGTCATATTTGGTACGTTATTTATCTTTGGCTTGATGGGGCTGGTTGTCGGTATCATTAGTGACTTGATGTATGTCTTGGTCGATCCGCGCATCGATTTTGAGAAACGAGAGGGTTAAATGGCACTTTCCCCTCTCAACCAGCGGCGCTGGCGTAGCTTTCGGCGCAATAGCCGGGCCTTTTGGTCGCTGATCATTTTCTCGGTGCTTTTTGGCTTGTCTTTGTTTGCCGAATTCATCGCGAATGACAAACCGATCCTGGTGAAGTACCGCGGTGAGTTCTACACGCCCATCTTCAACTTCTACGCCGAAACTGATTTTGGCGGCGACTTCCAAACCGAAGCGATCTATCGCGACCCTGAGGTCCGATGCCTGATTGACAGTGGTGGTCTTGAGCAATGCTTTGACGACCCTGACGGCATCATCGAACAGATTGATACGGGTACATTCCAGGCTGACGGGTTCGAACGTGGCTGGGCCATCTGGCCATTGATTCCGTATTCTTTCAACACCAGCGTGGACCGCCCCGGAGCGGCACCTCTGCCGCCCAACAGCCAAAACCTGCTGGGCACGGATGATACCAAACGGGATGTGCTGGCCCGAGTGATCTATGGGTTCCGCCTATCGATCCTGTTCACGCTGATCGTGACCGGCGCGGCCAGTTTGATTGGGATCTTCGCTGGGGCCATACAGGGGTTTTTCGGAGGCTGGCTTGACCTGATCTTTCAGAGGATCATCGAGATATGGTCGGCGACGCCGTCCCTGTATGTCATTATCATCATGTTCGCCATTCTCGGGCGAAGTTTCTGGCTCCTCGTAGCCTTGATGATCCTTTTTGGATGGACGGGTCTGGTGGGCGTTGTGCGGGCCGAATTCCTGCGCGCGCGAAACCTTGAATACGTGCGTGCGGCACGGGCGCTTGGCGTGGGTAACATGACAATTATGTTCCGTCATATGCTGCCAAACGCAATGGTGGCGACGCTGACATTCATGCCGTTCATCGTGACGGGCACCATCGGAGGCTTGGCCTCTTTGGACTTCCTTGGCTTCGGGTTGCCCTCTTCTTCACCGTCCCTGGGTGAAATGACCCTACAGGCGAAACAGAACCTGCAAGCCCCCTGGCTGGCCTTCACTGCGTTTTTCACCTTTGCCATCATGCTGTCGCTTCTGGTCTTCATCTTTGAAGGCGTCCGCGATGCATTTGATCCGAGAAAGACCTTTTCATGAGCTTGCTGGATGTGAACAACCTTAAGGTCTCGTTCCGGCAGGACGGTCAGATATCATCTGCCGTCAAAGGTGTCTCATTCACTGTTGATCGCGGTGAAACCGTCGCTTTGGTCGGCGAATCCGGTTCCGGAAAATCCGTGACAGCGCTGTCCACCGTGTCCCTGTTGGGCGACAGCGCGATAGTCGAGGGCTCTGTCAAATATGATGGCCAGGAAATGATCGGCGCCTCGGATCAGCGTTTGATGGATGTGCGTGGCAATGACATCAGCTTTATCTTTCAAGAACCGATGACCTCGCTCAACCCGCTGCACACGATCCAGAAGCAGATGGCGGAATCGTTGGCGCTGCATCAGGGTCTGACCGGGGATGAGGCACGAGACCGGATTATTGAGCTTATGATCAAAGTGGGCATACGTGACCCACAGGATCGGTTGGACAGCTATCCGCACCAACTGTCTGGCGGGCAACGACAGAGGGTCATGATCGCTATGGCACTGGCCAACAAACCCGACATCCTGATTGCAGACGAGCCCACAACTGCGTTGGACGTGACCATTCAGGCGCAGATTCTGGAATTGCTGGCCGACCTACAGAAGTCGGAAAACATGGGGATGTTATTCATTACCCATGATCTTGGCATTGTCCGGCGGATCGCAGATCGGGTCTGTGTGATGAAAGACGGTGAGATCGTCGAAACTGGTCCGACTGTCGAGATTTTTGATGACCCGCAGCATCCGTATACGCGCAAGCTACTTGCGGCCGAACCATCCGGCTCGCCCGACCCTGTGCCCACCGACGCGGAAGTGGTTGCACAAACTGATCATCTGAAAATCTGGTTCCCGATCCAACGTGGATTTCTGAAACGCACAGTTGGCTACGTAAAAGCCGTCAACGATGCGACGCTGAGTGTACGCGCAGGCGAGACCCTGGGTATTGTCGGCGAAAGCGGCTCGGGTAAGACAACACTCGCGTTGGCGATCATGCGGCTGATCGCTTCCGAAGGTGGAATCACCTATCGCGATCAGGATGTACGCCGCTGGTCCACGCGCGAGCTGCGGCGGCTGCGCAAGGACATGCAGATCGTGTTCCAGGATCCGTTCGGCAGCCTCAGCCCCCGTATGACCTGCCAGCAGATCATTGCTGAAGGACTGGCCATTCATAACGTCGATCCGCACCGGGCCCCGCGCGATTTGGTGGCCGAAGTAATGACCGAAGTTGGTTTGGATCCGGCCTCGATGGACCGGTATCCACATGAGTTTTCAGGCGGGCAGCGTCAGCGTATCGCGATCGCACGCGCGATGGTTCTGCGGCCTAAACTTCTGGTGTTGGACGAACCCACCAGTGCGCTCGACATGACGGTGCAAGTTCAAATTGTCGATCTGCTGCGCGAGTTACAGCGAAAATACGGGCTGGCCTATTTGTTCATCAGCCATGATCTTAAGGTTGTGCGGGCGATGTCGCACAACGTCATCGTTATGCGAAATGGCGACGTGATCGAAATGGGCGCCGCCGAAGACCTGTTTGAAAACGCCCAGACCGACTACACCCGCGAACTGATTGCGGCGGCGGGTTAGCATGAAGAAGCAAAGCAAGGACTATTCTGGAAAAGCTTTCTTTGTCGGGGTTTCTTGCTTGCTGAGCTTTTTTAGCGAGGAGTTCTGGGACTCATTCTCTGCCCAGGTTGTCCTGTGTATCGTCGTCTTCGTGGTGTTGTTTGGAGAACACTTGTGGGAGTGGCTCAAATCTAAACTGTAGCATATCAAAAGTAGTGTCGAAGGCTTCTTGGCACCTTCGACAGCTTTATGTTTAGTACAGAACACGCAACCCTTCTTAGGCGCTGGCTTTTTCGCGAACAGCGCTCTTTGGCACCGGCCCGCGCAGTTCTTCGTAATGGTCAAAGCTCAGCTTCACCCAGCCTGTGCCCCGGGTGGCACTGGCGAGCGTTCGGTGCAGTTCATCTTCGGCCACTGCCGGCAACATGGCGTTGAATATCTCCCAGCCTGCGGCATTTGGGTTGACCTCAAACCCCAGGATTTGCCCTTGCAACGTGCTGATTGTCGGCACGAGATCGCCTACGAAATCAGATGGCAGATGGATTTCCGCATTCAGGATCGGTTGCAGGACCACGGGTTTGGCTTGCGGCAACGCCTCGCGCACGGCAATTTTACCCGCCGTTCGGAAGGCGTAGTCCGAGCTGTCGACGTTGTGGTGTTTGCCATCGCTCAGTGTGACCTTCACATCGACCACCGGAAATCCTTCTGGACCCTGAACCAACGCGTCTTTGGCGCCATGTTCGACGGACGGGATATAGTTCTTGGGGACCGAACCACCTTTTACGACTTCTTCGAACTGGAACCCTGAACCGCGCGGCATTGGCGCAACCGAGATGACGACATCCGCAAATTGACCAGCACCGCCAGATTGTTTGCGATGTCGCTGCCGGTGTTCGACGGTCGATTTGATGGTTTCACGATACGCGGTTTCCACCGGGTCGGCTTGGATTTCGATGCCGAAATCCTCGGCCAATTTGGCTGTCACCCGGCGCATATGCTGCGGGCCCTGCGAGCCAAGAACCGCATGTCCGCTCAATTCGTCCTGTTCCATATGCAGGCCCGGATCGATCTCGACCATCCGGGTCAAGGCATTTGAAAGACGTACATCATCACGCTCATGCGCCGGGGATACCACTTGCCGATGCCCAGCCGGGTGGGGTGCTGCCCATTCCGGGAGTGGCGTGGCCGAAGTGCTGTCATAAAGAAAGCCGGGGTTGAGGTGATCGGATTTCACCGCCAACCCGATCTGTCCAGCCCCCAAAGCGCTGATCTGGGTTTTGGCATCCAACGTGGTTAGATTGCCGACTGTCTCCCCGCCCAAAGCTTCATGCGCTTTTACACCATCACCCAGACCACGCAGCACGACGATCTTGCCGATGTGCTTTTTGACATCCGCGAAACCCGCAATAGCGCGGGCACTGTCCGCCGCCTCATCCCGGCCTGCTGCGATGTCAAACTCCGGGGCTTCATGCCGCAATGCTTTCATCAGCCGGGTCAGACCATTGCCGTGGCTGGCCGCGCCCAGACAGGCTGGAATCAGTTGGTGGCTTTGCAACACTTGTGCGGCAAGGTCGTAGATTTCGGCGCTGGGCGGCTGCTTGTCCTCGATCAGTTGCTCTAACAAATGGTCGTCGTAATCCGACAGGGTTTCGAGCAATTCGGTACGGGCTTCCTGTTCGCGGTCTTCCACGGATTGCGGCAGCTCGATCAGGGCCGAGGGTTGCCCCTCCTGATACTTCCAGGCCCGTTCCGAGATCAGATCGACAGCACCTATGATCGTACCGCCGTCACGGATCGGCACTTGACGAAGCGTGATATGGTGGCTGCAATAGGTTTGCAGTGCCGCGATGATGTCGCGGATTCGTCCATTTGGGCTGTCCATCCGGTTGATGAACAAGAAACAGGGAATACCGGCTTCTTCGACCAGGCGCAGATAAGGGGCACATAAAACGGCGGCATCGGGGTCGGGTGGAACCACAATGACGCCTGCGTCCGAGATCGCCATGGCCGGGCCGACATACGCCAGCGCATCGCCACCACCATCCACGTCAACCGCGCACCACGGCTCGTCCAAATAAGAAAAACCGTGCAGGTGCACGGTTCCGGATACGTCGAACGTGGCGGGCCGGCCATCGAGGCGGCTGATGGCCTCGACCAGTGTAGACTTGCCCGATTGACTGGGCCCGAGGACGGTAAAAACGCGCATAGGTGCTGTCCTTCTTTCAGGTTGCAGAATGGATGCACGAAAGGAGTTGTCGAGCGCGTCAGCGTCGGCATGGATCGCCTATAATCTAGCCTGCCTCAGGCTGTGGGGTGGTCAGTTTCCCCACGTCTTTAGTGTGGAGAAAAGCCAGGGCGTACGTCAAGCCCCGGTTCAGGAATGCTGCAGAGTGGCCGATATCGGCCCGCCCAATTCTGGTCAGATCGCCGAGCTGTGCCCGGCTTTGCTGAGATCATAAGCATCAAAGCTGCGGGCGATCATCCTGGTCAACGGGCGCGCCTCGGGCGGAACGAACAGCCCGTCCTCGTCAATGCGCAACAGTCCATCAAAGGTCGCGTTCGCGGCGCTATACATACCGTGTAACTCGGCAGCGGAGATATCGTGGTCCCGAAGGATCTCGGCTGTGTCGATCTGGAAATCGCACATCAGAGCCTCGATCAAACGCGCTCGCAAAACGTCCTGACCTTCGAACAGATGGCCGCGCGAGGTCGAAAACTGACCGTTGCGGATTGCTTTCGTGTGGGCAGACGTCGCCGGAGCATTCTGTGCGTATCCTTGCGGAAAGCGAGAGATTGAGCTGGCCCCAATCCCGATCAAAACTTCGGCCTGATCGTCGGTATAACCTTGAAAATTGCGTTTCAAACGACCCGCATGCAAAGCGTGGGTCAGGCCATCGTCATTTGTGGCAAAGTGATCAATTCCGATTTCGGCGTAGTTGTCCCACATAAACAGCCGCCGCGCGGTATCGAACAACTCCAGCCTTTGTTCAGGTGTGGGAAGCGCATCAGACGGGATCATCTGTTGCCGCTTCGCCATCCAGGGCACATGCGCGTATCCATAGAGCGCAACCCGATCAGGGCTGAGCGACAGCAGCTTTTGCACGCTTTCCGTCATCCGCGTTTTGGTTTGGTGCGGCAGGCCATACAGAATATCGGCGTTCAGGCTGCTGATTCCTCGGGCTCGGATCATATCGATCGCGTCACGTGTGGTGTCGTAGCTTTGGACGCGTCCGATGGTCTTCTGAATCTCATCATCGAAATCCTGAACGCCAATTGACGCACGGTTCATTCCCGCGCCGGCCAGCGCGTCCAGTCGCGCGTTGTCAATTTCATTCGGATCAATTTCGACCGAGAATTCTGCGTTTGGACCCATTGGTACGATACCCAGAATGTGCTGTGCCAGATCGCGCATCAATCCCGGGTTTAGCAACGTCGGGGTGCCGCCACCCCAGTGCAGGCGCGACAGGACCACACCGTCTGGCAAGCGCTCGGCTAGCAGGTCCAGTTCTGCTTTTAGAACATCCACATAGGCGATCACTGGATTGTCTGTTTGTGTTCCCTGCGTCCTGCAGGCACAGAACCAGCACAGCCTGCGGCAGAATGGAACGTGGATATACAGTGAGATCTCGCTGCCCGGTTTAATCCCCGAAATCCAGTCGCCAAAACGACCCGCCCCCACGTCATTGTTGAAATGCGGGGCGGTGGGATAGCTTGTGTAACGCGGGACTTTCGCGTCAAATAGTCCAAGCTTTGCCAATTGTGGTTTCACTATCATATCGATACCCTTAGGTGAGATACGACTTAGCGACTTTGACAGAGATCAAGTGGAAACGCGCATGACCGTGAAGGCCCAATTTGACCACACCAATTGCGAGGGGTGCCCGATCCGGCATCGGGCTGTGTGCGCGCATTGTGACACTGATGAGCTCGAAGAACTTGAGGGCATCAAGTATTACCGCAGCTTTGAGGCCGGGCAGACAATCATCTGGTCAGGGGATCAGATGAGCTTTGTCGGGTCTGTCGTGTCGGGCATTGCGTCGTTGACACAGACCATGGAAGACGGCCGAACGCAGATGGTGGGCTTGCTGTTGCCAAGCGATTTTGTCGGTCGTCCTGGCCGCGAGACGGCCCCTTACGATGTGCAGGCAACAACTGACGTTGTGATGTGCTGTTTTCGTAAAAAGCCGTTCGAAGACCTGATGAACTCGACACCTCATATTGCGCACCGTCTGTTGCAGATGACGCTGGATGAATTGGATGCAGCCCGCGAATGGATGCTCGTGCTGGGGCGCAAAACCGCGCGTGAGAAAATCGCCAGCCTTTTGTCGATCATAGCGCGCCGGGATGCGTCGGTCAGTCAGAAGGCTCAGTCTGGGCCAATTGTTTTCGACCTACCGCTGACGCGTGAGGCAATGGCAGACTATCTTGGCCTGACTCTTGAAACGGTAAGCAGACAGATATCAGCTTTGAAACGGGACAGTGTGATTTTGCTGGAAGGCAAGCGGCACGTCACGATCCCGGATATGGCGCGGTTGATGGACGAAGCTGGCGACGATTCAGATGGTGGTTTTTTGGTTTGATTATGTTCCTGCGTGACCCCGAACTGCAGCCGTGATCTACTGGTCGGGATGAAACGAATATCAGGAGCAGCGCATGACATTCAGTAGCCTATTGGCCATGATTTTGATCGGTGCAATCGCCGGTTGGCTGTCGGGCAAGATCATGGAAGGCCGGGGTTTTGGCCTGATCGGAAACATAATTGTCGGGATCGTCGGGGCCTTTCTTGCGGGTTTGATTTTCCCGGCACTTGGGTTCGCTGTGGGCGGCGGCTTGATCTCGTCGATACTGTTTGCCACGGTCGGAGCCGTGATCTTGCTGTTCTTGATCGGATTGATACGACGCTGATAGACAAGCCGCCTTGTCAGGCGGCTTGTTGAATTTCTCAGATCAGTGGGCGAGGAAGACCGGCACGACCGACTGTTCCAGCATATTGCGCGTTGCGCCGCCCAGAATGGCCTCGCGGAATCGCGAATGGCCATAAGCCCCCATGATGATCAAATCTGATTCGGTGTCTAACGCGTGACGGTTCAGAATGTCGGACACTCGGGTCATGGTTTTGCTGAGCACTTCGATCTCGCATTTTACGCCGTGCCGCGCCAGCATCTGGGATAACAGTCCACCGGGATCTGACCGATCCGGGCCATGGCGCGGAGGGTCGATCACCACGATATGCGCCAAGTCAGCGTGTTTGAGGAAAGGCAAGGCGCGGCGAATGGCTCGCATGGCTTCGACGCTCTCGTTCCAGGCAATCATCACTTTGCGCGGCTCAGAAAACGGCTCGGCGTCGTTAGGAACCACCAGAACAGGCGCGTGACCTTCGAACATGGCCGCTTCGATTATCGGCTCTGCCTCGGCACCCGGATCCTCGCCATAGGGATGGGGAAGGACCACCAGATCTGAGAACCGTGCCCTGTGTGCCACATGGCGCCCGATATCCGCAATTTGCGCAACGCCGTTTTCAGCAGACCAGCGAATACCGGTTTTTCCCAGAAAATCCTTAGCGAAATTCAGCACCTCATCCGCTTCGGCGTTGGCACGGCTTAGCGTTTCCTGAAGGATCAAAGCGTTGGCGCCAGCATAGTAATAACCGGTCTGACTGCGATCCACGCCCAGACATAGCGCTTCGGCGTGGGCATCCTGTGCTTCGGCCAATGCCGCCAGCTGAGCCAATGCTGCCTGAGCTGTTTTTGTTTCGGTCATAACTGTGAGAAGAGATTTGTAGCCCATATCGACCTCATATTTTGAGCATTTGGTCCCATGCGACCAGGTAACCCATCCATCAGCTTATGCGTGTCATAGATTTCGGGCTATTGTCTTGACACAGATCAAAGCAGCGTTGGTCGCTGTCCGACAAAACAGCAACCAGACAAAAGGGTCTTGCGCGGCGAGGGAATCGGAATCGTGTGAGGCAATTCAAAGGGACGCAAAATGTCGAATTACATCAAGCTGATCGTGCTTGGGCTGGTCGTGCTGTTCGCCGCGATCGGGACCAACTACGCACGGGATTTGGCGTATCAGGTGCATGCGGTACTGGTGATGTTGATTGCCGGTGGGCTGTTCATCTGGACGCTGCGCAACACCGATGAGCCAGATATCCTTGTTGACCGCTCGTCAGAGTACATGGATGACGTGATACGTTACGGCGTGATCGCGACGGCCTTTTGGGGTGTGGTTGGGTTCCTAGCCGGAACTTTCATCGCGTTTCAGCTGGCTTTTCCTGAGCTAAACTTTGAATGGGCGCAGGGGTACCTGAATTTTGGGCGCCTGCGGCCCCTGCACACTTCGGCCGTGATTTTTGCCTTTGGCGGCAATGCACTGATCGCAACCTCGTTCTATGTGGTTCAGCGGACCAGTGCAGCGCGCCTTTGGGGCGGCAACCTCGCGTGGTTTGTTTTCTGGGGATACCAGCTGTTCATTGTCCTGGCCGCGACCGGCTATGTGTTGGGCGGTACCCAATCCAAGGAATATGCCGAGCCTGAGTGGTATGTAGATCTGTGGCTGACTGTCGTGTGGGTGGCTTACCTTGCTGTCTATCTGGGCACGATCGTCAAGCGGAAAGAGCCCCATATCTACGTGGCAAACTGGTTCTATCTGGCCTTTATCGTCACCGTCGCGATGCTGCATCTGGTCAACAACATGACCGTCCCTGTCAGCATCTGGGGTTCGAAATCCGTTATCGTCTGGTCGGGTGTGCAAGACGCCATGATCCAGTGGTGGTACGGTCACAACGCTGTGGGCTTTTTCCTGACTGCGGGCTTCCTGGGGATGATGTACTATTTCATCCCGAAGCAGGCCGAACGTCCGGTGTTCAGCTACAAGCTGTCGATCATCCACTTCTGGGCATTGATCTTCCTGTATATCTGGGCCGGTCCGCACCACCTGCATTATACCGCGCTGCCTGACTGGGCTTCGACGCTGGGCATGGTGTTCTCGATCGTGCTGTGGATGCCGTCCTGGGGGGGTATGATCAACGGTCTGATGACCCTGTCGGGTGCATGGGACAAACTGCGCACCGACCCGATCATCCGCATGATGGTGATCTCGGTGGGCTTCTACGGCATGTCCACTTTTGAGGGTCCGATGATGTCGATCCGCGCGGTCAACTCGCTGAGCCACTATACGGACTGGACCATTGGTCACGTGCATTCGGGTGCGCTGGGCTGGAATGGCATGATCACCTTTGGTGCTCTGTACTTCCTCGTGCCTGTTCTGTGGAAGCGCGAGCGTCTTTACTCGCTACAAATGGTCAGTTGGCACTTCTGGCTCGCGACCATTGGCATCGTTCTGTATGCCGCGTCTATGTGGGTCACCGGTATCATGGAAGGCCTGATGTGGCGGGAAGTGGATGCCAACGGCTTCCTGGTGAACTCGTTCGCCGACACCGTCGCGGCCAAGTTCCCGATGTATGTGGTCCGCGGTCTGGGTGGGGTTCTGTTCCTCGCTGGCTCGGTGATCATGTGCTACAACCTGTGGATGACTGTACGGAAAGCGCCGGCCAAAGAGGCCAGCCTGACCGTCGCGGTCCCGGCTGAATAAGGAGGGCCGGAGCAATGGCAATTCTCGACAAACATAAGATCCTCGAGACCAACGCGACCCTCCTGCTGATCTTCAGCTTTTTGGTCGTAACCATCGGTGGCATCGTACAGATCACCCCGTTGTTCTATCTTGAGAACACCATTGAGAAGGTGGAGGGCATGCGCCCTTACACCCCTCTCGAGATGGCGGGGCGTGACATTTACATCCGCGAAGGCTGCTATGTCTGCCACAGCCAAATGATCCGTCCGATGCGGGATGAGGTCGAACGCTATGGCCACTATTCGCTGGCGGCTGAATCGATGTATGACCATCCGTTCCAGTGGGGATCGAAACGCACCGGGCCAGACCTGGCGCGAGTCGGTGGCCGCTACTCGGATCAGTGGCATGTGGACCACCTGCGCGATGCGCAATCCGTAGTGCCGGAATCTGTGATGCCCAAATACGGCTTCCTCGAAAATCGTAGGATTGACGGCAGATACATCGGCGACGTCATGGCTGCGAACGCTCTGGTCGGGACACCTTACACCGATGAAATGCTCGAGAATGCCGTGCTGGATTTCCGCGCGCAGGCCGACCCAGACAGCGACTATGACGGCCTGTTGGAGCGCTATGGCGAAAAGGTCAATGTTCGGAACTTTGATGGCCAGCCCGAGCTGACCGAAGCCGATGCACTGATCGCTTACCTGCAGATGCTGGGTACATTGGTCGACTTCTCGACCTTCACCCCAGATGCAAACCGTTAAAGGAGGGTGTGATGGAAGAATACACGATCCTTAGGCAGTTCGCGGACAGCTGGATGTTGCTTTTGTTGTTCGTCTTTTTCATTGGCATCGTCATCTGGGTTTTCCGCCCCGGTGCAAGCAAAGAATACAAGGACACCGCCAACATCCCGTTCCGGCACGCCGATGCGCCAGCGCCCCTGCGGGGCGACGATGAAGCTGCGCCCCGCGCGGGCGACAAACCCGCCGAATCCAAGGAGGCGAGTAAATGAGCAAGACACCTGAAAAACAGCCGGGTGATCCGAACACCACTGGCCACACCTGGGACGGGATCGAGGAATTCGATAACCCAATGCCACGCTGGTGGTTGTGGACCTTCTATGTCACCATCATCTGGGCCGTCATCTACACGATCATGTATCCCGCATGGCCTTTGGTGCAGTCCGCGACTGCAGGTGTTCTGGGTTGGTCCTCGCGTGAACTGGTGCAGCAGGAAATGGTCGCCTTTGAAGAGGCAAATGCACCGTGGAATGCCAAGTTGGTCGAAACCCCATTGGAAGACATCGCCAGGGATGCAGAGCTGCAACAATACGCGGTGAACGCGGGCGGTGCCGTATTCCGCACATGGTGCGCACAGTGCCATGGTTCAGGCGCGCAAGGCGCGACGGGCTTTCCGAACCTGTTGGATGACGCGTGGCTTTGGGGCGGTACGTTGGATGACATCGTAACCACCGTGAGCTATGGCATCCGTAGCGAGGAAAGCGACGACACACGGTATTCCGAGATGCCCGCTTTTGGCGAGATACTAGAGCCGGAAGAGATCACTCAGGTGGTGCAATACGTGATGTCGCTGACAAATGCCCAAAGCGATGATGCGGCTGCACAGGCCGGCAAGGTGGTCTTTGAAGACAATTGTTCGGCCTGCCACGGAGAAGATGGCGCCGGTGATGTCATCCAGGGCGCACCGAACCTGACAGACGCGATCTGGCTTTATGGCGGCAGCGAAGAGGCATTGACCGAAACGGTCAAGTACAGCCGCTTCGGCATTATGCCGCCCTGGGATACCCGATTGACCGAGGCACAAATCCGCGCTGTGTCGGCTTATGTTCACCAATTGGGTGGCGGCCAGTAACGGATAAAGAATACCTCCGGGCGGTCCACCGCCCAGAGGTTAGGGCACCGGCTGTTCCATCTGTTCGCGCGTTTCCAGAACAGCCGGTGCTACTTTTTTAGACTACATCTCCGACCGGATCCGGTCCAGACGCGTGACGTCCCCACCCTCAATGGCGTGGAGCTTTGCCGCCGCGGGTGTCTTCTTTCCACCAATGCGCGTCCGGCAGCCAACGTCTTTGTGGGGTGTCTTCGCGACGCGCGTAATTGTCATCCGGCTCAAGCATTCGAGTGGCGTTCATGAAAGTTCTGGCAAAGACCGAGAGCATCGGGTCTCTCCTCTGATTGTGTTGGAACAGTCTCAGGATTGATCTTCGGGCTAAAAAATGCGACTCAATTGCAATTCGTATATGTAAGAGGAAATTACATATGGATTGGCTCAACCTGCCGCCGCTGGCTTCGCTCAGAGCCTTTTCAGCCTTCGCCGAAAAGGGTGGGGTGGTGCCGGCCGGGGCTGCGCTAAATGTCAGCCATGCTGCAATAAGCCAACAGTTGCGTGCCTTGGAGAAGCATATGGGTGTCGGCTTGTTGGACCGAACTGGAAAGTCGTTGTCGCTGACCACAGAAGGGCAGCAACTGGCACGCGCTTTGCAACTTGGGTTTGGTTCAATTGGTACCGCTGTCGAGGATTTGATGCGGACGGGCCAAGAGCGTCCGGTCCATGTTTCACTGACCGCATCCTTTGCTGCGTTCTGGCTGATGCCGCGCCTGCCGGTTTTTCAAGCCGAACATCCTGACGTGAATCTGGCGCTCGACCCGACCCCGCACCTTGTCACGCTAAGTCCCGGTGGGGTGGATGTTGCAATCCGATACGGTGTAGGCGGCTGGCCCGGAGTCGACGCCGAGATGTTGCTGGAAACGCCATTTGTCATTGTTGCTGCACCCAGTCTGTTGGGGGGAAAGACCTCGTGGACGCCAAAAGATCTTGACAAACTGCCATGGCTAGAGGAATTCGGAACGACTGAGGCGACGACATGGCTGGCCAAACGCGGCGTGGATCATGGGCCCAGCGCCGGAAGTATCTCTCTTCCGGGGAATTTGCTGCTGGAAGGGCTTCGCGCGGGCCAAGGCGTGACGGCGACCGTGCGACATTTCGTCGAGCACGACATCGCTGCGGGGCGACTGATCGAACTGTATGCCGAACCTGAAGGCAGCGGATATCACGTTTTAACTGGTAAAACGCCTGTCAGACCCGCTGTGAAGACATTTGTGAAATGGCTCAAACGTCAGGCGCAAGAAATGTGCTAAAAGATGTTTGTTCGATGCGCGTTTTGACCCATGTCAAAGTCTATCAACACATGATCTGGAAAAAGCGTCGTCAGAACATCCATTAGTGGAGCCAGCCAGTGAGCGAGTCCGACCCCGCACCCAGCCTGTACGCCCCTCGAGAGCCTATCTTTCCAAGGCGCGTATCCGGTCCGTTTCGCAATCTGAAATGGATCATACTTCTGGTCACGCTGGGTATCTATTATGTGACACCATGGATCAGATGGGATCGTGGCCCCAGCCTGCCAGATCAGGCGGTCCTTTTGGATTTGGCAAACCGCCGGTTTTACTTTTTCTGGATCGAGATCTGGCCGCACGAGTTCTATTTTGTGGCGGGGCTACTGATCATGGCGGGCCTTGGCCTGTTCCTGTTCACCTCGGCCCTTGGTCGCGTGTGGTGCGGCTATGCCTGCCCACAGACCGTCTGGACAGATCTTTTCATTCTGGTCGAGCGCTGGATCGAAGGGGACCGGAATGCGCGGCTGCGATTGCAGCGGCAAGAGAAAATGGATCTCCGAAAAGCCCGGCTGCGGCTGACGAAATGGGTATCCTGGTTTCTGATTGGTCTGGCCACGGGCGGCGCCTGGGTCTTCTATTTCGCCGATGCCCCAACCTTGGCGCGGGATCTTGTGACAGGCAATGCGCATCCGGTGGCCTACACGACTATGCTGATCCTGACAGGAACGACCTTTTTCTTCGGCGGGTTCGCCCGCGAGCAGATTTGCATCTACGCCTGCCCCTGGCCGCGTATTCAGGCTGCAATGATGGATGAAGATACGCTTGTGGTCGGCTATCGCGAATGGCGGGGGGAGCCTCGTGGCAAAGGTAAGCGGACGACCGATTCAGAGCTAGGTGATTGCATCGATTGCATGGCCTGCGTGAATGTCTGCCCTGTGGGCATCGACATACGGGATGGTCAGCAGCTCGAATGCATCACATGTGCCCTATGTATCGACGCGTGCGACGACATGATGGCCAAGATTGGCAAACCCCGAGGTCTGATCGACTATATGGCGCTGAGTGACGAGACCCGCGAACGGTCCGGTGAGCCACCCAGAAGTGTTTGGAAACACGTCTTCCGTCCCCGTACAGTCATGTACACGGCGCTTTGGTCTTTGGTGGGATTTGCGCTGATGTTTGCCTTGTTCATCCGCTCGGACATCGATCTGACCGTCGCACCGGTGCGAAACCCAACTTTCGTGACCCTTTCGGATGGCACGATCCGCAATACCTATGACGTTCGGCTGCGCAACAAACATGGCGAGGACCGGTTGTTCAAGCTGTCTCTGGCCGGCGATCCTGCCATGAAACTGGCAATTGAGGGTACGGAGATTGATACTGTGAACGTCACCGCGGATACTGCACAATTGACCCGCGTTTATATAGTCTCTTCCAAGGATACGGCACCTGCGAGCGCTGATACAACGCCGGTACGGATCTGGGTGGAAGATCTGAGCAGCGGAGAACGCGCCTACAAAGACACCACGTTCAATGGACGAGGAAACTGATCATGGCTGAACGAAAATTCACTGGAAAGCATGCTCTTGCGGTTTTTATCGCTGCGTTCACCGTCATCATAGGTGTTAACCTCGTGCTGGCTTACAGCGCGGTCAAAACCTTTCCGGGGCTTGAGGTCAAGAACTCTTACGTGGCCAGTCAGGAGTTCAACACGCGTCTGAAAGAGCATCAGGCGCTGGGCTGGGAAATTCGGGCTGAGGCCAAAGGTGGGCTTTTGATCCTGCATATCACCGACCAAAGTGGCGCACCGGTTCAGGTGGCCGAGCTTCAGGCTGTCGTCGGGCGTGCAACCCATGTGCGCGATGATTTCACGCCTGATTTTTCGTTCGACGGGACAGCTTATGCCACACCCGCCACATTGGGTGAAGGAAACTGGAACGTCCGATTGGTAGCGCGTGATCGCGACGGAGCAGAGTTTGCGCAGCGCGTTCCGTTTTATGTGAAGGGCTAGGGCTGTGGCAGCGCATCTTTCTTCCGGTACAGCGGCTTGTCCGGGTTGCATTGCTGCCCCGTCAGAGCCTGCGCGCCCAATTCCGGAAGATGTGCAAATTGCCCTGTCTCTGCCGGGCATTCATTGTTCGGCCTGCATTGCGACAGTTGAGCGAGAATTGAATGCCCATCCCGGGGTTGAAGATGCGCGCGTGAATCTGACGCTTAAGCGCGCCATGATCAAAGCTATACCCGAGACCTCGGCCGCTGATCTGATCCCTGTGTTGGAACGCGCAGGGTTTGAGGCGCATGAATTGGACCCCGGCGCTTTGTCAGCCACGCAGACCAACAAGGCCGGGCGCGATTTATTGATGAGGTTGGCAGTTGCCGGGTTCGCCTCAATGAATGTGATGTTGCTGTCTGTCTCGGTCTGGTCTGGGGCAAGCGATGCAACGCGCGACATGTTCCATTGGATTTCGGCTGCGATTGCCTTGCCAGCGATTGCCTTTTCCGCGCAGCCATTCTTTGCCAACGCCTGGAGTGCGCTACGCGTCAGACGGCTGAATATGGATGTGCCAATTGTGTTGGCGATTCTGCTGGCGCTGGTCACATCGCTTTGGGAAACTGCGCTTAGTGGCGAGCATGCATATTTTGACGCTGCTTTGACCCTGACCTTCTTTTTGCTGGCCGGGCGCTATCTGGATTATCGCACACGGGCCGCAGCGCGATCTGCCGCTGAGGAGTTGACAGCGCTTGAGGTTCCCCGCGCCATTCGTGTCGTGGATGGGGTCGAAGAAGAAGTCGCCGTCGCCACGTTGAATTTGGGTGACCTGATCCTCGTGCGCCCCGGGGGGCGGATGCCGGTCGATGGTCAAATCGTTTCTGGCCAGTCTGAACTGGATCGTTCATTATTGACCGGTGAAACATTGCCCGTGTTTGCTGAAACCGGCCACTCGGTCAGTGCGGGCGAGGTTAACCTGACAGGGCCGCTTACGATCCGTGCGACGGCGGTGGGCGAAGATACCTCATTGCACCGCATGGCTGATCTGGTTGCCATCGCCGAATCCGGTCGGTCGCGATACACATCGCTGGCGGACAAGGCTGCCAAGCTTTACGCGCCGGGTGTTCACATCCTGTCAGCGCTCAGCTTTGTGGGCTGGTTTATCTACTCCGGTGATCTGCGAACGGCACTGAACATCGCCGCAGCGGTTCTGATAATCACCTGCCCTTGCGCTTTGGGGCTGGCAGTACCTGCGGTCACAACTGCTGCATCGGGCCGGTTGTTTCGCAAGGGAATGCTGATCAAACATGCGACTGCGCTCGAACGATTGTCCGAAGTGGACACAGTTGTCTTTGACAAAACAGGAACGCTCACGTCAGGGACGCCTGAGCTGACAAATCTGGACGCGCATTCCCGCGGGGATCTTGAAGTGGCTCTTGCTCTGGCCGAAGCCTCGGCACATCCGCTATCTGCAGCGTTGGCCAAAGCGGCCCGTGTGGCGGGTGTAAAACCTGCCGATCTGCGCGAGATTACCGAGATTCCCGGATACGGAACCGAAGGTGAATTGCATGGTCAGCGTGTACGCCTGGGGCGCGCCGCCTGGGTGGGTGGTGAACAAAGTGTGGCAACCACCGCCTGGTTGGCAATTGGCGACAACGCTCCGGTGGCCTTCGAGTTTTCGGATGCTTTACGTCAAGGCGCGTTTGACGCGGTTCAGGCGTTTCTGTCAGCAGGCAAAGACGTCATTCTGATCTCGGGCGACTCGCAAGGCGCGGTGAATGCAATGGCCGACAAGCTGCGGATCGAAACGTGGACGGCCGAAGCCTTACCACGGGATAAGGCGCAACGCATTCAGGAACTCGGCAATCAAGGACATCGCGTGCTGATGGTGGGCGACGGCCTGAATGACACCGCCGCACTTGCCGCAGCTCATGTTTCAATCTCTCCGGCATCAGCGCTGGATGCAGCCCGTGTTGCATCAGATATCGTGCTGCTGGGTAACGATCTTTCACCGATTGCAGAGGCCTGCGACACTGCGGTCAAAGCCACCCGGCGCATTCGTGAGAATTTTCAAATAGCGACCGTCTATAACGTGATCGCCGTGCCGCTTGCGGTGGCTGGTCTGGCGACGCCCTTGATCGCAGCCTTGGCGATGTCGACCTCATCGATTACGGTATCTTTGAACGCGCTGCGGCTGAGGTGATGTGAATGGACGTTCTCGCCTATCTGATCCCGATTTCACTGTTTCTGGGCGGAGTTGGTCTGGTTGCATTTGTCTATACCGTGCGTTCCAATCAGTACGAAGATCCCGAAGGCGATGCGCGCCGGATCTTGAGCGACGAATGGGACGATAAACCCAAGCCCTGATCAGCGCAGGCCCAAAACCAGAGTTGATCCAACTGCCCTTGAAATTGCCGCAATGCCCGGCTATGTCCCGCCCATCCGCTAGCAGAGAGATAACGCCAAATGGCTACCACCAACCCGATCCAGTTCATTCAGCAAGTCCGTGCCGAAGTTGCAAAGGTCGTCTGGCCCACGCGGCGCGAGGTGCTGTTGACCACGGTCATGGTGTTCATCATGGCAGCTTTAACGGCTGTGTTCTTCGCGCTGGTTGATCTGGGTATTCGTGGTGGTCTGCAGCTGATCCTGACCTCCTTCGGATAAGGCGGATTTTTCGGGGCCAAAACGCTGCTGAAATTGCAATGCAATTGCCTCTGCCCTCTTGCACAGTGCGCGATGTCAGAGTAGGTGACGCGGTACCTTTTGGGATAGGCGTGCGGCGATTCGGACTGCGCGCCGCTTTTTATTCCGAACGACGCGGTGGCTCCGCGACAGGATTTTAATTCAGGCTGTGTCCGAAAATGTGATGCGGTCTAATGCAAACAAGGACGACAGGTTCATGGCGAAACGGTGGTACTCGGTCAGCGTTCTTTCGAATTTCGAAAAGAAGATCGCAGAGCAGATCCGCACGTCGGTGGCTGAACAGGGCCTTGAGGACGATATCGACGAAGTGCTGGTGCCCACCGAAGAGGTGATTGAAGTGCGCCGGGGCAAGAAAGTCACGACTGAACGCCGCTTCATGCCCGGCTATGTGCTGGTTCATATGGAAATGTCCGATCAGGGATATCACCTGGTTAACTCGATCAACCGTGTCACCGGGTTTCTTGGCCCGCAAGGTCGCCCGATGCCGATGCGCGACGCCGAGGTCAACCAGATCCTCAATCGCGTTCAGGAAGGCGAAGACGCACCCAAGCTGATGATCACCTTTGAGGTTGGCGAGAAGGTCAAGGTCAACGACGGCCCGTTCGAGGATTTTGACGGCATGGTCGAAGGCGTGGACGACGACGCTCAGAAGCTGAAAGTTTCGGTCTCGATCTTTGGTCGGGAGACTCCTGTCGAGCTGGACTTTACGCAAGTCACTAAACAGAGCTAAGCACGTTTCTCGCGAAATTTGAAACGCCGCGATGCAACAGGCAACGCGGCGTTTTTTGTTTGGGTCCTACAGCGGTCGATACCGTTTTGCGTATCGCCTCATTGCGCCTGAATCATAGCCGCGCGCAAGAGTTGCGGACGGTCAGTCTGCGACGGCAAGAAGACAGCTTGCGATCCGGCGTCCAGTGCCGAAAGGCTCGAATCATACCATTGCATCGCAAGATCTCGGCGTTCCTGAACGCCGAAGCCTTCACGCAGGTGATGCCCAACGAGCTCTCCATAGGCGGGTTCACCCATTGCAACAAGCATCAGCGCAGAGCCAACCGCAGCATCCATGTTGTCCTGACGGTAGCCCATCGCCAGACAAACCTTGCTCGTTGCGGCAAGATCTTCGGGGCTAAGCCCGGAGTCCAGTGCAAGCTTGCGTATCTGGGTTTCAGCCTCTGTTTTTGAGCTGATGGACAGAGCGTCAACTTGTGGTGCCAACATCTCACCATAAGAGTCACATTGCGCGGCCACCTGATCCGGCGTCAGCCCCTGGATGTCCTGCATAAGATCTTCGCCACGCGCCATCGCGTAACTACGGGCAAGGCAGAACTGCTCGCTGAGCGCGAAATCAGGATCAGACATGTTCGACAAAGTTGTGTAGCCACCATTGGTCGAGGTTTGCAGCATTACCCCGCTGCAGCGATTGGCCAGCGACGGGCCCCCGGTACCGCCAGAAAACAGGCTCGGAAGGCTCGCGGTTGTTGTTTCAGCGGTGTTTGTCTCGGGCTCGGCTGCTTGGGGCTTGATAACCGGGATAGCTTGAGCCGGAGCCTGAGGCGCTGCTGCCAAAGAAGAACCTGTTTGAACTTGACGGCGGTACTCCATCAGAAGCGGTTGGCCCGACAGTTGAGTGGCCGCCTGTCCGCCGCTCGTTGCCCAGTAATAGGCCTGCTGCAGGAAGTCATACTGATAAGGCTGAAAGTCATAGCCACTTACAGGATAGCCCATTGATGCCTGGTAGCGTTCGATTGCTGTGCGGGTGCCGCGACCAACCTGACCATCGACCCGACCAGCATTGTAGCCGAAGTAATTGAGGGCCGTCTGAGTCTGCGCACCTTGCGTGGTCGAGGGTATACCCTGTCGGTAGGTACGGGTGGTTCTTGTTGTTGTCCGGGCCTGTTTCTTTTTCTGCTGGTCCCTGCCGATCGCGTAGCCTATGACGCCGCCAACGACAGCACCGCCCAGGATTTCACCAGCGTCAGCCCGCGCGGTCTGCGGGGCAGTCGCGGTAAGAGACAGCGCGACCCCTAGCGTTACAATGAAACGAATGATCATAATTAACCTCCACCAAAAAAATATCCAATCTCGCAGAGTATAGCACAGCCGCCAGTATTGTCGTGTTACGTGCGCGAAAATCCTGGTTGGGGACTGCATATCTAAATTTTTTACTGTATTAATGGTTTCTTAGCGGCGTTCACAAACACATGCGCAATGGTCCGCATTCCGTGAGCCGGTGACAATCCGCTCAGCGTTCGATTCGATGTTATCGGATTGGGTCGCCGACCACTTGCCAACCCCACCGATCCCCTGTAGACGCCGCCTCTATCGTCTTTGGGCGAGATTCTCTCGTGGGAGATTGCCGGGATCGCGATCCCGGATCGGACCGCGCAACATAAACCGGGTGGGACGCGTCCCATCTACGTTGAAAGGAAAACCAAATGGCCAAGAAGCTTGCTGGTACAATGAAACTGCAGGTTCCTGCAGGTCAGGCGAACCCGTCGCCGCCAGTTGGTCCGGCGCTGGGTCAGCGCGGCATCAACATCATGGAATTCTGCAAGGCGTTCAACGCCAAGACCGCAGACATGGAGCAGGGCGCACCTTGCCCGACCGTAATCACCTATTATCAGGACAAGTCCTTCACCATGGACATCAAGACGCCGCCTGCGTCTTATTACCTGAAAAAAGCAGCTGGCCTGAAGCCGGTTGGCAAGCGTAACCGCCCTCGTGGTGCGGAAAACCCAGGTCGTGAGACCGTGGCATCCGTGACCTCGAAGCAGGTGCGTGAAATCGCCGAAGCCAAAATGAAAGATCTGAACGCCAACGACGTCGAAGGCGCAATGCAGATCATCCTGGGCTCGGCCCGCTCTATGGGCATCGAGGTGAAGTAAGATGGCAAAACTCGGTAAACGTACGCGCACTGCGCGCGAAGCATTCGCTGGCAAGGCAGATCTGTCGGTCGAAGAAGCGGTTGCACTGGTCAAAGCCCACGCAACTTCGAAGTTTGACGAAACCGTCGAGATTGCTCTGAACCTGGGCGTTGACACCCGTCACGCAGACCAGATGGTTCGCGGCGTTGTTGGCCTGCCCAATGGCACCGGCAAAACGATGCGCGTCGCTGTGTTCGCTCGCGGCCCCAAGGCTGACGAAGCAAAAGAAGCTGGCGCCGATATCGTTGGTGCAGAGGATCTGATGGAAACCGTTCAGGGTGGCACGATCGAATTCGATCGCTGCATCGCGACCCCGGACATGATGCCCGTTGTTGGCCGTCTGGGTAAAGTTCTGGGCCCCCGCAACCTGATGCCAAACCCTAAAGTTGGCACCGTAACCATGGACGTGAAAGCGGCCGTGGAAGCAGCCAAGGGTGGCGAGGTTCAGTTCAAAGCGGAAAAAGGTGGCGTTGTGCACGCCGGTGTTGGAAAAGCTTCGTTCGAGGAAGCCAAGCTGGTCGAAAACGTCCGCGCCTTTATCTCGGCCGTGGCCAAAGCCAAACCCGCAGGTGCCAAGGGCACCTACATGAAGAAAATCGCGCTGAGCTCGACCATGGGCCCTGGCGTGACTTTGGACGTGGCGACGGCTTCGGGCGAGTAAGCCCTAGCTTTTAGTTGTCACAGAATTAGGCCCGGGCGGCGTGAGCTGCCCGGGTTTTTCTTTTCAGGGGGTCTATCGAAACGCCTGCTTCAGTCGAATTCCCAGCCGTGTGCGCATGTGGTCCTCGAAATCACTGCACTCATGGTCTGGTTGGCACAGGCGCAGCCAGTCCTTCAGCAGTCGTCCTCGGATACAGAAATCCAGAATCTCGATGTTGATCGGTTGGCGGTACAGCCGAAAGAACATCTCTTTGTTGCGTTTGAGGATGCCGCTGCGGTCCACATCGGCGCCAGCGCCGTCCCGAAAGATATCGGATTTCAGGAAATCGACGATGTCGTAAACTGCCAGTTTGTCGCGCGCTTCGGTGAAGTCCAGTCCGATCGTTTGGCCCTGTCCCACGATCAGATTGAGGCCGTGAAAATCGCCATGCGAAAAAACCCGAATATCTGAAACGCCCTTTAGACGTTCAGCTTCGGCGAGCATGGTGTTGACCATCCGCTGGCTTTCTTCTGCAAGCTCCAAAGGCAGGGATTGGAACAGATCCTGAACGCTGTCGGTCATCCATTTTGGTCGAAACGCGTAGTCCTCAGCTGGCCGAAATCTGTGCAGATCATTGAGCCATGATCCTGCGCGGCGAAAAACCTGCGCAACCTGATCGTCATCTTTGCTGTTGTAGATCAGGTCAACCGCCGTAGGCCGGTCGATGAATTCGGTGACGAAAAAGGCGCCTCCGGGCGAGATGTAAATGGGGTGCACAACCTGTGACGTCTTGTTGCCGTCAAAATGGGTGGAAAGCTTCGTCAGCAGATCAAATTCGTCGTTAAGCCGCCCAGAGGCAGGAGACTCGGTATCGATCTTCAACGCATAGGTTCGCGTACCCGACTGAACTTTTAGAACCATCCTGGAGTTTGGAAAGCCGTGAGACCTATAGAAACACTCGAATCGTGGCGTGTCATCAGCCGGAAGCTGACGCGAAAACTCGCCCACGAATTTAGATGCTAAGGCCTGTTCGCTTTCAGTGAGGTTGAACATTTCGGTTGGAAACTACATATCCCGGATCAGACTACCAGTACCGCTCGACTGGACCTGAGCCGGTAACCAGTGTCAATGGGTCCAAACCAATAGGTGTTTATGATGCGCGTGGGCCCTTGGTGGCGAAGCCCGGCTGAAAGACACGGTCGGGCCAATTTACCCCTTGGAAACCCCGTGCGTCTGCCCTAAAGAGAGCTGCGGAGTAAAGCGTGCGATTCGTCGTGCGCTTTATTTTGTTTCGTCCAAGACGGTGGGTGGGTCCATCTGGCCCCTTAATTCCCTGCCTGAGACGGGTAAGACCAAAGAATTTCGAGGGTCCCACCCTCGGGCGAATTTTGGCTCAATCCCGTAGCAACGGACCTGAACGCCGGGGCGTAAGCCGCGGCAAATATGAGCCGGGGTGAGATTTCGCCCCAAACTTGGAGAGAACTGTGGATAGAGCCCAGAAAGAGAAAGTGGTCGAGGAACTCGGCCAAATCTTCGAAAGCTCTGGCGTCGTAGTGGTTTCGCACTATGCCGGTCTGACAGTTGCCGAGATGCAGGACCTTCGCGCACGTGCTCGTGACGCGGGTGGCTCCGTGCGTGTTGCCAAGAACAGGCTCGCCAAAATCGCCCTCGATGGAAAGCCATGTGAAAGCATTGCTGACCTGCTGACGGGTATGACCGTTCTGACCTATTCCGAGGACCCCGTGGCAGCAGCCAAAGTGGCCGAGGACTTCGCCAAGGAGAACCAAAAGTTCGAAATCCTTGGCGGTGCAATGGGCGAGAACGCTCTGGACCGCAAAGGCGTTGAAGCCGTTTCGAAAATGCCGTCTCGCGAGGAGCTTATTGCTTCGATCGTGGGCTGCATTGGCGCACCTGCTTCGAACATCGCCGGCGCGATTGGCGCACCTGCAAGCAACATCGCAAGCATCCTTTCCACCATCGAAGAGAAGGCGGAAGCTGCGTAAGCGGTTGGCACTGAATGATCTGCGTAGGGCATATGTCCTGACGTTGGAACACACACTGTAAACGGAAAGAGCTGATACAATGGCTGATCTGAAAGCACTCGCAGAAAGCATCGTGGGTCTGACCCTGCTGGAAGCACAAGAACTGAAAACCATCCTCAAAGACGAATACGGCATCGAGCCCGCAGCTGGCGGCGCCGTAATGGTTGCAGCAGGCGGCGACGCCGGTGGCGCAGCCGAGGAAGAAAAAACCGAATTCGACGTCGTTCTGAAGAACGCCGGCGCTTCGAAAATCAACGTGATCAAAGAAGTTCGCGGCATCACCGGTCTTGGCCTGAAAGAAGCCAAAGAGCTGGTCGAAGCTGGCGGCAAGATCAAAGAAGCTGTGTCGAAAGACGAAGCCGAAGAGATCAAAGGCAAGCTGGAAGCAGCTGGCGCCGAGGTCGAACTGGCCTAAGTCAGTCTTTTGGTGTGTCGCTGATGCACCGGAAATTTGGCTGGATCCGGAGAAATCCGGGTCCAGCCGAACCTGTCTTAGAAAGGACCTCTGACAAAGGAGGTGTTTTCTAAGACGCGGTTCGCGGATCGGGAGGCCACCATTCGGGACGGTGGCCACGAATTGATCCGGACGTGTCGTCTCTAATGTGCAAGGCGCCGGGGCCCGACGGTGTCTTAGCCCGCTGAGAACATCGAAAGGTGACATCTGACATGGCTCAATCGTTCCTTGGCCAGAAACGTCTTCGGAAATACTACGGCAAAATCCGCGAAGTGCTGGAGATGCCGAACCTCATTGAGGTCCAGAAATCCTCTTATGATCTATTCCTGCGCTCCGGCGATGCAGAGCAGCCCGCAGACGGCGAAGGCATCAAAGGTGTGTTCCAGTCGGTTTTCCCGATCAAGGATTTCAACGAAACCTCCGTTCTGGAGTTCGTGAAATACGATCTGGAAAAACCCAAATACGACGTCGAAGAGTGCATGCAGCGCGACATGACCTACAGCGCGCCGCTGAAGGTCACTCTGCGTCTGATCGTGTTCGATGTCGATGAAGATACCGGCGCCAAGTCGGTCAAAGATATCAAGGAACAGGACGTGTTCATGGGCGATATGCCCCTGATGACGCCAAACGGGACATTTGTTGTGAACGGCACTGAGCGAGTGATCGTATCCCAGATGCACCGTTCGCCCGGTGTGTTCTTCGATCATGACAAAGGCAAGACCCACTCCTCGGGTAAGCTTCTGTTTGCCTGCCGCATCATCCCGTATCGCGGCAGCTGGCTGGACTTTGAGTTTGACGCCAAAGACATCGTCTTCGCCCGTATCGACCGTCGCCGCAAGTTGCCTGTGACAACCCTGCTTTATGCGCTGGGTCTGGATCAGGAAGCGATCATGGACGCCTATTACGATACGGTGTCCTACAAGCTGGACAAGAAGAAGGGCTGGGTCACGCCGTTCTTCCCCGATCGTGTACGTGGCACGCGCCCGACCTATGATCTGGTTGATGCGAAATCCGGTGAGGTGATTGCAGAAGCAGGCAAGAAAGTTACGCCGCGCGCTGTCAAGAAGCTGATCGAAGAGGGCACGGTCACCAACTTGCTGGTGCCGTTCGATCATATCGTTGGTAAGTTTGTCGCCAAAGACATCATTAACGAAGAAACCGGCGCCATCTATGTCGAAGCCGGTGATGAGTTGACGCTGGAGTATGACAAAGACGGCGATCTGATCGGTGGTTCTGCGAAGGAACTGATCGATGCGGGCGTCACCGACATCCCGGTTCTGGATATCGATAATGTCAATGTCGGTCCCTACATGCGCAACACCATGGCCGCAGACAAGAACATGGGCCGTGACACCGCGCTGATGGACATCTATCGCGTGATGCGTCCGGGCGAGCCGCCCACCGTCGAAGCGGCCTCGGCCCTCTTCGAAACGCTGTTCTTCGACAGCGAGCGCTATGACCTGTCCGCCGTTGGCCGTGTAAAGATGAACATGCGTCTGGCTCTGGATGCGCCCGATACACTGCGCACCCTGCGCCGCGAAGACATCGTGGCCTGCATCAAGGCGCTGGTCGAGCTGCGCGACGGCAAAGGTGACATCGACGATATCGACCACCTGGGCAACCGTCGTGTGCGTTCTGTCGGCGAACTGATGGAAAACCAGTACCGCGTTGGCCTGCTGCGCATGGAGCGCGCGATCAAAGAGCGTATGTCTTCGGTCGAGATCGACACCGTCATGCCGCAGGACCTGATCAATGCGAAACCGGCAGCTGCTGCTGTTCGTGAATTCTTCGGCTCGTCGCAGCTGTCGCAGTTCATGGACCAAACCAACCCGCTGTCGGAAGTCACTCACAAACGCCGTCTCTCGGCGCTTGGCCCCGGTGGTCTGACACGTGAGCGTGCGGGCTTTGAGGTGCGCGACGTTCACCCGACCCACTATGGCCGGATGTGCCCGATTGAGACGCCGGAAGGTCCGAACATCGGTCTGATCAACTCGCTGGCCACCTTCGCCCGCGTGAACAAGTATGGCTTCATCGAAACACCGTACCGCGTCGTCAAAGACGCCGAGGTGACCGATGAGGTTCACTACATGTCCGCGACCGAGGAAATGCGTCACACAGTGGCGCAGGCGAACGCGACGCTGGATGCGGATGGCAAGTTCATCAACGATCTGGTGTCGACCCGTCAGTCGGGCGACTACACTCTGGCCCCGCGCGAGAATGTGGACCTGATCGACGTCAGCCCGAAACAGTTGGTATCGGTCGCCGCGTCGCTGATTCCATTCCTTGAAAATGACGACGCCAACCGGGCCTTGATGGGTTCGAACATGCAACGTCAGGCGGTTCCGCTGCTGCGGGCCGAGGCGCCGCTGGTCGGCACCGGTATCGAGGAAAAGGTTGCGATCGACTCGGGTGCTGCGATTCAGGCGAAACGTGCCGGTATCATCGACCAGGTCGATGCCCAGCGTATCGTTATTCGTGCTACCGAAGATCTGGAACTGGGCGACGCGGGTGTGGACATCTACCGTCTGCGCAAATTCCAACGTTCGAACCAGAACACCTGCATCAACCAGCGTCCGCTGGTGAAAGTGGGTGACACTGTCACGAAAGGCGAGGTTGTCGCTGATGGTCCGTCCACCGATATCGGTGAACTGGCACTGGGTAAGAACGTGGTCGTCGCGTTCATGCCTTGGAATGGCTACAACTACGAAGACTCGATCCTGATCAGCGAACGTATCGCGCGTGATGACGTCTTTACCTCGGTCCATATCGAGGAATTCGAAGTCGCCGCCCGTGATACAAAGCTGGGCCCGGAAGAGATCACCCGTGACATCCCGAACGTCGGTGAAGAAGCGCTGCGCAACCTCGACGAGGCGGGCATCGTTTACATCGGCGCGGATGTTGAGCCCGGCGATATTCTGGTCGGCAAGATCACTCCGAAGGGCGAAAGCCCGATGACCCCGGAAGAAAAGCTGCTGCGCGCCATCTTTGGTGAAAAAGCATCTGACGTCCGTGATACTTCGCTGCGCGTGAAGCCGGGTGATTACGGTACGGTCGTGGAAGTCCGCGTCTTCAACCGTCACGGTGTGGAAAAAGACGAGCGTGCGCTGCAGATCGAGCGTGAGGAAGTCGAACGTCTGGCCCGTGACCGGGACGACGAGTTGGCGATCCTTGACCGCAACATTTATGCGCGTCTGCAAGGTCTGATCCTGGGTAAGACCGCTGTCAAAGGCCCGAAAGGTGTCAAGGCAGGATCGGTGATCACCGAGGACCTGCTTGAAATGCTGACCCGTGGTCAGTGGTGGCAGCTGGCCCTGGAAGACGAGAAGGACGCGCAGATCGTAGAGGCTCTGAATGAGCAGTACGAAGTGCTCAAGCGCGCTCTGGACGCCCGTTTCGAAGACAAGGTCGAGAAGGTGCGTCGTGGTGACGATCTGCCGCCGGGTGTGATGAAGATGGTCAAAGTCTTTATCGCCGTGAAGCGTAAGCTGCAGCCGGGTGACAAGATGGCCGGTCGTCACGGGAACAAGGGTGTGATTTCCAAGGTTGTTCCGATGGAAGACATGCCGTTCCTGGCCGATGGTACGCCGGTTGACTTCTGTCTGAACCCACTGGGCGTGCCTTCGCGTATGAACGTTGGACAGATCCTTGAAACCCACATGGGTTGGGCCGCACGCGGTCTGGGTCTGAACATCGACGAAGCACTGGGTGAATACCGCCGTTCTGGCGACCTGACCCCGGTTCGCGAAGCGATGAAGCTGGCCTATGGTGAGAATGTCTATGAAGAAGGCATTGCCGGCATGGACGAAGGTCACCTGATCGAGGCTGCGGGCAACGTGACCCGCGGTGTTCCGATCGCGACCCCCGTCTTTGACGGAGCCAAAGAGGCTGACGTCAACGATGCGCTGGTGCGTGCGGGCTTCTCGGAAAGCGGTCAGTCGGTTCTGTTCGACGGTCGTACGGGTGAGCAATTTGCGCGTCCTGTGACCGTTGGCATCAAGTACCTGCTGAAACTGCACCACCTTGTGGACGACAAGATCCACGCGCGTTCGACCGGGCCGTACAGCCTGGTTACCCAGCAGCCGCTGGGCGGTAAGGCGCAGTTCGGTGGTCAGCGCTTTGGTGAGATGGAAGTCTGGGCTCTGGAAGCTTACGGCGCCGCCTACACCCTGCAGGAGATGCTCACCGTGAAATCGGATGACGTCGCCGGCCGGACCAAGGTCTATGAGTCGATCGTCAAGGGCGAGGATAACTTTGAAGCGGGCGTACCGGAATCGTTCAACGTTCTGGTGAAAGAAGTCCGCGGCCTCGGCCTGAATATGGAACTCCTGGATGCGGAGGTTGAGGAGTAATACTCCTCATGTGGACATGGAACTGATTTTCGTCTTTGGATCAAACCTAGCTGGACGCCACGGAAAGGGCGCAGCGCTTCATGCCAAGAAGGTATGGGGCGCGGCACCCGGCGTCGGTGAAGGTTTGACGGGTCGTGCCTATGCACTTCCCACCAAGGATCGAAAAGTCCAAACCCGCCCGTTAAGCGAAATCGACAAGGCAATTGAACGCTTCATTGCCTGTGCCCATGAAAATCAAGACAAGTTCTTTCTTCTGACACCAGTCGGTTGTGGACTTGCCGGATACAAAGCGCGTGATGTGGGAGCGATGGTTCGCTCCAAGAATCCCCCCAAGAATGTGGTACTATCCACTAGTTGGTTGGATCACTTCACCCCTGCTGGAGGCCTGAAATGAACCAGGAAATCACCAACAATCCATTTAACCCGCTGACGCCCCCGAAGGTTTTCGACGAGATCAAGGTCTCGCTGGCGTCGCCCGAGCGGATCCTGTCTTGGTCCTATGGCGAGATCAAGAAACCTGAAACCATCAACTACCGGACTTTCAAGCCCGAACGTGACGGTCTGTTCTGTGCGCGTATCTTTGGCCCGATCAAAGATTACGAATGTCTGTGCGGCAAGTATAAGCGGATGAAGTATCGCGGCGTTGTCTGCGAGAAATGCGGTGTGGAAGTTACCCTGCAAAAAGTCCGCCGCGAGCGTATGGGTCATATCGAACTGGCCGCGCCCGTTGCGCATATCTGGTTCCTGAAATCGCTGCCGTCCCGCATCGGTCTGATGCTGGACATGACACTGCGCGATCTGGAACGTGTTCTGTACTTTGAAAACTACGTCGTCATCGAGCCCGGTCTGACTGACCTGTCCTATGGCCAGATGCTGAACGAAGAAGAGTATATGGATGCGCAGGATGCCTATGGCATGGACGCGTTCACCGCGAACATCGGTGCCGAAGCCATCCGTGAGATGCTGGCCCAGATCGATCTGGAAGCCGAAGCCGAGCAGCTGCGTGCTGATCTGGCCGAAGCAACCGGTGAACTGAAGCCCAAGAAAATCATCAAGCGTCTGAAGGTTGTTGAATCCTTCCTTGAGTCGGGCAACCGCCCCGAGTGGATGGTGATGACCGTGATCCCGGTCATTCCGCCGGAACTGCGTCCGCTGGTTCCGCTGGATGGTGGCCGTTTCGCGACCTCGGATCTGAATGATCTGTATCGCCGCGTCATCAACCGGAACAACCGTCTGAAGCGTCTGATCGAGCTGCGCGCGCCTGACATCATCGTCCGCAACGAAAAGCGGATGCTGCAGGAATCGGTGGATGCTCTGTTCGACAACGGTCGTCGTGGCCGCGTAATCACCGGCGCCAACAAGCGTCCGCTGAAATCGCTGTCGGACATGCTGAAAGGTAAGCAGGGCCGCTTCCGTCAGAACCTTCTGGGTAAGCGCGTCGACTTCTCGGGCCGTTCGGTCATTGTGACCGGTCCGGAGCTTAAGCTGCACCAGTGTGGTCTGCCCAAGAAGATGGCGCTGGAACTGTTCAAGCCCTTCATCTATTCGCGCCTCGAAGCCAAGGGTCTGTCTTCGACCGTTAAACAGGCGAAGAAACTGGTCGAGAAAGAGCGTCCCGAAGTGTGGGATATCCTCGACGAGGTGATCCGCGAACACCCTGTCATGCTGAACCGTGCGCCGACATTGCACCGTCTTGGCATTCAGGCGTTCGAGCCGGTCTTGATCGAAGGGAAAGCGATTCAGCTGCACCCGCTGGTCTGTTCGGCCTTCAACGCCGACTTCGACGGTGACCAGATGGCCGTTCACGTCCCGCTGAGCCTTGAGGCCCAGCTGGAAGCGCGCGTTCTGATGATGTCGACCAACAATGTTCTGTCGCCAGCAAACGGCGCGCCGATCATTGTTCCTTCGCAGGATATGATCCTGGGTCTGTACTATGTGACGCTGGAACGCGAAGGCATGATCGGCGAAGGCAAGGTCTTTGGTTCGATCGAAGAAGTTCAGCATGCGCTGGACGCCGGTGAAGTGCATCTGCACACCAAAATCACCGCGCGGATCACGCAGATCGACGAGGAAGGCAACGAAGTTCAGAAGCGTTTCGAGACCACTCCGGGCCGTTTGCGTCTGGGGGCTCTGCTGCCGCTGAACAACAAGGCGCCGTTCGAACTGGTCAACCGCTTGCTGCGGAAGAAAGAAGTGCAACAGGTGATCGACACTGTCTACCGGTACTGCGGTCAGAAAGAGTCGGTGATCTTCTGCGACCAGATCATGTCGATGGGCTTCAAAGAGGCGTTCAAGGCCGGTATCTCATTCGGCAAGGACGACATGGTGATCCCGGGCGACAAGTGGGGCATCGTTGATGAAACCCGCGGTCAGGTGAAAGACTTTGAACAGCAGTACATGGACGGCCTGATCACTCAGGGCGAAAAGTACAACAAAGTTGTCGATGCCTGGTCGAAGTGTAACGACCGCGTCACTGATGCGATGATGGGCACGATCTCGTCTTCGGATCGGGCAGAGGACGGGTCCGAACAGGAACCGAACTCGGTCTACATGATGGCGCACTCCGGTGCGCGTGGCTCGGTCACTCAGATGAAGCAGCTGGGCGGGATGCGCGGCCTGATGGCAAAGCCGAATGGCGACATCATCGAAACGCCGATCATCTCGAACTTCAAGGAAGGTCTGACCGTTCTTGAATACTTCAACTCGACCCACGGTGCCCGTAAGGGTCTGTCGGATACCGCTCTGAAGACGGCGAACTCGGGTTACCTGACCCGTCGTCTGGTGGACGTCGCCCAGGACTGCATCGTTCGCGAGATCGACTGTGGTACCGAGCGAGCGATCACGGCTGAAGCTGCGGTCAATGACGGTGAGGTTGTTTCCTCGCTGGCCGAGCGTGTGCTGGGCCGTGTCTCTGCCGACGATGTTCTGCGTCCGGGTACGGATGAAGTTCTGGTTGCCGCTGGTCAACTGATCGACGAACGTATGGCGGATACCATTGACGAAGCTGGTGTAGCATCCATGCGCATCCGCTCGCCTCTGACCTGTGAGTCGGAAGAGGGCGTCTGCGCCACTTGCTATGGTCGTGACCTAGCGCGTGGTACACGGGTTAACACCGGTGAAGCGGTGGGCATCATCGCCGCCCAATCCATTGGTGAACCTGGCACACAGCTGACGATGCGGACCTTCCACATCGGCGGTGTTGCCCAGGGGGGACAGCAGTCCTTCCAGGAAGCCAGCCAGGACGGTGTCGTTTCGTTCGAGAACCCGCAGCTTTTGGTCAATTCAGCAGGTGAAAGCCTGGTGATGGGCCGGAACATGAAGCTGGTGATCAGCGACGAACATGGCGAAGAGCGTGCCAGCCACAAGCTGGGCTACGGTTCGAAGCTGTTCGTTAAAGATGGCGCCAAGGTGGCTCGTGGCGACAAGCTGTACGAATGGGATCCCTACACCCTGCCAATCATCGCCGAGAAAGCCGGTACCGCGAAGTATGTCGACCTTGTTTCGGGCATCGCTGTCCGGGATGAGACCGACGATGCAACCGGTATGACCCAGAAGATCGTGATCGACTGGCGCGCCGCCCCCAAAGGCAGCGACCTCAAGCCCGAGATCATTCTGGTTGGCGAAGATGGCGAGCCGGTCCGCAACGATGCGGGCAACCCGGTTCACTATCCGATGTCGGTGGATGCGATCCTGTCGATCGAAGACGGTCAGCAGATCGAAGCTGGTGAAGTTGTGGCGCGTATCCCGCGTGAAGGCGCCAAAACCAAGGACATCACCGGTGGTCTGCCGCGTGTGGCTGAACTGTTCGAAGCCCGTCGTCCGAAAGATCACGCAATCATCGCAGAAGCCGATGGTTATGTGCGCTTTGGCCGCGACTACAAGAACAAGCGCCGCATCAGCATTGAGCCGGCGGACGAGTCGATGGAAACGATCGAGTATATGGTGCCCAAGGGCAAACATATCCCGGTCGCGGAGGGCGACTTTATCCAGAAGGGTGAATACCTGATGGACGGCAACCCGGCCCCGCATGACATCCTGTCCATCATGGGTGTCGAAGCGCTGGCGGATTACATGATCGACGAAGTGCAGGATGTTTATCGCCTTCAGGGCGTGAAGATCAACGACAAGCACATCGAGGTTATCGTGCGCCAGATGCTGCAGAAGTGGGAGATCCTGGATTCAGGCGACACCACCCTGTTGAAAGGCGAACATGTCGACAAGCAAGAGTTTGACGCAGCCAACGAGAAGACACTCTCGCGTGGTGGTCGTCCGGCTCAGGGCGAACCGATCCTGCTGGGGATTACCAAAGCCTCGCTGCAGACACGTTCGTTCATCTCGGCGGCGTCGTTCCAGGAAACCACCCGCGTTCTGACCGAGGCTTCGGTTCAGGGTAAGAAAGACAAGCTGGTTGGTCTGAAAGAGAACGTCATCGTTGGTCGTCTGATCCCTGCCGGGACCGGTGGTGCCACCCAAAGTGTCCAGCGCGTAGCTCAGTCACGCGATAACGTGGTAATCGAAGCTCGCCGGGAAGAGGCTGAAGCCGCCGCTGCTCTGGCTGCGCCGGTCATGGATGACGACATGGTCGGAGACGAGCTGGACGTTCTGGTGGAAACACCAGAAAGCCGCGAGTAAAGGCAATCTGATACCAAATGATGAGGCCCCGCGATGTCGCGGGGCCTTTTTTTGCTAACTATCAAACCGCGCGGTTCCTACTTCGCTGCAACAGCCGCTCCACTGCTCTGCTTTGAGCCCTTAGCAACTACAACTTAACATGTTAGCGTGAATACAATTTTTACGACGAAAGAAAAAACACTGCCCTTGTCTAAATGGAAGAAAACGAAGCAGCTTGAAGGTGCGTACAGGCTTTATCGTCCTGAAGACGTTGCACGTTTCACTCGCTGTATTTCCGATGTGTTTCCAAAGCTTGATGGTCGGTTCGAGAGCTTCGGCGCAGATTGGATGGGTCGTCAATTTGCCTTGGATCATAGCCGAACTGAAATCGGCCAACCCGAGGTTGCACTACTCGACCCTGCCACTGTCGAGATATTCGAAATACCATGTGGGTACTCAGACTTCCACAATGTGGAGATGGTTCAATTTCCCAACGAAACAATTGAATACGAGAGGTATAAAGAATGGCTGTCTTCCGGCGGAAAACAACCGTCCTACGGAGAATGCGTGTGCCACAAAGTATCTCTTTTCTTAGGTGGCAAAGATGACTTTGCCAATCTGGAAATCACAGACCTAGAGGTCTATTGGGGCATTACAGGGCAAATTGTAGCGCAGGTTCGAGACCTTCCAGACGGGACAAAAATCAACCGTGTTGATATCTCGGAAGCATGATCCCTAGAGACGCTAACTTGAGCCGCAACTTTGTCCGCGATGCCGACTTTGAGCAAATACAGCATTTGCTGCATCACATCGTTGTTTTCTCGGATAATACACATTTTGGCTAACCGTTTTCGGTTTCACCGAAAAGACCCGCGAACGATTGCCAATTTTCACCTCTAGCACGGTTAAAATCCACTTTGCTCGAGCTCCCGGAGATTGACATCTCTCCAGCTTGTAAGACCAATGCATCGACACCGTTACTTCGGACCCATTCGCCATGACACCAAACACAAAGGGCGCGCTGCTGATGATGGGCAGTATGGCGGCCTTTACCTTGAATGACACGTTGGTGAAAGCTGCTCTGCAGGACCTGCCTCTTTTTCAGCTGGTCGCAATCCGAGGGGTTCTGGCGGTTATCCTTGTTTATTTGCTGGCCCGATCCCTTGGCGCGCTGCACCTGAATTTTCCGCACCATGATAAGTGGCTGATCGCACTGCGTTGTCTTGCCGAGCTCTCGGCGACGTTCTTTTTCCTGACCGCTCTGAAGAACATGCCTTTGGCCAATGTAACGGCTGTTCTTCAGGCGCTGCCCTTGACGGTCACTTTAGGCGCCGCGTTGCTTTTCTCGGAACATATCGGTTGGCGTCGCGCCTTGGCGATTGCACTCGGGTTTGCAGGGATGCTGCTGATCGTCAGGCCTGGCCCGGCCGGGTTCAGCGTGTATTCGGTTTACGCACTCATCGCGGTTGCCTCGGTGACGGCACGGGATTTGATCACGCGTCGCATGTCGACCGACGTACCTTCTATGGTCGTCACGCTGGCGACGTCCGCATCAATTGCGCTGGCCGCGGCGGTTGCTTCGGTGCTCGAAGGGTGGGTTCCGGTTTCGGTCGCGACGGGATCGTTGGTTGCTGCGGCGGCCGTGTTCGTTTTGATGGGGTACTTGTTCAGCGTCATGGTTATGCGCCAGGGTGACGTCGGGTTCGTGGCCCCGTTCCGATACTCTAGCTTGATCTGGGCGCTGGGTTTGGGTTGGGCCGTATTTGGCGAATGGCCTGACAACTTGACGATGCTGGGCGCTGTACTGATCGTGGGAGCTGGTTTGTTCACCTTGCTGCGGGGACGGTCACGTCAACCGGCCGAGTGAATCTTCCTGACCGTGTTTTGATCGATGGCAAAGCGCGCGACAAATTCGTTTTCGGTTTCAGCTGACAAAAGCGGCAATTCTCGGGTGTCATTGCGTGCTTGATGGGAGTCGTTGAAACTGTTCAAGGCTCGCACCCACATCGGGGCGTCCGGAAAGCTGACCACGGGCATGAAGCGACCGATCCTGTTGTGCGTGAAGCTCATGATCGTTTGCGAGCACTTCCCCGCAACATACATTCCCAAACCCACGCCAAGAAGTGAGTTAAAGATCGGTTTTGCCCGCACGCCGTCTGGCCCGAACCGGGCAAGGAACCCATTGTTAAAGTCGATGCCCACGGTTCTGTTGCGCTCGATCACCCCACGGCTGTCGTGGGCGGCAATACGCAATCTTTCGACGAAGTCGACTGAAACGGCGTCATCGTCGTCATGGCGGAATTGAAGACATGGCTTGTCCGGGTCCTGTCGGGATGAATTCAGCACCTCTTTCATCACCGTGCGATGTTGGGCGGGTTCCCGTCCGAGTATCCGGATTTGTCTGATACCAGCGGTCAAATCCATTAACCGCTCATAGGGCTCTTTCGGAAGGCAATTTCCGATCACAATCAGAAATTCGAATTCTTCGTCTGTCTGTTCCCGAATACAGGGCAAAGTAGAGGATTCGAACAAGCGAAACCGCTCGTCCAGTCGTGCGGGACTGTACAAATAGCGCCGCCGCTCATCGATGGTTTCATGTTGGATTTGGTAGCCGCCAATCGCGGGATAGGAGAAGCGGCAGAGGCCGATGACTTGCATGATTTATCCACTGGCAGATCAATGCGCTGACTATGCCGATGTCATAGGCGGGCTGCAACCGACCAGGGCGCTGGAAACTTAAGACCTGCTTTGATAAATCAGTGCAATCAAGCTGGCAGGGTGTGCTGTTGACACTTCGGCCGACTCCCCCTATACGCGCGTCATCTCGGTACCGGGGGCCGCCCCATAACCGATTCCAGTAATGAACTGGTCAAGGCCCGAACACTTTTATCGTTCGCGCCCTCTGATAACAAACCGCGACGTTCACCTCGGAATGGGAACGCTCGCGGGTTTTGCGCTTGTGGACGCATAAGTGCAGCGAATTTAACCGCACGCATCGCGCGTGCATGTCATGTGTGTTGCAAAACGGGGATATAACCGGAATGCCAACGATCCAACAGCTGATCCGCAAGCCGCGGCAGCCGAAAGTAAAACGCTCGAAGTCCATGCACCTGGAGCAGTGCCCGCAAAAACGCGGCGTCTGCACACGTGTTTATACGACCACACCGAAAAAGCCGAACTCGGCGATGCGTAAGGTTGCGAAGGTGCGCCTGACCAACGGGTTCGAGGTTATCTCGTACATCCCCGGTGAAAGCCACAACCTGCAGGAACACTCGGTTGTTCTGATCCGCGGCGGCCGTGTAAAAGACCTTCCCGGTGTCCGTTACCACATCCTGCGCGGTGTTCTGGATACCCAGGGCGTCAAAGACCGTAAACAACGTCGTTCGAAATACGGCGCGAAGCGTCCCAAATAAGAAGGAGAGGCTGATATGTCACGTCGTCACGCCGCCGAAAAACGCGAAGTCCTGCCTGATGCCAAATTTGGCGACAAGGTCCTGACAAAATTCATGAACAACCTGATGATCGACGGTAAAAAGTCGGTTGCAGAGCGCATCGTCTACAACGCATTTGACCGCGTTGAAGGCAAGATCAAGCGCGCACCTGTCGAAGTGTTCCACGAAGCGCTCGACAACATCAAACCGTCGGTCGAGGTTCGCTCGCGCCGGGTTGGTGGTGCAACCTATCAGGTTCCGGTCGAAGTGCGCCCCGAGCGCCGCGAAGCACTGGCCATCCGCTGGCTGATCACTGCTGCGCGTGGCCGCAACGAAAACACCATGGAAGAACGCCTCGCCGGTGAACTGATGGACGCCGTACAGTCCCGCGGTACCGCTGTGAAGAAGCGCGAAGACACCCACAAGATGGCCGAGGCGAACAAAGCCTTCAGCCACTACCGTTGGTAATTCCAGAGGCTTATCAAAATGGCACGCGATTATACACTCGATCATTACCGTAACTTCGGTATCATGGCGCATATCGATGCAGGTAAAACCACTTGCTCGGAACGCATCCTGTACTACACCGGTAAATCCCACAACATTGGTGAAGTGCACGACGGTGCCGCCACCATGGACTGGATGGAGCAGGAGCAGGAACGTGGTATCACCATCACTTCGGCTGCGACCACCACCTTCTGGGAACGCACCGAAGACGGCGAAACCGCTGACTCGCCCAAGCACCGCCTGAACATCATCGACACCCCCGGCCACGTCGACTTCACCATTGAAGTTGAGCGTTCGCTGGCGGTTCTTGACGGTGCGGTTTGTGTTCTTGACGCAAACGCCGGTGTTGAGCCCCAGACCGAAACCGTATGGCGTCAGGCTGACCGCTACAAGGTTCCGCGTATGGTGTTCGTCAACAAGATGGACAAGATCGGCGCTGACTTCTTCAACTGTGTTCGCATGATCGAAGACCGTACCGGCGCACGTGCTGTTCCGGTTGGTATTCCGATCGGCGCAGAGACCGAGCTGGAAGGCCTGGTTGATCTGGTCACCATGGAAGAATGGCTGTGGCAGGGCGAAGACCTGGGCGCAAGCTGGGTCAAAGCACCGATCCGTGACAGCCTGAAGGACATGGCTGACGAATGGCGCGGTAAAATGATCGAAGCGGCCGTCGAAATGGACGACGACGCGATGATGGAATACCTGGAAGGCAATGAGCCCGACGTTCCGACCCTGCGCGCCCTGCTGCGTAAAGGTACTCTGGACATCGCGTTTGTTCCGGTTCTGGGTGGGTCCGCGTTCAAGAACAAAGGCGTTCAGCCGCTGCTGAATGCTGTAATCGACTACCTGCCCAGCCCGCTGGACGTTGTTGATTACATGGGCTTCAAGCCGGGCGACGAAGACGAAGTTCGTGACATTCCGCGTCGTGCGGATGATGACATGGCGTTCTCGGGTCTGGCGTTCAAAATCATGAACGACCCCTTTGTTGGCTCTCTGACGTTCACCCGGATCTATTCGGGCACCATGCAGAAGGGCGACTCGATCCTGAACTCGACTAAAGGTAAGAAAGAGCGCATCGGTCGTATGATGATGATGCACTCCAACAACCGGGAAGAAATCGAAGAAGCGTTTGCAGGCGACATCATCGCGCTGGCGGGTCTGAAAGACACGACAACTGGTGACACCCTGTGTGATGCGAAGGATCCGGTGGTTCTGGAAACCATGACCTTCCCTGATCCGGTGATCGAGATCGCGGTCGAGCCCAAAACCAAGGGCGACCAAGAGAAGATGTCCCAGGGTCTGGCCCGTCTGGCCGCAGAAGACCCGTCCTTCCGCGTGGAAACTGACATGGAATCCGGTCAGACCATTATGAAGGGCATGGGCGAACTTCACCTGGACATCCTGGTGGACCGTCTCAAGCGCGAGTTCAAGGTCGAGGCCAATATCGGTGCGCCGCAGGTGGCCTATCGTGAGACCATCGGTCACGAAGCGGAAATCGTTTACACCCATAAGAAACAGTCGGGTGGATCGGGTCAGTTTGCTGAAGTGAAAATGATCATCACGCCAACAGAGCCGGGCGAAGGGTATTCCTTCGAATCTCGCGTTGTCGGTGGTTCGGTGCCTAAGGAGTACATTCCGGGCGTTGAAAAAGGGATCAGATCCGTCATGGATAGCGGCCCGCTGGCTGGCTTCCCTGTGATCGATTTCAAAGTAGCGCTGATCGAGGGTAAGTACCACGACGTGGACTCTTCTGTTCTGGCCTTTGAAATTGCCGCACGTATGGGTATGCGCGAAGGCATGCGCAAAGCTGGCGCGAAACTGCTGGAACCGATCATGAAGGTCGAAGTGATCACCCCGGAAGAATACACTGGCGGGATCATTGGCGACCTGACATCGCGTCGGGGCCAAGTGTCTGGACAAGAACCCCGCGGCAACGCCATCGCAATCGACGCGAACGTTCCGCTGGCCAACATGTTTGGCTACATCAACACTCTGCGTTCGATGTCGTCGGGCCGTGCCCAGTTCACCATGCAGTTCTCGCATTACGATCCGGTTCCGCAGAACATCTCGGACGAGATTCAGGCGAAATACGCATAAGCGAAATCAGGGAAGGGGCGTTCGACCTCTTCCCTTTCTCAATGACAGGAGGCCATCATGGCAAAGGAAAAGTTTGAGCGTAATAAGCCGCACGTCAACATTGGAACGATTGGCCACGTTGACCACGGCAAGAC
>NZ_CANNGO010000017.1 GCF_947504215.1 uncultured Ruegeria sp. | reverse complement strand
GCCGCGACGCCATGAAAAAACCCGTCGCAGTCGCAGGCGTCAACGCAAACGACATGACACCTCAAATACAAGCGTAGTAAGGGTAGTCCAACATTTACCCGGGCCGGCTTGCGGCCCGGGGTGGCCTGTGCTTTTTCGATCAGGACAGCACAAAATTCACAAAGGAAATACGATGCAGGCGTCAAATGCATCTCATTCGCCCACATCTTGGGTGCAATCATTCATGCGCAAAAATGGCCGCGGGTTTCTGGTATCCGTAGTTGTTGCTGTTGCTGCACAGTTTTTATCGGAACATTACGGAGCGCCAGCCATGCTTATGGCGCTGTTGCTGGGTATCGCGTTTCATTTTCTGGCGGAAGATGAGTCAAGTCCATGCAAAGTGGGAATTGACTTCACGGCACGCACTGTTTTGCGGTTCGGTGTCGCTTTGTTAGGCGCGCGCATTTCGATCGAATTGATGATCGGCTTAGGGCCACAGTTGATCGCGGTTGTGATTGCAGGTGTCATCCTGACCATATTGTTCGGGCTTCTGGGTGCTCGGCTGCTGGGGCGCGGCTGGCGGTTTGGTATTCTGACGGGCGGTTCTGTGGCAATTTGCGGCGCTTCGGCCGCCATGGCGTTGTCGGCTATTTTGCCGAAGAACGAACACTCGGAACGCAACCTGATTTTCACCGTTCTTTCGGTTACGGTATTGTCAACCGTGGCGATGATTGCCTATCCGATCCTGACGGAGACCTTTGCGTTTGACGACGAGATTTCAGGTGTATTTCTGGGGGGCACAATCCACGACGTTGCCCAGGTCGTTGGTGCGGGCTTTTCGGTCTCGGATCGGACCGGAGAGGTCGCAACGATGGTCAAACTGATCCGGGTTGCAATGCTTGCGCCGGTGGTACTGGTTATTTCTGCCCTTGTTCGACGCCACGCTGACTTCGCAGAAGAAGAAGGTAAGCGCCCGCCGATTTTGCCCATGTTTGTTGTCGGATTTCTGATTTTTGCGGCTCTCAACTCGTTCGGGGTGATCCCGGCGGTGGTTTCAGAAGCCATGGCGAGCCTGAGCCGTTGGGCATTGCTCATTTCGATTGCTGCGGTTGGAATGAAAACCTCGCTCAAGCGGATTCTGGATGTTGGAGGTCAGGCCATCGCTCTGATCGTGGCCGAAACCATCTTTATCGCATTGTTTGTGCTAGCGGGTGTCTACTACCTCCATATGTGAGCTGGCGACATCTGCCGAAGGCAGCTTGTGGTGAAGAAAACGAAACTGAACTCTGATGGATTGGTGAAGCTATGAACATACATGTCATTAACCTGTTTGATGAACCGGCACGCAAAAGCGAACGGCGACTTGCCGATCTTCCAGATCGCGTGGTCGAAGGGGATCCCTATCATAAAGTTGGTCTTCATTTTACAAGTCCCGACGGGGCCATGTCAGCGGGCACCTGGACGTCGACACCCGGCAAATGGCATGCGTTCACGGACAAGGATGAGTATTGCTACATCATCACGGGTCATTGCGCGCTGATCCATGAAGACGGAACACGGCAGGACTTCCGGACGGGCGACAGCTTTTTGATTCCCAATGGGTTTCGCGGGTTTTGGGAGGTTGTTGAGACGACAACAAAGCACTTTGTGATCCGTGACTGCGCCAAACAGGAGTAATCAGGTGCAAGACACGGTGGATCACTCGGGCCTGCGGTTAGATCCCAGATGGATTTGGGCTGTCAAACCGGACACTACCGAAAGTAGTTTCCGGTTCATATCACCAAAGTTCTAAATTGCAGCCGGGACACCCTTTCCCTCTCTGATCCGGGTGGCTAAGAAGTGCCTCCAACCACGTTTCAGGAGGTCGCATTGGACCGCATATCCCGCACCATCGCCAGTGAGATCAACGCGCGACCTGATCAGGTAGATTCAGCGGTAAAACTATTGGACGAAGGCGCTACCGTGCCCTTTGTCGCCCGATACCGGAAGGAAATGACAGGCGGATTGGACGATACACAATTGCGCACGTTGTCCGAGCGGCTGATCTATCTGCGCGAAATGGAAGCGCGGCGTGACGCGATCCTGAAATCGATCCGAGATCAGGGCAAGATCACGGAAGATCTGACCAAAGCCATCGCGCAAGCTGACACCAAAGCGCGGTTGGAGGACATCTACCTTCCTTACAAGCCCAAGCGCCGTACCAAGGCAATGATTGCCAGGGAAAACGGGCTTGAGCCTTTGGTTGACGCAGTTCTTGCAGATCGCAACGCGGAACCGGAGATTTTGGCGCAGTCATTTGTGACCGAGGCTGTGGCGACGGCCAAGGACGCCTTGAACGGTGCGCGCGATATTCTGACCGAACAAATGGTGGAAAACGCGGCCCTGTTGGGTGAGCTTCGCAGTTTCATGCAGCGGGAAGCATTCCTGAGCGCGAAGGTCATTGAAGGCAAAGAACAAGAAGGGGCCAAGTTCAGCGACTATTTTGATCATTCTGAGCTGTGGTCCAAAGTACCTTCGCATCGGGCGCTGGCGATGTTGCGGGCGTCAAAAGAAGGTATCGTCACGCTGGATATCGCACCCGAACCTGAAACTGGGGCAGCGCGGGCAGAAACGATTGTGGCGGCCCATTTGCAGACACGGGGCGATGGCCCGGGCGATAAATGGCTGCGCAAAGTGGCGGGGTGGACCTGGAGGGTTAAGCTGTCGCTGTCCATGATGGTCGAGCTTATGGCGGATTTGCGAAGCCGGGCCCAGGATGAAGCGATTCAGGTGTTTTCACGGAACCTGAAAGACGTGCTGTTTGCCGCCCCCGCAGGCGCGCGGCCGACACTTGGATTGGATCCCGGTATTCGAACGGGAGTGAAGGCCGCCGTGGTTGATGCCACGGGGAAAGTTGTGGCCACGGACACTCTTTACCCGTTTCAGCCCAAAAAGGATTTGCGCGGGGCGCAAGTTGCGATCCTGAACCTGATCTCCTCGCATCAGATCGAGTTGATTGCCATCGGCAATGGCACTGCCAGCCGTGAAACTGAACGGATGGTGGCGGACACGCTTAGCATGCTTCCCAATTCCGTGAAGGCTCCGACCAAGGTTGTTGTTTCCGAGGCTGGCGCGTCGGTTTATTCGGCTTCGGAGTTGGCTGCGCGCGAGTTCCCTGACCTTGATGTCTCTTTGCGCGGTGCGGTGTCTATCGCGCGGCGGCTGCAGGACCCGTTGGCCGAATTGGTCAAAATTGAACCGAAATCCATCGGTGTCGGACAGTACCAGCATGACGTTGACCAACACCGCCTGTCCCAGTCTTTGGAAACTGTAATAGAAGATGTGGTAAATGCCGTTGGCGTTGATTTGAATATGGCATCTGCACCACTACTGTCGCATGTCTCAGGTCTTGGCCCGGCGCAGGCCGAAGCCATCGTTGCGCACCGGGATATCAACGGCCCGTTTCAATCGCGCAAAGACCTTCTGAACGTCGCCCAGCTTGGCCCCCGAGCTTTTGAGCAATGTGCAGGGTTTTTACGTATTCGTGATGGGGCAGAGCCTTTGGATGCGTCGTCGGTCCACCCTGAGGCATATGATGTTGCCCGCCGGGTGGTCGCGGCCTGCGGACGCGATATCCGTCAGATCATGGGCGATGACGGGGCTTTGAACGGGCTGAGGGCAGACCAGTTCGTGGACGACACATTCGGATTGCCTACCGTACAGGACATCTTTTCCGAGCTTGAAAAACCAGGCCGAGATCCAAGGCCGACTTTTGTGACAGCTTCCTTTACGGACGGGGTCGAAGCGATCACTGACCTCAAACCCGGAATGGTTTTGGAAGGGACCGTCACAAACGTCGCCGCCTTTGGTGCCTTTGTCGATGTCGGCGTGCATCAGGACGGTTTGGTTCATATCAGCCAACTGGCGGACCGGTTTGTGAAAGATCCGCATGAGGTGGTGAAGGCTGGTCAGGTCGTGAAAGTGCGTGTTGTCGAGGTTGATGTGCCTCGCAAACGTATCGGGCTGACCATGCGCAAGGACGGCGGGGCCGATCGCCGCAGATAGTAGGTCGAGTTTGTGTGTTAGAGTTTGAATGCATGGCGCTGCTGATCCCTTGAGCGATCTGGTCATACGCAGGGTCCCCGCTCTCGTGGCGTTCAACCTTGATGACACCTGCGCCCATCAGCTCCAGTTGGCAATGCGGGTCAGTCAGAACGTTTGTTAGATCAAGACCCGCATGCCTTAGAGTGGTTCAATCGCCATCAGCCACACCTGCCGCCCGCGCCCTAGCGCGTCGCGCACGATAGCTTGGGAGAAGGACGAGCAGCGCAGCAATCACCAAGAGACCCAGTGTCATGGGTCGTTCCCAAATAAAGGAAACCCCATCGTACAGCTGCATTGAGCGCGCAAAATTGTCCTCCATCATGCCGCCAAGGATGAACCCGATCAGCAACGGTGCCAACGGATAATCGGCAAACTTCAGCGCCGTGGCGCACACACCGAAACCAACCAGTATCAGCAACTCGGTAGCGTTGTTTTGCCCAATGTAGGCACCCATCAAGGTAAAGAATAAAATAAACGGGATCAAATAGTTGCGCGGCACCGCCAGTACCTTTGCGATATATGGGATAAGCGGAAGGTTCAGGATCAACAGTACCAGATTGCCGATGAACATCGACATGATGACGGCCCAGAAGATCTGCGGCTCGTCGATCATCAGGCGCGGGCCCGGTGTGACGTTCAATGCGATCAACGCGCCGAGAAGGATAGCTGTTGTCCCTGATCCCGGGATACCAAGTGTCAGAAGCGGCACAAACGAGCCTGTGCAGGCTGCGTTGTTGGCAGCCTCTGGAGCGGCCAGCCCCTTGATCGAACCCCTTCCGAATTCTTCCTGTTCGGCCTTTGGGGCGATGTTGCGTTCGACCGCGTAGCCCAGGAAGCTGGCAATTGTTGCGCCCGCACCCGGTAATACGCCTATGAAGAACCCTTGGACAGATTGCCGACCAATAACGGGCGAGATCGCCCGAGCCTCGGCTTTGGTGATACGCAGGTCTTTGATTTCGCCGTCGTCCCCCTGAAGGTTCTTGGGCTTGAGAACAAGAAACAGGGCCTCGGGCAGTGCAAACATCGCCATTGCGAGCGTGATAAAGCCAAACCCGGACTGCAGGTCCATGATACCCATTGTGAAGCGTGGCAGGTTGAACAACGCGCCTTCGCCCACCGTGGCCATGATCAAACCCAATATGGTCATGATAAGCGCCTTGGCCACTTGGCCCGTCCCTGCAAATGCCGCAATTGCAGACAGGCCAACGACCATCAGAGCGAAGTATTCGGCCGAATGGAACAACAACGCGACTGACGACAGCGCCGGTGCAAAAACCATCAGCAATATCGCCCCCAGGGTGCCGCCTGCGAAACTGGCAATGGCGGCAATGGTCAACGCTTTGCCCGCTTTGCCCTGACGCGCCATAGGGTACCCATCAAAACTGGAGGCAACGGTGCCCGCGACCCCCGGCGCATTCAATAGGATGGACGAGGTTGATCCGCCAAAAATCGCGCCATAATAAACACCTGCGAGCAAGATCAGTGCAGCAGATGGGTCGCCCATCGAGATGGCGACCGGGATCATAATGGCAATGATCGACATCGGGCCAAGACCCGGGAGCATACCGATGAATGTACCGATCAGGCACCCGGCAACGACCATCAGAAGATTTTGCAGAGAGAATGCCGTTTGCAGGCCAATCAGAAGTCCTTCAAGCATGTCAGCCTCCGAATAGGCCCGGCAGGGGGCGCATGTAGATGCCAAGAACTTCCTGGACCAGATACCAGACAGAGCCGGTTGCTATAAAAGCTACAAGCAGCATGACGTGCCACTTGCGTTCACCAAGAATGTAGGACCCGAAGAACAGGAAGGCTGAAGTCGAGATCAAAAAACCTACCGGCCGCAAGCATAGCGCGTAGACAACCATCAATCCCAGCAGCAGCAGCGCCTGACCAAGATGATACTCACCCAGCTTTCGATAGTCGATATCTGCTTCTTTTGGCTCAGCTTTTTCAAAGCCCAAGAGAATAATGGTTGTTGCGACGATACCCAAAACTGACAGAACCTTGGGGAAGGTGCTTGGCCAGATGGGGTTTCGTTGCATGAAGGGGGGCAAGCCGCTGTCCATGGTGAACCAGGCCGCGTAGCCATAGGTCAAGCATATTCCCAGCAGAACAAGCGCGATCCAACGGTCCAGCGCCATAACTCCTCCCTTCGTTTTGTTTAGTATTCGTATGGCAGAGCGGTGGTCCGCTCTGCCAGTTGTGTCTTTAGAGGAAGCCCAGCTTCTTCATCAGATCGCCGATCTGCTGTTCCTGTTGTTCCAGGAAAGCTTTGAAGTCGTCGCCGGAATTGTGGATGTTGACCCAGCCATTCCGTGCGCGAACCTCTTCCCACTCGGGCGTGGCATACATTTCAGTGATGGCTTCCTGATACGCGACTAGCTTGTCCTCGGGCAGGCCGGGCGCTCCGAAGAACCCGCGCCAGTTTACGAAGGTTGTGTCGATACCCTGTTCTTTCATTGTCATGGCTTCGGGCGCCGCATCGACACGCTCATCCGAAGTAACGCCGATGATTTTGACTTCACCTGCATTTGACAGGTCAACGGCTTCCGAGAATCCGGTCGACAGCGCCGCAATCTCACCCGAAAGAAGAGCTGCCATGGCTTTGCCGCCAGCATCGTAGGGGATGTATTTGACGCCAAGGGCGTCTTTTCCCGCTGCCTCCATGACCATGGCCGCGACCAGGTGGTCCATGCCGCCTGGTACAGAACCGCCACCAATGGCTGTCGCCGACGGATCGGCGTCATACGCGGCAAGCAGATCATCCATCGAATTGATTGGGCTGTCTTTGCCCACAACAATCGCGGCGTAATCCCCGATAGTGCCGGAAACCAGCGTCAGATCACGGAAGTTGTGGGGAAATACACCGGTCAGCGAGCGGATTACGATTGGGGTCGAGTTGACCATCAGGGTGCCGTGGTTGCTGTCGGCGTTCTCGATCAGGAACCCGATGGCTTTGCCGCCGCCGCCGCCCGACATGTTTTCGTATGACGCGGTGCCCACGATGCCCGCATTGGTCAGCGCTTCACCGGTGCCACGGGCGGTACCATCCCAGCCGCCGCCTGCGCCGCCCGGGATCAGAAAGTGGATGCTGTCCACAACCTGATGACCGTCGGCCAATGCTGGCCCAGTCAGACCAAAAGCAGCCACAGCTGCGATTAGGGCCCGACGGCCCAGTGTGAAATTCGTCATGATGTCCTCCCATTTGACAATCGGCCGATTGACGGCTCAGATTAATCCGAACCAAAACACATCAACCTGACATCAACCTGTCATGCGCAGAAAAACTGCTTGAGCCCCATGAAATTTTTACTGGTCGAAGATAATCTGGACCTCGCAAACGCGATCAGTTCGCGCATGCGGTTAGACGGGCATGTCGTTGATCATGCAGCGAATTTGGGAGACGCATCTGCTTTTGTAGAAACCGAAGAGTATGATCTTATCCTATTGGACATCATGCTGCCCGACGGGGACGGCCGTGACTTTTTGAAACAGCATCGCGCAAGTCATTTGGACACGCCTGTGATCGTTCTGACTGCGCGCAGTCAGGTTTCGGATCGAATCGGTTCGCTGGATTTGGGGGCTGATGACTATGTCACCAAACCGTTCGACCATGCCGAACTTGAAGCCCGATGCCGGGCCGTATTGCGACGTAAATCAGGGATCGTGAAATCGACGATCGAGATCGGCGGGATCGTTTTTGACCCGGTCGCGGGTCATTTACTGGTCGGGTCCGACACGGTGTCGCTGCGGAATCGCGAGTTGCGCTTGCTGGAGCTGTTTTTCAACGCGCCCGGACAGGTGTTTTCGAAACAAAAGCTGGCGGACAGGTTGTTTTCCTATGATGACAACGTCTCGGACAATGCCATCGAAGTCTATGTTGGACGTCTGCGCAGGCATCTGGAAAACTCGGACCTGAAAATCACCACACTGCGCGGACTGGGATACAGGTTGGATCATGTCAGCTGATCTCACGGTTTCAGGGTCACTCAGGAACCGGCTTGTTCTTACACTGATTGGCGGCGCAGCGATCCTGGCGCTTCTTCTGTTCTTTGCGGTGCGCAACTATGCGGCCCGGGTGGCTCAGCAAGGTCAGGACAGTATTCTCGAGGCCTCGGTGACCTCAATCCTGGATGCAGCTGCGCTGAGGGACGGTGAGCTTGAGGTTGATATTCCTTATGCGGCATTTTCGATGCTGACGACGCCGTCCGATGACCGGGTCTTTTATGCGATCTTTCAGGACGGCGAATTTCTATCCGGATACGATGACCTGCCCTTGGCCGACGCTCCTATTAACGGTAAATGGGCTTTCAGATCGGGTGCCGTTCGCGGCGAAAATGTTCGGCAAGTAAACACCAGCCGAACACTTGTAGGTCTTGGAAAACAGACCGAAATCGAAGTAGCGCTTGGGCAGACCCAGGACGCGTTGTCTGAAACAATGGACCAGATTTCCCGCAATGCGGCTTATCTGGGGTTGGGTTTCTTTGCCCTTGCGACAGTACTGTCCGTTTGGGCGACATCGGCAACGATTGGGCAGCTCAACAAGCTGACAACCTCGGTCACGCGCCGCGGACCACAAGATTTAAGCCCATTCAGAAAACCTGTGCCCCGGGAAATGGCGCCTTTGGTCACATCCCTGAATTCTCTTATGGGTCGATTGGACCAATCACTCAGCCAATCGGAAGACTTCATTGCCGAGGCAGCGCATAGGGTCCGCACGCCCCTGGCAACAGTCCGGTCCTACGCGGACGCGACGCTGCAAAGGGTCGAAAAAGAAGAAAACCGCGAAGCATTGCGATCCATGGTCCGCGCAATCGACGAAAGCTCGCGCGCGGCTGGTCAACTTTTGGACCACGCCATGATCACGTTTAGGGCGGACCACCTTGAGCGCGAAGATCTTGACCTTGTCGATCTTATGGCGGAACTGGTTCAGCGTTTGACGCCGATCGCCGAAATGAAAGATCTTTCCTTGTCTTTGGTGGGCGATTCCGCGGTTCAGTATTCCGGTGACCCGATCCTGATCCAGAATGCCGCGCGCAATATGATTGACAATGCACTGAAATACGCCCCGGCGGACAGCACGGTGACAATCGAAGTTGCCGCGAGCCCTTGTGTTCAGGTTAAAGTCAGTGATCAAGGTCCGGGGTTTCCACCTGATGAGATCGAAACACTGACCCGGCGATTTGAGCGTGGTCAGAATGCCACCGGAACCATTGGATCAGGTTTGGGGCTCACCATTGCGCAGGATGTGGCAACCGCGCATGGCGGAACGCTTGTTCTGATGAACCAACCCGAGGGCGGCGCATGCGTTATCTTATCTCTGTAATTCTGTGGTTGTTTCCTTGCTTCGCAATGGCGCTGGAATGGGAAGATCAACGGGTCTTTAATGAAGCAGCGCAAGGGCCTCAACTGCGCATAATATCCAGTACTGACACTGCATTGTTTGCGCCTTTGATCGAAGATTTCATTCTGGGCAACCCATCGATTTCGGTCGAGTATCTGGTTACGGGAACGGCTGACATTGACCGTCAGGTCCGGGCAACGCCCGATGCCTTTGACATTGCGATATCCAGCGCAATGGATTTGCAACTTAAACTGGCAAATGACGGATATGCATTAGCAATAGACAGCATTGCAAACCCGGATTGGGCGCAGTGGCATGACAGTCTTTTTGCTTTCACGTCCGAGCCTGCAACAATCGTCATAAATAGCGCTGCTTTTGCTGAGGGGGCGACGCCGCAAACGCGGCAAGAGTTGATCGAGATACTTCGCGCCAGACCCGATGATTTTCGCGGAAAAGTGGGCACATACGACATTCGTCAATCAGGATTGGGATATTTGTTTGCCACTCAGGACGCCCGCGCCTCTGAGACATACTGGCGACTGATGGAGGTCTTGGGCAGCCTGGATGTACGTCTGTATTGCTGTTCCGGCGAGATGATCAACGATCTGACAGATGGGACGATTGCAGTCGCTTACAACGTACTGGGCAGCTATGCCGCAGCGCGTACGGAAGGAAAGGACGCATTTGAGATCGTGCTGCCCTCCGATTTTCAGACGACCATGATGCGCACCGCAATGGTGCTGAACGGGACGCCCGAGCCCGATGCGGCAGAGGCATTTGTTCGTCAGCTAACTGCGAAGAAGACCCGGTCTTCCACCAACGCGCCATCGCTTCCGTTGTTGGGGACTGATGATAGCGTAGATGAAAGGGCAACGATCGCTTTGGACCCGGCCTTGTTGACGTTCCTGGACAAGTTGAAGAGGAAGAAGTTTCTGTCAGAGTGGGAAAATGCCGTTATTCAGCGATAGGGCTCCTATTTTGTGCCCCTTGTCACTTCGACCCGCGTTCGTGCCTATTCCCGGAACGCGCGATTGAAATAGTCGGCCATCGGTTTGATTAGATAAGACAAGGGCGTGCGCTCGTCGGTTTTGATCATCGCCTCAACAGGCATTCCGGGTAGCAAAGCCTGGCCGTTCAGACGCTCGATCTGACCATCAATCGGGGCCAGCTCGGCCCGGTAGAACGTAAACCCGGTCTGTTCATCGGTGAATGTATCGGCCGACACGTTAAGAACCTGGCCGTCAATCTCTGGGGTTTCACGCTGATTGAACGCCGGGAACCTCAGTGCAACGGGTTGGCCAACATGCAGCTGATCGACGTGAATGGCATCGACGCGCGCAGCAACCAGCAACGGGGTATCCTGTGGTACCACATACATCATGGGTTCGGCGGGCTGGATGACAGACTGAAGTGCAAAAACCTGACTGTCGTAAACTGTTCCGGAAACTGGCGCGCGGATATCCAGACGCGACAGGCGTTCTGCGAGGGACAGGCGTCGTTCTGACAGTTCCGAGACCTGTGTTTGCACATCCCGCAGGGTGGTAATTGCTTCTTCGCGGCGGGTCGCCGTCAGTTCCAGGATCTGAATTTCTGTCGCCGCAATCTGGCCTCTCAGCCGGGCTACGGATGCCTCGAGGCTACCAATCTCGCCGCTTAGGCTCGCTTCTTCGCGCTGTAGCGAAAGAACACGGCTGGCCTGCGTCAAACCTCGGCTCAACAGGCTTTGTTGGTCTTCCAGTTCGTCCTGAATCAGCTCGACCTGACGTCGCAAGGAAACAAGTTGCGCCTTGGTTCCTTCGATCTCGCTTTCGATCTGGGCGCGCTGTTCGTTGAGTTGCTCGGTTTGCTTGGCCATGGATTCAAGCCGTGCATCAAACAGACGTTGCTGACCGGCGATCAGGTCGGGACCAATATTGTTCTCTTGCTGGACTTCAAGCAGGCGTATACCCAGATCTTCCGAAGACGTCCCGTCGCGCTCGGCCTCCAGCCGCGCCCGACGCGCCAAGAGTTCAAAAAGCTGTGACACAACAATGGTCTGTTCTGAAAACAGGAACGTATCATCAAGCCGTAGCAGCAAGTCGCCACTGGTTACCACGTCACCGTCGCGAACAAAGATTTCGCCCACGACGCCGCCATCGGGGTGTTCAACCACCTGCCGATTGCTTTGCACTTCGATCACACCAGAGGAAACAATGGCCCCGGCCAATCGTGTTTTGACGGCCCAGGCACCCAAGCCACCAACCAGAATAGCAAGCGCGGCAAAGCCGACCATGGCCGGCACCCTGATGCGCCAAACAGGGCGCGTCATTTTCTGTGTCTGATTTGCCATCACTCACCTACTACCGGGCTCAGCTTGCGCTTGATGGCGCCAGCATTCTGCACCATGGCGTTTAGAACCTCGTCACGGCTACCTGATTTCACAAGCTGGCCTTTTTCTACAACCGCCAAGTCGTCGCATTCCGAAATTGCCTGAGGTCGGTGCGTCATGATGATCGCTGATTTTCCTGCGGCTTTGAGCCCACGCACCGCGGCATTCAGGGCTTCGGTGCCATCTGCATCCAGTGCCGAGTTCGGCTCATCCAAGATCAGTAGAACCGGATCGCCATAAAGCGCCCGGGCCAATGCTATGCGCTGCTTTTGACCACCGGACAATTGACTGTCATTGCCTTCGAGAAAGGTGTCGTAGCCTTTTTCCAAAGTCAGAATCAGCTCGTGCGCATTGGCTTTCTTGGCCGCTGCGACCACTGCTTCTGGATCCGGGTTTTCGGACATACGCGCTATGTTTTCGGCAACGGTGCCGTTGAACAGGGTCACTTGTTGGGGAAGATAGCCAATGTGACGGCCTAGATCGGTTGCATCATACTGGTCCAGTGTCGCGCCACCCAACCGAATTTCACCGGCCGCCGGTTGCCACAATCCCAACAGAGCTTTGGCCAGCGTCGTCTTTCCAGATCCGCTTTTGCCAATCACACCCAGCGCTTTGCCAGGTTCCAGGCTCAGGGTTACATTGCGCAGCGTTGGCGTGTTTGAACCAGGTGGGATAACTGTCAGGGACTTGGCTTTGAGGTTCGCGGCAGGAACTGGCAGTTTGGTTCGTGCAATCTCGGGCGGGGTTTGGTCCAGGAATTTGTTCAACGAGGTCCAAGCAGATCGGGCACGTTCAATCACCCCCCATTGCCCGACAGCTTGTTCGACCGGCGCCAAAGCGCGACCCAGCAAGATAGACCCGGCGATCATTGCGCCCGGTGTCATCTCGTTCTGCAAGACCAGCCATGCCCCCAGCGCCAGCATTGCAGATTGCAAAAACAAGCGCAGCGACTTGGTCAATGAGGTGAAGCTGCCTGTCCAGTCGCTGGCCGCGATAGTCTGGCTCAAGGCATTGGACCTTTGGCTCAGCCAGCGCAGCGTAACGTCCTCTTGCATCCCTTGCGAGCGTACGACCTCGGCCGCTTGTCTCGCGTGTTCGGAGAACGCGTTGGCCTTGGCTGATGCGGCCTGAGCAGCGGCCACTTTGCGATGGGTCAGAGCCTGGTTCAACAAGGCAATGATGACCAGCAAAGCGCCGCCTGTCATGGCAAGCCACCCCAACAGCGGATGGAACAGAAAAATGGCGGCCAGAAAAACCGGTGTCCAGGGGATGTCCATCACTGCTAGCAGGACTGGCGACGAACACAGGTTCTGAATCGATTCAAGATCACGTAGCGCGGTTGCCGGGGCAGATCGTGCCTGCGGATACAATGAGCGGCGCAGTGTCGCGTCAAAAACGCGCTCGTCCAGTTGCGACTGAAAACGCGCGCCAAACCGCGCGACGATACGGCCGCGGGCAAAATCGAGCATCGCCATCAATGCGTAAAGCAGCGCAACCAGCAGGAATAGGGCGGTCAATGTCTCGACCGCGCGCGACCCGAGGACCCGGTCATACACCTGAAGCATAAACAAAGGACCCGTCAGCATCAGCAGGTTGACAAAAACGCTGAACAGAAACGCCAGGGCCAGAAAGGCGGCGCCTTGATTGCGCACGTTGCGCAGCTCATGGCGCGGGGCCGCGGACATACCGGTTTCTGGTCTCAATGTTTTATTCCATACCAATCAGCACAGGCTTTGCGCCGTACCGCGTTTAGAAGGCTGGTTCAGCAATGCCAAGAATGTAATTCGTTTCGAGCAAAAAACCGCAGGTAATAAGGCCAGAAGGCGGCATCTTCTGGCCACATCAATCCTGTTGTTGGCAAGGCCCACATGAAGAAGCGGGAACGGCGCATACCGCCCCCGCGCTTACCTTTAGGTCAGGGGATCGAAGCCAAGATCGGTCAGTTGTGCGAACAGCGGGCTGCTGTCATCCAGGATAGAGTTGTTGGGGTCCGCCAGCAGGTTGCTGCGGGTCAGATCTTCGGCCTGAATGCCCGCCAAAGTGGTGATGTTTCCCCCGTTTCCAAGCACTTCTATCTCAAGGTTCCCGCCGACTTCACGCAGTGCAAGATGGTCACCAGACAGCGCATTGAAATCGAAGCTGTCTTCTGACGGATCGAACCCTTCGACACGGGTTTGAGCAGCCCAGTTCCAATCAATTCCAACCACATCAACCCCAACGCCCAGTGTAACGACGACACCAGCGCCTGCACCACCCGACCCGTTGTTAGGTGGTGTGCTGCCGTTGTCGTCAGGACCGGCTCCGTCGTCATAGATGCTGCCCGTCAGGTCGCCGGTGCGTGTCTGGAACCCGTCGGTGGTCGCTCCAGCAGGGGCTTCCGGGGTTAACAGCTCCGTTCGGTCCACTAGCGTCACATCGTTTTGGTCAAAGCCGAAGGGTGACTCTAGGTTATCCTCCATCACCTGGTCGAAGTGAAACTCCACCAGACCCGGGATCAGGTCTGCTTTGGACACGCCGGTCAGGGTAAAGCTCTGACCGCTGGGCAGGGTCGAGATCACCAGGCCATCTGCCGTGTCTTCAACCGACAGACGTTCTCGCGTGCCAAAATAGAGGAAGCTGATTTTCATCGACTTGGGGTCGAAATTGTCGATCACTTCCGTTCGACCATATTCGTGGCTGCGGATATAGACAGTATCCGTTTCACGCGGGCCCACACCTTTTTCCCACGAGATCACGCCGCCCATGTCCTGCCGAAAATGTTCATTGCCGACGACACCAAAGCTGTCGATGGTCACGTCCTGATGGGTCACGCCCTGCACGATCTGGGCGGCATCCGACCAAGGGCTGTCGATCACGATTTCGCCTGCGGGCGATTTTGTTACAATCATGCCGTGGACTGAGGTGCCGCCGAAATCCAACTGATCAACTGCCGGGTCGAAGTCGGTTATGTCATCGGCGTTACTGTCGGCTTTGAACACGCGCCCGCCTGCCTCTGTGCTGCCCGTGACTTCGCCAGGGTTTGATCCGTCAGCATCATAGGTCAGGGTATAGCCGCCGCTGTTTGGGGTCGAAATCTCTTGGCCGATTGCACTCGCGATCTCGTTCAGGACCGGCTGAGCATCCGTGGAGAAGTTGGCGATGCTCAGGTCTTCCAGGCCAAAACCAGTAAAGATGGTCTGCGTGGTCACGCCATCTAAGGTGATGCTTACGCGTACAGTCTGGCCCAGTGCGTCACCGGATTCTTCGAATATTTCGAAGTCGTTTGCAGCGACATCTGCGTCGATTTCGATCACATCGCCCATTCCCGGCATGAAACCACTAATAACTTGCCCCGGAGTACCATACCCGACAACCACATGCATATGGGTGTGTCCATGATCGCCACCGTGTCTGTCATCCGCATCAATCAACGTCGCAAGCTCGTCCCGGGCTGTGGCGTCCAGCGCATTGATGTTTCCGGCCTCGAGCATGGCGAGCGTGACGCCTTGCAACGTGATCGTCTGATTGTTGGATGGAACCGCGATGATGACCGAGCCGTTCACCTCGGAGATCTCAAGCGCATCAGCGCCAATCCAATCAAAGAAGATCGTATTGGTTGCCGGAACAAAATCATCAACAACCACGCTGGAGCCCCACGCCCAAGTCACCACCACATCGGCGTTTTGCTGGGTTATCTCAGGGTTGTCGAAGGGGTCGCCTGATGCGTTTGGTCCCGGCGTTAGCTCGGGATCAGGATTGGGCGCTGGCTTAGGTTCAGGTGTGGGGCTGGATGTGCCGTCGCCAATCAAACCAAGGATTTCTTCTGCGGCAGTGCCGTCCAGAATAGTGAAATTGTCTGCCGACAAGTCAGCCAGGGTCACTCCGGTCAGTGTCAGCGATTGCTGATTGGAAGGGATTGAAAACACAACAGACCCGTTCGTCTCGGTGATCACCAGATCCGCCGCTGATATCCAGTCGACAAAAATTGTATCCGCTGCCGGATCAAAATTGTCGATCTGAGTGTCCGACCCGTAAGACCATGTGAACACAACGTCGGCACTGTCCTTGTCGACACTTGCCGTGCCTCCTCCGTCAACATTTGTTCCACCTCCGGTCGTCCCGCTGGGCGTGCCCAACCCTTCATCGCCAGTTTTCCGGTCGTCAAAAAACGCGATCATGTCGCTGACCGCCGGGCTGTCATAACCGCCGAACTGGTCGATGTATTGCAGGATCGACGTGCCGTATTCATCCGTCGAAACCGCGCCGCCCAGCAGTAGGTTGAGTGTGCCGTAGGCCCCGCGCAAATGGGCGGCGGCCAGTATCCCGGTCAGTGTCAATTCGATCGTGATTGTTGCGCCGGTCCCATCGGTATAGGTTGTAGTCTGGCCGATGAAATCGTTCAGGCTTTGCCCGGCATTCTGAAGGCCGTTCTCAATGATTTCCAGATTGTAGCCAAACGCTTCTTGGATGGCGACCGTCTGGGCCTCTTTCGTCATGAAATCGTCCAGCGAGTTAACGCCGTTTTTCCCAGTCCAAGTTCCGTCCCAGGTGTTGGTCGATGCCCCGTTACCGTAGAATTCATCGTCGTCATAATAGCCCAGGTCAATCAACAACGCCTCGCCGAATTGAAAGCCGACGAACCCCAATGAGTTTGTCGAGCGATAGGCCATTGCCTCCCACTCGCTGTCGCTCAGATCCCCCCAACTGCCATAGCCGGGAAAGAATTCGGTGACAGAGCCTTGGGCCCATGTGTCAAGCTGCCAATCTTGAATGACGCCAGAGTCGTATCTGTCCCGATCCCAACCGGATTCGAATGCGAGAAGTGCAGAGAGAAATTGAGTGAAGGTGCCATCGGGCATGGTGATTAATCCTCAACTTAAGATTGTATATTCTACGAGCGGTAAAAGCGTAGATAACAACCCGAGGATTAAATGCACATATATGATGCATTAATTTTTGCTCGTGCTTCCGACAGTCCTTTTCGGCGCGCCGGAATCGGCAAAAACGTGCGCATTGTAACTGATTTTAGGCGAGATTCTGTCTATCGTTTGCGCCCAGCCTGTCCATCATAAATAGGGTTGTGTATTGCTGCTTTGGCTGGAAAAGCCAAATAAATGCGCGACCTCTGCCAGAACAGGTGGGGATCGACCGCGTTTCAAAATGAAATTTAAAGTTGTGCATCAAGCCGTGTCATCGGACATTAGGGCTATTGCTATGCAAAAGTTGAATCATCCCGCCCTTGCTTGGACAGAAAGCCAGAGATGCGGGATAACCCTTCCCTGAGGATATCAGATCCGTTTGCATAGCCGATGCGAACATACCCTTCCATGTTCAAGGCTGAGCCCGGTGTGAGCATGACGCCTGTTTCCTGTAGCAGCCTCACACAAAAGTCCCGAGAGTTGATCGGTAAGTCGTATTTCAGCAATGCAGTGGTTCCTGAGTCCGGTTTAACCCAGGATACTTTGGGCTCTTGCGCCACCCAGGCCTGCAGGATTGCCAGATTTCCACGGATTATCCTCTGGCTGCGTTCCAAAACCTTGTCTGCGTTTTCCAGCGCTAGCGCTGCAAAGTGATCATCGATCATGCCGACTGAGATTGTATCGTAGTCGCGATGGATCGTTACGGCCCCGATTATCTGTTTGGGGGCCGCGATCCAGCCCAAACGCAACCCAGCAAGGGAATAGGCCTTGGACATACCCGCAGTGCTGATGCCCTTTTCATAGATATCTGCAATCGACTCAGTCATGCCCGAGCCGGTCTGGTCCGTGCCGCGATAGACTTCATCGCACAAAACCCACGCACCGGCAGCGCGAGCGATGACCGCGATGTCTTCCAGCATTGCCCGGTCCATCAGCGCGCCGGTTGGATTGTTTGGGTTGTTGAGTGCAATCAACCGCGTGTCTGGCGTTACCAAGTCGCGCAGCTCGTCGAGATTCGGTAGGAACGCATTTTCTTCGCGCAATTGCAGCTGATGCACATCTGCGCCGATGCTGGCAGGGATTGAATAATGTTGTTGATAGGTTGGTACAATGGCCACCACTCGATCCCCGGTCGAGACTAGGGTTCTATGCACCAACATATTTGCACCAATTGTGCCATGGGTGACGATGATGTTTTCGACAGATTGGTCGTCATACAAGGCGGCGATGGCCCGGCGCAGACGGTCAGACCCTTCGATTGCGCCATAGGTCATCTTCATGTCCAGAAGATCCGACAGATCGTTTGCATTTCGGCCGGTCAGTGTGAGCAGTTCCTGGATCGTCAGGCTTTCCACACATGTTTCTGCGAGATTCCAATCGCATCTGGTTTCCCATTCGTTCATCCAGATTTCGACGCCAAATGGCTCAATTCTCATGGGACGTGCTCCTTTGCGTCGGCCAAGTTACCCTTGGGACATCAGTGTTTCGAGCTGCGTCAGAAGATCCTTGCTGACGGCGACGCCTTTGGCCTCGGCGTGGGCACGGTTTTTCAAGCGCCCGTCACCGGGAACTCTTGCGTCACCATTGCCTTCTATCTCGGAACAGATCCGAGAAATGTAGTCGTCAAAGGCAACATTGCCAAAACGGGTTGGATCGATCGCAATCAATGTCGCGCCGCCTTTGATGTTCAGTGCGCCGTGTGCTTCGCGCTGCTCATTATCGACCGAGAGTGCCCCGCCCGCCAAGGCCGCTCCCAGAACTTCGATGAGAAAGGCGATGGCTGCACCTTTGTGCGCGCCAAACGGTAACAAGCTGCGGGTTTCCAAAATGGCATCGGGATCAGCGGTTGGGTGCCCTTGCGCGTCCAGACCGGCAGGTTGAGGCAGGGTGTGACCTTCGGCGGCGGCCATCTTGATATCCATCAAGGCAATGGTTGATGAGGCCTGGTCCCAGACCACAGGTGCGGCACCGTCGCGTGGGCACGCAAAAGACATCGGGTTGGTGCCGAAAACAGGGCGCAAACCGCCGTGGGGCACGACCAGTGACAATGAATTGACGACAGCGAGTGCAACAAGTCCGGCTTCGGCAAATGGCTCTGTGTCGAAACGTAGGGCCCCAAGGTGATGACAGTTGGCGCAGGTAAAGGCCGCAATACCGTTCTGACGGGCAAGTGCGATCAGGTCTTCGCGGGCTTTATTGGCCGCAATCTGATAGTAGCCATTGTCGCCATCTCCACGAAGTACGCCGGATGCAATGCGTTCAATCGTTGGGGTTGCAGTGGCATTGGCGTAACCCGAAGCGAAGCTTTGCACATAGAACGGCAGGTTCCGCAGGCCGTGACTGCGCGGGCCATCCCGTTCCGAGCACACTACGATGTCAGCGATCACGTCGCTTCCGTGGTCATCCATGCCTGCAGACATCAAGATCGATTTGGCCAGTGCCCGCACTTCAGCGAGGGAGAGCAGTTGCGTTGAGTTCATAGTCAAATGAGGATTTCCTGTCTGTTCAGATGGCAAAGTGACCGCGATGGTGCCTAATCTTCATTCGCACTTTAACCCGATCCTCTGGTTTTGAAAGATCGGTTAAAGGGCCCATTCCAAACCGGGTTCACCCGCCCCAGAACTCTGGCGCCTTAGTCGCTACAAGCCCGTCGAAGCCTAAAAAGAATGCTTGGTAACTAGGTGGTGAGCCCACATGCAGAATAGATCGATCAGACTATACACGACCTGATTTCAAACGATCGCCGTCAATCCATAAATCGGTGATCGATTGCGAAATCGTTTTCTGCGACGCTTGTTGCCTCTGCAGTGGTTTGTATGTCTGTTTGAAAGTGTTTGCTTTCGTTCTGTGAAGTTTCGGCGAATTGCGAAACTTATGCGCATATTCATTGAAGCGGGCAGAAGACGGGGTGCTTTGTTTGTCAACTTGAGCTATGGCTTGGTGGCGTCTTCGCGACGTATTTCTCCAAAAATTTTTACTTCTACTAAATTATTTTTGACCTTTAGTCCTTGATCCGGTTGAATGCCCGACAATTTGGATTTCTTAGGAGACAGGGCATGAACGCTCCGACGGCGCGCGACAAGACCAAGCCAAAAGGGCAACCCACCGAGCTGGGTCAGGCGATACGCCGACGGCGCAAGGCAATGGGGTTGACGCTTGACCGGGTTGCTCAGACCACAGACCTGACCACGGGGTTCCTGTCGCAAGTTGAGCGCGGTTTGAGCTCACCTTCCCTCAGTTCGCTGATGTCAATTGCAGCTGCGCTTCAGACAAGTATAGAGAAGCTACTCAGTGTGCCTGAGGTCTTTACCGAATACGTGGCTCAGGACAGTAGGCAGACATATTCGCTGGGGACAAGAGGCCGGTTTTATGAAAAACTCGGACCGGGTTTTGCGGGTGCATTGTTCAATCCGCAGATAGTGCACCGTCCGCCAGGTCATGTGTCAGAAAAGATGTGTCACGACGGCGAGGCGTTTTGTTATCTGATCTCAGGCCGGTTGGAATATCATCTGGCTAAAAAAGTATTTATTATGTCTCCGGGTGACGTGGTTCACCACGATACGTCTGTTCGTCATTTTTCGGTTGTTCTGGGGGATGTAGAAGCTGTGGAACTTTGGGTAACCACTTCACCTATAAACGATTCCGGTGCTCCTACTGGTTAAAGAACAAGTCTAGTCTGCGGCTTTGCGGGGAGGTCGTAGTTGCAAAACTTCACCTGTGACTAAAAAAAGCTTTAGTAAAATTAAGAATCATCTATGGTCGCCTCAAGCAAATCTTTTGTTTGCGGGAGGAGAATAGAATGAAGATGAAAACGGTATTGGGAGCAACCGTTGCCGCCACTCTGGCACTGCCAGCACTGCCAGCACTGGCACAGGAACGGGGCGGGACACTGAACTTTGCGCGTTATGACGGCTCGCGTTTGATCGATCCGATCTATGCGGATCGCAACCCTGATATCTGGATGGTCGGCAGCCTGTTTGATACGCTGTTGCGCGGCACTGCCGATGGCAATTCGGTCGAACCGGGTTTGGCGGAAAGCTTCTCGGTGTCAGAAGATGGTAAGACCGTTTCGATGACATTGCGCGAGGGTATCCTGTTTGCGGATGGTTCGGCTATGTCCGGTGACGACGTTGTTTTCTCCCTCGACCGTGCGCGCAATCCTGATCTAAGCCCTTGGGCTGGTCTTTTGGGGTCGATCGACACTGTGTCGGCGGATGGCACTGCAATCACGATTGCACTGAAAAGCCCTGACCCGACGATCCTTTCGATGCTGGCCACGTTCAACACTGCAATCGTGTCAAAAGCTGCGTTTGAAGCAGCGGCCGGTGAAACGGATCAGGACAAATCCGCTGTAATCTTTGCTGCAAAAACTGCAGGTGTCGGATCCGGCCCGTTCTATCTTTGCGGTTTCGAACAGGGTTCATCGATGGATTTCTGTGCCAATGAAAACTACTGGCGGATGGGCGCAGACGGGGAGCCGCTGCCTTATCTGGACGGCGTGCATTTTGAAATCATTCCAGACGATGCGACCCGAATTCTGAGCCTTCAGGCTGGCGAAGTGGATGCGGCCGAGTTCATTCCGTTCAGCCGCGTTTCCGAGCTTGAGGCCGACCCTAACATCGACATGCAGCTCTACCCGTCGACACGGATCATCTATTCGCCGATCAATACCCGTGAAGCCCGCGCCGATGGCTCACCCAACCCGCTGGCTGATGCCCGCGTGCGCCAAGCGCTGAACTACGGGACTAACAAAGAGGCTCTGATCGGGCTCGTGCTGCATGGTGCGGGTCAACCGATGAGCTCGCCTTTGATGGCAAAGGCAACGCAATATGCCGACGATCTGAGCCCGCTTTATGCCTATGATATGGCAAAAGCCAAAGCGCTGATGTCTGATGCCGGGGTAGGCGAGGGTACGCAGATCACGTTTACGACGCTGGCCGGATCAGCCGATGACGCCACCATCTTTGCGGCGTTGCAGCAGATGTGGGCGCCGCTGGGCATTGATCTGGTGGTTGAGCAAGTCGATGGTGCAACGCGCGGTGCCAAGAACCGTTCGGGTGAATTCGACATCCACACATATGGCTGGGTTAATGATGTGAACGATCCAAGTCAGGTTGTCGGCTGGTTAGGGCATACGCCAACAGCCAAGGCGGTTGGAACCGGCTGGGAAAGCGCCGAATTCAACACTCTGTTTGATGAAGCGGCTGGGGAAATGGATGCCGATGCCCGCAAAGCCAAATTCGCTCGGATGCAGGAGCTTTATGCCGAAGCGGCCCCTTTGCTGTTCATGTATGAGACCCCCTTTGCAGTCGCGTTGGGATCAGCGGTTGAAGGTTATGTTCAGACACCGCTGGGCAATAACATCTTCGACGAAGCAACCGTCAGCCGTTAACAGCGGATGACCGTACCCCGCCGGAGAGGTTCGGCGGGGTATTAGTGCGGAGCGAGCTGTGTCCAGCCTGACCTATATATTCAAACGACTCTTGATGATGATCCCGACCTTCTTTCTGGTCATGATCATCATTTTCCTTCTGGTGCGCCTCTTGCCCGGCGATCCGGCCATTGCCATGGCGGGGGATCGTGCGTCTGACGCAGATATTCAGGCAATACGCGAACGGTTGGGTCTGACCGAGCCGATGCTCGTGCAGTTCTGGCTGTTTCTCAGCAACACGGTTCAGGGAGATCTGGGTCAATCAATCCTGATGCGCACGGATGTGATCGATGTCATCGCAGATCGTCTGCCAATCACCGTGTTCCTGACGATTTACTCGGTTGCACTGTCGCTGCTGATTGCCGGACCGCTGGCCTTTGTTGCGGCCCTTAATCGTGGGCGCTGGCCAGATGCGGTAATCCGCACCGTGTTCCAGATCGGGTTGTCGATGCCGGTATTCTATATAGGGCTGGTCCTTCTGACATTTTTGGCAGCACAGTTGCGACTGTTCCCGGTAGGTGGCTATGGCGACACCTTCGGCGAAAGGCTTTATCATCTGTTCCTGCCGTCGATCACAGTCGCGCTGTACACATCGGCCATTATCATGCGGAATCTTCGCAGTGCGGTTATCGAGGTTCTCGATGCCGAATACGTCCAGTTCGCCCGCGCCAAAGGGTTGCCGTCGCGGTTGGTTCTTGGGCGCCATGTATTGCGAAACGCGCTGATCTCGACCGTTACGTTGCTGGGCCTGTCCATTGGCAATCTGATGAGCGGCACTTTGGTTACCGAAACCGTGTTTGCGGTACCCGGGATGGGCCGGTTGATGCTTGAGGCGATCTTTGCCCGTGACTACCCCCTGATCCAGGGTCTGACGCTGACATTTGCCATTCTGGTCTCGTTTGTCTTTCTGATGACCGATCTGTTTCAAAGCCGCCTTGACCCAAGGATGCGTCTGCAATGAGTGATGCCGTTTTCACCCCCTCACAGCCGTCTCGTATTCGGTTGGCATTGCGTAAACCGGGATTTGTTGTCGGAATTCTGATCATAGGGTTTTCAGTGATGCTGGCCCTTTTCCCTGGGATTTTCGCGCCGTATGATCCCAACGCCATTGACTATCTGGCCGTGCGTCAACCTCCTTCCTGGACCCATCCGTTTGGGACCGATCTGTTGGGGCGGGACAGTCTGTCCCGCGTGATCTGGGCGTATCAGGTGAACATGCAGATGGCGGTTCTTGCGACCGTGTTTGCACTTGTGATCGGTGTCGTGGTCGGAGCGCTTGTCGGCTACTACCGAGGGATCGCGGATCTGATTTTTGGGCGCGTCGTTGATGCGGTCATCACTTTCCCATTCCTGGTTCTCGTTATTGCCGTGGTTGCGGTTCTTGGGCCGGGATTGATCAATATGTACATCGCCATCACCTTGGTCGGATGGGTTTACTACGCGCGCCTGATGCGGGCCGAGGTGATCGCACAGATGGGCAATGACTATGCCGCTGCTGGCATCGTCATGGGTTACTCGGATCGGCGTATCATCTTTCGCCACCTGCTGCCCAATGCGATTACGCCGGTGATTGTCTATTGGATGACCGATATGGCGCTGGCAATTCTGTTGGGATCGTCGCTGGGGTACCTTGGGCTTGGCGCTCAGCCACCGCAGTCGGAATGGGGGGTCCTGATCGCGGAAGGGCGCAACTTTATCTCCACCGCCTGGTGGCTCAGCCTGATGCCCGGCATTGCGATTGTACTGACTGGCCTAGGGTTTTCATTGTTGGGTGACGGGCTGGCTGATTTGCTGAGGCCACGAGGATGAGCATGGAAGATCAAAAGCCAATCCTTGAAGTTAATGAACTCAACACGACGTTTCATAGAAATGGCCGCGCTCTTCCGGCTGTGCGGGATGTCAGTTTTAGTGTCGCACGTGGTGAAGTTCTGGGACTGGTTGGCGAAAGTGGATCCGGCAAAAGTGTTACCCTGCGTTCAATCATTGGGCTTGCACGGCGTTACGGAGACGTGACGGGACAGGTCCGGTGGAAAGGGAGTGATCTTGTGGCTATGCCGGATCGCGTGCTGCGCCACAAGCAGGGGCGCGAGATCGCAATGATCTTTCAAGAGCCAATGACCTCGCTCAACCCGCTTTTGACCGTTGGTCTTCAGCTGGAGGAGAGCCTGCGCGCCCATACCGATCTGCAGCGTAAGGCGCGACACGACAGGGCGGTCGAGATGCTGGATTTGGTCGGTATACCGTCGGCCGCGCAGCGACTGAAAGACTATCCGCATCAGTTCTCGGGTGGGATGCGTCAGCGTGTGATGATTGCCATTGCTTTGGCGGCGAACCCTAAGCTTTTGCTGGCGGATGAACCCACCACCGCCTTGGATGTCACCATTCAGGCGCAGATTCTTGATCTGATCCTGCGGCTTGCGCAGGACATGGATATGGGTGTGGTTCTGGTGACGCATGATCTTGGGGTTGTGGCCCAAACTTGCGACAACCTTGCTGTTATGTACGCAGGGCGGATCGTCGAGCAGGGTCCGGTGCGCGACGTTCTGCGCGCGCCGGGCCATCCCTACACCGTCGGTCTGATGCGTTCCGTGCCAGAAAACCTGCCACCACGCACACCGCTCTCTTCTGTGCCAGGCGTGCCACCCAGCTTGGATGCCTTACCGACGGGCTGTGTTTTTGCACCGCGCTGCAGCTCGTGTATCGAGCCGTGTTTGCAAGACCGACCGGCGCTGACCCTGATCACGGATAGACGTCAGGTTGCGTGTTTCAATCCAGTTACCAACGCCAAAGGAAACGTTGCATGACTGCTGTGATGCAAATTCGCGATCTGCACCTCAGGTTTCCGACCGGTCGAAGCCTTGCCGATTTTGTAACGGGCCGCCCGGGGCGTGAGGTTAAGGCTTTGAACGGTGTCGATCTGGATCTGAAGCGTGGCGAGACATTGGGTGTCGTTGGTGAATCAGGTTGCGGTAAATCCACGCTCGCGCGGTGTATCGTGCGCCTGCATACCCCAAGCGAAGGGTCGATTGAATTTGAAGGTCAGGACATCTTTGGCAAGGCGTCTCGCGACGATCGCAGCTATTATCGCCGTGTCCAGATGATGTTTCAGGATCCATATTCGTCACTCAATCCTCGGATGACGACTGGTCAGATACTGACCGAGGCTTTGAAAGTGCATAATATGCGCCCGGAAGCCGACATCCCCGCACGTGTGGCTGAACTGTTGGATCTTGTGCGCCTGCCGCAGGACGCGCAGGGCAAGCTGCCGCATGAGTTTTCGGGCGGCCAACGCCAGCGTATCGCCATCGCGCGCGCGCTGGCCGTCGAACCCGAGGTTCTGATTGCGGATGAGCTGGTCTCGGCGCTTGATGTTTCGGTGCAGGCTCAGGTCGTCAATCTGTTGCTTGAGTTGCAGCAGGAACTGGGTCTGACAATCCTGTTTGTCGCCCATGATTTGCGTTTGGTTCGCCATGTGTCGAACCGGGTTGCAGTAATTTATCTTGGCCGGATCGTTGAAATCGGCGACAGTGAAACGTTGTTTTCTGCCCCGTCCCATCCATACAGTCAGGCGCTTTTGTCTGCGGCCCCATCGTTGAACCCCGACAACCGAGGCGCTGTGACCCGGCTGGAGGGTGAACTGCCTTCACCTCTGAACATGCCAAAGGGTTGCCCTTTCCATATCCGTTGTCGCCATGCGAACGATGTTTGCCGGAAGGACGTGCCCGCGTTGCAGCCCTTCGAAGGCCGAGGCGAGGTCGCCTGCCACCATGTCAAAGAGATAAACGCTTATGCTTGATGCCCGCGACCCGGATCGTAGACCCGTCATTTCGGCGTTGCGCCAGGAAATGTTGCGACGCGGTTTGGATGCGTTCATCTTGCCCAGATACGATGCGCATCAGGCCGAGTATGTTGCGCCCCATGATGAACGGTTGGCTCATGTGACCGGTTTTACCGGATCGGCGGGCATGGCTATTGTTACGCCACAAACGGTCGCTTTGTTTGTTGATGGCCGCTACGTGGTTCAGGCTGCCAACCAATGTGCCGATCCGATGTTCTCGCACCATCATTTATACGATGAACCGCCCGAGAACTGGCTGGTTTCCGCGGCGCAACAGGGATGGAAAATCGGCTTTGACGCGATTCATCTGCCGCCGGTTTGGTATGATCGATTTGCTGACGCTTTGACTCGCAAAGATGCTCAACTGGTGGCCGTACAGGGAAATCCGGTTGACGCTGTCTGGCTCGATCAACCCAAGTCGCCTCAGGGGTTGATCGAACCGTTCCCATTACAGTTTTCTGGCAAAACTACGGTGGACAAGATCGCGGATCTGGTCGCCGAAATGCAGAGACACGACGTCGAGGTTTTTGCCGAAACTCAGCCAGACAATATTGCATGGCTATTGAATGTTCGCGGGTCTGATGTGGCGTTCAATCCGGTTCCTCAGTCTTTCCTCTTGGTCGAGCGATCTGGCAGGGCCCATTGGTTTGTGTCGGACCAAAAGCTGAATGCCGATGTCACGGACCACCTGCCAGAAGATGTGACCGTTCACCCGCCCGAAACTTTTCTGCACTCGCTGGCCGACTACGTGGAACCGGGGTGGGGTGTTCTATTTGATCCTGATTTCTCTCCGACAGCCCTGCGGATGGTATTGAAAAAGGAAGGGGCCAATCCTGTTCCAGCCGGAAGCCCGCTGACTGCGGCAAAGGCGCAGAAGAATTCGATCGAATGTGAAGGTCTGCGCGCCTGCCATGTCGAAGATGGCGTGGCCTGGATCGAGTTTTGCACCTGGTTGGCCACCGAGGTTCCCGCGCGCGCAAGCGTGCAGGGATGGGTGACCGAGCATGAAGCCGAAGAGAAAATCCTGTCATGTCGTCGCGCAAGGCCCGGGTTCTTGGGCGAAAGCTTCAACACGATCTCGGCTGCAGGCGGGAACGCCGCAATGTGCCACTATGCCACCGAGCCGGGAAACGCAGTGCCCATCCTGCCGGATGGGACCTACTTGTTGGATTCAGGTGGTCAATACGACACCGGCACTACGGATGCAACGCGCAGCTTCTCGTTCGGTATTACCAGGCCCGAGGGGTTTGATCAGGCTTACACCGCCGTGTTCAAAGCGTTGCATGCGCTGGCGACACTCCGGTTCCCGCTTGGCACGCAAGGTCACCACATTGACGCGATTTGCAGGCGTCCGCTGTGGGATTTGGGTTTGGACTACGACCATGGAACTGGGCATGGCATCGGGCACCGGCTGTCGGTTCACGAACATCCACAGCGTATTGGAAAACCCTATAACCCGGTGGATTTAGTTCCCGGCATGATCCTATCGATCGAGCCCGGATATTACGACGCCGACAGGTTTGGCATTCGTATCGAAAACCTGTTTGAAATCATCGAGGCGGATGATGGGTTTTTTGAGTTCTCAAACATGACCTGGATTCCAATTCAGACAGACATGTTGCTGATCGAGCATTTGACCCGCGCTGAGATCGACTGGATCAACAGTTATCATGCGAATGTCTTGGAATGTGTCGGATCACGACTGTCCCCAGAGGCCTATGACTGGACCAGCCGGGCCTGTGCCCCCATACCAAGGTAAATTGCGGATCAAACAAAGGTCACGTTTGCCTTTTGTTATGGCTGGCTTTCAAGGGTACTGAGTCGGGAGACTATGTGCGAGCCGCTTCGAATTCTGTCCAGGCCTTTTCGAAGGCGTCAAAGTCAAAACCTTCGACCCGCGCTGGATCGAGAACAAGCTTTTCATTTGCTAGTAGTGTGTGAATGGCCGCGGCCAAATTGGGAATGTCAGCGTTTGGGATGACCAACGCTCCATGGCGGTCGGCATGAATCAAATCTCCGTCTTTGACGACCATGCCAAAGACACGAACAGGCGTTCCAATTTCTCGAACGTGAACAAAGCCGTGGCTGGGACCTATTGAACCAGCGATGACCGGAAAGCTCGGAGGTAAATCTCCAAGATCGCGCATGACACCGTTTGTCAGTGCGCCGGACAGGCCAAAGCCCTTGTGCACGGTCGTATTGATCTCACCCCAGAAGGCACCAACGGCGTTTTGGCCGTCCAAGTCTTCGACCACCGCAACACCAGGGCGTGGTCCTTCTGCCATGTGGCGATAATAATCCATGCGGCGGGCTTTGATGACATCCGCCGGTTCCGTTGGTGGGTTTACGGCGGCGATGCGGGCGGTTCGTGCATAACCGACAATGGCTCCGGCGTCGGGGTCGCTGCACAGCACTGTGCCTTTTGTGAACCGGTCAAAGCCACGTCCGCCTTGTGCCACTTCGATTGCATTGCATACGGTGGGCGTGTCAACCTTTCTCAGAAGCGTCAACAGATCATCGTTCATCATCAACATCCTTTAGCCAGTGGTGCAGGGCCTGCGTGGTCTCTGCGGGTTTTTCCAATGTCGGCAAATGTCCTGCGCCATCAATGATCACAAGTTTGGACTGGGGCAGAAGATCGTGCATCAATTCATGCCGCGCTATCGGGCAAAGCATGTCTTCGCGGCCGCACAGCACCAACGCGGGCTTGTCGAACTGGCGCAGAGTTTCGGTTTGATCCAGACGATCCCGCAGCGCGATTGACTGCTCGCAAAACACCTGAGGCCCCAGCTCCAATGCCATGTCCATGCACAGGTCCAGGATTTCGGCCCGATTGTCGCCGTGGCTCAGGTAGTTTGGTTTCATTTCATCCCGCATCACGCTGTCCAACTGGCCCGCGCGCGCGCGCTGGATTTGGGGCCCGCGACGGTCCTGAACCTCTTTGATTTCGGCCAATGGGTTTGTGTCAAGCAAAGCCAATCCGGTAACCTTTTCCCGAGCCTGGCGCACGATTTCCATCGCAACGATGCCCCCCATGGAAAGTCCACACAGCGCAAAACGCACGGGCGCTTGCTCTAACACGCGTGCTGCGATCCCGGCCATTGTTGTGTCACCTGACAATGCCGGAACTAGAACGGGGCGCTCGGTAGAAAATACCTCGATCTGTGGTGTGAACAGCCGGCCATCACACATCATGCCCGGCAACAAGACCAGAGGTGTCATTCACGCCCCCGAAACGGATGCGGCCCCTTCCGAGAGAGCAGCAAGCTTGGCATAGGCAATTGACGGATCGACCGCGCCAAAGCCTGCGAAGGTCCCAAACCCGCAATCGCTGCCAGCAATAACCCGCTCGGTGCCGACGATGTTAGTAAAGCGTTGGATACGCTGTGCTACAAGCTCAGGGTGTTCCACGAAATTCGTGGTCGTATCCACGACGCCGGGCACCAAAACCTTGTCATCCGGGATGTCATCTTTGCGATCGCGGAAAACCGTCCATTCATGGCCGTGGCGGGGGTTGGACGTTTCGAACAGCACATATCGTGATTTCGTGGCCATCAGCGTATCAAACATTTTGGACATCGGGATGTCGCACAGGTGCGGGCCCTCGTAGTTACCCCAGCAGATGTGGATCCGAACACGATCAGCCGGCACGTTTTCGAGGGCGTGGTTCAAGGCATCCACATGTGTCTGCGCAACCTTGACGAATTCGTCATCTGACAAGTCGGTGAAGAGCATATGGCGCGACAAAGCGAGATCTGGGCAGTCCAGTTGCACGTCCAACCCTGCGGCGACGATCGTCTGGTATTCCTCTTTCATCGCGTCGGCCAGCGCTGTCAGGTAGGCTTCGCGCGTTTTGTAAAAGTCATTCTGCAGGAACAGGGAAATCACGCCGGGGCTTGCCGCATTCATAAATCCGCGCGACACGCCGTGCTTGGCCATTGCTACTTTCAGGTTCGCAATGTCCTTGTTCAGCTCATCCTGCCCTTTCGAGCGGACCTCGCCGGTGCACATGGGCCTGGCATATTGCGGGGTGCCACCCTGATCCGCCAATCGCTGCAGGAAGCTGGGGAACAGCTTTAGGTCAGCTGGTGCGTTTCTGGGGCTATCGCCCGAAAACCCGGTGTAGCGATCTTTGACATAAGTCGCATAGCTGATCTTGGAGGTCTCGCCATCCGACACGATGTCGATCCCGGCCGACTTTTGCTGCTTGACTGTGTCGGACACTGCCGATGTCATGCAGGCATCAAACGCCGCCGTGTCATAGGGTTCTTCACGTTCACGGGCAAAGATGAAATCCACCACCTCTTGTGTGCGTGGCAGCGAACCGACATGTGTTGTTTTTACTGGCATGGAAATCTCCTTAAATCTTGCGGGCCATCAATACGGTGTGGCGTTCCGTTTCAGGGTCCATGGCCAGGAACCCCGTCATGCGCAGCCCGTTTTCTTCAAGACAAGAGGCATAGCCCGCAGGCGAAAGCGACGCGTGATACACCAGTTCGGTACCAACCGTGCCGTGTGTCTCACCCGCACCGGGACCGACGGTCAGCATCAACATGCCGCCAACGCGCAGATGACGCGACATGCGGGCGATACAGTCTTGTTGTTCATCTGCAGTCAGATGGAAAAAACTGTTCCAGGCGATGATGCCGTCGAACAGCTGACCCAGTTGGAAATCGCGCATATCCGCCTGAACCCAGTCGCCTTCTGGCCAACGTTTTCGTGCAATCGTCAGCATGGCTTCGGAAAAGTCGACGCCGGTGACGGTGAACCCTTCGGCCTTGAACCAACGTGCAATCGGCTCGCCGGTGCCACAACCCAAATCCAGAACATGATCGCCCGGCTTCAAGCTTGCAGTGAAGCGCGTCAACCAGCGCGCTTCAAACAACGCGCGCGAGCGTGTTGCATCATATGCAGCGGCCTGTCGCTCATAGACGGCGTAGGTGTCTTGGGGATCGGCGCTCATCCTGTCCAAGTTGCTCCAGCCGGATCATTGGTTGCGGTGATGCGGTACATTCCGGCATGGCCCGTCATTGATGGCGCGGCGCTGTAGCTTTCTCCCGGCAGCACCAGTGCGGTATCTCCGCTTGATATCGTCGTCTCATACCCGTCGACGGCGATGCGCCAGTGTCCGCTGGCGGGCATCAGAACAACCGGTTTGTCGGCCTTGACCGGCGCGGTGATGCTGGACCCGCGCCCAAGGAAATCGACCTCGAACCCCGGCTTGTCTTTGATCACCCCATTTTCGCCAATCACAACAGCGGGCTTGCCGGCAGACAATGCCATCAGATCCCAGTAGCGGGCGACGTATTTGCCCACAACCTCTTCTACAGGAACCTCCGGGAACGCCTTCAACTGCTCCTTGGTCAACAACGGCATCGGGTGCACGTTGTGCGGCAGTTCTTCGCCCTTCTTCGAGTCATACAGAACGCCATTGTCACCCAGCATCAGCCCGTGCGCTTGCGCGTCTTCGATCACCTGAGGTGCCCATGTGACACCGCCACCGGCATCGTCACCGCCCAGGATTGCCATGATCATCCCATAGTCTTGGCCGACGTTTTCGAAGCCGCGAAAGATGCCGGTTGGAATGTTGAAAATATCGCCTTCTTCGGCAATGAACTCACCCGCTGTGCCGTGCAGGCCCCAGAAGAACCGCCAGCGACCTTTGGCGACGAAGAACACCTCGGCCGTGGTGTGACTGTGCAGTGAATTCCGGCAGTTCGGTGGCTGACCGGCCGCACCGATATTGAAACCGATCTTGTCCGTGATGTGGACATGTTGATCGGGGCTTTCGGAGACGCCGCCTCCGATGATGGTAAAGTTCTCTTTTTGGTCCGACCCCGGGGTGTGGGCGTCAATGAAAGCTGTCTTGCAGGGTTTCAACTCGCCATAGCGGACGATGCGTTGTTGAATGTTGCTCATGTCAAATCTCCTTGGAATTGGGGGTGTTGGGATCACACCCCGCGCCCCGGAGGACGATTATTCAGCCGCCGCGCCCGCAAACTGGCACGATGCGCGTGAAAGCGTCGCGCGGCCTGGCTGGCATCCAGATATGCAACCTTATAGGACACTCAGACATCCCCGGTTTGCAGAAGGATTTGTTTCCAGATGGCAACGTCGTCATACAGGCTGAATTCCCGGCGGAGCCCCCATGGCCCAAATTCGGCATGTGACATGCCCATGATGTGAACGTTGGCACTGGTTGGTCGACCAAATGCGCCCCATCCATCATGTACCCCGTCCAAGGACCAGCGGATCGCCGCCCGAGGGGGCATCATTCCGCCCTCCATGCCAATCTGGTGATGGATTTTAAAGGTCGCGTTGGGGAATGACGAGCGGAGGCCGACCCAGAACCGGCTGGCAGCCTCTCGGCCGATGGCCTGTTTGGACCCGGCATATTCACCGATCACTGCCCGATCATAGTCCGCGAGGATGTGATTGAAATCCTTATTCATAATCCGGGTCAATGTGTCTGCATATTGTGCGCCCCAGGCATTATCATTGCCGGTTCCATGGTACCCGCCGTCCACATCGATGTCTGGTGTGAAAGGTCGTGCGGCCCTTTCCGGCCCGCCTTCGGCGGCGATCAGGTCGCGGGTATAGTCTTTCGGCTCGAACCCTAGCTGGCGCACCAGGCCACCATAGTCCCGAACAAGCCATTCATCATAGATGGTGTCGCCCTTTGCGGCACAATCAGCGATCACGCGAACGGTCCATTTTCGACCGCTGGCTTTGCCGAACTGGCCGTCCTGCAAATGCGTGGCAGTCGTCAGCAAACGGTGCGACGACAGATACCCGTGCTGTTCCGAATTGGACCATATCACATCTTCGGCCATCAGCTGCCTGTCCGGAAACTCGTGGCATGTGGCCATCGTGGCCGCGATAACGCCCTGATTGCCCCGGCTAAGACCCATGGGTGTCCGCACTGGAATTTCGGGTGCGTAATAGCGGTTCAATGTCTCGGTCCCGCGATCTTCCCAGATCTCTTTGGTGATGCCGATGATGTAGTCCGGAAAGTCTTTCCACTTTGTTGCGTATGTCATGTGGTGAAACCTTTTGGCTTTCTGGCCGAACCCCTGATTTTGAGGGGTCCGGGTATCTGAATGCGTTCCGAGGCCGCGCCCCGTTCAATTCTGGCAAGCAAGACATCAACCGTTGCCGTGACCATCTTGTTGATGGGTTGGCGAATGGTTGTCAGGTCGTAAGCGGGCCACGCCGCGATCGGGACATCGTCATAGCCGACAATGCTGACGTCATTGGGAACCGACAGCCCCAGTTCAAACCGCAACGTGTCCATAACAGCAAAAGCCATATGATCGTTGCCGACAAAAATTGCGTCTGGCCGGTTCGCAACACTACAAAGCTTTCGGGCAATCGCCGACGCCTCTTGCTGATTGTACTTACCGTCTTCGACAGTGAATGGCGCAAGATCGTGTTCTTTCAACCCTTCTACAAACCCACGCATACGCTCCAGGCCGGTTGAGGAGTCCTGCCAGCCCGAAATATGCGCTATCTTCTTATGCCCGGCAGAGGCCAAAAAATGAGCGACGGCACGCGCGCCTTCGACATTGTCCGAGGTCACCTGCGCCAGATCTCCGGTTTCCTGCCCTCGGTTGAACATGATCACAGGGATACCAGCGTCGTCGCAGCGTTTGGCAATGTCGTTCGACATGTCGACCGAGGCGGTGATGATTCCGTCAACCTGATAGGACATCAGCTCTTCGACGATCTGGCCGACGCTATCGTCGTTCTTGGCCATAAACAGCAGGATGTGATAGCCGCGTTCCTTCAGAGCGCGGTCCAGATACTCTAGCGCCATCGGGTAGAATTGGTTTTCCAGATAGGCGACGACCACACCGATCACCCGGCTTTTACCCGTGATCATCGCGCGCGCCAGAGTGTTTGGGCGATACCCCAAATCCTCGGCGGCCTTCATGACTTTGTTACGGGTTGTTGCTGACGCCGATGCGCCGGGGGTGAAGACGCGGCTGACCGCCGACTGGCTGACACCGGCCCGGCGCGCGACGTCAGATGATGTGACCTTATCCGCCATCAGCCTGCCGTCCATCCGCCATCCACCAGCAATGCCGTGCCGGTCACAAGGCTTGCCGCTTCCGATGCCAAATAGACAGCAGCACCCGTCAAATCGCTAAGTTCGCCAACGCGCCCGAGCTTTATCTTGTCTTCAATCCAGGCCCGCCGTTCGGGTATGGCCAGTGTTTGCTCACCCAAAGGCGTGCGGATGAAGGTTGGGGCGATGGTGTTGACACGTATGCCAAGCGGGCCCCATTCGATCGCCATGGCTTTGGTGAAGCCTTCAACCGCGTGTTTGGTTCCGCAGTAAACCGCCCGGTCGACGCCCCCGACTTGCCCCATCTGGCTGGTAATGTTGATCAGGCTGCCCGGCTTGCCTGCAGAGATAAGGCCGCGGGCCACAGCGCGGGTCAGGAAATAGGCGCCTTTGAAATTCAGGTCACTGACAGTGTCGAAATCAGCCTCGGACGTCTCGACTGCCGGGGTGTGGCGGGCGAGGCCGGCGGAATTGATCAGAATGTCAAACGGGCCAGCTGCGTCTAGGGCAGCTTCGGTTGCAGCAACATCCGCAACGTCCAATGCCAGAGGGTGACTTTTCCACCCTTTGTCGGCGAACGCTTCCACGACTTCGACCAGTTTGCCTTCGGATCTGGCGGCCACAGTCACCTCGGCGCCATGACTGGCCAAGGCAGTTGCGCAGGCGAGACCTATCCCCGAGGACGCCCCGGCAACCAAGGCACGTTTGCCATCAAGACGGAAGGACGGGGCAGGGGGTAAGGTCATCAGGCTTCTCCAACAGGGAACGGTACGCGTCCCGGAACACGGGCCTTATTGAACTCGCGCAATCGTCGAAAGACGTCCACCCCTAACTGCCTGTATGCATCCAACAGATCGACCAGAACCCAGTTTTCCCGGATACGCCCATCCGAGATGCGCCAGAAGTCCAGGCTGCGCATGGTTATTTTTGTGCCCGATGGTGCAATGCCCATCCATCCATCATGGGTGACGGTTTGAACCATATCAGGCCAGCCGGTGACACCGACATAGGGGCCATCTCCGAAGAAGTGATAGGTGATTTCGTCCAGGTATTGCCCACGATCTGGCATGCCCGACAGAAAAGGAATCTGGTGCCAGTTTCTGAACCCCCGAATGCCCCGGCTGGTGCCAATACCGGCGGGGCCATACCAGTTCATGTCTTCGTGCCAAAAGCGCGACATCTCCATCACGTCAGGCCCACCTTGCGATGGGTGCCGCTTCATGTGGTTCAACATATCGACGATCAGGTTGCGGCTGGCGTTGCTCTCAGTATCGGCTCGAACAGGGCGAGAGAGCCCGTCGCCTGATGCCGGGCCGGGGATGAATATCTCGGCCCCCAGCGACGGTGCCATTGGCCAGGCCCCAACCTGCATCATCACTTCCGGCAAATCCCAGATCATCTGCATCTCAACGATCTTGCCGTCAGCGACGCGGTAGTACTCATGAAACCGCATATGCGCAAAGTGGCCTGATGGCGGTATATCCCAAAAAGGCACGGCGAAGGTGCCAACATAGTGCCCGCCGCAACCAACCCAATTGCTGCCATGCTCGTCTTCACCCGACATAACAAGCCAGTCGCGTCGCTCGACATCCGGCCATGCCTTGCGCAGCGGGTTCAGCACGTTTTCAAAGAATGCTTGCGGGCAGCTCTGATCACCAAACGGATGGCAGCAATGGAACACAGCATCTGGCGAGAAAGACGTCTCCAATGCACGCCGAACCGCAGCATCGTCCCAGTCATAAAGCGCGCGGCGCAATGGGGTCAGCAATTCGCGGTTGGCGTTGTGGAGTTCGGGCATATGGGGCTACTCGGCAGCTTCGACGGGCAGGGCGGGTTCACCGTAAGGAACATTGCGTCCGCCATAGCGTCGGACGCGGATATTGCATTGTTCAGCATGGCCAACAAAGCCTTCCAACATGCAAAGGCGCGATCCATATTCGCCAATCAAAGTCGCTGCCTCATCCGTTGTGACCTTTTGATAGCTGTGTGTTTTCAGAAACTTGCCAACCCAAAGACCGCCCGTATACCGCCCGGCCTTTTTGGTAGGAAGGGTATGATTGGTTCCGATGACCTTGTCGCCATTGGCCACGTTGGTGCGCGCGCCAAGGAACAAGGCCCCGTAGGAGTGCATGTTCTCCTGATACCAGTCATCCCGGTCGGTCATGATCTGTACATGCTCGTACGCCATGTCATTAGCAACTTCGAGCATCTCGTCATGCGTTTCGCACAGGATCACGTCTCCATAGTCCTCCCACGAGGCGGACGCGGTTTCGTGTGTTGGTAAGACTTTCAGCAACCTGTCAATTTCCGAAAGTGTGTCTTCGGCCAACTTGGGGGAATTCGTGATCAGGCATGCAGGTGAGTTGTAACCGTGTTCGGCTTGTCCCAATAAATCCGTGGCGCACATCTCGGCATCTACGGTGTCGTCGGCGATTACCATCGTTTCGGTTGGCCCGGCGAACAGATCGATCCCGACACGACCAAAAAGCTGCCGTTTGGCTTCGGCGACGAAGGCGTTTCCGGGTCCAACAATCATATGCACAGGATCAATAGATTCCGTACCGATAGCCATTGCGCCGACCGCCTGGATGCCACCCAGAACGTAGATCTCGTGTGCTCCGCCCATGTGCATTGCCGCGACAATTGCCGGATGTGGGGCGCCATCGACCGGCGGTGCCGAGGCAACGATACGCGGCACGCCTGCGACTTGTGCCGTCAGAACGGACATATGAGCCGACGCCACCATCGGAAATTTGCCACCGGGGACGTAGCAGCCGACGGACTGCACAGGTATATTCTTGTGGCCCAGAACAACACCGGGAAGTGTCTCGACCTCGATATCCGTCATCGAGGCGCGCTGAGCTTCTGCAAAACGTCGTATCTGCGTCTGTGCAAAGCGAATGTCTTCCATGTCGCGCGCCGACACCTTTTGCATCGCCGCTTCGATTTCAGACGCGCTTAGACGAAACGCCGCAGGGCTGTAGCCATCAAACTTTGCGCTCAGGTCGCGCACAGCGGCGTCGCCCCGCGCTTCGATATCCGCCAAGGTGTCTTCGACAACCCTACGCACCTTTGCATCATCCTCGGCGCGGGCTTCTGCTGGCTTACCGGATTTCAGATATTGGATCGTCATGTCTGCCTCCTAGGCCGCAGGTTGTGCGCTGAAATCAACGGGCATCTCATGCCCCCATCCTTTGCCGCGAAAAACGTCTCCGCCAAGCTGCTCGACGATGCTGGCAAAATCGACCCGCACGATGTTTTCCGCGATCTTGGTGTCTTCGATCCGCCAGAAATCGATGTATGGCACACGTATCTTTTGGCCGGTGGCCTTGATCCCCATGAAATCGCGTTCAAGTGTAGCGTTGCACGCGCCGAAACAGGCGGCCCAATCGCCGGTTTGCATGAAATGCGGGCTGACGAAATCGCGGTTGCCAAAGTGGTCGCGGAAGGGCTGGTACCAGCCACTTTCAAACTCCTTCAACCCGTGTTTCAGACCGCAGCCATAGTTGGCGTCCCAGACAAAATCTTCGTGGAAAAACTCGGATACATCCACGTCGGAACGCTGTAACGCAGCCTCCATGTCCTGCACCACCTTGAGCGGTTCTGCCGTGGCACCCCGGCCCTGCTTGCCGCGCCACAAGCGGGGCGTGGGCGGGTCCAGCCGGTCCCAGCCCTGGCCTTCGAAGACGTCCCAGCCGAGCTGGGCCGCGACGGAGGCCAGATCCACATTCACCTTATTATAGGCAATCCGCCCGTCGCGGATCTGCCAGAAGTCGATATAGGGCACGCGCAGGGGGCGGTGGGTGGCGGCGATGCCCATGAAGTCACCCGTATGGGTCGCATGGCAGGTGCCTATACAGGCGGCCCACTCGCCATCTTCAAGCCAGAGCGTTGTGTCGAAGCGGCAGTCGCCAAAGGCGGCGTGGAAGGGACGCCGCCAATTTTCTTCGAAATCCCGCAGGCTGGACTTGCGGCCACAGCCTTCATTGCCGTCCCATATGAAATCCGCGTGGAACCAGGGCAACAAGTCGGGCTCAGATCGTCCCAATGCCCGCTCCATGTCCTGCACCAGATCGAGAACCGCGCCCATCACGCGACCTCCTGCGGCATGGGCGGCTTAGCCTCGCCGCGATCAAAGGCTTCCCAACCGTGGCCGTTGAACACGTCATGGCCGAGCTGTAACAGCACATGCGGGAAATCGACCATGACCCAGTTGTCGACGATCTTGCCATCAACAACTTTCCAAAAATCCATGTAGCGGATTTCGACCCGTCTGCCGGTTGGGGCGATCCCCATAAACTCGCCAGAATGCGTGGCCTCCTGACGTCCAAAGGCCGCCGCCCACTCGCCCATGTAGAGGCGCGCCTCGTCGACGCAAACCTTGTCTGAGAATGCGGCTTGGAATGGCCGTTGCCAATTGTCCTGAAACTCTTGCAGGCCGGTTTTGGTGCCGCACCCAAAATTGCCCATCCATCGGAACCCTTGGGTGAAGAAATCTCCGATATCGTCGATCCGGTGATCGTTAAGGCCATCAACCATGCCTTCGATGACTGCCCAGGTTTCGTCTGTTTTGCCCATGTCCGTGTCGCGGCTCAGCACGGCTTGTTCGGGGCGGGAACCTTTCACGTGGAGTCCTCCGTCGTGTATTTGTGTGTCTCAACCAAATCGATGTTATGGCTTTGACATTTGCGACCAGCATTGTTTCTACCAACACCTGATAATCAGGGTGCGATTTGACCCGTGGCGCGTTAATCCATCCGCTCACCGCTTGTGGCATCAAAAAGATGACAGATGTCTGGGGCAATGCTCACAGCGGTCTGATCGCCGATTTCAGCGCGGTAGTCTTTGGCCGCACGTATCGACGCAATAGTGCCGCCGATTTTCAATGTCGCAATGGTAGCATCCCCCAGCAATTCGAGAGAGTAGAGCGGTGCCGCCGACGTTCCGTTGGGGTCCAGCGCGGCATCTTCCGCGCGGAAGCCAAGTGTGACCTTGCCCTCATGCGTGCTGGATAGCCCGCTTATCGTTACATTTTCGCCCGTGAAAGTTCCGCTGGAAATCTGCCCTTCAAGCAGATTCATCGCCGGGCTGCCGATAAAACTTGCAACGAACGTATTGGCAGGCCGGTCATAGATTTCGGTCGGGGTGCCGACTTGCTGTACCACGCCCTTGCTCATGACAACCACACGGTCGGCCAAGGTCATGGCTTCTATTTGGTCGTGGGTCACGTAGATCGTTGTGACTTGCAGCTCGTGGCTGAGGTTTTTGATCTGATGGCGTGTGGAAACCCGCAGTTTGGCATCAAGGTTTGAAAGCGGTTCGTCCATCAGGAATACGTTGGGTTCGCGAACAATGGCGCGGGCCAGTGCCACGCGTTGCCGTTGACCACCTGAAAGCTCAGCTGGACGGCGGTGCATAAACTCCGTCAACTCAACCATTTCGGCTGCACGCGTTACCCGCGCGTCGTGGGTTGAGGGGTCAGCTTTGCGAACTTTCAGGGGGAACCGAATATTCTCATAGACATTCAGATTGGGGTAGAGCGCATAGCTTTGGAACACCATCGCCACATCCCGATCTTTTGGATCCAGATCGTTGACCACCTGACCGTCAATGATGATCTCACCTTCTGTTACGTCTTCCAGGCCCGCGATCATGCGCATGGTGGTTGTTTTCCCGCAGCCCGATGGGCCGAGTAAAACAAGGAACTCCTTGTCGGCGATTGTCAGGTCAAAATTCTGAACTCCGACAAACGATCCCCAACGCTTGGAAATGTTATTCAGCTGAATTTCCGCCATTCCGCTTCCACCTCTTGCATGCGTGCCCATAAAATGTGTCAGTGAATGCAAAATTTGGCAAGTAGTACTTTGAAAAAATCTGTGAAACGGAGCTCTGAAGCTGCGATATTTACGGTAATTAGCTGAAAATAATTAGAAACCTGCCAATATGAGGAATATCTTGTCTTATGGATAATTATTGGCATAATGATGAATGCGAATGCAAAATAATACTAAACACGAATCATAAACGAAGCAGGCGGCGGCCTGCACAACAGGGTCCAACCGGAGGGTTCTCAATATGACTTTAATGAAAAGTTTTGCGGCCGGAGCCGTGGCGGCGCTTATGGCGACCGCAGCTTATGCCGAATGTGAAATCAGCAGCGGGAACGTAAATGTTCTGGCAAACGACTTCCCGGCGCTCAAAGCCATCACCGGAACTGCCGCTGAGTGTGCAAGTGGTGGTGCAACGATTTCGGCCAACCACAACAAGGACTTCCGCAATATCACAGTTCAGGCACTGACGCCGAATCCGGCGGAATACACCTCGGTCATTGTCGCGAATTCTTCGATTGTTCCTCTGCTAAACGAAGGTCTTTTGCGTCCGCTTGACGATCTGGTCGCCAAGCACGGTCAGGACATACCCAAAAATCAACTCATTACCATTGATGGGAAGATCATGGCGATTGCCTTCATGGCCAACGCCCAGCATCTGTTTCTCCGTCAGGACGTTCTCGATCAGGTCGGCAAACCGGCCCCTGCAAGCTGGGAAGAGGTCGTAGAAACCGCCCAGGCGATCAAGGACGCGGGCATCATGGATCACCCGTTCGCATTCCTCAGCATGTCTGACTGGAATCTGGGTGAAGAATTCGTGAACATGTATCTTGGTCACGGTGGAGAGTTCTTCAAGCCGGGAACGGCTGAACCTGCGATTAACAATGAACAGGGTATCGCGACGCTGAACATGTTGAAGGAACTTGTTGCGCTGTCGAACCCGGACTTCCTGACGTACAACACCGCGACGGTGGTGCCGATCTGGAAATCGGGTGACATCGCAATCGCGCAGCTTTGGGGCTCAAGCGGTGGCGAACTGCTGAGCGGCGAAGGCGCGGAAGAGGGTGTGGCCGAAAACACAGTGCTTGTTGGTGCCCCGACGGTTGCTGGCGGTTCCACGCCCGCCTCTTCGCTGTGGTGGGATGGTTTCACCATCGCGAAAAATATCTCGGATGAGGATGCCGAGGCGACTTTTCTGGCGATGATGCACGGTACGTCGGAAAAGATGGTCACAGCAAACAATGATGCTGCGGTCTGGCTGATGGAATCTTACGTACCGGGACCAGCGGCAGCTGGTGTTGCGGCGACGGCGTCGGCAGGTGCAGAGCCCTACCCGATGCTGCCCTACATGGGGTTGTTGCATCAGGCAGTCTTTGAAGAACTGCCCGACTTTCTGCAAGGCAATGAAAGCGCTGAAAAGACACTGGCAGACATCGAAGCCGCCTATACCGCTGCGGCCAAAGAAGCCGGTTACCTATAAGAGTCGACTCCGAGGCAGCGTGCACGCCGCCTCGGAGTATTCCACCCAGAACGTTAAGCTGACGTAGGATTTGGGCTATGAAACACCGCACTTTCTTCTGGTTTATCCTCCCGTCCTTGGCCGCAATGTTTTTTTTCATTGCCTTACCCATTGTGTCAGTTGCCGTGCAATCGCTGTTCGTGGAACACGAGCAAATCATGACCGAGGTTGAAAACTGCGGACCTTTCAAATGCGAAACGGTCTTGCAGGTCGACAACGAGGCGACGGCAGCTCTGCGGGAAGAGGCCCCTCTGGGGCGTTTCAACGGCCTGGGAACCTATACGAACCGTAAGCATCTTGCGTTCGAACAAGTGGGCGTTGCATGGAACGAGACCGAAACGTTCGGCGAATTCATGTCAGAGTTGATCAATCTGCCGTTCTACAAGGCCCTATTCTTTACGCTCACCTACACGGCGGTAGTCACGCCGTTTGTTATTTTTTTGGGGCTTGGTGTCGCTTTGGCGGTGAACACTTTGCCGCGGGCTATCAAGGGCCCAACGATCTTTGTGTCGCTGCTACCAATGATCGTGACACCGCTTATAGGCGCGCTGATCCTGTTTTGGATGGTCGATGCCGATGGCATAATCGGCGCGACGTTGCAGAAAATCTTCAACGACCCCAACCTGTCCTTGAAGGCGTCAACGCCTCTGACATGGATGATGCTGATCGTTTACGGCATCTGGAGTTCGACCCCGTTCAGTTTTATCGTCTTTTATGCCGGGTTGCAGACCGTCCCGAAAGAGACGCTTGAGGCAGCGAAGATCGACGGCGCCTCACGGTGGCAATCAATTCGATACGTGGTTGTGCCTTACATGATGCCACTGGTTGTGTTCATCACGCTGATGCAGTTGATGGATAATTTCCGGGTGTTTGAACCGATCATCAGCTTCTCGGCGTCGGCCAAGGCGACGTCGCTATCCTGGATTATTTTCAATGACCTGCGCGGCGGCGACATCCAATTGTTTGGCTCTGCTGGGGCTACGTCGATCCTGACAATTCTTGGTGTTGCAATCCTGCTGACACCCGTGCTGATCCGCACATGGCGCGACTTTAATCAGAAGAGGGCCTGATCATGTCAACATCTGTAGCAGACAGACGCTCCAAAGGGCTGATCTGGTTCACCACAAGTTTCGTTGTTCTCTGGATATTCATCGCTGCTGGCCCCTTCTTGTGGACCCTCTGGGGCTCGTTCAAGGTTCAGCCTGATTTCTTCTCGAAGACGGACTGGCGTAATGCACTCTATGGCGTGATGACGACGGTCCAGACGGGCAGTGCGTTCACTGGCGATGGCTATTACGGCGCGTGGGTGGAGCAGGAATTTTGGCGCAACACGATCAACACAGGGATTGTCGTGTTCTTCACTGTGGTGATTTCTCTGACCCTCGGCACGCTGGGCGGTTATGCGCTCGCGCGGTCGGGCTTTCGCTATGCGTTCTGGTTGTTGATGGCGGGGCTGGTGTTTCGGGCAATGCCGCATATCACTCTGGTTTCGGGTTATTTGCTGCCTTTTTTCGAATGGAATGTCTGGGGCAAGCTTTCGACAACGATCATCGTCTTGGTGGCGATCAATCAGCCTTTCACGCTTTGGATGCTGCATTCGTTCTTCCTGAACATCCCTAAAGACATGGATGAAAGTGCGATGGTCGATGGCTGTACGCGGTTTCAGGCGTTTAGGTACGTTATTATTCCGGTGATGTGGCCAGGGGTCATTACCACCGGTCTGTTCAGTTTCCTGTTAGCCTATAACGACTTCGCCGTGACTGCTGTGTTGCTGAGTTCAGAAAACCAGACGATGGTTCCGCGCATCAACAGTTTCCTAGGTACTGTGCGTGAAACCGGGGACGTGATGTTCGCCGTCGCGGCCGTTGTCAGCGCAATGATCCCGCTATTCTTCCTCGTTCTGTTCTTCCAGCGGCAGATTGTCAGCGGTCTGACGGCTGGCGCCGTAAAAGGATAACCGGCAAATAATATTAACTATGACGCTCTGAGCAGGAGGAAAAATGTCACGGAATTACGGGACGGCGCGGCCACTTGCGCGTCGGCATATGCCTACGAGTTACGATGTCTCATTCAAAGAGTATTCAAAGAACCGAACTGTGCGGATTCCAACGGATTTTGGACCGAAGCAAGATCTTCAGGGTTTTGAGCCCGAATACGCCAACATCGTCGACTATATCGTTCGGATCACGCATCGTATCTGGGAATCCGATCCTCCGCAGGTCGAATACATCAGCGCCTGCTATGCGCCGACCTCGCTGATCTACGACGACTATGGATTGCAGACCGGCAACAAGAAGATCATCGCCGATACGCATCATACCACCGGGGCTTTTCCCGACATTGTTCTGGATGCTGAAGAGATCATTTGGGCTGGCGACGACGAAGTTGGGTTTCACACCTCGCACCTGACACGGATCATGGGGACCAATACCGGAAGCAGCCGCTATGGTCCGGCCACTGGTAAAAAGGTCGACGTCATGGTCATCGCTAATTGTGTGGCCCTTGAAAACGATATTTTTCTTGAGCACGTGCTTTATAACACGTCGGCCATGTTGCAACAGTTCGGGATCGACCTGTGGGAAGAGGCGGACAGGCTGGCAGCCGATCCGCCTCCGGGGTGGCCGCGCAATCAACAGACATGGGATGACCTGCGGCGATCCGCAGCACCCGCGCGCGCGCTGTATGTGGCTGAGCCGGTTGACGGGTTTGACCCCGACGCATTTGCGCGGCGCCTGCACGATAACATCTGGAATGGCGATATGAGCATGGTGGATGCCGACTATGCCCCAGATCTGACCTTTGAGGGGACGACCGAGCGCAAGTTTTCCGGCCACGCGGCCTATAAAACCTACGTCGATAGCTTACGCCACGCCTTTCCCGACCTCTCGCTTCAGGTGGATGAGGTTTACTGGATGGGCAATGACGATGAAGGGTGGTTGGTTTCAACCCGGTGGAGTGCGGAGGGAACCCATGAGGGTGACACGGACATGTATCGCTCGGCGACCGGGGCAAGTTGCCAGATTTGGGGCATCACCCAGTGGCGGGTCAGAGGTGGGCAAGTTGAACAGGAATGGCAGCTGTTTAACGAACTGGACATGATGATGCAGATTGCAAAGGCGCGTCAGGATCTGACCTAATTCCCACTCCGGCGGGCGCAACCGGCGGAACACTTTCAACTCATGAGAAGAAACATGTCGGAATTACAATCTGCAAAAAACCTGGTGCGGGATTATTTTGAAGCGCTCAACGAAGATCCGGTGGCGGCCGCCAAGAAGTACTTTGCCCCGGACGCCATTTGGCGTGGTTACCACCCGTTCCACGAAATTCACAACCCGGTCGAGGTTGCGGAACAGTTCTGGCAACCTTTGCAACATGCACTGCGCCGGATGCAGCGCCGATTGGATATCTTCATGGCCGGAGAAAACCATCTGGAGGCCGGCGGTGTTTGGGTTGCCTCGATGGGCCATCTGATGGGTTTGTTCGATGCACCGTGGCTGAACATCCCTCATACAAACAAGATTGCCATGCTGCGTTATGCAGAATTCCACCTTGTAGAAGGGGACAAGATCACCGACACAGCGATGTTCTTTGATATCCCACACCTGATGGCGCAGGCTGGATTGAACCTATTTCCCACGCAAACCGGTGCCCAGTTGGTGCAGCCCGGACCGATGACCCATACAGGTGTCATGTTCGACGAACAGGACCCGGAAGAAGGGCGTAAAACGCTTGCGGCCATCGAGTTCATGATAAACGATATCCGTGACTGGAAAGGTCGTGAAGAGCTGGGTTTGGAAGAGGAACTGCCGCGCAGCTGGAATGATGATATGATCTGGTGGGGTCCGACCGGAATTGGGTCGGCCTATACGATCGAACGGTACATCAAACAACACTCCGGCCCCTTTCGCGATGGGCTGGCGGACCGGACCTTCAATGGTCACATCGCTCGTATCGCAGAAGGTGAGTTCGGTGGGTTTTTCGGCTGGCCGAACCTGACCCTTAGGCCATCTGGTGGGTTCATGGGCATGCCCGCGACTGACAAGCTTAGCGACATGCGTGTGATCGACATGTATCGCCGCTCGGGTACTAAACTGACCGAGAACTGGATTTTCATCGACCTGCTGCATTTTTGGAACCAGCAAGGCACCGACCTATTGTCGCGCATACCGTACATGCGGGGCTAAAAGACCTGGTAAGAAAATCAAGTTGACGCCGCGTTTATTGCGGCGTCAATATCGTCGGTGGACGCGTTTTCTGCTTACAATGCCTCGGTTCTTTTGCCGTTCGCGCAAGAAAACAAACAGCCCCGATCCCAAAATGAGGGCAATGCCAGCCATCCCTGCCAAGCCCGGCAACTCACCCCAGATCAGCCAGCCCCAAATTATGGCCAGCGGCAACCCAACATATTCGAACGGCGCCACAGTAGCGGCGTCGGCCATCCGGTAGGCCTGTCCCAGACAATACCCGATAATTGCGGAGTTTAACCCGAGCCCCACAAACAACCAGACATCCGAACCGTCAGGCCAGACCCAAGCCCGCAAGAGAAAGATCAGGCTTTCGTTTTCAACGCCTTGTGCAAATTTTCCGTCGCCAGCCATTGACCAAAATAGCAGGCTGACAACGATGAACGCCGCCTGAATGTAGACCGCCATTGCGGATGCCTTGGATTTAGCGCCAAGAAGTCGGGTCAATACGTTATTGAGCGCGTAGGTCAAGGCGGCAACAACAGGCAGAATATACATCAACAGGTTGACCGAGCGGTCATCGCCGCTCTCCCATGGGCGTGTCATGATGATCACGCCAGCAAAACCGACGATCACGGCCCCGATCCGCATCGGGCCAACCTTTTCCCCCAACAAGGGGATGCTCAGCAATGTGATCATCAAAGGAGAGACAAAGAAAACTGCCGTCGCCTCAGCCAACGGCATAACAGCCAAAGCGGTGAAAAAAGTGAGATTTGCGGCGACGATCAGCACACCCCGCAGCAAATGCAACCATGGCTGATCTGTCTTCAGAATCTGCCAACCACCTTCGAGTTGCACCAGGGCGAGGCTGAAGCCGATACCGATAATGGATCGGGTGAACACCATCTGATGCAAAGGGTAACTTCCCGACAGGAATTTGATCAGCATATCGTTGACCGAAATCGCGACAATACCAACCAGGACAAAGGCAATGCCAGCTGTGGGGTTTTGTAGTTTAGTATTCGCTGTCATGAAATGCCCTTTCCAACGGCCCGTAACATGGGTCAGTAAGCTGGTCACGTCTGTTTGCGACGCATGGGAAACTGGTCTTCTTACTTGGGTTCCATGGGTGTGATTTGCACAGCCGAAAGCGGTCATTTGTCAAAACCACGCTGGCCGTACCATAACGATCTAAATCTGTTGACATTCGTGACCCCTCCACAATGCTTGTCGGGAATTGCCGGAGGATACGGGTGCAGGCAGAAAGGTTCATCAAAGGGCGTCCACTGACGCTGTCGGTTCTGGACTACGGATTGTTCAAGGTACATTCCGACGGTCGTGTCATCGGGATCTGCGGATTCGTGATTTGCACGGACGCTGGTGAAACCATTTTGATCGATACAGGTTTCCCCGAAAAATATGCGATGGACAAAGAGGCCGCCTCAACCGAAGACCGACTGTATGAATCTGGCGAGGTGCTTGAATGTGGGTCGGAAAACCTGCCCGTAGCGCAGCTTGCTAAGTTAGGTCTGGCACCTGCGGATGTAACTTTGCACATCTGCACCCACTCCCACATAGATCACGTGGGTGGGCTGGGTTCGTTTCCCGGCGTTCCGATCCTGATTTCAACGCAAGAACGCGCGCTGGCTAGGCCATTGTATTGGGGCGACATGCAGCCATTGGACTGGCCAGACCGCGATTACCTTGAGGTCGAAGGTGATGTTCTGATTGGACCGGGGTTGAATGTGCTGGCTGCGCCGGGTCACACACCAGGGCAGATCGCACTGATGGTCGATTTGCCGTCTGGCCCATTTCTACTGACAAGCGACGCCATTTCGCGACCGGCTGAAATTAATGAAGAATTTCCTGGGTCCTGGAATCGAGCGGCGGCCATTGCCAGCGCAGACCGATTGATGAAGCTGGCCGACAAGCGTGGCGCGTTCGTGATTTTTGGTCACTGCCCAGCCCAATGGCCCAAACTTCGAAAAGCACCGAGTCTTTATGGTTGATACTCTGTGGAAGGGCCACTTTGGCTAGGTAATTGCGTTCGTGTTCTGAGTCCGTTGGCTTGCCGAAGCCTATATTTTCGCCGCTGGCGTTTTCTCAGGGTCGCACCGATTGTTTTTGACCCCTCTACACCTGCACGAATTCTGATGTTACGGATGTGCCGGGGAGAACAATATTGGACGTTACCGAACAGCGTATAAAAGCGATGACAACGGCGGGGCTGAACCTGATCGGCCAGGCGCTTTCCATCTATGACAGTAAGTTGCGCCTTGTGCTCAGCAATCGACGCTTTCAAGAAATGTTCAGCCTGCCAGATGACCTGGTGAAACCCGGAGCATTGTTTCGCGACACTATCTATTTTCTGGCCGACCGCGGCGAGTATGGTGAGGAAGGCAGTATCGAGGAAATGGTCGAACTGCGTGTGGAACAAGCGCTGGCCTTTGAGCCCCACTATATGGAGCGTGTTCGCCCCAATGGACAAGTGCTGTCCGTAGAAGGCGCACCACTGCCGCAGGGTGGTTGGGTCGCGGTTTACACGGACATTACTGGGACTCGGCGGGCAGAAAACCTGCTGCGCGCCCGGTCCGAAGAACTGTCAGATCAACTTATTAGTCATGCCGAAGAACTGTCGGCCACCAACCGAAAACTGGCCGCGACGATCTCTGCGCTGGAAGAGGCCAAACGGGAGCTGACCGAAATCGAAGCGCGGACTCGGATGACGACCGAGATGATGCCCGCTCATATTGCGCATCTGGGTGCTGACGGGAGGTATGACTACTCGAACCGTCGCCTCAGCGCGGTTATGCCTGGGCGCCCGTCCGAGATTCTCGGTCTCCATATTTCCGAAGCGCTGGGGGCCAACGCTTTTGGCCGTGTTGAACCCCATTTGCGAAAAGCCTACGACGGTGAGACATCCGTTTTTGAGTTCACCGAAGATCAGGATTCCCGTCGTATAAGGGTGTCTTTTACGCCGGACAGGGCAGGGGGCGTTTATGTGATGTCTGTGGATATCACCGAGGAAACACAGGCCCGCGTTGCCTTGCAACAGACGCGACGCAGGGCGATGGCTGCACAAATGACCAGCGGACTAGCCCATGATTTTTCAAACTTGCTGACCATAATCCTCGGCATGCAGGCCCGTTTGGACAAAATGACCATTCCGGCAGAAGCCCACGAATTGGTCGCTGCTACTCAACAAACCGCGCGCCGAGGCGGCCAGCTGCTGAACCGTATCGCAGACATGACGGGCAATCGGACCCCACAGCCGAAATCAACGGATATGCAGGGTTTGTTAGAGGACTTACGGATTCTGGCAACGCCCTCACTGCCACGAGGTGTCGGATTGTCGGTTGTGAACAACCTACCGGACCAAGCTCTGATGCTGGACCCAGGTATGCTGCAGGATGCGTTGCTTAACCTCGTGCTCAATGCGCGCGATGCCTGTGGTCGATCTGGGCAAATCACCATAAGTGCCCACGCCGTCGGATCAATCTGGGTTGAGATCACAGTGTCCGATACGGGCACCGGATTTTCTTCCGAGGCGTTGGAAAAGGCACTGAACCCGTTTTTTACAACGAAAGGTAGCGATGGGTCCGGATTGGGATTGCCTATGGTCTACGACACAGTGAAATTGGCGGGCGGTGATCTGAACCTCCGAAACACCCCTTCAGGCGCTTCCGTTGTTCTACGGCTACCGTATCGCCCAGCGCCACCCGAGCAAGAGGGGCTTGTGCTCTTGGTGGAAGACAATGATGATCTTCGCGGCGAGTTCCGGAAGATGTTGGTGGATTTGGGCTTTTCGGTGATCGAGGCAACCTCGGTGGATGAGGCGCTAGCCCTTACACTAAGCGTTGAAGACATTGCTTTGGTTCTATCCGATATTCGATTGGAAGGAACAGGCACAGGTCTTAACCTTATGGAGCAGCTGAAAACTGGATTGCCCTGTATATTGATGACGTCTTTGCCCTTTTCGGATCCACTGCATCGACAAGCGTTGGCCGTCGCGCCGGTTTTGCGCAAACCGTTTTCGCAGGCTCAATTGTCGGCCCTTATCCGAACTGAAGCCGCCTGATGTCACAACCACTGATAACCATTCTAGATGATGAGCCTGAAATCAGACGCATCCTGACGGACGCATTGGAAGAAGCTGGATTTCGCACGCAAAGTTTCTCTCGGGCGCGGGAGTTTGAGGCCGCGTTAAACCGTGTCACACCGGACGTGTGCTTGGTCGATCTTTCCCTGCCGGACACAGATGGGCTGGCCTTGGTTCACAGACTGGCTTTGGAACAGGGTGCAGCCGTGATTATCATTTCCGGTCGAGCTCAGGTTCAAGATCGCGTAACGGGATTGGAATTGGGCGCTGATGACTACATTACCAAACCCTTCGACCCAGTAGAGGTCGTCGCGCGCGTCCGAGCCAGACTACGTTCACCACGCAGCCAATCCACGCTTTCGGAAATAGCGGATTTCAACGGTTGGACGGCATATTTCAATCGATACATTCTCGAGGATCAAGGGGGCACGCAAACACCTTTCAGTCACGCAGAAGGAGAAGTGCTGCGTTTGTTTTTGGAAAGCCCAAAGCGGTTGATTAGCCGCAGCCAAATGCAAGAATCGTTAGGTGGCGCCGCGGGCGATAGTTTCGACCGTGCAATGGATGTGCGCATTTCGAGGTTACGGACAAAGCTTGGTGAAGACCCCAAAAACCCACAGCTAATCAAAACCATCTACGGGGCAGGATACATTTTCTTGGGTGACGTGAAGTGGCGGTGAGAGGACCTTTGTTTTTGATTGCCATTCTGGTCTTCAGGGCGTTTTGATTAGCTCAGGGTTCTATGCTGGGAAGCGTTGATAAGTCGTCCACACGAGTGTTGGGTGGAATCGGGCTGAGAAACGCGACTGCGCCTAAACTGTTCCACTCAGCAGCGTTTTTCAGAAAACCTCGCTGGGCATTGCCTCACTCACGCAACGCACGATCCTTTATTTTCACAACTGGTTGCACCAAGTAATCCAGAACCGATTTCCGACCGGCCAATATATCCACTTCAGCGATCATTCCGGGAATGATTTCAACCGCGATTCCGCTTGCGTCGAGCATTGTGTTACTGGTTCGAATTTCTACAACGAAGACCTCCTCGTCATTCCGTTCGGACCTCGTGATCGTATCAGCTCCGATCCGGATGATTTCTCCGTCCAGCCCGCCATAGCGCGCAAAGTCATATGCTGTGATCTTCACTTTGACCGGTTGGCCAGCCCGCAAGAAAGCGATGTCTTCAGGTCGCACATAGGCCTCTACCAGTAGCGTCTCATCCAAGGGCACAACTTCGATCAGGTCCTCTCCGCTCCGAGCGAGGCCACCGATAGTTGTACGATGTATCCGATTGACGATCCCACGAACCGGCGACCGCACCTGAGCCCGCGCCGCCCGGTCGCGCAAAGCGGGCAGGGCGGGTTGCAGCGTCGCAAGTTCGGCAGTCGCAAGAGCCAAGTCAGTAAGCGCAGCACTTCGAAAGCGGCTGCGCGTGGCCTTAATCCGGTCGTCGATTTCATCTAAACCGGTTTTCAATCTGTTGGCCACGGCCCTGGCCCTGACTTTTCGACCCTTCCATTCGGCTTCGCTGCGGCGCAATGCCAATAGGGTTGTGGCCGGTTCCATGTGACGTTCAATCAAAGGGGCCATGATGGCCCGTTCTTCGGCCAAAACTTTGAGCGTTTCATCCGCGGTGACCTGATCCACCAAACCTTCTTCGTATTCACGGTGCCGTTGCTGCCTTTGACGTTCCAGAATGGCGATTTCGGCTTGCAGTTCAGCTTGCCGACCCTGATACAATGCGGTTTCTGACCGCACGACGGCCGGTGCACCTTTGATCAGGTTTTCGTCGAACGCGAGTTCGATGCTGTCAATCTCTGCCCGTAAACGCAGGGCACGTGCCATGAGACCAAAAGCACGCTGTTGTTCCTGGCTTAGCTGACTGTCGATCTGTGTCGTATCCAACTCCATCAGCAATGCGCCTTTATCGACCACTTGCCCTTCCCGAACATGGACAGCTTGCAACACACCAGGTTCGGTTGCCTCAATCAGCTGCACGTCGCCCGAAGGTACAATCCGGCCATCCACGCGTGTAACATCATCCAACTCGGTCAAATACGCCCAAGTCCCAGCCGCCAGCAGACAGGAGAGAACCACCAACAGAAGAAGTGAACCCCTAATCGATGAGCCGCCGCGCATTTCACGCGCCAAAGCCGCCAAATCAGGATGCCGCGACATTCAGGTGCCTCCCCGAACGCCGAACATGCTGCGTCAGCATGCTTTTGGGACCATCCGCACCTATTTTCCCATCTTCAATCACGATCACTCGGTCAACAAGATCCAACAGGCTCGTTCTATGGGTCACGATCACCAGTGTCGTGTCTTTGGTCGCGTGCTTCAGGCGCTGAATCACCTCGGCTTCGGTCTTGACGTCCATCGCACTTGTAGGTTCATCAAGCAGTAACACCGGTGGCCGCCCGATCAGCGCCCGTGCAAGAGCAATCGCTTGTTTTTGCCCACCCGAGAGCCCTTCACCACGCTCTGCAAGTTGCAGGTCATATCCAACGGGCTGACGGGCAACAAAGTCTTCTACGCCTGCGATGCGCCCCGCTTCGATTAGGTCTTCATCCCGAGGCCGGATCGCACCGCTGGCAATGTTGTCCCGAACAGATCCAGAAAACAGCCATACGTCCTGCAAAACGGACCCAATATTGCGGCGCAGGTCACCAGGATCGATCTGGCGAATGTCCAGCCCGTCCAACAGTACAGACCCGACCCGCGGTTTGTAGAGGCCCAACAGTAACCTTGCGATAGTGCTTTTGCCGGACCCGATCTGTCCGAGAATCGCAACCTTTTCACCCGGGTTTATCGTGAAGGAAACACCGCTAAGCGCGTCGTCAGTTTTGTCCGGATAGGCAAAATGCACGTTGCTAAAGGAAACTCCCCCGTTGAACCCAGCTCGATTTATCCAGTTGCGACCTTCGGGACGTTCGCTCTCGCTTTGCATGAGTGCATTGAGATTTCGGTACGCGCTTCGCGCCTGGTTAACTCGGGTAAGGGTTTGGGCTAGCTGGCCCAACGGCGCCAACGCCCGCCCAGTCAGCATCACAGATGCAACCAGTGCGCCCATACTTGCCTGACCTTCTGAGATCAGAAAAACACCATAGAAAACAATCAGTACCTGCGCTGCCTGTTGGGTGAACCCGGTGAAGTTCAGGGCAAATTGCGTGACGGCCCGACTGCGCGCACCGTGCTCGGATTGACGTTCGATTGCAGCGCGCCAACGCGAACGCATTTGTCGACCTGCAGATGTGGTTTTTATGGTCTCCAAACCAGAAACTGCTTCCACTAAAACCGATTGTTTGGACTGCCCATCTGCAAAGCTCTTTTCTGCCACTCGCGACAAGATTGGTTGTGCTGCCAGCCCCGCCAGCAACACAACGGGCACTGCCAGAGCGGGGATTAGCGCGAGTTGCCCACCAACCAGATAGATAACCAACACAAACAATCCAATGAAAGGCAGATCAACCACGGCCACTAAAGTTGCCGACGTGAAAAACTCGCGGAGGGTTTCAAATTCCCGAACAGTGCTGGTCATTGCACCGGTCGAACCCGAGCGTGACTTCATTTCGATGTTGAGCAATTGGTCAAAAACGCGACGACCCATGATCATATCGGCCTTTTGCCCGGCCCTATCTATAAACCCAGCCCTTAGCACCTTGAGCACAAAATCGAACGCAAGTGCCAGACCAACCCCCGCCGTCAAAGCAATCAGGGACTCCATGGCTTCATTCGGTAAAACCCGATCATAGACGACCATGATAAAAACTGATGTGGACAGGCCTAACAGGTTTGCCAATGCTGCCGCGAGTGCAACCTGAATGTATGACCACCGGTTGACAGCCAGAGCCGACCAGAACCAGTGCCCGTGTTGGGCAGAGCCGCTTAAGGACATCTCGCTATTGTGGTTTCTGCGAAACAGAATTGCATATCCGGTATATTTGTTAAGGAATCTGTCTTCGGAAACTTCGCCAATTCCTTCGCCAATCGCCGGATCAAATATCAAAAGCGCCCCGTCGGGCGAACGCCCGTGATAGACTACAGCCTCGTTTTCAGCCAACAGCAGTATTGCGGGCACCAAAGTGTCGTCAAAGGCATTCAGGCGCCTGGCGCCATACCCAGCTTGCAATCCGATCCTCTGGGCAACGGAAATTGCATCCTGGATAGTTAGTCCGTCCTGCAACCCAGTTTCAGCAGCGTGCAGCATGGCAAGACTCAGTGGTCGATCTAACGTGGAAGCCACGTTCAAAAGACAAGCTTCAAAAGGACTTAGGGAGGTATTATCTCGAACCGAACTATCGTGTTTCAAGAGGGTACGTCCCAAGTGTTCGGGGTAACTCCAAGCAGATCAAGAATATCCCCGGTCAGGCTCAACACCGCGTAATTGGTTAGGAAAAAGCTCTGTTCTGCCAAGATCAATCGTTCCTGAGCATTTACGTAGTCGCGCTGCGCATCCAAGATTTCGATAAGGCTTCGTCGTCCAATGGTGAACTGCTCGCGGGCGGCGGCGACACTTTCTGCATTGGCCGCAACAGCGACCCGTGCTGCGCGTAGTCTTTCTGCACCCGCTTTCTGGTCCGAGCGGATGCCTTCGAGTTCACGGGTAATCTCGCGGATCAGACTTTCACGCGCGAATTCAGCTTCTTTTACCTGTGCTTCGGCAACTGCGATAGCAGCGCGGCGTTGACCAGTGCTGTCCAACTCGTAGTTGAACGATAGATCCACGCCAAAGTTTGCATCGCGGCTGTCGTCCTGATTTGCAAAGGCAGCCACCCGTACATCAGGTTGTCGGCGTGCCTGCGCTGCGGTCCATTGTGCTTTGGCTGCGAGCAAACCTGCGTTGGCACGGCGGACCTGCGGACTGTCTTTTACAATCTGGGCGTCGCTGCGAGCCAGCTTTGGGGCGGCAATAGGTGCTGGCAACATACCTGGCACCGTTCCAAAAACTTCACGAAACCGCGCTTCGGCGCGGTCAGTGCGCGCCTTGGCATCGGTGAAACTTGTACGGGCATCGGCCATACGGGAGCGGGCAGTCAAAACATCAACGTTCGAACCCGCACCACCCGCCGCCCGATCAGAGATTTGGCGCACCAACGCTGCATGTACCGAAACATTTTGCGCGTTAATGTCCTGAATTTTACGCTGATCCAGAACGATTGCGTAGGCTTCAATCGCCGCAAGTGCAGTGGCGGCTGCGGTCTGCAGTTGATCGCCCCGGCTTTCCAACACACGTGCCTGGGCCGCGGCCAGATCGCCCGCAGCTGCACCGCCGTCGTAGACCAATTGGGAAACACGCAAATAGGGTGAAACATCCGCTGTATCTGACTTAATGCGCTCGGATCTTGCGTTTAATCCCAGCGATACCTGCGGCAGGAATGCGCCTTTGGCTGCGTTTTGGTTTGCGGTGGCGAGTTCCATTCTGGTGTTGCTTTGCGCCAGGTTGGGGCTTGTTTCTACCGCTAGCTGGATCATCTTTCCAAAACCACTTTGGGTGAGATTTCTGGAGGATCGCGTCGCTCCGGCACCTGCGGTTCCCCCAGAAAACGAGGCCTCCACAATCGACATATCGGGGGGAGCGATGCAGGCGGAAAGCTGGGCGGTTAGGGTCAACGCCGCGAGCCGCAGTAGAGGTTGTTCAAACGCTGGCATGGAGGTTTTCCCCCTCTCTAGATTCAAGCCTTTGCTCGCTGTGTTGGGCTGTTGCAATGGCATCGAGGAAATCTGAAACACTGGGCATACTGTTGAGTCTGGGCTGTTTTTCAGCCTGCCCTGCCTGCAGCTGCGCCTGCGTCAACCACGAACTGTGTGAAAGCGAAACCTGGTGCGCATGTATCAATCGCAAGGCGCCGGACCTTGCCAGCACCGTCTTCTGCGCCTGTGGCAAACCTCTGAGTGCTTTAGAGTTTATGCCCAGTGTTTCATCAGGAAATTCGATACCGTGATGATTGGCGACCGGGGCAAAGAGATTCATCTCGGCGATGACATCGCATAGCCTAGCGGTTTCTTCAGCCGCAGCGATGCGCGCCTGAAAGAACGCACTTACCTTTTGCAGTTCCGGCGCCAGTACACCGCTTTCATCAAAAAAAGCTTCATCGGATGGCTCGTCGGTGACAAGCCCTAGCGTCTCATCCACAAATAGTTGGAACTGATTTGCGATCGCGTTTTTGGGTTCGATCCGAGATGCGTGAAATGGAGTGCAACGCAAAGCCGACGGTACATAGGTCGCCAACCATGTACCATCAGCCGAGACAAACGGCGTCGATGCTCCGTACGTCATCGAAAGCAAGGCAACTGGTTCGACCCCCGCATCGGCGGCCTTGAACACAATCGGGAATGCGGCGGCACCTTGAAGGACCTCTGCCTCAACTATGGGGCAATCGGTAAGGTCACGGGCGAAGTCATACGACTTGAAACGCCGCCAAAATCGGTGCCCGTGCATTTTGTAGCTGACTGGAGTTAACCCATCCTGTACCATAACACTCTCTTGCGATTTTTGTTGTTACTTCACCAATTGAACGCTTTTTGGATTAGGCGCCCGCGCCTGTTGGATCGGTGTGAAGGATGTTGTCTGAGTTCAGGCCGCTCAAATCACCCAACCCGTCGAACGTTGCGACTGTGTCGACCGTTGCTGCGTCGGAAGCAGAGTAGTCGACTTTGACCAAGACACTGTCGGTTCCGTCTGTAGCGAGCAGGTACAATTCATCTCCTGAGACCGCGCCGATAAAGCTCTCTACTGCGGCTTCAATTGTCCCCTCGGTCAGATCGGAAAGAATGGTTGTCAGACCTACAAACCCGGTGTCCGATCCGAGTGCATCACCAAGGGTTAATATTTCAAAATCGGTTCCATCGCCCCGCAAGGAACTGACGTCAAGCCCACTGAACATCAAGGCATCTGTAACATCAGTTGCCGATCCGATCGTGAACCCTGTCACGGTGTCGGCACCATTGTCGGCAGGGTTGGCTTCGAACACGACTATGTCTCGTCCTGCATCACTAAGATCAATGGAATCGTCGCCATCTCCACCGCGGATGATGGCATCCACGTCGGTTGCAGTGAGAGTGTCGTTTCCATCCGTACCAAGCTGGAAATCTGTAGGGCCGCCATCTGGTGTAGTGATCGTCAGAATGATCGGTTGGTTTGGGTCCTGAACCGTCATGGTGAACGTGACCAACGGTTGCGACAGATCGGTAAAGGTGGTTGCGGCTCCCGCGAAGTTCACCGTGTCTCCAACACCGGGGTTGACCAAGAACAAATCAAATTCACCGTTTTCGGTGTCTGAGCCTGTGTCGAAAGTGACAACGGTTGAGTCGTATTCAAGCTCTGCTGTCATGGCCAGTCCGCTCGACAAGTCGCGGTCACTATCGGCGTGGATCGCAAATGTTACGGTTGTTCCGGTTTGTCCCACTTCAGTAATAACGTATGCTGCTGGGACGTGCGCCGTGGCCTCACTGGAAACTGCTAATGGGTCCGGTCCACCCGACACTGTTGCCTGAGCAGCAAAAGTTAGGTCATCCCCTGCATCGAAGCCAGAAAAGCTTGAAGGCGCTACGTTCAAAGACCAGGAACCGTCCATCGAAACAGTTGCCGCCCCGACTAAACCGCCGTTCAACACCACGTCGACGGTCTGGCCTGCTGCCAATCCGATCGATGAGCCGCTGATGTTTAAACCCGAACTCTGTGCGTCAGACAGTGAAAAAGCGTTGTTTGTACCGATCGAGCTCATGCTCAATATGGGTCGAAAATCCGTCGTGACGGACGTTGTAGCTCCAGATGCGCTGTTGCCCGCTGCATCGTCGACACTGGCAGATACTGGAAAGTTTGTTGCATCTGCAAGTGCAGCCAGATCCGCTGTGGGCACAGTGGTCGACCAGGTCCCTCCGGTTGCGATCGCCGTATAAGTTTGGCCCCCCAGCGTGACCGAAACGGTTTGCCCGTCCTCAGCCGTTGTCGTCCCGGATATGGTCAAGTCTGAACTTTGTTCCGTCACATCCAAAACCGAACCAACGGACAGTGGATCAATGGTGATCGAGGGCGCAGTGAAATCGGTGGTGAAGCTGTCTGTGGCTTGGCCGGTGTTTCCCGCCGCATCGGCCGTCGAGGCATTGAGGTTGTAGTTTTCTGCATCCTGTAGTCCGCTGAGATCCGAGACTGTTGCGGTATATGTCCAACTTCCACCCAAAACTGTTGCGGTTCCGGTGACATCAACGGTCCCGTCAGCCCGAGCAATTTCGACCGTCACAATGCTACCATCCGGAGCGTCCGACGTGCCGGATACGGTCAGATCAGTGCCTTGCTCGACCGCATTCATGACGGCACCATCTGAAAGGTTCGTTATGGCGATCGCGGGTGCCGTGAAATCTGTGTCGAATCCGTTGCTGGCCTGAATTGCGTGATTGCCTGCGGTATCGGATACATCTGCAGTGACATTTATAGTTGTAGCATCGGGCAGGGCACCCAAGTCTGCTGCAGGAACGGAGACGCTCCAACTGCCGCCTGATACGGTAGCGGAATAGGATTGACCATTCATCATGACGGTCACAACTTGGCCGTCTTCAGCCGTTGCTAATCCTGTAATCGCCAAATCAGTGCCTTGTTCAGCGGCGCTCATGATGGCGCCGGTAGAAAAGCTATCGATGCTGAGTGTTGGCGCGGTGATGTCTGTAGAAAGGCTCACGTCAGCCTGCGGTGCAGCCAAGCCGTCTGAGTCGTTTACATCCGCGGTTATGCTAAAGCTTCCACCGTCAGCAAGCGCGCCCAGATCACCAGACGGGATCGTCACGCTCCAGCTGCCTCCGGATACAACTCCGGTATAGGTCTGGCCATCCAAAGTCACAGTGACTTGCTGTCCGTCGCCGACATTACCTGTTGTACCGGTTACGGTAAGGTCCGATCCAACTTCTGTGGAGTTCAAAATTGCACCAACAGACAAGGGCGCAATGGCGATCGACGGACCAGTGAGATCGACCGGGACCGACATAGCAACCGGCGCCGACTGATTACCTGCCGCATCTTCTACGGCCACGGTGATCGAGGCTGGCACTCCGGTGGTAAGCCCGCTCAGATCGGCATTGGGAACCGTGACGCTCCAGCTTCCACCCGTGGCCGTCCCGGTGTAAACTCCGCCGTCAAGCGTGACGGTGACGATTTGACCATCTTCGGCGGTGGTTGTCCCGGTTACGGACAAATCACCACCAATATCTGCAAGGTCGATTGAGCCACCTGCAACCGAATCCAGTGTAACAACCGGCGCGCTGAAGTCTGTGTCAAAACTTCCGCTGATCTGAACGGCGGGGTTGCCTGCACTATCCGCGACGTCGGCGGTAACAGCAATCGTCGCACCGTCGGGCAAAGCGGCCAGGTCCGACGATGGGACCGTCACACTCCAATGCCCACCGGAAACCGTCCCGGTATATGACTGGCCGTTCAATGTTACGGTCACCGTTTGACCATTCTCGGCATCCGTCGCGCCAGTTATGGTGAGGTCAGTGGACTGTTCGGCTGAGTTCAGCACAGCGCCATCCGAGAACCCGGAAATTGAGATGGTGGGCGGAACCGTATCTATATCGAATTGGACAAGTTGGACTGAAATCTCTTCACCCGAGTCGTCCAGATTCCTGATCGTCACTGTGGTAACACCTTGCGGAAGTCCGCTGGCCTCCGACGGGGTAAGAGAGATGCTCCAGTTGCCATCGGAGTCCGGTGTGACGATTGTGACCACCGAGCCAATTGTGACCTCAACCGTGGTCGTCCCCTCTGGCGCGGTGGACCCTGTGATGGCGCTGTTCAATGCAGTGGATTGCAATTCGGCCAGGTTCAGGCTCGGGAAGCTGGGTACTGACGCCGGTGTCGGCGTCGGTGTCTCAACCGGGCCGCCGTCGTCTCCCTCGCTCCCTCCGCCACCGGCTGCTGCGGCGGCCCCGGCTAGCCCTACACCGCCCAAAGCGGCTCCGGCACCACCGATGCCTCCGGCGGCGGCGCCACCAGCTTCCGCAACACTGAATTGAGCAATCTCAGCAACCGCCTCTTCCGCGATCATGATTGCGCCGCTATCCAGGACCTGGACGTTTTCGGCGGCAACAATCAGCGTGCGGCCATCGGCCATCCGCAGTTCAACATCACCATTCTCCAGCAATTTGACGGACCGCACACCTGAAATTGTTTCAGCAAACTGGAAAGCATAAAGCTCTTCGACGCTTGCCTGAGATAAAGCTGGCAAAGCCATGAGAGTAGAGCCAAGCCCGCCAGCGATGCCGCGGCCAGCCCAACGACGAAGCTTACCGTCAATCCACCGCCGCACGTGGTCTTTGCGTTCGGTTTGCTGTTGATCGTCAGACAAATGGGAGTTGGAATCAGGTGCCTTGGTCATCTGGCCCTCACATGTGGTTTCCGCGATGTCCCGGGGGGAGCAGGTCAGTCCAGGTTTGGATTTTTTCATCTGTCTTGCCCTCTGATTATTGCCGCGTTCGGACCAGAAAATTTGAGTTAATCTGAAACTGAACTCCTCGTTTTCACCACATTCTCGCTTTGGTTCTGCTCGGGCCATCAGATCAACCTGTTGTCGTGCCAGGGGTGACTTAGGGGGTGATCGATGTGATGCTTCAATTCCAAAGTATGGTTGCAACGGGGAGCGCAGCGCTCGATTCAGGTATCGGCGATACCGCTTTAAAAACGTTTAACGGGGACACGTATCTTTATACCGTGACCGGACCTGCCGGTGGCGTCACGGTTTGGCGGTTGGTCGACGGGGCAATTCCGCAGCTTGTGGACACTGAATACTACACTGGCACCATCACGTTTGTTGTTGGTCGGAGTGGCGTTCCGGTGACCTTGGGCGGGCAGGATCAATTGGTGCTGGACGTGAATACATCAACGGGTCTGGTTGGGTATGATCTGAACTCCGACGGCTCAATCGGAGATCTGCAGGAGACCGGAACTTTAGCCGGAGGTGGCGACGTCTCTGCCCTGGTGCAAATGTCACTGGGCTCAACTGATCTTCTAGCCATCGCGCATGAGGGCACCGGGCAAATTGGCACATATTTTGTAAACGGCGACGGCACGCTCAGTCTGGCGGGGCTAGCAGTTGGCGAGGCTGATTCGATGCAGGCGTTGCAGTCTGGGGCAGGGCAGTTTGTCGTTTCGGCTGATGCCGCAACCAATGCTATCTCTGTATTCCAGGTGGATGCGGGCACTGGCATGTTGGCGGCAATCGACAACACGAGTGCCATCGAAACGCTGGGTATCGCCGTGCCGACGGCTGTTGAAGTCGTCGAGGCCTATGGCCAGTCCTGGATTGTTGTCGCTGGGTCCGTCAGCAACTCGCTCAGCGTTATGAAACTCAGCGATTCTGGCAATCTTATCCCTACCGATCATGTTTTGGACACGCTCGATACGCGGTTCCAATCGGTTCAGGATCTGTCTCTGATTGAAGTAGATGGGCGTGTTTTTGTTGTGGCTGGGGGCGGCGATGATGGGATAACTCTGTTCACCCTCACACCCAATGGGCAATTGGTCCATCTGGAAAGCTTCGCCGATACATTGGGCAGCGGCCTCCAAAATATTCAATCCCTGAGCGTAGCCCATGTAGGTGATGAGTTGCAGATCCTGGTCACATCGCAACAAGACGCTGGCGTGAATCTTCTGACCACATCTGTCAGCGAGTTGGGAGTGGTGAGTGAAGGATTCGGCACTGTAAACGGCACCGCACTGAATGACATGCTAAGTGGCAGTATTCTGCAAACTTCGCTTCTGGGCGGGGCGGGAGACGACATTCTGATCGCCGGAGCTGGAGCAACCACCATGACAGGCGGGGCAGGGGCCGATATCTTTGTCATGCAGTCCGGCAGCGATCCAACAACAATTACGGATTTCGAGGTGGGCGTAGACCGGTTGGACTTGTTTGACTACCTGTTGTTGCGCACCCCTTCACAGCTGACCTTCACGGGCACCGCGGAAGGGGCCGAGATCGAATATCGGGATGAGCTGATCCAGATTTATTCGGCTTCGGGTGGTCCCCTGTCCAGTTCCGACGTATTTGGCACCGGGTTTGGTGGTGCGGATCACATCCCGGTTGACTTCGCTGGTTTCGAAGGGTTGGAGCCAAGTGGGTCACCAGGAATTCAGGGGGAAATCTCAGTGAAATCTGAGACTACCAATCCGGGTTTGACAGATGCCGAAATCAAATTCACCCCAAATGGCGGAGGGACAGTCAGCGTCAGAGCCGATGACGAAGGGCGATTTGATCTGGATATGCCTTCCGGGTCTTTCTCCGGTGAGTTGGATATTGTCAAATCCTACTCCACCGCCAGCAAGGAGATAAATGCTTTGGACGCTCTGCAGGTGCTCCGTCTCTCTGTCGGGTTGGACCCTACCTGGGGACCAGCATCGCCCGAAAATCTGATCGCGGCAGACATCACGCAAGATGGTACGATCAACGCTCTGGATGCACTGGCGATATTGCAAGTCGCAGTCGGAAAACCTTCGGCGCACAATGCAGAGTGGGTATTTCTGGATGCCGACGCCGATCTTTCGGGCATAACCCGAAACAACGTAGACTATGAGACCGGCGTCGATATCGTAGTAGTTGACGGCGTGGTGTCAGCAGACATGACATCGATCCTCCTGGGAAACCTCGAAGCTTTCTGAGTGTCGTAGTAGGGTATTGGATCCCCCAATTGCTGAGACTATTCAGCCAAACTGGTAACACTTTGCGCTATGAGTTTTTGAGGCTGAAGCACTCATGATCGCGTATCTGGTCTGTCGATGAATAGACGTTAGGTTAACGCGCAGAACGTGATTGGTATTCTTCTATTCGCATGATGCTGCATTAAGCGCGAATGTCGCTGATGCATACATGAACCAAGGCAACTTTAAACGGGCCTTCGTTACCTACCGGACGTCGCCGAAATTGGATGTCCTTGGATTCGCCGGTGGCGGGATCACGTCTCAAATCGATACTCAGACCGAAGCCAATTAAGGAATGAATTCGCGCCGGGAGCCGAGGTTTCGCCGGGATAAATGACAGAAGGCTCAGGGGTCGTCGTGATGTTTTCCGCTATCTCAGCGTCATCATCTCTTCGCTAACGGTTTCAGTTAGTGTGTGGCGGCCAAGGCACTTTTTGCGAGCACTGTCACCTGGCAGTCTCGGGGCAGGTATCGAGCTACACGTTTGTTGAGGTTTTCGACCGATCCTTTCTGCCGAGGTGCCTAGGGATCACAGCATAGCTTTCTGTACCGATCTGCGTTTGAACACACCACCGAGTGCGGTCAACCCGGCAAAGCGCGGGGTCGTTAGAGACTAGGGCGGGGCGTGTTATGCGCCCCACGTTGTGACACGGAAGGTCTACCGAGAAGCACAAGTACACGCGCGAAATTTGGAACAAATTGTATACTTTGCAGGTCTTGCGACGGCAACGGAGGTAGTCGCCGGTTGGCAGCGTGGGGCCAAGTGCTGAGGGCAGGCATTCTGCTGATCAACCAAATTCGAGGAATACACACTGTGCCAGTATTTTGGGCTACGAAGAGGCCAACTAGGGTCAGGACCGATTGATTTCCGCCTTACAGCGTGATTCACGGTTCGAAAACGAGCGGTGAACATGTCTGATCT
>NZ_CANNGO010000016.1 GCF_947504215.1 uncultured Ruegeria sp. | reverse complement strand
TAGCTCAGCGGTAGAGCAGTTGACTGTTAATCAATTGGTCGTAGGTTCGATCCCTACCGCCGGAGCCAATTTCCCCTTGTTTCAAGCTTCGCCCGTCAGGGTGCTTTCGAAATCTGCACGCAGGTTGCGTTTCAGCACTTTTCCAGTGGCATTGAGCGGCAATGCATCGACGAACACCACTTTGTCGGGGATTTGCCATTTGGCGATCTTGCCGTCGAAGAAGGCCAGCAGCTCTTCTTCAGTGGGGTTTTCGCCTTCGGCTTTGACAGCCACCAGCAACGGGCGTTCATCCCATTTTGGATGCGGCACACCAACAACGGCTGCTGTCGCGAGTTTGGGATTCGCGACGGCGATGTTTTCCAGCTCGACCGAACTGATCCACTCACCCCCCGATTTGATGATGTCCTTGGAGCGATCGCGGATCGTCATGTAGCCGTCCGGATCCAATGTGGCCACATCCCCCGTGGCGAACCAGCCGTCCTGCAGCAGTCCCTGATCCTGAAGCTGGAAATAGCTGTCCAGCACCCAATGGCCGCGCACCATCAGATCCCCCTGTGTTTCACCGTCATGAGGCAGGTCGTTTCCATCGTCATCAACGATCTTCAGCTCGACCCCATATGGTGGACGTCCCTGATTTTCTCGCTGTTTATGCTGAGCCTCAATCGACAGATTTCGGTGCTTCGCCAACGGGTTGTTGGTGGTGCCCAAAGGGCTCATCTCACTCATGCCCCAAGCATGAACCGTGTCGACGCCATAGGTTTCACGGAAAGTCTCGATCATTGACGGCGGACAGGCCGCACCTCCGATCACCGTGCGTTCAAGGCTGGTCAGAGTGCTGCCTGATTTCGCCGCATGCGCCAGCAGGCCCTGCCAGATCGTTGGCACGCCCATGGCCAAAGTAACACCGTAGGTGTCGATCAGATTGACCAACGCTTCGCCATGCAGATCCGGCCCCGGCAACACCATCCGAGAGCCCGACATTGCACAGGCGTAGGGAGAGCCCCACGCATTCACATGGAACATCGGCACAACCGGCATGACCACGTCCATTGCCGAATACCCTATGACATCGCGTGTGTTCGACCCGAAGCTGTGCAAAACAGTCGATCGGTGAGAATACAACACGCCCTTAGGATTGCCCGTTGTGCCCGAAGTGTAACATAGGCTGGACGCAGTGTTTTCATCAAAGCTGGGCCATTCAAACCCCGCATCGCCGGCTTCGATAAGTTCATCATAGAATTTAACGCCGGGGATTTGCGCCGCAACATCCTCGTTCCGAGGACCCATCAGCACAAAATGTCGAACTTCGGTCAGGTTCTCATGCAGCGCAGCGACCAGCGGGATAAACGTTGCATCAAAAAATAGCACACGGTCCCGCGCGTGATTGATGATGTAGGTCAGTTGCTCGGGGAAAAGACGCGGGTTGACCGTGTGGCACACATATCCTGCACCCGACGTGGCATAGTAGATCTCAAGATGGCGCCTGTTGTTCCAGGCTAAGGTGCCGATTCTGTCCTGCGGCTCCAAACCGAGGTTGGTCAGTGCAGATGCCAATCGCCGCGCGTTTTCTGCAATCTCGGACCAATTGGTTTGCGTAACCGTGCCGTCTGTTTCAACCGAAATGATTTCGGCCTCGCCATGGTAGCGTTCGGCATGATCGATTAGCGACGAGATCAGCAAGGGCTGCGTCATCATCTGTCCCAGCATGGACATCCTCCCCATTTTGTCGGGGCGACCTTTTGTGGCCGCGACCTTTTATGTCTGTCATCGACACGTAGGCGCGTTGTCCTACGGGTCAATCAACACGTTTCCTCGGGAAGAACCCTGCCAATCATTTAATTGTCTGACAATAAAAGAATGCAGCTTGCTGTCACGATAGATTGCGATTTTGGCTACTAATCACGGTGCTTCAGGGCATAGCCGACCAAAGCAGCGGTGGACCCGTCTTTGCCGTCGGGGGCCTCGTCCCCCTCAACAATCGGACCAAGTGAGGTTGCCAATTCCTTGCCCAGCTCGACGCCCCATTGGTCAAACGAGTTGATCCCCAACAAAACACCTTCGACGAATACCCGGTGTTCATACAGCGCGATGATCTGACCAAGAACAAAAGGAGTAAGCTTCGGATAGATCAATGTGGTCGAGGGACGGTTTCCGGGGAAGACGCGATGGCGGGATTGTCTTTCCAATTCATCGCCTTCCAGGCCAGTCTTGGCCATACGCGCGCGAGCTTCGTCCAGCGAACGGCCCCGCATCAGGGCCTCAGATTGTGCCAGGCAATTGGCCAGCAAAAGTCGGTGGTGATGGGCCAGCTCTGGCTCGTGACCTTCCGCAGCGACCATGAATTCACAGGGAATCACATCGGTTCCTTGATGGATCAGCTGATAGAAAGCGTGTTGCCCGTTCGTACCGGGCTCTCCCCAAACAACCGGGCCGGACGGAACGGTCAAAGAACTACCGTCCATGGCAACGGATTTGCCATTTGATTCCATTTCCAGCTGTTGAAAATAGGCCGGCAGCCGCAGCAAACGCTGATCATATGGCAAAACTGCTCGGCTGGCGTGGCCCAGAACCTGACGGTGCCAGATGCCGACCAGTGCGAGCATTACTGGCAGGTTCTCCGCCCACTCGGCAGATCGAAAATGCAAATCCATCGCCTGTCCGCCGCGCAAAAAGGCATCGAACGCGTTGGACCCAATGGCTATCATCACCGGCAGACCCACAGGGCCCCAAACCGAATACCGCCCGCCGACCCAGTCGGCAAAACCAAAGACGCGGTCTTCCGGGATGCCAAAGGCCTGCGTTTTATCCAATGAGCTGGAAACGGCTGCGAACTGCTTGGCCGAATCCCCTCCGCCATCGGTCATCCAGGCGCGGGCCGTGCGCGCATTGGTCATGGTTTCAATGGTTGTGAAGGTTTTGGACGCCACAATCACCAGCGTGCGTGTCGGGTCCAACTGGCGCAACGTGTCCGCAATATGTGCCCCATCAACGTTAGAGACATAGTGCAGCCGCGGGCCATCGTGATATGGCGCTAGCGCCTGGGTTGCCATGACCGGCCCAAGATCAGAGCCGCCGATGCCAATGTTCACAACGTCGGTAAAGCTGCCCCCTGCCCCGGCTAGTGTTCCGCCGCGCACTTGTTCGGCAAACACGCGCATGCGCTGAAGCGTCCCGAGGACGTCGGGCATGACATCCTGCCCATCAGCTGTGACCGACCCTCCGTCGAGATTGCGCAGCGCGGTATGCAATACCGCACGACCTTCGGTTTCGTTGATCTTTTCACCGGCAAACATCGCAGCACGTCGACCCGCCAGATCGGTTTCTTCGCACAACTGAACAAGGCCCGAACGGACATCCTGATCAATCTGGGTTTTCGAATAGTCGAACAACAGATCGCCCGTGGAGGCCGAGAAACCTTGAGCGCGGTCCGGATCGGCACCGAACAGATCCAGAATGCGGCGGTCTTTCTGTGACGAAGCCAGCGATTTCAACGTGTTCAGTTCCATATTCTCACTCCGCCCAGTGCACTGTCAGACCGCTTGTCACCGCTGCGATCGGCGCCTCTTCCGGTGGCAGAGACATCGCCCGTTCGAGCGCCTCGCGCTTTGCAGCCCCAAAGATGATCAGATGCTTGGATAGCGCCCCGTCCAACACAGGCGCGGACAGCGTAATGCGGGGTTCGGGCTGCACCTCGGTCCGGGCTACGGCCAGGGTCGGCGCGTGGCTGTCCAACGCGGCTTCCAGCCCGTCCATTCCCGGGAACAGAGACGCCGTATGCATGTCCTCTCCCATGCCCAGCACCAGCACCGAGAGCGGCAGGATCCGGGCAATCAGGGATTCGATTTCGGGCAAGGCCGCATCGGGATTGGTACCGGGTACATAAAGCGGCACATATTGCGCGACCGAGGCACGGTTTGTCAGCAGGCGATCACGGATCAATCGCTCGTTTGACCGCTCATGATCGGCTGGAACACAACGCTCGTCTGTAGGTAAAACACGCACCCGGTCCCACTCCAGATCCGCCGCACACAAAACGTCAAACACGGGGCCTGGCGTCGTCCCGCCCGGAACCGCCAACGCAACCGTTTCATCATGCAGCAGCGCGGCCTCAAGCTCTCCTGCCAGTTGGTTTGCCACATTGATGGCAAGCATGTCCCGGTCAGCATAATCTTTGATTTTCATGGCTTTATTCCTTGCCAGAGGCGACCGTCACGTTTCATCAGCAGCTCGGCGTCGCCGGGGCCTGTGCTGCCGCTTTCATAAGGTTTGGGCACATCACCACGCGCTTGCCAGCCAGCAATGACAGGATCGGTCCAGGCCCAGGCGGCCTCGACCTCATCACCGCGCATGAACAAGGTTTGGTTGCCGCGGATCACATCCATGACAAGGCGTTCATAGGCGTCTGGTGGGTCCTGGTTTTCGGGGCCCAAAGCTTCGGCAAAGCTCATGTCCAGCGGTACGTCGATCAGGCGCATGCCGCCCGGCCCCGGCTCTTTGATCGTCACTTTGAGGGTGATCCCCTCATTTGGTTGCAAGCGGATGGACAACGCATTGGCGTGGCGGCCCGCCTCTTCCCCGAAGATCGAGTGCGGCGCGTCCTTGAACATCACGTTTATGACCGAAGATCGGGCCACCAACCGCTTGCCCGTACGCAAGTAAAACGGTGTACCAGCCCAACGCCAATTGCTGATATGGGTTTTTAGCGCCACATAGCTTTCGGTGGTTGAGCGCGGATTGCCGACAACCTCACGATAGCCAAGCCCATCCAGCCCGGCGGCAAATTGTCCACGCACAATGTGATGCGGCTCAACCGGGTCGAGCGCACGGATCACTTTCAATTTTTCGTCCCGAACCGCATCGGGATCAAATTTCGCTGGTGGCTCCATCGCGATCAGACACAGCAACTGCATCAGGTGGTTTTGCACCATATCCCGCATCGCGCCCGAACGTTCATAATATTCTTCACGCCCATCGATACCTACAGTTTCTGCTACCGTAATCTGGATGTGGTCCACGTATTGGCTGTTCCACAGTGGCTCGAACAGCATGTTGCCAAATCGCACAGCCATCAGGTTCTGGACGGTTTCTTTCCCAAGGTAGTGATCAATGCGATAGATCTGCCCTTCGTCGAAATGAGCAGCCAAAGTCGCATTCAGGGCGCGTGCGCTGTCCAGGTCATGCCCAAATGGTTTTTCGACTACAATTCTGGTGTGTCTTGTGACCATGTCATGCGTTCTGATCCGTTCTGCCAAAGGGCCAAACAAACTGGGACCAACCGAGAAATAGAAGGCCCGGATGCGGTTGTCTTTCAAACGCCCTGCCAGGCTCGTCCATCCATTGTCCGACTTTGCATCCAGCGGAACGTAATCGATGCGCTTCAGAAACTCACTGAGTGTTTCAGTGTCTTTCGATCGGTTTGGCACATGTTGGTGCAACGACTTCGCGACGATCTCGCGGAACTTATCCGGGCTGTGATCGCCTCGTGCGGCCCCAATGATTTGCACATCGGCGGGCCATTGGCCTGCACAGTACCTGCGAAACAACGCAGGCAGAATTTTGCGTTGCGCCAGATCACCGGTGCCGCCGAAAATGACCAGATCAAATGGGTCAACAGGTATGACGCGAGAAACCATGTGTTGTCCTTACCTTGCCCCTATCCGCATGTCCAATGTTAGCGCCACCATCTATGTATTTCTTTTGCTCATCAAAACTCTGTCAGAACCGGTACGCTGCCCTTACTTAATCCGAAACAAACAGCTAAGTCTGTTCAACCACTTACAAGAACCGGATCCGGGAATGAAAGACAACGCACCTCAACTTGCGAATATCGGCAAGTTTCAGAACAAATTGGTGACGGCGGATGGTCAGACCCGAGCATCGGTTGCACTGACAAACCCCGAGACGCTTTGGTTCAACACCGGCACCCTGTGCAACATTGAATGTGTAAACTGCTATATCGAAAGCAGCCCGACCAATGATGCTTTGGTTTACATCACCACGCAGGAAGTCACCGACTACCTCGATCAAATCGAAGGCCGGAACTGGCCGATCCGAGAAATCGGATTTACAGGTGGCGAGCCCTTCATGAACCCCGAGATGATCGAAATCACACGCGCCGCACTTGAACGCGGGCACGAGGTTCTGATTCTGACAAATGCAATGCTGCCCATGATGCGCCGAAAGATGCGCGATGGATTATTGGACCTGCAAAAGGACTATAACGACAAGTTAACACTGCGCATTTCCGTCGATCATTACCGCCCCGAACTGCATGACGAAGAACGCGGAAAAGGCAGTTTTTCAAAGACGCTGACCGGTATGGAATGGCTGCGCGACAACGGGTTCAAAATGGCTGTGGCCGGACGGACAGTATGGGGTGATACGGACATTGAAAGCCGCAAAGGCTACGCTGCTTTCTTTGCCGAAAACGGCTTCGACATTGACGCGCACAACCCGGGTCAGACGGTTTTGTTCCCGGAAATGGATGAGACGGTCGAAGTACCTGAGATCACGACTGCCTGCTGGGGCATTCTCAACAAATCTCCGGCCTCCATCATGTGCGCAAGCGCCAGAATGGTCGTTAAACGCAAAGGCGCAGACCGCCCCGCAGTTCTTGCCTGCACTTTGTTGCCGTACTCACCGGAATTCGAACTGGGCACCACCCTGGCCGAAGCCGAGGCGGATGTGCACCTGAACCATCCGCATTGCGCCAAGTTCTGTGTTTTGGGCGGGGCCAGTTGTTCGGGCTGACCGTCAGTTAACTCTGAATTCGCCCACCACATTGCGCCATTCACCCGGCGCAATCATCTTTCGATGCGAAAACTTCACCGAATGCAGCGGCCCGTCGATTTCGCGCTGCCAGTATTCGATGAATTCAAAAAGCTTGGGATGGTCCGGGGCAAGATCATAATCCTGCCAGATGAACGTGTTCAAGACGTGGATGTAGTCGGGCATATGGTAGAAGAATTCCGCTGTCGTCAGCCCATATCCCTTTAGCATCAATTCTGTTTCGCTTTGCTCCATTCAGACCTCTCATTTCTTGCAAGGTCTCTTCAGCGTACCACGAATTCTTTCTAATTCGTATAATAACAATATGTTACTTACGCGTGAGGTGCGCAATATCGGTTCAAACCGGTTGCTTGCTTGCACCTTATGTGCCGGGTCTGATAAGGTGCATCCACAAGATATAGTCCCAGAACAATAAGCGGGCAGTTTACGTGAGCGATACGCCAGAAATCCCTGAAAACATGGACGAAACCCCACCCGAGCGCCCCGTATACGATGGCCCGACGGTTTCAATCGAATCCGAAATGCGCACGTCGTATCTGGACTACGCGATGTCAGTCATCGTGTCGCGTGCGATTCCCGACTTGCGGGACGGTTTGAAGCCAGTGCATCGCCGTATTCTTTACGCGATGCATGAGACGGGGAATACGCAAGACAAGTCGTACCGCAAATCGGCCCGGCCGGTTGGCGATGTGATGGGTAAATATCATCCACATGGTGATGGCGCGATCTATGACGCGCTGGTGCGGATGGCGCAGGATTTCTCGATGTCACTGCCGCTCTTGGATGGTCAGGGCAACTTTGGCTCGATGGACGGCGATAATCCGGCGGCGATGCGCTATACCGAAGTGCGCATGGACAAACCGGCCGCGTCCCTTCTGGCCGATATCGAAAAAGACACGGTCGATTTTCAGGACAATTATGACGGCAAGGACAAAGAGCCGACGGTCCTGCCCGCGCGCTTCCCGAACATGCTGGTCAATGGCGCCGGTGGTATTGCCGTCGGTATGGCGACGAACATCCCGCCGCACAATCTGGGCGAAGTGGTTGATGCAACACTGGCCCTGATCGACGACCCAGATCTAACCAGCGAACAACTGATCGACTACGTCCCCGGCCCCGACTTCCCAACTGGTGGTGTGATGCTCGGCCGCTCGGGCGCGCGCAAGGCTTATCTGGAAGGCCGCGGCAGCGTCATCATCCGTTCAAAAACGCGCGTCGAAGAGATCCGCAAGGATCGGTACGCGATTGTTGTCGATGAGATCCCGTATCAGGTCAACAAAGCTGCGATGATCGAAAAAATCGCCGAAGCGGTACGTGAAAAGCGGATCGAAGGCGTGGCCCATGTTCAGGACGAATCTGACCGTAACGGCGTGCGCGTCGTTGTGGAACTAAAGCGTGATGCGACGCCCGAAGTAGTTCTGAACCAGCTGTTCCGCTTTTCGCCAATGCAAACCTATTTCGGCTGCAACATGCTTGCCCTGAATGGTGGCCGTCCGGAACAACTGACTCTGCGCCGGTTCCTGACCTCGTTTATCGACTTTCGCGAAGACGTTGTGGCCCGTCGTACCGCGCATCTACTGCGCAAGGCGCGTGAACGCAGCCATATTCTGTGTGGACTGGCCGTTGCCGTCACCAATATCGATGAAATCGTTACCACTATCCGCCAATCGGCTGACGCGTCTGAAGCTCGCGAAAAACTGATGACGCGCCGTTGGCCTGCCCAGCCGATCCTGGAATACATTGCCCTGATTGATGATCCGACCCATACGGCGAATGACGACGGTACCTATAACTTGTCTGAAACCCAGGCCCGCGCCATTCTGGAACTGCGCCTGCAACGCCTGACTCAGATTGGTGTCAAAGAAGTCACCGACGAGTTGGAAGAACTGGCGGGCAAAATCAAGGAATACCTTGAAATTCTGGGATCTCGCGAACGCATCATGTCGATCATCGGGGACGAACTGCGTGAGGTTCGCGAACAGTTTGCCGTGCCCCGTCGCACCGAAATCGTCGATTGGTCCGGCGACATGGACGACGAGGACCTGATCGAGCGTGAAGACATGGTCGTCACCATCACCTCAGGCGGCTACATCAAACGTACCCCACTGGCCGATTTCCGCGCGCAAAAGCGGGGCGGCAAGGGTTTGTCCGGGATGCAGACTAAGGAAGAGGACGTCGTCACGAACCTCTTCGTGGCCAACACCCATACGCAGCTGTTGTTCTTCACCACGGATGGGATGGTCTACAAGCTCAAGACGTGGCGCTTGCCGCAGTCCGGCCGGACGGGCAAGGGCAAGGCGATCGTCAACATCCTGCCGATCCCAACCGGTGTTTCCATCGCTGCAATCATGCCGGTGGATGTGCCGGATGAAGAATGGGAGAACCTGCAGATCGTCTTTGCCACCAGCGCCGGCGATGTCCGCCGCAACCGTCTGTCAGACTTCACGAATGTCCGCCGCAACGGCAAAATCGCGATGAAACTGCCCGAGGATGTAGAGCTGGTAAACGCCCGCATCTGCTCGGAAGATGAAGATGTGATGCTGGTAACCAATTCGGGTCGTGCGATCCGCTTCCGCACCACGGATGTACGGGTGTTCAATTCGCGCGAATCCACCGGCGTTCGTGGCATCAAGCTGTCCAATGGCGATCGCGTCGTATCAATGTCGGTGATCCGTCATTTCGAAGCCACGCCCGAGGATCGAGCCGCCTATCTGAAGATGCGTCGCGCCGTTGCCGGATTGACGGACGAAGACTCAGGTGAAGATGAAGACGCCGCCGCAAGCAGCGACTTTAGCCAGGAAAAATACGCTGAAATGTCAGCAGTAGAAAACTTGATCCTGACCATTACGTCCGGCGGTGCGGGCAAGCTGAGTTCCAGCCACGATTACCCCGTCCGGGGTCGCGGTGGCATGGGTGTCACCGCGATGGACAAAGCTATGCGTGGTGGCGAACTGGTTGCTTCCTTCCCGGTTGAGATCGATGATCAGATCATGTTGGCGACCTCCAAAGGCCAATCGATCCGCGTTCCGGTCGACGGAATCTCGTTCCGGTCTCGGTCTGCGGGGGGCGTAAAGGTCTTCAACACCGGCAAGGGCGAAGAAGTCGTCAGCGTAGCCTGGATCGCAGATCAGGGTGAGGATGACGAACCTGAAGTCTAAATAGCTTTGCAATCATGAAACAATGGCGTCGCGTTCCCATATGCGGCGCCTTTTGCCGGTCAACTCACAAGCGCATCCTCAACGGCCCAAAGACGGTCTTGGCCCCAGATGCTTTGTCCGGATACGCGAAAGCTGGGAACGCCCCACAACCCGATCTCCTGCAACCTGTCCTGGTTCTGCTCAACACGCGCGCGCCAGTTCTGTGTGGTTAGCTCTTGCCGGGCGATGTTCCAATCTAGTCCAGCCTGCCCAACAATTTGTGCCAACCCATTATTCGTCGAGGCATCCAACCCCTGCGACCAGACCCCGCGCAAAAACGCCGAGCAGTATTCGACCATTCGCCCTTGTGAATGGGCATGATCCAGCAGCGCATACCCACGCTCAACCCCTACCCCAAGCGGGTCGCAAATACGGCCAAACGGCACCCCCAATCGTCTGGCTTCGCGAGCGCAATCAAGCAGAATGTAGGAAGACTTGGCCTTGGGAACAGGCAACCCACGCATCAGCATTGGCAGAACCGGGCGCAGAACCAAATCCGCGCCACTGCGCCGGGCCAGCTCCCAAACACGATCAAATGCGAGATATGAATAAGGGCTGCGAAACGAAAAGAAGAATTCGATCGCCTGCCCTTCAGCATGGGTATCCTGCAGGTCTGGCACCGGAATCAGTGGCGGGAGGTCAGCCCCAAGCCCGGCGTTCTGCAAACGGTCTTCAAGATAGTGGAGTCGATCAACCCCCCAGTACCATTCACCACCATAGTAAAACGTGCCGCCTATATAGTGCCCGAACGAGGATAATTGATGATCCCCCCTTGCCTTGGCGGATGACGGGTCGGTTCCTTTCCCTTTGGAAAACTCTCCACCTGTCCAAAGCTTGCGGCTGATGTCAGAAACGCCGAGCAGGAACTCTCCGTCCTCAAGCTTTGCTGCCAGAGCTTGTTCCGCCTGAGACACCGCATGACGGTCTGGTCCGGTCGCCGAAGGTTCCGCCAGGCCGAGTTTCCGGGCCAGGTTCCTCGAATCGTTCAGCGCATTTCTATGATGTGCCACAGGGTCTGGCACGGCATCTTCGGGCGGTCCAGAGATCAAGTAAGGGCGCACAAAAACCCGATACCTGTCCTGAAATCGCTGCAATACCTGCGCGGTCAAATGACAATAGGGGTCTGCCGCATCGTGAAAGTAGTGCACTACATGGGGTTGGCGCAGAACTTGCCGCCTTCCCTCATGGAAAATCCTTCGGATGCGCAGAAGTTGTCGACTTGTCAGCGCCACAGCCAGCCGGGATTTCACATGTGTATCAAAGGACAAGGTGATCCCTCCGTTTGGGATCACCCTATTCGCATTCCGTTGGAACCCAAGCTGAAAACACGTGGATGTGACGCAACGAGACGAGCCTTACAGCCCGTAAAGCCCACCAAATTTCTGTTCCAGATAGGCAAGCAACGGTTCTGGTCCCGGTTCAACCCCGCTGGCGCGCTGGATGACGTCGCGCGGCGCGTATAACCCGCCAAAGCGCTGTACGTTTTCACGCAGCCAGCTTGTTGCGCCCGTGGTGTCGCCTGCCGCCAGTTGTTCGTCCAGCTGTGGCAGTGCATCAGACAAGGCCTGATACAAGCACCCGGCGTAGACATTGCCCAGCGAATAGGTTGGGAAATAGCCGAATAAGCCGACCGACCAATGCACATCCTGCAAGCACCCGTTCGACGGTTTGTCGACAGCATAGCCAAAATCAGCCTCGAACCGATCGTTCCAGGCAGCTTCCAGATCGCTGACCGGCAGATCGCCGACCATCAGGGCGCGTTCCAGATCAAAGCGCAGCATAATGTGCAGGTTGTATTGCACCTCATCCGCCTCGGTCCGGATATAGCCGTTATGGACCCGGTTCACCGTTGCATAGAAGGCATCGGCGTCTGCGATGCCGAAATCACCGAATGCCTCATTCATTTGTCCGTATAGCCAGCCGGTAAAGGCACGCGAGCGGCCAAGTTGATTTTCGTAGATCCGGCTTTGGCTTTCATGGACGCCCATCGACACGCCGCTGCCCAACGGCGTCAGCGCATAGGTCGGGTCGATACCCTGTTCATAGGCCGCGTGGCCGACCTCGTGGATGGTGGAGTAGAAACAGTTGAATGGATCTGTCGCACTGGTTCTTGTGGTGATCCGCACATCGGACCCACTGCCCGAGCTGAACGGGTGTACGGCCTTGTCTACCCGGCCCCGATCCAAATCATAGCCAAAGGCAACTGCCAGCGTTTGAGACAGACGCATCTGGTCCAATTCATCAAACGACCCTTGCAGCGCTTGCGGCACTGGCTTGTCCAGAACAGCGGCCCGCAACGCAACAAGCCGAGGGCGCATCTGATCAAAGATATCCGCGATCTGTCCGCCGGTCGTATAGGGTTCATAATCCTCGACCATTGCATCGTAGATATTGCCGCCCTGCGCCAGCGCTGCGCCTTCTTCACGTTTGAGTGCAACAACCTCTTCCAACACCGGCAAGAAAGCGGCGATATCTTCGTTTGCGCGCGCCTGAGCCCATTTGCCTTGCGCAGCCGATATGACCCGCGCAATGGCCTTGGCCAGATCGGCGGGCACTTTGACCGTACGCTCATAGGACCGTCGGATTTCGCGCAATTGCGCGTGACCGGCTTCGCATGTCGGTTCGGCCTGTTCCAGCCACTCTGCCACGCGCGGGTCGGACCGTCGCGCGTGCAGCACGGCCTCGATCGCGGCCATCTCTTCTGCGCGCTGAGGGGCTGCGCCGCGCGGCATCACAGTTTCCTGATCCCAGCCCAGCCGCCCGGCAATCTGCCCAAGCGCCGAGGTTTCGCGTTGATACGCCATCAGGTCATCAAATGCAGTCATCAAGTTATGCTCCACGAAGCGAAGTTGCGATGGGATAAGCGGTCAGGAAACGTGCGCGCAGGATCAGCGTCCAGACGACAACCGCAAGGAATTGGTGGAAAATGGCAATCTGCCAGGGTGCGCCATACACAACGGTCAGAATCCCGACCACGACTTGCAGCGACAGGGCCGCAAAGGCCGCGTTGAAGGCAAAACGTGTCTGCGGATGGGCGCTTGAACTACCGCGCCGCCAGACCACAACACCAAAGGCAAACAGCAAATAGCCGGCACAACGGTGGATAAACTGCACCAGACCAGGGCTTTCGAAAAAGTTACGCCACATCGGTTCCAGCATCGTCGCATCGGGTGGCAGGATTTGCCCCCCGATCAACGGCCAATCGGTGTAAGACCGCCCGGCGTCGATCCCGGCAACGAGCGCGCCAATGAGTATTTGTAAAAAGGCGAAATGCATCAGACCCGTGGACAGCGAGAAGAGTTTGGCCTCTTTCGCGCGCCGGGCCTGCATCAGGTCGCGTTCTTCGCGACCCAGCTCAAAGATATACCATGCCAGAAAACCAAGAATGACAAAGGCCAGACCCAGATGCGTGGCCAGACGATAGCTGGCCACAGCCGTCATCCCTTCGCCCTGCGTCACGCCCGAGGCGACCATCCACCAACCGACGGCACCTTGCACACCACCCAGAGCTCCGGGGATCAGCAGTTTGCCGGTCCATCCAGTTGGAATTTTCCGTGCGATCAGAAAGCCGAGGAAGCCGATAGCCCAAACCAGACCGATCACCCGGCCCAATTGGCGATGGCCCCATTCCCACCAATAGATGGTTTTAAAATCTGCCAGCTCCATCCACTGGTTCTGAATGCGCCACTGGTCGATTTCTTTGTATTTGTCGAATTCAGACTGCCAAGTGGCCTCGGACATCGGAGGGATGGCGCCGGTGATTGGACGCCATTCGGTGATCGACAGACCGCTGTCCGTCAGACGGGTCAGGCCACCCACGGCGATCATCACAACAACCAAGGCAAATAGGATCATCAGCCAGGTCCGAATGGCCCCACGCGCACCGCCGCGCCCTTTGTCGATCATGCCAGGCTGAACCGCCTGTTGTTTTTCTGTGTCTGAGACGTCTTCGAAGATGCTGCGCTTACTGCTCATGCCGTTCTCATGTGTCTTGGATTTTGTCGCAAGCTAGGGCCATGGGGGACCAAGGTCCAGCCTCAGCCCCTGTCCTTCCAGCGGACCATCTGCCGCATCACGCCGTGCAGCATCTGTACATCGGCTCGGGTCATCCGCATCCGCGACCACAGATTGCGCAGGTTGACCTTCATGCCTTCGGCTTTTTCGGGGGGATAGAAGAACCCGGCCTCATCCAAACGATCCTCGTAATGCTCGACCAGTTTTTCCACCTCGATCCCGGTGGCCCAGTCGCCCTTGCCCAGATCAGTGGTCTCGTGCACCACATCGCCGGACTGCCGCATCCATTCATAGGCGGTCAGCAACACACATTGCCCCAAGTTCAGCGAGGCATATTCTGGATTCACAGGAACCGAGATGATGGCGTTGGCCTTGGCGATATCCTCGTTTTCCAACCCGGCCCGTTCGGGGCCAAACAAGACCGCCACTTTCTCGCCCGCCGAAACTTTTTCAGCGGCGATTTGCATGGCGCATTCCGGGCTGAAAACCGGTTTGGTCAACCCCCGCTGACGGGCAGTTGTAGCGAAAACATAAGTGCGATCGCCCAGTGCGCCAGACAGATCATCAAACAGCTGCGCCTCGTCCAATAGACGGCCCGCACCGCTGGACATGGCCACCGCCTTGGGGTTCGGCCATCCATCCCGCGGGGCCACGATGCGCATCCGATCCAGACCAAAGTTCCACATCGCCCGCGCCGCGGCGCCGATGTTTTCGCCCATTTGTGGGCGTACAAGCACGAATGCTGGCTGGGATCTGTCGCTGGGCATCGTTCACTCCAAAAGTTCCGCCTGCTCTAATCCCGTCAACACCACAGGGCAAGCCATCCTGACCGCCAAATCCCGCGGCCGCAGGCATAAAAGTTTGCTTCCCCGTCGCAATCCGCTAAACCGCGCCAAAGACTGACAGCCAAGGACGCGCCAATGGACACCCCCGAGCAGCCGCAGATTTACCTGATTACACCGCCAACCGTTGCGCTCAGCACGTTTCCGGACCAGTTGGCGCGCGTTCTGGATGGCGCTGACATCGCCTGCATCCGGTTGGCTTTGGCGGGCAACGACGAAGACACCATTTCCCGTTCTGCCGACGCCTGTCGTGAGGTCGCCCATGCGCGCGACGTGGCATTGGTGATCTCGAACCATGTCTTACTGGCGCAAAAGCTTGGCCTGGATGGGGTGCATCTGGACGATGCGGCGCGATCTGTCCGCGCTGCCCGTAAGGAATTGGGTCCAGATGCCATCGTTGGCAGCTTTTGTGGCACCTCCAGCCATGACGGCATGACGGCAGGAGAAGCCGGTGTGGATTATGTGGCTTTTGGTCCGGTGGGAGAGTCTTCGCTGGGTGATGGTACGCTGGCCGAAAAAGACCTGTTTCAGTGGTGGTCCGAGATGATCGAAGTTCCGGTTGTGGCCGAGGGCGGGTTGACCCCCGAATTGATCCGCGATCTTAGCCCGTGCACCGATTTCTTTGGCATTGGGGATGAGATCTGGTCCAGCGACGATCCCTCGGGGGCTTTGAACACCCTGCTGGCAAACATGCCCTAGGCAAACAGCCAGGGTTCGATCGACAAAAACACGCCAGCACCTGCAATTACCATCGAGGCCAGGATCGAAACCCGGCCCTGCAGCCTGTGCAATCCACCGGTGATCACCACAGACGCCGCAAAGGCGGCAAAGGCAACAGCGCACAGCGCCAAAACGATCCCGCCCGCAAACCCCAATATCGCCGGCGGTAGATGGTTGGGTGGCACGCCAATCTCTGTCAGGGCAAAGGTCCACGCCAGACCCTGAAGCAATCCGGCTGCAAAAACGGCAATAACACGCAGGATCTGCAGCCGCCGAGAGATCAGGTTCCATACCGCCAGACCAACGATTGCAAATGCCAATGATTGCGATGCAGCTGTCGAAGAAATACTCACGGCGTCGAAAGCTCCGGCACTCAATCCAAGCAAGATACCCAGTGAGAAGAACAGCAGTTGCATCAAAAACGGGCGCAAGTTCAGCGACAGAAACACCAGCGTAAGCACAAGCAAAATCGGTTTGGGGCCGCTGGTTAGAACCTGAGAGAGACCCTTCGGAAGGAATGTCTGCAGGGTTTGTTCGGTGGTCAGGGCCGCGCCACCCTGAAGCGGAATCACTGGCGTCATTTGGCCGCCTGTCAGGTACCCGGTATACGGGGCCGAGACACGCTGCTGCTTGATAACCGCTGACCCGCTACCATCAGGCCAAGTCAGTCGAAAACCGGATGCGCCGTCTGGCAGAGGCGCCGTCAGCAACAGCTTTGAAGTCCGCACCGTTTGGGGATCCCCTACAACCGGGATACTCACGCCTTCGTACGACAAAACAACCGGGCCTGCGATATCAACCTGCAAGGTCTGCATCCACGGTTTGGCAAAGGCTTTCACCTTTGGCTCCAATTCGGACGACACCAATTGGCGCAAATCCTCGTAGTGACGGTTGTCGTCAAAACCGGTCGCGCTTTGCGGATCAACTCCGGCCAGAAACGCTTCGGCATTCAGGCTGATATCCAGATACAAGGTGTCTGACTTGGTCCAGAACTCGACAATAGTCGGTGCCGGAGATTGCGCGAAAACAAAACTTGGAGCCAGGGTCAGCGCCGTCACAAAACTCAACAACAGAACTTTTAGATGGCAGAGGATGGCAGGTATCAAACCATCTCTCATAAGAAACGCTCCGGGCTACAAATCAAATCATCAAACATTTAGCCCGAGTGTCTTTCCGAAACAAAATGATCGCAAGCCCAAAGCGCCGCGCAAGCGGGTCTCCACCGGGATTCTCGAAGGGCGGCGACGTTCGCACTTGCACGGGCATCAGGGCTGCGGCATGACAGCATGATGACTCAGAACAGCGAAATCCTGTGTATCGGCTCGGTCCTGTGGGACGTAATCGGACGATCCGCCAGCGCCATGCGGCAAGGATCAGACGTACCTGGGCGGATTACCCGCCTGCCCGGCGGCGTGGCCATGAACATCGCCATGACATTGGTCCGGTTTGGCATGACCCCGACATTGTTGACCGCCATTGGCCGGGACCCGGAAGGCGACGAGTTGGTTCGTTCGTGCGCTCGACTTGGCATGGTCACGGACCAAATCTATCGATCCCAAGACCTTCCTACCGACCGCTATATGGCCGTCGAAGGCGCCAATGGTCTGATCGCCGCAATTGCCGACGCGCATTCATTGGAAGCTGCTGGCGCCAAGATCCTGCGTCCATTGATGCACGGGCCCTTGGGGTACGAGAACACGCCTTTCCAGGGCCCAATCGCACTGGACGGCAACCTGACACTGGACTTGCTGGAAGAGATTGCGCAAAGCCCGGCCTTTGCCCGCGCCGATCTGCGTGTTGCGCCTGCTTCACCCGGCAAGGCCGAGCGTCTGCAACCGTTCCTTAAACACGCCCGCGCCACGCTTTACGTGAACCTGGAAGAGGCCGGCCTGCTGTGTCAGCGCGAATTCGAGGATTCCGAAAGTGCTGCCAAAGGTTTGCTGGACCGTGGCGCGCTGCGCGTGCTGGTCACTGACGGCGGCAGTTCAGCCTCTGTGGGAACCGCCGCGGGCGTTCTGACACAAACCCCGCCATCCGTCCTTGTCACGCGTGTGACAGGAGCTGGCGATACTTTCATGGCAGCCCACATCGCTGCCGAAGCCAGTGGCGCAGACAACGACACGGCTCTCAAACGCGCTCTGCATGCAGCCGCAACTTATGTTTCCGGAGAAACCCCACTGTGATCGACATTCAATACTCCGCCGAGGTCCGCACCGCCAAAGAGGCAGGCCAGCCCATCGTCGCGCTTGAAAGCACCATCATAACCCATGGCATGCCCTACCCGCAGAACATCGAAGTCGCGGCACAGGTTGAACAGGACATCCGTGATGCAGGTGCTGTTCCGGCCACAATGGCGGTGATCGAAGGCAAACTGCATGTGGGGCTTGAGGCAGACGAACTGAAGGCCCTTGGACAGGCGCAAGGCGTGGCAAAAATTTCGCGCGCGGATATGGCGGCCTGCATGTCTACAGGTGGCACCGGCGCAACCACGGTGGCGGCGACTATGATTGCCGCCAACTATGCAGGCATCGAGGTATTTGCCACTGGCGGCATCGGTGGGGTGCATCAGGGCGCGGAGACGTCATTTGATATTTCCGCTGACCTGCACGAATTGGGACAAACCCCTGTTACGGTGGTGGCTGCTGGCGCCAAAGCCATCCTTGACCTTGCCAAAACGCTAGAGGTTCTGGAGACATTGGGCGTGCCAGTCATTGCCCACGGTCAAGACGCGTTTCCAGCATTTTGGTCCGCCAAATCGCCATACAGTGCCCCGTTACGCATGGACAGTGCAGAAGACATCGCACAGGCGCATGCCACCCGTCGCGCCCTTGGGCTGCCCGGCGGGCAGTTGGTCGCCAACCCGATCCCGGTCGCAGATCAAATTCCGGCCGAGGAATTAGCCCCGATCATTGCATCCGCTCAGGCTGATGCGGACGCACACAGGATTACCGGAAAGGCCGTCACGCCCTACCTGTTGCAGCGGATCTACGAGAAAACCGAAGGCCGCTCCTTGACTGCAAACATCGCTTTGGTGCGCAACAATGCCCGGCTGGCGGCCGCTATCGCCAAGGCTTTGGCGAAGGGCGTGTAAGTCTGACCTATTGCACTAAGGCTGCGGATTGCCTACCTAAATCTGCAAACCACTCGGAACCGCAATGAACACACCTTTCGACGAAGAACCCCAACGCCGCCCTGGCCTATTCTCACGGTTCCGTGCGTCTTTTCTAACGGGCATCGTCGTCATTGCGCCGGTGTGGCTGACGATCTGGCTGATATGGTCCGTCGTCGGCTGGATCGACAGCGCTGTGTTGCCGCTGATCCCACACCAGTTCCGACCCGAGCAATATGTCGGCATCAACCTGCGCGGCGTTGGCGTCGTTTTCTTTCTTATCTTCACAGTGCTTGTTGGTTGGGTGGCCAAGGGCATTCTGGGGCGGTCACTGATTCATTTTGGTGAACGTGTCGTAAATCGGATGCCGGTGGTTCGATCCATCTATTCCGGTATCAAGCAGATCTCGGAAACGGTGTTTGCACAAACCGAGCGGTCATTCGAGAAGGCCTGCCTTATCCAGTACCCACGGCGCGGGATTTGGGCGATTGGGTTTGTCTCGACAACAGCCAAAGGTGAAGTTAGTCAGAAGACGGAAACCGGTGGCGATTTGCTGAGTGTCTTTGTGCCGACAACACCCAACCCAACATCAGGTTTCCTGCTCTTCTTTCCTGCCGAAGATGTGATCTTGCTGGATATGTCGATCGAAGACGCAGCCAAATTGGTGATTTCGGCTGGGCTGGTCTATCCCAACGGCGCGGATCCGACGCAACCGCCGGAAGAGTCACCCGAACATAGCGGGTAAATCCACCGTACTGTTCTGACCAAGATCGTCCTTGTGGCGAGACAGAAACCCATCTGCAGCCTCGCGCCCGGCTTTCTTCAGCTTGTGTAGGATCACCGGATTTGGAACTGTTTTCGTCGCCACGGACAAGCTGTTCATCAGCTCGTTGTCAGCGATCATGTGAACCAGAACACGGCTCATCTCACCCGGTTTTAGCTTGCCATCCTCGAGCAGGCGCTGAACAAAGTTGATCGCCCGCAATTCGCGAAACAGTGAAGAGTTAAAGCTGATCTCATTGATCCTGTTCTGGATCTGCTGCGGGGTAACCGGTATCTCGTCCCGCTCAAGCGGGTTGATGTTGACGATCACCACATCTTCGGGAAACGCTTTGTTGAACAACGGGTACAGCGCCGGATTGCCAGTATACCCGCCGTCCCAATAGGCCTCGGCCCGGTCGGTTGCGGGATCATATATCTCAACGGCTTTGAACAGGCTGGGCAAACAGGCTGAGGCCAGAATGGCATCCGTTGAAATCTCGTCCCCGGTGAATATTCGGATCTTGCCGCTGCGCACGCATGTGGCACATACAAACAGGCTTGGCCCCTGATCCGCGCAGACTTCGCTGAAGTTGAACCGATCTACTACCGATTCCAAGGGGTTGCTGTAAAACGGGCCATAGGCGTAGGGCGACACCATGCGCGACAACGCATCCCCAATGGAATACGGCACTGAATATTCCATTGCTTGTGCAATTTGCGCAGGCTCTATTCCGCGGAACCAATTGGCCATGCGCATGTCGCCAATCGCGCCCATGCGCTTCCACAGCCCATCTAGTTGCTCGCGGGCGCCGTCACGGCCCGCATGCACCATACCGGCCTTAAACGCCGCGCCGTTCAGCGCCCCGGCAGAGGTTCCGGTGATGGCCGCAACCTCGATGTCTTCTTCGTCCAGAAGGCGATCTAGGACACCCCAGGTGAACGCCCCATGTGCTCCGCCGCCCTGCAATGCCAGATTGATCTTTTTCAAATGATCGATCCTTCCTTTGTTCAGTACGCGCGAATAAGCGCCCAGGTGACGCTAAAGCGCGGTCCAGCCGCCATCGACCGAAATCGTCGTCCCGGTGATTTGTGCTGCCGCATCTGAGCACAGGAAAATGGCTGTCCCACCGAGTTGCTCAACAGTCGCAAACTCTTTTGAAGGCTGCCGCTCGAGCATGACGTTCTTGATCACGTCTTCGCGGCTCATGTTGTATTCCTTCATCGTGTCCGGAATCTGGGCCTCGACCAAAGGCGTCAGAACATAGCCAGGGCAGATCGCGTTGCATGTGATCGGTTCCCGAGCGGTTTCCAGCGCCACGGATTTGGTCATCCCGACCACCCCGTGTTTGGCCGCCACATAAGCTGACTTAAACGGGGACGCTGTCAGCCCGTGCGCCGAGGCAATATTCACAATCCGGCCCCAACCTGCGCTGCGCATCATCGGCAATGCAGCAGCAGTTGTGTGAAAGGTCGAACTCATGTTGATCGCAATAATCGCGTCCCATTTGTCGACCGGGAACTGATCAATCGGCGAGACATGCTGAATACCCGCATTGTTCACCAGAATATCGCAAGCTCCGGCCGTCTCAATCAGGGCCCGGCATTCGTCGCCCTTGGACATGTCGGCTTTGATATAACGCGTATTGGTGCTGGTTTCCGCCGCGATCTCGGCGGCCAGCGCATGGTCTTCATCGCGATCCGTGAACGAGTTCAGGACAACATCCGCCCCGGCCTTGGCCAGTTCGCGCGCGACGCCAAGCCCGATCCCCGAATTCGATCCAGTGACGATTGCAGTTTTGCCCGACAGGGTCATGAGCGTTCTCCCACAGCATTTGACTATGCGCACAATGCCATGCTGCACCTGCAAAGAAAACGGGGAAACATCCGGGATCAACGCCGCGACTGCAAAATCCTTAGCGCCAAAAAAAACGCCCGCACGAAGCGGGCGTTAAGTTATTGAGGCAGGTTTCATACAGGCAAGAAACCTATCGAGCAGTGCGACCTTTATAAGCAATTCTGCGCCTTCGTCCAAGCTAAAAGTTTGATAATAAGAAAAATCATCGGTACGGTTAATCCCAACAAAATAAGGCCAGAGCAGGATTGTTTCCAAAATGAGCCCGGATTTTCTACGCCCTCTTCGCCCCGTCGCAGCGGGAATCGCCTGCATTTTCGCGTCGTCTTTCGCCCTTGCAGATTCGTCTCATGGCATAGCTATGTATGGTGACCCGGCCCTACCACCGGATTTTGTGTCCCTGCCTTACGCGAATCCAGATGCGCCCAAAGGTGGAAAGGTAGTTTTCGGAAACACCGGCGGCTTTAACAGTTTGAACCCGTTTTTGCAAAAAGGCACCTCGCCGTGGCAATTGCGATTTTGGACCCATGAAAGCCTGATGGGCCGATCCTGGGACGAACCTTTCACTCTTTACGGTCTGTTAGCCGAATCAGTTGAGACGGCGCCAGACCGATCCTGGGTTGAATTCACCCTCCGGGAAGAGGCCCGGTTCTCCGACGGCAGCCCAGTCACGGTCGACGATGTCATCTGGTCTTATCAAACCTTGGGCACCGAAGGTCACCTGCGATATCGCGGGTTGTGGGGCAAGATCGACAGCATCGAACAAACCGGCCCGCATTCGGTTCGTATCACGTTCAACGAACCTGATCGGGAACTTGCGCTGATCGCAGGTCTGCGCCCAATACTGCAAAAGTCGCAATGGGACGGAAAAGACTTCGCAGACGGTCAGTTGCAAGACGTGCCGGTCGGCAGCGGCCCCTATGTTGTCGATGGCTACGAAGCCGGTCGCTATGTGAACCTACGCAGGAACCCCGACTATTGGGGGGCCGATATTCCATTCCGGCGTGGCACCATGAATCTGGATGAAATGCGGATCGAGTTCTATGGCGACGCAACCGTTCTGTTCGAAGCGTTCAAAGCCGGTGAACTGTCCGCAGTACGCGAATTCAACGCAGATAAATGGGACAACCAATACGGATTTCCGGGCGTTCAGCGCGGGGATGTGATCAAGACGGAAATTTCCCATGGCAAACCATCGGGTATGACCGGGTTTGTCATGAACACCCGCAAAGCACCGTTTGATGACTGGCGTGTGCGCGAAGCCCTGACTCTGGCCTTCAATTTTGAGTTCATCAACGACACGATTACCGGCAGCGCGCAGCCGCGCATCACATCTTACTTTTCCGGCTCGGACTTGGCCATGCAACCCGGCCCCGCAACCGGCAGGGTCGAAGAATTGTTGCAGCCTTTCGCGGATGATCTGCTGCCCGGCACGTTGGAAGGCTACGGCCCACCTACGGGGGACGGATCGGCGCGAAACCGGGCCAACATACGCAAAGCCACAAAGCTGTTGGCCGAGGCTGGTTGGGCCATACAGGACGGTGTTCTACGCAACCAGAACGGTGAAGCATTCAAGATGACAGTGTTGCTGCAACAAGGCGACACCGATATGGCGACTGCGGTCGAAATCTATGCCCGCGCACTTGAACGCTTGGGCATTCAGGTTCTGACGGAACAGGTCGACAACGCGCAATACACCGGCCGCACCGCCGAACTGGACTTTGATATCACGCCATTCCGACGTGCGATGTCCCTGTCACCAGGAAACGAGCAGCGCCTGTATTGGGGTAGCGAGAATGCGGACGCCCCAGGAACACGCAACCTGATGGGCGTCGCATCACCGGCCGTGGACGGAATGATTGATGCCATGCTCGCCTCGGAGTCACGAGAGGACTTCGTGGCCGCCACACGGGCGTTGGACCGCGTTCTGACAGCGGGCCGCTACGTGATCCCAATCTGGAGCTTTGATATCGGGCGCATCGCCCATGTCAGCACTTTGAAATTCCCAGACACGCTGCCGATATACGGTGACGGACCGCAATACATGCCCGAAGTGTGGTGGTACGAGGAGTAGTGCGGCCACCCCCGGCCCCCAACCAGATTGTTTAAGCAAGGCTTACGAACTCGGGTGACGCTCGCAAGGTAATGTGCCGATTCATTGAACTCGAGGATGAAAACCGGGCAGTTTTGTCGTTAATAGGCTTTTGATCAGTCAACCGAGTTGTCATCGGTTATTTTTCGGCAAAATCTGGCACATCATTCGACGACACGAGATGTGGAAAAGCACCTCACGAGACCACTGCATAAAGCTATCGAGACTGCATCTAGTGTGCTGGAAAGAAACACACACATGCGCAATGCAAAGCGCTTCAAGCTATTGCAGCGCGCGAAGAACATGGCTTCAATCACGGTCTAAATATCTATATGTTTCTGACACATAAGCCTGATCCATCCAAGCCGTCCGGAACAGAATAAATCTAGCGATCACCCGTCGGACATAAAGTTCACTCGTCCTAAGCGCGACGCGCCGCAGTTCGAAGGTTCCAAACATGAACCTCTCGTGCCCTGCGACATTTTGTCATGTCTCACGTGACGTAAACCCGTTCGTACCCTGTAGTTGGGGAGAGCAGTTCTGAACCCGAACAACTGAAAGCTCGCGATGCTGAACTGGACAGATATCACAAAAGACTGGGGCGCGACCTATGAGCGCGCGAAACGCCGTTTTCCGAACCTGCGCGACCAGGACATGATGCGTGTTTGCAAGGATCGTAAACGGTTCGAAGCCTATCTTGCCGAACGCCACCATCTGACGGTCAACGAGGCCCACGAAGAGGTCGAGGATTTTCTGTTTACTGAACGCCTGAACCGGGAACTTCTGGTGCACGCATCTTAGGACAGTGATGTAACCCAAAGGATGGTCGCATCCTCATCGCTGACCGAAATCACGTTATGCCCCATACTGCCATCGTAGTAGGCACTGTCCCCGCGGCGCATTTCTACCGGTTCATAGAATTCTGTGTACAGGCGAACAACGCCGGTCAACACATACATGAACTCTTCGCCGTCATGGCGTACCCAGCCTTCGAATTCGTCCATTGATCGTGAACGAACGCGGGCCCGATATGGCAGCATCTGCTTTTTTGTCAGTGTTTCAGCCAGCAATTCATGCTCGTAGGTCGCAGTGGCATGGGCAGCGCCTTCGCCCATTCGGGTAACGGCCATACGCCCGATCACCTGATCCCGCTGAGGCGGCGTGAAAAGCTGCGGCACCGAAATCTCGAGCCCGATCGCCAGCTTTTTGAGCGCATCATAAGTAGGCGACATTTGCCCATTCTCGATCTTGCTGAGCGTTGACCGCGCAAGCCCTGCTTGACTGGCCGCCTGTTCCAACGTCCATTTCCGCGCTTTGCGCAGCTCTCGCACTCTTGCGCCAAGGTCCAGCGGTTCGAGTTCCGAATGATCGCCTGCGTCACGGGCAATACGGATAAGGGATTTGGGATCTTGGGTACTCATATGCCTTTCTATAGGGCCAGCCAACCGTGCTTGCAACGCGCCATGCACCGCGATAGCCAGTCGTCATGTTGTCGATCTTCGATCAAGGACCGCCGCCGCCCTGCCCTTCGCCCTTTAATCTGGCCGCACATGTCTTGCGACGGGCAGACCGGAGCGCAGCCAAGACCGCGTTGTCGGTACTTGGTACGGACGGCGCCATCGACTGGACGTATCGCGAACTACAAACAGCCATTCTGGGAACCGGAACAGGCTTGCTGCGGACCGGACTGAAACCCGGAGACATCGTTCTGATGCGCTTAGGGAATACGGTAGACTTTCCAATCGCCTATCTGGGCGCTATCGCCGTTGGCATTGTGCCCGTGCCGACTTCATCGCAACTGACGGAACCCGAGACCGCGCACATGATCGAAGATCTGTCACCTGCGGCTGTTCTACGAGACCCTACAGTCGCCTGCGCGTCGCACCCCTGGCAAATCGACCTGACCGAGCTGACCGCCATGCGAGGTCTGCCTCCTGCTGACTATGCCATGGGTGATCCTGAGCGGTTGGCCTATGTGGTCTATACCTCTGGAACTTCTGGAAAGCCGCGCGCCGTGGCCCATGCGCACCGTGCCATCTGGGGGCGACAGATGATGGTGGACGGTTGGTACAGCCTGCGGGAAGACGACCGGCTGTGCCATGCGGGTGCGTTCAATTGGACCTATACGCTGGGCACCGGTCTAATGGATCCGTGGACCATCGGTGCAACGGCTCTGATCCCTGAACCAGGCACCGACATCTTTGCACTGCCCGCCTTGCTGCGCCAGCACCGCGCTACAATTTTTGCCGCAGCGCCCGGCGTCTATCGCAAGTTGCTCTCACACTCAGAGGAGATTGATCTACCAGACCTGCGCCACGGCCTCTGCGCGGGTGAAAAACTGTCTCGTCATTTGCACGAACACTGGCAACAGGCCACCGGAACCGAGCTTTATGAAGCCTATGGCATGTCCGAATGTTCGACCTTCATCTCGTCCAGTCCAGCACATCCGGCGCGCGGTGAGGCGCTGGGGCAACCGCAACCGGGGCGCCGCATCGCCATTCTCGGGCCGGACGGTCCCATGCCACAAGGTCAGGAAGGAACCATCGCCATCCACCGGTCCGATCCGGGGCTGATGTTGACCTATCTCAACGCCCCTGACGAGGCGCAGGCCCGGATGCTGGGCGACTGGTTCCTGACCGGCGATCAGGGTGCAATGGCCGTCGACGGGCAGATCACCTATCTGGGTCGCGATGACGACATGATGAATGCGGGTGGCTACCGCGTCTCACCGGTTGAGGTTGAATCCGTCTTGTCGCGCTTTCCCGGTATCACGCAGGTTGGCGCGGCAGCGGTCGAGGTCAAAGAGAACACATTTGTGATAGCCGCCTTCTACACCGGGCCCAAAAAGCTGGACGAAGACGCGTTACGGACCTATGTGGAGGCCAATCTGGCCCGGTACAAACAGCCGCGCGCCTTTGTTCATCTGACCGAATTGCCCAGTGGTGGCAACGGCAAGCTCCTGCGCCGCGCCCTGCCGGCCTATTTCAAGGCGTCTACCGAATGACCCAGACCGTCAAGCTCGATATCCTATCCGATCCGATCTGCCCATGGTGCTATATCGGCAAAACCCATCTGGACAAAGCGCTGGCCGCCGTTCCGGATCATCCCTTTGTTATCGAATGGCACCCATTTCAGCTGAACCCGGACATGCCGGATGCGGGCATGGATCGCCGTGAATATCTGGAACGCAAGTTCGGCGGCAAGGAAGGTGCGGTACGCGCCTATGCGCCCGTGGTTGAACACGCCGAAAACGCCGGTTTGAAGATCGATTTTGAAGGTATGAAACGCACGCCCAATACGCTGGACGCGCACCGACTGATCCATTGGGCTGGTATTGAAGGCAAGCAAAACGACGTCGTTGATGGGTTGTTCGATGCCTATTTCGTTCAGGCCCGCGACATTGGCGACCCCGAGGTGCTGGCAGATGTCGCTGACGGTGCCGGAATGGATGCAGCCGTGGTCATGAAACTGCTTAAATCAGACGCCGACCGCCAAGACATGAGCCAGCGCGATACCCATTCACGGGAAATGGGCGTCAGCTCGGTCCCGACGTTCATCGTGGCCAATCAGCACGCCGTTCCGGGCGCACAACCGCCTGAAATGTGGGCAAAAGTTATCGAGGAGATCATGTCTCAACTTGAGGCTTCCCCTGCAGAATAGCACATAGGTCTGTGCAAATTTCCGGTCTGGCGCAACCCGATCCGCCGTGATAGCGCGAACGGGTTAGGAGACCTTCATGGCCAACCGCATGTCCAAGGCGGAGTTCATTGCATTGATCGCAATGATGTTCGCCACCATTGCATTTTCGATTGATTCAATGCTGCCCGCCCTGCCCGAAATCGGCGCGCAGCTAAGCCCGGATGACATCAACCGGGCGCAACTGATCCTAACCTCATTTGTGTTGGGCATGGGGATTGGTACGTTCTTTACTGGCCCTTTGTCCGATGCAATCGGGCGTAAGCCGGTTATATACGGCGGCGCGGCGCTTTATGTCACGGCTTCTGCCGTTGCCTGGGCGAGTTCATCGTTGGAATTGGTATTGATCGCACGCGTGGTTCAGGGGCTGGGCGCCGCCGGTCCGCGCGTGGTGGCGATGGCGATCATTCGAGACTTGTATTCGGGCCGGGAAATGGCGCGGATCATTTCGATTGCGATGATGATCTTCACGTTGGTGCCTGCAGCCGCTCCGATGCTGGGCGCAGGTGTGATCGCGTTGTTCGGTTGGCGTGGGATTTTTGTATCGTTCATTCTGTTTGCACTGGTCATCATCTCTTGGATGGGTGTCCGCCTGCCGGAGTCTTTGGCCCGCGAAAACCGTCGTCCGATCCGGCTGCCGCTGATGATCTCTGCTACGAAAGAGATGTTTTCTCATCCGACCGTCCGCCTTTCGATTATGGTTCAGACCCTGTGTATGGGGGTGTTGTTCACCATGCTGACTATGGTTCAGCCGGTTTATGACGTAATCCATGACCGCGCCGATAGCTTTCCGTTCTGGTTTGGTTTCGTTGCGCTGATGTCCGGGTCAGCCAGCTTGCTCAACGCAGCCCTTGTTGTGCGCGTTGGCATGCGCCGGATGGTGACATGGGCGCTGGGGGGACAAATCCTGATTACCGCCTCCGTTATGGCCCTAAGCGCTACGCAGCTTTCGCCTGACGCCTCATTTGCGCTGTTTGTCTTCTGGCAGACCATGGTATTTTTTATGGCCGGCGTAACACTGGGCAATCTGAATGCCATCGCGATGGAGCCGATGGGCCATATCGCAGGCATGGCCGCTTCGGTCATCGGATCGATTTCAACTGTACTGGCCGCTGCCATTGCAGCCCCTATCGGCTTGTTGTTCGACGGGTCTTTGACACCACTGACGATGGGCATCCTGACTATGTGCATCATTGCTTTTGGGCTGATGGTCCATATGGGACGGATTGAAGACAGATTGCCTGCCTGAATTGTGCTGCGCGACTGAATCGCGCTACTCTCATCACCAAGCCGAGGGGAGTCATTCAATGAGCGATTATTACGATCTGGGCACCTATTCCTGTCCTGTCACAACCACGTCGCCCGAAGCACAGGTCTGGTTCGATCGGGGGCTGAACTGGACATACGGCTATAACCATGAAGAAGCCGTAGTCTGCTTTAAGCGCGCAGCAGAATTTGACCCGGAATGTGCCATGGCCCATTGGGGCGTCGCCTACGCGGCAGGTCCGAATTACAACCTGCCCTGGGATCTGCAGGATGACCGTGGGAAACAAAAGGCATTGGCGTTGGCCTATGACGCTGCCCAAAAGGCACTGGCGCATATGGAGGGGTGCACCGATGTAGAACAAGCCCTGATCCGCGCCCTACCCGCCCGATACCCTCAGCGTGAACCAACCCCGGATATGCACAAATGGGATCACGATTTCGCGGATAGCATGCGTGCGACATTCGCCGCGCATCCTGATCACCTGGACTTGCGCACTGTTTTTGTCGAAGCGTTGCTGAACCTCACCCCCTGGCAGATGTGGGACCTGAAAAGCGGTCAACCCGCTAAAGGCGCCGCCACGCTCGAGGCGCAAGAGACGCTTGAGTGGGCCATGACCAATGATCCGGCCGCCATGTCACATCCCGGGCTGCTGCACCTTTATGTTCACTTGATGGAGATGTCGCCAACTCCGGAAAAGGCGCTCAAGGCCGGGGATGTGCTGCGGACAATGGTGCCCGACGCTGGGCATCTGGTTCACATGCCCACTCATATCGATGTGCTGTGTGGGCATTACCACAACGTTGTGCATTGGAATGAAAAGGCGACCGAAGCCGATCTGAAGTATTACGAACGCGAAGGTGCCTTCAACATCTACACTGGCTATCGCCAGCATGATTACCATTTTACCATCTACGGTGCGCTGTTTCTTGGCCAGATGGAACCGGCCTTACGGGCCAATCAGGGCCTTTGGGACACCACCCCCGAGGACATGCTGCGCATCGAAAGCCCACCGATGGCAGATTTTTTCGAAAGCTACATGTCCATGGGTCCGCATATCCTGATCCGCTTTGGCCGCTGGGATGAGGCTAAGGCGTTGGGGTTGCCGTCGGACCCCGAATTGTATTGCACCCTGACTGCGACAATCCACTACGCACGCGCCATTGCCTTTGCCGCCACGGATCAGGTGGCGCAGGCGGAAGCGGAGGAGCAAGAATTTCTGGCGGCCATGTCGAGGGTGCCTGACTCACGCCTGCTGCACAATAACCGCGTCATTGATCTGCTTGAAATCGCGCGCGAAATGCTGCGGGGCGAGATCGAATATCGCAAACGGAACTATGATGCAGCCTACACTCATCTGCGCCGCTCGGTCGAGCTGGACGACACCTTGCCATACGACGAGCCCTGGGGCTGGATGCAACCAACGCGTCACGCGCTTGGGGCGCTGTTGTTCGAACAAGGTCATGTAGCCGAGGCCGAGGCCGTTTATCGCGAGGATCTGGGACTGGGCGGAACCCTTAGCCGTGCGTCTATACATCCTGACAATGTCTGGAGCCTGAAAGGTTTACATGATTGCCTGAAGGCACGCGGTGAGGGCATTGAAATAAAACAGATTAAACAGCGCTTGGACCTTGCGCTGGCACGCGCTGACCGAGCTGTTGGCGCTTCCTGTTTCTGTGCGCAAGCCGCAATGAAGGCTGCCGAATGAAGTACCTGTCTGCCCTACTGGCCGCTTTGGTCTGCGGTCCGGCTTTAGCTGATCGTCAGTCTTTTCCACCCGTTGATCAGGCCGGTCGTGACCCCGCACTTGTTGCCTTTCGCGACGACCTTCTGGCCAAGATCACCGCGCGCGATACCGAGGCTGTCGTGGCCAGCGCCTGCCCTGATATCTATCTCAGCCATGGCGGCGACGGTGGCCCCGAAGAACTCCGCGAAAACCTGACGGTAGATCCCGAAAAACTTTCTGAAGAGCTTCGCGATCAGGCCGATGAGATGCGTGAAAGCTACTGGGTCGCATTGCAGGATACGCTGTCGCAACCTGGTTACTTCGACGATCAGGGTGAATTCTGGATGCCGCATCAATGGCAGATCAGTCTGCCCGCATCCCTTGACCCGTTCACCGCCTATTTCATCACCGGCGAGAAGGTCACTTTGCGCCGGGAACCTTCGCGTGGTGGGGCTATACTCGGGCTGATCAGCCATGAAGTTGTTTTTGTCCCGGACTATCAGGATGGGGCTGAATACCAATCAGTGCGCCTGACGGATGGCACCGTTGGTCATATGCACAGTGACTTTTTGTGGTCCATGGTCGGCCACCGTGCCGCGCTGGTCAAATCCAATGACGGCAACTGGCAATTGTGCACGTTTGTCTCGGGCGACTAGGCTTTGGCCTTTTTCTTCTGGGCCACCACTTTTTCTGCCAGATCCCGTGCGATGGCAAAGGCACCTTTGATCTTGTCGCTGTCCTTTTTCCAATCCCGACGCACGACGATCTTGTTGTCCTTGACCTTGGCGAGGCCGCGCTGGGCCTGAATGAATTCCACCAACCCCTGAGGTGAGGCGAATTTATCATTGTGAAACTGGATCGTGGCCCCCTTCGGCCCGCCGTCCAACTTGGCAATGCCCGCCCGCTTGCACATCGCCTTGATCCGCACCACCAGCATCAGCGTATTCACCTCTTTCGGCAGACTGCCAAAACGGTCAATCAGCTCGGCAGCAAAACCTTCCAGCTCGACCTTGGTGGACAGCGATGACAGGCGACGATACAGCCCTAGCCGCACGTCCAGATCGGGCACATAGTCTTCGGGGATCAGAACCGGCACACCCAGATTGATCTGCGGTGCCCACTGATCGTCGGCCTCGCTGAGACCCTCCATCTCACCCGCCTTGATCTTGGCAATTGCCTCTTCCAGCATCGATTGATACAGCTCGTATCCCACATCACGCATCTGACCGGACTGTTCTTCACCCAACAAGTTTCCGGCACCACGAATATCCAGATCCTGCGAAGCCAGCGTGAACCCTGCCCCCAACGTGTCCAGCGAACCCAAAACGCGCAGACGTTTTTCGGCCGTATCGGTCAGCTTCTTGCGCGGCTTTGTGGTCAGATAGGCGTAAGCGCGGGTCTTGGACCGCCCAACGCGACCCCTGATCTGATAAAGTTGCGCCAAGCCAAACATATCGGCGCGGTGCACGACCATCGTATTGGCAGTGGGAATATCCAAGCCGCTTTCCACAATCGTTGTGGCCAGCAGGACATCGTATTTCCCATCGTAAAAGGCGTTCATCCGATCATCGAGCTCACCCGCGGCCATCTGCCCATGGGCGACCATATACGTCAGCTCGGGCAGTTGTTCTTTCAGGAATTCCTCGATCTCGGGCAGGTCCGAGATGCGTGGGACAACGTAGAAGCTCTGCCCGCCGCGATAGTGTTCCCGCAGCAGCGCCTCGCGTATCGTCACCGTATCGAACTCACTGACATAGGTTCGGATCGCTAGCCGGTCGATGGGCGGCGTGCCGATGATCGACAAATCGCGTACACCGGTCAGGGACAGTTGCAACGTCCGCGGGATCGGCGTTGCCGTCAGGGTCAGCACGTGGACATCCGACCGCAATTGCTTGAGCCGTTCCTTATGAGCCACACCGAAATGCTGTTCTTCATCAATGATCAGAAGGCCCAGATTGTTGAACCGTATTCCCTTGGCCAGCAGCGCGTGGGTGCCGATCACGATATCGACCGTGCCCCGCGCCATCCCGTCCCGGGTCTGTTGCGCATCTTTTGCCGACACAAAACGGGACAGTTGCCGGACCTCCATTGGGAAGCCCCGGAAACGTTCCCGAAAACTGGCCGCATGTTGCCGCGCCAACAGAGTCGTAGGCGCAATGACCGCCACCTGAACACCCGACATCGCGGCCACAAAGGCCGCGCGCATGGCGACCTCGGTCTTGCCGAACCCGACGTCGCCACAGATCAGGCGATCCATAGGTGCGCCCGAATGCATATCCTCCATCACCTCGGCGATGGCACGCAATTGGTCGTCGGTTTCTTGATAGGGGAACCGGGCGCTGAACTCTTCCCACGCGTGTGGCGGTGGGTCCATCACCGGAGCCTTGCGCAGGGCGCGTTCGGCAGCGATGCGGATCAGCTTGTCCGCCATCTCGCGGATACGCTCTTTCAGCTTGGCTTTCTTGGCCTGCCATGCACCGCCACCAAGCCGGTCTAACAGACCCTCTTCGTGGCCGTATTTTGATAGCAGTTCAATGTTTTCGACCGGAAGATACAGCTTGGATTTTTCAGCATATTCCAGCAGCAGGCATTCGTGGGCAGCGCCTGCGGCGGTGACCACTTCCATACCCATGTAACGCCCAATGCCGTGATCCACGTGGACAACCAAATCACCAGGGCTGAGGGACTGAGTTTCGGTCAGGAAATTCTCGGCCTTGCGGCGTTTCTTGGGCTGGCGGATCAACCGATCACCCAGCACATCCTGTTCTGCGATCACTGTCAGACCCGGGGTTTCGAACCCATGTTCCAGCGCCCAGACGGCCAGATGCAGACCGCGCTTGCCAATTCGGGTGCCGTCAGCGACCGGAACCGCCTCTGCCAGACCTTCATCTTCAATCAAACCCGTCAGCCGTTCCCGCGCCCCTTCCGAATAGGATGCGATCAGCACCGGCCCCTTGCCCAACTTGCTCGTGATGTGGTCGGCCAATGCACCGAACAGGCTTATGCTCTCCTGTTGGCGTTCTGGGGCAAAGTTTCGTCCGATCCGCCCGCCTGCATCGATCACACCCGGCCCACTAGCCTGCGGCAACGGGCTGAACTGCATAACCCGCCTGCCGCCCACCGCCTTATCCCAGGCCGCGTCATCCAGATACAACAGGCCGGGCGGTGTTGGTTTATAGACCGTGTCCATGCGCGAGCGATTCTCCAGCGCATGTTTTCGCGTCTCGTATTGGTCTTCGATGCTATCCCACCGCGCCAACCGCGCTGGCGTCACCTGATCATCGACGGAAATCGTCGCGTCCGGTAGATAGTCGAACAAAGTCTCAAGCTGTTCGTGGAAGAAAGGCAGCCAATGCTCCATACCCTGATGCTTGCGCCCGGCACTGACCGCTTCGTACAGCGGATCATCCGTCCCTGCGGCACCGAATTCGATCCGGTAGTTCTGGCGGAACCGAGTGATCGCTGCCTCATCCAGAATAACCTCGGATACCGGTGCCAGTTCGACCACATCCAATTTCTCAGTCGTGCGCTGAGAGACGGGATCGAATCGGCGGGCGCCGTCCAGAACATCTCCGAACAGATCAAGGCGAACCGGTCCCGATTCACCCGGAGGGAAGATATCGATGATACCGCCCCGGATTGCATAGTCGCCCGGCTCCATCACCGTTGGGCTTTGGGTAAACCCCATGCGAACAAGGAAATTTCGTAAAGCGCCTTCATTGATGCGATGATTGACGCGGGCGGTGAATGCCGCTTCCCGCAGAACATCGCGCGCCGGAATCTTTTGCGTCGCCGCGTTCAGCGTCGTCAGCAAAACGAACTTCTGCGGCATTTGATGCACCAGCGCGGCCAAAGTCGCCACCCGTGCAGCCGAGATATCTGGATTGGGTGAGACACGATCATAGGGAAGACAATCCCAACCGGGAAACACGAAGACCGGCATATCCGGGGCAAAGAAAGATAACGCCGCCCGCATTGCCTCCATCCGCTTGTCATCGCGGGCCACGTGGCAAACCGGCGCGCCCGACCGCGCAATTTCGTTCAGCACAAGCTGTGCGTCAAACCCTTCAGGGGCGCCGCCGACTGTAACGTGGTTCGGAGCCTTCATCGCCTTGCCTTTCAGATTTTTGCTATCCCAGAACGCCGATCGAAATGTTCTGATACATGCCCCAAAGCGCAGTGACCAGCACCGAGATCATACCGATGATCTGGGTATACAGCCGACAGCGAGACAGGGTTTTTGCAACCCGTTCAAGCGTCAGCTCCTCTTGGCGTAACCGCCGGGCGTGAAAAATGTTCACAAGCGTCACGAATGTCATTGGAAACGCCAGCAGGAAAACTGCCTGAGCAAACTCGACTCCGTAAAAAAAGCCCAAAGTACCAAGCCCCGTGGACACAAAGCACACGATGGCCAAAAGCAGCGTTCCGGACATATCAACGATGTTTAGCATCCGATTGGTTTGGATCCGCACGATGTCCAGCAGATCGGCTTCGGCCTGACCACCGACGCGACGGGCGCGGATCACAAGATCATAAGGGACGCCCATCACCCAATGGCTGGTTGACGACCAAACCACCGCCAAGACGATCCAAAACCACAGATTTGAAAAGCTGCGCATGTCGATGAGTTCGAAGATCGAAGTGTACCAGTCCAAACCCAGCCCTTTATTCAAAATCCTCAGGGGGTTCTATCGCACCAGCGCGTCCATTGGTACCCTTGAGACCGTCGCGAATTCATGCCACCCAATGCGGCATTGTTCAAGGAGAACGAGTCATGAAACCGACCATTGCCCCTTTTCCCCTGACCCGGTTCCGGCGTGCGCGTCAATCTGCGGCTGTTCGGGGGTTGGTTCGGGAAAACACTTTGACCAGCGATGACTTGATCTGGCCGGTCTTTGTCAGGGATGGGGAAGGCGTGGAAGAACCCGTGTCCTCGATGCCCGGTGTCATGCGCCGTTCCGTCGACCTGATCGCCAGAGCGGCTGTTGAGGCACAAGCGCTTGGCATACCCGCAATCTGCATCTTTCCTTATACGGATGCGTCTCTCAAAACCGAAGACTGCGCCGAGGCCTGGAACCCAGACAACCTGTCCAACCGGGCGATCAGGGCGATCAAGACGGCCGCGCCTGACATCGCGGTCATGACCGATGTGGCGCTGGATCCCTACAATATCAACGGTCATGACGGCTATGTCGTTGAGGGTGAGATCGTAAATGATCAGACCGTCGAAGCGCTGGTGAAAATGACATTGGCCCAGGCCGAGGCCGGGGCCGATATTATCGGCCCATCGGACATGATGGACGGCCGTATCGGGGAAATGCGCCGCGCGCTGGAAAGTGCTGGCCATCACAACGTTATGATCCTCAGCTACGCCGCGAAATACGCCAGCGCCTTTTACGGGCCGTTCCGCGATGCTGTTGGCGCATCAGGCGCACTGACCGGTGACAAAAAGACCTATCAGATGGACCCGGCCAATTCTGACGAGGCCATTCGCCTGATCGAACGTGACCTGACTGAAGGCGCCGATATGGTGATGATCAAACCGGGCATGCCCTATCTGGATATCTGCCGCCGCGTAAAAGACACGTTTGGGGCACCGACCTACGCCTATCAGGTGTCCGGAGAATACGCGATGATGCAGGCGGCTGCGCAGAACGGTTGGATAGACGGTGAGAAGGCAATGCTGGAAAGCCTGATGGCCTTCAAGCGTGCCGGATGCGATGGCATCCTGACCTATTTCGCCCCGCAGGTCGCAAGGTATTTACAAGACTAAACCGCCGACCCATTGCGGTTTTCCGCTGGTGTGCGAGGCTGCTACGCCAGCTTTTCCCGTGACATAGCGCAACAATCCGCGTAGTCTAACGGCCAAGATCGGGTTCACCCGACATTTCAGGCACTTCGACAGAGATATAACAATCATGAGCAGTTCCAACTCCCCCCGACTGACGCGTCGTGGTTTTGCCCTTGGCATGACCGGTCTGACCTTTACTGCCGCTTGCGGCAACGGGGTCGGTTCATCCAATGCCACCACGATCGACGCCCGCGTCGATGCGACGCTGAACGAAATGTACACGCGGTACCCCAATACGGTCGAGATTTCGCAAAAGGCAACTGGCATGCTGGTCATGCCGTTGATCACCGAAGCCGGCTTTATCTTTGGCGGCGCTTACGGGCGCGGTGCGTTGCGCATTCAAGGCGCAACCGTCGATTACTATTCCGCAGTTTCCGGCAGCGCTGGTTTGCAGATCGGCGCACAACAATACACCCATGTGCTGTTCTTCATGACGCAGGATGCATTGAACGATTTCCGGCGCGCCAGCGGTTGGACCGCGGGTGCCGATATCGGCTATGTTGTCGATGCGACAGGCGAAACCCTGTCAACGGATACGACGACGTTGCGGACCCCAGTTCTGGCGGCCATCTTTGGGCAGGCCGGTCTCAAATTCGGCGCAACCGTAGAAGGCACCAAATACACGCGCATCATTCCTTAACTCGGGCGATACCTACCACTTTTCCCACCCCGTTGCCGTGTTTGTCACTGCGACGGGGTTTTCATTTTGCCCTGTCTTTGACACGTTCTTGCGCCGTTCCTCTTTCGGTCACAGCCGCCATCCACTAGTCTTTGCGACATCGAATTATGAAGAAGAATGTGGGGCATTGATGGGTCTTGTTTTTCGCTGGCTGGTGCGCATTGCCTCGGGCCTGGTCCTGCTGATCCTCGCCGGTGTGGGCCTTGTCTATTTTCTGGCCAGTCAGTCCCTGCCTGAATACGACCAAACCCTAGAAGTTCGCGGGCTGACCGCTCCGGTCGAGATCGTGCGCGATACGGCCAATGTGCCTCATATTCTGGCTGAAACCGACCCGGATGTCTTTTTCGGACTAGGGTATGCCCATGCACAGGATCGCCTTTGGCAAATGACAGTGATGCGCCGCACGGCGCAGGGCCGGTTGTCCGAAGTGTTTGGACCACGCACCGTTCATATCGATAAACTGCTGCGCCGGTTGGATCTGTATGGTCTGGCGCATCGCTCGGTCGAGGTTCAGGACGACTACACCAAAGCTGCACTGAGGTCTTATGCGGCGGGCGTCAACGCCCGCCTGACCGAGATCAACGAAGAAGCGTTGGGCCGCGGCGCGCCCGAGATGTTTCTGTTCAAAACCCCCGTATCCCCTTGGCAACCCGGCGACAGTATTGCGGTGATCAAGCTGATGGGGCTTCAGCTGTCCGGGCATTTGCAGGATGAGGTGCTGCGGGCCCGCACCTCGCTGATGCTGAACAACCCTGAACGGCTGGCCGATATCCTGCCCGACGTCCCCGGGCCCGGAATAGCCGCATTGCCAGAATATGCATCATTGTTTCCAACCCTGCCACGTTATGCGCGCGGAACCGACATGCCCAACACGCCGCTGTCGCCCTTCCCCAAACGTGGGTTGGCCGGGGCATCCAACGCATGGACCGCTGCTCCGTCCCGGTCCGCCAGTGGTGGCACCCTGTTGGCCAATGATCCCCATCTGGGGCTCACAGCTCCGGGTGTCTGGTATCTGGCACATCTGGGGCTGGCCAAAGGCGGCGTCATCGGTGCAACAATCCCCGGCATACCAGCCGTCATGAGCGGTCGCAGCGACCGGCTTGGATGGGGGCTAACCTCGTCCTATCTGGACGATCAGGACGTGCATATCGAGCAGCTGAACCCGAACAACCCAGAAGAATACCTGACACCAGACGGCTACAAAGAGTTTCGCAAACGCCCCTCGATCATCGAAATCCAGGGCGAAGCCCCTATAACGCTGACATTGCGCTGGACTGATAACGGCCCGGTCCTGCCGGGCAGCCACTACGATCTGGAAACGATCACGCCTCCGGGGCATGTTGCGTCTTTATCGTGGACCGCGCTCAGCCCTCAGGACACATCAATGACCGCCTCAATGGCGTTGATGAATGCAGACAATGTGGACCAGGCCATCGAAGTAGCCGAACAGTTTATCGCCCCGTCGCAGAACCTGTCGTTAGTCGATACGGACACGATTGGAATGAAACTGATCGGAGCAATGCCGGGGCGCCATCTGCGCAATCAAAGCCAAGGGCGCATTCCGACACCGGGCTGGATCGAAGCCAACCGTTGGCAAGGGCGCCTGCCCTATGCAGAAAACCCCGAATTCGTTGCCCCTGTAGGTGGTGTTTTGGGCAATACCAACAATAAGATCATTGATCGCCCGTTTCCAAATCACGTGTCTTTTGAGTGGGGCGATACGCAACGCGTCAACCGATGGGAACGTTTGATGATGTCCCGCGAGGTTCACACCCGCGACAGCTTTATCGAAGCGCAATTGGACACGGTCAGTTTCACCGCCCGTTCATTGCTGCCGCTGATCGGGGCTGATCTATGGTTTACAGGGGCGTCCGCCCCCGAAGGCACGCCAGAACGCCAGCGCCAGATTGCCCTGACGCTTTTGGCCGACTGGAATGGTGAGATGAACGAACATCTTCCAGAACCTCTGATCTATGCCGCATGGTTGCGGGCGCTTCAGGCCCGTCTGATCTCGGACGAGCTTGGCCCTCTGGCCGGTGAGTTCAAACATGTTGAGCCCTTGTTCATCGAACGGGTCTACCGCGACATTGACGGTGCTGGGGTCTGGTGCGACGTCCGCCAAAGCGCGCCCAAAGAGACCTGCACGGAAATGGCACGTCTGGCGCTGGACGATGCGTTGATCTGGATATCCGAGCGGTATGGCAGCGCGTTGGAATCGTTGCGTTGGGGCGATGCGCATCAAGCCACTCATGATCACCCTGTTCTAGGTGAAGTCCCCGTTCTGCGGTATTTCGTGAACATTCGCCAGTCTACAAGCGGTGGTGACAACACCCTGCTGCGCGGTCGCACATCCGGCGAGGGCCCGGATCCGTTCCAGAACGTGCACGGTGCGGGCTATCGTGGTGTTTATGATTTTGCCGACCCTGACAGCTCGGTTTTTATCACTGCAACCGGGCAGTCAGGTCATTTTCTGTCTCGCTATTACGACGATCAGGCACAGCTGTGGCGGCGTGGTGAGTACATCCCGATGTCACTGGATATGGATCTGGCGCGGGCCGCGGCTGTCGGCGTCACAAACCTGATCCCGCGATAAGCCATCCGTTCGGCAAGTCCTCGCCCCTTTTTTTTCGTGTCGTGGACGCCGACAGCCGCGCCGCCTACTATCCACTGGCCGACAAACGGCGACCAGGGGACAATCATGGCCAGTATTCGCGACATTCTGAACAATCTCGCACGTGATTACGCAATCGCCTGGAGTTCGGGCGACGCCGATGCCGTGGCCAGCTTTTATGCACACGACGGACAGATTGCGATTAACCGAGGCGAGCCTATCCAAGGCCACGCCGCAATCGCCGAGATGGCGCGCGGCTTTTACAGCGAATTTCCCGATTTAGAAGTCCGGTGCGACATGCTGCGGTGGGCGGGATCTCATGCCATTTTTGTCTGGACCCTCGAAGGCCATCATTCCGAAACCGGTAACCATGTCATCGCACGCGGCTGGGAGGAATGGGAACTGACGCCAGACCATAAGGTTCAGTCTTCGTTGGGCTGGTTTGATGAAGAAGACTACCAGTCTCAGATCAATGGCAAAAAGGCCTAGATCGCAGCAAATTGTGATGCCTGTTTATCGGTCCACAAAACTGCGATTTGGAAGCCGTCTTCTGTCTGTTCTTCAGACCGAACTACGTCATGTCGGTACAACCAGGCACGCTTGTCACCTTCTGCAAAGCTTAGCGTCAGGGTTTCCTCGCGCCGGGTGCCTTGCAGTTTTTCTGCAACCTCGGCCAATAACGTACTGATCCCCTCACCCGTTATGGCCGAAATGGCAAAGATCTCGGCCTCCCGATCTGCTCGGGCCAACGCCGCTTCGCGCTCATCTGCATTCAGCAAGTCGATCTTGTTCCAGACTTCCAGGCGCGGACGGTCTTCATCAACCCCCAGCGATGTCAGGATCGTCTCGACGTCTGCCGCCTGAGCTTCGGTTTCATCATGACTGATATCCCGGACATGTACGATCAGATCAGCGCCCAGAACCTCTTCCAGCGTGGCACGAAACGCCGCCACCAACTCGGTCGGCAGGTTCGAGATGAACCCAACCGTGTCCGACAGAATAATCTCGGGGCCGTCCGGCAATTCCACACGCCGCATTGTTGGATCCAGCGTGGCAAACAGCATGTCCTTGGCCATGACCTCGGCGCCGGTCAGGCGATTGAACAGCGTCGATTTACCCGCGTTCGTATAGCCGACAAGCGCCACAATCGGATAAGGCACTTTGGCGCGCGCCGCACGATGCAGCGTGCGGGTCTTAATGACTTTCTGCAACTGACGCCGTAGACGCACCAGTTGATCATCAATAGCACGGCGGTCAGCCTCGATCTGCGTTTCGCCGGGTCCGCCGACAAATCCCAATCCGCCCCGCTGCCGCTCAAGGTGGGTCCAGGCGCGGACAAGACGTGTGCGCTGATAGCTAAGGGCCGCCATCTCGACCTGCAACACACCTTCGCGGGTTCGGGCACGATCCGAGAAAATCTCGAGGATCAGACCGGTCCGGTCGAGGATTTTAACATTCCATGCCTTTTCAAGATTGCGCTGCTGAACCGGCGTTACAGGGCCGTCGATCAGGACCAGCTCGACCTCGGCGTCATGAAACCTTTCGCCCAGCTCTTCGATCTTGCCGCTGCCGAACAACAACCCCGGCTGAGCGCGCGGCAGGCGCACAATGTCGGATCCGATCACGTCCAGATCGGGCAAAGCCACGGCCAGTGAAACTGCTTCGGCCAGCGCCGGTTCAGGGACACGGCGCTGTTCATCTGATTTGATTTCGGGATGCAGCACCCAAGCCCGGGTGCGCGTCCTGTCATGTTCCATCAAGAGGCGTCTTCGCCCTCGTACAGGTTAATAGGTTGTGATGGCATGATGGTCGAAATCGCGTGTTTGTATACCAACTGCGACTGTCCGTCGCGGCGCAACAATACGCAAAAATTATCGAACCAGGTGATCACACCCTGCAATTTGACGCCATTGATCAGGAAAATCGTGACCGGGACCTTTGCTTTTCGTACATTGTTCAGGAAGGCATCCTGAAGATTCTGTCTGTCCGAAGCCATATTTTTATAAACTCGCCGTTGTTCTTGCTACGCGCTGCGGACCAACGCGCTCCCTCTGCGTGAGTATGGAGTGCCGCGCAGAGATATTCCAGATGAAAAATAAGGCAGTAAAGACCAGACGCAGGCGTTGGCTTAGTCTCGCCAAAGCGATGGTGTGATCAAAGCAACAATTGCAAGCGTCTCAAGACGGCCGATGACCATGGCCGCGCATAAGGTTATTTTGGCGCTTCCGGGCAGGTCAATCAGCCGGATCGGAACATCGGTGGCCAGCTCGATCAACGGCCCGGTTGTGCTCAGCGCGGCGACGCTCAGAACCATCGCTTGCTCAAAACTGGATCCCATTGCGGCCAGCAGCAGGTTGAACACTGCCAGGGTCAGCGCCAAGAGCATCAGGAAGATCCAGGCGATAAAGGCACCACCACTTTGAATGCGCCGGTTGCCGCCACCGGCACCGCTGATCGAAGACGGGTAGATCAGCCGATCAATCTCGCGCGCGCCATTGAGATACAAAGCGAACACACGCAGCAATTTGACACCGCCGGCTGTCGTAGCGACACCGCCGCCAATCAACGCCAGCCCCATCAGGATAAGGCCCGGAGTGCCGAGTCCCGATAACTGCTGCGCATCATCCCAGTTGGCACTCTCGAACCCGGTTGTGGTCAGAAAGGCCATGACCGTGAACATCATCCCCCACAGCACCTGCAGCGCCTGGAGCGGATCGATCTGAACGCCGATTTCGCTTACCCCAGCCAACACGCGGAGAAACAGCAAGGTGGCGACGGCCAAAACGACCATAAGGCCAATACGAAATTCAGGGTCCTTGTCCAGGCGAGAGTAACCGGTTGTCGCCGTGTCTGTGGAAAACGTCAGGCGCGACAAGGCAAAGAACATGAACAAAAACAGGATCGCCTCACCAGTGATACCGGCCTGCGCCCCTTCAAGCCCGCCCACAGGAGAAATCCCGGATGTGGCCATGATCGACATGGCATGACACACCGCCGTCAGTCCGTTTTCGCCGGCAATCAACAGAAGAACCCAGATCACGGCTGTCAGCCCGATGTAAACCGGAGTCAGCGTACGCGTTACACGGATAAGGCGCCCGCGGGGGTCTACCTTTTCGCTTTGTGCAACACCTGATACCGGACGCCCGGGCTGCCCCCGGGCGGTGACCTCGAACCCACCCAGCGACAAGGGCGCCAGAATCGCCGCCGCAGAAATCCACATCAACAGCCCGCCCATCCAGCCGACCAGTGCGCGCCAAAGATGTAGGGGTGCCGTCAGACGATCGGGATTTGGAAACAGATCTGCCCCTGTCGTGGTCAAAGCACTGACCATGTCGAAATAGGCGTTCAGAAAAGTGGTGTTGCCAAGTGCATCATGAAACGGAATCGCCAGAAACACCGGCAGCACCGTGAAGCACGCCAAAAGGACCGCCAACTGACCCAAGGTTCCCCTTCTAGGGATTCGATTTGACGAGGCCAGAGCAATCGTGGCCACCAGAAACAGACCTAGAATCCCCGAATAGAAAAAGGATCTGGACGTATCATGATCATCCAGCGCCAGCGCATAGATCGCGGGGATCCACATCGCGAGTGCGACGCAACCCCAGATCAGCAGAAACAGGGGCAATCGCCGTAGAAGCCCGACTTTTTGTGTTCGAGCGCGCGCCATCAGAAGAAATCGATCGAGACCTGCATCAGCCGCTCAACCTCGGGCACGTCCTTGGCCATCGCAAAGATCGCAACCACATCTTTTTCATCGATCCGGAGGCTGCCCGTCGGTCGTAGAACGTCTTCGCCTTTGCGCACAGCTCCGACCAATACACCTTCGGGGAAATCAATATCCCGCAGCTTTTGCCCCGCCATGGGCGACGTTGACAAGACTTCGGCTTCGATCACTTCGGCCTCGGCATCGCCAATAGAATAGACCTGTCTGACGCGCCCATGGCGGATATGGCGCAAGATCGAGCTGACAGTGGTGGCGCGTGGATTGATGTAGGCATCAATTCCAAGCGGCCCCATCAGGGCCAGCATACTGGGATCATTGATCAGGGCAATCGCCAACGCACAACCTTCGGCCTTGGCGCGCACTGCCGCTAACAAGTTTGTCCGATCATCATCGGTAACGGCCAACATGGCGTCTGCCCGGTCGATTCCAGCCTCACTCAGCAATCCGGCATCCAGACCGTCACCATTCAGAACAATCGTCCGTTCCAGCGCCTCTGCAGCCACTTCCGCACAATGGCGATCACGCTCAACAATCTTTGCTCGCACGCGGCTTTCGCGTTCTTCCAGTGTTTTGGCGACTTCGAGCCCAACATTGCCACCACCGACAATCACCACACGGTCTTGCTTTTTTTGGGACTTACCAAAAACCTCCATTGTGCGGTCGACATCTTTGACGTTGGTAAAGACATAGCACTCGTCACCGACAAAAAGCTGATCTTCGGATTCAGGCGCAAACAGTGTCCCGTCCCGTCGAACCCCAACCACGATTGAACTGAGTGTCGAGAACAGATCGGTCAGTTGGCGCAACGGCGTGTTAACGATTGGGCAGTCTTCATCAACGCGAATACCAAGTAGCTGCGCCTTACCTTCCATGAAAAGTTCGGTGTCGAACGCCGCCGGTGCCGACAATCGGCGCATCGCAGCAGCAGCAACCTCACGTTCCGGGCTGATCACCACGTCGATCGGCAGATGGTCCCGACGGTAAAGATCGGAATGGATCGCTTCGAGATAGGATTTCGACCGCAACCGCGCGATCTTTCGTTGGATTGCAAAGACGGAATGGGCCATCTGACAGGTGACCATGTTCACCTCGTCCGAATGGGTCGCAGCGATGATCATGTCGGCGTCACGGGCCCCTGCCCGTTCGAGCACGTCAGGGTAACTGGCGAACCCTGCAATCCCCTGAACATCCAGCGTTTCAGTGGCACGGCGCACCAGATCGGGATTGTTGTCCACCACAGTGACGTCATTCAGTTCGCCCGAAAGGTGCCGTGCAATCTGCCAGCCAACCTGACCCGCACCGCATATAATGACCTTCATGTATTTGGCCCTTCTGCATGAAATCTTTGAATGACAGATGCCCCCAAAGCGGTCAATTGAATTGTCATACCAGCGTGACTGAGGCAAGGTAAGCATATGAAAACACTGCTTCGCCTACTCGTACCCTTGATGCTGCTGTCCACATGTGGCCCGCTTTCTCTGTACTATCGCGAAGGTGAAAGCGTCTCGAAGATGCAGAGGGAAACCACCCAATGTCAGGTCGACGCTCTTAAGGATGCACCGGTTGCCAATCAGGTGCGGCAGAGCCCGCCGACCTATTGGCCAGGGCGAACGCATTGCGACAGCAATGGCCGCTGCTATCGCTCGGGCGGTTGGTGGCAGCCGGGGCAGATCTATACCGTGGATGTGAACCAGGGCCTGCGCAGCACCGTCGAAGCGCAGTGCATGGCTGCAAAAGGCTATCGCCCCGTCAGCCTGCCGCCTTGCAAACAGAACGTAAAATCCAGCGTCCCGGCAGTTCGGACAACAACGCTACCGCCACTTGGTACGGCTTCCTGTTTTGTGAAGTTCGACGACGGTTCGTTTCAAATCATAACCCCGGGTCAGGCTGGTTAGGATTGCCGACGGGCCTGACGTCGACGGGCTAACCACAGATGCGCGGTGATTGCCGCTGCATAGATACCAATCACTGCTGCAAGCACCCCGGCATCGCCGCCACGCCATAAAACAGCCAACAGAATAGGCGTCCCGAGTAGATTTCCCGCATTGCCCATCTGCGCCATGGCCCCATAGCTCAGCGCCTGCGCCTCTGGCGTTTCATTCAACTCTGGCACGGCGGCAAAACTTCCGCCCTGAACCAATCCCAGTACTGCAAACAGCGCCACACATACCGCAGCCAGTGGCAGCCCCATAAAAGCGGCGCAAAGTATGGAGATTCCCAATGCAAAACCCAGACTAACCACCGCGACACATGACATGACACTCAGTAGTAACGGGACCGCCAACCACGATAAGACGATACCTGCCAGGGGCATGAGCCCGGCGATCGTCGCACTTAGATGCTCTGGCAGGCGCCCCGGTAAAATGGCCAGCAGGGACACAAAAGTCAGAGTATAGAAAAACCAGCCGATTGCCGGAGCGGAAATGAATGGCGAGCGGTAGGCTTTCACATGCGCGTTGACCCATTCCGAGATCCCAAATCCTACGCTTCCTGACTGCTCTAAATCGACGCGAATGCGGCAGGCGTAGATGATCCCCGCTATTAACAGCATCAGCAATCCATGGATCAAAAAGTAACCCGTCAGCCCGAAACGGGCGACCATCGGCAGGCCGGCCCAAGCGTTCAGTGCAAATGCGACCCCGAAAAACGTGCTCCACAAAACCATGGCCGCATTGCGTGCCCGGCCATGCGTGATCTGTGCAATCAAGGTCGGCGCCGCAACAACAATTGCGAGATGCGACAATCCTTCGACCACACGCGTTAACAGCATGACATAAAAGCCAAGCCCGGTTGCTTGAAACAGCGACATGGCCCCGCCCAAAAGAAGGCCCAATATCAACAAGGTGGATGGACCGATCCGACCGGCAATCGCCCCTGAAAAAGCGCCCAGAATAACCCCGATCAAGCTAACGATCGACAACAGCCATCCAATCGTATCCGAGTGTGCAGGATAAAGCTGTGATATCTCGGCAAACGGCACCGCGATCTTGGCAAATTGGGTAGCGGCGCCAAGCCCCGCGAGCCATAACAGTACAACTTGAAAGAAAACGCGAAAAGAATCCGTCATGTCACGGTTCTACTAGGCCAGCACCGCGCGTTGAACGCATAAATTATGCGGTGCTGGCCCGAGAGCCGCTGACCAACCGAACCGGTGTGCCATCCGACAGATACAAGCGCTCCCACCTGATTTCGCCCGCGCTGATCCGGATCCGGTCATGCACAGCCTCGGATGTCAAAAAAGCCTTGGGATTGGGCGAGTGCTGATCCCACCACCCCTCGTTCGCCAATTCAGCTTCGGCATGGCGAATTTCTTCGGTGGCGAATTGCCAAAGTGACACGCCCAGCAAGGCCTGCTGGCTGGTGTTCCAGTCACGCGCCCGACTGGCCGAATAGGCAAGACACTTATGACTGGTCTCTTCTACGAGATGAACACATTCGGTGGAACTCATGACCAGCCGCCGCAAGGCGCTGTCATCTTCCTTGATGGGACCAAGGGCTGAAAACACCGCCTGTTGTGTTTCCAGCAATGGCGTTTGGGCACCGTTTTCCCATCTGGATATCGTGGTTTGATCGACCTGCAACAATTCGGCCAGAGCCGCCTGTTTCAACCCAACAGACCGGCGCAATCGTTTCAGGCGCTTGCCGAAGGCGGGATACCCTCGAGTCTCGAGCGCGTAGCTGACAATATGTGCAGGCCCCTTATTCACACGCGTGTCCTCGTCTGACTGGTTCCCGACACGTGTGATCGCCAACTATTGGACGACGACAGGTCGGAAACGCGATCAGGTTGTCGCGGCTGATTACTCTGCCGGTTCCGGTTCATCCAGTTGCGCCACCCGCGCGCCAGACTTGTTGGACGTGACCACACCCAGAGATTTCAACTTGCGGTGCAACGCGCTGCGCTCCATCCCGACGAAACTTGCCGTACGGCTGATATTGCCACCAAACCGGTTGATCTGAGTCAGCAAATATTCCCGTTCGAATGCTTCGCGCGCCTCGCGCAATGGCAGGGTTGCCAGAGCACCAGACAGAACCACCCGGCCTGATTCTTCGGCCTTGTCCTCATCGCTTGGCAATTCACGGGCTTCAATCGGGCCCGTCCCATCACCCAGGATCAGCACGCGTTCTATCAGGTTCTTCAACTGCCGCACGTTGCCGGGCCACGTCATGGTTTGCAACAAAGCCACGGCTTCCTCCGACAATTCGCGAACAGGCAAACCCTGCGATTCGTTGCACATTTCGATAAAATGCTGCGCCAGAACCGGGATATCTTCGCGCCGGTCTTCCAGCGACGGCACCGCAATCGGTACCACGTTCAGGCGATGATAAAGTTCTTCACGAAAGCGATCCGATGCAATCTCGTCGTCCAGATCCCTGTTGGTTGACGATATCACCCGCAGATCGACCCGCACCTTGTCGGTGCCACCTACACGCTGGAACTGCTGATCCACCAACACGCGCAGGATTTTCGACTGAGTGCCCAAGGGCATGTCGGCGACTTCATCGAAGTAGACAACGCCGCCATGCGCCTCTTCCAGCAGGCCGGATTCAACACCGCGTTCCGAGGATTCGCGTCCGAACAGAACCTCTTCCATTCTCTCTGGCTCGACCCCAGCGCAATTGACTGTCACAAAGGGAGAGTTCGCCCGGTTGGAATGCGCGTGGATATATCGCGCCGCGATTTCCTTGCCGGACCCGGCAGGACCGCTCAGCATCACACGGCCATTCGATTTGGTCACTTTGTCCAGCTGACCCTGCATGGCCCGGAACGAGGCGGACTTGCCGATCATGTCCGAATTGCTGACCTCTTTCCGCTTGAGCGAGGCATTCTCGCGACGCAGGCGAGAGGTTTCCATCGCACGGCGGATCACCACCATCAGTTGGTCGATGTTAAAGGGCTTTTCGATAAAATCATATGCGCCCTGCTTGATCGCCGCCACGGCGATTTCGATGTTGCCATGCCCCGAAATGATCACCACCGGCACATCCGGGTTGTCCCGTTTCACCGATTTCAGGATATCGATCCCGTCCATGCGGCTGTCTTTCAGCCAGATATCCAGGATCAGCAACCCGGGGGGCTCGGAATTGATCGACGACATGCACTCATCCGAGTTTGCTGCCAGCCGGGTTGAATAGCCTTCGTCCTCCAGAATGTCGGACACCAGTTCGCGAATATCGCGTTCGTCATCTACGATCAGAATGTCGCTCATCTTTGGCCTGCTTTCAGTTTGTTGGTTTTAATCGCCTGCTTCTGTGGCGCAGCTGTTGGGGCGATATTGGGCCCCGGTAAACGGATCACAGCCATCGCGCCAAAATGGTCCTGTCCGTCAAAGACGGGCGCGTCTTCCAAAGTCAGCGCGCCGCCATGTTCTTCGATAATCTTTTTGACAATGGGCAGCCCAAGGCCGGTCCCTTCGTCACGTGTCGTAACATAAGGTTCGAACAACCGCGCCCGGTCTTCAGGAAGACCGATGCCGTTATCCGCAATCGTGATGATCGTACCCGCATCATCACTGGAAACCGCCACTTTGATTTGCGGTTTTAGGTTGTCAGGTGCGCCTTTTTCCTTAAGTGTTCCAATGGCTTCACCTGCGTTCTTGATTAAGTTCGTCAGGGCTTGATTCAACATCGTTGCATCCACATCCGCCAGCACTGGTTGATCCGGAAGATCGGCATCGATTTGCACATCCGGCTGTCCTGCCTTTTGCAGCAGCACCGCCTCGCGCACCAATCCGACGACATTCTCCTCACTGCGCTCAGGCTCCGGCATACGTGCGAATTTCGAAAATTCATCGACGATACGCCGCAAATCGTTGGTCTGCCGCACGATCACATCGGTCATCGATTCAAGGCTGTCGCAATCTTCCTCATCCAGCTTGCGCGAAAACTTGCGCTTGATCCGTTCTGCACTGAGCTGGATGGGGGTCAGCGGGTTCTTGATCTCATGTGCGATGCGACGTGCAACGTCGCCCCAGGCCGCCATCCGTTGCGCGCTGACCAGGTCGGTCACATCGTCAAAAGCCACAACATAACCTTCCAGACCACCATCTTCACCGCGCCGGATCGCCATACGCACCAGCAGGTTCTCCAACTGACCCTTTCGGGCCACCTTGACCTCACCCTGAACAGCCTCTTGCCCGCTGCTTTTCAGATTGTCGAACAAGGGCAGGAATTCTGGCACGGCAATGCCGATGGCCAATTGGTCCTCACCGCGCGACCAGTCCAGCAGCCGCTCGGCCGAACGGTTAACGAAGGTCACGCAGCCTTCGGAATCCACGCCGACGACGCCTGACGTCACCGAACTCAGAACAGAATCGAACAAGCGACGGCGGCGCTCGATCTGACGGGTGTTCTCCAGCAAGGTATCTCGCTGACCTTTCAACTGGCGGGTCATCTGGTTGAAGTAACGCCCTAACATGGCGATCTCGTCGTCGCTGGCCTCTTCTATGACCTGCACACCCAGATCACCGGCACCGACGCGTTGCGCAGCCGTTGTCAAACGGCCCACTGGCCGAGACAGGCGTTCCGCAAACCACATGCCCAGCGACATGGCCGCCAGTATCAGGATCAACGCAAAACCGAGATAGAGTAGTCCAAAGTTGAACAGGACCCTGCCCCGTTCACTTTCCAACTGCTGATAAAATCTGGCTGTTTGCTTGGTATCATCAAGCAAGGTCAACAAATCTCCGTCGACCTCACGACTGACGTAGAGATAGCGGTCCAGATAGGATTGCAGCGGTACCAACGCGCGGAATTCGTTGTTTTCCCAATCTGCAATAATCAGGAGCCCAGTGTCAGTCGACTCGACGATCTGTTCGGGCGTCGGTGGTTCGTAGTTGAATAGATAGGAACGATCCCCGCGCGAACGGATTTCACCACTGCCATCAATGACATATGCCTCGCGCAATCCGCGCTGAATCTGCGCTTGCCCTTGCGCCAGAACCTCGCGCAGCTCGGCATCAGAGATATAGAAATCCAGCGAGCGTGCGTTGTCCAGAAAACGCGCCAGAACGGCGGCATCCTGTGTCAGGCCCTGGCGGTGTTCTAGTTCATATGCTTCAGCCGCAGTGAGAGATGAGCCAACAACCTGACGCACCCGGTCTGAAAACCACCCCTCAAGGCCGATATTAACAGTCAGACCGGCGAAAATAGCCACCGTGACCGTCGGCACGAGCGCCAGCAACGTAAATGCACCGATCAACCGCAAATGCAGGCGTGAACCGGCGGATTTCGCGCGCCGCGCTGCGATCAGACTGCCGACCTGACTTAGAACAAGCGCTGCGACCACGAGGACATAGACCAGGTCAGCAAGCAGAATCAGCCGTAGCGTCGGAGCGGTCGCCCCAAGATCAAATGGACCAATAACAAGGTAGGTTGCCAACGCCAGCACGGGTCCTAGAAGAACCAACCCCAAGGTGCCGAAATTGCGCAGTTTTCGGGATTTCCGCCATCGATTAATCGATAGGATCATCCCGCTCTGTGCTCGGGTTGCCACCGTCTGCCCTCATCCTGATGTGCCGCTTGTGCGGCTTACCGCCATATATCGTGGTCTTTACCCGAGAGAGACCCGGATGCCACGGTTTGTGTGGCGATATTACATCAGTTTGCGTCGGCGTGTCACCTGTATATCGAGATCTGTAATCTTTTTCCGCAGCGTATTCCGGTTAATCCCCAGTAAATCGGCGCATTTCGCCTGATTTCCGCCCGTCGCATCCAGTGCAATTTCAATCAGCGGCGCTTCGACCTCGCGCAAAATCCGCTGGTACAGGCCCGGAGGTGGCAGCATATTCCCGTGCAAGTCAAAATAGCGCCTCAGGTGTCGTCCGACAGACGTCGACAGCTTCTCGCGTTCCCCGCCCCCCAAAACCGGTTCAGCCTCGGGCTGGCTTCCCAACACCATTTCGACCTCGGCCTTGGATATCTCATCTGCCCGGCTGGTCAGGCTTAGGCGGCGGATTGCATTTTCCAACTGGCGTACGTTTCCCGGCCAGGAATATCTCCGAACCAGCTCAACCGCCTCGGGGCTAAGCCAGCGTTTCGCACCGCTTTCCCGCTCCTCTCGCGCAAGAAAATGCTCTGTCAGCAAGGTGATATCATCCACCCGCTCGCGCAGCGCAGGGACATGGATCGTGGCACCACATAGCCGGTAGTACAGATCCTGACGGATCCGCCCCCCTTCCATGCCTTCGGTCAGGTCAGTCTGACTGGTGGCCATGAACCGCGGAACATGATCGCCTGGTGTGTCCATCATTCGTACGATACGGGCCTGAATCTCGTCATCTATGTCGGCAATCTCATCGATCAGCAACGTGCCACCACGTACCCGAGCCATGACCCTGGCCGGCCCTTCCAAATCACGAAGATCAGCTGCAGTCGCGGTGACAAAAGGCAACGTGCGCCGGTCCGAAAAATCGTGAATAGCCCGTGCAATCAGGGATTTCCCGGTGCCACTTTCACCTGAAATCATCACCGACAGGTCGGTGTTCATCACCCGTGCCACCAGCCGGTAAAGCGCCTGCATGACCGGTGTTCGCCCAACCAGAGGCAGCTCATCCGGGCGTTCGCCGCTATCGTCGGCGGGCTCTATTTGTGATCGTTGCTTTTGATCCAGTGCCCGGGCGGTACGCTTCATCAAATCCGGCAGATCGAACGGCTTTGGCAGATAGTCATACGCATCCGCCTCGGCCGCCTGGATCGCCGTCATGATCGTATTCTGCGCCGAAATCACGATGACCGGCAGACCCGGACGATCTTCGGCAATTTTAGGCAACATTTCCAAACCATTGCCGTCCGGCATGACGACATCCGAGATCACAACATCACCCTTGCCTTCGCTGACCCATCGCATGAGTGTTGTCAGGGATGAGGTGGCATGCACCTTGCACCCTGCACGCGTCAGTGCCTGGGTCAGAACCGTGCGGATCGTGCGGTCGTCATCTGCGACAAGTACAGTGCCATCCATCAACTGCTCTCCTTATTGTCTTCTGTCTGGTCTCGCGGCGCACGACGCAGCGAGATTCGAAATACAGTGCGGCCCGGCACAGACTCGGCCGAAATCCATCCGTCATGATCCGAGATAATCTTGCTGACCAATGCCAAACCCAGCCCTGTGCCGTTTTCCCGGCCCGAAACAAACGGGTCGAATATGTCACCACGGATGTCTTCCGGCAGGCCCGGACCATCATCAATGATTTCGATCTGCAAGGGCAGCGAGTGACCCGATCCATCGCTTCGTCGCAGGCGAAACGAGTGTTCGAAATATGTGCGCAAGCGAATGGACCCGCCTTTGGGTCCAGCCGCCTCGGACGCGTTTTTAAGCAGGTTCAGAACCACCTGCAAAAACTGATCCGGATCGCCATAGGCGAGCGGCAGCGAAGGGTCATAGTCCTCGATGATTGCCATATCAGCGCCAAAGCCCAACAGTGCCGACCGGCGCGCCCGGTCCAACACATCGTGGATATTGACCGGTTTGAAATCAGGTTGCTGAAGGTTTCCGAATTGCTCGACCTGCTCTAGCAATTTCACAATTCGGCGACTTTCAGCAACAATTAGATCTGTTAGTTCAAGGTCTTGCTGCGCGATATTCATGCTAAGAAGCTGCGCGGCGCCGGTGATTCCGGCCAAGGGGTTTTTGATCTCATGGGCCAGCATTTCGGCCATACCGATGGCCGATTGTGCTGCTGATTTGACCGTGTTCCCCCGTGTCATCCGCCCCGCCAATTCCCGAGGGGATATGATCATGATCATCGATCCCGGATGACCAACCAGTGGGGCAATCTGTAGCGCGCATTGCAATGGCGCGCGGTTCCCAGATCCTGCGTCGACATCATTCACGAACAAGGGGGTACCCTGTGCTCGTGCGCGTAAAAACGCCTCTTCCAGCGGGGCATCCACAGCGATCTGGTCCCAGACCGGATGGCCAATAACCGCCTTGCGCGAGGCATTCAAAAACCCTTCGCCCGATGAATTCACATCCGAGATCCGGTCGTCTGAATCAATGATGAAGGCGGGAACGGGCAGCGAATTCCAGATGCTTTTGTCCGAGTTCATGCCGCTTCCTCGGCCGTGTCGCTCAGCGCATCGCTGATCAGGCGCAACACGTCGTCTGTATCGCGCGACGTTAAGACAGCGCGGCGCAAGGGTGCAGGCGTGCCAGCCTCATCCATGTACCATCCCAGATGTTTGCGTGCCACGCGCAGGCCAAGATCAACGCCGTAGAAGGCCAACATCGCTTGGTAATGGGCCTGCACCATATCAACCAACGCTGCGCCGGTCGGGATTTCGGGCGCGCCGGTTCCATAGATCTCATGACAAACCTGGGCCAGAACCCAAGGCTTGCCCTGCGCCCCTCGCCCAATCATAACGCCATCGGCACCAGATTGATGCAAGGCGGTGCGTGAAGCATTGGTGTCCGTGATGTCCCCATTTGCAATCACCGGGATCGAAACGGCGTCTTTGACGGCACGAATGGCCCGCCAATCGGCATGACCTTTGTAAAACTGGCAGCGTGTGCGCCCGTGTATCGTGACCATCTGAATGCCTGCGTTCTGTGCCCGCCTCGCCACGTCCGGGGCGTTCAGCAAGGCATCGTCCCAGCCTAACCGCGTTTTCAGCGTGACCGGCACATCTACCGCCTCAACGACTGCCTCGATCAGTGTCAGCGCATGGTCCGGTGTCTTCAACAAAGCCGAGCCGGAATACCCATTCGTTACCTTCTTGGCCGGGCAACCCATGTTGATATCAATCACGCGCGCGCCGCGACCCGCGACCTGTCGTGCGGCTTCGGCCATCCAATGCGCCTCGCGCCCAGCAAGCTGAACAGCGGTGTTTTCAACGTCGGCCGACAGTTCCGCACGCTCACGCACGCCCGGCTTGGCTTGCACCATCTCCTGACTGGCGACCATTTCGCTTACCACCATCCCGGCGCCAAAGCGCATCACGAGATCACGGAAGGGCCGATCCGTGATTCCGGCCATCGGTGCCAGCAGCACAGGCGGGTTCAGATCCTTGTCAGCAAGATGCAGGGTCAACGTGCTTAATCCTTGGGCAGTTGCGAGTTTGATATCGAATCCGCGGCGTATGAACAACAAAACGGCGGCCCACAAGCCCGCAAAATCATCATCCGCCTATTTTTTAGGCACAGTGACGCGGGTGATTGCCTCTGCTTTCACCGCCCCCTAAACAAAGACCAGAGCAGAGGAGAACACCCCTAATATGACAACCGCCGCCATTATCGTCGCCGCAGGACGCGGTTTGCGCGCCGGAGGGGATACGCCCAAGCAATGGCGCACGCTGGCGGGACGGCGTGTGGCCGACTGGACCATCGACAGGTTTCGAGGTCACGTGGATCACATCGTATTTGTGCTGTCGCCTGACGACGCGGCCGCATGGGACGAATTCCAGAACAGCGACCTGATTCTGGCCGAGGGCGGTGTTGATCGCGCCGGGTCGGTGCGCAATGGGCTGAACGCCTTGGCAGACCTAAGGGTGGAAAAAGTTCTGATCCACGACGTGGCCCGGCCTTGCGTCAACACGCGGATCATACACGATGTTCTTGCGGCACTAGACACCAAAGTCGCCGCGGCCCCTGGACTGGCTATAACTGATGCCCTTTGGACCGGTCAGCAGGCAACTGTCACCGGAACGCAGGACCGTTCGGCACTTTTTGCTGCGCAAACTCCGCAAGGGTTTCACTATGCCGCCATCGTTGGCGCGCATGCGGCGCATCCCGGCGGGGCGGCGGATGATGTGGAGGTTGCCCGGGCGGCAGATATCCATGTGGCCATCGTGCAAGGTGACGCAGACAATATCAAAATCACCAGACCCGAGGATTTTGCCCGGGCGGAACGCATAATGGGGCTGAACATGGATGTAAGACTGGGCAACGGGTATGACGTGCACCGGTTTGGGGATGGGGATCATGTGATCCTCTGCGGCGTCAAAGTTCCGCATGACCGCAGCCTGCAAGGCCATTCGGACGCGGATGTGGGAATGCATGCTGTGACCGATGCGATCTATGGTGCCTTGGCGCAGGGTGATATCGGCCAGCATTTCCCGCCCTCTGATCCGCAATGGAAAGGCGCCGCTAGTGAAATCTTCCTGCGGCACGCGGTCGAGCTGTGCAAACAGATGGGCTATCGAATTTCGAATGTAGATTGCACGCTGGTGTGCGAGTATCCAAAGATCGGGCCTCATGCGCAGGCCATGCGGGAAGAAATGTCCAGAATCATGGGATTAAACCCCGATCAGGTCTCGGTGAAAGCCACAACCTCCGAACGTCTGGGCTTTACCGGGCGCAGCGAGGGCATCGCCGCATTGGCCACGGCCTGCTTGGTGAAAACATGAGCGTCGCGCAGCTGATCGGAACCGTTTGCGGGGTCGGACACTTGCGTCCCGCACCCGGCACCTGGGGATCACTGGCAGCACTGCCGTTGGCTTGGGTATTGCACACAATCGGAGGGTTCCCCTTGCTGGTGGTGGCGACATTGGTCGTGTTTTTTGCGGGCCTTTGGGCCACGCGCATCATGACTGAAGGACAGAAAGATCACGACCCCTCAGAGATCGTGATTGATGAGGTTGCGGGCCAGTTCATCGCGCTCTGGGCGATTTCATACCCGTCCTGGGCCCACGGCATCGAGATTACCGCGCTCTGGCCCGGCTGGGTGGCCGGGTTCGTGCTGTTTCGGTTCTTCGACATAACTAAACTCGGCCCGGTAGGTTGGGCAGACCGCCGTGGCGATCCGATGGGCGTTATGCTTGATGACGTCATCGCCGGTGTATTTGCAGCGATCGGCGTTCTAGCCCTAGCTGGCATTGCGCATGGAGTTATGGGCCTGTGACCGCCGCCGATCTTCTTGACCGCGCCAAAGCGCGCAACGTGATGATCGCCACGGCGGAAAGCTGCACGGGTGGTATGGTCGCCGCCGCACTGACGGACATTCCCGGCAGCTCGGCGGTGGTCGAACGCGGGTTCGTCACCTACACGAATAAGGCCAAGCAGGACATGCTGGATGTTCGCGCCGAAACACTGGGCACCTATGGCGCCGTGTCGGAAGATGTAGCGCGTGAAATGGCCGAAGGCGCGATTCGCCATTCGCAGGCCCAATTGGCCGTTTCAATCACCGGCATCGCCGGACCGGGCGGATCCGAGTTCAAGCCCGAAGGCCGCGTGTGCTTCGGATTGGCGGCCAAAGGACATCCGACGCGGGTCGAGACCATCGAATTTGGCGCGCCGGGTCGTGACGCCGTCCGTCGCGCAGCGCGCGATCACGCGCTGGATCTGCTGTCCGACGGGCTTTCTCTTTTCGCTTAAATTTCTGGCAATCACCCCAAAATGGCGCAAGTTTAATCACCAGTTGAAAAAAGGCTGCCAAAATAGGCGATCTTTTGGGGTACTGCCTCTTTTTTCCCCGCTCGTCATTCGCTTCAACCCTGTGCACACCACTCACGAAGTGCCGGTTTGCAACGTGTTTTTGTAGACCGACACACCTGAAGCGAAAGAGGAGAACGGCCCATGAACGGAGCCGATACAGCCTGGATCATCGTCGCAACCGCGCTGGTCCTGTTCATGACATTGCCAGGCCTTGCCCTGTTTTATGGCGGCCTGGTTCGGGCCCGAAACGTGCTCAGCGTCTTCATGCATTGCTTTTCCATTGCCTGCCTGATGAGCATCTTGTGGCTGGTCGCGGGTTACTCCATTGCATTTGGTCCGGGTGAGTCCGGGCTTTGGGGTGGCCTGGGCAAGGCATTCCTGAACGGCGTCGACGTTGACAGCCTGTCCGGCACCCTGCCCGAGATACTGTTCTTTGCGTTTCAGATGACATTTGCGATCATCACCCCGGCCTTGATTGTTGGCGCATATGTCGAACGGGTTGGTTTTGGGTTCGTCCTGACGTTTTCGGGCCTTTGGATGTTGCTGTGTTACGCGCCCGTGGTGCACTGGATCTGGGGCGGCGGCATGCTGACCGATGGCGGCATTCTGGGCGAGATTGGCGTGCGGGACTTCGCAGGCGGCATCGTCGTGCACGAAACGGCTGGCATCGCTGCGTTGATCATCGCTGTTGTACTTGGTCCTCGCCTTAACCGCACGACGCCGCCACATAACCCGGGTTTTGTCATGATCGGGGCAGCGATGTTGTGGGTCGGCTGGTTTGGCTTCAACGGCGGCTCGCAATTGGCAGCCGACGGTGGCGCCGCAATGGCCATGACCGTGACGCATTTGTCGGCGGCCACGGCCTCGCTGACCTGGGCCTTGTGGGAAAAGGTCAGGTTTGGCAAAGCCTCGATGGTGGGGCTTGTCACCGGCACAATCGCTGGTTTGGCCTCAATAACACCCGCCTCTGGCTTTGTTGGGCCGGTCCAGGCGCTGATCATCGGTGGCGTTGCGGGCATCCTGTGTCAGGAGGCCGTGTATGTTATCCGCAACGTCCTTAAAATCGACGACACGCTGGATGTGTTTGCCGTGCACGGTGTCGGCGGCATCTTTGGCACGCTCATGATCGCGCTGTTTGGTCTGGGCACATGGACCGCGCAGCTGGGTGGGCTTGTTATCGTGGGTGCCTTTACGGCAGTTGTGACAATTGTGTTGGTCAAGGTGGTTGCACTGATTACGCCGCTTCGCGTAGACGCTGAGACCGAGACAAACGGGCTCGACCTTTCGGTCCACGGAGAGCGCGCCTACGATATGAGCAGCTGAGCCCACCTTAGCCTGCTCTGCCCGCAAGGGCACAAGCGGACCTTTAGGGGTCCGCTTTTCTTTTGCGCCATCCCCTCTCGACTCTGGCCTTGTCGACGGGCTATCAGCCCGCAACGTCACTGCAATCCGCCGAGGTCCCGACATGATCCCCAGTTCATTTCCCGATAGCACCGAAATCGCCCGCCTGACCGCGCGGATGCTGCTTGAGATCAAGGCCGTCCATTTCAATTCCCGCGAACCCTTCACGCTATCCAGCGGTTTGCCCAGCCCGACCTATATCGATTGCCGTAAGCTGATTTCGTACCCGCGCATCCGTTCGACCCTGATGGATTTCCTGACGGTCACTGTGATGCGCGACGTAGGCTTCGAGGCATTCGACAACATCGCAGGCGGTGAAACAGCAGGCATCCCCTTTGCCGCGATGGTCGCCGAACGTATGGCGCTGCCGATGACGTACGTTCGCAAAAAACCCAAAGGCTACGGTCGCAATGCTCGCATCGAAGGAACGATGGGCGAAGGCGATCGCGTTTTGCTGGTCGAGGACCTGACCACCGATGGCGGATCAAAGCTAAGCTTCGTTGATGCAATCCGGGAAACCGGCGCGACCTGCGGGCACACGGCCGTCATTTTCTATTACGGCATCTTCCCTGAAACCGAGAAAACGCTGGGCGATCACGGGGTTCAATTGCACAGCCTTTGCACATGGTGGGACGTGCTGGCCGAGGCCAAAGCGCAGAAAGCTTTTGATCAGGAAACACTTGATGGCGTCGAAGCCTTCCTGAACGACCCACGCGGCTGGCAAGAGGCGCATAAATCGTAAATTAGGGGCTGTGAGTGGTTTGGGGATATCGGCAGTCCGAATCGTCCCCTTGCGCGCTTATTTAGCTAATTTTCGCCTCACCCCTACCAAATGTTGCGAGAACACTGTTCTCATGACAAGATGGGGCAATGTTATCCCCAATCGGGTGGGCAGTTATCCCGACTTACCCCCATTCATTTGCAGATAGCTTGAACCGGGGCATCACGTGTAGAACCGCCGAATGGCAGCGGGGGCAGTATGAACGAGATCAGCAGTATCGAGCAGGCAGCGGCGCAAATTCAGAACGCCGAAACCATGCCGCATTCCATTGAGGCTGAACAACAGCTTCTGGGTGCGATTCTGACCAATAACGACCTGTATGACCGGGTCGCCTCAATCATTGGGGCGGAACACTTCTATGATCCGGTTCATTCGCGCATTTACGAGGTCGCCGCGACCCGTATCGCCAAGAACGCGCTGGCCTCACCGGTCACGCTGAAATCCTTCATGGCCGAGGATGAAGGCCTGAAGGAACTGGGTGGCCCGGCTTATCTGGTTAAACTCGCCGGTGCCTCGATCAGCGCCTTTGCGGTGCATGACTATGCACAGATGATCTATGATCTCGCCATCCGGCGCGAGCTGATCCGGCTTGGTCGCGATATCTCGGACAAGGCGGCACGTGTTGAAGTGTCCAGCGAACCCAAGGAACAGATCGTCGAGGCCGAACAACAGCTCTACCAACTATCCGAGCAGGGCCAGACCGAACAGGGTTTCCAATCCTTCCTCAAGGCGGTCACAGAAGCCGTTAACGTCACCAACGAGGCCTACCAGCGCGGTGGCGGCATGGCTGGGATTTCCACCGGTCTGGCCGATCTGGACAAACAGCTGGGGGGTTTGCACCCGTCTGACCTGATCATTCTGGCGGGGCGGCCGTCGATGGGAAAAACCTCTCTGGCGACCAACGTGGCGTTCAACGTGGCCAAAGCCTATAAACGCGGGCAGAAGCCGGACGGTAGCGAAGGCGCCGTTGACGGTGGCGTCGTTGGGTTCTTTTCATTGGAGATGAGCGCCGAACAGCTGGCGGGCCGTGTTCTGGCCGAAGCGTCCGAAATTTCGTCGCACAAAATCCGTCAGGGTGACATGACCGAGGCCGAGTTCCGCCGCTTCGTGGACGCCGCCAAAGAACTGGAAGCCTGTCCTCTGTTCATTGACGATACCCCTGCCCTGCCGATCTCGCAGCTGGCCGCTCGGGCGCGGCGATTGAAACGGACCCATGGGCTGGACCTGCTGGTGATCGACTATCTGCAGCTATGCCGCGGTATGGCGGAGAACCGCGTGAACGAGATTGCCGAGATTTCGATGGGCATGAAGGCCATCGCCAAAGAGTTGCAGATTCCGGTGATTGCCCTGTCCCAGCTATCGCGTCAGGTCGAAAACCGCGACGACAAACGCCCACAGCTGTCCGACCTGCGGGAATCAGGCTCGATCGAACAGGACGCCGATGTGGTGATGTTCGTGTACCGCGAGGAATACTACAAAGAACGTGAAAAACCCGGTGACCACGAGCTTGACAAGATGGAGGAGTGGAAGCAAGCCATGGAACGCCTGCATGGCAAGGCCGAAGTGATTGTCGGCAAGCAGCGCCACGGCCCCATCGGGACGGTTGACCTGTCATTCGAGGCGCAGTTCACCCGCTTCGGCAATCTGGTCAAGCCCTGGCAGCAAGACGGTCAGGTCGAAGGGTACTGATCACCGTCAATCGGCGTATCACCAAAGCTCCGGCTTGTTCAAAGCCGGAACACAGCGGGACGGACCCGGCACAGGTGTCAGATCCGACCCATGCAGCGATTGACCCAGCCATCCATGCGGATGGTTCAGCGGAAGTGGCGCAGGTACAACATCCTGAGAAACAGGCATAAATCCGGTTTTTCGGTAATATTCAGGATCGCCATAGGTGATCGCGATGTCGAACCCTTTGCCGCGCAGGCCGTCCAATCCGTAAGCGATCAGTTTCTGCCCCACACCTGCCCGCTGCCGATCCGTCCGAACCGCAACCGGTGACAACAAACAGAGCCGCCACGCATCCCCGGCAAACTTAAGCCGTGAAAAGAAGATACACCCAAGCAAGGTACCCTTATCCAACGCGACATAGACAAACAGATCCGTATCCGGCGTTGTAACCATCAGATCATCGACGAACCTGCGGATGATCTGACCCTCATTTGCCCCCTCGGAGGCGGTAAAAACGCTTTCGAAAAGGTTTGGAATTTCGACTTCAAACCCCGCATATCCTTCGACGCATTTCATCACATGTTTCCCCGAGTGCAGCGCGTTCTGATCCCGCGAGTTTTAAATCACCTTATGGCGTCAACATACAGCCCATAGCGGCCAACAGCGGTCACTTACGATTGGTTACGTTCCAGCATGATAGAACGACCGGCAATCGCGGTCGGGTTTGATCCCGCTTGGTGCAAAACTATTGGCCGACACATTCGATCAGAATGTCTAAAACCGGGTGAATTAACCCTGTATCAAGCCGGAAGTTGCTTATGACGCACGGAAATCCCCCGATAAACTGCCTCTTCCCCCTTGACCTCGAAGGCTCCGATGTCATGAACAGTGCCATGAGTACCGCGCGTTTAAAAATCAATCTTCAAGCACTCGTCAGCAATTGGCGGGCTCTTGATGCGACCACCGAAGTTGAAACCGCAGCCGTGGTCAAAGCCGACGGGTATGGCCTGGGTGCCGGGCCGGTTTCATCCGCACTGGCCGAAGAAGGCGTGCGCACGTTCTTCGTGGCCGTGGCCGAAGAAGGCGCCGACGTGCGTAAGGCTGTCGGCCCCGGCCCGACGATCGAGGTTTTCTCGGGTCATATGGAAGGCGACACTGATCTGCTGCGGGCCCATGACCTGACACCGCTGATCAATTCCCCGGAACAGTTTCAGCGCCATTTACAAGCTCTGCCCGACCATCCGTTTGGTATCCAACTGGACAGCGGAATGAACCGTCTGGGGCTTGAGCCTGCTGACTGGGCCGAACTGAGTGAAAAGATCAAGGCATTGAACCCCCGCCTTGTGATATCGCATCTGGCCTGTGCAGACCAACCTGATCATCCGATGAACCAGCAACAGCTCAAGACGTTTCGCGAGATGACAGAAGGCGTGTCAGCACCCCGGTCTCTGGCGGCAACGGGCGGCATTCTGTTGGGCTCTGCGTTTCACTTTGATCTCTGCCGTCCGGGTATCGGGCTGTATGGCGGGTTGCCGTTTGCAGGGGCCAAACCTGTCATAACCATCGATCTGCCGGTCATCCAAGTGCGCGCCGTCGAAGTCGGTGAAACCGTTGGCTACGGCAACACCTGGACCGCGCGGCGTCCGTCGCGCATTGCAACCGTTGCGGCAGGTTATGCCGACGGTCTGCACCGCGCTATCGGTGGTGGAATCGACACCTTTGCGGGCGATCAGCCCTGTCCGGTTGTCGGGCGCATCTCGATGGACTTGATCACCGTGGACGTCACCGATCTGTCCCACGACCCGGATCACCTGCGCATCCTGAACGGCCATCAGACCGTGGATGATCTGGCCGAAGCCGCTGGCACTATCGGCTATGAAATCCTGACCTCGATCGGCCAACGCTATTCACGGGGTTACGTGGAATGACGCCTGTCGCAATGCTGGGTGGATTGGGCCGCGCGGTCCTGGGCTTGCTCGCCGCCTTCGGGCGTGTGGCCTTGTTTGCGCTAGACGCCATTTCCCATATCATCCGCCCCCCGTTTTACCCGCGAGAATTCGGTCTGGCCCTGCTGAACATAGGTTGGCTGTCGCTGCCGGTTGTTGGCCTGACCGCGATCTTCACCGGCGGCGCCCTGGCATTGCAAATCTATGCAGGCGGTGCCCGTTTCAATGCCGAGGCCGTGGTGCCCCAGATCGTGGCCATCGGCATGGTGCGCGAGCTTGGACCGGTGCTGGTTGGACTGATGATCGCCGCGCGCGTGACCTCATCCATCGCGGCCGAGATAGCGACTATGAAAGTGACCGAACAGATCGACGCGCTGGTCACCCTCTCGACCCATCCGATGAAATACCTCACGGCCCCGCGTGTGCTGGCGGCGGTGATAACTGTGCCCGCACTGGTCGCAGTCGGTGACGTCATCGGCATCGCCGGAGGCTACACGGTCGCCACCCAGAACCTGGGCTTCAATCCTGCGACCTACCTTAAGAATACAGTCGATTTCCTTGAACTGCGCGACATCGTCTCGTCCCTGGTCAAAGGTGCTGCGTTTGGCCTGATCGCCGCCATCATGGGCTGCTATTACGGTATGTCCTCGGGTCGCGGCGCACAGGGTGTTGGCCGCGCCACCAAGGGCTCGGTCGAAGCCGCCGCCGTGCTGATCCTCGCCGCCAACTTCGTTCTCACAGGGGTGTTCTTCTCGCTATGATCCGGATGGAGAACGTACATAAAGCCTTCGATGACAACCACGTCCTGCGGGGCATGAACCTAGAGATTCCCAAGGGCACGTCGATGGTCATCATTGGCGGCTCGGGCACCGGTAAATCCGTGGCGCTAAAATGTATTCTGGGCCTGATCACCCCAGACAGCGGCAATATCCTGGTCGACGGCAAAGACGCGCAATCCGGCGACCGCGACGCGTTTCTGGCCCGGTTCGGGATGTTGTTTCAGGGCGGCGCCCTGTTTGACTCCCTACCCGTCTGGCAGAACGTCGCCTTCCGCCTGCTACGCGGCTCGCTGAAACGCACTGCCGACGAGGCACGCAAAATCGCCATCGAAAAACTGCGCCGCGTCGGCCTGAAATCCGACGTTGCCGACCGCTTCCCGGCTGAACTGTCGGGCGGTATGCAAAAACGCGTGGGCCTGGCGCGCGCCATCGCCGCCGAACCCGAGATCATCTTTTTCGATGAACCCACCACCGGCCTCGACCCGATCATGTCCGGCGTCATCAACGACTTGATCCGCGAGATTGTGACCGAGATGGGCGCCACCGCGATGACCATCACCCATGACATGAGTTCCGTTCGCGCGATTGCCGACAACGTGGCCATGCTGCACGGAGGGGTGATCCAGTGGACCGGACCGGTTGAGCAGATGGATGCGTCTGGTGATCCCTATGTGGAGCAGTTCATCAGTGGGAGTGCTGAGGGGCCGATTGAGGCGGTGCGTTGAATTCTCAACTCCATAGAATTATTGGCTAAAAATTCGCGGGACGAGCAATGGTATTCCTTCTTTTGCTAGTTCTTTTTGTTCCGGTAATAGCTGTATGGACTTCGGTCTCGCTGGGAACAAAAATTAGAAAAAATACGCCGTTTCAAAGACTTGGATGCATTCTGATTTGGGTGCCTGTTCTCAGCTTCGTTTGGAACACTGTTTTTGCAATCGCCCTATTTTACATGCCCGAGCTTCCAGAACCTGTCAAAGAACTGATATTTTATTGCAAATGGTTGGGGTACTTTATTTTTTTTGAAGTTTTTCTTGGCCCTGTTGTGACCGTCGGCGTTGCAGCAATTGCCATTCACAAGAGACTCTACGTCATTCATAGTCTCCTAACGATCCTCTTTTGCATTCTAGTTATTTGGTGGTTCTTTTCGCTTCTGTCCTAGTTGCATCGCCATCCAAGGGCTTGAGATCTATCAAACTCCAAAACTAGACAGCCAATTCAAATTGACGCTTGGAATCCTGATTTTAATAACCAATGTAGGCACATGCTCCGCCTCGCCACCCTTTCCCTGCTGATCCTCTACCCCATCGCGTGGTTCGCCCCGCTGATGCGCGCCGGGTTCCTTCCGATCTTTGGCCTTTCAGAGATCAGCGTCATCACCGGCCTTCAGTCCCTGTGGAAATCCGACGTCTTCCTCGCACTGGTCGTCACCATCTTCGCGCTCTTCGCTCCCTACATCAAAACCATCGGCACCGCCCTGATCCAATGGAACCTGCTGGACGCCCGTGTCCAACCCGCACTGAACATCCTCGGCAAACTGGCCATGGCCGACATCTTCCTAATCGCGCTTTACATCACATTGGCCAAGGGAATCTCATACGCGACAATCGAAACAGCATGGGGTCTATACCTGTTCACACTCTGCATCCTGGCGTCGATCCTTCTGGGCTACCTGACAGAACGCCAAAGCAAATCCAGCGACGCTCCGGTTTAACCAAAGCGACGGCGCGTCAGCGCCCGCCGCACCCGATGGCCCGCAGGGCCTGAGGACGCGGCGCGCCACCGGCGGTGAGGAAAGTCCGCAAGGGCTTGAAGAACCACCCATCCTCGGGCACCAAGGGCGCCATGGCAAAAACGACAACTTTCTCCTGCTCAGCCTGCGGCGCGACACATACTCGCTGGTCCGGGCGTTGTGACGGCTGCGGCGAATGGAACACCATCATACAGAACGCACCGCTATCAGCGGGCCCGGCCAAAAAGTCCTTGGGTGGAAAGCGCGGTCAATCCATTGTCCTGTCCGATCTGGCGACCGAAGAAGCCCCGCCACCACGCACCTTGTGCGGCGTGGACGAACTCGACCGCGTGCTGGGGGGTGGTCTGGTGCCGGCCTCGGCCCTTCTGGTCGGCGGTGATCCCGGGATCGGGAAATCGACCCTGCTGCTGCAAGCTGCCGCGCGGTTCGCGCGGGCCGGCGTGAAAACAATCTATGTCTCGGGCGAAGAGGCCAGCGCTCAGGTTCGGATGCGCGCCCGGCGTCTTGGGCTCGAGGACGCGCCGGTGCAACTGGCAGCCGAAACCAACCTGCGCGATATCCTGACCACGCTTGAGGCCGAGAAACCCGGCCTCGCTATTATCGATTCGATCCAGACCATGTGGGCCGACAATGTCGACAGCGCCCCCGGCTCGGTGTCACAAGTTCGTGCGGCAGCGCATGAATTGACCACGTTTGCGAAACGACACGGGGTGTCGATCATCATGGTCGGTCACGTCACCAAGGAAGGCCAGATCGCGGGTCCCCGCGTTGTTGAACATATGGTCGACACCGTGCTCTATTTCGAAGGCGAACGCGGCCACCAGTTCCGCATCCTGCGCGCCGTCAAGAACCGTTTTGGTCCGGCGGACGAGATCGGAGTGTTCGAGATGACCGGTAAGGGGCTGGCTCAGGTCACCAATCCCTCTGCACTTTTCCTGTCCGAACGCGGCACACCAAGCCCGGGGTCTGCTGTATTCGCAGGGATCGAAGGCACTCGGCCCGTACTGGTGGAACTACAGGCCCTTGTTGCCCCATCGCCGCATTCGCAACCCCGCCGCACCGTTGTAGGCTGGGACAGCGGGCGGTTGGCGATGATCCTCGCGGTGCTCGAAGCCCGCTGCGGGATTCCCTTTGCAGGGCTTGATGTGTATCTCAACGTGGCCGGCGGGTTGAAAATTGGCGAACCTGCAGCCGATCTGGCAGTGGCCGCCGCACTTCTAAGCGCGCGCGAAGACACGGCCCTGCCCGCCGATACCGTTGTTTTTGGAGAAATCTCGCTATCTGGGGCACTTAGACCGGCCCCGCAGACCGAAAACAGGTTGAAAGAAGCGCAAAAACTTGGTTTCACAGCTGCAATTGCTCCGGCAGGTGGCAAAACCGGCACTGTGGCAGGTCTGACACTCACCCGACCCTCTGATTTGGTGGGGTTTGTTGGCGAAACCTTCGGAGCAGGTTAAGGTCGCGCCCTGAGGGGCAGAAAAAAAGAACAGGCGAGGGCCATGGAAGGTTTTACAATTATTGACGGGGTGGTCGCCCTGATCATCGTTCTGTCGGGCCTGCTGGCCTATTCGCGCGGGTTCATGCGCGAAGTCATGGCCATCATAGGCTGGGTCGCGGCCGCCGTTCTGGCGTTCATTTTCGCGCCACAAGCGGTACCGCTGGTCAAGGAAATCCCGGTGGTTGGAGATTTCCTGCGCGACAGCTGTGAATTGTCGGTGATCACCGGTTTCGCAGCCGTCTTTGCAATCGCCCTGATCGTGGTCAGCATCTTCACACCGCTGTTTTCCTCGCTGGTGCAGCGCTCGGCGCTTGGCGGGCTGGATCAGGCGCTGGGGTTCTTCTTCGGTATTGCTCGCGGCATCCTGTTGGTGGCCATCGCCTTCTTTGTCTACGACACCGTTATGACCGGTCAGTCTTATACGATCGTTGACGAAAGCCGCTCGGCCAAAGTGTTCGAACAGTTCAGCTCGCAAATCGAAGAGCAGAACCCAGAACAAGCTCTGGGCTGGGTGACACAACAGTATGAAGAGCTGGTGGCAAGCTGTACCGCTGGCACCGAGGCACCTGCCGAAGCGGCACCCTCCGATAGCTGATTACGCAAGTTCACAAGTTTGTATCTAAGCCCGGCGTTTGACTGGGCTTTTTCTTGCGCAGCACTCAGACGAATCCTTCTCCGCCGCAGACAGTGCAACGGCTTGATTTCACCCCGAAACACCCATCACAACGGCTGCTGATCGGCTTGCCATAAACATCGCGGCTTTTGATCACTTCACCCGTCCCGTTGCAAATCTGACAGGGCGCCCGCCCCATACCCTGGCATCGATGGCAGCGCCGCTTGGGCTTTTCTTCTTTGCGATAGGTAGGTTTGTTTTGCCACATACTCGAACCCTGCCTGCGACTTTGGAATAAGAATTGCACCGACGCATCAACATGACAGCATATATGTTTGCGCATGTCACCAACCTCGTGCTGTGTCTTTGCCGAACACAAATGTGACCTGCGGCAATAGGTGTTTGTGATCCTTTGATGACAGCGTCGCTGTTAGGCAGTATGTGGAACCCAACCCGTCACGGAATCGGAGCCGCCGATCTTGTTCTTTCTGTATTCATTTGCCGTCGCGGCTATGATGTTCGCCTATTTGGCGTCAAGAACAGCAGAAATCACACGCTCTGCGCCCTCGATGCAAATGATCCGATCCCGGCGGCCAGTCAAACCTCGCGTCAAAAAATCATAGAAGTTGGAGCCCGTACATGTGTGGGATTTTGGGGATCGCAAGCCGGACACATGATGTCTTTGCGGAAATCTATGATGGGCTGTTGATGTTGCAGCACCGCGGCCAGGACGCCTCGGGTATCGTTACTTACAATGGCGAATTTTTCCGCGAGAAAAAGGCCAACGGTCTGGTGAAGGACGTCTTCAATGCCAGCGATGCCGAGACTCTTATGGGCAAAATCGGCATGGGCCATGTCCGCTATCCAACGGCAGGATCGCTCAGCGCGTCTGAGGCGCAGCCGTTCTTCGTGAACGCGCCCTACGGCATCTATCTGGTTCACAACGGCAACATCACCAACACCGCCGCGCAGCGCGAGAAGGTCACCGGCAAGTACAGCCGACACCTGCGCACCACGTCGGATTCCGAAATTCTACTGAACGTGATGGCCGACAAAGTCGCCGATGCGATCAAGGTCAATGGCAACGCCGACCCGATCCGCAACATCTTTGCTGGGGTCAAAATGACCATGGAACGTGTTCAGGGCGCCTATTCGGTGATCTGTCTGGTGGCGGGCGTCGGGATGCTGGCCTTCCGCGATCCTTATGGCATTCGCCCCCTGTCAGTTGCCAAGCGAGAGGTCGACGGCGCAGGCGACGACTACGCGTTTGCGTCCGAGGACGTAGCTTTTGGCATCAACGGCTTTGACAAGCTGCGCGACGTCAAGCCGGGTGAGGCCATCCTGATCGATCTGGACGGCAACATGCACACGTTCCAGGCGGTCGACGGTCAGTTGACACCTTGTATCTTTGAATACGTCTATCTGGCGCGTCCGGATTCGATGCTGGACGGAGTATCCGTTTACAAAACCCAAATGCGCATGGGCCAGACGCTGGCACGCCAGATTGAGGCCGCAGGGCTCGAGATCGATCGGATCATACCGGTCCCTGACAGCGCCCGCCCTGTGGCACTGGAAGTCGCCAAGGCCACCGGCATTTCGTATCGGGAAGGTCTGGTCAAGAACCGCTATGTCGGACGGACCTTCATCATGCCGGGCCAGGAAGAACGCCAGAAATCCGTACGACGCAAACTAAACGCGGTTCCGTTGGAGTTCAAAGACCACAATGTCTTGCTGATCGACGATTCGATCGTGCGCGGCAACACAATCAAAAAAATCGTTCAGATGTGCCGGGAAGCAGGTGCTAAGAAAGTTTACGTCGCCAGCGCCTCACCGCCGGTGAAATATCCAAATGTCTACGGCATCGACATGCCGACAAAACACGAATTGATCGCAAACGGTAAAGACATCGAAGAGATCCGCGAAGAACTGGGTGCAGACGCCCTGTTCTATCAGCATCTGGACGATCTGATCTGGTCCGCCAAAGAAGGCAATCCTGACATCGAGGCGTTTGACTGCTCGTGTTTTGACGGCGAATACATCACCGGCAGTGTCAGCCCGGATTATCTGGACAGCCTGGAAAACAGCACCCGCGTCAGCAAAAAGCGGGAGGATATGCAAGTTCCGGGCGGGTCGTGGAATGCAGCCAAGCTCGCCTCGGGTTGATCACCGGCATAGACAGGCGGTCTCGACCCGAATCGCAATGCGTTTGGACATCTAGTGCCGCGGTATGTATTGCCGGTTTCGCCTGACCATTTGCCGTCACCGGTAGAAATCCGCGCACGATGCCATCCAGAATATGACGGTCTAGCAAGGGGTTCCAGAAAGCCCGTGTCAGATGAGATTTTGCGACGCTGCGGCAGTCTTTTGTTCCCTTATCCCGTTTGATAGCCGGCACCTGACCACCACTCACCAAAAAGGGGTTGGGGCCCTGCCCTGACCGCATTTCATGTCAAACGCCACTGTCAAAAGCGCGGCCACTCAAAAGGGCGCGTTGAAAAAGAATTCGGTCTCGGTTCTAGGGATATTTGGGCCGAAAGCTGACCTGCATGCTCTGATGCGACTGTCATCCGGCCGTGTGAAAGAGGTGAAAACCGGCAGCCGGGTCGCCTCGGGCACGGTGGTTGCCATCGACGAACATGGCATCATGCTGCGACAAAGCGGCCAAACCAAGCGGATCGCCATCCCCGGCAGCTAATCGCATCTTGACGCCCCGCGTGCGGCGGGTCAAACCGCAGTCATGACCGATCAGATCAAAATCGCCCTTGTCACAGGGGCTTCTCGCGGATTGGGTGCAGCCTTGGCCGAGGCGCTGGTGCCCGACTATCACGTCGTCGCCGTGGCCCGCACAACCGGTGGGCTGGAAGAGCTGGACGACCGCATTCAGGCCAAAGGTGGCTCGGCCACTTTGGCGCCGATGGACATCACGGACCCCAACGCCATGGCGACCCTGTGCCGTGGCATTCATGATCGTTGGGGCAAGATCGATCTGTGGCTGCATACCGCAATCCATACCTCGGCCCTTACGCCTGCGCATTTTGTCGACCCCAAGGAATGGACCAAGGCGATCAATACAAATGCCAATGCCACGTCAATCCTGATCCCGTATGTTGCACCACTTTTGGGTGAGGCCGGGCATGCCGTATTCTTTGACGACCCCAAAGCCGGAGAGAAATTCTACGGCATTTACGGTGCGACCAAAGCGACCCAGATGGCCCTGGCGCGCAGCTGGGCAGCTGAGACCGAGCGCACCGGACCTAGGGTTTCGATCGTCGAACCTGCGCCTATGCCGACGGCGGTACGGGCCCGGTTTCATCCCGGTGAAGACCGCGATGCACTTACCAGCACGTCGGACGCAGCCGCGCAAGTTCTCGCTCAGATTTAGGAATGGCCCTTCGGGCCATGCCTCCGGCGGGGATATTTTTAGCCAGATGAAGCGGCGCGTTATGCGATATAGACGCCGTTGCGACCTGCCAGGTCGACAAAAAACTGCCAAGCGACGCGGCCTGAGCGCGCGCCGCGCGTGGCTTGCCATTCAATGGCTTCAGCCCGCAGCATTTCCGCATCGACAGTAACGCCATAAGCCGCGCAGTAGCGGTCGATCATGGCGAGATATTCGTCCTGATCACAGGGGTGGAAGCCTAACCACAGGCCAAAACGATCCGACAGCGATACTTTTTCCTCAACCGCCTCGGACGGGTTGATCGCGCTGGAGCGTTCGTTTTCGATCATGTCCCTTGGCATCAGGTGGCGGCGGTTAGAGGTAGCGTAGAACACCACATTCTCGGGTCGGCCCTCGATGCCGCCATCCAGAACCGCTTTGAGCGATTTATAGTGCTGGTCATCATGGCTGAAAGACAGATCATCGCAAAACAGGATGAACCTGTGCGGCGCGGCGCGCAGGTGGTTTAGCAAGCGCGCGACCGAGCCCATATCTTCGCGCTGCAGCTCCACCAGTTTCAGGTCAGGATGATCCGCGTGCAACGTGCCATGAACCGCCTTCACTAGGCTGGATTTCCCCATCCCCCGCGCGCCCCAAAGCAGCGCGTTGTTGGCCTTGAAGCCGGTTGCGAACCGACGCGTGTTATCCAGCAGAGTATCCCGCGACCGATTGATGCCCACCAGCAAGTCCAGATCGACCCGATTGACCTGCGCAACCGGCACCAGCCGATCTGGATCCACGTGCCATACAAAAGCCGAAGCGGCGTTGAAATCGGGCGCGGCCAGAGGTGCTGGTGCCATACGCTCCAACGCGTCGGCAATACGATTCAGGGCTTGATCGTCCATCGGTTCCTCCGGAGTATTTCGCAGGGTTTCAATCATGTTCCGTCCCGCGCAACAAGGGCTGCACATGAAAAAGGCGCGCCAAACAAGGGCGCGCCTGATCCAATTTCACAAGCACATTACTTGTCGTCTTCGAAGTCCTGCATCAGGTCATCGTCTGCCTCGGCTTCGTCGTCGTAATAACCGTCGGCACGCAGTTTTTCTTCGCGCTTCTTCTCGACACGTGCCACCAGGAAGATGGAGACCTCGTACAGACCATAGACCACGACAAACAGGATGATCTGAGTGATCACATCTGGCGGTGTGACCAGCGCAGCCAAGACAAGGATGCCTACCATCGCGTATTTTCGAACGCTGCCCAGGCCTTCGGCACTGACCAGCCCGGCTTTGCCCATAAGGGTCAGCAACACTGGCAACTGGAAACACAGGCCAAACGCAATGATGAATTTGAGTGTGATGTCCAAGGACTCGTTGACCTTGCCAAAGAAGGTGATTTTCACGCCTTCAGCGGTTTCAGGGACAACTACGATTTCTTCAGGCACATCGCCACTTGTCGCTGACAGCAGGTTGGCGAAAATCGAGCTGACATCTGCAAAGCCCAAAAAGAACTGCATCGCCAAGGGCGTAACGACAAACTGCGCAAAGGATGCGCCCAGCAGGAACATAAACGGTGACGCGACAAGAAAGGGCATGAAAGCACCCTTTTCAGACTTGTAAAGCCCCGGTGCCACAAAGCGCCACAACTGGTACGAGATCACCGGGAACGCCAGCGCAAACCCGAACACCATCGAGATCCTGAACAGCGTGAACAAGTATTCCTGAGGCGACGTATATTGCAGCGTCGGCGCAGGATCACCCAGGGCACGCAGCGTTGCCTCGATCGGTTGCACCAAAAATTGCAAGATCGGTTCGGCCACCGTGAACGCGACGATGATGCCAATAACAAACGCGATGACGGACCGGATCAGCCGCGTGCGCAGTTCGGCCAGATGTTCAATCAAAGGGGCCGAGGAATCCTCGATTTCGTCGGTCTTGCTCATGTTTTGCTTTCAGTGTTCAGCGCGGCTTCGGCCTCTTCTGCCTTTGCCAGTGCGTCAGCAGCTTCTTTGGCCTTGCGTTCGGCCGCAGCACGGGCGGTCGTGGCCTGAATTTTCTTGGCCTGTTCTGCCCGTTCGGCCGCAAGCTTGCCAGTTTCGCTGTCTGGATCGAACTTGGTTGGATCGATGCTTTTGGCCATATCTTGCGCGGCCTCTTTCACGCCGTCCATCGCGCTCCCGACCGGGTTGGTCGCGGCATTCAGCCCCTTTTTGATCTCATTCACGCCGGCCTCATCAGCCGCATCGTTCATCGCCGAGCTGAATTCACGCGCCATGCCCCGCGCCTTGCCAACCCATCGGCCAACATTGCGGAACAACACCGGCAAGTCTTTTGGCCCGACCACAATCAGGGCGACGACGCCGATGACCAGAAGCTCGGTCATGCCCAGATCAAACATTGGGAATTAGACCTTGTCTTTTTCGGTTTCCGGCGTGACGTCCTTGGCCAGTTCTGAGGCTTCCTGTTCGCCCTCTTCCACGCCTTCTTTAACACCCTTCTTGAACGAAGTGATGCCTTTGCCGACTTCGCCCATCAGCGAACTGATTTTTCCGCGTCCAAACAGGACCAGAACCACAACTGCGATGAGCAGGATGCCGGGTAAACCGATATTGTTAAGCATGTCTTTTCTCCTAGTGCGTCGACGCTACGCGCGCCGGAAATCTGTTTTCGCGTTGTGTTTACGACCCAAAGCGCTCTGCAGAAAGAGATCTGAGGCATTGGATGGCCCGAAATTGATGAGTTTGGGCATTTTCTAAGGGCTCGCCTTTTCCAACTGACAGGTTTATGTCAGTTGATGGTGGCTAGGTCTAGGGCATCTAAACCCAGTCAACGGAGACTCAGATGACCCAAGTCGCAGAAATTGTAACATTCAAACTGGCCAATGGCACCACTTCGGAAGATTTCGTGAAACTCAGTCAGGCCTCGGAAGGCTTCGTGCGTTCAGCGCCCGGCTTTATGCACCGTCAGCTCAGCCTGGGCGAGGACGGTCAATGGACCGACTATGTGATTTGGCAGGACATGCAGTCCGCGAAAGATGCCGCCACAAAGTTTCCAGAACAGGATTTTGCCCCGGCCCTGATGGCCACTATGCAGCCAGACAGCGTTCAGGTCAGACATGAGCATGTGCTATGGAATATGACATCGTAACGGACAGGGCGGCGCGCCCGAGGAAAGTAAATGCGCCGCACTGATCGACTGTTTGATATCATTCAGATCCTGCGTGACGGCAAATTACACCGCGCGCAGGACATTGCGGACCGGCTTGAGGTGTCGGTCCGCACTATCTATCGCGACATGGACACGTTGGTTGCTTCGGGCGTTCCGGTCGAGGGCGAACGTGGTGTGGGATATATGGTGCGCGAGCAGATCACCCTGCCCCCCCTGAACCTGACACCCGCCGAGCTTGAAGCGCTGAATCTTGGCATGGCCATTGTGGCCGAGGCAGCTGATCCCGACCTAAAGGCAGCTGCGGGGTCGCTTGCCGACAAGATCGATGCTGTGCTGCCGACACAGGTCGTGGCTGAGGCCGATACCTGGAAATTCGCCGTCTATCCCTTTGCAGATGCCGCGCGTGGGCTGGCCCATATGGCCCCGATCCGAGCGGCGATCAAATCCCGTCAAAAACTACGCTTGTCCTATCGCCGTATCGACGGTGTTCTGACAGATCGCGTGATCCGCCCCCTCCATATGGAATACTGGGGGCGAGTTTGGACGCTGACCGCCTGGTGCGAATTGCGAGATGGCTTTCGCGTCTTCCGTATCGACCTGATCGAAACCGTCACACCTATGCCCGAAGTCTTTGCGGACGAGCCCGGAAAACAGTTGAGTGACTATGACCCAACCGCCTGATACCGCGTGATATTCTTCGAAGCTTTATCAGCGAGATGGCCGGGTACGGGCGGCACCGAGATCACTTCAGATATGGCTCGGGATCGACAGATTCAAAGCCCTTGCGCACTTCGAAGTGTACATAGGCATTGTCGCCACCGCGCAGCGCAGCAATCTTTTGACCGCGCCGAACCCGATCACCCTTTTTGACGGTGATGCCTTCAACATTGGCGTAAACGGTCAGCAGATCGTTGGTGTGCTTGACCACTATGATTGGCACTTGGTCTGCATCCGCCGTGATGGCCGCAACTGTTCCTGCTTCGGCCGCTTCAACCGAGGTCCCTGGGGCAGCTGCGATATCGATGCCTTCGTTCTTGCCCTTGTCGTAGGTCCGAATGATCTTACCCGACACAGGCAGAGACAACGCCCCTGATCCGGTGGAATTGCTGGGCGCCTCGGCTGTGACATCCGGCGCCTCAGCCGCCTCAATCTTTTCTTCCGGCAATGGTTGTGTCGCACTAGGCGGCGTCGGTGTGGGTGAGCCCTGTCCCGGCTGAGTCACCTCGGTCGCAGCAACCGGAGCAGCCGCAGCGGTTTGCCGAGGGGCCGCCTGGTCCTTGACGGGAATAAGCAGGTACTGCCCTTCCCGGATTGCGAAATCGGGCCCCAGCCCGTTCCACTCGGCCAGCGACTCGACCGGTACGTTGTACAGGCGCGAAATCGTATAGGCGGTTTCGCCACGTTTCACTTTATGTCGCGTCGGCTCTGGACCGGGCTGCACGGGCGCCGTGGTGGCTTTTGGCTTGGCGGGCTCCAATGTCGTCGTCTGAACACCGCTAGAATCGGGTGCCTGATCAATCGCTGTGCCAGCAATTGTGGCAATGTCTACCCCACTCGCACCGCCGACCGATCGCGGCAGGGCGAGGATTTCGCCATCACGCAGCCCGTCATTGGGTTGCAGGCCATTGAACCGGGCCAGTTCCCCTCCGGGCAGGCCCACACGGGCGGCCACATCTGCAACCGTGTCACCCCGGCGGGCAACGGCAACCTGATAGTTGGGATAGGTGATAACGCCACGCCCATCCGGCGCTGGCCTGTTGGCGGTTGCGGATAGCGCGGCTGGCGATGTCGAAAATCCGCCGACTTCACCGCGCAGATCATAGTCCAACGGACCTTCGCACCCGGCCAAGACCGCCAGTGCGGCAACCCCTGTCGCACAGCGGCGTATCGCTGATTTGGAAACTGCTCTCATCATTTTGTCCTCAACGCCTGCCCCTGTTTTCCGGGGTTCCGGCGACCAATTCGATACGTCCTTTACGTCTCGTCCTTCCCAAGCCCCTCAAGCAGAGGCACAAAACGAACAGACGTTAATTCGTCATAGTCCAGACCGTCCTCGGTACGCGTCACCTTAATAAGCTGCTGCACCGCATCCGACTGTCCCACGGGTAGCACCATGATACCCCCGATTTTAAGCTGCGCCAAGAGCGGTCCTGGCGGGTCCTCGGCGGCGGCTGTTACAATGATCCGGTCAAACGGCGCCTGCTCGGGCAAACCATAGGATCCATCTGACAACATCGAAGTGATATTGGTCAGCCCCATTTCGCTGAACAGCTTGCCGGTTTCGTTTACCAAACGCCGATGACGCTCGACTGTGTAGACACGGCGCGCCAGCTTGGACAGGACGGCTGCCTGATACCCCGACCCGGTGCCAATCTCTAGCACCGTGTCGCGTGGGCGCACATCCAGAGCCTGCGTCATCAACCCCACAACTGAAGGCTGGCTGATCGTCTGACCACATGCGATGGGCAGTGGCATATCTTCGTAGGCCCGGTCCGCGAACAGGCCAGTAACAAACCGGCCCCGGTCAACCTTTTCCATCGCAGCCAGAACACGCGCATCTGTCACGCCCCGCTTGCGTAGGGCGAACAGGAATTGCATCACTGTTTCTGGGTCCAGTCCGCTCATTCGATCGACTTCAACGCCTCCAGCGTATCATAGGCCGTCAGGTCAGCACGCATCGGTGTGACCGAGATATAGCCCTCTAGATTGACGGCGGCATCTGTTCCCGGCGCGGTTGGGTTGTGCTGGTATCCGCCCTTAATCCAGAGAAACCGTCGCCCCGAAGGCGAGCTGTGCGGCTCGACCGAAAAGCGGGTATCCTTGCGATAGCCCTGCGGCGCGACACGAGTGCCCAACACTTCATCGGCCGGAACCGGTGGAAAGTTCACGTTGTAGAACAGCCTGTAATCGCCCTGCTCGTCTGGTGTGGCGTCCAAAATGCGGCGCACGAGATCGGCGCCAAACCGCTTGGCGGCCTCGAACGGGTCTTCCAAACCCAGATTACGCGGTCCGAAATACTGCGACAGGGCGATTGCGGGCACACCTTGCAAAGCGGCCTCCATCGCGCCACCGATTGTCCCCGAATACAGCGTGTTTTCGGCCGAGTTGTTGCCCCGGTTCACCCCTGACAACACCAGATCCGGCGGGCATTCGGTCATCACGTCGTGCAACCCGGCCAAAACGCAATCCGCGGGTGAGCCTTCGGCGGCAAATCGGCGGTCCCCCAGTTTTGCGACCATCATGGGATGGGTATAGCTGATGCAATGCCCAACGCCCGATTGCTCGAATGCCGGTGCAACCACCCAGACCTCACCGTCGGGTCCGGCCAGATCCGCTGCAATCGCCTCGAGCGTGATCAACCCCGGAGCGTTAATCCCATCATCGTTGGTCAGAAGAATACGCATGCCCGTTCCACCCCCGCGTTTGGCCCTTGATAGACGCGCCACCGCGTTGCAGCAAGCGACGCGCCGCCACAATCTGCGGCTTTCGCGCACCACTTAGTTGGAAACTGCGGGGCAAACCCTGTCAGACCGGAAATACAAAACACCTGTCACGTCGAATGGTTAGCCACATGACCCTCCCCGGACCCGGAACGAACACGTTCGGAACCGTTGCCCTTAGGATCGAGCCGTCATAGTCCATGCGGAACTCGACGAGGCTTTCATTGCCTAAAAACCGGGCCCGCTCGACAACACCGCGTGCGGCAACTCCGTCCGTGGCCGTCGGCAGGGGACCTTTGCCGTTACGGTCGAAATCCAGCTTGATATGTTGCGGGCGAAAGACAATCTCGACATCTGTTTCATCCGGAACCCCTGGCGCCAGGAATTGACCAAAAGGTGTCTCGGCCAATGCCCCGTTAACTTGCGATCGCAACACGTTGACATCGCTGAAAAATGAGACCGCAGCTTTATCCGCGGGGCGTGTGTACACATTGTAGGGCGCGCCTTGCTGCACGATACGCCCGCCCCGCATCAACGCAATCTCATCGGCCATGCGCATCGCCTCTTCCGGTTCGTGCGTGACCAGCAGAACAGCAGCGTCTTCTTCCTTAAGGATTGCCAGCGTTTCGTCACGGATACCATCGCGCAAACGGTTATCGAGCCCCGAGAAGGGCTCGTCCATCAGCATGATGCGTGGACGCGGGGCCAGCGCACGGGCCAGCGCGACACGCTGCTGCTCGCCCCCCGACAGGTGATGCGGAAACCCGTCGATGAAGCGCATCAGATCGACCTTGGCCAACAGCTGTTCCACCCGGGCGCGTTTTTCGTCTTTACTGCCCTTAAGGCCAAACGCCACGTTGTTGGCTACGCTCAGATGCGGGAACAGGGCAAAGTCCTGAAACATCAAGCCAATTTCCCGCCGCTCGGGCGGCACCCGAAACACCGTGTCGCAAATCAGCTTGCCATCGACGTAGATCTGGCCGCTTTCCTGCATCTCGACACCCGCGATCATTCGCAGCGTCGTGGACTTTCCGCAACCAGACGGGCCCAGCAAACAGGTCACCTGCCCCGCCTGCACGGTCAGGGAAACATCATCCACCACGACCCGCCCATCATACCGGGCGACCAGATTTCGAATTTCCAACCGAGGAGGAGCTGCGTTCTCTGTCACCAATGGACCCCCTTGCCTTTCCCGATCAATTTCATCGGGCTTGGGCCGAGATAGCAATCCCGCCCCTCAGGCGCAAGCGATCAGCTTACGTGCGCAACACACGTCAGCCCGCCTTGCTCCGGAAACGACATAATGCCAATTCCAAGCCTAAATTGACCAATGCCGTATATGGGATGGCCGGTGGCTATGATCGCCGCGTTGGCTCATCTGTTCCTCCGCTCCTCTGCCACCACTCGGCGTAGCCATCCAGAAGCATTTGTAAGTCGTCGAGTGACTGAGGAAACTGAGAGAAACTGTGAGCGACGGGCACATCCACCCAAGGCATCTTTTCATCAGTCATCAATTCCACGAACGGTTCGAACGACGCGGCTCGGTCCAGCACTGACGTCCGCAGGTTAACCCGCCAATCCGCCCCTTCAATCCGGGAATAGATGAAATTCAGGCACGACGCACAAAAATAGTGCGTCCGTCCGCTTGAATGGCGACCGCCTTTGATCACTTCGCCAGTGTAAGAAAAACTGTCACTTGGAAACATCGTTGTGAGAGAATACGCGCTCGCGCTGAATTTATGACAATCGCGACAATGGCACGCCAGGGTCAAAAGCGGCGACGCGGTCACTTTGACCCGCACAGCACCACAAAGGCAGGCGCCTGCATACGGAGGTTTGGGACATACCATAGGAGATCTCTCACTTTCTTTCGTCACTTGCAGAGCGCAAACAGACTTCGGAACTGTTATGCCGAACACTCTGAGTCCAGTGCGCAACAGAAACAGAGTCCTTCGCTGGATGCAGTCTACGTACCCAGTCTTCTGGCGCAACGTCCGCTGCGAGCCCATTGGGGCACATGCTGTACTGAGAAGCCTCAATGAGGCCGAAGGACCCCAGCAGCTACATGCGCATATCTGACCGGGCCAAAAATGTCCTATTTAGTCTAGTCCGTAGGGCGCCTGGTATTCACCTGCACTTTGGAATGCTTGTTTCCCATCCTTACTTCATCAAAAAAAATGACTTGGGTAGGCATTGGTCCATTGTTTCGGCTCACGAATGACCTGTAGATACCGTATTTGAACGAGTAGTTTTTTGGTCGAAATTTTAACCAATCGCTTATGTAGGCTTTTCTTTGCCCGTTGATGTAAACTTCAAGAACTTCGTCGTCGCCCTTAGTGTCAAAATGCAAGACAACATCAGTCCACCTACCCCTCATGGCAGAAATAGAAGCCAGCTCAAATCTTTTGTCAGAATTTCTCACGTTTTTAGAGTCTCCAGACAAAATATGGACTTTAGCAAAGTACTGATTGCCTTTCATTTCCTGTTGTACAACAGGGGGATTGGACTTGAAGCCGCCAGCTTCTCCGCTCGGACCGCCCTTTTGATGAATCTGCCCGACTGTAGTTCTAACTCTGTCGCTTGTTTTGAAGTCCTTCGGTAAGAATACGCTAAATCCGATCCACTGATCCGTTCCATAGGTCCAACGTTTTTGCAGAGTAATCTCCGACCTTTCACGATCCGAACTGCAATCATTCCACCCTTGGTCTGAACCACAGTCACCTGCACGCACTTCAAACCGTTGAGACCATTTCCCTGCTCTAACTTGCTCCTTGGATTTTGTGTGTGCATGAGGGACTTTGGCTGCAAAGTGGTAACCGGGGAGCTGTCGGGCGCTCAAAGGCGTCAAATATGAAAAAGTGGCGAGAAGTGACAAAACTGCAATGAGAAAAACTAACGGCATTGTTCGATACTCCTTCACTGGAATACTAGTACTTCCAACTCTAACGTGATTCGACCTGCGCGTTAAACGACCGGTAATGAACGGCGGCTTTGTCCGGCGGTTTCAACGGGTGAGCGCAACACTTTATTCTTTTTGGAAAGATGGAGTGTGAGAGATGAAATATCGGACGCG
>NZ_CANNGO010000015.1 GCF_947504215.1 uncultured Ruegeria sp. | reverse complement strand
GCGCATATCACCTGCAACAAGAACGGCGTGCCGTTTGACCCGGAAAAACCAACCGTGACCAGCGGCATCCGTCTGGGGTCCCCCGCCGGCACCACCCGCGGCTTTGGCGAGACCGAGTTCCGCCAGATCGCCGACTGGATCATCGAGATCGTCGACGGCCTGGCCGCAAATGGCGAAGACGGCAACGCCGCCGTCGAAGCCAAGGTCAAAGCCGAAGTCGCCAACCTATGCGCCAAATTCCCCCTATATCCCAACTTGTAAGACGAAGGACCCAAACCCATGAGCTTTCATTCCATTGAACAGGCCCCTGCCCGCCTGAACCGCAGCGAGTTGGCTGTCCCCGGCAGCCAACCCGGCATGTTCGAAAAAGCCGCGCAGTCTGATGTGGACGTGATCTTCCTCGATCTGGAAGATGCGGTTGCACCCGATGAGAAGGAACAGGCGCGCAAGAACATCATTCAGGCCCTGAACGACATCAATTGGGGCAGCAAGACCATGTCGGTGCGCATCAACGGTCTGGATACGCACTACATGTACCGCGACGTGGTCGATGTGGTCGAACAGGCGGGCGAACGGTTGGATCTGATCATGATTCCAAAGGTTGGCACCGCGGCAGATGTCTATGCGGTCGATATGATGGTCACCCAGATTGAAGACGCCAAAGGGTACAAGAAACGGATCGGGTTCGAACACATTATAGAAACCGCGCTTGGCATGCAGAATGTCAGCGAGATTGCTGCGGCCTCGAAACGCAATGAGAGCCTGCATTTTGGTGTTGCAGACTACGCCGCCTCAACCCGTGCACGCACGACCATCATCGGCGGCGTGAATCCAGACTATTCGGTTTTGACCGATCCGGATGCGGGCGCCAATCGCGCCACCCATTGGGGCGACATGTGGCACTATGCGCTGGCCCGCATAGTGGTTGCCGCACGGGCCAATGGGTTGCGCCCAATTGACGGCCCGTTCGGAGATTTTCAGGACCCAGAAGGTTATAAGGCCGCCGCCAAACGGGCCGCTGTGTTGGGCTGCGAAGGAAAGTGGGCAATTCACCCCAGCCAGATCGCACTGGCAAACGAGGTCATGTCACCCGGTGACGCCGAAGTAACAAAGGCTCAGCGTATCTTGGAAGCGATGGCCGAGGCTGAGGCCGACGGTAAGGGCGCAGTGTCTCTGGATGGTCGCCTAATCGATTATGCCTCGATCCGTCAGGCCGAAGTCATGGTGGAAAAAGCCCGACAGATCGCCGCCGCCTGACATCAACCCCTCTTCCCGGCAAAATGAAAACCGCTGTTGGCGGAACAACCACAACGAAAGGGCGCAGCATCCTGATTATTGCCAGGACGGCTGCGCCCAAAATGTTGCCACTGGTATTGCCTTACGCCGAATGCGGCTGTGCCGTGAGGTGTTCCTAAAACCTGCGCGGCCAGTCGACCTGCCCAAATGCGTCCGATTTTATGCCATCGATGTCGGATTTGAGAGTATGCAAACGGTATTTTTTTGTTGATTCTAACAAAAAAGGTCCGATTCATGCGATATTCTGGCTTTCAGGTCATCAAACAGGTGTTAACCGGGCATAGGGGGTGGATCCCAGCCTGGCGTGATCCTGAACCCAAGGCACATTATGACATTGTGATCATAGGCGGCGGCGGTCATGGTCTGGCAACGGCGCATTACCTTGCCAAAGTATATGGCCATCGCAAAGTAGCAGTGATTGAAAAAGGCTGGATCGGCGGCGGCAATGTGGGCCGGAACACGACCATCATCCGTTCAAACTATCTGTTGGACGGAAACGAGCCGTTTTACGAATTCTCTCTGAAACTGTGGGAAGGGCTGGAGCAGGATCTAAACTACAATGCAATGGTCAGCCAGCGCGGGATCCTCAACCTGATCCATTCGGATGCGCAACGCGACGCCTATACGCGCCGCGGCAACGCAATGATACTGAATGGCGCCGATGCTGAATTGCTGGATGCCGAACAGGTTCGCAAGGAATGCCCGTTCCTGAATTTCGATGACGCCCGGTTCCCGATCAAGGGCGGTTTGGCCCAGCGGCGTGGCGGCACAGTGCGCCATGACGCGGTGGCCTGGGGCTATGCGCGCTCGGCCGATGGCTACGGTGTCGACATCATCCAGAATTGCGAGGTCAGCGGGTTCCGCATCGAAGATGGAAAATGCCTTGGGGTCGAGACCTCGAAAGGGTTTATTGGCGCGGGCAAAGTCGGCTGTGCGGTCGCCGGAAACTCGGGACGGGTGATGGGTATGGCAGGCATGAAACTGCCCATCGAAAGCCATGTTCTGCAAGCATTTGTTTCCGAGGGGCTCAAGCCGGTTCTCCCGGGCGTCATCACCTTTGGTGCCGGGCATTTCTATGTCAGTCAGTCCGACAAGGGCGGTCTGGTGTTTGGCGGCGATCTTGACGGGTACAATACCTATGCACAACGCGGGAACCTGCCCGTGGTCGAAGATGTTTGCGAAGGCGGTATGGCGCTGATGCCAATGATCGGACGTGCGCGCCTGCTACGGATGTGGGGCGGTGTGATGGATATGTCGATGGACGGCTCGCCCATTATCGACCGGACCCCTGTCGACGGGCTCTATTTCAATGGCGGCTGGTGTTATGGCGGGTTCAAGGCGACCCCGGCCTCGGGCTATTGCTTTGCCCACCTGCTGGCGCAGGATGAGCCACATCCAACCGCAACCGCCTATCGCCTCGACCGGTTCCGCACGGGCCGGATGATTGACGAAAAAGGCGTAGGCAACCAGCCCAACCTGCATTGAGGGGACCAGAACCATGATCATTCCACATCCCCTTCTGGGACCGCGCGACAGTTCGGAATTTGTCTATCTGGGGGACGCGTCGCTGATCGATCGGCCTGACTGGCAGGCTGAAAATGCGGCAGAGGCGTTTTATGACTACGCGTATTTGCGCGGCAATCCAGCCGGAGAACATCACGAGCTTTGGTATCACGAAGGGGGGGACAGGTCCTGGCTGGTAGTGACACGCAACACAGTGACTCATGAGATTTCAAAGGTGGAACTGGCCCGTGATGTGGCCCGGGCGCAGGGGCGATCCAAATGACTCAAGCAAACCGGCTGAGCGGCGGGTTGGTCGACCGCAATTCAACCCTGAGCTTCCGCTTTGACAATCGTAACTACACCGCACACCCCGGCGATACCCTGGCCTCGGCCTTGTTGGCGAACGATGTGCGATTGATCGGACGATCATTCAAATACCACCGCCCACGCGGCGTATTGACCGCCGGGTCGGAAGAGCCCAATGGCATCGTCGAATTGCGCACGGGCAACCGGCAAGAGCCCAATACGCGCGCCACAACGGCAGAGGTTTACGAAGGTTTGGACGCACGGTCCCAAAACCGCTGGCCCAGCCTGAAGTTTGACGCATTGGCAATCAACGACCGGTTCTCGAACTTTCTGACAGCCGGGTTCTACTACAAAACGTTCATGTGGCCAGCAGCTTTCTGGGAAAAGCTTTACGAACCCATCATTCGCAAAGCCGCTGGTTTGGGGTCTTTGTCGATGGAGGACGACCCGGATGAGTATGACAAGGGCTTTCGCCACTGCGACCTGCTGATCATCGGTGCAGGGCCAGCGGGCCTGATGGCCGCGCTGACAGCTGGGCGCGCCGGGTCAGAGGTCATTCTGGCGGATGAAGATTTCGCTCTTGGTGGACGGCTGAACAGCGAGAGTTTCTCGCTGGGCGATGACAGCGCAAGCGACTGGGCCGCAGCAACCGTGGCTGAACTGTCTGCACTGCCCAATGTCCGCCTGATGCCGCGCACAACCGTGATCGGCGCATTTGATCACGGCATCTATGGCGCGGTCGAACGAACCGGAGACCACGTGGCCGCCCTGCCCGCTGGCAAACCGCGTCAGATCTTGTGGCGGATCTATACCAAACGCGCTTTGCTCTGCGCTGGCGCGACCGAGCGCCCGATTGCCTTTGAGAACAACGACCGCCCCGGCATCATGCTGGCCAGCGCAATGCGCACCTATGCCAATCGGTTTGCCACTACGGCGGCGCAGCGGGTTGCGATTTTCACCAACAATGATGATGGACATCGCACTGCCATAGACCTGCGCGCAAAAGGCGTGAAGATCGCCGCCGTGATCGACGTGCGCGACGATGCACCAATCAACTATGACTTTGAAGTTCTGAAAGGCGCGCAGGTTGTCGATACCAAAGGCCGCCTTGGCCTGACTTTTGTTGAGGTGGCACTGGCAGATGGATCGCGACGGGTATTGGAATGCGGGGCGCTGGGGGTTTCAGGTGGGTGGAACCCGAATGTGCATCTGACGTGCCATCACCGCGGGCGTCCTGTCTGGAACGACGACTTGGCAGCCTTTGTCCCCGGTGGCGACCTGCCGCCCGGCATGACCGTGGCCGGTGCCGCAAACGGAACCCTGTCCACACATGGCGCCCTGCTGTCGGGCGCTGAAGGTGCGGCAAAGGCATTGGGCTTGAAATGCGCCCTGCCTGACGTGCCCGAGGCCGAGGATGCCGCGATCAATCAGACGCCCTTTTGGTATGTGAAGGGCTGCGCGCGGGCCTGGCTGGATCAGCAGAACGATGTGACCGTCAAGGACGTGAAGCTCAGCCATCAAGAGGGCTTCCGTTCGGTCGAACATCTGAAACGGTACACGACGCTGGGTATGGCGACCGATCAGGGCAAGACCTCGAATATGGGTGGGCTGGCCATCATGGCCGAAATGGCGGGCAAATCGATCCCGGAAACCGGAACCACCATTTTCCGCCCGCCCTATACCCCAGTCCCTATCGCCACTTTCGGTGGACGGATGAAGGGGCAGGATTTCCACCCGACCCGCCTGACGCCGTCGCACTATTGGGCGAAGGAGCGTGGCGCAGTGTTTATCGAAGTGGGCAACTGGCTGCGTGCGCAGTGGTTCCCGCTGCCGGGCGAAACCCATTGGCGTGAATCGGTCGACCGCGAGGTGCGCCAAACCCGTGCGTCGGTCGGCGTGTGTGACTGTACGACCCTTGGCAAAATCGATGTACAAGGGACAGATGCCGCGGCTTTCCTGAACAAAGTTTACTGCAACGGTTTTGCCAAATTGGCCGTCGGCAAAACCCGCTATGGTCTGATGCTTCGCGAAGACGGTATCGCCATGGATGACGGAACGGCCGCTCGGTTGGCCGAGGATCACTTTGTGGTCACGACTACAACGGCCAACGCCGTCAATGTCTACCGTCACATGGAATTCGTGCGCCAATGCCTATTCCCGGACATGGATGTTCAGCTGATCTCAACCACAGAAGCCTGGGCACAATATGCGGTTGCCGGTCCGAATTCCCGCAAGTTGCTACAAAAGATCGTGGACCCCGAGTTTGACATCTCAAACGATGCCTTCCCATTCATGGGGTGCGGCAACATCACCGTTTGCGGTGGGTTAAGGGCGCGGTTGTTCCGAATTTCCTTCTCGGGAGAGCTGGCCTTTGAAATCGCCGTCCCGTCCCGCTATGGCGATGCGCTGATGCGGCGTCTGATGCGGGACGGAGAAGAGTTCGATGTTGTCCCCTATGGCACCGAAGCACTTGGGGTGATGCGGATTGAAAAAGGTCACGCGGCGGGTAACGAGTTGAACGGAACCACCACGGCGCTGAACCTTGGAATGGGCCGGATGGTGTCCAAGAAAAAAGACAGCATCGGTTCAACCCTGTCCGAGCGCGAAGGGTTGAACGAACCGGACGCGTTAATGATGGTTGGGATCAAACCTGTGAACGCGGATGACAAAGTCACAGCCGGCGCGCATTTGATGGACGCCAGCGGGCCTGTCGATGCCCAACATGATCAGGGTTATGTCACATCGGCTGCGTTCTCGCCCTCCTTGGATTGTCATATCGGCCTGGCTTTCCTGAAAAACGGAGGTGCGCGTCAAGGCGAACGGATGCGCCTTGTTTCACCGCTGACCGAAGAGAATGTCGAGGTCGAGATCGTCTCGGCCCATTTCGTAGACCCCGAGGGAGAACGGCTTCGTGCATGATCTTGCCGCAATAACCGCCCTGGGCGGATCTGAACCCAGAGTTGACACTGTGGCAGACGTGACCTGCACCGAAGTGCCGGACGTCGCGCTTGCCTCGGTCACAGCACGATCAAGCCAGGAAACCAAAGCTCAGAAGGCTCTGACCAAGCTGATCGGAGTTACAACCCCAGACATCGGGCGGTTTGCGGGCGATCCGGTTTCGGCGTTCTGGACCGGGCCTGACCAATGGATGGTCGAAGCCCCGTTCGAGACACATGAAGATCTGGCGCAACAGGTCAAAGACGCTGTCGGTGGCACGGCGTCGGTGACCGAACAAACAGATGCCTGGACTCGCTTCGATCTGAACGGTGCACGGGTGTTGGCAGTGCTTGAACTGCTCTGCCCTCTCAACGCGCGCAAAATGGCTGAGGGCGATGCAGCCCGCGCAGCGATCCACCATCTTGGATGTTTTGTCCTTTGCCATTCGCCTGATGCGTTTAGCGTATATGGGCCGCGGTCTTCTGCCGGATCACTGCATCATACCATCACAACAGCCATGAAAGCTGCCCTATAAGGGAAGATCAGCTTGAGGGCAGCGGGGCGTTGTCCTCGACACGGAACCGGTTGATCCGCCGCCGGTCCTCGCTGGGGCTTAGCCCGAACGCCGACCGATAATGTGTCACCAATGGCGCGACGGAGCTATAGCCGATAGCCGCAGCAATATCGGCAATCGGGTCTTTGGTATAAACCACCATCTGACGGGCGGCTTTCATACGCATCGCGCGGAAATAGTGGCTGGGGCTTTGTCCGGTGGCTTGCTTAAAGGCCCGTTCAATCTGCCGGGGTGTCACACCCGTAAGACTTGCGACTTCGGCGATCGAGATCGGATCACTGATATGGGCTGCGAACAACTCGACGCATTGCGCGACAAGATGCGGCAGCTTTTCACCCGTGTCCGGTTTGCTGGTGCTAGGCACCTGTTGCCGCACGCCTTCACCGCGCATTAAGGGGTGTTGAAACCAACAGGCAACCTCATGAGCAACTTCGCCGCCCAGACGGTCTTCGATCAGGTGCAGGGCCAGATCAAAAGCAGCGGCGGCACCAGCGGCGGTATAGCGCGTGGCATCGGACACAATCACGTCACGCCGGGCATCCATGTCCGGAAACTCGGCCTCGAACGCGGCTTCATAACACCAGTGCACCGAAATAGGATGGCCGATCATGACACCGGACCGCACCAGTGGGAACACACCTCCGCTGATGCCACCCAAAATGGTGCCGTGACGCGCCAGCGTGCGCAGTGCTCCATTGCCTTGGCTCGGATCAGAAAACCCCGACGTTGGACTGCTGAGAAGAAACAAAATATCGAACGATTGGCAGGTGGTCAGATCGCACTCAGCCTCGAAACGGACATTGGCGCTGGACCTGACTTTCTGTCCACGCTCGGTGACCAGTGACCAGCAAAACACGGCCTGCCCTACGATCTCGTTCGCGGCGCGTAGCGGCTCGATCACAGAGGTCAGACAGGCCATCGGGAAACCGTCGAAGAGGAGAAATCCAATCTCTGATTTTTTTTCTGTCAGCATGATTATTAACTATCAGGAAAATTAGGTGCGAAGGTAGTCCGAATGGTTCTTTACTGACTTTGGTCAGCCTGCCACTGCGCAACGAGGCGGCCGTGATCCGTAGTATCCCAAAGCTGCTTTGCAGCGCGCTCCTGAACGACTGCTCGACTAAATGGCGCTGCAACTATGATTTCAATTGATTGACATAGGCCAGTCATGGTTCATTCACACTATAACCTTGGCAATAAAGGCATCGCGCGCTGCTGCTTGGGTGAGCGGAGCCTTTCTGCTCAAAACGATGGCAGACGACTGTCATTGGCGTGCAATCGGCGCCTTTCATTTTGACCTGACGGCGCGCCGTCACAGCCAATAGGAAATGCCATGCTTCACAATGACCAGCTTGAACAATGGGATCGGGATACCTTCTTCCACCCTTCCACCCATCTTGCCGATTTCGCGCGGGGCGACCTTCCGCAACGCCTGATCACAGGCGGTTCCGGATGCCACATTCTGGATCGTGACGGCACTCGATTGTTAGACGCATTTGCGGGGCTTTACTGTGTCAACGTCGGCTATGGGCGTACAGAAATCGCCGAAGCGATTGCGGATCAGGCCAAGGAACTGGCCTACTATCACTCCTATGTCGGGCACGGCACCGAAGCTTCGGTCACGCTTGCCAAGATGGTGTTGGATCGCGCACCAGATCATATGTCCAAGGTCTATTTTGGGCTGTCCGGTTCTGATGCCAATGAAACCAACATCAAACTGATCTGGTACTACAACAACATCCTTGGGCGCCCGGAAAAGAAAAAGATCATCTCGCGGTGGCGGGGGTATCACGGATCCGGGTTGATGACCGGGTCACTGACTGGGTTAGAACTGTTTCATAAGAAGTTCGACCTGCCGCTTGCTCAGGTTATTCACACCGAAGCGCCCTACTACTTCCGGCGGGAAGATACAGATCAGAGTGAGGGCGATTTTGTCGCCCATTGCGTTGCCAAACTGGAAGAATTGATAGCACGTGAAGGCGCGGATACCATCGCGGCCTTCATCGGAGAACCGGTGCTAGGCACTGGCGGCATCGTACCGCCACCCGAGGGGTATTGGCCCGCTATTCAGACGGTTTTGGACAAGCACGATATTCTTTTGATCGCGGATGAGGTCGTGACTGGGTTTGGTCGCCTTGGTAAGATGTTCGGCTCGGATCACTATGGAATGCGCCCGGATTTAATCACCATCGCCAAAGGGTTAACCTCTGCCTATGCGCCTCTGTCGGGCTCCATTGTCTCGGGCAAAATCTGGGCTGTGCTGGAACAGGGCACCGATGAAAACGGTCCGATAGGACACGGCTGGACTTACTCCGCCCACCCTGTTGGCGCAGCGGCTGGCGTTGCGAATTTACAGGTGATCGACGCAATTGGGCTGATCCAAAACGCCGGTAGTGTCGGGGCTTATCTTAACACAGCGATGCGTGGCGCGTTGGCGGATCATCCCAATGTCGGCGACGTGCGTGGTGAGGGCATGTTGTGTGCTGTGGAATTTGTTCAAGACAAAGACACGCGCCGCTTCTTTGATACCTCCGACAAGATCGGGCCCAAAATTGCTGGGCAGCTTTTGGACCAGGACAATGTGATCGCGCGCGCAATGCCCCAAGGAGACATTCTTGGCTTTGCCCCACCTTTTTGTCTGAGCCGAAACGAAGCCGATCAAGTGGTCGCCGCGACGGCACGCGCAGTTAAAGCCGTGTTGGGTTGAGACATGGAAGGGAATGACTTGATGCAACCAACAAAAGCGCCCTTCAGTCTTTCTGAATATAAACGACGCTTGTCCAAAACCCGTGCCGCAATGGATGCTGCTGGTCTTGACGCGCTCTTTGTGACTGACCCGTCCAATCAAGCATGGTTGACCGGTTACGATGGCTGGTCATTCTATGTCCACCAAGGCGTGATTGTTCCCCAAGAAGGCGAGCCAATCTGGTGGGGCCGCCACATGGACATGTTGGGAGGGCGCCGCACCTGTTGGATGCAGCAGGACAATATTATCGGCTATGGTGATCACTATGTGCAATCCACCATCCGTCACCCGATGGAGGATTTGGCAGACCAGCTGCGCGCGCGCGGGTTGGATCGGGGGCGCATCGGTGTCGAGATGGAAAACTACTATTACTCGGCCAAGGCGCACAACGTTTTGGGTGCGGAATTGCAAGATGCCACGCTGTCTGACGCCACAGCATTGGTAAATTGGCAGCGGTTGATCAAATCACCCGACGAAATCGCCTTTATCCGCAAGGCAGCTCGGATCTCGGACAAGGTCATGCAGACCGCGATTGATCGCGCGGCACCCGGAGTAAGAAAGAACGACCTTGTCGCCGACATCTTGCACGCGGGCATCACCGGGGTTGGGGAGGATTGGGGCGACTACCCCGCTATTTTACCCTTAACCCCGTCTGGGCTGGACGCGACCGCTGCGCACCTGACCTGGGATGGATCCCCCATGCGCCCGAACGAAGCCACGTTCTTTGAACTGTCCGGGTGTTATCGCCGCTACCACGCCCCGCTGTGCCGAACCGTTTTCCTAGGCACGCCTTCGGATCACGTTCTCCGAGCGGAAGGCGCACAATTGGAAGGGATCGCCGCAGGTATGGAGGTCGCGCGCGCTGGCAATCGCACCTGTGACATCGCCAATGCGTTCATGCAGGTCTTGGCAAAACATGGGATCGAACGGTCTGGACGCATGGGATATCCCATCGGCCTCAGCTATCCACCGGATTGGGGTGAGCGAACGGCTTCAATCCGCAGCGAGGACGAAACCGTTTTACAACCGGGCATGACGTTCCACTTCATGCCTGCGCTTTGGATGGACGACTGGGGTTTGGAAACGACGGAGACCATATTGATCACCGACGACGGACCAGCAGAACCTGTTTGCAACGTCGAGCGTAAGTTGTTCGTAAAGCCCTGACCGGGTATGCAGTCTTTCGCAGCCCGCAATCGTGAAAGAACTTACTTTTGCGGCTCGCTACGTTTCCGCCCAGAGGCCGCGAGTGCGGCGGCCGCTATCAATTCTTTTGTTTGACATGGCCACATGGCAGCTAAGCCAAACTGCTCAAAGAACAGGCACGTAAAAAGGCCGTAGCCGCTGCCCTTTGGAGATCGCATCCAGCGCGGACTTAGCAGTCTCAAAAGACTCTCGGATCGTTACGTCCATATCCAAGTAGCGGTATGTACCAAGACGCCCGATAAAGGTCACTTTTTGTGTTCTGGTGGCCAGTTCAACATACTCACCAAGCAACGCTTTTTCTTTCACCTGACGGATGGGATAGTAGGGAATGTCATCTGGACCAGCCGCTCGGGAAAACTCGCGGTAACAGACTGAACCCTCGTGTGTTTCCCATGGCGCGAAGTGTTTATGTTCAGTGATGCGCGTGTAAGGTACGCTTTCTTCGCCATAGTTCATCACTGCGCAACCTTGGTAATCTCCGTCATAGGTAAACCGTTCAAAATCCAAAGTGCGATAGCCAAGACGACCAAGCTCGTAATCGAAGTAGCCATCCAGCGGACCCGAATAGAATACATGGTCGAACTCATCGCTCATGGCCCGCTTGAACGTGGTGTTCAATTTCACGGTGATCGAAGGATGATCCAGAATACCTGCGATCATGTCGGTATACCCGTTTTCAGGCATGCCTTGGAACTTGTGAAAGAAATAGTTGTCGTCGTAGTTGAATCGCACGGGCAAACGCTTGAGGATCGATGCCGGCAGCTCAGAAGGGTGACACCCCCATTGTTTGATGGTGTAGCCTTTGAAAAACGCCTCATACAAATCGCGACCTACGAAACGCATCGCCTGCTCTTCAAAGCTTTGTGGATCGGTAATCGTCGTATCGGCTTGTTCTTGCGTGATAAAGTTATGCGCTTCGTCTGGGCGCATAGTCTTGTCAAAAAACTGATTGATGGTGTGCAAATTCACCGGTAGCGAAAAAACCTGTCCCTGAGAGGTGGTTTTGACCCGGTTCTTGTAGGGAAGGAAATTGGCATAGCGGTTGACGTACTGCCAGATTTCTTCGTCATCCGTATGGAAGATGTGTGGTCCATAGACGTGCACCATGACATCAGTGTCTGCATCACGCTCGGTGTGGCAGTTGCCCCCGATGTGATCGCGACTGTCCACGATGGTGATTTCATGCCCCTGCTCTGCAAGTTCACGACCAATCACCGCGCCGGATAGCCCGGCACCAACCATTAAGAACCGACCTTTGTTCATTCAAAGACCTTTGCAGAGTTCATCGATATCGTTGTCATATCCAATGGTTTGCTCAGCTGCCGCCGGGCAATCTTGAAGATCCCGGCGCGCGCCTCGCCCGCGCTACGAAACCTGGACAGCATCGACATCCAACTCCGGCACATACGCCACCCAACCGGGATCCGGCCCGAGATCGGCTGCCCCCCCTCCAAGATCGCCGCGAAGACCACTGGTACAGTTCGGCGCGACAAATCAAACATTTCTTTCAACTCGGCCTCCTCATCTTCCGAACTGAGGTTGCCGGTTTCAGCCATCACGGCCTTGAGATTCTTTCCGACTGGCCGCGTATGATGCATTGCGATTTCGTCAAGGATTGCGGCGCGAAAAGCCCCCGCTTCTGCCCAACGACACCAGATGTAATCCAGACCATAGCCGCTCATCGTTCCACGGAACAAAGGCAGGGCCTTCACCAAAATATCGCGATGCAAGCATGGCGCCATAATCTCGATGTAGTTTGTGTATCGCAGCGCAAAGCCTGGGCATTGGCTAAACACGAAATGCGAAAAGTAACTGTCTGGGGTCAGCGAAGGCTGCGCGATCTTCAGTCCATACAACCGCATGGCGTCAAACAGATAATTCACATCCGTCGCGCTGATGTCGAGATCGTCATCGGGAAGCCAGAAATAGTCATACTGGCTGAGATCCCGATCCTGAAGTGTCTCGTATAGCCCATCCCATTTGCCACCTTTGATCAAAACGGCTTGGACGCCGGGGGCAGCTACAAACTCTGAAAATGCATCATCCGAGAAATAGCTAATAAGAAGATCATAGCTACGATCTTCATATGCAATTTCCTGCCAACGATGGTGCAAAGACTTGCCACCTGCACGGACAACTACGAGGTTCTTTTTCATATGCAAGTCCGAACGCGGCTTTCGGTCTGCATCAAAGGGCCCAATCCTTCAATCGTGTGCGGGTCCAAAGGATGACTTAGCCGCCCGTATGTATAGCTTGCCTGATACAGAGTATTGCGAACAAACCTGCTGAATGATGAACCAGGTTTGGTTTCTTGCCGCGTGGATTCTATGTTGCTGTCGACCGCCGCGCGTTCTGCGATCATCTGTTGCTGAAGCGTCAGAATAGGCACTTTGTGTTCCCAGTAAAACTTCAGATCGATGTCAATTGGCCTGGCAATTGGCGCATCGAGGGCTATCAACCGTGCCGCAGCCCGTCGCCCAATTATGTAACCCGTGGTTCTGGGTGGCAGTCGATCAGACAGTACAAGGCTCTGGTCCGCAATAGATCTAACGATCTGCGCATTCTTTCCCGGCGGGCCGTCAAGCTTGACCATGACCTCTTCGAAACACTCAGGACAGTGAGATATCGCATCGAGAAACGATGTTGGATTCTGAACAAAAGTAGCATCGTCTTCTAACACCAGGCACATATGATCCTCTGAGTTGGCAATCTTCTGCCAAATCTGACGGTGGCCTAAGGTGCAGGCGACTTCATTCCGGCTGAGTGGGCGCTTGAACTTGCGGCGGTTAACGCCCGCATCATAGCTTTGCAGTAGGTGCAATTCTTCCAGTTGGTCGCCGGAAATCGCATCCGAAAACTCATGCGCAAGATTAAAGCGATCAAGTTCAAGTTCGCAGGAACGTCGCCGCTCTACATCTTTTGGTAGACTGAGAATGACGGCCTTGATCGACACTTGTATCACCAATAAAAACTTCGCGGCGTTACTATGGACCACGATCCAAAAATACAACTGATAAAACAGGTCCTTAAACTTTACCCCCTGCAATCAGGCTACATTAGCAAGATTCCGCTTGCGGCACAGTCGAGTCTTCTTGCACCCTGTCGGATCAAAAAAACAGAACATTGCGAAGAGCTTAAGAGAAAATACCACAATGAGAATGCGGAATCAATTCGCGCAGGATGCGTTTGTCCTCGGCACAGCTTGTCGCCGACGTTCCAAGCGTTTTTTGCTCGGTCACCGAGAAAAACTTCTGCATACTGCTTAACTCAATGACGTATGAGCCCACGATATGAACAAGGCAAATTACTGATGCCGCAGACCTAGACGAAGCATCAAAAGCACTCTTCCGGGTGACACTGAAGGTACCTATATCCGTTCACCGCGCTTGCTCTTTGTCGAACCGGTTACTATCTAGCACACTCAATCGCCAAGAGGCGGGGTCAGACAAGCTTGTCACCCACCACCATCTGCCCTTTAGACCGGAAAGAATATAGGTTATCTGAGCGAGCGCATGGTTTCATGATCTGGAGAACGCAATGATAAAGCGCGCCTGGAAAAACTGGCGATCAGGTTATATGGGTCGCCTCATAGGCGAGAGCTTCTACGCTCAGGGCGGGCTCTATGGTATTGCGATTGTGGCGATGATTGTCGTCGCTGTGACGACCGCGGGCTCGGCTTATATGATGGAGTATATAGTCGACGCCATGACCAGCCCCGACATGCGCGGCTGGGCGCATATGATTGCATTAGGTGTGGTTGGCCTGTTTCTGGCCAAAGCGCTCGCTTCTTATGTTCAGGCCATGTATCTGGCCCGGGCCGGGAACCGGATAGTCGCCGCGCAGCAGGACCGGGTTTACCGCAAGCTGCTTCGGCACGGCGTGTCTTTCTTTGCCGCGAACGAATCCTCTGATCTGCTGATGCGGACCACTCACGGGGCCCAGGCGGCACGACAACTGATTGATGTTCTGGTGACCGGGTTTGTGCGTGATGCGTTGACACTGGTGGGCCTGGTCGTTGTCATGGTGTACCAACAGCCAGTTCTTTCGGTGATGTTTTTCCTGGTTGGACCTATAGCCCTGTTGGGCGTGCGGTATCTGTTGAAAAGCGTACGCGCAATCATGCAGGCTGAGTTCAAGTCACTGGCTGAAATCATCCGGGTGCTTCAGGAAACGTCCAGCGGCATTAAGGTAATCAAGGTGTTTTCGCTTGAAGACCGGATGATCACACGTATGGACACTGCCATTCGGAAGGTCGAACAGCGTTCGAACGACATTGCCAAGTTGCAGTCTATCGCCAGCCCGCTCATGGAGTTTCTGGCCGGACTGGCCGTCGCGGGGGTTTTGGTCGTCAGCACTTTGGGCCTTGCAGGAAGCGAGCCGCCCTCTGCGGGTCAGCTGATGTCTTTCATCACCGCATTGTTGATGGCGTATGAACCTGCCAAGCGCCTGTCCAGGATGCGTGTTCAGATAGAAGCCTGTATGGTCGGCGTCGGCATGTTATTCGGATTGCTCGATCAGGAAGACACGATGAAAGAAAGATCGGATGCGAAGGATCTTTTGGACGGTCCGGGTGAGATCAGGCTGCGCGATGTCACCTTTGGCTATCACGGTGCGATCCCGGTTATTGAAAACATGAATTTGACCTTCCAGGCACGCAAAACCACTGCGCTGGTTGGTCAATCCGGCGGTGGTAAGTCGACCGTCTTTGGCTTGCTGATGCGTTTCTACGACCCTGACGAAGGCAGCGTCGAAATTGATGGTCAGGACTTGCGAGATGTGAGTTTCGCGTCATTGCGCCGGAAGATCTCTTATGTGGGTCAGGACACTTTCTTGTTTTCGACCTCGGTGATGGAGAACTTGCGCTGTTCTGCGCCGGATGCAACCGATGAAGAGGTCATCGCAGCAGCCAAGGCGGCCCATGCGCATGACTTCATCACTGACTTACCTGACGGGTATGATACACAAGTTGGCGAGAACGGGACGTTCCTTTCCGGCGGTCAAAAACAGAGGGTTGCAATCGCCCGTGCCATTCTGCGCAAGGCCGAAATCCTGTTGTTGGACGAGGCAACCAGCGCGCTGGATGCCGAATCGGAAACCCTTGTCAAACAGGCGCTTGATGCGCTAACTCAGGATGTCACAGTGATCGTGATTGCGCACCGACTGTCTACGATCCTGGAGGCAGACAACATCATGGTCGTGCAGGATGGTGCGGTCGTTGAACAGGGAAATTTGGATGAGTTGATGCAGAACAACGGCCGTTTCCGCAACTTGTTCGACCAGCAGTTCAAAAAACACGAAGCCAAGTCAGAAGTAGCGGAATAAGCTCAGTACCCGGAATCGCATATCCAAGGGGATCTGTCGCAAACTTTGACCTGAGTGACGCACGATGGAGTTGTGATGGTTTGACTGCGCCAATGCTCAGGAATGCCAATGCTCGGCTTCAAAAGCTTCATCCTACCCGCGGCGACACTCGCAGTGTATCGAAGCGGCAAACATGATCCGCAAGGCCCAACTCGGATCTTCGACAAACGGATTCCCTCAGTTTGCAGCGCTCGCTGGAGAATTGGGCCCAATCAGAGCGTTAGCTTCGAACCACGCCTAAGTTTGCGATGGGTTCACTCGACCCGTCTTTAGAATTTGATGTCCATCGCTGTACCGGCAGCGCAGGCGCGCTCGACAACCGTGGCTGCAACGGCCAGATCCTGAAGGCCAACTCCTGTTCCGTCAAAAAGAGTGATCTCTTCCCTTGAAACACGTCCAGGATGCGCCCCGTTGATAACAGCTCCCAGTTCAATGATGTCAATTTCACGAAGCGAGCCATCGGCTACGGCATGCTGAGCTTCGCCGATCGTGATCGATTGCGCGATCTGGTCTGTAAACACACTGACGCGACCCATCAGTGCGGCATCTACCTCTTGTTTTCCCTTGGTATCTGTTCCCATACAGGCGACATGAGTGCCTGGACGCACAAGGTGCGACGGAACGATAGGATCATGACTCGAGGTAATCGTTACAATGACGTCGGACTGTTCGCAGAGCCCCTCGACGCTGACGCACTCAAACGGCAACCCAAGCTCATTTGACACTGCTTCCAGAGAAACAAGCTTTTCGGGCGATCGGTTCCAGGCCACGATCTTTTCAAACTTTCTTTGCTCTGCCACCGCGCGCAGTTGGAACGCAGCCTGATGACCAGCTCCCAAAATGCCCAAAACTCTTGCGTCCGGCCGAGCCAGATGCCCAACCGAAACCGCAGAAGCGGCGGCTGTGCGCAATGCTGTTAAGAGGTTGCCCCCGACGATGGCACTGCATTTTCCGGTATCGGCATCGAATAGAAACACAGTTGATTGGTGATTGGTCAGGCCTTTTTCGGCGTTATCGGGCCAATACCCGCCAGATTTTAGGCCCAGGTTCAGCGCATTGCGATCAAAGCCGGACTTAAACCCGTAGAGCGCATCCGCATGGCCGATAGCCTCGCGGATCACCGGGAAGTTATAGGCTGTTTTTGCCGCCATAGAGGCAAAGACCTGCTCAACTGCTTCGAAACAATCGTCTCGACTGATGTGGTCACCAATGATGGCTTCGGGAATGACATACATGACTTTCGCCTTCGATAAAAATGGGGCGAGCAAGCTCGCCCCTCAGTCACAGGGAGATTCTTCAGTAGGCTTTGCCACGGGCAGAAACCGGCCACAGAGTCTCAACCTTTCCGTCACGCACACCGACATACCAGTCATGCACATTGGCAGTCGGATCGCAGTGACCGGGAACAAGCCGCAGTTTGTCACCAACGGCCAAGGCACCATTCGGGTCTGCAATCACGCCATGCTCATCAGAGCATTTGATGTATTCAACATCGTCACGCCCAAAAACAATAGGCAAACCGCTATCAACTGATTGCACCTTCAGGCCAGCATCAACAATGGCTTTATCGGTTTTTGTGTGGCTCATCACTTGGGTTAGGATAAAGAACGCATTCTCCCACTCGCCCTGGTCGATCCGATTGCCCTCCTTATCGAGAATTCGGCCGTAATCGGCATCCATGAAAGCGTAAGAACCACATTGCAGCTCGTTGTAAACACCTGAGTTACTTTCAAAATAATAAGAGCCAGTACCGCCACCCGACACCAGTTCGCAGCCAATACCTGCGGCTTTCAGACCATCAACAGCGTCCTGAACCATTGCAATGGCCAAATCGAGTTTCTCTTTTCGGGCTTCGTATGTGTCCATGTGTTGCATGGCGCCTTGATAGGCTTGGATGCCCGTGAACTTTATGTTTTCAGCCGCCACTATTGCCTTGGCGATTTCGACAACGGCAGACGTTGTAGTGACCCCGCAACGCCCCGCGCCACAATCGATTTCCACGAAGATTTCTAGTTCAGTACCATGTTTTTTCGCTGCAGCAGAAAGGTCAGCAACGTTGGCTAGATCGTCAACGCAAACGATGATCCGCGAGCCCAGTTTCGGCAGTTTTGCCAGGCGGTCGATTTTCTGCAGATCACGCACTTGATTTGAAACCAACACATCCTTGATGCCGCCGCGCACAAAAACTTCGGCCTCGCTGACCTTTTGGCAACATACGCCGATCGCACCACCAAGGCTTTCCTGGAGCTTGGCGACATCGACCGACTTGTGCATTTTCCCATGCACCCGATGGCGCATCCCGTGTGCCTTGGCATAGTCACCCATCTTCTTGATGTTGCGTTCCAGCGCGCCGAGGTCGAGGACCAAACACGGTGTTTGGATGTCAGCCTCATCCATTCCAGGTAATGCCGGAACATCGAAACCCACTTCAAGATCGTCAAATTTTACAGGAACATTCATCGGTTTTGCCTTTTTCATTGGATCCATGGAAGTTTGTCGAGATCGACATTGCCGCCAGTGATGATGACTCCCACGCGCTTACCTTTGAAAGCGTCGGGGTTTTTTAGAATTGTTGCCATCGGCACGGCACTCGACGGCTCCATGACCACCCTCAGGTGCTTCCAAATGAGCTTCATCGCATCGATAATTTCAGGGTCAGATGCCGTGAAGATCTCGGACACATGGTTGGATACGAAGTGCCAAGTCAAATCTTTCAATGGCACCAAAAGCCCATCAGCAATGGTCTTCGGTGCATCATCAGCGATGATGTGACCGGCTTTGAAACTGCGGTAAGCATCGTCTGCCTGATCTGGCTCGGCCGCGATGACCTGGCACTCGGGCGCCAGCGTCGCAAGTGTCAAGCAAGTACCTGAAATCATACCTCCGCCGCCAATCGGAGCCACAACGAAATCGAGCCCATCGCTTTGCTCCATCAGTTCTCGCGAACAGGTCCCCTGCCCGGCGATAACACGTGGATCATTGTAGGGGTGCACGAAATCACCGCCAGTTTCGGCTTGCACCTTGGCAAAGGTTTCTTCGCGCGATGTAGTTGAAGGTTCGCATTCAGTAATGTGTCCATCGTAGCGGCGCACAGTATCCTTTTTGGCCTGAGGCGCAGTTCGGGGCATCACAACATTACACGGAATTCCACGCAGCTTTGCCGCATAGCTCAGACAGGAAGCATGATTACCAGAGGAATGCGTCGCCACACCCTTTTCGGCCTGCTCGTCGTCCAAACCGAAAACCGCATTTGTTGCACCGCGTACCTTAAAAGCACCCGGCTCTTGAAAGTTCTCGCATTTGAAGAAAATCTCTGCCCCGGTCAACTCGTTCAGATAATCTGAGCTCCGTACTGGCGTGCGACGAATATGCGGCTCGATCCTTCTATGAGCGGCAAGCATGTCTTCATAGGTAGGGATATACATCACCTTCGTCTCCGCTACGCTGCTTTGCACACATCTGCCGCCGGGTTTGAACGGAAGTATTCTTGAGCCGCGGCCACACCAGATCCAAGACGGACATCAAGTCCCAAATCCGCCATGCACATCTCTGCGGTCGCGATCCCGCTCAAGGTCATCACGTCCGTCAGGCTCCCCAGATGCCCGATCCGAAATACCTTACCTGCAACCTCACCGAGGCCCACACCGAAAGCCACGCCATAGGTATCCGCAGCATGGGTCACAATATCTGTCGCGTTGAACCCGTCCGGGGTGAGGATCGCGCTCACCGTGTCGGAATAGATATCAGGCGATGTCGCACAGAGCTCCAGGCCCCACGCCTTCACAGCATATCGCACGCCTTCGGCAATACGATGATGGCGCGCGAATACGTTATCCAACCCCTCGTCTAAGAGCATGCCGCATGCCTCATTGAGGCCATTAATTAACCCAACGGGCGGTGTGTAAGGAAAGGCACTGGCGGCATAACCGTTGGCCATATCATGGATGTCAAAAAATGAGCGTGGCAACTTCGCGGACTTTGTCGCCTCCATCGCCTTGGCGCTGAAGCCGACGATGGCCAGACCAGCCGACAACATAAAGCCTTTTTGTGATCCGGTCACGGCAACGTCCACGCGCCAATCATCAAATTGAAAATCCATCGATGCGATCGAACTCACCCCATCGACAAGCAGCAAGGCTGGATGACCCGCGGCATCCAAGGACCGACGCACACCAGCGATGTCAGATTTCACACCGGTGGCGGTTTCATTGTGGGTGGCCAGCACTGCTTTGATTTCGTGCGCTTTGTCTGCGGCAAGAATCTCTTCGTAGCGGTCTGCAGGCACGCCCTCTCCCCAAGGCGTTTCGACGATCTGAACATCCAGCCCATGACGCTTGCACATATCGATCCAGCGATGAGAGAACATACCATTGCGCGCCGCTAAAACCTTGTCACCCCCAGACAAGGTGTTGGTCAACGCGGTTTCCCAACCACCGGTGCCGGACGACGGGAAGAAAAATACTTCTGCGTCTCGGCTTTTCAGCACGCGTTGAACACCCTTTCTCGCCGGATGAAGCATTCGACCGAACAAGGGTGACCGATGGTCTATCGTCGGCATGTCGCACGCTTTGCGCAGCTTTTCGGGGATGTTGGTCGGCCCCGGAATGAACACAGGATTCTGAAAACTCATTGAGTGCCTCGTTTGCGATGATTCTGGCTCTAGTATTGTGTGCGAGACGCAAACTGGCAATTTTTTTGAAAAATATTTTCAAAACTGAAAGAAAGTATATTTATCGTTTTTTTATAATGTGTTATATTTTTTCAATTCCATTACGACTATTGAAAAATTGTCAAAATAGGAAAACCTGGGAAATGCCATCAGAAAACCGTAAACGCGGGCGACCGAAAAGCTTCACCGACAAGCCAGAACAGAATACGAACCAGTCAATCGATAGAGCGATAGACATCCTTGAATCCCTTGCCTCGCAACCAGGGCTTTCGCTGTCGGATTTGGCCCAACGTTTGGACATGTCACCTGCCACGACCTACCGGACACTAAATACGCTTGAAAAGCGTCGTCTCGTAGACCTGGAACCAGAAAACCAGACTTGGCATGTCGGACCAGAACTGTTTCGTTTGGGTTCGGCGTTCCTCTATCGAAGCTCACTCGTAGAGCGCGCTCGTCCGATCATGCGCGGCTTGATGGAAGCCACCGGGGAAACCGCTAATATCGGCATAGAACGTGAAGGCCAGATCATCTTCTTAAGTCAGGTTGAAACACAGTCAAATATTCGTGCCTTTTTTCAACCTGGCACACGCACGCCACTTCACGCTTCTGGGATCGGAAAAGCGTTATTATCCTGCTATGATCGCGCGCGGATCGACCAGCTCCTTCCCAATGCGAGACTGGAGCAATTTACTATGAAAACGCTGTTTGACAAAGAAAAGCTGCTGGCTGAACTCGACCATAGCCGCCGCCGCGGATGGGCATTGGATGATGAAGAAAGAACTCATGGAATGCGCTGTGTCGCTGCCCCGATCATAGATTTTTTCGGTGAGGCGGTCGGAGGCATATCTGTATCGGGGCCTGCGGATCGTATGCCCGACGAAAGGCTTGCTGAGATTGGCAATATTGTCCGAGGCGCCGCAAAGGAGCTGTCACAAAGGCTGGGTGCGTCTGGGGCGAAGGTAAACGGCGAAGACGATTAGTCTTCGCCAATCGTCGCTTCGGTTTCAAGGGCGCTGCGCAAATATACGAGCTGAGAATGGCTCCGGAAAATGCACAGGGCGGTTTACATCTTTATAGGGATCTCAAGCGCCCTAGTTTCATGTTTCTGCCTTTTGTCTTGTCGGGTTCAAGCAGTATAGTTTGGCTGCGGCCTGTGTAGACATCGGCGGGTGTCAGATTTGTGAAGCTCTCATGGCGGCGTTGATGGTTGTAGTAACCGACGAAGGCAACAACATGTGCTTCGGGATCGCCGGTCAGGAAGCCGTTCTCCAACGAGATGCGGTTCTTAAGTGTGTGATGCCAGCGCTCGATCTCTTCCCGCGTGAAATATGTTGGCCGTCAATCGGTCGCCGTCTGCACCCAAATGGTCTTTGTTTGCAGGTATTGCTCAAGCGCTTCCGTCCCATTGTCACGGGCGAGCGACCCGGATTGCTTGTAACCTCCAAACGGGGTCTTGATGTCGCCCTCGGAAAACCCATTGACCGAAACCGTGCCACAAGGCAGCGAGCGAGTCATGTGAAGGGCCCGGTCGATGTCTTGGGTGAAGACGGTTGCGTGCAAACCATAATCTGTGTCACTGGCAACGGTCAAAGCTTCCTCGGCAGTTTTCATGGACATGATGCCCAGAACGGGTCCAAAAATCTCTTCGCGCGCGATTTTCATTTCCGGAGTAACACCCTGAAAAACCGTTGGTTCAACAAAGTAGCCGGGAAGATCGCTGTCCCCGCCCATCGTCATCTGTGCACCATCCGCAACGCCGCTTTGGATGTAGTTCATCACCAGTTCTTTGTGATCCTTGCTGATCATCGAGCCGATGTCAGTGGCCGGGTTTAGCGGATCGCCCAATGTGAAACCTTTCACCCGCTCGATGATGCGACCGGTAAACTCCTCAACCAAAGGTGCAGCGATCAGCTGGCGCATATTGGCAGAGCAATTCTGACCACCATTCCAGAAGGCAGACATGGCAGCATGTTCGATCAAGTCGTCGTTAAGTCTCGCATCCTCCAGCACGATGAACGGGCTTTTACCACCCATTTCCAGGCCCACGCCCTTAAGGTTGCTGTCACCGGAATAACGCATGAACATGCGGCCAACTTCGGTTGAACCGGTAAACGAAACCGTGTCGATGTCGTTGTGCAGGCCAATGGCCTTGCCCGCAGTTTCACCAAAACCCGGCACGATGTTGATCACCCCATCTGGCACGCCTGCCTCGCGCATCAGTTCCGCCAGGCGAATGGTCGATAGCGGGGTCTGTTCGGCCGGTTTGATCACCGCAGAGCAGCCCACCGCAAGGGATGGTGCAATCTTCCAGGCTGCCATGACCAGTGGGAAGTTCCAGGGAAGCACCGCGCCAGCAATCCCCGCAGGTTCCTTGGTGATCAACGCCATAGCACCGGGGCCTGTAGGTGCGATTTTTCCAAATGTTTTATCTGCAAGCTCAGCGTACCACTGGAAAAAATTGGGTACTTCACCACCGATTTCATCGATACAGTCATTGATGGTTTTGCCGGTATCCAAGCTTTCTAGAACTGCCAGCTCATGCGTGTGTTCGCGCACCAGCTGTGCGACTTTCAAAAGAACTTCCTTGCGTTCTTCCGGTTCTGCGCGCGACCACGTGCCCTCGTTGAACACCCGTCGTGCCGCAGCAACTGCACGATCTACATCTGCGGCCTTGCAATGCGCAACCTCCGCCAAAATCTGACCGGTTGCCGGGTTGGTCGTTTCAAATCTATCACCATCGGCGGCATCGCAAAACTGACCGTCAATAAATGCCTGCCCGTTTGGGGTCAGCATGGCAGCGATGGCCTGATACTCAGCGTGCGAAAGGGTCATTTTGTCTCTCCGTCGTTCCGGCCGCGCAAGATGCGCGCGAATTTGCGAATGTCGTTCATCAGCATTTGCGGTTCTTCCATCGCTGCGAAATGGCCGCCGCGAGGCATCTCGGTCCAATGGGTGATGTTGTAGATGCGTTCAGCATAGGATCTGGGTGGCCAGCCCAACATCTCAGCTGGAAAAACAGCGCAACCAGTAGGAATTTCGACTCGCCTGCCTTCCGGGGACAGAACGCGCCCGCCCTCTTCGCGCCGGCCATAGTAAATCCAAGAGGCCGAGTTGAATGTGCGCGTTACGATGTAGATCATGATGTTGGTCAGCAAATCATCCTTGCTGTGTGCGTGCTCAATCTGGCCAACGGGTACGTCCGACCAATCGTGAAACTTTTCCACCAGCCAAGCTGCAATGCCAACGGGGCTGTCGATCATCGCGTAGCTCAGCGTTTGTGGCCGCGTCGCCTGTTGTGTGCGATAGCCGTTTTGCATGATCTGATCTTTGTCAAACTGCTTAGCCCACGCGATTTCTTCGGGCGTTTGTGGCCCGTCCGGGTGTCGCATTGTCAGCACATTGATGTGAATGGCAGAGCAAGCAGGCGCATGATCGTAGCCAAGCCAGGAACATATCGCCCCGCCCCAATCGCCGCCGTGTGCAAGATAGGTGTCAAAACCAAGGGTCTTCGTCATTAAAGAGTTGACAACGCCTGCTATTTTACGCGGCCCGTAGGGACGTGGCGGCCGTCCGGAAAATCCAAAACCGGGCAAGGACGGAGCGACAATTGTAAAAGCGTCTTGGACGTCGCCCCCAAAGCGTTCGGGATGCGCCAGAGGCTCGACCAGGTCAAAGAACTCGGCGACAGAGCCCGGCCAGCCATGGCTGATCATCAAAGGCATCGGGTTGGATCCGCTGCCCTCTTCATAAATGAAGTGCATATCGATGTCGTCTACGCGGGTCTTGAGTTGGGTAAACGAGTTGATGCGTGCTTCTTGCTTGCGCCAGTCAAACCCATCGACCCAATAGGAACAAAGCTCCTGCATATAGACCAAATTAGCACCATAATCCCAACCACCATCGTCAGGCATCTCGTGCCATGGGTAGTTTGCGACTCGGTCAAGGATTGTACGCAAAACGTCCTCGGGCACGTGGCACTTAAACGGGGTCACGTTTTTGATGGTATCCAATCGATCTTTCACAAGACGTGTTCCCTGATATCTCGCCACTCGCGTACAGAATTTTGGCTACGCGATCCGATCCAGTTAACTGATTTGGATCAGAAACGACGAGAGACAGGTGGCGCAATTCGAAGGGACAGATGAAGATCTCGCGTCACAGGAGCGATCTGACCTCACCGGCGATAATCTCGATGCCTGCTTCAAGCTTTGACACCGGGACATAGGCAAACCCAAGCCGAAAACTACGGCTGTCGTTGTAGCCGAGATAGTAGTCCTGACCGCGATCAACCAATACACCTTTGGCTTTCAGCCTCCGTGTCAATTCAGTCGCGTCAAAGCCGTTGGGACCTGTCAGCCAGAAGGATGTGCCCCCCTCAGACTCCGTCCGTTTCAGCATCCCCAAATGTTTGGTGATCGCCTTGTTCATCGCATGCCAACGTTTGTTGTAGCGTCTTTCAATGTTGCGCAGATGTGAATCGTAGTGACCCAACTGAAAGAACAACGCTACGATTTCCTGAACGATCGTTGGTGGGTGACGCATCATCACGCCGCGGGCAATGCGCGCCTCGCGGATGATGTCGCGGTGGGCCACGATAAACCCAAGGCGAATGCCCGGAGAGACTGTTTTTGACAGGCTGCCCACATAGATGACGCGCGCGGTTTTATCCATTGATCGTAGCGACGGCGAGGATTTGGCAACATAGTTCATCTCGGCCTCGTAATCGTCCTCGATGATCAGAAAGTCTTTCTCTACAGCCGCCGCCAACAACTCTTCGCGTCTTTTCTCGCTCATCGTGACCATTGTAGGAAACTGATGGCTCGGCGTTGTGAACACCAGCTGGCATCCAGATGGGATGGCGCTCGGGATGATACCGTCCTCATCTACTGCGACACCGATCAGTTCACTGCCTGCAAGACGGAAGGCATTTCGCGCTCCGAAAAAACCTGGATCCTCCAGCGCAATGGGTTTGCCGGATTGAGCAAAAATTGTGCCCAAAATGTAGAGTGCGTTCTGCGAGCCAAGTGTGATGAGGATTTCGTCGTCATCAGCATAGATGCCGCGCGTATTCAAAAGTCTCTGGCGCAGCTGTTGCACAAGTTGCGGGCTGTCGCTTTCAACGGAGTCACTGGCCCAAACCGGCATCTGCTTGCGACCCAGCGCTTGCCGTGTGCATTCGCGCCAGCCATCGACAGGAAACAACTCGGGATCGATTTGGTTGTAAATGAACGGATAAGGGTAGGCGTTCCAATCCAGTGGATTGACGACAGGCATCAGATTGTTTGACCGAAAGGACACGGGGCAAGGTGCGTCATCCCTTCGATCGACTTCTTCCTTAAGAAGCGCCTTGTTAAGTGCCGCAATCTGAGGCGCTACGAAATAGCCAGAGCGGTCACGCGACACCAAAAGCTCAAGATCCACCAGGCGGTTGTACGCAGCAAAAACTGTGTTGCGGGATACACCAAGCTGGTCAGCCAGTTCACGGCAAGATGGCAGGGGTCGGTCGTAGGCGAGCGACTTTGATGTAATCGCGGCGCTGACTGCTTCGCAAATTTGATCACGTAAACTCAGATGCGAGCTTTCGGGAAGTTTCAGAAAACGAGGGGTGACAGAGGCCACTGAAAGCTCCTTTGCGCCGGATTTCAGATACCAAACCCTAGTGGCATCAAGCGCAGACTGTCAGGTCGAAACTGATCTGTCCCCTTCTTTCAATCTATCTGTCACTTTCTTTGAAGCAGCCCGAGGTGAAAGATACGGGAAAACAAAGTCAACGACGGGAGATGATGAAGATGAACATTGGTACTATTGGAAAAGTGCTGTGCGTCACCGGCGCACTGGCACTTTCGGCACAAACCGCCGCAGCAGAAAAGGTTCTGAAGCTGGGAACGGTCGGATTCATCGGCATGCCCATCGGAGACGCGATTGACCAGGCTTTGATACCAACCTTGGAGGAAGTCTCCGGCGGCCAACTGAAGATCGAACCGCATTATCGTAAGTCACTTTGCAGCGAACAGACCTGTGGAGAACAAGCAAATCAGGGCCTTCTGGCTTTGTGGACCAGCTCGACCGCCAACTTCGGGAACTTTGGCACGTCATTGGCGATTTTTGATCTGCCCTACATCTTCAAAAGCATCGAAGACGCAGACCGGATATCGTCGGAATGGCTCGCAGAAAAGCAGTGCCAGATCGCAGCTGAAGAAGCGGGGCATGTTTGCCTGACGGTTTATTCAAGTGGAGGTTTCCGTCAACTTGGAAATGCTCATGGGCCAGTCCACGTTCCCGGCGACATGGAGGGTGTGAAATGGCGTGTGACCAAAAGCCCGATTGAATACACATTGGTAAAGAACTGGGGGGCCGTGCCTGTTCCTTACGACTGGTCGCAACTGTACCAAGGTTTGCAAACCGGTGTTGTGTCCGGCCAATACGTTGCCACACCCTGGCAGCATGTCGCGAAGCTGCACGAAGTGGCACCTTATTTCACCGAAATCGGCGGATCATGGTCCGGCAACCAACTGTCCATCGACAAACGTCAGTATGATGCATTGACCGACGAAGAACAGGAATGGCTGAAAATCGCTGCAAAGGCGTTTGGGCAAAAAGTACAGGAACTTGACCGAGCTTGGGTCGAAGCGGGTGAAATTGAGATCAAGAAGACCGCAAAAGAATGGTATGTGCCATCCGAGGATGAGCTTGTTCAATGGCGAGCGGGTGCCATCGACGCATGGATCAATGCAAAAGGTACATATGATCCCGACACAGCGCGTCAGGTTCTGGAACAGCAGGGCATGACCAGCTTCATTGCACAGCTTGAAGAAGCTGGTGCTCTCTAAGGCCACGGTCATTTGACAAGATAAACAAAGGCGCGGGATGATGTTCCGCGCCTTTTCATGACAAAAGACCGCCCCAACTAGGATCTAACCCAATGGAAAGCGTTGCGCTTCTAATCATTCTGGTCGTCCTGATCTTGCTGGGTGCCCCCGTTGGGTTCATCATGATCCTGATCCCGGTGGTCTATATCCTGCTCACTGACGCGGCACCGATGATTTTGATCCCTAGTCAAATGTTTCAGGCAATTGACTCGGTGCCACTCACAGCAATCCCGTTCTTCATGCTGACGGGTGAATTGATGACTTCGGCCACGATCACCGACCGTCTGGTTGACCTCAGTCAACGCATCATCGGCCGGATGCGGGGCAGCATGGCGCAGGCCAACGTGCTGGTCAGTATGTTCTTTGCCGGTATGAACGGATCGGTTGTGGCAGACACCGCGACGGTCGGATCACTGCTGGTGCCGGGGATGAAAAAAGCCGGATATCCCCCCGAGTTTGCCGCAGCAATCACAGCCGTGAGTTCAACGATCGGCGGTATAATCCCTCCTTCAATCATGATGATCGTGCTGGCAAATGCAGGTGGAATTTCTGTTGGTGCGCTGTTCGCCGGTGGCATTGTCCCGGGCCTGATGATCGGCGGACTGTTGATGGTGGTTAACTACGTCATTGCGCGAAAAAATAATTTTGAACGTAGCGAAGAGCCTTTCAGCCTGAAGGGCATTGCAATTGCCGGATACAAATCCTCTTTCGCCCTTCTGATCCCAGTGGTCTTGGTTGGATCGGTTGTCTTTGGTATCGCAGGTGTGGTCGAAGCAGGCGCATTGACCGCCACCATCGCTTTGTTTGTTGGTTTGTTCGTCTACCGCACCATCAGCTGGGGCAACTGCAAAAGCGCGTTTGTCCGTGCTTTTCGCAATTCAGCCATGGTGTTTATCATCATCGCGGCTTCTGGGCCGTTCAGCTGGCTTTTGACATCGCTCGGTGCGATCAGCCAGCTGGAAACATGGTTGCTTGGATACACCTATAATCCGCTGATCTTTGCACTCGTGCTTGTCTTGTTCATCTGCTTGTTGGGCATGGTGATGGACAGTGCGGCCAATATCATTGTGGCAGGACCGGTGTTGGTGGATGTCATGGTCAAGGCGGGCTACCCAGATGTGCAGGCCGCACTGGTTGTGGTGGTGGGCTTTTTGATCGGGTCGGTCACACCCCCTGTCGGCGTCGCCTTCTTTACGGCAGGTGCAATCGCCAAGGTCAGGTTGGAAAAAGTCGCCATAGCAATGCTGCCGTATCTGATTGCCCTTTTCGCGCTGTTGTTTGTTCTGATCATCGTTCCGGACATCACCATGTTCCTGCCTCGTGCTCTTGGCTTTGCGAACTGAGGGAGGGGCATCAGATGGTTTCCGCACTTAAGTTTATCGACAAAGTAGTCAGGAAAACGCTGACAGCTTTCTGCGCAACACTGCTTTTGATGATGGTGGCCTTCACCGTGTACTCGGTGGTCATGCGATATGTCTTCAAAGACCCTCCAATCTGGGGCGACCTGCTGACCGTTCTCAGCAATATCTGGCTGGTCTTCTTCGCCCTTGCGCTGACCGTTCGCGACAGAGACCACATCGCACTTGACCTGATCTACAATTGGTTGCCTCAGAAAGCCGCGTTCTTCATCCAGCAGTTCTGGACGGCCGTTATCTTCTGCCTCGGCATCGTCATGATCATCTGGGGGATTGATGCGGTATCAACCATGGGCGGCAAATACTGGGAGATGTGGTACTTCGCGTGGGAAGACGGGGAGATCGTCTTCAAACCCAACTACATGCCCAAGAAGTACGCCATCGCCATTGTGCCAATCTCCGGGTTCTTGGTCTGCATGGCAGCCCTTGCCTCGATCACCGAGGATAGTTTGCGGTTTATGGCCGGCACGTACAGGCAATCGAAGGACATGGATATCAGCGATTAGGGTCTGGACTGGATCTGTCACAAACCTTGACCTGAGTGCTGCACGATTGAGTTGTGATGGTTTGACTGCGACCGTGTTTAGGAATGCCAATGATCGGCTTCAAAAGCTTCATCTCATCTGCGGTGACATTCTCAATGTATCGAAGCGGAAAACATGATCCGCAAGGGCCAAAGCATGTTCGATGCCTCGTTGGCTTTCCTCTCGGAGGTTTTTGCTGCTGGAATCTGCCTCGTCCATTGCATCGATTCCGCCAAGTAAGTTCTGAACACCATAACCAGGTTTTAGCGCGGCTTGCCGCCATTCGCTGCACATGCATTATGTAGACGTCTGCGAACTCACAGATCGCGCAACAATGTGAGCCTTCGCCCGCAGAGTCCCAATGGCAGAATACCGCAGGGAACGAGATCGCAATGAAATTAGTTTGGCGTCGCTAGTAGGTTCATATTTCAAGGCGGTGCAACTTTAACTTTCCTCAATATGACCTGAAATGCCTTGCCATATAGTCTATCAAGGCGCGAACCCGAGCAGTCAAATGACGGTTAGGTGGATAGAGTGCGTAGAGACCAAAATTTTCTGTTTCGTATTCCGCAAAGAGTTGTTCTAGCGATCCGCTTTCCAAGCATGACGCCACGGCGTAGTGAGGACAACGCGCAATGCCGAGGCCCGCAATCGCCATATTAGCGATCGCTGCCGGCGCATTGGCATGGAAGGCACCAGCGACTTTAACGACAAAATCCCTCGCATCAGTACGGAACCTCCAGGCGGTTGCGTTGACCGGGTTTTCGTCAATCAGGCATTTATGGGTGGCGAGCGCCATGGGGTCACCCGGCCGCCCACGCGCGGTCAGATAATCTGGAGATGCGCAGACGATAAGTGGCATATCCGCTAGTTTTTTCGCAATGAGGGTTGAATCCCTCAGCATGCCCACTCTGACGGCGAGGTCGAACCCTTCCTCAACCAAAGCAACTCTGGAATCGGAAAGCTTGAGCTCGATGTCGACGTTCGGATGCGCTCGCATGAATGGAGCCAGGACTTGCGTCAAGTTGTTGCTCCCGAAGCCAGTTGGTGCAGTTATCCGGATCGGACCCGACAAGGCAGACTGCCTTTCCTGCACCAGATCATCCAGCTCATCGATTTGATCGACAATTGGTTGGCACCGTTTGAGATAGGCGACGCCAACATCCGTCAGAGAAACACTTCTCGTTGTTCGGTTAAAAAGCTGGGTTGAAAGTCTACTTTCCAACTGCGCCACATATTTGCTGACAAGCCTGGTCGAGAAACCAAGACGCTTCCCTGCCGCTGTGAACGAGCCTTCTTGGGCCACTGCCAGGAAAGCACGCATCGTGTCAACCGTGTCCATTTTAGCGTTCCTTTGGTGTTTCGAAGATTCTTATTATGCTCATTATGTTCCTAGTTATTGAATAAAATATGTGATTATCACCGATACAGTCATGTGTCATGTTTTGTCCAGTGATCGCTGGTGCACCCCATCAGCTCTCGCTCTGGAAAACTCCTCCGAAAGGATAAATCATGCCCAATGCCATCCGCATTCATCGCCATCCGCTCTCCGGCCACTCCCACCGGGTCGAGCTTTTCGCCAAGCTTGGCGGCATCAATCATGCACTGGTTGATGTCGATCTATTGGCCGGCGAGCACAAAAAGGAGCCCTTTTTGTCACTCAATCCGGCCGGTCAGGTGCCGGTCATCGAGGACGGAGATACCGTCGTAGCGGATTCGAACGCCATTCTGGTCTATCTCGCTCGCAAATACGCCCCTGACTGGCTGCCGTCTGATCCCGTCCTTGAAGCCGAAGTTCAGCAGTTCTTGTCATTGGCCGCCGGGGATATAGCCCACGGGCCGGCAACCGCTCGGCTTGTCACCGTCTTTGGCGCCCAACTGGATGCCGAACGTCCCAAGGCAGTGGCCAATGCTGCGTTCGCGCGCCTCGAAGCCCATCTGGATGGGCGAAGCTGGCTGGTTGGTACCATCCCGACAATCGCGGATGTCGCAATATACAGCTACACGGCACATGCTCCTGAGGGGAACGTCTCACTTGACGATTTTCCCAATATCCGGGGACTGCTTGGTCGTATCGAGGCACTACCAGGCTTTGTGCCTATGCAAAGCACCAAGGTTGGCCTTGCCGCCTGATGAAACTTGGCGCCTAGGGCAGATGACCGGGCGCCATTTTACTTAGCTGAGCTTCCCCGAATAAAATCCCGGCCCGAGGAGAAATCCCATGTCCAGCATTGAACTTCGTGATCGCGACGCGTCCCCGTTTCACCGCGGCGAACACTTGGCGCAAGCTCGGCTTGGTGTTCGCGACATCGAAGAATGGGCAAAGCGAGTTGTCCGCGACCACCTACCGGAACAGCACCGCGACTTTCATACCGCCCTTCCGTTCCTGGTGGTCGCGGCCCGGGACGGGCAGGAAAGGCCTTGGGTTACACTGTTGGAAGGGTCGGAAGGTACTGTTAGTTCGCCTGACAACAAAACACTCTCTATCGACGCGTTGCCTGGCCAAGGCGATGCATTGCACGATGCCATTAAACCGGGAAGCGATATTGGCATTCTCGGTATCGAACTGGCGACCCGGCGTCGCAACCGCGTCAATGGCCGTGCGGCCAATGTCACATCCGCCGGCTTTGACTTTCACGTCGAGCAGACCTTTGGCAATTGTCCGCAATATATTCGGGAAAGAAAATGGCATCGGTTGAATGGCTCCGATCCTGGCCTTTCAACCAGAGGCCAGCGCCTCACCAAAGGGCAGATACAGTGGATTTCCTCCGCAGACACCTTCTTTGTCGCAAGCGGTTATCGCGGAGAGGGTACGAGCCCGACATACGGGATGGATGCGTCGCATCGTGGCGGCGACCGTGGCTTTGTTAAAGTTCTGGATGACGGGCGGCTGCAGTTCCCGGATTACGCCGGTAACAATCACTTCAACACAATTGGCAATATTCTGCTCGATCCGAGGGCCGGCTTTCTATTTGTGGATTTCGAAAGCGGTAGCTTTCTGCAGCTAACCGGCAAGGCCTCCATCGACTGGGACAGCAGCGAGATTGCAAAGTTACACGGCGCTCGGCGGCTGGTTACATTGCAGATTGACGAAGTTGTCGAGACGCGCTCTGCGGTCAGTCTCAGATGGAGTTCGGATGCAGATTCGGTTCGCTCGCTCCGTCTTGTCGAGAAAACGCCCGAAAGCGCTGATGTCACCTCATTCGTCTTTGAAGCACGGGACGGAGGAACCCTGGTAAATTTTGAACCCGGCCAGCATCTTCCGATCGAGCTTGAAATTCCAGGGATAAGCGAGCCCGTCAGTCGAACATACTCGCTCTCTAACGGACCCAATGAGCATCGCTATCGTATTTCCGTGAAACGTGAGCCAAAAGGCATCGCTTCGCAGTTTCTTCATGACCACCTCGAACCCGGCGCAATCATTAACAGCCGTCAGCCATCCGGGGATTTCGTAATGGCCTGCAATAAGTGCCCATTAGTGCTGGTCAGCGCTGGTATTGGCGTCACGCCGATGATGAGCATTTTACAGGCGGTCGCTGAAGAGGCCGGCAATCGCCCGGTTTGGTTTGTCCACGGGGCGAGAGACGGGAAACACCATCCATTGGCTCAAGAGGTTCTGGAAATGGCGTCCGCTCGGTCAGGCGTCCACGTGCATGTCGCCTATAGTCAACCCACCGGAGATGACGAGCTTGCCAATAATTTTAACAGCCGTGGCCGCGTTGACGGCGCTTTACTGGCGCAACTGATTGATAACATCGACGCTCATTACTTCATCTGCGGGCCGGTGAAATTCATGGGTGAGCTACAGGCCGATCTGGAAGGCCGAGGCATATGCCAGGAGCGCATTCATACTGAAACCTTCGGACCCGCCGGTTAATCTATACCGACCCGCCGTGACGGCGAACAAGGATCATACCTAAGAGCGAAAAAATGCGCGATTCACATGATGTCGCAATAACTGGCGGCGGCAATGCCCGGTTCGACATGTCGGCCATCTAAGGAGGAAATTGTCATGGACCATAAAATCTGTTTGATCACTGGTGTCGGAGACGGAACCGGTGCTTCGGTCGCCCGCCGGTTTGCACGGGATGGGTATCGCGTCGCCCTTTTGGCGCGCAACCGCGAGCGCTTGGCGGAACTTGAAAACGAACTCCCGGGTTCAAGGTCTTTCGCATTCGATTTGGAGGACACTGAGCATCTGATCGATGTTTGCCGTCAGGTGAAGGATGATATTGGAGCGCCGGAAGTGATTGTGCACAACGCCGTTCGTGCAACCTTCAAACCATTTTTGGAGGCAGATCCCAACGAGCTGGAGCGCAATTTCCGCGTCAACACCACGAGCCTGTTACACATGGCGCGCGAACTGACACCGTCAATGGTTGAGCGAGGCAGCGGTGCGATCATCGTTACGGGCAACACCGCAGCACTCCGCGGTGTTCCCAATTACGCGCTCTTTGCCCCAACAAAGGCCGCGCAACGGATACTTGCGCAATCCCTGGCCCGCGAATTGGGGCCAAAGGGCATCCATGTGGCTTATGTCGTGATCGATGCAGCGATCGACACACCATGGACCCGCTTGCCTTTCAATCCGGACATGCCCGAAGAGTTTTTCAGCAAGCCTAACGCCATCGCTGACGAAGTGTTCCACATCGCCCATCAAGACCGGTCTACCTGGTCGTTTGACGTAGAACTGCGACCCTATGGAGAAAAATGGTGAGCAATCTTTGGAATGTCGGATGACCTGTGAAGCCAAAGCCAAGGGAGTTGCCTAGCTCGCTTTTGGAAAACGCCTTCCTCGGTCTCGAGAACGCACTCCAAAGTTAATGAATCAAATTCATGGGAGGCGCAGTATGACTTGCAAAAAATTACCGCCTTGCTCAACGGAAGCGGATCGTCGCGCCAATCGGTACCTAACTGAAATCGCAGACATGGATGCCTTTCCGAAAGACTCGGCGCGCAATTCATTGTCCCGCTTTGAGGAAACCCTGCCAGAAAACGGGTTTGATGCTTCGGAAACCCTGAGGTTTCTAGATGACGTTGGATCACCTGGCACTGTGGCATCCAATGGTCCGCATTATTTCGGATTTGTCATTGGAGCGACTATCCCGATCGCTGCAGCGGCTCAGCGAATGATGCTCGCATGGGATCAATGCGCCTCGTCTTATACCAATTCCCCAACGGCGGATGTGATCGAAAAAGTTGTCGCACGCTGGATACTGGACATTCTGGACCTCCCTCACGACAGCGGAGTTGCCTTTGGCACGTCCGCAACGTCCTCTACCCTTGTTTGTCTGGCGACTGCTCGTCGGGCGTTGCTGTTGCGGAAGAATTGGAACCAGGACATTCACGGGCTGGATGGAGCGCCCGAAATCCGGGTCGTCGTATCGGAAAAGATACATGTGACAGTGCGCAAAGCGTTGCGTGTTCTGGGCTTTGGCCAACAAAACTTGATTGTGGCGCAGGTTGATGAAAAGGGAAGCATCATTCCATCAAAGCTGCCCCAATTGGATGAAATGACCATCCTGTGCTTGCAAGCTGGCGAAGTGAATACCGGCAGCTTTGACCCATTCCTACCATTGGTCACCGCGGCAAAAGCCTGGGTGCATATCGATGGCGCTTTCGGTCTTTGGGCGCGTGCCGCGCCGACAAAACGGTATCTGACGGACGGGGTGGAAATGGCCGATAGCTGGACAACTGATGGGCACAAATGGTTGAACACACCGTATGATGGAGCTGTAGGTATTTGCCGTGACCGTCATGCAATGACCGCCGCCATGAATAGCGACGCAGACTATTCTTTGGCATCTGCAGACAGCCAGAAGAATCTCGGCATCGAATTCTCTCGAAGCGCCCGCGGCATTCCTTTCTGGGCCGTTTTACGATCTCTAGGGCGCACGGGGGTTGCGGCTATGATTGAACGGCACTGCGCATTGGCTGAATATGTAGCAGATGCGTTGGTTGAAGCAGGATATAACGTCTTGCTACCGCCCGTGCTGAACCAAGTTCTGTTCACTTTCGGGACTGGTGCGGAAGCCGCGCAAATACAGTCTCTTGTCGCGGCCAATGCCAAGGTCTGGTTTGGTATGACTGTCTGGAACCAGGCACCGGCAATGCGGATAAGCATCTCGTCCTGGCAAACTGATACTCACAATGTTGATCTACTGATTTCCGAACTCAGGGCTGCGGCACAGATAGTCCAATCAGATGGCAACTATGATCCACAAAAACGCACGGATTAAGAGCAAAAATCAGGTGGTTCCTGCGGAATCTGGCGACTGACAGGGCAACTCGGTCATACGAAGGCAGAATTCTGAGTGCTGGAGCCAGTCCCGACCTCAGTGCGTCACGCAGTATTTTGCAGCTTGGGCTCACAGCGGGCCTCGGAGGCGACGCAGCATCTCATGATATCGTCAACGTCGGGTTGTCGTTGTGGGAGGGTATGGCGGGTCGGAGGATCAGTCATGGAAACACCAAACATACCTGCCATTCCCGCGCTTCGCCCAGCTTGGAACAAAGGACGTATTGTCGGTCAGAAGCGGTCGCTAAAACCTAAGCATGTCTGGGCGATCCGAGTTCGACTTGAACTGGCCGAAAACCAACGCGATCTCGCGTTGTTCAACATGGCAATCGACAACAAGTTATGCGGCTGTGATCTGGTGAAGATGAAAGTCGCTGAGGTAATGGCCTCTGGTCAGATCAAAAAACGGGCGTTGGTGTTGCAGAGCAAAACGCAGAAACCCGTTCGCTTCGAAATAAGCGACCTTCGGCAACCGCTTTTGCTGTTCCGGACCGGCGTTGGCAGAGCCTATCAACATTCAGTCGACCGCCAACGTCGACCTTTCACGCACGCTAACCTTTGACAACTGCTTCACCTCACCGCATCGTCTCGTCATGGCCTATCCCTCCAACCAACCCCAACGAGCGGACGACGCTGCTGCAGGCATTGATGTCACGGACGAATTCGAACGTTTCAGCCAGCGCAATGACATTTTTTCCCGCGCGTTCTGGGATGAACGTATCCGCAACAAACAGACCGACGCATTCTTTGCCTCGTACCGGATGGAGGCCACCCCTCGTCGTGGTGACGGGTTCACCCAGCGCGACTTCGCGCTCAGAAACGCAGCCTGGCTGATTTCAGACTTGATCTCCGAAAGAGGTGGCGACACCGGCAGGCGCGAGGGATTCCAAGCCCCCATCGACAACGACACACCCATAGCCCCGACACAGCAACCGATTGACGATCCCGCCGCTATGACCAAGGAAGTCAAACGCATCGCGAAGTTCTTTGGTGCCGATCTCTGCGGCATCACCGATATGGATGACCGCTGGCTTTACGCAACCCGCGTTGACACCCGCGACTTCTCCGACGCGCCCAACGACCTGCCTGAAGGCATGACATCTGTCATTGTGATGGGCCACCAGATGGATGAGGACCTCGTCGCCACCTATCCCTCCGCTCTCGCGGGGGCCGCCACAGGGCGCGAATATTCCCACGAGGCCAGCATCGTGATGCAGCTTGCAGCATATATCCGAAATCTGGGCTATGAGGCGACAGCCTCTATGAACGACACCGGCCTCGTGATCCCCTATGCGATCAAGGCGGGCTTGGGCGAGTATGCCCGCAACCAGATGGTCATAACACCTGAATACGGTCCGCGCTTGCGGTTCTCCAAGGTTTTTACCAGCCTTCCGTTGGCCCATGATCCACCCAAGTCCTTGGGTGTGCGTGCTTTCTGCAACATCTGCACCAAATGCGCTGATGCCTGTCCAGTCAAAGCGCTTCCCTACGGCCCGCCTGAGACCACCGAGGACCCCTCGGCCATAAAAGGTGTGCGCAAGTGGACCTCCGACGCAGCCAAGTGCTTTGGTTTCTGGGCCAAACTGTCCTCTGATTGTGCCATCTGCATGCGCGTCTGCCCATTCAACCGCGACTTCAAGCAATGGCGCCACCGTCTTTGGTTGAAGTTTGCGCTCTCGCCCTTTCGCAGATTTGCTCTCTGGCTTGACCGTAACCGCGGCGAGCGCGCCAAGCCTGCCGATTGGTGGCAAAGCCCTTAATGTCAAACCTGACTGAGGCCACAGGACAATTCCATGCATGGCAAAGCTGTTGATGCCTCGGTGAAGCTTGTCTTGGCAGGAATTCGCGGCAACAGCGAAATCAAGTCTATGCAAACTCATACGTCGCGAGAAAGCCTGCTATTCAACTGTCGTTGGTGCCTGGAGGCTCATACGGCCGAAACCTGGGAACCCATCGCGAAACCTTTGCCTTGTACCGCAAGTAGTCCCCTCCAAAGCGTCGTTCCAGCCCCGGCTCCTCTACAAATTTGAAGTAAAGTGTGTTGAGGAGAGAGAACACTATCGCCCAAAGCAGCAGGAGTGGGCTATTCAACGCCACAGCTTCCGCCAGTATAAGTAGAATGACCGATGAAAGCATGGGGTTGCGCACATAGCGATAAGGTCCACTGACCACAAATCTTTGAGGTGGGTCCCACGGCGCAGGAGTTCCGTATCCCTTAAGAACAAAAAGTTCATCGTCTTGGCTGCAAAGGCAAGCGCGGGGACAGCCAACATCGCCGCCACAGCCCAATGCAGACGCGTTCCCACACCTGCGCCAAATGGCCATTGGTCGCTGAACCATTGGATCAATACCGGGATGTAGATCAGTGCTGTACCCGGAAGGATAAGTACCGCTTTAGTCATGCGCCAAAACATAGAGGGATCTTACCACAGCTTGTCGATCGTATTCTGCGCTATCCCGCAGCTGCTAATAGCTCGATGACGCCCTTCGAACCTGCCGGTCCATAGGAGACATCAGGCAGACGGCTGGCATTCTGCATTAGCAGCCCGCTTTGCGCTCATTCGCTGAATGTGCGAATTCGGGTTCAGCCGAAATCACACATTGCGCAAAAAATGCGGACTTTTGTTAGTCAGTCCCCTATGTCGACTTCTAAAACATTGCGTCACTGGTGCGATGGATTGCGGCCCGCCTGAACTTCCTGAACGCGCTCAGGCCAAATGGACCTTATGTAGGCGAGAATGTCCCAAATATCGTCATCGGTAAGAATGTCGCCAAATCCCGGCATACCGCTGGCAAAGCCGTTGACGCCGCGCGCGGCCAGCGCCGCCTCGCCACCCAGTTGGGTGTATTCGAATAGAAGCTGGTTGTCATGGTGCCATGTATGCCCGGTCTCGTCATGGGGCGGCGCAGGCAGAATGCCGTTGTTGTCAGGCGTCTGCCAATCCGGCTGTCCTTCGAGATTGACGCCATGACAAGACGCGCATTGTTCGGCGTACAGGGCCTGCCCACTGGTCAAATCCCGGTCGTCCATTTCGTGACCGGCACTCGCAACCGTTGCGAAGCTGAAAAATATGATGATCAAAAAATCCCGCTCGTTCATGGGATACCTCAATTCGGTAGGCTCAAAACGCTAGTGAGCGTCGCGGTTGCTGCAAGCACTACCAGAATGATCGCAGTTTCGATTTCAATAGAGCGGGCCAAGTGGCGGGCAGCTTTCTCGTCCCCGGCCTGCATAGCAGGAACGAAGCGGAGTTTGTTTGCAGCCGCAAACGTCAGGACCGCACCTACAAGTGCAAGCTTGATCAGCAGAGTTTGCCCGTAGCCAGTGGTCGTCAGAGCCCATAGATCGCCCAGCAACATCCAGGCCATCAGCAGCCCCGCCACAATCAGTGCAGGGACAATAACTGAAGCTGCCTGCCCAAACCGATGCCCCAACATAGCCGCGTTGCTCAGATATTCTGGCCGTTGCGACAGGGTGCGTAACGGTCCAAGGATGCCGATCCAAAATGCAACGCCCAGAAGGTGCAGGAGCAATAGCAAACGGACGCCCTTTAGTTCCAATTCAGGAACATGCCCGATTTGAGCAAAAGACCACAAAGCGAGCAATCCACCGGCAAGCGCGATCCATTGCCCACCAAAAGGAATAAACACGCCTACGATGATTAATACGACCCCGGTGACCCGAGAAACGAGAACATCGCCAACCGGGGTCTGCCACAACAGACCGAGCATTTCTGGATCGGTCAAACCATCAGGTCCACCCGTAAGGGCGGCACCGCGCAGCATGAAACCAAGGACAGAGCCAGCAAGCGCAAGCGCCGCCAACAGCGCAACCTGCACACTCATCCGATCGCTGAGAGGTGACACAAGGTCGGCAAAAGCAGCCCGAATGATCAAAAGCCCGGTCGAGCCACCAATGCCGACATAGAGCATCAGCTTGGACAAAATTGCGCCTATTCCCCAGATATCGGGCATGGTCAGTCCACTGTGAACGTGAACTCGCCCGTCATGGCGTGCCCGTCTGCCCCCAAGCCCCGCCACTCAATGCGATAGGTACCTTCGCCCATGCTTTTGAGCGGGAGCGCGAACGCGCGGCCAAAGTTTGTCTGATCTCCTAGGTCGAGTGTGACGGTATGAGCCTCCTGATGGATCAAGTTAACCTTTGTCAGGCGAATATCATCCGTGAAATTAAAGCTGATTTCAGAGGGTACTTCGGCAATTGTCGCGCCGTTTTCGGGTTTGGTGGTGTCCACGCTCGAATGGGCAAAAGCGTTTGTGGAAAGTGCGGAGATCAATGCAACTATGGTGAGCATTTTCATTTGGATGTTCCTCAGTTTATCCCATTAGCGCGCTGGATTTCGCGAATGTAGTCGATCACCATGGCCACGTCGCCACGGGTCAAGCCTTCAATCGGAGGCATGTCGCCAAACTGCCAGTGGTGGCTTCTGACGCCCATAGCGACCGCGCGTTGAAAGGATTCGTCTGCATGATGATTGGGTTCATAAATAACATGGATCAGCGGCGGCCCTGCGCCTTCAACGCCGACCGCGTTGCTGCCGTGGCATGCAGCGCAGGCGGTGTCGAATATACGTTGCCCGATTGCCGCATTTCCTTCAATGGGCGGCATTTGAATTGCCACCATCGCATTGCCCTCGGTAGGTGCCGACTGCGCTGCGTCCTCAACCGGTGCGGGACTTAGAGTGATATAGGCAGCGACGGCTGCCACGGTGCACGCGCTGATCAGGAGATATTTTCGGTTCATGTACTGGTCCTAACCTTATGTAACAGAGTGGTGCGCAAATAGTTCGCAGCACACTTGAACGTGTTCACTGCCGTGAACAGCGTCGGATATCTGTTTCAAGTGTTAGGTGGTCTGTCCGGGTTGTCCGGTTCATTGAGCGTCGAGAGGTTTGTAACCTGCGATGCCGACACGACCGCCGCCTGGTTAAACTTGGATTCGGAAGTCTGTGTCGTGAGCGCGGGAACACTACACAAAAATGGATTGCATCCTTCGTGCGCTGCGCTGTCTGGCTCATGCTGCCCGTCTTCGCTAGAAGCGACTAGCCCATGGTTAGCGTGTTGAGCCTCAACACTTGTGGCCATATGATCAATACAATGCCCGCCAACGCACTCATTAGATAGCGCATGCACAACACTCCCAAACCCCATAATAAGGATCAGAAACACCGTAAGCACTGTTGTGGTTATTGGTCGAATGTACTTCACGTGGCGAACCTACCCCGGATTCCGACCCAACACAACGCGCGTACCAGAGGGTCGCGCAACGCCCAATTTTCTACTAAATGGAGCGGAGTTGAGAGAGCATCGGGCAGGCAACATTCCCACTGTCGCAATTGGCTGTGAGTTCAGTCAATGCCGCTTCCAGCCGCTTAAGCTCCTTTATCTTTTTGCGCACATTGAAGACGTGGTGTTCCGCCAACTCCTTAACAGATTGGCAATCTTCGCTGTCGCCTTCGGAGAGTTCGACGAGCGTCTTCGCATCGGCCAACGGAAAGCCTAGTTCACGGCACTTTTTTAGGAAGCGAAGCCTTCCAATATCCTGCGTGGAGTACATGCGTCTATTATTTGATGCCCGTTCTGGCTTGGGCACGATCTCTTCGTTCGTAGTAGCGGATCGTTTCAATGCCAACTCCGCTTTGCCGAGATGCTTCCCCAATCGCAAACATGTGAGATTTCCTACCTTGATCCTGTAGTGACTACAGAAGTTATATAAGACCGGATCGCTTAGACAACTCCTCACAAAAAGGGCCGTAAGAAACGGAAATGCAGAAGTACCTTAGCCTCAGTTACATAGGATCGCTGTCAGCACTTGGCGTCGCGACGTGCTGCATATTGCCCATGACGATGATGCTGATGGGAGTAGGCGGCAGTTGGATGGCAATCTTTGGGCAGATAGCAGCGGCAAGCTTGTATGTATTGGCGATTTCAGCCGCGCTCGTCATGGTATCTTGGCTGATGTCTTATCAGCGCGGTTCACTGCCAAAGTTGAAGTGGTGGCTTTTGGGCACGACCGCGATGACCGGATTGGCTTGGGTTGTCGTTTTCTATGAGGCTCGGATCAACGATTTCCTAATAATGCAGATGTGAGACAATGACGGACCAAACTGTGGTGCTTGAAAGCACACTGACGTGCCCAGCGTGTGGGCACAGCGAAGCGGAAGAAATGCCTACGGATGCTTGCCAGTGGTTCTACGAGTGCAGGTCATGCAAGACAGTTTTGAAACCCATGGAAGGCGACTGTTGTGTCTACTGCTCATACGCTACCGTTCCTTGCCCACCAATTCAATTGGGCGATGACTGCTGCGGATAGTGTGAAGGGGTTCCATGTTTTTTCACGCTGCCTGAACTTGTTACCCGGGAATTTCGACAAATGTCCAACTGTAGCCCCGGTCTACGACCGTGAGAAACCCGTCATTCAAGTGTGCACAGTATCAAGTAGTTTGGGCATCAAACGGATCTCGCGTGCGCCGCGGCAGTAGTCGCTACTGCCTGCATAACGCCATAAAACGGCCCTTTCCGGACGTTGGGCGGTGCGTTCAGGTGCTGTACCTGCAGTCCGCATAGCCGCCATTGGCCGCAGGCGGAAAGTTAGGATCAGGGCGAAGCCACACTTCGCGGACAAACCTGTCAATCGTCGCGAGCGAACAAATGTATGCAAATAGTAGTGAACATTGCTACAATCATCGAAATACTTTCCCAACTGCTTCTGGCTGCTGGTACATTATAGCGCGGTGCTAAGTCAGCGCACGCAGTGCGGCAACAGTAGTGACCACTAAGCCCTACACTGTTTTTTCATGGTTTGAGCACCGTTCTGCCCAGATCCGCGCGAATAAGAGAATTGACCTTGTGACCACTTGCTCGCAAGTCTGCTGAACGTTGATGGGAAGAACCAATGAGCCTCACTCGCCTTATATATTATAGCCTGCGCAATCCATCGGTAAGCGCAGATGTACCCAAGCTGATTGAGACATCTATCCGCAACAACAGGGCAATGAACGTCACGGGTATCCTGCACTACAACAAACACGCTTTTTTGCAGGTTCTCGAGGGCCATCGCGCTGAGGTTAGCGCGATCTATCACCGCATCACCACAGATACACGCCACATCAACATTATTCTAGTCGAGTGCGTCGGTGTGAATGAGCGAATGTTTCCCTATTGGTCTATGGCTCTGCATGAAGGCATGGACGATACGACCAGAAGCGTATTCCTTAGATACTTTGGTAGCACCAAGGTAAATCCGGAAACAGTTGGCCCACAAGAACTGCTGAAAGCACTGCAAGAACTGTCAGCTGATTTGAAACATAATCTACCCGCCGAACCGGACTGATTTCAGTTTCATCTGATGTCAGTGCTTCTACTGAGCGAGACTGCGTTGATGTGGCTATGGATTGTTAGGCGCGGGCCTGATCTGGTGGATCCGGGATCAGTCATTTAGGCACCCTCATTTCTGTTACCCATGCAGGGTGACAAGTAAACCACGCATCAAGGCGGACGTCGATGTGGACCGCAGAATTGGCAGATTGGGCTATTGGCCGCCGACTACAATGCAGGAGCCACCCAGAGATCCTTTTCGCTATGCTGCTTCGAATGGCTGATTGTGAGCCATCCGCAGCTACGATTTCTTTCCAGAACGCTTGCCTCGCTCGATCTCGATCATAAGAGCTTCCATCTTTACGCACCAATAACGGCGAAGCTGATCGAGCCATGCCTGCACATCTTCGAAGCCCGTGGGATCAATCGAATAGCACCTCTTTGCGCCCTCTTTGCGTACGCGTGCAAATCCAGCATCGCGCAATATGCGAAGGTGCTGTGAAACGGCTGATTGCGAAATGCCAAACTCAGCTTCGATGACGTTGACGATTGCGCCCGATGCGAGCTCCTTTTGGGCTATTAGCTCCAGCGTTCGCCGCCGGACGGGGTCCGATAAAACATCGAAAGCTTGCATCAAACCTCCCCCGTGTAGAAGTCTGCCGTTCGAGCGGCGGTCTCCATAGCAATCTTCATCGGGGTGCCATCTTCGATATGGGCTTTCCCCCATGCCTCCGCCCATGAACGTAACCGGCTCTTGCCTTCCTCTGCTTCTGCCCATTCCTGGCCTGCTGCTATCACGGATTGACCGTTTAGTTGAAGGTGGCCGTCCAGTCCAAGCATTGCCATTTCCCAACCAACGTCTGTAGCACCGGGACCGTATTTTTCCCAATGAGCTTCGCTTTCCGTGTCAGTCGGAAGTTCATGTTCAATCATCAGTAACGCGCCGTCTTCCACATCTTTGATCGTGGCCGTGACCCAACTCTTATTTCCGCCAAATTCCCACGTGACAGATACGGAATGCGGCGGTTCACAGGCAAAAATGTCGCCGTCCGCGTTCCCTTCGATAGAGAACCGTCCCCCACGTTTGAAGTCGCCCGAGATTTTACCGAACCAGCTTTCAATGCGCTGTTTTTCTGTAATTGCGCTCCACAAGTTTTCAGGACTGGTACGATAAGTGCGTTGCGCGCGAACCACATGCGTGAGGCGACCTTCGCGCTCACCTTCGCTGACTTCGCGAAAGTCAGCACCAAATGCTGTTTCGAAATCCATAATCACTTCGGGGATCACATATATATTAGCGATAGCTTATATCACCTCTCACTAATATTATCAACTTTGCGCTTACCGAAGCCGGCATTCGCGCAAAACGCAGCATCGATCATATTGGGCTCACAGCCGACCGCGGAGGCAGTCCAGTATTGCCGCCTGCCCCACATCTAACGGATCTCGAGGACGGCCCATAAGAGACATTGCAGCCATCCGCCGAGGGGTGCACCAACGATTGATCTCGGCTCTCATCGGCACAATTTGTGCGCTCTTTACCTTGAAATCAGCGCGGCGTGCAATTTGGCGAAAAGTTCGGCTTGAGATGATATCTGCAGCTTTCGATAAATGTTCCTGCGGTGAACCTTTACGGTATCGGTAGCGATATTCAGGTGGCCACTGATGGAGAGGTTAGAATGGCCCTCCAGGATCAACGCAGAAATTTCTGCCTCGCGACGCGTCAACCCCTTTGGCAGTAGGCGTTTGCTGAAGTTGAGGATCAGCTTTGCTGTATCTGGTCCACCGGTCTGTTTTGTTGCAGCGCGGGACACGTGAACTTTCTCAGCATGCTGGCGCAGCAACTCAGTGATCACAGGTGCAATCGCGCGCCAACCATTGACTTCAGACCTCGAAAACGGTCCGCCACGCTCGTCGCGGCTGCTTGAGATCGCGCTGACCGAGCCGTCGGACTGGCGGACCAGTACACCAACCTCGTCACAAAGCCGCGTCTGTGCGTAGTAGCGGTGGTAATATTCAGACGTGTAGAACCGATCGGGCGCAATGTCTCTGAGGCGAAAGAAACCCGGCCGAAAGGGACGCATTGCCATCTGATAGTAGGGATCAAGCCGGTACGCGCCGCTCAGATATTGCGAGTGATAGGTTTTCAGTAGTTTCGGATCCCCGATCCAGCTGTATTGCGAAACCGGCTCGCGATCAGGGTAATACGTCAGGATCAGAAAGGTGCAGAACGAAACTCTGACGCCGAGTTCCCGCTTGAGGTCGTGGCCGAAACCCGACCGGGATGTCCGTTGCATCAGCAAGGACAAGGATTTCGCATCACGGGCATGGATCAATGAATTACACCCATTTTAGCCACTTAAATTAGTTTACCTACCTATTTGGGGGTATTTTGTCTTCCAGGCAATCAGAAAAAGATAGCTACAGGCGATGCGGACCAGTGCTGCAGAGCGGCGATGGGTTTACCCGACAATTCGCGCGGAGGCGTGTATGAAAACGGCTGTCAGTATCAAGAATCTGAATAAGATCTACTCTGGTGTGCCGCCGGTTCAGGCGCTGCGCGATGCGACGCTGGACATCCGCGACAATGAATTTTTTACTCTTCTGGGGCCCTCGGGATGCGGCAAGACCACCCTTTTGCGTCTGATCGCGGGGTTCGAGGCGCCAACCGGCGGCAGCTTGCATCTTTTCGGGGAGGAGATTTCGGCGCTTCCCCCGGAAAGCCGCCCGGTCAATACAGTCTTTCAACACTATTCGCTGTTCCCGCATATGAGCGTTCTGGAGAACGTGGCCTTTGGGCTTAGACGGCTGCGCAAAAGCGAAGCAAAGGCGCACGCGACCGCGCAAGAGATGCTTGATCTGGTACATTTGAGCGATTTCGCCGCGCGCAGTCCCGGCCAGCTGTCAGGTGGTCAACAGCAGCGGGTCGCGCTTGCGCGCGCCTTGGCCCCGCACCCGCGCGTGTTGCTGCTGGACGAGCCGCTCTCGGCGCTTGACCTTAAGCTGCGCCAGTCGATGCGGGCCGAGTTGAAGCGGTTACAGAAAGAAACCGGGATCACCTTTGTTTTTGTCACCCATGATCAGGAGGAAGCGCTAGCGATGAGCGACCGGATCGCGGTGATGTCGCAGGGTGAGATCCAGCAGGTAGACAACCCGGCGCGCATCTACGAGTTTCCTGAAAACCGGTTTGTGGCCGAATTCATTGGCGATGCGAATTTCTTTGAGGCACGCGTGGGCGCGAACGAAGAAGGTTCGGCCAACTATCACCTTTTCGACGGCTCAAAGCTGCACGGGCCGCAAGGCCATGCGCCGGAAGGCGCCACCGTCACCATCTTCTTCCGTCCCGAAAAAGCCCGGCTTGCGCAGACCGGGCTGGCGGGTGAGGTGACGGAAATTCTCTATCTGGGGAACAACACCGATTACCTGATACGCCTCGATCAAGGCGCCGATGTGATGGTTCGGTCGGAGAACCATAAGGATGGCACCGCGCTGGCCGAGACCGGTGCGAGGGTGTGTGTCGAAGTTGATCCGCGGGCCATTCGGGTTCTGATCCCATGACCGGACTGCGGGCATATCTCAAGGATCACGCAGGTATCCTGCCCGCCGCATTGGTGATTGGTGTGTTCATGATCGTGCCGATTCTGATCATCCTGATCTATTCTTTCCTGGCTCCTGGCGACTATGGCGGGGTGAAACCCGAGTTCTCGACCGATGCCTACCAGCGGCTGCTATTCCAAAACGACTTGTTCGACCAACTGGTATTTGACCCGGCCTATCTTAAGATCACTTTCCGGTCGCTCTGGATTGCGACGGTCGCGGTGACCGGCTGCCTGATCGTGGGGTTTCCGGTGGCCTATTACATAGCCGGCCAACCCGAGGAACGCCGCAACGTCTTTCTGCTGTTGATCACTATCCCGTTCTGGACCAACCTGCTGATCCGCACCTATTGCTGGATCCTGGTCCTGCGTGACACCGGGCTGATCAACTCTGCCCTGATGGCGCTGGGGGTGATCGACGCGCCTTTGACCCTGCTGTACACCGAAGGTGCGATCGCCCTTGGGCTGATCTATACCTATATCCCCTTCATGGTGCTGCCGATCTATGCGGCGTTGGAGCGGCTTGACCTGCGCCTGATCGAAGCCGCGCGAGATCTCTATTCCAGCCGCTGGGGCGCGCTGTGGTTCATCGTCGTGCCCCTGTCCATGCCCGGCATCATCGCTGGATCAATTCTTGTGTTTATCCCGGCGCTGGGGGCGTTCATCGCACCGGACTTGTTGGGTGGTGGCAAGAATCTGATGCTGGGCTCTCTTGTGCAATTGCAGTTTTCGGCCGCGCGCAACTGGCCCTTTGGGTCGGCATTGGCGATGGTGATCATGGCGATGGTGCTGCTTTGCCTGATGCTCTATGCCCGCAACCTGCGCCGTGGCGGCGGAGGGTTTCAGCATTGAGGCACTCAGATCGCGATATCCGCTGGCTGCCCGGGTTCAACTGGGTCACGCTATTCTTTTTCCTGTTTCTCTACCTGCCGCTGATCATCCTTGTTGTGTTCTCGTTCAATGCCTCGCGGTCGGCTACTGTCTGGGATGGATTCAGCCTGCAATGGTACGCCAAGGCCTTTGCCAATGACGACATTCAGCGCGCTACCAAAAACAGCCTGATCATCGCGGTCTTCGCCACGATCAACGCCACCACTCTCGCCACTATGGCGGCTCTGGCCCTGGGCCGGAACCGGCGGGTGCGACGCAAGCAGATGTTCAGCGGTTTGATCATCTTGCCGCTGATGATCCCCGAGATCGTCACCGCTGTCGCCACGTTGACCTTTTTCGCCGCCATCGGCCTGTCGCTGGGGTTGGGCAACATCATCATCGCCCACACAGTGTTCTGCATCCCCTTTGCTTATCTGCCGATCCGCGCCCGGTTGCAGGGGATGGATGAAAGCCTCGAAGCCGCGGCCCGCGATCTCTACTCCGGAAAATGGGCAACTCTGCGGCTGGTAACACTACCGCTTTTGATGCCGGGGATCATCTCGGGCGCGATGCTGGCTTTCATCATCTCGCTGGATGACTTCATCATTACCCTGATGGTGGCCGAGGCGGGATCGACGACCCTGCCTATCTATATCTACAGCCTGGTGCGCATCGGCATCACGCCAGAGGTCAACGCGATCTCAACCGTTCTTCTTGGCATTTCGATCATCATCGTCACGGTGTCCTACCTGATCGGAAAGAAAACATAGGGCACATCAAAAACGGGAGGAAAGAACATGAAGAAGATCACTGTAACAGCGCTGGGACTGACACTTTGCGCTGGAATGGCCACCGCCGAGGGCGAGTTGTTCCTCTATAACTGGACCGACTACACTGCTCCGGAACTCATCGAGAAATTTGAGGCCGAGACAGGTATCTCGGTCACGCTCGACACATACGATTCCAACGAGACTCTGCTGGCCAAGCTGCAATCGGGCGCCACCGGGTATGACATCGTGGTGCCCAGCCATAACTTCGTCAAGATCTTCGTCTCGGAAGGGCTGCTGCAACCCATCAACGCCTCGGAACTGGCAGATTACGGCAATCTGAGCGCGGATTTCACCAGCCCACCCTGGGACGAGGGCAACACCTACACCGTGCCGTGGCAATGGGGGACGACCTCATTCACCGTCAACACCGATGTCTATGGTGGCGATGTGAACTCTTATGATGTGTTGTTCCAGCCACCGGCGGAACTGCAAGGCAAGATCGGCATGTTCAAATCGCCCGACGAAGTCGTTTCGATGGCTCTGATCTCACTCGGGTTGCCGCTGTGCAATGAAAACCCCGAGGACATGCAGAAGGTAATGGAGTTGCTGCAGGCCCAGAAACCGCATGTGAAGACCTACAATTCCGACGGAATTCTGGAGCGTCTGGTGTCCGGCGACGCGGCGGTGCATCAGAACTGGAACGGTTATTCGATCCGCGCCCGTGACGAGAATGCGGCAATGAAATACGCCTTTCCCAAAGAGGGAGTGATCACCTGGGCGGACAATGTTGCGGTGCCTGTCGGCGCGCCGAACTATGACAATGCGATCAAATTCATCGAGTTTGTGATGAAGCCGGAAAACATCGCCGTGCAGTCCAATTTTGCTGGCTATTCCAACGGGATCTCTGGCAGCGAGGCGCATATGAGCGAGGCGCTGAAATCCGCGCATGAGCTATCGCCGCCCGAGGGCACGCCTCTGGTCTTCTCGGAGACCTGTTCGGCCAAGGCCATCGATCTGCAGAACCGCGTCTGGACAGCATTGCTTCAATAAACTGACAAGAGGTGGGGTTGCCGAGGCCCCGCCAAACTCCACGAGTGTGAGGCGAAGATGATCACTGTCTATACCGATCAGCACAAACTGCGGGATTCAAAAACTGAGCTTTATGGCGGGGAAATGGTGCCCCCGTTTGAATGCCCGCGCCGGGCCGAGATTATTCTTGGGGCGGTGAAATCAGCGCAAATCGGCGAGATCATTGCCCCGACATCTCACGGTATGGAGGCGGTCTTTGCGGTACATGACAGGGGCTTCGTTGAGTTCCTCTCAACCTGCGAGGCCGAGTGGCGCGCAGCCGGATTCAAAGGCGAAGCCATCGCCACCTGCTGGCCGACCCGCACGATGACCGCGCCCCACATCCCAACACATATCGACGGCAAAATTGGCTATTACGCGCTGGCTGCCGAGACCACGATATCCTCTGGCACCTGGGAGGCGGTCCTGGCCAGCAAGGATGTCGCCCTAACAGCAACGGATCTGGTGTTGGATGGTGCACGTTCGGCCTTTGGCCTGTGCCGACCGCCGGGGCACCATGCGGCGATCGATCAATTCGGCGGCTATTGCTTTTTGAACAACGCCGCCATCGCCGCCCAACATGCACGAGACATGGGATGCGAGCGGGTGGCGATCCTGGATGTTGATTTCCATCACGGCAACGGCACGCAGAATATCTTCTATGACCGCGATGACGTGCTCTTCCTGTCGCTTCATGGTGATCCGAAAGACGCCTTTCCGCATTTCCTTGGCTATGTAGAGGAAACCGGTGCAGGTGCGGGAGAAGGGTTCACCGCCAACTATCCAATGCCGCCGGGCACTGGTTATGCTGCGTGGAAAGCCTGCCTTTCCGACGCGCTGGCCAGCGTCGACAACTATAAACCCGACTTGCTGATCGTTTCCCTCGGTGTGGACACTTATGAAAACGACCCAATCAGTTTCTTCAAACTGGGGCATGATGACTTTATTGACTATGGCCGCGCGATTGGTGCGCTGGACCTGCCAACGGTCTACATGATGGAGGGCGGCTATGCGGTTGATGAAATTGGTATCAACGTGACCAATGTACTGATAGGGCACAGTAACGGCACTAGAGCAGGCTGAACTTAAACCGCACATCGCCTAGGTGTACGGTTGTATCGCAACTTTTTAAACCAACAGAGTCAGGCCCGTACCGACTACACTTATCCTGCAAATTCAGCAAACACCCGAACGCCCGAGGTTGCCGCTCTGGAGAACTGCTGTTTATAGATCATATTGTTTGGAAACTTGGACCCGATCGTCTGAATCTTGAACAGGCAGCTCAACCGCCTCAGAATCCTGTTTGCCTTCCGAATACCAGCCGTGTTCGCCCCGCTTTTGTCGATGATAATCAGGCACAGATACAGGCGCTCTCGTCGATCTGAGCCAAAATCTGCGACACATCCTCTCCCATTTCACAGGTTTCAACCCCAACAAAAACGACTTGGCAGTACCCACTGGGCAGCTTTCTTGTCCGGCCCGACCGTTCCGGACTCATCTGAGTTCACACTGTGGCGAGGGCTGCGTGACGGACCTGTTGGTCCGCAACGTATCGAACGATAAAAAGGATTGACGACATGTCACATATCAATCCAATCACCTTAACTTGGCAGCGCTGTCCGGTTTGCCCCCATTCAGCTATTTGAGAGTTTTGAAGAACCCAACGGTACCTCCAACAATAGTGCCGCCTTTGATAATCACTTCAAAAAGCTGATTGGCCGCTGTCATGCAATCAGGATGGGCGGCAACCATGTCGAGCATGTCAGCTATTAAGCTCACATCCAGCGAAAGAAGAGCAATAAAGTTGCCCTTCTCGCTCATTTTTATTTTTGCTTCACCTCGCTGCGATCTTTGTTCAACGCGCGATTGGCTGCTTCAAAAGGATCACCTAGGGCGAGAAGAGAAGGTGCTAGGCCTGCTACGTCAATTTCACCATTATCGACTGACGGCCCATCAAACCCAATTCGAAATGTACTCACTACTCAAACTTCTTTTTCGTCCTGTATTACATATGGACTCAGGTGGAGCTACGGATTTCCGAACGAAGTCAGGAATGGCTATTGCACACAAATGTTGCGAGATGGGTTCGGATTCCTCAGGGAGTTCTTACTCATGCTTAGGCAAAGTCATTTAAAATCAAATGGTTACGAGATTCTGGGCAACACATAGTTTTGCCATTCGACAACAGCCAAACTATTGATTTTAATTGACTTAGATTTTTTGAGGCGCACAAGCTTTACCATTTGCGACTCAAAAACCTTCCATTTCCTTGGAACGACCGGAAAGCCATTTTGGCTGTGAACGCCCTCATTGGTGCAGATCGTTTCTAGATCGCAAAAAGTTTGCACCAGCTCTGCTCTCCGACAAACTCAAGGCGATTGGCAATGTTGTCTTTAAGCACTGACACTCTGTTATTGGTGCTGATAAGCTGCCGTGAGCCCGCTCAAAGTCATTTCTGAAACCTCCACGGCCCTCCCACTAGCGCCCATAATGCCCAAAGCCGTCAGGTAGAGTTCGCACAGTGCTGGCGCTCCAATCAAAGTCACCGTTTGATCCAGCCAGTACTGTCTTACAGCCATCAATTCCTGACCGATCAAAAGACCTGAAAGAGTGGCACGAGCTTGCGCGCTGGTTTGCTTTCCGACCAGCATATCCGCACGGATTGCAAAAAGGCGACGCGGGACGGCGGAAGGATCATCGGTTGCGAAGCGAATTGCCGCCTTAAAGGCACAATCGCTCCACCCACCGTCAGGCATCGAGTGTGACAACACGGATGCTTTGGAAAAGAACGCGAATTGCTCGCCAGTCATACAAGTTTCAAATTCGATGATGGCACCATCCGTGACCCGGACCCATTTCGTATGTGTTCCTGGCAGGCAAACAATGCCGTGAAAATCGGAAACAAGATGAAGAAGCCCGGCAATCTGTGTTTCTTCCCCGCGCATGACATTGGCTGGTGATTGCTGCTTAACACCTGGAAGTATGCGTACCTCACGCGATGCGTTACTGACTCTGATTGCGCCCGCCCCAAGCTCATCAAGACGCGTTGGTGCCGATAAGTATGGGGCCTCACACCAACCTTGTGCGGCGCCTGCCATGCCACAGATAATGGCTGGAACGTCTTGACCTATGCCCAGGTTATTCAGGCTTTCTTCAAGTACGCGACCAAAGTCACAGGGTTCAAGATTTGACATACCAAATGGGCCATCGATCGAGGCAAGGGTGTTCCCGCAAGAGCCCAGCACCCATAGCCGAAAGCCAGTGGTTCCCCAGTCAACAGCAATCAAGGAAGGGTGAGACATAGCGCGATTCAATTGCAGATATCGTATCGGAGGATGAAGTCCCGGTCCGGCTCGACACCCAGACCGGGCCCGCTTGGAATGGCAATAAACCCGCCGGTCGCCGCGACTTGGGGTTGAATGTTCAGCGGATCCACAAGCAGTTCGTCCCGAAACTTATTGTCGGTGGTATCAAACTCGAGCATCGGTTCCCAAGGAAACAACCCGCCTGGCAGGGGCGGCATTGCTGCGAGAAGGTGCATGTTGGTGGCCACAGCGACGGCGGATCCCCAGACGTGATTCACTACCGGAGTAAAGTGCGCATGGCATAGAGCCAGAACTCGCAGATATTCGGTGATCCCACCCAGAGCACACACTTCTGGCTGGGCGATATCCAAACCCCGGCTTTCCAACAGCGCGCGCCAGCCCCATCGGTTGAATTCAGCCTCACCCCCCGAGATGTTGACGTTCAGACCGGCACGCAGTTCGCGATATCCGTCAAGATCTTCCGGGGCGACGGGTTCTTCGAACCAGTAGGGGTCGAATTCTTCCATCGCGCGACCCATATAAAACGCGTCATGGGTCGTGTAGCCGTGGTTCGCATCGATCATAAAGCGGTAGTCATCACCGACGCCTTTACGAACAGCTTCGATCAGGCGTACGTCATCCTTGGGGCCAAGCCCCACTTTCATCTTTGTCGCGCTGAATCCCATATCCTTGATTGCGGCGGCTTCGTCTGCGAAGCGGGCGACCAGACTGTCCGTACTCTCAGGGCGGAGCATCATGCCGTAGCCATAAACCCGAATGCGGTCGCGATGGTTGCCCCCGATGAGCTTATGCAGCGGTAAGCCCGCGACTTTGCCTGCGATGTCCCACAGCGCGATGTCGACACCCGAAAGTGACTGCATCGGCATTCCCTTCTGGCCATGATCGCGCATCAGGTTGTAAACCTTATGCCAGATCACATCCCGGTCCAGAGGGTCCATGCCCAGAACCATTGGCTGGATCACTTGCTCGACGATCCCCTTGTTGGCCAAGGCGATGTTGCCCGCACCAAAGCATTCCCCCCAACCCGTGACACCTTCGTCAGTCTCCACCTCGACCAGATGCGCCGTGCGCTTGTGATAATACTGCTGAGAATACCCAAGTGGCTCTGGCAGGTCGTAGCTTAGAACATGGCTGGTAATGCGGGTAATCTTCATTGCTTAACCCCTCGAAATCCGGTGGTGTCGAGGGCGCGCGTGATCCGCTTTTGTATAAGGTAATCGTGCAGCGCGAGGTTCGAGCAATCATGCCCGATGCCCGACTGCCCGATCCCGCCATGCGGCAGATCGATGTCATACTTCACCCCGTTGATTTGAATTTCGCCATAGCGCAGATGCGCGGCGTAATGCTCGGCCCGCTCCAGATCGCGCGTAAACAGATAAGCCGTCAGCCCGCCCTCCTCGCAATCATTGGCCATTTCAATGAGCCCCGTTTCATCCGCGAAGGGGATCAGGCTGACGATGGGGCCAAAAGTTTCCTGTCGGTAGATCCCCATCGTGTCGGTCACGTTGTCCAAAACGGTTGGCGCGATGTAATGGCCTTTGTTAAGGTTCGGGGGCCGGTCCCCACCCGCGAGCAGAGTAGCGCCATCAGCGATTGCATCGTCAATCAAACCCTTGATGCGCGCCCATGCGCGCTCATCAATGACAGGCCCCGTTGTGATGTCGGCAGTTTTGTCAAAGCCAACCGTCGCCGCCTTTGCCCGGTTCACCACCTTTTTGGTGAACGCCTCACGCACGGTCTCGGCCACAAAAACACGGTTGGGCGAGACGCAAATCTGTCCCGCATTGGAGAACTTTACACCGGTTACGATGTCAGCGGCCAAATCAAGGTCGGCATCTTCAAACACGATCGCAGGAGCGTTGCCACCAAGCTCCATCGAATAGCGTTTGATGGATGTAGCACCGGTGCGCATGATGTGCTGCCCGGTCCTGGTCGAGCCAATCAGGGTCACAACTTGTGGAATGGTCGAGGCGGTCAGAGTATCGGCGACATCATACCCATCCGTACAAAGAATTTGCACCACACCTTTAGGCAGACCGATTTTTTCGCAAAGCGACCCCACAGCGTAAGCTGAAATCGGCGTCGCCTCGGATGGACGGATGATGATCGGGCACCCCGCTGCCATCGCCGGGCCAATCTTGAATGCCAAGTTCAACAACGGGAAATTCCATGCAAGATAGGCCACCGCCACACCGGCGGGTTCGTAGACCATGCGATGCGCATGGGTTCCAGCCCTGTCGATGAGGCCATAGTCTAGAATGCGGGCAATTTCCTCCGCATAGAAATCCAAAGAGACGACCAGCCTGTCCCAATCCTCATGCGTTTCAGCCCATGGTTTGCCCATCTCATTGTGCACGCACTCGCGCAGAAATTCCTCATGGGCAATCACCTCATCGCGCAACCGCCGCATCCACATTTGCCTGTCTGTAATGGATGTCGCAGCCCATCCGGGAAACGCTGATTTTGCCGCCTGCAATGTGCGCTCGACATCCTCGAAACCCGCCGTGGTGACCGTGGCGATGTGTTCTTCCGTGGCGGGATTGATGACCTCTTTGCGCCCGCTGCCATTTGTCAGTGCGCCGTCAATGTAGATCTGCGTTGGAAACTCCATGGCCACCTCAGTCAAACAGCGTTGCGATGTTGGTTTTGATCTGATCGCCGACATAAAGCGCCAGCGCTTGAATCGTGGAGGTCGGATTTACCGCCCCGGCCGTAACGAAAATCGAGCCATCCACGATGAACAGGTTCTTCACGTCATGGCTACGCCCCCACCCGTTCACAACGGACGTTTCGGGGTCGATGCCCATGCGGCAGGTGCCCATCTGGTGCCACCCTGCCCGCCACCAGACCTTGTCACCCTTGGGCAGAACACGCTTGGCGCCGGCGGCCAACAGAACCTCTTCGGCGCGGGCCTCGCCGTGTTTCAGCATCGCCCGCGTGTTTTCACCCAGGCGATAAGTAATCTTGGGGGCCGGGATGCCATCACTATCGGTCAGATCTGGGTCGAGGGTCACACAATTATGCTCTTCCGGTAGATCTTCTGTCACCACAGTGAGACCGGCCAGATAAGGATAGACATTGTCCATAATCTCGCGGTGTTCAGCGCCCCAAGGGATAGGATTGTCGATGCCATATCCACCAAGCGCATAGGTCATCGGCGTGGTTGAACGCCCCGAATGCAGGCCATAGCCACGTACAAACCCGCGACCGGGATCACTCTCGTAAAATTCTTGCGAAAGGATCGAACAGGCCATCGGCCCTTCGTGTCCTTTCATTGGCTCATCAAACACGCCCGCAACGCCGGTAAGTGGATGGAACATCAAGTTCTTACCGACCTTGCCGGAACGGTTCGCCAAACCTTCTGGGAATAATTTGGATTTGGAATTCAGCAGTAAGCGCGGTGTTCCAACCCCGTTGCAGGCCATAATGACCAGTTCTGCCTTCTGCTCCTGAACTTGCCCGTCGGCCCCATGGTAGAGCACGCCGGTCGCGAACCCGCTGTCCTCGTCCACCAATATCTCACGGACACGCGCTTTGGTGCGCAACTCTACGCCTGCGTTTTCAAGCATCGGCCAGTAGGTGAAATTGGTTCCACCCTTGGCTCCTGCTGCGCAACCCAAATCGCAGGTCCCAGCATTCACGCACTTTTGGCGACCATCGTCGTGCTCACTCAGGATCGCGACATCTGAAGGCCACCAATGCCAACCCTTTTCATTGAACCCACGCGCCAGAGTTTGCCCGAGTTTGCCCATCGGAATGGGTGGATGCGGCGGCGTATAGTTGGGGTAGGCCGGATTGCCCCCCAAACCAGAGACGCCCGTGTTGCGGTCGTTCATGTCATAGAACGGAACTAAGTCATGATAATCGACCGGCCAGTCCTCACCCACGCCATCCAGCGACCTGGTTCGAAAATCTGACGGTCGCATACGCGGCCAGTGGCCCAGAAAGTTGATTGTCGACCCACCCACGCCATTCCAATTGACCGGCGTGATGCAGCTATCGTCCGCGTTGATCGGGTAGTCTTGCCGAAGACCTCGCACGTTCGGGTCGCAAGAAAACTCAGCATATCGTGCAAGCTCATAATCCTCTCGACGCGACGGGAAATCTATATCCGGCAGATGGTCACCCTGTTCCAGGCACAAGATGCGCATCCTTGTTTCCAACAACGACCAAGCGATCGCAGCGCCCGATGCCCCTGCACCAATGATCAGAACATCAACAGGATCGTGGTTCATTTCTGATCTCCGGTAGGGTCACGAAAAACCGGCCCGCGGGCGCGCACAGGTGCAGTCAGTTCATTCAAAAGAGCAGGCGATTCACTGGGAACCTCGTACCCGGCTGGATGCGCAGGATGCGAACCAACCCCGACCTTGGCGCGCATGTCAGGGCGGCTGTAATAGCCTTTGTAGGTTTCCCTGAGCAGCAATCTGAACGCATCAGGCAATTCGGATTCCAGCTGGCGGACGGTATGGGGAGTAATACCGTCCGCCAGTTCGCCGGCGCGGGATAACAAGGTGACGAGCGCGCTGTTGAGAGCGGGATTGCGCGCAGCCGCCTCTGTAACAAATGCCGCTACACCCAGTTCACCCGCCGCCGGGATGCGTCGATCGCGATTTGCTGGAATTAGGACATCGAGGATCTCATGGAGCGGCGACTGTGGAGTGTTACTTCTATGCTCTGTCATCGCCGCCTCCTACCTGCCACTTCCGTTGCCCGGGCGCGACAAGGCATCAATCGCGACGGCCAAAAGTAGGATTGCACCCGACACCATCAGCTTATCCGCCGCGCTCGCCCCGGTCAGGTCCAGCCCGTTTCCGAGCGATCCGATGACCAAAGCGCCGAGGATTGCATTCCAGACCGACCCGCGACCGCCAAAGAGAGAGGTGCCGCCGATCACTGCCGCGCCGATCGCCTCAAGCAGCAACGAGCCACCGGCGAAGGCCGTATAAGATACCGATCCGTAGCGGGACGCTCCGAATATTCCACCTATGGCGGCCATGAGACCAACAATTGCGAAGGCCGAGACCCGAATACGTTTGACCTTCATTCCCACGCGGCGTGCGCTTTCAGCATTGCCGCCAACAGCAAACAGTGATCGACCATACGGTGTGCTGGTTGTGATCCACCCCAACAGTGCAGTGATTGCGATAAGCAGCACCAGCAACAAAGGCAGAGACCGATAAGCGTTAAGCGTCAGCACGACGGCCACGACAATGACAGAAAACGCGACGACCTGCCCCCAAAGAGCGAATGCACTGTCCTGTTCCAAGCCAAGCGCCTTGCGCAGGCTTTGCTTGCGCAGGTTGGCGTATGCGAACAGGCCGACAACTGCCAACCCCAGAACAATTCCCCAAAGGTCCGGGATAAGAACCCGAGCTATTCCGCGCACGAAGGGATCACCGACGTTCAGGTTTCCCGTCGGCAGAATCTTTTGCATCAAGCCTTGGTACCCCAAAAGTCCGGCCAGCGTGACAACGAATGAGGGGATGCCGACATAGGCAACCAACAAACCTTGCGCAGCCCCCATGATGATGCCCACGAAAATCACAATGATGCAGGCCAGCCAACCGGGCACGCCGCTCAGCACCAGCACGCCCAATAGCGCGGCACAAACACCTGCGGTCGCGGCTGCAGACAGGTCTATGTCACCCAGCAGCAATACGATTGTTATCCCAACCGCTAACGTGGCAATCACCGCAGATTGCATAAACAGGTTGTAGATATTGCGCGGGCTTAGAAAGATCGCGCGAAAACTGTCTGCTTCCCCGCTCATCAGATCAATGAGAGGCAATACGAGCCCAAAATACCCCCAGATTGCGGCCAGCGCGAGGAGGACGGGAACAAAGGCCCCGAACTGCGTCTCGCGTAGGGCGCTGAAACGATCGAGGAACGTCATCTTCGCCTCAGGCTGCATTCCCGTTCTCCGTGTCCAAGCCGCGAGTCATAGCGACCACAATTTCATCCGGGTTCGTTTCCGAGGTTGTGTAGGTGGCAACATTGGTGCCGTGGCGCAGAACCGTGATCCGGTCCGAGACCTCAAATATGTCGCGCATGTTGTGCGAGATGTAGACGACGGCGTGGTTCGTCTCGCGCAGCCGCTTTACCACCTCCAGCACCTGACGAGTCTGCGCAACGCCCAGTGCGGCGGTGGGTTCATCCAGCATGACCACCGAGCTTTCGGCGCCCACGGCGCGCGCAATGGCAATGGCCTGACGTTGACCGCCGGACAGGCCGCCCACCTTGGCCCGAACCGATTGCAAAGTGCGCACTTCAAGCCGGTCGATGGCCTTCTTAGCTTTTACTTCCATTTCCAGATCGTCCAGCGGGCGCAGAAGGCGTGGAAGGAACCCCCAGCCGGGTTTCACAGATTCCGCCCCTAAGGACAGATTGGCCGCAACGTCCAGATTTTCGCACAAAGCAAGGTCCTGATAGACAATCTGAATACCCAGCTCGGTTGCATCATTGGGTGAAGTCACTTCGACAGGCTTACCGTCGAGCAAAAACGTGCCGTCGTCCGCAAGATGTGCCCCGGCAAGCACTTTCATCAGTGTGGATTTGCCTGCGCCGTTGTCGCCTACAAGGGCCATCACCTCGCCACGCGCGACCTCAAAATCAACGCCGCGTAGGGCGTGCACGCCGCCAAACCATTTTTGGATTCCACGCACAGCAAGGTGCGCTGGTGGGGCAGCTTGCCCCACCATTTTGTCTTCAGACGTCATAACTTGACCTTGTTACTTGCAGAAGTCGGTTGAGGCGGCTTCGCCCTGGCAGACCATGTCTTTAGTGATCGAGGCATCGTTTTCGATCACATAGTCAACCCCGTCTGCCCCGATGGCCGAGTACGAACCCACCGGCACATAGGCCACTTCTGCTCCGACACCGTTAGTGACGGTTTGTGGCGCAAGATCCGAGAAGTCCTCTCCATTAACCAAACGCACTGTGACCTGCGCTGCGGCGGCGGCCATGTCTTCCAGCGGACGCCATCCACACTGGGTCTGCTTGCCAAGAAGCATCAACTGTTGTGCTTGCACCGTGCAGTCCAAGCCAGAGACGGGGACGGTTCCCGCCATCCCTTGCTCTTCCATCGCTGCGATCGCGGCACCGGCGTTCCCATCGTTGGAAGACACAACACCCTGAACGTTGTTATCCAGTTGAGTCAGCGCCTGATCCATCGAACGACGTGCAATGGCGGGGTCCCAGCCCTGTGTCCAGTTCTCATAACCCATGACGCGTGCGCCGCTTTCAAACAAAGGCGTGAGTGCACGAAGCTGACCATTGTGGATGACTGCCGCATTCGGATCAGTCGGCGATCCTTTGAGCAAGACCAGAGTGTCGCCATCCTTGGTGTTCTCAATCACGTGGGTCGCCTGATCAAATCCCATGCCTTCTAGATCGGCCTGCACCCAGAACGTGGTGTTGGGTGAGTTGATCATCCGGTCATAGGCGATTGTTGGGATACCTTCTTCAGCCGCCGTATCGGCAATGATTGCCGAGCTTTCCCCATCAATAGGAATGACAACAAGAACTTTTGCGCCCTGAGTCAGTGCCTGTTCGGCTTGGCGTTGCTGGGTGGCTGTATCGTTATTAGCATTGAACACCTCAACTTTCACGTCGGGTGCAATCTCGCCCATGGTGCGCACAAACGCTGCTGCATCTTGTTGTTCCCAACGCGGATTCACGTTTTCGGGCAGCAACAGAGCAACCATATCCTCCGCCGATACCGTTCCAGCTGCCAGCAACGCAGACGCCGCGACAGTTCCAGCCAGCAGGCCTTTCGAAAGCTTTGAAAACATCATATCCTCCTCGTCGATGTTTCTGGCGCATTGCGCCGGATTATCTGGTGGAGTTCTCCCGTGTTATCGGGCCAACCTGACGACATGAGGCTGGGTAGAAGCATGTCTCGTGTCGTCACCACTAGCCCAGCCACCTTTCCGGGCAGTGGACATCTCATTCCCCTTGTAGTTTCGCTCCGCGTTTTGCATTGAAATCCGGCAATGCCCCGGCTAGTCGCTCATAAGTGTCGGCCAAATGCTCCCGCATCGCCGATGAGGCCCCTTCACTATCGTGAGCTTCGATAGCCTTCAGAACCTGCCGATGCAGAGGCAATGATCGCTTGTTTTCGCGCGGATCGCTGTTTGTGACTTTGATTGAACTCAGGAGGGCCGAAAAGATCACACCCTCCAGAGCGATAAGTACTTCGTTATTCGCGGCGCGCAGGACAGAGCGGTGAAACAGCGCATCCGCAACTACAAAGTCCTGGATCGAGGCCGCCTGCTCCATGTCGTGCTGTGCATTGCGAATGTCTTCGATCTGCTCTGGCGTTGCCGTTTTAGCCGCCCAGCCGGCAGCATTGGGCTCCACCATTTGCCTGACATCCATCAGCTGACGCAGGAACTCGGGCTTCGGCTCGATGCCCTGATGCCAAGCCAGCACATCATCATCCAGAAGGTTCCAACTTGCGCGCCGCCGCACACGTGTTCCACTGCCGCGGCGTACTTCCAGCAGACCCTTACCAACCAGCAACTTGATTGCCTCACGGACAACAGATTTACTGACCCCGAAACGGGTGCAAAGTTTATTTTCGTCATCGATCAAACTGCCTTCCGGGAAATGCCCGGCTACGATACGCCGCCCAAGCTCACGACACACCTGCGTAGCAAGACCGGGCGCCACACCCGCGGAATCTTTCAGATCATAGTACAGAAGCTCACTCATGAGGAGATACTAAACATCTGATGTTTTATTTGTCCAGATGTTTTGTGAACAATGCTTATACAGATGGACTAACAGGCTCGATTTCCACATAAGTACTTGATATTTATAAGTCTAACGAGATCAAGAAGTCTTACTCCAGGTGTAAATTGATCAACGGCATCCGTGTGTAATCCACCTGACCGCGTCCCTTACATCGTTTGATCGAGTAGCTTTCCTGAGGAGATTTGGCCAGATCACGGTGGGTCTTGGGTGTCGACGAGATACCCAATCGTATGGAGCAACTCCCCTCAGAGGATCTGACGACATCTAAGTAAAAAAGCGATTGTGACGAGGAGCGACAGGAACCAAAACTCGATGCTAACCTAGGCGCGAGTAGAAGATTCTAGCGCCCGGTTTCTTGCAACCCATGGAAGTTTGGTACTGCCATAACCGAACACAAACATCGCTGAAACGGTTTTATGTGAAGCGATCTCTGGTTGAGTAAGAGCCATTCAGTGGGATGATTACGAATGGCTGTTTCACGGGACAATTCTGCCACTCGGCCGCGCGGTCCGAACGGCAGGTTTGTTTTCCAAGGAAGTTTGCTTAGCTCATAGCGTTATGCGTAATCAGGCGCATCCAACGTTTCGCCGTTCATACCGCCTTCGATGGCAGAGACGTAAGCCTTTGCAGTGTCTGCCGCCGACAAGCCCGTGCTTGAATCCATGTCCATCATCTCCATCGTTTCCTTGACGAAGACGGGGCTAACGGTGTTTACCCGTAGGTCGCGGTCAAGTTCGAGTGCTGCTGCCTTGGCAAAGGATTCCAGTGCGCCGTTGGCGATGCTGATCACCACCGAGCCCGGCATCGGTTCTCGTGACAGTGTACCAGCAGTGAGCGTGAACGATCCACCATCGCTGATATGTCTCTGTCCAACGCGGACAAGGTTGATTTGGCCCATCAGCTTGTTGCCAAGCGCAAGGTCGTAAGCCGCGTCGTCCAGCTCGTTGAAGGGCGCAAAACCGGCAAGCCCGGCGGTGCTGATCACGGCGTCAACGGTGCCGACGGCCTGGAACATCGCCTCGATGGAGGCTTTGGAACCGAGATCAACCTTCATATCACCGTCGCTGTATCCGGCGCTGATGATTTCATGGTTTGCGGACAGAGCATTTGCGACTGCGCCGCCGATGAGGCCGGTTGCGCCTACGATAAGGATTTTCATGGGTATATCTCCGATATTGAAGGGCTTCGCGTTGCCGCGTTTTAGTCGCAACGCGAAGCCGTAAGCGGGGTTACGGTTTGACGCTGTAGTCCAGTTCTAGAGGGGCTGGACCTTCAGCCGGGCCGACGAGCTGTTCGATCTGCAGGCGGAAACGCTCGACCTGATCGCGTTTCAGCATGAACCGGTGGAAGTCTGCAGGAGAGGTGTTGTAGTGCAGGTGAGATTTGTAGCCATCGGGCGATTCAACATCCATGCGCACCGGGAATTGCAGCCGCTTACCCTGGAATTCCTCAGAGAGCATCCAGTTCAGGTAGAGCTTGGCTGCCGCCTTGTTCTTGGCATCGGTCGGGATGGCTGCAGTCTGAAACCAGGTCAGGAAGTAGTCTTCTTCAGGCAAAACGAGCCGTGTATCGCTGCCTTCAAATGGCACAAATGCCCAAGAAGTCGTGAAGCTTGCGCCATACCATCCGTTGTCAATCGCAACATATGGCATTGACGTGCCACGGGCCCAGACCGGCTCTGTCGCGACGAGTTTTTCCAGATACTCCCAACCGTATTTCTCTTTCAGATTCCAGAACTGATACAGTACGGCGTCATCGGTGTGCGGGTAGGTCAGGATGGCTTTGCCCTTCAACGCCGGGTCCAGATAGTCCAGCGCATCGCGCGGAGCATCAGCTTCATTGATGAGGTCGGAATTGAACACATTGGTGAAAGCCACGCCGAACAGGCCGATCCAACGCCCGTGAGGGTCTTTATAATCTGGGTAGACCTGCTCCCAGTTCTTGGGCTTGTATCGCTCCAGCAACCCGCGCTCGGCATAGTAGTCGTAGTCGTGAAGGGTTTGAAACTGAATGATATCCGGCACGTTCGCCTTGCTGGCGTCTTCCCGCGCATTGTCATAGCGGACGCATGATAAAAGCTCAGATCAACGCTGTGTGTGACTTTGATTTCTGGAAAGCGTTCTTTGAACATGTCCAGATAATAATCGGCTTGATCGTCTTTATCGCCACCTGCTCGGATGACAAGCTCGCCACCCTCGGCTACGGCTTCCGCATAAAGCTCTTCGAGCGACTTAGTTTCGATTTCTGTTGCAAGCGCAGAGCTTGCGAAAAGCAATCCCGCAACAGCACTCATGAGCACGTGCTTCATTGGAGTCTCCTTTCGATGGGTTGGGGGGGCTACGCTGCGGTTTCTTTGCCGGTGCCGTATTCGTAGGACCGGCCAAGTATGGACTTGATGATGGCCAATTCGACCTCGTCACGTGGCGAATAGACCATGACCAACCCGACAGGACGGCGACCCAGATCGACCAGAGTGTGATGTTCACCCCAGCCTTTTTTGACCACTTCCAGTGCGTCAGCTTTGGGCAGTTGTACATGCATGCTGCCATTGTCGGGTTTGGGGTGTATGTGAGCGAACTCGCGACCGATCATAAATGCATCATGGTTGCAGGCGGCACCGTCGTGCATGACCATCGCGCGAGCGCCGGGAACCGACACAAGGCTGTGCGCCTCATCGACACCGGGCAAGGAAAACGCCCAGTCGCGCATTTGATCAACGATGTCGTCGGGGCCGTGCTGAGTAACTTGGGCGTGCGGCAGGCCATGTGTGGTTTCCGGCTTGGGACCAACACGCTCAGGCAGGTTCAGGGAAGTATGCATCTCGTGTCTCCATTGTTCGCTTGAACAACAGATAGCTTGTTCTAACACGCAAAATAACTCACAGTTTTAGCAAGGAGATCTTGCATGAATGCACAGAAACTAGACTGGAGCGATGTCCCTTTTGTCCTTGCCGTGTGTGAGGCTGGCAGCCTGTCTGGAGCTGCGCGGCAGTTGGGGGTTAACCATTCGACCGTCTTTCGCAGGATTGAAGGAGTTGAAGCCCGGTTAGGCGTCACGCTGTTTGAACGGTTGAGTCACGGCTACGTCATGACAGCGGCAGGGGAACATTTCTTCCGAAACGGGCTTCAGCTGCGCGATGGTATGAACAGTATCGAACGGGAGTTGGGTGGTCAGGACCTGCGATTGGCAGGCGCGTTGACGGTGACGACAACGGATACACTACTCCATTGCCTAACCCCAGTATTTTCGGATTTTCAACGAAAATACCCCGACATAGAATTGCGGCTCTTGTCTGGCACGCGCCCACTCGATCTTATGCAGCGTGACGCAGACATTGCATTGCGCCCAACTGTCGCCCCGCCGGAACACTGGATCGGTCGCAATCTAGCCAATCTCGCTTATGCTGTTTATGCGAGCAGAGATTACCTCGATACAATGCGGGATCAGCCCACAAACGAGCACCGATGGATCAGATTGAATGACAGTCTCAACCAATCGCCGATGAGCCAGATCACCTTACAACACCAAGCCGAGGGAGCGCCGATGACTGTATCCAGTTCTCTGATGGGTGTCTTCGATCTGGTTCGCGGCGGCCTCGGATTCGGAGCACTACCATGCTATTTGGGCGAAGCTCACCCTGATCTTGTTCGCGCCCACGATCCCGACGAAAAGTTCAATTCAAATCTCTGGATGCTGGCACATCCTGATATCCGCAGGAACGCCCGAGTTCATGCCTTCTTCGAATTTGCAACGGCAAGAATTCGTGAGGCTTTAGCTTAAACTGGCGAATTGTGAAGCCGACATTCACGGCAATGCAGAACATGGAAGAGTTGAGCTCCTTTGAAACCTTCGCCGCACGCTGCACAAGGGGCCGGTTTTGATTTCTCGGAAACAAGACAATAGCGGAAAGCCTCTGCACATCGCGGTGCGGGTGTTATGTGCAGCGATCTCTCGTTGAATGCCCGACATGCTTTCATGATTGCGAGGTCACGCTTGTGATTTGGAGCGCTGACCAGCTTGATCGCGTCTAGTGTTTTTCAAAACATGGGTGGGAAGCGGAAGTTCGCTGCAGTAGCGATATTACAATTACACACTGCCCAAAGCGGGGCTTAAGAATCTGCTGGCTGGGATTATGTCGGCGCGTCGTTGCAAGATCGCTCAGCGCCCATCATCAACTGATGCGAAGCTTCGTACGTTGCCGGATTCGAACGCACAAAAGAGGCCAAAATCAGACTGGGTTGTGTTGGCGGTTTGTGGGACGGAATCTTTTGACAATTTCGGTGACCGAGCGTCCGATGAAAAAGACAACCATTTTCGCCCCAGCAGTTCTGGGCAATACCTCTAAACCCAAAACTCCAATTGTCGCTATGATCTCTCAAATTCAGCCAGGTCATCAACCATATGGTCAGGACAGTTACCGCGATCCTCGATCGAAACATGCACGCCAAGGCTTTCACCGAAACCGTTTTTCCATGCACCTATTTGGTACAAGTATGGATCTGGAGCAGGATACGGCCGCTGTTTCTTTCTCTAGTCCAGCACGGATTTCGGAAAGTAGAACGACACGGTCCAATTCGGCATATCCACGATTTCACTGATCCGCAGATCGCCGCAGACCGAACATAGCATATAAGCTTCAAGCGCGGTCATGCCTGTTGTCAATGATATCCAATCAACCATGCCCGAGACCGCATCGCGGGCAGCCTGCATCAGGTCCTCGCCGATGCCGGTCGTGGCCTTGTACCCGGCGGCGTCGAAATGGCGGGTGACCGGGCCGTTGGTTTCGAACCTCGGGAAGGGCAGGTTTTCACCTTTGATCAGGTCGATCTTGATGGCCACGTCCATTGGGCTTTCGATGGCAGTACCGCAAATCTCTCCATCACCCTGCGCAGCATGGGTATCTCCCAAAGACAGCATCCCGCCTGCAACCTCGACCGGCAGGTAAAGCGTTGTGCCCACGCTATTGTCGCGGATATCCAGATTGCCACCGACCCGTCGCGGAGGCACAACCGAATGCAGGCCAGGTTCCGCCAGTGCCAACCCGATTGTACCCACAAACGGCTTGAGCGGTACCTTGCCACCGGGGCCGAACAGGGCTGGGTCCATCGCCAAAGCATCATATTTCCAGATATGAAGCGCGGCATCGGGAAACTGATCGGTTAGCAGGCCAAATCCGGGAATGTTGGCGGTCCAACCCCAGCCCGACGGCTTGAAGTCCAGGAACGAAACAGCGACCGTGTCACCAGGCTCGGCCCCTTTGATGTGGATCGGTCCGGTGACTGGATTCACCTCGTCAAAAGACAGCTTGCCCAGATCAGCCAGAGTCGAGGACGCGTTCAGCTGACCGCCAGAGCTGTCGATGGTCTCGACCTCAACCGTTTCGCCGGGATCGACACTCAACACCGGGTCGATCGAATTGTCCCAGCCGAAATGGTGACTGTGTTTGTGGATGGTGTGGTTGCAGCCCATGACTCACTCCTGTCCTTTCAGTAAGAAATCTTCGATTTCGTAGTCGCCCATGATGCCGCCAGGGCGCAGCGCCATTGTCAGCACGATCACAACTCCAAGGGCGATGCCCGACAGGCCCAACACCTCGGGCAGGTCAACGCCCAGCAGAACCGGACCGGTTTCTAGCCAGCGTACGCATTCCAAACCGAAGGATATCAGCAAAGTACCCAGCACCGCCCCTGTGACCGTCCGCATGCCCCCAAGGATCAGCATGGCGAGGGTCAGGAAGACGTGGTTGAAATAGAATGGCCGCGCGCTGATCGTGCCGAGGAAAAACGCATAGGCAATCCCGGCTACCGCCAGCAGGACCGCCGACAGGACCCAGGCGATCAGGCGCAGCCTGCGGATGTTCACGCCCATCGCTGCAGCTCCGACTTCATCATCGGCGCAGGCGCGCAGCTGGATGCCCCAACGGCTTTCTCGGAACAGGCGGACCAAGAAGACAACAATCACCGAAAGGACCACGATGGAGGTCAGTGAAAACACCTGCGGGATGCCGAAAAACGCCTGATTTCCCTTGAATATATCGGTGCGGTACAAAAAAACCGAATGCACGATGACCAGAACGGCGAGGGAAAAGATGGTCACACCCGACCCTGTCAAGCGCACCACGAACAACCCTATGATCAGGGCCAGCACCGCCGTGATCACGATAGCCAGAACAGCCGAGCTCACCGGATCCAGTGAAAAGGTATTCAGCCCCCAGGGCGCATCGGGCAGGGAAATGGCTTTGACCGTCACTGGGGTCACACAGATCGCGGCAACATAGGCACCGATGCCCATGAACGCGCTGTGGCTGAGATTGGTCAGACGCGCATTGCCCATGAAGACCTGCATCGCCAGCACGACCAGCAGGTTCACAAAGGCGCTGTAGACCAACCGCAACTGATAACGCGAGCCGAAATAGGTCACGATCAGGCCAATGGCGATCAGCACGGCGGCAAGGATCGCGGCTCCGACCAGCCCGCGTTTCTGACTGGGGTTCAGGATCATATCTTGTCCCCCTTCTCGGTTCGGGGGGACAGGATGCCGTCCGGTCTCCAGACAAGAACTAAAGCGATGATGCCAAAGACAAAGGCATCTTTCATGCCGCCGTATTCCTGAGGCAGCAGGACCAGCATGGCGACCTCGATCGCGCCAAGAAGAAAGCCGCCCAGCACCGCGCCGGGCAGGCTGCCAAAACCACCAACCACGCAGGCTACAAAGGCCTTGAGCACCGGGTTGAATCCCAGATGCGGATCAACCGACCCACGTCGCGCCATGATAAAGATACACGCCAGACCGGCCAGAAGGCCCGACACCATGAAGGCCATGGCAAAGACCCGGTTCGATCTGACGCCGACCATGCGGACCATCTCAAAATCCAGCGAGGCGGCGCGCATTGCCAGACCCAGCGTCGTGCGCTTCAGAAACAGCATTAGGCCGATAATCACCAGAACGGTCGTCACCGCCTCGAACACCTGAAGCGAGGACACCTGCACGCCCATGAGCCGCACCGGCCAGTCCAGAAAATAAAGTGAGGTGACAGCCACCGGCCGGGGCGACACTACCAAAAGAAACACGTTTTGCAGGATGATCGAAACGCCGAAGGCGGTCAGCAAACCCGTGGTTGGGTCCGCATAGCGCACGGGCCTGAACGCCACCCGTTCCAGCGTCAGCGACATCAGGACTGCCGCAGCAATCGCGCCGCCGATGACGATGAAAGGGTTGCTCAGCGCCAGCGCGGCAAAGGCCACCATTGTGTAGCCGCCAACCGCGATCACTTCGCCATGGGCGAAATTCACCAATCCCATGATCGAAAAGACAATCGCCAGACCCAGGGCGATCAGCGCGTATTCCGCCCCAAAGGCAAGGGCGTTCATAACCTGCTGGGCCACATACTCCATATCAGGCGATCCCCGTGAGTTCTGCCATCAGCGCGCTGCTTTGGCCCAGTGTCTCTTTTGTTCCTTCTGCCACGATCCGCCCGTTGTTCAGAAGATAGGCGTAATCCGACAATCGCAGCGCCTGCGTGGCGTTCTGTTCCACCAGCAGGATTGTCATGCCGTCAGCCTTCAGTTGTTCGATCATCTGAAAGATCTGGGTGACGATCTTGGGGGCCAGCCCGAGGCTGGGTTCGTCCAGCAGCAGGATCTTGGGTCGGGTCATCAGCGCACGGGAAATGGCCAGCATCTGCTGTTCACCGCCTGACAAGGTGCCCGCCAACTGGTCGCGACGCTCACCCAGGATCGGAAAGGTCTCAAGCCAGCGGCTTATGTCGGCGTCCTTGCCATCGCGGTCAGGGCGGGTTGCACCGCCCAGAACCAGATTTTCTTCGACACTGAGGTTTGAGAAGATCCGCCGCCCTTCGGGCGCCACGGACATGCCTGCCTGCACGCGTGATTCCACCGGCAGGTCCGAAATGTCGGCCCCGTCGAACGCAATCTGCCCCGACGATCGGGCCACGCCCATCAGCGCCGAGATGGTCGAGGTCTTGCCCGCCCCGTTCGGGCCCAGCAAGGACACACAGCGGCCCTGGTCCACGGCAAAAGAGATGCCGTGCACGGCCTCGATCGGACCGTGTGAGACGATTAGGTTTTCTACTTTCAGCATCGGTTCGGGGCCGGGCGCGGGAAACGCACCCGGCTGTGTGCTCAGTTCCAATCCTGCGGCGTGTTTTCCGGGATCTCGTTCGAGATCAGAACCCGCTTGCCATCCTTGAAGCCAATCACCGGGATCGTGCGTTGGGCATAGGTCTTGGTATCCTTGAACGAAATACTATCGACCGTCATGACCGGGATGGACTCGGCATTGCGGATCGTTTCTGCAATGACCGCCGGGTCCGAGCTGCCTGAGGTTTCGACCGCCCAGGCAACGGCCTTCACCGTGTCAGCGCCGGTTGCGGGGAACAGGCCGGGCACGTCGTGGCCGATTTCCTTGCAATCAGACATAAACTTTACCACCGCGCTTTCGTCGTGGCTGGGGGCCAGCGTTGCGAAAAACACCTTGTCCAGGATCGATGGATCATCCGCGGCCACAGCATCCAATGATGGGTCATCAAACCCATCCGACCCCACGACCCAGGCATCAATACCTGCGCTGCGCAGCTGACGCACCAGAACACCGATATCCGGCATGATCGAAGAGATATAGACCGCGTCAATTCCTTCTCCCAGCGCTTTCATATCCGCGATCTGCGGAGACCAGTCAGATGTTCCGAAGCTGAAATTCATCTTGGCAAGCACTTTGCCACCGCCTTCTTCGATCACATCGCCGAACCACAAGGGGGTGCGCGCGGACCACGAACCGCCTTCGTCCGAAGTCAGCAAGACCACGTTCTTGACGCCCTGGCTCAGCGCATAGTTTGCGGCAGCCGTTGCGGTGAACGGATCGGGTGATACGCCGGTAAAGAAGTTGTCGACGATACCCGCGTGCATCTCGACCTGCGTGGATTGCGGCTGAAAGATCGACACGCCGTAAGGCTGGGCGATCTGCGCTACCGGGATCATCGTATCCGAGAACGGTGTGGTGCCCAGCATCACGACTCCTTCGTCCAGAAACTTCTGCGCCAGCGAGATTGCCGCTTGCGTATCGCCCGCAGAATCCTGCACCAGCACTTCGATCTTCTTGCCGCCTGCACCGCCTTCGGCGTTTATGATGTCGGCCATGCAGCGCGCGCCCAGATATTCGGAGTAAATCGCTAGATCGCCGGTCATCGGCACACCCAGCCCGATCTTGATCGTGTCTTCGGCAACGGCCGGAAGCGCCAGGCTCATGGCGGTCAGAGTGGTAAGGGTCAGCTTCTTCATACTCTCTCTCCTGTTGAAAGCCGCCTGCGTCACGCGGCCCGTTCATCGGCTTCGCCAAGATAAGCGTCAATAACCTCTTGGTTCTTGGTTATGTCTTTGGGCGCGCCTTCGGCGATAACGGTGCCCATGTTCAAAACTGTGATCCTGTCGCACAGCGACATGATAAATTTCAGGTCGTGGTCGATGACCAGGATCGCGCAGTCCGAATGCGACCGAACCCAGCTCAACGACCGGCCCAGAGCGTCGGTTTCCTGTTCGTTCATTCCGGCGGCGGGTTCATCCAGCATCAGGACGCGCGGATTCAGAGCCAGTGCACGCACGATCTCAAGACGCCGCAGCTGCCCGTAGGCCAGCGAGCCTGCGCTTTGGTTCAGTTTGTCCGACAGGCCGAACTCTGCGATTGCCGCGTCTACCATTGCAGAACCTCGCCCGGAATAGCGGGCCACGTCGATATTCTGGGCCACGCTGAGGCTGGGAAAGACCCGAAGGTTCTGAAAGGTTCGCGCCACTCCCAGCGCGGCGCGTTGATGCGCGCGCAGCCGGTCCAGAGGTTCGCCATCCAACGACAGGTTGCCCGCCGAATGGGCCAGCAAGCCTGAAATCAGGTTCACCAGCGTCGTCTTGCCCGCCCCGTTTGGGCCGATCAGGCCGCGCACCTCGCCCGAGGCGACTGACATCGTCACATCCTCGACCGCGTGAATCCCGCCAAAGGTCTTGGTGATGCCGTTCAGGTCAAGCACGCGACAGCTCCTCGACCAGTTCGGCTGCGGTGACCTGCCGGCAATAGCCCTTGATTGTGCGCAGGGAGTTTTCGTGGCGCTCCGGAGTGTAAGTCAGGCACGCATCGGTGACCTGCGTCACGAGATAACCCAGATCGCAGGCATCCCGGATCGCACTTTCGACGCATTGATCGGTGATCAACCCGGCCAGAACCACCTGCCGGACGCCCAGATTGCGCAGGATGTAATCGATATGCGTGGACACAAAGACCGAGGATGACGATTTCGGCAGTACGATCTCATCCCCCACGGGCGCAATCTGATCGATCACTTTTCCGTCCCAACTGCCTTTGGGAACAAGAAAGCCTGTGATCTTGTAGTCCAGCGACCGGTCGCGCCCGTCCAGTGTTAGGCTTTCGATATTGGTATACATGACCTCGATCCCGGCAGTGCGGCAGGCGGCCTGAATGGCCTGCATATTGGGGATCACACGGGTGTCCAGCTGATCAAAATACCAGCCATATTTCTGCTGAAACTCGGCCTCTGACAGGTCCTTGAACTCTGCCCCGTTCCGGTGGGCCGAGAAGTTCTGCACATCGATGAACACAAGCGCGGATTGGGATGGTATCAGCGGCACGTCGCGAGTCAGGGTCATGGCTTGGTCTCCAAAATCCTGGTGAAGGCATCCGCCAGAAGCTGTGCCCAGTCCGCCGCGCCCTTCTCATTGCGGATCAGGTCGTTGCGGATCTCGACCAGAGAATGCGACAGGCCGCGTGGTTCGACGAAATGCGGAATGAACCAGTCGCTGTCGCTTTCGATCTGGTAGGGCTGGTTCAGTGCCAGCTGCAGATCCGGGCGGTTGGTTAAGATATGGTCGATGGCCGCCTGACCCGTTGCCTGGTCCGCACGTGTCAGGAACCCTGCGTGCCAGGGCCGGGTGTCTTCTGCGACTTGCGGGGTGAAGGAATGGATCGACACGGCCAATCTCCGCGGAACCTGGTCGAGCATGTTTTCGATGGCGGCGTTTAGCGGCGCCACAATCTCTTTCTGGCGTGCGATCCGTTCGGGGGCGGTCAGGTTCAGATTTGCCGGAATCTGTTCTCCGAAGCTGTGCGGCGGAATAGAATCCGGGGCAGCTAAGGGCCGGTTGCAGTCAATAACAAGCCGGGAATAACGCTGCAAAATCAGCGGGGCCTGCAGCCGGTCGGCCAGTTGCCGCGCCACGGCCTCGGCGCCAATGTCCCAGCCGCGGTGACTGGCCCGCACCTCTTTCGATACACCCAGATTGCCCAGCTTTTGCGGGATCGCCTGCCCGGCATGCTCGCACAACAACACGACCGGCGCGGCGCTGTCGCGATTAACCCATTCCACCGGGGCAGGGTCCGCCGTGGTCAGCAGGTTCTCGAATGCGAGTGTTGTGGTCATGCGTCCCACGTTAGAGAACAAGTTTTTTCAGAGTCAATAAAAAATGTATTGACTGAAATTTTCTTTCCATGCGATCCGTTTTGATCAGGAGGTGTCTGTGTGCTTATTAGGCAAAGAATTGAGGCGAAGGCTGAAAGCATGACTGCGAGTGAACGCAAGTTGGCCGCTGCCTTGCTGAGCGATTATCCCTATGCGGGTCTGGTATCGATCCAGGAATTGGCCCGCCGGGCCGAGGTTTCGGCCCCATCCATCTCGCGGTTTGTGATCAAGATAGGATTGAGCGGCTATCAGCAGTTCCAGCGCGCCTTGCTGTGCGAACTGAAAGAAGGGGAACGCTCGCCTACCGATCTGCACGGTGAGGGGCGCAGCGTCGATGGCGGGTTTCTGCGGGATTTCATAGCGCGCGCCTCGTCCCAGATGGCGTTGTCCGCAGAAGGCATCACCGAGGCGCAGTTTCAGCGCATCTGCACCCTGCTGAGCCAGCCCAAAAGCGATGTCTACACGCTTGGTGGGCGGATCAGCGACACCATCGCGCAGCATCTGTCTTTTCACCTGCGTCAAACCCGCAGAGGCGTGTACCATCTGCCTGCAAACCATGAGGTCTGGCCTGAATACCTGCTTCGGATGAAGTCCGCGGATATCTTGTTTTTGATTGATTTTCGTCGCTACCAACCGGCACTGGCGCAGCTGGCAGCCTCCGCAGCGCAGGACCGCGGGGTGCGTGTCGTGTTGATGACAGACAAATGGCTTTCGCCCATATCACGCCATGCTGCAGAAATCTTGCCAGTGCCCATCGAAAGCGGCACACTCTGGGACACTTACACAGCGGCATTGGCCGTAACCGAAGCGCTGGTAACCCGTATTGCCGAAGACAATTGGGACCAGACAAAATCCCGTATCGAAGCCTGGGATGCCCTGCGATCCCACAATCAGGATCCGACATGACGATACCTAAGACGCCACTGATTTTTGTCGCCACATCCGACCTTGCCGGTAAACTGCGGGGTAAGGCATTTCCAGCCGAGCAGCTCAATAAGCGTTTGCAACGCGGCGTTGGGTGGACGCCGACCAACGTGCAAATCAATTGCTTCGATGAGATCGCCGAAAGCCCCTTTGGCGCCTTGGGCGATCTGCTGCTGATCCCGGATGCGCGGGCTGAGGCGAAGGCTGAATTTGGCGAAGATTCGGGCCTTCATTTCATCATGGGGAACATCGTCACGCTAGAAGGTGAGCCTTGGGACTTTTGCACGCGCGGTTTGCTCAGCGCGGCGCTAAACCGGCTGCACTCGGTTGCAGGCGCGCATCTGGTGGCCGCGTTCGAACACGAGTTCCAACTAAAAGGCGCACCACAACCGGTCGGCCAGGCCTATGGTCATGGTGGCTTTAGCCAGCAACGCGACTTTTGTGAGACCTTGGTCGACGTTATTGCTCAGATCGGTTTGAAGCCGGATTCCATCATGAAGGAATACGGCCCCAACCAGTACGAAGTGGTCATCGGTCCGGAACAAGGTGTGCGGGCCGCCGACGCTGCCATCATGGTGCGCGAATTGACCTACGCCACCGCACGCGCCTATGGCGAACAGGCCACCTATACCCCCATCCGCGATGTCGCGAGCGTCGGCAACGGAGTTCATATCCACATGAGTTTCGTGGACGACGAGGGCACACCATTGACCTATGACGTAAACGGGTCTTGCGGCATGTCCGCGCTGACCGCCTCCTTCGCTGCGGGGGTTCTCAAATATCTGGACGCGATACTGGCGCTTACCGCACCGTCGGTGATTTCTTATGAACGTCTAACACCGCACCGGTGGTCGGCGGCGTTCAACAACCTCGGTTTCCGTGACCGTGAGGCCTCTTTACGGATTTGTCCCGTGACCGCCAAGGATCCGACCTCAATCGCTCGGCAATTCAACATCGAATACCGCGCGGCAGACGCGGCGGCCTCGCCCCATCTTGCGCTCGCGGCCGTCGTTTTCGCGGGAGCGCAAGGGATCGAAGAGGGTCTCGCCGCCCCGACCCCGACCGAAGATGATTTGTCGTTGTTGGATGCCTCTGAGTTGGCCAAAAGGGACATCGCGAGACTCCCGCAAACATTGGAAGAGGCGCTGGACCGGTTCGTGAGCAACCCGGTGGTGACAGGCTGGTTCCCGGACGGCTTTGCGCAGGTCTATCGCGCACATAAACAGTCGGAGATTACAAAAACTGCAGAATTGGACACGGATGCTCGCTGCCGTTTGTATGAAGACACGTATTAAGGGCAAGCTACCCGGGTATTTCCGAAAACACCCGGATGCTTCTGAACGCCGTTACACCGCCTGACACAGTACCAACTGTGTCTGCATCCGATCTGAAGGATGTGTCAGACGCAAGGGCGGAAGCATTTGGCGCGTGGGATGCGCATCTAGAGAGTATTTTCAACGAATACCAAAATCATCCGCAGCGATTTCGGCCATTGCGAACAGCAATGGAAGAACGTCTCGTGCGGGCATTTGCAGGACTAATCAATCAGCTCCGGGAGGAAAACCTCGGGATTGAGTAATATTTCTGGCGCTCGCAAGATGATGCCAAGATACGTGATAACCACGCTGCATATGATGATGATGTTTTCCAATGGGACAATCCCCCAGAAGGCGGTCATCCGGGCGAGGCACACAATTGTCGGTGCTATGCCGAACCTGTTTTGCCGGGAGTACAGAGCAATGTGGTGCTCGCTGATTTTGCACCCGCGGCAAATTGTGTCCATGCTCTCGCCCCAACTGATGCGATAGGCGGCTTGCGCGCTCTGACTGGAGTTGGCGCGGCGCTTCTTGCATCTGATGAGTTGCAAGACTGGACGGAAGCTACGCGTGATCGGCGTGTAGCCGAGGGGCCGCCTTTGCAGACACTGCGCCTAGCGTACCCCGAATTTGAAGCTGTGACCTTCCCACAGGGCAGCTCAACCATGATCGAAGATTGAGGGGGTTTGTTCATGGCCGTCGTCTTCCAAGCGTTTGAAGCACGATTGGCAGGTCTCGCCGGTCTAGGGAATAGCAGCCTAAAGTCGCGTTTGTTCATTGTGCTATATTGGGCTCATTCTGCAGGCTGCAATTTGTGTTCTTGGCTTGTGCCCCTGAGGGACAGTCCTGACGCAGACGATTTTTTGGCTGACAGCCCATCTTCTCTGAATTCGTCCGCACCCATGGCTTTGGGGACCCTCGTCTTGTTCCGCCTTGACGTGCTCCAGAACTGTGCTGATGTGAGCAAAGCGGATGTTGACTCGATGTCGATGAAAGTCGGCTCCGTCCTGCAGACTGTGAGCTCGAGCGGGTCCAGGATCCGCGTAAGCAGCGATGGGTTGCAAATACAGGATCTTGCACCAATGCTGAGAGTCCGGAGTGGGCCGTCCCGAGCCGAGTGACGTAGCAGCTTCAGCGAGACTCCGTACCGCTTCCCAGGTCGGCGGTGAGCCCAAAGAGGCGCACCAAATGCTTCGAGGCCTGAAAAGAGCGCGTCGGGCATGACGAAAATGAACTCTTCGGTTATTTCCGAACCCAAACGTTCCACTCGGCGCAACGCGCCGCCCTCAGAAACTTGTGGCCAAGAATGATATAAAGAATGGACAGAGTACCCTAACGACGGCGGAAACTTTGACCATGGTGCCAGCTTGACTTGGGAATCGAGGCTAATGCCGCGTTAGTAAACAAACTATCCGATACCGCTTGCCCCCGAAGGGGCTGCCATGGATCTGGCAAGTAGCATAGCGCTGCAGTGCAATCTGAATTGTGAGCCCACGGTTATTTTGAGCGAAGTCACAGCTATGCTAGACTGGGTTTGTTTCAGTTATTCTATTTTAGGGGTTTCCCATGTTCAATTATTCAGATCCGTCTGGATCAGATCACCTGTCTCGTTTTCGCGCAATCAGCGAATGGCGAGGTCTTGTCGAGGCGGAGTATAGAAGCGCGGCCAAGCGACCTGACAGCGCGTTTACCTGGATTGACGCTATTCTTGACGTCGACACAGCTGATCGCGCAGAGGCTACAATTCCATGGAAAGCTTTTCCAATTCGTGTCGGAGGAACGGCTGCTCAGATCGATGCCGACCGCAACTTTCAGGAGGAGTACGTTGAGTGGTCCGTTTTCCGTACTCCGGGCGGAAACATAGATCGCATATCCTTTACAACTGAGTTTCGTGAGTACTTTGGCGTGCTGGCAGGGGTGTCACCGACCGGAATCAAGACTGCGGTTGAGTCCATGAATCAAGGCGCAACCCCGACCAACTCGGAGCTGTACGGCCGCAGCAACCTGGCAGGAACAACGGTCCGACAACGCGAGATTCTGTTTCTAAACCATCTGCGCAATAACCCATGGAATAACGGGCAGAAGGGTATTCTTGCGCTTACCACTCCGGTGAATTCCATACCTGCGCTTTTTGGCCTCGCTGCTTTCTGCGGTATCGAGCGAACGGGGCTTCCGGCGTCTGAAGTTTGCGCGAATGTTGGTGGAGCATGTGTACCGGGGCGACAATCCGATCCCCAGATTTGTACTGCTTGCCAGCAGCAAGTTCGCGCATCCCGATCTTTTTCTTTGGCCGATCCGATTGGCATCTTTATCCAGCGCCTCGAAGGCAACTGGACGATTGATGGTACCCAGATCGACATAAACGATCAATCAGCCGTAGATCCCCGCTGGGTTGTGAGCCGAAACGGGCGGCGAGGGACCCTGCTGGTCAGCGGAGCGGGTGAGCTAGAGCTGGACGGAGATCCGATCACAAGCGGCTCTCAGGTAGCGGACAAGCTGTTCGTGGCGGCAACGGTTGCAATTGCGGATGACGCAAACCTTCCGGAATGGGCACGCACGGGCAAAGAAAACCTTCAGCGCCCCGATGCGCGTATTGGTTGATGGAGGTGAAGATGAAACTCAAATTGACAGCGCTCATCATTGCCATTGCAGCACCGTTGCAGGCCCAACAACTGTTGCATCAGCCAACTGACGCCAGCCCTCCCACAACAATTCCAGCACCGCTGCTTAACGAGATTGACGACCCGTTTTTTAGAATCGCCATTCAGTCCGCACCTCAACCTCGGTCACTTACTGCAGTCATAAACACATTGCTGGAGGGTGGCAGATCAGACTTCCAGAGTTTTGTGGTGGGAGAACAGATTGGCCGCAGTGCCTTGTCGACCGAATGCGGGCCATCTAATCGGCGAATGGTGATTTCATTTAACGGCACCCACGCACCGAGCGGCATCGTTCTGGACAACAATGTGTTCTTTTCGGTCTTCATGACCCCCAACAACCCGGTAGGAGATATCGAAGTCGTCGCCTGGGATGCTACGCATGGCACCTATAACTACTACAAACTTGAAGGAGGAACCTGGCGTTTCCGCAACAGTTCCAGCGAGCTTGACACGGCCTCTTCAAGTCACCTTTCGCAGGGCTGCCTATCCTGCCACGTGAACGGTGGGCCAGTGATGAAAGAGTTCACTTTCCCCTGGAACCACTGGCACAGCCTGCCCAACACCTTTGAAGCTCTCTACCTGTTTCCCGGTGGGCAAAGCTGGCCGATTGCCAATACCAACTTTTTGGGTAACCGCTTGACCGGTGCGCAAATTCTCGAGGTCTCCATACAGTCTTCGCTGCAACGGTTCACGGACGCGGACATACGCGATCACATTGACACCGCCTCAGACGGAAGCGTGCGCGTCTCTGACCTGCCAAACTTGATCGATAGCCTGTTTAGGCCTACCGAACTAAATCTGGGAAGCTCCAACAAAACATCCGGGCTGGACGAAGGTGGCCTCACCGATCGTGCGACGGGCGCACTAAACATTCCCGACAGTTTCTTCGTGAACATCTTTCAGATGCGCGACATTGATCTGCCGGTGTTTGGCGGGTTGGGTCTTGTCACCAACGTATTCACACCCGGCAACCTCGGCCTTTCGCTCGAAGAGTATGAGGAACTGCTTTCCGACAACAGTATCGGCACAGATTGTATGCCGGGTCGCGATACTCTGTTCCCTTGGTTCGGGCCAGAACCTTCGGAATTCGACCGCCGAATGGTTGAACGCCTCAACAGACGCGGGGTTGTCGATGATGCTTTCATTGCCGCCGTGCTTGCCATTGATGTCGAAACACCGCTCTTCTCCCAAGAGCGGGCTTCCCTATTGCGACATGTTCCACAGGAAGTGAGGTCTCCATCACTGTCGCAATTGCCGGATACGCTTCGTGCAGTGGTGATCGCCAGCCTTGAAGCAGAAGCAAATCGTTCTGCGGCGGAAGATGACTTTTTGACGTTGCTGAAAAACCCAGATCCGGTGACCGAACTGGACACCAGAGTCCGTGGTTTCCTGGCCCGTACTCAGGAACAGCTTGCAGACCCTGCTGCCAGGCCAACCCATCTTCAGCAACTGTTTTCACGCTTGTTGGAGAACCGGGAGGTATTCCAGACCAACCCCATCAGCGCTCCGTTGAACGAGTTTACGGGTCTCATTCCAAAGCCTGCCAACTAAGGTTAGGATTCATAACCGGTAGATGACAGTTTCTGCGAGGGTCTTCTCAGAGGAAGTTGGGTTGAGGCGGGCAGGGTGCTTTTGAACAAGTTCCGGCCATGCCCATTTTGTCACCGATCTTAGGATCAATTCTAGTTCATGTTTTGCTGGTGCAGCGAATGTCCGCAAAGCGGGATGCGGCAACCAGGCTGGGTGCTGAACGTCCGGTACGGGCCGCCCTCGCCTTGTGCAGGAATGCGGAAGGCCCCGAACGTAATTGCACGCTGGCGTATCTTCGCGCCCTCTTGGAGATACAGCCAAGGCAGATGATTCGCCTTCGCCATATTTGACTTGGTTTCCCTGACTGACCTATGCTGAGAGCTTCTCGAAGCTACAAGTGAAATGCCGCATCGGTTTTGGCTGCTTCTTAGTGCGGTACCCTGCAGACTTGTCCTTTGTTTTAGCGAGATCGGCGAACACTTCGATGATGTAATCGGCGTGGCTTTGCGTACAAGGTTTTTGACGGCAGCTCCGAACCGATAGAACGAAGGCGACCCGGCGTAGCTTTCGTCGCCTCGTATCATTGCGGACCATTGGGCGGAACTCATTGCGCCGGTGCCTGAATCGGTCAAAAGATCGATCAGCACATCCTCAGAACGCAAAGCAACGAGATTGTAGTTGGCTTTCTCAAGCAACGCGCACCGCTCCTCCCGAGTGGTCATTCGGATGGGTTCTACGGATTTGATGCGGAAGGGCTCAAAGATGGTTTTCATAGCAGGGCTCCTGAAATCGACCCTGTAGATATCTTGGCAACACAAACACGAAAGGGCCGAAGCGCTGCGGTTGTCCTATCCAGGACCGCGCTCAGCGCCCAATCTGTTGCATTGGCAATAGGGAGGTTTTCGAGCGCAAAGTCAATTTTGTGTTGGCTAGCTCGATCACAACACCCTGGCCTGCCCTGACAATGGTTTCTGCCGTCCCGAATCTCGGCGACGCAATTCTACCCTATCAAATCGTTGCGCTGGCTGTCGTGGTGGTCTGCATCTGCGACCTCAAGTTTACAAGTTTCAGAAAAAACAGTCGCAAACACGCCACACCAGAAGCGTAAACGATGCCTAACGTCTTTGATCGGGCGATCATGAAAGCCAACCGCGGCCAACCCGTGGAAGAGAAGAACGACCAAATCATTCGTGGCCGCTTCTTCTATTTGAACCGCGCCAAGCGACCAATGCCACCTGAGCTCCGCAGCCCTCACAAAGAAGTTGGTTTTTGCCATTTGAACCTTTGATCTGGTGATCCAATCAAAGACAGCTGACACTCAGTTGGCAGCAGTGGCATGGTAGAACTTCAAAACAAATAGTCGAGGGTCGGGAGAGTGCAGCAGTCGCAGCATATGAAAGGAATCGTCCTCGTAGCGCTCTCGGCCGTCGTTTTCAGCATGTCTGGCGTACTGACCAAGATCATTGAAGCGGATGGGTGGACCATCGTGTGTTGGCGCGGTTTGATTGGTGGACTGGCTGTCATTGCCTACGTTGAGTTCCGCCGCCGGGGGACGACGTCACGAGGGCAGGCGTTTCGGCTCGGACAACGCGGATGGATACTTGCGAGCGTCGGCAGTGTCTCCAGCATCGCGTTCATCTATGCGTTCAAACTCACATACATCGCAAATGTCGCGGTGATCTACGCCACCGCCCCTTTTTTTGCCGCTGGCTTAGCGTGGCTGACCATGCGTGAGACCGCGAAGGGCCGCACCCTAGTTGCCGGTACTCTTTCACTGGCCGGTGTCACGATCATCGTGTCTGGTGGGCTGGGCACTGGCAAGCTGATGGGTGACCTGCTTGCGGTCGCCATGACATTTGGAAACGCAGCTTACATTGTTCTGATCCGAAAGTTCGCGGATGTGCCAGTCGTCTGGGCGGGTGGAGCATCTGCCTTGCAGCTCTTCATTGTAGGCGGATTTATGGGAGCACCTCTGAACGTCACTGCACAAGATACCGTCTTGTTGATCCTGTTCGGGTTAGCTTTTGCTGGCGCCGTAATCCTCTGGACAGAAGGAACACGTCTCATTCCCTCAGCACAATCAGCTCTATTGGGGACGGTCGAAATACCCTTCGCAGCGCTGCTTGCGTGGATCATCCTGAGTGAGTTTCCGCCTGTGGTTGCGATCATTGGCGGCACAGTGATCCTGTCGGCGGTCCTGTGGCACGCGGCGATAGATTACCAGCAAGATAAGCAAGACGCTTTGCGGTAGCAGACCCCCGTGCGCTTGCAGCGAATGCTAACTTCTCGCGTGATGGGTGAGTTCGTACGGCCTCAGAAATCTCTTGCAATGCAGGAGCCATCCACACAGGACATTGGCTATGGCTTGATGACGCTGCGGTGCAGCCCGCCGAAGGAGACTTTCGCCGCGGTTGAGAGTTGCCCGGGAAGATGAGGTCTTGCTTCGGGAAGACACCCTGTCGCCGCCCTAAGGTTCACAGGAGATCAGAGACAATGTAGGTTTCTTGTGAAAACGTAACGGCAATAGGCGTGGTTCAGAATGGCGCGACAGTTCCCACTCGAAGGTGACAAGACCTTTCTGGTTTATGCCGGGACTGGCACCGACCTGATATTCAATCATGGAGTTGAGTTACCCGGTTTCGCATCGTTTCCATTGCTGGAAGAACCTGGCACCAGAGCATTACTAGCCGGTCAAATGCAGGCACTTGTCGATCTTGCCCGTGAAATGAGTGTCGGATGCATCCTTGATGCGCCCACATGGATGGCGAACGCCGACCGGGCAGCGCCCTTGGGGTACGATGCAGAACGGCTCGTTGAAGTGAACAAAGATGCGGTCAGTCTAATGGAGGACGTACGCCAAACGTCCGCTCGCGATGATGTACTGGTGTCGGCCTGCATCGGCCCGCGCTATGATCCTTACGCCGACATCCCGCCGGTACCCGTCGAAGAAGCACGTCAATACCACGCCGCTCAAATGCAAAGCCTGAAAGACACAAGCGTCGACCTGGTCACCGCTTATACATTCAACCGTCCAAGCGAGGCAGCGGGATGCATCCTCGCCGCCCGAGACGCTGATCTGCCGATCATCATGTCTCTGGTTGTTGAGACAGACGGGTGCCTGGCGGACGGAACCAGACTTGTGGACGGAATTGACCAGATCGACGGGGCAACCGACTCGGCGGCACTGTTTTTTATGGTCAACTGCGCTCATCCGACCCATTTCGCTGGAGCGCTTGGCAACCACCCGCGACTGAGAGGCGTGGTGGCGAACGCTTCGAGTTGCTCGCATGCGGAACTTGACGAAGCAGATGCGCTGGACGAAGGCGATCCAATTGAACTTGGCAAGCAGATTGCCGCGATTGCGATGCAGAATCCGTCGATTCAAGTATTTGGAGGTTGCTGCGGTACCCAATGACATTAAAGACCGTGGGCCTTGATTTGGCCAAGGACGTTTTTCAAGTGCACTGCGTTTCCGCAACTGGGCGCAAGATCATCAACAAGAAGATCAGGCGCGCAGGTCTGTTGGCATTCTTTGAGAAGCTTCCGCGTTGCGTAGTTGGCATGGAAGCAGGCGGCTCAGCTCATTACTGGGGCCGTCAGTTGCGCAAGTTGGGTCATGATGTTCGCCTCATGCCAGCCGCATATGTCAAACCCTATGTGAAGCGCGGGAAGACGGATGCAGCTGATCGTGCAGCGATCTGTCAAGCCGTGCGTCGTCCGACCATGCGCTTCGTCGAGATTAAATCCGAAGATCAGCAGGCCGTTCTGGCCATACACCGCGCCCGGGATCTGGTTGTCCGTCAGCGCACCCAGGTCGTGAACATGATCCGCAGCATCCTGCGTGAGTTCGGGCACATATTGCCAACGGGCATCGAGGCTGTGTCCAAGTTCGCCTGGGAACACTGCACAGAGGAACAGTTGGAAATGCCAGAGATCGCGGACTGCATTCTTGGCGTTATGCGCCACCCGCTGAACGGCCTCAATGCTCGGATCGACGGGCTGACGAAGCTGATCGTGCAGCACGCTTGGCTGGCCACCCGATTTTCTGCGGACGCAGCCCGCTTTGCAGCCATTCGCCGCAAGCGCAAAATGCAACGCCCGTCGAGCTAGCGGGTCGCGGACAACGTGACCATCGGCTATACGCCTGCCAATATGGGTGCGGAACTGCGAGCATTGACCCGCGCTGGCGGCTTGTCCAAGAAGCTTGATCCAGACCTAAAACAGCGGCAACATCCATAGAGTGGCGTTCAGTTTTTGGAACGTCGGTTTAACGATATCGGTCAAACGGAAGCATCGGGTGTTTCCCAGGGCCAAAGATTGCAGAAAACCATTTTAAATCTAACTTCAGGGAGCAAGCCATGACGGCCATGACCCAGACCGAAGCAGACGTTTTAGATAAAATTACTGTACTCCTCCAAAAACCTGAAAATAGACCCCCTTCAGACCAGATTGACGTCGCGCTTGATCCAGAAAAAATCATCAAAGACCTTGAGGATTTTTACGAACTTCTGAAAGAGTCCGACGCCATGCTCAAGGCAATTGTACCTTACCTTAAGCCGCCACATTACCGGCCCGAGCTTCCTACGCACGGCGAGATTGAGTTTGGCATTCTGCCTTTTTGGGCAAAATACCCAAAGGAAATTCCCGATTACCAGGGCATACCGCAAGTTTTCCTAGGCACTGGACCCATTAATTTGATTGCAGCCGTCTCTGCTGCGTGATTCAAGCCCGTGAGTTTCAGGGGTATATCA
>NZ_CANNGO010000014.1 GCF_947504215.1 uncultured Ruegeria sp. | reverse complement strand
TTCAAATCCTACTCCCCGAAACCACTACAGTCGAACACAGTGTCGAACAGGCCGCCGAAGGGCGGATTTGTGCGTTCCGTCATCCACACCGGAAGCACTGTGGAAGCAAACGGATGCGGAAAAGCGGTGTGGCGGGCTTGCAACAGACATACGTAAACAGTCGCGACGAGCCCATATGCGGGACGGATCGCTTGTTGATCAAGCCGGCTTCGCCGTGGCTGTCATACAGATGCCGCCAGCGATAGAAACCGTCGCTCCCAATTCCGAACTACCGGCGTTCCTTACTCACCGATCCGGTCTGCGCAGCGTGCTCACGAACACCACTTACGACATATCTCTGGCTGGTCCTTTGTCGTCGATTACATCCTCCTCATCCAAATTGGAGCTTGGAGAAGATGTCTCGTGGGTACGTTCGTAATCTACACCCGCGCTCTATGACCAACGGAGTGGTTATGGCTCCAGAATTGTGATCCAAACGACGTTTCAGATGACGACAAGGCATCCCGAATACGGGTCTATTCTATTGGGTCAGGTTGCGACAGAGTGGCATGCAGTCGCCAGTCGCTCAGTGGGATGATCGTGTTGTCAGCTGTGCCCCCGGCGCTGTCAAACCAAACAGCGATTGTTTGCGACGCGCCCGAGTCCTGAGCCTGCAGATCAATCATCAATCTGCCGACGCCAGAATTTGGGTTCTGGTTGGCGCAGTCCGAGTTATATGGTGTTTTGCAAGGGTCTGCAGAACGTAAAGTAAAAAGGGCCTCAGGCGGTGAAAGAACGCGTGCTCGTAATTCCTGCCCATCCTTTCGCAGGATCGCAGTTTGCCCATCGATGCTAACCTGCGCTTCGGTATGCATGGTCCAGAATACCGGATCTGCTTGATTTCCTTCGATTTCGTCTTGAATCAGAACTGCACTTCCTTCGATCAAGGCTATGCCACGCCGTACGGTGCCCACGGGCCTGCCATACGGTTCAGAAAGGTCCGCTATCGTGAAGTTGAAATCGGGGAACTGCCCAAACTCTTCAATCTGGGCGCGACCAGTTGTTTGCTGGTTTGCAGAGCCAAAGACCAGTGTGTTCTGACCGATTGTCGCCGTGCGATAATAGTCAAAGCGTTTGTTGGTGAAATATCCGGGCAAATGGTAGTTTCCGATCCCAAGATCAGTCGCCCATCTCACTCCGTTTGTCTCAAGAACAAATGTTCCCGCATCAAGGTTGTTGTGATGACTGCGTAGCGGTCCGGCCTTGAAGCCGACATATGTCGCTTTTGGATCATCCCATGCGGATCGCATCATCACAAGTCCAAGCCCACCGAACCAGAACGAGTTTTGTCGCCCGTCGATAGGTCTTTCCTCAGAGTTTTGCCGCCAGATCAGATCCAGCGCAACGTGTGAAACGGGTTTGGAACCGGCGGTCCGCCGACTGTAATCGGGTCGGTTAAAGCGCGACGCAAGCCAGGTCAACGCGACCAGATCAGTGTTTGTGTCGCTGTCGCCGTAGTTGAATAACAAGCCGGTCGGCCCGGTCACATGAGTAAGATAGTCGCCAAAATTCGCCATCCCGTCTGATTTGGACAAATCAAAATCGTGCCCGAGCACGGTTTCCAAAGACGTGATCGCGATGGCCGCGTCCCGCGCAGCCAACGCGCCATACATTGGACCTTCCGGCCACGCTCCATCTGGGGCAAACATCGCAAACCCATTGCGAAGCGATATCTGAGCACTTTCGATGATCTGCTTCGCCAATTCTGGCTCAGCTTCTGAAACGGCAAGGGCCGCAACGATCATTCCGGTATTGCAGATGATGTTCCAGTTAAAGGATGCAACAGGCCAGGTGATATCCGCCGTTGCCGTGCCGTCAGGCAAAGAGCTTGGGATCGGGGTCGGATGCACCCAACGCTGCGGGACAACCCAGCCTTTATCAAAGTAAGCCGTGTCCAGCTCATAGATCCCAGCAGCTTCGTTCAACGCCTTGTTGACCAATGCTGACTTGATTGCCGCATGATCACCGTCATCCAGAGTTTCACTGATCCAACTGTAGCCAAGCGCAACCGCCAACGTGACCCTACTCAAGCCCAGAAAGTTTTCCGGGTACCACGTCTCCAAATCTGCAAGTTGCAAAAGCTCCAGTCTGGCTCGATCCGCATAGCGTTTGTCGCCGGTCAGACGCCACGCCATTCCCATTGTTGTCAACCGCTCAACCGGTTTCTGATCAAAACCAACAAAGCTCTGCCGCAGTTCTGAGGTATCCGATCTGAGCGCTTCCACAATTGTAGGCTGATCCAAATGGGCATCAGCGCTTGCAAGCAAAGCTTCGTATGCCGAAGCGAGAACCGCATCTGTTGTTCTTCTGGTCTCAATCCGTTCAACAACGTTATCGGTCAGCATGATTTGCGGCACCACAGTGTCGGACCAAGCACTGCTGGTGAAGAGGAAAGACAATAACGAAGCTATGATGGAAGTTGGAGCTAGCGACTGTGTCTTACTGAAGGTTGCGTTCACAAAGCCCCTCCGCACGGGAAATTTCAGGCAACTGAACTCTGCAACGTGCAACTAACTCTGTCAAAAAAAAATACATCACAAGAAGTCCGCAAAATTTGGACTTAGCCTATACTCCAGATCCATTAAATTACAGGCAAAACAAGATATTGCTGCGAGTGCGATGGCCGAGACGAACACCTTTAGGCATCTATCATACTGCGTGCGACACGACGCCAATCATTCAGGCGTCCAAACACACTCTCGAACCTATTACGGCACTTGTAGCGACGCTTGCCGTATTTGTTGATGGCTCGGTAAAGCTAAACCGGGTCACCCTAAACTTTGCGCAGATATCTCATCCATGCGTCATGAAAAATCTGAGGCGCGCTTTCGACATTGGGTAGCTTTAGCCACCAGATCCGCGTGTCGACTTCCCAGCGGTTCAGCGTTCCATGCTCAAGACTCATGCCAAGTACTGCCAAGACTTCTTCCAGGTTCCGGTATGAAACACCCCACGCGTGTGGAAGAAGACCGCGTGTGAAACGACTTCTTTCGGAAAATCGTCTTCTTTGAATGAGATAGCCACGGTCTGCTCCGGTCAAATTCAAGCACGTCGCTATACGAACTGCTTTCGAAATGCCAGTTGGGTGAGCAGCCTAGAATGGTAATCTGGGCGAAAGAGCTGTGATTTTCATTTTTTCTGCGCGTAACTTGGCTCCACCCCTTTAGGAGGGTTTTGATTAATGTATGCCCCAATTCTGGCTAGCAACGGTTTTCGAGGGCAATTGGGCCGTGTCGCTGCACCAAGGTTTCGCAGGTTTCCTGGGCTATCAAACGGGACAAAACACAAAGGCCATCTATCTCGCTTGAATTGCTCAACAGCCAACGCAGAAACGATCGTACAGTCATCGGAGTGGCAAATATGTCGGCAGATCGTTTCGAACCGTAACGCGGTCAGATCGAATCGTTTGGTGACACGGATCGAAGCATCTTGTCTGGGAAGCCGATCTTCAAGCTCATAGCCGAAACTGTGGGGCAAGCGTATGAAATCATATTCTGGCACGTCCTCAGGTGCTATCGAGGGCAGCCTGCACAATGGGTGCCCTTCGCGCATTGCCAAAAACAGTGGCTCGGACCATATCGAGGTGAAGTCCAACGCCTCGCTATTATTGACTTTCGCGACCAGTGCCATGTCAAGCGTGTGATCTTCGACCATTCGCAACATGTTTTGCGGAAGGTCTTCAATCATCGTAACCCGCATGCTCGGAAACAGCGTGTTGAACAATTCCGAAAAATATTGAGTCAGGTACGGCGCGAGGGTCGGCGTCATTCCAATTTTGAAAGGTACTGCTTCAGGATCGCGAAACTCGGTTGCTGTATCGCGGATTTTTTGCGCATCGTTCAAAATACGACCTGCAATTTCAACGACCCTAGCCCCGCATGCTGTTGGTCGAACTTCATTATTTAGCCGCAAGAAAATTTCGGTACCTAGCTCCTTTTCCAGCTTCTTAATTTGGTTTGACAACGCTGGTTGTGACACATTGCAAGCGATCGCAGCCTGACTGAACTGGCCGAATTTGGCGATCGAAAGGACGTATTCCAAGTCTCTGATGTTCATCGGTTGCACAATTCACTGTTTGAAGCAGGAGTAACCTTTGTCCGAAAAAATATGATCCGAAGCATGTCTTCTAAAGACCGGCAGATGAAATCCGAGGGATTTGCCGCTCACTTTCGCTGACAAGTTTGTCAGTTTACGTAAGTGAATACGGGGAAGCCAAAGAGTTGCCGTTGAAAAACGCCCTGATTTGTTGGGGTTGTCTGTATGCGGTGTCACGGGTTTCGTGAGTATTTGTTTTGGTTATACGCTCGATTTGCAGGATGAATTTTAAGTGAGTTGAAGCGCGACATACTCCTTTGAAGCGTTGGTAGCCCGAAGCAACGAGCCACCTTCACAACGCAACATACCTGACGGAGTGACCCATGCTGTCCCAGTTTTTAGAAAGTCTGCGTGCTCGTCTTTTGACCACGTCATCTTTGGCGCAAGAGACAACTCGCGACGGCCAAACTCTTCTAAACAGTTTTTTCCAAAACACGGTAATAGACGATACCCCTGCTTTTGTTCTGGCAAACGACTTTGCCCGTTTGCTGAATTTCGGCGAAATCACTACCAACAACGCGGTCGCCGCTGTTCAGGCACAGGGCGACGACGTTGATATCTTCAACTTCCGTTCTGGAAGGATCGAGGCCAACAATGGGCCCGACGCTCTGGCGACTGGTGTTCAGGTACAGGGCGGCGCCTCTGTGCGCAATTTCGGTGAGATTGCGGGCGAATTCAATGGTGTGCAGTTTGCAGGCCCCGAAAGCTCGGGGAGTCTGGACAATTTCCGCGGCGGAGTGATCAACTCGGACAGCCGTGCGGTGGACATTCAGGGTCAGGGCATCGATGTTCGTAACTTTGGTGACATCATCGGCACTGGTGATCAGCGCAACGGAACGATCTACACAAACAGTACGGCTGAGGATGTTTCAATTTCGAACTTCGCAGGCGGAACGATTGACGCTGGTGAAGGCAATCAGGGCGCCGGTATCTCGCTGCAGGTTGGTGACGAGGTTGCTGACCGGGTAGAAACCGACGTCTTCAACGGGTTTGGTGCAACCATTCAGGGTCGTGGCCAGGCGGCGGCGAACACATCGCTGGCAGGTGATGGTATTCGCATCGATGATGGCGCCGAAGGTACCATCCTGGAAACCGAAATCATCAACAGCGGCTTGATTTCAACCGAAAGCAATCAGGGTACAGCGGCAGGTATTCGTATCGCGGACGGCGCCAGTGCCGAAGGCGAGATTCTAAACACCTCGACTGGTGTGATCGAAGGCCCCCGTAATGGTCTGTATATCGGCAATGGTGAACATGAACTGGACGTGCTGAACTTTGGTACCATCCAGTCGGGCAGCCGTGCGCTGAATATCGACGGCACGGGCGTGGATGTCGTCAACGGAGGCGACATCCTAGGCACAGGCGATCAACGCAATGGTACTGACTATGCCGACGACACAGCGAGCGACTATTCAATCAATAACCTAGCGACAGGTTCGATTGATGCCGGTGAGCACAACGATGGCGCTGGTGTCTCGTTGTCGCTGGCCGCAGACGGCAACGGCGAAGTCGAAATCACCAACGCCGGTTCTATTGCCGGTCGGGGCAACGCTGGCGCCGCGCTTGGTACCGCAGGTGACGGTATTCGTCTGGAAGGTGTCCGTTCGGAGGGCGGTGGTTTTGCGCCTGCATCCTTCACTGGCACGATCATCAACACAGGCTCGGTCACGTCCGAAGGGGCGAACGGAACTGTTGGTGCATTCCGCGCAGTGAACAACGTCAATTTCCAGGGCCAGTTGGTCAACGAAGAAACCGGCGTCTTCGCGGGTGGTCAGAATGGTGTCTATTTTGGCACCGGTGATCATATTGGGGGTTCCTTCGTGAACCGCGGCACGGTGACTTCGGACAGCCGTGCTGTGAACATCGATGGTGAAGGTCTTGAGGTTGTCAACGAAGGTACAATTCTGGGCACCGGTAACCAGCGCAACGGCACCGTCTATGCCGACGGCACCGCTGACAACTACACATTCTCCAACACCGGTCTGGTCGACGCAGGCGAAGGTAACAACGGCTCAGCCGTTTCGCTGCAAACCGGCGACGTGTCAGGTGATGTGGTGTCGGCTGCCGTTCTGAACGAAGGTACCCTGCAGGGCCGTGGCGACGCGATAGAAGGCAATCAGGTCGGCGACGGTCTGCGCCTTTTTACCAGCCAGGATGATGCATCTTTTGCCGGTGTTGTCGTTAACGAGGGGCTGATCGCGGGTTCCGAGACTTCGGAGGCCGCAGCGGGTCTGCGTGTCGACGGCGGGCTGAATCTTCTGGGTGCGGTCCTGAACGAAGGTGAGATCCGCGGCACATTCAATGCGATTGATGCCTCGGATGCTGGTTCCGTGACCATTGTCAACGATGACGAAGGTGTCATCAACGGCACTGTTCTGCTGAGCGATGGCGATGACATCTTTGTTGATCTGGGCACCACCAACGGAGATATCGTCGGAGGTGCTGGCGATGACGTTCTGATCGCAGGTGATGCGGACAACGTTCTGACCGGTGGTTTGGGCAATGACTTCATCAACGGTGGTGATGGCATCGACACTGCTGACTTCTCGGATCTGGATGTTGCGGTCGATGTCCGTCTGGACGCCAACGGCAACGGCACCGCCTCACGCGACACGGGCTTCAACGTCTCGGTGGTGGATGCGCTAGTTACGGCACCGGATCAGTTCGGTTCGAACATCGCCGACGGAGCTGCCTTCGTGGAGCAGGCCGTTCAGGGCAACCTGTACTACAACATCCACACTTCAGACTTCCCCGGCGGCGAAATCCGTGGGCAGTTGCTGGTCGACGGCGACGTTACCGAGCAAGGCATTCGTACCGTAACGCTCAGTGGTGGCCTGGACGCGTCACAGGAACCTGGACCGACCTCGGACAGCAGAGCAACGGGCGATGCAACCGTTGTGATCACTCAGAACCTGGCAACGGGTGAAGTCACCTATTCCAGCGAGCTAAGCGTCGTGGGTCTGAACGAGGCCGATCTGAACACTCCGATCCCGGGTGTTGTTTCAGCCATCCATTTACACAATGCACCGGCCGGCGCCAATGGTCCGGTTATACAGGACACGCTGGTGGATGCGGGGGCCACACTGGATGTGGATGCAGTGGGTGGAATCGGTGTCATCGGTCCGGATGTCATCGACAACCAGATCGATACAGACATTCTACAGTCGATCGAGCGGGTCATCGGATCCGACGACAACGATACGATCGACGTGTCTGGTTTTGACGGAGTCACTGTTGATCTGGACCTGAGCGGCCCTGCGCCGAACCCGGCTGGCAATGGCGATGAGGGTCCGCAGGATGGCGCCATCATCGTGGGCGGTCAGATCGTTGCAGAAGTCGATGACTTTGAAAACGTAGTTGGCTCTAGCGGCGATGACCTGATCCTGGGCAACAACGAGTTCAACGTCCTAGACGGTGGTGCGGGCAACGACTCGATCCACTCGTTCGGTGGTGCTGACGTCATCATCGGTGGTGAAGGTATCGATACGGCACTGTTCACCGCAGGACCAGGTGTTGTTCTGGATCTCGACGAAGAAGGCGATGGTGTCGCTACGATCAACGCACCGGACGGAGCCACTCTGGATCAGGTGTTTGGGTTCGAGAACATCAACGGCTCGAACAACGCCGCTAGCCCAAACGGCGGCAATGATGTGCTGTCTGGCAACTCGGGGTCCAATACCTTGAACGGTCAGGCCGGTGATGACGTACTGAACGGTGAGGGTGGCAATGACGTCCTGATCGGTGGTGCTGGCGCCGACACCTTTGTCTTTGCTGTCGGTTTTGGCGACGATGTCATTCAGGATTTCGAAGTCGGTCTCGACCAGCTTCAGTTCGGTGACTTTGGTCCGGATTTCGACAGTAACGTGAATGTCGCTCAGGACGGCAACGATGCCCTGATCACCTTCGGCGATGAAGGCTCGGTTCGGCTTTCCGGCGTGAACAGGGCGGATCTGACCGACGATGACTTTGTAGTGTAATCGATCAACAACGGGGCGGCGTAAGTCGCCCCGTTTGCTTTCCCGGAAAGGGTCGTCAAATGTTACAGAACTCTAATCCTGTCAAATCCGCCTGGGCTTCGCTGCGCAAAGGCTTTGTTGCGGTCGCCTTCTTTAGCCTTTTTCTAAATCTTTTGATGTTGGCCGGGCCGCTTTACATGCTGCAGGTCTATGATCGGGTGCTGACCAGCCAGAACGTTGATACGCTGATTGCCCTGTCTGTCCTTCTGGCAGGTGTTTTTGTTGTTATTGCGTGTCTTGACCTAATGCGGATGCGCATCCTTGGCCGCCTGGCTGCCCGGTTCGAGATGGGTGTTGGCGCGCCGGTCCTTGGGGCTGCGATGCGTCGTCGCGTACAAGGTGAAAGCGAACCGGGCGAAAATTTGGTGGAAGACATCAACGGATTTCGCGAGTTCATTTCAGGCACGACCCTAACCGCCTTTTTTGATGCGCCGTGGATTCCGATCTACCTGCTCGTCCTCTATGTTCTGCATCCCTTTCTCGGCCTGCTGGGTGTGGCCGGAGCTGTCACGCTGACAATCATGGCGCTAATCAACAACGCCCGCGCCCGCGCGCCTATGCAACAGGCGTCGACGGCCCGTGGTCGATCGGATGCGCTGTTCAATACTAGTGACCGGAACGCAGAGCTGGTGCAGGCGCTTGGTATGAAATCTGATCTGGTGCGGCGCTGGGTTGCTTTGCAAGCCGAAGCCCATCAGCACAAGACCCGCGCTGCTGATCGGATCGCAGGGTTTTCGGTTATGTCCAAGACCGTTCGAATGGGGTTGCAATCTGCTATCCTCGGCTTGGGCGCTGCGCTTGCCATAACCGGGGAAACAACCGCAGGCGTCATGATTGCGGCAACTATCGTTTTGGCCCGCGCGCTATCACCGATTGATCAGCTGATTGGTCAGTGGCGGACTTTTTTGGCTGCGCGGGGCTCTTACGCTAAGATCAAAGCCTTGACAGAAGAGTTTGCGGACGCCCCCACGAATTTGCATTTACCCCGCGCGTTCAAGTCGCTCGACGTCAGAATCACGCAGGCTGGACCGCCGCGCGCCATCACTGCCACAGTCCGTTCGATTGATTTCGACCTGAGGGCTGGCGATGTTCTGGCCGTCATCGGTCACAGCGGGTCTGGTAAAACCACGCTGGGCAAGATGCTGGCCGGCATCTGGTTTCCACAGCGCGGTGAAGTTTTGCTGGACGGCAGCCCGATGTCCAAATGGAACCATGAGGATCTGGGTAAGCAGATCGGCTATCTGCCACAGGATGTAGATTTGTTTGACGGGACAATCCGCGAAAACATCGGCCGTTTCTCAACCGCAATTGATGACGCCGAAGTGCTACGCGCCGCACGGGAAGCAGGCGTTCACGAGTTAATAAGCGGGCTTCCCGATGGGTATGAGACCCACATAGGTAAAGGTTTCTTTCTGTCCGGCGGTCAACGGCAGCGGCTGGGTTTGGCGCGTGCGCTTTACGGTGATCCATTCGTTCTGGTTCTGGATGAGCCGAACTCGGATCTTGACGCCGACGGCGAGCAGGCTCTTCGCAACGCAATCCTGGCGGCAAAAGCGCGCGGGGCAATTGCCGTCGTCATGACCCATCGTCCGGCAACATTGCAAGCAGCCAACAAAGTGATGGTGATGCGCAATGGGGCTCAAACCCAGTTTGGCAACAAAGAAGAAGTACTGAAGGTCAACCGCCGCAACGTGCTGGACAAACCAGTCAAAGCAAACGCGCCCGAACCTGTCGCGCGTCTTGCCGATAAAACTCAGATCAGTGGAGCAGCTCAATGACACATCTGGTTCAACATTCTCAGTCGCGCAACGCACTATACATGAATGAAGGTCAGTTGAACGAGGTCACGGACGCCTCTTCTGGCATTGGACGGTATGTCTTGTTCGGGCTTTTCACTTTGATGGCGTTTGTCGGCGGCAGCGCATATTGGGCCTTTGCCTCGAAACTGGATGGCGCTGTGGTTGCGCCTGCCTCGTTCGTGGTAAAGGGCGATCGCAAAACGGTCGAACACTTGGATGGCGGCATCATACGATCCATTCTGGTCAGCGACGGCGAGTTTGTTGAGAAAGGACAACCTTTGGTCCAGCTCGACAGCACGGATATCGACGTGGACCTGAGCGTATTGGGTAGTCAGTTGGGTGAATTATCAGTGCGTCGCGCGCGTCTTTTGGCCCAAATGAGACGACAAGTTCAGTTCGATGAAGCTGACGGTCTGACGGCGTACCGTGAGGGTATGGACCGCTTGCACTGGTATCCTGCTTATCTGACACAGAAACAATTGTTTGATGCAGAAGCCCGCGCCCGACAAACCGAAGCCGAGATCAACGCGCAACGTATTTCGGGTTTGCGGGCTCAGATTGCGGGCTTAAGTGAGCAGCGCAATGCGACACAAAATCAGATCGATATCACCCGGACCGAGTTGTCGAACCTGCAATCCCTTCTGGAAAAGGGGCTGGTCGCTGCTACCCGGGTTAGTTCCAGACAAATTGAACTGCAACGCCTTAGCGGTGTTGATGCCTCGCTGCGCACGCAGATTGCACAGGCAGAAAGCCAGGTACATGAATTAACACTGGCCCTGGTCAGTCAACGGAAACTCCGCGACGAAGTTATCGCTGGTGAACTGGCTGTGGTACAGGCGCAGCTAGATACTGTTACTCCGCAATACTTTGGCACACTGGAACGCCGAAAACGGGCCGTAGTATTAGCTCCCGCAAGAGGCCGCATCGTCAACTTGATTACATCTACCATTGGTGGAGTTGTTCGCCCCGGCGAACACATCATGGACATTGTCCCTGACGGTCAAAGTCTGATTGTCGAGGCGAGGGTTCAAACAAGTGATATTGACAAACTGCAGATTGGTCAGTCGGCTAGGGTGCGATTGTCCGCCTTTGCGACAGCCGACATCCCAGAAGCCAACGGGCAGATATTTGACATCTCTGCCGACGCGCTGGAAGACGAGCGCACTGGAGAGCCGTTTTTCAAAGCGCGGGTCAAATTGGACGACCACCAACCCGTGGCCGTCGCTGCGTTGGAACTGGTTCCGGGTATGCCTGCTGACTTGTTTGTTAATACTGGGGAACGGGCCGTGATTGACTATCTGACACAGCCAATCAAAGACCGGCTTAACAGGACCTTTATTGAGTAAGCGCACTAAGGATCGGGTGTGTCGCAAACTTAGGGCCCTGACTAAAGAGCACTCGGAGCGGCATCAGTATGGGACAGGTCCATCGTTACCCATCTCATAGAGGTGGATTGAGGTATACATGCGCTCTTTCTCAAGCTCGGCATAGCGGCCGAGTTCATCCCAGCGCGCCTTCGCTTTTTTAGTTATTCTTGAAGTGCTCATACATCTTTGCGCGCAGTTCGCCGTGGTTCATGCCTGATGCTTTTAATTGGGTAGTTGGCGTTTCGCCGCACTCTGGAAGATGCCATGCCAGAGGATCAACCTCTTCAGGGCATCTCGTACGCAATGACACCCGAAGGGTCCTACGTGAGGCGTTTGGTCTTTTGTGGGGTTTTGGTCTTGTGTCGGGCAGTGGCAACGGGAGTAGTAGATGCCGTGTCTGGACAGCGAAAGACGCGCATGCAGCTTCATTTTGTGTCACACCTGTGTGTCACGCGGCTCTGATGGTTGCTTTTGAGTTATTCTATTAGGTTTTGGTGGAGCCTAGGGGAGTCGAACCCCTGACCTCTTGCATGCCATGCAAGCGCTCTCCCAACTGAGCTAAGGCCCCATACTGGTACCGCATCGGCGGTGGGCGGACGTTTATGAGACGACGCGGTTGAGTTCAAGTCCAAAATTGGATTTGCGAGAAAAGTTTCCGCTTGCGTTGGCCGCTAGTTGGTACGAGGCGGCCGCGGCCGCCTCGTACCGAATTTAGCTTTCGTCTTCTGCCGCGATGTCGGTGATCTCGTCCAACGATACATCATCGTTGCCGTCATCATCATCGTCCAGAAGATCGTCGTCGAGTTCGACATCGACGGTATCATCCTCTTCAAGAGTCACTTCTTCTTCGGATGTTTCCTTGCGCGCCTTGGCCGACGCAGCGTCTTCGGCATCTGCCGCAATCATGCGGCTTTTGCCGGTTTCAAGCTCCACGACATCGCCGGTGTAGGGGCTGATGATCGGGTCTTTGTTCAGGTCGTAAAATCGCTTACCGGTGGTCGGGCAAACACGCTTTACGCCCCATTCTTCCTTGGGCATGTCAAATCCCCTTGATATCAGGTGTGTCGTCTAAATGATTCAGCTCACCTGCCACAGGCGGCGGGCACTGTCAAAGCCTTTGCGCAGGAGAAATTGCAATATGGAAGATCACGCATTGCCGGGGACGCCTCCTGTGCCGCTGACATTGCGAAAATCAGCGCGTGCGCGGCGTATCAGTTTGCGGATTTCCCAATTGGATGGGCGGGTTACCCTGACTTATCCGCAAGGTGTCCCCGAGTCTGAGGCGCTGAGTTTTGCGCGCACCAAGGAAGAATGGATAAGGCAGCACCTACAAGAACAGCCAGTTCTCGCAGAGGTTCAAATCGGACTGACGATCCCAGTTGAAGGGTCTGACCGCCGAATCGTTCCCACGTCCGGCCGACGGGTGTTGTTGCAGCCCCATGCGGTCGCCGTTCCTGCCGGGGCTGAGCCGCGTCGATTGGCTCGGTTTTTGAAAGAACTTGCGCGGGATCGATTGACCGGAGCCTGCGATGACTATGCGGCGATTCTGGGTCGTTCATATACCAGCCTGAGCCTTCGTGATACGCGGTCTCGGTGGGGGTCTTGCAGTTCGCAAGGCGGACTTATGTTCTCATGGCGATTGATCCTCGCGCCGCCAGAGGTCTTGCACTATGTGGCGGCACATGAGGTGGCACATCTGGCTGAAATGAACCATTCGCCCGCATTTTGGTCGCAGGTCGAGCGAATATTTGGCCCTTACGAAAAGCAGCGTCGATGGTTGCGGGATAATGGGGCAGAATTGCATCGCTACAGGTTTGATGCATCGCCCAGTTGACCCCAAAGGTTTTTGTGATCACATGGGGCTATGTTAAGTACACGTCCAACTGACAGCCAGCCAGCCACTCATGACCGGGTGTATCGCGCCCTTCGATCACGCATTATGCATGGCGAGATTGCCCCGGGCCAGGCGCTGACGTTGCGTGGCATCGGCAAGGAATTCGGAGTGTCGATGACGCCGGCGCGCGAAGCTGTGCGCCGCTTATCCGCCGAAGGGGCGCTGTTCTTGTCATCATCTGGACGCGTGTCGACTCCCGAGCTTACAAATGACCGGATCGAGGAACTGGCCGCGCTGCGAGCGCTTCTCGAGGTTGAACTGGCCAGCCGGGCTTTGCCACGCGCGCACATTGCTTTGATCGACCGGTTGCAGAGCATCAACATGAACGTGGCTGAGATGGTGACCAAGCGCGATGCGGTTGGATACATTCGCGCCAATCTGGAATTCCACCGGACGCTTTATCTGCGTGCGCAGGCCCCAGCAATGTTGGCGATTGCCGAGACGGTGTGGTTGCAACTGGGCCCCACGATGCGCGCGTTGTACGGGCGGCTCAGACGCACCGAGCCTCCTCATTATCACAAACTGATTATCGCTGCGCTCAAGGCCGGAGACGAGCCAGGGCTGCGGTTGGCCGTGCGCTCGGATGTGACCCAAGGTCTGCGTCTTTTGGTGAGTTGAGCGGCTTGTTGCCGACCTGCCAACCGGCTGCAAGGCAATGCGCACAGTTCTGGTCTGAGAAAGCCGACTGCGTTACGCTGAGGCAAATCACAAACAAGAGCAGATTACAGTCATGATCAATCGACGGACCTTTTCTATCGGGCTTGGGTCAACACTGCTGGCCGCCTGTACAGGTGGCGGAGTGCCATCGAGCGCGCCAGCATCGCGCATGCGACCGGTTCCCGACACAGGTTGGGATGCGTGGGTAACAAATTTCAAAGGGCGTGCTGTCTCTCAGGGAATTTCCCAGACCACGATCGACCGCGCTTTCGTCGGGGCAGGGTATCTGCCTGATGTGATCGAGCGTGACCGCAATCAGGTCGAATTCAAACGCTCGCTGGAAGACTATCTTGCGATCGCAGCCTCGGATGAACGCATCAGTACCGGTCAGCAGATGCTGCAACGCTATGGCCCCGTTTTGTCGCAGATTGAGTCGCAGTATGGCGTCGACAAAGAAGTGGTCGTCGCCGTCTGGGGGCTTGAAAGCCGCTATGGCGAGCGACGTGGTGACGTTCCTGTGGTCTCGGCGCTGTCGACCTTGGCCTATGACGGGCGGCGTGGTCAGTTCTTTGAAAGCCAGTTGGTCGCGGCGATGAAAATTCTGCAGAATGGCGATACGACACCTGCCAACATGACCGGCAGCTGGGCCGGAGCCATGGGGCACACCCAGTTCATCCCAACCTCTTACCTGGCCTATGCCGTGGACTTCACCGGGGACGGGCGCAGGGATATCTGGTCAGATGACCCGACGGATTCACTGGCTTCGACAGCTGCGTACCTGTCGCGCGCCGGTTGGGTGCGCGGACAACCCTGGGGTGGAGAGGCCGGAACAGTATCCGGTACACCGGTGGCCGTTCTGCAGCCACAGACACCGGGACCACGGATTGCCGTGTTCCGCAACTTTCAGGTGATAAAGCGCTATAACAACTCGGACAGCTACGCGATTGGCGTTGGGCATTTGTCAGACCGGATTGCGGGTGGTGCGCCGTTTCAGGCCTCATTCGGACCAGATGCCACCGGCCTGACGCTGGAAGATCGCAAGGACCTTCAGCGCCGCCTGACGTCGGCAGGATATGACACGCAAGGTGCGGATGGTGTGATTGGTAAAAACACCGAAGCCGCGATCAGCGCGTATCAGCGGGCCAATGGTTTGCCGGTGACCGGAGACCCGTCTGTTACGCTGCTGCGCCAGCTGGGTGGTTGACGGTTTAAGCCGCCAACCCTTTTGAGCCGATATCCAGAAACTTCTGACGGCGGTCCTTGATCAGGGCCGCCGAATCCTTGCCGTCCAGCTCTTTCAGCATTGCAGCGATAGCGGCCCGTACCGATTCAACCGTTGCTTCACGGTCCCGATGGGCGCCGCCTTTGGGTTCGGTGATGATCCGGTCACAAACGCCTAGCTTGTAAAGGTCCTGAGCAGTCAGACGCAGCGCTTCGGCCGCCTCGCGCATCTTCTCCGAATCCTTCCACAGGATCGAGGCGCAGCCTTCAGGTGAAATCACCGAGTACACTGAATGCTCCAGCATCGCGACGCGGTTGGCTGTGGCAAATGCGACCGCGCCACCCGACCCGCCTTCACCGATAATCACGGAAACCAGAGGCACACCAATCTTCAGGCACATCTCCGTCGACCGTGCGATGGCTTCGGACTGGCCGCGTTCTTCGGCACCTTTGCCCGGATACGCGCCTGCTGTGTCAATCAGAGTGATCACCGGCAAGCCAAAGCGCCCCGCCATTTCCATCAGGCGTACAGCCTTGCGGTACCCTTCGGGCCGCGCCATGCCAAAGTTGCGTTCGATCCGCGACTTTGTGTCCGAGCCCTTTTCGTGCCCGATCACCATGACGGGCTGATCGTTGAACCGCGCCAGACCACCGATCACCGCCAGATCGTCAGCAAAGTTTCGGTCGCCCGCTAACGGGGTAAACTCAGTGAAAAGCGCATCAACATAGTTGTTGCAATGCGGGCGCTCAGGGTGACGCGCTACCTGACATTTCCGCCAGGGGGTCAGTTCTGCATAAAGCTCGTCCAGCAGTTTGGCGGCCTTGGTATCCAGCGCAGCTGCTTCTTCGGCCACGTCCATCTCTTCATTGGCGCGGGCCAGCGCACGCAATTCTTCGGCTTTGCCTTCGATCTCGGCCAGCGGTTTTTCGAAATCCAGATACTGGGTCATGACGCCTCTCAACGCGGAAGTTCCCTGCTATATGACCAAAGGTCGCCCGGGATGCAACTCAGCAAGATTTGTGGGTTGGGAATATGCGAACTCGGTAGGGCAAGCAGACGAAAGGGATATCCTTATGGCCACAAGCTATGAAGACCGCGTATTGCGCGTATTGGCCTATATCCATGACAACCCAGCAGGTGACCTGTCTTTGGACACGCTGGCGGATGTCGCAGCCATGTCGCGGTTTCACTGGCATCGTGTTTTTCGCGCGCTCACCGGTGAAACCTGTGCGCAATCCGTGCGGCGCTTGCGGTTGCACCGCGCCGCCATCTGGCTGGTGCAATCGGACAAGCCAGTTGCACAGATCGCGGTCGAGGTTGGTTATCCCAATCTAAAGTCTTTTGCGCGGGCCTTTTCCGAGGCCTACGGCAGAAGCCCCACAGCCTTTCGCAAGGCCGGGCAGTTTCTGCCAGCCAACCCTCATTTCAAAACCGGAGAATATCCAATGCATCCCGTTACAACACGTACCGAACCCGCACGTCGCGTTGTCGCCCTGCCGCACAAAGGGGCCTATGGCGAAATCGGCAAGAGCTTTGAGGCCTTTAGCGCCCTGTGCGAGTCGCGCGAATTGTGGTCCAAGGTGGGCCCGGTGATTGGCCTGTACCTCGACAGCCCTGATACGGTGCCCGAAGATCAGCTGCGCAGCTTTGCGGGGGCCGAATACCGAGGAGATCAGACACCTGAAGGAATGGATGACCTTAAGATACCGGGTGGGAAAACGGCAGTGCTGACGTTCAAAGGACCGTATTCCGGCCTTCACGCCGCCTACCACAGCTTGTTTGGCAACTGGCTTCCGGAATCGGGTGAAGAACCGGCAGATCAACCGTGTTACGAGATCTACCTGAACGACCCCCGTGAAACCCCACCAGAAGAACTGCTGACCGAAATCTGCCTGCCGCTGAAGTGATCTAGCTTGGCCAGAGGACCGGGTAGAGCGAGGCCACAAGCAACGCTGCCATGGTCCAATTGAACACCAGCAACCGGCGCGGGTTGGTCAAGATCCGCGCCATCTGCTGCCCCAGCAACGTCCACGTGCTGACGGATGGTAAGTTGATCGCACCAAACACCAGCGCGACGACCACAATTGCATTCAACGTCTGATCAGGTGTGTAAGCCGTTGTCGCTGTCAACGCCATCGCCCAAGCCTTTGGATTGACCCATTGAAAGACAGCGGCCTGCAGAAAAGTCATTGGTGTGCCTGACGGATCTTGTCCCTGCGCCGGTGCGGCATGTGCGATCTTCCAGGCGAGATAGAGCAGATAGGCAACCGATGCGAATTTAAGGACGGTGTAGCTGATGGGATACCGGTCGAACACCTGAACCATACCGGTGCCGACAAGCAAAACCATGAAGGTAAACCCCAGACCAATTCCCAGCATATGCGGGATTGTTCGCCGGAACCCAAAATTTGCGCCTGAGGCCATCAACATCAGATTGTTCGGACCCGGCGTGATCGAGGACACGAAGGCAAAAGTGATCAGGGCCAGCAATATGTCATAAGTCATGTTGCGGATAATTGCCGCTTTGGGGGCAAATGAAATTGCGTTTTCGTGCGCTTATGCATATTTGCTGCAACTAATGGCGAAAACTGATCGAATAAACCAAGAAATATTGCGTGAGCTTTCTTTGGATGGGCGTATCAGCAATCTGGAACTTGCAGATCGCGTCGGTCTGTCCCCATCTGCCTGTCTGCGCCGTGTGCAAGAGCTTGAGCGGGCTGGTGTCATTACCGGCTACCGGGCGGTTTTGAACCCGGCGGCACTGGGTGTTGGGTTTGTCGCCTATATCGGCGTTGGTCTGGGAGAGCACACCAAAGCGGCTCAAGAAGGCTTCGAACGCGCGCTGCAACAGGCGCCTGAGGTTATCGAGTGTCATAACATCACGGGCACCATCGAATATCTGCTGCGGGTCGAATGTGCCGACCTGCCATCTTACAAAACGTTCCATACCGAGGTGCTGGGAACCTTGCCGCATGTCACCTCAATTACGTCTTATGTGGTTATGGGATCACCCAAGGATTTGCGGACCTGACGGTGAAATTGTGAACTTTCACGCTCTTGCAGGGTAAAAAATCACGTCCTAGTGTCATCCCAAGGACGTTGCCAACGGGGCTAATCCCAAAATAAGGCGCGCACAGGGAGACAAATATGAACTACGTTCGAACCGGGGCGATGGCGTTTGCCATTGCGCTTATCGCCGGAGCTGCCGTTGCAGCCCCTCTGAAATTGCAACCTGCAAGCCCGCAGCCCAGCCCCAAGGCAGGGCTGGATGTGAAATACGCGTGGGAGGGAAATCCCCCTCGGAAAATTCAGAACCTGTCCAAAGTGGACCACCTTTTGAAGAAGGCAAAAGCGGGGCCGCCTTTGAAGGGCCTGGACTATCGCGATACTGAAGATGGTGACCCTGTTCTGACGTTTGGCAAGGCCTACAACGTTGCCGCCGACATTTCCGGATACATTCGTTTCGACTCTGCTGGCGTCTATGAGTTGGAGACATGGTCAAATGATGGGCTTGAAGCGTGGGTCGGTGGCCAGCAGATTGGATATGTGAACGGGCGTCAGCCGTGCGAAGCCAATCAACGGACCGAGGTCGAAGTTCCGCAGGCGGGTTGGTACCCATTGAAGATTAAGTATTTCCAGAAATACGGGTCATCTTGCCTGATGATGAAATGGGGTAAGCAGGGCGAACGCTTCACCTGGACGCCGAACGATGTGTTTGGCCGCTGACCCGAAAAGACGGTCGACTAGAAACAATCAAAGGCGCCATACAGGCGCCTTTGATTTGGGTTCTTACGGCTATTAGCCGTTCGATGCGATCAGTTCCGCCTGAGCAACGATAACCTCGGCCTGCTTGATCGACGCGATGTCGACCAGTCGGCCTTTGTAGACTGTTGCGCCTTCACCATTCGCTTTGGCTTGTTCCATCGCGGCCAGGATTTCACGGGCCTCTGAAACGGCCTCATCTGTTGGGGTGAAAACCTGATTGGCCAGCGCGATTTGTTTGGGGTGAATGGCCCATTTTCCGACCATGCCCAGCGTTGCGGACCGTTTGGCCTGTGCGATGTACCCGTCGTCATCCGAGAAATCCCCGAACGGGCCGTCGACCGGCAGCACGCCATGTGTGCGACACGCGGCGACGATTGCAGCCTGCGCCCAATGCCACGGATCGGACCAGTGTTTTTCGCCTTCGCGCAGCATGTAGTAGTTTTCCTGTGTGCCGCCGATGCCTGTGGTCTGCATGCCCATCGAAGCGGCAAAATCCGCGGCCCCCAGGCTCATCGCTTGCATCCGGGGGGATGAAGCAGCGATTTCCTCGACATGCGCAACGCCGGCTGCGGATTCGATGATGACCTCGAACGAGATCGGTTTGGTCCGCCCCTTGGCGCGTTCGATCGCTGTGACCAGCGCGTCAACTGCATAGACATCTGCCGCACAACCAACCTTTGGGATCATGATCTGATCCAGACGATCCCCGGCTTGTTCCAGCACGTCGACCACGTCGCGGTACCAATAAGGCGTGTCCAACCCGTTGATGCGAACGGACATGTATTTGTCGCCCCAATCGACGGTGTTCAGCGCCTCGATCACATTGGCGCGCGCGGTATCCTTGTCCGACGGGGCCACCGAGTCCTCAAGATCCAGATTGATCACATCCGCGGCTGATGCCGCCATCTTAGGGAACAGCTTTGTGTTCGAACCGGGGCCAAACAACTGGCAGCGATTGGGCCGAGCCGGTGCGGCGGGTTGGATGCGGAAACTCATCTGGACCTCACGTGAGTAATGAAATTACGATTTTCTTGCTCAATGAGGTATTAAATTGCGCAGAGTAGCGCAAGCATCATTGTGCAAGTGCGGCAATGCAAGCGCAGAATATACGTCGATAAGCTGGAAACGAGCGATGAAAGTTTGATCAGTTTGGAAACTTCGAAGATTTTCGCGTCGATTCACAAAAATGCGCAAGAATACTGCGTGCGTATACAAGGCGGCCAACTAAAACGCGAAACGCTCGTCTTGTTGCTTCTCTAGCTTATGGCAGAATCAAAGGAGTGCACCGCAATGATCGAGACACCGTATCTGCTGTTTTTGGGCGATGCGCCCGACCAATTGGCAGCCAAAGTGGCTATAGGCATTAAGGATTGGCGCCCGGAAAACGCCGTAGGGCAATACCGGATGGACGGGTGCAAAGCGGATCTGGGCCTGACCGACATGACTTTGGCCGAGGCGCGTGACTCAGGTGCCAAGACGCTCGTCATCGGGGTGGCCAACCGTGGTGGTGTGATCAGCCAGGAATGGAAAAAGGTTCTGGTGATGGCGCTGGAGGAAGGTTTTGATCTGGCGTCCGGCTTGCATAACTTGCTGCGTGACGAACCGGATCTAGTCGCCGTTGCCGAGGCCACCGGTCGCAAATTGCACGATGTCCGTGTGCCCGAAGTCGAATATCCGATCGCTAATGGCATCAAACGCAAAGGTAAGCGCTGTCTTGCCGTGGGCACCGATTGCTCGGTTGGTAAGATGTACACCGCCATGGCAATGGATGCCGAGATGCGTAAGCGAGGTATGAAGTCCACCTTCCGCGCCACTGGTCAGACCGGCATTCTGATCACTGGTGACGGTGTTCCATTGGACGCGGTGATCGCGGACTTCATGGCCGGTTCAGTCGAATGGCTGACACCGGACAATGACGACGACCACTGGGACCTGATCGAAGGGCAGGGGTCCTTGTTCCATGTGTCTTATTCTGGCGTGACTATGGCGCTGATCCACGGAGGTCAGCCGGACGCATTGATCCTGTCCCATGAGCCGACCCGTGAACACATGCGCGGACTGCCAACCTATCAGTTGCCGTCGCTTGCAACTCTTCGGGATACAGCGTTGGCACTGGCAAAGGTTGCAAACCCGGAGTGTCAGGTCGTTGGCATCTCGGTCAACACTCAGCACATGAGCGAAGCAGATGCGAGTGCATATCTGACTAGGGTTGAGGAAGAAATGGGTCTGCCTGCGACTGATCCTTTCCGTTTTGGCTCGGGCAAGCTGGTCGACGCGTTGGCGGCACTTTAAGAGGTTCGGATGCCACGTGCCCAATGTGAGGGTCGCGGGGCGCCCAATGAGGCAGACAAGGGAACAAGCATGCAAGTTGATGTTTCGCGGGATGTATTCCGGTTGGCGCAGGTTTTTACCATTTCCCGCGGGTCACGTACGCAGGCCGAAGTTCTGACGGTGCGTCTGTCGGACGGCACGCATCAGGGATGGGGCGAGTGTGTTCCCTATGCCCGCTACGATGAAACGCTGGCTTCGGTTGAGGCCGAGATCGCAGGTCTGCCCGCAGATTTCACGCGCGACAGTCTGATGGGTTTGCTGCCTGCAGGCGCCGCCCGCAATGCGGTCGATTGCGCGCTGTGGGATCTGGAATGCAAACAAGCAGGCCAACGCGTCTGGGAACTGGCAGGCCTTCCGGTACCAACCCCCGAGATCACGGCTTACACCCTTTCTTTAGACACACCCGAGGCGATGCGCGCTCAGGCTGCCCAAAACGCCCATCGCCCATTGCTGAAGATCAAGTTGGGAACACCTGATGACATGCCCAGGCTTGAGGCCGTGCGGGCCGGCGCCCCAAATGCAACCATCATAATCGATGCCAACGAAGGCTGGTCGGCCGAGGTTTATGCCGATCTGGCCCCTCATCTGGTGCGGCTTGGCGTTGCATTGGTCGAGCAACCTCTGCCTGCTGGGGACGACGATGCGCTGATCGGGATGGAGCGTCCGGTGCCCGTTTGTGCAGACGAATCCTGTCACGACCGGTCAAGCCTTCCGGCGCTCACGGGCAAATACGATGTGGTCAACATCAAGCTGGACAAAACCGGCGGTCTGACCGAGGCGCTGCAACTGCGCGAGGCAGCGCTGGCCGAAGGGTATAGCGTCATGGTTGGCTGCATGGTCGGTAGCTCGCTGGCCATGGCGCCTGCGACATTGCTGGCGCAGGGTGCGATGGTAACGGACCTTGACGGCCCGCTTCTGTTGGCCGAAGACCGCAACACCCCGCTGACTTTTGATGACGCCGGAGTGCACCCACCCGAAGTGGCGCTCTGGGGTTGAGGAGAGAAGACATGACCCGCACCGTTTATGTGAATGGCGAGTATTTGCCGGAAACCGAGGCGAAGATTTCGATCTTTGATCGAGGTTTTCTGATGGCGGATGCCGTCTACGAAGTGACCAGCGTTCTGGATGGAAAGCTGATCGACTTTGAAGGCCATGCGGTACGGCTTAAACGGTCTTTGGATGAATTGGATATGGCTGCCCCTTGCAGCAAGGAGGATCTGCTCATTATTCACCGCAAGTTGGTAGAGCTGAATGACATCGAAGAGGGGTTGATTTACCTTCAGGTCACGCGCGGAAGCGACGGCGATCGGGATTTTGTATTCCCGGCGGATGACACCAAACCAACCATCGTTTTGTTCACTCAGAACAAACCAGGATTGGCGGATAGCCCAGCCTCCCGTAAAGGCGCCAAGATCATTTCAATTGACGACATTCGGTGGGGTCGCCGCGATATCAAAACGGTGCAGTTGCTGTACCCATCGATGGGCAAGATGATGGCGAAAAAGGCTGGCGCGGATGATGCGTGGATGATCGAAGATGGCTATGTGACCGAAGGCACCAGTAATAACGCTTACTTCGTCAAAAACGGCAAGATTGTCACTCGCCCATTGTCAACTGACATCCTGCACGGAATCACCCGCAAGGCAGTACTGCGCATGGCGGCTGAAGCACAGATGGAAATCGAAGAGCGCCTGTTCACCATTGATGAGGCAAAAGAGGCTGACGAGGCCTTCACCACCTCGGCCAGCGCGTTTGTGATGCCAGTGGTCGAAATTGACGGTGTACAGCTGGGCGACGGAACGCCGGGTCGGATCGCCAAACGTCTGCGTGAGATTTACCTGGACGAAAGCCGTAAAGCCGCAATCTGACGGCAAAACGTAAAAAGCCCGCCAGACCGGCGGGCTTTCGACATATCAAACCGGCCAACTAATCCTTCTTACCTACGTTTTCTTCAAACGCGACGTCGAATTCGGCCTTTTTCTCGGGGCTGGCTTCAGTTTGATAATTATCTTTCCACTCATCCATCGTCATGCCGTAGAAAACCTGACGGGCCTCATCTTTGCCCATCTCGATGCCTTTTTCGTTGGCCGCTTCCTGATACCAGCGCGACAGGCAGTTTCGGCAGAAACCGGTCAGGTTCATCATATCGATGTTTTGCACATCCGTTCGGTCCTGCATCAGGTGTTTTTGCAACCGGCGGAAGGCAGCGGCCTGAAGTTCGATTTCGGTTTGCTGATCCATGGTTGGGCTCCGAGTTGTTGGCGTATTGGTTTCGAGTGACCTAGCAAGCCTCAGGCTGTGTTACAATGATACCGCGCTTATGACCGATGGCGATTGCCGGCAAATACCTTATGCAAGGTGCAGCGCCAGCCATGGCATCAGGCAGAATACGATAATCAGGATCTTGTAGTTTGCCAAATATCGAAAATAGGCCTTTTTGACATCCGCGCGCTCCATCTGAAACATGCGCCCGTGGATGCCGGCGATCCAGTCCTGCATGATCAGGATCATCAGGGTGCTAAACAGCAAAACGGCAATGTTGAGAACGGTCATCCAGCCGAAAGCCGTTGTCAGGAATTCCTGTGTCATCTTTGCCTCCTTCGTCCCAATAATGTGGGAGTTGTCGGCCTGTCTCACAATAGTTTGAGGCTTAAAACGGGCGTTGCTGGCCCTTATGTCACAGGCAGCTATCTGCCAGAGCGTCTTGCAGAATCTTTGCCAGTCGCTCCGCCCATTCGCGTTGCCCATGGTGATCCGCAATCAGATCATTGCGCAATTCAATCAGCGCGTTGGGACGCCCGTGCACTGTGCAATGCCTGTCTATCGCATCACCGGGCAGCACGCCCGTATAAGGCTCGTTCACGCCAACACACAGATCACCTTCGGCCTCTAATCGGTTGATCAGCGGATCCGCGAACCGCTTGTCCGGGGTGTGCAGGACACCCACATGCCAGGGGCGCGGCTCACGTCCACGAAGTTGCCGCGTGAATGAGTGCATGGACACGATCACAGCATGGGGCAGGGCAGCCATGCGTTCCAAAGCCTGATGATAGGGGCGGTAGCACATGTTCAGACGTCGCTCACGCTCGACAGCATCGGCGCGGCGGTTGCCCGGAATGATCGACCCATCATAGAGTTTCATCAACAGCGTCGGATCATCCTCGCCGCGGTTCGGATCAATGACGAGGCGTGAGAAATTGGCGGCAATCACTGGGGCGTTCAGGATCTCGCCCAGATGTTTCGAAACCTCGTAGGCCCCGACATCATAAGCGATGTGACGCTCCATATCTTCGCGGGGCAAGCCCAGATCTCCGCCGTTGATTTCCGGGGGAACCATGTTTGTTGCATGGTCGCATGTGATCAGCCAGCGGGACGGGCGATCCTCGCCGTGCATAAAGAAGGGGGTGTACGTCATGTGCCTGTCATCAAGTTTGTCGCAGGTGTAGTGCAGTTGCCTCAGAAAGGGAATTGCGCAATAAGCACCCTAACGCTGTTTGCGGTAACATTGAGAGATCTAGGAGAGCAACTACCAATGCGACGCCTGAGAAATGTAAAAATCGTGGCGACGCTGGGACCGGCGTCTAATGATTACGACACCATCCGCGCTTTGCACGAGGCGGGTGCCGATGTGTTTCGTCTGAACATGAGCCATGGCAGTCACGATGAAATCCGCGAACGGCATCGGATTATTCGGCAAGTCGAAAAGGATCTTGATAGCCCGATCGCCATTCTGGCTGATCTTCAGGGACCCAAGCTGCGTGTGGGTGTTTTCGCCGCGGATGCGGAAGAGCTGGAAGAGGGCGCATCCTTTCGTCTGGATCTGGATCCAGCAGCAGGGGACGGAACCCGCGTTTGTCTGCCACACCCCGAGATATTTGCAGCACTTGAGCCCGGGTCACGCCTGCTGGTGAATGATGGCAAGATACGCCTGTTTGTGCACGAGTGCGGTCAGGACTTTGCCAATTGCAGCGTAGAAGTCGGTGGCACGATATCGAACCGCAAGGGCGTGAACGTTCCGGATGTCGTGTTGCCGCTGGCAGCACTTTCAGCCAAGGATCGTGGCGATCTGGAATTTGTCTGCCAACTGGGCGTTGACTGGCTCGCGCTGAGCTTTGTTCAGCGTGCAAAGGATGTGTTCGAAGCGCGCGCACTGGCCGATGGCCGCGCTGCTATTCTTTCCAAGATCGAAAAACCCGCTGCGGTCGAAGCGTTCGACGATATCCTCGACGCGTCAGACGGGATCATGGTCGCCCGGGGCGATCTTGGTGTTGAACTGCCAGTTTCAGCGGTTCCACCAATCCAGAAACGTTTGGTTCGCCGTTGTCGCGGTGCGGCCAAACCCGTGATCGTCGCTACGCAGATGCTTGAAAGCATGATTGAAAGCCCAATGCCCACAAGGGCCGAGGTCTCGGATGTGGCAACCGCCATCTACGAGGGCACAGACGCCATCATGCTCAGTGCCGAATCTGCCGCCGGTTCCTATCCGATTGAGGCTGTGCAGACCATGAACAAGGTTGCGATCGAGGTTGAGGCCGACCCGACCTATACCCAGATCATCGCCGCCTCGCGTAGTGCCAAAGGAACCACAGTTGCTGATGGTATCGTTGCAGCGGCCCGTGAAATTGCCGAGAAAACTGACATCAAGGCTATCTGCTGTTTTACCCAAAGCGGGACAACGGCGTCGCTGACCGCGCGCGAACGGCCCGGTGTGCCGATCATCGCCATGACCTCACAAAAAGGCACGGCGCGTAGATTGTGCCTCAGTTGGGGCTGCAACTGCGTGATGACGCCCGAGCTGGAGCGGTTCAAAAGTGCCGTTGTGAACGCAGCCCGCGCAGCCCGCGCGGGTGGATTTGCCACCGAAACCGATCAGATCGTTGTGACAGCAGGTGTGCCTTTCAACGTGCCCGGTTCGACAAATATCTTGCGCGTTGCCCCGTGTGACGAACGCCTGATTTACAGCACTGATCCGGAGTAAACCGGGCCAAGACCCCGGCTGATTAGAGAGATTCTGGCAGCGGCCTCATCTGGTGTGACACCTGATGAGGCCGCTTCTGTCGTTTCTGGTGCTCAAAAAAGCATTGATTTTCAGCATTTTATGACACTTATGAGCGAATTCGACAAAATGAGTTTCCTTTTCAGGTAGAATTTCCTGATAAATGACCTAAGGGCAGTCAAAGCCAAATGTTCCAAGTTCCGGCTGCTCTGCCGGGGGCACGGGCCCCGGTGAAATTAACAATAATGGAGGAACGAGATGACAACAAAGATTGTCATAGGACTGGACGGGACAGAAACCGGAGAGCGCGCGATCGCATTTGCCAAAGACTTGGCGAAGCGGATCGGGACATGCGAACTTCTGGTTGCGTATGTAATCGAATGGTCCCCCTACACTTTCCAAACACCGGAAGAAAACGCACAGCGTCACAAGCGGCGCGAAGAAGAGGTTGATCTGGCGACAACACGCATTGTCACGCCGGCTGTCGACGCTCTGAAAGCAGCCGGATTTGAAGCACATGGAATAGTGCGTCACGGAGACGTGGCGGAAACGCTGAATTCCATAACGGTTGAGAACGGCGGTGTGCAAATCGTCGTTGGCCGGGCTTCGGCGGATGGGTTCAAGAAACGCCTGTTTGGCAGCTCGACCCAAAATCTGGTGATGCACGCAGATGTTCCGGTCACGGTTGTGAATTGAGGGAGGCGCAAGAATGAAAACGCTAAAACAACTGGGCCTGCCCGCCGCAATTGCGGCTTTCACGGCCAGCGCGGCAGCCGCGCAAGAGGCGCCTGGCCTCGATGATAAAATCAACCAAGCTTTCGCTGATCTGACAGGACCGTTTGTCAGCTTTATCTTTGCCCCGTTTCCAGGAACGGGATTCCCATGGATCGTGGGGTGGCTGGTAATTGCGGCCACTGTGTTCACGCTCTACTTTGCCTTCGTGCAGCTCCGGTTTTTTAGCCACGCGATCAGCCTCGTTAAAGGCGACTATTCTGATCCCAACGATGCGGGTGAGGTCAGCCACTTTCAGGCCCTGGCCACGGCTCTCTCGGGTACGGTCGGTCTGGGCAACATTGCTGGTGTGGCCGTCGCCGTGGGTATCGGCGGGCCGGGCGCCACGTTCTGGATGATCGTCGCAGGCCTGCTGGGCATGGCGTCGAAATTCACCGAATGTACTTTGGGTGTGAAGTACCGGAACGAATATGATGACGGCACAGTGTCCGGTGGTCCGATGTACTACATGTCCAAAGGGTTCGACGAGCTGGGTCTGCCGGGCGGCAAGATACTGGCGGTTCTGTTCTCAATCTTCTGTATCCTCGGTGCGCTGGGCGGCGGCAACATGTTCCAGGCCAATCAGGCGCATCAGCAGATTGCGGGCATTACCGGCGACTATCCCGGCTGGATCACCGGTCTGGTTTTTGCGGCAATCGTGTTCATGGTGATCGTTGGCGGTCTGAAATCCATTGCGCGCGTGACCGAGAAGGTCGTGCCATTTATGGGGGTCATGTATGTGGCAGCGGCACTGGTGATCATCATCATGCACGCCGATCAGATTGGTTGGGCCTTTGGTCAGATCTTCGCTGGTGCCTTCACCGGCCTGGGCGTTGCCGGTGGCATGGTCGGTGCATTGATCCAGGGCTTCCGTCGTGCGGCGTTTTCGAACGAAGCAGGTGTTGGTTCTGCGGCCATCGCACACTCGGCGGTTCGGACCAAAGAGCCGATCACCGAAGGCTTCGTGTCGCTGCTTGAGCCGTTCATCGATACGGTCGTGATCTGTACCATGACTGCGCTGGTGATCATCATCACCCAGCAGCTGATCGTCGATCCGGATACCGGCAAATACATGCTCAACGAAGCAGGCAACGCGATTGCCACTGTCGATGGCAACTCGGGTGTCAGCCTGACCTCAGCGGCCTTTGGCAGCGCCTTCAGCTGGTTCCCATACGTGCTAGCGATTGCAGTGGTTCTGTTTGCCTTCTCAACCATGATCAGCTGGTCCTACTACGGCCTCAAAGCCTGGACCTATCTGTTCGGCGAAGGCCAGACAAAGGAACTGGTGTTCAAGGTCATCTTCTGTATCTTCGTGGTCATCGGTGCCGCCGCCAACCTCGGCCCGGTCATCGATTTCTCGGATGCGGCGATCTTCGCGATGGCGGTTGTGAACGTCTTTGCGCTCTACTTCCTGATGAAAGTGGTGCGTCAGGAGCTTGCCTCCTATAGCGAAAGACTGAAGAGCGGTGAAATCCGTAAATTCGGCCATTAATCATACCACCGGGGCGGCCCTTGTCGCCCCGGTGCCTGACCAACCTGCAAAAACCGCAGATTCTGGTCCAAACCCCCTTGCCAGTATGACCGAACTTGCGTAAACGGCGCTTCTGATCGCGTGACCGGCCAATGTGGCATGCCGAGTCGCGTTTAGTACCGAACCCCGAAAGGAGACGGAAATGCCTAAGATGAAGACAAAGTCGAGCGCGAAAAAGCGCTTTAAGGTGACTGCGACCGGTAAGGTCCTTGCTGGCCAGGCCGGCAAGCGTCACGGTATGATCAAGCGGACCAAGAAATTCATCCGCGATGCCCGTGGCAACACCACCCTGTCCGCCCCCGACGCCAAGATCGTCAAGGGCTACATGCCCTACGACCGCTAAGAGGAGATTTAGAGATGTCCCGCGTTAAAGGTGGAACCGTAACCCACGCCCGTCACAAGAAGATCATCAAGGCCGCAAAAGGCTATTATGGTCGTCGCAAAAGCACCTTCAAGGTTGCCTCTCAGGCCGTCGACAAGGCCAACCAGTACGCAACCCGTGACCGTAAGAACCGCAAGCGCAACTTCCGCGCGCTGTGGATCCAGCGGATCAACGCCGCTGTGCGCAGCCATGACGAGGCTCTGACATATTCCCGCTTCATCAACGGCCTGACTCTGGCCGGTATTGAAGTGGACCGCAAAGTTCTGGCCGACCTGGCCGTGCACGAACCGGAAGCGTTCGGCGCGATCGTCGCCCAGGCACAGGCTGCTCTGACCGCCTGATTGTCTTTTAGAGAGACAGTGAATGTAGGGCCGTCCTGTATGGGGCGGCCTTTTTTGTTGATAGCCGAAAGTGAACTCAGCAACACTCCGGCAAAATAATGCCCACAACGCCCATGGTGATGCTCGGATAGATCACTCCTGCGCTGGTGATATCGCCCGTTGATAAAGATGCCACGTGGCGTGGCCCAGGATCGGCAGGGTGAAAATCAGGCCCAAAAACGCTGGGACCAGCGACAACAGTATCGTAACTGAGGTGATCGCTGCCCAAGTGAGCATGACACCCGGACTTTCCGCAACGACGCGCAAGGACGTTAACATGGCTGAAACGAAATTGATCTCCCGGTCGAGCAGCATGGGCATGGCAACGACGGTCACCGAAAATAGTACCGCCGACAGAAATGCGCCGACGCAGGTGCCGATGGCAAGGAAGGTCCAGCCCTGAGATGTGAAGAATACGGTATTCAAGAACCCTTCAAAATCCGAAAAGGATGCGTTCTGCAGGGTGATCGCCAGCCAAAGCCGGATTTGGTAAATCCACACCCAGAAAATGAACAGGGTGACAAAGGCCATCCATCCCATTTCGCGTTTGCGTTGATTGGCCATCACGGTAAGGATTTCTGACCAGCCGAAACTCTCTCCGTTCTGCAACCGCCGGGACATTTCGTAAAGCCCGGCAGCGGCAAAGGGCGCGACCAGCGGAAAGCCTACGATGGCAGGAATGATCATCCAGATCTTGCCGAGCCAGACCAGACTCCAAACCATCAGGATTCCGAAAACCGCATAGAACAAACCGAAGAAGCAGCTCATGAAGGGACGCGCCAGAAAGTCGGAAAACCCTGCATTCAGCGATGCTGTGATATCACCCGTAGTTACCTTATTGATTTGGGGCCCGGCCGCATGTTGCGGCCTCAGGTTTTCCGGTGGTGGGGATCCTGTAGTTTTGGATGCCATGACACACTCCTCTCAAAGAATGGTGTCGCGCTGGGTGGTCTGCCAACTTGCTAAGCGGTGAAGCAGACATCCTTCCTGATTAAAGTCTGCATCAGTGGAGGTATAAGAGCAAGAAGTACGATGGCGGCCAAAATTCTGCTGGCGTGCATAGTTAACTTTAGCGGAGCCTCGTACCTAATTGCTGGGGTCTTTCTTCACCAACTGGGCCGCAAACGCCACGCCCGTACCGGGTCCGGCATAGGTGATCATAATCACGTCATCCAGATAAACGCCGTTGAATATTCCCGCTGAAACATCATCGCCCGATATCCCGGCCTCGGCCAGAACAAAGCGGGTTGGGTCATCCAGGCTGAAGGTGCCCATTGCTTCTTCGACGATCCAGTCTTTGTCACCGATCCGCCGCCAGCGGTTGGTGGCGGTGATCAGGTTGCCATCCAGCTTCGTGATCTCCAACTCCATTTCGGTCTGCAGCAGACCTCTATCGTGGTTTGGGTTCGATTTGGCGAAGGCCACCAGATAGGTGCCGGTCCAGGTTCCGACGATCTGCGGAAAGCCGCTGCCGTCATCAGCAGAGGCCGGAGTGGCGATGGCAAGGATAAGGGCTGCGACGAGATTGCGTAACATCAAGAGGGTCTCCTGCGTCGGGATGTGGTGATCACAGGCTATCCGAGTTCGGGAAATTGACAAACTCTGGTGTTCCAAAGAAAAAACCGGCGCGGATAGCGCCGGTTTTCACAATTCCAACAGGGCAGGTGCCTAGATATCAGGTCAGCCAAACACCCGGCCCAACGCGCCATCGACTGCATCGGTGATTTGATCGATATCATCCGCTGTTGCGATCAGTGCCGGTGAGAAGCACAGCGTGTTGTTGCGACCTGGAACCGAGCGGTTGGTGACGCCGATGATGACGCCTTGCGCCATACAATCCGCCACAACCGCTTGTGCCAGCTTCTCGTCAACAGGTTCGCGAGATGACCGGTCCGCGACCAACTCGGCCCCCAGGAACAGGCCCTTGCCGCGCACGTCGCCGACGACTTTGTGCTTTTCCATCAGTGCCTGCAGGTTCGCTGTCATGCGATCGCCCATGTCGACACAATTGCCCAGCAGATTTTCATCTTCGATGATTCGCATGTTCTCGATCGCGGCCGCCGGACCAGCGGTACAGCCGCCAAAGGTTGAGATATCGCGGAAGTAGTTCATCGGATCAGCGGCATCGTCCTTGAACATGTCGAACACATCTTCGGTGGTCACAAGGCACGCAATCGCCGCATAGCCCGAGGCAACACCCTTGGCCATGGTCACGAAATCGGGCTGGATGCCGTATTGCTGATAACCGAACCAGGTGCCGGTACGGCCAACGCCGCAGACGACCTCATCAATATGCAGCAGGACATCGTATTTCTTGCAGATCTCCTGCACGCGCGGCCAATACCCGTCGGGCGCTTCGATCACGCCGCCGCCAGCGGTGACCGGCTCAAGGCACAGGGCGCCAACAGTCTCGGGGCCTTCACGCAAGATCACCTCTTCGATCTGGTTGGCCGCCCATTCACCAAAGTTCTCTTCTGGTGCGCCGTCCAGCTCGTGCTTGCGGTATTCCATGCAATGGGGCACGCGCACGAAACCCGGTGCAAAGGGGCCGTACTGCATGTTGCGTTCGTCCTGACCACCTGCCGACATCGCTGCCAAGGTCGAGCCGTGGTAGTCACGGTCGCGATACAGGATCTTGGTCTTCTTGCCGCCATAGCGCTTATGTGCGATCTGGCGGATCATTTTGAAGGCTTTCTCGTTCGCCTCAGAGCCGGAGTTGGTGTAATAAACCCGGCTCATTCCTGGCATCTTTTCGATCAGCTTTTCTGCAAACAGGGCACCGGGGATCGAACCAGCTGAATTCGCGAAATAGCACAGTTTCATCAACTGGTCGTAGACCGCTTTACAGATCGATTCGCGACCATAGCCTACGTTCACAGTCCAGACCCCACCCGAGACCGCATCCAGATGCTCTTTGCCCTTCTGGTCCCAGACCCGCATGCCTTTTCCTTCGACAATGATGCGCGGATCATTGGTTTCAAAGGGTTTATGCTGGATCAGGTGGTGCCAGATATGGGCGCGGTCGGCCTCGACCACGCGGGAAAGATCGTTTTCGTTGAACGTGCCGTCCATGACATGTCCTTTCAATGAGATGCGGTGTGCGGGAGATGGAATGACCACCTCCCTGCATGTGTTTAAGATGCTTCAGATCACCGCGAAAGACCGGATGTAGATAGGGCCAGATCACACCATCCCGTATCGCCAGTCGAAACGGCCGACGTATTTCTACGGGTTTGTCAGACGGGTAACTTTATGCTCAAGTCGCGCGCACTGCGATAACGGAGGATTGGCGGATGACTGACCCTAACATCTATGAACGTCATTTGGACAAATGCCGCGCAAATTACACGCCTCTGTCACCGCTCAGTTTTATTGAACGCACCGCGCAGGTGTATCCGGATTACCCTTCGGTGGTGTACGGCGATCGCAGATACACCTGGGCAGGCACCTACGCCCGCTGCCGCCGGCTGGCCAGCGCCCTGAATGCAAGGGGCGTGGGACTGGGGGATACCGTTTCGATCATCGCAGCCAACATCCCCGAGTTGTATGAGGCGCATTTTGGCGTGCCCATGGCAGGGGCGGTTCTGAACGCGATCAACACGCGATTGGATGCGCCGGTCATTGCGTTCATTCTGAACCATGCGGAAGCCAAGGTGCTAGTCGTCGATCCTGAGTTTTCAGAAGTCGCTAAAGAGGCCTTGAAGCATGTCGAGCGCGACCTTCTGGTCATCGATATCGAAGATCCCAGCTTTAATGGCGGCGTGCGTCTGGGCGATCTGACCTATGACGCATTGCTGGGCGAAGGTGACCCGGAATTCAATTGGTCACTACCCGCCGATGAATGGGACGCAATCACGCTGAACTACACGTCGGGAACAACCGGCAACCCAAAGGGAGTAGTTTATCATCATCGTGGGGCCACGCTGAATGCGCAGTCGGACATTCTGGACTGGGATATGCCAAAGCATTCTGTCTACCTGTGGACGCTGCCGATGTTTCATTGCAATGGCTGGTGTTTCCCTTGGGCCATGGCGGCCAACGCCGGGGTCTCGGTCTGTTTGCGCGCGGTGCGGGCTGAACCGATCTATGCGGCCTTCAGGGATGAAAAAGTCAGCCATTTTTGCGGCGCGCCGATTGTGTTGAACATGCTCGCCCATGCGCCGGATCACCTCAAGGACTTCGGCCACCAGATCAAGGTGATGACCGCCGGTGCCCCGCCACCCGCAGCGGTAATCGAGGCGATGGAGGCGATGGGTATCGAAGTGACCCATGTCTATGGGCTGACCGAAACCTACGGCCCATCGGTTGTGTGCGCGTGGAAAGAAGAATGGGATGACAAGACAGCCGAAGAACGCGCTGCGCTCAAAGTGCGGCAGGGTGTCAGATACACCGCCTTGTCTGGGTTGATGGTGGCTGATCCGGAAACGCTGAACCCGGTGCCAGCAGACGGCGAAACCATGGGTGAGATCTTCATGCAGGGCAACGTTGTGATGAAAGGGTATCTGAAGAACCCCGAAGCCACGGATAAGGCTTTTGCTGGTGGCTGGTTCGCCTCAGGTGATTTGGGTGTCATGCATCCCGATGCCTACATCGCGCTGAAAGACCGATCCAAGGACATAATCATCTCCGGGGGTGAGAATATTTCATCCGTCGAGGTTGAGGGCGTTCTGTACAAACACCCTGCTGTGATGGAGGCCGCAGTCGTGGCCAGACCGGATGAGAAATGGGGCGAAACACCGTGCGCCTTCGTCGAGCTAAAGCCGGAAGCATCGGTGACTGAAGCAGATCTGATCGCCTTTTGCCGGGACAACATGGCCCATTTCAAAACGCCAAAATCGGTGGTGTTCGGAACCTTGCCAAAAACGTCAACGGGCAAGGTTCAGAAGTTCGTTCTGCGGGATCAGGCGCGCGCCCTGGTTTAGGTGTGAACCTTGTCAAAGATGGATAAATCCAGGTCCAGCATCTCGCCCATCCATATGGCTCTATCACGGTGATCCGCGAGATGATCACCGGTTTCCGGGTGGGTGAATATCGTGAGCCCCTGTCGGTTCAACATCAGCCATGGAATGACCTGATCAAACGCGTCTGCCGCAAAACCCAGTTGGCAACTCCAGCGGGGATGCGGTCCAACGTTTCGCGCGTGCATCCGTCCCATTTGGACTGGAAAAAGGTGCGCTGCCTCTTCGCAGATCTGTTGCGCTGTCGGTTGGGTGTCTGCGTCGAAATAGATATGCGCGTGATAGCCGGTGATTTCTGACATCTGAACCTCATTTTGTAGTGAAACAAAGCTAGGTCCAATCGCCGCTCTGGGCTACCCGCACCAGCACACAGGGTCTGTGCTGAACGCCACAAAAATTTGCTATGCTGGCGCGTGCTGGTCGGGACGGGCTGCGACAAAGGCGGGATGATCGCTGCAGGCTGCCTCGACAGCCAACAGGCGTGGCAAGTGTGACAGATCAACCTCCCAACGGCGGGCGTTAAAAAGCTGAGGGATCAGGCACAGATCGGCGAGCCCGGGTTGTGTGCCTGTGCAATAAGGCGATTGCGTGAACTCAGCTAGCAGTGCTTCGAACGCTTCCAGCCCGGGCCGAATATAGTGTTGCATCCATGCGCCGGGCATATTGCTGGCATCCGCGCTTAGCACGGTCGCATGTTTGGCGACTGCAAGGTTGCAGATCGGGTGTATGTCCACCGCAATCGACTGGGCCAGCGCCTGCGCTTTGGCGCGATCTGCCGGGTTTTCGGGCAACAGGTTTAGCTGTCGTGTGCGGTCCAAATATTCGATGATGGCCAGGGATTGGGTCAGTCTCAACCCGTCGATCTCCAAAACGGGGACCAGACCTTGCGGGTTGCGTGACCGATGCGCGTCGCCCTTTTGCTCTCCGCTGACCAAGTCAACGACGACTGTGTCATATGAGATCCCGGCCAAATTCAGCGCAATTCGGACCCGATAGCTGGCCGAGGATCTCCAAAAATCATAAAGAACAGTCTTGCTCACACAATTCCTCGCTAAGTCATCTTCAGGCGTGCCGCGTTGATCGCTTGGACCAGAACCGCGTTGTCGCCGATGTGATTGGCCAGAACCAGAACCAGCCGCGCGTTCAGCGCATCGCTGTCGACTTTATCTATTCCGTCATGCGCCGCCAACAGGTCGGCATAGAAGTCATCCGCATTATCGATATTCGGGGTGAGGATCAGATCAGCCATTTCGGTTACTCCTTCCCACTGGCCCGGCGGATTGCATGCCGGAACGCGTTTTCTTCATAGGTGTCGCGCCGCGCGGCCACATGCTGATCCGGGCGGATCAAATAGACCGCACTGGGGGCATCGCCCAGATAGCGCCGTTTGAGCGCCAGAGTCATGTCATCCTTGACCGATAGTGCCAGCCGTCTGACTTCGATCCCGTCTTCCTGCAAAATCTCTGGCGCATCCGCGTCAATTGTCAGCAGGGTGAACTGTCCGGCTAGTTTGGGCAAAAGAAAATCGCCACCTAGTGGTACGTCCGGACAGGCCGAACCGGGCCGCGTTTGGGCAGGCCCATCCAGCGCATCGGCTGAATTCAGGGAGGACCCGTCGTAGGTGCAGGGTTCGCTCAACCGTCCCGAATTCACCATGGGACGGGCAAATTCGAAATGCTCGCTCAGGTCCAGAACTGCATCCCTCAGCACCCGTGACATATCGGATTTGGGCGTGATGAAATCGGTCGAGCGGCTGGATTTCCGAATGTTCTCGTCTGCGCCCTGAATGCGTTCGGAATCATAGCTGTCCAGCAAGCTTTCGGGGGCGTCGCCATCCAGCACGAGTTTGAGTTTCCAGCACAGATTGTCGACGTCCTGCAGGCCCGAGTTTGCCCCCCGTGCCCCAAAGGGACTGACCTGATGCGCACTGTCCCCGGCAAAAATCGCGCGTCCTTGTCTGAAGCTTTCCATGCGGCGGCATTGGAACGTGTAGATCGAGACCCATTCAAGCTGAAACTCGACCTCTTCGCCGAGCATCTCTTTCAGGCGGGGGATCACGTTCTCGGGGCGTTTCTCGCGTTCCTTGTCGATATCCCAACCTAATTGCAGGTCGATCCGCCAGACATTGTCCGGTTGTTTGTGCAACAGCGCGGATTGGCCCCGATTAAAGGGCGGGTCAAACCAGAACCATCGTTCAGACGGAAAGTCCGCCTCCATGATCACATCCGCGATCAGGAAATTGTCTTCGAATACACGCCCGTCAAAATCGATCCCCAGCATCCGCCGTGTGGGCGAATTGGCCCCGTCGCAGGCAATCAGCCAGTCAGCTTCGACTGTATAGGGGCCTTCCGGGGTTTCGACCTCCAACCGGACATGATCTTCATGGGTACCGACAGCCTCGACCTTGTTGCGTCCGCGTATTTGAACCGGCGCGCCTTCAGCCTGCAACGCGCGCAGCCGATCCATCAGGAAGGTTTCCACATAGTATTGCTGCAGGTTAATAAAGGCCGGGTTCGCAAAGCCCTCGTCGGGCTGCAGATTGAAATCATAGACCTGGCGGTCGTCGAAAAACACTTTGCCACGGTCCCAGCGCACACCTTTGTCCAGTAGGCGCTGCCCGCAGCCCAGCCGATCAGCAATATCCAGCGTACGCTGGGAAAAACAGATGGCGCGGCTTCCGAAGCTGACTTTGTCATTGTCGTCTAGGACCAGAACTTCGACATCTTGCTGCGCCAGATCAATCGCAGCTGCCAGACCCACTGGCCCGGCGCCGATCACGATCACCTTGTGTCGAACAGGTGTTGCGGCGTCCTGATCCGGACTGCGTTCATAGGCATAAAGTGGAACTTCGAAAATCTTGTTCATGGGCTTTCCCCCAAGCAGCTGCGCCAAAGGTCGCTTTGCAATTCCGCTGGCGGCGTGCACCAACGGCCTTGAGTTCATGGTTTCATCGATTTGAGCTCGTGAAAACGATCTGGATCAATGTCGGCTGACTTTCTTAGTCTTGAAGCGCCTCCCACATCTCCAGATCGCGCTGGGCGGTCCAGATGCGGGGTGTATCAATGCCCCGTGCTTCGTCAAAGGCGCGTGACACGTTAAAGGGCAGGCAGTGTTCATAGATCGCATAGTCCGAAAACTTGGGGTCACATTCGGCCCGTACTGCGTCCCACGCCTCTTTCAAGGTGCCACCACGGGCGGCCACTTTGGCTGCGGGGCGATATGTGCTGTCCACGAAGTCGCGCGTGTTTTCGATTGCGGCACTCACCATGTCCTTACCAAGCAGTGCATCGCCGCGACCCGGCGCAATCGCGTCGACATCGAACCATTTGATCTCGTCCAGTGTGTCGCCCCAATCGCCGAAATGACCGTCGCCGCAGTAACAGGCCGAGTGGTATTCGACGATGTCGCCGGTGAACATCACGTTCTGATCCGGCACATGGATCACGATATCGCCCGCCGTGTGGGCCCGGCCCAGATGCATCAGATTGACCCGGCGGTCGCCGAGATACACGGTCATCGTGTCGCTGAATGTTGTGGTCGGCCAGGTCAGGCCGGGAATGCTTTCATGCCCCTGGAACAGGCGTGGGAAGCGCTGGAACTCGCTGTCCCAGTCTTCTTGACCCCGTTCGACAACCATTGCACGGGCCATGTCGGACATGAGGATCTGTTGCGCACCAAACGCACTGGCCCCCAGCACACGCACCGCGTGGTAGTGGGTCAGCGCGACATGGGTGATAGGCTTGTCGGTGACAGAGCGCACGCATTCGATCACCTTATTTGCAAGGCGCGGGGTGGCCTGCGCCTCGACAATCATCACGCTGTCATCGCCGATGATGACACCGGAATTCGGGTCGCCTTCGGCCGTGAAAGCGTAGAGCCCGTCACCAACTTCGGTGAATGAAGTTTGTTTGTCAGTCATGTCCCCCTGGGACGCGAATGCTTTGGTCATCGACTTATCCTTTTGGAAACCGCCTCCGGCGGGAGTATTTGGGAAAAGATGAAGATTGGGTGCTTATCTTTTAAATGGGTCATCCAGCGCGGGCAGTATGGTACCGGTGCAATCGCCAAAGCCAATTGTGTAACCATCGCCACGGGCCGCGCCAGACAGTGTCAGTGTGTCGCCATCTTCGATGAAGCTGCGTGTTTCACCGGTGTCCAGCGTTAGGGGTTCTTTCCCACCCCAGCTGAGTTCCAACAGTGAGCCCCGTTCGGGTTTGGTCGGGCCGGAAATAGTACCCGATCCCAATAGGTCACCGGTATTCATGGGGCACCCAGAGGTTGTGTGGTGTGCCAGTTGTTGAGCTGCGGAATAGTACATCTGGTTGTAATTTGTCTGGCCGATCACGGTCGCCTCTTTGTTTTTTGGCGCCATAGTGATGGACAGATCAATGTCATAAAGCATCGGGCCGCAATCCTTCAGGTGATCAAGCAGCTCGAAAGCGCGCCTGGGCGTTTCACAGCGAAACGGTTCCAACGCGGCTTTGGTCACAATCCACGGGCTGATCGAGGTCGCGGTTGCCTTGGCCTGGAACGGGCCGAGCGGTTGATACTCCCAGGCTTGGATATCTCGTGCAGACCAGTCGTTCAGAACGACATAGCCAAAGATATTGTCGTCTGCTTCTTGCACGGTGATCGGGCCGTCAGATGGGGTACCGACGATTGCCCCCATTTCAAGCTCGATGTCAAAGCGGCGGCTGGGCAGGAACGCAGGCAATTCCTGATCTGGAGATTTCAATTGCCCCCATGGGCGGCGGATATCTGTGCCCGAGACGACAACAGATGATGCCCGACCATTATAGCCAATCGGAATGTGTAGCCAGTTTGGCGGCAGCGCGTTTTCTGGGCCGCGGAACATTGTGCCGACATTTTGCGCGTGATGCCGGCCGGCGTAGAAATCGGTGTATTCACTGACTGCGAATGGCATATGCATCTGGGCAGTGTTTTGCGCGACCAGCAAGGGTGCGACTTGGTTTTGCTCCTCTGGCCCGTCTGCCAGAAGGGCTGTCACGCGGTTTCTGAAAGCGGCCCAAACAGCTGGCCCTTCCTCCATCAAGGGGTTCCAGAAGGGCAGATCGAACAGCGGCTCATCTGCGAGCACGATAACCCCTTCCGCTTCTGCCTCCGTGACGTCGAGGATCATGTCCCCGATTGCAACGCCGCATCGGGGTTCACCGCCATCGATCGAAAAGACCCCGTAGGGCAGGTTATTCAGGGGAAACGGATGCGCGGCATCGTTGGCCGAGATCACCCAGGATTTCATCAAAGGCATGTTTTCTCCAAACCTTGGAAATTAGAACGGTTACTTCTTGCCCGGTGTGCCGTCGAATTTCTTCTCAAGCGATGTCCAGCAATCGATATAGTCATCCTGCAACGGGGCCTCGGTCGCTGCAAATTGCGTCAAATGCTGAGGGAACCGGGTTTCGAACATGAAGGACATGGTCTGGTCCAGCTTGTCAGGACCCAGGTTGGCGTTAGATGCTTTTTCAAAGGCTTCCTTATCCGGGCCATGTGGGATCATCATGTTGTGCAGGCTCATCCCGCCAGGAACAAAGCCCTGAGGTTTCGCGTCGTACTGGCCGTAAATGTTGCCCATCAGCTCGGACATGATGTTTTTGTGGTACCAAGGTGGACGGAAAGTATCTTCCATCACCATCCAGCGTTCGCGGAACAGGACAAAGTCGATATTCGCCGTGCCCGGCTGCCCCGAAGGCGCGGTGAGCACGGTAAAGATTGACGGGTCCGGATGGTCAAACAGGATCGCGCCGACCGGGCAATAATTGCGCATGTCGTATTTGTAGGGTGTGTAGTTGCCGTGCCAGGCGACGACATCCAACGGGCTGTGAGGGATCTTGGTGGTATGAAATTGGCCGCACCATTTGATGGTGACGGTCGAAGGTACTTCGCGATCTTCAAAGGCGGCAATAGGTGCTTTGAAGTCGCGGGGGTTGGCCATGCAGTTGGCGCCAATCGGACCGCGCCCCGGCAACTCGAATTTCTGTCCGTAATTCTCGCAAACAAAACCCCGCGCCGGACCGTCCAGAACCTCGACGCGGTAAAGCAACCCGCGTGGGATGATCGCGATTTCTTTGGGTTCCAGATCAATGATCCCCAATTCGGTCGCGAACCGCAGACGGCCCTCTTGCGGAACCACCAGCAATTCAGAATCGGCCGAGAAGAAATAGTCATCCACCATTGATTCCGTGACCAGATAGATATGACTGGCCATACCGACCTGAGTGTTGACGTCGCCAGCGGTCGTCATTGTCCGCATGCCGGTCAGCCAGTTCAGTTCGGCGTCTGAATGCGGAACCGGATCCCATCGATATTGACCCAGACTGATCACGTCCGGGTCAATGCAGGGGGCGGATTTCCAGTAAGGTAGATCGATTTTTTCGTAGCGGTGAGAGTGCTTTACCGAGGGTCGAATGCGATAACACCATGTGCGCTCCGGCGGGTTGGCAGTGAAGGCGGTGCCGCTCAGCTGCTCTCCGTAAAGACCATAGTTGCACTTTTGCGGGCTGTTCATGCCTTGCGGCAGAGCATCGGGCAGGGCTTCGGTTTCAAAGTCGTTGCCAAAGCCGGGCATATAGCCTGCATGGGTTCCAACAGGCGTGCTGGCCTGTGTCATCGTATGTGGGTTTGGCGGACGATTCATCGTGTGTTCCTCCGTTTGCTACTTGTCGAATAATAGTTGTTTTTGTAACTAACAAGCATGACAAACGATGACTCTGACAAAAAAGATGATTTTGAACTGCAACATTTCCTGCCGTTCCTGCTGAACCAGGCGGCCGAGGAAAGCTCTCTTGATTTTCAGCGGGTCTATAAGAATCGCTATGGCATGCTGAGGACTGAATGGCGGGTACTGTTTCATCTAGGTGTTTTCGGCCAGATGACAGCAAAAGAGATTGGTGCACGTGCCAAAATCCACAAAACCAAAATCAGCCGCGCCGTTCGCAAGCTGGAACAACGTCGATACTTGACCCGGACCCGGCATCAGGATGACCGCCGGGTGGAATGGTTGACGCTGACACCGGCGGGTAAAACGGTTTATCACGAGTTGCGCGGGATCGCGGAACAGTATGACGCCAAGCTGGCAAACCTGTTCAGCACAGACGAAGCAGCGCTGCTACGCCGCATGCTCCGACGTCTTGCCGCGATGGACTAACTACTGGTAATTCTGCCGCGGCACCCCCAGATGTTTCACATGCTTGATATGGACAAAAACATGACGTCATTCGATCCCGCGACGGCCCCTGCGACCAGTCTGATCGACTGGCTGGTGACCAAAGGGCTTGAAGGCGCCGGGCAAGAAGAATTGCTGGAAGAGTTCTGCACCCGACTTGTCGAGATGGGCGTCCCGCTGATGCGGTTTCACGCGGCGCAGTCGACGCTGCACCCGGTCTATGGCGGAACCGGGTATAGCTGGTACCATGACAAAGGTGGTGAATCCGAGAAATTCGAAAACACGGATACGCCCAGTGAGCAGTGGCAAAGCAGCCCGCTTTATGCGTTGCTACACGAGGATTTGGGCGAAATTCGGGTGAAACTTTACGAGCAGAATGAATCCAGTCGGTTTCCCCTGCTCAATGACCTGCGAGAGGTCGGTGCCACGGAATATTATGCGACAGGTGTTTCTTTTGAAAGCTCCGGTCAAGTGCGCCCGAACGGGGCGCAAAAGGCTACCGATGGTGTTTTGATGTCGTGGACCAGCAATGCACCCAAAGGGTTTGAGGACACAGATCTGTCCCTGATCCGCGAGGTCCTGCCACATCTGGGGTTGGCGCTAAAGTCAGCCAAGAACCAGACACTGGCACGCGATCTGTTGCGTGTTTATCTGGGGCGGGATGCAGGTAGGCGTGTCCTGTCCGGTGAAATCCGGCGTGGTTCTTTGCAGCAGATTGATGCGGTGATCTGGAATTTCGATCTGGAAGGCTTCACCAACCTGTCCGAGGAACTGCCCGGGTTGGATATTATCGAAATGCTGAATGACTACCTGGCGGTGGCTGTTCGTGTGGTTCACGATAGCGGTGGGAACATTCTGAAATTCATGGGCGACGGGTTGATGGCCATGTTCGATGTGGGAGAGATTGACGCGGATGCCCGTGCCGCCCTGTCCGCTGTACCGTTGCTGCAGACTCGGATGGCCGAACTCAACGCCCAACGGCAGGCTGCAGGGCAACCAGTCGCCAATTTTACGCTGGCGCTGCACTCTGGCGAGATTCTGTATGGCAATATTGGTTCAGAAACCCGTCTGGACTTCACGGTGATCGGCCCTGCTGTAAATCAGGCCGCACGGATCGCAGGAATGCACCGCTCGTTGGGGCAAAGGATTCTGATTTCAGACGACGTCGCCAGTGCGGCACAGCCTTGTGCGCAAGAACTTGTCTCGGTGGGCCGTTACATGCTGCGCGGCGTGTCCGAGCCCAAAGAGCTGTTCACGATCTACACGCCAGCAAGTTAAAAGTCGATCTCAACGCCCGGCAGGTTCAACTCGCGCATCATGTCGCGCAACTCCTGCCGCGCTGCGATGTTCGAGATGTTCAACTGTTTGACCCCGATATCCTTGAGATCCAGCAAAGTCAGGCCGCGCGGGAACAGCTCGCGAAAAATGACCCGTTCGGAAAAGCCCGAGGCGACGCGAAACCCGATGCGCTGCGACAGCATCTCGATGGCGCGCTGCATCTTTTCCTTGTTCACCATACGCTGCGTGCCGACCCGGTTGCGTACGACCACCCAGTCGATCGGCTTCAGTCCGGCCTGTGCCCGCAATTGCCGCGCGTTCCAGACCATCTCGGAATAGACAGACGGGCCCAGGATTTTCTCGCCCTTTGAATCGATCCGCGCCAGCAGATCGAAATCGATGAAACTGTCATTCAGTGGCGTGATCAGCGTATCCGCCAACGAATGCGCTACCTGGCTTAGGCGGGTATGCGAGCCTGGGCAGTCGATCAGGATGAAATCGCTGTCGCTTTCCAACTCGGCCACGGCGGCGGACAGCCGGTGGTCATAGATGTTTTCGCCGGGCTTCAGCTTGCTGGCATCGATCTCGGGCAGGTCGTGATGAAGCGGGCTAGGCAAACCCGTGTCCGTGCCATTCAGAAAATTGACCCGGTTCTCAAAGTAACGTCCCAAGCTGCGCTGTCGCAGGTCAAGGTCCAGTGTGCTGACCTTGTGTCCCAGCCGCGCCAAAGCTGTGGCCACATGCATCGACACGGTCGATTTGCCTGCGCCGCCCTTTTCGTTTCCGACCACAATGATATGTGCCATGCTTGTGTTCCCAAGTCGTACCGTGTTTGTCCACACGTTGTTGTGAGCCACTATATGTTGTGTCAGCGGGGAAGGAAAGAACCTCAAGCGGCGCTTTGGGTCAATATCAGTCTCTAATTTGGAAAACCACGCCCGGATCGCAGGTTAGAGCGAACCATTTGCCAAAGGCGCCCCCTGATTCACTGCCCAAACCAACTTTCAGCGAGCAGGACAAGGGTAAGAGCATCTGTTCCTGAATGTTTTGATCGTCTTCCTGCAAGTCCTGATTTGCGCGGGCGTACTGGGTACGATCCGGCATATAGAAAGGATCGCCTGTTCAGATATACTGGAATTCGTCGGGCACGCTGTGCCGACCTACACAGCAGTCTGCGGTTCAGGCAAACCGGACTTGTGCAGTGCCGCTAATTCTGACGCAAAAACCCTTGCATGCGCGGCGTAAGATGCACTGCAGTGAAGCGAATCTCCCAACTAGTCGTTCAGTCATGACGAAACTAGCGAAATGCAAAGTAACTTTTCATTGCGATCTTTCCCAAATATCGAGACGCGGACACTGTTGCCGTCTCCCATGACCTCACCGGTGGGCTATCGGTGCCGTTGGGCAGCAAAGAGCTCTTTTGAACCAAAGAGAAGGAGTGCGAGCGGCTGCCGAAAAACACGCGGCGTACTCAAACAAAACGCAAAGCCACTCGCAGCTGGTGATTAGCTGTATTCTTTGCGCGCGTAAAGTATTCAATTATGGCGATTTGAAGGTACTACTTTGCTGGCCGCCTTGTCCCGCGATCAGTGAATTCGAGCGTTGGTCTTCGCTGTAGACTGCATGAAGGGCTGGTTTCGAAATCGCTCTGAGGCGTGGTCTTTAATGCATCTGCATAAGTTTTTGTCTTGGGAGTATGTGCAGCTTAGAGATCGGATTGACAGAATCGGCTCGAAGCAGCCACCCACGAGACAAAAAAAGGCCGCCCCATCGGGACGGCCTTTCGAAATCGAAACGGAAAGGGTTTAGAAACCCAGGCCTTCGTACTTCTTTTTGAACTTCGACACGCGGCCGCCGGCGTCCATCAGGCGCGACGAGCCACCGGTCCATGCAGGGTGCACAGAGGGGTCGATTTCCAGAGCAAGCTGGTCGCCTTCGGCGCCCCAGGTGGATTTCATCTGAACGACGGTGCCATCGGTCATTTTGACGTTGATGACGTGATAATCGGGATGGATGTCTTTTTTCATCTTTCCGCTCCTTACGCCTCGGCGCCAGCCTTGGGCTTGTAGTTGGTGACTTCTGCGATACGCGCGGATTTACCACGACGCGAGCGCAGGTAGTACAGTTTGGCGCGACGAACGCGGCCGCGGCGGACAACGGTGATGCTGTCGATGTTGGTCGAGAACAGCGGGAACACACGCTCCACGCCTTCGCCAAACGAAATCTTGCGAACGGTGAACGAACCGGCAATGCCATTGCCGTTGTTGCGCGCGATGCAGACGCCTTCGTAGTTCTGCACACGGGTGCGCGACCCCTCGGTCACTTTATAGCCGACACGGATGGTGTCTCCGGCTTTGAAATCGGGGATATCTTTCCCCAGGGCGGCAATTTGTTCCGCCTCAAGCTGTGCGATCAGGTCCATCGCATTTACTCCTATATGCTCGTGGTTGGTCCACGAAGTTTGGGCACGGCCTGAGAGCTCTTGGTCTTCACCGGGTCCTGCGTACAGCCCGCCAGAGGTCAGATCGAATGTTCCTTTGGTGTAGTCCGCCACGTCGCGTCCGGGCTGAAGAAAGCAGGACGTCACGCCATGATGCAAACCAAAACACCGGAGTCGCAAAAAGCGGCACCGGATTGCGGTCGTTTAAGGGCTTTGCGGCGAAGGATCAAGACTAAATCGCTGTGATGTGCAGCACGGGCTGGTGGGATTCCGCCATTTACAAAATGCAGCGTTGCCTTACGTCCATGATTGGGCATTCTGAAGCTAATTAAAAGAGCAGAAATTTAGAACAGGAACTCATCATGCGATTTGCGCTTTTGCTGGCATTTGCAGGTGCTGTGCTTGTGTCTTGCGGGCGTGGCGGCCCGCAACCTCAGGTGATCGAACCCGCACCGGGCGTCGACAGAACAGCACCATCGGTTGTCTATCCCGATTTTGGCGACGATGACCCACATGAATGGGAAGGGCGACATCCCGGTCTATACCCTGTTCATGGGCTCGATGTCTCACGCTGGCAGGGGCCGATTGATTGGCGCACAGCCAAGGCTTCGGGGGTAAGCTTTGCGTTTTTGAAAGCAACGGAAGGCGGGGATGTTGCCGATCCGCTGTTTGACGACCACCGCCGTGGTGCGCAGGCGGCGGGGGTGCCTTGGGGGGCGTATCACTACTATTACTTCTGCCGTCCGGCGCGGGAACAAGCCCGTTGGTTTATCCAGAATGTCCCGAAAGGTGCCGACCTGCCGCATGTCCTAGACATGGAGTGGACGCCGCATTCCAGAACCTGCACATTGCGCCCCGACGGTGCGACGGTGCGCGCCGAAGCCCAAAGGTTCCTTGATATTCTGGAACGTCACTATGGCCGCCGGCCCATCGTCTACACCACCGTGGACTTTTTCGAGGACACAGATATCGCGCGGCTACCTCGGACCGAGTTCTGGCTCAGATCGGTGGCGGGTCACCCGCGTCAGGTCTACCCGCGGGCACTTTGGCGGTTCTGGCAATACACGGGCACCGGTTTGGTGCCCGGCGTGCGCGGTCGGGTCGATATCAACACGTTCAACGGCACGCCGGAAACCTGGGCTCAATGGAAAGCTGGCGGCTCTTAGATCTTAGGCACGTCGTCGGTTGCGACCGTGCCGCCGCCAATCAGGATTCCCGTCAGAAGGATGTTCGTTGTGTATCCGCCGATCACTGCTGCAGGTGCGCCACACATCGACACCGCTAATCCGCGTTATCCTCTTGGGAAGAAACATATTCTTCCCACACGTCCGGCCTTCTTTCCCGAGTTATATTCTTGGCTTTGTTGTGACGCCATTCTTCGATGCGCCCATGGTGGCCGGACATAAGGATGTCAGGGATCGGGCGGCCGTTCCACTCAGCTGGGCGGGTATATTGCGGATGTTCCAGCAGGCCGGACGAAAAGCTTTCTTCCTCGGTCGAGGCTTGGTTTCCCAGAACGCCGGGGATCAGCCGAACGGTGGCGTCAATCAAGGCTTGCGCAGCGATTTCCCCGCCGGTCATGACAAAGTCCCCCAGCGACACTTCCTGGACCCCGTAGTGTTCGAGCACACGTTCATCCACACCTTCGAAACGGCCACATAGCAAGGTCATACCATCGCAACGCGCCAGGTTCTGCATCATGCGCTGGTCCATGCGGCGTCCGCGTGGGCTGAGATAGATCAGCGGCCAGTTGCCCTGAACACCTGCCATTGTGTGCTCGATCGCCGCCCCTAGAACGTCGGCACGCAAAACCATGCCCGCGCCGCCCCCTGCGGGTGTGTCATCAACGTTGCGGTGTTTGCCAATCCCAAACTGTCGCAGATCCACGGTTTCCATCTGCCACAGCCCTTCCTGCAGGGCCTTGCCGGTCAGGCTTTCGCCCAGAACGCCTGGAAAAGCCGACGGGAACAGCGTGATGATCTTGGCCTTCCACACGCCTTGCAAATCTGGCGTGGGTGTAAGCAGCTCGCGCGGTTTCAGCGTTGGGCGCAGCGCCTTGCGGCCGTGGGATTTGGTGGGCTTCTCTGTCATTTTTGACCGATCGTTTCGCTCTGGCTGGTTTCGACCACGGCTTTCTTTCGGGCGTTCAGCGCCGCATCTTCCAGCGACGAACGGTTCAGCGCCAATAGGTCAGCCAGTACCTCTTTGGACGGGCTGGAGTTGGTTCGATCGGGGGCTACAAGTCGTAAGGCCTTGCTTTGCGAAAGGTCCAGAAATTCAGCAAATGGCGCGCCGGGGCCGAATTGGCGTTTTTGCAGGTCTTCCAACCATGCGGTCTGGACAGTGACCGATGGAAGCCTTTTGCGTATGGTGTCCGCAGTGCCCTGAAGATCTGGCAAGTGATCCAGATCTGCGCAGAACTCATCAAAATCCCGCACGACCCGGCTGTGTTGCAGGTCATGTGCCCACAAGCTGTAAAGCCAGCTGTCCCGCTGTCGCAGGGACAGATACACAGTCATGTCGACCTCTTCCCCCAAAAATCGACGGTGAACGGCGCTGACGACAGTGGCCACAAGATCAGGCGCTGCCGCGTAGCCTTCGACGCGGTTTCGGCTTGGCCGCAGTCCCGAGAAATTCTCTTCGCTTAGGATCAGCCCGCGGCGGGTGCCGAAATCCAGCTTGCCCAGAAAGTCGTTCATTCGGATTCCGAAGTCTGAAAGCGTTGAATCCAAACGGTAAATCGAATGGCGTGTAGCAGCCTCGGACAACCCGGCCTTGCGGGTCTTATAGGGGAGGGCCAATGAGAAATGCGGCCAGATCAGCTCGCGGTTTTCGTACAGAAAGGATTGCGCCGCTGTGGTGCCGGTTTTGTGTAGCCCCAGATGCAGCAGGACGCGCCGCATCAGATCAAGCCTTCGGGCGGGTCAGCAACGATACGACCCTGATCCAGATCGACTGTGGGTACCGCCTCCAGGGTGAAGGGCAGCAGAACCGTTGATTTCAATCCCGCTCCGTGAAGCTCCAATAAATCTGTCGCGCCATGGTTTTGCACGGATTTGACCTGGCCCAGCAACGTGCCACCTGTGTCATACACATCAAGCCCGATCAGATCGGCGTGGTAGAATTCGTCATCGGGAAGCGACGGCAACTGGGCGCGCCTGGCATAAAGGCGCAAGCCGTTGATCGCGTCAGCCTGTTCCTTGGTCTCGATCCCACCCAATCGGGCGGCAAAGCCGTTTTTTATCGGACGGGTCAGAACCACAGGATAACGCTCTTGGCCCGCCTCATCTGTTAGTGGGGAATAGGTCTCGATATCTTCCGGCACAGCGCAAAAGCTCTTCAGCCGTACCTCACCGCGTACCCCGTAAGAGCCCGCAATACTGCCGACACAGATCAGATCAGTCATTTGATCCCGCCGTTGTTACACATACACCGTCCTGCCATTTACCTCGCTCGGCACAGGCCTCGCGCTGATTGCTGCGTTCAAAGAACACGCCGACAATAAATGCGATCAGCAGCAGGATGGAAAGTCGTATCAGTCCAAACATTATCAATCACCGCGTTTCGATGGGCAGGCAGCCGTCACGGATTTCCCAGCCGACACGCTCAAGCTCGGGCGTCTCCGAGGGTTCTTCAGGCCAGCCAACGCAGAAATACCCGATAAGTCGCCAATCAAGAGGGACTCGCAAGTCCTGGGCCATCTTGTCGGGGTCAAGGATGGACACCCATCCCAAACCCAGCCCCTGTGCCCGCAATGACAGCCAGAACAGGGTGATGGCCGAAACCACGGAATACCGCCGCATCTCGGGCATGGTGCCCGCACCCAGGCCTTGCCCTTTGTCAGTGGCATCGTCACAGAAGACTGCCAGCTGCACCGGGGCCTCTTGCATGCCCGTCAGTTTCAGGCGGCTGTAAAGCTGCGCCTTCTCACCGGAGTATCCACGAAGGGCAGCGACGTTGGCTGTTTGAAAATTCTTCAGCGCTGCGGCCCGTGCGTCTGCGCTTTTAACGCGGATCACCCGCCAGGGTTCGCTCAGCCCCACCGAGGGGGCCAATTGAAACGCGTCGAGGCAGCGCGTCAGCACTGCCTCGTCTATCGCGTCGGTGCGGAACCGGCGCACATCGCGCCGGAGCCGCATCAACAGATCGAACTGCGTGCGAAAATCGTCAGTGAACGCCTGATCCTGCACGCGCTCGCCTGCTTATTCTTCCGCAGCCGCTTCTTCGGCAGGAGCTTCAGCGGCCTCAGTAGCTTCAGCAGCCTTCGCAGCCTTCTCTTCCGCACGTTCCTGAGCTTTCTTGCCCGGGGTGCCCTTGTTGGGGTTGTTGCGCTCGGCTTTGTCACGGGTGCCGGCTGCTTCTAGCATACGTGCGATACGGTCGGTGGGCTGTGCACCCTGATCCAGCCAGTACTGAACGCGCTCAACATCCATTTTTACGCGCTCTTCGCTGTCTTTCGGCAGCAGCGGGTTGTAGGTGCCAAGCTTTTCGATGAAACGGCCGTCGCGCGGCATGCGGCTGTCAGCAGCCACGATGCGGTAGAAGGGCCGTTTTTTCGAGCCGCCGCGGGCGAGACGAATTTTCATTGCCATGGTGATATCTCCTTTGAATGGCGTGACCGGAAGATGTCCGGTTATTTCTGGTGTTTGTTGAACCAAAGGTTCACTTTTGATGTTTCCTGTGGTGTCGGATGACTTCCTGAATGATGAAGTTCAGAAAAGCCTTGGCGAAATCGGGGTCCAGATCGGCCTCTTTCGCCAGGTCTTCTAACCGTGCGATCTGCGCGGCTTCGCGCGACGGATCGGACGGGGGAAGGTCGTGTGTGGCCTTGAGCTTGCCAACGGCCTGGGTGTGTTTGAACCGCTCGCCTAGCGTATAGACAAGGATCGCGTCCAGCCGGTCGATGCTTTCGCGATGCTCTTTCAACAGCGTGGCAGCCTGTGTCACGGGGTTGGTCATTGGCCGGTCCTCTCAGCGGTCAAAGCAGGGGTATTCACGTCAATCTTTGGGTGTCGCCAGATCTGGGCGCGTTTGCCCAACAGCTCGGCGTCTTCATGCTCCAGCGTTGCACCCAGGCGTCTGGCCAGCAGACGAGAGCGATCATTGGCATGTGCGATGTACGAAATGACACCGTTCAGGTCCTGATATCGCGCGGCATAATCCCGTGCCGCCGTCGCAGCCTCGGACCCCAGCCCTTTGCCCTCGGCCTCTGCCATCAGCGCCCAGCCCAACTCGGGCTCAGCCCAGCCTGGCACGTAAATCATACCGGTCCATCCTACGAATGTGCCGCTGGCCTTGTCGGTCAGGTGCCACAGGCCATAACCGCGCAACGCCCAATGCCCCAGCCGGTTTGACAGCGAACTCCAGCACTCGAACACGTCTTTGGGACCACCCACCATATAGCTGCGCTCGGTCGCAAAGAATGCGGTCATTGCGGGCAGATCATCCAGATGCGGCGCGCGCAGGATCAGGCGGTCGGTCTCGACGTGAGGGATTACAAAGCTGCTTTGCATCACTGCCCCTCGCCTGACTGCGGCCTGTGACGGTAGGCTATGCAGTTTTCCAGCGGAACCACCGCGTTCTGGTCCAAAGATGCCCCCAGCCGCTCAGCCAGCTTCTGCGAACGGATGTTTCCGGTGTCGATATAGCTGACAACGCTGGTCCAACCCAATTCCTTGAACAAATGTGAAAGGACGGTTTGGCAAGCCTCGCGTGCCAGCCCTTGCCCTTCGAATTCAGGCCCGACAACCAGCCATGACATCTCGGGTTCCGGAAAATCAATTGGATGATAGGGCCCGGCCATACCAACCATGGCCATATCGGCCTTTCGGTAAATCGAGAACAAGCCATAGCCGCACAAAGTCCACTGCCCAGCATATAGCGTCAGCTTGCGCCACGCCTCGGCTTCCGTCATTGGGCCACCGTAGAACAGGCTGTGATCGGATTTGAAGAACTCGAACATCGGAGCGACATCGTCAGGCGAAGGGCCACGAAGGATCAGACGTTCAGTTTCAAGTTGAGGATTTGCCGCTGAGGTCATGCGTAGGCCTCCAGCCCGCCGTTCGCCAGATCAGACGGGGCAGGGTGTCGCCAGACATTCATCGTGCCAAAGGCCGGATGCTCGAACGTGTAATCGAACTGTGCGCCCATGCGTTCCGCAACCGCTTTGCTGCCCAGATTGTCAGGATCGATCAGTGAGATCGCCGTTTCCCAACCCAGAACGTCATATGCATGCGCGCGCGCGGCCAGCGCAGCCTCGGTCGCATAACCCTTACCGGTGGCGTTGTTCATCAGGGTCCAGCCGATCTCGGGTTCGGGCCAGCTGTGTGGGAACCACAGTCCGACATGGCCGACATATGCGCCAGTGTCCTTTTCCTCGACGCCCCAGAAGCCATAGCCGCGCATCGCCCAATGGCCCAGCAGCATGGCGATGGCCCGCCATGTCTCGTCGTGACGCTTCGGCCCGCCGACAAATTTTGAGGCGTCGCTGGCAAAGAACTCTGCCTCGGCTGCAACGTCCGCTTCGCAAGGTGCGCGCAGGATCAGGCGCTCGGTTTCAAGTCGGGGGATGTTCATTGCGAGTGTCATGCCCGCGCCTCGCCATACCGCCAGACATGCTGATCATTGTCAAAGGCACCTTCAGCGGTCTTGTCCCGTAATGCGCCCAGCCGTTCCGCAAGAGCGTTCGAGCGGGTATTCGATTGTGACACGTAGCTTACGAATCGACCCGATCCCAACAGATCAAAGCCGAAATCTCGCACAGCCGTGCAAGCCTCGGTCGCATAGCCTTTCATGCGGTGTTCGGCGCGGAACATGTAGCCAAGCTCCGGCTCTTGGTCGTCCCATTCGAGGCCGAGAATGACGAAGCCGACGACCTGATCATCCTCCTTAAGCGTGACCGAAAACAGGCCGTGACCATGCAGAAGCCAGCCGGAAGTGTAGTAGGAAAACTCTGTCCACGCTTCCTGCTCAGTATCGCCGAAGCTCTCCTTGCAGATTGAAGTCCACACCGGCAGGTCATCCAGAGTGGGCGCACGCAGAACCAGCCGCCGGGTCTGAATGACCGGCAGGGCCGCGCGATACTGCGCTGCTGCCATCGCCGCCTTTCCGGACGGGGGCTGGGTGCAGCGTGCTGGTGTCACTTTTTCTTTCCGAAACCGCTCAAACCCGGGGGCAGGGCCATGCCGCCACCCATTCCAGGCATACCGGGCATCTTGCCTCCCATCGCCTTGGCCGCCTGTTCCAGCGCCTTGGGATCCATGCCCGCTGCCATATCCTCGGGCGAGGGGCCGCCTTTGCCAAACATGCCTTTCATGGCCTGCTTCAGCATCTTGCCTTTGCCCATCTTGCCCATCTTCTTCATCATATCCGACATCTGTCGGTGCATCTTGAGCAGCTTATTGAGGTCGCTGACTTCCATGCCGGAACCTGCCGCGATGCGCTTCTTGCGGCTCGCTTGCAACAATTGAGGGTTGGCGCGTTCGCGTTTGGTCATCGACTGGATCATGGCGATCTGGCGCTTGAGCACTTTGTCATCCATGCCCGCTTCTTCGACCTGCTTGGCCATCTTGCCCATGCCGGGCATCATGCCCATCATGCCCTGCATGCCGCCCATCTGGATCATCTGCTCCAGCTGCATCTTCAGGTCGTTCATGTTGAACTGACCTTTGACCATGCGCTTCATCATGCGCTCGGTCTGTTCCATCTCCATCGTTTCCTGGGCCTTTTCGACCAGAGCAACGATGTCGCCCATGCCCAGAATACGACCGGCGATCCGGTCCGGCTCAAAGGTTTCGAGCGCATCCATCTTCTCGCCCAAACCGACAAAGCGGATCGGCTTGCCGGTGACCGCGCGCATAGACAGCGCCGCACCGCCGCGCCCGTCGCCGTCCATCCGGGTCAGAACTACGCCCGAGATGCCGACCTTGGCTTCGAATTCTTCGGCCACTTCAACGGCGACTTGACCGGTCAGGCCATCGACAACCAGCAGGGTTTCACGAGGGTCGACCGCATTGCGAACGTCTTCGACTTCCTGCATCAGCACTTCGTCGATGTGCAATCGACCTGCGGTATCCAGCATATAGACGTCATAGCCGCCCAGCGTCGCCTGCTGCTTGGCACGTTTGGCGATATCGACCGGTTTCTGTCCGGGAACAATCGGCAGGGTGTCGACTCCGACCTGAGTACCCAGCACGGCCAACTGATCCATCGCCGCCGGGCGATAGACGTCGAGCGAGGCCATCAGGACCTTCTTGCCTTCTTTCTCCTTCAGGCGCTTGGCCAGCTTGCCGGTCGTGGTCGTCTTACCCGAGCCCTGAAGGCCAACCATCAGGATCGGGGCAGGCGGGTTGTCGATCTTCAGAACGCCTGGGTCCTCTTCGCCGCGCAGCACCTCGACCAGCGTGTCATGCACGATCTTGACGACCTGCTGACCAGGGGTAATCGATTTGGTAACAGCCTGACCGGTGGCCTGATCCTGCACCTTCTTGACGAATTCGCGCGCGACCGGCAGCGAGACATCGGCCTCAAGCAGGGCCACGCGAACCTCACGCAGGGCGGTTTTGACGTCTTCCTCGGACAGGGCACCTTGTTTGGTCAGCCGGTCAAAGACGCCAGAGAGGCGTTCGGATAGATTTTCAAACATGCCTGCGGCCTCCTTAGCCGGTTATCTTGTGGCACTTCCTAGGTAGGAAACGCCGGTTAAATACACAATTGCCCCCACGGGCGAAACTCGCTGGTGGGGGGCGATCCCTGAACGACTCAAGGGACCGGAAGATCAAACGCTTCCGGATGTTTGGAGGGGGCATTAGGCCGATTGGCTGTCAGAGTCAACCTTGCGCTTCGGATGCCAGGCATTGACCGCATCGACCATCCGCTGCGCGCCGCGTCCACTGACATAGGCTTCGACAATCGGGTGACGACCAGCGCTCATGCCTTTCTCCAGGATCAGAACGGGACGATGCATCTTGGACGTGGTCCTGTCGCGGGTTGAGGTGGTGGTTTCCACCTCGGCATGAGACAGGTTCGACAGCTCATGTTCTACGGTGTCATATCCAAAGACCGATTGGCGACGGATCAAAATGCTATTGTGGTTGCGGTCCAATATAACCTGCACGCGGCGCACAAAGGCGCAGAACGCGCCAAAGCCTAACCCGCCACCGAACAAAGAAAAGATAATGCCGAACCAGACACCCTCACTCCCTTCGGTGGCCAAGAAGAGGCCTGCACCGACAAAGCAAAGGATAAAGATCGCCAACATGATGCCAATCAGCCAGGGCGTATTGGATAGAATGAGTTGGTCCGGGGTGTTGCGCGTCACTTTCATGGCGGCACGCTAACACTGAGATTGCAGGTTGTCGTGGCTTGAATTTACCCGCGTGATACGCGATGAGCGCATGAAACATGAGGTTCCCATGGGCGCATCATCCACTTTTCAGGACACATTGCCGCTCAGTTCCGACGCACTGTTGGCGCAGCTGGATGCCTGGGGCCTGACCTATCGGCTGCATACTCATATCCCGCTGCGCACTGTCGAAGATGCCAAAGGTGTGGAAGATCAGTTTCTGGTGCCCGGCGAGAGCACCCTGCGCCTCAAGAACCTATATCTGCGCGACAAGAAGAAACGGAACTATCTGGTCACGCTGGAGCAAAGTCGCGAGATTGACCTCAAAGCGCTGGGCGCCGAGCTTGGTGTGGGAAGCCTATCTTTTGGTTCAGCTGATCGCCTGTTCCAGAACCTCGGTATTCGCCCCGGCGCGGTCAGCCCGCTGGCGATGATAAATGGCGTACAAAACAACGTGCGGTTCTTCATGGACGCTGCCGCGCAGCAGGTAGATGTCATTAATATGCACCCGTTGGTCAATGACAGAACTGTCGCGATGGCCCGTGGGGATGTGATGGCCTTCTTTGACCGAATCAAATGTGAAGTAGGCTGGTTGCAGTGAACTAAGGCTCAGCCTTCCTCAAGCGCTTCGGTCAGGGCCGCAGCAACATGGGCTGCGGACGGGTTAACAAACAGATGCCCCGCGGCCTTGAACACCGGATCATCCAAATGGTTTGGAAAGGCCAGCGGTAATTCGGTACAGGCCAGCAGGATGGCGGTGCCCGGCGTGGCGTGCCTGTTGCAATAAGCCAGCAGCCGGCCGCGTGCGTTCTCGGAGGCTCCGCCATAGAAATCGGTATCGATCATCGACTGCATTTTTGCGATCTCGGGCTGGGGCAAGCGTTCGTTTGCCGAAATACCTTCAACCGAAAGCCGGTCAGCGTAGTTGCGAGCTTCCATCGTCACCGAAGTGCCGAGGACCAGCGCCTTTTCAGCCCCGGTTTTGGCGGTTGCTTCGGCGGTCGCGTCAAAAATGCTGAGGATCGGCATGCTTACACCGCGCCGGATCGCATGCAGGCGGGCATGCGGCGTATTGGATGCGATAATCCCAAAATCACATCCGGCCCGCTCCAGAGTCAGCAAAGCCGCACGAAACACCGCATCGAAATCTGCCCAGCTGTCTTCATCGCCGGCCATCCCTCGCAGCGCGCGCGTGTGGGCCTGCACAACAGATTCGATTGTCATCGGAGGGATCGGAAGCGGGGATCCGTGGCCGCATTTGGCAAAGTGACTGCTCGCACCTTCAGCGATGGCCCGGTAGTAGTCTACGGTCGATGCCCAGCCGACGCCCCCAAGAATTCCGATCTTTTTCATGACAAAACGTCCAATCTGCCGAGAGAAACCTCTGAACAGATTGAACGCTTTGGCGGCACAGCACCAGAGGGGGATTAGGCGGCCAGCTCGCTTACAGCCTTTTGTGCGGTGCTGAGGGTGTTTTCGGGATCCAGCGCCATTTGATCGGCGGCGACGACATCGACATCGGTGATTCCGATGAAGCCCAGCACATGGCGGGCATAGCCCGAAGCATAGTCGACCTCGGATCCGACAGCCGTTCCGCCCGAGGCGATGGCCAGAACGGCGCGCTTGCCTTCCAGCAACCCTTTAGGGCCGTTTTCGCTGTAGCTGAATGTCAGGCCGACGCGGGCAACAAGGTCGATCCAGGCCTTGAACGCTGCGGGCACCGAAAAGTTGTAGATCGGCAAACCGATAACAATCGTGTCCGCATCCTGCAGCTCCTGTACCAACTCGTCCGACAGGGCCAGCCGGTCACGCTGTACCGAGTCGCGATCATCGGCAGGTGTAAAGTTTGCAGCAATCCAGTCTTCGGTCAGCAGCGGCAGAGGGCTGGCCAGATCACGCCGGATGATGCGGTTGGCACCCAGGTGCCTGACGATCCGATTGGAAAGATCGCGGGTTGCTGAACCGGTGCGGCGGGCCGAGGCGTCGATGTGAAGGATAGTTTTGGTCATGTCTTGGCGTCCTTTGAGAGGGTTGGTCTTTGGCTTCCCTTCAATATGAATGTTGCACTCACGAACAAAACTCGGATACATCAACAGTTACTGTTGGAAATTGCACAAAGAAGGCACTGCCATGGATAATTGGGACGAAGTGAGAACCGCCTATCAGGTGGCGCGGATGGGAACGGTGAGCGGCGCTGCCGAAGTATTGGGTGTCCACCACGCCACGGTGATCCGTCACATCGATGCAATTGAGGCCCGGTTGGGCGTCAAACTCTTCCAGCGTCACGCGCGTGGCTATACGCCGACCGAGGCCGGAGAAGATCTGTTGCGGGTGGCCCAGGCCACCGAAGATCAGTTCAACCAGCTTGTCGGTCGGATGAAGGGCCGGGGCGATGACGTCTCGGGCGAATTGGTTGTAACCTCGCTGGCCTCATTGGCGCCTTTGATTGTGCCGACACTCAGCGAGTTTCAAAGAACGCATCCTGATCTGATCGTGCGCTATTTGACCGGTGATCGCCTGTTCCGGCTTGAATATGGCGAAGCGCATGTGGCCATCCGGGCCGGGGCCGCTCCCGACCAGCCCGACAATGTGGTGCAGCCGTTTATTCCGCAAGAGGTCGGACTGTTTGCGAGCAAGGACTATATCGCGCGACGCGGCAAACCTTCTGGTGTGGAGGATTTCGCCAACCACGCCTTTGTCGGCAACGATGATGAAAACAGCCGCGCCCCGTTTTCGCGGTGGTTGCGTGCCAATGCCCCCGCCCAGGCGATCACATTCCGCTGTTCGAACAACTTCACGGGTGGCGAGGCAGTCCGGGCCGGGGCCGGGATCGGGTTCATGGCCCGATGGGAAGCGGCGCGCCTCCCCGAGTTGGAAGAGGTCATGGACCCGCTACCGGAATGGTCCGGCAAGCTGTGGCTTGTGACTCATGTCGATTTGCATCGCACAACCAAGGTGCAGGCCTTTTTGAAATACCTGAAAGAACAGGCCAAGGGCTGGCTGCCATGAGCGCACAGGCGCGTGGCCATCTGGCCATGTTGGTGTTCTCGGCTCTGGTCGCAGGCAGTTTCTCACTTGGGTCGATGATTGCCAATGAAATCGCTCCGGCCGCGTTGAACGCGGTTCGATTTGCCATCGCGGCGGTGGTGATCGGGGTTGCTGCGCTGATTACGACTGGGGTGTCACGGGACGCCATGCAAGCGCCCTGGCGGTACTTCATATTGGGCGGCTTGTTCGCGGCCTATTTTGTGCTGATGTTTTACGGCCTCAAGACCGCGCCGCCGGTCAGCGCAGCAGCGGTGTTCACTCTGACCCCGGTGATGTCGGCTGTTGCCGGGTGGTTTCTTTTGCGGCAGGTCACCACGTCACGCATGGCGTTGGCCCTCACCGTCGGCGCTGTCGGCGCGTTATGGGTGATATTTCGCGCAGACTGGCAGGCGTTTCGGGCCTTTGAGATTGGTATAGGGGAAATCATCTACTTTTGCGGTTGTGCGGCGCATGCAGTATACACACCGATGGTTCGGAAACTGAACAGGGGCGAGCCCGCAGTGGTGTTCACCTTTGGCACATTGCTGGCTGGTTGTCTGTTGCTTGGTGTTTTTGGATGGTCCGATATCGTTGCAACCGATTGGGCGGCGTTACCTGGGATTGTCTGGATCGGCCTTTTGTACCTATCCTTTTTTGCCACTGCAGCCAGCTTTGTTCTGGTGCAGTTCGCTGCGCTGCGCCTGCCATCGGCCAAGGTCATGGCTTATACCTATCTGGTGCCCAGCTGGGTGATCTTGTGGGAGGTCGCGCTAGGCAACGGTGTGCCGCCAGGGCTGATCATCATTGGCGTGGTATTGACGATCGTCGCTTTGCTTTTGCTGCTGAAAGACGAGATTTCAAGCTCTGCGCCTAAGTAAAGTAATCCTAGTTGAAACTTGCTTTCCGGGCAGGTTCTGGCAGCATCAAAAGGAAAGGCCAGCCCCTGATCTGGCCGCAGACTTAAAGGCTTTATTATGAACCGACGTTACTATGTTTCCATTCTGTTTGTTTTAGGCGCATGCGCACCGGGCACTCAAAGCAGCTCGGACGTTTCCGATTTGCAAGCCAGTTGCGAGGCACTCGTCTCGGCCCAAACCGGCGTGCGTGCAAGTGACGTTACCGCCGTATCGACGCAATCGGTGCCGGCCGGATCGGTCACGACGGTCTCGGTCGTCGGCGCCGAAGCACCCTGGCTGTGTCAGGCCGGCCCGACCGGAGTTGTTTTTGGCGTGGAGTACAGTCAGGAAGGATAACCCCGGGTGGGTTTGCCGCCACAACACCCCTTGAGGCAGATCAAGGCCACTATCGAGCGTCCCTTCTACCATCCTTGTGAATGAGAGGAGAAAGCTATGTTCGACCACATCATGATCCCAGTTGATCTGCATATGCCGCCAGAGGTACACAAAGCCACCAAGGTCGCGGCAGAGGTGGCCAAATGGCAGAATGCCAGGATCACCGCAGTCAGTGTAACCGGTACGCAACCCGGCGATGTCACCCAATCCGACTCGGCGATTGCCAAGGACCTCGCGGCGTTTGCCGACCAACTGGCCGAACAAAGCGGGTCGCAGGTAGAAACGCGCAACATTCATTCGGTTGACGTGGCAGCCGAAGTTGATGGAGATCTCACACGCGCCGCAGAAGAAATCGGCGCCGATCTGATCGTCGTGGGAACGCACGCGCCGCGGATCACCGATTATATATTCTCAAGCCATGCGGGATATCTGGCCAAGCACGCCAAGGTGTCTGTATTCGTGGTTAGATAGGCCCAACCTAGGTGTCGTCCGTTGCCGGAAGCTCAATTTCCAGAAACCTTTCGAACGCGTCCAGGTTGACGGGTTCGAATTGACCAAACCCCTGCATCCAGACAGACGCAGCCCGCAAGGCGTCGGGCTCCAGCTTGCACCATTTCACACGCCCCCGTTTTTCCTGTGAAATCAGACCAGCCTTGGTCAGGATGACCAGATGTTTTGAGATGGCTGCCAGCGATATCTCAAACGGTTCAGCCACATCTGTCACGGCCATATCATCCTCGAGCAGCATGGCAAGAATGGCGCGGCGGGTCGGATCGGCAAGGGCGGCAAATACAGTGTCGAGATCTTTGGACATGCTTTTGCTGAACCACAGTGCCTGAGTTTGGTCAACCATTTGGTTGAATATACGATTTCGCGGGTTTGTAGCCGCGGCGGGGTCTTGTTGGACAGAGTGGTCTTCATTGGATGTCGGTTTAGTATTTATAAATCAACATGTTGAGCTGCGTCAATTGCGGCGGTCAATGGCGTTGACTCTGTGGCCGCGCGCCCTTAGCACCTAGCTTCAAGACTGTGCGAGGAAAACGCCCGTGACTGATGATGACCAAAAGCAGCGTATGGCGCAGCTGGAGGCCAAGATCGATGCGGCGAAAAAGGCCAAACAGCCTGAGACCCGCGCAGACGCTGACTATTCGGGGGGCGAGCTTGCCTGGCGGATGGTCATTGAAATGGTATCCGGTCTGGGGATCGGATTTGGCATCGGATACGGGCTCGACAGCCTGTTCGGGACGCTCCCGATCTTTCTGGTGCTGTTCACATTGCTGGGTCTTGTCGCCGGGGTAAAGGTTATGCTCCGCAGCGCACAACAGGCTCAAGAGAAACAAACGGCGGCCGAGGCCACCGATAAGGACGAGAGGGACTGAACGTGGCGACTGAGACCACCGCAGCAGAAGGCAGCAGCCTGGTATTCCACCCGATGGACCAGTTCATCGTCAAGCCGTTGTTCGGCGACGGTGCGATTGCCTGGTACACGCCCACCAACGTGACCCTGTGGATGTTCCTGGCCATTGCCGCGATCTTTGGTCTGCTGGTTCTTAGCACTTCGAAGCGCGCGATTGTTCCGACCCGGATGCAGTCGGTCGCCGAATTGACCTACGGCTTTATCTACAAGATGTTGGAAGACATTTGTGGCAAGGAAGGCGTCAAGTACTTTCCCTATGTCATGACGCTGTTCATGTTCATTGTCTGTGCGAACTTCCTGGGTATGATCCCGACATCATTCACCACCACATCGCATTTCGCCGTGACCATCCCGTTGGCACTGGCCGTGTTCCTGACCGTGACCATCCTTGGTTTCGTCAAGAACGGCGCCGCGTTCCTGGGCCTGTTCTGGGTGTCCAGCGCGCCTCTGGCGCTGCGCCCTGTCCTGGCGATCATCGAGCTGATCTCGTACTTCGTACGCCCGGTCAGCCACTCTATTCGTCTTGCCGGTAACGTTATGGCGGGTCACGCCGTGATCAAGGTGTTTGCAGGCTTTGCCGCAATCGCTGTGATCTCACCGGTGTCCGTTCTGGCGATCACCGCAATGTACGGCCTTGAGGTCCTCGTGTCCTTCATTCAGGCCTACGTCTTCACCATTCTGACCTGTGTTTATCTCAAGGATGCGCTGCATCCGTCGCACTAAGGTCCGATACCCAAACATCGAAACTTCCAATTCGTAAGGAGAAACATCATGGAAGGCGATCTCGCACACATCGGCGCAGGCCTGGCAGCAATCGGTTCCGGCGCAGCCGCAATCGGGGTGGGCAACGTTGCAGGCAACTTCCTGGCCGGCGCCCTGCGCAACCCTTCGGCGGCTGCTTCGCAGACCGCAACCCTGTTCATCGGTATCGCATTCGCAGAAGCTCTGGGGATCTTCGCATTCCTGGTCTCGCTGCTGCTGATGTTCGCCGTCTAACCAGCGGAACCTGATCCTTACGCGCAGGTGGGCCCAAGCCATAGCGGCCTACCTGTTGTAAAGACAACGTTCCGACGGAGGACAACATGGCGACTGAACCCATTGCCGAAGAAATAGCTGGCTCGTGCGTCGACGCTTATGGCTCTGCCATCGGTATGCCGCAGCTCTGCTTCGATTGGTTCCCCAACCAGATTTTCTGGCTGGTCATTACGCTGGTCGTCATCTTTCTGGTCCTGTCCCGCGTGGCCTTGCCTCGCATCGCGGCAATCCTGGCGGAACGTCAGGGGACCATTACAAATGACCTGGCTGCAGCCGAAGACCTGAAGGCCAAGGCTGTTGAAGCTGAAGAGGCCTACAACAAGGCGTTGGCCGATGCCCGCGCCGAGGCACAGCGTATTGCTGCCGAGGCCCGCGCTGAAATCCAGTCCGGTCTGGATGACGCGATTGCCATGGCAGACTTGGAAATTGCTGCCAAAACGGCTGAATCGGAAAAGGCAATTGCTGGCATCCGGGCCAGCGCGCTGGATAGTATTCAAGTGGTTGCCAAGGATACGGCAGCTGAACTGGTCACTGCACTGGGTGGCAAGGCAGATGCCAAAGCCATCGACGGTGCCGTTGACGCGCAGACGAAAGGATAAGTGACATGCGGAATACTCTTGCCCTTATCCTGACCGTTGGCACTGCCAGCCCTGCTCTGGCCGCAAGTGGCCCGTTCTTTTCGCTTGGCAATACCGATTTTGTCGTGCTTCTGGGCTTCATCGTCTTCATCGCGGTCCTGTTCTACTTCAAGGTACCGGGCATGATTGGCGGTGCGCTGGACAATCGTGCCGAAGGCATCAAGTCCGAACTGGACGAAGCCCGTGCCCTGCACGAAGAAGCCCGCAGTCTGCTGGCCTCGTACGAACGCAAGCAGCGCGAAGTTCAGGGTCAAGCGGACGCTATCGTTGCGGCCGCCAAAGAAGACGCCGTGCTTGCTGCCGAACAGGCCAAGGTTGATCTGGAACAATCCATTGCCCGCCGTCTGGCTGCGGCACAGGATCAGATCGCTTCGGCTGAAGCGTCGGCCGTCAAGGAAGTTCGCGATCAGGCCATCACCGTTGCGGTTTCCGCCGCCAACGCCGTGCTGGCCAAGCAAATGACCGCTGCGCAGGCAAATAAGCTGATCGACGCCTCTATTGCGGATGTCGGTGAAAAACTGCACTAATCGGCCTTACAGCAAATAGATGATGACCCGAGAGCCTAAGGCCCTCGGGTTTTTCTTTGCCTTAAGAGTTCGGCCACTTTAGCGAATTGCGCAAACCGGATCTGGATGTGCATTGACCAGATAAGCCTCAGCGTTGCGCGCTATTTGTGTCAGCCCTGCGCGGTTTCATGATCCAACCGCTGCTGCGCAATCGCTTCGTTCCGCGCGGCTTTTTGCTGATCCGCCATACAGCGTTCGACAAACCCCAGGTGATGCTCGACGGCTTCACGTGCACCTTTGGGGTCTCGGTCTTGTAATGCATCGTTGATCGCGCGGTGCTGATCCAGAATGGCGTCGCGCGTTGTGCGCTGCTGGAACATCATCTGGCGATTATAGAACACACCCTGACGCAGCAGATCGAACATCGACCGCATCATGTGCAGCATCACGACGTTATGGCTGGCTTCGATGATGGCCATGTGAAACTGGGCGTCTAGCTGCGCCTCTTCCTCGGTGGCATTTCGGTCATGCGCCGCGACCATCTTATCGAATATCGTCTGAACAACCTTCAGATCGCTCTCGGATCCAAGCCGTGTGGCCCGTTCGGCGGCCAACCCTTCCATGTCCCGGCGGAAAGATAGATAGTCGAACACCGCTTCGTCATGGCTGCTGAACAACTGTATCAATGCCGGTGAAAAGGCCGATCCCAGCACCTCGGCCACATAAATCCCGGACCCAGCCTTGGCGGTCAGCAGCCCCTGGTCCTGGAGGTTTGAAATTGCTTCGCGCAGCGACGGGCGCGATACCCCCATACGCTCGGCCAGCTCGCGTTCTGAGGGCAGACGCTCGCCCGGTCTCAGAATGCCGCGGAGGATCAGCAGTTCAATCTGTCGGACAACGGCAAGAGAGAGTTTTTCGGTCTGAACTTTTTGGAAAGGCATGGTGATTTCCGGAATTGGTCAAATCATATGACCACGTAATCCGGGCACATTCAAGAAGATCGGGTTCACGCCGATTGAAACATTGGGTCAGCAGTGTTGACTTTGTTGTGCACCTGCCTAAGCTGCCCCGAATTGAGATCGGAGGAGCCTCATGTCCCTGCACCCGCTATTTGCCACCCGAGCCTCTCGGATGAAGGCGTCGGAAATCCGCGAATTGCTGAAACTGCTCGATCAACCCGGCATCATTTCATTTGCCGGAGGCATCCCGGACCCCAAGCTTTTTCCGTCGTACGAGTTCGCCAAAGCGTATCAAGCGGCGCTCGGAACAGAGAGCAAGGACCAGGCGCTGCAATATTCCATCAGCGAAGGCTACGTTCCTTTGCGCCAATGGCTGGTGGACCATATGCGGCAGATCGGTGTGGAGTGTGACATCGACAATGTGCTGATCACGTCGGGGTCTCAACAAGCGCTGGACTATCTGGGCAAGCTTTTCTTGTCGCCCGGAGATACAGCATTAGTGGGCTGGCCCACCTATCTTGGTGCGATCAATGCGTTTGATGCGTATGAACCGCGTTTTGATCAACTGAGCATCAATGGCAATCGGGGCGCTGCAGAATACAGGGCGGCGGCCGGCGACGGCGCCGTCAAGTTTGCCTATCTCTCAGCAGACTTTGCCAACCCGACCGGTGAAACAGTCGATCTGCGGGGGCGGGAGGCCGTACTTGATCTGGCCGAAGACCTGAACTGCGCGGTGATCGAAGATGGTGCCTATCAGGCGCTTCGATATGACGGCGCGCCGATCCCGCCAATTCTGGCATTGGAACTGTCCCGAAAGGGATCGATCGAGGCGTGCAGTACCATCTATTGTGGCAGCTTCTCTAAAACCCTGTCGCCGGGATTACGGGTGGGCTGGGTGGTTGCAGCCAAACCGGTCATTTCGCAGCTGGTTCTGTTGAAGCAGGCCTCGGATCTGCATTCAGCGACCATCAATCAGATGGCAGTGCATCAGGTGGCTGAGGCCTGCTTTGACACCCATGTGTCGACATTGCGCACCGTCTATCGGTCTCGGCGGGACGCCATGCTAACGGCCTTGGAACAGCACATGCCTGAAGGTGTGGAATGGACTAAACCCGAAGGTGGCATGTTTGTCTGGGTGACTTTGCCCAAAGGGGTTAGCGGGGCTGATCTGCTGGCGCGTGCACTGGACACGGTCAAAGTTGCCTTTGTTCCCGGGCGGGCGTTTTTTCCCGACCAAAGCGGCACCAACACTATCCGGTTGAGCTTTTCGAATTCCGACGAGGAGAAAATCCGAGAAGGCGTGCGCCGATTGGGAGAGCTTTTGCGAACCTGACAGGAGGAAGCCGAAAACCGGAAAGGTTCTGTTAACCAAATTACCCCAAAGCTGCGGCATGATCCGGTTTCTTGCCCCTCTGCTGATGGCCGCATGTTCCGCGGGCACACCGCACTTTCGCGACGTGCCAGCAACCCGCGTGGCGGTGAACGGCAGCGTGTTCGACATCCGTGTGCGTGGAGAACTGGCCGAGGCAGTGCGGATGAACTCTCAATACGCCCCAAGGCTCGGGCCAGTTCGCGACCGGGCGGTATTGGCGATGGCTCAGGTGTCGGGCTGTCCGATACTGGATGTGCTGGGCGACGCGGCGGTGACCATTGGGGTGTTGGGGTGTGATCGTAAGGCAGGTGAACGGTTATTGCTGACGGCCGTGTCGATACCAAATTACGAATGTATCGACTTTGGCATTTACGAAGGCGACGGCAAGAATGACGGGTACCAGGTGTTCGAATGCGCACCTTACTGAAATGCGTAATCCTGCTCAGACAGCCAAGATGTTGTGGATAACTCGGCTCAATAGCCCATATCCTGCGCATCTCCGTTGACTCGCCCCAATCCCTTGCGCAGACTTCTTTGACGTAGGAATCATGGGACCCGCCACCTTTGCGTTTTAGCAAACTCAAACTGACCGGCTTCAAAAGCTTTGTTGATCCGACCGATCTGATTATCGCGGACGGGTTGACCGGTGTTGTGGGGCCAAATGGTTGCGGCAAGTCCAATCTTCTGGAAGCTCTGCGCTGGGTGATGGGCGAAAACCGCCCCAAATCCATGCGTGGTGGCGCAATGGAAGATGTGATCTTTGCCGGTGCCGCCACGCGTCCTGCCCGTAACTTTGCTGAGGTTGTCCTGACCATGGACAACTCGGAACGATTGGCTCCCTCAGGCTTTAACGATAGTGACCAGCTTGAGATTGTGCGTCGCATCACCCGCGATGTGGGCAGCGCCTACAAGACCAATGGCAAAGACGTCCGAGCCCGCGACGTTCAGATGCTGTTTGCCGACGCCTCAACTGGCGCGCACTCGCCCGCATTGGTGGGGCAGAACCGCATTGCCGAGTTGATCAATGCCAAACCCCGCTCTCGTCGTCGTATCCTTGAAGAAGCCGCAGGAATTTCAGGTCTGTATCAGCGACGCCACGAGGCGGAACTGAAACTGAAGGGAACGGAATCCAATCTGACCCGCGTGGATGACGTGTTGGAACAGTTGGGGACGCAGCTGGCACAGCTCGCCCGCCAGGCGCGTCAGGCCGCCCGCTACCGTGAGATCGGTGAGCAACTGCGTCAGGCCGAGGGTATGTTGCTATACCGTCGCTGGAAAGAGGCCGACATGGCCCGCCAGCAGGCCGAGGACAAGCTGCGCGAACGGATCACCGAAGCCTCGCGGGCCGAGGCCGAGGCACGCGCCGCCGGTGCCAAACGGGTTGAGATCGAAGAAACCCTGCCGCCCCTGCGCGAAGAAGAGGCTATCGCCGCCGCCGTGCTGCAACGCCAGCAGGTGCAGCGTGACGCATTGACCGATCAGGAAACCCGGGCGCGCCAGACGATTGAGACCCTGACCAACCGTATTCAGCAGCTGGGTAATGATATCGAGCGCGAAACCGGTTTGAACCGGGATGCGGGCCAGATGATCGAACGACTGGAATGGGAATCGCGCGAATTGGCCAAAGCGGCCGACGGGCACGAGGAAAAAGTGACCGAGGCTGCAGAAATCGCCCGCGAGGCCGCATCGGTTTTGCAGGATTGTGAAGACCACCTGTCACAACAAACCGAAGACATGGCCCGCCTTGTCGCCCGCCACCAGTCGGCACAGCGTTTGGTCGAAGACAGCCGCAAGACGTTGTCCCGATCCGAAGGTGAAGAGGAAAAGGCCCGCGTTGCGGTGGATGAGGCCAAGACATCCCTGACCCGCGCCAGCGCCGCCTTCGAGGCCGCGCAGGAGGGTGAAGAAGAAGCCCGCGAAGCCGCCGAAGCTGCTGATGAAGCGCTTGCCGCTGCCGATGAATTGCGCAACGAGACCCAGGCCCGCGAGGCCGAAGCCCGCGCGCAACGGTCTGAGGCCGAAGGCGAGTTGGGCGCGATCCGGGCCGAGACCACGGCGCTGGCGAAATTGGTGGAACGCGATACCGCTGAGGGCGGGCAGGTGCTTGATATGCTGCGTGTTGCACCCGGCTATGAAAAGGCGCTGGGTGCAGCACTGGCCGATGATCTGCGCGCGCCGTTGGTCGAAGGAGACGGCCCATCCGGTTGGGTTCAGATGGCAGGTTATGACGCCGACCAATCACTGCCAGACGGGGCGGAGCCACTGGCCTTGCATGTCTCGGGGCCTGATCGCCTCAGCCGCCGGATCGCGCAGATCGGGCTGGTTGACGCGGATCAGGGCGCGCGGCTGCAGGCCGCGTTGAAACCCGGTCAGCGTCTGGTGTCGCGTTCGGGCGATCTATGGCGCTGGGACGGATTCCGCGCCTGGGCCGAGGATGCGCCAAGCGCCGCCGCATTGCGATTAGAACAGCTCAACAAGCTGGAAGCCCTGAAGCAGGAGCTGACTAGGACAGAGGCGCAGGCTGATGGGGCCCGTGCCGCACATGAGGCGCTCTCGCAGCAGCTGGCCGACGTGACCGAAGCTGACCGTCGTGCGCGCGAAGCCCGCCGCGCCGCCGATCAACGCGTGGCGGAAACTGCCCGTGCGCTAAGCCGGGCCGAGGCGGATCGCAATCTTGCGCAGGGCAAGCTGGAAACGCTGGCGCTCGCCGTAGACCGCCACAAAGAAGACGCCATGGCCGCCCGCGCACAACTGCGCGAGGCTGAGGGGTCTCTGACGGGTCTGGGCGATCTCGACAGCGCCCGCGCTCAGGTTGAAGACATCAAACAAACGGTCGAGGCGGCGCGGATCACCATGCTGACCCATCGTTCGTCCCATGACGAACTGCGTCGAGAGGGCGAGGCCCGGACCCGCCGTACCCAGGAAGTCACCAAAGATCTCAGCGGTTGGAAACATCGTCTCGAAACTGCCGAAAAGCGCATCTCGGAACTGGCTGAACGCAAGGAAGGTTCCGAAGAGGAACTGGCTGAGGCCACGGCAACTCCTGGCGAAATCGCCGAGGCGCGCGAAGAACTGAACGAATTGATCGAAGACGCGGAAGCCCGCCGCGCCGAGGCTGCTGACAAGCTTTCTTTGGCCGAAACACAACAGCGCGAAGTTGTGCTGGCCGAGCGTGAGGCTGAACGCCTAGCCTCGGAAGCGCGCGAAGCGCGCGCTGCGGCTGAAGCACGCTGTGACGCTGCCAAGGAAGGCGTCGTGGCCGCTGCAGAGCGCATTGCCGAAGATCAGCAACTGACGCCGAACCAGTTGCTGAACCAGCTCGACGTGAATCCCGATCAGATGCCTGCCGCCGATGCGCTGGAATCCGAGGTGAATCGCCACAAGCGCCAACGCGACGCGATGGGTGCGGTGAACCTGCGCGCTGAAGAAGACGCCAAAGAAGTTCAGGAAGAATTCGACACGCTGAATGGCGAAAAGGCCGATCTGGAAGAGGCGATCAAGGCCCTGCGCAGCGGCATCGCAAGCCTCAACCGCGAGGGACGCGAGCGTCTGCTAACCGCGTTTGAACAGGTGAATTCGAACTTCGCCATGCTGTTCAAGCACCTGTTCGGTGGGGGTGAGGCCAATCTGGTCATGGTCGAAAGCGACGATCCGCTAGATGCGGGGCTTGAGATCATGTGCCAGCCACCGGGCAAGAAGCTTTCGACCCTCAGCCTGCTTTCGGGTGGAGAACAGACACTGACAGCGACGGCGCTGATCTTCGGCGTCTTCCTCGCCAACCCGGCACCGATCTGTGTGCTGGACGAGGTCGACGCGCCGCTGGATGACGCCAACGTCACCCGCTTTTGTGACCTGCTGGATGAGATGTGCCGCCAGACTGACACGCGCTTTCTGATCATCACCCACCATGCGGTGACAATGGCGCGGATGGATCGTTTGTTCGGGGTGACAATGCAGGAACAGGGCGTCAGCCAGTTGGTCTCGGTCGACCTGAAGAAAGCGGAACAGATGGTCGCCTGATTGATCACTGCAACGTTATGCCCGTTTTGCCGTTGACCGGGTTAGGGTAGCGGTATGATCCGATTGCTCATCCTCGCTATGTTTGCTGCAACGCCGCTTTGGGCGGCCGAGTGGCTGACCAAACCCGGCGATGTGCCGTTGAACCCACAAGAGTTGGACGGATTGGCAGGCCGTACGCTGACGTTCTACGACGATGGTCAATCCAAGTTTTCGGCCGGTGGGGCCTATTCCTACACCTATGCCAGTGGGGAATCGGCATTTGGAACCTATAGCATTGCCGAGGATGGCAGCGTCTGCATCCAATACCGCAATGGCTTCGGCCGTTGTGACCTCTTTGTACGCAGCAGCGACCGTTTGATCCTTATCAACGCAAAGGGTGAACGGTATCCGGTGCGACCCGAGTAATCGGACGAAGAAGTGACCAATCGCTCTATCAAGCGATAGAATTCTGCGAATTTTCTGACAAAAATTGGTGACTATTTCGCCCGTTTGCCTGGCATATTGCTGAAAACCTGAAACAACATGTGAGGTAAGGCTGATGTGCCGATTTCTGGCTTGGGTTGGCGCAAAACGCTATCTGGACGAACTTGTACTGAACCAGGAGCAATCGCTTGTCATTCAAAGCCGGAATGCCCTGATCGGAAAAACTCCGATCAACGCGGATGGGTTCGGCCTTGCCTGGTATTCCGACCGCAAGACGCCGTGTTTCTATAAAGACACAAACCCGGCCTGGTCAGATGCTAATCTCAAACAGCTGACCCATCACACTCAATCGCATCTGTTTCTGGCGCATGTCCGGGCATCAACGGGTACGGCCACGTCGCGCAACAACTGCCATCCCTTTGGCGTCGGAAAATGGAGTTTCATGCATAATGGGCAAGCTGGTGGCCATGACCGTATCCGGCAGGAACTGGACGGGATGATCCCGGCCGATCTGTACGGGCATCGGCTTGGGGCAACCGAAAGCGAAGCGATTTTCCTGATTGCCCACGGTGAAGGGCTGGATGCAGAACCGATCGCAGCGATGGAACGCGCAGTCGAACGTGTGGAAGCGTTGGCCAGACGACGGGGCACGCTTCCCTATCTTCGGTTTGCGGCTTGCTGGTCAGATGGGGGTCGGCTGTTTGCAGCCCGATACGCCTCGGACCGTTTCGCGCCGAGCCTGCATTACAAAACTTGCGATGACGGCATCATCATTTCGTCCGAACCGCTGGATGCAAACAGCGGCGAATGGACTGAGGTTCCGGCCAATACGGCGATTGAAACGCGCGGCAATTCCCTGAACACGCACGCGTTTGAACCAAACGTGCAATACCGCCGCGCGGACGTCGCCTAGCCGCTACAGCTGGTTCAACAAATCAGCGGTTGGCCACGCATCAGCGGGCAGGCCCAGCCGGGCTTGCTCGGCCTGTACCGCCGCTCGCGTGCCCGCGCCTAGAATACCGTCGATCTTGCCCACATCATACCCACGCGCCTGCAGCTTGGACTGCAACTGCTTCATCTGCGCCCCGGACAATCCCTGTGCCGGGTTGCCCGCATCATAGACCTGCGCACCTGCCAGCCGGGTCCCGAAGTACGCCGCGGTCAAAACATAGACAAAGCTCTGGTTCCATTCGAAATAGACATTGAAATTCGGGTAGGCCAGAAAGGCCGGTCCCTTGTGCCCCTGCGGCAGGATCAGCGAAGCTGGCAGATCGGGCAGAGATCCGCTGCGCGCCGAAACACCCAGTGCCTGCCAGTCGGATACCGAACGCGGTTTGCCGGGGCCGGACAAGGACCAATCCATCTTGGCGGGTACCGTCACTTCCTGCAGCCAAGGCTGACCGGGTTGCCACCCCAGATGTGACAGCATCTTGGCCCCCGACATCAGCGCATCCGGAGCTGAGGTTTTCAACGACACCTTGCCGTCACCATCGCCATCGACGCCATTTTCCAGAATGTCGCGCGGCAGCATCTGCACCATGCCGATCTCTCCGGCCCAGGCGCCGGTTGTGCGATTGGGATCAAAATCGCCCTGCTCAAACAGCTGTACGGCGGCAAAGATCTGCGGGCGGAACAACTCGGGGCGGCGGCAATCATGCGCCAAGGTCACCAGCGCATTGCGCGTGTTGAAATCGCCCTGAAACGCGCCGTAATCCGTTTCAAACGCCCAAAAAGCCAGCAGAACGCCGCGCGAAATTCCATATTGCGATTCGATCTGATCAAAAACCGCGTCGTATTTGCGGGACATGGACTGCCCCCGGTCGATCCGGTTTTGTGAGATCAGTCGACGCGAGAAATCGATAAAGGGTTTCTGGAAAACTCCTTGCGCCCGATCTGCCTGCAACACTTTGCCATCCTGCTGAACCCCTTTAAAAAAGGCATTCACGCTGGATTTGTCGAACCCCTGTTGCACCGCCTCAGATTTCAGTCCTTTGACAAACTGATTAAAGCCACCGCCGCATTGGGACAGAGCAGGTGAGGCAAACAGGGCGGCGGCAATAAAGCCAGAGACAAGGCGCATGGGCGGCGGGTCCTTCAGAAAACCAGGTTGATCACAACCCACACCGACAAGAGCGCAAGTGCAAGCCCCCAGACCTTCCATAGCATGTCACATGCGCGAAAAACCTCGTATGCGCCGATGTTGCGCGGGGCGTCACCATTAACCCAGGCGAGATCGCGCATTTGCCCGTCATAGCTGCGGGGGCCAGCCAAGGCTACGTTCAGGGCGCGGGCCATCGCCGCCTCGGGCCATCCCGCATTGGGCGAGATATGCCTGCGCGCGTCGCCCAGAATTTCCGGCCAGCGTCCCCACTGACCGGACAGGGCCACGATCATCACGCAGGTCAGTCGCGCCGGTATCAGGTTCAGCAGATCGTCTACCCTAGCCGAGGCCCAGCCGAATTCCTGATATCGCTTAGTACGATAGCCGATCATGCTGTCGGCGGTGTTCACTGCCTTGTACACCAGCAACCCTGGCAGCCCGGCAATCAGAAACCAGAAGGCAGGCGCAACAACACCGTCGCTTAGGTTTTCGGCGGCGCTTTCGATGGCCGACCGGGCGACCTGCGCCTCGGACATATCGGTTGTGTCGCGGGACACGATGCGGGCAACCATAACGCGCCCTTCAGGCAGCGAGGTACGCAGCCCGTCGCCCACATCCCGAACATGTGTGACCAGTGATTTCTGCGCCAGCAGAATTGCACAGACAATGATCTCGACCAGCAATCCGAAAAACGTCAGAAACTGGCCAAGCGTGTACGCCGTCAGAACCAGCAAGATCAGGACGGCAACACCTTTGGTCCGTCGATGCCCTGATTGATTAAGAAGCTTTTCCAGCCACCCGATCCCTTGGCCGATCAGAACAGCGGGGTGACGTAAGCGTGACCAGAGCCAATCAGGCTCTCCTAAAGCGGCGTCCAGACACATGGCGCAGACCAGCAGCAGAGCCACACTCAAAGCGCGGCCTCCAGCCGCTGCCACCCGTCAGTCGGAGGCAGACCAAGGCGCAGGTAGGTTGCAGAGTAGGGGAAAACCCGGCTCCAAATATGGGCGTGGGCCAGCCGAGCCTGCCAATCTGCGGCGCTGTCGACCTGATACAGACGGAAAAGCGATGTGCCGCCAACCACGGCCGCGCCTTTGCGCGTCAGCAAGGCGTCCAGCCGTTCCGCTTCGTGTGCCAACTGCGTTCGGGTTTTCTCAGCCCAACTCGTGTCCAGCAGGGCTTCGGTTCCGATCCGCAAAGCTGGCCCCGAAACGCCCCAGGGCCCGGTCAAATCGTTAAGCCGCGCAATCAACTTGGGCCGGCCAATAGCAAACCCCAGCCGCATCCCGGCAAGGCCCCAGAACTTGCCAAAGCTTTTCAGCACAACCACACCCGGGTTCTCGGTCAGGGCAATCAATGATGCTTCGGGTGTGACGTCGCAGAAGCTTTCATCAATGATCGTCAAAGGTGCGTTTGCATCGGTCTGCTGCCAGAGCCGGCCATCGGGGTTGTTGGGATGCACAACGACACGCGCCTCGGCAGGGCCAGTATCCTGAACAACCCAGCCTTGGGCGGCAAAAGCGGCAGCATGTTCGTTATAGGTCGGCGTATTGATTTGGACGCTACCTGCCCTGGCAAGGGCTGGAACGCGCGCGATGAGTGCTGACGCGCCGGGCGCGGGTAAAATCGCAGCGTCCGCCGGGACTGACCAGAAACGACGCGCAGCGTCGGTCAGCCGTTCAAAGGCACCGTGATCAGGCAATTCCATCCAATCAGAGGCTTGCAGCCGCGCGACATCATAGGGGTGGGGATTGATCCCGGTGGACAGATCGATCCAATCCACCCGTGTTCCGCCAAAATGTTTGATTGCCCTGTCCAGGCCGCCGCCATGATCGCGCCGTGTGCGGGGGTTCAAGTCGTCATTATTCATTTGCACAATCTGACCAAAACGCTGGTTTTGGACTGCTTCAAGCGGAATTCTGCCGTTTTGACAAGCAAATCTACGTGATCGGGGGGGTCTGCGACCATCGTTAACACTTTGTTAAGGAAATCACGGGATCACGGTTCACAGGGGTCGGCACCATTCACCATATCAAGTGCCGAGGTTGTTGCAAATGAAAGTTCTGATTGTTGAGAGTAACCCCGACCTAGGTCAGGTCTGGAAAAGACATCTGGAAAGGCAAGGTGCCGACGTCGAATTGGTGCCGGGCCAAGAAGCTGCGATCCTTGCACTCTATGGCACAGCCTTTGACATCATCGTGCTGGATCTGGTTCTGGAAACCGGCAGCGCTTTGGCTGTTGCCGATTTTGCCAGCTATCGGCGCCCCGAGGCGCGGGTGATCTTTGTCACCAACACCACGTTCTTCTCGGACGGCTCGATCTTTGCCCACAGCCCCAATGCGTGTGCCTATGTGCAAAGTGGTACGCCGCCAGAGGATCTGGCGGCGATGGTTGAACATTATGCGGCAGGCCTCTGACCGCGCCCGTGTGGCTCCAAATAATCCAGTACCGGATTGACCGGGATGATCCGGTTCGGATTGATGCTGTCATGGCTGTAGTGATAATGTCGCACGATATGATTTAGATTTAACGTCTCTGCGACGCCCGGCCATTGATACAGCTCTCGTGTATAGGCCCAGAGGTTTGGATAATCGATCAAACGCCGCAGGTTGCATTTGAAATGCAGATGATAGACCGGGTCAAAACGGATCAGAGTGGTGAACAGCCGCCAATCGGCCTCGGTGAGGCGATCTCCCATCAGATAGCGGTTTGCGCTCAGGCGATCTTCCAACCAGTCCAGAGTGTCGAACAATGGATGCACGGCCGCGTCGTATGCCTCTTGCGAGGTGGCAAAGCCGGATTTGTAGACCCCATTGTTGACGTCGGAATAGATGCGGGCATTAACCTCTTCAATCTCCTCGCGCATCGTTTCGGGCCAGTAGTCATCAGTATTGCCTGTGATACCGTTAAAGGCCGAATTGAACATGCGGATGATTTCCGAGCTTTCGTTCGACACGACGGTGCCCTGATCTTTGTCCCAAAGGATCGGTACGGTGACGCGGCCCGAATAGGTCGGATCGGCCTTGGTATAGACCTGGTGCGCAAAGTCCAGACCGTACAACGTATCACCTGTGGCGCCATGGGCGTCTGTCTCGAACGTCCATCCTTTGTCTAGCATATCGGGATGCACGACCGAGACCGAGATCAGGCCGCTGAGGCCCTTCAACTCGCGAAAGATCAAAGTGCGATGCGCCCAAGGGCAGGCATGGCTTACGTAGAGATGATAACGCCCAGGTTCCGCCTTGAACCCGCCCTTGCCCGAGGGGCCGGAGCTGCCATCGGCGGTCAGCCAGTTGCGAAACTGCGCAGCGCTGCGTTTGAACGCCCCGCCAGTGGATTTGGTGTCATACCAGGTGTCGTGCCATTTTCCGTCGACCAGCAGGCCCATATCAATTCCTCCGCTCAGCGATTTCGGCCAAGATAGGCGTTTGCGTGAAGGCTTCCTATGCCAGCGCCCGCGCATCACGCCTGCATACGCGCACATTCACGCCCGGGATTTCTGTGCAACAAACCGCCAGTGGCGCGGAAGTTTGTGAAACAGTTCACTGGATTTTTACATCTTAAACCCCACAATAGAGAGGATTAGGGGGAATTGTTTTATGAGTACTTATGTTTCCAAGGAAATACGCGCGGAACTGGATGCTGCGCGAATCGCCACACTGAAGAAATCCAGCCGTTTGCGGGTGGAGATGGGCGACAATACCTTCAAGATCCTGAAATTGTGGAAAGACGGTTTCACAGTCGAGTCTGAGACCACGCCGCGCCTGCGCGGGCTTGTCGATGTGTATGACGGGGCAAATCATCTGTACCAGTGTCTGATCATCGCGGATGAGGAAGAGGGCGGCGAGATGCGCTATGAATTCAAGCGCAGTACGGCCGCCCACGACAAAGCTCCGCTGGATTTCTACCGCGCCCCCGACGCGCCCATCGCCTTGCTGGGCCACGAGGACTAAGGGCGAATCTCAACCGTCGTACCAGTGGCCGTAAGCCTCCAAAGCTGGGCCATCTCGGTATTTGAAATGGCGATGCAGCCTGCTGTCCAATCCCCGGGTAGGGTCAGGCCGACGACACCGTTGGGCTGGCCATGGATGAAGATGTCACCGCCGGGATCTATCCCTTGTTGCTGCGCACGTGTCACATCATCTGGTTGAGGGTAGTCGAGCCCCAGCGACAGGTGATACGCGCTTTGGGGATTGCGACGGTCCACTTTGAACACCCCCACCGGCGTTTTGCCATCGCCTTCTACCTGCTTGTCGCCTTCTGGCGCGAAGCCCAACGCGATATCGACCTGCATTACAACCGCTCCGTCTAGCGACGCGGTCAGACGTCGCGCGGACTTTTCGATCAGTATATGATCAACGCGCGCCGCCTCTGGGGCCATCACAGGTGCCGAAGGGCGCGGACCATAGCGGTGCCAGCCGAACCAAGCGGCACCGGCCGCCACCGCAATCAAAGTTATCAGACCCAGCCAGCGCATGACCTACTGAAGGTCAGAAAACGCACTTTTGAGGCGGGTGCAGGCCTCTTCGACCCGGGCGCGTTGCGTGGCGAGGTTGAAGCGTTCGAAGGTCTCGCCACCTGCGCCAAAGCCCGGTCCAGGTGAGGTTGCAATCCGGGCGTCTTCGCGCAGGCGGTGCCTGAACTCAGTATGGTCCATTCCGGTGCCAGAGAAATCGACCCAAGCCAGATAGGTCGCCTGCAGCGGCATCGACCACAGGCCGGGAATTTCGGCGATAGTGGCGTCAAAGAGTTTCCTATTGGCGTCCAGGTGTGCGATCTGCGCATCGACCCATTGGGCACCTTCGGGCGAATAGGCCGCGGTGATCATTGCCACACCCAATGCGCTGGGATCATAGTCCAGTGTTTGTATGCGATGTCGCATTTCGGCACGCAGTTTGGCGTCCGGTATGATCATGTTCCCGGTGCGTTGACCGGCAATGTTAAATGTCTTCGACGCCGCCGTCAGTGTGACGGTCCATGGGCGCGCATCTGGCGCGGCCGCATCCATCGGCACGAAGGTGTGGCCGGGGTAAACCAGATCATGGTGAATCTCATCCGAGACAAGGATCAACCCGTTGCGTTCGGCAAACGCTGCCACCTCGCGCAGTTCCTCTGGCGTCCAGACCCGGCCTGACGGGTTCTGTGGCGAACACCACAGCAACAGCTTTTCCGACCCGTCCAATCGCGATTGAGCATCGTCCAGATCAAGGCTATAGCTCTCGCCGTCGCGCACCAGTGGGCATTCCACCACGCGGCGGCCCGCCTTGTTCACCTTGTGGGCAAACTCGTGGTAGACCGGGGCGAAGATGACCACGCCGTCGCCAGGGTTGCTCCATACATCCAGACAGAGAGCAATTGCGTTGCCCAATCCTTGCGATGTCAGGACCCAATCGGTGTCGATCTTCCAGTTGTGGCGGTGTCCCATCCACCATTGAACTGATGCCAGATAGTCGGGATGTATCCATGAATATCCGAAAACTCCGTGTTCGGCCGCTTTGCGGACGGCATCGATGACACAGGGCGCTGTTTGATAGTCGGAATCCGCCGTCCACATCGCCAGCCCGTCTTTGGGTGACACGCCATATAGGCTTTCCAACTTATCCCATTTGGAACTGTTGGTTCCCCGGCGATCGATCAGGTCGTTGAATGTCATGTCTGCTCCATTTTCTCGGACGAAAGCTAACTGTAAATCGGTCAGGTGCAAGGGGGGCGTTGCGGCTAGGCGCGGGTTGTCCTAAATCAGCCTCATGAAACGCAATATCTTGATCCACCCCGACCCCCGCCTGAAAAAGGTCTGCGCACCTGTGGCTGACCTGTCGGACGAGCTGCGCACGCTGGCTGATGACATGCTGGAGACGATGTACGACGCACCGGGTATCGGGCTGGCCGCACCTCAGATCGGTGTATTGGAGCGGCTGATTGTTCTGGACTGCATCAAGGAAGAGGGCGAAACGCCCCGACCACTGATCATGTTCAACCCCGAAGTCATTGCCTCCTCGGACGAAACCAATGTCTACGAGGAGGGTTGCCTGTCGATTCCGGATCAATATGCGGAAGTGACCCGCCCCAAGGTCGTTGACGTGACGTGGATTGACCGCGACGGAAAACTGCAGCAGGAAACTTTTGATGGCCTCTGGTCGACCTGTGTGCAGCACGAGATTGATCACCTGGATGGCAAACTGTTCATCGATTATCTCAAGCCGCTGAAACGCCAGACGATCACGCGTAAGATGCAAAAGCTCAAACGTGAGCAGGCCCGTTCATGACCGTCCGAACCTGCCTGCCGTGGCCGGATAAGCGTTTGCGCAGCAAGGCTGAGGATGTGGCCGAAGTCACCGATGACATCAGGGCCATCTGGAACGATATGATCGATACAATGGAGGCGATGCCCGGTGTCGGTCTCGCTGCACCTCAGATAGGGGTGATGCTGCGTCTGGCGGTTGTTGATGGCTCGACCGAACGTGGCCGCGCCTTGCGTCTGGCAAACCCCGAAATCCTGCACAGCTCGATCGAACTGCGCGAACATGACGAGGCCAGCCCCAACTTGCCCGGTGTTTCGGCCAAGGTGAAACGTCCCCGCGCGGTGACAGTTAAATTCCTCAATGAACAAGGCGTTGTCGATCGCCGGGACTTTGTCGGTATCGAGGCCACAAGTGTGCAACACCAGATTGATCACCTGAATGGTCAGATGTATTTCGACCGGCTCAGCAAGGTGAAACGCGACATGCTGCTGCGCAAAGCCAAAAAGATGGGATAAACCCCCATCCTACGGAGAGATAGATGCGAGTAATTTTCATGGGAACGCCGGATTTCTCGGTGCCGGTGCTGGATGCGCTGGTCGAGGCCGGACACGAAATCGCGGCCGTCTATTGCCAGCCACCACGCCCCGCAGGGCGCGGCAAGAAAGACCGCCCGACCCCGGTCCATGCACGTGCCGATGCGCTCGGACTGACTGTCCGCCATCCCATCTCTCTCAAATCTGCTGAAGAACAGGCAAACTTTGCGGATCTCAAAGCGGATGTGGCCGTTGTGGTGGCCTATGGTCTGATCCTGCCCCAAGTTATTCTCGATGCGCCCGTAAAGGGATGTCTGAACATCCATGCCAGCCTGTTGCCGCGCTGGCGCGGGGCTGCACCGATCCATCGGGCAATCATGTCAGGGGACGCAGAAACCGGGATCTGCATCATGCAGATGGAGGCCGGATTGGACACCGGTCCGGTGCTGTTGCGCAAATCCACCAGCATCAGACCCGAAGAAACCACCGCCGAACTGCATGATCGCCTGTCAATTTTTGGCGCTGATCTGATCACCGAGGCGCTGACCCACCTGCCAGACCTGACACCGCAGCCGCAATCCGAAGATGGCGTGACCTACGCCGCCAAAATCGACAAAGCCGAGGCGCGGATCGATTGGACGAAGTCGGCTGTCCTGATCGACAGGCAAATTCGCGGTCTCTCACCTTTCCCCGGCGCATGGACCGAGGTTGAAGGCGAGCGGATCAAACTGCTCGCGTCGCGCCTTGCTGAGGGGCAGGGGGCACCGGGCGAAGTTCTGGATGACCAGCTTCGCGTTGCCTGCGGATCCGGTGCTCTGGACCTGCTGCGCTTGCAAAGGGCGGGCAAAGGCGCGCAGGATAAGGAAACCTTCCTGCGGGGCTGGCCAATTCCGGCGGGCACTCGCCTGTTTTCGGAGTAGAGCCGCATGTTCATGATCCTGATGGGCACCGTAGTGATCGCGGGGATCGTCGGGTACGTGTCCGAGAAAACGGGCTTTACCCACAATGGCTACCTTCAATCCATCATCATCTGTGTTGGTGGTGCGTTTCTGTTCTATTTCGTGCGGATCATGTTTGGCATCAGCTTTGGCCCGCCCGGTCTGGATGCAGTACTTTCATCTATCGGTGCGCTGATCATCGTGCCAACCCATTGGAGGAGGTAAGATGCCCGTTGTTGCCCTGATCATCATCGGCGCTGCCGCCGGATTTCTGGCCACCCGCCTGATGCGGATCGAAGCGGACATTCCAACCACCATGCTGATCGGTATCGTGGGTGCCTTGGTCGGTGGCTTCCTGTTGCGCACGCTGCTGGCGGTTATGGGCTGGCTGTCGGGATTTGTCGGCGCCATTCTGGGTGCGTTGCTGGTGATCTGGATCTGGCAGACCTACATCAAACGCTGATGACCCGTCTCTAGCGCGCGTCACAGTCTGGCGCAGCGCCCAACCGGGGCGATCCGTTGGTGGTCATACCAAATCTGTTCGCTTCCGAGGCGTTCATCCAGTAAATTCTATCTGCGGGCGCGGCGTCCAACGTGAACCAGTAGAAGTCGTCGTCAAAGCCGATATCCTCGAAATAGCTGATGTACCGGTCATGTTCGGGATCATCCTGCGGAAGCTCGGTCGCTACGATCCCAGAACCAGCCCAACTGTGGACGCCGACACATGCGCCAGGCTGCAAAATACGCCGGTTCCCGGCCAGAAACAAATCCGTTCCACCCGAGGCAATCAACCCATCGGACGGTACAACAGTGTCAAATCCCGCATCGTGTACCACGCGGCTGAAGACAACATTAGCATCATCGTCCAGCGACCCCTCTATATGCTGCAAGACCAGGGTTCGTATCTTTGGATTGTCTGACGTCACCTCCTGAAACGCCGTCAGCGTGGTGTCGTCGATTGTGCCGGTTGCAATAATCTCATCGCCCTGTGCGACGAAGCTGACTGGCGCATACTGTTCTGCGCAAGACACCAGCATTGCCAGACAGACTGCAATCTGTGGAAACCTGGACTTCATCTGAGACCTCGCACCTTGGTTTTTGGCGGTTCTGTCGCAATGCCCGCCGGCCTATTGCCGCGGAGGGCGACTTTTGTAGACCGGCAATTGCCATCCAAACAGCAGCGAGCCCGCCCTAAGGGCCCAGCATATCAATGCACAAACGCCCAGTGCGGGTAACGTTTCCAACCCCAGCTTTGTTGCGATGACCGCCGCCAAAGCCCCTGCCAACGCGCACGAGACATAAAGCTGACCTTGTTTCAGAACCAAAGGCACTTCGTTGCAGACAACGTCCCGCATCAACCCACCGAGACATCCTGTGGTGATCCCCATCAGAACCACGATGACGCCGGACTGACCCAGCGACATTGCCGCACCGGTGCCCGCGGCGACCGCAATCGACAAGGCGAAACTGTCCAGCCAGACCAGCCAGTTGTACCGGCTTTCCATCAGATGCGCAGTAAAGAACACCAGAACTGCAGCGCCTGCGGCAATCAGGATATAGTCGGGCTGGCCGACCCAGAACACCGGATGCCTATCCAACAGAACATCCCGAACCGTGCCTCCACCAACGGCCGTCAGACAGGCGACAAAGGCGAATCCAACCAAGTCCAGTTGTGCTCGGCTGGCCACCAACGCGCCAGTCAGCGCAAACACCAGAACCGATGCATAGTCCAGCAGTGCAAGACCGTTCACGCCTGCGCCTTCTTTGGCTTGAAGGGCGCCATGCCTGCACGGGCCAGTTCGTCGGCCTTTTCGTTCTCGGGGTGGCCCGCATGGCCCTTGACCCACTCCCAGATGACGTCATGGCGCGATTGCGCCTCGTCCAGTCTTTGCCACAGATCAACATTCTTGACCGGCTTTTTGTTCGATGTTTTCCAGCCGTTCCGCTTCCATCCGAAAATCCAGCCGGTGACGCCGTTTTTGACATAGGCGCTGTCCGTGACAATGGTGATCTTCGAGGCGCGCTCCAGTGCCTCCAACGCGCTGATTGCAGCCAGCAACTCCATCCGGTTGTTGGTGGTCTCCGCTTCGCCGCCGTTCAGTTCACGCTCTTTCAGGACGGTCTCACCGTCCTTCGCCTGCAGCAACACACCCCAGCCCCCAGGCCCGGGATTGCCGGAACAGGCCCCATCCGTATAGGCAAAAAGCTCAGGCATGGGCCGCCAGTCTGATCCACTCCGACTCTGATCCGTCCAACCCTGTTCCGCTGCCATGCCATTGGTTGGTTACCGTGAAACCGGCGTCTTGCAGATGCGTCTTCAATGCGTCCTCGCTGTAGTAGCTATAATATCGACCCAGCCGGTCGGGGCCTTCGCCTTCACCCAGTTTCAAGGCTATGAAGAACACGCCGCCGGGTTTGAGCGAGGTGTGAATAGCGGCCAGATGGTTCGGGAATTCACTGCGCGGCGCGTGCAACAGGCTAAAATTAGCCCACACGCCATCATATGCGTTGTCTGCATCCAGATCAGCAAAGGTAGCCTGCCGGGCCGAAACACCTTTATGAGCCGAGGCCAGCTTGACCATTTCTGCCGAGGCATCCGTCGCGTCGACCTGAAGCCCCGCTTCAGCCATGACCAAAGCCGAGGCGCCGGGACCGCAGCCAAGATCCAATACTGTTCCCCCAGACGGTATCGCTGCGATGAAGTCATCCATGCCCCGGTCAGATTTGTTCGAGTCATCTGTCAGTTCCGCGTACCGCGCGGCTTGCGCGTCATAGACGGAAATTGTGTCACGATCGCTCATAGATAAACTCCTACAGCAAGGCAAAGAACGACGATTGCAGTCAGCAGTATACGCAGTTTCATCCACCAGCGCGGCGCCAGACCCCAATACCAGAACATCGCATCCAGCAGCAGCAGCCCGGCAAACCCGACAATTAGGTTGAGGCCCGCAGTGACCGGCCCGCCGCTCGTCATGAAAAAGGCCCACAGTGCAGGCAGAACCGACAGCGCATAGCAGGTCGCCGCCTTGCTGCCAGATGTTTTGGTCGCAAAGCCCCATAGAACGCCGGACATAAAGCTGAGGATCACAGAGCCATAGAAAAGCTGGACGTAGGGCCCGACAAATCGGGACCCAAATGTACTTGAACCCCAGGCCTGCAAGTCCCCGTTCAAATAGGTCAGCGCACCCCAGATAAACGGGATCAGACCCGCCAGCCCCAGATACAGTGGCGCCTTTGGAACCCCGTTCACGCGGGTTGCCTCAAAACACGGGGGACTTTGAACTCGACATTTTCAACGGCGGTTTCGACCAGCTCTACCGTGACGTCGTAGTGATCGCTGAAAGCCTCGATGACTTCATTTACCAAAATTTCGGGGGCGGATGCGCCAGCTGTGATAGCAATGCTCGAAATCCCTTCCAGCGCGCGCCAGTCAATCTCTTTCGCACGTTGAACCAGTTGCGCGTAGGTGCACCCGGCGCGCGATGCGACCTCGACCAGTCGGCGCGAGTTGGATGAATTTGGGGCCCCGACCACGAGCAAAGCATCGGATTTTGGAGCGACCTCTTTGACAGCCTCCTGCCGGTTGGTCGTTGCATAGCAGATGTCTTCTTTGTGCGGTCCGACAATGGCCGGGAACCGCGCCTCAAGCGCGGCGATGATGTCCTTGGTGTCATCGATCGATAGCGTTGTCTGTGTAACAAAGGCGAGCTTCGCGGGGTTTCGAACCTGAACATGGGCCACGTCGTCCACAGTCTCGACCAGCAGCACTTCGCCATCCGGCAGCTGGCCCATCGTGCCAACCGTTTCCGGATGGCCTTTGTGACCGATCATGATCATCTGTAACCCGGCATCCGCGTGACGCTGTGCTTCGACATGGACTTTCGAGACCAATGGGCAGGTCGCATCCACGTAAATCATCTCGCGCTGAGTGGCTTCTGCGGGAACCGATTTAGGCACCCCGTGGGCGGAGAAGATCACCGGTCGGTCATTGGGGCATTCGTCCAGCTCTTCGACAAATACGGCGCCTTTGGCGCGCAACCCGTCAACGACGAATTTGTTGTGCACGATCTCATGGCGCACATAGACCGGCGCGCCCCATTTTTGCAGGGCCATCTCGACGATTTTGATGGCACGGTCCACACCTGCGCAGAACCCGCGCGGTGCGGCCAAGTAAAGTCTCAGTGGCGGCTTGCTCATGTCGCTGTCTCCTTAGGCCACAGGTAAGTCTTTTCCCAGCCTTGGTCCAGACAGGACCGCGTCATTGATCTGACATGAATCGATGGTAGCCCGACGATGTTTGAGCACCTGTTTATAGTTAAAGAAGCGCGGTCAGGATCAATTGTCCTGACCGCGCGAATTTCGTCCCCATCCCGTTTTGATCGTCAGATCAGCTGCCGCTGGCCACTGCGACGCTGCGCGGTTCAGCCGGCATCTCGCGCGGCGGGCGTCCTACGACGTCACGCAGGTCTTCCAGCTCGATGAAGTTGTCGGCTTGGCGGCGCAGCTCGTCCGAAATCATCGGCGGCTGGCTGCGGATGGTTGAAACGACCGATACACGCACGCCCTGACGCTGCAGGCTCGCAATCAACGGGCGGAAATCCCCATCACCCGAAAACAGCACGATATGATCGACGCGCGGCGCCAGTTCCATGGCATCGACAGTCAGTTCGATATCCATGTTTCCTTTGACCTTCCGACGCCCCATGCTGTCGGTGTATTCTTTGGCCGGTTTCGTCACCATGGTGAAGCCGTTGTAATGCAGCCAGTCAACCAGGGGGCGGATCGGAGAATACTCGTCGTTTTCCAGTAGCGCAGTATAGTAGAAGGCTCGCAGTAACTTGCCGCGGCGCATGAATTCCTGCCGCAGAAGTTTGTAGTCTATATCAAAACCGAGTGCTTTTGCCGCAGCGTAAAGATTCGAGCCATCAATGAACAGCGCTAGCCGTTCGTCCTTATAAAACATAAATAGTCCCTTCCGGTATAATCCAACGCGTCGCGACTTTGGTGAGTGAGTGAAATTCCGGACGCACTGGTAAGCCTATAATTAGGGCATTTGTTGTGTATCGCAAGTGTCCAATTTGGTTAACAAAGGAGGTTTAATGAGCGATTCGTTGCCCGAAGCCGTGCTCGCGCTGGGCGCAAATCTCAATCTGAGTGGAAACGGACCCAAAGTGACACTTCAGAGGGCTCTGGACGCTTTGTCTGCCAAGGGTGTGCTGATTCGTGCGGTCAGCCGGTTTTTTGCGACCCCGTGCTTTCCGGCTGGTGCCGGTCCGGACTATGTAAATGCGGCCGCCCTGCTCAGTTCGGACAAAGCACCCGCTGACCTGCTGCAGATTCTGCACGAGATCGAGCTCCAATTTGGGCGCGAGCGGATACAGCGATGGGGCATGCGCACGCTTGATTTGGACTTGGTCGCTTGGGGTGACACGGTGTTGCCCGATCGTAACGAATTTGACCATTGGCTGACCCTTTCACAGCAGGATCAGCGGCAGCAAGCGCCAGATCAGTTGATCTTGCCGCATCCGCGTCTTCAGGACCGGGCGTTTGTGCTGGTTCCGATGTCGGATGTGGCACCCGATTGGCGACATCCTGTGCTAGGTCGCACAGTGACCGAGATGATCGCTAACCTGCCTGCCGAAGATGTTGTTTCAGTCACGCCTCTGTGATCCGCGCATTTGCAGCATTTCTTGCTTGTCAAGGCGTGCAATCGGCCTTAGATAAACCTCTTCCTGACATGGATTCAGTAACGGAGAGCGCCCGATGGCCCGCGTAACGGTTGAAGATTGCGTAGACAAGGTTCCAAACCGGTTCGAACTGGTGATGCTTGCCGCCCATCGTGCGCGCGAGATTTCCGCCGGTGGTCCGATCACCGTTGACCGTGACAACGATAAAAATCCCGTCGTGTCGCTGCGTGAGATCGCCGACGAGACGCAAAGCGCGGATGATCTGCGCGAACGCTTGATTGAGGCCAACCAGACCCAGATCGAGGTTGACGAGCCTGAAGAAGATCAGATGGCGCTGCTTATGGGTGCGGAATCGGACAAGCCCGCCGATGACGACATGTCCGAAGAAAAGCTCCTGCGCGCACTGATGGAGGCTCAGGGCCAGGGGTAAGCCCCAAGACGAAGGTGCGGACCGGATGATTTCTGCTGAAGATCTGATTGCGCTGGTCCGCAACTACAACCCCAAGACCAATGCTGATCGTATCGCAAAGGCCTATGAGTTTGGCCGGCAGATGCATGACGGGCAGTTCCGCCACTCAGGCGAGCCCTATTTTACCCATCCCGTTGCCGTTGCCGCCATCCTGACCGAACAGCGTCTGGATGATGCTACGATTATTACCGCGCTGCTTCACGACACAATCGAAGACACCAAAGCCAATTATGGCAAAGTGTCAGAACTGTTCGGCGAAGAGGTCGCCAAACTGGTCGATGGCGTTACCAAACTGACCAACCTGCAGCTGTCCAGTCGCGAGACCAAGCAGGCCGAGAACTTCCGCAAATTGTTCATGGCCATGTCCAAGGATTTGCGGGTCATCCTGGTCAAGCTGGCCGACCGTTTGCACAACATGCGCACCATCAAGGCCATGCGACCGGAAAAGCAGGTGATCAAAGCGCGTGAAACCATGGATATCTATGCGCCGCTTGCTGGCCGTATGGGTATGCAATGGATGCGGGAAGAGCTTGAAGACCTCGCGTTCCGCGTTCTCAACCCAGAAGGGCGCCAGTCGATCATCCGCCGTTTCATCACGCTGCAACGAGAAACCGGCGATGTGATCCATCGCATCACCGGCGACATGCGGCATGAACTTGAAAAGGTCGGGATCGAAGCCGAGGTATTTGGGCGTGCTAAAAAGCCATATTCAATCTGGCGCAAGATGCAGGAAAAAGATCAGGGCTTCTCGCGCCTGTCTGACATCTACGGGTTCCGCATCATCACCCAGACCGAGGAAGACTGTTATCGTACCCTCGGCGCAATCCATCAGCGCTGGCGCGCCGTGCCCGGGCGGTTCAAGGACTATATAAGCCAGCCGAAATCGAACGGCTATCGCTCGATTCACACCACAGTGTCGGGGCGTGACGGCAAACGGGTTGAAGTTCAGATCCGCACCCGTCAGATGCATGACGTGGCCGAAACAGGGGTCGCGGCGCATTGGTCGTACCGCGATGGTGTACGCTCAGAAAACCCGTTTGCCGTGGATCCGGCAAAGTGGATTTCCAACCTGACTGAGCAGTTTGACAACGAAGAAGACCACGAAGATTTCCTCGAAGCCGTCAAGCTTGAGATGTATTCGGATCAGGTGTTTTGCTTCACTCCGAAAGGGGATGTGGTCAAGCAACCGCGTGGTGCCACACCCATTGACTTTGCATATGCCATTCACACACGCATCGGCCATGCCTGTGTTGGCGCCAAAGTGGATGGCATCCGCGTGCCCTTGTGGACACGGCTCAAGAACGGTCAGTCGGTCGATATCATTACCGCAGACGGGCAAACGCCTCAGGTCAGCTGGCTTGAGATCGCCGTGACCGGCAAGGCCCGCACTGCCATTCGCCGTGCCCTGCGCGAAGTTGATCGGGAACGTTTTATCAAACTGGGCAAGGAACTGGCCCGCGCTGGGTTCGAGAACGTTGGGCGCAAAGCAACCGACAAGGCGCTGGATACTGCAGCAAAACATCTGCGACTTACGGACCGTCAGGAACTGCTGGCCCGGTTGGGCAGTGCCGAACTGACCGCCCATGAGGTGGTCGAGGCGGTGTATCCAGAGCTCGCCAAGGATGAAGGCGATGCCATCCCGTTGCGCCGCGCCGTGATTGGTCTGGAACCAGGGCAGAGCTTTGATCGCGCGCCTTGTTGTCAACCGGTGCCGGGTGAACGCATAGTGGGGATTACCTACCGTGGCAAAGGTGTGGTTGTGCACGCCATCGATTGCGACCGCCTGTCTGAATTCGAGAACGAGCCCGAGCGGTGGGTCGATCTGCACTGGCACTCTGGAACGCACCCGGCAGTCTACGGCGCCACGCTGGACCTGACCATTGGCAACGATGCCGGTGTATTGGGGCGAATTTGTACATTGATAGGCGAGAAAAAGGCCAATATCTCCAACCTCGAATTCGTGGATCGGAAACCGGATTTTTACCGACTGATGATCAACGTCGAACTGCGCGATCTGGAACAGCTTCATTCTCTGATGCTGATGCTAGAGGCTGAAAGCGACGTTGCCGCGGTCGAAAGGTATCGGGACCGCGCAAAAACCGCAGTTGCGGCTGGCTGAGAAGGGGTGATCAGGAGTGGTTTTCAAGCGCCGAGATCGACGCTCACCCGTCCAGGTCGCATCTGAATTCGTCTATCCGCGCGGTGGTTGGACCCGCGCCTTTCACTATGTCAAACACCGCGTTCGCCGGCTGCCGGATTCACCTGACCGGATCGCACGTGGAATCGGGGCAGGGGTCTTTGCTGCGTTTACCCCGTTTTACGGGCTTCATTTCGTGGTCGCCGCCGTGTTGGCTCGTCTGTTGAACGGCAATATTCTGGCGGCGCTCAGCGGTACGTTCTTCGGCAATCCGCTGACCTATGTCCCGATCGGCGTCGTCAGCCTGCAGACCGGACATTTCCTTTTGGGCACCCGGTTCCGCAAGGGCGACACGCATGGGCTGATGGGCAAGTTTGCCGATGCGATGGGCGATCTCAAAGACAATTGCATCGCCGTGTTCACAGGGCGCGAAGCGGATTGGCATGGTCTCAGCCGGTTTTACGACGATGTATTTTTCCCCTATCTGGTGGGCGGGGTCATTCCGGGGATCGTAGCAGGTTTGATCTGCGGCTATCTCAGCCTGCCGTTGATCCGCACCTATCAGAATCGCCGCCGCGCCAAGATCAAGGCAAAGTTCGAACAAATCAAACGTTTGGCCGAAGCTAAGGCTGCCGTTCCCGACTCAAACGCTCTAGGTTCGGAACAAAATCGGAAAAAGGAATCGGGTGATGTCTGACAACCATCTGCGTCTGGGTGTGAACATCGATCATGTGGCGACGGTGCGCAATGCGCGTGGCGGGGCATACCCCGATCCGTTGCGCGCGGCGAAACTGGCCGAAGAAGCGGGGGCAGACGGGATCACAGCGCATCTGCGCGAAGACCGCCGCCATATCTCGGACGCCGATATCGACGGGCTGATGGAGGTTCTGTCGGTGCCTTTGAATTTTGAAATGGCCGCAACTGAAGAAATGCAGAAGATCGCCCTGCGCCACAAGCCGCACGCTGTCTGCATCGTTCCCGAAAAGCGAGAGGAACGCACGACCGAGGGCGGGCTGGAGGTCGCGCGCGAGGAAAACAAGCTAGCACATTTCATCGCGCCCCTGCGAGAGGTTGGTTGCCGCGTCTCAATCTTCATCGCCGCCGACAAGCGTCAGATCGAAGCCGCCCATCGCATCGGGGCCGAAGTGATTGAACTGCATACCGGCGCCTATTGCGACGCTCATGCCGAGGGCCGCATGGAAGATGCCGCGCGCGAGCTGGAGTCGCTGCGCGAGATGTCGACATTTGGTCATTCGCTGGGTCTTGAGGTGCACGCGGGCCATGGCCTGACCTATGATACGGTCAAGCCCGTTGCGGCCTTTCCCGAAGTGCGCGAGTTGAATATCGGCCACTTCCTGATTGGGGAGGCGATCTTTCTGGGCCTCACCCCGGCCATGGCCGAAATGCGTCGCCTGATGGATGAGGCGCGGGCATGATCACCTCTGGGTTTGTCGCGATCTGGATCGCCTGGCTCTTGGCTGGCGGCTCGCCGGGCCCTGCAACTATGGGCATCGCCGGAACAGCCATGAATGAAGGCCGCACCGCTGGTTTGGCCTTCGCGCTGGGCATCTGTGCCGGGTCCGCCGCGTGGGGCATTGCCGCCGCGCTGGGCCTGTCGGCGATCATGCTGGCCAATGTCTGGGTATTCGAAGTGATCCGCTACATCGGCGTTGCCTATCTGAGTTGGTTGGCCCTCAAGGCGCTGCTCCGCGCTCTGACCTCGGATGAGGTGGCATTGGGCAACCCGATCACCGGGTCGCTGCCAACCATCTTTGCCAAAGGGGCGGCCATCCACCTGACTAACCCCAAGGCAATCCTCAGCTGGGGCTCGATCTACGCCATCGTCGCCCCGAACGACGCTAGCCTAGCGATGTTGCTGGGCTATTTTGGCTTACTCTACGCAGGATCGTTGCTGATCTTCATCGGCTACGCTTTTCTGTTTTCGTCCGCGCGCATGGTCCAAACCTACCGCCGCACCCGCCGCTGGTTCGATTTCGCCTTTGCCGGGTTCTTTGGGTTGGCAAGTTACAAGATTCTGACGGTGCGGTTGTCTTAAGCGATCCTAACTGAGGGATTTTGGGTGAAGTATTTGTTTTCACAAGACAAGCAAGTTGGATTGCATCGCCCTCTGTTTCTGAGCATCGTTCTAATGACCTATGTCTTTCTGAACATGGCGAGAGCATTTCTGTGGTTTGAATGGCCCACGAGGTTATCCTCGCTGATCTTTTCGATTGCGGTGGCTGCTTTGGTGTATGGATTTGATATCGGTCGTAGGGGTTTCCAATGCGGCCCGCCAGAGAAGAGTTGGATTCTCGCGCGTAAGATGGTTTTGACCACTTTTTTTGCAGTAGTTGCCTGTGCTTTGTTCTATAATCTGACAGTCTCACGCCAACGTTGGCACTTGTCAGAACAAGTCGTTCTATGGTGCTTTGAGTTCTTGATCAGTTTGGGTATTTCCTTGTTTTTGTGTCGCTACGCTTTTGTCTTCGGTGTTGGTCGAGGATACAGCATGCACTTACGCAAAGTAGAGCAGGGAACATGATCCTCGGCATCGGCACGGACCTCGCAAATATTGAGCGCATCCAAGGCACGCTTGACCGCTTCGGCGATCGGTTTCGCAACCGTGTCTTCACCGATATTGAACAGAGCAAGGCCGAACGTCGTGCCGACACGGCCGGCACCTACGCCAAGCGCTGGGCCGCGAAAGAGGCGTGTTCCAAGGCGCTGGGCACAGGCCTTGCCATGGGGATCGCGTGGAAAGACATGTCTGTCACCAACCTCCGCACCGGCCAGCCGATCATGCATGTGACTGGCTGGGCTGCCGAGCGTTTGAAGGAAATGACCCCGGACGGGTACGAGGCGATCATCCATGTCACTCTGACCGATGATCACCCCTGGGCGCAGGCCTTTGTCGTGATCGAGGCGCGACCACTGCAAGATGGGGCCGCACGGCCTTGACTTGCCCCCACCCGACCCGCATGTAGCACCCCAACCAAGCAAAGACTGGAGAGAGCAGTATGGCCGAGGAAGCCAAATCCGGAAATGCCGTCTGGGAGACGATCAAGACCATCGTCTACGCCCTGCTGATCGCGGGAGTTTTCCGCACGCTGTTCTTCCAGCCATTCTGGATTCCCTCCGGATCGATGAAGCAAACGCTGTTGATCGGGGATTTCCTGTTCGTCAACAAAATGGCCTATGGCTACTCCTACGCATCTTGCCCCAGCATGGTCATGCCCAGCATCGGCCTGAACATTGATGCCGAAGGTATCTGCGGCTGGCTGCCGGGCGAGGACAACGGCCGGATATGGGGCGGCGATCCCGAACGTGGCGATGTGATCGTGTTCCGCCACCCGGTCACCGGGCGGGACTATATCAAACGGCTGATCGGCTTGCCAGGGGATCGCATTCAGGTGCGCGAGGGGCAGATCATTCTGAACGGAACACCGGTTCCACAGCAGCCCGATGGCGTCTTTACCGAGGTCGCCGCTCCGCAAGGTCCTCAGGGTCTGCGACCACGATGCGAAAACGGCCCGGTGGGGAACGGTGGCATCTGTGAGAAATCCCGCATGATCGAAACGCTGCCCAATGGCGTTTCATACGATGTTCTGAACATCCACAATCAGGGATCGGACAACACCGGCATCTATACCGTGCCGGAAGGCAACTACTTCTTCATGGGTGACAACCGTGATAACTCTGCCGACAGCCGCCTGCCGCAATCCGCCGGAGGGGTTGGCTATGTGCCATATGAAAACCTGATCGGTCGCGCCGATCGGATCATGTTCTCATCCGCCGGCCGTTCGATGCTGTTTTTCTGGACCTGGCGCGGAGATCGCTTCTTCAAGGCAGTCAATTGAAGCTATCGGCCGAGATAAAAGCGTTCCAGCAGCGGCTTGGGTATGAGTTCGCCAACCCCGAGTTGCTTCTGCGGGCATTGACCCACGGCTCAGTCTCTTCGTCCACCCGGCCCGACAATCAGCGGTTGGAGTTTCTGGGCGATCGAGTGTTGGGACTTGTGATGGCGACCGCCCTGCTTGAGGCGGACAAAAAGGCGTCCGAAGGCCAACTCGCCCCGCGCTTCAATGCGTTGGTCCGCAAGGAAGCCTGCGCCGATGTGGCTTTGCAGATTGATCTGGGGGCGGTGCTGAAACTGGGCCGGTCCGAGATGCTCTCGGGAGGACGCCGCAAACAGGCGCTGTTGGGCGATGCGATGGAGGCGGTGATTGCCGCCGTCTACCGCGACGCTGATTTCGAAGCCGCGCGCGACGTGATCCTCGCCCTTTGGGGCGACCGGGTCCACAGTGTCGAGGCCGACGCCCGCGACGCCAAAACCTCGTTGCAGGAATGGGCGCAGGCCCGCGGCCAGAAGCCACCCAGCTATGTTGAAGTCAAACGCAGCGGTCCCGACCACGCGCCTGTCTTCACCATCGCGGCCCGCCTGCAAGACGGCACCGAGGCACAGGCCACTGCCGGATCGAAACGGCAGGCAGAACAGGCGGCGGCGAAGGCTTTGCTAGAACGTCTTAGTTGACGCGCGATCGGCACTGCATTGTAAAACATGTAACACTTCATTGATAATTCTGGCAAAATCTGGCTGTCTTTTTATGTACTGCAGACTTGCTTTGACCCGGCCGCACTAAGCCCGATCAGAGTTTACGAATTGGGGTTATTGAGAGTGGTTCAATGGAAAAAAGCAGACTGAGTGTAACCTATATCGGACTTTTGTTTATCGCCGGGTTTTTCGCCACAATGGCATTTGATTTCTGGGGCCAGGTCCTCAGCCCTTCTATCGGCTGGGCAAATCTGTCGCCCGAAGGTCTGGCACAGAGTCTGCTGTCCAGCCTCGGGCTGCCAAGCAGTGCCTTTCTCGGGTTCTTTGTCCATTTCTACATCGTGGGTCTGATTGCCTACCCGATGGGATGGGCCTATGTCTTCAAACCTATCTGGACGCTCGTACTGGGTCCGGTGCATTGGTTCCTGGCCTCGGCGCTTTACGGGGCCGGATTATGGGTATTCGCAATCGGCGGCGTTACAGCCTTCTCGGGCCTGCCGCCGTTTTTGAACTTCACAGGGATTACTTGGGTCGCGCTGATTGGCCATGTGCTTTACGGCATCGTACTGGTTGCAATCCTGCGCCTGATCACCCGCCGGGAAACCTGACACTTGATGAGTTTGAGGGGCGCAATCCGCCCTTCAAACAACCCGAATAAACCCGGTCAGGCCGGTTTTCTGATGCTCGATCACATGGCAATGAAACGCCCAATCGCCCGGATTGTCGGCAACCAGGGCAATCTCGACCACCTCGTCTTTTAGCAGCAACATCGTATCCGTCATCAGGGGCGGCAATTGGCGTTGATTAGACTTCAGGGGCACAAAGGCCAGCCCGTGCAGGTGGATCGGATGCAAGTTTGGCGATTCATTCCGCAACCTCAGAACATAGGTTTTGCCCAGCTCCAGCGTCGCCAAAGGGCCCACGCCCTGTGCTGCATCCCCCGGCCACGGTTTGCGATTGATTGACCAGAAATTGTAACCGAGCGAGCCACAGAAGCCGTTGTTCGGAACGCCACCTTCGGGCGTCCAGCCAAAGACGAACTCATGCAGGTCCGCATTCGCGAGATCGGGTTTTGCAACCGGGTTGGCGGCTAGGGGCTTCAAGTCACGCAGATTTCGCGCAACGGTCGCGCCAACTGCGCGCAACCGCGCCATGGCGCGGGGCGGTTGACCCGGCAGTTTCGCCATCAGTGCGACGGTCTGACCTTCGCCTTCAGGCATCGCCACCGCAAAATCCACCCGTTGACCGGAGCCAACCAGCAGCGGTGTGTCAGCGCTGGGCAGGGGAATTTCTACGTCGGCCGGGTGCCCATCCCAGGCGATGATCCGGGCCTCCGCCCCCTCAAGATGCAGTTTGTAAATCCGGCTCGTGTCGGTGTTGACCACACGCAGCCGGACCAGTCCACCGGCAGCGTGGTCATAGACCGGCTTTTGCAACCAGTTGGCGGTGTGGACATTGCCAAATGTTCCCGCGCGGGCCGTACCCCGTTGCGTAAAGGCGGGCAGAAACGCGCCATCCTCATCCAGCCGGAAATCGCGCAGATTGATCACCTGTTCACTGTCAAAGCCGGGGTCTTCGGGTTCAGCAATCACCATCACGCCAGTCAACCCGTGGGCCATCTGCTCCATCGTCATGCAATGGGGGTGATACCAGTAGGTGCCTGCATCGGGTGGCGTGAATTCGTACTGAAAAACCTCGTTTTGACCCATCGGCACCTGGGTTAGATAAGGCACGCCGTCCATCTCATTGGCGATCCGCAGCCCGTGCCAATGCATCGCCGTATAATCGGTCAGCGTATTGCGCACAGACAACCGCATCACCTCACCCTGACGTCCATACAGAACCGGAGGAGGCGCGCCTGACGACAGGCTGACCATGCCATCCGTGACCTGATCCGTCAGCTCAAAACTGGCTGGCTGAATTACCAGTTCTTGCGTCCCGGCCGCCAGACCGAACCGGCTCAGACCCAGCGTTCCCGCAGCGGCACCGCTGCCCAAAAGAAACTCTCGACGTTTCATATCTCGCCTCACGGATTGGATGGTCGCCTGACTGGTTTTGGCGTGGCGCTTCGCTGTCCTGCCACCTTGTATGCATGGCCGCAATGCGACAAATCCCTCTGGCCCGCAGCCCCTTTCTGCTATAGGGGTGCGCACTTGCAAACAGGATCGCAACACCTATGACCACACGTGCCGGATTTATCGCCCTGATCGGAGAGCCCAACGCAGGCAAATCCACCCTTTTGAACCGCATGGTCGGGGCCAAGGTCTCGATCGTGACGCATAAGGTGCAAACCACTCGTACTCGCATCCGTGGTGTTGCGATGGAGGGCGACGCGCAGCTGGTCTTCGTCGATACACCCGGCCTGTTCAAACCCCGACGCCGTCTGGACCGTGCCATGGTCGCCGCCGCGTGGGGCGGGGCCGCCGATGCCGATGTCGTCGTGCTGATGGTCGAGGCCCATCGTGGCATCACTGAAGGGGTCGAGCGCATCCTCGAAGGTCTGGAAGAGATCGGGCAGGGCCGTAAAATCGCGCTGGCGATCAACAAGATCGACAAGGTTCAATCCGAAGTGTTGTTGGCCCTGACCAGCGACCTGAATACACGCTATCCCTTTGCTGAAACTTTCATGATCTCAGCCGAAAAGGGCCATGGCGTTGATGACCTGCGCAAATGGCTGGCCTTGGAACTGCCCCAAGGCCCATGGCTGTACCCCGAGGATCAGATCGCCGACCTGCCCTTGCGCATGATCGCCGCTGAGATGACGCGCGAGAAACTGACCCTGCGCCTGCATCAGGAACTGCCCTACCAGCTGACGGTCGAAACCGAGAGCTGGGAAGAGCGCAAGGACGGTTCCGCCAAAATCGACCAGATCATATATGTCATGCGCGACGGCCACAAAGGCATCGTGCTGGGCAAAAAGGGCGAGACGATCAAGGCGGTCAGCCAAGCGGCGCGGGCGGAACTGGAAGAGTTCCTCGACCGTAAAATCCACCTGTTCCTGCAGGTCAAAGTCCGGCCCAACTGGCTGGAGGAATCCGAGCGCTATTCGGAAATGGGTCTGGACTTCAAAGACGGTAACGCATGACGCGGCTGACAGCTGATTTCTGGGTCCACGCCTATTTGGCGCGCCTGCGATTTCAGGAAATCCCGGCCTTTGTCGTGACCCATGGCGACGACACAGCGGGCGCGGTGCTGGTCAAGCTTAACACGCTGGACGGTCAGGCGATGGCGTTCCAACGCAGTTTCGACCTGATGAGCGGTGACCGCAAATGGGTCGAACTGTCCAGCGGCCCAGAGGCGGATGTAGACGCGGCCATCCAACGGCAGCGCAGCTTTGACCCCGATCTGTGGGTTGTCGAGGTCGAGGATCGGCAGGGCCGACATCTGCTCGGCGAAGAGGGGTTGCAATAGCAGTTCCTTGAATGACTGCTTCGAGCCCCATTGTGACATTTTTAAATATGACTAAGCTGCCAAAATCTTGGGGAGAAACACCAATGCACTTGGCTGTGCGACAGTCTCAAATAGAAGTTTGCAAGGCAGTTGGTGCGGAAGTCTGCGAATGCCACCTTGGCGAAAAGGTTGGGGTTTCTCAATCTGCATTGGATGGTGAAATTCCACTTAATGGCCTGCGGCACCGAGAAGAAAACGGCACAACGGGTTGGTATATTTGGGGAAGCCAGCAATTTTCAGAGGACGAAGGTTTTTTCAAACCCCTTCACACGGCGCATTTAGAAACAAAATGCACTCTTGCGTTAAAGTTCCTGTCATTGCCTCCGGGCTGGCGTTTCTTGACCGATGGCATTTATGAGGATGTTTGGTTCGATGCTGAGTTGCTTGCGAGAGATCAATAGTAGTAAATTGTCCACTTAGATGTCTTTGTTCCGAACCATTGCGCTTGCCCGGAGGCACAACTCTTGTCGCTCACGATGCTTAACCATTGCAGAATGCGGTTCGTCACGATCTTCTGCTAGAGTACTGACCCAACCACCCACAGGATCCCAACTTGGACTGGCGCGATCACGGCATCCTTCTGACCTCTCGCCGCCACGGCGAAACAGCTGCGATTATTGAGGTCTTTACCGAAGGCCACGGTCGCCATGCCGGTGTTGTGCGCGGGGGGACCAGTCGCAAGATTGCACCGATCCTGCAGCCCGGTGCGCAGTTGGATGTGCTTTGGCGCGCGCGGCTTGAGGAACATATTGGCACGTTTCAGGTGGAGCCGCTCAGGTCTCGCGCTGCGGCGGCGTTTTCGGGACGGTTGGCGCTGGCGGGGCTGAATGCAGTGGTGGCGCTGTTGGCGTTTTGCCTACCCGAACGTGAACCGCACCCTGCGATCTACAAAAAGACCGAACAGCTGATGGACCTTCTGGGTCAGGATGAGATCTGGCCACTGGCCTACTTGCGTTGGGAGCTGGCGCTGCTGGAAGAGCTGGGGTTTGGTCTGGATCTGCAGACATGCGCAGTGACCGGAGTGACCGACGGGTTGATCTATGTCTCACCCAAATCCGGTCGCGCCGTTAGTATGCAGGGGGCCGGGGAATGGGCGGACAAGCTGCTTGCGCTGCCGCCGTGTCTGCGCGGCGAAGGCGACGCCCCGGATGCCGAGATTATCGAAGCGTTACAGACGACCGGCTATTTCCTGACACATCGCGTCGCAACCTCGCTGGGCAATAACCCATTGCCCGAGGCGCGCGCCCGCTTTGTGGATCAGCTTACTCGACGGCTCTGAACACCATTTCGTGCCCATCCTCATTGCGCAGGATCATCACGTCGCCTGACACTTCGGACTGGGTCATCGCCATCAACGCAGCAAAATAGAACCCTTCAGCCTCAAGCCCGGCACAGGCGGCGCGAGTGGCGGTTAGATCCTGCAGTTCGAACCAGGGATAAGGTGCGTTCAACGTCGCGCTGTACGTGTTGCATGGCGCGTTCCCTTTGATCCGGCCCTCTTCTGGAAACCGTATCAGCGCGGTTGCGTCATAAGGCACGCCATCGATTTCCTGCAGCGCCCATGTTTGATCTGCGGCCCCATACGCAGCGACGCTTTCATCCCGGTCGCATTGCGCGAATCCCAGAAAAGGCAGCAAAAAGGCAAAGCGCAGCATCGTGATAAACCTTGCGGATCAGACATAATGGGTGATTGCGTTTAGGCCTGCTTATCGCGCCAGGTCAAGGCATAGGTCGAAACAACGAACCGTGACGCGGCCCATAGTTGACGTAAGGTCGCAAATCGACATAGTGAACCGGCATTACAACCGGCTTTTTCTCTGAGTTGATTTACCCCAATTGGGGTAGCTTATATTTAGTATCTACGCAGAAATGCGTTTTTTATGAGTGGAGATTGTTTTGTCCCTAACGCAGAGTGATGACGTGAGCAAAACTGGCCAGACCCGACCTATCGTCAAGGCCCTCATGATCCTGATCTACGTGGTCTTTTTGGCCCTGCTGATCGAACTGTTGTCTTATGTCGCTGTTGTCCATGTCTTTGACAACGCGCTGGGCGGCCGGGCAGAACGGCATCTCTATTCCTCGATCCGGGGGCATGAACTGAACCCCGATTATCGCCGCGACTTTGACACGGGTGGAGAACGGATTCACTCGGATCAGGGGTTTCGACGGGATACTTCCGTCGCGCTGCCCAAGCCGCAGGACACTTACCGCATTTTCCTTATGGGCGGGTCGACCGCTTATGCGATTGGATCGCAGGGCAGCGTGTACCCTGAGCATCCAACCCTAACAAATCAGGAAACGGTTTCGCATTTCCTGGAACAGGATCTGCGCGCGCAGCTGCAAGATGAGATGCCCGGCGTAAACATCGAAGTGATCAACGCCGGCGTGGCGGCTTATCACAGTTTTCAACACGTTTTGTATTTCTATGAAACGCTGTACGAATACGAGCCGGACATGATCGTGTTTCTGGACGGGCACAATGACTTCTACAATGTCGGGGTTAAGAACCCAATCCAGAGCTATGGGTATTCATCGGCCCGCATGGTTGATGCCCTGAACGAACGAAAGCCGTTCTTTGCGACATATGCGTTCTTACGGGCACCAGCCGAGTACTCCTATACGTTCAAACTGGTCTCGAAACTGACGCAGGGCCTTTATGATCGTTACGAAGCGCCGCGCTATAACGTCTCAGGAGACGCTGCTGCTTTGGAACGGGATTTTCCGGCTGAAGTGGCCGAGGCCGCCCAGATCGGCTTTTTACGTAACTACAAGTTGATGGACGCCTTCAGCGACTACCATGGATTCTGTTACCACGTGTTTCTTCAGCCCGAAGTCGTGTTCGAAAATACCGATCACCTGAGCCCGGCGGATCGCGAGATTGCCCAGATTACGCGGGACAAATACGTGCCGGGCCGGGAAGAGATCATGATACGCTCCCGCCCGGAATTTCCGGCCCTGTTCGAACAAGCAGGTATCCCGTTCACAGATGTTGCGCAAATCGCGGGTCCCGCACATCAGGACAAGTCGCTATACGTAGACTACACCCATCTGACGCCCGAGGGGTCAAAACTGGTGGCCGATAGGATGCTGCCGGTGGTGGTCGAGGCGATCGCCGAATGTGGTAATGCGGTCGAGATCGGTCAGTAAGACACCGGAGTTTACCCGCGATTGTTGCGTTTACGGGCGGGTCGTTCACAGGCGGGTAGCGTCTTGTTTAGCCCTTCGCCTTTGAACGCCCACGTTTTGCATGCGCAGCATAACCTGAGTTGCGCAGCAGGCATTTCGGAACCGACCCGAAAAAAAGTTTTACAACACGAAAGATGCACAGTTCGGCGCATGTACAATTCAAGAAAAAGACCCGGCACGTGGCCGGGTCCAGTCGGGGAAACAAGGATACCGTTTCAGATCAGCTCAGCAAACGTCGTGCGATGACCTGAGCCTGAATTTCGGCAGCGCCTTCGAAAATGTTCAGGATGCGCGCGTCACATAAAACGCGGCTGATTTTGTATTCCAGTGCAAATCCATTGCCACCGTGAATCTGCAACCCATTGTCCGCTGCGGCCCATGCGACGCGTGCCCCCAGAAGTTTGGCCATCCCGGCCTCAAGGTCACAGCGGTGCCCGTTATCTTTTTCCCAGGCCGAGAAATAGGTCAACTGTCGTGCGATCATGATTTCCACCGCCATCATCGCCAGCTTGCCCGACACACGCGGGAAGTTGATCAGCGACTTACCAAACTGCTTGCGGTCTTCTGCGTATTGCATGGCGATATCCAACGCGCTTTGCGCCACGCCAATGGCGCGGGCGGCCGTTTGGATGCGGGCGGATTCAAAGGTTTCCATCAATTGCTTGAAACCTTTGCCCTCTTCGCCGCCCAGCAGGTTCTCGCCTTTGACTTTGAAGCCATCAAAACCCAGCTCGTATTCCTTCATGCCGCGATAGCCTAGTACTTCGATTTCACCGCCGGTCATGCCGGGGGTCGGGAAGGGGTCTTCGTTGCTTCCGGGTGTCTTTTCGGCAAGAAACATCGATAGTCCACGATGGTCCGCGCTGTCCGGATTGGTCCGCGCCAGCAGCGTCATTACATGGGTGCGGGCGGCATGGGTGATCCAGGTCTTGTTGCCGGTGATCTGGTAATCGCCATTCTCGTCCTTGACGGCGCGGGTGCGCAAGCTGCCAAGGTCAGATCCCGTATTGGGTTCGGTAAACACTGCTGTGGGCAGGATTTCCGCGCTGGCCAGTTTCGGAAGCCAGCTTTCCTTTTGTTCGTCTGTGCCGCCCGCAATGATCAGTTCCGCTGCGATCTCGGACCGGGTGCCCAGCGAACCTACGCCGATGTAGCCGCGCGACAATTCTTCGGACACAACACACATCGAGGCTTTGGACAGGCCAAAGCCGCCGAATTCTTCAGGGATGGTCAGACCGAACACACCCATCTCGGCCAGTTCTTCGATGACTTCAATTGGGATCAACTCGTCCTTCAGGTGCCAATCATGTGCATAGGGTTCAACCTTTTCAACGGCATAGCGTCGGAACTGATCCCGGATCATCTCAAGTTCTTCATCCAAACCGGACGCGCCGAACATGGTGGCACCGGATTGGTCCTGCATCAGTTCGACCAAACGGGTGCGTGCAGCCTGAGAGTTGGCCTGCGCCATCAAGCTCTGTACCTCGGTACACTGGAAGCCCGACAGGGCGTCCCAGCCAAGCCCCAGATCCTGTAGACGGACAACTTCGCCCTGGTTCATCGGAATGCCGCCGGCAACTTGGTGCAAATACTCACCAAACGCTATCTGATGAAGCAATTGCTCAGTCTCGCCGAACTTGCCGTCGGCTTCCAAAGCCTCGGCCCAGCGTTGCATCTGAGTTAGCGATTGAGCGTAGGTGGCCAGCCAGGCAAGCCCATGCGCGGCTGTCTGGTTGGCCTCAATCAACGCGCCAGACACACGGCCATCAGCGGTGACCATGTCACGCACAGAATTGCGAGCCTGTTCAAACACGGCTTCGACCGCAGGCGCGGCGGCCCGTGTCAAATCCAGCAGATTAGGCAAAATCGCTGCTGTCGTCATCTGGGTCATATCCTGTCCGTCATGGGCCATGAATCACGTCCTTTTCTGGGTCGTCTGGTCATATCATGCTGCACGTGCAGCGCAACAAAAATACGAATTACGCCGCGAAAAAGTTCAAAAGTTGCTTGGTCGTTTTTGCGCTGCAGAAATTCACCGGAATGCTATCTAGGGGCCATGACATTGTTTTCCATACTCTCTCCGCTGGACCTGGCGCTGTCTTTGGTGGTCGCTTTTGCCGCGGGTTGGATCAAAGGCATAGTAGGGTTCGCCATGCCAATGGTCATGATATCCGGGCTCAGCATGTTTCTGCCTCCGGAACTGGCTCTGGCAGGATTGATCCTACCAACACTGATCACCAACGGTTTTCAGGCGCTGCGCGAAGGCACGAAAGCTGCCTACGTGTCTATCCGGCGGTTCCGCGTCTTTCTGATCGTTGGACTGATTTTCCTACTGGGCGGAGCGCAACTGGTTGCACTGGTACCTGCGTCCACATTTCTGCTGATGATTGGCGTCCCGGTTTCGATCTTTGCGATGATTCAAGTCCTTGGCCTTAAGCTGACGCTGCGCGCAACTTCAGCAAGGATCGAAGCGATCATCGGCGCCGTGGCAGGTTTTGTCGGAGGCATGTCTGGCGTTTGGGGGCCTCCAACCGTTGCTTACCTGACGGCCCTGGGTACCCCCAAACTGGAACAAATGCGTACGCAGGGCGTTATCTATGGGTTGGGTTCTATCGCTTTGGCGATCGCGCATCTGGGATCTGGGGTGTTGCGTGTAGAAACAGCACCCTTCTCTGCCGTACTTGTTGCACCGGCATTGGTAGGTATGTGGGTGGGTCTGCGGCTGCAGGATCGGATCGATCAGGCCGTTTTTCGGAAGGCCACCTTGATTGTTTTGCTTGTCGCAGGCCTAAACCTATTGCGGCGGGGCCTGATGGGATAGCGCGCTAGGCGCGACGATCTGCAAAGCGGAATGCGAAATACACACCCAGCATCAGGAAGAACAGCCCCGAGATATCTCCGATCAGAAAGGCGACGTATTCGGCGGTCGCACTGCCAAACGCCAGATTGGTCAGTCCTGACATAAGTATCGACGTTATGACCCCGACACCCATAATGCAGGACCAACAAGGCTGCCGGTCCGAGCGTGGAAACAAGTCCCATCCGATCCATTTCAGCAGATAAAAGATGGTCGGAGCTGTTGTGACAGCAATAGCAATTGCCATCAGGCGACTTGGTAGAAAGACATCTGATCCGCCCAGATACGCAAACACCAAGAATACCCCGGGCAATAGCGCGAAGATTGCTCGCCATCCCAATAACCATGCCGTCAGAACCCTGACGCCGTGAGGCAGAAACAGCAGGCTGGCGCGACTTGGATACTCGGGAAAGAAGACGTTCTGAAGCGGCATCAGAACCTCGAACGTGAGGATCGACACGACAACATACGCCAACGACGCGAAAAAGGTTTCAGAGGCCCACTTGCGCACGGGGATCAGCCGCCGTTGCGCCGGGGCACAACATCACTGGGGGGCATTTACGACGTAGCGCCCCCGGTTCGCGCTGCCGCTTTGAGACAGATACCCCTGTTCGACCAGCGATTTCAAAGCGCGAAAGAAAGTCGGCCGTGAGACGCTTTGTACCAGCGTGTGTTCGATCAGACCAAACGTGCGCACTTCCTGGTCAGCTTTCGACAGTTCTTCCGCTGCGTAGTAAATATCACGCTCAACCGGAGAGAGTTTTTCCAGACCGAGCGTACGCTCCATGCTCTGCATCAGTTTACGTAGTTCTGTGAGTTTCGAGATTTCTGACATATACATAACCGTTGTTTTAGTGTCTTGAATCGCACCCCATGCGACCATGTGAAACGTGCTGAACCGGCAAATGCTCAGCTAATCTCATATTGACACTTATCCCCATCCTATTAGACTAGTCTTCTGATTAGGTTGCTCAAACCGCCGTTGTGAGTGAATGCGCATGAGCTGCCCAAAGGTATTTTCAGTTTTGGCCCGGTGCAATTGCGCCGGGCTTTTTAGTTGCAATGACTAAAAGAAATACCTGAAGGGATCGTTCACGACAACGAATTTGTACACGCAAATGCGATTAAACAACTTTAAGGAGATCGCATAAGCTCGGCGCGCGCAGCAGCGAAAAAGGGGCGTCAGCGCCCCTTTTTTTATTCTAACCGATTGCGACGGCTTTGATGTCCTCGTCAATAAACGGGACATATTGTTCGAAATTCTCCGCAAACATCTGAACCAGCTTCTCGGCTTGTTTGTCGAACGCGGCCTGATCATCCCAGGTGCGACGTGGGTCTAGCAGAACTTCGGGGACACCGGGAACCGAAACAGGAACGTCAAATCCAAAATTCGCATCCTTACGGAATTCGGCATCGCGTAGCGATCCCTCCAGCGCGGCAGTCAGCAAAGCGCGGGTCGCTTTGATGGGCATCCGGCTGCCAACACCATAGGCACCACCGGTCCAACCGGTATTGACCAGCCAACAGGTCGCGCCGTGCTGAGCGATTTTGTCGCGCAGCAGGTTACCGTAGGCCTCGGGGCGGCGCGGCATGAAGGGCGCGCCAAAGCAGGTTGAGAAGGTTGGCTGCGGTTCTGTCACACCACGCTCGGTGCCCGCGACCTTCGAGGTAAAGCCTGACAGGAAGTGATACATCGCCTGCGCCGGGGTCAGCCGCGCAATCGGAGGCAATACGCCAAAAGCGTCGCAGGTTAGCATGATGATGTTCTTGGGATGACCACCCAATGCACTGCTGGAGGCGTTCGAGATGTACTCCAGCGGATACGCACAGCGCATGTTCGCAGTCAGCGAGTCGTCATCGAAATCCAATTCCTTGGTTTCGGGATCGAACACCATGTTTTCGATTACCGTACCGAATTTGGATGTGGTCGCGTAGATCTCAGGCTCTGCCTCGGCATTCAGGTTGATGGTCTTGGCATAGCAGCCACCTTCAAAGTTGAACGTACCGCGATCCGACCAGCCATGTTCGTCATCCCCAATCAAAGTGCGTGCCGGGTCGGCAGACAGTGTGGTCTTGCCTGTGCCGGACAGGCCAAAGAACACGGCCGTATCGACCGGGTTGCCAACCGCGTGATTGGCTGAGCAATGCATCGGCATCACGCCCTTTTCGGGCAGCATGTAGTTCAGCAGGGTGAATACGGATTTCTTGTTCTCGCCCGCATATTCGGTTCCGCCAATCAGGATCAACTTGCGATCGAAGTTCATCGCAATCACCGTTTCGCTGCGGCAACCATGCTTTTTTGGGTCGGCCTGAAAGCTTGGGCAGTTGATGACGGTGAAATCTGCTGTGAAATCGTCCAGATCTTCGCGATCCGGGCGGCGTAGCAGGTGACGAATAAACAGATTGTGCCAGGCCAGTTCTGTGACCATCCGCACGTTTATTGAATAAGCCGGATCGGCCCCGCCAACGAGATCCTGCACAAAATAGTCACGACCCTTCATATGCTCGACCATGTCGGCATAGAGCGCGTCGAACCCTTCCGGGGTCATCGCGGCGTTGTTTTCCCACCAGATGCTGTCTGCAACGCTGTCGGTTTTGACCACATGCTTGTCTTTGGGGGATCGACCAGTGAATTTGCCGGTCGAAACCAGAAAAGCTCCGCCATTGCCGAGCGACCCCTCGCCGCGCTTCAGAGCTTGTTCGATTAGCGCCGGTTCCATGAAGTTGTAATAGACATTGCCCAGACCCTCGATGCCCTGATCCTCGAGGCGGAATTGCGGGTTAACCCGTCCAGATGTCATGCGTTTCTTCTCCTGTGGCGGCGCGGCGGCGATTTGGGCCGACCGCGCTCTTGGGGCAGTTTGCCGGGGAAAACCGGCGGATAGGCGCGTCTTATCACGGTCTTTTGGGGCATGAACAGGACGGTTTGGCGCAGTTAGCGCAACCAAGTACAGGTTTAGCGCCATCAAGAATTTCCTGCCGGAGAACCGGGCGTATTTTTGCGGGAAGCAAGGCAATTTTGCCGCATCCCTGCCGCAACAAAGGCACGATTCGCAGTTACGGATTGATTCGCTGGCGCAAAATCGCCAACAATACCTTACAAATAGTCGAATTATTGCGTGAGTGAGCAGGAATAGGGGCGAACCCGATGTCAAAGATTGCACTGGTGGACGACGATAGAAACATTCTGACGTCCGTTTCCATGACGCTTGAAGCCGAAGGTTTCGAGGTCGAAACGTATAATGACGGACAAGCGGCGTTGGATGCGTTCAACAAGAAGCTGCCGGACATGGCCGTTCTCGATATCAAAATGCCGCGCATGGATGGTATGGACCTGTTGCAGCGTCTGCGTCAGAAAACGCAGATGCCAGTGATCTTTCTGACCTCGAAAGATGATGAGATCGACGAGGTTCTGGGTCTGCGCATGGGCGCGGATGACTATGTCAAAAAGCCGTTCTCACAACGTCTGTTGGTCGAGCGCATTCGCGCCCTTCTGCGTCGGCAGGAAGCCACAAGCGGAGATGCCGCGGTGGCCACGACCGGCGATACCAAGGTGATGGAGCGCGGCGAACTGCGGATGGACCCACTGCGTCATGCGGTCAGTTGGAAAGGCGCAGATGTGTCTTTGACCGTCACCGAGTTCCTTTTGCTGCAAGCGCTTGCGCAGCGTCCGGGCTTTGTCAAAAGCCGTGACCAATTGATGGATGTCGCGTATGATGATCAGGTCTATGTGGATGACCGTACTATCGACAGCCACATCAAACGCCTGCGCAAGAAGATGCGCGCTGCTGACTCAGAGTTTTCGGCGATCGAAACTCTGTACGGCATCGGGTACAGATACAACGAAGAATAGGCGCGGCCGCCTGCAAGAGGTATTGGGGTCCCGTGCGCGACACCGAACAAGCCAGAGAACCACGCGACGGTGACGTCGTTCTGGGGGATGACTGGGTTATCCCGCAAGACCCCGAGTCGGCAGAGCTTCGTGAGAAACGATCTCGCAGGAACTTGTTTTCCCTGCGCGGCTCTCCCTTGGCTCGCAAAATTATCACCTTTAACCTGATTGCTCTCGTAATCCTGGTGACGGGGTTGCTGTATCTGGACGATTCCCGAAAGGAACAAGTCCAGCAAACGGCGCGCAACTTGATCGGTGATGCGCAGCTGGTCAGCAACGTTTTTGAAACTCAGATGCGCCAGGGCGCGCTTCAAAGTCAACAAAATGCCGGAGATTTGGATGTCAAAGACACCCTTGCTGGCCTGAGCTTGCCTGAAGGTGGCGAAGTCTTCGTCTATGATGCCGATGGTACCCTGATTGGCTGGACGCGTGGCGCGCCGCCGGCATCAGAAATGCCGGTTCTGCTGCGCTCAGATTCTGACGTGCAAACTGGTAGTACCGTAATCAGCGATGGGTTGAACGCTGTCTGGACTGGGATATCACAGATTTTCAACTGGTCTTCGACCGGAGAGGCACCAACCCTGGCACAACGTGTTCAGACCATAGTCCCTCAGGCATTGTTGGGCCAAAATCAGGTGCAGGCTGTGCAGGACGATGCGGGCGATACGGTGATCGTTGCCGCTGCCCCCATCCTGTACGAAGGTATTCCTGCGGGCGCCGTCGCCATTTCCGGCCCTGCTGGAGAGATCGATGCACTGGCCCGGCGGGAACAAGAACGCATTCTGCAGATGTTTGTTGTCGCCTTGCTTGTGTCCGTAGGCCTCAGCCTGGTTCTTGCCTCGACGATCGCCAACCCTTTGGCAGATCTGGCCTCTGCTGCCGAGATGGGCAAAGACCGGGGTACCGGTGTTAATCCGGGCCGTATCCGGATCCCGGATCTTAGTGGTAGGCCCGATGAAATTGGCCGCCTCAGCCGCGCTCTGCGTGGCATGGTGACCGCGCTTTACAATCGCATTGATGCAAATGAGCAGTTTGCAGCTGATGTGGCGCATGAAATCAAGAACCCGCTTGCGAGCTTGCAATCTGCCGTCGGCACGATGCGTATGGTCAAGCGCGACGATCAGCGTGAAAAGCTGCTGGGCGTGATTGAACATGATGTACGCCGGCTGGATCGACTGGTGAGTGATATCTCTAACGCGTCACGTCTGGATGCCGAGTTGGTCAAGGAAGAAGAACAACCCTTTGACCTACTCAAACTGCTTGGCAACATCGGTCAGTATCTGGGAGAGGATGCCCGGTCCCAGGGAATTGACTATATCACTGACCTGCCGTCCGAGCCGATTGTTGTTCAAGGGCTTGAAGCGCGTTTGGCTCAGGTCTTTGTCAATCTGATCACCAATGCGATTTCCTTCTGCGAGGAAAGCGATGCCATCCGGGTTTGGGTGCGCCAGCGCGACAACCGTGTTCTGGTCGTGGTTGAAGATACCGGCCCTGGTATCCCCGAACAGGCTTTGACCAAAGTGTTCAAGCGGTTCTACTCGGAACGGCCGGAAGAGCATTTCGGAAACAACTCGGGGCTGGGACTGGCGATTTCGAAACAGATTGTCGAGGCGCATGGAGGTGTGATCTGGGCCGAAAACATCCGACCGACCGAGGCTGATATCACTTCGGATCCGCTGGGTGCTCGCTTTGTGGTGGGGTTGCCAGTCTAAGCTCATGAAAACCAGTAGCTTGTCAGACGCGATGAACCAGGACAGTGCCCGCGTTCATGCAAGCTGTGTCGCTGTTGCAGGTCGGGGGCTTCTTATTGTCGGGGTCCCGGGGACAGGAAAATCCGCTTTGACGCTGCAAATGATGGCCTTTGGGGCAGAGTTTATTGCAGACGACCGGGTTGATCTGCGTTTGGAGCGGGGAAAGGTCACAGCAATGACCGTGCAGAACATCAGCGGTTTGGTTGAAGCGCGCGGAATCGGGCTTTTACACGCTAGCTCCGCCGGATCAGCTACGGTTCATTATGTCGTCGATCTGGATCAAACCGAAGATGCGCGCCTGCCAGAGCCGATCACCATCCAGTTACTGGGGCAAACTGTGCCATTGCTTCGCGGCGCTGGTGTCCCCAATTTGCCCGCAGCTCTGATCCAATTGTTGAAAATGGGACGCGTTGACCCGGAATGGCCGAGTAAATGATATCGCAAAGTCAGATCGTGTTGGTGACCGGCCCATCCGGAGCAGGCCGTTCAACTGCAATTCACGTGTTGGAAGACCTTGGGTTCGAGGCAATTGACAACCTGCCCATGGGCTTGTTGTCCCGCTTGTTGGATGGAGCAGAAAGCGACCGTCCCATGGCGCTGGGGATCGATGCGCGCAATCGTGATTTCTCGACAGTGGGGTTCATAGAACTCGCGGAAAAGCTGGGTCGCATGAAGCAATACGACCTGACGGTGCTGTATCTGGATTGCAGTGACGACGTCCTGCTGCGTCGCTTCTCGGAAACCCGCAGGCGGCACCCTGTGTCCAAAGACGCGGGTCCGGAAACCGGCGTGCGAACCGAAAAGGAGCTGCTGACGCCTATTCGCGAAATTGCGGATACGTTGATCGACACCACAGCCTTGAATGTCCACCAATTGCGGGACGAGGTCGAGCGATGGTTCGCCCCAAAGGGTGGCCGTCATTTGGCGATATCCGTTGAATCCTTTTCGTATAAACGCGGCCTTCCACGCAGTCTTGATATGGTTTTCGACTGCCGGTTCTTGGCAAATCCTTATTGGCGTCCCGAATTACGTGCGGCGGACGGTCGAAACCCGGATGTGGCGCACTATGTGCAGTCCGATACAAACTATGAACCGTTTTTTGACCGTGTCGTAGATTTGGTGACGCTCTTGTTGCCTGCCTTTCGTGCGGAAGGTAAGGCGCATCTGTCAGTGGCGTTCGGTTGTACTGGCGGTCAACACCGATCTGTTGCTATGGCCGAAGCGGTTGCGAAAGCTCTTGCAGAAGGGGGGCAGCAGGTGGCAGTTAGACACCGCGAGATGGAACGTCGATCGTTGAATGTGAGGCCGGGTTGATCGGGATTGTGATCGTAGCGCATGGGGGGCTGGCTCAGGAGTATTTGGCCGCCATGCAACATGTGGTCGGGCCTCAGCCAGGCCTTTTGGCAATTGCGATCGAAGCAGATCACGACCGCGATGAAAAACAGGCTGAAATCAGCCGCGCGGCCGATCAGGTGGATATAGGCGACGGTGTCGTCATCGTAACCGATCTTTTTGGTGGCAGCCCGTCGAACCTCAGCTTGCGGGCCTGTGCCCCACAGGATCGTCGGATCCTTTACGGTGCAAACCTGCCAATGTTGATCAAATTGGCCAAAAGCCGCCACCTTCCTGTCGCCGAAGCCGTTCGGCAGGCGATGGAGGCTGGACGGAAATACATCAATGCGCAAAATGTGACATTGGACTAGTACCGGATTCACTGAAATGACCAACCGAAGCTTGAAAATTGTAAACGAAAAAGGCCTGCACGCGCGTGCCTCGGCCAAGTTGGTCGAAGTGGTCGAGGGTTTTGACGCGCATGCTGAGGTGTCGAAAGGTGGACTTTCTGCATCCGGCGACAGCATCATGGGCCTTTTGATGTTGGCAGCATCGCGCGGAACCACTATTGACGTCGAGACGTCCGGACCGGATGCTGAGGCATTGGCGGAAGCTCTGGAGACCCTCGTGAGCGACAAGTTCGGAGAGGGGTTCTAAGCCGCCCCGTTGGGACAGGAAGAACGGGAAGACCAGGAATTGGCGGAAACAACGCACGAGACCAAGACAAGCCCGGTGGTGGATGGGACCGCAGATCAGGGTGAGATCTACGATCGTAGGACTCTGACCTATGCGAACTCGTTCGACGATGTCTGGACTTCAACAGCCATTCGGGCCATCGAGTGGTGCACCGGCAAGCTGACCATTCTGCGAATGGTCAATAAGTTCGAGAAGAAGAACGAATACTATCGGGGCCAAAGGTTCTGGGGCGGTGCGCTTAAGATCATGGGCATCGACCTGACCACGCCGCAGGAACAAATTGCCCGCATCCCGAAGGCAGGACCTGTTGTTGTTGTAGCCAATCACCCGCATGGGATGGTCGACGGAATGATCCTGGCGGAACTGATCGGACAGGTTCGCAACGATTACCGAATTTTGACCCGTTCGGTTCTGACCGGGCTGGACGAAGCCGCAACGTCATTCATGATCCCGGTCCCGTTTCCACATGACCCTGAAGCGCAGGCAAAGATGCTGGAAATGCGCAGCAAGGCGATGGAACACCTGAAACAGGGGGGCGTTGTGGCGCTGTTCCCGTCTGGGGTGGTGATGTCTTCGGAAGACTGGTTTGGCCCGGCGATCGAGCAGGAATGGAATGTCTTTACGGCCAAGATGATACGACGATCCGGCGCGCAGGTGGTTCCGATTTTCTTCCCCGGCAGAAACTCGCGCTGGTATCAGATCGCAAACCGCGTGTCCCCCATCCTGAGACAGGGCCTGTTGCTGCACGAAATCGTGCGCTCGTGCAACAAGCCGCAATCACCCGTCATCGGAGAGCCTGTTTCGGACAGCGACATGGAGTTGCTGGAGCGCGATCCTCGCGGCTTTATGACATGGCTCAGGCAGCACACTTTGTCTCTGGGCAAATCGCTTAAGCCCTAACCCCCACCTCAGTCTTGATGCAAATGCCGCGCTGACGGTGTTTCCTTTATGCTAGCGCGTCGGAACAGGATGCTCGCCGCGATAGTCGTAGAACCCTCGTTCGGTCTTGCGTCCAAGCCACCCTGCTTCGACATACTTGGTCAAAAGCGGGCACGGTCGATATTTGGTATCCGCCAGACCTTCGTGCAGGACGTTCATGATCGCCAGACAGGTGTCCAGGCCAATGAAGTCAGCCAGCTCCAGTGGCCCCATAGGATGATTTGCGCCGAGTTTCATCGACTGATCGATCGACTGCACGTTTCCGACGCCTTCATAAAGCGTGTAGACCGCTTCGTTGATCATCGGCATCAAGATACGGTTTACGATGAAGGCGGGAAAGTCTTCGGCACTTGCGGCCGTTTTGCCAAGTCGATCCACAACGGTTTTGCAGGCTTTAAACGTCTCTTCATCTGTCGCAATACCGCGGATCAGCTCGACCAGTTGCATGACGGGGACGGGGTTCATGAAATGAAATCCCATGAAACGCTCGGGTCGGTCTGTGCGGCTGGCAAGGCGTGTGATTGAAATAGACGAGGTATTCGACGTCAAAATCGTATGTGGCAGGAGATGCGGCTGGATATCTTCGAATATCGCCTGCTTGATTGCCTCACGTTCGGTGGCCGCCTCGATCACCAGATCGGTTTGACCCAGTTGTGGCAGCTCTAGCGTTGTGTTGATCCGCTTTAGGGCCGCTTGCATGGCGTCGTCAGAGATCTTGCCGCGCGACGCCTGACGCGCCAGATTGCCCTCGATCGTGGCAATGGCGCTGTCCAGCGCGTCCTGGCTGACATCGTTCAGCAGAACGTCGTATTCCGCCAGCGCCAAGACATGGGCGATCCCGTTGCCCATTTGGCCTGCGCCAATCACTCCGACCGATTTCACTTCCATGTTCAGCTGCCTTTGCCCTGCGCGTTACGGCGACACTATCGGCAGATCGGGGCAGGCGGCAAGGGCATCAGGCCTGCGGAATTTGCTTCAAATGCGCACATTAGGAATTTCTCAATACCTGAGACAGCAATATGGCAACCGGGTGAATATTTGGGTGAGCGATATGAGCTATCATCAGGCGGGTCCTTGCGGGCACGAAGATGCAGTGTGTCAATACGCTGGATCAAAGCGTTGGTTCCGGGGTCCGGCGTCTGCGCTGGCCAAGCCATATGTGGCATGCGTGGGCGGGGATGAAACCTTCGGGCGTTTTGTGGAAACCCCGTTCCCAGCCGTGCTGGAGGCGAGACTTGGCGAGACATGTGCGAACTTTGGCAGTCTGTTTTGCGGGGTCGAGGCGATGTCGCGGGATCAGGGGTTGTTGGATCTGATCAACCGGTCTCAGCTTTGTGTGCTGCAAGCGCCTTGCGTTTCTTATCAATCGAACCGGTTTTATCGTGTTCATTCCCGTCGAAACGATCGATTTCTTGAACCGATGCAGGATCTGGTAGACCTGTACCCTGAGGAGGACTTCACCGAAGTCCATTTTGTGCGCCACCTGTTAGGCAAGCTGCACGCGAAATCAGACGCTCGGTTTGATTTAATAGCACAGGAGTTGCGCGCGGGATGGGTTCGGAACCTTCAGTCGCTGCTGGGGCGCATCGTACCTCCCGTCGCGCTGCTGTGCCTGCGGGTCCAGCGTGATCACGCGCACGAACAAGAAATGATACCGGTGGAGGACGCAATGATAGATCAGCTCAGACCTAAATGTGCTGGTGTCGTCCAGCGATCTGTTTGCGTGTCAGGAGAGTCGGATGAGCTTGAAGATATGCTGTTCGGCACGTTGCAAGTGCCGATGGCAGCGCACATGATCGGTCCTTCTGCCCATAGGGCGATTGCCGATGCGGTGCTGCCAGTGTTGCTGGATCTGAATTGAAAAAGGCCCGCCAATTGGCGGGCCCTTCAAATTCAGTTTGACGCTTTGGCTTAGCCGAGCTTTTCTGTCAGCTCTGGCACGGCCTGGAACAGGTCTGCAACCAGTCCGAAATCGGCAACCTGGAAGATCGGTGCTTCTTCGTCTTTGTTGATCGCGACGATAACTTTCGAGTCCTTCATACCAGCAAGGTGCTGGATTGCGCCCGAGATGCCGACGGCGACATACAGGTCAGGGGCGACCACTTTACCGGTCTGACCCACCTGCCAGTCGTTCGGCGCATAGCCCGAGTCGACCGCCGCGCGTGAGGCACCAACAGCGGCGCCAAGCTTGTCGGCCAGCGTTTCGATCAGTTTGAAGTCATCTTCCGAGCCGACACCACGACCGCCCGAGACAACCACGCCAGCCGAGGTCAGTTCGGGGCGGTCGCTTTCAGCAACCTTATCCTCGACCCATTCGGAAAGTCCGGGGTTGTCGCCAACCGAGATGGTCTCAACCGCAGCCGAGCCACCTTCGCCAGCAGCGTCAAAGCTTGCGGTCCGGATGGTGATGACTTTCTTTGCGTCGTTTGACTTCACGGTCTGGATTGCGTTGCCCGCATAGATCGGACGCTCGAAAGTCGAGCCGTCAACCACGCCGGAGGCATCCGAGACGATCATCACGTCCAGCAACGCGGCAACGCGAGGCATGACGTTTTTGGCATCGGTGGTGGCAGGGGCGACGATGTGTTCATAACCGTCAGCCAGACCTACGATCAGCGCTGCGGTTGATTCCGCCAAGCGGTGGCCCAGCGACGCATCTTCGGCCACCAGAACCTTGGACACGCCATCGATCTTGGCAGCGGCCTCGCCGGCTGCGGACGCGGAACCGCCTGCGGCCAGTACAGTCACATCGCCCAATGCCTGTGCGGCGTTGACGGCCTTGGCGGTGGCGTCCATCGCCAGTTCGCCATTGTTAACCTCTGCGAGAAGAAGAACAGCCATTACACAGCCCCCGCTTCTTTGAGTTTCCCGACCAGCTCATCGACCGAGCCCACGATGATACCTGCGGCGCGTGCCGGCGGTTCTTCGGTCTTGACGACTTCCAGACGCGGCATGACATCGACGCCGTAATCGGCAGCGGTTTTCTCATCCAGCGGCTTTTTCTTCGCCTTCATGATGTTCGGCAGCGACGCATAGCGCGGCTCGTTCAGACGCAGGTCAACCGTTACGATGGTTGGCATCTTGACGCTGATGGTCTGCAGGCCGCCGTCAACTTCACGGGTGATCTTGGCGCTGTCGCCTTCGATGTCCAGCTCGGACGCGAAGGTGCCTTGCGACCAACCCAGCAGGGCCGACAGCATCTGACCGGTGGCGTTCATGTCGTTGTCGATCGCCTGCTTGCCCGCCAGAACGATGCCCGGCTGCTCTTCCTCGACCACTTTGGCGAGGATTTTGGCAACGGCCAACGGCTCGATATCCTGATGGACGTCGTCAGCGGCAATCACCAGAATGGCGCGGTCTGCGCCCATGGCCAGCGCCGTGCGCAGCGTTTCCTGCGATTGCTTTACGCCGATCGAAACAGCAACAACCTCGTCGGCCTTGCCCGCTTCTTTCAGTCGGATCGCTTCTTCAACTGCAATCTCGTCGAATGGGTTCATCGACATTTTGACATTGGCGAGATCAACACCGCTACCGTCCGCTTTGACGCGAACCTTCACATTATAGTCAATCACGCGTTTGACAGGCACGAGTACCTTCATTTTAGCGCTTTCTCCTCAAAAAACGGTAAGCCGCGGAGCGACTCCACCAATGCTCTCGCCGGTCTCAATAGCGTTTCTGCAGCGTTCACAACAGAGCAAAATCGTCACGTCATAGCTTTGAGACGTCGCGTTTTGTGGTTTTTGACACCGGGTCATTTCAATCGATTGGGCAATCATGTCCTTTGAGCGCAATACCTGCGTCAGCGGTTTGCTCCGGGCACCCACAAGACATCTGCGGTCCCGTTTTCATTGGCGCACCGTGCGGCCACAAAGAACCAGTCACTCAGGCGGTTGAGGTATTTGACCGCCACTGGATTGACCGGCTCCATATTAGACAATTCCACAACCAACCGTTCGGCCCGACGTGATACAGTTCGGCACACATGCAAATGGGCGGCTAGGCGCGAGCCGCCCGGCAAAATGAAGCTGCGGAGTGGTTCTAGCACTTCGTTCATGACGTCGATTTCAGATTCCAGCCGGTCGATCTGTGCCGGAGCGATGCGGAGCGGCGGATAGTCAGCCTCTGCATCCTTGTCCATGTCAGGACGGCACAGATCCGCGCCAAGGTCGAACAGGTCGTTTTGTATAAGTGAGAGCGCTGCTTCGACATCTCCGTCTGCTTCGGAACGCGCCACGCCGACAAAGGCGTTCAGCTCATCCACAGTGCCGTAACCGGCGACACGACCGGAATACTTTGCAACCCGCTCACCGTTACCCAGAGCTGTTTTGCCGTCATCGCCGGTTCGCGTGTAAATCTTGTTCAGAACGACCATTTGCTAGCCCCCTTGTCCGCGCAGATAGACGAAGAGCATGATCAGAACTACGGCAATGAATTGAAAGAGGATACGTAGCCGCATCATCTTGTTGCTTTTCTTTGCGGCTTCCATCCCGCTTTTGCCGAAATTCGCTATGCCCATGGTCAACACGACAACAACCGCTGCCATGGCCAGAAGCAAAACGACCATCAATAGGTCCATAACAAGTCACCGTCCGCGTTTTTTGTTACATTGCGCCTCATCTAGCGTCACGCCGTCAAAAAGCGAACCGGTAAAATCGTCTCAGACGTCCGAAAGGATACGGTCGATGGCTTTGGTGGGCAGGATTCGGCGTAAGTACCCGGCGATATAGGTCGGGGTTGTTACGTAGTAGCGGGATTTAGGATTTCGCGCTTCGACGGCATGGGCCAGCTTGTCGGTGACGGCCGCAGCAGGGAGTTCAAACCTGTCCGGACCCGAGTCTTTATACAAACGATTGAGCAACGAGGTTTCGTATTTTGCCTTCAGGGCCGAGTTTTCCCAATCGATGAACTTTTCGAACAGTGGAATTGCCTTTTCCCGAAGCTTCGACGTGATCGGACCAGGTTCGATTAGGACAACCTTGATGCCGGTGTCGCGCAGTTCCAGCCGCATGGTATCGGTCAGGCCTTCTATAGCGTATTTGGTGGCGACATAGGCACCTCGCCAGGGAAAGGCCACCAACCCCAGAACCGATGAGCACTGCACGATGCGCCCACATCCCTGTGCCCGCATGACGGGAATGACCTGACGTGTCAGTTCGTGCCAACCAAAGACATTGGATTCAAAAATATACCTTAGCCCCTCGGTCGGCACGTCCTCGACTGCGCCGGGCAATCCATGTGCTCCGTTGTTGAAGAGAGCGTCCAAAGATCCCCCCGTCGCAGCGAGAACTTCTGAAAAACCTGAGGAAATACTGTCGGCGTCCGTGTAGTCGATTCTGGGGCTTTCGAACCCTTGGGCCCGCAGCCGATCACAGTCGCGCTGCTGGCGACAGGACGCAAACACACGCCAACCTCGTGCACGCATGCCGTGTGCTGCGTCAAGACCGATACCAGACGAGCAGCCAGTAATTAGAATCGATTTCTGCATGTTTTCCCCGAGCGTCATCCTTGCCAAAAGCTATGGCGAGGTTTGGCGCAGGGCAATGACACCCAGACGTTAGTTCGCGGTTTTTCTGATGAGTGAGGCGGAAATCCATCCAACCTGTTGCCCGGGCAACACGCGAAGCCGCAACCAGCCAGTGCCCGATTCACCAAGAACCTCGACCTGCTGGCCGATTCTGGCTTTGCCGATGATTGGATAAATTGTTCCCGGCCCGTCGCGCATGTTCACGCGTGTCCCCGAAACCTCGCGGATGTCTTTTGTCACCTCGACCAGTTCCGGCAATGCAGGCGTTTGGGGGTCGGCATCCGTTGCGACCTGCTGCATTGCACTCACGCCCTCCTCCAAAGACGCCAGCGTCAGAGTGACATTCTCATCGTTGAACAAGGAAGGATTGGCTTTCAAACCTGCAGCGACCTGTGAGAGCAAAGCCTTGGTCTCGGTCTCGTTTAAAGCAGGTTCAGGTTCGAGAAGCGGAGGGATTATGTCGGTCGTTTTCAATGCGGTCCGTGTCACCAACTCATCAACAGGCGCTGCAACGACTTTTTTCGGAGCCGCTTTGGACACTGATGCAACCCGAGCAGGTTGGGCTGTGCGTATTCCGCGTGGTTCAAAATCGGGACCACCGCTCATCACGTAAAAGGTCCAGCCAAGCATGGCAAAGGTAACAAGTATAAGGCGCGTCATGTCGCTCCCCCAGAGGCAATCGTAACATCAAAAAAAAGCAGCAATTCAATTGATGAAATCTTACCATATTTTGATAGCCGAGTCGAAAAACCGGGGAAATCTGGAACTTGCCTCCCCCTGTTGCAAAAAGCGCGACTTGTCCCCAGCAAAATGTGCGCTGCTTGCTTTACCCAGGCGGCCTAGCGTCGTATCACATCATCTATGAATGACACGATCGACGACCCCAACATGGAGGCCCCCGACAATGGGGGTGAGGTGGCTGAACCGCTGCGCCGAGCAATTGGCGAACGGTATCTGACCTATGCGCTGTCCACGATTATGCACCGCGCGTTGCCCGATGCACGGGATGGCCTGAAACCGGTTCACCGGCGAATCCTCTATGCGATGCGCGAATTGCGACTCAGCGCGGCAGGTGGATTCCGCAAATCAGCCAAAATTTCGGGCGATGTGATGGGTAACTATCACCCGCACGGGGACGCGGCGATCTACGATGCCATGGCACGTCTTGCGCAGGATTTTAACGTTCGCTACCCACTGGTCGATGGGCAAGGGAACTTCGGCAATATCGACGGCGATAATCCGGCGGCCTCGCGCTATACCGAAGCACGGATGACCATCGTGGCCGAGGCCTTGCTTGAGGGTCTGAACGAGGATGCCGTCGATTTTCGCGATAACTATGACGGCACGCTGACCGAACCGGTTGTTTTGCCCGCGCAATTCCCGAACCTGCTGGCCAATGGCTCCAGCGGAATTGCGGTTGGCATGGCCACTAATATCCCGCCACACAATATTGCCGAACTGTGTGACGCTTGTCTGCATCTGATCAAAGTGCCCGATGCCCGTGACGATACTTTGCTGAACTATGTTCCCGGTCCGGATTTCCCGACTGGCGGTATCATCGTCGAACCACCCGAAAACATCGCACAAGCTTATCGCACCGGGCGCGGTTCGTTCCGCCTGCGTTGTAAGTATGAGGTCGAAGATCTTGGTCGTGGTCAGTGGCAGATCATCGTCACCGAGATCCCTTATCAGGTTCAGAAGTCCAAGCTGATCGAAAAGATCGCGGAACTGATCCAGACCAAGAAAATTCCGATCCTCGCCGACGTCCGCGACGAATCCGCTGATGACATTCGTCTGATCATTGAACCGCGTTCCAAGAACGTCGATCCCGAGGTGCTGATGGGCATGCTCTATCGCAACTCGGATCTAGAGGTGCGGTTCAGCCTGAACATGAACGTGTTGATCGACGGCGTAACGCCGAAGGTCTGCTCGATGAAAGAGGTGCTGCGCGCCTTCCTTGATCACCGGCAAGAAGTATTGCTGCGTCGGTCCCGTCACCGGATGGCCAAGATCGATCATCGGCTGGAAGTGTTGGAAGGCTTTATCGTCGCCTTCCTGAATCTGGACCGTGTGATCGATATCATCCGTTACGACGACGACCCCAAAGACGCGTTGATGCGTGAGAACTGGGGTATCGACCACGTCCGTGCCACCAACGAGGCCGACTATGTTTCTCCCGCGCTGGGCGAGGGGGAGTTGTCCGAGGTTCAGGTCGACGCGATTCTCAACATGCGCCTGCGCAGCCTGCGTCGTCTGGAAGAGATGGAGTTGATCCGCGAGCGCGACGCGTTGATGGAAGAACGGGCCAATCTCGAAGATCTGTTGGCCGATGACACCCTGCAATGGGCCAAGATCGCCGAGCAATTGAAAGAAACCAAAAAGACCTTCGGCAAAGACTACGAAGGCGGTGCCCGCCGCACCCGATTTGCCGAAGCGGGCGAGGTTGAAGAGGTGCCGCTTGAGGCGATGATCGATCGGGAGCCGATCACAGTTGTCTGTTCTCAGATGGGCTGGATTCGTGCCATGACGGGCCACATAGACCTGACCCGCGAGCTGAAATTCAAAGATGGCGACGGCCCGCGGTTCATATTCCACGCCGAAACGACGGACCGCCTGCTTGTGTTCGCCTCGAACGGGCGGTTCTACACTATCAGCGCCGCCAACCTGCCCGGCGGTCGGGGTATGGGCGAACCACTGCGCCTGATGGTCGATCTGCCGAATGAAGCGCAGATCATTGACATCATGATCCACAAGCCCGGGCGCAAGCTGCTGGTTGCCTCGGATGCGGGCAACGGGTTTATGGTGCCCGAGGATGACGTCCTCGCCCAGACCCGCAACGGCAAGCAGGTGCTGAATGTCAAAGACAGTGAAACAGCCATGATCTGCAAGCCCGTCGATGGTGACCATGTGGCGGTCGTTTCGGAGAACGGAAAGTTTCTGGTCTTCCCGATCGAGGATCTGCCCGAGATGACCCGCGGCAAAGGCGTACGCTTGCAAAAGTACAATATGGCACGCGGACGTCAGGGCACTCTGGAATTGGATGGCGGCCTGTCTGACCTGACAACCTTTAGCTGGGAAGATGGCCTGAAATGGTTCATGGGCGGAGACAAAACGCGGCACGAAGCGGACTTGAGCCCATGGCTGGCCAAACGTGCAAGTGTCGGGAAAAAGGCACCGTATGGGTTCCCGCGAGACTATAAATTCACCTGATCGTGTTTCAGAAGACGTGTATTTCCGCCGATACGGCTTGGCACAAACCGTATCAGTGGGCTACACCCAATAAAAACAGGCCTATCGAGAAGAGAAAATGTTACGCATTCTGACTCTGATTACCGGATTGGCCCTGATGGGCGCATGTACCCAGACGCAGGTTTATGAAGAACCTGAATCGCTGGGTGAATTCAAACTCCGCGTGAACTACGCCTTCGCCGAGAAAGCAAAACAGGGACCTGTGTCTCGCGATGCGACACCCAAAGAGTGGGAAAACGCCATCCAAAATGCGGTGGATATTCGCATGGGCCGCTATGAAGGGGCGCAGGATTATGACATCGGTATCAGCCTTGAAGGATACATGCTGGCGCCGCCTGGAATACCGATAATTTACAATCCCAAAAGCACCGCCATCGTTCTGGTGAACGTCTACGATGTGAACAAGAAAGAGTTTTTGGCTAAGGGTAAACAATTTCAGGTTCTGGAAGACACCACTGGCGGCAGCGCCTTAAAAGGGTCCGGGAATGAACGGACCAAAGAAGAACAGATGAGTGGTCTGGCGCTGAAGGTTGCAGACCGGGTCGAAGAGTGGTTGGCCGAAGAACATCTGGAAAATGGCTGGTTTGACAAGCGCCCGGACCCGATCCAGCCGCTGGATTCTGCCGAGGTCGCGCAAAATCCGGCATGAGCTGCGGCTTTTCACTCAGATGTGCTTGATTTTCCCCTGTGAACCAAATATCTCGCGCGCGCAGATGTAACTTACGGGACCACGGGTCCCCCAAATCGCAAAAGGGCGCCTGAGGAATGGCAAAGGAAAAGTTTGAGCGTAATAAGCCGCACGTCAACATTGGAACGATTGGCCACGTTGACCACGGCAAGAC
>NZ_CANNGO010000013.1 GCF_947504215.1 uncultured Ruegeria sp. | reverse complement strand
ATCGCATGCCTCCTCGCCAACACACTAACCGCAGCATGCCGCGCAAACAAACTACCAGAACCCGAAGGACTAACGGCTTAATCCATCAGGTCGGGCTGCCATCAGCGGCCCGACCTCGGGTCATTCCCTAGGAAATTGCGTCTTTTCGCCTTTCTGCCTAAGGCTGAGCACAAACTGGATGGGTTTGACTGTTAGGCATTTCGTGTTAGTCGTTTTTTTCCAGCGCGTTACAAAGTAAACATGCGAATTACCTAAAGTGTTTTGGCTGGAGTTTGGGGGTTCGCGCGCAAAGTTGGCATGACGTCTAAGGTGAAGGCAATTCGAAACGTTTGCAGCCCACAGCGGGTTGTTGCAGGTTTCGTTTTTCTTCCGTTACTGGCTTATGCATTTCCCCCGTTCCTAGTGTCAGATCTGCCGTTTGGTCTGCGCCTTTTATTTTGGGCTAGTGTTATGATGATTGCCCTGGCGGCGACGTGGATTGCGCGGAAGCTGGTCCACGAAAACCTTGTGCCGCTCAATCTGCTGGCCCGCGAAATGGCGTTTGCCGGAGTGATTCTGGCTCTGTTCACACCGGCCCTGTGGGTGCTGGCATGGGCACTGTTCACATATAGTGGGCAAATGGCTCCTGAAGCGCGGGCTGTTGCCGTTCATGGTGTGTTGCTGGCAACTGGTTTGGTCCTTGTTCACCGGAGCGATCTGAGCGCGCTCAGGGCGGATGAGCGTACTCTTGAGGTGCCGCGTATAGCACGTCGTTTGCCAGCTTCGTTCAACGGCCGCATCTACCGCCTTACAGTTAAAGATCACAGTGTCGATGTTGTGACTTCCGAAGGAACCTTCACAATCCGATCTCGCTTCACCGATGCGATTGATGAGATGGAGCCGGTGCCCGGCCACTGTTCACATCGTTCTCATTGGGTAACCGACGCAGCAATTGTTGGCGTTGAACGGGCGGATGGTAAAATCTATCTCCGCCTTATTAATGGTGACCTCATTCCCGTCAGCCGCAAGTACAGACCCATGTTGGAGGCTGATGGGATTATCTGTTCTTAACGTGGCATCGGAATGAGTTGTGGGTTTGGTCCGGTGAGGATCGCCATAGCCTCTGACCCCATCAAATCCGACAATGCCTGGTCGGAACTGCGTAGCCCGCCGGTGTAGGTTCCGTATGCTGGCATAAGCAGCCGATCCTGGTTCAACAAAAATGCAGGTCGCGAGATTGCACGTCCTTTGACGCGCAATTGCGCCTTTGGGTGGAAATGGCCTGAGACCTCACGCTGTGCGTCATCTTGTGGGATATGCCGAAAGGTAAGTACACCGCAGGCCCATTCGAATAGGTGGGTTCCGCCTAACTCGATGGGTCCGGGATCGTGGTTTCCTTCGATCCAGATCCAGCGGCGACCGGCTTGCAGGGTTGTTATTCGTAATTTCTCGGACGCTTCCAGTGCTTTCGAGGCATCCAGATCATCGAAACTGTCGCCCAGACACACGACCTGCTCGGCCCCAGTTCTGTCCAGATCTGCGGATAACCGGTCCAGAGTATCGCGGCTGTCATACGGGGGCAGGGCGGGACCGCCACGACGGACCAACCGTTCGGATTTGCCCAGATGCAGGTCAGAAACACATAAAAGTCGCTGGTCCGGCCACCAAAGCGCCCCGGACGCCATGGCGTACAGATGCTGGCCTGCAAAGGAAAACTCAAGACTGTTCATGGTACGTTCTTTTCCTGTTTCAGGCCCATGTGCAAGAGGATTTACGTCGCTGCCAGTCCAGCAGACTGCAACAGCCGGGCGCTTTCTTCTGCCAGCAGCCGTTCTTCCGCAGCACCTTTGACCGGGACCTTGCCAACCTCCAGAAACAGCGGGGCGGCCAAAGGGGAAACCCGATCCAGCCTGAGCAGATCGATCCGATTGCCAATCCGCTGGATCAAGGCTTCGATCCTGCCGAAATCTACCAGCCCGCGCATAGCTTCCTCGCGGGTGATCTGCATCAACAGGTGATCGGGGTCGTACTTCAGCAAGGTGTCATACAGTATGTCGGATGAGAACGTCGCTTGCCGTCCGCTTTTGCGCTGCCCACCGGTGTTTCGTTCAATCAGGCCCGCAATTGTGGCCGAGGCACGGAATGTCCGCTTCATAACGGCATTTCCGGCAAGCCAGGTGTCCAGGCCGTTACGCAATGCGTCTATGTGGAACAACGGGCGCGGGTCCGTGACCGCATCCAGCCCCCAGATCAGCGTCGCATAGTCTGTAGCCACAAAGCCCAGCGGGGCCAGCCCGGTTTCCTCCATCCGTTTGGTTAGCAGCAATCCTAACGTTTGTTGGGCATTGCGTCCGGCAAAGCCATAGACACACAGATGTTCTCGCCCATCATTAGGGAAGCTTTCGATCAGCAACCTGTCGCGTCGCGGCAGGCGAGACATCTTACGCTGCAGCGTCAGCCAATCGGCAGTGTGACGCGGCAATTGAGGCCAGTCGGGCTGTGCGAACATGCGCAGGATTCGGTCACTCAGCTGCGTGGAGGTCGCGAATTTGGTACCCGAGAAGGTCGCGATCTTTGGTTTCTTATCGGCGCGGCGGCTGACCTCGACCACCATTTCGCGCAACCCCTCGTACCGAACGATCTGGCCGCCAATCAGGAAGGTGTCGCCGGGTGTCAAAGACGCGGCAAATGCCTCTTCCACCTCGCCCAGTGGTTTGCCGCCACGATTGCGTCTTAGCCGAACTTTCAGCGTGTCCGTATCCTGAATAGTTCCCAGGTTCATCCGGATACGCTGTGTCGCGCGGGGATCACGCAACTGCCACAACCCGTCGGGGCGCTGCTGCAGCCTTTGCCACCTGTCATAAACACGCAGGGCGTAACCACCGGTGGCGCAGAACTCCAGGCAGGCGTCGAATTCGTGGCGCGAAAGATGTGCATAAGGCCCGGCCGAGGTCATCTCGGTAAACAAAGAATCCGCGTCGAAGGGTCCCGCAGCTGCGGCGATCAGTACATGCTGGCACAAAACGTCCCTGGGGCCAGCTCCGCGCGGCTCGCCATCCAGTTCATGCGCCCGGGCGGCTTCCAGCGCGGCAACACACTCGACAACCTCAAAGCGGTTGGCGGGCACCAGCAGCGCCTTGGACGGGGCGTTGTAGCGGTGGTTTGCGCGGCCGATCCGTTGCACCAATCGTTTGACGTTTTTCGGTGCGCCGATCTGGATGACTAGATCAACATCGCCCCAATCGATGCCCAAATCCAGGCTGCCGGTACAGACAATCGCACGCAGATCACCCCGCACCATGGCGGCTTCGACCCTTTCGCGCTGTTGCCGGTCGAGACTGCCGTGGTGAATGCCGATAGGCAGATCATCGTCGTTTGCCAGCCAAAGGTTGCGAAAGAAAATCTCGGCCTGCGCGCGGGTGTTGTGAAAAATCAGCGTGGTCCTGTGCTGCCTGATTTGTTCCAGCACCGCCGGGATGGCATAGGCCGCTCCGCCACCCGACCACGGAGGCATTTCCTGTGTCTGTAACATCGAGATATCTGGATCAGGGCCGGGATCCGCCTGGATAATCTGGCAGGGGTCAGGATGTCTGGCCAGGAATCGCGCTATGGCTTCGGGGTCTTCAACCGTGGCTGACAAACCAACACGCCGCAAATCCGGGGACAAGCGCTGCAGCCGTGCTAGCGCCAGCATCAGCTGGTCCCCACGTTTGCTTTCGGCCAATGCATGGATTTCATCCACGATGACACGTTGTACACCTTCGAACATGCGTGGGGCATCTTCATAAGACGTTAGCAACGCAAGGCTTTCAGGTGTTGTCAGCAGAATGTGGGGCGGGTCCGCGCGTTGGCGTTTCTTTTGTGTGGCCGATGTGTCACCGGTTCTGTCCTCGATACGGATCGGCAGGCCGATATCCTCGACCGGAGTGCGCAGGTTGCGCTTGATATCCGCCGCCAGCGCCTTGAGCGGCGAGACATAGATCGTGTGAAGGCCCTTTTGCTCACCCCCCGACAACTCCGCCAGCGACGGCAGAAACCCGGCCATGGTTTTGCCACCGCCGGTTGGCGCGATCAAAAGCGTTGCCGGGTCTTGCGCCCGGTCAAACATATCTTGCTGATGCGGATGGATGGACCAGCCTTTGGCTGAAAACCAATGATGGATCCTGGCGGGAATCTGCGTCATGGACGCAGACTACCTGTCCCTTGGCCGAAATGGCACGGCGTTATTTGACGATTGTTTCGTCCTTGACAAACATGTTGGCCCAGGCACGATCAATCAGCTCCGGGCTCATCTGATACGGAATACCTTCGAACTCGCAGATCGAAATCATTTGGTCGATCAGGAAGATCGGCTGATAGTTTGCGTAGATATTGTTAATCGTCGGGTATTTGACCTTAAGCAAATGCACCAGCGCGCCTTCGTCCAAGGGGATGCCACGTTTGCGGGCCACCATGGCAAAGATCTTCAGGAAGTTTTCCTGGTTCGGGCCGTCGATCTTGATCTTGAAAAAGATACGGCGCAAAGCGGCTTGGTCAAAAATCTCATTTGGGTGGAAGTTGGTCGAGAAGATGACCAGCGTATCGAACGGGACTTCGAACTTTTCACCTGATTGCAGGCCGAGGATGTCCTTGCTTTCTTCCAGTGGAACAATCCACCGGTTGATCAGCGCCTGTGGCGGTTCAGCCTGACGTCCAAGGTCGTCCACGATGAAGATGCCACCGGTGGATTTCAACTGCAAAGGCGCCTGATATGTCCGCGCAGTTGGGTTGTACACCAGATCCAGCATGCTGAGCGACAGTTCACCGCCGGTGACAACTGTGGGCCGCTCGCACTGAACATACCGGGTATCGAACCGTTTGCGGCGGCGCAGGCTGTTGGGGTCGTCAGCCTCTTGTTCGATTGCTGTGTGTACGATCGGGTCATAAACGGTGATCACCTGACCCGCATATTCAATGGCCATAGGTACATAGACATTGTCGCCCAACGCATCCCGAATACCGTTCGAGATAGACGATTTACCATTGCCCGGGGGGCCATACATTAGAACCGAACGACCGGCACTAACAGCCGGGCCAAGTTGATCCAGCAAGGTGTCAGGCAAAACCAGATGGCCCATCGCCCCCGTTAACTGATCCCTAGTGATCTGAATGTTTCGGATGGATTGCCGTTTGACCTGCTCACGATAGACAGCCAGCGGTACCGGCATGGCGCCGAAATATTCCGATTGGCTCAGCGCGTCCAATGCACGTGCCTTACCAGCGTCGGTCAGCTGATACCCCATCTCGTTGCCGCTGTTGGCGTTCAGCGTGCCGGTGGCCTCAAGAAGTTTCTGCTCGCGCGCAATGTCTACCAGTTCCTGCGTCACTGAACCGGGAAGACAGATGGCTTCGGCGGTTTCTGACACAGTGCTGGTGTTCTTGCGAAAGATGGTTTTGAGCAGAATGTCCCGCATCATCACCAGCGGAAGCTTCATTTCAACCAGCCCCTTCGGGGCAGGGGGGGCCATAACCGCGGAGGTCTGCATGTTCATGAGCGTTGCTCGTCTGTCCAGTTGTCAGGTCAAATGCCCAAATTTGGGCGTCTTGACGAGAAACTGACCCAACTTTGTGGCGGGACCAAGGCAGCTACAAGGCGCAGTGGTGATAGTTCACGATCCGTAAACAGTACCCAATATCAAATACATGGCCAGCGCCCCGGCCAAGGCGAACCCCATGGGAAATTGCTTGCCGCGATCCCAGCTGTCCCAGTGAGGTGCAAAACTGCGCAATTTGGTGTTTTTGGCAAGGCGATGCGTTATCACGGCGGCCAACACACATGCGGTCAGGACTGCGGCTAACAACAACAAATCCCCCAGCCAGACAAATGGCGATGCGGCGGCCAGGAATTTTGCGTCTCCGGCCCCCATTGCTCCGGCAGCGTTCAAAACAATGCCTGCAATTAGAACTACGGGAATATGCATCAGCTGCCAGAAATAGACTGGCATGGACCAGGTGAGCGGCCCAACTCGCCCAGCTGTTGCACCCGTCGACCAGGGCGGCAGAACGAATAAACCAACTATGACAAACAGCATTGCAAGCGCCACAACTGCGTGATTTTTGATCCGCATTTCACGCATATCGGTAAAAGCGACATAGAAACAAATCGGCAGTACGAACGGCAGGAACCAGGCCGCTGCACCAGCTGGTATGAGCATCTATCAGGCTTCCTCAAGCGCGCGAAGCGAGCGGACCGCCTCGTCGAAATGCTGCGGATGCGTTGCAATCGCTTCACGGAACAGGTTCTTGGCGGTCGTCACATCACCCTGTTTGACCGCCGAAATACCCATCGTGTTCAACAGCATTGCACGTTCGGCCTGTGACATCGGAACAACCGGAAGACTGTAGTTTCCCTGAGCAGAGCGCGCCAACACAAGGTTGTTTTTTGCCGTGAACAGCGAATTGTCCTGACGGATCGCGTCCGTGAACAAGCGTTCGGCTTCGGCAAACTGGCCACGGGTCAATTTGGAATAGCCCCAGTTGTTCATCACACCGCCCGGGCGCGTCGTGAGCCCGACAGCGGTTTCATAGAAATGATCGGCACGTTTCCAATCCTTCCGCGAATCTGCCACCAGTGCCTCCAGTCGATACCGTTTGAAGGTTTCAAAGGTTGGTGGAACCGAGTCGAGTACGGTTTTCGCTTTGGCCCAGTCGCCGTTTCTGACGAGCGCATCTGCATATTCGACTTTGTCCGCAGCATTGGTGCCCTTCATCGACGTCACTCGTTTCCAGGCTGCGGCGGCCTCGGTTGTACGTTTTGCGCGGCTTAGCGAAATCGCCAACCCGCGTTGTAGGTCGATCCGATCAGGGTTTTTGGCTGCGGCCCCGTGAAAATAGGTCACCGCCTCATTTGGGTCAGCAGATGTCAGCAGAACGTCGTTCAGGTTGGTTTCGTCGATGACGTTCACTTCCTGAAGGGTACGTTCCACTTTTTCCTGTTCGGTTTCCTTCGCGCAGGCGGATAGGATCAGCCCGCTCGCCACGATAGACGGAATCAAGAATTGCTGGCGCATTTTTGCGTCCTTTACTGCTCTTGCCTCTGTGGCTGGATTTTGCGTAGCGTGAATTGCCCGTCGCCAAGCTGTTCCAGCGTATATTCTTGTTCTTGCGTCGTATTATTAACAGGATTTTCCGTTTTTGCGAGTGCTAAGCGAAGATTGTCGCGGATTGCGTCACTTTCGCCATTATCCAGCGCGTAGGCGCGTTGAAAGACTTGGGCCGCTTCCGGGTATTCCTGAGTCTCCATCAGCAAAACGCCAAGATTGTTCCATGCGACTGGCCATTTCGGATCGTCTTCAACTGCCCGGCGCAAAAGCGTTTCAGCCTGTCCAAGTCGCCGCAAGCCAAGGTTGGCGGTACCCAAAGAGGTCAGAATCTGCGTGGTCATGCCCTGGTCTAGTGCCGCGCGCGTAAATGACTCTAACGCAAGCTCGTATTCTCCGGCTGCCATCAGGCGGTTTCCCACGGTGATATTGTCTGCGGACTGGCCTTCAAGATCAATTCCCGGGGCATCGACGCCCTTGCCCAAGTTGCCTTCTGTACAAGAAGCCACCATGGCGAAAACCATGGTGGCCTGAAACATGCGGCGCGCCCATCTTCGCGCGCGCCTGGGTCGTTGTCTCATCAGGTTATCACCTGCTCCCAAACTCCGAAATGACGTTGGCGGATGGTCCGACCAAAATAACCAGCAGCGGAGGCACCGTCAGCATCATTGTGGCAAGTGTCATCTTGGTTGGCAACTTGTTGGCGGCCTCTTCCGCCCGCATTACCCGCTTGTCACGCATCTCACCCGCGTAAACCCGCAGGGCTTCGGCGATCGATGTACCGAAAGTTGCCGACTGGATCATGACGGTCACAAACGAGTTGACGTCTTGCACGCCGCACCTTGTGCCAAAGTCGCGAAGAACTGTGTTTTTTTCCTTACCCGCTTTCATTTCATACGCGACGACTTCGAATTCCTGCGCGATATCCGGGTAGGAGGCCTTCATCTCGCCCGCAACCCTTACAATCGCCTGGTCCAGGGATTGGCCGGCTTCCACACACACCAGCATCAGATCCAGTGTATCGGGAAAACCGGAGGTGATCGCTTCTTTCCTCTCTTCAACCCGACGGGTGATCCAGTACTTTGGCAACATGTAGCCAGCGCCCGCTGGCAAAAGCACACGGATGAGCGTCTGCTGAGTCGTAAACTCTTGCCCGTTCGCGAAGACTGTCACCAACATAACCCCGATCACAATTCCAATAATACCCAGCGCGAACTGAGCAAAGTGGAAAAACCGAACAGAATCCTTCGATTGGTACCCCGCCTGGCGCAGCTTGAGCTGCATAGCAGACAGTTCTTCCTCGTCCTTTGGTTCGAGGAACGTCGCAAATTTCTCAAGCTGTTCGTTGCGACCTGAGTTCCTAAGCTGGTCCTTCTTCGATTTCTTCTGTTTTTTGGGTGCGGCATTTGATCGCTGCAGTTTCTTTAGAGGATCCTCGGGTTGGCTCATCATCAGTGAGACGGCCACGAGAACCATAACCAGTCCCAGAACACCCACGATGATCAGAGGTCCGAATTCACCCAGGTTCTGGGTTAGCATGTCGTTGATTGTGGTCAGGAATTCCATTGACGTGCCCTCAGACCTTGATGTTGGTGATGACTTTCATGACGATCAGATTCAAGGTCAGCATGAAGCCAACAAAGAAACACATCGGAATGAACCAGGGGTGGTCCAGAACATCGTCATAATAGCCAGGATCTTTGACAAGAATGAATGCCAGACAGCCCAAAGGGAAACCCGAGAGAAACTTGCCAGACCACTGCGCCTCGGCTGTGATTGCTTTCACCCGGCGGAACAGACGGAAACGGGCCCGGATAACCTGCGCCAGACCGGCCAAAACCTCTGCAAGGTTACCACCGGATTGTTGCTGAATACCCACCGCAACCGCGAGAAAGCGCATGTCCTGCATGTCCAGCCTTTGCGCCATGTCCTTCAACGCTTCGGCAGCTTCGCGACCGTAGGCGCACTCATCTGCGATAACGCCAAATTCAGTCCCAAGTGGGTCTGGAACCTCATTCGCGACAACTTGAATCGTCGAGACGAACGGGTTGCCCACGCGCAGCGATCGGACCATAAGTTCCACCGCTTCGGGCAGTTGTTCTTCGATCATACCCATACGCTTTTTGGCCTTGCGATTGACCCAGGCGTAGACGCCACCAACACCAATCGCCACCGATAGAGCCGCCCGCAAAGCCGTATCAGTGGCTGTACCGATGCTAAGCCCCATAAACGCGACCGCAGAAACCAGACACATGATCATGATCAGCTGTTTGGGCGAGAATGCAATTGCCGCCTTTTGCGCCTTGTCCGCCAGCAATGAATACAGAGGGATGCTCTGTGACTTCATGTGCTGCTGCATTTCCTTGCGCAGCTGTTCCAGCACCTGTTCGCGCCCGACACCTTTGTCAAGCATGTCGAGCCGTCGATTAACACGGCTGTTCAGACTGATGGATTTCCCGAACGCCACAAGGTAGATACCTTCGACCAGAAGTAGAACTCCGACGAAGATCACAACATAGATAAGTGCCTCCATGGGCAATTGCATATCCGGATCTCCTACACTGTGGTTGGTTCGTAAATGGACGCAGGCAAGTCATAACCCCACAGACGGAAGCGTTCCGAATAGTGGCTGCGTACGCCTGTTGCTGTGTAATGTCCGATGATCTTGTTGTCGGGCGTTAGCCCAACGCGTTGAAAACGAAAGAGTTCCTGCATCGAAATAACATCACCTTCCATGCCCGTGATCTCAGTGATTGAGGTCATCCGGCGCGAGCCGTCCTGCAGTCGACTGGCCTGTACTATCAAATTGACAGCCGATGAGATCTGGCTGCGCACCGCTTTGATCGGCATCTCGATCCCAGCCATGGCGATCATGTTTTCCAGACGTGAAATCCCGTCGCGGGCCGAGTTGGCGTGGATTGTGGTCATTGATCCGTCGTGGCCAGTGTTCATGGCCTGCAACATGTCGATCACTTCGGCGCCGCGCGTCTCACCCACGATGATACGGTCGGGGCGCATACGCAGGGCGTTTTTCAGACAGTCACGCGGGCTGACTTCACCTTTGCCTTCGACGTTCGGCGGACGACTTTCCATCCGACCCACATGGGTTTGCTGCAGCTGAAGTTCAGCCGTGTCTTCGATCGTCAGGATCCGTTCGGCATCATCGATGAAACTGGACAGCGCGTTCAGAGTGGTTGTTTTACCGGAACCTGTACCGCCTGATACGATGATATTCAGGCGTGTGGACACGGCAGCTTGCAAAAATGCGGCCATTTCCTCGGTGAACGCACCAAAATTGACAAGATCATCAATGCCCAGCTTGTCTTTTTTAAACTTACGAATGGACACCAGCGAGCCATCGACCGCAATTGGTGGAACCATTGCGTTGAAACGCGATCCATCGGCAAGACGGGCGTCGACATAGGGGTTTGATTCATCAACACGACGACCAACAGCAGATACGATCTTATCGATGATCCGCATCAGGTGCTTTTCGTCTTTGAAAGTAATGTCGCTGATTTCCAGCTTGCCAGCACGTTCCACAAAGATCTGCTGCGGCCCGTTTACCAGAATATCGTTGACAGATTCATCCTGCAGCAGCGTTTCTAAGGGGCCAAGGCCCGTAACCTCGTCGTAGAGTTCCTTGTTAAGCTGGGTTCGGTCTTCGCGGTTCAGAACGATGTTCTTGGATTCCAGGACTTCGCTTGCGATCGCGCTGATTTCCGCGCGCAACTCCGCTTCTTCCGCGTTTTCCAGCGCCGCCAGGTTCAGGTTCTCCAGCAACTCTCGGTGCAGATCGATCTTGATTTCGCTTAACCGCTCTTTCCGCTTTCGATCGCGATCAGACCCGGCGGCCTCGGCTGACTTTTGGGTCTGGGGCTTACGAGCCACGGCATTTGAGGCCGGCGCAACTGGGGCATCGGGGGTGGTTTCGGGCACTCTTGCCGGGGTTTGAACCGGCTGCGCATCGGATTGCTTCTTGTATCTTGAAAACACGGCGGCTCCCCCTTTGTGATGGTGTTACGCAGCCTCGGCGCTGCTGCTGCCCAGGCTATGAAGCGATTTCGCAAGTTTCGCGATTTCACGGCGAAGTGGATTCTTGGCTGCCGAATTCGCAAGCGGCAATCCGTGGTCGCCACTTTGCATGACCTGCTTGCCACCATCCGGCAGCTGAAGATCTATTGCGACGCCCAGGCTTTCTCCCATGCGCTTAACGCGGCTTTTGCCGTTTAAATCGGTGAATTTCGGCGCGCGATTCAGCGCAAAGCGCAGTTTGTTGAACGGCAGCTCTTCTGCCTGAAGGGCCCGTTTCAGGCGCAGGGTATTCTGGGCTGACCGCATATCCAGTTCGATCATTGCAAAATACACATGCGCGGCTTGCAAAACAGTTTCCGACCAAAGGATCAGGGTTTTCGGCATGTCGACGATCACATAGTCAAAGCGCTTTCGGGCCGTGTCGATCACGCGCTGGATGTCTTCTGGTGTAATCAAGTCTAAGGGCACCATGTCCGATGGTGCCGTCAGGACTTCAAGCTTTTCTTCATAAGTTTGAAGGGCTTGCGAGAAAACCTCTTCATCCATTGATGCCGTGTCGGACAGCATCTCGAACACTGTTTCACGGCGTGGCAAATCAAGGTATGTCGACACTGTTCCGTATTGAAGATCCAGGTCGATTAGGCAGACAGTTGGCGCGTCCTTGTCAGATACGCAAGCAAGCTCCCAAGCCAAGTTGACCGCAAACGTTGTGGCTCCAACGCCACCGGCCAAGCCATGCACGACAAACAGGGCGCCCTCTTTCGAATCACCGGAGGCCTGCGCAGCGGATGCCACCTGCGCGGCGACAACCGGGTCGGGCTGCTTCATCCGTTCGATGGCTTCCTGCAGTTCGCCTTCAGGAAGAGGGTAGGGCACAAACTCATCAGCGCCTTTGCGCAATAACTGATGCAGAGACGCCGGGGTCACGTCCTCAGCTATCAGGACGACTTTGATCTTCTTCTCTTTGGCCTGGCTGATGATCTCGCCCATCAAGGACAGGTTGTCCTCGTCTTCGCTGTCGATCGCCAGAGCTACGAATTGCAGTGAAATTGCTTCGGGTTGGCTGAAAAAGGCCAGTGCTTCTGCGAAACCAAGATCGCCCCAGTTTTCACCCAGGGCAGCTTCCATGTCTTCGATCAGCAAGTCAAAGTTTTGAACATCTCGACTGATTGTACAGGCGAGGATTGCAATGTTGTCGTCTTGTGGTGTCGCGCTTGTCATGCACACAATCCTCGTCGTGAAGGCTTGGCAACTCACGCGAACGAAGAACGCCCGGCTTGGTTTGCTGTCGCCCCTTTGCGGTCAATTCTGGTCGCAGAGTTCCCAATTGTTCACAAATTCGCTGGGAAGTTGGGCAATAATTGGGCGCAAAAGAACCAATTGTAGGGAAATGGGCGACGATGCCGCCCATTTCGGGGTATTATTCAGCGCCGCCTGTCGCTTCGACTTCCTGGATAGTGCTGATCGTGGTCGCGCTTTCCACGTATTCGCGATAGACGATTTCAGCATATTTTCCATCCAAGGTTTGTGGGTTGCCATCCACAAAGCCCGAGACCTCTGTCACTGTTCGGCGGTTCCGGCGATCCCGATTGGGAGTTGCTACCAGCGGGCGGGTTTTGCCGAAGGATACAACGGCCTCAAGCCGCGATCTTGAAATGCCTTGTCGGGCAAAAAACGCAACAACGGCTTGGGCTCGGCGTAGTCCCAAGCTCTTGTTGTAGCTAGTTGAACCCACGGCATCCGTATGGCCGTATACACGGAAACGCGCCTCGGGGAACTGCTTGATCCAATCCGCTTGCTGCAACAGGATCTGCTGGGCAGAGGCGTCCAGTTGGGAACTGTTGAAAGCGAAATTGATCTGGCTCGGCACATCAGCCGCAAAGCGGCGGCTGAGAATCTGAGCGTATGTCAACTCGCCGTTCATGACCTGAATATTGTTTAAAGTCGCGTTTCCGAACGTGCCCCGATCAATCTCGTAACCGGCTTCGCGGGTACAAGAAGCGGCGACAGCAACCGTCAGACCTAGTGTAATGATCCACTTTTGCATTGGTCCAATCCTCCTAATCAATCTAGGACATAGCCGTAAGAGCTGCCGAAGTCCTGGTTGGCGACTTCAGACGCTCCGCCGGCACCGATGCGCTCAGTGCGTGCGACGCGGCCATTTACGAACAGGTCGAACTCACTTGGTGGTTTGACACGGTCGGTGGGCAACGCAAGTGCTTCTCCGCGGGTTGGCGAAACCAGATGCGCAGTGATAATGATGATAAGTTCGCTTTGTTCACGCTGGTACTCCGCGCTGCGGAACAACGCGCCTAGAATCGGGACATCACCCAACCAGGGAATCTGGCTGCTTAGGTCGGCAAAATCGTCTTGGATCAGGCCGGCAATAGCAAAACTCTCACCGTCTCGCAGTTCGATCGTTGTCTTCGCCTGACGTGTGATAAAGCTTGGGACTGTGTCGCCGTTAATCGTGAAGTTCGAGCTGGCATCGATATTGGATACCGCTGTTCCAAGTTCAAGATTGATCAAGTTTCCATCCACGACGCGCGGAATAAAGTCCATTTCGACGCCGAACGCTTTGTATTCGATTGCGACGACACCATCATCTTGCGGCACTGGGATAGGTACTTCGCCACCCGCCAGGAAAGATGCTTCCTGACCAGACAGGGCGGACAGGTTTGGTTCCGCCAGGCTGCGCGCAAGCCCTTTAGTTTCAAGGGCTTCCAGAAGAAGGCGAACCTGCGTAGAACCTGCTCCAAATCCGAACAGGATTGCTCCGGTGTTCGACTGATTGAAAGGGATGTTGTTTCCTAGTGCATTGTTCAATGCGCCTTGTGTGTTCAGTGAGTTTAACCCCCCTGTAACGTCCCCGCCGCCAAAACCAAGCGATGCTGACAAATTCTTGGCTACGGTACGGTTCATTTCAGCGAACCGAACTTTCAGCATCACCTGCTGAACACCGCCCACTGACATCAGATTTGAAACGCGTTCCGGCGCATACCGTTCCGCCAACTCAAGCGCACGCGCAAGTTTGGCGGCGCTCGATATCGTGCCAGACAGTACAATGCCGTCATTGGCTGTACGAACTTCAATTTGCTCAGTTGGAAGAATTTGGCGCAACCGCTCTTTGAATTCGGTCACATCTGGTGCAACGCGAACCCGAACATTGGCGATCAGATTTCCGGCGCCATCAAACAGTGTCATCGTTGTTGTGCCAGGTGCTTTACCTAACACGTAAATGGTACGATCAGAAAGCGATGAGATATCAGCAATGCCTGCGTTGGCAATACTAAGCTCTGCAAACGGTTGTTCGCTTTCAACAACGATCGCGCGGCTCATCGGCACATCCAGTGTTTCCACTGTGCCTTTCTTTACCACGCGAAGAGTTTCAGCCCAGGCGGCATCGCCGACCGGGCCCACAACAAGCGACAACCCCAGCAGGGTTGCGCTGATCCAGGAACGTATTGTCATGTGACCTGCCTCTCCGATCACGCCTCGTTTTTTGGGTCTTATGCCCTATGTTGAATGAGACTGCGCGAATTCCGAATTTATTGCAATAATCAATGGTTTCTGGAATTTTCCTTATGTGGACAATAGGCAACAACTAAAACGATCTAAGCCGCGCTATCGGCGCGGCTTAGATCAACTAACACTCTGAATTAAAGTCAATTTGTGCAGGGGATCTCGGTTACGACGATATCTCCGCCACGGCGTGTCTTGATGGTGCAAACTTGTTTCGGAGCCTTCTTTGGCGCGGGCGCAACATCCACAATACCAAGAAGCGACTTTTGGTCGACCTCAATAGTCGCCGTCGCGACGGCTTCTTCCTCAACGCCCACCAAGGCCAGCGACAGGCGACCTGTATTTTGGGCCTGGGCAAGCGATGCGACTTGCTGAGGCGTCGCGGCCACGGTGACCGTGCGTGCGATTGTGGCACCTGTAACGTCTGATCCCGCAGTTTGATCAACTGCGATCAGTTGGATTTTCGGCTGGATGAGGCGTGTGATCTCGCCTTCGGCACCGTCTACGATACCCCTAAGCGATCCCGTCCAATAGACATCGACATTGTCGCCAGGCCGCAAAAAACCGGACACGCCGGATGCCACGTCAACACTGATTGCAAAGGCGCGCATGCCTTTTTCGAGGCGCGACGTCAAACCGGCCTTTTCACCTGGTTCGGTGATTTTGACATCCATGAGTGCTTCGTCTTTTTCCATGGTCCTAAGAACGTACCGATCACCATTGGCCGTTTCAGGAAAAAGCGCAGTCATCTCAAGGAAACTTCCTTCGGGCACGGCATTCTCTGGCCAGTCCACGATTCGCACATCTTCTTGGGCTAACTTTTCACCGTACTTCAGTAGCCGGTTCGAAACGATGACGCTGACTGTAGGAATCACTTCCACCTGAGCATTTGCCAAAGCTTCTTGCGCCGCCAAGCGTTCCCGCGCGAGCTCGGCTTGATATGCTGAGATATAGTTGCGCGCCATATAAACCGCTCCGCCGGCCAGGGCGATCCCAACGATTAAGACAAGTCCAAAAACTGCTCGCATATAGGCACCTCTTTAATGCTTTGGCGACACGTGTACCGGCCTAAGCAAAATGATGAAACAGCGTATTCTTTAGAATGAAATTGTGTCGAAAAGTTGGACAAAAACACAGTTTGCGCGCTTCGATGCTATTTCGGCATCAATTTTACTTATCAGAAGTGCGGTTTTGCACACCTAAACGACGCTGTGGCGCCATTGATTATGGCGTTGCATCAATCGTCTGAACAGAACTCGTCCTTAGACGCGCTTAAGTGTGACATCTCAGTGAAACTCGAAAAGGCGATTAACCGCCACCGCCGGCTGTGCCTGCCGTTGCGAAGCCGCCACCGCCAGCGGCACTTGTGCCGGTACTGACGGTTGAACTGCTTAAGGCAGAGTTCACATTACCGCTTAAGCCAATCGTTCCTGTCTGGATTGCAAAGTATAGCAACGTGGCCAGGCCGATGATCAAAGCGGTTAACACAACCCAATCCACGGTTACGGCGCCGTCTTCTGACGCTTTGAAGGCTTTGAAAAACCGGTTCATGTTTTGCCTTTCTAGCGGTATGCCGTCAGGTGATACCCGACGAGAAGTTGAAAATCGAGTGACGCCAAATTTGACGTTCTGTTCATATATTTGTGATTGTTTGGGATGGCGGGAATTGGGCAAAACATTGATTTATCTGCCGTAATCTTGACTTTTTGGGCGACAATCAAGCGCTGGAATGCGGTATTATTCTTGTAACGAAAACCGTGTTTTAAGGGACCAAGCAAGCTATGTTGCGCTACCGTTAAACTTCCAACCATTCATTGGCCGCATTACTGAGTAGGGTCAAAGAAATGTTGGGTGACGTAAGGGGTTTTCCGACAACAAGAAATAGGCCGCGCCCCAAAGGGCACGGCCTCGTCTCTGTAAAAGAGACATATCAGGCTTAGTTGCTGGTGCCTGCGCCAGTGATACCACCGGCAGTACCGTTGGTGTCGCCGGTGCTGATGGTTGCACCTGACAGAGCAGTGTTCACGTCGGTGGCCAGGCCAACCGCACCGCCAGAAATCTGTGTGTAAGCAACGGTGCCCAGGCCGATGACTGCAGCGGTCAGAACGACCCAGTCAACTGTTACGGCGCCGTCTTCGTCTTTGCGGAAGTTCTTGATGAACTTGATCATGTTATGTCCCTCCTAAAGGATCTAAAAAAAGTCTGTTGAACCTCGGCGTCTTCCAGAGCTTTCTCTCTCAGTCCGCTCAAGTCCGTCTCGGTATGGGACAAGTTTTGCCCTTCACGCGTGGCAGGAATTGGGCCAAACGCGGATTTTTTGTCGTCGGGCTTAACTTTTTGATGATAAATTGCCTAACAATATGATTTTAAACAGTAAAAATTTCATTAACCAATGTCAGAGGTTGTTGTAGCGATGCAAAATTGCGGCAAATGAGGCGAAATTGCCCCATTTCGCTTTGTTTTTCTGGCCTTGCGGGAAGATTCGGGGTTCAAATCGCGGAAAAGAAAACATGAGGCAGGCAAATGAATTCCCGGGACGCACTTATATGCGCCGGCGTGTTGGCGTTTATGACATCGGGCGTGGCGCCAGCAATCGCGACCGAAGTTGAGCCGCGTGGTGTGTACAAGCGGATCAAGGCCCCAGCGCCTGGGGATCGCCCGCGCATCACCGTGCAGATCACCGAAGAAGAGCACGCTGCCAGACCTTCCGCCCCTAGTACAGGTGTTGAACTGGCTGTCCCGGAAGTCGCCACGCCTGCAAAAATCACTCCGCCTTCCGCCCCAGGTGCTGGTGTCAAAGCAAATCCAAAAGGGGCGTACACAGCTTTTTGGGACAGGATCTCGCCTGAACTGGCCCAGGCAGGATCAGGGCGGTTGGACGACGCCATCAACGCTCTGGCCGCAACCAGCGTAAGATCACCCCGGCTGCAGACGTTACAGAACATCGCGCAAGAGCAAGGGATTGAGATCCTGCGCTCTACGGTTGGCACCAACGTATCACCTGCGCTGGTCCTAGCAGTCATTTCGGTGGAATCTGCCGGTCGTGTGGATGCCGTTAGCTCCGCTGGTGCGCAGGGGCTCATGCAATTGATGCCTGCCACTGCCAAACGGTTTGGCGTTCAGGACAGTCTCAAACCAGAGCAGAACATTGCAGGGGGCGTGAAATATCTGAACTGGTTGATGGGAGAGTTCGGAAACGATCCGATTCTGGTCTTGGCTGGCTACAATGCCGGAGAAGGCGCCGTACGCAAACACAGTGGCGTGCCACCTTATTCTGAAACACGGGACTATGTTCCCAAGGTTCTTGCCGCGTTTCAAATCGCCCGAGCGCTGTGCACCACGCCTCCTGATCTGATTTCAGATGGCTGCGTATTTCAGACGTCAAACTAACAAAGCCCGCCAAATCCGGCGGGCTTTTGATTTGGATCCGGTCTCTTAAGGGGCTAGGTGACGATCTTTGCTTCGGTTGCGGCGCGCATTTCATCTTCGCTGACACCATCCGCCAGTTCGACGATCTTCAGGCCACCCTCGACCACATCCAAAACACCGAGATTGGTTATGATGCGATCCACAACGCCTTTGCCCGTCAACGGCAAAGTGCATTTTGACAGAACTTTTGAATCACCGTGCTTGTTGGTGTGGTCCATTACGACGATGACGCGGCCTACGCCCGCCACAAGATCCATGGCGCCACCCATTCCCTTAACCAGCTTCCCAGGGATCATCCAGTTGGCCAGATCGCCTTTTTCATCCACTTCCATTGCGCCTAGAATTGCAGCGGCGATTTTGCCACCCCGGATCATTGCAAACGATGTGGCACTGTCGAAATAGGCGGTGCGGGACAATTCCGTGATCGTCTGCTTACCCGCATTGATCAGGTCAGGGTCCTCTTCGCCCTCGAACGGGAAGGGCCCCATACCAAGCATGCCGTTTTCGGATTGCAGCGTGATGTCTTTGTCACCCACGTAGTTCGCCACCAGGGTCGGGATCCCGATGCCGAGGTTTACATACATGCCGTCTTCAAGCTCATCCGCTGCACGAGCAGCCATCTGATTTCGGTCCCAGGGCATTATGCGTCCTCCTTCTTGCGGGTGGTGCGTTGTTCAATACGCTTTTCATGGCTGCCTTGAACAATGCGATTCACATAGATGCCGGGCAGGTGGATCGAATCCGGGTCCAGCGAGCCGCGTGGAACAATCTCTTCCACCTCGGCTACACAGATTTTGCCGCAGGTTGCCGCTGGTACATTGAAGTTCCGAGCAGTTTTCCGAAACACCAGATTGCCTGTATCGTCCGCTTTCCACGCTTTGACGATGGCCAGGTCAGCGAAAAGGCCTTCTTCAAGGATATAGGTTTCGCCGTTGAAATCCTTATGTTCCTTGCCATCGGCAATCACTGTGCCCACACCAGTCTTGGTATAAAAGCCAGGAATACCCGCACCGCCGGCACGCATGCGTTCGGCCAGTGTGCCTTGAGGGTTGAACTCTAGCTCCAGTTCGCCGCTGAGGTACTGACGCATGAACTCTGCGTTTTCGCCAACATATGAACTGATCATTTTCTTGACCTGCTTGGTTTGCAGCAGAATACCGATGCCGAAATCATCAACGCCTGCATTGTTCGAGGCAAAGGTCAGATTCTGAGCACCGGAGTCTTTGATTGCCTCAAGCAGCAGCTCGGGAATGCCGCACAGGCCGAACCCGCCTGCGGCAATCAGCATGCCATCCGACAACACCCCATCGAGCGCCTCGGCGGCATTGGCATAGACTTTCTTCATGGAAAACTCCCCCAATGACATGGTGATGGGCAGGTTGTGCCGCCACGTCACGGGGAAGTCAATGAAACCAAGGGGGTGATGGTATTTCTACCTAACGGCTAACTGGCGGCCTTCTTGGTCGTTTTCTTCGGTGCCGTTTTTTTCTTTGGCGCCGCTTTTTTCTTGGAGCCTTTCTTGGCCGCCTTCTCGTTGGCCAGCTCGACCGCCATTTCCAGCGTTACATCCTCGGGCTTGATGTCTTTTGGCAAGGTCGCATTGACCTTTTCCCATTTGACATAAGGCCCATAGCGCCCATCCAGCACCTGAATCGCGCCGCCATCGGGATGCTCACCTAAATCTTTCAGCGGTTTTGCAGCCGCCTGTCCGCGCCGACCCGGATTGGCGCGTTTTTCGGCCAATAGCTCAACGGCGCGGTTCATACCGATCTCGAACACATCATTTGGGTCTTTGAGGTTGGCATAGACAGGTTTGGCTTCATCGGCCAACTGATGCATCAGGTAAGGACCAAACCGTCCGAAATTTGAGGTGATCATACCGCCTTCGGGATGATCGCCAATCTGGCGTGGCAGGCTGAGCAGGGTCAGCGCCTTTTCCAGATCAAGGTCATCCTTACTCCAACCGCGCGGCAGGGATGCGCGTGGCGGCTTTTTGTTCTCGGGCGTGGGCTCACCACGTTGCACATAAGGTCCGAACCGGCCGGACTTCAGCCAGATTTCATCGCCTGCGTCTTCGCCCAGCAGGCGCTCTTCACCCTGTGCGCCTTCGCCGGCGATAGGCCGCGTATAGGTACATTCAGGGTAATTGCCACAGCCGACGAACCCGCCGGTGCGTGACGTTTTCAGGTGGAGCTGCCCAGCACCGCATTTCGGACAGATACGCGGGTCACTGCCATCCTCGCGCGGAGGATAAAGCTGCGGGGCAAGCGCCTCGTCGAGCTTGTCCAGCACTTCGGAAATGCGAAGCTCGGACGTTTCGCCAATTGCTGTCGAGAAATCGCGCCAGAACTTGCTCAGCAACTCTTTGTAGTCGCGGCCACCGGCGCTCACGTCGTCTAGCTGCTCTTCTAACGTGGCGGTGAATTCATAGCCCACATATTGCCGGAAGAAATTCAGCAGGAAGATCGTAACGATGCGCCCCTTCTCTTCGGGGATTAGCCGGTTCTTGTCCTTGTGCACATATTCGCGATCCTGAATCGTAGTCACGATCGAGGCATAGGTTGACGGCCGTCCGATGCCTAGCTCTTCCATGCGTTTGACCAGCGTTGCCTCAGTATAACGCGGGGGCGGTTGGGTATGGTGTTGCAGGGCCAACACGGATTCGTTGTCAGATATGACCGCCTCTTTCGCAACTCTGTCACCGCCGTCGCTTGTCGCCTTGGCGAACTGGTCGCGCAGCGAAGCCTTGGCAAATGGCGCCGGATCGCCCTGCATGATTTGCGGCAGGCGCTTGTCGTCCTCATCGGCGACATCGTCACGGCCTTCTTCGTAAACCCGCATGAAACCATCGAACATCACCACTTGCCCGGTGGCGCGTAGCCCGACCTGTCCATCAGCGCTGCCGATCTCAACCGTGGTGCGTTCAAGACGCGCCGCCGCCATCTGGCAGGCGATGGTACGTTTCCAGATCAGGTCATACAGCTTGCGCTGATCCTCATCCGTCAGCTTCAGCGTCTTGGCATCGCGGGACATATCCGTTGGACGTATACACTCGTGCGCTTCTTGGGCGTTCTTGGCCTTGTTCTTGTACATACGCGGGCTGTCCGGCACGTATTCAGCGCCATAGCGGTCGCCAATCACATCGCGTGTGGCCGTCACAGCCTCGGGCGCCATGTCGATCCCGTCTGTCCGCATATAAGTAATGTAGCCAGCCTCATACAGACGTTGCGCCACCTGCATCGCATGGCGCGCGCCCATGCCGAACTTGCGGCTGGCTTCCTGCTGCAAGGTTGACGTCATAAACGGGGCGCTGGGATTGCGGGCGGCGGGCTTGGCCTCGACCGAGGTGACGCTCAGTGCGCGGCTGGTGATCGCTTGAACCGCTAACTCTGCCTGCGTCGCATTCGTCAGGTCGTGTTTATCCAGTTTTTTGCCGGCCAGAGTGACAAGACGCGCCTCATAGGTCTGACCGCGTGGCGTTTCGAACAACGCGCGCACCGACCAGTATTCGACGGGCTTGAACGCCTCGATCTCCATCTCGCGTTCGACGATCAGGCGCAGGCAAACCGATTGCACGCGGCCTGCAGATTTCGCTCCGGGCAGTTTCCGCCACAGAACAGGCGACAGATTAAAGCCGACAAGATAGTCCAATGCACGACGGGCCAGATAGGCCTCGACCAGCGGCATATCGACCTGACGTGGGTTCTGCATCGCCTCGGTCACGGCGTCTTTTGTGATCGCGTTAAAGGTCACGCGGCTAACTGGCGTGTCCTTCTTGATCGACCGGCGCTTGGTCAATGCCTCCTGCAAGTGCCAGCTGATCGCCTCTCCCTCGCGATCGGGGTCAGTGGCGAGGATCAGGGAGTTATCTTCTTTCAGTGCGTCGGCAATGGCTTTGACATGTTTGCGACTGTCGCTACCGACTTCCCATTTCATGGAAAATTCATCATCGGTATCAACCGATCCATCCTTGGGCGGCAGGTCCCGCACATGGCCGTAAGAGGCCAAAACTGTGTAGTCGGGGCCAAGGTATTTATTGATCGTTTTAGCTTTGGCCGGAGATTCTACAACAACTACAGGCATTTAAGGGAAGACCTCGCTCGACGGATATGGCGCCTTATATGGCGGTGCAAAATGTGTGGGGCAAGATCGAATTGTCAATGCGTTCCTTTTGACCAACGAGTTGGGGCCAAAAAACCATTCTACTACAACCTGGTCATACGCGAACTAATTTGAGGTTCACGCAGGGTTGCAGCCTTGTGGCGGCTTCAAGCCGACAGCGCCAGCAGGCCGCCTGGTTGTCGCTGTATGCGTCCATCCAGCTCTAGGTCGACCAGAGCCGGGCCGATTTCGCCAGCGCTTGCTGCGATGTCGCGGATCAATTGATCCTCGGCGATCGGTGAAGGACCAAGCCGTGTCAGAATCTCGTGATGCAGGGTTGCTGGCGATGCCCCACGCGAGGGCGTGGCAACCAGCGGTGCGATCACTTCCTTTTCAACCGTGTTCTGCCGCTGCGGCAGGGCGTCAACGACGTCGTTGGCTGATCGGACCAGTGTTGCACCATCGCGAATCAACAGGTTGCACCCTGCGGCCCTGGCGTCAAAGGGATGGCCGGGAACAGCGAGCACCTCGCGCCCCTGATCCAGCGCATCCCGCGCAGTAATCAGGCTGCCCGATTTCGCCGCTGCTTCAACCACCACCACGGCCTGCGCCAACCCTGATATGATGCGATTCCGGCGCGGAAAGTGCCGCGCCTGAGGCGTTACACCCATCGGTTGCTCTGACAATCGTAGCCCGGTTGTCGCAATGTCATGCGCCAGGTCCGCGTTTTCTGCCGGATAGATCACGTCGACGCCACCGGCCATTACGGCCACGGTGCCGGTGTTCAGTGCGGCCATATGGGCTGAGGTATCGATGCCGCGCGCCAGTCCTGAGACTACGGTATATCCCTGTTCCCCCAGCTCTTTGGCCAGACCACGCGCCATTCTTGCGCCCAGAGAGGAACAATTGCGTGCGCCGACCATTGCAATCGCGGGACGCTCCAGGATCGAGATGTCGCCAATGGCCCACAAAAGTGGCGGAGTGTCTGATACATCGTACAGAGCTTTGGGAAAATCGGCGGCGCCAAGGCACAAAAGCCCTGCTTTGGCAGCCTTTGCGGCCTTGATCTCCGCCTCGACGACGCCCGGAGGGCATATTTCATACCCTTCTATCCCGGCGGCGCGTGCCATTTCAGGCAGCGCGGCCAGCGCGTTCTGCGCTGACCCGTGCTCGCTGAGCAGGCGCCGGAACGTTGCCGGGCCAACCTTGCGCGAGCGCAACAGACGGAGCCAGGAAAACCGGTCCTCTTCCGTGGTGGGTGGGAGTGGGGGGTGATTGGAAGAAAGCTGCTCTTCGGTCATCCGATGCTCCGCCTGATTGCAGAACTGGTTTACGGGAGACCGGGTTAACACCTTGTGAATCTCAATAAATTATCCGCAATCCTTTCTGAGATTACTACGACAAACATGTTTATCTATATGTAAAATAAACAGGAAATGGTTTTGTCGGTATTCAGGGATACGTCAGGCAAAAAGAAAATGCGTCAAACAAAAAAGGCGCAAGGTTAACCCTGCGCCTTGTGAAAGGCCCGGTTCCGACTCAGGCGGCCGATCCTCCGATGGTCAGGCCATCCATCAGGACCGTGGGTTGACCAACACCAACCGGCACCCATTGTCCGTCCTTGCCGCAGGTGCCCATGCCGGGGTCCAGCGCCATGTCATTGCCCAGTCCGCGAATACGTTTCAGCGCCGATGGGCCATCGCCGATCAGCGTTGCACCCTTGACAGGTGCGCCGATCTTGCCGTTTTCAACACGATACGCTTCGGTGCAGGAAAACACGAATTTGCCGTTGGTGATGTCCACCTGACCACCGCCAAAGCCGACCGCCCAGATGCCATCCTTGATCTCGGACACCAACTCTGCGGGATCGGCGTCGCCGCCCAGCATGATCGTGTTGGTCATCCGAGGCATCGGTTTGTGCGCATAGCTTTGCCGCCGACCATTGCCGGTTGGTGAAACGCCCATCAAACGCGCGTTCTGTCGGTCCTGCATGTACCCGGTCAGGATACCATCTTCGATCAGCACCGTCCGCGAGCTTGGCGTGCCCTCATCATCTACCGAGATCGACCCGCGCCGATCTGCAATTGTGCCGTCATCCACAACGGTCACACCTTTCGAGGCGATCTGCTGGCCCATCAGCCCAGAAAAGGCCGAGCTGCCTTTGCGGTTAAAATCTCCCTCCAGCCCATGACCGATTGCCTCGTGCAGCAGGATACCGGGCCAGCCGGGACCTAGTGCCACTTCCATCACGCCCGCCGGGGCAGGGACCGCATCCAGGTTGACCAGAGCGACCCGCAGAGCCTCGCGGGCCTTGTCCTGCCAATCGGTTGGATCAATCAGCCCGCTTAGCCCCACGCGGCCGCCGCCACCTGCCGAGCCGCTCTCGCGCCGTCCGTTCTGTTCGACGATGACAGAGATGTTCACGCGTGTCATTGGACGCACATCGCGCACCAGCACGCCGCCGGGGCGCAGGATTTCGACCTCTTGCACCGCAGCGGCAATCGTCGCGCTGACTTGCACAACACGAGAATCCAGATCACGGGCAAAGGCGTCAATCTCGCGCAGCGTTTCAACCTTCACAGGGAAACTGGCCGAGTCGATCGGATCTTCGTCCGTGTACAGACGTTTGTTGGTGGCCATCGGCGCCCCGGCAAGCGTGCCCGCGCCATCGCCTACGGCCAACCGCGCGGTTTCTGCGGCCCGCTTCAGGGAGGGGATCGAAACATCGGTTGAATGGGCGTAACCCGCCACTTCTCCCTGCACTGCCCGCAGCCCGAACCCTTCGGATGCGTCATACGAGGCCGTGCGCAGACGGCCATCGTCAAAGACCAGCGCCTCGGATTTGCGCCGTTCTACAAACAGCTCACCGTCTTCCGCGCCGGCTGTTGCCGACCGCAGAACGGCCAGTGCTTCATCATGCGGAAGTGCGCTCTCAAATGGGCGAAACGGGGCTTGAGACATGGGTTGCGGCCTTTCCGGTTTGATCCAGATCAAAAATAGCGTCTGTTTGACGCAAGCATTTTGCTTTATCTACCCGACGGAATATGGTTTTTAACGCGGCCAAAGACAACGGGTGAGGTGTGACCGATTCACACCTTTTCGCCAGGGACGTAAAGATCAAACGATCAGGACAGAACATGAAGAATGCTTTGATGCTTTCGGGGTTAGTGACAGCCCTCTCCAGCCTTCCCGCCATGGCTCAGGAGCTTGAAATTATTGGCAAGCCAGTTGATGGCGGTTGGGGCTTTCAGCCAGCGGCCACTGTACTTGCCGATCAGATACATCGTCTCGATACGATGATTTTGGTGATCATCACCGTGATCTGTGTGTTCGTTGCGGGGCTTCTGGTCTATTGCATCGTGCGCTACAACAAGCGCGTCAATCCAACGCCAGCGGGCTTTTCACACTACACCCCGGTGGAAATTGCGTGGACGCTTGGACCTATCGTGATTCTGGTTTTTATCGGCGCTTTCTCATTGCCCGTTCTGTTCCAGCAACAGGAAATTCCTAAGGGCGATGTCGTCATTAAAGTTGTCGGCAACCAGTGGTACTGGACCTACGAATATGTCGATCATGATTTTGCGTTCGACAGCTATCTGCTGGGCCACCCGGCGACGTTGGACGAAGGAACGCGCCCCGCGGATGCCGATGTGACCCCGTTTGTTCTGGACGATGCAATGCGCGCCAAGCTGTCCGACGCCGGCTACAGCTCGGATGAATGGCTGCTGGCGACAGATACCGCAGTTGTTGTGCCGGTGAACAAAGTGGTGGTGATGCAAGTGACCGCATCAGACGTGATCCATTCGTGGACGATCCCATCCTTCGGCGTGAAGCAGGATGGTGTGCCGGGCCGCTTGGCCGAGCTGTGGTTTGAAGCTGAGAAAGAAGGCATCTATTTTGGCCAGTGTTCGGAATTGTGCGGCAAAGACCACGCCTATATGCCGATCACCGTCAAGGTGGTGAGCCAGGAAGCGTATGACGAATGGCTGACAGGCGCGATCGACGAGTACGCAGGCCTAACGCAGAGCTTTAAGGTCGCCTCGAACTGAGCGCGGATAGGGTAGGGTCTGCCTACCCGACCTAAAATGCAAGCTGCGCGAGGTTTCGCGCAGCTTTCGCCCCAGAAGGACCGGAAATGACCGACGCAAGCATCAATGCCAGCACCGTGACCGCGCAACCCCGCGTGGACGAGGCCAGCTTTGGCGATTACTTCGCCCTGCTGAAACCGCGCGTGATGTCTCTTGTTGTCTTCACGGCTCTGGTCGGATTGCTGGCCGCGCCGGTCCCGGTTCATCCGTTTGTCGGGTTCTGCGCTATTTTGTTCATCGCGATAGGCGGCGGTGCTTCGGGTGCCCTGAACATGTGGTGGGACGCGGATATCGACAAGGTGATGAAACGCACCAAAGGTCGTCCGATCCCCTCCGGCAAGGTTGAAGAAGGCGAAGCACTGGCGTTGGGGCTGGCGCTGTCCGGCCTTTCCGTGATCATGCTGGGGCTGGCGACCAACTGGATAGCCGGCGCATTTCTGGCTTTCACGATTTTCTTCTATGTTGTCGTCTATACGATGTGGCTGAAACGTTCGACGCCGCAGAACATCGTGATTGGCGGTGCTGCCGGGGCATTTCCGCCGGTCATCGGCTGGGTCGCAGCCACAGGCTCGATGCCACTTGAGCCGTGGTTGATGTTTGCCCTGACCTTCATGTGGACGCCACCGCATTTCTGGGCGCTGGCGCTGTTCATGCGGTCGGATTACGACGATGCGGGCGTGCCGATGCTAACCGTGACACATGGCCGACGCGCAACCCGGACGCATATCCTGATCTACACTGTCCTGCTTTCGGTACTGGCCGTTGGAACTGCGTTCTCCAATATTGGCGGTCCCGTGTATCTGACGGTTGCCCTTATCCTGAATGCGCTGTTCCTAAGCGGCGCCTGGAAGATTTCGCGCCGGACCGAAGCCGACTCGGAAGCGGATAACTTCAAGGTCGAGCGGTCTTTCTTCAAGCTGTCATTGCTCTATCTCTTCCTACATTTCGGTGCGATCCTGGTAGAAGCGTTGCTGAAACCCTACGGATTGGGAGGTTGGTCATGAGCTTGCGCAAAAGCCACGAACTGCATCAGCGCCGTTTCGGGCGCAATCTGGGCGTGGGGCTGACGTTGGCAGCGTTCATCTTCATCATTTTCGGCCTGACCGTCGTCAAGGTCTCGGGCACCGATTTTGGAATGGCGCAGCAAGAGGTTCAGAACTAATGGCACTGACCGGTCCTCAGAAGACTGTTGCGCAAACGGTGGGTGTGGTTGTTCTGATGGGTGGCCTGGCTTGGGCATCTGTGCCCTTCTATGACTGGTTCTGCCGCGTCACCGGGTTTGGTGGCACAACAGGTGTAGCTGAGGCCGCCCCCGAAGACATTCTGGATCGGACCGTGACAGTGCGCTTCGATGCGTCCAAAGACAAGGACATGGCCTGGGAATTCAAACCGGTTGCGCGCGAGATGGAGGTCCGCATCGGTGAAACCGGATTAGCCTTTTACGAGGCCTATAACCCGACTGACCGCCCCATTGCTGGACAAGCGTCATATAACGTGGCGCCCTATTCTGCAGGTGGGTATTTTCAGAAAATTGCTTGCTTCTGCTTTGAAGAGCAGGTGCTGCAACCCGGGGAACGGGTTGAGATGCCGGTAAGTTTCTTCGTCGATCCTGAAATCGTCGAAGATCTTGAAGCCAAATATGTGCATACGATCACTCTGTCGTATACATTCTACGAAATTGATCTGCCCGAGGGCTATGCCGCCCTTGACGCGCAGTCCGATAAAAAAACGAACTAACGCCTGTAGGTGAGGGACGCTGATGGCACACGCTAAAGACCATGACTACCATATTCTGAACCCATCAATCTGGCCGCTGATCGGTGCCGTTGGCGGATTTGTGATGCTGTTCGGAGCTGTACTTTGGATGCACGACAAAACACCGTGGGTGTTCTGGGCTGGCCTGATTGCCGTGCTTTACACCATGTTCGCATGGTGGTCCGAAGTTGTTGTTGAAAGCCGTCAAGGGGATCACACGCCGGTTGTCCGCATCGGCCTGCGCTACGGCTTCATCCTTTTTGTGATGTCCGAGGTAATGTTCTTCTTTGCCTGGTTCTGGTCGTTCTTCAAACATCGCATGTATCCGATGTATGACTATGCCGGCACGGAATACATCCAGCCGGATATTCACGCTGTCGACCCGTTCCACCTACCTTTGATCAACACGCTGGTCCTGCTGCTGTCAGGCTGCGCCATCACTTGGGCGCACCATGCGCTGGTGCATGACAATGACCGCAAGGCGCTGATCAATGGTCTGGCTATTGGTATTGTCCTTGGGGTTGCGTTCACCGCGCTGCAGGCGTTCGAGTATTACGAATTGCTGGCGCATGAGGGTTGGAAGTTCGGCGATGATCAATTCTATTCGAACTTCTTCATGGCAACGGGTTTCCACGGTTTCCACGTCCTTATCGGAACGATCTTCCTGTCGGTTTGTTTGATCCGGGCGCTGCGCGGGGACTTTACGCCAGAAAAGCATGTCGGGTTCGAAGCCGCAGCCTGGTACTGGCACTTCGTGGACGTTGTTTGGCTGTTCCTGTTCTTCGCTGTCTACATCTGGGGCCAGGCCCCGTTGATGTAGCGCCTGTCAGGCTATCCAATTGCAAAAGCCGCCCTGAGGGGCGGCTTTTTCTCTATCCGGGGCGCAAGATTGCGCCCCATACAATTGCGCGGTTGCATTTACGTCTGCGCAGACTTTAACAAGGCGCCGGTTCTGACGCCTAACTGCAACAAATACGGGTTCGAAATGCGCCGCATCCTGTTCCTGCTGATCTTCGGAATTGCCGGTTTGGCGATCCTGCTGTCGCTTGGCGCATGGCAGGTGCAGCGTTTGCATTGGAAAGAGGGTTTGTTGGCAGATATCGACACCCGCATCGCAGGAGATCCGGTAAGACTGCCTGACCTAATCGATCCCGAAACGCATCGTTATCTGCCGGTTGTTGTGGCCGGAGAGATGCTGCGGGGGGAAATCCATGTTCTGGTCTCGGTCAAGCAGGTGGGTCCCGGATATCGTATCATTGCACCGTTCAAATCGGGTGAGCGTACGTTGCTGATCGACCGTGGCTTTGTCTCGACGACAGCCAAATCAACCCTGCGTCAGATTGGCGAGATGGAGATCATCGGCAATCTGCATTGGCCGGATGAGATCGATGGTTACACGCCCGCGCCGGACATGGATGAAAACATCTGGTTTGCCCGCGACGTCCCTGCATTGGCCAGTGAATTGGGAACCGAGCCGGTGTTGCTGATCGCCCGCTCGCAAACCGACCCCGACATCACCCCACTGCCTGTGCTGACCGCAGGCATACCGAATGATCACCTGCAATATGCGGTGACCTGGTTTGGTCTGGCCCTGGTCTGGGCCGCGATGACTGGGTATTTTCTGTGGCGCAGCCGCGCCCTGTCTGAGAGTGAAACGCAATGAAATACATCTCGACCCGTGGGCAAGCGCCCGAACTGAGCTTTGAAGACGCGATGCTGACCGGGTTGGCCCGCGACGGCGGCCTCTATGTACCTGCCGAAATCCCGGTGATGTCGCAGGATGACATCGCTGCTTTGGCTGGTCTGCCCTATGAGGACATCGCGTTTCGGGTGATGTGGCCTTATGTGAGCGGATCGTTTGCTGAAGATGAGTTCAAGGAGATCATCGCCCGTGCTTACAAGGGCTTCGGTCACGACGCCCGGGCGCCGCTGAAACAGCTGAATGAGAACCACTTTCTACTGGAACTGTTTCACGGACCGACATTGGCCTTCAAGGATTTCGCCATGCAGTTGATTGGTCAGCTGTTTCAGGTGGCGCTTAAGCGGCGCGGGGATCGCGTGACCATCGTGGGCGCGACGAGTGGCGACACCGGCTCGGCCGCGATTGAGGCGTTCCGGGGGTTAGACGCGGTTGACGTGTTCATTCTGTATCCGCATGGCCGCGTGTCCGAGGTGCAACGCCGTCAGATGACGACGCCCGCGGACAGCAACGTACATGCACTGGCGGTTGATGGCGATTTTGACGATTGTCAGGCTGCCCTGAAAGACATGTTCAACGACTTCGACTTCCGCGATGGCGTGAAACTGGCCGGCGTGAACTCGATCAATTTCGCCCGGGTTCTGGCGCAGATCGTGTATTATTTCTCTGCCGCCGCCAGTCTGGGTGCGCCGCATCGCAAGGTCAGTTTCACCGTGCCCACCGGAAACTTCGGGGATATCTTCGCAGGCTACCTTGCTAAGCGCATGGGCCTGCCGATCGACCGTCTGGTGGTTGCGACAAACCAGAATGATATCTTGCACCGCTGCTTGTCGGGGCACGGGTATTTCAAGGGCGACACGATCCCCTCGATCAGCCCCTCGATGGATATTCAGGTCAGCTCGAATTTTGAACGCGCGCTGTTTTATGCTTATGGCGAGGACGGAAGCGCCGTTGCGCAGTTGATGGACGAATTGAAACAGGGCGGGTTCAACATCAGCCAGGGCGCGATGCAGGCCCTGAGTGAGAGTTTCGACTCGGGACGGGTGTCGGAAGAAGAAACTCTTGCGACAATCAAATCCACCTTGGCCAACAGCGTAGAACTGGTTTGCCCACACACCGCTGTTGGGATCAAAGTGGCCGAGGATCACCGCACGGCTGACGTCCCAATGATCACGCTGGCCACCGCGCATCCCGCGAAATTCCCCGCTGCGGTCGAGCAGGCCAGCGGCGTACATCCGCCTCTTCCCTCTCGCATGTCTGATCTGTATGAACGTCCGGAACGGGTGACCCGCATTGCAAATGATCTGGGCGCCCTCGAGGATCATATCAAAGGGCATATCGCCGAGTGACTGTCAGACAAGACCAACTGAAGAACGGATTTCGTATCGTCAGTGAACATATGCCGGGGCTGCAATCGGCAGCCATCGGCATCTGGGTAACCGCCGGTGCGCGCAATGAGCGGATCGAACAGAATGGCATCGCCCATTTCCTTGAGCATATGGCGTTCAAGGGAACCGAGCGCCGGTCTGCGCTGCAGATCGCAGAAGCGATCGAGGATGTGGGCGGTTATATCAACGCCTATACCTCGCGCGAGGTGACGGCCTACTATGCGCGTGTTTTGAAGGACGACGTTGCGCTGGCGATGGATGTGATCGGCGACATCGTTCTGAATCCGATCTTTGATCCGCGCGAGATCGAGGTTGAACGCGGCGTAATCCTGCAAGAGATCGGCCAGGCATATGACACGCCCGACGATGTGATCTTTGACTGGCTGCAAGAGCAGAGCTATCACGACCAACCTTTGGGCCGGACTATTCTTGGCCCGACTGAGCGGGTCAGCGCGTTTTCGAAAGAAGATCTGTCGGGGTTTGTCGCGGAACATTATGGCCCTGACCAAATGATCTTGTCTGCCGCAGGCGCAGTGGATCATGACGTATTGATGAAAACAGCCGAAGAGATGTTCGGCCACCTTCAGCCACGCAAGGGCCTGATCGCCGAGGCCGCCCGGTTCACTGGGGGCGAAGCGCGTCAGGACAAAGAGCTGGAACAGGCCCATTTCGCCCTGGCGCTGGAAAGCCCGGGCTATCGCGACGATGCGATCTATACGGCGCAGATTTATTCGACAGCGCTGGGCGGTGGCATGTCTTCGCGTCTGTTCCAGGAAGTCCGTGAAACGCGCGGGCTTTGCTATACGATCTTTGCGCAGACCGGGGCCTACGCCGATACCGGCACGACCACGATCTATGCGGGAACATCCGCCGATCAGATCAGCGAGTTGGCCAACATCACCATCGATGAGATGAAGCGCGCCGCCGAAGACATGACGGAAGAAGAAGTCGCCCGCGCCCGTGCCCAGATGAAAGCCGGAATGTTGATGGGGTTGGAAAGCCCGTCAAACCGTGCCGAGCGTCTGGCGCGGCTGGTACAGATCTGGGGGCAGGTGCCTTCGCTTGAAGACACGGTGTCCAAGATCAACGCGGTCTGCACCGAAGACGTGCGCGCCTTTGCCGAAGATATGGCTGTTCAGGCCCCGGCAGCGCTGGCTTTGTACGGCCCGGTCTCGGGCGCGCCGACGCTGGCTGAATTGCAGGAGAGGCGCGCGGCGTGATGCTGTTAGGCAGACGCAAGCTGAAACTCGAAACCGAGCGCCTGAGCTTGCGCCCGCCCGTGCATTCCGATTTCAACGAATGGGCGGCGCTGCGGCGATCGTCTAGAGATTATCTGACTCCGTGGGAACCGATCTGGGCCAGGGATCACCTGACTCGCAAGTCGTTCACCAATCGTGTTTATTGGGCTCAGCGCTCGGTCGCAGGCGGCACAGCGATCCCGCTGTTCTTGTTCCGCCGATCCGATGAGGCTCTGTTAGGGGCGATCACGTTGGACAATGTCCGCCGTGGGCCGGCGCAGGCCGGGACATTGGGCTATTGGACGGGGCAATCCTTTGCCCGTCAGGGATACATGCGCGAGGCCATTGGCGCCGTGTTGCACCACGCCTTCACCCGCCTTGACCTCAGCCGAATCGAGGCTGCCTGTTTGCCTGAAAACGCCGCTTCGCGCGGGTTGCTGGAAAGCTCAGGGTTCAAATACGAGGGCGTGGCGCAGTCGTATTTGCAGATCAACGGGCGGTGGCGCACGCATGTTCTGTACGCCAGCCTGCGATCAGACCGGCGCGGCCGCACAGACGCGGGGTAGAACCATGGTTCGGATGAAGCGACCAATGATTTGGATCAGCTTTGCAATGTATAGCACTGCGAGTTTGAAAGGATTCCGTTCTGATCAGTGGCTCAATGACATAAAATTCGTAGCTGATGCCAACAAAAGAAATGAGCAAGGGGAGCATTTGACATCTGACTTCTTCCCAACAGAAGAATTTGCTAAATACAAAGACAAGAAGGAAAAGAGGCAACCTGACCTATTTAAGGCGGCAGGGGCGTGGACAGTGTCGGCGGCCTATGCTGTAGTGTTGCGTCAGTTCGATCTGAGTGCGGGCAATCTCTATCCGATCAAACTGTTTCAACACGATCGCAAGACACCTGTCGACGGCGAATACTTCTGCTTGAACTTTGGCGCTCGGAAGACTGCGGTGCTAACGGATCAATCGCCGCGTATTGGTAAGCCCTATCCGAACCATGACATCTGGCAACCCCCCGGGGTATGCAGGACAACGATATTGCCGTCAGAGAGGAGGCGCTGGAAGGGCCGGATCTCTGGATTGATACCCAGATGCGTAGCGCGTTTTTCGTAAGCGATGCCCTGGCGCAAGCGTTGCGTGCGGCGAGAGTTTCGCGCCCGTTCAAGCTGCGCAAGTGCATTGTCGTCTAAATCTCCCCACACATTTGCTCTCTCAATTGGTTGAGCGCCGGATTCAGTGGGGTGACTTACACTTGCTGTGCGCTACACTTGGCTCATGCGGTGGATCGTTGCGGTATTGCTGGTGATCGGGGGCGGGGCTGTGGCGCAGGAGCGTCGGCCGAGCCATTGTATTGCCATTGCGGATGCGGCGCCGGGGATCGAATATCTGCACAAGGCAGCCTGGAGTGATCCGGTTCCCGAATACTCTGTACGCATCAGTTATATCGCCCATGCATCCTTTCTGATCCAGACCCAGGGTGGGCTGAATGCGGTGACAGATTTCACAGGGTTCATCGGCAGCGCGGCGCTGATCCCTGATATCGTCACCATGAACCATGCTCATGATACCCATTGGACGGCGCATCCCGATCCGGCCATCCCGCATGTTTTGCCAGGTTGGGGTGAGTTTGGGCAGGGTATCGAACATCACCTCGATCTGGGCGAAATGCTGGTGCGCAATGTGTCTACGGATATCCGTTCGGTCTATGGCGGGATTGAGGAACGCGGCAACTCGATCTTTGTGTTCGAGGTCGAAGGCCTTTGCATCGGACATCTCGGCCACTTGCACCATGTCCCGTCGGATGAACAATTCGCTGCTCTGGGGCGGTTGGACGTGGTGATGGCGGCGGTGGATGGCGGCACAACCATGCCATTGCCGGAAATGATTTCGGTACTGAAGAGGCTAAAAAGCTCGGTCATTATTCCGATGCACTGGTTTTCGGGATTTTCGTTGGACCGATTTCTGGTCGACATCCGCAATGACTTTCCGGTGGAACGCAAAGGAGTCTCGGAAATCACTGTGTCACTCAGCGACTTACCAGATCGGCCCACCGTCGTGGTGCTTGAGCCGCGCTATCTGATCGAGCTGGAATAGGGCTTGTCGTTGGGGCATGCGTTGGGCAAGGAAGGGGTATGAGTTTAAACCCTGCTGATGACCGCCTTGCTGCCCTGATCCGCTCAGAACTGGGTGACGATATTTTACGCCCGGTCTCTGACCGCTACCTTGACGAACCTCGGAACCGATTTGTGGGCCATATCGGCCTGCTGGCCCTGCCGCGCAACGTGGAAGACGTCGCTACGCTGGTGCGCCTTGCCGCCGCGGCACAGGTGCCGGTGGTGCCCTACGGTGGCGGAACTGGATTGGTCGGCGGGCAGGTAATGACCCAAGGCCCGGCACCACTGCTGATTTCGTTGGAACGGATGACGGCCATTCGGGCGGTGTATCCGACCGAAAACGTTCTGGTGGCCGAAGCGGGTGCTGTGCTGTCCGACGTTCAAGATGCCGCCGGAACGGCTGATCGCCTGTTTCCGCTGTCTTTGGCCGCGCAAGGGTCCTGTCGGATCGGAGGTAACCTGTCCACCAATGCGGGCGGGGTCAATGTCTTGCGCTATGGCAACGCGCGCGACCTGTGCCTTGGGTTGGAAGCTGTGCTGCCCGACGGTCAGATTTGGAATGGCCTCAGCCGTTTGCGCAAGGACAACACTGGGTACGACCTGCGCAACCTGTTGATCGGGGCTGAAGGCACGCTGGGGATCATAACCGCCGCCGCGCTGAAACTGTTCCCGCGTCCGGCTGCAACTGGAACTGCGGTGTTTCAGGTGCCGTCACCTGAGGCAGCAATCGATCTGCTCGCTGCCGCGCGAGATCAGGTAGGAGAAACCGTCAGTACGTTTGAACTGATCCACCGGCAGGGGCTTGATTTCCTGACCGAGGTCTTGCCGGATGTCCGCCAACCCTTTGAGGTCAAACCCAAATGGTGTGTGTTGATTGAACTGGGGCTGCCGAAGGGTCAGTCGCCTGCCGATGCGCTCACAACTCTTTTCGAACATGCCGAAGCGCAAGGATTGGTCAGCGATGGGGTCATTGCCCAAAGCGAAGCACAGCGGGCCGATCTGTGGGCGGTGCGAGAGCGTATCCCCGAAGCCAATCGTTTGATTGGATCGGTATCGAGCCACGATATCTCGGTCCCGATCTCAAGAATCCCTGAATTCATCCGACAAGGCGCAGACGTAGTGGCCGCGCTTGGCCCGTTCCGGATCAATTGCTTTGGTCATTTGGGGGATGGGAATTTGCACTACAACGTGTTCCCGCCCAAAGGTCAGAACCGGTCGGATTATGAGAAGGATCGTAGCTTAGTCAAAACCGCTGTGCATGACCTTGCGGATAGGTTCGATGGGTCCGTCAGCGCGGAACATGGGATTGGGCGCCTGAAGACATCTGATTTGGAGCGCTACGGCGATCCTGCAAAGCTCAGCGCTATGCGAGCGATCAAGGCCGCACTTGATCCCAAAGGCATCATGAATCCCGGTGCCGTGCTGATAGGGTGAACACGGCCTGGTCAGACCAAGCCGTGTTTGGACGTTCGGTTACGAACCGGGCAGGATCACTTTGTCGATGACGTGGATCACGCCATTCGAAGTCTCGATATCAGCCTGAACGACATTTGCATCATTGACCATCACACCCGAATCCAGATCGATGGTGATGTCACCGCCCTGCACGGTGGCCGCGGTCATGTCGTCGGACAGATCCCCCGACATCACTTTGCCCGGGACCACGTGATAGGTCAGGACAGCAACCAGCTGATCCTTGTTTTCTGGCTTCAACAGATCGGCCACAGTCCCTTCCGGCAACGCGGCAAACGCATCATCGGTGGGGGCAAACACGGTGAACGGGCCTTCGCCTTTAAGCGTGTCGACCAATTCAGCGGCCTGAACGGCGGCAACGAGGGTTTCAAAACTGCCAGCTGCGACGGCAGTGTCCACGATGTCCTTGCCGTGACCATCGGCCATGGCAGAGGTAGTGAACAGGATCGAAGCGACACCGGCGACGGCGAATTTGCGGAACATGATGTAGTCTCCCTGAGTTGAAATGCTTCATGCAGCATCAACAAGGATACGGAGCGACCACACAATAAGATCACCGGGCAAAAGCGGTATTCATGCTTGAAGTCGCGTCAAAGCGCACTAAGCCATCCGCTTCGCGATTATCCACTCACAAGTTTGTGAAATCAGAGGCGTCAAAGCCCTTCAAATTCGCACAGGACATGGACATCCATGCCCATATCCTCAAGCACTTTACGACCACCCAGTTCCGGCAGGTCGATGATGAACGCGCATGAGATAATCTCACCGCCCAGCCGTTCGATCAGCTTGATCCCTGCGGCCGCAGTGCCGCCGGTGGCCAACAGATCGTCCACCACCAGAATCTTCTCTCCGGGTTGGATCGCGTCATCGTGGATTTCAACGATCGCTTCGCCATATTCCAGTTTATAGTCCTGGCTGATCGTTGTGCCGGGCAGTTTGCCTTTTTTGCGGATCGGGACAAACCCGACGCTTAACTGATGCGCAATGGCTCCGCCCAAAATAAACCCGCGTGCTTCGAGGCCGACCACCTTGTCGATACGCTCACCAGCATAAGGGTGCAGCATCTGGTCAATAGCAACGCGAAACCCGCGCGGGTCGGCGAACAGGGTCGTTACATCGCGAAACATGATCCCTTCATGCGGGAAATCGACAATGGTCCGGATGTAGTCTTTGACCGTCTTGTTTCTGGACATGAGCCAACCCTTTTACGTCAAAACACGCGGGGCTGTTTGGCCCATTGGGGTCAGTCATGCAACAAAAGAATGCCTTGTGGGGCTATTTGCGGCCACCAGGCAGGGCTTTGGGCAATCCATAATAGCGATACAGCGCGACCGGCAGCCACGAAAGGTGGGGTTTGCGCCAGTTACGTTGGTCGCGCAAAAGGAATGCCTGAGCGACATTAAGATTCATTGCCATCATCCTATTTTTGTTGTTAGGTGCCCGATATCTACATTCTCTATGCTATGTATATACAATGCATAGAGAAAAGAATCAAGAAGTTGACAGGACCAAGGCGCGTGGCAAAGAAAGACGGTAAGGTATCTACCAAGAAAAACAGTCAGTTGGTCTTGCGGTTGGACAAAGATGAGCGTGACGCATTTGTAGATCTCTGCAAGAATCTGGACACCTCGGCCGCGCGGGAAATCCGGCGCTTCATTCGTAGTTTTATGAAAGAAAACGCTGAGGATTAACGCCCTGTGTCAGGCCGGTCGGCGCAGGATAGCTGTTGCGACGCCCATCCCGATCAACGTCAGCCCGCCGAACCGCGTCATCGCCGTGATGACACCCGCGCGTCCGATCATCCGGCGCAAACGATCGGCCAAGAGCGCATAGGCCAGCGCATTCAACCACGCCAGCCCGACGAACGTCGCGATCAGGATGGCAAATTGTGGGCCCAGCGGGTCGGCAGGGCGCAGGAATTGCGGCACGAAGGCAATGAAGAAAGCAATGGATTTTGGGTTCAACGCGGTCACGGCGGCGGTATGGCCAAAGACGTTGCGGGCGGTCACGCCTTGCCCGGTTTCAACGGGCGTGAGACCGCCTGACGGCGCGCTGCGCAGCAATTTGACGCCCAGCCATACCAGATAGGCCGCACCGACCCATTTCAGCACAGAAAACAAAGTGGCCGAGGCCAGCACCAGCGCACCCAATCCCAGCAATGACGCGGTCATTGCCACAAAGTCGCCCACTGCGACCCCGGTCGCCGATGCCACCGCAACGCTACGCCCTTTGGACAAAGCATAGCTAAGCACCAATAACACGGTTGGTCCGGGGATCAGCAGAAGCGCAGTCGAGGCTGCAACAAAGGTAAGCCAGAGATCTAAAGACATTTTTTGCAACTCCCGGATTCTACGACAATTTCCGTCAGCTAAGACACGGTCTGTTTCAAAGTCAATCCAGAGGGGAACGCCAACAGCCATCGGATTCGATCTGTAAGATTGCCAGCGAGTCGCTTTTTTCTGCGTTTTATGTTAAAATTGAAGCTTATTTTATTCGGAGTATTTCTTATGAAGTGGTTTGCAGCGGGGCTTATGCTCCTTATTTTTCTCGTTCCTGTAAGTGTTAGTGCCCAAGGATGCCCAAACGGTTATTCGGATTGCGGGGGCAACCTGTGTTGTCCAACGGTGCAGCAATGAACTTGTCTGGTTTTGGAGAAGCAGTGCGATCCCGCGCGGGCTACTTGCTTGCTGTCGCTGGTGTGATCGCAGTTGTGGCGGTCTGTGCGCCGCTCATTCTGGATGCGGACGAAGCTGATTTGCGCTATGACCGACACAGCATTCCGGCGCATCGACTTGATAGTCCCAATCCGGGTGACGCATACGCGTTTGACCATTCCACAGGCGATTTCTTTCCCATCAAACTGTGCAAACTGCACATGGCCGACTCTTACCCGATCGCGCCCGTAAGGTTTGCTGGTATCAATGAGTGGGGAAAGGGCTTTAACGACGCAATCTCTCAGGTCGGGCAGTTTGTTGGTGAGAAGATTCTCGCGAACATGAATCTGGACGATGCGCGTGTGGTTTGGGAATACAACAAGATCTACCGCAGTGCTGAGCTGAACTCGAAACTCGAACGCGAGTGCCTGGACCGGGTGATTGAACGCGTGCGGATGCCTGATCAGTCGGTGTACATCGTTGACATGGTCTATTTCCGACCAGACAGTCCCGATCGGCCTGAACTGGTGCAATTGTCACGCTCCAGTATCATTCCAAAAGACTGTGGCGCACACTGCGTGAATCCGACGCCGAAACATCAGGTCCTTAAGATTGGTTGGCTGACGCGCGTAAAAGCGGATTGGGAATTGGTGCGCATCGAATAGGCGCACAGAATTCTCTGTGGCTGAACTGGGCGGTTACAGAATTCGCCCAGCCACTGCATCCAACTTGGCCAGCAATGCTGGGTCGCGTTTTTCTGGGGCGGTCAGGATGGCATATTCCAACGCCCGATCGCAGCCATGGGGGCAGGGCGCGCGCTCAACTCCTAAAAGGGCGGGCAATCCCTTGACCAAGGCGCGACCTTTCTCGGCGTTGTCCGTCAGCGTCGCGATGATCGCGGTGACGTCGACCTCTCCGTGGTCGGGATGCCAGCTGTCAAAATCTGTGACCATTGCGACTGAGGCATAACAAAGCTCTGCTTCGCGGGCGAGTTTCGCTTCGGGCATGTTGGTCATGCCGATCACATCACATCCCCACTGCTCACGGTACATTTTGGATTCGGCAAGGCTGGAAAACTGCGGGCCTTCCATTGCCAGGTAGGTGCCGCCGCGATGAACGGTGATCCCAGCGGCTTTGCCAGCTGTTTCGCACGCGTCGCTCAGACGCGGGCAGGTGGGATGGGCGACGCTGACATGGGCCACACACCCGGTGCCAAAAAAACTTTTTTCGCGCGCGAAAGTGCGATCGATGAACTGATCGACGATCACGAAATCCCCCGGCGCCATATTTTCGCGAAACGATCCGCAGGCAGACACCGAGATCACATCCGTCACGCCCAGCCGCTTCAGCGCGTCGATATTGGAGCGGTAAGGCACCTCGGTTGGCGAATGCACATGGCCGCGCCCATGGCGGGGCAGAAAGGCCATGTCCACCCCGTTCAGCGATCCGGTCAAAATCTGATCTGACGGATCGCCCCACGGTGTTTCAACTGTAACCCACTCGGCATTTTCCAGGCCGTCGATGTCATAGATACCCGATCCTCCGATAACGGCGATTTTAGTTTGGGTCACGTGTCGTCTCCGCTTGATGAATCCGTTCAGACCTATCTGCGGCTCAGTTGCTCATTTGGCAAGTGGCACTTGCACCGTCTTGCGTGATCGGCTGCGGTTGAGATGGATCACGAGGCCACGGTTCCGTGTGATCCATATTCCAACCACGCGCGATCTTCACGCGTAAGATGTGCCTCCATGATCGCGTCATAAGCGGCCAAGTCTTTGTCTGTCAGCCTACCGCGCCACTTGCCGCTGGTACCGCTGTGAAAAAACTCTGAGTCTGATTTCATGAACCCTTTGCCGCCTGATGGAGCAAAACGCACAGCATTGGCCTTCATATTGTTGAAGGTTGCTGCCTGAACCAACTGGTCCATAACAGCGGTAGAATGTGATACGTCCAATATATCGGCCAGTCTGGCAAAGGTACTGGCCAGATCGCGGGTCATGTCGGCATAGTGAAAGAGCGACACGTTTGGTCGATCGGCAACGGCCATTGCAGCTTTGTAATGCTGAAGTATGTGCGCGAGTGGCATTGCATCCCCATCGAACCCTTCTGCTCCGCCATCCAAAAAACGGCGAAAGGTGATGCCGTCAGTATCATCCTCGGGGTACCATGTATCAAACCACGGCAACGGAATGTTGCGTACGTGTTTGCGAAACGAGAAATGCGCATCAAGGGGGTGACGAAACACGCAGATGTACTGTGCCCTATTGTCCAGCGGCAACCCGTCCATCGGCGTGTGGCTTTTCATGCTGCGCCGATGCTGCATGGCTTCAAGCCGATCAGCAACCTCTGGCATCTCGCGGATACGAATATCGACCCATGGCATTTTCACAGATAACTCTGTCTCGACCTCTGGATCACCGGAGAACAGCAGGGACACAATGGTTTGCATCCAGGTGGTTCCGCATTTCGGAGGGGTCACGACGAGCACATCGTCCGGGCGGATGTTGACCATATCCCAACGTCTGTTGTCGGTCAGAGGGCCGAGATAGAGCTTTCGGGTCGTCATGTTTGACTTCTCCTGCATGCGGGTTGCGTCAGGAAAGGTGGAGTGAAGGCAGAACGCAACAAAATTTGGCCTGTCACAGGCAGAAGAATATCCAATCAGTGCTTGCCGCTTTGTCGGGATAAGTTCGCTTTAGGCTTTGACGCGGATATTGGTTTAAGATCATGGGGCGCTTTACGCATAGCTATGCGTAAAGCGCATATCTGCATCCCGGTTGGCGCGGTATCCCGATGGGGCTATGACAGGTACAAGGGCGCCTTCGCGCCAACAGACCCAAGCCACAGGACAACCCGATGCCCCGAGCCATGCTGGCAAGCTTTGCCAAACGCCTTGCCATTCCCGATCTGCGCTGGTCGCCTGACGAAGGCCTGACCGTATCGCGGTTGCGGATCGAGTTGCTGTCGGGCCTGACTGTGGCTTTGGCATTGGTGCCCGAGGCGGTGGCTTTTGCCTTCGTCGCAGGTGTCCACCCACTGGTCGGCCTCTATGCGGCATTTCTGGTGGGCCTGATCACCGCACTGATCGGTGGCCGCCCGGGCATGATTTCGGGCGCGACTGGGGCGCTGGCCGTGGTGATGGTGGCGCTGGTCGCGCAGCACGGGGTCGAGTACCTTTTCGCGACAGTTGTTTTGATGGGTATTTTGCAAGTCACCGCAGGCGCGATGCATTGGGGGCGGTTCATCCGGTTGGTGCCGCATCCGGTGATGCTGGGCTTTGTGAACGGTCTGGCGATTGTGATTTTTCTAGCCCAGATGGGGCAGTTCAAAGTCCCGGGCACCATGGAAAACACCGGTCATGGCATGAGTGGGGGCGAGTGGCTTTCGGGTCTGCAGCTATATACCATGCTGGGTCTTGTCGGTTTGACCATGGCCGTGATCTGGGTGATGCCGCGCGTCACACGCGTTATTCCGGCACCGCTGGCCGGGATCGTCGTGGTCGCAGCGCTGGTGATCGGTTTTGGCCTGAACGTGCCGCGTGTTGGCGATCTGGCCTCAATCGAAGGTGGATTGCCGATGTTCCACATCCCGATGGTTCCACTGAACTGGCAAACGTTTGAGATCATCCTGCCATATGCCGTCATTCTGGCCGCGATTGGCTTGATTGAATCGCTGCTGACGCTGAATCTTGTAGGTGAGATCACGGGCAAGCGGGGTGGGGCATCGCAGGAATGTATCGCGCAGGGTGTTGCTAACGTGACCACTGGTTTCTTTGGCGGTATGGGCGGTTGCGCAATGATCGGTCAGTCGATGATCAACGTGAAATCCGGTGGTCGCACGAGGGTGGCCGGGATCGCTGCAGCCATGTTCTTGCTGATATTCATCTTGTTCGCCGCACCTTTGATCGAACAAATCCCACTGGCTGCTCTTGTCGGTGTGATGTTCATGGTTGTGATTGGCACCTTCGCCTGGAACTCGTTCAACATCATGCGCAAGGTGCCGCTGACCGACGCGTTTGTGATCGTTCTGGTGACGGTTGTCACCGTGATGGAGGACCTCGCGGTCGCTGTTGTGGTTGGCGTGATCGTCTCGGCACTGGCCTATGCCTGGAACAACGCGAAACGCATCCACGCGATCACCCGTGAATCCGAGACCGAAAAGGGTGCCAAAGTATATGAGATCCAAGGCCCGCTGTTCTTTGGCTCGTCCGAAGGCTTTTTGGAAATCTTCAACGTATCAAACGATCCTGAAACCGTCATTATTGATTTTGCGGCCAGCCGCGTGGTCGATCAATCGGCTTTGCAGGCGATCGAGAATATCGCGGGCAAATATGAAGCTGCTGGCAAACGCGTCATGCTGCGACACCTCAGTCGGGATTGCCACAAGCTGCTGAACAAGGCCGGGCACCTGATGGTCGACAGTGACGATGACCCGGATTACGAGTTGGCCGTCGACTATTCCGTCAGAACCGGCATTCTGGGCGGGCACTGAGTTTTGAAAGGCGGCCTATTTGGCCGTCTTTTACTTAGGCGCTATGTTTTCCAAGGCGCGAATATCCCCGGCCATCAAGGCACTTTCGGCCTTGGTGATGATCTCGGGTGGCCAATCCCACCACTCAAGCGCCAACAGGGCATCGATTGTATCATCTTCAAACCGAAGCCTGCTTATCTCGGCCGGGTTGCCGGCGACAATTGCATAGGGCGGAATAGCGCCCCGTACCACCGAACCAGCGCCGATGATTGCACCAGTGCCGATCTGCGCCCCTGGCAGAATCAGCGCGCCATATCCAATCCAGACGTCATGTCCGACAACCGTATCGCGTGTATCTGGTTGAAACCCAGACATGCGGTCCGGATCAAAGACCTGAAACGGAAAACAGGTCAGCCCGTCCATAGCGTGATTGGCCGAAGATGTGATGAACCGCACGCCATGTGCAATCTGGCAGAACTTGCCCAGCACCAGCTTTTCCCGCGAAAAGGGAAACAGGTAGGGGGCGAGCCGCGTGGCCCAATCCTCGTGCGCATCAAAATCCGAGGCATAGCTATAGGCCCCGGCCTCAAAACAGGGATGATCTATCGCTTGGGACAGAAAGACCGTGCCCTTGTGATCGGACCCATCGGGCAGCGTAATCGGGTACCGGCGTTTGGGATCAGGTAGCGGCATCAGTCGTCAGGCCTTGAAAGACTGAACAACTCGTTCACTACGGAATAGTCCCGATACCCCAACCGTGCCAGAGGCCGGAACGAGGTGACGTCGAATTTGCCATCACGCATATGGTCGTCATGCAGATGCACACCGGTCACTTGCCCAAAAACCACCCGGTTGGCCTCACCCTGCAATGTCACGATCTGGGTCAGCTTGCATTCCAACGACGCCGGGGCGCCTTGGATGCGGGCACAGGGGATGGTTTCGCATTCAACGGGGACCAGACCGGCATGATCAAACTCATCGACATGCTTCGCCACCCCCGCAGAGCTGGCATTCATCGCATCCCGATGGGCATATCCCACGACGTTGACGCAAAACACTCCTGTTGCTTCGATATTGGCGATACTGTCCTTGCCGCCATCTTGATCGTGCTTGGTTCCGGTAGATGCGAACATCACTTGCGGTGGTGTGTAGGCGACCCCATTGAAAAACGAATACGGTGCCAGATTATTGACCCCATCCGCATCGCGGGACGAGATCCAGCCAATCGGGCGTGGCGTGATAATGGCGTTGAACGGATTGTGCGGCAAACCGTGACCGTCTTCGGGGCGATAGAACATCTGATCTCCAAGCGTTTGCCCAAGGCGTACCGAAGTGCTAGGGCGAATTCCAGTAAGGAAAAGAGGGCAGGTTGCAGCAGTTCAGGATCAGACCGGAAGAGCCGGATGATTGGTGGGAGGTCGAAGCGCTCTATGACCTGTGCTTCGCCCCTGGGCGCGAGGCGCTGTCCTCGTACCGCCTGCGCGATGATGTGCCCGCCGTGGCGGGCCTGTCTCTGGTCGCGCGCGACGGGCAGGGCATTCTGGCTGGCGCCATCCGCTTCTGGCCTGTCCATGTCGGTGAACATGATGCATTACTGCTGGGCCCGGTTGCCGTTCACCCTACCCATCAAGGCGAAGGCTTGGGTGGTTATCTAATCCATGCCGGGGTCGAGGCCGGTCGTGCCAAAGGCTGGCAAAGGGTCATGTTGGTGGGGGATGCGCCCTACTACAAGCGATTTGGGTTTATACCGTTGCAGGGGGTTCAAATGCCACCGCCGACCAACCCTGACCGTGTTCTGGGCATGGAATTGATCCCCGGCGTCTGGGCCGATGTTCGCGGTGCGGTTAAGCGCTGGACCCAATGACCTATTGAAACGAAGGTGCTAAATGCCAATGTTTAACCGGCAGGAGGGCACAGATGCACGATATGGTTCTTGTCGAAAAAGTGGATGCCGAGGCGGAGCTTGACCGGTTGGCGGATCACTATCGTTCGGCCGGTGGAACTGGTGTCAAACTGTTGAACAAGCTGGGCGGGTCAGCAGAATCGCTGCTCGACCAATTGCCGGATCCGGTGCGGCAAGGCCTGACCGGGGCGACTGAGCATGCGTTGTGGGCGGCCATTCACGCAGCTCAGGGATCGCGACGGGCGGTTCCTGATCAAAAACCCTGGGTCAACACCGCTGTAACAACCGCAATGGGTGCGGCCGGGGGCTTGGGTGGGGTTTCCACGGCCCTGGTTGAACTGCCTGCAACAACGACCATGCTGTTGCGCTCGATCCAGGGTGCTGCTGCGCGCGAAGGATTTGATCCGGCAGAGGAAAACGTGAAGTTCGATTGTGTTCGGGTTTTGTCCGCCGCTGGCCCGTTGTCTTACGATGATGGCGCAGATTTGGGCTTTTTCTCTGTGCGCCTCACACTGACCGGCCCGGCGATGCAAAGGCTGATTGCTGCTGTCGCACCGCGGCTTTCAGTTGTACTGGGGCAAAAACTGGCGGCGCAATCCATCCCTGTGTTAGGGGCGCTGGCCGGAGGCGGAACCAATTTTGTTTACGCACGCTACTATCAACAGATTGCCCATGTTCATTTTGGCCTGCGACGTTTGGCAATTGATGCCGACATTCCACATGACGAACTGGTTCGAAAATTGTCTGCCCGCATGTGATCCAGAGCTGCTTAGGCGGCCGAACTTGGCTATAAACGCATCATATGGTATGCAATGTGTAGTCGGCCGCAAAATATGAACAACAAAAGTGGCCCGGCAAACAGGTAAAGAATCCAATTGAAGGGCGTGTCGGCGCGATGAATGCACGGCTTCTGCCAAATGCACTGCACGGGAACAGGAAATGCCCTGTTCTGCCGCAATCGGCCGCTTTGTGTTATAGGATCGAGCGTGGTCGCACCGAGGTTTTGTTGATCACCACAAGACGGTCGCGTCGCTGGATTGTCCCTAAAGGCTGGTTGATCAACGGCCTGACCCCAGCGGAAACAGCAGCAAAGGAAGCATGGGAGGAGGCCGGAGTAGAAGGCAAATGCAGTTCAGACAAACTGGGCCAGTTCACGTATCTTAAGCAACGTCCAGGTCAGGGGATCGTACTATGCGTGGTGGATGTGTTTCCGCTATATGTGCGCTCTTTGGCATCGAGTTATCCCGAAAAAACGGAACGCAGTCGCAAATGGTGCTCGCCTAAGAAAGCGGCATCAAAGGTCCGATCACCGGATCTTGCAGCCATCTTGCGAAGTTTTAAACGATTTTTGCACTGATGAGACAATAGGATGTCTTGATATTGCCAAGCCGGTCGGTATCTATTCGCCAACCGGTGTTTTGGAAAGACTATGATTCAATACGCACTAAAATGCACTGACGGCCATACATTTGACAGCTGGTTTCAATCGGCTGAAGCCTTCGACAAACTCGCAGCAGCGGGCATGGTGACCTGCGCGATTTGCGGGTCGGATGAGGTTGAAAAAGCCATCATGACACCGCGCGTCCGCCCGGCGCGTGCGGAAAAGACCCAACTCGAGCCTGCATCTCCGCCGTCAGGCGACATCGCTGTGGCGACAGCCGCGCCTGACGTTGAAAAAGTTCTGGCCGAGCTGCGGCGCAAGGTAGAAGAGAACTCGGATTACGTCGGCAAGGATTTTGCCAGCGAGGCGCGTAAGATTCATCTGGGCGAAGCGCCTGATCGCGCAATCTATGGTGAAGCCAAGCCCGAAGATGCCAAAGCATTGGTGGAAGATGGCGTGCCGGTTGCTCCGCTTCCGTTTGTACCCAGTAGGAAGACAAATTAAGCCATGCATATCGTGATCACCGGGGCCAATCGTGGAATCGGGCTGGCCTTGGCAGATCGGTTTCGTGATCGCGGCGACGACGTGACAGGAACAGCGCGCGACGAAAGTGCACAGGTTCGGCTGGACGTCTCAAACCCTGAACAGCAAGCGGCTATGGCTGGACAATTGAAGGGGCAACCCATCGATCTGCTGATCTGCAATGCCGGTGTTTATCTGGACAAAGGCCAAAGCATCGACGGATATCCGGCAGATATGTGGGCCGAAAGCTTTGCGGTCAATGTTACGGGGGTGTTTCTGACGGTTCAGTCCCTACTGCCCAACTTGCGCGCCGCGCAGGGAAAAATAGCGATTATTTCTTCGCAGATGGCATCGCATACCCGCGCACCAGGCGGGAGCTATATCTACCGTGCATCCAAGGCGGCGGCTTTGAATCTGGGGCGCAATTTGGCCGCCGATCTCAAAAGTGACGGGATCGCCGTGGGCATCTATCACCCGGGTTGGGTGCAAACGGATATGGGTGGATCAGCTGCTGCCATCAATGTCGATCAGGCCGCAACAGGTCTGATCGATCGTTTTGACGCCTTATCCTTGGATGCCACGGGTTGCTTTGAGACCTATGACGGGCAACCGCACGCTTACTGAGTGTTCAGCGCCGCTTTGGGGATTTCATAAACCTCACCCGGTTCGATGAAAATCACCAGCAGATCGCCGCGGGTCTCATAAGTGAGCTGTGAGGTCGAGCTGCTGGAATCCGGCACGCCGTCAGTGAAGTAGATGTTTCGCACGTCGCCATTTCCAATGGCCACGGCCAGTGTCGCTGTGCCGTCATCGCGTCGACGCAGTTCTGCGTTACAGCTTTGCAACGGATCGCCTGCTTTGGCAGCGCAAGGCACGGTCCCCAGTGCACTTTGACCGTCGGTTCCGGTCTGCGTTGCAACCTGCGCCAGGACAGGGGACGAGATGAGGGCAAAGGCGATAGCTAAGCGGTACATGAATAACCTCTTGGAACAACTGTTGCTGACAGGCTGGCACTGCGCCAACACATTGTAAAGCGGCCCTGCGCTGCAGGCGGGTCCTGTTTGCGCCCTTGCCCTTGCGGGTCCCCTCGCATAAGACGCACGGGACCAGAAATCCAAGGCGCGGAGACACTTGCCCCCATGCCCGTACTCGTGATGAAATTCGGTGGCACATCGGTTGCCAATCTTGATCGCATCCGCCGCGCGGCCAAACGCGTTGGCGTCGAAGTGGCCAAGGGATATGACGTTATCGTCATCGTTTCGGCGATGTCGGGCAAGACGAACGAGCTGGTGGGATGGGTCAACGAAACATCACCCTTGTTCGACGCGCGCGAATACGATGCGGTCGTATCTTCGGGCGAAAACGTGACCGCCGGTCTGATGGCTCTGACGCTTCAGGAGATGGACGTGCCCGCACGCAGCTGGCAAGGCTGGCAGGTGCCGTTACTGACCACCAGCGCTCACAGCCAGGCGCGGATCGAAGAAATTCCGACCGAGAATATCAGCCAGAAATTCGACGAAGGTATGAAGGTGGCCGTGGTGGCCGGTTTTCAGGGTCTCAGCCCCGAAGGCCGTATCACCACGCTGGGCCGGGGTGGGTCGGACACTACAGCCGTCGCGTTTGCGGCCGCATTTGGGGCCGATCGTTGCGATATCTATACCGATGTGGATGGCGTCTATACCACGGACCCGCGCATCTGCGAAAAGGCCCGCAAGCTGGACCGGATCGCATTCGAAGAAATGCTCGAACTGGCCTCGCTGGGGGCCAAAGTGCTGCAGACCCGTTCTGTCGAGCTGGCGATGCGCAACAAGGTGAAACTGCGCGTTCTTTCAAGTTTTGAAGAACAAACAGACGAGGCCGGGACACTGGTCTGTGACGAGGAGGATATTATGGAATCCAATGTTGTGGCCGGTGTGGCTTATTCCCGCGACGAAGCCAAAATGACCGCGGTGTCGGTGGCCGACCGTCCGGGCATCGCCTCAATCATTTTCACGGCGCTCAGCGATGCGGGCGTCAATGTGGACATGATCGTGCAGAACATCTCGGACGAAGGGCGCACTGATATGACCTTTTCCTGCCCGACCGATCAGGTGGCACGAGCAGAGCAGGCGCTGACAGGTATCAAGGACAGCGGCGAGTTGAATTTTGCCGAACTGGTTGCCGACGAAGATGTCTGCAAGGTCTCGGTTGTGGGCATTGGCATGCGCTCGCAATCCGGTGTGGCGGCGAAAATGTTCAAGGTGCTCTCGGATGAGGGTATTAACATTAAGGTCATTACAACCTCTGAGATAAAAATTTCCGTCCTCGTGGATCGGAAATACATGGAACTTGCGGTTCAGGCACTGCATGATGCCTTTGAACTGGACAAGGCGGCCTGAGCATCTCAGCCAAGGATCTCGCCTAACACACTAAATTGGTTGGGCCATGGTGGACGGCACCGAAACAGAATCCCGCAAGCTGCTTGGGCGGTTACGCGAAGAGATGGCGAGCGAAGCCGCCGGTCAGGAACGGCTTGACCGGATCACGCATCTGATTGCCGATAGCATTCAGCGCGAGGTCTGCTCGATTTATCTGTTCCGTGACGAAGACACGCTCGAACTATGCGCGACCGAGGGCCTGTCTCCGGAATCGGTGCACAAAACCCGCTTGCGTCTGGGCGAAGGGCTTGTGGGCCGTGTCGCCAAGTCCGGCAAAGTGGTCAACACGGCCGATGCACCGTCGGCCAAGGGGTTCCGTTTCATGCCCGAGACGGGTGAGGAACGGTATTCGTCTTTCCTTGGTGTGCCGGTACAGCGTCTGGGTCAGAAGCTGGGCGTTCTTGTCGTTCAATCACGTGAAGCGCGCGAGTTTACTGCCGATGAGATTTACGCATTAGAAGTGGTTGCCATGGTCCTGGCCGAAATGGCCGAACTGGGCGCATTTGTTGGTGAGGGCGCCGCTTTGTCGCCGCTGCACCAGCAATCTGTTTTGTTGCGCGGTGGCCCGGCACAGGAAGGATCGGCCGAAGGCCATGTCTGGCTGCACGAACCGCGCGTCGTTGTCACCAATCCCATTGCCGAAGATCCCCATCGTGAACGCGAACGTTTGACCGAGGCGGTCGAGGAACTGCGTGTTGGCGTCGACAAGATGCTGGAAATTTCCCAAGGGGGCGACAAGGACCAACTGAAGGTTCTGGAAGCTTATCGTATGTTCGCTAATTCCAAAGGCTGGATGCGCCGAATGGAAGAGGACATTGCGCTTGGCCTTAGCGCTGAGGCTGCGGTGGAAAAGGAACAGTCTCAGGCGCGTGCCCGCATGGGACAGGTTACAGATCCTTACCTGCGCGAGCGCTTGGCCGATCTGGATGACCTCAGCAATCGGCTTCTGCGCATTCTGACAGGGCAGGGCAAGACTGACAGTGCCGACTTGCCGCCAGACCCGATCCTGATCGCGCGAAACATCGGCCCTGGAGATTTGCTGGAATATGGCCGCTCGCTCAAAGGGATCGTGCTTGAAGAAGGCTCAGTCGGCAGTCATGCGACCATTGTGGCCCGCGCGCTGGCGATTCCGCTGGTGGTGCATGTGGGCCGGATCACGACCGAAGCCCTGAACGGGGATCATGTTCTGGTCGATGGTGATCAGGGAGTTGTGCATCTGCGGCCTGAGGATACCGTAGTCAGTGCCTTTCGCGACAAGATCGCCATGCAGGCCAAGGCGCAGGAACGCTATGCCTCGATCCGGGAAACGCCAACGGTCACGCAGGATGGATCACGGATCAACATGGTCATGAACGCCGGGTTGATGGCCGATCTGCCGTCCCTTGAAACATCAGGGGCCGAAGGGGTCGGATTGTTCCGGACCGAGCTGCAGTTCCTGGTGCGCAACAAAATGCCCAAGCGTTCCGAACTTGTGACGCAATATCAGCGTGTTCTGGACGCGGCAGGGGAAAAACGTGTGGTCTTCCGCACGTTGGATATCGGGTCGGACAAGGTTCTGCCCTACATGAAGCACGTGGCCGAGCCGAACCCAGCTTTGGGCTGGCGTGCGATCCGCGTCGGTCTGGACAAGCGCGGCGTGATGCGGATGCAATTGCAGGCATTGCTGCGCGCGGCAAACGGCCGTCCGCTGACCATCATGTTTCCGTTTGTGGCGCAGGCAGATGAATTTCGCGAGGCCCGATGGGAGGTCAACAAGACCATTGAACGCGAAAAGCGACTGGGTCATGCGCTTCCGGAAACGCTTGAGGTCGGCGCGATGTTGGAAACACCCTCATTGGGCTTTGCGCCGCAGAAGTTTTTTGATGAGGTGGATTTCATTTCTATTGGCGGCAACGATCTAAAGCAGTTTTTCTTCGCAGCCGATCGCGAAAACGAATTGGTGCGCCGCCGCTATGACACGCTCAATGTCAGCTTCCTCAGCTTCATTGAACGCGTTGTCGAACGCTGCGAAATCTCAGACACTCCGCTCAGTTTTTGCGGCGAAGACGCTGGTCGACCGGTTGAGGCGTTGTGTCTAGCCGCAATGGGCATTCGCTCACTGTCAATGCGCCCAGCGTCTATTGGTCCAGTCAAAAGCTTGCTTTTGCGGTCGAACTTGCAAGAGGTCCGCAAGATCATTGCCGATGCTCGCCATCGCGGTGAGCAATCCGTTCGACCTGCCGTAATGGAGTGGCTACGCAGTCAGGCCTGATCTGGAAAACAGCATCATCCGCGAAACTGTGCTTGATTTTTGCGCCTCTCCTTTCTATCTACGCGGTAAATGTTAGCGATAACATGTCTTGCTTTGTGTGTTTCGCACCAGTGCAAACACCGTGGTAAGCTGACCGCAGTGAACTCAAAAGGAGCCCGGTGATGGTTTCACGCGTAATTCCGGTAGATCCGTTCGATCTGGTATTGTTCGGCGCAACCGGCGATTTGGCGCAACGCAAGATCCTGCCCGGCCTGTATCACCGCTTTGAAGTGGGGCAGATGCCGGACAAGGCGCGTATCATCGGCACCGCAAGGTCTGACATGGACAGCGACGGGTTCCGTGATCTTTTGCGGGCTTCGATGCAAAAGTTTGCGCCGAGTTTTAAAAAAGATACTCTCGATCGGTTCTTGAAACAGGTTGAATATGTATCAGTCGATGCGCTTGGTGATGCAGGATGGAAGGCCCTTGGTAAATCGCTTCGCGACGATGCCGTTCGGGCCTTTTACTTGTCGGTCGGCCCCAGCCTGTTTTCCGGCATTGCCCAACGTCTGCATGATCACGGAATGGCCACACCGGACAGCCGTATCGTTGTTGAAAAACCATTTGGGCATGACCTGGCCTCGGCCAAGGCCTTGAACGAAGGGTTACGGGCCTGTTTCGACGAGCATCAGATTTATCGGATTGATCATTATCTGGGCAAGGAAACCGTGCAGAACTTGATGGCGCTGCGTTTTGCCAATTCCCTGTTCGAACCACTGTGGAATTCGACCCATGTCGACCATGTTCAGATCACCGTGGCCGAAACCGTAGGTGTCGAAGGGCGGGGGGCATATTACGACCAGTCCGGCGCGATGCGGGACATGATCCAGAACCACCTTGTGCAGCTGTTATGTCTGACGGCGATGGAACCGCCCTCTAAGTTCTCCTCGAATGCGGTTCGGGACGAAAAGGTCAAGGTGATCGAAGCGCTGGAACCCGTGACGCAAGCTGACATCGCCCGTGGGCAATACCGGGCCAATAAGGGCGAAGGCGGGTATGTTGATCATGTCGGCGACCCGGCTAGTCGCACCGAGAGTTACATCGCGCTCAAGGTTCATGTGGGCAACTGGCGTTGGGCCGGGGTGCCGTTTTATCTGCGCACCGGCAAGCGCCTGCGCGCCCGCGAATCCGAGATTGCGGTGTTCTTCCGCGACCCACCTCACACGATCTTTCCCAATGTCGGTCCATTGCATGGCAACGTGCTGGTGATCCGACTGCAACCGGACGAAGGCATCACCCTGCGCACCACGATCAAAGAACCCGGGCAGGGCGGGTTCCGCCTGTCCGACGTTGCGCTGGACATGAGCTTTGCCGACGCGCTGGGTAACGACTCACAATCCCCCGATGCCTATGAACGCCTGATCATGGACGTGATCCGTGGCGACCAGACCCTGTTCATGCGCGGGGATGAGGCCGAGGCCGCCTGGGCCTGGGTCGATCCCATCATTCATGGTTGGGAAGAGCGCGGCGACCGCCCGTCCCGCTATGATCAGGGCAGCTCTGGCCCGGAAGAAGCACTGATGCTGATGCATCGCGATGGTCGCCGCTGGCGCCAGATCGGAGGGTAATCATGGTTCATTCAGTCATTACCGACGTCACCCAGAGGATTATCGACCGCAGCGGGCCCTCACGCGGTCCGCATCTGGAGCGGATGGAACAGGCCAAGTCAAAAGGCCCTGCGCGCGCGCATCTGTCCTGCAGTGGTCAGGCCCATGCCTATGCTGGCGCGGGCGAAGATCAGCAGTCGATGGCCACCGGCACTGCAGGAAATCTGGGCATTGTAACGGCCTATAACGATATGCTCTCGGCACATCAGCCGTTCGAACGCTACCCCGGTCTGATCCGCGATGCGATTCGGGCCGCCGGAGGCACAGCGCAGGTCGCAGGCGGTGTGCCCGCCATGTGCGATGGCGTCACGCAGGGCGAGGCGGGGATGGAGCTTTCCCTGTTCTCGCGCGATGTGATCGCTCTGGCCACTGGTGTCGCACTTAGTCACAACACCTATGATGCTGCCGTGTTCCTCGGTGTCTGCGACAAAATCGTGCCCGGACTGGTGATCGGCGCTCAAGCCTTTGGTCATCTGCCTGCCGTTTTCCTGCCCGCTGGCCCGATGACCAGCGGACTGCCAAACGATGAAAAGGCCAAGATCCGCCAAAAATTTGCGGCAGGTGAGATCGGCCGAGAGGAATTGATGGCCGCGGAAATGGCCGCTTATCACGGCCCTGGCACCTGTACGTTCTACGGCACTGCCAACACCAACCAGATGCTGATGGAGTTTATGGGTCTGCACCTGCCGGGCTCCAGCTTCATCAATCCCAACACGCCCCTGCGCGATGCGCTGACCGAGGAAGGCGCTCGCCGTGCATTGTCCCTCAGCGCGCTGGGCAACAGTTATACCCCAGTTTACCAAGTCCTGGATGAACGTGCCTTTGTAAACGGTATCGTGGGCTTGATGGCTACGGGCGGTTCAACCAATTTGCTCATCCATCTCATCGCTATGGCGCGGGCAGGTGGTATCGTGCTGGATTGGCAGGATTTTTCCGACATTTCAGCGGTCGTACCGCTGGTGGCGCGGGTTTATCCCAATGGTCTGGCCGACGTGAACCATTTTCATGCAGCAGGTGGGCTGGGGTACACAATCGGAACGCTTCTCGAAGATGGCTTGCTGCATCCCGACACGCTGACGGTCGCCGGGCAGGGCCTGCACAATTACACCCAAGAACCCAAGCTGATCGAAGGTGAATTGGTCTGGCAGGATGGCGCAGGTCACAGCCTGAATGAAAAGATTATCCGCCCGGCCAAAGACCCGTTCCAGCCAACCGGAGGCCTGTCGCGCCTGACCGGCAATCTGGGAACTGGTGTGATGAAAGTCTCGGCCGTCGCCCCTGAACATCAGGTTGTCGAAGCACCTGTTCGCGTCTTCCACGATCAAGTTGAAGTCAAGGCCGCGTTCAAGGCCGGAGAATTCACCGATGATGTAATCGTAGTCGTCCGGTTCCAGGGCCCCAAGGCCAACGGCATGCCCGAGCTGCATTCGTTGACACCGATCCTGTCGATTCTTCAGGGCAGGGGGCAAAAGGTGGCTCTGGTCACCGATGGCCGCATGTCGGGCGCGTCCGGCAAGGTTCCTGCCGCGATCCATGTCTGTCCCGAGGCTTTGGATGGGGGGCCGATCGCCTATCTACAAGACGGTGATCTGTTGCGTGTTGATGCCGTGAACGGCGAGCTTGAAATCCTCACCGAAGGGGCTTTGGACCGCGCTCCTGCGACCGCCGATCTGTCGGCAAATCAGCACGGCATCGGGCGAGACCTGTTCACCCCTTTCCGCAACGCCGTCGGCTCGGCCGATAACGGTGCCAGCATATTCGGAGCCTGAGCCTCATGTCTGACAAAACCCAACGCACTCGCGAAATCTGTGCCCTTGCACCTATCGTTCCGGTCCTTGTGGTCGATGATGCATCCCAAGCGCGTCCGCTAGCCGAGGCATTGGTCGCCGGTGGCCTGCCAGCGCTTGAAGTTACGCTGCGCACACCCGCTGCGCTCGACGCTATTCGCGCGATGTCGCAGGTTCCGGGGGGAGTTGTTGGCGCAGGCACGCTGATCACGCCCGAAGATGTCCGTGCCGCCAAAGAGGCAGGCGCTCAGTTTGGCGTCTCGCCCGGTGCCACAGACGCGCTGATTGCGGCCTGTGAGGCTGAAGGCTTGCCCTTGCTGCCGGGCGCTGCTACCGCCAGCGAAGCCATGCGCCTGCTCGAACTTGGCTACGACATGCTGAAATTTTTCCCAGCCGAAGCTTCAGGTGGCGCGCCCGCGCTGAAAGCGATTGGCGCACCGCTGCCGCAGATCAGATTCTGCCCAACCGGTGGCGTGTCACCATCGAACGCGCGCGACTATCTGACCTTGTCGAACGTGGTTTGCGCCGGGGGCAGTTGGGTCGCGCCCAAACAGATGGTCGAAGGTGGTGACTGGGCGGGTATAGAATCGCTGGCGCGTGAGGCGTCAAAGCTGACGGATTGACGCCGCCTTTAGCGACGCTAGGGTAGGGCTCAATTCAAACAGGTTGACCTCATGACAAACAAAACCACTCTCGCGCAGGGGCGCGAGTATCTGGCCATTCCCGGGCCCTCGGTCATGCCCGACGCCGTCTTGCAGGCGATGCACCGCCCGTCCCCCAACATCTATGATGGCGCATTGATCGAGATGATGCCCGCCCTGACCGCAGATCTGCGTCAGGTTGCCCGCACGCAGTGTGATGTGGCGATCTACATTGCCAACGGTCACGGCACGTGGGAGGCCGCGCTATCCAACGTGATCGCCCCCGGTGAAACCGTTCTGGCCCCGGCCTCGGGCCGCTTCACCCATGGTTGGGCCGAGATGGCCAAAGGCATCGGCGCCGAGGTCGAGATACTGGATTTTGGTACCGCTTCCCCGTGGGATTTTGGCCGCATCGCCGAGGCGCTTCGGGCCGACACACACCGCCAGATCAAAGCCGTGCTTGCGGTGCATGTGGACACATCCAGTTCAATCCGTAACAACATTCCCGCGTTGCGTGCTCTGCTGGATGATCTGGATCATCCTGCGCTTTTGATGGCCGATTGCATTGCCTCGCTGGGTTGCGAGCGGTTCGAAATGGACGCCTGGGGCGTCGATGTTATGGTCACAGCCTGCCAGAAGGGGTTGATGACCCCGCCCGGTGTCGGATTTGTCTTTTTCAACGATAAGGCGCAGGCCAAACGGGCGGCGATGCCGCGCGTGTCGCAATATTGGGACTGGCAGCCGCGCGCCAATCCCGAACTGTTCTACCAGTATTTCAATGGAACCGCTCCGACCCACCACTTGTACGGGCTACGCGCCGCATTGGATATGATCGGTGCAGAAGGGATCGAGAATGTCTGGTCCCGACACGAACATCTGGCCGCAGCGGTCTGGACAGCTTGCGAAATCTGGTCTGGCGAGGGGGCATTGCAGCTCAATGTCACTGACCGCGAATATCGCAGCCATGCTGTCACATCCCTGCGTCTGACCGAAGAACGCGGGACCCCCCTGCGCGCCTTCACTGAAAATCAGTTGGGTCTAACGTTGGGGATCGGCCTTGGTATGGCGGATGCCGAAGGGTGTTTCCGCCTGGGCCATATGGGCCATGTAAACGGGCAGATGACTATGGCCATGCTGGGCGGCGTTGAAACGGCCATGGCTGCACTGAACATCCCACGGGGCTCAGGCGCACTGGATGCCGCTGCGGCCGTGTTGGCGGGACAAATCTAGCGGCAAGTAAAGACCCGCCCCCGCTTCATCTGGCTACAAATATCCTCGGGGGTGAATTGGCCTTAAGGCCAAGAGGGGGCAGACAGCCCCCTTAACCGTCATTACTCAGGCGTTGCCAGCGGCCACGGACAGCGCCACCGGCAGCGCAGCTGCAAAAGCATCCAAATCCGCCTCAGTGCCACAGCTCACCCGAATGCAGCGGTTTTGAGGGGCCGCAAACGGCATTCGCACAAAGACGCCCTGCGCGACCAGCGCATCTAAAACAGCCTTGGCAAACACCCCATCTCGTCCACAGTCGATGGCAACGAAATTGGTGGCCGAAGGCAAAGGCTGTAACCCGTTCTCCTCGGCAATCTTACCAATCCGCCTACGCGCCTGGCCGATCTTCTGCTGCACGTCGGCCAGCCAGGTCTGATCGCGCAATGCCGCCAACGCACCTGTCTGTGCCGCGCGGTTCATTCCGAAATGATTGCGCACCTTATTGAAAGCCGAAATCAAGCTCGGCGCGCCAAGGGCATAACCGACCCGAGCACCCGCCATACCGTAACCTTTTGAAAAGGTGCGCATTCGGATCACGCGCAGATCATCCGCAGCGACCGGTGCCGCAGTGCCGTCCGGGGCGCATTCTAGATAGGCTTCGTCCAGCACCATCAGGCAGCCCTCGGGCAAAGCGTCCAACGCCGCCACGATGTCCGCCCCGCGATGCCAGCTGCCCATGGGGTTGTCCGGATTTGCTAGGTAAACCAGTTTGGCGCCAACCTCAGCGGCTTTGGCAATCAGCGCAGTGGGGTCCTCTTGGTCATCGGAATAGGGAACCTTGTGCAAAATCCCGCCAAATCCTGCGACGTGATAGTTGAAGGTCGGGTAAGCACCGTCCGAGGTTACGACCGGATCCCCCGGACCCACGACCAGACGCACCAGATACCCCAGCAATCCATCGATCCCTTCGCCCACCACGATGTGGTCGGGCGTGACCTCGTGATGATCCGCCAGGGCATGGCGTAGATCGTGATTCTCCGGGTCACCATACATCCAGATCTCACCTGCTGCCTGTTGCATCGCTTCGATCGCCCGTGGGGATGGGCCAAAAACACTTTCGTTGGCGCCAAGCCGCGCATCAAAGCGCGCGCCGCGCAGGCGTTCCTGCGTTTCAGGACCCACGAAAGGGACGGTTGCGGGAAGGGATTGGGCAAGCGGGGTGTATCGGGGACCAGTCATGCGCGCACCTAATCGCAAGGCGGGCGGCGGGGCAAGCCTTGCACCCCCGGACATTCGCCGCCAGTGTGCAGGCAATTAAGCAAAGAGGATTTCATGCGCTATTTCATCGGTCTCATTCTCATCGGCCTTGCCTATCTGTTGTTCTGGCCCATCCCTGTTGAACCAATCGCGTACGAGCCGCCCGAAACGCAAGGTTTCACTGGCGATTTCGCTGAGAACAATGCTCTGGATCGGCTGGACCTAATCTCTTTGCCGGGCGGAGAAATCGGCCCGGAAGATATCGCTGTCCTGCCAGATGGCAGCATCTACACCACCAGCCTGTCCGGCGTCCTTTACCGCATTGACGGCGCAGAACCGGTTGAAATCGATCAATTGGGCGGGCGACCACTGGGCTTGAAACCCGGCCCTGACGGTGCGCTGTATATCGCCGACAGCTTTCGGGGCCTGATGCTCTGGAGCGGTCCGGGCACGCTGGAACCCGTGGTCTCGGATATCAACGGCGCCCCGGTCATCTATGCGAATCAACTGGACGTGGCACAGGATGGGACGGTCTATTTCTCGAACTCATCCGACCGGTTCGATCCCGAAACCATGGGCGGGACAAAACCCACGTCTGTCATGACAATTTGGGAGCAATCAAACGCCGGCTATGTCGCAAAACATAGCCCCGATGGAACCACAGAAAAGATCGCCGAAGGGTTTGTCTATACGAACGGTGTCGCGCTGTCGCCGGAAGAGGACTTTCTGTTGATCGCCGAAACTGGCCGGGCACGTGTCCATAAGCTTTGGCTCAATGGTCCAAAGGCGGGTCAGCAAGAGGTCCTGCTCGACAATCTGCCAGGCTATCCGGACAATATCGAAGCTCAGGGCGATGGTACGTATTGGATGGCCTTTGCCAGCCCACGTGTGCCAGCCGAGGCGTTGATGCCGTACCCGTTTCTGCGCAAAATCATTTGGCGGCTGGGGCCGACGGTCCGGCCAGCCGCTATCCATCGTGGAATGATGGTGCAATTCGACGGGGACGGGACCATCCTTCAGACATTGCAAGATCCCGATGGTCGGTTGGGCATTACGACCGGCGGCAAGATCGCCGGGGACCAGTTCTATGTGATGACGCTGGATTCGCCTTGGTTCGGACGAATGCCTGTGGCCCAGATGCCCTGACGTCGCAGTAGAACCAAGCCCGTCTTTTGGGGCATGATTGCACAAACAAGCTTTGGGAGGCCCGCATGGCGCGCGTATCTGTCGAATACAAAGACCACATTGCCCACGTCACACTGACCCGTGGTGACAAGATGAACGCGCTGGATGATGCCATGATCAAAGCGATCCTGTCCGCCGGGCAAGAGGTTGCCGCCTCGGACGCCCGCGCGGTGGTGTTATCGGGCGAAGGCAAAAGCTTTTGTGCCGGGCTGGACATGGCCAGCTTTGCGTCCATGGCCCACAAGGACCCGACCGAATGGCTGATGGCGCGCAGCCACGAAGATGCCAACGAAATGCAGGAGCTTGCGCTGGTCTGGCGGCGCGTCCCGGTTCCGGTGATCTGTGCCATTAAGGGGGTGGCTTACGGCGGTGGGCTGCAAATCGCGCTGGGCGCTGATATTCGCATCGCCCATCCGGACAGCAAACTGGCGGTGATGGAGATGAAATGGGGCATTATCCCGGATATGGGTGGGATGCTTCTGCTGCCACACCTTGTCCGCTCTGACGTGCTGCGCCTGTTGACCTACACGGCGCGCCCGATCGGTGCACAGCAGGCCGCAGACTGGGGATTGGTCACCAAGCTTTCGGATGACCCGCAAACCGAAGCATTGGCTCTGGCCGAAAGCATTGCGAACCAAAGTCCCTCGGCCATCCGGGCCGCCAAGCGGCTGATCGACATTGCTGAAACTGAACCGCGCGCCGAAGTTCTACTAGCCGAATCCGCCGAGCAGGTGGAACTAATCGGTAAGCCGGATCAGATGGAGGTCGTGATGGCGCAGATGCAGGGCCGCACGCCCGAGTTCAAATGAATTCACCGCCCCTCACGCGGCTAATTTTGTACACAAAGCGTATCGATCAGATGGTGCGCTTTTACGAAACTCACTTTGGATACACAGCGTGCCAGATAGAAGGTGACCGGATCATCGAGTTGAAGCCCGGATCGAGCGGGGCGCATCTTCTGTTGCACCCGGCAGGCAGAGGCGCGCGCGAAGGTCAGGCTGTCGTTAAGCTGGTGTTCGACGTGGCGGATGTCCCGGCGTTTTGTGCTCAAGCCTTGCAGAAAGGTTTGACGTTCGGGGCAATTCACCAGGCAGACAGCTATCAGTTCGCAAACGCAAAAGACCCGTCCGGAAATTCAGTTTCTGTTTCTAGCCGGGCGTTTGTGCCTCGCGAATAACGCAGTAAGATCCGCCACACCCCGAGTATAGTACCAATCTGCATCTCAAGAACTTTACTGCGCTCTTCCGGTTGGAGTGGGCTGTTCAGGGCAACGCTAAAGTCGACTACCGCACCCGGTTCGATACCAAATAGGCAATTCCACCGGCCAGCAGACCCCAGACCGCTGCCCCCAGACCAAACACCGTGATCCCCGAGGCGGTGATCGCAAAGGTCAGCATCGCGGCTTCGCGCTCCGCTGGAACTTCAAGCGCCGCAAAGATCGAATTGGCCAACACACCGATCAGCGCAACCCCTGCCAGTGTTCCCATCAACAGCGGGTCGGCATGGGCGGCAAAGCCTGTGATCGCCACGGCAAAGACTCCGAACAGGCAGTAGAACACTCCGCCCATGATCGCGGACCAATAGCGCAGGGCAGGGTCAGGATGGCTGTCTTCATTGGAGCACATCGCAGCGGTGATCGCGGCAAGGCAGGTGGCGGGTGCGCCGAACGGAGCCGATAAAAGGCTGGCTCCGCCGACGGCTGAAAACAGACTGCCTGTGACCGGCGCATAGCCAAAGCTGCGCATGACGGCGATGCCGGGGATGTTCTGAGTTGCCATCGTAACGATAAACAGCGGCACGCCGATCCCGATGGCCGAGGACAGTGTGAATGTCGGGGGTGTCCAGATCGGGGCCGCCACCAGACGCTCGGGCATGATCGTTGCGTCCCCTGCGTTGACAATAACAACTATTGCTGCCGCGATGACCGCAGCGGGAACCGCAAATAGTCGATTGAACCGTCCGGCAATGAACCATGTCAGGATCACAGGCATCGCCTGCCAGGGTATCTCAACCGCTGCTTTGAAAGGTAGAATGCAAAGAGGCATCAGCACCCCGGCCAGCATCGCCTGCGCCAGCGTCGTGGGGATTGCCGCGGCCAGCCGCCCCAACGGCTTCCACAGCCCGGCCATGACTGTCAGCGCACCGGCACACAGGAAGGCTCCGATGGCGCCCGAGAACCCCTCGGCTGGCGCCGCTGAGACGGCCAACAGGGCAACACCGGGTGTCGACCACGCCACGCTGATCGGCAGCTTGTACCAAAGGCTTAGAACGACGGCTGCCAGACCCATGGCAATGGCCGCACTCATCAGGCCCGAGGCGGCTTCGGACGGTGACGCACCCATCGCGCCCAACCCCTGCAGCACAATGGGGAAGGAACTGAAAAAGCCCACAACCGCCACTACCAGCCCGGTTGAGACGGTTTGCATCGGAGGAAAGGTCTGCGCCATCACGCCCTCGAAACTGCCACCCGCACTTGCTAACAATCGCAAGCTGTCAGAAACAAGGTCAAAAGCGTCAGGGGAACAGAAAACCCCGCCAGCAAAAGCGGCAGGGTTTGGAATTTGAGTACTTGGAAAAAGATGAAGATCAGGCGATTTCAGCCAGACGGGCCAGCGCTTCGTTCAGCTTTGCCTCTTCCTCTTCGCGCGCGGCGAGGTTGGCTTTGGCTTCCGCCACAACCTCTTCCGGGGCCGAAGCCACGAATTTCGGGTTGTTCAGACGACCGCGCAGACCGCCGAGTTCCTTAGCCAGCTTGCCCTTGGCTTTCTCCAGCCGTTCCTTTTCGGTACCGATATCGATGATATCCGCCAGCGGCAGGCCGAAGGATGCGCCGGGGGCGGCGATCGAAATGGTGCCTTTGGGCAACTCATCTGCTTTTGTCAGACTATCGATCCGCGCCAGTCGTTTGATCAGCGCTTCGTTGCGGTCCCAAGCGGCTTGGCCATTGCCGTCGATCTCGGTCACCAGCATCGGCACATAGAGGCCAGCGGGAACCCGCATCTGCGCGCGGGCCGAGCGGGTGTTTTCGATCACTGAGATCACCCAGTTCATTTCACGATCTGCGTCGGTGTCGATCAGGTCGGCGGCCGTGTAAGTCGGCCAGTCGGCGTGAACGACCATCTTGGCACGGATGCCGGTCAGGCCCCAGAGTTCTTCGGTGACGAAGGGCATGATCGGGTGCAGCAACACCATGCACTGATCCAGAACCCAGCGCATGGTGGCGCGGGTCTCGGCCTGTGCCTCGGCATCATCGCCTTGCAGCAGTGGCTTGGACAGCTCCACATACCAGTCGCAGACCTTGCCCCAGACAAAGGCGTAAAGCCCGTTCGCCGCGTCGTTGAAGCGATAGCTTTCCAATGCAGCGTCGACTTCTTCCCGCACGCGGGCAGTTTCGCCGATGATCCAGCGGTTCACTGCGGCCTTGGGCTTCAGATCGGTGACGTCCAACTGCGGAACGGCGTCGGTGAAGACCTCGTTCATCTCGGCAAAGCGGACGGCGTTCCACAGCTTGGTGCCGAAGTTGCGATAGCCGGTGATCCGCTCTTTGGACAGTTTCAGCACGCCGCCAACCGCCGCCATCGAGGCGTTGGTAAAGCGCAGCGCGTCGGCACCGAATTCGTCCACGATCTCCAGCGGGTCGATGACGTTGCCGGTGGTCTTTGACATCTTCTTGCCCTTCTCATCGCGGACGAGCTGGTGCAGGTAGACGGTGTGGAACGGGATTTGATCAACCACGGCCAGTTGCATCATCATCATCCGGGCGACCCAGAAGAACAGGATGTCGAAGCCGGTGATCAGAACATCCGTGGGGAAGTAGCGTTCCAATTCCTCGGTCTGCTCGGGCCAGCCCAGCGTGCCGATGGGCCAGAGGCCGGACGAGAACCAGGTGTCGAGGACGTCGGGATCGCGCCAAAGACCAATAAGTGTGACATCATCAAGGCCTTCCGAGGCTGCTCTATTTTCGACCTCAACGCCATTATCGAGTTCGTCGCCACCTATCCCATTGGAGCGGTAATACTCCATCGCGGCTTTCTCAGCTTCCTCAAAGGAGGGGGCGCAGAAGGCAACAACGGCGTCCGGTTCGTAGGAGAGTTCGGAAAGCTTGGCAGTCGTGTATTCGACATAGTCAGGAGTAGCGTCGACAACTCCCGGCCCATACCAAACCGGAATCTGATGCCCCCACCACAGCTGGCGCGAGATGCACCAGGGTTCGATGTTTTCCAGCCAGTGGTAATAGGTCTTCTCGCCCGACTCGGGGATGATCTTGACCGTGCCGTCCTTGACCGCATCTAGCGCGGGGCCGACGACCTTGGCGGCGTCGACAAACCACTGGTCGGTGAACATCGGCTCGATCACGACTTTCGAGCGGTCGCCGAAGGGCTGCATGATCGGCTTGCTCTCGACCAGCGGGACCAAAGCCGCCGGATCGTCATGCTCGCCCAGTTTGGTGCCCAGAACCGGATTGTCGGCGCGGGTCATCACCGCCAGGCCATCTGCGGTAATCTCTTCGACCACCTTTGCCCGTGCCTCGAACCTGTCCAGCCCGCGCAGGTGATCGGGGATCAGGTTGACGGCGTCGATCTCATTCTCGGTGAACGCTTTGCCGCGTGCGTATTCCTGCGCTTTGCCCGCCTCTTCGGCATAGGGGGCACCGTCGGCCCGCATCGCGCCGCGTGTGTCCATCAGGCGGTACATCGGAATACCGCCGCGCTTGGCGACCATGTTGTCGTTGAAGTCATGCGCGCCGGTGATCTTCACCGCGCCCGAACCAAAATCGGGGTCGGGATAGTCATCCGTGATGATCGGAATCTGACGGCGATGCTCTTTGGGACCAACCGGAATTTCACACATTTTCCCGATGATTGGCGCATAACGTTCATCTGACGGATGAACCGCAACCGCGCCGTCACCCAACATGGTTTCGGGGCGTGTCGTTGCTATGGAGATGTAATCCCGTTCTTCACGGAAAATCACATTCCCATCTTCATCTTTTTCCAAATACTCATATGTCTCACCACCCGCCAAGGGGTACTTGAAGTGCCACATATGCCCGGCGACTTCGATATTCTCGACCTCAAGGTCCGAGATCGCGGTTTCGAAATGCGGGTCCCAATTGACCAGCCGTTTGCCACGATAGATCAGGCCTTTTTCGTACATCTCCACGAAGACTTTAATGACCGCGTCATGGAAGTTCGCCGAGTTCTCGTGGCCTGTGCGCGGGTCACCCGGCGCGCCCGCCATGGTAAAGGCGTTGCGCGACCAGTCGCAGCTGGCGCCCAGACGCTTGAGCTGTTCGATGATCGTGCCGCCGTATTCGCCTTTCCATTCCCAGACTTTCTCAAGGAATTTCTCGCGCCCAAGTTCCCGCCGGCCTTCGTTGCCTTGCGCCGCCAGCATCTTTTCCACCTGCATCTGCGTGGCGATGCCTGCATGGTCCTGACCGGGCTGCCACAGCGTGTCGAACCCGCGCATCCGGTGCCAGCGGATGAGAACATCCTGAAGCGTGTTGTTGAACGCGTGCCCCACATGCAATGCGCCCGTCACATTGGGCGGCGGGATCATGATGGTAAAGCTTTCGTCGCGTGAGCGGTTCGCGCCTGCCTTGAAGGCTCCAGCCTGTTCCCAGGCCTTATAGATACGGGCCTCGGCGTCAGCCGCGTTGAATGTCTTTTCCATCGCCATAGGATGCGTCCTGCGTCAACAAATTCGGGTCAGCGCCTGCAATAGCGAATGGTTGCGGGAAGGGGAAGGGCGACTATGCGCTCAGGTCATCCCAAAGCGCGCTTTGAAATACGTGTCGACCTTCTGATAGGCCGGTTCGTGGAAATGCAGCGTCAACAGGGAATGACCCTTTCCAGGGAATTCGACCGTTTGCACCAGCCCACCAAACGCGTTTTCCAGAGCATGCATCAACCGCTGAGGCGACATCTTATCTTCAGCATATCGCATGGCCAGAGCGGGACCTTTCGCGGTCATGCCTGATGAGGCTTCACCGATGTCATGTTTGCTCATATGCAGCTTGTCACCGCCTAGTAGCGGCAAGGCAGGCTGGCTGGCCACGCCACCCAGCACCGCATCCTCGGCCATCAGGGTCAGGGCGAAACTGCCCGTCAGACACATGCCGATAACGCCCACACCCTTGCTGCCTTCGCGATCTCGGATGTCGCGGGTCAGCGCCCGCATCCATCCTGATATCGGGCTTTCGCGACCTTTCAGAAACATATTGATCTCACGCCGGACGCAAAACAGGCGGGCAAAGTTCTTTGCGGTTTCTGTTTTGCCAAAGGTGCCAAACAGATGTGGCAGATACACCCGAAAACCGGACGCATTCAGTCGCTGCGCAAGTTCAAGCGTCTCGGTGCCGATCCCCGGCAATTCCTGCAGGATCATGATGGGGGGACCTTCGCCGCCAACGTAAACGTCATGGGTGGTTTCAATCCCCGTGGTCAGGGGGGCGGTGAACGGGAAAACGGTATCATGTGTCCAGGTCATAGGGTTCAGGCTAGCCCAACTGGATGCTTAGGGAAACGAATTTCCCAGCCTGCGTCTGGACATCCCAATCGCGCGGGCTAGGCTCGCCCAAAGATCGTGCAGAAGGGATGCCCCGTGGAGAAATTCGGCAAAAGCCAACCTGTAAAACGGACCGAAGATCAACGGTTTCTGACCGGGCAAGGCCACTATATGGATGACGATGTGCCGGAAAATGCTCTGTTCGCAGCCTTTTTTCGCAGCACAGTGGCTCATGGCGAAATCACCTCTCTGGATCTCGATGCCGCACGTGCTGCAGATGGTGTGCGGCTAGTCATGACGCTGGAGGATCTGGTTGAGGCCGGCATCGATACGGTTTTGAATGCCGCTATTGTAGACAACCGCGACGGAACAAAAGCGGCGGCCCCCGATCGCCATATGCTGGCCGACAAACGTGTTCGGTTCGTGGGCGAACCTGTGGCCGTGGTGATCGCTGAAACGCAAGTTCAGGCGCAGGATGCGGTGGAACAGATCTGGATGGACACACAAGACCTGCCCGCCAAACTCGATCTGGCAGCAGGCGGGGAACCTTTGCATCGCGAGGCTCCCGATAATCGCGCCTTTGACTGGGGCATGGGTGATGAGGCTGCGACCGAGGCAGCATTTCAATCGGCTGCCCATACCGTGGCGCTGAACGTGTTGGACAACCGGGTGATCATCAACTCGATCGAACCGCGTGGCTGTCAGGCCAATTGGGCAGATGGGCGACTGCACTTTGCCTACGGCGGGCAAGGTGTCTGGGCGATGCGGGCGCAGCTGTCCCAGAAGCTGGGGATTGATCTCGAAGACATCCGGGTCACGACCCCTGATGTTGGCGGCGGGTTTGGCATGAAGGTGATGCCGTATCCCGAATACTTCTCGGTCGCCGTTGCAGCGATGAAACTCGGCCAACCCGTTCACTGGATGTCGGATCGGTCCGAGGCGATGATGTCCGACCATCATGGTCGCGATCTGACCTCGCTAGCCGAGCTGGCGTTTGACGAAGACCACAAGATCACGGCCTACCGGGTTCACAGCAAATGCAACTTGGGCGCATACAACAGCCATTTTGGGCAGGCGATCCAGACCAACCTGTTCAGCAAGGTTCTGATGGGTGTTTACGACGTCCAGACCACCTATTTGCGCGTTGAAGGGATTTACACCAACACCACACAGGTCGATGCCTATCGGGGCGCGGGTCGGCCCGAGGCGATCTATGTCCTGGAACGCGTGATTGACCGGGCGGCGCGCGAACTGGATGTCGATCAATGGAAGTTGCGGCGTAAGAATTTCATCAGACCCGATGCCTTCCCTTACAAAACGGCGACAGACGAAACCTACGATGTGGGTGACTTTGACATGGTTCTTGGCCTTGCTGGGGATCAGACACAAGGGTTCCAGGCCCGCAAAGCCGAAGACGCCGAGCGTGGCCTGATCCGCGGGCAGGGCCTGTGTTACTATATCGAAAGTATTTTGGGAGACCCTTCTGAAAACGCCAAAGTGGAGTTTTGTGAGGATGGAACGGTGAACCTGTGTGTCGGGACACAATCGAACGGGCAGGGCCATGAAACGGTCTATGCCCAGTTCCTGTCCGACCAGACCGGCATACCCGTCGATCGGATCACCATCGTGCAGGGCGACAGTGATCGGCTGACACATGGGGGCGGTACGGGTGGATCCCGTTCGGTGACGGTTCAAAGTACTGCGACGCTAGTGACAATCGACAAAATGATTGCCGCATTCATGCCCTACCTTGCGGATAAGATGGGGGTCGAGGAAAATGATATGACCTTCGACCATGAGACCTTTCGCGCGTCTGGATCAAACCTGACGCCCACCTTGACCGAAGCCGCCGATATGGCGCGCGCCGATGGCCGTACCGACCTGCTGCAGCACGAGGCGCGCGCGAACCTGGATGCGCGCAGCTATCCGAACGGGGCACATGTTGCCGAAGTCGTGATTGATTCTTACACCGGTGAGGTGGCAGTGGATCGATATATCGTCGTGGATGATTTTGGCAATCTTATCAATCCAATGCTGGCCGAAGGGCAGGTCCATGGCGGGGTGGTTCAGGGCATCGGTCAGGCCTTGCAGGAACGGGTTGTGCATGATGCAGATGGACAACTGCTCACGGCTTCGTTCATGGATTACGCCTTGCCCCGCGCTGCCGACGTACCCATGATTAAGTTTACCTCGGCACCGGTTCCGTCGACCTCGAATCCGATGGGAATGAAAGGCTGTGGTGAAGCCGGGACCGTCGGTGCGTTGGCTGCGGTGGCAAATGCGGTTCAGGATGCGCTCTGGGATTATGGGGTGCGACAGGCGGACATGCCTTTTACACCAGACAAAGTATGGGAATTGCTGAATAATGGTTCTGTCTCGGCTAAGTAGAAAGGTTCTGGGATGGCTTGGGCGACCGCTGCGGTCCGAGCACTCACCCGAGACGCGGCATCGCGAACCGGTCAGCCATGTGATCATCCTAGATGGCACGATGTCGACGCTCGAACCCGGCTTTGAAACACATGCCGGTCAAACCCTGCGGCTGAGTTGTGAGATGGGCAGCAAGGTTTCGGTTTTCTACGAGTCCGGGGTGCAGTGGGAAAGCTGGAAATCCTCGCTCGACGTAATGATGGGGCGGGGAATCAACCGACAGATCCGCCGCGCCTATGGCTATCTGGCCTCCCGCTACAAACCCGGCGACCGGATTTACTTCTTCGGCTATTCTCGTGGGGCTTATGGTGTTCGTAGTTTGGCTGGCGTCATCGACATGATTGGTTTGCTCAAGGCTGACCACGCGACAGAACGCAACATCAAGCAGGCTTACCGGCACTATGAATGCAACACGGGCAGCGCGGCGGCTGCCGAATTCCGTCGTCGGTTCTGCCATGAGGATGTGGCGATCGAGATGGTTGGTGTCTGGGATACGGTCAAAGCGCTTGGCCTTCGCCTACCGCTGCTGTGGCGTTGGGCCGAGGGACGCCATGCCTTTCACAACCACCAACTGGGCCCTGCGACGCGTCACGGATATCACGCCATGGCGCTGGATGAGACCCGCGAGGTTTACGAGCCAGTGCTTTGGACTTGTACGCCGGATTTCCAGGGCCATGTCGAACAGGTCTGGTTTCGTGGGACCCATGGCGATGTCGGTGGGCAACTGAACGGGTTCGAAAACGCCCGCCCGCTCAGCAACATTTCCCTGATCTGGATGCTGGACAAGGCGGAACGGCATGGCCTTCCGCTGCCCGAAGGCTGGCGCGACCGCTTTCCAACCTCGGCAGCCGCACCTTCCGTTGGAACTTGGCGGGGCTGGGGCAAGATTTTCCTGCTGCGCAAACACCGAAAAATGGGTCGGGACCGTTCAGAAAAGCTGCATGTTTCGGTCTCACCCGATGAATTGCCCCGTTGGGTCCCAATGCCGGATCTACCGTCGCACCCGGCGCAGTAGAATCAATTTGGAACGCAGACGTTACTGACAGGTTCGAATAGTAAGTTCGGGCGAGCTACTAGATCGAACCGCCATCTTCTGGGAGACCAGTTGTAGATCTTCTGACCTTCGAGGTGATCGACAATCATCAGACCGTGAAAGAACCATTCCGACGTGGATTTGTAACCGGTCTTCTCAGTATAAAATGAGAATCCACGCAGTTCGTGCAGTGTTTCGACCGGGGAATTCCGCGAATGATGGGCAATGCAGTATGGCGATCCATCGGCAATAAAACGTGCCTGGCCTAGGATCATCGGAACGGTCATAAGGCTCCAGAGCGCGGCGATTGTCGACACCGATATCCCGAGTTTCGCCACACGTGAAGGCCGGGGCTTTCCATCGTCCCCTGACCAAATAAGTATGCTGGAGGCGACGGCAATGGTCAGGGTTAGGCCATGCAATATCTGCGTGTCCGAAAACAGTGAAAAGACTCCAGCAGCAAGCGTCAAACAGAGGCCAGCGGCAACCAATAGAAAAGTGAACAACTTTGCGAAAACCGACGGAATCTGACGCAACCCAACTTGGGTCAGGAGGGCAATAAGCGCGGGCAGGCTCGGTGCGACCCAAGTTGCAAGATACAATCCAACGAAAAAAGGTGGAGGGGTATTCCCAACCAGATTAGGGGTGAACAACGATTGATCCAGCGGCTGCATATAGGCCGCGAAGATCAAAACTGCATAGGTGCAGAACAACACTTTCGGTTTCAGCAGGCGATCAATCAAAGCAGGTTTCAACTGGTACTGATCGCTGCGCTTCGAGCGCAGCTTCAATATCACGCGCCAAGTTTCGCGTTAGTGATAAGTCCGGCAACGCGTCGAGTGCAAAAAACGCAACTTCGCTTGTTTCTGTCCCGGTCTGCGGAACATTTGCGCCCACTTCGTCACATAGAAAGAACAGCTTGTAGAAATCCCGCGCATCTGCCGGGTAGGGATGCCGCGCCTTATGCCGCAGCGCGTATAGGTGTCGCGCTCGGACACGCAGCCCGGCCTCTTCCCAAACTTCGCGTTCAATGTTTTCTGCTGGAGAGCTGCCGATATCTGCGAATCCGCCCGGCATTGCCCACTTCCCGTCGCTCCGCTCGCGCACCAGCAAGATACGCCCATCCTTGATCAACGCGCCGCGAATATCGATGCTGGGCGTGGCATAGCCACCCGCGTGTTCGTAAATCAGCCCGTCGATCCGCGATAGGGGCACACGGCCTAAATCTGCCAGCATGGCAAGTGCCATCTGGGCAATCTCGTCATAGCGTTCGCGATCAAACGGGTCTTTGGTGAAATGCTGGCCGGTCTCGGCCAGCGCTAGCAATCGTTTTGCCCGGGCCAGCCAGGTATCCTCCATCGCTGTCGGATCCTGGCGCATCGGCCTTAGCGCCGCCGGTCGCGGCGAGAGCTCATCGGTTGGAAGGCAACGCCCACATGCGCCTCGCAATAGGGCTTGCCGGCCTCAACGGGCAGGCCGCAGAACCAGAAATCCTCGGTCGCCGGGTCACCGACAGGCCACTTGCAGGTTTTCTCGGTCAGTTCCATCAGCGTCAGCTTCTTGGCCTTTTTCTCGATCTCATTAACCTTGGCTAAGGCTTCGGGGCTGATTTCGTTGGCCGAGGGCTGTGGCGGCAGGGGTTGACCGGCCGGAATGATCTGGCGGCGGGCGGGAATGGCCGGTTTCGCTTCGGGCGCCGGGGCAGGCCGCGCCGGTTCGGTCTTGGGCGCAGGCTTTGGTTTCGCCTCGGCTTTGGGTGCGGGCGCCGGTTTCTCTTTCGGCTCGGCCTTGGCCGGGCTTGCGCCGGTGGCCCGGTTCGACAGGCCCAGACGGTGCACTTTGCCGATCACCGCATTGCGGGTCACACCGCCCAGTTCCTTGGCGATCTGGCTGGCCGACTGGCCCTCGCCCCACATTTTCTTCAGCAGTTCTACGCGCTCGTCAGTCCAGGACATCGGTTGCCTTTCAAAAGCGGGAAAGCGGCCCCGGATTCGGGCCGCCTTCGGAATTCGTCTCAGCCCCCTATTCTAAACACTGCGGCCCGAGTTACAAGCAGTCTTCGAATCAGTTTGGGGGCAGAAGATGCAGATTCTCACCGATCAGTCAGAGCGTCGGTTCGGCGCGGTCAACTGGATGGGTCTCTATACGCTGGCTCAGCGCGAAACACTGCGTTTTCTGTCGGTTTGGACTCAGACCCTGATGGCGCCTTTGGTGACGGCCGGTTTGTTCCTGTTGATTTTCAATATTGCCATCGGGCCCAGCCGACCCGATGTGATGGGTGTGCCATTCCTGATCTTTCTGGCCCCGGGCATCATGATGATGACCGTGATCCAGAACGCCTTCGCCAACACGTCGTCGTCCATGGTGATTGCTAAGGTTCAGGGCAACATCGTTGACACGCTGATGCCACCTCTGTCGCCACTCGAAATCCTGTTGGGCTATCTGGCGGGTGGTGTTGTGCGCGGAGTGCTGATCGCCTGCGTTGTGGCCATCGCTTTGGCGTTGGTTCTTGGATTGGTGCCGCAACACCCCTTGATCGCGCTGATCTTTGTCATTTTGGGCGGTGCGTTCATGGGCGCGCTTGGGCTATTTGCAGGAATCTTTGCCAACAAGTTTGACCAGATGGCAGCGATCACCAATTTCATCGTCACCCCCTTGGCCTTCCTCTCCGGCACGTTTTACTCGGTCGAGGCCCTGCCGCCGCTGTTGAACCGGATCAGCCACGCAAACCCGGTTTTCTATCTGATCGACGGATTGCGCTATGGAATGATCGGTGTTTCTGACAGCGCACCTTTGCTGGGGTTTGCAGTCTGCAGCGGTGCCACCATTTTTGTATGCGCTGTCACGTGGCAGATGCTGCGCACTGGCTGCCGGCTCAAGGCCTAGACGCTTTCGGACCTGGCCAACCGTCCGCTATCTGATGCGGGCCTCACGCCAAACGAGGATCAGGCCGCCGGTCAGAATAATCGCTGACCCCACGATGCTAATGACATCGGGTATTACGCTGAAAATAACAAAATCATAAAGCGCCGCAAAGATCAGCGTTGCATAGCTGATCGGTGCGACAAAGGACGCATCTGCTCGCGCCATGCCGTTGACGAAACAGGCCTGCGCGCAGGCCATCAGCACCCCGATACCCGCCAGCGCTGCCCATTGAGCGAGGGTCGGCATCTGAAACACGAAACTCACTGCGACGGTGGCAATAGCCAACCCCATCGCGTTATTGACCAGCAGGATCTGGATCGGAATTTCCCGGCCCGACAGCTTTTTGATAAAAATCAGCTCCATCCCAATCACCACCGCAGCCGTCAGCGCTAGCAGCGCCGCGGGCTGAAAGCTGTCTGGTGTCGGCCTCAGCAAGATAAGCGCACCGGCTAGGGCCACGGCTGCGGCCAGCCATCGCCAAGGGCCAACCCCCTCTTTCAGCAGCGGGATAGCCAGTAGCATCGCAAAAACCGGGTTCAGAAAGGAGATCGCTGTGGCATCCGCCATCGGAATGAACGCAACCGAGGCAAAAATCAGCGTAATGCCCAGCCAGCCAAAACTTGTCCTCCCGATATGCAGCCCCCAATGTGGGCGCCGTAGCGTTGGGCGCAGTACCGCAACCGCGCAGAGGATCATTAAAAACGCGAACATGAAACGGCCATGGCTGATTTGCATCGGATGCAATGGCGGGCCTAATGTGTCCGTTCCCAATGCTTTGGCCAAGAGCGTGGTGCTGGCCAGAAACGCACTGGCGACAAAGATGAGCAATGCGGCAAGGGGCGGATTATGGCTTTTTGGAACAAACATGCGCAAGCGGTGCGGCAGTGCGTTGCAAATGGCAAGCCGAAAAACATGCGCCGCGACGCCTCAGCCGTTTATTTGCATTAAACAAAATTCGGGGTTTCCAGATTGTGCGCACCCCGCTATACGGCCTGCATGATCAAACTCGCATATATCCTGCGCCTCCGACGCCGACGCTTTGCCGCGTAACCGGCCCGTTTGATCCATTTGCGCCGCCCAATTGGCGCAAACTCCACCAAATCAGTTGACGAACCCGGCCTCAGTGTATCAGTCACGAGGTCGAACCTACCTGAAAAGGATGATCCGATGATCCCGTCCGTTCTGCCGACCTATAACCGTGCGCCCCTGACATTTGTGAAGGGCGAAGGCGCCTGGCTGACCGAAGCAGACGGCCGACGTTTTCTGGACCTCTGCGCGGGCATCGCGGTGAACGCGCTGGGCCATGGGCATCCGGCGTTGGTGGCGGCGCTGACGGAACAGGCGCATACGCTATGGCATGTGTCGAACCTGTACAACATCCCGCAGCAACAGGCGCTGGCGGACAAGCTGGTGGAACACACCTTTGCCGACACTGTATTCTTTACCAACTCGGGTACGGAAACCTGCGAATTGGCTGTGAAAATGGCCCGCAAGTATTTCTATGACAAAGACCAGCCCGAGCGGGTCGAGATCATCACCTTTGACGGCTCGTTTCACGGCCGCTCCTCAGCCGGTATCGCCGCCGCCGGGTCCGAGAAGATGACCAAGGGGTTCGGCCCTCTGTTGCCAGGTTTTGTCCATCTGGCCTTTGGTGATCTTGACGGCGTCACCAACGCCATCACCGACCAGACCGCCGCAATCCTGATCGAACCCATCCAAGGCGAAGGCGGCATTCGCCCCGTCCCTGACGCCGAACTCAAAGCCCTGCGCCAGATTTGCGATGATAACGGACTGTTGCTGATCCTCGACGAGGTGCAATGCGGTGTTGGTCGGACAGGCAAGCTGTTTGCTCATGAATGGGCCGGCATCACACCAGATATCATGATGGTTGCCAAAGGCATCGGCGGAGGGTTCCCGCTCGGTGCAGTGCTGGCCACCGAAGACGCCGCCAGCGGAATGACCGCAGGCACTCACGGCTCGACCTATGGCGGCAATCCCTTGGGTTGTGCCGTGGGCAGCGCCGTGCTGGATCAGGTCGCGACACCTGCCTTCCTCGAAGGTGTGAACCGCAAAGCGGGCTTGTTCCGCCAAAAACTCGAAGGCCTGATCGCGGATCACCCCGAGGTTTTCGAAGAGGTCCGCGGTGCGGGCCTTATGCTGGGTCTCAAATGCAAGGCACCCAACCTGGATGTGGTCAACGCCGGCTATGATAATAAGGTCATCGTCGTCCCTGCGGCCGACAACGTGATCCGCTTGCTGCCGCCGCTGACACTAACCGAAGATGACATCGCGCAAGCAGTGATCCGCCTCGACAAAGCCGCGACTCAGGTCGAGGCCACTCTTGAAATCGCCTGATCTTCACCTTTTCTGAAATACTCCGGGGGCCCGGGGGCAGCGCCCCCGGCCATCGATAGACAAAAGTGACAGAATATGAACCACTTTCTCGATATTCACAAAACAGACGCAGCAGAATTGCGGACTATGATTGATCAGGCTGGTGCGATGAAACGGGCCCGCCTGGGTCGCCCCAAAGCCGCACCTGATGACGACCAACCTCTGGACGGTCGCATGGTGGCTCTGATCTTTGAGAAGCCGTCGACCCGGACCCGCGTCTCGTTTGATGTGGGTGTGCGCCAGATGGGCGGTCAAACCATGGTGCTGTCGGGTAAGGATATGCAGCTGGGCCATGGCGAAACCATCGCTGATACGGCGCGTGTGTTGTCGCGCTATGTCGATATGATCATGATCCGGACCTTTGATGAAACCATCCTGACCGAGATGTCGGAATACTCCGATGTGCCCGTGATCAACGGCCTTACTGACCGCACGCATCCCTGCCAGATCATGGCCGACGTGCTGACGTTTGAGGAACATCGCGGACCGATTGCAGGTAAAAAAGTCGTCTGGACTGGCGACGGCAATAATGTCTGTGCCTCGTTTCTGCACGCCGCAGGTCAGTTTGGGTTTGATTTGACCTTTACCGGACCGTCGCAGCTTGATCCCGAGGAAGAATTCATCGGTCTTGCCCGTCAGAAGGGTTCAACGATTGTTGTTGAACGCGATCCGCACAAGGCGGTCGAAGGCGCGGATCTGGTGGTCGCCGACACCTGGGTTTCAATGCATGATTCCCAATCCGCCAAAGAACGTCGCCACAACATGCTGCGCCCCTATCAGGTCAATGCGGAACTGATGAGCCACGCCAAACCTGATGCGCTGTTCATGCATTGCCTGCCGGCCCACCGCGAGGAAGAGGCGACCTCCGAAATTATGGACGGCCCCAACTCGGTCATTTTCGACGAGGCCGAAAACCGCCTGCACGCCCAGAAGGCTGTGATGCGCTGGTGCTTGGGTGTTTAATCGAACCGGCGTGTTCTGATCACCCAGACGCGCAGGTCGGCGAGCGTCTTAATGCTCGCCGACAAGACCAATACGCACAGGGCTGTCTTGGTCATATTCTCCATGGTTCCTTCAATCAGCATCGCATGCACCACGCTGCCCAGAACGGTCACGCTGGTCAATGTCGTATGACCCAGCCGCCACGTCCGAAATCGCAAATGCAACCGACGACGTAAAAGCGCTAAAAATGCTGCTGCGAACAACGCCCACATGGCGATAACACCCCAGGCCGAAAACGGGGTGGGTGAGACAAACAAAAGCGCGTCGACCATATCCGGCGGGCTGGTGACCCACAGACCGGCCACATGGCCAATGATCGCGGTAACCAACGCTGCTCCGACCCATCGGTGAATGTAGTGGCTGTGGTATGCCGACAGTCCTGGCAGGTATCCGCCCGCCAGCAAAGGCTGCACCAGCAACAGAACCATACCGATGATCCCGGCAAACCCGGCCACGATGTACACCGGTGACCGCCATGCCAGAAACGGGCTGTATGCTGCGGCGGCAATTGGCACCACGGCGACAATTGCCAAAGCCCCCCAAATCAGAGTCCTACGCGTGCGGCTCACCGAAATTCGTCCGCTGCGGTCAGGCCGGTTGCAGCACGAAATGTGCACTCAGTGTTTTGTCTTTGGAACTCGACATAACCGGGCGCAAGAACACGGTTTCATACTCTGCGCTGTCATAGGCCAGATGCCCATGCGGTTGACCAAAGGCCGGCACGATCTGCGGCATCTCAAGCCGGAATTCTCCGTTTGCGTCGGTTAGGGTTGCGCCATGGCTCTGCGGGTCGCGCTCATACCCTTCGGTCGTATGTGCCCAAATCTGAATGCGCTGTCCTGACAATGGTGCGCCATCTCCGGCGCGCCGGACGGTTCCTGTCATCCAGAATCCGCCACCGCCGATCCGGTCCACGATGGGTGCGCCGGGGCGATAGTTGTTGGACCCACCCCGCATCGATGGCGTCGGGGCCAGACCCGACGCATGCGCGGGAAGCAGCAACCCCGATGTCAACACAGCCCCTCCGGCGGCGATCAAAGAACGACGAGTGATTGGAGCACCAGACATAGAAATCTCCTGTAATGCGTGACGACCCTGACCCTTAAGATAGGAGCAGGTACATCCAGAAACAAATAATAGTGCGATGGTTACCTTTTCCGAGCCTGAACCGGTTGTGGGCTATCCAGCCTTTGCCCTGATGATCGCGGGGCAGGGCCGGTGGCCTGAATTTCTTTGACGGTCTGCCTGTGCGATGCAATCCTCACCACCACCCAAGTGAACACACCGGAAAGGGTGCCGTATGACTTCTCCAGCCTCAATCTCAGACGAAGACATCGCTGCGTTCCGGCGCGATGGTGCGGTCGTGCTGCGCTCCAGGTTTACCTCCGACTGGTTGTCTCTGCTGCGCGAAGGTATCGACGCTGATCTTGCAACACCGACTGACAATTTCACGCGCCACACCAAAGACCCTGATGCTCCGGCCTATTTCGAAGATTACTGGGCCTGGAACAAGATCCCGCAATTTGACGAGTTTGTCCGGAAGTCCCCATGCGCACCACTTGCCGCACAGCTGCTGGCTGCCCCTTCGGTCAATCTTGTGATGGATAACTGGTTCCTGCGCGAAGCCGGTTCAACATCGCGCCCGCCCTTCCATCAGGATCTGTCCTATTTCGATTTTGAAGGCACGATGTGTGTCCTCTGGCTGCCGCTGGAACCGGTGAGCAAGGATAACGGCATTGCCTTTGTGAAAGGATCACATCTGTGGGAAAAGCTGTTCATGCGGGTGCGCTTTGCCGATGGGCATCCCAGTTATGAACCCACCGAAGTCGCGGGCCAAACCTATCATCCGCCCCCCGACATCAACGCTGACCCAACGGCCTATGACCTGCTGCAATGGGATATGGATCTTGGCGACTGCATCTTTTTCGACATGCGCACGCTGCATGGAGGGTTGTCTTCAACCACCCCATCCGAAACCGTGCGCCGGTTCACCCTGCGCATGACGGCACCCGATGGCATGATCCGCTATCGCGGTGATTGGGCCAAAGATGAGCGTGCACAATTCGAAGCCGCAGGCTATCGCGAAGGAGATCGGATTGCCGGCTCGTTTTTTCCGCAGCTCTGGCCTCGCTAGCGCGGCCCGTATCGCATTTTGATTGTGCGAAATTGCGCTTTACTTGCCGTTGATCGGCAATATCTCATGCATGATCGAACGATGCGCCATTTCGGCCCGTCGGCACCTGAGGGAGAGCAGGCATGAGTTGGAACCCAACCCACAACCCGGATTGTACGTCCGAGAATTCGGCACTCGCCACCCTGATCATTCCACGTGCCCGCGATCTGGGCGGCTTCGAAGTGCGCCGCGCATTGCCTTCGGTCAACCGCCAACTGGTTGGTCCATTTATCTTTTTCGACCAAATGGGGCCCGCCGAATTCATCACCGAAGGCGGCATCGATGTCCGCCCGCACCCCCATATCGGGCTGGGCACCGTTACCTACCTATATCAGGGCGAGTTCGAACATCGCGACAGCCTTGGCACCCATCAGATGATCTACCCGGGTGAGGTCAACTGGATGGTCGCCGGGCGCGGCGTCACCCATTCTGAACGCACAAGTGACGAAACGCGTGGCAAAAGGCACAGCCTTTTTGGCATCCAGACGTGGATTGCCCTGCCCGAAGCGCATGAGGATATGGCCCCCGATTTCGAACACCACAAGCAGGGCGCGCTGCCCCATATTCAGGACACGGGCGTCAGCGCACGGCTGATTTTGGGCTCGGCCTATGGTGAGAACAGCCCGGTGACCATGCTGTCCGACACGTTCTATCTCGACGTGCAACTGGGCCCGGCTGCATCGTTTCCTTTGCCAGATGATCACGAGGATCGCGGGGTCTATGTGACCGAAGGCTCGGTCGAGATTGCGGGCGATGTGTTTGACGCCGGTCGCATGATGGTGTTCCGGCCGGGCGACAAACTCTCGGTCAAGGCGGGGCCCACGGGTGCGCGCCTGATGCTTTTGGGCGGCGCGACCCTGAACGAAGATCGCTACATCTGGTGGAACTTCGTCTCATCCTCAAAAGAAAAGATCGAAACCGCCACCCGCGAGTGGAAAACTGCTGACTGGGCCAACGGAGCGTTCCACCTGCCGCCCGGCGACGATCAGGAATTCATCCCGATCTCGCCAGAGCTTGAACGCACAAAGCCAAGACGGGCGCGCTAAACGCCGAACCGTCAATTCCAGAGACGACCTCTGATACGGGCTCGAAGGTTTCGACTGTTAAGCGAACACTCGACCGGAAATCCTCGTTGCAAGATATGTCGGGGCTGATAGCTTTGGTTCGGTTGTTTTCTGGTCACAAGGACGAAATGCTGTGCTGTGTAAGTTTGGTGATGTCGAGGTCTGGAGAATCCTGGAAATCAACGGCCCGTTTTTGCCGCCAGAGGAACTATACCCCAACGCAGGGCCCGACGTTGCGGCGACAATTGAAAAGCACGTTCCAGGCGGCGTGTGCCCCCAATCGGGACGGCTTATTTTGCCCGTCCAAGGTTTTCTGCTGAAGACACCGGATCACAATATCCTTGTTGATAGCTGTGTGGGAAATGACAAAACCATCCCGAAATACCCGGATTGGCACAAAAGATCCGGTACGCGGTTCGTGGCTGCGCTCACTGCGGCGGGCGTGACGTTTGAGGATATCGACTACGTGCTCTGTACGCATCTTCACGCCGACCATGTAGGTTGGAATACCAAACTTGAAGACGGTCGATGGGTCCCGACATTCCCAAATGCGCGCTACATCCTACCCACCGCTGATGAAGAGATGCAGCGACAGGGCGACGGCGATCTCTATTTGGAAAGCGTATTGCCCGTTGTCGAAGCGGGGCAGGCCGACATCGTCCAGCCCGGTCACAGGCTGGGCGACGAAGTATCGTTGATACCCACGCCGGGCCACACACCTGGCCACGTTTCCGTTCAGATCAGAAGCAAAGGCCATGAAGCCATAGTGACTGGCGATGCACTGCATTCAACGGCTCAATGCTGGCATCCCGATTGGCACTTCATCTATGACGCCGACATGGATCTGGCAAAATCCTCTCGCAGGCACCTGTTGGAGACCGCGTCTGAGGCAAATTGCATCGTATTGGGAAGCCATTTCATGCTGCCCTCTCTGGGGCGCGTAAAGGCCGATCAGGACGCGTTCAGATGGGACGAGCTTGAGTCTTAATCGCAATAGCCCGCGTCGCGGGCTATTGTCGCCTGTTTGCAAGGCATTAACGGAGTTGTTTGAAGACCCATGTCTATGGCAACAACCCAGCCCTCAACAGCAAGGAAAACTTCCATGAAGCTTGTCATCGCGGGTGCGGGTAGTATCGGGTGCTATTGCGGGGCATTGCTGGCCGCTGCCGGGCACGAGGTGACCCTCCTAGGGCGTGCCCGTGTGTTGGGGCCGATCCGGCAGCAGGGTCTGACCATCACTGACTATTCAGGACTGCGTCGCACGGTTCCTGCCAGCTCGATGATCCTTTCGGAGGATGCTGCCTGCCTTAGATCTGCCGATCTGGTGATTGTGACCGTGAAATCGGGCGCGACTGCTGAGATGGCCGAGTTGATCAAATTGCACGCGCCTGCACATGCAACGGTCCTGTCGTGGCAAAACGGGATGGAGAACGCCCGGACCCTGCGTTCGATCCTGCCCGATCACGACGTTCGGGCCGGTATGGTGCCGTTCAACGTGGTGCCAACGGACCCGGGCACTTACCACCGGGCCACATCGGGCGAGATCGTGATTCAGGCTGGCTCCGGTGATCTGGCCGGGCAACTCAGTAGTCCAGATCTGCCGGTCACCGCCAGTGATCAGATCGAAGCTGTGCAATGGGGCAAACTGGTGATCAATCTCAACAATGCCCTGAACGCGTTGTCCGGCCTGACGCTGGTGAACCAACTGATGGATCGCAATTGGCGTCGTTTGATGGCTGATCAAATGTCTGAGGCTCTTACCGTTTTGAAGGCGGCGGGCCATCCGGTTGCCTCAACCACGCCGCTGCCCGCGTGGATGACCCCTCATATCCTGCGCCTGCCGACTCCGCTGTTCAGCCGAGTTGCCGCGCGCATGCTGACCATCGATCCCAGCGCGCGCACCTCGATGGCTTATGATGTGATGGAGGGTCGCCCGACGGAAATCGACAGTCTTCAAGGTGAAATCACGCATCTTGGCCAGCAAACGGGCCTGCCGACGCCGATATGCTCTCGGGTGGCGGAATTGATCCGCCAAGCGCCTGAAACTCCGATGTTTCCGGATCAGATCAGGCCCTGATTGCAACACCCGTCTAGGCGATGCGCGATCTCTACGCGAACGCCGTCAGGATCAGGTAGATCATCGCCGACATCGACGCAGCGGCCGGAACGGTCACGATCCAGGCGGCAATAATGGTCATGAAATGCGACCGTCGCACCAGTTTTCGCCGCTGATACTCTTCGCGCGCCAAACGCAGCCCGGGCTGATTACGCCGGTTCGATTGCCATTCTCGATAGAACCCAACGCCAAAAACGGCACCCACCGCGATATGGGTAGAGCTAACCGGCAACCCAAGCCAACTGGCCAAAATCACGGTGATCGCTGCCGACAGGGCGACGCAAAACGCGCGTATCGGGTTCAGCTTGGTGATTTGGCGGCCAACCATCCGGATCAGCTTGGGCCCGAACAGGAACAGACCAAACGAAATTCCGAAGGCTCCGATGATCATTACCCATGTGGGAATAGGAACCTGCGCAGTGACGTCACCGAACTCGGCCGCGTGCACAATGGCTGCCAGAGGGCCCACGGCATTGGCCACGTCATTTGCGCCATGAGCAAAGCTCAGAAACGTGGCCGATATCACCAGTGGCAGACCAAACAGTGTTTTTAGCGAGCGTGTCCTGTTCTCCATCCCTTCAGATTTTCGCCGCACCCAAGGGACGGTGACTGTCCAGACCAGAAGCCCCGTGGCCACCCCGATCAGTAAGGCAATTTCAAGCTTGACGGTCACAACACGCTGCAGGCCCTTCACGGCGAGATAGATCACGAAAGCTGCGGCCATCAGCGCCACAAGGATCGGAACCCAACGTCGGGCGGCGGCGATCTTGTCGTCCCGAGACTGAATTTTTGCTCTGATCAGCGCCAGAAACCCGGCTGCGATTACACCGCCCAGAACGGGCGAGATCACCCAACTGGCGGCAATCGCGCTCATGGTGGTCCAATTGACCGCGCCCAGTCCCATTGCGGCGATCCCGGCGCCCATCACGCCGCCAACGACCGAATGTGTGGTCGAAACTGGCGCCCCGATCCAGGTCGCCAGATTGACCCACATGGCTGAAGAAATCAGCGCCGCCATCATGGCCCAGATCAGCACGTGGCTGTTTTCAACCGACATCGGGTCGATTATGCCGCCTGAGATGGTGGATACGACGTCACCCCCTGCCAGCAACGCACCTGCGCTTTCGGCGACAGCTGCGATCGCAATGGCACCGCCCATGGTCAGCGCGTTGGCACCCACCGCAGGGCCCATGTTGTTGGCCACGTCATTGGCGCCGATATTGATCGCCATGTAGGCTCCGAAAGCCGCCGCAGCTATGATAATGAAGCCGCCATTGGCCAGACCAAACAGCACCGCCGCGACCAGCCCGGCGACAGCCATGAACGCCAGTGCAATTCCGGGCGCAAGCAGGGGCCGGGCCACATGAGAGTTTGCGACCTCGACCCGCGAGATCCTGTGCAGGTCCGTGTCCAGCGTCTGCCAGCGTGGTTTTGCGTTCGAATTCGGCATCTGTTCAATCACGGCATTTGGGTAAACGCAGGCAGCTATAAGTTTACCACAGATGGGGCAACCTGCCTGCCATCAAGAAAATCAACGATGGGTTACATTTGCAGCAGCAGGGATTGCAGTTCCGGCTCGCGCACGCGCTTGGCGGCGACCGAGGGGGAAACCCAGCAGCGTTTGCGCTGATCCACCTCGGGATAGTCATCTGACAATTCACTGACCCTGATACGATAAACATTGGTCAAAACCGGCTGGGCCGACCCGTTGTTCAAGATCTTGTCGTAGGTATAGTGGCCCACCGGCTCCTTTTCGACGGCTTCAGCCCGCACTCCGGCCTCTTCCCACGCTTCCTGCGCGGCCGTTTCGGCGCCGTCCAGCCCGTCAATCGGCCATCCTTTGGGTATGATCCAGCGCCCGGTATCCCGGCTGGTGATCAGCAGCACATCTTCGCTCGCACCCTGCTTACGCGTGCACAACGCCGCAAACTGCACCCGCCGAGGGCGCAGGAACAGAGGTCGTCCGACCTCTTCCCAGATGTTTCGTAGCCATGAACTCATGTGTCGCGCGTCATGTTATTCGAACTATGTGAAGCCGAAGAGACATAGCAAGAGCAGGTCAAAAATTCAACGTTACCGCCGGAACTTGCCTGTTTTCGATTGGTTTTCTGGTGTTTTTGTGGGGACCTTGTGACAATTCGGACTCAGTCCACCCTATCTACGCTTGGCTCTCAGGGTTGGATCTGCCTGTGTCGGGTCTTCGGGCCAGGGATGTTTGGGATATTGCGCCCGCATATCCTTGCGCACATCCGCATAGGACCCGGCCCAGAACCCGGGCAGGTCACGGGTGATCTGTATGGGTCTTTGTGCCGGGGACAGCAGGGTGATCTTGAGCGGGGCGCCACCAACAACCGGATGTCGCGTGACCCCGAACAATTCCTGCAGCCGGACCGAGATTTCCGGTGCCGCGCCGCCATAGTCAATCGGAACCTTTCGCCCCAGTGGCGTTTCAAATGATCCCGGCGCGCGCCGGTCAACCTCTTGTGTTTGAGCCCAGTCCAGTCGCGCCCGCAAAGCAGGAAGCAGATTGAACCGCTTCCAATCATCGGCGTTGCGCACCCCACTGAGCATCGGCAACAGCCAGTCTTCCAAACTGATCATCAGCCCATCGGTCGAGAAATCCGGCAGATCCACGTCATCGGCCCGTACCAGCTCCACCCGGGTAGCCAACCGCGCCGCCGGCCCATCCAGACGCAGCCCCAGATCCCGCACGCCGTCCAGCATCGCACGGGCAACGGTGTCCGGCGGAACGTCTTTCCAGACACGATCCCCCAGCGTAATGGCCCTGAACCGTTCCTGCCGCCGCGCAATGACGCGCCGGTCCCGTTTCGACCACTCGCAGCGGTCGACCCAAGCAATCTGATCTGCAAACAAATCCCGGATATCGCGTTCCGCAATCCGCACTGCCATCCGGACACGCGCTTCTCGTGGGTTTCCATCGGTGTCGGTGACCACAAGATAGGGGGCCGCCGCGAGCGTATCACTGGTGTCGAGGATCGCACCTTTGCCGCCTGACAACACATATCGCGGCTCATCCCCTTTGCGCCGCTGTCCAATCCGATCGGGATAGGCGAGTGCCGCCATGGCAGCGATGCCCCTGTCTTCGGGCCCTTTCGCGGCTTGCGCCTTTAGGCGTTTGATCTCGCCCTTGATCCGGTCGACAACACTTGTATTCACCTGCCAGATCCGGTTGCGTTGAAACGCCTGCATATCCCTTACGGCGTCTAGCCGCAGCGTCATATCTGCCGGTGCTCCTCTCAGCGGGTCCCGCTCGGCCATCAACGCCGCCAAAGGGGCTGCCTGCGCGCCCGCGACCACCAGCATGTGCCCCAGGCGGGGATGCAAGGGCAGCGCGGCCAAGGCGCGTCCGTGATCCGTGATCCGTCCGTTTCCGTCCAATGCGCCCAACATGGACAGCAAGGCCCGCGCTTCGGCCAGTGTTCCTTCGGGCGGCGGCGTCAAAAACGCCAGATCAGTCGCGTCCGCGCCCCATAACGCCAGTTCCAACGCCAGTCCGGTCAAATCTGCGGCCTCAATCTCGGCGGGCGGGAAGGCGGCCAAAGCGCCATCCTCTCCCTTGGACCACAGGCGGTAACACAGCCCCTGGGCAACACGCCCCGCGCGGCCCGCGCGCTGGGTTGCCTCGGCCCGTGTGACGCGCTCCGTCACCAGGCGTGACATGCCCGAACCCGGATCAAACCGCGCCCGCCGCGCCTGGCCCATATCAACCACGACCCGGATATCCGGAATGGTCAGCGAGGTTTCCGCGATTGACGTCGCAAGCACAACTTTGCGCCCCCTTTGCACCGGAGCAATTGCGGCGCGCTGGGCGGCAAAAGGCATCGCCCCAAATAACGGGCATATTCTGCAATCCTCGGAAAGGCGACTGGACAGTGATGCTTCGGCGCGGCGGATCTCACCCTCGCCGGGTAGAAACACCAGCATCCCGCCACCCTCGGCCCGTGTGTCGCGTTCCGCCTGCACAACCAGATCAACCATAGCATCCAGCCGCCGGACACGCGCAGCCAGCGGTCGGTCGAGCCACCGCGTTTCCACCGGATAGCTGCGTCCGGCCGAGGTGACCAGCGGCGCCTCCATCAACTGACCCACAGGTTCCGCATCCAGCGTCGCTGACATCGCCATCAGGATCATGTCATCCCGCAGCGCGCCCGTCACCTCTAGACACAGTGCCAGCCCAAGATCCGCATTCAGTGAGCGCTCATGAAATTCGTCGAAGATCACTGCGCTGACGCCGGGCAGGTCAGGGTCGGATTGCAGCATTCGGGTCAGAATACCTTCGGTCACCACTTCGATCCGGGTCGTCCGAGAGGTTTTGGTATCCCCGCGCACAAGGTAACCGACCGTCTGGCCCACGCGTTCGCCCAGAGTTTCAGCCATACGTTCCGCGGCCGCCCGAGCCGCCAGCCGACGGGGCTCCAGCATCACGATCTTACCGTTGCACAATCCCGCTTCAAGCATAGCCAGAGGAACTCGAGTGGTTTTGCCTGCCCCTGGCGGGGCTTGCAGCACGGCACGACCGTGCTTGCGCAGGGCATCCAGCAGCTGGGGAATGGCGTCATCAATTGGTAGTCGCATTGTCATCCGATCCTTATCTGCCATCCCAAAGGTGCCGTCCAGTTCCCGCGAAGGCGTGTGACCCCGTGCCCCTGCCTGCTTTGATTTGCTTTGAATCGAACTGTGCAAAATGACGCATGCGCCGCATCGGGAACATTCGTGGCTTCTGCGGGCTGGACAAACCGCCCCGGAAACCGGCAACTACTCCTGCCGCAATGATCGGGGTCAGAATGCAGACGAACAGCCTTGGCGACAGGATCTTGAATGGGGAACGTCGGGCGCTGGCCCGGGCGATTACTCTGGTCGAAAGCAACCGCGCGGATCACCAGGCGCAGGCGGCCGAATTGCTGGCGCAACTGGCAGGCGCTGGGCGTCAGGCCCTGCGGATTGGGCTTTCCGGAACACCCGGTGTGGGCAAATCCACCTTCATCGAAAGCTTTGGCATGATGCTGACAGAGCAGGGGCTGCGCGTGGCCGTTCTAGCAGTGGATCCAAGTTCAGCCCGGTCGGGTGGTTCGATTCTGGGCGACAAAACCCGAATGGAACGTCTTAGCCGCGACCCAAACGCTTTTATCCGCCCATCCCCCAGCCAGACCCATCTGGGCGGTGTCGCCCGCCGCACCCGCGAGGCTATTGCCCTTTGCGAAGCCGCCGGGTTTGATGTCGTGTTGATTGAAACCGTCGGGGTGGGGCAATCCGAAACTGTTGTCTCCGAGATGTCCGATCTCTTCTTGCTGTTGCTCGCCCCGGCCGGCGGCGATGAATTGCAGGGCGTCAAACGTGGCATCATGGAAATGGCCGACATTATTCTGATCAACAAGGCGGATGGGGATCTCAAAGCCACGGCCACCCGCACCTGCGCGGACTATTCCGGCGCGCTGCGGCTGCTGCGCAAACGCCCGCAGGATCCCGAAGGGTTTCCCAAAGCGATGACCGTTTCAGCGGTTGAAGAACACGGGCTTGCTCAGGCATGGGAAGAGATGCAGGCGCTGACGCAATGGCGCCGCGACAACGGCCATTGGGGCACCAACCGTGCCACACAGGCGCGGTTCTGGTTCGATCAGGAGGTCCGGCATGCCTTGCTGGCACGTCTCGACACCCCGCACGCACGCGCGTTGATGGATCAGCTTGGAACCGAGGTCGGCACGGGCCAGACCAGCCCGGCCACCGCTGCTGAACGCATGTTGGCCGAACTGACCGGGGGCAGTTGAGACCTAGATGCGTGACTGGCCTTCGAGCCTTTCAAGCACAAAGTCGGCCCGGTTTTTGATCGAGGTTTTTGGAAGCAGCGTGATTGAATACCCCAGCTCCCGAAGGGCGATTGCCAGTCGCTCATATTCGGCCACGGCTTGATCAAACCCATGGCGACGATCTTCATCCTGCTTGAAATTTTCCGGCCATGGCGGGGCTAAAAAGACGTCCGTAGCGTAGTGCTTCTCGGGGCCAAGCGTCTCGTGGATGTCCACACCTGCTGCCACCTGCAAGGCTACAGCTGCATCGATCAAGCCTCGGTCAAAGAACACAAACCCGATCTTGCGCGCGGCGGTTCGAAGATCCTCGTGCGCCATCTTCAGCGCGCGATGTGCAAAGGCCTCTAGATTGACCCAAGGAAGGGCCGCGCCGGTGCCAGTTTTCTCCTCTGCGACGACGCGGCGACCAGGTTCGGCTACTGTCCATTGCCCTCGACGCCTGAGTTCCCCGAGCAGGGCCGACTTGCCGCCGCCAGAGCAGCCAGAAATCAATATACTTTGGTTCATAACCAATTGCCAAAAAACCTATTGGTTGTCCTACCTGCTTTCAAAACCGCAGTCAGCACTTTGCAGGGTAATACGACTGACAAACATGGATGCCTGTTCGCTTCATCAATAGCTTTTGCAGGATTGCGAGAAGTCAATCCACGCCTCCGGCGTATCATGATGTTTTTCGCTCATTGCACGCACGACAATATGCTGAAGACGCGCGCCTGAAACGCCTATTTGGGGCAACCCCAACGTACAAAATTCCACTTGGGTGAGACACAACGATGCCCGACTCCAACCTAAACCAGTCAACGCAGCCATGTCTTTTTGGGACCTCGCAGCCCGAAACCAAGCGAGCGCTATTATATCCATCTAACGCAAATGTGGCGTGCAGTTAAGCTTTGGTACTTGTGGGCGTGACAGCCACAGGACTATTCCAAAGCCAAGTGGGCCGGCTCTGATCAACCGGGGTTTTGCACCACAGCCTTGGTGCGCAATCTATGTATTGATCGGTTCATCTGATGAATTCGGCAAATCCCACTTCGCGCGTTCAACCTCTATGTCTTGTTGGCCTCAGGTGAACGTCAAAAAAAAACGTGGAGGTGGCGAAATCGCCACTGGTCCGCTAAACTGGCTCTGGATACGGCTTTGCGTTGTTTCTCGCCAAAGCGTTGAAAGTGTTTTGGGAATTGTGCAAACGCGCTTGCTAGATCGGACAAACGGGACCCGACCACATGCCCAATATTGTAGGGACAAATGGCGCCGACAATATAGATGTCACCAATGACAACGGCACCCTGAACGGTACGGCGCAGGGGTCGCCGATTGATGATATTCGCGCGCGTGGTGGGGCGGATACGATCACGGTGACCAACAGTACCATCATTGGCCGGGTCCGCGGCAATGCTGGCAATGATGACATCACCATCACCGGCAGCACGGTGAATGGGCAAGTCAACGCAGGCAATGATGATGATACGGTCACTGTTCAGGGATCAAACATTGGCGATATCCGTCTGGGTCGCGGGAATGACACGCTCAATTTTCAAAGCACCGATGTGTCGGGCGATGTGCGCGGTGGTACCGGAACGGACGCGCTGAACCTGCCGGTCGGAACTCTGATTACAGACAGTACCTTCGGCCCGATCACTGTTGCAGCCGGGGTCAGCTATTCGCTGTCCAGCGGTACCTTCACGCTGCCGTCGGGCAAGACGGTGACCTATACGACGTTCGAAACCGGAACGGGGTTTCCGTGCTTTACCCGCGATACCCTGATAAGCAGTCCGCGCGGCCAGATCCGGATACAGAACCTTGAAATCGGCGACGTAGTTCAAACCGTCGGCAACGGATCCTCGTCCATCCGGTGGATCGGTCGTCGCCGCTTTGACGCTACGGCGCTGCGGGACAATCCTAGACTTTTTCCCGTGCGCATTGTCGCGGGTGCGTTGGGTCAAGGTCTGCCCAGCCGCGACCTGCTTGTGTCCCGGCAACACCGCATGCTGGTGCAATCGCAAATCGCGCAGCGCATGTTTGGCGCCACCGAGGTGCTGGTCCCCGCGATCAAACTGACCTCGCTGCCGGGCATTTTTGTCGACGAAAAAGTAGAGAGCATTGAATACTTTCACCTGCTCTTTGATAGGCATCAAGTCATATGGGCCGAAAATGCGCCGACGGAAAGCTTGTTCACGGGTCCGGAAGCGCTCAAGTCCCTCAGCGATGAGGCACGGCAGGAAATCTTTGGCATTTTCCCAGAGCTGTCCGAGATGACCCATTCCGCTGATCCGGCACGCATGATTCCGTGCGGAAAGCTGCAAAAACAACTGGTCGCGCGACACCTGAAAAACAACAAACCTCTGTTGCAGGCGGCGGGTTCGGTCTAATCGAACGGCAATCAGCTCAAGGGTGCAAAGATTTCACTTTGTCCGTCTTGACCCTTGTTGTGATTCCCACTAAACGCATCCAACCAGTTTTCGGGCGCGACTTCGGGTTGTGCCCCTTGTGATTTGGCCGAGGGCCTTGTGCCCGGCCACCAGAAACAAAGGAAGAAACCATGTCGCGCCGTTGCGAACTGACCGGAAAAGGCCCGATGACTGGCAACAATGTCAGCCACGCCAAAAACAGAACTCGTCGTCGTTTTCTGCCCAACCTGAACGACGTCACCCTGCAGTCGGAAACCTTGGGCCGTGGCGTCAAGCTGCGCATCTCGGCGGCTGCCTTGCGCTCGGTCGACCACCGCGGTGGTCTGGATGCCTTCCTGGCGAAAGCCAAGGATGATGAGCTGTCCACGAACGCTCTGAAAGTGAAGAAGGAAATCGCCAAGGCACGAGCCTCGGCTTAATCCTTTCTCAGTTGCAAGAATTCAGCCTTGTACCCATGCGGTGCAGGGCTTTTTTTGTTTTTAATTTCGAAACGGTTAAACCCTATTGTTTTCATTTTTAGATTAATTGCACAGGTTGGTGACTTGGTTCACATACAAAGGGCCTGCGAGTATCTTACATTAGGACCTATCTAAAGTCGGTGGGGGCCAAGTTATGTCTTTAAAGAGTTTCTATTTTTTTCTGGTGCTGGCGGCGGTGTTTGGCAAAGTTGTTTCGGCATGCGCCCGGATGCAAAGACGGGTGAACCGAACCCATACCAACCTGACCGAACGGCCTGTAAAGCGACCCGGACTAGACTGGTAGGCCCGGTTCAGGCGCGACCCTTTGGCGCTTGAAGCGCCTTGAACCGCTGGCCTATATCCGGGTCAGGATGAAAGCCGCTTTAAACAGAGTTCTGCCCCTTATCCTGTCCCTGCTCGTGATTCTAACCGGGCAGGGCGTTGCGGCGTCGCGTGGTATGGACAATGCCGTGGGCCAGATGGTGCTATGTACCGGTTCTGGCCCAGTTGTTGTCTATATGGATGAAAACGGGCAGCCCACGTCGCCCCCGCATTATTGCCCGGACTACGCACTTTCGCTGCTGGGCGCGGTTATGGTCCCCTCTGTGGCACTGCCGGAAGTATCGCAGCAGAGGCTGCCATCGCCTAAGCGCCAAACCGGCAGTCTTATTGCCTTGCCCAAGCCGCGACGGCCAGCCCGGGCACCGCCTGTTCCCGTCTGAACAGCTTTCATATCTTTCAGACTTTATACAGGAGAGACACAATGTCGCTCAGATCGACACTGCTTGCATCGCTGGCCGCCGCAGCGCTTGCGCTTCCCGCCCTCGCCGAAAGCGTCATCAAGGTTGATGACGCCTATGCCAGATCAGTAGGCAAGTCCGCCAAGGCAGGCGCAGCTTTCATGATGATCCAGAATCAGGGCGATACCGATGATCGTCTGATCAGCGCGTCCTCGGACGTTGCGGCGCGTGTGGAACTGCACACCCATATGATTGATGAAAACGGCGTAGCCAAGATGGTTCATGTCGAAGAGGGTTTTGTGATCCCGGCAGGTGAAATCCGTATGCTGCAACGCGGTGGGGACCATGTGATGTTCATGGGCCTGACAGCCCCGTTCGAGCAGGACGCCAAGGTACCGGTTACATTGACTTTCGAACAGGCCGGCGTTGTCGAACTTGAGATACCGGTCGACCTTGAACGTCAGGACAAGGGCGGCCACGGGTCACATTCGAACTAGGCCAACGCCTGTCTTCGAGCCGCGCTGCGGCCGTCATCCATGCGTCAGGCCGGGCATTGCCCGGCCTGTTACTGTTAGGGCCAAGGGGTTTGATACATGGCAGGGATCATCGCTATTTGTGGATGGTCTTCATGCCCACCCGGTCACCGGCCTGACGAAACCGTGCAGCCAGCCAGAACATAACAAGCGCGAGTGTCAGCGCCGAGAATGCAATCGCCCATCCCAGGGCGACAAGACCGCTGCCAGGCCAAAACATCAGCACCAAACCGATGACGCAGGCGACACCGCCCGAGATGCGCATGGTCGCGCGCTGCGGATCCTGATCGTACATTTGTTGGCCCGCCATCAGCGAGCCGATCCCGATGATTAGCACCCAGGCTCCGATCAGGAAAAAGGCGAGCCGAGCAGCACCTTCGGGCCACAACAGCAGCACCAGCCCGATCAGCACAGCGGCGATGCCAGCCCCTCCGACCAGACCGCGACGCCCGAACCCCAGCAAGGTTAAGCCGCCATCCAGGATCAGCAGAGCGCCGACCAGCCGCAGCAGCAACGCAATGCTGCTGGTTGGCCAGAACAGGGCCGCCAGGCCAACAGTGCCAGCCAAAACACCGCGCAGAAGGAAAGTCCACCACAGGTTGGCCAATTGGTTGCCCAACTGATCACGGCCCGCCATGCTGTCATCATCCACGATTTCGCCGGTTTGGGGGTCTTGGTCTGTCATATGTCACGCTCCACCGAGTTTGGGATCAGAATAAACAAGAATGAACAGGGCTGTCTTTAGTTTTCGCTGCCGCAGATTAATCCTTCTGCTGCAACAGGCGGTTGACCCATTGAGGAACCGTTTCGGTCGCCTTACCAACCAGCCGGTCGTCAAACCCCGACGTTCCCATCGTTGGTTCAAGATTGATCTCGATCGTATGGGCACCTGCAGCCTGCGCCTCATGCACGAAGGCGGCGGCTGGATAGACTTGACCTGAGGTTCCGATGGCTGCAAAAACCGACGCGCTGGACAGGTGGGAATAGATCTCTTCCATGTGATAAGGCATCTCACCAAACCAGACTACATCCGGCCGGGCTGTTGGTTCGGCGCAGGCGGGGCAGGGCTCGCCCACTGCCATTTCCGGTGGAGCGGCCCAGCGATGCCCGCAAGCAGCACACAGCGCCCCGTCCAGACGTCCATGCATGTGGATCACATTCTCAGCGCCGCCCGCCTCGTGTAGGCTGTCGACGTTTTGGGTGACAATGACCACTTCGCTGGGCCATTCCGATTGCAACCGGGCCAGGGCCTGATGCGCCGCATTGGGTTGCACTTGAGCCGCTTGGACACGGCGTGCATTGTAGAAATCTTGCACCAGATCGGGATCACGGGCGAACCCTTCGGGCGTTGCGACATCCTCGATCCGATGCTGCGCCCACAATCCGCCTTCATCGCGAAAGGTACTCAGCCCGCTTTCGGCGGAGATTCCGGCCCCCGTCAGTATGACGATCTTTTCCATATCTCCTCCGTGCGCTACACTTTGCCCCATGACCCACCGTATCCTCTTTGTCTGTCTCGGCAATATCTGCCGCTCCCCCGCCGCCGAAGGTGTCTTTCGCATCCGGGCGCCCCATCATACAACCGATAGCGCTGGCACCATGGGGTGGCATGTCGGAAACGCACCTTACGGGCCGATGCAAAAAGCAGCCAGCGCCCGGGGTGTCGATCTCAGTGACCTGCGTGCGCGCCAGTTTACGGCGCAGGATTTCGACGAATTCGACCTGATCATCGGCATGGATGCTAGCAACATCGCGGATATCGAAGACCTGCGGCCACCGGGCAATACCACACCGGTTCACCTGCTGACTGAGTTCGCCCTCCAGAACGGCGCTGATCATGTGCCCGACCCATACTACACAAGGGATTTCGACGGCGCGCTGGACCTGATCGAAGCTGCGGTCACCGGGCTTGATGCGCATCTGTCGCGTTAGTCGATCACCTTCAGCTGGTCATTCAACCACGGCACCTGCGCCAGCGCCGGATCAATAATCTGGTTCTGCATCAGCCGCCGGATCATGCCTGCGACCTCCTGAGGGACCTGATCCGACCAGTCGGTGCGGGTGAACAGGGAAATGGTCCGGGAGAACGCCCCAAACGGGGCGGGATGCACTTCTAATCCGTCATGGAACCGGGCCGCCCGCATGTAACCCAGCGGCGTTGTGGCCGCCCAACCCAGCCCACGCGCAACCATGGCCATCAACGCCATATGCGAACCGATCTCGAACCGCTCCTCGAACTCCATCTGTTGCCGCGCCAGATGGCCTTCGATCTGCCGGCTGATCAATTGCTCGCGCGCATAGCGCAGAAACGGCAGGTCGCGCAGGGCCGCTTCAACGCCGCCCGCGCCTTTGGGTGTCGCCAGAATGAATGGATCCTGGACCAACGGGTATTCAATCACGCCTTCCAGCACTTCGCCGCTATGCGCCGAGATCGCCAGATGCAGCCGCTGCGCCTCAAGCGCTTCGAACAGATCGAGGCTGGACAGAGTGATCAGCTTGAATTTCGATCGGGTCAGGCTGTCGGCCAGCAACGTGGCCAGACGCGGTGTCAGATCGTTGTCGAAATCGTCGATCAACCCGATAGACAGCGTGGTCAGATGGCCCAGATCCATCACCGACAGCTCGCTCTGCGCCATCTGCAGCTCGGCCAGCACCGATTCAGCGCGGGCCAGGAAACTACGCCCAGCCTGCGTCAAACGCATGGGACGCCGTCCATGATCTACCAGATCGGTGCCCAAGGCCTTTTCCAGATTGCGCAATTGCTGGCTGACCGAAGGTTGGCTTAGCCCCGTGATCTCGGCCGCCTGAGCCACCGATCCGGTCCGTGCCAGCGCCTCGAACACCTCAAGGCCCCGCAGGGTCAGCCCCTTCATCACCATGAACAATCCCTTTCGCTGCGCCTTTTCTGAGGGGCAGCGGGGATCAGGTCAAGCGTTCAGATGGATGTCTACCGGCACAGCGCCTGAGCCAATTGGCCAAACGCCTGATATCGATCCCACAACGCGTCATCGCGCGCCGATTTAGACATCTTCAGGACTTGCGCCTGATGCGGATCAGAGAACCACTTGGCGACGGTCTTCTGATCGCCATTTGTCAGGGTGTCATTGGCGACGCCCTGAATGCACCTGCACCGCTGCCGCGTTGCCGCCTGCCGGTCGGATGCCAGACACGCCCGTTTGATCTGAGAAGCCTCAGCAGCAACCGGCGCTACCGTCGAAATCGACGTGGCACAGAGTGCGACTAGTAGGAACTGTTTCATGTAAAGCCTCGTTTTTGCCTGCCCGGAGAGATCTACGCCCCTCTCAGTCTGCGGCAGAGTATGAATCAAACTGGATTCGGGATCAATCATACGTTGCGAAAAAGTGATTGCATGGAACTCGTGTGTCGCGTTTTCTATCGCGACGTTAAATTTAATACTTCAGTTAGGCCGAGATGCTTAAGAAATACGGACGCACTTTTCACCTGCCACAATCACCTGGTGCCACCAGCGACGACAAGATTATGTCCAGCATTGACGTGTTGGCATCGGCCGATGAGGTGATCTTCACCGAAAAGATGGACGGCGAGAATACGACAATTCACAGCCAAGGCTGTCATCCTCGCAGCATCGATGCACTCTATCACCCGTCGCGAGATTGGATGAAAGCCTTCGCAGCCGGTATCGCGCCACAACTAGCTGAGGATGAGCGTATTGTCGGTGAGTATCTGTTTGCGCGTCATTCCATCGAATATTCAGAGTTGCCGACTTATTTCCTGGGCTTTGCTTGGGTCAAGGCAGACCGCGTGCAGTCGTGGGACGCGACGCTTTCACGCTTTGTCGAGCTCGGGATCACCTCTGTTCCCGAACTCTATCGCGGGCGGTTCACTGCTATAGTTGTGGCGGATGTGATCGCGGGTCTGAACCTCGGCATGCAAGAGGGCTTTGTCGTTCGCACAACTTCGGCCTTCAAGGAGGAAGACATGCCCACTCACCTCGCGAAATATGTACGCGAGGGCCATGTTCAGAGCGAGACTCATTGGATGAACGCGGAGCTGGTCAAAAATGGGTTGGTCTGATCGGTCGGAGACCTCTTATTCAAAGGGTTTCGCTGGGGCCTCGTCCCACCTTGACCACAGCCCATTTCCAACGCATATCCCCAACCCATGACAGACCTCGCTCATATCCGCAATTTCTCCATCGTCGCGCATATCGACCATGGCAAATCCACCCTTGCTGACCGGCTCATCCAAGAGACCGGGACAGTCAAGGATCGCGACATGAAGGAACAGCTGCTCGACAGCATGGATATCGAGCGTGAGCGTGGCATCACCATCAAGGCCAACACGGTTCGCATCGACTATACCGCCGATAATGGTGAGCAATATGTGCTGAACCTGATCGACACCCCCGGCCACGTGGATTTCGCCTATGAGGTTAGCCGTTCCATGCGCGCGGTCGAAGGCTCTCTGCTGGTTGTGGACAGCACCCAGGGTGTTGAGGCGCAGACGCTGGCGAATGTGTATCAGGCCATCGACGCCGACCATGACATCGTGCCGGTACTGAACAAGATCGACCTGCCTGCGTCCGACTGTGACCGCGTGGCCGAACAGATCGAGGATGTGATCGGTATCGACGCGTCTGAGGCCATTCAGGTTTCCGCCAAGACCGGACAGGGAATCCATGAGACGCTGGAATCCATCGTCACTCATTTGCCTGCGCCCAAAGGCACGCTTGATGCGCCGCTTAAGGCGATGCTGGTTGACAGCTGGTACGACGCCTATCTCGGCGTCATCGTTCTGGTCCGCATCATGGATGGCACGCTGAAAAAGGGCATGCGGGTCAAGTTCATGTCGAACAACACGCTGCACCATGTCGACCGCGTCGGCGTCTTCCGCCCCGAGATGGAGATGGTCGACAGCCTCGGCCCCGGTGAGATTGGCTTTCTCACCGCCTCGATCAAGCAGGTCCGCGACACCCGCGTCGGTGACACGATCACCAATGACCGCAACGGCACCGAAGTGGCGCTGGACGGCTTCAAACCCGCGCAACCGGTGGTGTTCTGTGGCCTCTTCCCCGTCGACAGTTCCGAATTCGAAGACCTGCGCGACGCGATCGACAAACTGGCGCTGAACGACGCCAGCTTCAGCTTTGAAATGGAAACCTCGGCCGCACTTGGCTTTGGCTTCCGCTGCGGCTTCCTCGGGCTTTTGCACCTTGAGGTCATCCGCGACCGTATCGAACGCGAATACGATATCGAGCTCATCACCACCGCGCCGTCGGTGATCTATCACGTCTATATGAAAGACGGCGAGATGATCGAGCTGCACAACCCCGCCGACATGCCCGACCCCTCCAAAGTCGACCATATCGAGGAACCGCGCATCAAGGCGACCATTCTGGTGCCCGACGAATTCCTCGGCGACGTGCTGAAACTGTGTCAGGACCGCCGCGGCATCCAGATGGACCTGACCTATGCGGGCAGCCGCGCCATGGTTGTCTATGACCTGCCGCTGAACGAGGTCGTATTTGACTTCTACGACCGCCTGAAATCGGTGACCAAGGGCTATGCTTCGTTTGATTACCAGATGACCGGCTATACCGAGGACGCGCTGGTCAAGATGTCGGTGCTGGTGAATGACGAACCGGTCGATGCGCTGTCGACCATGGTTCACCGCGACCGGGCCGAGATGCGGGGCCGGGCGATGTGCGAAAAGCTCAAGGACCTGATCCCGCGCCACATGTTCAAAATCCCGATCCAGGCCGCCATCGGAGGCAAGGTCATCGCGCGCGAGACCCTCTCGGCGCTGCGCAAGGACGTGACCGCCAAATGCTACGGAGGCGACGCCACGCGGAAACGCAAACTGCTGGACAAGCAGAAGGCGGGTAAAAAGAAGATGCGTCAGTTCGGGAAGGTGGATATCCCGCAGGAGGCGTTTATTTCCGCACTTAAAATGGATTCGTAATCCATTTTAAGTGCGAGTGCGAGTGCGCGAAAGCGTTTGGCGCAGCCAAACGCGTGCCCACACAGAAAACTAGCTGCATGTTGAAATATTCTCAACGATCGCTGATGGTGGTCGCATGAATAGAGAAACTCAGTTTTATCAATTTCTTCAGCAAAATCGAATCCGGTTGGCAGAGTTGCGGTCTGACATAGACTATGCCCGGGCAGTTATTTACGTGAACAGTGCCGTAGAGGCTGCCGATCAATTTGAAGTTCCGATTTCGGGTGTGTCCAAGGTAAGATTGCAGAATGTAAATCTTACGGAACAAGAAAAACATCTAGTAACTGCGCACTTGTTCCAATTGGAACAGTTTGTAACGGAGCTCCACTCCCGAAACATTTTTTCAATCGATGGAAGTCTTCGGCGAGATTTTGTAAGCTTGGATGAAGATTGGCGCGCGAGGGCGACGACTTATTTGGATCACATCAGGAAATGTGTCCAAGAGGCAGAGGTCGAACAGCTGCTAAGGGAAAACATCCTGAAGAAGCTTAATAACCTTCAGGCTGAAATAGACCGGAGCCGGGCTCATATTCATTCATTTTCGGAGGTGTTCTTGGTGCTAACAAACGCGGTCTCGGAAGGCGCTAAGAAATTGGATCCAGCAGTGAAAATCGTCGAACGGATCGCGGGCGCTATCTACGGTTTGCAAAAGATTGAAAACGAAGAGCAAAAGAAATCATTGCCACCTCCCGAGCGGTTGGGTTTGCCAGAACCTGAAACCAACGACGGAACGAAAAAGAGTGACTCGCCCGGATCGAGTTAGCATCTCCGCGTAATGCGTAGCTGAGCAATCAAGAAAGCTATTAGGCTTCTATCAACCCACCCGCCCGGCGGCACCGCCGGGCCGCGCCGACCCGCCCCCATGGGGCGGCGCGTTTGCGCCTCCCCTCGGGCCGGCGCTGCCCTTCGTTCTGTTGATCAACCGTCGCAAGCGCGTTTGCGCCCAGGGCTACGCCCGTTCGGCCCTGAAACGGTCCACTGGACCGTTTCCGAGACGGGCCTAACCCCCTCTGGCCGGTACTGCTCTTAGTGCTGTTGATCGACCGTCCGGTAACCGGTTGCAATTGTGCCAAAAACGGTCGAATTTGATACGATCATGTTTAGGTATGATCCCAGAATCGAATTCATCGCGTGTTGCATACTTGTGGCTGCTGTTGGTGCGTACCGTTGGGTGCACTATCAGCCGAACTACATCGTTGATGCGATTTGTGCGGGTGTGATCATCGGCGCGGCCTATTTTCACTATAGGTGGAAGCGAAAACAGTAGTTCGTAGCGGCTATTTCACCACCCAACCAACTGTGACCCACCTCACAGCCCCAACCCCGCTCACCTGCTATTGTTGACGCACCGGAAACAGTCCGAGGTAGCGTCCAAATGTCCACATCCATGATCCCCATCATCGCCCTCGGGTCAGCGGGTCTCTATTCCGTGGCCATGATCGCGATGAAGTTCTGGTGGAAACTCCCCGGTGTGGGCCTCGGCCTGTTGATCGTCGCAACCCTGCTGGCCGGTGCCACTCTGGAGCTCGCCGCGCTGCGCGAGGAACGGCTGGGCATCATCTATACCGGCATTCTGGGGGCCGAGGTGGTTCTGATCGCCATCGCCTCGTTCTTTCTGTTTGGCGAAAACTTCTCGTATCGCGAGGGGTTTGGCATCGCCCTGGTCATCCTCGGCACCGCGCTGGCCTGGGCCTGAGGCGAACATGAAGCCAACATTAAGCCTCCTTTAGAAAACTTGCATGCCCCCCGAACCCTCCCAATCTGTTTAAGGACGGCCAACGATGGCCAGACAGTTTGGAGGAGAGACCATGACCAGATATATGACTGCCGGAGCAGCCGCTTTGGCCACGAGCCTCACCCTTGGAACCGCCGCTTTGGCCGATACATCGCCAGACCTGCGCGGCACCTGGACCGGCACCTATAGCAAGGTTTCCCCGTCCCGTACTGCCACCGGTGATGCCCCGCGTTTCCACGATGGCGAATGGCTGCTGGATATTCAGAAGCAGCAGGAAAACCTGTTCTGGGGACCCAGCATGTGGCGGCCGAACAGCGATGCGGACTGGCGGGTATATGATGCCACCGGCACCATCAGCTTGGATGGGTCAGGCACGATCGGATTGGTCGAAAGCTCGGCCGACCCGGAGATCGGTGTGAACGCACTGGTGGATGCCAAGTATCAGGACGGTAAAATTTATGCGGATTTCCGTAGCCTGCGCCGAGGGACAGCGTACAGCGTTGTTCTAGAGCGTCAGGTGAACTGAAGCGTCTCTGGCCCGACGGGTTGAGGGGGTATGTACCGCCGTTATTATTAGAATGCGGCATTGTGTAATCAGTATCCCGCTCGGGTCAGAGCGCTTCTCATAATCGGAACCAACGCCCCCATCGGGGGGAGGTGGGCCGGGCGGCGATTTCGCCGCCCGCGATTGAATCCAGCCCGCCCCGCGCCAGAATGAGGTGTTCTTCGGCCCGGATCATCTGGACCTTGTCTTTTGTGCAACTCGAAAGACTGGGGGTCTGAGTGTTGTACAAAATCCCGCAATTTCGATCTAAGCGACCGTATGCTGCCTTTGTCGGTCGGTGGGGAGAATTGAAGGTTTCGCCGAGTGATTTTGTGCTTGGGAGGGATTTTACATCCCAAAACGGTCGTAAGACAGGGCCCCGTTGCGACAGCAAAAGAGCCCCGTTTTCACGTCATGTGATGCGGTGTTTGGTCAGCTTCGGTGTTGCAAACAAGCCAGCTACACTTGGCTGCGGTTCAGAGGTTTTCCTGAACGTCAGTTGCTGCGCCTTGTATGGCATCGCCAGCGTTTTCAATGTCTTTGCCAGCGCCTTTTGCGGTTTCGCAAGCTGTCAGTGCGAACAGGCTCAGGCCAATCAAAATTACGCGGATCATACGTGTCTCCTCAGTACATAATTCTCTTTCGGTAACATCTTTTGCGCACCTGAACCAGTGCCTTAGCCGCATATTGATACAAGCTGGTTTGAAAGCGCAACTTGGCTATTCACCTTGCTGGCGCTGATCTTTTGAGAATGGGCATGGTTCTAATTTATTGCGATCGGTCGGTTGACCTTAGGTGTTGTTATCGCTGCAAAAAAGCTCGTACACGACTTCAAGCATGCGGCGCGGACGCTCATCTGCCAAGCGATAATAAATCGCTTTGCCCTCGCGCCGAGGTGTGACCAGACCTTCTAGTCGCAGGCGGGACAGTTGTTGCGACACTGCAGCTTGCCGCGCCGATAGAAGATCTTCCAGCTCAGTCACGGATTTTTCGCCCGAGGTCAGGTGACACAGGATCATCATGCGGCCCTCGTGGCTTATTGCCTTAAGGAAATTTGATGCTCGTGTCGCATTGTCGATCATAAGATCCATGTCTTCCTTAGTCATGTCGTGGGACAGCTGGGGGAGTGCCATAATCGTCTTCCTTGCGAACCCGTCAGATGGGTGCTGCTCCAGTGGCGGTGCGACCCTTAAGGACGATCCGCGTTTGTACTTGCCTTATATGCTTATTTGCAAGCGCATGAATCAGATTATTGTGATGAGCAAAAGGGGAACTAAAGGCGAATTTCCCCGGTATCGCCAAAGGCCAAATACAGGCTGCATTCGATAAGGATCGGTCTGTGCCGGTCGATAGCTGGACCCGTTGTGTGGTTTAGGGTGGTGCACCAATCGGCTATTGTTCTCGAACACCCCCCCTTGCAGCCCCCCGGTGGCAATACTAAGACTCGGGTAACTCTCGTTGGGATAAAGTCCCGATCCATAGCAAAGCAGGCAGGTTCCGAATGTTCGATCCAGTAGATACCTACATGAATACGCTCGTTCCCATGGTCGTCGAGCAGACCAGCCGGGGCGAGCGCGCCTATGACATTTTCTCGCGTCTGCTGAAAGAGCGGATCATTTTCATCAACGGACCGATCCACGATGGGATGAGCCATCTGGTCGTGGCCCAGTTGCTGCATCTTGAAGCCGAAAATCCGAACAAGGAAATCTCGATTTATATCAACTCGCCGGGTGGCGTGGTGACCAGCGGTTTATCGATTTACGATACAATGCAGTACATTAAGCCAAAGTGTTCGACATTGGTAATCGGTCAGGCGGCCTCGATGGGGTCGGTTTTGCTGGCCGGTGGTGAGAATGGCATGCGCTTTTCGCTACCCAACAGTCGCATCATGGTGCACCAGCCAAGCGGTGGGTACCAGGGGCAGGCCAGCGATATCATGATTCATGCGGCTGAGACGCAGAAACTCAAGGATCGCCTTTATGATATCTACGTTCGTCATACCGGGCAGACCAAAAAGTCGGTTGAAAAAGCGCTGGACCGTGACAATTTCATGAGCCCGGAAGAAGCCAAAGAGTGGGGTCATATCGACGAGATCGTCGAAAACCGCGCAAAAATGGATACGGAAGAGGCCTGATGCCAAAACTCCGCGTCACCGGCGCGGGGGTCATTTTGAGATTGTAGCCGTCACAGTGCTGGCCTAAGCTGCATGAACAGGCGCAAACGTGTTCCGCAAAGGGGCGCAGGGATGGAGCCCGAAAGGTAGATCATGGCGACGAATTCAGGCGGTGACGGCAAAAATACGCTCTACTGCAGCTTTTGCGGCAAAAGCCAGCACGAGGTGCGTAAGCTGATCGCGGGCCCGACCGTTTTTATCTGTGATGAATGTGTCGAGCTGTGCATGGACATCATCCGCGAAGAGACAAAGGCCAGTGGGCTGAAGTCCTCGGACGGTGTACCGACACCAAAGGATATCTGCGAGGTTCTGGACGACTACGTGATCGGACAAGCCACCGCCAAACGGGTTCTGTCGGTAGCGGTCCACAATCATTACAAGCGGCTCAATCACGCTCAGAAGTCTGGCAGTGATATTGAATTGGCCAAATCCAACATTCTGCTGATCGGTCCAACGGGCTGTGGTAAGACGTTGCTGGCGCAGACGTTGGCGCGCATTCTCGATGTGCCGTTTACAATGGCTGACGCAACCACGCTGACCGAAGCGGGCTATGTGGGTGAGGATGTCGAAAACATCATCCTCAAGCTGCTGCAGTCCAGCGAATACAATGTCGAACGCGCCCAACGTGGCATCGTCTATATTGATGAGGTCGACAAGATAACGCGCAAGTCTGAAAACCCCTCAATCACCCGCGATGTATCGGGTGAGGGTGTGCAGCAGGCGTTGTTGAAATTGATGGAAGGCACTGTTGCCAGCGTTCCTCCGCAAGGGGGACGCAAGCACCCGCAGCAGGAATTCCTGCAAGTGGACACGACGAACATCCTATTCATCTGTGGCGGTGCCTTTGCTGGGCTGGACAAGATCATTGCGCAACGCGGCAAAGGCTCGGCTATGGGCTTTGGTGCTGATGTGCGGGACAATGATGATCGAGGCGTAGGCGAGATTTTCAAGGAACTGGAGCCCGAAGATCTATTGCGATTTGGCCTGATCCCCGAATTTGTTGGCCGTCTACCGGTTCTGGCAACGCTTGAAGATCTGGACGAGGACGCTCTGGTCACCATCCTGACCAAGCCGAAGAACGCATTGGTCAAGCAGTACCAGCGCCTGTTCGAGCTGGAAGATGCCGAATTGGGCTTTACCGACGATGCGCTGAAGGCGATTGCCAAGAAAGCCATCGAACGTAAAACCGGTGCACGTGGATTGCGCTCGATCCTCGAAGATATCCTACTGGATACCATGTTCGAACTGCCAGGTATGAAGAACGTGACCGAGGTTGTTGTGAACGAAGAGGCTGTAAACTCGGAAGCGCAACCGCTGATCATCTATGCAGATGCCGCGCAGGAGTCTGCTTCGGCCGGTTGAGTATCTGCAGATTGTTCAAAAAGCGGCGCGGTGATATCCGCGCCGCTTCTGTTTGAGGAGTAGCCAAATGATCAAACGAATTCACTCCGGCGGAGAATATGAAAAGAAGGTTGGTTATTGCCGTGCAGTGGTCGCAAATGGTTTTGTCTTCGTCGCCGGAACTTGCGCCCAAGGTGATCACATTCCTGAAGATATTGTTGGTCAATGCCAATCGTCTTTGGATGCGATTGGAAAAGCCCTGGCCGAGGCCGGAGCGGGTTTCAAAGATGTGGTCCGCGTGAACTACTATTTGCCGGATATGAGTGAATTCGAACTGTGTTGGCCGTTGTTGCAGGACGCATTCGGTGCAAACCCACCCGCAGCAACGGTGGTCGAATGCAACCTCATCACACCGAAAGACCGGATCGAAATAGAAGTCACCGCAGTTCTGCCTGAATAACGTTGAACCTAGGTCGGGCACTGGACCTTGGCGGGCCTTTGGTCCATACCTTTGCTCGACCGAAATGCCGGAGGCAGCCAATGGGAATCCTGAACACTCTTTTGCGGGCCGTGACGTGGTGGAACGGGGCAACCCTGAACACGCAAATCTATACCGCGCGTAAGGGCGTTAAAGTTGGCGAAGACAACGAAGGCAACGTGTTTTACCGCAATGCAGATGACAGCAAGCGCTGGGTGATTTTCAACGGTGAAGCCGAGGCCAGCCGGGTTGATCCCGAGTGGCACGGTTGGCTGCACCGGACCTGGGATGAACCACCAACAGACAAGCCGTTGCCACACAAATCTTGGGAAAAACCGCATCAAGAGAACCTGACGGGAACGGCCCTTGCCTATAATCCCGCAGGGTCGTTGCGCCGGGCTGAACCGGTTGAGCGTAAGGATTACGAGGCCTGGAGCCCGGAATAAACGAGGCGAGCAATGTCCCACAATTGGACCGAAGTTATTGTCGGTGGCGCTGTATTGGCGTGTGCCGTTGCGTTTGGTGTCTATGCCAGCCAATCCACTGGCCTGTCGCAAAACAGCGCCGGGTATGAGCTGGGCGCATCGTTCCGCTCACTTGAGGGCGTCGGTGTCGGCACTGACGTGCGGTTGGCCGGTGTCAAGATTGGTACTGTCACAGACGTGGCTTTGAACCCGGACACTTATCGTGCCGATACGACGTTTTCGGTAGCAGACGGTATCCTTGTTCCGGATGACAGCGCCATCGTGATCTCGTCCGAAGGGCTGCTTGGCGGGAACTTCGTCGAAGTTATGCCAGGCGGATCGCCTTTCTTTTTCGAACCCGGGGACGAGATCGAAGATACCCAAGGCGCAGTCAGCCTGATCTCTCTGCTGGTCAAGTTCGTGGCCGGGGATGGCAGCGAATGATGCGTGCGGTTCTGATGTCTTTGCTGCTGGTGGGAACAAGCGCCGCAGCACAGCAAAAGGTTCAATCCGGTCCGGGTGCCTTGTTGCGCGGTCTGGACAAAGTGAATGGGCAGACCGTTGATGTTGAGATGCAGAACGGCCAGACCCAATCGGTTTTTGGGCTGGATGTGGCGTTGGGCGATTGCCGCTATCCGGTGGACAATCCAACCGGGGATGCCTTCGCCTATCTTACAATCTGGGACACAGGCAAAGCGGATCAGTTGTTTGATGGCTGGATGATAGCGACCTCACCGGCGCTGAATGCTTTGGATCACGCGCGCTATGACGTTTGGTTGATCCGCTGTATCACGCCTTCGGCGGACTGAGACAGCGGCGCAGAGAAATCGGCGCTGGTGTTTATCGCTTCTTCCAGCAATGAACGGTACCGACTGCGCGGTATTTCGATGGCCCCCAAGGACGCGAGATGCGCGGTTAGAAATTGCGTATCGAACAATTGAAACCCGGTTTGCAGCAAACGGTCTGTCAGATAGGCCAACGCGATTTTCGACGCATCCCTGCGGCGCGAGAACATGCTTTCCCCAAAGAACGCAGCCCCCAGAACGACGCCATAAACTCCACCCACCAACGAGGTTCCGTCCCAGATTTCAAGGGAATGCGCGTGGCCCGAAACGTGCAGACGCTGATACAGGCTCCGTAGTTCGTCGTTGATCCAGGTGTCGGCGCGGTCGGCGCAGCCATCCACGACCCCGGCAAAATCCTGATCAATGGTCACATCAAATCTGCAGTGTCGGATCCGGCGGGCAAGGCTGCGTGAGATGTGAAACCCGTCCAACGGAAAAACGCCCCGAATTTTGGGATCGACCCAGAACAGCTCCGGATCATGACGATGTTCCGCCATCGGGAAGATGCCGATGGAGTAACCGTGGAGCAAAAGTTCAGGGGACAGGCTCATTTGGGTCGCCTGAGGGCCGGTGAGTGACCCACCCGCCCAGCGTTGTTATTCGGACATATTCTCCGCAAGCCAGTGCTCCAGCCAGTGGATGTTGTAATCGCCGCTGTGGATATCTGGGTTCTGAAGAAGCTCGTGAAACAACGGCACCGTGGTGTCGATGCCATCTACAATCAGCTCTCCCAGTGCCCTGTTCAGGCGCGCCAGTGCCTCGTCCCGGTCGCGACCCTGCACAATCAGTTTGCCGATCAGCGAGTCGTAATAGGGCGGGATCGAGTAGCCATCATACAGCGCTGAATCCATCCGCACGCCCAATCCGCCGGGCGCGTGATAGGCCGTGATCTTGCCGGGGCAGGGCGAGAAGTTGGGCAGCTTTTCAGCATTGATCCGAACCTCGATCGCGTGGCCGTTGATCACAAGATCGTCTTGCCCGAAAGACATCGGTTCTCCGGCTGCGACAAGGATTTGTTCGCGGACCAGGTCGACCCCGAAGATGCCTTCGGTCACCGGGTGTTCCACCTGAAGGCGGGTGTTCATCTCGATGAAATAGAACTCGCCATTCTCATAGAGGAATTCGATGGTGCCTGCGCCGATATAGTTGATCTTGGCAACCGCATCCGCGCAGACCTTACCGATCTTGGCGCGCTCTTCCGGGGTGATGCTGGGGCCTGGGGCCTCTTCAAAGACCTTCTGGTGGCGGCGCTGCAAGGAACAGTCGCGTTCGCCCAGATGCACGGCCTTGCCCTTGCCGTCACCGAAGACCTGGATCTCGATATGGCGCGGTGTGGTCAGGTATTTCTCAATATAGACCTCGTCATTGCCAAAGGCCGCTTTACCCTCGGCCCGCGCCGTCATGAAGGCACTTTCCATCTCATCCGCGCTCATCGCGACTTTCATGCCGCGTCCGCCGCCACCTGCAGTGGCCTTGATGATGACGGGATAGCCGAATTCTTCGCCTATACGTTTGGCCGCCGCCAGATCGGGGACACCGCCATCCGAACCCGGAACGCAGGGCACGCCCAGGGCCTTCATGGTGTCCTTGGCGGTGATCTTGTCGCCCATGACGCGGATATGTTCTGCGGTGGGGCCGATAAAGGTGATGTCGTGATCTTCGACGATCTGCACGAACTCGGCATTCTCGGACAGAAAGCCGTAGCCAGGGTGGATCGCCTGCGCGCCGGTAATTTCACAGGCTGAGATGATCGCAGGCACTGACAGATAGCTTTGCGGGCTGGGCGGGGGGCCAATACAGACCGATTCGTCGGCCATGCGCACATGCATCGCGTCGCTGTCGGCGGTGGAGTGGACGGCGACCGTCTTTATCCCCATCTCGCGGGCAGCGCGGATCACGCGCAGGGCGATCTCGCCCCGGTTGGCAATCAGGATCTTATCAAACATGAGCCCGCCTTACTCAACGATGACCAGGGGGGTGCCGAATTCAACGGCATCGCCATCACCGACAAGAATACGCTTGATGGTACCCGATTTGGGTGCGTGGATGTGGTTCATGGTTTTCATCGCTTCGACGATCAGCAACGTGTCGCCTTCGGACACGGACGCGCCAACGCTAATGAAAGACGGTGCGCCCGGTTCGGGCTGCATATAGACGGTTCCAACCATGGGCGAGGTCACGGCACCGGGATGGCTGGCCGGATCTTCCTGCGCCGCTGGGATCTCTGCTACAGGGGCCGCGGCTGGGGCAGCAGCAGGTGCTGCAGCGGCAGGAACGGCAACCTGGACCGGTGCAGGGGCGGCTTGCATCATTCGGCTGACGCGGACGTTCAGGCTGTCTTCCTCGCCATACTCGCGCTTGACCTGCAATTCGGTCAGGTCGTTGTCACGCAGCAATTCGGCCAGTGCTTTGATGAACGCAACATCCGCTTCGTGTTTGGTATCTGTCATGAGTGTCCTCGACGGTTCCCCTTTGGCCCGTCTGTTTCATGCGGGCTTTGATCTGATTACGCAGCGTTATAAGCTATGCGATGTGTCATGAAAAGCGCAGTCTGGCAATGTTAATCCGAGGGTTAAGCAGGCCCAGAAATGGTCGGCTCGATCACAAGGGCATTCCCGACAGTTTCGCCACCAGTTCCGGCAACTTGCGGGCACCGTGTTTCTCCAGAAGTCGGGCGCGATAGGCCTCGATCGTGCGGTAGCTCAGTCCTAATTCTATGCCGATTTCCTTGGCGGACAGGCCGCGGCAAGACAGGATCGCCACTTCGCGTTCCCGGACCGTGAGCTCAACCAGTGGCCTCTCTTCTGAGATGTCGGAAAAGCTCCAGATGCCGTGGCGAAATGGATCCTCGGGCGTCAGAGACCGCCCCCGTGCCCGACACCAGAACAAATCGCCATTGCGTCGTCGCATGACGCGCTCGTCGGAGTAATACCCGGTGTCCCTCATCACCTGCAGGCTGCGTTCGCCGATCCTCTCCCAGTCAGCAACCGAGGGGTAGAGTTGCAGCAAGGGCATGTTGCGATACTCGACTTCTTCGCCGCCGAAGGTCCGCGCAAACTGCAAATTGCAGCGTCGGATAACCCGGTTTTCCAATTCGACCAGTCCGATCGGAGCATATTCAAAGGCGGGGTCACTCATCTGCCTATGGTGCAGGGAAACCGAGTGGAAATGAAGGGGTGATCCATGGTCTTGCCCACCAGAACCTATGGCGCGGGTGCGGCGGGCGGTGTTTTCGTTGTCAAAGCTGTAAAGGAAATTTGAAAACTAGTGCGTAAGCTCCAGGAATTGATAAGATGTTCTGAAAAGTGATTGCTTCTAATGTAGGGTCACTTGCCACGAGGATTGTGACGAATGCGCAATACGCTGACTGGAAGCCGAATCCGAGAAAGACGGCAGATCGCAGGATTGCGGCAGGCCGAGCTTGCGCGTCGGGTCGGGATTTCAGCCTCCTATCTGAATCTGATTGAACACAACCGACGCCGGATTGGGGGGAAACTCCTGGTCGACATCGCGCGGGCTTTGTCGGTCGAACCCTCGCTTTTGACGCAGGGGATCGAAGCCACTTTGATTTCGGCATTGCGCGAAGCCGCGGTGGACTCTGTTGGTCACCAGGCCGAGTTGGACGTGCTTGAGGAGTTCGCCGGACGTTTCCCGGGATGGGCCGGCGTTCTTGCGCAAATGCATAGGCGTGTCGTGTCGTTGGAGCGCACAGTAGAGACCCTGTCCGACAGGCTGACTCATGATCCCCATCTTGCGGCATCTATGCACGAGGTGCTGTCTACGGCGGCCGCAATCAGATCAACCGCAGCCATTTTGGCGGACACCCAGGATATCGACGATGAGTGGCAGGATCGTTTTCACCGGAACCTGCATCAGGATGCCGAAAGACTGGCAGACAGTTCCAAGGCGCTGGTCACTTATTTGGATGACAGTGACTCAGCCGCGGATCCGCGCGGGGTCCCGTTGGAGGAGGTCGAAGCCTTCTTTGAAGCGCGGGGCCACAGCTTTCCTCAGCTTGAAACTGATGGTGATGCCGGGGCTATCGACTTGGGCGGCCTGAACACTGCGGCCGCCCGCAAAGTTGCCCGCGATTTGCTGAACCTCTGCGCCGCTGATGCGCGTGCCATGCCCTTGAATAAGCTCAAAGCCGTGTTGAAAGAGAAAGAGCCTGAACCGATCGAGTTGGCGCAGATGTTTTCCGTCGACATGGCCACAGTTCTCAGGCGACTTGCCTTCTTGCCCGAAGGCTGTCTGCAGCGTCCCGCGGGCCTTGCGATATGCGACGCGTCCGGCGGTATCTTGTTTATCAAGCAGATTCCTGGCCTTGCCCTACCGAGGCATGGCGAGGCCTGCCCACTATGGCCGCTGTATTCGGCCTTGAACCAACCTTTGGTGCCGATACGAAGGCGTATTGTGCAGCTGGGGCGCAGTGCGGCAGAGTTCGAGTGCCACGCATATGCCTGGCCACATTCGGTGTCTGGCTATGACCTGACTCCGGCCTATCGATCGGTGATGCTGGTGCGTCCGGCGGGGGATAGCGCGCTTGGCACGACCGCGACGACCGTCGGTCCAAACTGCCGTGTTTGCCCCAGTGGTGACTGCGAGTCGCGACGTGAGCCATCGATTTTGAGCGAAGGTTTTTGACAGTTTCCTGACTGAGCGCTTAATCTGGTCGCGGCGGGTTGCCATGTGTGCGATCCGTCATGGGGAGGAACTGAAAATATGAGCCGAAAGGTTCTGTTGATTGAGGATGAGCCGAACATAGCTGAGGCGATCCGGTTTTTGCTGACCCGTGAGGGGTGGCAGGTTCAAACGCATGGCGATGGTGCGGATGCGCTCCAGGTGATTCGGGCCGCGAATCCCGATCTGGTGATTCTGGATGTCATGTTGCCGGGCAAAAGTGGCATGGACATTCTGCGTGACCTGCGAGAGCAGGACGGCATGCAAAGCCTGCCTGTGCTGATGCTGACCGCGCGTGGCCAGTCCCGTGACCGTGAAATGGCCGAAAACGCCGGCGTCAGCCGGTTTATGACCAAACCCTTTTCAAATGCCGAGGTGCTGACCGCTGTACGCGACCTGCATGCTCAGGCAACGCGGTTATGACTGCAGAGGAAAATTCCGAAGCTAAGCCGTCGGGTCCAAGGCCCTCAGTTTTTCTGGAGCGACAAAGTTATCGCCGTCGCAGGCTTACGGATGCAGCACGTTTGCTGCCGTTTTTGGGGGCGGCGCTGTTTGCACTGCCGTTGCTTTGGCCTGGGCAGTCTATTGAAGGCCAGGCAGTTCCACTGTCTTCGGCAATGTTCTACATCTTCGCTTGCTGGGGCGGGTTGATCCTGGTTGGCTTGATCTTCGGCGTGGCGGCCCGCCGTCTGAGGACGCGCGAGGATCCCGAAACGGATACCGATCAATGGCAACGCTGAACATCCTGATCCTGGTTTGTCTGGGGTATGTCGTTTTGCTGTTCGGTGTCGCGTTTGCAGCCGATCGCATGGCTGCGGCTGGGCGGGGCAGGTGGCTGCGGTCTCCGGTGATCTACACCTTGTCCCTGTCGATCTATTGCACCGCTTGGACGTTTTATGGCGCAGTCGGGAATGCCGCACGATCCGGGCTTGAGTTTGTGACCATCTACTTAGGTCCGACTTTGGTCATGGTGAGTTGGTGGTGGGGATTGCGAAAGCTTGTGCGCGTAGGCCGCAGTCAGAGGGTCACTTCGATTGCCGACTTGCTGTCCTCGCGTTATGGAAAGTCAAACACCTTAGCTGTGTGCGTCACCATTCTGGCTGTCCTCGGGGGCACGCCCTATATCGCGTTGCAACTGCAATCGATCACCCTGTCCTTCTCGATCTTTGCCGAAGCGGACACTTCGGGTCTATATCGCGAAGGGTCGAGTGTATTCTGGGTGGCTGCCGGGCTGGCTATGTTTGCTATTCTATTCGGCACGCGCAATCTGGATGCCAATGAGCGTCACCATGGCGTTGTTACCGCCATTGCATTGGAATCAGTCGTCAAATTGTTTGCTTTGTTGGCGGTGGGTATCTTTGTGGTTTGGGGCGTGGCGGGTGGTATGGGCCCGATGATGGACCGCATCGACGCCTCGGAAATCGGCCAGTGGAATGTGGATGCCGGGCGCTGGACCACCTTTATCTTTCTATCCGCTGCCGCCTTCGTCTGCCTACCGCGCATGTTTCAGGTTATGATCGTCGAAAACGATGACGAGGGCCATTTGCGGACGGCTGCATGGGCCTTCCCGTTGTATTTGCTGCTGATGAGCCTGTTCGTGGTTCCGATCGCCGTTGTTGGGTTGGACTTGCTGCCTGAAGGCTCAAACCCGGATTTGTTTGTTCTGACGGTCCCTTTGTCGCAAGGCAATGACTGGCTGGCGATGCTTTCGTTTATCGGTGGCTTTTCTTCGGCCACATCCATGGTGATTGTGACCGCGATGGCCCTGTCTACCATGGTGTCGAACCACGTGGTCATGCCGATCTGGCTGAGCACTCAGGAAGGTTCTGGTTCGATTTCGGGTGACGTACGCAACATCGTATTGATGGCACGCCGGGTTTCGATCGCGGTGATTATGGCGCTGGGCTATTTCTATTACAGCCTGTCTGGTGGCGGGACTGCGCTGTCGTCGATCGGACTGATTGCTTTTGCCGGGATATCTCAGATTCTGCCCGCTTTGGTCGGAGGGTTATTTTGGCGCGGGGCGACGCGGACCGGAGCGTTGGTTGGGCTTTCGGTAGGCTTTGTCCTGTGGATTTATACGCTGCTATTGCCGGGAATGGGCGCTGCCTGGATGCCCGCCTCGATCTTGGAAAGTGGCCCATTCGGTCTGGGCTGGCTACGCCCGCAGGCTCTGTTCGGGATCGAAGGAATCGACCCGATGGTTCATACAGTCATGTGGTCGCTGTCTCTGAACACGGTCGCCTTCTGTGTGACTTCCCTGCTGAGTTTCCCCAGCCCGCTGGAGCGTTTGCAAGGCGCGCAGTTTGTCAACGTATTCGATCATTCCGCGGCGCCGCGTGGATGGACCGGCTCGGTGGCGCAAAGCGAAGACCTGATGATCATGACGCAGCGCATTTTGGGCGCTGGCCCCGCGCAGGAGTTCTTTCAGGCTGAAGCCGAACAACAAGGGGGGCGATCGCGCCTGCCCGAGCCGACACCGGGTTTTCTCAACCGTCTTGAACGCGAACTAAGTGGTTCGGTCGGTGCAGCCACAGCGCATGCAATGATCGGTCAGATTGTCGGGGGATCGTCTGTTTCGGTCGAGGATTTGCTGGCGGTGGCCGACGAGTCTGCTCAGCTATTAGAGTATTCCAGCCAACTGGAAGTCAAATCCGCCGAGCTGAGCCGAACCGCTCGAAAACTGCGAGAGGCCAACACAAAGCTGACCCAGGTATCTGAACAAAAAGACAGTTTTCTAAGTCAGGTCAGTCATGAGCTAAGAACGCCCATGACCTCGATCCGCGCGTTTTCCGAGATCATGCGTGATACCCGAGGGCTGAGCGGGACGGAACAGACGCGCTATGCCGCGATCATTCACGATGAAGCCTTACGGCTGACACGCCTTTTGGATGATCTGCTGGACCTGAGCGTGTTGGAAAGCGGTCAGGTAAGTTTGAATGTCGGCGATGACAGCCTCCGCTCGGTTCTGGATCGGGCGGTATCGAGCGCGTTGGCCGGAACCGACGAGAAATTGGCCGTGCGGCGCAGCCGTGCGTCAGAACGTATTCCGCTTCATACTGATCTGGACCGTCTGGGCCAGGTGTTTATCAACCTGATTTCAAATGCGCGAAAGTACTGCGAGTCTCCTGAACCAGTTCTGACGATCTCAGCCCATGATGTCGGAGGGCGGTTGGTGATCGACTTTACGGACAATGGCAGTGGCATTCCGCCCGAGGCACAATCGATGGTATTCGAGAAATTCGCGCGTGTCGGTGGCGACAAGGCAGGGGGCGCCGGGCTGGGATTAGCGATCTGCCGTGAGATCATGCAGCGCCTTGGGGGCGAGATCAGCTATTTGCCCGGGCAGGGCGGGGCCGCCTTTCGTGTAAGCCTGCCGCTGGCCTATCAACAGGCGGCGCAGTGACGGAGGCATAAAGAACTTCGTAACGGTCGTCAGGTTACACCAAGTGTCAGTTGCTGGAACAATTGGTGAATTAGAGCCATGGCACATTCTGTCAGCGCTGCTTTGGCGCGCAAGCTGTCGGTTGGGCAGGATGATTTGAGTGATCGTCCACGCTCGATTCTGCGCGCATTGCGACTGGGATTCGCACGGGCGGCGGGGGATAGGCTGAGCCTGCCGCTTACGGTTATCGGAGTCAGGCAATCCACCCGGCAACAAAATGAGTTTGTTGAAACGCTCGGCGAAAATTTGTTGCTACTGTTGTTCAGTGGTCCCGAAGGGATTGCGGCGGCCTGTTTGGACCCCAGCTGTGTTTCCGCCATCGTTCAAACCCAAACAATAGGAGAGGTGACAGAAGCCCGGCCAAACGCGCGTGCGTTTACTGATACAGATGCCGCCATGGCGGCACCATTGATCGAAGAAGCCCTGGCGCGCGCTGCCACTCTGGTCGAGGCGGCAGCCGATCAGGCTTGCCTTACCGGATACGAATTCAGATCACGTTCTGCGGACTTGGGGAAGCTGTCCCTTGCCCTGGTTGACGATGCCTATCGCGCATTCGAACTGACTGTGGATCTGGCAGGGGGATTGCGGCAGGGGCAAATCACCGTTCTGTTGCCTGATCATCCGTTTCTGCCAGATGAAGGCGCTGCGTCTCCGACGGAAGCTGGACCAAGCTTGGAACAATCTGCAGGCGTTGTTCGGGCAGAGTTGAACGCTGTCTTGTGCCGTATGGTATTGCCACTGTCGAATCTGTCCTGGCTGAAAGTAGGAGATCTGGTGCCTCTAACCGGATCCCGTGTGGATCGGACCGAGATCCTGAGCATAGATCGCACGCGCGTGGCAGTGGGGCGTCTTGGCCAGTGTGGCGGTCTGCGGGCCGTTCGCGTAAATGAACACGCGTCGCTGCCTGCCTTGGCAGACCCTGAGCTGGGAAAATTCGTTGCCAGCGAAACAAGGGCGCCACAACAGGACATCCAGGACGCCTCGAACCTGATTCCGGACACGCTGAACGTGACACCGTACAAGGTTGAAACTCCAGACCCTGAATCGCTTGAGAGCGATCTGGATTTTGCGAATTCGGATCAGATTGCAGCCGAGATTTCTCAATTGGCGGGTCTAACCGGACCAGAGGATGCGTCGGAGCGCGGCGGCTGATTCTACGGTCGGGTTAACCCGATGTTTTTCGAATCTGATCCAAAGTCGGACGCAGACCTTCCAACTGATATCCAGCTTTCGTCGTCGCGTTCAAAATCTCATCCGTACTCATGGAGTCGCATTGCCCCAACGCCCAGACGACCGAACAGCGCGTGCCCGAGGCACAATAAGCCAGGACTGGGCCGCTGCAACTCTCTGCCAGATCACGTTGTAGCGCAACGTTTTCTGGGGTCATCGTCTGGTGGGTCAATTCCAGAACCTCATATTCCAATCCGGCGGCGCGGACAGCCTCGCCAATCGCATCGGATTGCATATCCGCAGGAACTTCCATGTTGGGGCGATTGCAGATGACTTTGACGAACCCAGCCTCGGCGATGGCAGGAACATCCTCGACCGCGATCTGCGGCGAGACGGAATAGCGGGGGGTTATTGGTCGAATCTCCATGCCATGTCCTTAGGCCGCGTCTGCGGGTCTGTCTAGTTGCACCCTTAATGTTGCACTATGTGCTGTCGCCAGTCTTTGGTCTATCGGCTTCCCAAGTAGCTCGGGTTGGGCCGCGGCTTGAGAACGCACGCCTAGATTTCTTTGGCCTTCGTCGGGCCAGGATGACCGGCGTCCAACCTGCATGCCGACAGAACTAAAGTTTGTTGATGGGCACTTTCAGAAACACATCACCCTGTTCGTCTGCGGGGGGCATTTGCCCAGCGCGCATATTGACTTGCAGGGAAGGCAAGATCAGGCGCGGCATGGCCAGAGTCGCGTCTCGGGCGTCGCGCATCTCCACGAATTCTTCGATGCTGCGCCCTTGGCCGATATGGACGTTCAGCGCTTTTTGTTCGCCCACTGTGGTTTCCCATGCGTATTCGTCGCGGCCCGGCGCCTTGTAGTCATGCCCAACGAAGATGCGTGTCTTATCCGGCAAGCTTAGTATCTTTTGGATCGACTCGAACAGCGTTGTGGACGATCCACCAGGGAAATCGCACCGAGCAGTTCCAAAGTCGGGCATGAATAGAGTGTCGCCAACAAATGCCGCATCGCCGATCACGTAGGTCAGGCAAGCCGGAGTGTGCCCCGGTGTGTGCAGAACATCCCCGCGCATCTGCCCGATATGAAAGCTGTCGCCTTCGGAAAACAGAGCGTCGAACTGGCTACCGTCACGTTGGAATTCGGTGCCTTCATTGAAGACCTTGCCAAACGTGTCCTGCACTGCAACGATCTGCGCTCCAATGCCGATTTTGCCGCCCAATTTCTGCTGCAGGTAGGGGGCGGCAGACAGATGATCGGCGTGGACGTGGCTTTCGAGAATCCATTCAACCTTCAGCTCCTCGGACCCTACATACTCGGCAACCTTGTCCGCGGCATGTGTTGTTGTCCGACCCGACGCGTGATCAAAATCTAGAACGCTGTCGATGATTGCGCAGGCACTGCCTTCAGGCTCTTGCACAACGTAGGAAACCGTGAAGGTCTGGCCGTCAAAAAAAGCTTTCACTTTAGGTGTCATGGTGTCCTCCGCTCAGGCAGTTCCGGTCACCTATCAAACTTGGAATATGAAGCAAAAGTCAATCCGACCTTTGATGTCCATCAAAGCAGCATCGGCTAAATCGGATTAAACTTTAGCCGAACCGTGCCTGATTGCGGAAACTGCCAGGATGTCCGGCAAGATTCCGCACAACTTCAAGGTAACATATTCGGGTCTTATTCTCGTTACCTATATCTGTCAGAATGACACCACTTGGGAGGATGGTTATGACAACAGCTAATCTCTATTCCGAAGCTGAGCAACTTGAGCAGAAGCTTCACAACGCGTGTCTGGATACGCGTCTGGCCCTGCAACCCAGCGTGAGCAAAGTTATTGATCGGATGCGCCGGCAAGGGATGCATGTCCCTTCACGCCTGCGCCGTCTGGATGCTGCGCTTTGCGAAGACGCTATGGAAGCGCGGTTTGACAATATGCCGGTTTGAACCGGTCGGTCATCCAAAGGAGATCCCGAGGATGACCAGCATCAAACCAATCACGGAAAGAAACAGTGAACCCAGATTCCACGGCAGCACGCCTTGGACCACTGCGCGCAAATCATCATCTGACAGCCCGGCCTTACGCGCTTTCATAACGCGAAAGATGCACCAGATCAGCCCGACGAGCCCGGCCAGCGAAAGGGCGGCGCCGCCCCAGGTGATGAATTCGAACATAGTGCCCCGCAATTGTCCGTAAACTGTGCCCGCGCTTAGCGGATCAGACCGGATCGCACAAGCCTGGTCCCGGATTGGGTGCTTGCGACCCGAGCAGCGGCGATGTATCCGGCATATTGCGCGATGTGACAGCATCAGATTTCAGCCTCTGGGAGAGACCTATATGGAAGATATGACCGAAGATCAGGCCGCCGCCAATTACCGGGTGACCGCTGGTGAACTGCGCCAGTTTGTAGAACGGCTCGAACGGTTGGAGGCAGAAAAGAAAGACATTGCCGAACAGCAAAAAGAGGTCATGGCCGAAGCCAAAGCACGCGGCTACGACACCAAAGTCATGCGAAAGGTAATTGCCCTGCGCAAACGCGACAAAGACGACATCGCGGAAGAAGAGGCGGTGTTGGAAATGTATAAAGAAGCGCTGGGCATGTAGGCGGATTGTTTAGGGGTGCAAAACCCGAACATTCGGCATTGTGCGGATTTTGGCCAGATCTTGTTCGTACAACTCCGAAAACGCGCTGACGATGTCCGAATTCCAACCCGGTAGATCCAGTTCTTCTTCGATCTGCTCGGGTTGGGCGTGATCTTCAAAAATTCCGGCCAAACTGTCCCGCAGCGATTGTCTGTCCTTTGCGGTCCCTTGCTGGATCAGTTCCAGTAGCTGGGTTTTCCCGGTCCCAGTGAGAAGCGACAAGAGCAACGCATATTCATCCTTTAAAGCAACGTCGTCAGCTAGCCCCGCCATAGCGCGCACAATGTCTCCCCAAATCAGTGGCGTGTCTTCGTTCTCCCACAGCGTTAGCTTAACCCCGGGGGCCAGATCGCCAAGATCGTCGATCATGTTTAACCAGCTCAGGCAACTCAGGTCTGTGCTGCCCAAGATCGATTCTCTTTGGTCTTCATGCAGGGACATCAGAATTTTGGGAATGAAACTGCCCGGATTGACCAAACCGACAAAAAGCTCGATTTGGGCCCCTTCAAGCAGTTTTTCGGAATAGGCCGTTCGCTTGCCAGCAAAAGGGTAGATCTGGCCGTGCTGAAGTGCTGTTCTTCTAGGCCCAAAGAACTTGTCGCTAGAGATGATCAAACGCTCGGCATTCAGATCCTCGGGAAATATCTCGCGCAGATCCTCTTGTGCGTCGTCGACTGGCACGTCTTTGATCACCGAATCGGACATTACTTTTACAAACTGTCGGCTGTGACGCGGGCCAAGAGGAAGGGACCGGCTTTGGGCAAGGGCCGCTTTGTTTGCCAAAAGGGACCCCAGCAGTCGGCCGTCATCGGTAAAAGCGGCACCAGCATGGATAACAACCTGCATTCTTTTAACACCCTGCGGCTTTGCCAAGCCTGTCACGGCCTGCGTTTTTAACAGTAAATCCTGCATTTTCAACAGAATGAATATCTGCACGTTCTCGCTAAATCGGGCAATCCCCAAGTTAGAGTAAAAATCAGACTTGCAGTCCTCTGCCAGAGACGGTAACCGACAGCTCGTGCCCCTATAGCTCAGCTGGTAGAGCAACTGATTTGTAATCAGTAGGTCCGCGGTTCGAGTCCGTGTGGGGGCACCATTTATCCACGTAAGAAACTGTTTTAGTTTACGTTTTCCTGATTGGCCGTCTGTATCCCCTGATTTATCCCCTGAAATCTCACTGGTAGACAGCACTCGAACCACTGCCTTCACGATTCCCAAGCTGGACCAAATTCCACCATTATTAGAAGGTCGATTGAATGTGAGGTTTTGACAGGTTCTCGCCTAACCACACTTACTTGAAGATACCCACCGGCACACAGCAAGAGCCAGCAGAAAGCCTGTTTATTTTCTGCAGGCAGGAAAGGGCTTTGAGCTATAGGGCATTCAGCGCCGCTGTTTATCCGCTGTATTATCAGCGAATGAGTCGGTGAGTTTGCCGGTCCTCCACCGCCTATCGAACCTGGATCTGATCCGGCGAACTCAGGATGATTTGCGGCTTACCTTTTATGGCTGTTTCGACGGCTGGATATCTCGACTACAGCCATATGGCGTACATCGCAGCGCTGAGAGGAAGGACTAGGAACCAGCCCCAGAGATACAGTTTTGCGTGCAAATCCAGAATTGAGGTGGATTTGGTTAGTGAGCGGGCCGATGCTGCGAGTTCCTTGTTGAGTTGCGGTAGGTCTCTATTCTTGTTCTTTCGCGGATCTTCAGCAATGTCTGCTAGAAGACGGTCATACTCATCCAAGCGCAAAGCCAGAAGATCCAATCGGGATACTTGTTCGTTCGCCGGTGCGTCTAGGTTCATGTTTGAGGAGAGCTTTCCCGGGTGGTTCCAAGCGACAAAGCTTTTCAGGTCGCCGAACCAAGAGAGCAAATGGTTCAGTACTAAGAATACCAGTAGGAGGTCAGTGACTGTGTGAATTTGAGCTGGTCCGGGCGAGACACCCAAGAGAGCAAAGCCACTCAAGTCAACTGCCAGCCTGACAGTAAGGATTTTTGTGAGTGCCAATGCCATCAGGCTTCGGTTTGAGACATATGTAGCTCTGGAAATCAGTTCTTGCCCTTGAAAGTTCACGGTAACCTCTTTTTTGCTGCCCAACTCAACCAATGGCTTTAGTATCGCTCTGATACAATGATGGTTTTGAATCTGTACTAATTGGGGGCGCAAGCGATGGCTAACGTAATTCGTGAACTGATGCTGATGGAAACTGGCGGCTACCCACTAGACCAACCGATGATTATTGACGATGGCAGTGGCACTCCTTCAGTCGTAGCGTTTATTGAGGACGCGGAATCAGATGTGCTGATGCTCCGCTTCAATACGGATGGTGAAGTTGAAATCCAAACGAAAGAGTACAGCTATGTATCCTTTTTCAAGGCATTACTCTCCCAGCTTGATGATATGATTGACGAAGCAGGCGAGCTGTAGGGAACCCTGCAGGTCTACTGGGACGACAAAGAAGGAAACTGGGTTGGTTGGGAGCACACGGCCACGCAACCTAAGACGGTTGGATGACCGTGAAACTACCCGTTATTCCCGGTTAAACCAACGGCCCGTTACACTGCTTTCAGTGAAACAACCGGCCCATTTTTGGACCGGCTGCTCGCTGGCCACCATGCAGCCGTTCGCTGCACCCGCAGCGAGATTTGAGATCAAGGTCAGCTTTGCGTTAGTTTGTCTGCCAGTTCATAGCCTTTAGCAGTCATCTCAAATATTTCACGCTTAGCACTAAGCGCTTTTACGAGAGCTTCCAATTGCAACTGCTCAAGGGCCGCCTCCCAGCGCGCGACAGACCTTCTGTCTTTAGAATCCGCAAAGTTTATTCCGTTCGTCTGGATGGCTTGCCCGCCCAAGTAGCGTAAGTGAGAGATAGTTCCATTTCGGTCTTTCGATGCCTCCAACAAAAGCCTTACTGCTTCTTCGCTCAAACGACCAACTATCGGTGTTCCTTCGCCTGTTGATATGTAATTTCCCTCTGTACTCACTGACTTTTCCGACAGATTTTTTGAAAGCAATGGGTGGTCCCGAACTTTCATCTGAATGTGCCTTCTGAACTTGTCAGAAAAATCTGAAATATTGTCGTAAGTCTCAACCAATCCCTGACCGAAACACCAATCCTTGAATGTTTTTAGCGCTTGGTATTGCTCTGGTTCCAAACTTTCTGGCGCTACCGGAGCCGTTGAAAAGTAGACCATGGCGGGTTTGCTGCCCGAGACATGCCGCTTGATTTCTTCGACTGTCCCACTCTCAAAGTCTCCAGTTGGAGTGCCCAGTCGCGTCCAAAAAACGCCAACCAAAAAGTCGCAATGCTCCAATACATCTTTGTTAATGATATCTTGAGCCCGCCCGGCTAAATCCGGGGCAGAATGTGTCTCCCATCCGACTGGAAGCAATACGCACTGAGTCGCTTTAGAATTGATATCGTTCCACTCGTGGATAACATCTCGAATGAGATTGCGTTCTTCGGTTACGTCCCCTGGGGATGCTATCATGACCGACAAAACGGTAGCGTTATATGCCATTTTCGCCTCAAACAATCTGAAATATAAGTATTTTTGGCACGCTAGCGCGGGAATCCTAACTTGTCACGCGACAGATTTTCACGTGCGAAGAACCATGCGCATTTAGATCCTTATGCCTTACCCCGAGACCATGCGTGTGATCCCAGAGCAGTCAACGGAAACGAATCCAATGTTCAATCAACCTACTACTAAGGATAGCCCTAAGTCCTAGTTCCTTTGAATCGACAGGTTCTCTCCCGGTCTGCTTGATCTGTAATGATGCCATTTACACCTGCAGCGTTGGAGTGTCCTGGCAACGGCAGTTCAGGGCTCGTAGCTGCCTTCCGAAGCAAAAGCCGCCCGGCCCAAGTTACAGTTTTACCCTCAGCCCCTCGCCACCACCAACGGCGGTTCCTTCGGAAACGACCTAATATCGAACCACTTGAAGCACGTTCCATCCGGGTTGCGCATGTCGCCCATTTGCAAGTGCGCCCCTGTTGTCCGGTGTCGGATCAGTGCCGCCCTAAAAGCACTCAGGTCTATCAGCCACCAGTTCACAATCGTCTGCCCGTCCGGTCCTGCATGGCCATAAAACATCCAGTCTCCATAGCCATTCACAATCTTGGATAGCTCGGTCTCGGCACCTGTTGGCAGCTTGGCCCGGATGGTGAATTGGTGCGGGTATCTGTCTGCGTACCCGTGGCGTCTCACTCTGGCCGCAATCCGCATGTCCTTTGCGTCCAGCGTTAGCAGGTCGGTTGCCTGGAAGTGGTCCAGTGGATCTGGCGCGGTCTGAAGCAACCGCGAACCGATGATGCTCTTTATCTCCGGCAAGAACTGATCCGACCATCGTCGGTTGGCGCTGTAGAAACTCATACCAAATCTCGAATCCAGTTAACGTGCGGCTCAGACGCTCGGATCTCGGGGCACCTCAGATTTATGAGGGAGGTCTGTTGGAATACTTCGTGCAGAAGCGGGCTCAGAGATTTACACTTCCCAAGATCCTGTCTGCATCGGCTCGGATAAGCCGGTTGTGATTGTCGTCAATAACCCCGTCTGTGCGTGCTGAAATTCGGGCCTTGATTGCTAGGTCTTTGAAGTCCTGCGACGGCAATTCCATCATCTTGTGTTCAAGCGCCAAGAACTCATCGCAAATAGGTTCAACGCATTCCTTGTAGTGGTCGTCGGCGTGCCGGTGGTCCGGAAGCGCATCGTTTTCGTCGAGCGCATTGCCATACCTGTTACCCAGGTCAGCCCATGCAGTATAGAGGCTCTGGATTGGTGTTTGTCCGTTATCGTCCAGCAGTTCACCGGCTGCTGCGCCTGTAGCTATTGCTCCCGCCAATAAGGGCAGGCTTGATTTCAACATAGTTCTACGGTGGATAGTCATGTGCGCTTCTCAGATCAGGGATTTCAAGGTGGTTAAAACGTTGCGCAGGACTTGGCCGTCCAAATCCTCGGCAACACCACCGGTTAGGTCAAAGTTGGCCTCCTCGCTCATAGCGAACTCCAACTGCGCCGCAGCGCCAGCGGGTGTTTTGGCCTGGGTTGTACTGATTAGCTTGTCTAACTCAGTGCAGCGGACCCATCTTGGATCATCTAATTCCGCATCCGGTGCGCCTGGTGCGAAAATGCTCTTAAAGAGCGTTTTTTGCTCGGCTACCCATTCAGCGTGTAGGTCTGTTGCTTCAGCGGTGTTAGCGGTCGCTCCGATAGCCAGAGCAGCAACAGGTGCAGATTGGATTAATGTGCGACGGTCAATCATATGGTGGCTCCTATCGGTGGGCGTTCGTCGGTCAGGTTTGCAACGCTGCCGCAAGGCTCTGGCACCCTTTGATGAAGTCATTGGGCAAATCTTCTCTGTTCGCGCAAACGCGTTGTTCAATCATTGCTATGTCCTCCGGCTGTGATATTGATAGAAAAAATATCATAACGAGCAGCAAGAATGTCAATAGAAATTCTATCAATTAGGCAAATCAAAGCCGCAAGAGCACTGTTGGACTGGTCACAAATGGATTTGGCGAAGCAATCAGGTGTGTCTTATCCGACCATAGCCAGACTTGAGACCAAGGACGGCCCAGTCGGGGGTCGCAAAGATACAGCAGACGCCATCCGAGCGACCTTGGAATCCCAAGGCATTCAGTTCCTAGTTGAAGGGGACACGGCCAACGGTGTTGGGGTAGTGCTTTCAAACGCAGAATCGGATTGAAGAGTCGCTATCAATCGTTGGAAGCAGCTTTGCTTGAGATCCTAGCTTGAACAACTTTCTTTCTGAAAACTTGCTCTGTGTGTTTCCACTCAGCCAAAAGAACATAAAAAAGGCATGCGAGAGCAACAAGCCCGAAAGCGGTAGCGGCTCCGATTACCAAGAAACTGCTCTTATCGAGAATTCTCCGCCATGCATAAATAATAGCGTAGCACGGCAATCCTAGAGTAATCGCAACTGCAGTGTATTTTGTTATGCGATACATGTGAACAGACAACAATCTCACTGTTTTTGAGTTTTTGAACATCGTATCCGACAAAGATATCATCGAACCAGTTCGATTCAGTGTCGGGTGAGACAGCATAGTGAAAAACTGACGTTGCTTAATTTTAACGCCGTCGAACTCTGTCATCTCATCACACAAGCTATGGGCCAAATCATAGGGAACCAGAGTTCCGCTGCGAGCAGAAGTGAAGCTAATAATCATACAGACAAGAATGAAATGAATAAGAACATCAAACTGGTCAACGGAATATTCACCAAGCCCGAATGGCAACTTCCTAGTGTCATCCTGCACTTTACTTAACAGTAGGGAAATTGGGAGAAGCATTGCCAGCCAAATGCGATTAGCGACCTTAGATTGGATGCTAAAGCTCTCTGCCAAGTCCTTTATCGCAGGTGAAGCACCAGCTTGTTCTTCTCGCACCACAAACTTACCCGACTTAATGCACTGGAGTACTCTAGCACTAAGTGTGTTGGGCCACCAATGGCAGTGTTGAATACAACCGCCGTCGGTTATTATTCATCCTGTGTGACGCCCTCAGCGCGGGAAACGGCGCGGTTGATAGCGCGCTTGTCCACGCCAGTTGTCTCTGCGGTTTCACTCGCGAACCCCTTTTCTTACTGTGGCTTCTTGGTGGGGCAATTTGTCCCGGCAAGCTTTCGTGCCTCCCATAGCTCTTTACGCTTCGCTAGGTGTTCGGCCATTTGCGTCGGGGTTAGTTCCGCCCGCATCAGGTTTTCATCAATCTCCCAAAGTTGGCGGTCTCAACCCGCTTTTTGAGACGTTCAACCAATGTGACGCAACGTCCAATGGGAAAATAGATTACTTAGGAAGTTGACGTAAGCGTAAGCTTATTAAGTGGAAATTTGACTGAATGGTCAATAAGGGCAATTTTCTGGCGGAATCCCCTACCTTGCCCGGTTAGAAAAAATTTGTAGATGCGCCCTGTCGCTGCGGGTTCCACTCACTCACAAAATTCCTTGAGCCTTACCACTCGCGGTTCGGAAACGACTCGCAGCGACACCATTGGTTATTGAATTCGTTTGCTGGAGTTTAACAATGTCGATCAAGTCGCTCTTGGACCATTGGTTGGAAAACAGAACGGTCCGCGTCTGTATACCGGGAAACCTTGATACGGAACAATTTGACAATGAAGGTTTCGAAAAGTCTTTGGATCAATCGGAAATCGAGGCCCTTTTTCAGAGCGTGCTTCAAGAAGAGCAACGGGACGCTCGTCTAGGCAGTAGTATCAATCACTAGGTAAAATATGGCGCAGGCGCCCTGCTACATCTGCTATATGGGCCTCGCCTAGGGTAATGTAAGCTAGGGTTTATTGTGGGGATACAAGCAACCAGGCCTCCTTGGCGCTGACACCCAATTCTGCGCAAAACAGACCGACACGCTCACGTTTAGGGGAAAGGCGAATCCCTTGTGTATCAACCAAAACACCCTGCAAACTTGCGCCACACGTCAATCCTTGGCTTTTTCGCAGTTGATACAATTCTTGACTATGCCACTCGGTGGGAACCGGGTCGCCGATTACCGGTATGACCAGGTCACCATTCCCAAATTGCCAAGCCGCTGCTTTTCTGCTGAATGCGTCGTCATCGGCAGCGGTTGACGATGGATCAGACGTAGGCAGGGCAAACGTGCAAGGGGGTTTAAGCCCAAGCTCTATAGTCTGCAGCTTCGAACCATCGGTACGATACTTAAAGATGCACTTTGTGCTGGTCTCATTCGTTTCTACCGTCGCCAATTCGACAACAAGCTCTTGTGTGAACGCTGGCGTTGCACAAAAAATAACGGATGCTAAAGCCGACGTGAGCGCATTGGATATCCGTTTCAAGTCATTTTCCAGTACCAGATTTGCTCTGAACGCTCGAAGTAATCCCGGCTGCCATGAGCTACACTTTCACCGTTCCATAGATCAATGTGATCTCCTTGATTTCCTTCGCCCCAAAAGTTGATAAATGCGACAATGCCTCGTTTACCAAGGTAGTCAACGAACGTCTTTTGCGGTACCGCCGGGCTGCTTCTTGATATCTTTGCTTTGCCAACAAATTTTGCGCGGTCTGAATTGAGCCAAAGTTTCATCTCCTCAACACGCAAAGGGTGTTTTTTGCCATGGCCATGCCAACAAAAGACACCAGGGTAGCGTGAAATCTTTATCCCTGATTTCGTAAGGGCCACACCCAATCGGATACAACACTGGTTAGTAAAATTCGGAGAACCGTCGGTCGTGCAAGGTTCGACTAAAGGGGGCGACTGATTGGTAGGATGGTTGTTCCATAAATCATCAAATTTCGACATTTTTAAACCCTCTGCGGCTATAGCACCGTCAAACAGGTCTGATCCGGCGCAAGATTACCTAAAATTGAATGACGAAGATGATAGCACAAAATACCTTGCGATTGGACGGCGTCATAACAAACAGCATTCTTGCATCTGACTTTGGTTAAGTCTCGCTATCCTGGTTGCGACCTGCCATCGTGTGTATCTTTTTCGGAAGCTGCCTTTGATATTGTTGCGGTTTTGGGGCTAACTCCCCTGCGGGGTTTACAGCCGGTCAGCCAGTAACCATCTTACGAGTATGACAGTGGCCGACCTATCGATATTCCAACTCTATTGCGTGATTGCTGCATCCGCCTCGATATTTGCGTCTTTCTGCTGGGCATTCAGGGGCGTGGTGACAGACACTGACAATCAGCTTTCATGGCTTGGATATGCGTTCGTAGGGCTTGGTGCCATCTGCGGAATAATAGGCCCCGCGCTATACGGGGCCTGGATACTTTACTCAGGGCTTAACTGAGGCCCGGTTGCGTTCATCATTAGGCACTGGACCCATTAATTTGATTGCAGCCGTCTCTGCTGCGTGATTCAAGCCCGTGAGTTTCAGGGGTATATCA
>NZ_CANNGO010000012.1 GCF_947504215.1 uncultured Ruegeria sp. | reverse complement strand
CGCGTCCGATATTTCATCTCTCACACTCCATCTTTCCAAAAAGAATAAAGTGTTGCGCTCACCCGTTGAAACCGCCGCTCCCTACCAGACCTTGATCACACCTCGGACTTTCGCTCATGCAGCAGATCGCGAACCACGTAAACCGGACATTCCCTGAGTGGCACGCAGATGGCGGTGAAGCGGACCAACCGGACATTGATGATTGGCCATGCTGCTGACGCAGCATTCCCCCGCATGTGCAGAAGCTTGCGTTCTGATATGTAAGGAACTTCGCAACACCGGTCATTCGCTGATGCTGTAATCATCCGTGCGTACCTGCTATCGAGGCATTCGGCCAACGCCATAAAAAACAATCGACTCATCCGGGCAGCTCGAGATTCGGATCGAAGGCCGCGCGGATCGTATCGCGATAAATCTGGTGCAAAACACTTGCGTCCAACTCGTGGGCCTCTGCAATCAATGAGAACTCGCCCGTAAGCGAACATCCAAAGGCACCGGGGTCGTCAGTATTGATCGAAAAGGCGATATTGTTATCGAGCGCTTGGCGGATGGGTAGATCGTTTGCCGACGCGATCACACCGGTTTTAAGGTTGCTCGTGGGACAGAATTCAACGTGGATCGACGCACGGGCCATGGCATCAATGATATCGGGAGCTGAAAAGCCGGAAATCGCGTGACCCAAGCGGTCGGCGAGGCCGGAGTTTAAAACCTCTTGAACTTCTGCCGCCTCTGTGTGTTCACCAGTATGTATCTCTATCCCCAAGCCATGGTCCTTTAGCGTGCTCAGCATCGGGAACAATTGTCTTAGGTCTTGTTCGTGGCTCAACCCAACAACAGCCGCTCCAACGATTAAGCGCTCTTGCTTTGCGGCAAGAAAAAACTGGGTATCCTTCGCTATCATTTCGACCGTTGCCGACCGGGGGATTACGAAAAGGTAACGTATTATCGGAGCGTCCTGTGAAAGCCTTTGTGTTTCTTCGACAAACTGGCGAAGCTCTACAATCGCGGCATCTAGTACACCTGAAAACATGATCGGTGAGATCATTATCTCGGCATACACCACGTTCTGTTTACGCAGGTTGTTCAGATGGGCCTGAACAATTGGTAGGAACGCGGTCCAAGACGCATTGCGATAAGGTCCGAGGCTCTCTAGCCAGGCCAGAAAACCATCCTGACCGTTGACCTTTTCAGGCGGGAGTATTTCGGTCGGATCCAAAAGGGGATCAGATCCAAAGTGCGGAAGCTTGTTTAGCAGCGACGCATCAATAACACCAATCAAGTGACAGTGGAGTTCAGCTTTCCGTATCTCTTCTGGATCCATGGCTCTTTGCTTCGATCGATCGGCGGTAGAACTTCGATGCCGCCATCCTGTGACACCGTCAGAATCATGGATGGCACGTCTTGGTTCAAGACGTAATTGACAGCCGAGTTGTATCGCCCTCCACGTTCCCAGGACCCTTTTGGACTGTGATCTCCATCGAGTATCGCGGAGAGCGCGTGAACTTGCCCATTGATATCTGAAAGTGTCGTACCATCAATTTTTGCCAACTCTCGCACCAACTCCGGCGTGAGTGGCCTTGGATCGACGGGAATGCACTGAGCCGCCAGACGCCTGCTTTCTTCATGTGCTCGGGGCGAGAAAAGTATATTGATGCCGCAAGACTGTCCGATGGCAGCCTGTGCAATGCCCCAAATCCTTTGGAGTTGATCTGGGGCAATCTTTGGAAACAAGCCCCTAAGATGCTCAAAAAAAGAGTCTTTCAACAGTACCGGTAGCTCGGTCTCAGGTTCTCCTTGTGGCACAGAAAGTTCCGCAACACCGCCGATGTCCACCGTCCACCGAGCATCGTCGTGAAACACAACACGCGCGTTTTGGCGTATGGCAGGAGTCGTGCCATATCCGATGACGCACTCTCCATCGAACCACAGTGGCGTATCGTAAGAGCTTATTTCCAACAGTTTTCGCAAGCCGTACGCACTGAACTCATTGAGGGGTGCGCTCAGGAAGATGAGATCATCAGGTTGGTAATCCAGTTCGCTGACCATCAGGATTACCCCCTTGCAAGGGCGACCTTCATAAGAAAGACGCGCCACCCGGCAGAACAGGTTGAAAATTTCTGCCGTGTCACAACGCTCACCAAACGGGGAGAGCTGCGCAAATTTATTCAGAAGCGCCTGATTGGGCACTGAAACCCCCGGGTACAAAAAAGCCCGCCGCCATGTCCGGACGAAGTCTTTCTGGGCCAGTGTGGCAAGATTGACAAGCGTTGCAACACTGGCCAAACAAACAAACTGGGTGCATATGCTGCGCCATGGCGTATTGAAACACTCAGGTGCACTTGGTTGAGGGCTGCAAAAAGTGAAGGGGGGAACGTCGGAATTAATGGTAGAACCCCACATACCGGTGGTCGTTCGTGTCGACGACATGGCACGCTTGAACCAGGCTTTCGGTGCCGCGGTCATTGACGCTTTGATGAGTGAGGTTCATCGAAGACTTGAGTACACGTCAAAGCCTCACGAAGAGATTACTCGCATCCCTTTGATCGACTTTGCGATTATGACCCGAGGACCGGATGTCGTATCGCTACAGAACCGGTTCGCTCAATTTCAAAGAGACATCGCGAAAGAGCCAGTTGTTACCGCGGAAGGGCCTGTGCCTGCCACTGTTTCCGTCCATATTTATCAGGCGGTCGCATCAGAGCGATTGGGCTTGCCGATCCAAAACATACTTGAGCGATATCCGAGGAAACGAGCGACCTCTGCGGAAAATGTTCTGGTGGTCCATAGTCTGGACGATCAAGATGCACGGGACTCGATGTTGCAAAACCGCGAGAATGCATTCGAAATTGCCAACGCGCTTACAGAGGACCGGGTGCGGATCGCGCTCCAGCCGATTGTGCGCGCCGACGACCCTTCTCAGATCCTCAGTCGGGAGTGTTTGGTCCGAGTAGTCTTACCCGGAGGTGACTTGATGCCGATGACATCTCTGGTGTCGGGGATAAATTCACTTGGCTTTTCACGCCATTTGGATCGCCGCGTGTTGGACCTTGCCGCTCTTTGGTTGCTTAGGCACCCGCACGAACGCCTATCGGTCAATATTTCTCCTCAAACTTTTGCAGATCAAGACTGGTTTGATAGATTCGAAAGTTTCTACAAGCACAACCCGGATATCGTCCATCGCATGATAATTGAGATTATCGAAGCGACAGCTATTAGCGACAGCATGTTGGCGTGTGAGCGGGTGGCGTTCATCCAAAACTGCGGCGCACGGGTGGCGCTCGATGACTTTGGTGTGGGTTTTCTGTCTTTTGGACATCTGCGTGACTTGAAACCGGATATGCTTAAAATCGACGGGTCCTATGTCCGCGGGTTGCCGCATGACACACAAGGGGCCGCGTTCGTGACGGCCATCGCGACACTGGCGCAGCACCTCGGAATTCAACTCGTGGCGGAAATGGCATCCGATGGGGAAGCATTGGCGTTCCTACGTGAACAAAAGATCGAGTATCTTCAGGGTTACGGGTTTGGTGTCCCAGAGCTGTGGGAGCACGGTCTCAAGGACTGGTCGCAATGAAGTTAAGTCGCCAAACCCGTAGATAGCCGAAGAGTTGGCAAACCGATTGTGCGTAGCCGTTAGAGGCCTTCGAATTTATCAACGAAGGCAATGCGTTCCTTCGCTTTTTCGGCGAAGCCGGTGCAGATGAGGCGAAGCGCGGTTCGAATGCGCCCCGATTGTTCGTTCTCGCCCATCGCTGTGTCTTCCAACCGACCATGTACGGACACCGCAAACTCCGGATCAAGGTCTTTCAGAGGACCATCCGGGAATCTGCGTGTGAAGTAGCCACCACCGCGGCTGGGTCGGTACTGGTCTCGGTGACACACATACGGGTCATCATCGAAGTTCTTAGGCTCAAGGTGGTTCAGACACCACTCGTGATGAAGCCCGCTCAGATCGGAGACCCCCGTTGGCGCATCCCCCAAGCGGTGGTAGAGGCCAACAGCAGACGGACCGGATGCCCCAGTCTCGGCATTGCGCGATAGCATGCCTTCCATCCAGGCATCTCCCCACGGATAGAGACGGTTATCACCGCCGGTCGCGGCTAGCAGCCATTCCCATTCTGTGGCAAGCCGTGTCTCGTTCGCCGAGCTGATGAGCCCTAAACGTCTGTATCGATCGGTTAACCATCGACCATAGGCGACCGATGAGAACCAGTTCACAAACTGAGCTGCATAGTTCCAATGGGGGTCAGTTTCGATGCGAAAATGCTGCCCAAAAGGCAGCTTGGGACTACTTGAGCCTTGTGTTTCCTCTCGGGGAGCACCACGCCAATAAGTTTCGTTTGCGTAAGTCTCCCACAAGGGGCCGTCATTATACTTGCCTGTATCGGTATTGAAGTCGCGCGAGAACGTATTGAACTGCGCGATTGTGATCGGGTACTTGGCCATCCAAAACCCTTGCACGATGTCCCGCGTGACGGATTTTGTTCCGTTCGGGGCTCCGTTTGAGTCCAATCCCAATTGCAAAGTCACCCGCCCAGGCGGCACGTAGCACCAGACAATATCTGGTAGCCCGTCCCAACCGTCATCGAATTCCGCCTTGATCAATTCGGCGCGCTTGTCTTGCTCTAGGTCAACATCAAACCCGAAGCGCATCCTGTTCGAGTTCTCTACCCGAAGCTTCCTAATCGCGTCGCGTGTCCAGATACCCACGCCCGGTCGCGTATCGCCGAGCGTTGCAAGTCGGTTGCCGATGTCAGATCGGCGTTGGTGATCAGCCACCGGTTTGATTTGGTCGCCCTCTCCATCACGGGCTGAAAGCTCTTTAATCAGGCGGTCCTTTTCCGGCTTCATGAAGTCTATGAGGTCGATCATCCGCTTCGGCGGATCGATCTCGGTGGTTCTAGGTGCGAGCCCGACATCGTCAAGCGCCTCGTAGAGCAGGTCCAGACGACCTTGATCATAAAGCTCCTGCTCGAGCTCATATCTGCATTTTTCGGTTGTGAAGTTTTCGGACTGCAAACGCGCCTTCCTGCGTTTGTCGTCGGCCTCGGCGATATTGATGATGCCAAGCGAGTCTGTTGCCTTGTCCAGCCACTCTTTCAACAATGGCCAACTTCGCAACACAGCCTCATGAGCCACCTCGACGACCTCGGTGGTCTCGACCCCCTGCGGGGTCCTGTTTTCGATTGTTCGCTTGATCAGGATGCGGGCGTCGTCGACCAACTTGTCAATAATCAATCTGTCAATGGTATCGAACCCGTGCCGCTTATCGAATTCTTCCATGGCCGCGATGCGCCGCAGGGGTTGGCGTTCGCGCTCATTCACCGAGGCGAGGGCCGGGATAAAGATGCGCCTTAGGCGATCATTTAAGTCCGTTGGAATGTCGCTGTGTTGTGTGCGCAACCCTGCTAGGGCTTCATCAACCGCCAAGGTCAACACACCACTAAGACCCTCGTGCCCACTGTCACGGGCAATTTTTTCGTAGTCCGATAGGGAAATCTGCAGTTTGCCGCGGCGTTCTTCTTGGGACAGGCCCTTGACGCAGCGATCCCAAAGTCGGCCCATGACAAAAGCGATCAATGGCAGGGCGTCGCCACGACTTGGAAGGTCGCCATTGTCGGTCATGGTCCCTGCGCCGCCCAAATCGCTGATGATCCGGTCGATAAGCTTCACATCCAATGATAGCGCGATGTCTCGGCGCTCAGCCGGTTTACGTATCACAGTCCCGTAGTCTTCCGCAGGCAATTGCGGCAGGTCCAGAAAACTCCGCTTTCGGAGTGTCTTTCCCAGAGTTTCGTCGCTCTGCAAGCGCGGGAAGGTGTCGGTGCGCATGACGATCATAACAATGACATGCAGGTCTGATGCTTTCTGGAATTTGTCGCGATCGGTCAACTTGACCAACATGCTACCAACGAGGTCTCGCAGTGTCTTGGCTTCTTGCCTAGTGTGGTTCGAGGCTGAGTCACCGGGAAACATCTCTTCCCCCTGATCAATCATCAGAAGAATGCTGACGGGTTTTTGGGGGATGGCAGGGTTGTCCGGGCGATCTCCCCTATCTGGATAGTTTAGGCTATTTGCTCGTTTTGCAGTCAGATCATTCTGTAGCTCCAAGAGTGCAAAGATCAGGAAGTCGACACCTTCGTCCTGCAGTCGCCGGGTCAGTGCTTCTTTCGAGGTATCAATTCCACCGATTGGCTGATCAGGAAGACCTTCCAGAGATCGACCTTGGCCAATGAGCGCCTTGCTCAGAGCCGCGACCAGACCGCGCGTTCCGGTGATCGGGAACCGCTCGGGCCGTACCACATCGAGGCAGTAATACTGATCATGTCGCAGCTTGAGACGTCGCAACAGGCCTGCGTTTAGAAACGACGATTTTCCGGCACCAGAAGCGCCAAGACATACAATTAGACGGTTTTCAGGGTTCCCGTTTTCATCAACCGCGAAGCGCTTTTCGTCCGGCGTGACGGATGGGTAATCAAATTTGCTTTCATCAAAATTCGGTTCGAATCTCCGCATTTCTTCGGCGATGTGAAAGAAGTTATCAATCTGCAAGTTGCGCCCGAAAAACACCCCCGCGTGTTCTTCGCCCATGGCTTCGAGCCCGGGATAAAGCTCGTGCTTGCCCACATCGAATGGGAAGTTTTCCGGGTCCACACCCGCCCGCCGCAGGTCACGCCGCAAGGTCACGGCGTCGTCGTCGCTAAGTTCTCCGGTTTCGCGCAACGCGTCGATGTCGAGACTGCGATAATTAAGGGTGTTCAGAATGATGTTGAATTCACTATAAGAGCCGAAGAGCTCGTTGTCCGGCATTACACTGTTGAACAGTTTGGGATCAACGTCTGGAAGCCGCGGGCTTTGGTTTTCATCAACGGGCTCCGTAGAAACCGGGATGATGCGTGCTCCATGGCGCCGGGCCCAAACAAACTCCTGAATACAAATCTCAGAGCCGAACCAGTCGGGCGTCATTATAAAAATGACCGCCCGAGAGCCGCGGATTTGATACTCGATCCAAGCCCTCCAAACGTCTCCGGCAACGAGCCCACTGTCGTCGCGGGCGCGATCAAACTCCACGCCACCATACCCAAAACCCTGAACGGCGTGCACCAATTTCTGCACATCGCGTATCGAGTTGCGACGATAAGAAATAAACACTCTCGCCATTCCGCTCCCCTATCTTTCCGCGAAGTTATGCAAACACCCCTCGGATTGAAAAGCGTTTTCGTTTTTTTGAGGGGTCAGGAAACTTCGGAAAGTGTTGCGGAACGCGATGGCAGGTATCGCTATCCATCAAGATTAGACAGGCCAAAGACCTCGCCGGGTTCCGAGGCAAACAACTTGGTTTACCCCCTGTTAACGAATTCGATGCCATAAGGAGCGTGTCGCTCTTGCACAAGGTCTGCCTACATGGATGACACTCCCCAGCATGTCGCGTTCGGCGACATTATGCCCAACCTACTTACCGGCATTTCATATGAGCAGTTTGGCTTTCTGGGAGAGGACGCTTGTGTGTTTGCCGCCGTACACAACTCGGTGAGCGACGCGCAGCATGGTCGGGAGAGTCTGAACGGATGGAATGTCACAAAGGATGTCCGATCAGAACCGGCGGTATGGAGTTCGGAGGCAAGTTCTAGGTGGTTTCCATCGAAACTTGTTTTGAAATTTCGCTTTTCAGAACACGTATGGACCACAACGCCAGACTTCGCGGATCCTGACCGGGTGAATGAAAGCTATTTGGCAAGGGCTATCAAGACCTTTGCAGACGCCACTAGACGGGCCCTCACGACGTGCAATTCCAGCAGAGTGACGTCGAAAACGATCCGCACAGTGGAGGATGGTATCAACACATGGGGCCTTAACCTCTTCGTTGAGCCAAGCGGAGACGTGATCGAAGACAGCCCTTTGGACAACCTCGTCACCGCGCATGGCGATATCCTGGCGTTTCTCGCAGACTTTGCTACATCACACGGCATCGATGTTGGGCCGGAACAGCTGAAGTCAATGGTGCATCAAAGCCAATGATACAACCCGCGCTGAGGCGGGTGATAAGAGCCTCTGTGTAAGGCTGGCGGTCTCTGCCATTGGCTCGAAGCGGTTCTCAGTCCTTGTGTAAGCTGATACGCGAATCACGGAGGATCTGATCCAGATCGCCGCTCTCGCGATTTGGTGTTGGACGCTGCACAAAATCTCTATTACGACTTCCAGTATTTGATTTCATCGCGTGATGTTCGGAAAGTTGTATGGACTTTGGTGTTTCCCCATTTTTGCCCCCAAAACTTGCTTTAAGAGTCGGCGTGACAGGCCACCGCCCGAACCGGTTAAATGGCGTGAACATCGAGGTTCTCGAGCGGAGCATTAACTTAGCTCTGACTTGTTTGAAGCAGGTAACTCAATCCGTGCAGGCGGAAGCAGATGCGTCAGGATCAGAGGCCTACTATACGCCAGACGTGGAACCTGACCTACGGTTTTTGACAGCACTTGCGGCCGGGAGCGATACGTTCTCAGCTAGTGTTGCGTCGAAAGCAGGTTATAAACTCAACTATGTTTTGCCCGCACCGCGAGCAAAATACGTCGAATGGCAGGGATTTTCCTCAGAGGAGAAGGCCGATTTTGACCGACTGTGGAACGCCAAAAAGGGCGTGGGTGCTCGGATGGAACTGGATCTCGGCCCAGCAATTGCCGCTGAGGCTGCATACGCGTCGGTCGGTCGCTTAATTCTGGCCCATAGTGATGTGGTGATCGCGGTATGGGACGGCGAACCAGGCAGAGGCGCAGGCGGCACTGCTGAAGTCGTAGCAGAAGCACAACGCAAGGGTCACATTGTTATCTGGGTCCAGTTGGACGGACAGATGCGCCTTTGGTCGCGCGCGTCGGGCCAGGAGCAAAGGTACGAACAATGGCAGTGGGAAGACTTAAAGATCAATAAAGATGCCGACGAAACCTGCGGCGGCCTCGGCAGGGCTGTGCGCTCCTACCTGACTCTGCCAACTCCGGAGCCAACGCGACGCAACACGCATGAAAATGAAGAACGCACGCCAGATAAGTGTATTTCTGACTTCCGCAACGAACGCAGCCGTACGAGGTCTTGGGCGCTTGGATACATTCTGCTTCAACGTCTGTTCTTGGGTAGATGGCGCGAGGGGTTTCGTCCAGATTACCGGGGCTCAGTGACTTTTGCCGCACCGCAATGGGATGCTTTGCACCAAAGCGCTACTGATATTGGTGGCGATGCATATGCCAATCACCTGTCTAGTTCGATCCAAACTCGATGGGAATTTGCAGACAACCTCGCTAACCATTACGGATCATTGTTCCGTAGTACAAATGTCTTGAACTTTCTGTTGGCTGCGCTTGCTGTTCTCTTGGGTCTTGCGATCCTAATCGTCGAACCGAAGGTGACCGATCCAGCCTTGGTGCTTGGCGCTAAAGCCGCGCTTGTGATCGCCGAACTGATTTGCATCTTCTCGATCATACTGCTCACCAAGCGCGGACGAAAAGGAAAATGGCAGCAAAAATGGTTGGATTATCGAAGTCTTGCCGAAGCGTTTCGATCAGTGCGCACCCCATTTCTTATGGGAAGTACGCCACTGCGACACAGCGATCTTGGAGGAATGACATATGGAGAGGCCTGGGTCATTTGGTATCTGCGCGCAAGCACCCGAGAAATCCCTCCGCCAAGTGGTGTGATTGATGCCACAGCCTTGCGGCTAACGATCAACTTTTTGGTCCAGGAGGAGATCAAACCGCAAATCTCATATCACAAAGACAATAATGATAGACTGAGAAAGCTGGAGCATCGACTGGAGCGCACCTCTTTGGTGTTGTTAGGTCTCACCATGCTTACTGGCTTGGTTTATCTGCTCGCCTATGGGAATTTCCTGGTCGCCAAAGACAAATCTTTGATCAAGGATGTTGTGAAGCCGGTATCTACATTCGCCGGGGGGGTTCTTCCCGTCTTCGGCGCAGCTTTGTTTGGTATCCGCGTAACCGGTGAGTTCCGCTCTGCAGCTAGACAATCCGAACGGATGCTAGAGGATCTGGAGGACCTTGAGTCGCAGTTCTTAACCCTCCGCGATCATCCCAATCGGGTAGAGTTGCGCAGACTAATCGCATTGACGACGCGAACACTGTCGGATGACTTGCGGTTGTGGGGTATGGTTTTCGGAGATCGTGGTCTTGAGTTTGGATTTTAGAAGCCGATCCGAATGTGAGACCAATCGGTTGGTCTACCTGATGCCGCTCAGCAAATTTTGCACCTGTCCGGTGCGAGATCAGACACGCCAGCCTTGGGGCGATTGCAAATCACGTTGTTTCACACAGGCCGAGCGTCGCAACAAAGCACATTTGGTTTGGACTAATGCCCTCATCCAGCCAGCGGGCTAGGTGTTTGATCCCATGGTTGGATGGTGTGATTCTTTCGTTGGAATGGAAGGAAGCACTATGGGACAAGTTCGTCATGGCAGCGCCACGTACTGTTACCCGGCAGGCGATTTGCATAGCAAATCTGCCGAGAGGGCACGCACGCTGGCAGAGCAGCAATACAGCGATCGCAAGCTTCGGTCGCGGAGCTGAGCCGGGAACTGGGGATCAATCCGAAGACGGTCGCGAAGTGGCGCAAACGACAGACGGTCGAAGATCAGAAAACTGGGCCGAAAGAGCCACGTTCCACTGTTCTCGGCGAAGAGGAGGAAGCCATGGTCGTCGCATTTCGTGGGCACACGCTGTTACCTTTAGATGACTGTCTCTATGCGTTGCAGCCGACTATTCCGCATCTGACGCGCTCTTCTTTGCATCGCTGCTCAAAGAGGCACGGGATATCGCGTCAGCCGGATGTCGCGGGTGACAAGCCGAAGCGGCAGCAGTTCAAGCGCTACCCGATTGGCCATTTCCACATCGACATTGCTGAGGTCAGAACCGAGGAGGGCTGAGACCGGCGGTGGGAAAGTCTGCCACGGTAGCGGTGGGATAATCCCGCTGCGGGCGGCGTAAAAGTCGTCCACCTTTGCCCTTACTTATGTGACGGAGGGAGGGCGGGAGGATCTTCACCGTGGATTTGTATCGCAAGGTTCGTTTGCTGGAAACCGTTCCGTACAAAATCCACACCATTCTCACGGACAATGGCGTCCAGTTCGCAGATCAGCCCCGAAACCGAAACACAGTCTATTCTCGGCCCATGCGCTTCGACATGATCTGCGAAGCAAATGAGATCGAACACCGACTGACCAAACCGAACCATCCTTGGACCAATGGCCAGGTCGAGCGGATGAACCGCACCATCAAGGATGCGACGGCCAAACGTTACCACTACGACAACCACGAGCAGTTGCGCGGCCATCTTGCCGACTTCCTAGATGCCTATGATTTTGCCCGCAGACTGAGGACGCAAAGCGGGCTCACCCCTTACGAATGCATCTACAAAGTCTGGACTTCAGAGCCAGAGCGATTAATCCTAAATCCGATCCATCAGATGCCGGGACTAAACACCTAATACTTCAATGGCGCTATGCACGAGCTTTATTGGATCGAGTTCTACGACGGTGACCGCTAATCTGCTCGCGTTCTCGCTCTCGTGATCCAAAACCTTCTGCACCGCTCGCGCGCGCATTTCCTCTGGATAACGTATTCCGTTCTTCGTGTTTCCCATGACCCAGTATCCTTACTTCTGGGTCATGGGAAACTAGGAGGCGGTTCAAGGTATCTGGTCTCGGTGGATATCTTTAATCCGGTCGAAAACGACCTGCACCTAGGTTATTGACCTCTGAGAAGATGCGCGCTTATTCGGCAGAAGTTCGTTTGTCGCCGAAAGATCAAATGACGAGACAGGTCGCTGGTGGTCTTAATCCTTCCTTAACCGTGCCGGGTTTAACGTTCCCAACAACAAAGAAATCTCGACGATGGACCGTATTTCTCCATGAGCACGCCGGATACTCTTCACGGACCCGACATAGACCGCGCGGTCGCGCCTCAGGCCACCGGAGAAGTCGTCGCTTTGCCGTTCGTCCATCTAGAGACGGTGCTCAAGACAGTGATAATGCTGCGGGAGTTTCCCGACCAAAGCATCCTCGACGTTTTCAATCGCGGCTCGCAAGACCCTTAACACTTACTTGAAGGTGACAATCATCCGGGATTTGCCCCGGTGCGATTGTAATTCCGTGTCGGCGAGGCTGAGATTCATTAGGTCGGCGGCGATGTGGCTCCAACGTTCGAGCGATTGTGCGACGTCGTTGAGACGGATGCGGTAGGCCCCGGGTTCTGGCGAGCCGGGCACCAGATCGTGAAAGATCACCGTTAAAGGGGGTGTCTGTCCGCTTTGCGCCATCAGATTCTTCAGAGCTATAGCCATGGTCTGATCATTCTGCGCACCCGGCATGAAGTCTGTGATCAGTAGCGTGTCGCCATTGGTCTTTTCGACTCGCCACCAGAATTTCGGATCATCAGTCAATGTCAGTTTGACGGAGAATTCGTCTTGCTGAAAGGTCAGCTTAGGCCGCTCCGGCGTGGGTAGGGCAGATGACAGTGCGTCATTCATTCTTAAACTCTCCGTACCCGACATGGTAAATCAAAGTCATTAAGAGCACACTGCACGTAATTTTTCCACTTCATTCTCTGCAGTCGCCCATCAACGTCAGGGTGATCAGCTCAAATGAACTGACTGGGCTGCGGCATCGGAAGCAATGATTTATCCGCGTCTTGCTCATTGCCTGACGAAATCTCGCCGCACGCGGCTCGAATGGCCGCTCCTTACGCCGCATTGCCGAGCTAAAGATGATGCGCGCGCAGCGAGTATTTCGAATTCACGGGTTGGGCTCCCTGCCGCCATTCTCTGCGGATTTCATGAACTGGTAGAGCGAGCCCTTACCGGACTTTCTTGGTCTATTTGACTGCTGCATTTGCATTAGTCAGGTTTCGTCCGCACACCGGCCCTTGTTCGCGATCCTGGCAAAACTGCATGGTGGTGCTATCCGTCGATGATATCGCCCTGAGCGAGACATTTGCCGTCTACGATTTGAAACCGCTGCGACTTATAAACGCCTGCCCATAGGAAGGCGGAAACAACCCCCTTCACCGCACGAATTTCCAGTTCTTTCACTTCTGACAGAATCGCGCGCAGCTTTTTAGTAGACTCCAAAAAAAGTGCTTCGCACGCCAACTTGAGATCCACCTGATCATAGGGAACCATCGTATCGCCTCGACGGCCAAAGAAGATGGTTAGCTTCTCTTTACTAGGGCTTTCATACCGTACTGGAGACCAGCCGGTCAGTGGGGCTGGGTAACCCCACTCAAAAACCACTTGATTGTCCCATGCGACGCAAGCCCCGTCTTGTACTGGTACCGGGAAAGCCTCAGTGGATGTGCCGTTCCTGGCGTCATAAAACTGGAAACCGAGACGATAAACATCCTTGCGTGTAACACCGTCAGGCGGGTCAGGCAACTTCGTCAATACTGAGCCACACAGGGAGCGAATGAGGGTGCCCGTAACCTTGAAGGTCCCGTCGGAGTTCCCCCTAATTCTCAAGGGATTAACCTTCATGTCGAGGGAGTGTGCACCCCACATCGTAGACCACGTTGGCTCAACGCTTTGCCAGGTTATGCCCCCACTGGTGTAAGTGGGGCCAGCCGAGGCTTGCTTCGGTCGTTCTACAAAAATGAAATAACCTGCGGTCGACAAAATCGCACCAACCACGATCAAAACTAGTTTTCGACTTAACGCCCAACTCCGCTTTGGCGGCGGTCGAGATGGAATGTGCCCTGGTTGAGTTTCGAGTTCTGAGTAGTCAGAGCTCAAAGGTCTGTCGTCTGATGCCATTTACTAATCTGTTCTGCTCTGTTCGTTGGTTCAAATGGGCGAATTTACAAAGTTGATAAAACGCGAACTCTTGGGCTCGCGTCAACCTCGGGGCTAGCAATCGGTGATGACTGGCACCGGCGGGACGCGGCGCAGGTCACTACGTGTTGCGGCTTGAGATTATCCCAGCTTGGGCGCGAGATCATCCGCAGTTTCGGCTCAGATAATATGAGACGGTATTTTCTGTAGGGCTCACAATAGTTGCGACTGGGCTCAGACTATTTGAGACAAGCTCACATTGCTGAGACTCAAACCACTTCCATGAGGTTCTAGGCAGAAACGATAACCAGTTGGGGTCAAGATGCCGTAAATTTCCGTAACGGTTTTTCTGGTGAAGTTCTCGATGCCTTGCAGTCACCTCCAGAACCACAAGAAAAACGTCCGTATTCCGGATGCGCCTAGAACGCTGCCGCAGTACGGTTCTGTAGCCTCATGTAAAGGCCGCTTTTCGGATCCACTTAAGCTGGATGTCAGACAGAATGGTTGAACTCCTTCATCTTTGGGGTGATGTTGCAACGGCAATACATGCTCAAGGAGAGCGCGGTGAGTTTTTTGAAGACAGTACCTCTTCTTTCAAAACTATTGTTGGCGTCTCTGTTGGTTGCGCCACAGGGTGCTATTTCAGGCGCAGAAAGCTCCAAAATCGCGGAGGCATTGAAGAGAGCATACGTAGGTTCCAGGTACGACATCGTTGAAGCTTCAGTGAACCAATGCAGAATCACGGTAAGCGTCAGGGACTCAGATGCGTGCGATAAGGGTGCTACTATCCAATCGGTGCGGTATTTCTATGACCTGAGGCATCACCAAGCGCGATTCCTAAACAAGAACGCCAGAGAAATCGACGGAATGTGGCGATTTCATATTTTGCTTTCTCCTGTTGGAGAGTGGGAAGCCCGGACCTTCGATCTAAAGGCAAAAGCCAAAATTCGTCGCCAAGCCGCAATCGAGAAGTATGGTCGCGGCAAGGAAGCGGCGATTGCTTCAAGTCAAGAATTTTTGCTGAACAATAGCGTGACCGACTTCTTTTCAAGCGGCACGACAGAGTATTGCCCTTCGGGAAAAGTTGTTGGGCCGTTCGGTCCGACCCTCTTACTGCAAGGCCCGGATGTGGAGGAATTAGTAGAAGAATTCGAAACGCTTATTTCTGATTGCGCGTTGAATTAAAGTATCAAAGAGGATTTCCAAATGAATTGTCCTAATGACAACCTCAATTCAAACGAAATTGGGCAGGCCTGGTCTGATGCGGTGGTTAATGGGGAGAGCCCCCCTCCGCCTGGAGCAGCTGATATATCTCAGTTGACGGACCAACAGCTCAATCACTTGCTTGATTACATTGAGGGAACCAAAAGCTACGCAAACTCCTACGCATATGCTGGGGAAAACGTTTTGGCCCTTGCTGCTACTCTAGGAGCCGGCACAACTGTGCTCGCTGGTGCTGTACTAAAGAAGCCTGGTTGGGCGACAGCCATCGGAGCCGCTGTGGAGGGAGCGGTTATAGGAGCCGCATCTGGGCTGTCAGGATCCAGCAACCCGTGGCTAAGCTATTTAGACAACTATGAAGGACAAATTTATGATGAGTTGACCAACCGTAGTTTCTTCCCCAGTCAATATAATGATGATCCAAATTTTAATGGAGATGTTGACCCCGAAACAGGTGAGTACGGCGGTGACGATGTAAGCAATCCAAATGATGAAGACAGTCGGCGTGATCCAAGCGGCGGAGGTGCGGGATGTGATCTACACGACGATGCCGCATTCTTAAATCCGCTTTCATCACCGTTAGTTATCGATCTGGACGGCGACGGAATAGAGTTAACTCCTCTTAGCGGTTCTCAAACATACTTTGATCTAAATGTCGACGGTTTCGCTGAAAGAACAGGTTGGGTTCATTCGGACGATGGCTTGCTCGCATTTGACGTTAACGGAAACGGCATAATTGACGACAACTCAGAGCTGTTCGGAAACATGACAGGCTTTGACAATGGATTTTTGCAGTTGGCTGAGCTGGATACTAATGGTGACGGCGTAGTTGATGCAAATGATGCGGAATTCGCAGGTTTGACTGTCTGGCGCGATTGGGATCAAGATGGGTTTTCAGACGAAGGTGAACTGGTTGCGTTGTCTGATGCGGAAATAGTCGCCATTAACTTGAACTCAGAATCAATTTCCGAGGAAAATCAAGGACATGTGGTTTCGGACCGTAGCACTGTGATATTCGATGATGGACTTACTGGTCAAATCGACGATGTTCATTTTCAGAATGAACTTAGAGACTCCATTGCGTTACTTCCAGAGGGGTTTCAGTTCCACCCAGACGCCGAAAAGATGCCGGAATTATTTGGGTATGGCAAAATTCATTCCCTTTCTGTTGCTCTTTCATTGGATGAACATTTGAGAACAATGTCTGTCGATCTGTTGAACCAGCTAAACACCGGCGACATCAGCAGCTTTAAGGATTCATTCAAAAGTTTTGTGTTTAGCTGGTCGGGAGTCTCGGATGTTGATCCTACAAGCCGTGGCAACTTCATCGACGCTCGACATCTAGCGTTCCTCGAGAAGGCTTATGGAACCGATTTCATAGCGAGCGGAGGGGGGTCTGTGCCTGGCCCGAGAGGCGGTTCGGATCTTGAGGTCTTTTTTGATGAACTTGTGGAAAAGCTAGCTGGTCGGTTTATTGCACAATCTGCCTCTTCTAGTGCACATTTGAATTCTTCGACATTTGAAGCGTATTTGGGCGAATTTTCATCCCATCCTTTCGCAGCTTTTAGCACTCTGGTCGAACAGTACAGTTCTCAAACTCGCTCCCTGGAAGGGGATTTACTCAATGTTATGCAGGTCCTTCAACAGTCTATTTTTGATGGGAACGCAACTGCTAAGAATGTGTATGTTGCGCTTGGGCTGTTCCAGCATGATCTGAGTGATGGCTCGGTAGACTACAACCAACTTCTCTTCGATGCCGCTGTTGCAGCAGGCCTTACCGCTGAAGACGAACTGTTTGCTGTCATCGAGGCTCAAGGAAACGTTGAAATTGTCGCAGGCACCGACGCTTCAGAAACCATTTCGGTCACTGAGGCCTCTCACATAGATGCCGGAGCGGGCAACGACATCGTCAATGGCAGCAATGAGAACGACTACCTGCACGGCGGGGCTGGTAACGACACGCTCAAGGGCGGGCGCGGCACCGACAGTTATGTCTTCAAAGAAGGTGAAGGCGACGACATCATCGATGAAACAGGTACAACAGCCGAAGGCGACAAGCTTCACTTCGGCGAAGGCATCACCATCGACGATCTGTATTCGGTCAACACCCACACCGGCGGCAGTGGAAGCTCTCTCGATTTCACCATCGGCCTGAAGAACGGTGACGGCACGATCACCATCCTCGATGATGCCAGTAACAGCATCTATGCTGATAAGCAGCAGATCCAGGAGTTTGTGTTCTCTGACGGCACCACGCTGGCTCGGAACGAATTCCGCGTTGCTACCATGGGTACGGACGGTGATGATCATTTCGAAGGGTCAGGCGAAAGCGACGATTATGTGTTCCGAGGCGGTGAAGGTAACGACACCATTCGGGAAACCACTGCAGGCACAGGCCAGAATGTCGAAAACGACCGTCTCGTATTTGGCGAGGGGATCACGGTCGATGATCTCTATTCGATCAGCACTCACACCGGTGGAGATGCCAGTGACCACGATTTCACCATCGGCCTGAAGAATGGTGACGGAACGATCACCATTCTCGATGATGGTGATGATTCAATCTATGGAGATAAGCACCAACTGACCGAGTTTGTCTTCTCTGACGGCACTACACTGACTCGCAACGAGTTCCGCGTTGCGACCATGGGCACGGATGGCGATGACCACTTTGATGGCTCGGGCGAAAGCGACGACTACGTGTTTCGGGGTGGTGAAGGCAACGACACTATTCGGGAGACCATTGCAGGCACAGGCCAGAATGTCGAAAACGACCGTCTCGTATTTGGCGAAGGGATCACGGTCGATGATCTCTATTCGATCAACACGCACACCGGTGGAGATGCCAGTGACCACGATTTCACCATTGGCCTGAAAAACGGCGATGGCACGATCACCATTCTCGATGATGGTGATGACTACATCTACGGCAACAAACATCATCTGACTGAGTTTGTCTTCTCCGATGGCACCACCATGACCCGCAACGAGTTCCGCGTTGCGACCATGGGCACCGCAGGCGACGATCACTTTGATGGCTCGGGTGAAAGCGACGACTACGTGTTCCGGGGTGGTGAGGGCAACGATACTATCGGCGAGACCACGGTGTTCAGTGGGCAACAAGCAGAAAACGACCGGCTGGTCTTCGGCGCTGATATCGACCAGACGGATGTATTTTCGTTCCGCTTTGACGTGGACAACAATGGCGTTGATGATTTGGTAATAGGAGCCACCGGTATGGCGGGTTCGATCACGGTTCTGAACGCCTACAGCACTGTTTACCAATCGGAGAAGTACCGTCTCGACGAGTTTGTGTTCAACGATGGCACAGCGCTCGACTACGATACGTTCCTGACATCAACCCTTGATCAGGACCAGGCCAACAGCTTTTTTGTGTGAAGTAACGAAAGGGGCGCTTCAAGACGCCCCTTTTTTAGCTGTCGGATTGGAAGCCTGTCGACAGATGCGTCCAGTATCACGGCTGCGATCCCAGTCTCAGCAATGTGAGCCCGTCTCAATTATTCTGAGCCCAGTCGTAACTAATGTGATCCCAAATCAATTAACAGTCTCAAGTTATCTGAGCCAGAAACGGCAATAATCTCGCGCCCAACGGTTTATGATCTCAAGCCGCTACAACTACCGGGGGCTACATAAGCGGGATCGCTATGTGAGCATGTTAGTGAAAAATGACTCCCTGCTATAATCTCTAAAAATTACCTCGAGCGGTAGATTGAGCCCTTGCTTCAACATTTGTTCAATCCTGATCTTTTCTGGCAGCACGGTCTCGCAGAAACTTACCACCAAAATAGCCTACAATTGTCGAAATGGCTGAGCTCCCATAGTAGGCAGAAATCTTGACTAGATCGGGTTCTGCCATTGGATCATAAAACGACAAAATCAGTGCAACCGGCCCTAAAGAAACAAGCCAAAATGAAACTCGGAAGTAACCCAAGAGGGCTCCGAGCCCAAAAGGAAAGTACAGAATAGAAGTTTTAAACAACATGCAAGTCCCGCTTCAGAAGTATTTTCAGCTTCTCAATCATCAGTCAGAGATGCGAGTTGTTCAAGGCCACCTTTGTCCCGATAGCCGCTGACCACGGCTCCAAAACACTGCATCTTTGATTTGAAGTCCGCTTCCTGTGCATTGCCGACGTCGCTGGGGCCCAGTGCTGCAATGGCAGCGAAAGTCTGCTTGGTGGCCTCTATTACTTTTTGAAGTTTGACAGAAGGGGTCGATCGCAAATGACGGCAGGCCCTCCACCTCATCACTTTCCTTTCGTGGGCCAGCGGGATTTGGACAAGCCAAACGCCCCTGGCCGTCAGGGTGAGGGCACTGCCCTCCCCCTCGTGCAACCCTTTTAGACAGAGCCGTGTCCTCGGCTGTGCCTGCGGGCCGCACCACCCCTGTCGAATAGCGTTGCCTCGCCCCTTCCCGCGTTCGCCACGTGGCAGATTAGCAGGAACAGGCAGCTTCGCTGTCTGACCTACAAATCAGCTCTGATTTTCCGCAAGGGAAGTCAGAACAAACTAAACTGCCTGCGGGAGCATAAAATGGGGGTGGCGTGTTAGTTGATGACGCAAAGATCAAATTCAGCTGGTGTCCAACTTTGGGGGCGCCTTCTGATGTCGAACGTTCACTACTTTTCTGGTCCAACTATGACGGTTGGGTCAGGTTCGTGTGACGTTCAACAAAAGGTGTGGAACGTCACTGATCTTTGACTCAATCGACAGCCAAAACCTCAATAAATCGGCCAATCACGTCAGTCATTTCTGACCCAATCGTCAAGCATTTCTGACCCAACACGAAGAGCGGCCACTCATCAACGCTGCGGCTAAGGCCTCAATTGAGCCCAAAGTGCAGATTGCTGCACCGTGCATCAATGTCGGCAGTGCACAGAAAGCTGACTTTTCAAACTTCGGCGGACGATCATAGCAAACGTTTGCCGAGACCTTTTAGAGCAGCCGCTATTAGGAACTGGCTGGACATGCTATTGATCATGATTTGATGCTTTGCCGTAATCTCGCGCCCGTTGCTGGTCGCTTTGATTGCAAAGTAAGGCGATGGTTACTGCCCCGAATTGGTTTTCGCGATACTGCAAAGCAGATCAACATGTTGATCCAACCAATCTTCGTCCAGGGCCTCGTGACGTATGAGCTTGCGGAAATAGGGGGCAGCGACTGCTAGTTCTATGAGTTGGTCAACCGGAACGTCGGCGGTGATCTCACCGCGGCCTACTGCGGCTGCAAATACTGCTTCAACACTCGCGAACCTGTCTTTCATGAATTCAGTGATCACCAACCGCGCTTCTTCGTCGGTGGACGCAGCAGCGACCACCTGAGGCGCGATTTGGCCCCATGGTGTGTCATTCAAGGCTCCCATCAGTATACCGAGTAACCAGCGCAGGTCAGATCGTAGCGGGCCATCGGTTTTGGGCGGTATGTTCGGCGGTGTTGCGATGCGCCGAAATGCTGCATCACGCAGACTACGCGCATCTGGCCAGTGCCTGTAAAGTGTACTACGCGAAATACCCGTTGCCTTTGAAACTGCGCCATGAGTTACGTGCAGCACGCCTTCATCCATCAGTATCTTTTGCGCAGCATCAAGCGCAGTCTGTCGTGTGGCGATCAGCCTAGGATCTTCTTTCAATCACTCCCCCTATAGAACAATTTGTTGCATAGTAGAACATTTTGTCCTAAAAGTATGGTCGGCCAACACCTAAATCCCAATACTCAATTCCACAAACACGTCTTGTCAAAATGGGAGCCTATCAATGTTCAAAGTTGCAGCAACCCCGCTGGCGGTACTCTTATCGATGGGCGCGACAACCGCGTTGTCCGAGAGTGGCACTTACGAGCTGGATCCTGGACACAGCCAGGTTTTGTTCAGCTACAACCACATCGGGTTCTCAGAAACGTTTGGAATGTTCTCAGGTTTTAGCGGTGAGATTGAGTTCAACGAAGATGATCCGTCTGCGTCATCTGTCACAGTGTCTATGCCTGTAAAATCCATGATCACGGGCTGGGACGCCCGTCTGCAACACTTCATGTCCGATGACTTTTTCAGCGCGAGTGACGATGACGTGGTCACTTTCGCCTCAACCAGCATTGAAGTGACCGGGGACAATTCCGCGAATATTTCTGGCGACCTGACCATGAATGGCGTCACCAAACCTGTTGTTCTGGAAACAACGCTTAACAAATCAGCGCCATACCCTTTTGGCGAAAAGGAGGGCACGCCGACCTTGGGGCTGGCAGCCACGGCGACTATCGCGCGGTCTGAATTCGGACTTGGGGCGTTTGCACCTGCGGTGAGCGACGAAATAGCAGTCTTGATCAATGTCGAAGCGTTAAAGACTGAATGATGTGTGCTAGGGCGCCGATGCTGCACTGAGCACTCATTCTTTAATTTTGGCGGATGGTCAACACGATGAATGTGTTTTTGAGAACATTGGCGGTTGCTGCAACGGCGGTGGCATTGATGTGCCCCTTGGCATCCGCACAAGAGCGCTTCTTGCCGGAGCGCACCTCACCCCGTCCTGAAACGACAAGCGGCGTACCGCATACTCAGATTGGTGTCGAAATCGATGCCGATTTGGCCCAGCTATTGCTGGAGCGTGTTGCGCAATTCCCCGGGGTCACACTTGGCCCGACACGCATATCGCTTCCTGGCGCAATTGGTTTTCAGCTTGATCGCGACATGTTGTTGTCCCAACCGAGCTCTATCGTTGGTGGGTTTGAGTTTGCGCATATGCATCCTGATGGCAGCTTGCACGCTTCGCTGCACCCCGCAATGGCGCGACGGGCAATTGAGGCTGGCTGGGCCGTAGGACACCCTTGGGCCAATCAACGTCCCGGATGGAGTGGCTTTGTCATGATCTATACTCCGACCACACCAGAAGAGCTGGATGTCGTCATCGATCTGGTGGAAAGTTCGTACACCTTCATCACCGGCAACACCTTGGGTTAAGCCTGTTTGCCCGAAAGTGTGCGGTGACGCCTGCTTCCTTTAAGAGTGCTGTTTCAGCCGCCTTGCTTTTGCCGCCTTAAAAGCGCCGTCACTCCACCCATCATCAACCATCGAGTGTGACAAGACGGAAGTTCTGGAAAAAAACGCAAATTGTTCGCCGGTCAAAATAGATAGCTAACGACATCCTACCCTATGTCGGCCGGTCGCTTTCCTTTTGGAAATGTGGCGGCGATTAGCCCCCCTGGCGAACTGCGTATAAGTCACTTTGAATTGCCGTTACTTCGAAGTAATTTCTTCCGAATTCGGTCGTGTGAAGGCCTTCTATGATCCTCCGCTTCCAAAACACAACGATGAACCCGCTCAATATTGGAGGCTCACTAAGCAGCGTCGAACTGAACTGAGACCGCCAACCCAGGTGAATTGTTTGTGGCTGTTAAGAGCGATGAATGGTGGTCTGCAATAGCTTTCACTAGCGCCAATCCCAAACCATTCCCAACACTGTTCCGTTCACTTTCTAGTTTATAGAAAGGAACAAAAAGCTTACCTAGTGTGTTTTCGGGAACGCCAGGGCCATTGTCGACAACCGAGAGCGTAACGGTGCTTTCTTCTTGTTCAACGGTCAGCAGAACCTTGGAATGCTCTGGACAATGATCAATTGAGTTCTGCAAAAGGTTTGCGCAGAGCTGTTTCAGCATACCCTCATCGCCTTCGATTAGTGTACGCCCTGATTGGTTCTCCACAAAACTAAGGCTTTGTGCCTTCACTTCCGCTAGCGGGATCATGTTCTCAACAGCTTCTTGACCCAGTCTATTCAAATCCAGATAGCTGAACGCTTTTGAACTGTTGCCTTCTTCGATGCGATTGATCCGCAAAACTGTTTCAAAGGTCCATTTGAGACGATCAAGTTCAGATTGAATTTGGTCAATAGCTTCGACAGATTGACCGTCCGATTGCAGTGAATCCTTCGCTTGCTGAAGTGTGATGTAAGCATGGGTGAGCGGGTTCTTCAGATCATGCGCAATGGCCGCAGCGGCTGATCGCGTCGTTGACATCAAAGCAGTCAGGTTGTCGAGATGGCTGTTCATTAACCTTGAAACCCGGTCTATCTGATCATTGTTCTTGCCGACCGGAAGCCTCGCTTTGACTTCCCCTCTTGAGACCTTGTTGAGCGTCTTCGCCATTTGATCAAGTTTGCGATATGTTCTTACGCTGGAGATGTAGCCAACCAACAGAGTGCACAGCGTTGCTCCTAATCCGATTGCAACCAAAGACCAAGCCAACGATCGAAGTGTGCTTGTTACAAATGCAAGATCGCGACCAACCACTATTACGAAGCCACGGTAGGTTTGCACGTTTACACGATGGATACGTTTTTCACCGCCTAGGTTAATGCCATCATCTTCGATTTCTCCCCAGCCTCGAAAGGATGGGTATTCGTCGATGTTTCCAGCCAGACGCTTCCCTTGGTTATCGAACAAACCAATCAAACTCGTGTCGAACGGCAACCAGAGTGTCGCGTCATCAATCGCTTGTACTACATCGGAATCGTTGTCGTTGTCGTTGTCGTCCAGAATTTCTTGAATGAAACGCATTTCGTCGATTAACAACGAGTCCATTTCACGCTGCAAGTCGCCACGAATTCTTTCAAATGTCAAAAACGCCAATGCTGCAACCGAAAGAAGTATGACCACCGCAGCATACAACGCGGTAGTAAAGGCTGCTCCAGAAACAATGTTTGAGCGTTTCATTCTTCTTTAGTCCAGTTTTTGTGTCGTCACCATGTTGTTCGGCTAACGACGAACCTGTTCTGGCGGATCAAGTATGTGATCTGAGGGTTTTAGCTGCATTTTCAGTTGAAGAATGGGGAATTTGGCCGAAAGTGTTGCAACACTGGCGATGCGGGCCCAGCGAAGTTCAGTAGAGTCAGTGCTTTGACGTTCATACAAGCTGCACTTGATTGTGCACAGCGAGCCACTTTTGACAGCCAACGCACAAGAAGTTCACGGCCGGTATTAGGAAGCAACAGAAAGCAGGATTAAGTGAACTTACAACGCGCCCTTCCGAGGGGGAGGAAGGGCGCGCTGCTTTGACTGAGAGAAGCTTGCTTATGAGTGAGTGGTCCGTGTCTTCACGGCACCGGTAATACCCAAAAAAGGGGTACGAGTGCTTCCTCAGTCGAGTATTCGGCTTCAGTTCCGAACCTGACGTCATCTTCTGCAACGTGATCTTGCCAGCGGGTTTTCACCATCCTTACGTTTTTGAAAGGGTTTTGCGATCTACCCGCGAACACCGAGTGATTTGCATTGATCATCCACCCTTTGTGCAGTGTCCATGATCTTCGATTGGTGTGGCACCATGAGTGGACAACTCATAGGTCATGGTTGGAAAGTGGAGCACCAACGTCCAGACTTCGTCGGGCTTGATGTGGATAAATGTTACGCCGTCCAGGCCGTGTGCGACGGAGGCTATGCCTTCTGTATCCTGCACTATCAGTCGCGCTTCTGAGAGGTCGGTATCCTGAAAAACCTGAACTACTTCTCCGTTTGTTTCTGACGTGCATTGGAATACTGTCTCGCCCGCAGTCGCCGCACTCGCAGGCAAGAGTGCCACTAGGAATATTGCATTTTTCATCATTGTGTTTCCGATCAAAGAGGTTGAGCTTTCAGGTTTGAGTGGTCCAGGTGATGGTTAGAATCCTGAGCTGCACAAATCATCTGCTTGTGTTCAGGCCGCAATGGGAGGCTTCCCAAAGCTCACACATACCCGCAGGCCCGGTTTGTTGTTTTCTGCGGTGATAAGTGCGCCATGCCGCATTGCGATGGCCTTAACAAGCGATAGGCCAAGTCCATTTCCGGCGTCGTTTTTTGGGTGGTCAGCTCGGAAAAACGCGTCAAAAATCTTGCTGATTTGTGGATCCGGAACCCCCGGTCCGTCGTCTTCGACAACCAGCTGTATCGCTTCAGTCGTAGCCGTTAGGGAAATCCTGATCCAACATCCAGAAGGGCAAAACCGGAGTGAATTGTTCACAAGATTGACGAGCAGCCGCTTCAGCATGTTTTCGTCGCCTCGTATCAAAATCGTGTCAGCGTTGTAGTCAGCGGTGATGTGGTTACCTGCTTCGACGGCAACCGGGTGAAACGCCTCTGCCATATTCTCAACGAGTGCACTCAAATTGACGGTTTGGAAGTTTATCTCATGCCCGCCTGCCTCGATCTGAGATACTCTGAGTATTGTGTCGAAGACGGTTCTGATGCGCTTAAGGTTTTTCTCTAAATCGTCGAGGCTTGGTCGCGGGTCACCATCATACTCAACTTCGCTATATACCTTTTGTAAAGCCGTGAACCCGTTCGTCAAAGGGCTCCTCAAATCGCGGGCAATTGTGACCGCAGTGGATTGAGCACAGTTGAGTGAGCTCGAAATCCAGTCGAGACGTCGGTTGATCATATGGCAAATTCGATCGCATAGGTCGCTTGTATCTGACACGGGAAGACGAAGACTGATATCTTCTTGAAAGGCCTGGTCGAGGGTTCGCTCAATCCATTGAAGTTTTCGTTGGTCTTGAGCGCTGAAGTAATAGCCAAGACCCAGGACAGCGGCAGTTGTCGAAAGCGTCAGCAGCAACAACCCTTCCCAAAGCGTTGTCAAAGCCTGATTAAGTGTTGTCAGGCTGCGGGCGACCACCGTGCGATACCCAAGATACTCTGATACATGGAGAAGATAGACAGGAGCAGTCCCACCGATTTGCAAAAAATCCGGATCGACTTCGTGCCAACCTATCGTATCGGGCGTTTTCGCAACTGATCCAGCAAGTGCTGAACCGTTCTGATCGAACAGCGCGACTACGTGAAGCCCAGTTCGAATGGGACTATTCAAATGTTCAATTGCTCGCTGAACTGCTTCTGAGTCGCCGTCCAGTAAAATCTCATGAAGCAGGAGCTCTTCATCGAGGATTTGTTGCTGGAGATCACTGCGAAGCCTGTCTGTAAGCGCTAAGTAGGCAGCATAGCCAAACACAGCAGTTATGATCCAGACTATCAATGCCGCGAAACAAGCCGATCGGAACGGGACTCCTGAGAGAATGCTAAAGCGGCCCATGAAGGCTGTATCCAAGGTTTCGAGACGTGTGCAAAAGTGGTGTCTCGAAGGGTTTGTCGATCTTCGACCTCAAGCGACTAATATACGTCTCGATCACGGTCGAATTTGGATCAAAGTTGTAATCCCAGACTTGCTCCAAAAGCATGTTGCGTGTCACGATCCGCCCGGCATTTCGCATCAAAACTTCCAACAGCGCAAACTCACGAGGCAACAAGTCTATTGTAACGTCTTGCCTTTTCACCACCCTGCTGAGCAGATCCATCGTTAGATCGTGGACGTGAAGCTCAGTTGAGGCAATGCTGGTCGGCTGTCGTCTGATAATGCTGTTTAGGCGCGCCAGAAGTTCTGAAAAATGAAAAGGCTTAACCAGGTAGTCATCCGCACCTTCGGTCAAACCCTCAACTCTGTCCTGAACGTCGCCTATTGATGTGAGGAACAAAACTGGGGTCTGTTTCTTCGCGGCCCTCAGGGCCTTGAGAACAGCGAGACCATCCATTCCAGGCAACATACGGTCTAAGACTATGGCGTCACATTCGTTGTACAAACAATATGAGAGCGCATCTCGACCATCATCATACCACTCCACACCAAAACCGTTCGATCTCAGCCCGGAATTGACAAAATCGGCGGTCTTTTTGTCGTCTTCTGCGACGAGTATTTTCATTTCAAGACCTCCGACTTTACCGTTGGATTCGTTTATCGCAGTTACCAATGCGGGGTTAACTGAACTCAGCCATAACGGGATGGCGAAGTCCATTTGGCATTTCGTTGCAGACTAGAGGCTGAGCGTTTCTTCAACAGCTTTTACTTGTAAGCGGGCGAGACCCAGATTGGCGGTCTTCTTGTCCAACGCGACATACACAAAAATGTTTGGGTTTTTGTCCAGCGGACGAACCAGATGAAACTGTTTGCCAAGCGTGATCAGAATGTCTTCGATGGTATCGTTAAGTTTCAAAGCTTCAATTGCCTGAAGTTTGGCACGGACGACTTCAACATTCGCTGCCCCTGCAGTATCAAGATCAAACTTGGAACCGCCCTCTGTACCCAGAGTAAGGCCAGTATCACTGTCTACGAGGCAAGCCCCCAGAAGACCTTTGATTTCACTTAGTTTGGAAATGTCCAACGACATGTTTGGCTCCTTTTTGGCCTTGGAATTGTTAGTCTGAACCACACCAGACGCTTGATTGTCTGGGCCGGCTCTGTTGTTTGCGGGTGGAATGGTGATTACGTGCCTTTGAACTAGGCCAAATCTCTCGTTAAATCTGGCCAGCACAGAGGTGGCCTCATCTTTGGGTCTCGACATTTACAATCCAATTCTCGTTGTGATCGTGGAAGTAGAACGTCGAACTGGGTGACACTTGTTTCGAACTGCTTGGGCATGAAGAAACACCTGATCAACCAATCTGTCATCCAAACAAGGGAGATCGCTTTTCCTTTGATGGGGAAGACACTTGGGTTCTGATGTAACTTTCAAAACTGTTGCGCTTGGGTCTCGGGAGCTATTCTGGCCTCTGTGCAAAAATTTCAACGCGACAACGCAGGCAGGGGCCAAGTATTGCGCAGTGTTGGTTGAAAGAGGCAATACACTTTCCGGACCCATAAGGAATGCGGGCCACAAATGTCCGAGTTCGAAAAGAACGCCAGCCAAAACGGGTAAAACAGAACTCAGCATCAGACCTTCGCCTCGTTACCAAACGACTAAGTGGTCCGTAGAGTGCTAAGAGTTTTAACCAGCCTTTCAGAAAGCTTAAACATTTGTAAGAATTGACTCTTTACGTTGACGAAAAATGGAAAATTCGGCGCAAATGATTCATCAACTGACCTTGCGAGTATTAAGACACCGGCTGTGGCTTGTCGAATAGCATTGCCTCGCCCCCGGCGAACCCGTCGGAGCCCATCATGCCGGGGCAGACGCCCGGCAGGTTTCTCGAAAGTCTGCGCGTGTTTCCCGACACAGAGGCACGCGCAGACAACTTTTGGCTGAATCGCTTCTCCATAACGAACAGCTAACATCGGCGAATGGGGTGTTATGTGAAGCGATCTCTGGTTGAGTGGTCAGCTCCCCTGCGGATCAAACGGACCATTACTTTAGTCGCCGGATAGCAGTCATTGATCCTGCGCGCGGAGAACGTCTGTTTCGAGCCCATATTCCCGGATGCTGCACTTTGCCATAATGGCCGCTTTGCAGGTCAGCTAAAAACGCTTCTAAAGCGACAAACAATTGAGAGCCGTGGGGGCTTCAGAGGTTTTTGGGAATGATCGGCAAAAGCAGGTGGCTGTCGAACGATCCGCCAGCGTGAATGATGTGTGTGCCGCTGTTCACTGTGTCCTTGTGGCCAAGCGAGGGATGGTCGAAGTGATCCCTCCCTTGGATGGCAACCTCCAGCGTTTCGCCGGGGAAAAACCTCGTGCCGCTGGGCAAAATCTCGATCTCGACGGGCACGATTTGTCGGGCACTCAACTTTTGTCTGCTTTCAAATGACTGGGCTGGTTGTGCAGGGGTGGACCGTTCCGGATCAAGCGCCCGGCGCGAGACCCGCAGCCATCCGAGGGCAACAGGCGCGCCTGTATAACCAGCCTTACCGTAGAACGTAACTTCGTCACCGGCTGCATCGTATTTTCTGATGGCAACAAACAGGTCCATGTCGCTGGCGCTATCTGCCTCAACCCAAAGTCGCAGCTTCATATTCCCGGTGATTTCCGTTTCGGAGTCGAATCTCACCCTGAATTCAGCGCTACCTTCCGTTGCCTCATATCGGACTGACTGAGCGTCACGCAACGCATCAGGCAGCAGGTTTCCATCTTCGGGGTTAAGGTAATAAGGGGCATAGACAGTCCCCGGTAACGGCCAATCTTCCACGCCTCGCACCGTGTAGGTTTCAAGAGTATCGCGTACCTCCAGCCGAACCCGCGGGCGCATGTCGAACCCGTTGTCGAGGCCTTTTAGGAAATGATCGAAGAAGTCCGTCTGAATGCGGCGCGCATCTTCGCTATAGTAGACCGGCCATTTGGACCGTCCATGCGTATAAAGCCATTTCTGCTCCGACGAGATTGCCTTGAAACCCTCGAACGAACCGCGCGAATGGAGCCCATGATCCGACCAACCGGCGGCGATCAAGGCAGGCACTGATATGTCCGTCAGCGAAATGCCTGAGGGTGGCATCAAGTTTTGCTGCAACCATTTCATAACCATGGGGCGTTTGCCTGCAAAATTTACGGCAAAGTTGGGAGGCAGGCTGGACTCGTTTGCTTTACACCGCATGCGGTCCAGCCAGAAGGCTGTGAAGGCGGTCTCGGGAATGCCGCCGTGGAAAAGGACCTCGCGGAAACTATCGCTTTGACCTTCCCACGGCATGATCGCTTTGAGGTGTTCGGGTGCATCGCTCGCCGCGACCCATTGGGCGATGGCAAGGTAGGACACGCCCGTCAGCCCGACGTTACCGTTGCTCCACGCCTTGTGTCCCGGCCCATGTTATGGCGTCGTGGAAGTCGTGCCGGTCCTGCATTGTCAGCACACTGGCAATGCCTTCGGATTTGCCATATCCGCGACTGTCAAGCGTTACGACAGCATAACCTTGCTGAACCCAGTACGCCGGATCGGGTCCTTCCCATGGCGTCCAGGTGCTGACTTCGATCGGACCAAGATTGAACTCCGGCTTCAGATGATTGCGTAGAATGTCCGGGTAGCGAGTCGGGCCTTCGTCCTTGTGATAGGCCGTCAGCATCATCACGACGGGGAATGGACCAGATGATATGGGTCGGAAGACATTGGCCGATAGGCGTGTGCCATCACGAACGACAACTGGCACGTCGCGTCGATCACAATCGCCTCTTCGAGTGCGCTGACATCGGTGACACGAACCGGGCTGTCTGGGTTTTGATAGAGGTCAGACAAATCTGAAGGCACATATGGCAAGGGGCCGCCCCTTAGAAACCACAATCCACCTGCAGCAACTGCGACCAACAAAAGAAAAACCAACGCCAATTTGCGCATTTGCGTCTCCCTCAAATCAGGCTTGGACGTTATGAATTGATGTCATAAGCCATGTCTACCGATACGCTGCGTCGCTTGGCACCTTGGCCCGAAACCATACTCATTCCGGACACTGAATCTTGTCGAGTGAGCGGAAGCTTCGTCCGCACAGCCGACCTTGCCTCCTTCCCGTTGCGTTACAGCATGGCGGGCACGACCTGATCCGGTGGACGGTGCCCATCTTCGAAGGTTTTGATGTTGATGATAACCTTCTCACCCATTTCGATCCGCCCCTCCAAAGTGGCAGACCCCATATGAGGCAGCAAAACCACGTTCGGTAATTGTCGCAGCCGCGGGTTCACATCGGTGCCGTGCTCATAAACATCCAAGCCCGCCCCTGCGATATCACCGGATCGGATCATTCGGGTCAGGGCGTTTTCGTCGACGACTTCGCCGCGTGAGGTATTCACGATCACCGCCGATGGCTTCATCAGCTTCAATCGGCGCGCGTTCATCAGGTGGAAGGTCGAAGGGGTCGAGGGGCAATTGACCGATATCACATCCATCCGGGCCACCATCTGATCGAGGCTTTCCCAATGTGTGGCTTCCAGCTCCCGCTCGATCTCGGGGCGTAAACGACGGCGATTGTGGTAATGCACCTGCATCCCAAACGCGCTGGCGCGGCGGGCGACCGCCTGCCCGATCCGCCCCATACCAAGTATGCCCAAACGTCGCCCGCCGATCCGACCTCCAAGCAAAGCGGTTGGCGCCCAGCCCGACCAATCGCCCTGCTGCATCACGCCCAGACCTTCGGGAATACGACGGGTGACCGCAAGGATAAGGGCCATGGCCATATCGGCAGTATCGTCTGTCAGGACACCGGGTGTATTCGACACCAGAATTCCGCGCTGGCGGGCTGTCGCCACATCGATGTTGTCGACACCTGCACCGTAATTCGCGATCAACCGTAGCCTTTCGCCCGCCTGTCCCAGCAAACCTCCGTCAATTGAATCCGTGACGGTTGGCACCAATACATCTGCTTCGTTGACCGCCTCGACCAATTCTTCACGCGTCATGGGCGCATCATTGTCGCGCAATCGGACATCAAAAAGCTCGCTTAGCCGGGTTTCGACCGCCTCTGGCAACCGTCGCGTTACAACAACACTCAGACGTTCTCGTGGCACTTTAGCCCTCCCACTGCTTTGCAAACGCGCGCGCTCCATGGCATCGTGGCGCAGGATAAGGCGGGGCACAAGAACCCCATAGGCATTGAGTCGACCTTTTTTCGAAAGCAGATCAACAGGCACAAGAGCAGTTAGTCAGTGAACGGCCTTCTATCGGTGAAACGCCTTTTCTGGGCGGTCCTTTCCATTTCCTTGTTTGCGTTGGTCCCGATTGCGGCTCACGCGAAGGACAAACGTGGCCCGGTGACGAACTTGCCGCTACCGCGCTATGTCTCGATGAAAGCCGCCGAAGGGAACGTGCGCCGCGGGCCGTCTTTGACCCATCGAATCGATTGGGTGTTCAAGCGTCGCGGCATGCCATTGCAGATCACAGCCGAATACGGCAATTGGCGCAAAGTTCAGGACCGCGACGGGGCTGGCGGCTGGGTTCACTACGCGTTGCTGTCAGGTGTCCGTACGGTATTGATCGAATCCGAAATGTTACCCGTCTATTCTCGCCCTGATCCCAGCGCGCCGGTTAATGCTCATTTCGAAACAGGTGTCGTGGCGCGCCTTGGGTCCTGCTCGCTGGACTGGTGCAAGGTGTCAGCCGGAGGTCACCGTGGCTGGACGATGAAATCGAACCTCTGGGGTGTGGACCCGTCTGAGATCCGGGAATAGACTTTTTGCCTTTCAATCGCATCCGACAATGGTTCGCTTCCTGTCATCTCATAGGCTTGCCCTGACCACTGGCGCAGCTATTGTGACGCGTCAGGATCAGAGGATCATTCATGAAAGCCGTCACATACACCGCCTTCGGCGACGCTGCAGATGTATTGCAGCTTCAAAACATGCCGCTGCAAACACCAGGGCCTGGTGAGGTCACCGTTGATCTGGCCTTTTCAGGCGTGAACCCCTCTGACATCAAGGCACGCGCCGGATCTAGACCGGGCATTACAAAACCACCTTTTCCCGTGATAATTCCCCATAGCGACGGGTCTGGGGTGATCTCGGCCGTTGGGGAGGGCGTCCCTGCTTCGCGGATTGGTCAGCGTGTCTGGATTTGGAACGGCCAATGGAAGCGTGCGTTTGGGACAGCCGCAACGCAGATCGCTTTACCCGAGGCGCAAGCCGTCCAAATGCCAGATCCAGTCTCGCTGGAAACCGGAGCCGTTCTTGGAATTCCGGGGCTGACAGCCTGCCATGCGGTGTTTTCCGGCGGAGACCCCATAGACCAGACGATTCTGATTCATGGGGGTGCAGGCACAGTGGGCTATCTGGCAGTGCAGCTGGCTAAATGGGCGGGAGCAAGCGTCATCGCAACAGCCAGCCCGCGCGACTTTGAACGCGTTTGCGACGCCGGTGCAGACTTTGTGATCGACTATTCCGCTGATGACCTTGCCGACCAAATACTCGATGCCAACAAAGGGCAAACGGTTGGCCGAATCATTGACGTTGAGTTTGGCCAGAACGTCGAAACAAACACGACTGTCATATCCGAGAATGGCCGAATAAACGCGTATGGCTCAGCTCAGCACATGACGCCCATCTTGCCTTTCTATCCCTTGATGTTCAAAGCAGTAACCCTTGAGGTGGTTTTGATCTACCTTCTGCCCGGGAACGCCAGAGCAACCGCCATTGAAACGCTTCACGCTGCCTTAGTAGACCGGGCGTTGGTTTGCCCCATCCAAAAGGTTCTGCCGTTGCGTGACTGCGCAAGGGCGCACGAACTGGTACAGGCTGGTAACCGGACGGGCGCAGTACTGATCGAGACAATCTGAAGGCATGAGAAACTAAGAGTCGGGCGTTCAAATTTTTTATCCAAAAGCTCTTGAACCCTGCCAACAACAGTCGTAGATAGCCGCTCACTGTTGGGGTGTAGCCAAGTGGTAAGGCAGCAGTTTTTGGTACTGTGTATCGTAGGTTCGAATCCTACCACCCCAGCCATGATTTTCCTTAGAATCACATACTGAGTATTTGGGTGCCGATTGTAGCAGATTTTCAGCGGTTTAGCTTCTGGCGTTTTCAACTGAGACTCGAGTGTGAGCACAACAATGGTCGATTTCGAGCCGCAGTCTCAGTTCGCGATTCCTACGGTTCGAGTTTGGTGCCTTTGGGAGAGTTTGCAGAGCAGAGCTTTGCGAACTGCTCGCGCTGCTCAGACCAGATTTCCGGGAAGCCTGACTTGATCAGGTAATCCGTAGTCAGGCCATCAGGCTGTTCGCCCGCAGGCGCCAGCACTACGAGATCGACAACATCTTGCACCCGGCGTTTGGATGTGCCTTCTTCTGCCGCGATTTCAGAGAACGTTCTGCCACCTATGATCATCGCTAACCAGCAGCGTGCTTTGATGACATTGCGGGCAAGTGTTTGATCAATCTCAGGCGGGGCGTCGCCAAGATGAAGTTTCAGCTCCACGCCTCTATGGCGCATTTGGAATGGAGCTTGGATTGTCAGCTCGGCTACATTGACCTGATCCGCCCTGCGCTCGATCAATCGTGCCAGTGCGTGAAGGTCCAGCTGCACGGTCAGAGAACCTTGTCGTATATCTGCTCTCGCGATCAGACTCAGACGCTTCCTATCGGATTGGCAGTCTCTGAGAAGCTCCGTTGCTAAGGCAATTTCGGCCGCTGACATATCTTGCGCCATTGATGCCAATCTGCCCACCACCTCATCATCTCAACCCTTCCATCTGAGTACTGGGCTGCGTTGTATGCTGCGCGAACCTTGGGCTTCCATCGAAACCTCTAACATCCACTCGCTGCGGTTGGTTCGAGTGGGCAATAAATCAAAGACCCAGGCAACCTTCTGACTAGGTTAGAATTCAAATTCTTGGGTAAGTGATATGGTGCCCGGGGGCGGAATCGAACCACCGACACGAGGATTTTCAATCCACTGCTCTACCCCTGAGCTACCCGGGCACGGGAACGGCATTGGCCGCTGGGTGGAGGCGTTCTATGACTTGCACCATCCAGTGTCCAGAGGCTTTTTGACATTTTTTCAGTGGGGTCGTGGAACGGTGTCTTCCGCATCCGAAATGCTGATTTCCCCAGCCTCTTCCCGCTGCGACGGGACCGCGTATGACCCGTTCAGCCATTTGGCCAAATCGATATCTGCGCAGCGCTTTGAACAAAATGGACGGAACTGCGTCACCGTGTCTTCACTGCAGATGGGGCAGCTCATTTCAACACCTCGGCCAAAGGAATGCGCCCACGTTTTCGTTGCAACTCGTAGTGCCCCAAAGGGGTCCAGCCAGCTAGTGTTGTTTCTACGGAATCCGCCTTGAGCGCTGCGCGAAGAACCTGTTCAAACCCTCGGCGGTCTTTCTTGGGCATTGGGGCAAGGTCCAACGTGATCTGTCCGCCGAGCCCTCGCACGCGCAATGCACGTGCAAGCTGTTTCGCGCAGGCAAAATTGGCTTTGGTGCCCGCTGCCAGAGAGCTATCCTTACCTGTGTTCACATCAACCGCCACCAAAGCACGGGTGGCTTCGATGAACAAATGTCCTCCGCCAGGCAGAGGCTCAGCAATACCGCGTGCTGTATCCAGCGCGTCCAAGACACCTTGCGCCTCGAACCCACCGGGTTCGGTGATGACTTCTGCAGGATCGGTCCAGTCTCTCCAGGCTAGAATATGAGGACCATCGCCTTCGCACAGGGTTTCGGGTTCGGTGCCTGAATCGTTTAGAATCTGCTCAGCCAGAGCCCGCATGGCACTAATGTCTTCTTCAATGTCCACGATATCTGCACCGGAGCAGCATGAACGCAAAATCAGACCATAGGAGCTGTCTTCCATTTGCTCATGTGCGATCTCCAGCAAGCGATCGCGCTCATCCTCGTCGCGGATGCTTCGCGAGATGTTTAGACCCGGTGCATCCGGTGTCACGATTGCATAGCGGCTTTTGAACAGTATCCGATCGGTGATCGGTAAGGCCTTTCCGGGTTCTGCGAAGCCCGTCACTTGTACCAGCAATTGAGCACCAGGGGCCAACCCCTTAACCTGCCGTAAAAACGCCGGGCCATCCGGCGTTGTGACGAACATACCGCCCTGCCCTTTGACAGGCCGGTCCGCGCGCGCGCGGTAAATGGTTCCGGGCCTTGGTCTGTCACCTTCGATCAGAAAATCGTCCAACTTACCGTCGACCATCAAGGCCGCGGCTTCGCGCCCTTCGAGTTGGTCAAGAATGATGGTACGGCCCTTCATGGCGCCTCACTGTATAACAGATAACCGATGCCTTGAAGCAACGCTGCGGTTTCGGCGAGTGGCAACCCAACTATGCCAGTGAACGATCCTGAAATCCAAGGGATGAAGACACCAGCGGGTCCCTGAATTGCATAGGCTCCGGCCTTGCCTTGCCAATCGTCCGTGGCCAGATAGGCATTTACTTCGACATCCGATAAGCGCTTGACTTTGACTTGGGAAACCACGTCGCGTTGCAATAGGCGATCCCCGCGCCGGACGGCGACCGAGGTCACAACCCTGTGCCGACGCCCGGATAAAGCGTGAAGGAACTCGGCGGCTTGCCCAGCGTTTTCAGGTTTTCCCAGAATGCGTCGCCCCAATGCCACAGTCGTGTCCGCGCACAAGACGACATCTTCGTCATCCGCCTGAACAGCCTGAACTTTTTCACGCGCAATGCGGTTGCAATAGGGAACCGGCAGCTCACCCTTCACAGGCGCTTCGTCGATGTCCGGGGGGTGAATGGCATCGGGCTGCACGCCAAGCTGGGCCAGCAGGTCCAGCCGCCTTGGGCTGCCCGATCCTAGAATAAACGCCATTGAACAGTGCGTTACTTAAAGCGGTAGTTGATCCGACCCTTTGTCAGATCATACGGGGTCATTTCGACCTGAACTTTGTCGCCAGCCAGAACACGGATGCGGTTTTTGCGCATCTTGCCTGCCGTATGTGCGATGATCTCATGGCCGTTTTCCAGCTCGACCCGAAACGTCGCATTAGGCAGGAGTTCCTTCACGACACCGGGAAATTCGAGCGTATCTTCCTTGGCCATGTTGTCTCCATACTTACGTTGCACCCGCAGAATCTGCGGGGATGTGCGCCTAAATGAGCCTATTTCCGCCTTATTTCAAGGGCGGATTCGCCTAAAGGGAACATAATGTGACTGAATCGACTCGGGGATTTTGTTCCGCCCAATGGGCTCGGTTCAACACGTTACCATCGGCGCGGACATCGGCAATCTCGGTGAGATTTACCTGAGCATAGGTCCAGCCGGGTTGGTTCAGAACACCCTCGGACAAAACACCCGTTTGCGGAAAGCCCTTATCTGGTGGTCCAAAGATGCCACCTGTGCCGGTATTCATGTCTACGGCTTCGGACCAATTATTCGCTCCGACCAGCGACGCCATCACTGTAACACATTGATTTTCCAGGGCTCTAGCCATAGCGCCGATACGTACCCGCCAATAACCCGACAAGGCCTCGGTGCAGGACGGAGCCAGGATCAAGTCAGCTTCACTCAACGCCCGACCGAGCAAAGGGAACTCGCTGTCATAGCAGATCAGCACGCCGATTTTACCCAGCGCAGTGTCGAATATTTTAAGCTGCCCGCCGGGGGCGATGTCCCAAATCTCGCGCTCGAACCGGGTCATGATCTGCTTGTCCTGATGATCGAACGCACCGGTCGGAGCGTAAAGCACCGCGCGGTTCACCGGACGCCCCGCCCCGGCCAAAACCGGGGCGGACGCGCCTAATATGTACGTATTGTAGGTCTTTGCGAGGCGGACATGTACGTGTTGTACATCTTCCATTCGTTCGGATACCGCCCGGATCGAGCGCTCCAGATCCCTCGCCACGCAGGCTCCGTCCAATGTCGACAATTCCATCGCGCCGTATTCGGGAAATACCAATAGCTCGGCTCCCTGCTCTGCGGCCTCAGACACCCAAGCCTCAAGCTTGTCCTCATACTGCCCCCAGCTATCGAGCCAGTCGAGGTTGTATGCAGCGGTTGCGACTTTCATCAGAGCATTCCTTAGGGCGGTATGCCGAGACACTAAAAGGCAGCGTCGTTGCGTGTACAGAGCAATCAATCAATCGCTAAGGATTAAACGCCGAGTTCCGCTCTGAGCCCACTTTGACGAATGCTGCGCGGCGCACGAAGGGCTGCTCTTGCGTTAACTTGGGCCCTCGCCATAGATGTATCCTTCACAGCCCGACTACTGCGAGACCCGCAAAGGCCACCACACCAACGACCATAGTAGCGATAACGTGATTGGTCAGAACTGCCGCTCCGAGCGCCGCACCGGCAGCAACCCATGTCTGCAAGGGCTGACCCGCAAGCGAAGCTGCAACCAGACTAACAACGATCAAGCCCGGTAGATCGTCTAACACCCACGCATGTCGAGAGGCACGGATGCGTCCGCCTGCAATCAAACCGAGAACGCGAATAGAGAACGCCGCGAGGGCCAAAATGCCGATGACGCCCCAGTGCGCCCCGCTCATGCGACCGCACCGCTAGCGCGTCGCAAGATCAAGGACATTGCGAGACCGGAGATCGTCCCAGCGACGATTGCATAGGCCTTCGGCAAACCCAACGACACGACAGCGATGGTTGCGGCGGCGGCAACCACGCATGGGAACAATTGTGGTCTTCCGCGCCAAAGCCCTCGTGCCATCGCAATGAATGCGGCTGTGAATGCGAACCCTATTCCAAAGCGTTCAAGGTCGGGTATTACCGCCCCAACCACTGCCCCGGCTGTTGTTGAAGCTGTCCAGACAGTGATCATCACGAGGCCCGAGCCCATAAGGAAGGCCGCCCCTACATCTGGTGATTTTGCGCGTTCTGCCATCGTCAACGCCCAGTTTTCGTCGCCTGTGATGTGGATCGCCAAGAGTTTGGTTTTTAACGACAGACCAGCCAAAACATCCGACAGGGATGCGACAATCCCAATATAACGCAGATTCAGCGCGGCCCCTGCCAATGCAGCGCCCACCACCGTTTGTGTGGAGGCAAACTGTTCCACAGCGACGATCTGAGACGACCCTGAATGGACGGTGGCGCTCATCAATCCAACGCCCCACCACGGGAAACCAACTTGGGCGGCAAGAAGACCGAACGCAAAGCCATAGATGGCAGCGCCTAGGGCGAGAGGGAGGATAGCGATAGCACCGTGTTTCACGAGGGCAGGAATAGACAGAGTGCCCGATACGATATACAGCTAATTGAGAGAATACTTGATGTGATTACATCATGTATTGGCAGATTATGGGAACGTTTAGATCATGGATGCGACAGATCGAAAGCTACTCGATCTTCTTCAGAAAAATGCCAAAACTTCCGTTCAATCACTTGCAGATGCCGCAGGCATTTCGACAGCTTCAGTCCAGAGGCGGATGCGAACGCTGCGCGAAACAGGTGTGATCAAACGGGAGGTTGCAATTCTCGACCCAAAGTCTCTGGGCTTGGGCATCACTGCAATAGTATCGGTAGAACTGGAACGAGATCGGCTTGATCAGATTGATGCCTTCAAGCGTAAAGCGCGTGAAGATCGGCAAGTAACGCATTTCTATTGCATTGCGGGTGAGGCCGATTTCATCCTCGTCGTGATGGCAAAAGACATCGCGGACTATGAAGCTTTTACCCACCGGTTTTTCTTTGCCGATAAAAACGTTCGGAAATTTCGGACTTCCATCGTGGTTTCAACGGAGAAAGCAACTTCGGATTTGCCAATTTCATAGCAGACATTCCAGCGTTTACCATGAACGGCAGCAGAGTCCCGCAGAGCAGCAATTGATGAAGATCCAATCGAACGTCAGCGCTGAACTGTTTCTGCACTTCTGCTGACAGCAGGACTTTGATATGCTAGCTGGAACCATGATGTGATCATTTTCCTTCGAGCCGCACTCAACACGGAATTCTCCGTGGTTAATGACGTGCGCATTAGAAAGGAAGACACATGAACCATACTGGCTTTCCACCAATCCAACGTCGGCGTTTCGACATCGAAACGCTTCAGTACAATGCGGTCAGCCTTATGAAACAAGCAGATGCTGGCCCGACATTTCTACGTCACGGCGGGCGCGTATCCTATGTTGTCATGACCGAAGAACTCTTTGACAAGCTCTGGCCGGACCCAAGACGGGCCTGGGGTGTCGATGAGATGCCCGATCGCATGGAACGGCTCTTGCTTGAAGCGTTGAGCAAATCGCCCACGGAGAATGGCGAAGACAAAGGAGACTAAGATCACAGCACTTTCCGGGCGCATGTCTGGTGGGACAGCGCCCGGATTTCTGCAGATCTTGGAGCCGCCAGGCCGGAGCAACGATCGCGAACGTCGCAGTGGGGCAATATGTGAACCTCCCCAAGTTTGTGTCAGTCCGGCTCCTCATCTTCGGAAAAGGCGGCAATCAAATCCAGAATGCCTTTGCGTTTCATGCGGCGCACCCAGCTCACATGAGACAGCACTGCGTCCACGTCATGGCGGCGGAAATCGCTGCCATTCGTTCATGGTGCAGCGAGATAGTCGAAGCCAATTTACGGGTCGCGGACAAAGCCGACAATGCCGGTTTGGGTGTGAACGTCTGCTATTCATCCCAATGCAAATATGCCGATACCCTTGACCAAGCGCCCTAGCACATTTAGGCAAAATTGATCTGCCCGCCGGGACGACCCGGCCAGGAACGGCGCTTAGTCAGGACGACCTGATAAAACTGAGGTCGAAGATGACAACCAAACACAAAAATGCAAAGAAACTAATCGAGGGTCGACCCGCCCTAATCGTGATCGACATTCAGAAGAGCACGTTCATTGATAACAGCGCAATCCGCTCAATCGACAATATGCCGGGTTACAAGGAAAGAATGCTCGCTGCGCGCGATTTGGTTGATGCCGCACATCAAAACAGTGTGCCCGTCATTTTCATTCAGGAAGTTCATCGTTCCGACCAGATTGACTTTGGCCGGGAGCTGGATGGCGATGAGGACATTCACTGTCTCGAAGGTGATCCGCGGACAGAGGTTGCCAAAGAAGAGATGGGATATCGCACTGGTGACTATTTGGTTCCGAAGCGGCGTTATTCTGCGTTTTTTGGAACCGATTTCGAAATTCTGCTGCGCGGCCTGAAGGTAGATACTTTGATACTATGCGGAGGGCTGACTGATGTTTGTGTGCACTACACGTTCGTTGATGGCCACCAATCAGACTACTTCTGCCGCGTTGTGGAGGATTGCGTCGGCGGGTCATCCCTCGAAGCCCATGAAGCTGCGCTCAGAGCAATGGAGTATTTGCAAACCGGCGCTGTTCAGAACCGTGAAACGGTGATCAACGCGATCTCTTTGCTCTGATCCGAAATGGCTTCATTATTTCTGTTTCACATTGCCTAAGCCCAAACCAGCCATTCGAAATGTGTCGAATGCTGGCAGGATTGGGCTCAAAGCGAACCTAGGAGCAAACGCAGCGTAGCGTTGAAAAGGCCACACAGCTTAGCTGAGACTGGCTCTGTGCCGTAGGTTAAAACCTCTCATTTTCTCGACCTTCTTGGTTGACCTAAGAGTAAGGAATAAATTCTATCGGACTATGAGACGTCCATTGACAAATTGCGTGGCCCTTCTTGCCGCTGCTCTAACGAGTATTTCATCGGTTTCCGCTCAAGATTGTGCGCGCGATGCGATGCTCGTGTTTGATGGCTCAGCGTCTATGGCAGAACTTGGCTTACATCTGGATGAACCCAAGAGAATTGATGCTGCTCGTGCGGCCTTGCGAGACGTGATGCCTCAGATCGCCCCAATTCGTCGTATCGGCTTGATCACCTATGGTCCGGGCCCCGAAAATTCCTGTGACGGAATTAATCTGAAGTTCCGACCGGTCGCGAATGCGATGCAGCCAGTGGTGGACGCAATTGCCTTGTTGGATCCAAACGGATTGACGCCGCTTACAGAAGCGGTCCGGGAAGCATCCGAAGTGCTCAACTACCGTAAGGATCCCGGCATCGTGGTGCTGGTCACGGATGGCAATGAGACTTGCGGAGGCTCGCCCTGCGCGCTTGGTGCAGAGCTCGCGTCTACTGCTGCAAATCTTACTGTGCATGTGATCGGGTTCCGCGTCGATACAGGTCGGTTTGCAGGCGACAGCCCAGACGTGGAACTTTTTCCTGATGATGTTTCTGTAGCGAAATGCATTTCTGATCGCACAGGTGGCATGTATATCTCCACCGAGGCCATTGAAGAGCTTAGCGATGCACTGCGTAGAACCTTGGGCTGCAATGTTATCGGCTAATCTGAAATGGCACAGTGCGGGTTCTGGAAGCAAATCAGAGTTTTCATCAGCGCGTCCGACGATCGGAAGCCCGAGCTAACCGGTTTGCACCCACGGCCCAGAGCTGACTTTCTCCGCCCACCTAAAATGCTGTGCTCGCAGCCCGCTTTCCGGCCATTCGCTGCAGGCGCGAAATCCGAAGGTCGTCGAACTAGCAATTCGCGAGACTATGTAGCCGTTGCCCCGCTCGAAACGAAAGGTCGCATTGCGCGCTTTGCTTCAGCAACGAAAAATGGGACGGGCGGATCCCCAAATTCGCGACCGCCGCGAAAGCACCCCTACCACACTACGGAAGCAGACATTCCAATAAGTTTGATAGCGCCTCTCTCCGGGGCGCTATCTGCATTCGCTAGCCCCAACTGGATGTCTTCTTTTGGTTGCGTACGATCAAGTTTGTAGATTTGGTCAAAGGGTTCAACCGGGAGTATCGGGGGCCGGTGCAGCGCATGTCTAGATCAACCAAACTTGCATCACGGGCGAGTGTTCCGTGCTGTAGGTTTTAATTCCCCCCGAGGGCATGCTGATGCCACATATCAGTGACGATTTCCCAACCATCGTCCTCCGGGCGCAAGACGAACAGATAGGTGCCTGTGGCATCCATCCCGACGGTTTCGATTTTTGCCTCTACGAAGCCGATCATCACGGCCAGAGTCTGGTCGTCGGAAATGTATAAGTGGTCAATCGTATGAGTAACGTCGCCTTTGTTGGCGGTGACAAACTCGAACAGCTCCTTTGGGCCTTCCAAACCCTGTCGCACAGGTTTGCCTTGTTCGATCCAAAGCGTGTCTTCGGAATAGAGTGATACCAACCCAGCCGCGTCGTAGTCGGCAGCAAAGGTGTTGAACTGATCGTTGACAGCGTTCAGGCTGGCGGTTGCATCATCTGCAACTGCTATACCAGCTGACAGCAGCAAAGCCGCAATATTGGTTATGATACGCATTGTGCGTTCCTCTTAGATAGGGAAGTGTCAGGAAATCGGATCGGGATCAGGGCGCGCGAAGATCACCTCTCGCGTAACCTGCCAGCGGTCGTCTTCGAAAACCAAGTCGATGCTGAGCTCAAGCACTTTGCGAGCTTCGCCGATTGGCACGCGTCGGGTGATCAGGACATGTCCTTGGTCTCCAACAGCTTCAACAGCGTTGAACCGGGCCCATTTGTGATCATCCGGGTTGGTGTCTTTGACCGAGCTGGCCATCAGAGCCATGAAGCCGGGTTTGTCAAAACGTGCCAATTCGCCACTGATGTCCAGCATCAGGATTTGCATGTCTTTGTGGTAAACGCGGTCCAGACCGCTTGCATCGCCGTGGACCGCGACATTCATCAAGTCCTCAATCGCGGCGCGCACGCCTGTTTCTGTTCTATCTGACATTTTTGCCTCCTTCAGGCGTGAGTGCCATTAACGGGGAAGTCACCTGTCAATCCACGCAGGAACCGGATGCCCATCACAAGGCTTGTCAGGCTGGGGCGGGCGAACGGAACATTCGAAATATCGACAATCTGCAGTACGCCCTGATCGTTGATGACAAACAGACCGGGCTCGGCAAACGGCCCTTCGACATCCATCCCATTGCGCGGTCCGGAGATGTACAGACCCAGCGTCTGCATCTGCTCAACGCTCAGCCCATAGCCGATATCGAAGGTTGGTGAGACCTCTTGAATCTGTGCGGTGGCGCGCTCTGCGCTGTCGGCCGAGACCGCCAGGACATCGACGCCCAAAGCGTTCAGGTCAGGGAGCGCGCTGTTCAAATCTCGCAAGTAGGTCGTGCAAAGCGGGCAATGTTTGCCACGATAGACGATGGTTAACATCCAGTCGTACCCGTCCCGGGGTGTGGACAGGCTTCGGATACTACCGTCAAGCACAGGAAGATCGATCGCCGGAAATGCCTTTCCGACGGCAGGTTTGGGGCTGGTCATGAGGAACCTTTCTGATTATATATCGATTGATACATAACTACCGTGACCACGCGAGAGTCAAGGAATTATATATTGATCGATACAAAAAAATTGGGCCGCCCAAGAACCTTCGACTATGACGAAGCTCTTATGCAGGCGATGTCGGTCTTCTGGACCAAGGGGTATGACGGGGCATCTCTACGCGATCTGACAAAGGCGATGGGGATTACCGGGCCAAGTCTCTATGCGGCCTTCGGGGACAAGCGAGAGCTGTATCTCAAAACCATCGACCTTTATGCCGACGTGGATGGCTGTGCGCCAGTCGTGGCCTTCGAAACCGAGGAAGACATCACCAAAGCCATCAAAGGGTTTCTGTCCGAAGTGGTCCACTATGCCACCGAGCATGAAAGCGGGGCAAAAGGGTGTTTTCTGGCATCCAGCGTTGTCACGACGGTTGGGCAGGTCGAAGGCGTAGCTGAACGCGTTGAGGCGGCGATTGACGACACCGAGAAACGCCTCGCTGCTCGGTTCGACCGGGAAATCGAAAAGGGCACTTTACCGGCAGATTTCCCGTCCCGTGAACGGGCCGCGCTTCTATATGACCTTAGACAAGGTTACATGTTCAGAGGACGCGCCGGTTGGAGTAGCGAACGCATGCAGCAAGACCTCGATTCCAGAGTCCAGATGCTGCTGTCGCATTGAGCGCTAAAACCAGTTGGTCAAATACCTGTAGTTTCTTCTATCGGAACTACTACGTGATTGAGGCTGCCCATGGTGGCTTTCGCCCGATACGGTCCAGCAGAAAGTCCATAAAGACACGAACCTTTGACGACAGAACATTTGATTGAGGGTAAATGAGCCAAAGCGCGGTCTCCGCCACGCCTGCGTATTCATGCAACACCCGAACCAGATCGCCTGACTGAAGCTCTTCGTGAACGCTCCAGACTGAGTTTTGGGATATCCCGGCACCTGCAAGTGCAGCAACCTTGTGACTATGACCATCGTCAAACACCAGATTGCAGCGCCCTGCCTTTGGGTCGTAGGTGGCGATCGTGCCATCGGGTTTAGTTACTTTGAGCGACCTGTCGTTTCCAAAAGCCACGATCCGATGCTGTGTCAGATCGTACAGAGTTTCGGGGCGGCCGTATTTCTCCAGATAATCCGGTGATGCGCAGAAAATGCGGGTGTCATCTGCAAGTTTGCGACCGCGCAGATTGGAATCCTCAAGCTCTGCGTTGCGCAATGCCAGATCAAAGCTACCCTCGATCAGGTCGAATTGTTTGTCTGACAGCCGCAGGTCCAGTTTGACCTCGGAGTGCAGGTCAATAAACTCAGGCAGTATCGGCGCGATATAGAGCTGGGCGAAGGTGCTCGGCGCTGTAAACCTTAACGTCCCCGAGACTCGCGCTTGACCTTGACCAAGCGCGGCACGCGCGGCGTCCTCTTTAGCGACGATATCCCTTGCGTAGGGCAGAAACGCCATACCCTCTGACGACAGAGAAACCTGACGTGTTGACCGGTGGAGCAAGTCTGCGCCAATGGTCTTTTCAAGCTTGCTCATCCACGCGCTTGCGACAGATGGGGCCAAGCCAAGCTCACGCCCGGCGGCGCTAATGTTCAACTTGTCAGCGGCAAGGACGAACAGGCGAAGGGTGTTGGTGTCCATATTATATCCAATATCAGAATACTGAAGTCAAAATTACCCCGGTTTATTTGGCTCACACAACAGATCACATGTCCCTCAATCAAATATCAATCACAGGAGACATGTTCATGGCTTACTACTCTGTTCTCGCCGTATCACCAACCAGCGAAGACTGGATTCCCGACTATCTGCCGACGGCGAACAAGCTGGTCGCAAAACACGGTGGCAAATACCTGGCCCGCACCGCCTCGCACGAACAGGTCGAAGGCTCCGAACAACCCGCCGCCCTGCGCATCATTCTTGAGTGGCCGTCGAAAGAAGCTGCCATGAACTTCATGAACGACCCCGAATACAAATCTCATCTGGAGGCACGCACAGCCGGATCAGAAAGCTATCACTTTGTCATCGAAGGCAAAGACGATCTCGCCTGACCAACTCTGGGGTGCATCGGGCAGCCCAATCTCTTCCCAATTTAGAAAGTGGATAGAACTATGTTCGAAAACCTTGGATGGATCGTTGAAGCACAAATCAAGGACGGTCGACGCGACGACTTTAAAGGCATCGTAGAAGAAATCGTTGCCGCCACACGCGCGGAAGGCGGAACGCTGAACTACCAATACTATGTCTCTGATGACGGCGCCGTTCTTGTCTATGAGCGTTTTGCAAATGTGGATTCAGCGCATATTCACATCACGAACTGGGATCGTTTCGCAGATCGCTGGCTGGAAGCAGCCCCAGCGACTCGCATGGTGTATCTGGGCAATATTCCACAGGAAATTCAAGATCGGCACGCAGCCATCAGCCCAATGGTCTACAAACTATTCGACGGCTTCGCGCGTTGATTGGACGGCAGAACAATCAAGTCTCAGAGGGTTGATCGGGGTTCTGTCGCAAATTTCTTTGAGAGTTGTATAGACGAAACTGGAGAGTTGATTATGCTGCCAATTGGGAGAATTGCTGAAACGGTCGGAGCTCGGGCGTGAATTGACCCTTACGGATCATGTTGACCAATTCTATGCCTGCCAGGGCAGATGAGGCTGTAGCGAAAGCTTTGAAGCCCAGCAAGGGCCTGACCCTGCGTTTGATAAAACGGTGATCCTGTTCAATGATGTTATTGAGGTATTTCCGTCTGACCATTTCAATAGGTATGGGACAACCAAAGCTCTTGAGCATCTTGTTGATCGCCTTGATGCCAGCAGTGTTGGCACCACTTTTGTCGATGACGATCTTGCATGGTAGACCGTTCAGCTCAAGCGCGCGGGCAAAAAACCTCGTCGCAGTGGCTTTGTTGCGGCGCTCGGACGGCATGAAATCAAGGGTCTTGCCGTGTTTGTCGATCGCTCGGTAAAGATAAACCCATTTGCCTTTGACCCGCACTTAGGTTTCATCCATTCGCCACGTACGGTCAGCGGGGTGCTTTCTATACCGCGCTGCGTCCGCAATGAGACCAGAATATCGAATGACCCAACGGTCCAACGTCGCGTAGTCCAGGTCAACACCACGTTCGGCCATGATTTCTTCCAGATCCCGGTATGAAACACCGTAGCGTAGGTAGAAGAAAACCGCGTGCAAAATCACGCCTTTCGGAAAATGCGCACCCTTAAATGAGATCGTCACGGTTTGCTCCTGTCATATGCAAGCCCGCGTTAACAGAACTGCGTTCGATCTGACAGGTGGGGACGGAGTTTGCGACAGAACCGATGGGACGTACTAAAGTCGCAGAAATCAGAACGAGGTCTCATTTGTTCAATCTCCAGAGTAGGAGAAACACTCCATGGACGACGTTGAGTGCGGGACGTGTGGAGACGCCTAATTTGTATAGAGAAAAGCTCCGAAGCCGTCTCTCTCGAGAACTTTGTGAGATTGCCTGAGTCGCATGCGAATGAAGCCCACGATCCTCATCTGCCCAATCTATCCTTAGAATATGACAAGGTTAACTTGGGGAGGTCGCAGGGCAGACGATCTAGCGGCCGCCTCAAGCGAACCGCGGCGTAAAGCCGCGCCTTGCAATTGAAAAAGCAGATCGCGTTCATTTTCAATGAACCAACACCTGTTCCAGAAAATTCTTCGTCCGCTCGCTCTTGGGATTGGTAAAGAAGCTTTCGGGATCGTCCTCTTCGATGATTTCACCGGCATCCATAAAGATGATCCGATCAGCAACTTTACGGGCAAACCCCATCTCATGGGTCACGCAGATCATGGTCATGCCTTCTTCAGCCAGACGAACCATGACGTCCAGAACCTCGCCGATCATTTCGGGGTCCAATGCCGAGGTCGGCTCGTCAAAGAGCAGTATATCCGGTTTCATGCACAGCGCCCGCGCGATGGCCACGCGCTGTTGTTGGCCGCCCGAAAGCTGGCCGGGATACTTCGGCGCCTGATTGGCGATCTGGACCTTTTCCAGATACATCATCGCGGTCTCTTCCGCCTCGGACTGCGAGATTTTGCGCGCCAGCATCGGGGCCAGCGTGCAGTTCTCAAGGATCGTCATATGCGGGAACAGGTTGAAGTGCTGAAACACCATGCCAACATCTTGCCGCAGCTTGTCGATATTGGGATCTTCGGCGCTGATCACGTGGCCATTGATCTCGATCAGACCCGACTGATGCTCCTCAAGCTGGTTGATCGTGCGGATCATGGTTGATTTGCCCGATCCAGACGGCCCACAGACGACAATTTTTTCGCCCTTGCTTACGGTCAGGTTTACATTTTTGAGGGCGTGGAAAGACCCGTAGTATTTTTCCACTTTGCTTAGTCTGACAGCTGGTGTTTCGGACATGGTAATCTCCCCTTCAGGTTTTTATTGCGGCTATGATGATGATCTCGACTTTCAATACATCCCGCGCCAAACGGGCCTCGCCACATGCGCGGGCGGGCGCATGGCCCTCGGGCACCCAGTCATCCCAGACGGCGTTCATTTCAGCAAAATCCGCCATATCACTCAGCCAAACCGTGGCCTGCATGATATGTTCGCGGTCCGAGCCCGCCTCGGTCAGAAGGGCATCAACGCGCGACAGACAGTCCTGCGTTTGTTCGGTGACGTTGTCACCCGAACCAACCTGACCGCACAGATAGGCGACGCCATTGTGCTTGACGATCTTCGACATCCGGGCACCGGTGCGGAGACGTTCTATCATTTCAACAGCCCCCGACCCTTCAGCGCATCGGAAATCTCATCCAGAATGGCCGGATCGTCGATGGCGGCCGGCATCTTGAATTCAACACTGTCGGCAATCTTCTGCATCGTACCGCGCAATACCTTACCAGAGCGCGTTTTCGGCAATCGTTTGACCGGAATGGCGGTTTTAAAGGCTGCGACCGCCCCGATCTGTTCCCGCATCAACGCGACCAGCTCGTTTTCCAGCTCGCTTGAGACCCGATCGGCGCCGTCATTGGTCACATAGAACCCCAGTGGCATCTGGCCTTTCAAAGCATCCGCCGCACCGACCACAGCGCATTCAGCGATGTCGGGGTGCGCCCCGATCACCTCTTCCATCGCGCCGGTCGACAGGCGGTGCCCGGCGACGTTGATGATGTCATCCGTGCGGGCCATGATGAAGACATAGCCGTCCTCATCAATGATCCCAGCATCCGATGTGGCGTAGTGGCCGGGGAATTCATTCATATACGAGGTCAGGAAACGTTCGGGCGCATTCCAAAGCGTCGGAAAGCCCGAGGGCGGCAGCGGCAGTTTGCACACGATGTTGCCCAAGGTGCCGGGCGGGACCTCATGGCCTTCGTCATCCAGCACCTGAATATCGTAGCCCGGCATTGGCTTGCCGGGTGAGCCATACTTGACCGGGAACTGCCCCAACCCGACTGGGTTGCCCGACATGGCCCAGCCGGTTTCGGTCTGCCACCAGTGGTCGATCACCGGGCGTTGCAGTTTCTCTTCTGCCCATTGGATCGTTGCCGGGTCCGAGCGTTCTCCAGCCAGAAACAGCGCGCGGAATTTCGACAGGTCATATTGCCCGATCAACTGACCCTTGGGGTCCTCTTTCTTGATCGCGCGGAAAGCAGTCGGAGCAGTGAACAGCGCGGCAACCTCATGGTCCTGAATGACCCGCCAGAACGCGCCTGCATCGGGCGTGCCCACGGGCTTGCCCTCGTACACAACGGTGGCGCATCCATGCAGCAACGGCCCATAGCAGATATAGGAATGCCCGACGACCCAGCCCACGTCTGATGCGGCCCAAAACACTTCACCGGGAGTGAGCCCGTAGTGATGCTCCATCGTCCATTTCAGTGCGACCATATGGCCGCCATTGTCGCGCACCACGCCTTTCGGCTGGCCGGTCGTCCCCGAGGTGTAGAGGATATAGAGCGGATCGGTCGCCTCGACCGGCACGCATTCCGTGGTCTCGCCTGCGTCCTTCGCGGCGCCAACCAGCGCGGCATAGTCCAGATCGCGGCCCGGAATCAGTTCCGCCAATTCCAAGTCGCGCTGCAGAATCAGGCAGTGTTCGGGTTTGGTCGTGGCCTCTTCAATCGCGGCGTCCAGCAGTGGCTTGTAGTGGATGACCCGCCCCGGCTCGATCCCGCAAGAGGCCGAAATGATCATCTTGGGCTCGGCATCGTTGATGCGAGTGGCCAGTTCGTGCGGTGCAAATCCGCCGAACACCACCGAATGGATCGCGCCCAGACGGGCGCAGGCCAGCATCGCGAACACCGCCTGTGGCACCATCGGCATATAGATGACAACGCGGTCGCCCTTGCCCACACCATGGGCGCGCATGACCGAAGCCAGTGCGCCGACCTCTGCCTGCAGTTCAGCAAAGCTGAAGGTCTGGGCGGTATCCGTGACCGGGCTGTCATAGACCAGCGCCTTGCGGTCGCCTTGACCGGCCTCGACATGGCGGTCGACGCAGTTCCAGCAGGTGTTGCAGGTCGCGCCAGCGAACCAGCGGCCGTAAACGCCCATATCCGGGTCAAAGACCTTGTCGGCTGGCGTGAACCAGTCGATCTGTTCGGCGGCCGCGCCCCAGAACGCTTCGGGGTCGGCCTGCCAGCTTGCATATGCGTCGGCGTAGCTCATGACATCACATAGTTCAGGCCGAGGCGGCCACCATCGACGTAAATCGTCTCACCGGTGACATAGCTGGATTTTTTCGAGCATAGAAACGCCACCACATCGCCAATCTCACGCGCGGTGCCTGCGCGGCCCAGCGGGGTGCGTGACATCGCCATCTTGAAGGCTTCGGGGTTGGCGTTCACGCCCGCCATCATCTCGGTATCAATCGAGCCAGGGCCGACCGCATTCACACGGATATTTTTGGGAGCCAGCGCCAGCGCCGCCACCTTTGTCAGCTGCATGACGCCGCCTTTCGAGGCACAGTAGGCCGGGATCGCCGGGATCGCGACCTGCGCGTTGACCGACGACATGTTCACAATCGCACCCTCGATGCCGTTGGCGACCATGGTCGATGCAACGCGCTGCATGGCGACGAACACGCCGCGCAGGTTGATATCCATTACCCGATCAAAGGCGGACAGATCATAGTCCAGGAAATTCCCCGGCATCGCGATGCCCGCATTGTTCACCAGTGCAGAGACCGGGCCGTGTTCTGCCTCAATCGTGTCGAACATCGCACCTATGGCATCCATGTCGCCCATGTCGCAGACCATTCCAACACCGCCCAGCTTGGCGGCAGCCTCGTGCACGCCGTCCTGAATATCGACCAGAATGACCTTGTAGCCATCCTCGGTCAGCGCCTCGGCACAGGCCAGTCCAATGCCCTGCGCAGCCCCGGTTACAACTGCAATTGGAGTGTCAGCCATCTGCTTTATCCTTCGAATCCGTAATCTTGCTTTGCCTGTTCGGCTGTGATGAACCCGGCGGCCACATCGCCTGCCACCGCGTCGCGATTTCTTTGTTCCGGCGCGCCATAGCCACCGCCGCCCGGCAGGCTTAGTCTCAGCCTCTGGCCGTTCTTGACCAGTTGCCGACCCTTTGAGCGCAGCTTTGTCCCGTCGGCCAATTCGACCGCACCGGCACCACCGGCCAGCCCGCCGTTACGCCCGCGCGCCGGGTTGTCGACCCGGTCGAACATGGCGTTGAAGTAGAAATCATAGCCTTCGCGCGGTTCGATCTCGATGGTCTGGCCCAGACCGCCGCGCAGAGCCCCTGCCCCGCCGGAGCCTTCGCGCAGATCTTTGCGCCAGACGGTGATCGGCCCGACATGCTCGGTGGCCTCGACGCTCATCGTCGACACGCCCGAGGGGAAGGCCGTGGCGCTGAGCCCGTCAAAACCGGGGCGCGCACCGGTGCCGCCTGAGTTGAACATCAGCACCTCGCGGTTCGGCAACCCGCTTTCGGGGTCGGACGCACGGGCGGAAATCTGGATGTTCCACAGCGCACTTGCGCCCTCGGCCGGAACCGTGTCGGGCATCGCTTTGTGCAGCGCGCCCAGAACCACATCGGGCACCAGATGGCCCATCACATGGCGCACCGACACGGGTGCCGGGCGTTTTGCCGCCAGAATGCAGCCCTCGGGCGCGGTAATGCGGAACGGCTCAAGCGAGCCGGTATTGTTCGGAACCTCGGGCGCAATCGCGCATTTCAGCGCGTAGCAGGCGTAGGCGCGGGTATAGACCTCGGGGCAGTTGACGCCAAAGCGGCTCATACCCGATGTGCCTGCGAAATCAGCCAGCAGCTGATCGCCATCGACGCTGAGGGTCACCTCCATATGCACCGGCGCGTCATAGCCATCGACCTGCATGGTCTCGTGATAGGTGCCCGAGGGTACTTTCGAGATCGCTTCAAGCGTTGCCTTGCGGCTGGTTTCGATGACGAAATCCGACAGGGATTGCAAATCGTCGATCCCGAATTCATCCATCATCGCCTGCAGGCGGCGGTCACCCGCCTCGTTACAGGTCGCTAGCGAGTACATGTCGCCTACGGTCTGATCCGGGGTCCGTACGTTGGCGCGGATCATCTCGATCAGCAAAGGCTGCACCTGACCGCGTTCGGCAAATTTGGTGATGGGGATCAGCAGACCTTCTTCGAACACCTCGTTGCCGTCCGGGCCAAAACCGCGCCCGCCAATGTCGACCACATGCGCGGTACAGGCGAAGTAGCCGATATGCGCGCCCTTGCGGAATACGGGGGTCACCACGGTGATGTCGTGCAGGTGGCCGGTGCCCAGCCACGGGTCATTGGTGATGAAAACATCGCCATCAAACGTGTTCTGTGGCCCGATCTGCGCAGCGAAATGCGTGACGCTTTCGGCCATAGCATTGACGTGCCCCGGCGTGCCGGTCACGGCTTGGGCGATCATCCGCCCTTCACGGTCAAACAGACCCGCCGACAGGTCGCCCGCCTCGCGGACCGAGGTTGAAAAGGCCGTGCGGATCAGCGTTGTGGCCTGTTCTTCCACAACCGCGATCAGGCGGTTCCACATGATCTGATGATCGATATCTGACGCGCCCATGGCTTAAGCCTCCTTCGCCAGCAATAGCAAACTTCCGTCGCCCTGCCCGACTGCGCGATAACCCGAAGTGACTACGGTTGAAGTTTCGGATTCGACGATGATCGCGGGGCCTTCGACGGCCTTTCCTGGTGTCATGCTCGACCGTTCAACCTCACGCGCCGCGACGGATTTGCGCAGGGCGGCGTCGAAAAACTCGCGCGTTTGCGCGACATTCGCGTCAGACCCGTTTTTGTAGCCGACGACAGGTTCGGTATCTGGCAAAACCGTGGACACTGTGAGAAGCCAGTTGGTGATCTCAACCGCCAACCCGTCGATAATCCGGCCAAAGAGTGTGCAATAAGCATCTTCAAAGGCGCTGAGGATCAGCGATACGTCGCTGTCTTCGAATTGTTTGTGAGGAAGCACCACGGGTATTTCCCAGCCCTGTCCAGAATAACGCATCTGCGCGGACAGACGGATTTCAGTTTCTGCACCCTTGGCGCCTTCGTCGACAAAAGCACGCGCTTCGGCTTCCATCTCGATCAACGCAGCGTTCAACGCCCCAGCGTCAAAATCGTCCAATCGCTGAAACAGCCCGCGTGTCGCCTCAAAACTGAACGGAGCCTTCAGGAACCCGATGGCCGAGCCTACACCCGCGCCCGGAGGTATGATCAGCGCCTTTATCCCCAGCTTTTCGCATTGGCGACACGCGTGCAGTGGCGCGCCGCCTCCAAAGGCAATCATGGTGAAATGCTCAATGTCGCGCCCGTTCTCAACTGTATGAACCCGCGCGGCGTTGGCCATGTTCTCGTCAACCAGTTCAGTGATCCCAAAAGCGGCATCCCTGGCAGAGAGGTTCAATTTCGTGGCGGCTTTTTCGGATTCTGCAATTTGCAAAGGGATAGCGCCCCCGGCAAAATTATTCGGATCCAGTCGGCCTAGCAGTAGATTAGCATCAGTCACTGTTGGCTCTGTCCCGCCACGCCCGTAACAGGCCGGTCCGGGTTCGGACGCCGCCGAGCGCGGACCAACTTGGAGTCGCCCCATGCTATCCAGAGAAGCAATCGAACCGCCTCCGGCTCCGATCTCGACCATCTCCACGACAGGCGTCGACACGGTCATGCCCGAGCCTTTTTTGAACCGATAGGTGCGCGCGACTTCGAACGTGTTGGCGGTCTTGGGCGCACCATCTTCGATCAGGCAAATCTTGGCGGTGGTTCCGCCCATGTCAAAGCCGAGTACTTTGTCCAGACCATGCGCCCGCGCAAAATCGGCGGCAAAGATTGCTCCACCGGCAGGGCCGGATTCCAGCAGTCGCACGGGTTGTTCTGCCGCGGTTTCGACCGAAATCAAACCTCCACCAGAGTGCAGCATAAACACAGGCGCCGTCACCCCGGTGTCGCGCAGACGCGCCACCAGACGGCCCAGATAGTCAGCGACCTGCGGTTGCACATAAGCGTTTGCAATCACCGTGTTGAAACGCGGCAACTCTCGCATCTGAGGCGAGATCACCGAAGACAGCGAAATCGACAGGTTCGGCATTGCCTTGCTCAGCGCCTCGCCCATGGCGACCTCATGCGCGTCATTGGCGTAGGCGTGCATCAGACCTATGGCAACCGCCTCGAACCCGCCCGCTTTGATCGTGTCGACCATCGCGTTGACCTCGGACAGATCCAGCGCCAGAAGAACCTTTCCGTCCGGGCCCATGCGCTCGTTCAGGGTGAACCGGTCCTGCCGCGGCACCAGCGGTTTGGGCAGGTTTAGGTTCAGATCGTATTGCTCGAACCGGTTTTCCGAACGCATCTCAATCACGTCCCGGAACCCTTCGGTGGTGATGAAAGCGGTCTTTGCACCGCGCCTTTCGATTAGCGAGTTGGTCACCAGCGTTGTGCCGTGAATGACCTGCCTAATATCACCCAATGCAATGCTGGCCTGATCCGCCGCTTTGACGATGCCGTCCAGAATCGCCTGTTCCGGTTGGCTATAGTTGGTGAGGACTTTGCAGGTAGACAAACCGCCGGGATGCCGCAACGCGACATCCGTAAAGGTTCCACCAATGTCGACGCCGACGCGAATATCAATCTTGCTCATGGGACTCTAAAAGCTCTTGAGGATTTGGTTGGCCGTGAAAGCCGTCTGATACAGACGGGACATAATCGGGGCTGACGGAACGGTCGAAAGCTCGGTCATGGGCAGCGGAAGGTCTGCCGGGTCCATGCCCGAGATCAGATTGGCCATGCACTCACCAAAGATAGTACCAGTTGTGATGCCACGCCCATTGTAGCCGATTGGGGTCAACAGGTTCGGTGCCAACTGATAGATGCGCGGCAGGTGGTCCGGAGTCATGGCGATCTGACCATGCCAGGCCTCTTCGAATTCAACCGGACCCAATTCGGGATAAAGGCGGGCGAGGTTCTTTTTGGCCCAGCGATGCGACAGCCCGCGCCCGACTGAGCCCACGACAGTACCCATGGAACCGATCACGAGGCGATCATGTGCATCACGTCGAATACTAAACATAATCTGGCCCGTATCCCAGATGCCCTGACGACCCGGAAGAATATGAGACATGTTTCCTTTCAGTGGTTTCGTAGCCAACTGAAAATAGTGGATCATAGTGAACACGCGGTTCAGGTCAGGCCACAAAGCGTCGCTATATGCATTTGTGCCCAGCACAACATAGTTGGCGCGGACCGTACCCTTGTCGGTTTCAACAACCCATTTTTTGCCGTCGCGTCGTAGGTTGGTCGCGCAAACACCGGTGCTGATTTCGGCTCCTGCGCCTTTTGCTGCGCGCGCAAGCCCTCGGCAATAGCCCATCGGATTGATTGTGCCAGCGCGGTGATCCAGTAGGCCACCATAGAAAGCGCTTGTTCCGGTTTTCTCGACCATTTCATCTGGCGAAAGCAAATCGACCGGCTCTCCCAGACGCGCCCACTCGGCGTGACGCGCTTTTAGGTCCTCAAAACCGGACGGCGCGTGCGCGGCGTGAATTGTCCCTGTCTTGGTCACTTCGCAGCGAATCTGGTGTTTTTCGATAAGATCAAAAACTTGTGCCGGCCCTTCGCCAAACCGCGTGACGAAGCGCGGCCCGTAGGTATCGCCCAGCTTCTCCCGAACAGCGGCAGGGGGGTGCCAAACACCGGCGTTGACCAGGCCCACATTGCGACCCGAGCCGCCAAAGCCGATATGCTTGGCCTCGAGCACATGGGCACTCAGCCCCTTCTCCGCACAAAAAAGCGCTGTTGAAAGACCCGTGAAGCCCCCACCAACGATTGCGACATCCGTCTCTACGTCGCCGGCCATCGGATTGCGAATATCCGGTTCCTCCGCGGACATATCCCAAAGAGAGATTGGGCTGTCTGTACTCATGCGCGGGCACCCTCTTTTCTAACTACAAATACGCCACATAGTGTGGTGATTCCTGTTATCCTAAGTTGCAATGAAGCCGACTTTGTGTCAATATACGAAAAGCTCGTTTTAAATATCGGAACAATAGGCATGGCCCAGCTTAAGAAAACAGCAGCTCAGATGGTGCAGGAATCACGTCATCGAATTGAAGAGATCGAAACAGCGGAGCTAATCGCGATGGTCGGCGACCCCAACGTGGTTATTGTGGACATCCGTGATGTACGAGAACGTCAGCGCACCGGTTTCATCCCGGGCAGTTTCCACGCGCCGCGCGGAATGATTGAGTTTTGGGTTGACCCCGACAGCCCCTACCACAAAGACGTATTCGCCCAGGAAGGCAAGAAGTACGTCTTTCATTGCGCCTCTGGTTGGCGCTCGGCCATCACCGTTGCCACCCTTCAGGACATGGGATTTGAAGCCGCCCACCTGAAAGAAGGCTTTAGCACGTGGGAAAAATCCGGCGGTCCTGTCGAAAAGAAGGACTGATACCTGGCAGAGGCTGCGGGCTAGAGTTGGCGCAGCTTCTGCGTCACGCTTTCTGCGGCGTGATGAACCAATCTGCCTAAACGGTCTTCTCCGCCTTCACTTAGGTTGATGTCGGGGAGTGAGATGCCAAGGGCGGCAATCGCCTCTCCATCTGGCAAAAGTATAGGTGCGCCAAAACTTAGAATACGATCGCGGAACTCTCCGCGGTCAAAGGCATAACCCTGTTTACAAGTTTCCTGTACATCTGCCTCTAGTTCATCCAGCGTCGTCAGGGTTTTGTCAGTGTATCGCGCCAATTGACCCTTCAGCTTTTCGCGGAATTGCTCAAAATTGCTCGACAGAATGGCCTTGCCCGTTCCTACACAGTAAATGGGCGCACTTCCACCCACGGGGTTCCAAGATCGGATAGGCTTCAGGCTTTCAACCTTGTCAATATAGATGACATTCAAACCTTCCGGCACAGCAAGATAGATAGCTTCGCCCGTTTTTTGACTTAGATACGCCATCTCGGGGGCAGCTGCGGCACGCAGATTCAGGTTTTCGACGGAACTGCGCCCAACTTGCCAGGTTTTCAAGGTTGCAGCATATGTCTTGTCATCAAGGTGTTTGACATAACCAAGCGTGTTTAAGGTCTGCAAAAGACGAAATGTATTAGATTTCGTCAATTCCAGTTCGCGGGAGAGCTCAGTTACACCCTTGCTACCCTGAGACGCAGCGAGGTTTTCCAGAATAGCCAAGCCTTTGGACAGAGTAGAATCGACCTTAGGTTCTTTGGGTGTTTCGCTCACTGCTTATCCTTTCCTCGCAACTTGTGCTGTATAGCAGAACGCGAAGCGTCTTCAAACGCAGGTTGGTCATGAACAATCAAATCAGGAACCTCTCCTTCATAGCGCTGCATATCGACCATTGTTGAATGAGAAGCCGGACTTTGGGTCAGGCTGGACGTGCGCAAATCATGGGTCAGGACATTTGGGTTGCCATGCCGGTCACGGTCCTGTGGTGCGTCATAGTCGGGGTCATACCAGGCGCCGGTCCACAAAAAAACACAACCTTTCAAAATATCAGCTGTGATACGCGCGCCCGCTAAACATCGACCGCGATCGTTGAACAATTCGACGATCTCCCCGTCTGCAATTCCCCGTTCCGCCGCATCGTCCGGATGGATCAGAACCGGCTCGCGCCGCTGTATTTTCCGGCTCAGGCTGTAGTCGCCATTGTCTAGTTGAGAGTGCAACCGTGTGCCCGGTTGACCTGACAGCAGATAGAGAGGCTGTTTGCCTGCCGCGGCATCCCGTGGCTGAAACCAAGTCGCGTGCCCCTTGCAGTCGTCCAATTGAAACCCGGCAATACGGTCCGAATAGATTTCGATACGGCCACTTGGAGTCTGCAACGGATTCGCTTCGGGATCCTTTCGGAACTCAGCCATGAAGACTTGTGTCGGAGACGGGTCCTTCAATTCTACGACATCGCCACTCATGAAGGTCTCCCAGTCGGGCACGCTCTCTCCGGACGCGATTGCGGCCTTTTGCGTCTGATCCCAAATACGGCGCAACCAACCGTCACTGTCTAGCCCTTCGGAGAACTGCTCCGCAGTTCCCAAACGTTCGGCGAGATCAGCATAGACGTCGAATTCTGCCCGCGCTTCCCCCGGAGGTTCTGCACTCGCAGGCATGGGCACCAGAGCATTGTCTGATTTGCCACCGCCAAAATCTGTGCGCTCCTGCGGCGCTGCGACAGGTAAGACAATGTCTGCGTGACGAGCCGTCGAAGTCCAGTTCAACTCGTTCACAATGATGGTTTCCGGTCGCTGAAATGCCCTGTGTAGACGCCGCAAATCCTGATGGTGGTGAAATGGATTCCCTCCAGCCCACCAGATCATGCGAATATCCGGGAAAACACGGCTCTCCCCGTTGTACTTGTACTCCTCGCCCGGATTGAGAAGCATTTCTGTGATCATTGCCACCGGAATGAAATCCGAAATCGGGTTTTTACCCTGAGGGAATGTACCCCAGCGGAAGGGGCGCTCGATGTTTCCTATATTGGCGTTCACACCATATCCAACGGTATAACCACCGCCGGGCAGTCCGATCTGTCCCAGCATCGCAGCCAAGGTAACCGTCATCCACAAAGGCTGTTCACCGAAATCCGCTCGCTGAAGCGCCGCTGCACAAGTGATCATTGTACGGCCTGCTGCCATCTCGCGTGCGAGGGATGTAATGCGATCCGCTGGAACACCGGATATCGCAGCCGCCCATTCCGCTGATTTTTTGACCCCATCGGCCTCGCCGCGTAGATATACCGCCATCTTGTCAAACCCGACCGTGTATCGATCGAGAAACTCCGGGTCATGAAGCCCTTCGGACAGTAAGGTGTGTGCAAGCCCCATCATAACCGCTGTGTCGGTGCCGGGTTTTGGCGGCAACCATTCGGCCTTGATCTCATCCGCAGCATCACTTTTCAGCGGGCTGCAGTTCACGAACTTAACTCCAGCTTCTGAACAAGCCTTCAGATTGTCCATCATCCTGTGCTTGGCAACGCCACCGTCACTGACCTGCGTGTTCCGCGTGGCCATGCCCCCGACCATCACGACAAGATCGGTGTGTTTGGCGACGACCTGCCAACGGGTCGCCTGTGCAACATGCGTTCTGAACGGCCCTACGATATGGGGCATCAGTACTAGTGCAGCATTGTAGCTATAGTTACCCTCGGACCGGACGAACCCGCCCTGCCCGTTTAGGAAACGCTTCAGTTGGCTTTGCGCATGATGAAAACGGCCCGCGCTGGACCAGCCATATGACCCGCCATAGATGGCTGTGTTACCAAAGGTCTGACGTATACGAGTCAGTTCGGCGGCAATTAGCTCCAGCGCGTCATCCCAGCTGACCTCGACAAAACTGTCGCGTCCACGTACGCCCTCACCTTCCAGCCATCCGCGACGGACAGCCGGACGCAATACGCGCGCGCGACCATTCAAACTTGAGGCAATATTGCGGTTGATCTCTGAAGGATTCGGATCGTCAGGATGCGGGTGAACCGCGACCAGTTTGCCGTCTTTTGTTTCTGAAATACCAGCACCCCAATGGTTTCCGGTCAGGGTCCGGGTCGTCTCTGCGGTCACGTCATTGTTCCGGTATAAATAACTGTCTTTCCGTATATTGACACAAAATTGGCGACCTGTCATCATGCTGAACAGCATTAGAGGGCACAAAAGTGCAAGACATCCCATTTAATCTAGCAGACTGCCTTGTGCAGGATGGGCGTCCTGATCGTGTTGAGGGTCGGCATGTAAATATGCCGATCGAGCTCGGCTCGACAATGGTGTTTGACAGCTTTGCGGAATTCGCAGCCGCGCGCAACGCGCGCTATGAAAGCGGCACACTCTATTATGGGCGCTATGGCAATGCAGCGACCCATAAGCTTGAGCAGATGCTGGCAAAGCTTGAGGGCGCCGAGGCAATTACGCTGACATCTTCGGGGGTGGCCGCCATCACGACAACCCTGATGGCGCTGACCCGCCCTGGCTGCCACGTATTGGTGGCCGACAACGTTTATGGCAACACGCGTGGGTTTTGCGATGGGCTGCTGACCCAGCAAGGGGTCGAGATCGAATATTTCGACCCGATGATCGGCGGCGCAATCAGCGATCTGATCCGCGCAGAAACCGCTGCAATCATGTTTGAAAGCCCCGGCTCCGGCACGTTTGAGATGCCTGATATCCGGGCCATCGCAGCAGCGGCGCAATCTGCAAATGTGCCCACGATCCTCGACAACACATGGGGAACGCCCGTCTTCAGCCAACCGCTGTCTTGGGGTGTCGATATCGTTGTCTATTCTGGCAGCAAGTATATCTCGGGCCACTCTGACTGCATGCTGGGGATAACCGCCAGCAACGCCGCTTATGCAAAGATCATTCGCAAGGCGGTGATGCAGGTCGGCGACAAAACCGGGGGGCAGGAAATCCTGCTCGCCCTGCGCGGGCTCAGAACGCTGAAGCTGCGGATGGAGTATTTCGACAAAGCCGGTCGCGAGATGGCAAAATGGTTTGCGGACCAGCCGAAGGTGAAGACTGTTCTGCACCCGGCGCTGCCCTCCTGCCCCGGACACGAAAACTGGGCGCAGGATTTTACCGGCGCTGCCGGACTTTTTGGCGTCGTCTTCCACACCACGAGCGAAAGCGCCGTGCTTCGCTTTGTCGACGCGCTGCACCATTTCGGAATAGGGGTCAGCTGGGGCGGTTATGAAAGCCTCGCCCTGCCGGTCACGCCTGTGCGCACGGCGACCGAGTGGTCGGAAACCGGCCAGCTTGTCCGTTTCAATATCGGGTTGGAGGACCTTGACAGTCTGAAAGCAGATGTCGCTAACGCCCTCCCCCTGCTTGATCAGTAAGGATTTGAGAATGCTCAACAAGATCGACCATTTTGCCATCGGCGCAGGCACTCTGACCCAAGGCGTTGCGGCCATGAAAGACGCGCTGGGTGTCGAGGTGCCTCAAGGCTCAAAACACGATGCAATGAGCACGCATAACTGCGTCATGCAGGCGGGGAACGAGAGCTTCTTTGAACTGATCGCAGTCGACCCCGATGCCCCCGATCCGGGCCGGGTCCGCTGGTTCACTCTGGACGATCCCGCGACGCAAGACCGGCTGAATGCGCGCCCACGGGCGCTGTGCTGGGTGGTGAACACCGATGATCTGGATGCCGTCATCGCCACCAGCCCGGTTGATCTGGGCGAAGTTGTCAATTTCCAGCGTGGCGACCGCAGCTGGCGTTTGACCGTTCCAAAAGACGGACATCTACCGGAAAACGGCCTGCTTCCGGCCTTCATCGAATTGTCCCCCGGTCCGCACCCGTCAACCGGTCAGCAGGATCTGGACGTGACGCTTTTAAAAGTGCAGGTACAGACACCAGACACCGCGCGCATGACGGACATGTTCGCGAAACTTCAAATCGCGCATCTGGCAGAGATTTCCGACGGCCCCATCGCGCTTTCTTTTGTTCTGGAAAGCCCAAACGGAACGGTAACGCTCGACTAAACAAGAGGTGATCTATGACGATCCCATCGGTCAATCTGTCACAAAAACCGGAGGTTACCGGTTTCTTTGATCCGGGGTCCAACACGATCACCTATGTCGTGCGCGACCCTGGTTCGACGGCCTGTGCCATTGTCGATCCGGTGATGGAGTTCGATCTTGCAGCGGGCCGCCTGACCTTTGAAAGCGCCGATCAGGTCATCGCCTATATTCGCGAGAACGATCTGACCCTTGAATGGATCATCGAAACACATGTCCATGCCGACCACCTGTCAGCCGCGCCTTACCTGCAGCAGGAGTTGGGCGGCAAGATCGGCATAGGCGAGCATGTGCAAACCGTTCAAGACACGTTTGGCAAGATCTTCAACGAAGGGACAGAGTTTCAGCGCGACGGCTCGCAGTTTGACGCACTTTTTGCGGATGGCGAGGCGTATCAGCTGGGCGACATATCCTGCTTTGCGCTTCACACACCGGGTCACACACCCGCCTGCATGGTCCATGTGATCGGTGACGCCGTTTTTGTCGGCGACACATTGTTCATGCCGGACGGAGGATCAGCCCGCGCCGACTTCCCGGGCGGCGATGCGGGGCAGCTTTATGACTCGATCCAGCGGGTTCTTTCGCTGCCTGATGAGATGCGGCTTTTCATCTGCCATGACTACGGCCCCGGAGGACGCGCGATTGCGTGGGAAACCACCATTGGTGAGCAGAAGGCAAAAAACATCCATGTTGGCGGCGGCAAATCGCGGGAAGAGTTCATCAAGTTCCGCACGGAGCGCGACGCGCAGCTGGCCGTTCCAAAGCTCATCCTGCCATCGCTTCAGGTAAACATGCGCGCCGGTGAGGTGCCCGAGGATGATGAGGGAGACATGATGCTCAAGACCCCCATCAACAAGCTGTAAGTCCCAAACCATCACTCACATAAAAACAAACCGCCCATCTGGTTTCAGATGGGCGGTCGCTTTTGCAGGAACGGATTTCAAAGGGGAGGTTGGGGAGATTACCGCTCTGCAACTTTCATGCGCCGCTTGAGGTATTCGCCGTACTGGCCAAGGCCAAACAGGAAGACCCAGTAGATCGCGGCGACAAAGGCCAGCACCTCGATGTAATATGGCGCCCATTCACCGGTACCGAAGGCCGCATTGGCGGAGGCGAGCACATCAAAGAACCCGATGATGATCACGATCGCGGTTTCCTTGAAGGTCACAACTACGTTGTTGACTGTGGCAGGCAGCGCGTGACGGAACACCTGCGGCAGCACAATGCGCCCCAGAATCTGCCAATAGGTCAGACCCAGCGCCTTGCCCGCTTCGAACTGCCCCTTGGTGATGGCCTGAAAACCACCACGCAGCACTTCGGCCTGATAGCAAGCGAAGAACAAGCCAAAAGCAATGATCACGCGCCAGATCTTGTCCCCTTCCAGCCAACTTGGCAGCAGGATCGGGATCACCACTGCGGCTGTGAAAAGGGTTGTCAGCAACGGTAGTGAGCGGATCGTGTCGATCACCAGCGAGGCAAACCCGCGCACGACAGGCATCTCGGACCGGCGCATCAACGCCAGACCCAGCCCCATCGGCATCCCGATCAGAACAACGCTGGAGAACAGGAACAATGTCAGAGCCAAACCGCCCCATTGGTCCGTAGTGACCTGCGGCAGACCCAACAGGCTGCCTTCCATCAAAAGGAAGTAGGTGGCAAAGCCCACGATCCAGAGTGTCGACAGGCGCTTGGCCGTCCAGGTCCAAGGAAAACACGAAATGATGACCGTGCCAATAATCGACAAACAGGCCAAGGCCGACCGCCAGTGTTCGTCGTACGGGTAAAGACCAAACAGGATCAGCCGGTGCCGGGCATCAATAACCGACCAACACGCCCCGCCATGGCCACATTCCTCAACATTGTCCGCGCTCCACACCGCGTGAAACACACCCCAACTGAGCGCCTGCCATACCAGCCATGTGAGGCCTGCGAAGACTACAACCGTGATGATCGAATCCGTCGGCGTGGTGAACGAGCGGCGGCGGAATTTCTCCCAGTCGAATTTCTTGTTAAGTACCGCGTCAGCCATATCAATGCGCCTTCAGTTTTAGGCTTTCGTTCAGCCAATTGATGAACTGAGCAATCGAGAAATTGACCAGTAGGAACGCGCCCATGAGGATGGCGATCAGTTCCAGCGTCTGCCCGGACTGCGTGATCGAGGTCGAGACGATGTAGAACAGGTCAGAGAACCCGATGGCGACACCGATGGTTGTGGCTTTCATGATGAAAATCCACTGGTTGCCAAGCGGCGGAATAATCGTCCGCAGCGCCATGGGCATCTTGATCCGTGCCCAGATCGCACGTTGGGTCAGCCCCAACGCCTCACCTGCCTCAATTAGGCCTTTGGGCACTTCGGCAAGGCCACCGCGTACGACCTCGGCGATATAGGCTGAGCCATACAGCGTGATGGCGATGATCATGACCAGCAGTTCTGGTGAGATCGTCAGGCCACCCTCAAACCGCAGGCCCTTGAGCGCGGGCCATGAAATCGCGCCCTCACCCGCCGGAACTGTCAGGCCGGTTGCGACCAGAATCATGAAAAAGCTCAAGCCGATCAGCGCCAGAACGATCTTGGCAAAGCTGATCTTCATCCGCGACAAAAAGAATGCTGCAGCAATCAGAACCAACGCCATGACAAGAGCGACTGTCAAAGACACGTTCAGCAGCGGAATCATCAGCCCGCGATTGGACAGGAAAATCGCCTCCCCAAGGTTCATCGCCTGCCGAGGCCCCGGTAGGTGAATCATAACGGCATACCAAAAGATGCCCTGCAGGATCAGCGGAATGTTCCGGAAGGTCTGGATATAGACCGTCGCAGCAGTTTTCAGCGCCGGGTTCCGCGCGTCTCGGAATGTCCCGATGAGAAACCCAAAGACCGTGGACAGCACAATCGTCAGAGAGCCCAGGAAAACAGTGTTAAGAAACCCGATGGTCAGAGTTCGGGCGTAGCTGTCGTTGATATCCCGGTCGATCAGCGAGAAAGAGTAGGACCAGCCGGTTGACCGCTCAAGGAAGCCAAAGCCGCTGGCCAGACCCAGCGCATTCAGATTGACCTTGGCACTTTGGATGGCGCTGATGACGATCAGCGCAGAAAACACGATCAGCGCGGTTTGGATGATCAATTTGCGCCTGTTGGCGCGCGCCTTCAGTTCGGATGCGTCCATGGCTCTTAATCTTCTGATTTTAGGGGAGAATGCGGGGCCGCAACGTCGCGCGGCCCCGGGCTAAGTCAGCGCTTAGTCAAGCTGCGGGGCGTACAGAACGCCGCCGTGGCTCCAGAGGTTGTTCAGACCGCGTTCCAGTTTGTACGGGCTGTTGTCACCAAGGTTGCGGTGGTAAATCTCGCCATAGTTGCCGACGGCTGCGATCATCTCTTTGGCCCATGTGTCACGGATGCCCAGACGCTCACCCATGCCCGGCTCTGCACCCAGTAGGCGCGCGATTTTCGGGTTCGGCGGGTTGGCTGCCATTTCTTCGACATTCTCCGAGGTGATGCCTTCCTCTTCGGCAATCAGCAGAGCGGCCAACATCCAGTTGGTGAAGTCGACAAAGTCTTCGTCCCCCTGACGCATCGCGGCCGAGATCGGCTCGTTCGACAGTTGGTCGTTCAGGATCACATGTGCGTCGGGGTTTTCCATCTCGGTGGCACGCAGAACCGCCAGGAATGGACCCCAGGCGACAAAGCTGTCACAGCGGTTGGCTAGATAAGCCGCACGTAGTTCCGATGCTTTTTCATAGCTGACCATGGTGTGCTCAACGCCAAGGCTTTGCAGATAATTTGCCGCAATACGCTCGATCGTAGTGCCGGCTTCGACACAGATTGTACCGCCTGCCAGATCTTTTGCTTCGGTGATCCCCAGATCACCATGCGCCATGAACTGAGCACCACCAAAGAAATAGGGGATTGAGAACTGCAGACCCAGCTCAGTGTCACGGCCCATGGTCCAGCCAGTGGCTTTGATGATGACATCCACATCACCCGATTGCAGCGCAGGGAAACGCTGCGCCCAGCTCAATGGGACGATCTTTGACTTATCCGGATCGCCCAGCAGCGCTGTCGTCATCGCGCGGCAAAGATCGATATCCAGGCCTTTCCACTCGTTTTTATCATTCACTTCGACAAAACCGAAATAGGAACCGTTGTGCCCCGAGCACAGCAAGGTGCCGCGGTCCTGAATTGCTTTGATAGTAGGGCTTTCTGCCATCGCCAGACTTGGGAATGTGAGCCCCGCGGCAACGGCCAATCCGGCCGCTAAACCTTTGACTTGCATTTTTCTAACTCCGCTGTTGTTCTATATTTCGGCACAGATGTGTCGATATAGAGAATGGACAACTTGCCGCAACGAGTCAACAGTTTCGAGAGTGGGGCACGCAGTTGAACTCAAAAACCACGGAATCTTCGCTCAGATTTTAGGCGCGTAGCGAGTGCCCGTGATTATGTTTTCTCCGGTTTCATGGAAGATCAGGGCGCGGCACTCGAAAGATGAAGTGTATAGCAGAGCTTGGAACCACGCGGAAAATTCGCTCGTTGAGGATCAAACACGAATTTGCACGACTTGATTGCCTAGCGCCCTAGGATTACACTGGAAATTCACGAGGAATACATAGATGTCAAAAGCCGAGACCAACGAACAATCCGCACCTTTGATTGACGAGCAGCTTTGCTTTGCACTGTATTCGACGTCGCGTGCTATTACGAAAAAATACTCTGGCATCCTGGACGAACTAGGTCTTACCTACCCGCAATATTTGACTATGCTTGTTCTCTGGGAAAAGGACGGCAGGAGCGTCCAAGAAATCGCAGATTGCCTTGAACTTGAGGGGGCAACTACTACGCCCTTGCTGAAGCGCATGGAATCGCTCGACCTCGTCCAGAAGAAACGCAGCAAAGAAGATGAGCGTAGATTTGAGGTGTTTCTTACGAAAAAAGGCCACACAATGCGCGCACGTGCCCGGGATGTTCCAGAGCGTCTTGGATGTGCGTTAGGCGTGACGGATAGCCAGGTCGATACGTTGATGAAACACCTTCGCGACCTTCGTAGAACCATGGGATAACGCAAACATAAGCCAAGCTCATGATCTTGTTACTTGACTAGTGCACTAGCTAATATCTATTACCTAGTGCACTAGTTTTAACAAGGAGCGCCTACTTTGAAACGTCGAACACTACTAAAAGCAGTATCCGCCGCAGCATTCGCAATCGCTATTGGCTCTGCCACCTATGCACAGACATTGACCGCAAAATCCGTGGTGCTCGTCCACGGTGCGTTCGCGGACGGCTCAGCTTGGAACCGGGTGACACCATTGCTAGAGGACGCGGGGCTCAACGTTATTGCCGTCCAAATTCCACTCAGTTCGCTGGAAGCGGACATCGAGGCCACAAACCGAGCAATCGAAAGACTGGAAGGACCCGTTGTACTGGTTGGGCATTCCTGGGGCGGCATGGTCATCACAGAAGCTGGGCTGAAGGACAAGGTGCAATCTCTAGTCTATGTGGCGGCATTTGCACCGGACGAAGGGCAATCGCTTGGTAGCTACACCGCAGATTTCCCCCATGCTGAAGGGCTCGATCACCTGGATAAGGACCCTGCAGGTTACTATCGCCTGACCGACAAAGGCGTGGCCGAACACTTCGCTTTCGACCTGCCCAAAGAAGAGATCGCTGCGATTGCTGCCTCACAAGGTCCGATCAACAGTGCATCGTTGGGTACACCGGTGAAACATGCGGCCTGGAAAACCAAGCCCAATTTCACCGTGGTTTCAACGCAGGATCGAATGACGCACACAGATATACAACGTGCACAGGTCGACAAACTGAACGCAAAGGCGGTTGAAGTCGACACCAGTCACGTCCCGATGCTGACTTATCCCAATGTCGTCGCAAACATGATTATCGAAGCTGCCAAGTAAGCGGAAATCAAGGGAGAATGACAATGAAGGAACTGCTCAAACTAAGTTTGGTAGCCACGTTGGCCTGCTCTGGCATGGCCTTTGCAGAAGACGCTCGGACAGGGATCTATCCGGCTGGGAACGTTCCCATCGCCCCCTACTCACCTGGAGTGAAAACCGCCAATGGTTTCCTCTATGTCTCGGGCCAAATTGCCTACGTGAAAGGTGAAATCCCTGAACATGCGCGCGACGGCGAAAACGACATCCAGGATCAGACTAAAATCGTGATGGAGAACATCCGCGCCGTGCTGAGTGAGGCCGGATACGACTTTAACGATGCGGTGCGCGCCACCGTTTTCATGACCGATATGGGCAACTACGGTGCGTTTAACGAGGTTTATGGCACCTATTGGAAGGAAGGTGACATTCCGCCTGCCCGCGCGGCTGTTGAAGTTGGAGCGTTGCCTGGCGGAAAACCAGGCGCACCGGTTTTGGTCGAAGTGGCGCTAATTGCCTATAAGTAGGCTCAGAACAAAATGGGTGAAGACCACACCCTGACCTGACAGAGCCGGACCTGTTTCCAGCTCTGTCTTCTTATCTAAAGGAGACAAAATGAGAACCGCTCAATCTTACCTCGACAATGCAACTGCTGTTGTCAAAAAAGCCTGCAGCTGAGGCTGTAGCTATTCACGCAAAAGGCGACGGCGTGTTCATCGGCGTGCGCGACACAGCCGCGATTCAAGAAACCGGAACCATTGCCGGCGCAACATGTATTCCTCGCGGCTTCATCGAATTGGTCCGACATTGGCCGCGATGTCCTGGATGATCACAGGTAGCTATTTCGGCCTGATGATGGGAATGGTGGTCGCCGGTGTGATCATGCTGCTGTCATAGGTGGCCGCAGCACTGATTTCCTCAAAACGAAACACCAATTAACAACCAAAACTGAGATTTCGTTGAGGCAGTGAAGCCGAAAAGCGGACATCTGTTGCGTCGCAGAAATTTGGAGATTTGGGCTCACTGCAGACCTCGGAAGCAGCCCAGCATGCTGTGATAAAATTTTCCGGTCAACGTCGGGTTGTCGTTGTGAGCGGGCATGGCGGATCGGAGGATCAACCATGGAAACCCCAAACTTGCCTGCCATTCGTGCTCTTCGCCCAGCCTGGAACAAAGGACGCATCGTCGGCCAGAAGCGACCGCTGAAACCAAAACATGTCTGGGCAATCCGAGTCCGCCTCGAGCTTGCCGAAAACCATCGCGATCTTGCGCTCTTCAACATGGCAATCGACAGTAAGCTCCGCGGCTGCGATCTGGTGAAGATGACGGTGGCAGATGTCATGTCATCGGGCCAGATCAAGGAACGGGCTTCGGTCCTTCAAAGCAAGACGCAGAAACCCGTGCGCTTTGAGATATCAGAGGGCACGCGTGCCACTGTTGAAAAGTGGATGGAAGATGAGCTGATGGTCGGTTCGGAGCACCTTTGGCCCGGTCGTTTCCACGAACGATTGCACATTTCGACCCGTCAATACGCGCGGATTGTTCGAGACTGGGTCACATCGATCGGCCTCGAAGCAAGCGCCTACGGAACCCATTCAATGAGGCGCACGAAAGTTACCCAAATCTACAAGAAAACTGGCAACCTTCGAGCTGTTCAGCTTCTTCTCGGCCATACCAAGATGGACAGTACGGTCCGGTATCTCGGCGTCGAACTCGAGGATGCCTTGGCCATCGCCGAAGCCATTGAGTTTTAACGCTTACGGGTCGCTCTCGCGGGCGGCCCATTGCCGACATTTGGCATGGTCTCGGAATGCTGCGGCCGCAGCCCGCAGAGCGGACATTGAGGCTCGCGCGCTCTATCAAGAGCTCTTCAATGGCCGGACCGAGGGACTAAGCGCATATTCGCTACGGCTGCGGGGATGTCCGCAATCAGGATCGCCTTGAGGCGACCGCGAGCTGCTCGATCAACAAATCTTGGCTACCGCTTGGGTCGTACGGTGCTTTGTAAGCTGCCAAGGCAATAACTCACTGCGGACAAGAGCTGCGCTTTTACAGCGGAAACAAAGCGCTCAAGATTCCAGTCGCGAACAAACCCGCCGTTCGTTCTGGACGGTGGGGTGCGCTTTCATTCGCATTTGCATCGGCAGCGCAATACGCCACCAGAGATGAGTAGACTTATTGCCTGCCTGTAATTGCCAACGGGGCTGACCTGAAGAGCGGCGACTGACGTTATGAATCGAAGCACTTCGGCCGCAGCGATTTGGCAGAAAAGCTATTGAAAATAAGTGGTTTTCTTTAGCGCGACCTTAAACAGGATTGCGAGCGGCAAAGCTGCAACAAAAAGCCAAACAATCGAAAGAAACGCTTCGTTGAAAGTTAGCAGCGCAACTTGCGACCTGATCGATTGCTGAATGGCTACCAACGCAGCGCCATCAACAATGCCAGGATCAAGCCCACGGCCGACAAAACTCTGTGACACGAGCTCGGTTCTTTGCTGAAGTGCCGGATTGGACGGATGGAGATTACTGCCTAAAATCTGGAGATTCAGTGCGTTGATCCTCTGTATGTACGTGTCTAGACATGCAACGCCGATCAACCCTCCCAATTGACGCCCAAGGTTAAACAAAGCTGTCCCGGCGGAAACCAATGGCTGCGACAATCCGCTCAGGGCGATCAGCGTTAGACTCAAAAACAAAAATCCCAGTCCCAGCCCTCGCAACAACAGTGCGAGCCACATGTCATGTGATCCGCTTTGTGGGCCTGATCCGGAAAGCATCCACATGGACGCCATCACAAGAAGAACACCGATCGGGATGAATATCACGGGATTGGCGCCGCGTGATGTCGTGAACCGACCGGCTATCAGCAGAGCCAACCCGATGGTCAAACTGGAAGGAAGAAGAAGCCGCGCGGTCGTATCCGACGGTAGGTGTAACACATTCAGCGCAAAAACCTGAATAAGGAAAGCGCTGCCGAACAAAGCAAAGCCAGCTACGAAACTGACCGCAAAGCCAAAGGCGAATTCCGGTTTGCGAAACACATCGTATTTGAACATGGCGCGGCCCGGTCGCATATTCATTCGGACCACGAAGGCGATCAACCCAACGAGCGCTGCAGCAACCCACCAGCGAATGTGGGTAGTGTCGAGCCAGTTCCAGCGTGCACCCTCCGACAACGCATAAGCCATTGCAGTCATTGCAACGGCAAACAGCCCCAGGCAAACCCAATCAAACTCCAACTCATCGTACTTCTGCGCAGGCAGGTAGCGTCGCACGGCAAACAGAATGAGTAATGCGGCCAACGCCACGCAGGCACTGAGGGCAAACATCCACCTCCATGAACCCCCAACGATGAGTTCGCCATGCAAGGCGGGCGCGGCAGACGCTGGCGCAACCACAACTCCAAAGGCAAACACAGCCTGGACCAGACCCTGCCGCGTTTTGGGAAACAGCTGGAATAGGATTGTCTGGCAGGAAACGAGAAGGGCGGCGCCCGTTGCGCCCTGCAAAACTCGAGAGGCCACAAGGCTCAAGATGCCGGGAGAAACCGTGCATAGCAGGGACGCTACGATACTTCCAACCAACGCAAACCAAAGGATACGTCCAGCCCCGGCCCGGTTGACGGCCCATGCGCAGGCGGGAAGAAGGGTAAGCTTTGCGGCCACGAAGGCCGTATTCAACCAGTTCGCGGTATCCTGAGTGGCTGACAAGCCTTCCATGAACTGAGGGCGGGCCATCCCATAAACTGTACTGTTCAGCGCATCCACAGTAACCGCAAGCGTCAGTCCCACCACCACCAACGCGAGAGCATATGCGTCCGGTCGATGACCACTCCGGTCTGCGTGCAAGCAAGTCAAGATTGGATATGAATGCTTTCGAGTATCTAAAGACGCAGACTTGGCACCATAGTGGCCGACTTGCCGGTTTTCATAACAAGAGCCAGCTTCATCCATCTTTCTGGCTCCAGTAAGCCTCTGCGGGGATCTTGGTTGACGCTTCACTTGTTGTTTTGTCCGCAGCTACAGATTGGGTATCGACACGAACTTTGGCGGACATTCCGGCGCGAAGTCGGCTAAAAAGCGGGCTTTCAGGTTCTATTGAAACTTTTACAGGTATCCTTTGGACAACGCGTATGAAGTTCCCAGTAGCGTTGTCAGACGGCAAAAGGCTGAACTCTGCTCCGCTGGCTGGCGCAATACTGTCTACATGTCCCAGAATTTCCTGACTTCCAAACGCATCAACGCGAATTGCAACCAATTGACCTGGAGCTAAGTTTTCCAGTTGAGTTTCTTTGAAGTTGGCCACAACCCATTTTTGTTCATCCGACACGACAGCCAGAAGCGGCGACCCGGCTCGCACAAACTGCCCCGGTTCGACATGCAGGTTCCCGACAAGCCCGTTTATTGGCGAGCGGACGACTGTGTCTTCAAGAGAGATTTCAGAGAGCTGAAACAGTGCAGACGCTTGTTCGACAGATGCATCAAGTGCTACGGCTTGGGCATCCAAAACACGAAGCTTTTGCTGGCTGGCCTTCAATGCTGCTTGGGCTTGCTCGACGGATGATCGCGCCCTGACGGCGGTGGCGGTAGCGGTTTCCAGACGCGCTTCGGTTGCCCAGCCCTCATCTATCAGGCTTTTTGCCCTGCGCAGATCCTTTTTGGTTCGCTCGGCTTCAGCCAGCGCGGCATCTTTTCTGGCGCGGGCTTCGTCGGTAAACAGGACCTGCATGTGGCGTTCTTCGTCAAGCCCTGCTCGGGCAGCCTTTGCGGCTGCCAATGCGGCCTTCGCCTGCCTCGCATTTGCTTGATAGTCGACTGGGTCAATCCGAAGTAGAACATCTCCCGCTGCAACTCTTTCGTTATCGTTGACGGCAACCTCAACGATGTACCCGGACACTTTTGGCGCAATCGGCACTTTATCGCTACGCACATATGCGTTGTCGGTCCGGGCATAGTTACTGCGGGTTTGCCAGTAGTTGTATCCACCAATAACTGAGGCAAGGCATAGGGCTGTGACACCCATGACGGCAGTCTTCTTTGCAAGCCTATGGACCATGTCAATCTTTCTCCTCAGAACCGGCACTTGCCGATGGATGGATGCAAAAGGGTACGAAGTCGTACCGTTGCACTATACGGTACGATACCGTACCATTGCAAGCTCCCGTATCGCGTTCTGGAGATTGATTTTGAACGAAACACCAACGGTGTTGACAGCACGACAAAGAAAAAAGCGAGAAGAAATAATTGAAATCGCATCGGAAATTTTCCTCCGGGAAGGGTTCGGGCGAACCAGCATGGATCAGATCCATGCCCGCCTGGGCGGTTCCAAACGTACCCTTTACAGCCACTTCCCCAACAAGGAGTCCTTGTTTCACACGATTGTCGAACGGATTTCGGGGCGGGTCTTTACGGCTTTGCAGCCAAAACCGGCGGAGGGCGCATTTGGACGGGCTCTGTTCCGGATGGGATACGAGTATCTGAGCGTTCTTCTGTCGCCCGAGGGCATCGCTTTGTATCGTATCATGACGGCAGAAGCGCATCATTTTCCGGAGCTATCCCGGGATTTCTTTGAGCGCGGTCCTGTCGTTGCAAGTAAAGGATTGGCCCGCTTCTTTGAAGCCAATCAAACGGTAGGCAACCTTGTAATCTCAGACGCCCAAACAGCGGCAGAACAGTTTTTGGGTGCCGTTCGAGGGGATGTGCATTTGTCGGCAGTGCTTGCCGGTAAACAGCCTTCCCAAGCGGTGTTGAGGGAAAAGGTTGCGTGCGCGGTTAGATTGTTTACCAGAACGCCGGGCATTGAAGAAGCTTCCGACTTTCCAGCTTAGTCCTAGCCGCTAAAGAAGCGGCAAGCAAAAAGGCGCACTACCCGGAACCGGCTACTTGAGCATTGCGTCTTTCTCGGAACGGGATCCAAGCCTCGGAGACTGCATCCGCTCTTGCAGTTCCTCGAATGATAAACTAGCGATACAGAACCTGTCGAAGGAGATCTATGCGCAGAAGCCAAACCTGAACCGCAGCTGCGGTGTCAATAAGTGCCAGTCTTGGCACTGTCTCTCTGTGCAACATCTCTGCAGGACTATCATGAAAAACATCAATACACGTATCCGTGCCTATATGGCATCGGACAATGAAAAGCTTTCGACAATCTGGCTTGATGCCTCTCTTTCGGCGCATACCTTTATTGGAGAAGAACGGCTGCGTAAGCAGCAAAGACTTATCGAGACGACGTATCTCCCCAACTCGGAGACCTGGGTGGCCTGTCAATCGGGGGAGCCGATTGGCTTCATCAGCCTTGTGGACAGTTTCATCGGCGGCTTGTTTATCGCGCCGCACTATCAGGGGCGGGGAATCGGCCGAATTCTAGTCGCCCATGCAATGGCATTGAAGGAGGAGTTGCGGTTGGAGGTTTACATGGACAACCACCGGGCACTTGCCTTCTATCAAACGCTTGGGTTCGAAGAACTATCAAGACGGGCAATGGATGATGATGGTTTGCCCTTCGAGACTGTCCAGTTGCGATTGAAAAGCTGACGAAAGAGCTGGGCGACGACATACAACGTCCCGCCTAGCATTTCCCAACCACACCAAGCTGTCATCATACCTAGGGTAGATAGACCGTTTAGTATCGCCCGCTCTCGAACAATCTGAGCCGCGGTTTGTGCCGTGCACGGTAAAGGTATCGGGCCCAGAGTGCGAACACGGGTGTCAGCATACCGGCATCGATCTCGATGCGGTCATGCAATCGGCTGCCGCTCTCGATCTCCGTGACCGAAAGACTGTGCAGCCATGTCTTTACACCGGCACCCCGTTCAGAAGATCGAAGGATCATGCGCTGATTGTCGCATTCCAACACCTCCATGCGATAGGGTTGCGCAGGGAGTTTGCCGAAGAGCGACACCATCACTTCAAGCCTCTGCCCAGTTTGGGTGCGCCCGGCTGGCAACCCCTCAAACGAGACCAATCCTTCCATAACCTCGCTCAGCGCCGCGTAGTCGGTGGCCATCGCCCACAATCTTGACGCGCTTACGGGATAGTCGTTCTGTACAGTGACAATCCTCATGCGAGCCTCGTCAGTTCCTGCGCGCAATACATCTGATCTCGATGCAAGCGCCTTCCCGGACAAAACCCGCGACTTCAATCGCTGTCCATGCAGGGAACGGTTCCGACACATATTTCGCCCGTATGTCTTTGAACGCATTTAGATGGTCACGCAGACCAACGTGGTAGCTGGTCATCTCCACCAGATGTTCGAAGCCCAGTCCGGCTTCGGCCAGCACCATCCCGATCTTCTCAAAGACCGCCTCAATCTGATCGGTCGGGTTGTCAGCCAGCAAGCCGTCCGCATCGGCACCTGTGAGACCGGTCATGAAGACAAAGCCATCGTGTTCAAGCCCCGGTGACATCATCCAGTCCGTCACGTAGCTTTCGAGGCTTTCCGGGACAATGGATTTCGGCATGGTATACCCTTCCAGATGCATTGTGTCTTTGTTGGTGTTATCGCAGGGCATCACGGTTCTAGCTGCCAAGCAAAAGAAGTGCTGAACAGACGAACCAGACAAACCAGTGTGGCAGTCGCCACAGGCTGACCGCAGTTTTGCGCAGGATCTTCATCTGGACGATCCAAACCACGCCCCACAAAAAGAACAGCAGTCCGAAAAACAGGATCGCCGGACGTTCCAACGGACCTAGGTTCAGGACTGCGATGCCGAACAGCGCCGCCGCCACCAGCAGAAGATCGACAGACAGCATCTGAAAGGCGCACATGGCCTGGACCCAATTGGTGTTGCGTTGCGTCTCCGATCTGGGTGGGGCGAGTGTGGCAGTCTCTTTTGTACCGATGACAACATGAGCCAAAAAGGCGGCCAGCGTAATGCAGGCAACGATGAAAACCCAAATGTTCAAGTGATATCTCCGCTATGTGAAACGTGGCAAAGGCGGGTCAGTCGTTTGAGGCTGATGCTGGCCGTAACCCGGCCCCAAGCATTGAAATTGCCTCGCGGACCAAACGACTGTGCCGTCGCCTTGTTATGTCAAATAAACTCATATGCAAGACTACTCCATCCATCATGCTGGCCAGCGCGCGGCCTATCGAGGCGGCTTCATAGTGCTCTGCAACCTGCTTTCGTTCTTGAAGATGTGAGATCTGGTTGGCGTAGTGGGCACCCAGACGATCAAAAAACCGGGCCACATGCTGCGAGAAATCCTCAGATGCAAAACTTGGACCGAACACCTCGAAGAAGACACGAAGAAATGAAGCCTGCTCAGTTGAGATATCCATCGTTCGGTTGAGCTCATCGAGAAAGGCATCAAGCGTCTCGCAAGTCTGGCCTTGTGTGATCCGGTCTTCCAGCATTGCAAAATGGCGATCGACAATCGCCTTCGTCATCGCGTCCTTGCCGTCAAAATATATGTAGAGTGTACCTTTGGCCAAGCTGGCCGCGCGTGCAACATCGCTCACCGATGACGCATGATAACCCTTTTCAACAAAAACCTTCATGGCCGCATCGAGGATTTCACCTCGCATTTTCGCTTTGTCCACGACCTTGGGCATTCACCTGTAATCCTTACTGCTCTCTTTCGTGCCCATCATAGACACAGAATTATTATGACCGGATGGTCATTTTTGTCGCACCCACTTTTAATGACCAGCTGGTCATTATAAATCAATTCTGAAAACAACCTCGCCATCATTTTTTGCTGCGACGGCAAACACACAAACCAAAGTCATGGGTAAATCACCGACTCTAAGGAGAAGACATGCAAACCGCACCGATCAACTGGACTTACTCAGGCGGCATTGATCCGCTTTGCGGGACAGGCGCCACAGTGGCTGAACGTATCCTGGCATATGGCATGGCCTCTATTTTCACCGGCATCATTCTGGCTGCGGATCAGGCTCGGAATGTGCCCGTCGCCGAAGGTTGGAAAATTGCGCTGCTCGCCTTTTTCGCCTTTGACATCGCCGGTGGCGCGGTCGCGAACATGCTCAACTCTTGCAAACGGTTTTATCACACGGACCTGCAACCAGGTGAGGGCCTAAGCGCCCGGCTGGCAAAGAATCCGATGCTGTTCACCGCAATACACGTACACCCGGTCATCATCGCCTACTTTTTGAACGGCAACCTCCTGAATGCGGCAATCTGGTATGCGCTGCTTCTCGTCAGCGTGACAACAGTGCTGTTAATGCCGCTTTATCTACGGCGTGCATCTGCAACCGGACTGACCGTACTTGCCCTGCTTGGCGACCAGCTTCTTCTGCCGCTTGGGGACGGGCTGGAATGGTTTATTCCCTGTCTCTTCATGAAGATGGTTCTCGGCCATGCGGTGCAGGAAGAACCATATAGAGCTGGTTGACAGCAATGGGGGCATGGTCCGCAAGAGATCAGATCACATCAGGCAGAGCTAATGACATGGTGTAGCAATCCGAGCAGCATTGGCACATCCGTAGCTCACACCAAGGCAACCTAAACAAAAACGAAATCTGGTATGCCTTGCTTAGATCAAGATGCTAGGTGCTTCGTGCCCAGATTTGACGCAGAACACAGAAAGAGATCGCCGATGCCAAACCACATCCTAGCTCCAATCCTCGGCACTGACCGCCTCATCCTAAGAGGTCACCGGACCAGCGACTTCGATGACAGTGCTTCGATGTGGGCTGATCCGGAGGTGGTTGCCTTGATTTCAGGCGAGCCATCCACCGAGGAGCAGTCTTGGACGCGACTTCTGAGCTATACCGGTCACTGGTCGCATCTCGGCTTCGGGTATTGGGTCGTCGAATGCAAGAAGACCGGCGTATTCCTTGGAGAGGTTGGGTTTGCCAACCACCGACGCGATACGGTTCCTTCCCTGGATGGAAATCCGGAGGCAGGCTGGGTGTTCAAAGCGGGCGCACAAGGTAAAGGCTACGCCACCGAGGCCGTTACAAGGATGTTGGAATGGGCAGATGAATGGTTGGAGTTCGATCAAACATCCTGCATTTTTGATCCAGAACACTCCAACTCCATCAGGGTTGCTGAAAAGACCGGATTCTCGAACAAAACTATGGGCACCTATAGCACCCTCGAGACGCTTTTCATGCGACGAGCGCGCCAGTTCCGCTGATCTACCGGATGCATCAATAAGGTGCGGCCAGTGGTCAACGTTGTGCCCTAGAGATCCAGGGATAGGGCGCCTGGTAGTGATGACACGCATGGGGTATCGGTGGCGGCTTCAGTTGTCACTCTACCTTTCTGATAGCTGGACGTCCGCTTCTGCGAACTTCATAGGGACTTACGATGTCTGCAGCGAATGACCGCGTCCCGCCCGATTCATTAGAATAACAACGCGTTCTTGCGCAAAAAGTAAAGGCGCAGCCAGCTCCGCCGCACTTGTTTTGGGGCCAGCGGGATTTGGACAAGCCAAACGCCCCTGGCCATCAGGGGTAAGACGCTGCCTTCCCCCTCGGGCAACCCTATTAGACAACACCGTGTCCTCGGCTGCGCCTGCGGGTCGCACCACTATTGTCGAATAGCATTGCCTCGCCCCATCCGCGTTCGCCACTTGGCAGATTAGCAGGAACAGGCGCCTTCGGCGTCTGATCTGCAAATCAGCCCTGATTTTCCCAATGGAGAAGTCAGGATCATTGAAACCGGTCTAGGTGCTGGATGAAGGATGTGAGGCGAAAATGGAAAGGTTCTGTCGCTGGTGGCAGAACTATGTGTCGCCTGACAGGGGGCCAGTGGCGGACCGAGGAGGATTCGAACCCCCGACCCCTTGATTCGTAGTCAAGTACTCTATCCAGCTGAGCTATCGGTCCGCGTTGGTGAGGCGCTGTTTAGACCCGGGACGTAGGACGTGCAAGACGATTCTTCGAAAAACCTTCAAAAAGTCATCTCCCCGCGAGGAAGCCTTATTTCAAACGTGGTTCCCTTAGGTCCAGTGTCTTTCAAGACAAGATCGCCCCCATGGCCACGAACCAGTTCCTGCGAAATTGCCAGGCCCAGACCAGACCCGCCTTTGCGCACCCCGCCCTGGAACGGGGTGAACAGATTTTCGCGCGCTTTGGGCGGCAATCCTGGACCTGTGTCGCGGATCTCGAGGCACCAACTGTCTTCAACTTCGCGCCCGGCAATAGTGATTTGACCCGGCTTGCCAGATGCGACCAAAGCCTGCCTGGCATTCCGGACAAGGTTCATGATAACTCGGAACAGTTGTTCTGGGTCCGCTCGGGCCACTAGGTCGTTGGGCACATCGTTCACTATTTCCACGCACGCATCTGCGATCGCAAGTTGTTCGCTTGCTGCAACATCTTCGGCCAAATCCCGCAATCGGACCATGTTCAGTGTCGGAGCGGGCTCTTCGGCGCGGCCAAAGGCAAGCGTGTTTTCACAAAGCGAAACCGCGCGTGTTATCGAGTTCACCAGTTTCGGAGCCATCCGCCGCACAAGCGGGTCATCGCTGGCCTCGATCCGATCGGTAAACAGCTGAGCGGATGTCAGGATGTTACGTAAATCATGACTGACCTTGGCCACTGCCCCGCCCAACTGAGCCAGCCTCTCACGTTGTTTAAGGGCTTGGGTCAGATCCGTTTGCAGCATCTTCAAGGCTTCTTCCGCCTCGCGCAACTCGGTCACTTTGGAGTTCGGCGAGATGATACCGCGGGCATCCTCGGGCGCGCTGGCGTAGCGTTGCATGTAGCCGACCACGCTTTTGATTGGTCGGACAAGCACCACCCGCACCGCGAGAAACAGGAACGAGGCAGTAATGATGGAAATTACAAAGGACAGGCCCAGAATACGCCATCCGTAATCCGTCATCGCCATTCGCAGGGGGGCGCTGTCAGTTGTCACTTCGATCAGAAGACCGGCGCCTTTGACCGGCTCGCCGATCACACGGATGACCTGGTCTTCGACAGTGAATAAACGAGTCATCGCGTCACGGATTAGAACCCATGGTCCAGCATCCCTAAGGTCGTAGGTTTTAGCGATTTGTTCAGGAATGGGGGATGACAGCATCAACTGACGTACTTCGTCACGGCGCAGAACGACGTTATAGACACCAGCGTTTGCCAGCAGCTCGGCCTCAAGATCTTCGGCCAGCATGTCATCGGCCAACAGGGCCAGCGACGCAATCTGAGCACGTTCCAGGCGGTTCAGCAGGAAATCTTCCCGAAACCGCGCAATCGAAGGCACGAAGATCAATACCTCGGCCAACATCACGAAGACCGTTGTCAGGATCAGGAAACGTCCGGACAGCGAATTCAATGGGCGCTCCTTTTTCGGCTAGGGGATCCAGCGCTGGACGAATCTGACCACTCGTTTAACTGTCTGATTCTCAAACAGCCTTGGCGAGAAATAGGCCCCCGCGACGCGTTTGTTAAGCTCTCCGATTGTCGGATATGGGGACACCATCGCAGCAATCTGACCCATTTTCAGGTTATTGGCTATCGCCAGAGACCACAAATTGATCAATTCACCCGCCTGGTGGCCAACGATTGTGGCACCCACTGGACGACCTTTGACAACCATAACCTTGATAAAACCGGTTGTTCTTCGTTCCGCCACAGCACGGTCGTTGTGGTGAAAGTCAAACCGTGCAATTTCGACGTTTTTGCCGTGTTGCGCGTGCGCCTGCGCGTCGGTCAACCCAACTTGTGCCAGTTCCGGCTGCGTGTATGTGGCCCATGGGATATGGTTTGTCTTGGCTTTGGACGGCAGACCAAACAAGGCCGACCGGATGATAATGCCCGCGTGGTACCCGGCGACATGGGTGAATTGCATCCCGCCAGCGACATCCCCAATGGCATAAACCTTGCGGTTTGTCGTGCGCAACGCATCATCTGTTTTTATCCCGGTCCGCGTTCGGTCAATGCCTGCCACTTCAAGATTCAGACGCTCGACATTGGCCTTGCGCCCAGCCGCCAGCATCAGATGGGAACCAGCATAAATCTCACCGTTTTCGGTGACAACTTCGACTGCGCCATCAGAGCCCCGGATTTGCGCGACCATTGCGTTCTCGTGAATGGCGACCCCTTCCGAGCGCAAGGCATCGAGCACGACATCTGCCGCCTCGGGGTCATCTTTGCCCAGTGCCTTCATGCCTTCGATCACGGTCACTTTGCATCCCAGTCGAATATGGGCCTGGGCCATCTCCATACCGATCGGGCCACCGCCGATGATCAGCAGGTGGCCAGGTTTTTCTCGCAGCTCAAAGATGGTTTCGTTTGTGTAGAATGGGACGTTGTCGAGCCCGGGAATAGGCGGGACCAATGGTGAAGACCCTGTCGCAATCACCACGCGTCGCGCTGTGATCACCTGATCACCCGCCTGAACTTGAGTTGGAGAGACAAATGAACCGTATTCACGGATCACCTTGACGCCAAACCCCTCAAACCGCTCCTGACTGTCCATAGGCTCGATCTGGGCGATAACATCTCGGACATGGTCCTTGGCAGCAGCGTAGTCCACTTGAGGTGCGCTATCAGCAACACCAAAGACCGCCGAATGTGCTTGTCCGTAGGCTGCTTTGCCACTTGCAATCAAAGCCTTTGACGGCACACAACCGAAATTCAAGCAGTCACCTCCCATCTTGTGGCCCTCCAGCAAGATGACATCGGCGCCCATCTGGCTGGCACCCGCGGCAACGGACAAACCACCCGACCCGGCCCCAATCACCAGGATATCGGTTTTCAGGTTTTTCATGTTTCAGACGTCCTTTCGGCCACGCAGGTATTTGATGCCGATCGGCAATGCAGCCAATACGCATAAACCAATGATTGGGCCAATCACAAAAGGTTCCCACAACAGCGACACATCAGGCGTCTCGCCTCGGTCGAATACGCCGCCCAAGCCAACACCGATCCAAGTATAGACGATCCCACCGGGGATAATGCCCAGCGCCGTTGTCAGCAGAAAGTTGCGGAACTTCACGCCGACCAAAGCCGGAACAAGGTTTGCGACAAAGAACGGAACTACTGGTACAAGCCGCAGCAGAAACAACACTGAGATTTCATTTTCCCGCAGCCCGTCCTTAAGCTTTTTGATGGAGCCTTCTGACGATTCCAATCGCGCTGTCAACGACTCACCCAGGCCCCAACGTGCCGCTAGGAAAATCGCCGAAGCGCCGACCGTGGCTGCAAAAACGTTGAACACGGTGCCGGCAACCAGACCAAAAAGGAACCCGCCGGTCATCGACGCAACGGCCGCGCCTGGCAAGGAAAACGCCACAACCACTATGTAAATCGCAATAAACGCCACCGTCATCGCCCAGTAATTCGCATCTCTCCACGCCAGCAATGCCTCGCGGTTGTCGCGCAGAGTTTCAAAGGTCAGGTAGTCCCCAAGTGTAAAGAACCCGACCGTGGCGACGGTAAGGATAACAAGCAATGGGATGTGACGTGCAATCCCGCTGCGTGGCGGTTGGGTCGTTTCGCTCATCTGGTTGTCCGGTTTTTTGGGTTCCATTCTCCTCACAAGATGCGCTGCCTGCGCGCGCAACAACAGAGTGTTCACGGCCCCTTGAAGTTTCCCGCCGCGAATGTGAGTGTTTTCTGTATAAAAGCCGGTTTTTGAAATGTTTTGCGACGACGGATTACAGAATTGTTGCAAAAGGCGCGAAAACCGCGTCCATGGGGTTTGACTTACCCTACTCTTAGCAGTAGAGGACGGGCTTCGAACACTACGGGCAGGCGAATCCGCGCCGCACCCGACCGCATAGATTGGAGACGGAGCGATGAAACGCACCTATCAGCCTTCGAACCTGGTTCGCAAACGCCGCCACGGTTTCCGCGCGCGCATGGCTACAAAAGCCGGCCGCAAAATCCTGAATTCACGCCGCGCCCGCGGTCGTAAATCGCTGAGCGCATAAAACCGCCCACCGATCAGGTTATGAACATGACGCCGCCGGAGGCCCCTGAGGATGGTAAGAACCAGCCCGGGGATACGCCCCCGGCGGCGTCCGTTTGCGCGCCTGAAACTCTGACTATTCTCAAGAACCGTTCCGATTTCCTCAAGGCAGCGCGGGCGCGCAGGCAAGGCACGTCCTCGATGATGGTGCAGGCCCGCAAGCGCGCCTCGGATGAGGCAACCGGGATTCGCGTTGGCTTTACCTGCTCCAAGAAAGTTGGCAATGCGGTTGCCCGTAACCGCGCCAAACGTCGGCTACGCGAAGTCGCGCGCGCCGTTTTGCCTGCCCATGGCCTTGATGGCTGGGACTATGTCCTGATCGGACGCGCCGATGTGACTGCCGCACGTCAATTTGATTCCCTTTTGGACGACTTTCGATACGCGCTGCGCAAGCTGCACAATGCCCAGAAATGACTTTGCTTGCGCATATCCTTGCCCTGCCCGTGCGGGCTTATCGTCTGGTCTTCAGCCCGTGGGTTGGCTTCAATTGCCGCTACCAGCCGACTTGCTCGGCCTATGCATTGGAGGCCTTGGAAAAACACGGCGCGATCAAAGGCGCTTGGTTGGCCGCACGCCGTATCGGCAGGTGCCATCCCTGGGGCGGCGATGGATATGACCCGGTTCCCGATCACCAAAAAGACTGATCTTCTCAGAGCAACGCCAAGTTGCCCCGATCCGTGAGTGCTCGGGTTGGAATCACCTCACGATCCAGCTTGCCCATAAAGGTATGGTGAAGGTCTTCGTAGAACCGCGGCGAGTCGAAATACCAGCTGTGGCTTGCTGATTTCCCGTCCGAAAAATCAGCACGATTGTCTTTGAAGAACTTGCCACAATAGAGGTTCACGGCCTTTTCGGGATGTTCAGCGGGCAGACCTACGCGGCCAAGCCTGCGTGATACGCCTACACGTTTCACCTCGGAAATCGACAGAGCTTCGTCAAAGGGGCTGTAATAGCAGGTCAGCCGAGTGCATCTGCGCAGAAGCGATGACGACTTAGGATTGCCGACGCCAAGTGATTTCGACGAAATATCAGCGGCCACAAAGGCGACCTGACTGGTGGTCCAGCTGTGTTGCGCGGTTGTGTGATCATCATCTGCATAATCCATTGCCTCACGCACCAGATACGTTCCCATGGAATGCGCCAGAACATGGATATTATAGCGGCAATCAGGCGTCTGCATCCGCGATAGCCTTTTGATGCCATGGGTGAACAATTTGTCCGCCGAACGACGCGCATCAGCCCGGTCCGAATTGTAGCCAAGCACCGACCCGTCGCTAGGCCAATCATAGCTGATAACTGTCCCTTTGAATCCGTGCGCCTCTAGCCCCGAGCGGATTTTACGATGGCGTTCCAACATCTCGAATTGCTCAGTGTTGAAGCCGTGCACGAAAATGACGATGTGCCCATTCTCTTCATCGTTTGCCCCGGCTTCGGCCTGAACCCCTTGTATCCAATCCGAAACCCGAATTTCGTGCTGCCGTGCAGGTCGTCTGGCATTGGTGGGGATGGCCAGATATCGCGTGCCCCCCGGTTTGTTCGAATAATGGTTGCCATCGCGGCCGCGGACGGAAAAAAAGTAGTCCATCGATCAATCCTTTCAAAAAATATCCGCACAGCATAGCACAAATTGTCTCCTGAATCAGGTCTTTGCAGCGCGGCGCTTCCATGGCATACGCCCGCAAGCCTGAGGAGAGCCGACATGCTGGACGATGACAGCGACATCCATCCCCTATTCGCCGGGGCGCCCTCGACCACCGAGTTCAAAAAGCTGCGCAAACGCATCGTGCGCCAGACCCGCGAGGCTATTGAGCAGTATGGGATGGTGGCGCCATCTGCACATGACAGGGACGGCAAAGCGCCTCGCTGGCTGGTCTGTTTGTCGGGCGGCAAGGACAGCTATACCCTTTTGGCGGTTCTATACGAATTGAAGTGGCGCGGATTGCTGCCGGTGGATCTATTGGCCTGCAATCTGGATCAGGGCCAACCAGGCTTTCCAGCCACCATCTTGCCTGAATTTCTGGACCGGATGGGCGTGCCCCACAGGATCGAATATCAGGACACATATTCAGTGGTTATGGACAAGGTCCCGCAGGGACGCACGTTCTGCGCGCTGTGCTCGCGGTTGCGGCGCGGAAACCTGTATCGCATCGCGCGTGAAGAAGGATGCTCGGCCGTTGTCCTGGGTCATCACCGGGACGATATCCTTGAGACGTTTTTCATGAATCTGTTCCACGGCGGACGGTTGGCCACGATGCCACCCAAGCTGGTGAATGAGGAAGGTGATCTGTTTGTGTATCGCCCGCTGGCCCATGTGGCCGAGGCGGATTGCGAGAAGTTTGCCAAAGCCATGACATATCCCATCATTCCTTGTGACCTGTGTGGGAGTCAGGACGGGTTGCAGCGTCAGCAGGTCAAACAGATTCTGGATCAGTGGGAAAAGAACAGCCCGGGTCGTCGGCAAGTCATGTTCCGCGCGCTGACAAACGCGCGTCCATCTCATCTTTTGGATCCGAAACTATTTGATTTCACGGGTCTTTCTCTGAAGTTAGACAAAAACGCAGAAAATTCGGACGAAATTCCTGTGTTGCGTTAACGACTGACTCAGACTGGTTTCCTACGCTCGGCCGTGCGCGATCTATGCCCAAGGCCGAAAACCAATGCGGAACCATCCTTCTTTTGACCGATTTGCCCATTCTCTTGTCAGAACTCTGAACAGCCCGGCCGCGTTGGCCTTTCTCCCAGCGCTATGCCTAGGTGCCTTTTGGGTCGGAGGGGAGCGCGCGCTTGTTGCTGCGGCTCTGGGCCTGCCACTGGCGTATGCGGGCGTTGGCATACTAGGTGTGGGCGGCGCAGCACGATCCAACCGGCACACTGGCGGCTTAGTGGCAAATGATCGGTTTGAACTTGAGCTTGAAAAGGTGTTTGAGGCTGCAAATCGCAGCGGCGAAACCTCGGCCTGCATTGCTGTGGCGCTGGACGACTACAACCAGTTGCTTGATCTTCACGGACAAGCGGCAGCAAACCACGTAACGGAACAGTTCTGCACCCGCGTTCTGTCCATGATCCGCACCCGCGACGTCGCCACGCGCGTCGGTGGAAACAAAATGCTGATCGGCTTGCGGCCAGCTCAACAGCTGGATTTGGAAGCATGTATTCAGATGACGGGACGCATCCAATCCGTAGTCGAGGACCCCGTGATGCTGAACGGCACGGGTTTGTACATGTCGTGTTCTATCGGCTTTTGCCTCAGTACGAACGAAACAAGTAGCACCGCAGAACAGTGGATCAACGCCGCAACTGGCGCACTGGTGGAGGCGCAGCAAAATGGACCATCTACAATCAGGGCGTTTTCAACGGAAACACGGCGCAGGTCGCGGATCAGGACCAATTTACGCAAGGAATTTGATGCTGCACTAAGCAGCGGAGAGATCTGCCCCTGGTTCCAACCGCAGGTGTCTACTAATACTGGGCGCATTACAGGTTTTGAAGCTCTGGCTCGTTGGGAACACCCGCAAAAGGGCGTTTTGGGACCGCATGTCTTCCTACCGTTTGCCGAGCAGGCAGAACTCATGGAACGTCTTGGGCAAACAATACGCCACCACGCATTTACCGCCATGCAGGCCTGGGATCGCGCCGGTGTCGTCGTTCCCCGAATTGGCGTGAATTTTTCCTCAGACGAATTGCGAGACCCGGGCCTTGTTGATCGCCTCAAGTGGGAGTTGGACCATTTCGACCTGACACCGGACAGGCTGGCGATCGAGGTTTTGGAAACCGTTTTTTCTAGGCGACCTAACGACGTGATCACGCGCAATGTCACCGGTCTCGCCGCGCTTGGATGTTGCATTGATCTGGACGATTTTGGAACCGGGCACGCGTCGATTGCGTCAATCAAACGCTTCAACGTCTCGCGGATCAAAATCGACCGATCGTTTGTTGCCAAATCAGATCAAGACCCCAGCCAACAGCAACTCGCCAGCGCCATTCTGACCATGGCCGAACGATTGCAGCTCGAGACACTGGCCGAAGGTGTCGAGACGCCCGGAGAACACGCTTTGATGGCGCAATTGGGCTGTGACCATGTTCAGGGGTTCGGGATTGGGAAGCCCATGCCCTTTGATCAGACGCTGGATTGGATCGCCACGTATCGCAACAAAGTCAACGGTGTTCCAAAAATCGGACGGCAAACTGGGTAAAGGACCTGAGTTTACCGCAAAGAAGATCCATGCATGACGAATTAAAGGGCGATTCCGCTTGACCTTTCGGCCTGCACTCTGTTGAACCCTGCGGGTGTCTTTCACTGCTCAAGGTGGCTGTCCCAGATGGACGATCAGAACAAGAATCTCATCCTCGCAACCGCGCTCAGCTTCCTGGTGATCCTGGTTTGGTTTGTCCTGTTCCCGCCACCAGAGCCGGCACCAGTACCCGAGCAGTCCGAAATCACCGCTGCGCAAGGTGATGAGGTTCAAGCCCCAAGCGCGTCCGGCACAGGCACCGTGGGTGAGGCGACAGCTTCCGCCGAAGAAACGTTGCCAGAGGATCAAGCCCCCCGCGTGCAGATCGATACACCACGCCTGAAAGGCAGCCTGTCTTTGTCGGGTGGCCGCATTGATGAGCTGTTCCTGAAGGACTACAAGGTTTCGATCAAAGAAGGCGCTCCGATTGTCGAACTCCTGTCACCGGTCGGATCAGAATCCGCCTACTATGCGCTTTATGGTTGGGCGCCAGGTGCAGGTGTGATTGGCACGGATGTTCCCGGCCCAAATACCCTATGGGCGCTTGAACAGGGTGAAACGCTGGGCGTTGACGCCCCGATCACTCTGGTCTGGCGCAATGAAAACGGCCTGACGTTCCGCCGCACCATTTCGGTGGACGAGGATTATATGTTCTCTGTCACGCAATCGGTGGAAAACGCGACTGAGGCCGAGGTTGGCATGGCCCCCTACGGTATTCTGGCGCGTCACGGAATTGGCGAAGACGGGGACCTGCCCGGCTTGAAAAACTTCTTCATCCTGCATGAAGGCGTGATGGTCATGGCCGATGGCGTTCTGGATGAAATCGATTATGGCGACGTTCAGGATTTCGACATCGATCCAGTTGAACGCGCCCAAGCTGAGGTGTTTCAGGTCAAAGAAGGCGGCTGGGTTGGGTTTACCGATCATTATTGGATGACCACCCTAATCCCTGAGGAAGGTGCGACCTTCAAAGCTGCGGCAAAATACGATGCCCGTCGCAAGATTTATCAGACGGAAACGGTTCTACCGACCCTGAACGTTGCACCCGGCGCGACAGAGCAAGTGACGACGCGCCTGTTTGCAGGGGCGAAAGAATGGGAAACCATCCGCGAGTATGAGGCGGAAGGTGTGCAGAAGTTTATCGAGAGCATCGACTGGGGCTGGTTCTCTTTCCTGACGAAGCCGATTTTCTGGCTGCTGCACAACATCAACGCCCTGATCGGCAACATGGGTTGGTCTATCATCGGCCTGACCCTGATCATCAAGGCAATCCTGTTCCCGCTTGCCTTCAAATCCTATGTCTCGATGGCAAAGATGAAGGAATTGCAGCCACAGATGGAGGCCCTGAAAGAGGCCGCAGGTGACGACCGCCAGAAGATGCAGCAAGGCATGATGGAGCTGTATAAGAAGGAAAAGGTGAACCCTGCCGCAGGCTGTTTGCCGATCCTTATGCAGATCCCAATCTTCTTCTCATTGTATAAGGTGATCTTTGTCACGATCGAACTGCGTCAGGCCCCCTGGTTTGGTCCGTTCCAAGACCTCAGCGCTCCGGATCCAACCTCGATCATGAATTTCTTTGGCTGGCTGCCCTGGGCGGGACCACAGCCAGATACCATCATGGCCCTGATCTTCATTGGTATCCTACCCCTGCTGTTAGGCATCTCGATGTGGCTGCAGCAGAAACTGAACCCGGCCCCGACTGATGCGACGCAGGCGATGATCTTTGCCTGGATGCCATGGGTCTTCATGTTCATGCTGGGCGGATTTGCGAGTGGTCTGGTTGTGTACTGGATCGCCAACAACACGATCACCTTCACGCAGCAGTACCTGATCATGCGCAGTCAGGGGTATAAGCCGGACGTATTTGGCAACATCATATCCGGGTTCAAACGAACGCCAAAAACGGATGACAAATGACCGGATCGATCACCAGTCTGTGGCGACATCCGATCAAAAGCCACGGGCGCGAAAGCCTTGATCACGTAACCGTATCTCCCGGGCAGACACTGCCCGGGGATCGCGTTTGGGCCGTCGCGCACGAGGCGTCAAAAGCCGACGGCAGCAAATGGGTGCACTGTGCCAATTTCAGTCGCGGATCGAAGGCGCCAAATCTGATGGCAATTTCGGCTCGTCTTGAAGGCGACACTGTTACGCTCAGCCATCCTCAACAACCAGATTTGCGGTTTGCCCCGGATACTGAGCAGGATGCGTTTCTGAACTGGGTCAAGCCATTGATGCCCGCAGATCGCGCCGCATCGGCACGCATCATTCGTGTTCCAGGCCGCGGGATGACAGACAGCGATTTTCCGTCCATCAGCTTTTGCAACATGGCCTCGCACCGTGCAGTTGAGCAGAAGCTGGGCCGTGACCTGTCGATTTGCCGCTGGCGGGGGAACATCTGGTTTGATGGCCTGCCTCTATGGGAAGAATTTGACTGGCTGGGTAAGGACGTTCAGATCGGAGAGGCCGTGTTCCATGTGCGCGAACGCATAGTGCGCTGCCTTGCAACCACTGCCAATCCAGAGACCGGTGAGCGGGATGCCGACACGCTTGGCGCATTGAACAGCTGGGACCATCAGGATTTCGGCGTTTACGCCGTCGTGGTTCGGGGTGGCAACATCCGTGTCGGTGACAAGGTTCAGGTTCTATGACCGCACTTCCTTTTCCACTGGCCGAAGACCCCGACGCCTTTGCATTGGAACGCGGACGTAAATTGTTCGCTGGCCCGTCGGAGTTCGTCAAAGGTGTCGTCGCAATGGACGGCCTGCCAGCCCCTGACCGGCTTGAGGTTTGTTTCGCAGGTCGGTCAAACGTGGGAAAATCCAGCCTGATCAATGCGCTGACCGGCACCAAAGGTTTGGCGCGGGCCTCAAACACGCCGGGGCGTACGCAAGAGATCAACTTTTTCTCGCAGGGCCCAGAGCTGTATTTGGTCGACCTGCCGGGATATGGCTATGCCAATGCGCCGCTTAAGATTGTCGAGAAATGGCAGCGACTTCTGAAAAAATACCTGAGCGGACGACAAACCCTGCGTCGCGCCTTTGTTCTGATCGACGCGCGCCACGGGGTAAAACCGGTTGATGATGAGATCATGAAGCTCTTGGACACCAGCGCGGTTACTTTTCAGTGCGTTATGACCAAAGCGGATAAGGTTAATTTCAAGGATCGTGAAAAAGTGCTGGATCAGGTGCGCACCGCCTTGTCCAAACACCCGGCGGCCTACCCAGAAATCGTACTAACGTCATCTGAAAAGAATGACGGTGTTCCAACATTGCGCTCAATCATCGCGCATCTGGAATGAGGGCCATCGCGCGCCTCCTCAGTCTTGTGACGCTTCTTGCTTTGGTCGCGACCGGAACAATCCCGCAGGGTTGGATGCCAACGCAGGGTCAGGACGGCAAACTCCTGCTTGTCATATGCACCGGAGAAGGAGCGGTCGAGCAATGGGTCGATCTGGACCCAAGCGACCCAATGCATGATGAGACGGACCGCCGATCGGAGTGTTCGTTTGCAGGGCTGTTTGCGGATGTACATGTGCCAAATTCGGGCGCCCTGAAACACCTCGACTTTCCGGTACAACTGCGCTGGGCGCACGCAGAATTCACCCGCCGCAGCGCGGGTTTCCATGCGCGCTATGACGCGCGAGCGCCACCCCAAATCTCCTGAATTAAGGAAGTCTTGTTTGAACCTGCGCACCTCGTGCGCGGGGCAATTCCGCATCTGGAGATTGATATGGCAATGAACGGCCAAACTGTGGCTGAAAGCCCGGCGCAGAACAGTACTGCGCAAAAACTCTATTTTGCTGCCTGGAGGTGGCATTTCTACGCCGGGATATTTGTGATCCCATTCCTGACAATTCTCTCCGCAACCGGGTTGATGATGATGTTCATCACGCAAATTGACGGCCGTGATGGCGAAAAGATCAGCGTCGAAGTTCAGGGCATGGCCCTGTCCGCTTCTCAACAAGCCGAGGTCGCTCTGACCAAAGTGCCGGGATCGGTGGTTGAGTGGATTGGCCCAAAAGCAGACAATCTGGCCACTGTTTTCCGCATCGAAACGGAAGGCGGTCAGCGCCTTGTCGCCGTGGATCCCTATGCTGGTGAGGTGCTGGAAATATGGGATCGCAGGGCTGGCTGGTATGATCTTGCAGACAACGTTCACTCATCCCTCATGATCGGAACGACCGGAGACCGGATTCTCGAAATTGCTGCCGGGCTAAGCCTGGTTCTGGTTTTTACCGGCCTCTACCTTTGGTGGCCGCGTGGAAACGCAATGTCAGCGTTTGTGCCCAATCTCCGCGCCAAGGGACGCGCCCTGTGGAAGTCGCTTCACGCCGTCGTCGGGTTCTGGATGTCGGGGTTGCTGGTGGTCTTCTTAATCTCAGGCTTGTCCTGGGCTGGCGTCTGGGGCGGTATGTTCGTCCAGGCCTGGAGCAGTTTTCCAGCCGAGAAATGGGACAATGTCCCGTTGTCGGATGATCTGCATGCCAGCATGAACCACGGGCATCAGAATGACGTCCCGTGGGCGCTCGAGCAAACACCGATGCCCGCGTCCGGATCTGAGGCAGGTGTTGACGGGGTGCCCGAGGGTACGAATATCGATATCGACGCGCTCGTTTCGCTTGGAACCGCGCTCGACATGACGGGCCGTTTCCGCGTGGCTTACCCCAACGGTGACAGCGGGGTCTGGACACTGAACCGGGACAGCATGAGCAGCGATTCAACAGATCCGGTAAGTGACCGCACCGTTCACGTAGATCAGTACACCGGAAAGATCCTCGCAGATGTGCGATATGACGATTACTCGCTGATGGGCAAAAGTATGGCCCTGGGTATCCCGTTTCACATGGGTTTGATGGGCATGTGGAACTTTGTGCTCAACGTGGTGTTCTGCTTGTCGGTGATCTTCGTCTGCGTCTCAGGTGTTGTGATGTGGGTTAAACGTCGACCTCGAAGCGCCGGACGGTTGGCGGCCCCACCACTACCGGTGGAAATGCCGCTTTGGAAAGGTGCCGTTCTGATCGGACTGTTCACGGCAATGGCCTTCCCGTTGGTCGGCCTGACACTGCTTGGCGTTCTGGCCTTTGATCTGTTGATCCTGAACAATATTCCAGCAATGAAACGGGCATTAAGCTGATCTGGAACGGGCTGCGCTGAACAGGCGCGGCCCTACTTTGCAGCAATTGCTGCTATCTGGTCTTGGCAGCCCGATCTAAAGGCCCTAACAGGGTTGATCAGAGGACTGACAGCCATGAAGACAAGAGATATGAACCGGGATTGGATCGCAACTGCCGCCACACTAAACAGCGCACTGCCTTACCTGCAGCGCTATGACGGCGCCATTGTCGTCATCAAACTGGGTGGCCACGCAATGGGCAGTGACGAAGCCATGGAGAGCTTTGCCCGTGATGTGGTTCTGATGCGGCAGGTCGGTGTGAACCCTGTTGTCGTGCATGGTGGCGGGCCGATGATCAACTCGATGTTGGACAAGCTTGATATCCAGTCCGAGTTTGTAAATGGAAAACGTGTCACCGACAAAGCCACGGTCGAAGTTGTTGAGATGGTGCTTTCGGGTCTTGTTAACAAACGTATCGTTCAAGCCATCAACCGTCAGGGCGGCACCGCTGTCGGCCTTTCGGGTAAAGACGCCAATCTGATGAGCTGCGAACAAACGGATGCCTCTTTGGGGTTCGTAGGCACACCCGCGCAGATGGATCCAAAGGTTTTGCATGATCTGTTTTCACATGACGTGATCCCGGTCGTCGCACCGCTGGGTGCTGGCAATGACGGGGAAACATTCAACGTCAACGGCGACACAGCGGCGGGGGCAATCGCCTCGGCCTTGAAGGCAGACCGCCTTCTGCTTCTGACGGACGTCTCTGGCGTCAAAAACGCTGCCGGTGATGTGGTGACCGAACTGAAAGCCGGACAGATCCGCGAGATGACGAGTGAAGGAACAATTGCCGGAGGGATGATCCCGAAAACCGAAACCGCGCTGGATGCTTTGCACAGCGGCGTGCGCGCGGTTGTCATTCTGGACGGGCGTGCGCCGAATGCGGTATTGCTGGAATTGTTTACTGAACACGGCGCGGGGTCACTGATCCGGCCAGACTAAGCCGAAAACGCGCGGAGGGGGCATGGTAGAGCAGTCAAAGGCCGCCTTTGATCCAGATCCAGGTTCTTCCTACGCCCGGATCGAAGAGGCCGCCAACGAGGCTGGGCTGATGGTGATGGGCGCGCTGCACCCCCGCGCGACACAGGCCAGAAACCTCGAGTCTGGCACGTTGATTTTGCTCGGCGCAGCTGGAGCATTCTGGCCCGCGCTAAAGACGTCACCCGAATGGATGGATCAACGCCCGGATCCAGTTGACCGATGGTCTTTGCGGGTCATCGGAAACATGGCTCAGAATCTAGGTGCGCAGGCTCATTTTCCCTTTGGCGGACCACCATATGCCCCGTTCATCGACTGGGCGCTTAAGTCAGGGCGAACGTTCAGCAGCCCTGTCGGGGCGCTGGTGCATGACACAGTAGGAATGATGATCTCGTTTCGCGGCGCGCTTCACTTCTTATCTGAATTTGACCTACCAGACGCGTCGGAACCCTCACCCTGCACCACGTGCGACGCGCCTTGCACAACGACCTGCCCTGTGGGCGCGTTGAACGTCAAGAGTTTCTACAATGTCGACGCCTGCCACAATTACCTGAGCTCGGCAGCGGGCCAAATCTGCATGACAGGTGGATGTGCCGTGCGATTGGCCTGCCCTCTCAGTAAAAGCGCGGGCCGCCTTGCGGAACAGTCAGCCCACCACATGAAAGCGTTTCACCCGACATGAGCCTCACCTTGATCCTGACACGCCATGCAAAATCAAGTTGGGATGACCCGCTGCAATCAGACCATGACCGTCCTTTGAACAAACGCGGGCGCAAATCGGCACCTGCCATTGGTGCTTGGTTGACAAGAAATAGCTGGCTCCCTGATGAGATTATCAGTTCTACCGCTGCCCGCACGCGCGAGACGTTTGACAGGATGGGGCTGCAGCCCAACTCAATTGGCTTCACGCGCCGTTTGTATCACGCCGGGCCCCATGACATGCTAAGCGTCCTGAAGGGCGCCACAGGGCACTGTGTGTTGATGCTGGGGCACAATCCTGGGATCGCGGCATTTGCAAATCAGATTGTTCGACAAGCTCCGAACCACACACGGTTCCACGATTATCCAACCTGTGCGACGACCGTTATCCGCTTTGGTGTTGCCAATTGGGCAGATGTCCAATGGCACAGCGGTGAGGTTTTGGGCTTTGTCATTCCGCGAGAACTGCTGGAATAGAAAAAGGCGGGGACCTGCCCCGCCTTCTTACATTGATATTGAACTGGATCAGTGCCCCAGAATCTGGCTGAGGAACAGCTTGGTCCGCTCGCTTTTGGGGTTGTTGAAGAACTCTTCGGGTTCGTTCTGTTCCACGATTTGACCGGCATCCATAAAGATCACGCGGTTGGCGACCTGACGGGCAAAGCCCATCTCGTGGGTCACGCACAGCATGGTCATACCTTCTTCGGCCAGCTCGATCATGGTGTCGAGCACCTCTTTGATCATCTCCGGGTCCAGCGCCGATGTCGGTTCATCGAACAACATGATCCGCGGCATCATGCACAGGCTTCGGGCAATCGCCACACGCTGCTGCTGACCACCCGAAAGCTGACCGGGATACTTGTCGGCCTGTTCGGGAATTTTCACCTTTTCCAGGAAGTGCATGGCGCGCTCTTCGGCCTCTTTCTTGGGCGTCTTGCGCACCCAGATCGGGGCCAGCGTGCAGTTCTCTAGAATGGTCAGGTGCGGGAACAGGTTGAAGTGCTGGAACACCATGCCGACCTCAGACCGGATTTTGTCGATATTCTTGAGGTCATTCGACAGCTCGATCCCATCTACAACGATAGAACCCTGCTGGTGTTCTTCCAACGCGTTCAGGCAGCGGATCAGGGTTGACTTCCCTGACCCCGACGGGCCCGCGATCACGATCCGCTCGCCTTGATTGACGGTCAGATTGATGTCGCGCAGCACGTGGAAAGATCCGTACCACTTGTTCATACCGTTGATGTCGATGGCGATCTCATCGCTCACCTGCATTTTCGAGCGGTCGATTTCACGTTCAATTGCAAGTTCAGACATGTGTTGAACTCCTTAATGATGATCAGTGGCAAGACGACGTTCGAGCCACTGCGAATATTGTGAGATGCCGTAGCACACGACAAAGAACAGGAGCGAGGCAAAGCCCAGCAGCTCCCAGTAAACGCCATTCCATTCGGTCGAAGCCAGGATCGGTCCACGAATCATGCCCAACAGGTCGAACATCGAGATGACCGAGACCAGCACGGTATCCTTGAACAGACCCACTGCGACATTCACGATACCAGGGATCGAGATCTTCAGTGCCTGCGGCAAGATGATCAGCCGCATAGCCTGAGGGTAGTCGAGACCCAGACTGTCCGCTGCTTCGTACTGCCCGCGCGGCAAGGCTGCCAGACCGCCGCGGATCACCTCGGCAATATAAGCGGCCGAGAACATGGTGATCATGATCACGACGCGCAGGAACAGGTCGACCGTGCTGTCAGGTGGGAAGAAATACGCCAGCATCACCGAAGCCACAAACAGCAGCGTGATCAAAGGCACGCCACGAATGAATTCGATGAAGATGACACAGACCCACTTGATAAGCGGCATGTTCGACTGACGTCCCAATGCAAGCGCGATACCCAAAGGCACAGAGAGCGACACGCAGGTCACACCCAGCATCATGTTCAGCATGAAGCCACCCAGATCACGGCTGGGCACGGGTGAAAGCCACGCATTTTCTGATGCGCTTTCAGGGATCAATGCGCCGCCGATGTTCCAGATCACCAATGCAACAACGATGGCCCCAAAGAACCCCGCAGCAAAGCTGTTCTTGCCAAATTTCTGGAAGACACCGCCTGCAACCACACATCCGATCAGTGCAACCAGCGGTACCAGGATGCTGCCACCCCAGATCAGCCAGAACGCGATGAACGGGTAGACAGCTGTGAACAACAGCAATTTGCGCGGCAGGTCAAAGAACAGAACCGGAGCAAACGCAACCAGCATAAGGATAAAGGCCAGGTTTGGACGCCAATAGGCATCGACGGGGTATTTGAAGCCATAAATCAGCTGCGGCCAGCGTTCGGCAAGAACTGCGAAACACGCACCGGTTTTACCCGCCAATATCTCGCGACACTCTGCCAACGAATTCGCATTCCAGACCCCATTAAAGATCCAAGGCAACGTGTTTTTTAACAGCAGATAGATCAGGATCAGCGACAGAACCGTCAGGATCGTGTTCGCCACGCCTGAAAACAGGTTCTCACGCAGCCACTTGACCACGCCCGTTTCGCGGGCAGGAGGGGGTGACTCCGGGATGTTCCCGTCAGCCACAAACGCGATCGGATTGTTTGTTTGATCAGCCATGGCTCAGCGCTCCTTCAGCTTAACGGAAGCGTTGTAGAAGTTCATCACCGTCGAAATCAGCAGCGAAGCCGTGAGATAGAACAACATCAGCAACAAAACACATTCGATCGCGCGACCGGTTTGGTTCAGCGTGATGCCACCCAGCGTCGCAGTGATATCCGCATATCCCACGGCAATCGCCAGCGACGAGTTTTTGGTGATGTTCAGATACTGAGAAATCAATGGTGGAATGATCACACGCAGCGCCTGTGGCAGCACCACAAGGTTCATGATCCGGCCCTGACGCAACCCCAGAGCGGCCGCGGCCTCGGTCTGACCCTTCGAGATGGCCTGAATGCCGGCGCGCACGTTTTCTGCGATAAACGCACCAGTATAGATCGACAGTGCAAACCACAGCGCGATCAGCGGGCCACCTACATTGATGCCGCCGCTGAAGTTGAACCTTTTGAGTTCCGGGATGTTCCAGGTCAGGCCCATCACAAGCATCAGCAGTGCAAACGGCACCAGCCATACACCCAGTTTCAAAAGCAGCGTCTTGGGCCGTTCACCGGTCTCTTCCTGCTTCTTTGTTGCGCGTTTTTCGATTTCGCGCGTGGCGAACCAGGACCCAATCAGAAACGCAATAACCAGCAACCAGTTTAGTGCTGTTGAGCTGAACAGCCCATTCGCGAACTCCGGCCGCGGTATATATGCACCCCGGTTGGTGAACGCAAAAGCGTCGAACAGCATGCTGGATGACGGGTTTTCGCCACGAAAAGCGCTTGGTGCAGGTAGAACGGCCGTCATGATCGTAAAGATGATGATGATCCAGATCAGCACCGGAATGTTCCGGAAGATCTCGACGTAGACCGCCATAAGTTTCGACACGAGCCAGTTGTTGGAAAGCCTCAACACACCGGCGGCGACACCAAAGATGGTCGCGGTGATACAGGCAAGAAACGCGACAAGCAGCGTGTTCAGCAGACCGACCAGAGCCGCACGTGCGTGCGAGGATTGGCTGTCGTATTCGACCAGTCGCTGGTTGATGTCGTACCCGGCAGAGTCGCCGAGGAATGAATAGGAAATATTGAGCCCTGCGGCTCTCAAATTCTGGATCAGGTTGTTGCCTAGATACCAGATACAAAGCGCAATAACGATGGCCGCGATCACCTGAAATGTTAGTGAGCGATAGCGGGTATCGTTTATGAGCATCGACAGCCGAAATTCAGATTTCGGCGGGTCAGTCATAGTCGACATATTTTGGGATCCCCGTAGCTTGCGGGCTACTTATTCTGGCGGGGTTTTCCCCGCTCTACATCTGCCCGCAGCAGTTTATTGTGGAAGAGGGCGCGGGTTGCCCCGCGCCCTCTTCCGTTTATGTCTTAGCGGAACGGCGGTGAGTACAGCAGACCGCCATCGGTCCACTGTGCGTTCAGACCGCGTGCCAGACCGATCGGAGTTTCTTCCCCGATGTTTTTGGCAAATACTTCACCATAGTTACCACCCGCTTTAACAGCGCGTGCCGCCCAATCAGCGTCCAGGCCCAGCATCTCGCCCAGGGTACCTTCGGTGCCCAGCAGACGGTTGACTTCCGGGTTGTCGGTGCCAGCGCTCAGCTCATCGATATTCGCCGAAGTGACGCCCAGCTCTTCGGCTGAGATCATGGCGTTCAGAGTCCAGCGGACAACATCGCCCCACTCGTGATCGCCGTGACGGACCAGTGGGCCCAGCGGCTCTTTCGAGATGATTTCAGGCAGCAGCACGTGCTCATCCGGGCTTTCGAACGTGGCACGGGTTGCGGCCAGACCCGAAGCGTCAGTGGTGTATACGTCACACGCACCGGCTAGGTACTGCTGCTGTGCTTCAGCGTTGGTTTCGATCGGAACCGGCTCGTAGCTGATGTTGTTGGCACGGAAGAAATCGGCCAGGTTCAGCTCGGTAGTGGTGCCGGTCTGGATGCAGACGCGGGCGCCGTCCAGTTCCTTGGCCGAGCTTACGCCCAGTGCCTTGGGAACCATGAAGCCCTGACCGTCATAGTAGTTAACACCAACGAATTCGAACTTCAGGTCGACGTCGCGGCTGAAGGTCCAGGTTGTGTTACGAGCCAGCATGTCGATCTCGCCTGACGCCAGCGCGGTAAAGCGTGTCTTACCGGTGGTCGGAACAAATTCAACAGCGTTCGCGTCACCCAGAACGGCCGCAGCAACCGCGCGGCAGACGGATACGTCAAAACCTTGCCATTCGCCATTTGCGTCAGGCGCTGCAAAGCCGACCAGACCTGTGGTCACACCACAGTTCAGTGTACCGCGCGCCTTAACGTCGTCGACGGTTCCTGCCACGGCTGCACCAGCGGCCAGACCGGCAACTGTTGCCGCGCCCAAGATTACGGATTTTTTCATTTTTACCTCTTCCTGATTTTCCGCCCCTGATTGAGGCGGCTCTGTCCGGCAAGTGGATGCCAGAAAGGTTACCCCAAAGGTGTCTCCCCTTTAGTGGGCATGAGTTTGGTCGCATTCATAAACAAACGTCAAGGGTTGGATCAGTGAAAACGATGGGTCGAGCCCAATGGATTTGCTCATGCGGCCAATTTTTTGGTCAGAAAGGATCAAACCGATATGTCGAAGAAGTTCTTGGCATGCAAAAACGCGGTTTTCTTGGTTTCGGCAACGGCATGGGCTTCGTCATCATGGCCCCATTGTTCGATCTGCCAAAGCTCATCGAGCCTTGAAATGCGCCAAATCTCGTCCGGCGCGCGCCAATCCATCGCCGCCGCAAACCCGAGAATCAATGACCCGGACAGGCTAACAAGATCGTGGAATGCAGCCAGCTGAAACTCATCCAATGCGTGAACACGCTGTCGCAGAATTGCCAGCGCGTCATCTGATTGTGATTGATGCAGAACTCCGGACACAGGCTCCAACCGAGCGGAAAAGGTTTCAGCCGCCCAATCCAGCGCCGGGTCCCATTCGGCAGATTGCTTGTTCTGCAATTCCTGGGGATGCGTTGCCCGATAGCAGAGCAGATCGGTATCGCCATAGTCGGCCAACATCTCAGCAACCTCGTGATGCTGAATGCGCACCTTGTCGATCGCCGCGTTGGCGGTGCGGGTGAACGGCATCAGGGTTGGGTCCACAACCTCGTCCTGCGCCTCCCATTCGGCGGCGACAGCCTCGGCCATGGCGCGGGTCGGCAGGATCAATGTTTCTCTGGCCGGTGTTTTGACCCGGCGGCCATCCAGTTCAACCGTATGGCCACCTTCGGCTTCTACAACTGCGCTTTCTGTCCAAAAGCGTTTCGGTTTCCACTCGCTCATGAGTTCAAGTCCAGACATTGGCCAGCGCGGCGGGCAACTGGTCGAAGGTTTCAATCACACAGGCTGCAGCGGTCAGGGCAGAATTGTCGTGATAGCCCCAGGACACACCTATGCCGGTCACCCCAGCAGCAGCCGCCATATCCATGTCAAAGCTGGTGTCGCCGATCATCGCCGCATTCGCCTCTGACACACCTGTTTCCGCCAGTGCCGTCTGCACCATCGACGGGTGTGGCTTTGACGGATGGTGATCTGCAACTTGCCGGGTCACAAAGTACTGCTCCAACCCATGCGCCTCGATCAACGCATCCAATCCGCGCTGAGATTTCCCGGTAGCAACACCCAGAAGGATCTCGGGGGTTTCGTGCAGCGTTTCAATAGCCTCTCTGGCGCCGGGATAAAGCGGAGAGCTGGCGGCGCCAAGTTCCTTACGATGGGCATAATAAGCCTGTTTGTAACCCTCGACCAATACCTCCTGAACCGAAGTCGACTGATCCGGCGCCAAACACGCCATCGCGTGTGGAAGTGACAATCCAACAATCGACAGAATCGCTTCACGATCCGGTGCAGCGACGGAAGCAGCCTGAAAGCTGGCCGTCATTGCGTGGACGATGCTGCCCTGGCTGTCGACCAACGTGCCATCCACATCAAACAGAACCAACCGCAAGGGTGCGCTCATTGCAGCGCCTCAAACGGGTCGTCGGCCGCCATATCCTCGGTCCAGCCAAACGTGTCCCAGCTGTGTTTCATATGATCGGGTAGCGGCGCAGTCACTGTGATCGACTTGCGCGTCGTCGGATGCTGAAAGGACAAGCGCTGCGCATGCAGATGCAGCTTTTTACTGATGATCCCGCCCAGCTGAGCACCCCAACCGTCGCCCATGTTTTCCTGACCCGAGCCACCATATTTTCCGTCCCCAATGATCGGGTGTCCAATGGCAGCCATGTGCGCGCGCAACTGGTGCGTCCGGCCTGTAATCGGCTCCATCGCCACCCAAGCCGCGCGACCAGCCACGCGATACAGTGTGGCGTACAGTGTATGGGCGCGTTTCGCGCCAGGCGTGTCGTTAAGGTCGCTCAGATGAACCGGTATCATCTTTTCGCCTTCGCCCTGTTTGCCGTGACCGGGAGCTTTGACCAGACCTGTCTTGATCTCCCCCAGATAGGGGGTCGGCACACCGGCCACCAAGGCCCAGTAGATCTTGCGCGTGTCACGGTGCCGGAAGGCGGCTGTCAAACCTTTGGCGGCTTCGCGGGTGCGGGCCATCAACAAGACCCCGGACGTGTCCTTGTCCAAACGATGCACAAGGCGCGGGTTTTCGTCATAGCCAAACCGCAAAGCCTCGGACAAGCTGTCAACATGGCGGGTTTGACCACTGCCGCCTTGAACCGGCAAACCCTGAGGCTTGTTCAACGCCAAGACGTGATCGTCTCGGTAGATGACACAAGACTGAATCATCTTGGCATCCGCCTCAGAAACCCGCCGTTTCACTTCAACAGGCTTGTGATCCGCATCCGGCAAGGGTGGAACCCGCACAACCTGTCCGGCCTCTAGCCGGGTCGAAGCCTTGGCCCGACCGCCATCTACGCGCAGTTCACCCTTACGGCACATCTTTTCGATGCGACCCTGGCTGACATGCGGGAACAGGCGGCGCAGCCACCGATCCACGCGTTGATCGCCATCACCTTCTGCGACCGTAATCATCTGCACGCCACTCATGCCATTGCCCCTTGCACCGTGCGGCTGCCCCGCTCGGACTGTCCCGATGTCAGTGTCTTTGAAAACATGCGCGTCTGTCGCGCGCAAAGCCAAAAGAGTCAAGGACAAGCGCCGTCAGATTATCATCTCAGATGTTGGAAAAGTCGCCGCCTCGCCCTGCCCCATCGCGGAACCTGCCAGCACCTGCCGTGCCCTCGCGCCGGATCGCCTCTAACCCATTGCTCCATTCAACCTTGAGGGCGTCGCGTACCGGCAGACCACGGGTTTCGATGATCGAGCGGCGGTCTGCCCGAACTGCCGCTTGCGGAAATCTGGCAATCTCGTTGGCCATCGCTTCGGCCGCGATGCGCGCTTCGCCATGCGGCACCACTTTCTCCGCAAGTCCAATCTGATAACACTCATCTGCCTCGACCTTGCGTCCGGTCAAGGCAATCTCAAGTGCTTTGCCTTGCCCCACCAGGCGCGGCAGCCGTACTGTGCCGCCATCCATCAGGGTAATCCCCCAACGACGGCAATACACGCCCATGAAAGCCGTTTCCGCCATCACTCGAATATCACACCACAAGGCCAGCTCCATCCCACCGGCAACTGCCGCACCTTCAATCGCGCCGATAACGGGTTTCGACAGCTCCAATCGAGAGGGACCCATCGGCCCAAGCGCGGACGGCGCGGCACCAATCGGAAAGTCGCGCGTTCTGAAATACGCCTCACGTGCCTCGGGGTCCGACAGCGTCGCGGCGAGTTTCAAATCCCAACCTGAGCAGAAATTGCCGCCTTTGCCCCAAAACACAGCCACCTTGGCAGAACTCTGTTCGAAATCCAGAAAGGCATCCGTCAGAGCTTTTGCATGTTCTGTATCAACGGCGTTTCTGACTTCGGATCGATCATGAAGGATCGTCCAAACATCTTCCGCCTTATCTATCGAAACGGCCATAAGCGCTCCTCCCTAAAACGCGGTGACCTTGTGGGAAAAAGCTAACCCACTCGGCCACAAATTACGTTTCAAGATAAGACCAACAGGCTGAAGTTAACTAGCTGTTTCGTTGCGTGCGCAGCTTGGCAAAATAATCCAGCCGCTTCTTCAACTCGCGCTCAAATCCACGCTCGACCGGTTGGTACAACACGGGCCGCTTCATGGTTTCGGGGAAATAGTTCTGTCCAGAAAACCCATCTTCAGCTTCATGGTCATAGGCGTAACCTGCCCCATATCCCTGATCTTTCATCAGCGATGTCGGCGCGTTCAGTATGTGTTTGGGAGGCGGTTCGCTGCCCGACTGCTTGGCCAATTTCATCGCGGCTTTGTAGCCGACATACGCCCCATTGGATTTGGGCGCCAGCGCAAGATAGACCAATGCCTGCGCCAGTGCCAATTCCCCCTCGGGCGAGCCGAGGCGTTCGTATGTCTCCCACGACTGAAGGCAAATCGCTTGGGCCTGAGGATCGGCAAGCCCGATATCTTCAACCGCCATACGGGTGATCCTGCGGGCCAGAAACCGAGGGTCCTCGCCCCCCGTCAGCATGCGCGCGAACCAGTAAAGCGCTGCGTCCGGGTCCGAGCCGCGTACCGATTTATGCAACGCCGAGATCAGATTGTAATGTTCATCTCCCGATTTGTCGTATTTGGCTACACGCCGCATCAGCCTTGTGGACAGCGCGTCAGGGTCCAATGGAGTTTCGACATTCCACGCCGCAACTTGTTCGATCAAGTTCAGCAGGGCCCGCCCATCCCCATCGGCCATTTCCTGCAGCGCGTCGCGTGCGGCTGGTGTCAGAGGCAAAGCATGATCCAGCTCTTTTTCCGCGCGCTGGGTCAAGCGTTCCAAGTCTGCAAGGTTGAGACGTTCGAGAACAAGAACCTGTGATCGGCTCAGAACCGCCGCGTTCAGTTCGAATGAGGGGTTTTCTGTCGTTGCCCCCACCAGAAGGATGGTGCCATCCTCCATATGGGGCAAAAACCCGTCCTGCTGCGCCTTGTTGAAACGGTGAATTTCATCAACGAATAACAAGGTGCCCTGCCCGTTCTGGCGCCGGATCTTCGCAGCCTCGAACACTTTTTTCAGATCAGGTATGCCTGTGAAAATCGCACTGATCTGGACAAAATGCAGATCGGTTTCCTTTGCAAGCAACCTTGCAATCGTGGTTTTCCCGACGCCCGGCGGCCCCCAGAAAATCAGACTGGACAAGCTGCCCGAGGCGAGCATGACACCCAGTGGCGCATCGGGACCCAGAACCTGTTCCTGACCGATTACCTCGGTCAGCGTTTGTGGCCGCAGCCGGTCGGCCAGAGGGCGATGGGGCGCTGGCACGGCGTCGGTCTCCCCGGTGTCGAACAGGTCGCTCACGATCTACAGCCGGAACCGCAGGGAAACGGCACGCCCCCCGCGCTGGATAGTCATCTGCACTCTGCGACCTGGATCGGTCAACGCCGCTTCGACGTCGCCAGGATGTTCCATTTCATCACCATTGATATCGTCCAGAACGTCACCCGCGCGCAATCCGGCACGCCCCCCATAGGGTCCTGGATCGACCACGACGACGCCAGTTTGGGACAGCAGCAACCCCAGACGAGAAATCACTGCCGGGTTGATCCGCGAGACTTTCAAATCAGGCAAAACGGTGCGTTCGCTCAGGGTTGCCTCATCAGCTGCTGGTGTCTCCGGGGCTTTGATCAGTGCGACTTCGACATCGGCGACCTGCTCTCCGCGCAACCGTGTCAGGACCGACCTGCCGCCGACTCCGGCCACAGACATGCGGAATTTCATCTCGGCGGGCGAGTTCACTTCATCCCCATCCACATGCGTCACGACATCCCCGACCTGAAGACCAGCCTCGGCCAATGGGCTTAGCTCATGTAGATCAGAGATCACGACGCCTTGCGGAATGACCAGACCCAGCGACTCGGCGATATCAGCGCTCATATGTTGACCGGCCATACCAGCCCAAGGGCTGACAAAACGGTCGTTGCCTGCTTGCGCCTGCCGCAAGAACTCGGCCACCAGATTGGCGGGAATGGCAAAACCGATCCCGTTCGATCCGCCCGATCGTGTTAGGATCGAGGTGTTGATCCCGATTAGGTCCCCGTTCACGTCGATCAGCGCCCCACCAGAGTTACCTGGGTTGATCGCCGCATCAGTCTGGATGAAGTAGCCGCGCGCGTTGCCGGTTGCGGTACCCGTTCGCGCCAGCCCGGAAATAATGCCGGATGAGACTGTTTGGCCCACCCCAAACGGGTTACCTATGGCAAGCGCCAGCTCACCCACTTCGACCTGATCTGAATCGCGCAGTTTTAGGTAAGGAAGGCCGTCTGCCTCCTCCAAGCGGAGTATGGCAATGTCGCTTTCCTCGTTCCCCAGCACGACTTTGGCCGAGAACTCCCGCCGGTCGGTTGTAACAACGCGAATTTCGGTCGCCATGCCCACGACATGATAGTTGGATACGACATAGCCATCACCGGACAAGATCACGCCGGATCCTAGCGAATTCTGAACACGCGGCTGCGGCGCACCAAACCCTCGGCCAAAGAAATCTTGGAAAAACGGATCGGAAAACAGAGTGTTTGCACGACCCTGTCGAACGATCTTGGCATAGATGTTCACAACCGCCGGCGCGGCTTGTTTGACAACCGGCGCAAATCCAAGACCGATCTCTGCCTGGCTTTGAGGAACCCGCGTATCTGCGTACGCCGCAAACGCGCTTACCACCAACGCAAGGGAACATATGATCTTTCGCACCGTCGACCCTCCGAAAATCTTGCTCAATGGATATGCGGGGCGATTGGCTTGAATGCAAGCCGCTTGGTCCTTGGAGCCCCCGAGAGGACACATATGCGTCGTGCCAAAAAAACAACCGTGCAGTTGAATTGGGCTGATCTTCTTTGGTGTGAAGAAGATTGGCTGCGCAAAAGAAAACCCCCGCGTCAGGGACGCAGGGGTTTCACCTCGGGTATGCGCGAGGTTTATTCTTCGTCTGCGGCCTCTTCAGCAGCAACACGGGCCTTGTCGGCCGCGCCTTTGGCGTCCAGATCACGGTCAACGAATTCGATGATCGCCATCGGGGCCATGTCGCCATAGCGGAAACCAGCTTTCAGGATGCGGACATAACCGCCCTGACGCTCGGCGTAGCGGGGGCCCAGAACTTCGAACAGCTTTGCGACGTATTGGTCTTCTTTCAGCTGCGATGCGGCCTGACGGCGGGCGTGCAGGTCGCCGCGCTTGCCAAGGGTGATCAGTTTTTCAACGATCGGGCGCAGTTCTTTTGCCTTGGGCAAAGTTGTCTTGATCTGCTCATGTTCGATGAGCGAGCCAGCCATGTTCGCAAACAGAGCCTTACGATGCTCATGAGTACGGTTCAGGCGGCGGTAACCACGTGCGTGACGCATTTTCTAGTTCCTTCTTAAGCTTTTGCTTTGTCTGGCCGACGATGCGTGTCACCGGCTCTCCTTGGGGCGGAAGTGCCCGTTTTGTCCCCGGCAGCCCGGGCATTGGGGAAGACGCGCTTAAAACGCGTCTTCGAATTTCTTCGCCAGATCTTCGATGTTGTCAGGCGGCCAATCCTCGACATCCATGCCGAGGTGCAGACCCATGCCGGACAGCACTTCCTTGATCTCGTTCAACGACTTGCGGCCGAAGTTCGGGGTGCGCAGCATCTCGGCTTCGGTTTTCTGGATCAGGTCGCCGATGTAAACGATGTTGTCGTTCTTCAGGCAGTTTGCCGAACGGACCGACAGTTCCAACTCGTCTACTTTCTTCAGCAGCAGCGGGTTGAACTCCAGACCGTCGTCTTCGTCCTGGCGGCCAGCCGATTCCGGCTCGTCGAAGTTGACAAAGATCGACAGCTGATCCTGCAGGATGCGTGCAGCAAAGGCCAGTGCGTCCTCAGGTGTGATCGAACCGTCGGTTTCGATCTTCAGGGTCAGCTTGTCATAGTCCAGAACCTGACCTTCACGGGTCGGCTGAACGTCATAGGCAACCTTTTTGACCGGCGAATAGATCGCGTCGATCGGGATCAGGCCGATGGGTGCGTCTTCTGGCTTGTTCTTCTCAGCCGAGACGTAACCCTTACCGGTGTTGACGGTCAGTTCCATGAACAAGTCGGCGCCATCGTCCAGGTGGCAGATGACGTGGTCACGGTTTAGAACCTCGATACCGGCGCTTTCGCTGATGTCACCGGCGGTAACAACGGCGGGGCCTTTGGCATTGATCGACAGGCGCTTGGGGCCTTCGACTTCCATACGCAGGGCAACCTGCTTGAGGTTTAGGATGATGTCGGTAACGTCTTCGCGAACGCCGGCAACCGAGGAGAACTCGTGCAGGACGTTGTCGATCTGAACGCTGGTGATGGCCGCGCCTTGCAGCGAGCTCATCAAAACGCGGCGCAGGGCGTTGCCCAAAGTCAGACCAAATCCACGCTCCAGTGGCTCGGCGACCAGAGTCGCCTGACGTGCGGGATCATTGCCCGGCTTGCCATCCAGCTGGGTCGGCTTGATCAATTCTGCCCAATTCTTATGGATCATGTAATCCCTCCATTCCTGTCTGCGCCCCATGACCAATCAGGTGCAGACGCCCGAGGTTTCAAAACGGCGAACCGGGGCCGTGCAAAAACACAGCCCCAGCTCAGTAATAATATCGCTTAGACGCGGCGACGCTTCGGTGGGCGGCAGCCATTGTGAGCAATCGGCGTCACGTCACGGATCGACGTGATGTTGAAGCCCACGGCAGCCAGCGCACGCAGGGCCGATTCACGACCCGAACCGGGGCCCTGAACTTCGACTTCCAGCGTCTTGACGCCGTGATCCTGTGCTTTCTTGCCTGCGTCTTCTGCAGCCATCTGAGCAGCATACGGAGTAGATTTCCGCGACCCTTTGAACCCCATGGTCCCAGCCGACGACCATGCAATGGCGTTGCCCTGCACGTCCGAGATCAGGATCTTGGTGTTGTTGAAGGTCGAATTCACATGGGCGACGCCCGATGCGATATTCTTGCGCTCTTTTTTCTTGGTACGAGTCTTTTCGCGTGCCATCGGTCAGACCCTCCTTATTTCTTCTTGCCAGCAATGGCCTTTGCGGGGCCTTTGCGGGTACGAGCGTTGGTGTGGGTGCGCTGACCGCGAACGGGCAGGTTACGACGATGGCGCAGACCGCGATAGCAGCCCAGATCCATCAGACGCTTGACGTTCATCTGAACTTCACGACGCAGGTCACCTTCGACGGTGAAGTTTGCGTCGATGTGCTCGCGGATGGCCAGAACTTCGGCGTCGGACAGCTCATTAACGCGACGGTGCGCTTCAATGCCCACGGCTTCGCAGATTGCCTGCGCGGATGTGTTGCCGATACCGGTGATATATGTGAGGGCGATTGGAACCCGCTTTGCAGTCGGGATGTTTACGCCGGCAATACGTGCCACGTGTCACTTTCCTTTTTTGTTGCGGTTCCGTAGCTCCAGAACCTTTTTTCACAACATAAGCCCGAAGCGTTAAGCGACGGGCCGCAGCTGATTCAGGTAGCGATTCGAGGCGGACTAAGTCCGGACCAAAGAATCGTTTCTCCATTGAGATAGCGCTGGTTAGGTGTAAACGCCATAGCCGTCAAGAGGAAGTACTCAGATTATGCGTAACAAGTCCTCTCACCGTCTGTTTTAGCCCGAGAACCAACGCATTCCGCCGCACACCAACGGCGAAATTCTTACTGCTCATCCTTTGTCGGAGGTAAATGATAGAGCACGAACAACAGGAAGAACGGCGCGAATTGAACTCTGAAAGCAAGCGCACCCAGCGCACTCAATATAGGTAGCAGCCAAACGATCGCAATCACGATGGGCTCCCGTCGCTGCGCGCGCCCAGAAAACAGGTTACGGTCGCGCTCGAACCACATCGCCGCTGCAAATTGCAACATCACCAGGTCATAAACAAAGCTGTAGGGCAGAAGCAGCAAAGTACCCAATACGAGCCAGAGAATCCAGCGGCTCAGGCTTTGGCTTCGGCCGGGCCAGCGCAAGATGAGCAGAACTGCGCAAATCAACGCAAACGCAATATGAAACAAATAGGATTGGCCGACGCCAAAATCCAAAAGACGCCCTTGCATGAATGGGCTGGGCATCATCCATTGGACAGGTCCCTCCCAGGTTTCAATGACGTGGACCTGCCCCTTTGACGTCACGGCCAGAAACAGCCGCCACACCTCGAAACCATAGAAGAAAGCGGTAAGCGCAATTGCACCAGCCAGAAAAACCGCACCCCATACAATCACCCTCAACCGGCGCTGGCCAACCAGCATCGGCAGAACACAAAGACCCAGGTGCGGTTTTATGGCGACCATAGCCCAGGTCAGGCCAGCGGCGACGTTTCGGTTCTTTAGCTTCAACGCAACCGCAATCATCATCAGAGATGATATAAAAAAACCGTTTTGACCCGCAAATATGTTCCAGACGCCGGCAGGAGAGAGACACACAAACACCCCCCAAAACCATTTGAGACCACATATGCGAGCGGCCACAAAGACGAGGCCCATTCCAGACAGTGTCCAGATCAAGTAAGCAGGGAAATAAGGAAAGAGCGCAAGAAACTGCGAAACCGGCCACAGCAGCGGGGGGTAGGACCATCCATGCACGGGGTAGTCCGCCCCATGTAATTTCTTAATCTCCACCCAATAATTCTCAGGTTGGAACAAGATACCCCAGCGACCTTCCGAAATGAGCATGCCGCCAGTATGGGTGTTCAGAAAATCCCGGCCGACCACATAATCTCCAAAGTCATAGCCGTTTTGTATTGTTGCAAAATACAGGACCAAAACAGCTAAGCAGAGCAGGCTGATCATGATGAAGAAAAGGTACTTGTTCCACCGAACCATATCAAATATCGCCCGAAATGTATTCTGAAAGAAAGATTTTGGACCGCAGCTCGAAATACGATAAATTGCAATAACTGAACCGGCCTGCCGGATGCGGCGCTCAGGCGGACCGTAGCATAGAATTGCTTGTTAGCTGTTAGATTTGGCGACCGCCAGCACATCAGAGATGGCAGCCTGAACGTTCTCGATTTCACCCAGACCGTTGATCTTGGTGAGCTGGCCCTTGGCATAATAGTAGCCAATCAGCGGCGAGGTCTTCTTGTAATACTCCATCAGACGGGTCTTGAGGCTTTCCTCATTATCATCGGCCCGGCGTTTGAAGTCATTTTCCTTGCCGCAATTGGTGCAACGCCCATCTGCTGGTATCGGCTTGGTCTTATCGTTGTAGACCTCGCCACAGCCGCCACAGGTTGAGCGCGCCGTGATACGCTCGACCAGCGCCGTGTCGTCGACTTCCATCTCAATCACTGCGTCCAGGATGTTGCCCGTGGTCTCCAGCAGTGCGCCCAGAGCATCCGCTTGTGCCAGCGTGCGCGGGAAGCCGTCAAAGATGAAACCGCCCTCGGCGCCATGCTCAAGCTTTTCGCGGATCAGGCCGATGACGATCTCGTCCGTGACCAGTTCACCTTTGGCCATCACATCTGACACGCGGTTGCCCATTTCGGTCCCGCTGTCCTTGGCTTCGCGCAGCATGTCTCCGGTGCTCAGTTGCACCATGCCGCGTGTTTCAACCAGGTGACGCGCCTGCGTTCCTTTGCCCGCCCCTGGGGGGCCCAAAAGTATGATGTTCATCGACGAGAGGGTCCCTTCCTGCCGCGTTTCTTACTTTTACCGCGCAGTTGGGACTTTTCGATAAGACCTTCGTATTGATGCGCCAGAAGATGGCTTTGAACCTGCTGAATTGTGTCCATGGTGACCGAGACGATTATCAGAACAGAGGTGCCGCCGAAGTAAAACGGGATGGCGAACTGACCACGCAGGATTTCAGGCAGCAGGCACACCGCCGCCAGATAGGCCGAGCCCAGAACCAGCACGCGGTTGACCACGTATTCCAGATATTCGGCAGTTTTCTTGCCAGGACGGATACCCGGAACAAAACCGTTCTGCTTTTTCAGGTTATCGGCGACATCGTCCGGTTTGAACGACACGTTGAACGTATAGAAATACGCAAAGAAAACGATCATCGACGCAAAGAACAGCAGATATAGCGGCTGCCCGGGGCCAAAGTTGGCCAACAGCCAAGACATCACCGGTCCGTTGGTAGCACCTGACGAAAAGGTCGAAATCGTCACGGGCAACAGCAGCAGCGAGCTTGCAAAGATCGCAGGAATAACGCCCGCCGGGTTAACCTTGACCGGCAGGTGGCTGGAACCGCCTTCATAGACCTTCATACCCGCCTGTCTGCGCGGATATTGAATATGAACCTTGCGCAATGCGCGTTCCATGAACACCACAAAGGTGATGACTGCGATGACCATGATAATCACACCGACAATCACAGCCGGGCTGATCGCACCCGAACGACCCGACGCGAAGAACTGCGCCAGTGCGGCCGGAACCTCGGCGATAATGCCGACGAAGATGATCAGAGAGATACCGTTGCCGATACCACGCGCGGTGATTTGCTCACCCAACCACATCAGGAACATGGTGCCACCAACCAAGGTGATCATGGTCGACATGCGGAAATAGAGCCCCGGATCCGTCGCCAGATCACCCGATTCCAGCGAAACAGCCAAGCCATAAGCCTGAACGGTCGCCAGCGCCACGGTGCCAAAACGTGTGTATTGGTTGATCTTCTTACGGCCTTGCTCGCCCTCTTTCTTGAGTTGTTCGAGCGCGGGAACCATCGATGTCAGCAGCTGCACGATGATCGAGGCCGAAATGTAAGGCATGATGCCGAGGGCAAAGATACCCATCCGACCCAGCGCGCCCCCGGTAAACATCGAAACCATGCCACCGATGCCCTGCCCCGCCTGTTCCATGAACTCACGCAGCGCCTGACCATCAATGCCCGGCACCGGAATAAAGGTGCCCAGACGATAGACGATCAGCAAAGCGAGCGTGAACAGGATGCGGTTGCGCAGATCGGTGGCTTTGCCCAAAGCAGCCCAGCTAGTGTTGGCTGCCATTTGTTCAGCTGCTGATACCATAAATCGGTCTCTCTTATGCAAACACCGCCCGGAACCGTTTTCCGGCTCGGGCGGCGTCTTGGAAAACTCTGAGGTCTATGTAAGCGGGTCTTGGCCCGCTCACAAGCGCTTACTCTGCCGCAGCAGCTTTTGTGACCGTAAGTGAACCGCCCGCTTTCTCGACCGCTTCAACAGCAGCTTTCGAAGCACCGGTTACTTCCAGGTTCACTTTGGAGCTGATTTCACCCTTGGCCAGAACACGGATACCGTCCAGCTTGCGACGCACCAGACCGGACGCAACCAGTGCATCCTCGGTAATCGCGGCTTTGGCGTCCAACTTGCCAGCTTCGACAAATTTCTGGATCAGACCCAGGTTGATAACGGCAAATTCCTTGCGGTTCGGCTTGTTAAAGCCACGCTTCGGCAGGCGCTGGTACAGTGGCATCTGGCCGCCTTCGTAGCCATTGATAGCCACACCCGAGCGGGATTTCTGGCCTTTGATACCACGGCCACCCATTTTACCTTTGCCGGAACCGGGGCCACGGCCAACGCGCGTGCGTTTCTTAGTGGCGCCTGCGTTGTCGCGTAATTCATTCAGTTTCATTTCGCTTCTCCTTCGCCGGAATTGACCCCGAAGCGTGATGGGTCAGACACGGCATTTCTTGATTTTGATTCTCGTGGACACAATGCCACCGGAGCCCGATACAGCTTTGTGCCCATGGTTGCAAGGTTTCTTGTCTCGCGCGCGGAAGCGCGGCCGCGATTTTTGTGATCGGAACGCCTAAACACAAAAGAGGCGCCATAAGGCGCCTCAGGGTTCGTATATCAGCTGGGCTGATTTACGCGCAATATGCGTGCTCGCGCGCGATGTCTGCAATGTCGCAACGGCGGATGCCGATGTCGTCCAGTTCACGGTTGCTCAGGCGGTTGAGCTCAGAGTACGTGCGGGTGTATTCGCTCGCCCGGGCGCGGTTTTCCTTTACGCGCTCGATCAGGTTTGCAAAACGGGCGCTCAGGTTGAAGCCGCCATGTGTCAGTGTTGCTGTGTGTGCCATATCTCTATTCCTTTCGAATGTCGGGGCGTATTCCCCGATGTCACTTGGTTGTTCCTTATTCGGACAAGGCTGAGATAGGCGCGTACGATACCGCTAACAACACAGGTTTTGGTCTAGCCGCTATGCATTCAGTGAATGGCAGAACGGGATTGATTTTTTCTCATGTGGACTACGCCTCGGCAAGACTGCATGTGACTGAGTTTTGTGAAAATCTCTGTCATTTCTTAGTAGCGTGCCGTCTGCGTACGCTCATCCTTCTACCATCTCGTATACTTAGCCCCATCAAAATCAGATTGGCTGCTCCGGCTGTCAGCTCGACAATCTGTACTGCATAAAAGTTCGTGTCGAAGGATCCGGCACTGGCTTTCATACTCAGATAGATCGCTGCTGGCACCAGGATCAGCAAGCCGTTCGCGGCTATGATTGGCATTCTCTTCTTTTTGGCGATTGCTGGCGCATCCTTACGGCGGCGCCCCATGGACATGCCAGACGCACCAACGATAACCATCGCTGGCACGAGGACGAATAGACCGTTGACGATCATGGATTTGACAACGGTTATAGCCGCGTAAGTTCCAAACAACTCAGTGTAAACGGTGGAGGTCCAGAAAGTCAGGATCGTCAAGAACCCGATCGTTCCTGCAACAGGGTGGATTGCTCTTAACACTTGGCAGCTCCGATTAGGGCGTTAGGCGATGCAGTGGTTTTCGACGGCCATCTTCTGAAAAAGATGGGGGCGGGCCACGGCACTGTTGGGGTATTCGGACAGCAGGCGTTGGAATTCGGGCTGGCTAAAGGCGTCACGGAAGCTTTTGACATCCTGCCAAATGGCATAATTCACGTAGGTCGTACTGCCTGCGATACCTTTATGCATCTGCGTTGAGATGTATCCTGTTTGGGATTTCATAAAATCCGCATCATGTGTCCAGGCCTCTATCAAAGCCGCTTCGTCTTTCACATCGACCTCAAACAGGTTGATCAACACGATTGGCCCCTCTTCCGACTGCATCTGGTCAGCCAAGGCGACAATCTCATTCAACTCCTCAAAGCGTACCATCGTGCGTCCTTTCCACTAGATTAACATAGCTAGCTATATAATATTGTATAGCATACTATGCAAGTGTAAGTTTCGGCCATGGATTTCGAAAAAGAGAACTCAGCCGGATACCTCGTCAACCACATGGCGCGGCTGTTCGCCAAGGAGTTGCAGCGCCACATTGTGCCTTTGGGCATTGTTGTCGGACAATTCCCAATTTTGTTGGAACTCTGGGTTAAGGATGGCGTTTCGCAGAAGGATCTGCTTGCTAAAATCGACGTCGAACAAGCGACATTGGCCAATACACTTAATCGAATGGAACGCGACGGCCTGATCAAGAGAACAAAAAACCCTGCTGACGCCCGAGCACAGTTGATCTGGTTGACAGACAAGTCCTCGGCACTTCGAGACAATGCCTATGACTCGGCGCAGACGGTGAATGCCGAAGCGCTTCAAGTTTTGAATGTGTCTGAGCAAGCGCAATTCATGGATTACATGCGCAGAGTTATCGCCAACATGCGCTCAGGTTGAGCCAAGCCCGATTGGTCTCAAATCAAGAAACTTGCACAAAAAACGCCTCCGAACTTGTCGGAGGCGTTTTAATCTTTCAAAGAACTGCGTTTAACCGCGTTCTTCGATGATCTCTACCAGATGCGGGATCTTGTTGACCATTCCGCGGACCGAAGGGGTATCCTCCAGCTCACGGGTTTTGTGCATCTTGTTCAGGCCCAGACCGATCAGGGTTGCGCGTTGTTCGGCGGGGCGACGGATCGGGGAACCGATCTGCTTTACGACGATGGTTTTTGCCATGGGTCGCTCTCCTTATGCTTCTGCTTCAGCAGCAGCTGGTGCTTCGTCCCGCTTGGGCAGGATGTCGGCAACCTTTTTGCCGCGACGCTGTGCAACCGAACGCGGGCTCTGCTCTTTGGTCAGGCCGTTGATGGTTGCGCGGATCATGTTGTACGGGTTCTGCGAGCCCAGAGATTTGGACACAACGTCCTTCACGCCCAGCATTTCGAACACGGCACGCATCGGACCACCGGCGATGATACCGGTACCTTCAGGCGCTGTGCGCATAACCACTTTACCGGCGCCATGACGGCCCTCCATATCGTGGTGCAGGGTCCGACCTTCGCGCAGTTGCACGCGGATCATCTGACGCTTGGCTTGTTCGGTCGCCTTGCGGATGGCCTCGGGTACTTCTTTCGCTTTACCCTTGCCAAAGCCGACGCGGCCTTTCTGATCGCCTACGACCACCAGAGCGGCAAAGCCAAAGCGCTTACCACCTTTTACGGTTTTCGACACACGGTTGATCGCAACCAGACGATCTGCGAATTCCGGAGTTTCGTCGCGGTCACGACCACGGCCCCGGCGGTTATCACGTTCTGCCATTTTGGCATCCCTTTTCTCTAGTGGCGCTATCCGCGCCGTTTGTTCAATCCAAGTGAGCCCCGACTTGTGCCGAGGCTCCTGGATCATCGGGGCGGCCGGTCGGCCACCCGCAGGTTTTAGATCTTCAGACCACCTTCACGCGCAGCGTCGGCGACAGCCTTCACTTTGCCGTGGAACAGGAAGCCACCACGATCGAAATAGGCCTCTTCGACACCTGCCTTCTTGGCACGCTCGGCGATAGCCGCGCCCACTTTGGTGGCAGCTTCGACGTTGTTTTTGCCAACAACACCCAGATCCTTTTCCAGGGTCGAAGCCGAGGCCAGAGTCACGCCACGTACGTCGTCGATCAGCTGAACAGAGATATTCTTGTTCGAACGATGTACGGACAAACGCGGGCGACCCGCGTTGACCTTGCGAAGTTTGTTCCGAACGCGCAGGCGGCGCTTCAGAAACAGGGTTCTTTTGCTGTTTGCCATTGTTTGCGTCCTTACTTCTTCTTGCCTTCTTTGCGGAAGATGAACTCGCCCTTGTAGCGGATACCCTTGCCTTTGTACGGCTCGGGACGGCGCCAATCGCGGATTTTCGCTGCGACTTCGCCAACCTGCTGCTGGTCGTTTCCTTCCACAATGATCACCGTCTGCTTCGGTGCGGTGATGGTGACACCTTCCGGAGCAACGAAATCAACGTCGTGGCTGTAACCCAGGTTCAGCTTCAGGGTGTTACCCTGCATCTGCGCCCGGTAACCAACACCTTGGATCTCCAGCTCTTTCTTGAAGCCTTCGGTCACACCGGCCACCAGGTTTGCGACCATCGTGCGGCTCATGCCCCACTGCTGGCGCGCGCGCTTGGACATGCCGCGAGGGTTGATCGTAACCACGTTGTCTTCGACCGACAGCGTAACGTCGTCGGTTGCGGTAAAGCTGCGGGCACCTTTCGGGCCCTTAACTTCAATGGTCTGGCCGGACACAGTGGCGGAAACGCCGCTGGGCAGCTCGACCGGTTTTTTGCCAATACGAGACATTGACAGACCTCCTTAGAAGACGGTGCAGAGCACTTCGCCGCCAACATTGTTGGAGCGTGCGTTCTGGTCCGACATCACACCTTTCGGAGTGCTGACAATCGACACGCCCAGACCCTGACGGACCTGCGGGATGTCATTGACGCCCATGTAAACACGACGGCCGGGTTTGGAAACCCGCTTCAGTTCGCGAATAACAGGAGTGCCTTCGTAGTATTTCAGGCTGATTTCGATGGCCGGATGACCGTTGGTCCCGGTCGTCGCTTCGTAGCCACGGATGTAACCTTCGTCCGCCAGCACGTCCAGAACCCAACCGCGCAGCTTTGACGCTGGGGTGGAAACGGTGGACTTGCCGCGCATTTGCGCGTTGCGGATACGGGTGAGCATATCGCCGATAGGATCGTTCATATCATTCTCTCCCTTACCAGCTCGATTTCACCATGCCGGGGATCTGACCAGCAGAGCCCAGCTCGCGCAGCGCAATACGGCTGACCTTCAGCTTACGGTAGTAAGCATGAGGACGGCCGGTGAGCTGGCAGCGGTTGTGAAGACGGGTTGCCGAGCTATTGCGCGGCAGCTTCGCCAGTTTCAGACGCGCTTTGAAACGCTCTTCCATCGGCTTGCTCTCGTCATTCGCGATTTCTTTCAGCTCGGCACGCTTTGCGGCATATTTGGCCACCAGGCGCTCGCGCTTCTTTTCGCGTTCGATCATTGCTTTTTTAGCCATGTCTTAATCCTCCCGGCGCTCAGGCGTTGAACGGCATGTTGAATTGCTTCAACAATGCCTTGCCTTCAGCGTCGGTTTTCGCTGTGGTGGCAATTACGATATCCAGGCCCCAGACCTCATCGACCTTGTCGAAGTCGATTTCCGGGAACACGATGTGCTCTTTCATGCCCATGGCAAAGTTGCCCTGACCATCGAAAGACGGCTTTACACCGCGAAAGTCACGAATACGCGGCATCGCGATGGTGATCAGGCGATCCAGGAATTCGTACATCCGGTCACCGCGCAGGGTCACTTTCGCACCCAGCGGCATGTCTTCACGGACACGGAAACCCGCGATCGACTTTTTCGCCTTGGTCGAAACAGCCTGTTGACCAGCAATCGCAGTCAGATCCTCGACAGCGGCTTTTGCTTTCTTGGAATCCCGAACAGCTTCTGCACCACATCCGATATTTAGAACGATTTTTTCCAGCTTCGGCAGCTGCATGTCGTTCTTGTAACCGAACTCTTCTTTCAGAGCCGGGCGGATGGTTTCAGCGTACTGAGCTTTCAGACGCGGGGTATAGTTTGCGGTATCAAGCATCGATCACGTCCCCCGTGGTCTTGGCGAAGCGCACTTTCTTGTCGCCTTCCATGCGGAAGCCAACGCGGGTTGCTTTGCCGTTCTTGTCCAGCAGAGCCAGGTTCGACAGTTCGATCGGATTTGCCTGAGGCAAGCGACCGCCCTGATTGTTCTGGGTCTGGCGGGTGTGACGGATCGCGATGTTCACGCCATCAACGACAGCTTTGCCGGCGGATGGATCAACCGAGGTGATAGTCCCCTCTTTGCCCTTGTCCTTACCGGCCAGCACGACGACCTTGTCGCCTTTGCGGAGTTTAGCAGCCATGATTACAGCACCTCCGGAGCGAGTGAGATGATTTTCATGAAGTTCTTGCCGCGCAGTTCGCGAACAACGGGGCCAAAGATACGGGTACCTACCGGCTCATTGTTGTTGCCCAGAATGACGGCGGCGTTGCGATCGAAACGGATCGCGGTACCATCTTCGCGGCGAACTTCTTTGGCGGTGCGCACGACGACGGCCTTACGGACGTCACCTTTCTTTACGCGGCCGCGCGGGATGGCTTCCTTCACCGAGACGACGATTACGTCGCCAACGGAGGCGTATTTACGCTTGGAACCACCCAGGACCTTGATGCACTGAACTCGGCGTGCGCCGGAGTTGTCAGCGACATCCAGATTGGTCTGCATCTGGATCATGTGGTTTCTCCCGACCTGTGGGGGCTGGTCTGGTTAGATCCCCCAGGGTTTCGACAAATGGAAAAATCCTGGAAGCTTAAGCTTCCAGAACCTCCCAACGTTTAGTCTTCGATTTCGGCGCGCATTCGATGATGCGGACTGCATCGCCGACCTTGAAGGCGTTCTTTTCATCGTGAGCCCGGTATTTCTTGGACTTACGGATGGTTTTCTTCAGAACCGGATGCGTAAAGCGGCGCTCGACGGATACGGTTACAGTTTGTGCGTTGGCATCGCTTGTTACGGTGCCGGACAGGATACGCTTGGGCATAGGATTACTCCTCCGATGCCGCAGCAGCGGCCTTTTCGTTCAGAATGGTTTTGACGCGGGCAGCGTTGCGGCGGGCCGCTTTGATGCCGGCGGTGCTTTCCAGCTGACCGGTGGCCTGTTGAAAGCGCAGGTTAAAGCTTTCTTTCTTCAGGTTGGCCAGTTCCTCGCGGAGCTGGTCCGGGGTCTTGTCACGCAGTTCTTGGGCGTTCATCGCCTTTTTCCTTTGCTCAAAACACCAGAAGGCCCCTTAAAGGGTCACCTTTGACCTGGTGGATGAATGATAGACATACGAATCCCCGACTCAGCCGGGTGATCGCAAGATGCCGCTCTATAGGGGAGTCGCTGGTGGGTGGCAAGGAAAACTTTGGGAAGACACAAGCAGCTACTCTAAGCACGCTATTCCTTGCTTACTTCACTAAGCCCAAATGTCGTGCGATGGTGGCGCTGTCGTAATAGTCTCTTCCCTCAACAACCATGCCACCTTTCACCCGCATCACCGAACAATAACGCACTTCGTATCGCTTTCCGGTCGGTTCGAATTCACCAAGGCTTGAATGCAGCACACCTGTATGAGTGCCGGTATTGTGGAACTCGACGATAGCCCATTCACCGCAATCGCTGACGATCACATTGTCAACGATGCATTCTCCATCTGGGAATGCCAGTCGCCAGCGCTCGTAGTCCTCTTTGTATGCTAACTTGCCAAGTTGTTTTTCTTCACGAGCAACATCCTCAAACTGGCAATCTTCGGCAATTACCTCGGCTCCGCGATCAGGATCGCGCATACCCCAACTCTCGTGGAATTGGCGAACCACTCGTTCAGCTTCTTTCACAGCAAACACCCCCCATGATCCAAGGAGCATACAAGATTCTATATGAGCTGGCTCCAGATTTTCTCAGATTGTGTTACTGACCATTCCAATCGAAGGTGTGTGGCAACTCAGTCAAAAATCTAGTTAGGTCTAAATTGAAACGAAAAACGCGGCCTCGTTTGCACGAGACCGCGTCTTCAACTGTTAAAGTCTGAGTGACTTACGCCAGAGCGATGTTCACAGCCGACTCGCGACCGTCACGGCCGGGCTCGATGTCGAATGTTACTTTCTGGTCGTCGGCCAGGCCGGTCAGACCCGAGCGCTCGACAGCAGAGATGTGTACAAACACATCTTTGCCACCAGTCTCCGGTGCGATGAAGCCAAAACCTTTAGTTGTGTTGAACCATTTTACGGTGCCAGTGGCCATATCCGTAGTCTCCTAATTAGTTGCTGTCCGCGGAATTGCGACAGCGCGGCGTAGTAGGTCTGGATCGAGAGACTGAGCGCCGAAAATCAGGAGACAGTGGTCGAAAAAGAAAAACGTAAGCGTGCCCCACATGGGTTATATTCCAGCACATTGCAAGGCTTATCCCCAATTTGCGTCAAATCTCCTAGGCGATCGGCGGCGCTTTGCTAATCCCACTTGTAGTTGAAGCTAACACTGATCCGCTCTTCCTCGGCCATATTCATCGGCACCTCGTGACGCAGCCAGCTTTCCCAAAGCAGGACATCTCCCACCTCGGGTTTCACATAGATGAACGGCTGCAACTCACGTCGCCCGCCCTTCAGACGCGTCGGCGCTGCCATCATACGGGCCGAGCGGGGATCTTCCAGCTTTAGCACGCTGGTGCCATTGGGCATCGACACATAAGTCGTGCCCGAGATCACGCTGTGGGGGTGGATATGGCTGGCATGCATTCCGCCCTCGGGCAGGATGTTGATCCAGATGTCCTCGAGTTTCAGTTCTCCCTCACCCAGATTAAACTCCAGATCTTTGGCAAAAGCCGCGACGTGCTGGTCCAGCGCCTTAACCAGATCGGCAAAGATCGGAAACCGCCAGGGCAAATCGCTCAGAGAGGCATAGCTTGTGTAACCGGGATAGCCGTTCTCTTCACACCATTCCTGCCCGGCTTCGTCATCCTCTGCGATGACAAGGCAGGAGCTTTCCAGCTCTTCCGGGTCGATCTTGGGATCGAACTCGGACAAAGCTGCGCGATAGAGACGGGTAACGAAAAGCGATTCAATCTGTGCCATGGGCCGGGCATAACCTAGCTTTTCCAGCAAGGCCAGCCTACGCGACCGGGTTATGCCTTTAGAGGCCCCTTGCCGCAGCGCGGGATCGGTCGGCCGCCATCCGCATAGGCAAGGCACAGCACAATCTCGTCCGGTTTCGGCGCATCGGGTACACTCAATGTCATCGTGTCGAAATGGTCGAAAGACCATGGATTGTCCTTATGACCAAGCGGCAGATCAATCGCACAACCTGGCGCACCCAGTTTGGCATTTGAAGGAATAACAGCCTCACCCCCGCCAACCACCGCGCGCATCGGGGCACCTAGGCGTGGGTGGATTACAGCTCCACCCTGCTCCAGATCACCATTCGCGCCGACGATCACAGCCTTCCCATACGAGACGGGATCACTAGCCAGATGAGCGATTGCTTCAGCCGCGAGACCGCCGCCCACAGTTCCGCCGATTTCAAACAACTCCGACAGATCTTCCGAGAATTTTCCGGCCAGCGGGTTTTGGAACACAGCCATCACCGCAACGCGAACGACTGGCGTGCAAGGCTGGCCAAGTTGATCAGTGGTGACCACTTCTTTGACCAGTACCTTTTTGCGTAACTGAACCATGGCGACCTCTCGTTAACTGATCGGCAGCCTAGGGGTAGGTTTGCCATTCGTCGATCTCAATCACGTTATCGCGGATTTTCTGTACCAAAGAAAAAGAAGACCCCCGCCGGGTTCCCGACGGGGGTCAGTCTCATCACGAACGGGGTCTCCCCCAAAATCGCTTACCAGTCTTCGCGAACCACGACGCGAGTCTTGATCGGCAGCTTCATCGCGGCCAGGCGCAGGGCCTCGCGGGCGATGTCGTCATTGACGCCGTCGATCTCGAACATCACGCGGCCAGGCTTGACCTTGCAGGCCCAACGATCGACGGAACCTTTACCTTTACCCATACGAACTTCGATCGGCTTTGCAGTGACCGGAGTGTCGGGGAAGATGCGGATCCAGACGCGGCCCTGACGCTTCATGTGACGCGTCATGGCACGACGTGCAGCTTCGATCTGGCGTGCAGTTACACGCTCAGGCTCAAGAGCTTTCAGACCGTAGGTGCCAAAGTTCAGATCAGAGCCGCCTTTGGCTTCACCCTTGATCCGGCCTTTGTGCATCTTGCGGAATTTAGTACGCTTTGGTTGAAGCATATCTTTCCCTCCTTAGCGACGACCGCCACCAGCACCACGAGGTGCAGGGCCGTCCTGGAGTTCCTGTGCTTTACGGTCACGTGCCTGTGGATCGTGCTCCATGATCTCACCTTTGAAGATCCAGACCTTGATCCCGATGATCCCATAAGGAGTCATCGCTTCGGCTTGTGCGTAATCGATGTCGGCGCGCAGCGTATGCAGAGGCACACGGCCTTCGCGGTACCACTCGGTCCGTGCGATTTCGGCGCCGCCCAGACGGCCAGCGACGTTCACCCGGATACCCAGAGATCCCATGCGCATAGCGTTCTGAACAGACCTCTTCATCGCGCGACGGAACGAAACCCGGCGCTCCAGCTGCTGAGCGATGGACTCGGCAACCAGTTGCGCGTCAAGCTCGGGCTTGCGCACTTCGACGATGTTCAGGTGCAGTTCGCTGTCTGTCATCAGGGCGATCTTCTTGCGCAGAACTTCGATGTCTGCGCCTTTTTTGCCGATGATGACGCCCGGGCGTGCTGTGTGGATCGTGACGCGGCACTTTTTGTGCGGACGCTCGATGATCACACGGGCGATGCCCGCTTGCTTGCACTCTTTGTTGATGAACTCACGGATTTTCAGATCTTCCAGCAGAAGATCACCGTAGTCCTTGGTATCTGCATACCAGCGGCTGTCCCAGGTGCGGTTCACCTGAAGGCGCATGCCGATCGGATTGACTTTATGTCCCATTAGGCTTGCTCCTCAACTTGACGCACCTTGATGGTGATCTCCGAGAACGGCTTCATAATCTTGCCGAACCGACCACGTGCACGCGGGCGACCGCGCTTCATGACCAGGTTCTTGCCAACCCATGCTTCGGCAACGATCAGCTCGTCGACGTCTAGGTTGTGGTTGTTCTCGGCGTTGGCGATTGCGGACTGAAGGCATTTCTTCACATCCTGCGCGATCCGCTTGTTCGAGAACGTCAGGTCGGTCAACGCCTTCTCGACTTTCTTGCCACGGATCATCTGTGCAACCAGGTTCAGTTTCTGCGGGCTGGTACGGAGCATGCGCGTTTTCGCCATTGCTTCGTTTTCGGCCACGCGGCGGGGGTTCTTTTCCTTGCCCATGACTTACTTCCGTTTCGCTTTTTTGTCAGCGGCGTGACCGTAATAGGTCCGAGTTGGCGAATACTCACCGAACTTCTGACCGATCATGTCTTCCGAGACGTTGACGGGGATATGCTTGTGGCCGTTGTAAACACCAAAAGTCAGACCCACGAACTGGGGCAGAATGGTGGAACGACGCGACCAGATTTTGATAACTTCGTTACGGCCCGACTCGCGCGCTGCTTCGGCTTTTTTCAGCACATAAGCATCGACGAAAGGACCCTTCCAAACAGAGCGAGACATGGATTAACGTCCCTTCTTCTTGGCGTGCCGCGAGCGGATGATCAGCTTCTGGGACGCTTTGTTTTTGTTGCGGGTACGCTTACCCTTGGTGTCCTTACCCCAAGGCGTAACCGGTGTACGGCCACCCGAGGTCCGACCTTCACCACCACCGTGCGGGTGATCGATCGGGTTCATAGCGACACCACGGACCGACGGACGCACGCCCTTGTGACGCATACGACCGGCTTTACCGAGGTTCTGGTTCGAGTTGTCGGGGTTGGACACGGCACCGATGGTCGCCATGCATTCCTGACGGACCATGCGCAGCTCGCCCGAGCTCAGACGGATCTGAGCGTAGCCGCCATCGCGGCCAACGAACTGAGCGTAAGTACCGGCCGCACGTGCGATCTGACCGCCTTTGCCAGGCTTCATTTCGATGTTGTGGACGATGGTACCGATTGGCATGCCCGAGAACGGCATCGCGTTGCCCGGCTTGATGTCGGCCTTGGCAGATGCCACGACTTTGTCACCAACAGCCAGACGCTGCGGAGCGAGGATATAGGCCTGCTCGCCGTCTTCGTATTTTACCAGTGCGATGAATGCGGTCCGGTTCGGGTCATATTCGATCCGTTCAACGGTTGCCGAGACATCGAATTTATTCCGTTTAAAGTCAACGATCCGGTAGAGACGCTTTGCGCCACCGCCGCGGCGGCGTGAAGTGATCCGTCCGGTGTTGTTCCGGCCGCCCGATTTGGTCAAACCCTCAGTGAGAGACTTGACCGGACGTCCTTTCCAAAGCTCCGAACGGTCGATCAGCACCAGCCCGCGCTGGCCCGGCGTCGTCGGCTTGTACGACTTGAGTGCCATGCTTTCTGTCTTCCGTTTAGCAAGTGCGGGGATTTCCCCGCTATGTGATAGGCCCCCGTAGGTGCCAAGGGTATAGGGCCCCGAAGGTCCCCGGTTACAAATATCAGAGGCCCCGGAACGAATCCGAGGCCGTAAGATTGGGTGCGTTTAGCAGTGTTGGGGGTGGGTGTCTATAGGGTTCGGCGGAAATTCCTAAGCCCACAAGAACACTTCTCGCGAAACTTCAAGACCCTTCTGGTCACTCAAATCTAAGCGTGCGCAACAACTTGCTCACGTCTGCCTAAAGCTGTAATCAATCAAAGTGTTATTTGAAATAGGAGTAACGCATGAACAGCGCGAAAATTCGCATTAAAGTCGGCTCAATGGAACTCGAGTACGAAGGGGATCCTGCCTTTCTCACAGGCGGGATAGAAGATCTTTTGACAACTATGGGTGAACTATCGACAAAAGTACCAGTTGAGAATTCTAACGAGAATTCATCGAGCAAACTGGATGCCATCAAACCCAACTTTGACTCAGGTCATGATTTTTCCACCAACACGTTGGCAGCCCATTTGAGCGCCCAAACGGGGCCGGAGCTCGCGGTATGTGCGTTAGCACAGCTTGAATTTGTACAAAAAAACACATCATCAAGCCGTTCGGATATTCTTAAGGAAATGAAAAACGCTACTACATACTACAACGAAAGCATGGGGAGTAACCTGACAAGAACGTTGGCAACTCTCACCAAAAACAAACGCATAAACCTTATCTCCAAAGATACCTATGCACTGAATGCTAGCGAACGAAAACAATTAGAGACAAAAATTGCTGCCATCGAGTGAACTAAAAGATTGGCTAAACAAGGACCTACCGAGGCTAGATAAGGTACTGCTTATTCTGGCCACCTCAGCCTGCCCACTTTCAGTCTCGCAAATTCGCGAGATTGCCGCTTCTGCTGGTCTGAGAGAGCTGAAGAACAAGAATTGGAATGTCTCACAGGTTCTAGGCAACAGCAAAGGAAAAGCTATCCGCACCGACAAAGGTTGGGAACTAACAAATGCGGGTAAACTACACCTACGAGATCTAGGTGTTTCGAAAATGAGCCCTTCAGCAATGCAAGTGGCAATCGATTTAAGGGCTCATCTTGTTAAAATTGTAGATGGAGCCACAAGAGAGTTTGTCGAAGAAGCCATCAAATGTCACGAAGCCGAGCTTTTTCGAGCCGCAGTTGTTATGTCATGGCTGGGTGCAATGGACGTACTACATAAACACGTTCATACAAACCATCTCAACGAATTCAATGCAGAAGCAAAGCGTGTGAATAGCAGATGGAAACCAGCGAAGACGCCCGATGACTTAGGTCGCATGGGCGAATCTGATTTTCTTGATCGGCTCGCTGCTATTTCGGTGATCGGAAAAAACGCCAAAGAAGAACTTCAAAAAGCTCTTGGGCTCAGAAATGGTTGCGGCCACCCTAACACACTAAAGGTCGGCCCAAATAAGTCTGCCGCTCACATTGAAACATTGCTACAGAACGTATTTGAGCGGTATTGACTGTCACTTAACTTCAAAACAAAAAAATCCCGCTTTCGGGGGGGCATTTATCTTTCTCCAAAGACGGATCCGATCAGAGACCGGTGGACCCATCAATGGTGTTCCCTTCTTCCAGAGTCACATATGCTTTTTGACGTATTTCCGCTTGCCCAACCGGCCTCGCACGATCACTTCTTGTCGCGCGCAGCCTTCTCTTCCTTGGTCAGCTTGGCGTTCCAAACATTCTTGCTCAGACCAAGCTCAGCGGGCGCGGGTTTGGTCTTGCCGACGCTGACTTTGCCTCCTTTATCCAGGAACTCCTGAATAAGGGCATCATCCGTCGTTTCTTTAGGGACATGTTTCATAAGGGCGAGCCTATCCGCTTCATGTGCGGGGAGCAACGGCAGCTGCGCCGACAATGCTACCGCTCATCAAGCACCCGAGTTGATCATGTCTCGGATCTTAACTGCCTTCTCGAAATGGTCCAGCTCGTGTTTCTTAATCCACCATTCCGCTGCTTCCATAAGCAACTCTGGGTCGTCGTTCTTATTGGCGAAAAATGCATAAAACGACAGGCCAACGGCCTCACCTTTCTTGGCAATCTTTTCGTTGCAGATTGCGGTGGCCTTGGCTCTCAAACTTGATCTCAATGTGGTCGCTCCGTCGTTGCCCCTAGGCCAGTAGCACACCGCTTGAGTGATTGGAATCTGGCAAGCGTGGGCCAAAACAGGCGGTCGCTAAAACAAAAAAACCCCCGCTTGCGCGGGGGCCTTTAATTCGCTCCAAAGACAGGTCCGATCAGAGACCGGTAGAGATGTCGATGGTGTTACCCTCTTCCAGGGTCACATATGCTTTCTTGACGTCTTTCCGCTTGCCCAACTGGCCGCGGAACCGTTTGACCTTGCCTTTGGTAATGGTGGTGTTCACCGCCTTCACCTTGACACCAAACAGCGATTCAACCGCTTCTTTGATCTGCGGCTTGTTGCTGTCGATCGCCACTTCAAAGACAATCGCGCCATTCTCTGACGCCATGGTCGACTTTTCGGTGACAATCGGCTTGCGTATCACGTCGTAGTGTTCTGCCTTCGCGCTCATTTCAGTCGAGCCTCCAGTGCTTCGACACCCGCTTTGGTGATCACCAGAGTGTCACGCTTAAGGATGTCATAGACGTTTGCGCCCATCGTTGGCAGGATATCCAGACCTTCGATGTTTGCGGCTGCACGGGCGAACTCTTCGTTCACGGTGGCGCCGTCGATAACCAGAGCGCGTTTCCAGCCCAGGTTTGCAACCTGCTTGGCCAGAGCGGCAGTCTTGCCCTCGGATGCGGCGTCTTCGATCACGACCAGCTCACCAGCTGCCATTTTGGCAGACAACGCGTGGCGCAGACCAAGTTTGCGGAACTTTTTCGGCAGGTCGTGACCGTGCGAGCGCACGACGGGACCTTTGTAAACGCCACCACCCCGGAAGATCGGTGCCGAACGGGCGCCGTGGCGTGCGCCACCGGTGCCTTTTTGACGATAGATCTTCTTGGTCGAGTAGGACACTTCCGAGCGGGTCTTGACCTTGTGGGTGCCAGCCTGCGCGTTGTTGCGCTGCCAACGGACCACACGGTGCAGGATGTCCGCGCGCGGCTCGAGGCCGAACAGGTCTGCATCCAGCTCGATGTTGCCGGCTTTTTTGCCGTCCAGTTTGATTACATCAAGTTTCATGCTTCACCACCTTCCGCGGGTGCTTCTTCCGCAGGTGCTTCAGTTGCGGCACCTTTTACGGCTGCCGGGAAAGGCAGACCTTCCGGTGCTTTCTTCTTGACGGCGTCCTTGACAGTTACCCAGCCCGATTTCGGTCCGGGAACGGCGCCTTTGATGAAGACCAGGTTCCGGTCGGCGTCAGTTTTGACGACTTCCAGGTTCTGGGTGGTTACACGGGCTGCACCCATGTGACCGGCCATCTTCTTGCCTTTGAAAACCTTGCCTGGATCCTGACACTGGCCAGTTGAACCGTGCGAGCGGTGGCTGATCGAAACACCGTGTGAGGCGCGAAGACCACCGAAGTTGTGGCGCTTCATTGCACCGGCAAAGCCTTTACCAATCGAGGTGCCCGAAACGTCAACCTTCTGACCTTCCAGGAAGTGTTCTGCCGAAATCTCGGCGCCCACTTCGATCAGGCCATCGGCTGAGACGCGGAACTCGGCCAGCTTACGCTTGGGCTCGACCTTGGCAGCGGCATAGTGGCCGCGCATGGCCTTCGAGGTGCGTTTTGCCTTGGCAGCACCGGCACCCAGCTGAACAGCGGTATAGCCATCCTGCTCATCAGTGCGCTGTGCAACAACCTGCAGGTTGTCCAGGTGAAGAACGGTCACAGGGATCTGCTTGCCGTCTTCCATGAACAGGCGGGTCATGCCGACTTTTTTTGCGATAATACCAGAGCGCATAATCTATACCCTCCGATCTTACGACTGCAGCTTGATCTCGACGTCCACACCAGCGGCGAGGTCGAGCTTCATCAGCGCGTCAACGGTCTGGGGGGTCGGATCAACGATGTCGAGCAGACGCTTGTGCGTGCGGATCTCGAACTGGTCGCGGGATTTCTTGTCAACGTGAGGGCCACGGAGAACCGTGAACTTCTCGATCTTGTTCGGCAGCGGGATCGGGCCGCGCACGTTCGCGCCGGTCCGCTTGGCAGTGTTGACGATCTCTTGCGTGCTGGCATCCAGGACGCGATAGTCAAATGCCTTCAGCCGAATACGAATATTTTGGCTTTGCATAATAACAGCCTTTTATCAGGCGTTGAGGTTGAGAGGAGGACAAGCGCGCATCGCCAACCCTCATCGAACCCAAAAGGCGGGAATCACCCCGCCTTGATGTTCTTGTTGAGAACTCGCGCGATCTACAGGGGTGTGAGGGGTTTGGCAAGGGGGAAGTGCAACAAACAGCATTGGTCGCTGAAGCAAACCTTTGCCCAACGCGTTTGCCTTTCCCACACGCCCAATACAACATGTCAACATCAAACAACGCCGAAACTGAACCACGAAGGCAGGAGCATATCATGGCAATAACTGATCAAGTCCCGACGCAATCGGCATTTCACGCCAAGAGCACAGGAGCCGAGGTGTTGAATGGTTTGGACCTCTCGGGGAAAACCGCGATTGTGACCGGTGGTTATAGCGGGATTGGCCTTGAAACGGTTCGCTGTCTGGCCGCAAATGGCGCCTCGGTGATTGTTCCGGTTCGCACTCCGAAAAAAGCCGAGGACGCGCTGGGTGGCGTACCCGGCGATGTTCAAACTGCTCCGATGAATCTGGCGGATCTTGATTCAGTTAAGCGCTTCACCGAAGCGATGCAGGATCAACTTTCGCAGTTGGATTTCCTCATCAACAATGCGGGTATCATGGCCTGCCCCGAAACCCGCGTCGGACCCGGTTGGGAATCTCAATTCGGGGTCAATCATATGGGCCATTTTGCACTGAGTTTAGGGATGCTGTCCAAACTGAAAGACACATCAGGCGCCCGGGTGGTGAGCCTATCTTCGACAGCTCATAAACTCTCAGACATGATTTGGGACGACATCAACTTTGAGCAGGCCGCCTACGAAAAGTGGCAGGCCTATGGACAGGCAAAGACGGCAAACGCATTGTTTGCAAACGGCCTGTCCCGGCGACTGAAGGACGCCGGAGGTACCGCTTTCTCCGCCCATCCTGGGGGAATTTTCACGCCCCTGCAGCGGCACTTGCCCAAAGAAGAAATGATCGCACTAGGATGGCTCGGAGAAGACGGCGAGCCATCCGAGCTGGCCAAGCAAGGGTTCAAAACACCAGAACAGGGCTGCTCAACGACGCTGTGGGCGGCAACGGCAACGGTGCTCGCAGACTACCCCGGTGTGTATTGTGAAGATTGCAATGTGGCAGCACCAACCGACCCGGAAAGCCCGATGGCCCGGTACGTGGGTGTTGACCCACATGCTTGCGATGATGAAAGCGCCGAGCGTTTGTGGGAAATCAGCGAGCGACTGTTGAAAGCTACCTGAGAGCAGCATACTGCAACTCAGCCTGTCCGCTTTTGTGTGACGCCGTAAGGCTACCTTGGCACTTTTTGGTGGCGCTTATACGCGTTTGACCTGGCGAAAGAGTTCAGAAATTTTGAAATTGTTTTTATCAGTTTGCGTTTGCGTTGAATGGCATTCTGCATCCAAAACTACACTGGCAGTACACAACAAATCTGCATCCACTCCTTAGAAATGGCAAGAGACCCTTATGATCAATCGCATAGAGACCGGCGAACGTTCGTCCAAAATTGTAAAACACAACGGAGTCGCCTATCTGACCGGGCAAGTTGCTGAAGGTGAGACGATTCAGGAACAAGTCCGGATTTGCCTTGAGAAAATCGACGCTCTACTTGTGCAGGCAGGTTCGTCCCGTGAAAAAATGCTGCGCGTGACGATCTGGCTTGCCGACATGAAGGACTTTGCGGGATTGAACGAGATCTGGAATGCTTGGGTTCCTTCCGGGCACGCCCCCGCGCGGGCGTGCGGCGAAGCCAAACTGGCACGCGCCGAACTTAAGGTAGAATTCATAGTCGATGCCGCATACGGCTAAGCGGTAGATCAAAAAGAAGGCCGCCCCACAACGGGCGGCCTTCTTTGTTTCAACGATGTGCCGGGCTGACGCCCGGTCTACCGATTACTCTACAATCTTCGACACAACG
>NZ_CANNGO010000011.1 GCF_947504215.1 uncultured Ruegeria sp. | reverse complement strand
GCGCTTCGGGTAAGGTAGCCGGATCGAGCTTTAGGCGTATAAGCGCAACGTCCCTTAATCGATCAATTTGTATGACGTGACCATCGATGGCATTTTGGGATTCGCCCTTAAGGGACACAGAGATTTCTTTCCTGTTAGAATCCGGCACCACATGGGACGCCGTGACCACATACCCCTGAGAAGACACGATAAATCCAGTTCCATCATAGATGGTCGGCGAACCCTCTTCATCGACAGAGGACACCGTAATCCGCACGGTGCTGGCTAAGAGAGAGTCAGCAAGAATAGTGGCGTCCAAGGCGGCGGTTGCTTGTCTCGCAATCTTGGGGTCAGAGGAACCCGCAAGTTGCCTGAGTGCGTCTACAGAGGCCGCGCTGGCAAAGTTTTGAGCAAGCTCGGTCGCCAATTTTCCATCACCCAATGAAGCTATTGAGAGCAATGCTCCTTTTTGTTCGCGGCCTTCTCGGGAAACTAAGTGAGGAAAAAACTTCTGAACTATTTCTACTCTTCTTACTTGAATACTTGCTTCCTGGTCGGCGCGTTGTGACGCCAATTCGCGATTGTTGTAAGTTGCAGTTGCGAAGATTCCGATCAGTCCAATCAAAAGCCCTGATATCAGAGTTGCTGAAGCAGAAATTTTGTCCCAGAAGTCTTTCTTCTTTGCGACTGTTCGGGACTGAATTTCTGAAATTGCCGAAATGATATGGTTTTGTTTCCCACGCTGGTCCTCCTCAAACGCTTGATGCAATTGACAATATACTTTGCTTGGCAAAGCCTCATTCTCACACCGAAGTGCATTAGTATCGTGGAAAAAGCATCTGGGCATTATTCACACAAAATTTGTTTTGAAACTCAAACACATTGTAACAGGCTGTATCCTGCCCGTCGCCATAATATTCGAGCCGCCTATGAGGTGGCGGCCCAAAGGAGACATCCAGCACCCAATCGAGATGCTGCGGTCGCAGCCCGCATTGCCGCCATTCGCCGCACTAGCGAGAAAGGAGGCCTGTCGAACTCGGAGTGAATACTGGGACGCTGGGCGACCAAACCGAAGAGTCAAGCAACTAAATCGACCAACCTCATTCGAATTTCACCAGAACCTGGCAACTGACGCTACACAGTAGCGTCAGTGTCGATTGGCAAGACTCCCTCTATCCCTTTGGTTTGCCGATACAAGCTACGTCGAATGCGGGCTTTCGAATAGCCTGTAGAAACCGTCGATTTGGGCTCGTTGCAGACCTCGAAGCAGAAGCAGCACAAGCCCCTACCCCTTTTCCACGACCTATCCAACGGCCCATAGCTGCCGTCCACCCCACATTAAACTGCTGCGGCCGTAGCTCGGATTGCGGACAATCGGCGCAGCGCAGATTCATAGTCGTGCACGAACTCGCGGTCTGCGGGACTGTCCGGACTATTGCACCTACCGCTCTCACTCGGGCAACAAATACGGGCTACTGTAAAACACGTTATGCTCGGAGCGGGGGCATGTGTTGAACCGGTCTTGAGGTTCCGTGCTGTCTCTCGGGCACCTGTCATAGCGCATGCGGGAAAGGACAAACGCCGGTGTAAATCAAAAGGGCCGCACAATAGCGCCTGGTCCAGCAGTCGGATGGTGAAGAGAAGGGAGCGGTGATCTGATCTTTCGCTATCCAACCTTTCGACCCTGGCTCCAAACCCCGCGCAGCAAGGGCGTTTGGGCGACCGTGCGCACACGCAGGATATCACCGCGCAGTCCTGTCTGCAGCGCTCCCCGGTCAGCCAGTCGCGCGGCCTTGGCGGGGTTGGCGGACACCGTGGACATGGCGCGGGGCAGGTCATCCCAGAGACGGGCCAGATGGAAGGCCGACAAAAGCAGAGCTGACGGAACGTAGTCGGACGACACGATGTCCAGAAGATCGGCCTTGGCCAGCTCTTCCGCCGCAACATTGCCGGAATGCGAGCCGCCCCGGATCAGGTTTGGCGCGCCCATCATCACCGCAATGTCGTGATTGCGGCAGGCTTCGGCCGCCTCAAGCGTCGTTGGGAATTCCGCAAAGCCGGCACCGTTCTCAGAAGAGGTTGCGACATGTTCGGCGGTTGTATCGTCGTGGCTTGCCAGCACAGCGCCAAGACGGCCCGCCTCGGCGACGGCCCCGGCTTCGTGCTTCTCTCCAAAACGGTCCTGAAGGCGCAGCAGGTTTTCGACATGATCGGAAAACTCCGCATCATTCATACCGCGCTTTTTGGCGACATAGGTCTTCAGCGCGGACAGATCCCGGAACTGGCGCTGGCCGGGCGTGTGATCCATCAGGCTGACAATGCCAACCCTGTCTTCCGGGTCAAAAGCGGCCAGTTCGTCCAACAAAGAGTCCGAACAAATCTCGGCCCGCAGGTGCAGGAAATGACTGATCTTGAACAGCCCTTCGGCGCGCGCGGCCAGCAGCTCATCGGCAAGTTTACGGGCGTAGTCGATGTAACGCCCTTTGCCAGAGTGGATCGAGCCCACGCGCATGGCGTCGAACACGGTTGTGATCCCAGTCGAGGCCAGCTCGGCATCATGAGCGATCAGAGCAGGCAGATGCGGCCAGTCCACTTCCGGGCGCGGTTCGATATGGCGCTCGACGTTGTCGGTGTGAAGCTCGACCAAGCCGGGGATCACCAGATCGCCTCCGCAATCCACAGCGCCTGTTGGGACGCGGTCGCCTTCCGTAATCTGCGAGATCACACCATGTTCGATTGTTATGGACCCGACAACCACCCGATCCGGCAACACAAGTTGCGCATTGGCAAGGCAAAGATCACCTGACATGTCGTTGTCACAAGACGTCGTCAAAGTGGACGCGGAGAAAGGGGAATTCATGTCATATTCTCGATTTGCGATTTACTAGGTGCCGCCGCACGGACCGTTGGCCGAGTTCGGCGCGGCCTGGCTGGGCTAGGATATTGCGCGGGGCGTTGAGGTCCCTCAGCCCGATCTGCCTGATTTGCATGACATCACGATGACACCGCGCAAATACGGGTTTCACGGCACGTTGAAGCCGCCCTTTCGATTGAAGGCGGGCAAGACGTTTGACGCTCTGGAAACGGCCACATCGGACCTCGCCACATCGCTTGCTCCGGCCTGTTGTGATGGGCTGGAGTTGACGCGGCTGGGCCGGTTTCTGGCATTGACTCCGAGTGGTGATTTGGGGCCGTTGCAGCGGGTGGCCACGGCTTGCGTCCGTGAGCTTGATGGGTTCCGCGCCCCCGCCTCGGAGGCCGAGCTTGCCCGCCGTCGCAAGGCCGGGCTTAGGTCCCGGCAAGACGAGCTGTTGGTGCAATGGGGCTACCCCTATGTGATGGAGGAGTTCCGGTTTCACCTGACCCTGTCGGGCCGGTTGTCCGAAGACGCGCTTCCGCAATGGAGTGAAACACTGCGGCGGCATCTGCCGGATCTGCCCACGCCCTTTGAGATGGATCAGATCGCGCTGTGCGGCGAGCGGGGCGACGGGCGGTTCGAGCTTATCCATCGCTACACGCTTGCCGGTTGAAGCTGTGCCACGCCACGCGCAACCGTCTGTGATAGCGATCCGTCGTTGCAAAGATGGATCACCTCAAGGCCCGTCGGCAAAGGTTTTGAGGCCTGCGCAAGGCGCGCTGTGATCTCGTCTTCCGTCTCGCGCCCGCGGGCTGCAAGGCGCTGCGCTAAAGTTTCGGGCTTTGCGGTGATGTTCAGAATGATCAGCCCCGGAAAAGCGTCCGCACCTGCCAAGAGTGCCTTCCGCGAGAAATTCGCAAGACAATGCGTTCCTTTGTTCAACTGATAGCGCACGTTTTGCGGGATGCCGTAGTAAAGACCGTGCGCACCCCAATGGACGGCAAAGGCGCCGTTCGCGGCCATGTCCTGAAACTCGGGCACGGACACAGCGTCATAATCCTCGCCGCCCTGATCTGGAGCGCGGGTGATCACGCGCCGCACGAGGTGCGTGTCAGGCATAACGTCGTGAATGCCGCGCATCACACTGTCTTTTCCCACACCCGATGGGCCGACAACGGCGATGAGGCGCCCTTGGGTCATGCGGCGATCCCTGGGGTAAAGTGGCTGACGTCAATCTCGCGATCGCAGACGCGGGCCCGGGCGGCTTCGTCATGAAAGATGCCAATGATCACCGCGCCGCGCGCTTTGGCCTGTTCGATAAGGGTCAGAACGACCTCGCGGTTGGCGGCATCCAGGCTTGCGGTGGGTTCATCCAGCAGCATCGCGGGATAGGAGAAGGCAAAGCCGCGCGCGATATTCACCCGCTGTTGTTCCCCGCCGGAGAAGGTCGTGGGCGAAAGGGACCACAGACGCTGCGGTATGTTAAGTTGTGTCAGAAGCGCTTTGGCCCGCTCTGCCGCCGCATCTGTCGAGGCCCCTGTAGCGCGCAGCGGTTCGGCCACCACATCAAGCGTGGGCACCCGTGGAACAACGCGCAGGAACTGGCTGACATATCCCAGCACCTTGCGGCGCAGGGCGATGATGTCGCGCGGTTCGGCTTGTGCGATGTCGGTATCACCGATGCGGATCTGGCCCGCCTGTGTCAGGTAGTTGCCATAGATCATCCGCATCAGGGTCGACTTGCCGGCACCCGAGGCGCCCGTCAGCGCCACGCATTCGCCCCTGGCGACAGCAAAGGACACATCGTTGACCACTTCGATCACAGCACTGCCCTGATTGTGCAATGTGAAGGTTTTTTTGACGTTTTTAAGTTCAATCATCGCTCAGACCTGCAAAACGGAACTGACAAGAAGCTGGCTATAGGCGTGCTGGGGGTCATCGAGTACCTGATCGGTCAGCCCTGCTTCGATCACGCGGCCCGATTTCATCACCATCAGGCGGTCGGCCAGCAGGCGCACCACAGCGAGGTCGTGCGTCACGATGATCGCCGAGAGCCCCATGTCGCGCACGAGGCCCCGCAGCAGATCAAGCAGACGCGCCTGCACGGAAACATCGAGCCCCCCGGTCGGTTCGTCCATGAACACCAGCCGTGGGCCGGTCACAAGGTTGCGGGCAATCTGCAGGCGTTGCTGCATCCCGCCTGAGAACGTGGTGGGCCGGTCATCGACGCGGGTTGCGTCAATCTCGACCCGCTCCAGCCAATCGATGGCCTGGTCGCGGATATCGCCGTAGTGGCGCTCGCCCACAGCCATCAGCCGCTCACCCACATTGCCACCCGCAGAGACGCCCATGCGAAGCCCGTCTCGGGCATGCTGATGAACAAAGGCCCAATCGGTGCGTGACAGCATCCGGCGCTCTGGTTCGGACATGGTAACGGTATCGCGCGGCCCATCCATGCGGGTGTCGAAAACCACCTCTCCCACATCCGGGGCAAGATGCCCGGCCATGCAGTTCAGCAGCGTTGATTTCCCTGACCCGCTTTCACCCACGATGCCCATAACCTCGCCGGGGTAGAGATCAAAACTGACGTCAGCACAGCCAATATAAGAGCCATAGTGTTTGGTGACGCCCTGAACGGACAACAAAGGTGTCATGCCGCGTCCTTTCCCTTGTGGCCCGCCGCCCGACGTGCCTCGCAATAATCCGTGTCAGAGCAGACAAACATCCGCCCGCCAGCGTCATCGATGATCACCTCGTCAAGATAGCTGTCTTGCGCCCCGCATAGCCCGCAACAATGCGCCGCTTTGGAGGCCTCGAACGGGTGATCTTCAAAATCCAGGCTAACCACCTGCGTGTAAGGAGGCAGAGCATAGATACGCTGTTCCCGGCCCGCGCCAAACAGTTGGATCGCGGCCATGTCGCCCAGTTTTGGGTTATCGAATTTCGGGATCGGCGAGGGATCCATCACATAGCGCCCCTCAACCCTGACCGGATAGGCGTAGGAGGTGGCGATATGGCCATGGCGGCTGATATCCTCGTAGAGTTTCACATGCATAAGCCCGTATTCTTCAAGGCTGTGCATCTTGCGCGTCTCGCTTTCGCGGGGCTCAAGAAACCGCAGCGGCTCGGGGATGGGCACCTGATAGACAACGATCTGACCCTTGCTCAGCGGTTCTTCGGGAATGCGGTGACGGGTTTGGATCACGCTTGCCTCGGCCGTGGCCGTGGTTGTCTCGACCCTGGCTGTCCGCTCAAAGAACGTGCGGATTGAGACCGCGTTTGTTGTGTCATCCGCCCCCTGGTCGATCACCTTGAAGCAATCCTCGGGCGTCAGAACGGCGGCCGACACCTGAACGCCCCCCGTCCCCCAGCCATAGGGCATCGGCATTTCGCGGCTGGCAAAAGGCACTTGATAGCCCGGAATGGCGAGCCCCTTGAGGATCGCGCGACGGATCATCCGCTTGGTTTGCTCGTCCAGATAGGCAAAGTTGTAACTCTGATCAGTCATAGCATCCCCCGTTGCTGCAGATCGGCTTCAAGCCGTTGTGGCGACGTGAAATGAATGCCATCCATCCCCACAGCGCAGGCCCCCGTCACATTGCCCAAACTGTCATCAACGAAGATGCATTGCTCCGGGGCCACGCCCGCGCGCTCGCACAGAATGTGGAAGATGCGCGCCTCAGGTTTGAGCACGCCTTCGCGCCCCGAGATAACCAGCGTATCGAAGGCGTCTTCCAACTCGGGCTGTGCCTTCAACCCTTCGGGCCAGGTTTCTGCCGACCAGTTGGTGATCGCATGAACGGGCACAGATTCCGATCTCAGGCGATGCATCAGCGCCCAGCTGCCGTCGATCTTGTCGGTTACGGTTCGGGCATACTGCGGCACGTATTGCGCAAACAACGCCCGATCCTCGTTATCCGCCAGTTCAGCGGCAAGATCGGCAAACCGCGCGCCACCATCTGCGCGCAAGTTGCGCGCTTTGAAGTCCGTGCGCGCCATAAAGGCCTCGGCCTCGGCTTGCGACCCCAAGGCATCCACCCAGGCCAAATGCGGTTTCCACGTCACCAACACACCGCCAATGTCAAATATCACGTGCCGCTCTGTCATTCCGCGGCCTCCTGAACCTGATCCGCGCCCGCCTCGTGACGCAGTTTACGGACCAGTTCCAGCTCGGACTGGAAATCCACGTAATGGGGCAGCTTGATGTGTTCGAGGAACCCCGTCGCCTGAATGTTATCGGCGTGATAAAGAACGAATTCCGCGTCCTGCGCGGGCGCGCCTTCAAAATCCTCGCCAAGTTCTTCCCAACGCAATGCCCGATCGACCAAGGCCATGGAGATCGCCTTGCGCTCGGTCTGGCCAAAGACAAGGCCGTAACCGCGGGTGAATTGCGGGGGTTCGGTTTTCGAGCCTTTGAACTGGTTGATTGTCTCGCATTCGGTCAGCACCACCTCGCCGATCTCGACGGCAAACCCCAGTTCCGGGATGTCCATCTCGACAGGCACAGACCCGATCCGCAATTCGCCCACGAACGCATGGTTGCGGGCATATCCGCGCTGTGTGGAATAGGCGAGACCAAGTGTGAACCCCTCATCTGAACGCGTCAGAGCCTGCAGACGCAGAGCCCGCTCAGCAGGCATTTCAAGCGGTTCGCGGGTCAGGTCAGGCGGTGGTGTGTCGTCATGTGGGGCCTCTTCGATCAGCCCCTCGCGGTTCAGAAAGTCGGTCACATGAGGCACATCGCCCGGCTCGGTCGGCTGCGACGGGGCTTCGGGCACCTCGCCGTCAGCGGCCAGTTTGAAATCGAGCAAGCGATGTGTGTAGTCAAATGTCGGGCCCAGCACTTGCCCGCCTGGCAGGTCCTTGAACGTGGCAGAGATGCGCCGGTCACAAGCCATGGCTCCGGTATCAACAGGTTCGGACACGCCAAAGCGTGGCAGCGTCGTGCGATAGGCGCGGATCAGGAAGATCGCTTCAATCAGGTCGCCGCGTGCCTGTTTGATCGCCAGTGCCGCAAGGTCAGGATCATAGAGAGAGCCTTCGGCCATGACACGGTTCACCGCCAGGCTGAGCTGTTCGCGGATCTGCGCGACACTGAGTTCTGCAACATCCCTGTCGCCCCGGCGTTCTTCGGCAAGCCAGGAATGGGCGTTTTCAATCGCGCGCTCGCCGCCTTTGACAGCAACATACATCAAGACACCTGTGTCGTTCTGGGCAGCGCTGCGAGTTGGTTGCCGCTGGTAAAGATGAAATCAAGCCCCAAGGGAAAAAGGGCGCTATTGGCCTGGAGGGCCTCTGTCTCTGGAAGCGACAGATACGCATAGTCCTTGATGCCGGGGCCTTGGAGCGTTGCACCGGACGGGGCGAGCTTTGCCTGCTCCACGATCAATGTCGCCGAACGGTCCGGGTATTCGGAGGTGCCGATGGGATAGGCCGAGAGAGGCATCAGGGCCTCCCAGCTGCCGACCGCGAACATAGAATGCGACGGCCCGGTCAGTGGCGCACCAGAATGGAATGCCAACCATGCGCGCACCGCATCGCAATCCACCTCACCGGCCAGATAAACCGGCGTCTCGGTATCGCATAGCGTCAGAAGAACCGCACCTGCGGCCTTGGACAAGGGGGCTGGCGGCGCGGCGCCGCCAATGTCCTGGATCGTGCCGGGGCGGGCCATCGCCTCCATCACGCTGCGAAAGGCATGGGCCGATTGGACAGCCGGATCGGCAAAGCCGCCGGATAGGGTTTCAGCCTGCATCAGTCTTCTCCCCTGACCATTGTGAAGAAATCAACCTTGGTCGCGGCAGCCTTTGCGCCGCGCGCCGCCTTCGCGACCCTCTGTTCGTCTTCCAGCGGCTCCAGCACAGTTTTGCGCAGGGTGACCGCCGCATCTGTTTGCATCAGCGCATCGACAAGTGCTGCGGCTTCGGCATCCCCTTTGCGGCGGCCCTGAATGTAGGCATGACCCACCTCCCCGGTCGCCAATGTCAGCGCACAGCGGGTCACTGTCATCTCGCCCAGATTGAACGGTGCACCGGTGCCGCCTGCGCGGCCACGCACCATGGTGCTGCCGATCTCGGGGGCGCGCAGCCATGTAAAGCTGGGGGGGGTCACAGTCGCATCCAGCAAAGCAGCGACCCTGCCGTCTGGAGCCTTGGCCATCAGGCTCATCCAGGCTCGGCGAGGGGCGGTTTCGTCGAAAACATCTTTCATCTCGACAACTTTTCCATATACTATACAACTATACACATCTTATCAGATTTGCGCCCCCACGACAGAGGATTTTTGTGAAACTTGCGTGACAAATCCGCCAAAACTCCCGTCTGGAAGGCTATTGCCGATGCCCTGCGCGGTGATCTGGCCGAAGGGCGCTACATCCCCGGTGACAAGCTGCCCACCGAAGCTGCCTTGGCAGAGCGCTTTGGCGTCAATCGCCACACGGTGCGTCATGGTATTTCCACCCTGGTCGACGAAGGGTTGATCCGTACGCGCCGTGGTGCCGGTGCCTTTGTTGCCGCAACCCCGACCGATTATCCCATCGGACAACGGGTGCGGTTTCACAAAAACCTGATCGCCGCAGGCCGAAGGCCGGAAAAGCGCGTGCTGGATGTGGAACAGCGTGCGGCGACAACGGGCGAAGCCAAGGCCCTGGATATCGCAAGCGGCGACACGGTCTGCGCCTATCACGGGCTGTCCTTGGCCGATGGGCAGCCCATCGCCCTGTTTGAAAGCCTGTTTCCACTCGCATACCTCCCGGATATCCGTGCCGCGCTTGGCAACACCAGCAGAGTCACCGAGGCATTGCACGCGGCTGGTGTGTCTGACTATACCCGCGCCTCCACCCGTTTGACCGCCGTGCGCGCCACGGCCACCCAGGCACTGCATCTGCAACTGGCCGAAGGTGACCCGCTGCTCAGATCGTCCAGCGTCAATGTGGATGAGACAGGCCAACCGGTGGAATACGGCCGCACGTGGTTTGCCGGGGACCGGGTGACACTGACTTTGGAGACGTGAGCGCCCTGAATGTCGGGAATACTGCTTTGCGGGACTTAGCGGACCTTGGTCTTCGCAACACCAATGGCTGCTTTTAGATGCCCGACTTTCGCTGCATGTGAGGACGCTCTCAGTGCTTCATGAAATAGGAGAGCTAATGCAACGTGCAATGTGTCTAAAAATTTAATTGCTGTCAGAAAGTTGCCAGATGGTTTGATTTCCAAATCCACGGATTGCCTTTTCTCCGATGCTCTTAAGATCAAACGTGTCCTTGAGAACGTTTGCTACATCATCTTGCACCGTGATCTGCATGGGATCTGCAAATTCTTGAAGACGAGAGGCGAGATTAACAGCTGGGCCGAAAATGTCATAAACGTACTTCTGGATACCCACAACGGAACCAACAACTGAACCGGTAGACAGACCAATACGACACTGCCACTCATGTGGATGGCTTAGGTTGCGTCGCGTTAAATATCGCACAAAGCGGATGGCCGTGTTGGCGATTGCTTTGGCGTGATCTGGCGTTGGATCGGGCAAACCTGCGACAGTAATATAGGCATCTCCAATGGTTTTGATGCGCTCACAACCGAATTGTTCGCCGATGCGGTCAAACGCGCTGTAAATGTCGTTCAGCTCGGTGACGGTCACACTAGGGTCTTGGGACGCGACCATGTCAGTAAAACCAACAAAGTCGAGCATCAGGACAGACACAGGGTCATACATCTGCGGCGTTACCACACCGAAAGTTTTGAACTCCTCATAAACGGAACGGGGCATGATGTTGAGCAGCAGTTTTTCAACCTGCTCTTTCTCCCGCTTGATCTCGCGCGTGTTGCGTTCAACCATCATCGAGTAGGAATCAATCATTGATTCCAGCTCTTTAATGCGGGTGATGTTCTGACAGACCAGAACAAGCAGGTCTTCTTCCGCCGCCGTAAAATCAAGAGCAACCACCAGCGTTCGACGCTTCTTTTTGAATCTGATTTCGGACGTAAATCGCCCGGCATTTGTCAGGTCCGCTTGCATCGCATTTACGTCAAGATCGGGAAAAAGTTGCTGGAGTTGGGTCTGCTGTGCATCGCCACCGAACCATTCATCAAACGTATCGTTTCGGAAACCGAATTGGAGCGTTTGACGGTCCAGCAATGCAACACCAACACCAATGGCACGGAGAAGTTGTTCGTTTATTGCTTCAATAGTCATAGGTCACCTAACAATGAGTGGGCGGCGTTTCTCAAACTCTGCAATCACTACTTCGATGTCCTCGGCTGTCATGCCATGCTGAGACAGAGTGCCTCTAAGCACCTCTTCAAGTTCATCGAAATGCGCGTCGGTGATGGAGAGATGAGAATGCAATTGGCGCAGTTGATTGTCCGTGTAAGACGCAGGACCACCCAGTAGCGATGCCATAAACTTGGTTTGATGATCGACAATCCGAGACATATCAACGTCATCAAAAAAAGGGCCGATCTCATCATTGTCCAGAAGCGTGTCGTAAAAGGAAAGTACGATCCTACTGATCTGCGAAAACCCTCCGTACTTTTCGTAGAGTGTGCCTTCAGCCATCTTCATTTCCTTTCGACCAGAGTTAGAGCAAAGATGCGCCCCCTCAGTTTGAGACTACAAACCCTCTCTGGACAAGTTAAGCCTATCTATCGCCAACAGCTTAGTTGCCCTTCCGGCTGGGAAGCCAGAAGGGATTAAGGATACGTATCAGTGATTTAGTGGCGTTTGATTATTACTTCGACATATTCAGAAGAGATGCTCAGGGAACCATTGGTTGAGGTGTCGAATTTTTCAACAAGCGCCAAGATGTCGCTGCGCAGTGCGGCTTGTCCGACTTCATCCAAAGCATCAAAAGCCTTTTGCATCGGGCCATAGAAGGTGCGGAAGTAGTCCAAGAAGTGTTCAGCAGACCGGTAGCGGAACAGAAAGTTCTTGGGCTGGAACGATGCGATATCGCCCATGGTGCCAAATGTCTCATCCACCCACTCCCGGCTGCCCCACAATACTGGAGAGCTGACCCCGGCAGGCGGTGGCACATGCTTTGCGATAGTTTTAAAAAGCTGGCCGATGAAGCTTTCTGGTGTCCAGTTGGCCATGCCGATCTTGCCACCAGGCCTCACCACGCGTTGCAGTTCCGCAGCCGATTGCTGTTGGTTTGGCGTGAACATAACCCCGAAAGTGGACACGACCGCGTCAAACGACTGATCTTCGAACGGCAGGCTCTCTGCGTCAGCGACCTTGTAGTTCACAAACAGACCTTCTGCTTTGGCCCGATTGCCACTGGCTTCAAGCAACTCGGCGACATAGTCCGTCGATGTCACGTTGCTAAAGCGCCGTGCAAAAGCCAGCGTCGCGTTGCCGTTTCCGGCTGCCACATCAAGGATTGTGGCGTCAGCAGGCATATCCATGGCTTCGGCAAGCTCTTCGCCCGTAATTTGCAGGGTTACTCCCACTTTGCTGTAGTCCCCGGACCCCCAGGCGACGTTCTGTTTTGCCTTGATCGCTGTGTAGTCGGTTACCGGATTGATTGTTGTATGCGCGCCCATGATATTTCTCCTTTGGGTGTTTTGCTGGTCCATCACCAGCGGTTTCTTAGAGTGTTGCATTCAAGGAATGCGGTCGTGTTATGCAGCCACCAGACTTGGCCAGCTACAGGTTGCGGTTGGCCGCTCAGCGCTGGCCACATGCTCGAAAATGCGTGAGTTGACCCACTCTGGCTGGAAGATCGGTGCCATATGACCGAGCTCAGGCAGCAGTGCGATACGCGCCGCAGGGAGTGCTTTTGCTATAGCGACAGCTACGTGCTGGGTCAGTTCCGGGGATTCCAGACCTGTCATCACCAGTGCAGGCATCTTCAATATAGAGAGATCAGCCAACTCCCAAGTTTCCGCGAACCCGTTGGCAAAGTCAGCCCGGATTGAAGAGATCGCACCGGCAAACGTCTGTTTGGAGGCAAGTAAGAGACGATCCCAAAACCCTGCACCATTCCAGAAGTCCAGGAAGCGCTCTAGGCCTGCAGATGTATCATCGTCCTCTGCGGCCGCTGTCACCAGCGCTGCAACCTTCTGGATCTGTTGAAACAGAGATTTATCCGTGCTGTCCCCGTTCTCCAGAAAATGGAACGTCGCGGGTTCGTAGAGTGCCAGGCTTTTGACAAGGTCAGGGCGCGTCAGTGCGACCTTTATAGCAACTCCACCGCCGTTTGAGTGGCCCACGAGATGAACAGCGCGCCCGAACTTTTCGATCTCCCGGATCACTGGGGCTGCGGAACACGCAGCACCGTTCAGAGAGGCGTCACCGGTCAAAGGTGCGCGGCCACAGCCCGGCAGATCAAATGCGTAGACATCAAATCGACCATCAAAGTCCGCTTTCAATTGGCTCCATTGGCCACTGTTTGATACAGAGGAGTGCAAGGCGACAATCGGTGCATTGCTGTGTTCTATTGGTCGAGATGAAAAAGTCATGTGCTAATCCAAAGTGCGTTGGCGATGAACAATAACTGGCCCTTCAATGTTTCAGCGGGATGTCGGATTCGGGTGCACAGTGTTTCAGTTGTTGCGCAGCGTGTTTCCGCCTCGGTTCTGCTAACTGCCTTCCAAACATGACAATTTTCAGTCGTGTCTGGCTTGAGGTATGCGCCTGTGAAACAATTGAAACACAAGAAGGCGATTTTGAAATGGCATTGAAACAATGCTGCCTTAGACAATCGGGATGACGATGGACATGGCCAACGATCGTGAAGAAATCAAACGAGCGCAGGACCTCCTGCGTGATGCAATTGAATCTCTCAAAGAAGGGTTCGCCCTATACGATGACAACCGCTGCCTTGTAATGTTCAATCAAAAATACGCTGAAATGAACAAAAGCGTTGCCCATCTTCTGAAACCTGGTCTGGATTGGGAAATCCTAATGCGCGAAACCGCGCGCAAGGGCCTATATGCCGACGCTGTGGGTAACGAAGAAAAGTGGGTGTCTGACAGGTTGGCTGGAGGCATCGAGTTCATTCAGGACTTTGAACTGACCGAAACAGACGGCCGCACCTACTTGATTTCTGTTCATCCCACACGATTAGGTGGCTTTGTCGTTACCCGAGAAGACATCACAGCCAAGAAACAAGCGGAGGTCGAAGAGCGCGACGGAGACCTTCTGATTAGAAAGGTGCTGGATGCCAGTGCCGCCATTGTGACTATGGCCCGGATTGGGGATGGCCAAATACTCTACCGAACCCCTGCGGCACTTCAGATGTTTGGACCCGCAAAATCTGCGCGAGAGCATTATGTCAATCCAGAACAGCGTGCGGATTTCATCACGCAGCTTTTGGTCGATGGGCGCGTAGATGATTTCAAAGTCGATCTTCTCAATGCCGACGCGAAAGTCTTTCCAGCATCCATCTCTTCGCAACTGATCGATTTTAAGGGCGAGGAAGTCATCGTCACCAGTATAATTGACCTGACCGTCCAAAAGGAAGCTGACGCTCTGATTAGACAGGTCATGGAAGCGTACCCGGCGGCTATTAACATGACCAAAGCAGACACAGGGGAGGTTCTTTTTGCAACGCCAGACCTTGAAGCGCTGTTTGGCCCTGCAAAAAATTCTGGATCGTACTACGCGAACCCGGCGGATCGCGAACGCTATTTGGCGGACCTTCGACAAGCCGGGGCTCTCAAAGATCGACGCATTGAATTTGTTGATGCGAAGGGACGGAAATTCTGGGGGGCGGATTCGTCACGCCTCATCGAATTTAATGGTGAAGAAGTCATTGTTTCCAACACCCGCGATTTGACTGAGGAATTGGCGCTCTCTGACGAGCTGGCCAAACAAAAGGAACTGCTGTTTCAGAATGAAAAAATGTCAGCACTTGGGGAACTGCTTGCTGGTGTAGCCCATGAACTCAACAACCCGCTCTCTGTTGTTGTCGGTCATTCGCTGATGCTGAAAGAAGAGATCGCAGATCCTGACGTGATGGTTCGGATTGATAAGATCAGCGCCGCTGCAGAGCGATGTGCCAAGATCGTCAAGACATTCCTAGCGATGGCACGGCAACAACCCAGTAAGATTGAACAGGTCGATGTTGCCAGCGTAATTGAAACAGCGGCAGATGTTGTGGGCTATGGCAGTAAGTCAGGGGACATCAGCATCATGCAGGATATTCCTGACAATATGCCGCTCATTGCCGCTGACGCAGATCAAATCACGCAGGTCATCATCAATTTGATCATCAATGCCGAGCAGGCGCTAACGTCGTCTGGTTGTGGCGACCATATCAAAGTGTCGGCCAGATCACAGCCTGACGCAGGGATGGTTGAAATCACCATCCAAGACAACGGTCCTGGTATTCCTGCCGCCATTCGCCCCCGCATTTTTGAACCGTTCTTCACCACCAAGGAAGTAGGTGAAGGCACGGGGATTGGTCTCGCATTCTGCCACCGGATCATTCTTTCGCATGGCGGACAGATCCGCCTCGATCAGACTGATGGTTCCGGCACATGTTTTCGCATCACGCTACCCAGTGCTCTCGGTCAGCGATCAAAACAGGACGAGCCCACTCAACCGGTCAGTACGCCTGAAAGCCACAGAGCGTTGATTGTGGATGATGAGGTAGAAGTCGGCGAATTGAACGCAGAAATTCTTAGAAAAGAAGGCTTTGAAGTTGATTTCGTCACCTCAGGGGAAGAAGCGATCAGCCGTCTCGGCTCAATCCACTACGATGTTTTTCTCAGCGATCTTAACATGCCGGGTGTCGATGGGCGCCAAATATACGACGCTTTGGTGACTCACTTCCCAAAGATGTTGAGCAGGACTGCCTATATTACTGGTGACACGATGGGACAAAGCTCTCTGGGGTTGCTCAGCGAGTCTGGCCTTCCTTATCTCGAAAAACCGGTTTCACCAGCGGAACTCAGAGATCTTGTAGGCAAGCTGCTCGCCGACCAGAAGGAACGATCAGATGGATAGTCAGAATGCTCACATCTTGGTGTGCGATGATGAAGTCGACCTCCGCGAGATGCTGCAGGAGTATCTGGGCAAACGAGGATACAAGGTATCGGGCGCCTCTGGCGGCAACGAACTTCGCGAAATTCTGACCGTCCATAGCGTCGATGTCATCATTATGGACATCAATATGCCAAAGGAAGATGGTCTTTCAATTCTAAGATCCCTTCGTCCAGAAGACACGACACCTGTCATAATGCTCACCGCAGCCGGTGACGTCGTTGATCGGATCATTGGCCTTGAAATGGGGGCCGATGACTATCTTGGCAAACCTGTCGACTTGCGAGAGCTCGAAGCTAGGATAAAGGCAATTCTTCGGCGCGAAGCAATCAGCGGTTCGACGAAGGTAGAAAAAAATACTACGAACCGCGCTTTGTTTGGCGACTTCGTTTTGGACAAAGACGCAGCAAAGCTATTTGCGGCTGATGGATCCGAAGTCCAATTGACAGCCATGGAATACAGCCTGCTAAAGGTTTTTTCAGAAAACAAGGGGCGCGTCCTGAACAGGGACCAACTCTTAGAGCAGGCGCACGACCGCTCTTGGGACCCATTCGACCGTAGTATCGATATCAGAATCTCCCGATTGCGCCGGAAACTTGAAGCCAATCCTGGAAAGCCGGAAATCATCAGAACAGTGCGTGGCATCGGTTACTTGTACGATCCAGCTTAAAGTAATTTCAGATGGCTAAATCGTGCACAGGTGGCAGCTCTCCTCATCGCAAGTAGGTATCAACAAATGTCCACTAAAGGCCGCGATTTCTAGGCACTGCCCTCCCGCTTCCCAAGAACGGACATTCGCTGCGGGACAGAGCGTCGGGAATTGGGCTCAGAGCGGACATCAAATGCCGTGCAAACAGCCAGACTCTGACTAGCCCCCGTACCGCTCCAGAAACGCTTCGGCCTCAAGCGCGCGGAAATCCTCGAGGGCCAGTCGAAGCGCGTCGTGGGGCCAATCCCACCAGGCCAGCGCGATCAGGCGATCCGCGATCTCGCGCGGCTGGCGCAGGCGAAGGGGCTGCGCTGGCGTGCCGGCGACGATGGTATAGGGATCGACGTCCTTTGTTACGACGGCACCGGCGGCCACCACCGCGCCATGGCCCAATGTCACGTCCGGCTTGATCATCGCGGCCGCGCCAATCCATATGTCATGGCCGATATGAGTGATCCGGGATTTTCTATGAGCAAAGAACTCTTCGTCATGCACGGCATCGTCCCAGTAATCCCCCGAGCGATAGAGAAAATGGTGGCAGGATGCCGTGTGCAACGGGTGATCCGACGCGCCGATGCGCGACAGGGCCGCGATATTGGCGAATTTGCCGATCTGCGCATTGGCGATATCAGCATGGCGATCGCAATAGCTGTAATCGCCGAACACCGAATGGGTCACGCGACTGCCTTTGCCGATCTCCACATAGGCGCCGAATGTGCTGTCGGTAATCTGGCAATCGGGGTGGATAACGGGGGTGTCCTTGGAAAGCCGCGCCATCAGTCTTTCCGCCCGATCAGCTTGCCGCGCAGCCAGCCCGAGAACCAGTCCATGAACATCACCATGACCACAATCAGAACAATGTAATAGGCAACTTCCTCCCAGTCCTTTTGCGTCTGGATCGCCTGGGTCAGCATCAGGCCGATGCCGCCGCCTGTGATCGCGCCGATGATGGTGGCGGACCGGGTATTGGATTCGAGGAAATAGAGGATTTGCGCCAACAGCACCGGCACCACCTGCGGGATCACGCCAAAGCGATACCGTTGCAGCGGCTTGGCCCCGGTGGACGCCACCCCCTCGATCTGTTTCTGGTCGACGTTTTCCAGCGCCTCGGAAAAGATTTTGCCGAATGTGCCGGTGTCGGTGATCAATATAGCCAGCGCGCCAGTCAATGGGCCGGGCCCGAACGCGCGGGCCAGCACCACCGTCCAGATCAACGCATCCACCCCCCGGACAAAATCAAACAGGCGGCGTGTGGCGGCGCGGATCAACATGATGGGCGAGAAGCGTTTGGCGGCGAGGAAGGCCAAGGGCAATGCGATGATCGCCGCCCCCATTGTCCCCAGGAACGCCATCAGAATGGTTTCGCCAATCGCCCAGGCCACATCTTTGTGCCGCCACATCGCGTTGTTCCACCAGTCCGAAACGGCCCCCACGATGTTTGAGCGGGTCGGGTCCAGCCGCTCGCCAAACAGGATCGTTCCGACACCTTGCCCATGGTACGGGCTATCGAGGGTGAACCAAAACAGCTCCCATCCTGGAAAATAGTTGAACACCTCGGTGCGCGCACCGGTCAGCGTGATGCGCCCTTCGGATGTGGTGATGCCGATGCGCCGGTCCGAGGCCGAGATCCAGTCAGGCAAATCCTCGGGAAGGTTGCTTGTCAGGCTGCGCCCCTCGGCTTGGACTTCGATCATTGGGAAGCCGGGGATCTCGATCTCGGTCCGGTTGTCAGGCAGGTAGCGCACGATGTGATCGCCACCAAGGTCGATGGTCAGCACCTCGTCCCCACTCACCCAATCGGGGCGCATACCCTCGGGGTACATGCCTTTGCGCTCTCCTTCGACGGCATAGGAAATCTCGCCCGAGCGATTATCACGCGTGACATGGACCTTGTGCGACCAGCTGTCGGAGGCCAGCGTAACCGCGTTGTCCAGATTGGCCCGCTGCGCAAGACCCGGCAGGTCGAATGCGAAGAAGATATAGACAAGGTAGAGGGCGATCACTGCTGGAATGCCGAACCCGATAAGGCGTTTGCGCTGGAACAGCTTTTCGGCGGCCAGTTTGGTGTCACTCAAATCCATGGCGGTCATTGGCCTTGCCCCTCGGTCAGTCGGTTGCGATAGCGGCTGGAGACCTGATCGAAAAAGACGATGGTGCCAAACAGCAGAATGAAAATTGCGCCTGCCTCATCAAAGCGACCAGGCCCCCAGGCCATGGCGTTACGCAGTTCGTAACCAATGCCACCGGCGCCGACAAACCCCAGGATGGCAGACGCGCGGATGTTGATCTCGAACCGCAGCAACGTGTAGCTCACGTAGTTCGGAGCAACCTGCGGCAGCACGCCGAGGAGCATGCGTTGCGACCATGTCGCCCCGGTGGAGGCGAGCCCCTCGACAGGTTTGATATCCGTATTCTCTGCGACTTCCGAGAACATCTTGCCAAGCGCGCCCGCGGTGTGAATGGCAATGGCGATCATTGCAGGCACCGGGCCGCCACCCAGCACGAAAATCAGAACCAGCGCGATCACGATTTCCGGCACCGCGCGCATAATGTCCGAGATCCGGCGAAACAGCGGGATCAGACGCGGCCATTTGGCAAGACCGCGCGTCCCCAGCAGCGACAGCAATACGCCGCCAATTGTTCCGAGCAGGGTCGAGACAGCGGCGATGTTGATGGTTTCTACCAGTGCGGGGAAATACTTGGCGATAAGGGCAGGCAGGTCCGCCCGCTTCGCCCAGGCCTCGGACAAGACGTCAGCGGGATAGTCGCCAATGTTATGCAATCCTTCCCAGAAGCCGCCGGCGTTGCGCTCATCCGCAATGTTGAAACCCGACACCATAAGAACGACGAAGATCAGCAGTGTCAGCCCACCATAGAGCCTGCGACGCTGGACCTGTGCCATATAGCTGGATTGAAGGCTGTCCACGCTTTGCGGCGCAGTGTTGAGCGATATGTCTGCCATTCCGACCCCCAAGCAAAGAAATACCGGCAGCCCCCAAGGGCTACCGGACACGTCATGAAAATGGCTTAGCCGCCGATTTTGGCTTTGCGGGCGTCGATTACGGACAGGTAAGTGTCATGGGTCACCGGCTGGAAGCCGAGCGTGTCGCCAGCCGCGACGCCATAGGCGCAGTCCGGGTCTTTTTCGAAAAGACCGTCGACCAGAGCGGTCATCGTGGTCTTAACATCGGCAGGCAGGGCCTTGCGCAGAACGATGGGACCTTCGGGGATGACGTTAGACTTCCAAATTTGCACCATGTCGTTCATGTCGACCAAGCCTGCGTCAACTGCTTTGCGCAGCGCGCCAGAGTTGTAGCCGTCTTCCCAGTTGCCCTGCCCGTCAGCCCAGGTCACGCCGCCGTCAATGTCGCCATTGTTCACGGCAACGATGGTTTGTTCATGACCGCCGGTAAATTTGACTTCACCGAAATACTCGCCGGATTCCATGGTGATCCCGTCTTTATACTGGGGAATTTCAATGGAGGGGATCAGGTAGCCCGAGGTCGAGTTCGGATCGCCAAAACCAAACACTTTGCCTTCCATTGCGTCCAGGCTGTCGATGCCGCTGTCTTTACGGGCAAAGCCGATCGAGTGATACCCGATCGAACCGTCTACATTTACCTTGACCAGGACCGGCTCGACTGCCTCTGCATCCTGCAGATAGGTGGCCGCATAGGACGACGCGCCCAACCAGGCCATGTCGATGGTGCCACCCAGCAGGCCCTGGATCACACCATTGTAGTCGGCAGGGGCAAACATCTTGGTTTCAACACCCAGAGCTTCGGACGTGTAGTCGGCCAAGCATTGATAGGAATTCATACGGTCCTGTGCGTTCTCGCCGCCCAAGATGCCAATGCGGAATTCGGTGATGTCTTCGGCAAATGCGCCGGTGCTGAGGGCGGTGGTGGCGGCAAGCGCCAATGCGAGGGTCTTTTTCATCGTTGTCTCCCTTGGGTTTGATGAAGATGGCCCGCGCGATGCGCGGGTGGATACTGGCTCAGACGTAGGCTTCCGCTTCGCGGACCTCGGGCCTGTCCAGTGTTTCGATTTCGGTTGATGTGGCCGCTTCGGAAAAATCAGCACCCGCGCCATAGATGTCGCGTGCCACGCCAGTGGTCAGTTGGGCGGGCGTTCCATCGAAGACGATCCGGCCGTCGCGCATTCCTATGACCCGGTCGCAATAGCGCCGCGCCGTATCCAGCGTGTGCAGATTGGCGATAACCATGCGGCCATCTTCTTCGTGGATCGTGCGCAACGATTGCATAACCACTTGCGCATTCATCGGATCAAGCGAGGCGATGGGCTCATCGGCCAGAATGATCTTGGGATCCTGCATCAAAGCACGGGCAATGGCGACCCGTTGCTGTTGGCCGCCAGACAGCGCTTCGGCACGTTTGGAGGCCTGTTCGGCGATCCCCAGACGATCAAGAATTTCAATGGCTTTGTGAATGTCGGATTGCGGATAGAGGTTGAACATCGTCGCGAAGGTCGAGCGCCTGTTCAGCGTACCGTGCAGCACGTTCGACACCACGTCCATTCGGGGCACCAGGTTGAACTGCTGAAAGATCATGGCACATCGAGATTGCCAGTTGCGCCTGGCCGCACCACGAAGTGCTGTGACATCCTCGCCCTCAAAGGTGATCGTGCCGGATGTCGCATCGCTGAGACGATTGACCATGCGCAGCAATGTGGATTTGCCCGCTCCGGATCGCCCGATGATCCCAATCATGGTTGGTTTGTCGATTGATACATTCGCGGTAACTACGGCTATCTTGTCACCAAACCGCTTGGTCAGTTTGTCAATTTGCAGCATATCGCCCCCATGTCTGAGAGGCGGATAGGCAACCAAGACGACAGCCTTATGACCGTTTTGATTCAGTTTTCTGACAACTGCACTGCAGAAATGTGACACTGATCCAAACGCGGTGATCGCCCCGATGCGTGTCACTTTAATCAAGCGATTAGAACGAGTTATCCACAGGCCGTCTTAAAGTTGTTACATTTTAAGTTCACAGCAGATAGGCTTGGGACATGGTCAATCGTTTTGCCTTTCTTCTCTGCGCCAGCGTTGCGCTGCCGACCTTCACACATGCACATATGTCGGAAGTCAGCTGTGATGACAGCGCGCGAATGACCAAAACACTGAAAGAAGTTATGGGGGCCGAGCGTCAGGGTATGGGCTTGCGCGATCCGGAAACGATGCTTGAAATCTGGGTGACCGCCCGAAACGGCGATTGGTTGATCGTGCAGAATTACGCAAATGGCACCTCCTGCATCGTCGCTATGGGGGCGCATTGGGAGGGCTTGCACGCGAACCCGGCATAGACGGTTTGGGAATAGTCCTGAAGCGCTGCTTACGAGGAGACGCTTCGGGTGTCTTTGTGGGTATCTGAGTGCGCGTGTTACTCAGCCGCCACGGGTTTGGCCCAGTCATCCCAAGCGGTGCCAGCGGTGAATATCGGCCCATCCCAGGCAAATGGAATTTCATGAATGGTCGTGGTGTTGTCGCGCGCGATGATCACCGAATAAGACGGGGCCATCGGAGCCCCCTGCAACAGGTCCTGCTCGGACAGGTCAGGCAGGGATTGATTGCCGGTGGAGCGGACAGAGGCAAAGGATATACCGCAATAGGTTCCGTGGACCGGTGCGTGGACGTGCCCGAAATGGATATAGTCAATGCGGGCGCGATACGCGGTCAATAGATCGGCCAGCGGCGCGCGGTCCTCGGCAACCAGGGCAATCTTGTCCTCTGCAGGCAGGCCAATCGGCATCGCGTTGTGGTGCATGAAAATCCGCGCGCGGGTGCTGGCCTCAAGCTCGCCTGCCAACCAGGTGCGACGCGCGGCACAGAAATGCCCGGCATGAGTGCGTGGGCTGGTGGTATCGAGATAGATCAGGCGGGTGCCCTCGACTGTTTCGGCGTAGTTGATGAACCCGTTGGGGTCTTTTGGATGCGCCGGGAAGGCGGTCAAGAAATTCGCACGGCTGTCGTGGTTGCCGATCAGCAGACGCACCGGACAACGCAGATTGCCCAAGGCACTCTGCAGCGCGGCATAGGCTGCGGGTTCGCCCCAATGGGCCAGATCGCCGGTGATGATGATCCGCGTGGCATCGCCGTGATGGGCGCGCACATCGTCAAGGGCTTGTGCAAAACGCCGGTGGGGGTTGAGCCCGCCCATACGTTCGCCGGGAACGGTCAGGTGAATATCTGAGATATGGACAAGTTTCATTGAAGGTCTTTCTTCGCAAAAGTCTGGCCGCCCCAACACGGGGCGGCCAGCACGGGGCCTCAGCCGTTGGGCAGAAGGTCGGCAACTTCTTCGACCAGTTCCTGCTGCAGCTCTTTCATATCGGTGGCGTCGCCAGTGACGATGCGTTCGATTCCGTCATAGATCACCTGCGTGATGGCCAGACCGTTGTCACCGGGATAGGCCAGCCAATCGCGCAACAGCGGCAGTTGGTCCAAAGCCGTTTGCTTGTTCGGGTTCTGCTCATAAAAATCAGCCAGAATGATTTCATTCGCAGCCTTGTTCGGCGGCATGTAGCCCGTGGTCTTGGCCACTTCCGCAGCGCCATCACCCGAGGTGATGTATTTCAGCCAGGTCCAGGCCGCGTCACGTACCTTCGGGTCATCCGACGTCGACGTCAGCATCGCCGCGTTGCCACCAGCAGGCAGGCCCATCGGTGTGCCATCCAGACCCGGGAACGGGCCGGTGACCAGTTCGAACTCGCCCTGGCTGCGCTCGACCGCGCCCAAGGCCGAGGTGGACCAGAACATCATGCCGATGTCGCCCGCCGAGAAAGACGCCAGCGCCGCCTTCCATTCCAGGTTCTGCATCTGGCACTCGGTGAAGATCTCTTGCATCTGCTCAAGCGCCACAAGTGCCTCGGAACTGTCCAGCGTGACACGACCGTCTTCAACGATGGCCTTGTCCTGGCTCCAAAGCAGGGCTTGCACAAACCAATTGCCGGTGATGTTCCACCCCCAGAAGATCGGGTTGTCGATGCCGTTGGCTTTCATCGTCTGACAGGCCGCGATCACGTCGTCCCATGTCTGGGGCAATTCTTGGATGCCGCCTGCGCGCAGGACATCCATGTTGTAGTAACCAACCGGCAAAGAGATGGAGAACGGCAAGCCATAGACCGTGTCATCGAAAGTCGACAGCGACAGCATGGCCTGGTGGTAGCCGTCTTTCTCGAAATCCGCCTCGGCGTTGATGAAGGGCTCCAGCGATTGCGCAATGCCTTTGTCAATCAGGGGGGCCTGACGATTGAGGCCCTGCATCGTCACATCTGGCAGATTGCCCGCCACTGCCTCGCGCAGAACGGTGTTTGTGGCGTCCTCATAGGATTCATAGGTGGCGCGGAACTTCACTTCGATATTTGGATGTGCCTCTTTAAAGGCGGGCATCATCGCCTCATAGGTAACGTCAAAGAGGTGGCTGTAGGGATAGGCGAACTCGATCGTTACCTTTTCCTCGGCAAAAACGGCACTGGCAGACAAAGCCAAGACCATAGCAGATGTGGTCAGTTTCATTAGGTTTGCTCCTGTTGTCGAGGACGTGCGGTTTCCAGATTGGCAGGCCCCGGTGATTGTCCCCTTGCGGGGCTATGGGTAGGGCGGGAGCGATCCCGCCTTACTTCATTCCAGACAATGTGATCCCCTCGATAAAGCGGCGCTGTGCGATCAGAAACGCGACGATCAGCGGTGTGACAATGATGGTGGCGGTAGCCATCATCGGACCAAAAAACGACCCGTCCCCGTCACCCTTGAATTCGCGCAGGCCCAAGGGGGGCGTGAACAGATCTCGGTTCCCGGTCACCACGATGCGCGGCCAGAAATAGTCGTTCCAATGGGCGACGATGCTGAAGATCGCAAAGGCCAGTAGCGCCGGGATGGCCGTGGGCAGCATGACGCGCCAGACAATGGCAAGCTCGCTCATTCCATCCATGCGCGCCGCATCAATCAGGTCATCCGGCACGGTCATAAAAAACTGGCGCATCAGGAAGATGCCAAAGACCGAGATCGTCCAGGGCACCACCAGTGCCGCATAGGTGTTGGTCAGTCCCAGCTTGGCCAGCATGATGTAAAGCGGCAAGGCAATGGCGTGAACCGGGATCAGCAGGCAGAACAGCACCAGCCCAAACACCGCCTCGCGGCCCCAGAACCTGAGCTTGGCAAGCGCATAGGCGGCAGGCAGGGCCACGACAATCTGGATCAGAAAGATCGAGACTGTGACAATCACGCCGTTCAACAGATAGCGCATCAGGGGCGCCTCGGTGAAGGCCTTGGTGTAGTTGAACACAACCGGGCGCATCGAGCATGCGGTCTCGGTCTCGGCCTGCAGAGCGGCCTGAATGCCCGCATCATCCTGTCCGGGAAAGCGCGCCCGCGCCGCATCGATATCCGCGCGGTCCGGCTGGCGCAGCGCCACGCAGCGCGGATCAACCATCATCTCTTGCCGACCAAAGAAGCCGCCGACCCCCCGGTCAATCTCGCCCGGACTTTTGAGCGAATAGCTGAGCATCATATAGAACGGTGCCAGCACGATAATCGCGCCGAGGATCAGCACCATATGTTTCCACCAGCCCCGTGTCATCCGTAATGCACCTTTCGTTCCACCAGCCAACGCTGGATCAGGGTCAGGAACATCACGAAGACCAGAAACAGCATGGTGATGGCTGACCCGATCCCGATCAGGTTCTGTTGCACGCCTTTCTCGAAGATGGCGAACATCATCACATAGGCAGATTTGTTGGGCCCACCGCCTTGCGGCCAGAAGGCCTCGATCGTGTCAAAGACCTGAAAGGCGCGGATGCACGAGATGGTGACCACGAAGACGGTCGTGGGCCCCAGCGCAGGCCAGGTGACCAGCCAAAACTTCTCCCAACCTGACTTTGCACCATCCATTTCGGCGGCGTGGTAAAGCTCGCGATGCACCGAGGTAAGCCCGGCCAGATACAGCACCATGTTGAACCCGAACCCTTGCCAGATGCCGATGAAACACACGACCCAGATGGCGTAATCGCGATCGCCCAGCCAGAGCGGGAAGCCCTCCGCGCAGCCATTGGCAAAGAAGGGGATCACCTCGAACCACGTCCCACAGGCCATGGCCAGCGTGCGGTTCACCATGCCAATCGTCGGGTGCAGCATGAATTCCCAGGCAATTGCCATGGCAAGAAGCGTCGCCATGACCGGCAGGAAATAGATTGTCTTGTAAATATCCCCTATCCGGCCCAGCGAATGCACAAGCAACGCTGCGCCCAACCCCAAACCAACCGAAATCGGGACAACCGTCACCACATAGGTGAATGTCGCGATGAACATCTTTTCATAGGTCGAGCGGGTGAAAAGCCGCTCGTAATTCTGCGTGCCGATCCAATCGAAACCGGGATTGCCCAGTGAGTAATTGGTGAAGGACAGAATGCCGGCGACAATCACCGGGACCAGCAGGATCGATACCATCAAGGCAAGCGCCGGGGCCGTCAGCCCCCATGCCGTCCGCGCCTGCCTGTTTTCCGGCTTGGCGGGGAGAGCCGCGACTGCGTCACTCACGGCCATATCACGCGACCTCGCTTGTCACGCCAGCCATGGCTTCGATCTTGCGCAGTCGCTTTCCGTCGGCGTCAAAAGCCATTGCGGACCGCGTGTCGAAGGCCAAACCGACTTCAGCGCCAAGCCCCAGCATCTGCCGTTCCGCGGGCGTTGCGCGCAACGTGACCCGCATCGCGTCGTCTTCTAGCGCGATCTGGGCAAACACTTCCGAGCCGAGGTTTTCGAAATGCGCAACCCGGCCCCGCAGACGCGGCGCGCTTTGCGTCAGATGCAGCGCCTCGGGCCGCAGGCCAAGCTGCATGACCTGAGGGCTGTCCTGCGTTACGTGCCAATCCAAGGACCTGCCAAAAAGAGAGAGGTCCGAGCCGTATCGCTCAAGCGGAAGGATATTGATCTTGGGCGAGCCGATGAACTCGGCCACGCGAATATCGTCCGGGTCTTCGTAGATGATCTCGGGCGCGGCACATTGCAGGATTTCCCCGCCCATCATAACGGCGATCCGGTCAGACATGGTCATCGCCTCAACCTGATCATGTGTCACATAGATAAACGTCGCGTTCAGGGCGCGATGAAGCTCGGCAATCTCGGCACGTGTTTGAACGCGGAGTTTCGCATCAAGATTTGACAGCGGCTCGTCCAGCAGGAATGCAGCCGGGTCACGCACCAACGCCCGCCCCAAGGCCACGCGTTGACGCTGGCCACCGGATAGCTGTCCCGGTTTGCGATTCAAAAGCCCACCAATCTCAAGCCTGTCGGCAGCGCGTGCCACAGAGGTTGCGATGCTTTGCTTCTGGCCCCGCGCGCCGGGCATGAGACCGCCAATAACCGGCAGGCGCTGCAGACCGGTCACCTCGCGCATGCGTAAGGGTACAGCAATGTTTTCCGCCACTGACAGATGCGGGTAGAGCGCATAGGACTGAAACACCATGGACAGGTTGCGATCCGCAGCCTGCATTCCTGTGACATCCATGTCGCCAATTGCGACAGTGCCGCCTGTCGGCGCTTCAAGGCCGGCGATAATCCGAAGCAGGGTGGATTTGCCACAGCCCGATGGTCCGACCAGTGACACGAACTCGCCATCCGCGATATCCAGCGTTATGCCTTTGAGAACGGGCGTTTCGCCAAACTGCTTCGTAACCGATGTTACCTTTAGATTTGCCATCTGATCCCCCCTCGGCACTGGGAAGAGATAGGCGGGCCGCACTTAACTTTTGTGACGTCATATTAGTGAAACCGATAGGCCCTATGGGTGGCGTGAAAGGAACAATCATGCACCCGAACCACCATCAGTTCGAAGCTTTCGCCTATGTCGTCCGAGAAGGCAGCTTCTCGGCAGCTGCCGCCCGGCTTGGCGTGACGCAGTCCACAATCACTCAGCATATTGCCAAACTTGAAAAGACCGTTGGCACGCTGTTGCTCTTACGCGGCCGTGACGGGGTCGAGTTCACGCCCACCGGGCAGGAGTTTTATGATCTTGCCGATCGTATGGTCGCCCTGGACGCGGAAGTCTCGGAACGGTTGGAAGGCTACAACGCCATGCGAGAGGGCAGACTCAAAATCATCGGCAATGCGCCACAACCCGCCTTAAAGATCATTGCCCGGTTCCGGCAACACTTTCCTGATATCCGTGTTGATTTCGGCCTGCATGACTGGACAACCGCCACAACGATGATCCGCAACAGGTTGGCCGATGTCGGCCTGATCACCGATGCGCCGGAACACGATGCGTGGGATCGCATCCATATCGAGCAAGCGCAATATGTGCTTTACTGTCCCGCGGATCACTGGCTTGCGCAGCAGGGCGAGGTATCGTTGAGCGATCTGCAACAGGAGACGCTGATCGTGCCGGAAAAAGGTTCGCTGACACAGCGTTTGCTTAGTCAGACATGCAAGAGTCATGGGATTGCGCTGACCCGAACTGTCACCATGACAACCTTTCCTCTGATGTGCGAAGCCGTGCTTCAGGGCATTGGTGTGGCCTTGTTTCTGCGCAACAGCAGCCTGATTCAGGACAACATCGCCCAGGTCGCCATTCGCGAGATGCCGGACGCCCAGGATACATATCTGATTGCAACCAAGGACCGCACCCGTTTGAAACTGGTGGCGGAATTCATCAACGCTGCTGTTGCGTGAAAGAATGGCGACTTGATCGCTGCGGGCCAGCAAGAAGACTCGCGCCCTTGCGCCGATCTTTGCGCTGCGCGCCCATGCGGCAAAGGTTTTCGACCTACGGTTTGGGCTCATTGCCGATCTTGGAGATACCGCTGCATCATCTGATAACATGATCGGCGACCGCTCAATGTCCACTTTGTCGTCGGCTACTATGTTTTTCGCAACTGCAGCGAACGACAGCTTTCCGCCCATTTTCTAGAAAAGCAAAGTGTTCTGGCCAAAAAAGTAAAGGCGCAGCCAGCTCCGCCGCACTTGTTTTGGGGCCAGCGGGATTTGGACAAGCCAAACGCCCCTGGCCATCAGGGGTAAGACGCTGCCTTCCCCCTCGGGCAACCCTATTAGACAACACCGTGTCCTCGGCTGCGCCTGCGGGTCGCACCACTATTGTCGAATAGCATTGCCTCGCCCCATCCGCGTTCGCCACTTGGCAGATTAGCAGGAACAGGCGCCTTCGGCGTCTGATCTGCAAATCAGCCCTGATTTTCCCAATAGGGAAGTCAGGATCATTGAAATCGGTCTAGGTGCTGGATGAAGGAAGTGAGGCGAAAATGGCAAGGTTCTGTCGCTGGTGGCAGAACTATGTGTCGCCTGCCAAGGGTTGTGGGGCGACACATAGTTTTGCCATTCCCTCGCATATAAGGCATTGATTTCAAACACACGAGATTTTCTTTGATGCACAAGACTTGCCATTTGCGACTCAAAGCCCTTCCATCCCATCAGACGATACAGACAGGCATCTCTGACTTGTGAACCATAAAGTGCGACTGCGAATTCTTCTCGAGCCTAGCTGCAGAGCACAGCATTTGTAGTGATCGTCTGAGTTGGAAAAGGTCGCTTCGACTGAAACATTTTGACGCTGATGACCCCTCGGTCATCGTTAGGATAAAGGAGGCATTCTTGGTGATCTCAGTCATCGGCAAGGATTTGTCGCAGCTATTAACCGTCTTTGCAGCCCCGTTCCTGACTGCTGTCTTCACCATTAGTGCCAGGTCCGAAACGGTTGTGCCGCGTTATTCTGACCGATGACGTCGTTGAACGAGTTGAAACCCTACGGACGACCGATGCGGCTATCGCTTCGGACTACAAAGCGTTGCTTGCAGCCGCTGAGGCTTATTTGGATAGACCCACGATTGTGGAGGCGCTCAGAACAAATGAAACCAATTTGCAAAACGGGCTTGTTGGGTTTGATCAGAAGCCGGTTGAACGCCTGACAACGCTTGGCATGGCGTGGCGACTAACCCGTGACAAGCGATATGCAGATCGAACCAAATTGGAACTCCTGCAACTTGCAGACCTGGAAACTTGGCATCCGGAGCACTTTCTGGGCTTAAGCAGAGTGACGTTGGCGGTTGCGCTCGGCTACAGTTGGATCGGTGAAACACTTGACGAAAACGAACACTCCGCAATCAGATCGGCCCTTATCAACAAAGCGCTGAACGAGGCCAATAGGATCTATGAGCTGGACAAGGTCTATTTCGACAAGGGATGGGTTGTACCGCAGCGTTGGGTGCATCCGACGCCGGTTCCAACAACGTTGCCGGATGGTACTGCAACTGCAGATATCACTTGGCCAGTCGCGTCGTTTAATTGGAATATCATCTGCAATACCGGAATGATCGTCGCAGCCCTTGCGGTCTCTGAAGCTGAGCCAGAGCTTGCGACACAGATTATCGAAAGTGCTCAGACCTCTCTCCGAAATGGGTTTGCCATGTTCGCTCCGGATGGGGCGTGGCCAGAAGGACCCATGTATGGCGCGTTGTCTGCGCGGGATGCGGCCATAGCGATTACGTCTTTGGAAACTGTCCTTGGGCACGATTTTGATTTGTCTAAAACAGACGGAATTGCGAATTTTGGTGACTATCTTACACATGCGACGGGGCCGACCGGCATGTTGTTCAACTACGGCGACAGCGACACAAACACGGATCTGGTTGCTTTGACATGGCTTGCATCGCATTTTAACCGGTCTGACTACAACCTTCGTGTCGCCGGCTCCAAACCTTCTTCACACATTGCGCTGGATTTGATCTGGCGGCAGAATTCCAAGCCTAAGCCGGTCGACGGACGGCAACATTCATTCTGGTTTGGTGGGCTAGGACTTGTGACGATGAGGACGGCTTGGGATGACCGGCAGGCAACCTATGTCGGCTTCAAGGCGGGGCCACTGCGCAGTCACCACAATAACCTCGATGCGGGAACATTCGTTCTTGAAGCCGATGGCGTGCGATGGGCGGTTGATCTTGGGATCGGAAACTATCACTTACCGGGTTACTTCACCGACAAGCGATTTGACTATTATCGCACCGCCACCATCGGTCAAAACACACTGACCTTTAGCTCTGCTAATCAGCAGACGACCGGTCGCGCCCAGATCGAAGAGTTTGGGCAGTTTCCTGATTTCACCTTTGCAATCGCAGACCTTTCAGAACCGTATGCCCAGCCCGTGGGTGCAGTTAGACGCGGCATTGCCTTGATCGAAGGAAAAACGGTCTTGGTTCAGGACGAAATTAAAGGAGGCCATAGTGAACCTGTATCCTGGACCATGCATACCGATGCGCAGATACATGTTGATGGGCAGACTGCTATCCTGCGTAAGGATGGCAAAGAGCTATTGGCGCGCATTCTTTCTCCAACAGAGGGCCGTTTTACTTTGCGTTCAGCGGATCCTTGCAAAACACCGTACAACTCGGATTGTGCCGATCAGAACCCCAATACCGGTGTCAGCAGATTAATGATCGATTTAGGTGTTCAAAACGCCGACACCCTTCAAACGATCGCCGTTACGTTTGAAAGCATCAAGAGCGCAACTGACAAGACAATTGTCCCGCTTAGCGAGTGGCGGTTGCAGGCGACTCTGTCGAGATCCGACCCGAGCGAATAGCGCTGTTTTCAGGTGCCGGGCATCATCTGATCATTCGGTTCGGCTGGAGTGGCTACACACCCAGTTTCCAAGCGTCACATGTGTTTGGCACGAGGTCTCAGGCGGACCAGATACTCTCTAAGCGCCTGAAACGCGGCGTACAAAACCGGGATCATCAATAGTCCCAGCGTACTGTCGAGTATCATGCCGAACAGGACGGGATAGCCAATCGAAACCCGTGCCGCTGCACCTGCCCCGCTGGACAACACCAGTGGAAGAACCCCGACAATAAAACACAAGCCAGTCATTGTGACAGGCCGGAACCGGATCTCTGCTGCTTTTAGGGCCGCATCACGAATGCTTGCGCCGGACAGGCGCTGCTGGTTTGCGAACTCAACAACCATGATGGCTTTCTTAGCGGCCAAACCAATGAGCAACACCATTCCCACTTGGGCAAAGATATTGCTGGTCAAAAACGGAAACAGGGCCAGAGGTATCAGCGCGCCCAACAACGCAAAGACTGTCGATGTAATGATCGATAAAGGCAGAACCCAGCTTTCGTACAAAACCACCAAAAACAGGTAAGCCAGCACAAGGGCAGAGAGCATAATGTAGGGCACCAAATTCTGAGACTTCACTTCCTCTTGCGTGACACCCGACCATTCGATCCGGAACCCGTCGGGAAGTGTTTTGTCAGCTATTCTCTGCATCGCTGCAATTCCTGCACCCGAGCTAATATCCTCTGCAAGTTGCGCACTGATCGACGCTGCTGTGAAAAGGTTGTAGCGGGGGATCGCATCTGGCGCGAGGACCGGTTCGCTGCTTACGAAATTTCGAAGTTGCAGTGAGTCGCCCGCGCTGTTTTTGACATAGATATTGCCCACGTCATCCAGCGTTTGCCGATATTGGGCATCAGCCGAGATAACTACCCAATAAACCCGCTCGGACAGAATGAAGTTATCGACAAAATACGTGCTGAGATTGGCCTGCAACGCTGTGAATATATCTGAAACGTTAACGCCCAGCGCCTCGGCCCGATCCCGATCCAGCGAGAGCCGGTATTGCGGCGTCTGCCCTGAAAAACTGCCATGTGCCCGGACAAATTCTGGAGCAGCATTCAATGCTGTTACAAAAGCACTCATCACCGATTCCAGCTTTTCACCATCGCCTTTTTCAAGGTCCAGAAGTTCGACTGAAATACCGCCTGTTGACCCCAAGCCGTGAATGGTGGGAAACGGAAAAACATAGCTTTCGGCCTCGGGCAACGTGGCAAGTTGCTGGTCCAAATCCTGCATTATGGCATTCCAATGCAGGTTCGGGTTTTTTCGTTGATGCCAGGGTTTGAGTGTCACAATCGCCATACCAGCGTTTGAGCGGCCACCAGCCAGCATACTTGCACCGGACACTGTGGTCACTGTGTCCACTCCCGCAGTCTTTTCGATAATAGCGCCAGCCTTTGCCATGAAAGCCTGAGTGCGCTGGAGCGACGCACCTTCGGGCAATGCCATAGCCGCCAGCAAGACACCGTTGTCCTCTTGTGGGATTAAACCGGTTGGGACGGTTTTGAAGAGATATATCGTTCCGCCAACGGCTGCTGCAAAAACAAACAGCGAGATCGCGAGGTATCGCAGCATGAGCACTACGAGACGCATATATTGCGTTCTGATCCATAAAATCACTGCAGGAACAAAACGTAGCAAGCCAATCGGCTTGGCCCCAGACTTCAAGACCATGGCACACAGCACCGGAGCAAGGGTCAGCGCATTCACAGCGGACAGCACAAACGCGAAGATAATTGTCGCAGCAAACTGATAGTAGATCGTTCCGGTTACTCCGGGAAAGAAGCATACCGGCACGAACACAGCGGCAAGAACAAAGGTGGTTGCGATGATAGGCCGGTTAACCTGCGACATCGCCTTCAAGGTGGCCTCGCGTGGGTCCAGGCCATCTTCGTTCAGGATGCGTTCGGCGTTTTCAATGATTATGATCGCGTCGTCCACCACCAGCGTGATGGCGAGCACCAATGCAAACAGCGTAATCATATTTGCGCTGAACCCGATGGCATAGATCAGAGCAATGGCACCAAGCAGTGACACCGGGATCGCAATGGCAGGGACGATGGTTGCTCGAAAACTCGCCAAAAAGAAGAACGTCACTGCGATCACCAAACCCGCTGTGAGCGCAAGGGTTTTGAGAATGTCTTCTATCGACACGCGAACAGCATCCGTCACGTCGTAGGTAATCTCGTACGAGACACCGTCAGGGAATTTTTTGGAAAGCTCCTCCATCAGGGCGTGAATGCTGTCCGATATCTCCAACGCGTTGGCCGTGCTTTCCTGATGCACAGCAATTGTTGCTGTGTCCTGACCATTCAGTTGCGACGACCCGGCATAAGTGGCAGAGCCCAGTTCGATCCGGGCGACATCTTCCAGTCTCGTGACTGATCCGTCTTCGCCCGTCGACACGATGATCCGTCCAAATTCCTCTGCTTCCCGCAACAGACCTTCTGCGCGCAACTTGAACTGAAAATCCGTTCGTGCCTCTCCGAATGGTGGGGCTCCGACTTGTCCAGCAGCTGCAACGACATTCTGCTTTTCAATGGCGTCTGCTAGCTCTGCCGCGGTGATATTCAGCGCAGCCATGCGAACCGGATTGATCCAAACCCGCATGCTGTATTCCAACTGACCAAATTGCGAAACGCCGCCGACGCCTGGCAGGCGTTGCAGGGGATCATGCAGGAACTCGGCCGCATAGTTGCTCAGATAAAGCTCATCCCGGGATTCGTCTGGAGAAGTCAGGTTGATCACCAGGATCATGTTTCCGGATTGTTTTGTGACCTCGATGCCCTGCTGTTGAACATCCGATGGTAATTCCGCACTGGCGAGCGCGATCCGGTTTTGCACCTCAACTGCAGCGACGTTGGGATCTGTTCCCAGTTCAAACGAAATGTTTAGGTCATAGCTGCCATCATTCGAACTCTTGGATTGCATGTACAACATGCCCTCGATCCCGTTCACACGCTCTTCGATCGGCGTTGCAACAGATTCCTGAATAACCTGCGCGTCGGCACCAGGGTAATTGGCCTGAACATAAATCTGCGGCGGAGCGATGTCGGGATATTCCGAAATGGGTATAAGTCGAACACAGACCGCGCCAAAAAGTACCATCAAGATCGCGACAACAGCGGCGAAATGCGGCCTGTTGATGAAGTAGTGAGAGATCAATCCCTTACCTAACTCTGGCTGTCGACTGGTTTTACGACCAAGCCATCGTGAATTTTTTGCAAACCTTGCACAACGACCCGGTCACCTTCCTTCAGCCCTGACTTAACCTGAGTTCTGGTCGCGGACTGGGTGCCGATTTCGATGTTCATACGATGAACAGTGTTCTTGCCATCAACGGAAAACACAAAGTAACCCTGCTTGTCGAATTGTACGGCATTGCGCGGCACCGTCAGTACCTTCGGGTCTTCCGAGCCACTCAGGGAAACAGTGACAACTTGTCCAGGGATCAAACTCCCGTCCGGATTGGCAAATGTAGCCCGCAACTCGACGGTGCCCGTGTCCTGACCGACACTATCGCCGACGTAGGTGACTTTGCCATCCGAGGGAAAAACGCCACCATCAGCCAACGTGATCTGCGTCGACAGTTTTATATCGCTCTGTGTGATGGAGCCGTTTCGACGTTCGCGCAGCAACACAGGTTCGCTGACAAAAAAACTCACCAATATTGGATCGATACTTGAAACTGTCGCAAGAACTCCACTGTCGGAATCAACAATATTGCCCGCATCGACCGCAGACAATCCGATCCGTCCGTCCAAGGGGCTGACAATTTCGGTATAGTTGAGATCTATTTGTGCGATCTTGAGATCTGCAATCGCTTCATCCACAGCCGCCTGACCTTCGGCATACGTCGCTTTGGCGGTATCCAGAATAGCTTGCGGAATATCGCCTTTGTTAAACAATGTTTGTTGCCGGTCCAGGTTTGCTTTGTCGCTTTGTGCCGAGGCCTGAGCGCTGTTTAACGCGGCCTGTGCGCTGTCAACGCTTGCTGCGTATTTTCTCTTTTCGATCCGGAACAGCACATCGCTCTTTTTAACGGTTCCGCCTTCCGTAAAATTGACCTCTTCGAGAATACCCTCAACACGGGCCTGCAAATCGACGCTCTGATCAGCAACGACGCGTCCTACAAATTCATCCTGTTTCTGCAGCTCTTGCATCGTTGCCCGAGCTACAACCACACTTGGCGGCGCAGGCTTTGACTGCGCACTGGCGAGACCCGCCAAACCAATACCAATCAGGGTGCAAAATAACAGGTTCGTCGTCTTCATCCGGTGCTCGATCATCCGCAGTTACATAGCCGCAAGATTACTATTCATGGCTCTTTGAATCTGCGCAACGTAAATATTGTTTGGCTGGGTGGCCGATTTACTAGCGCTCATCCACAGGCGATTTTTATGGCAAACCACCAAACGGACCAGTGTAGGGCTCACGCCAACTGTCGATGAACATGACCACATTATCCAGTGATGGCATCTCATCACCCTGGATCACGTTGTAGCTGTATGAGACTCTTTCCCCTTCTATCTCTGGGGACGAGATTTCGATGATCACCACATGGGATTTGCCGTCAACCTCACCCGACAACGCTGCGTTTGGCGGGTTTGCGTCAAAACTGTCTTGGCCTGTGCTCCAGACATCAAAAAAGTGATCGCGTGTAATGACGCCTGCACTGCGATAGGGCCGGTCTGAAAAGACCGGCACTTCATCATCGACGCCGTATAGAACCAGTTTTCCATCTGCGAGTTCTGCTTTGCTTGCGGATTCAACAAATAGGTAGGTTTTCTTATCCGAGCCATCGGCATGCGCCATCGACGCGATCATCGCACCTGTTCCGACAAGTGTTAGAAGTAATTTCCTCATGCTCATTCTCCGCAATTCAGATGATCAGTCCTGTCTTTGCCTGCTGTCGAAACATCGCAGCAGGATGTTCGGGTGCTGGACTAAAAAACCTGCGAAACACGTACTACGCTGTGAGACCCCCATTCAATCTTTGGGTTAAATTAAGAATAACTAATTCGTTCTTGGCGTGAAAACCAATCATACGAAACAGGGGCAGGTGGCCGGCTTGACGCCGCACGAATATGTTCTCCGGTCAAATGGAGGCCAACCTGAACACGGCTTCCCCAAAGGTGCAGCCTTCAAAGAAAGCAGGTCAACCTTCCCCTCTGCAATCGCGCGCGCCAATCGTCATCGATTGGTTTTGTGCCCTGGACCTAGTCGTCAACAGGTTCAAAGTCCGACTGACTCCCTCCCATTCCTAATAGTTGGGTTGCGGCACCAATTGAATTCACCAGTTTTACATCCAAAAAGCTTGTGTCGATCACAACATATGGGTTTTTGATGTCACCTTGGTCTTCTCCTTCGATAATGCTGTACTGATAGCTGATCGATCCCTCGCTCAGTACGGGCTCACTTAATTCGACGATCAATGAGACTGGTTTGCCGTCATCCAACTGACCAACCAAAGCGGCATTGGGCGGATCAGAAGCAAAGCTGTCCTCTCCCTCGCTCCAGTGCTTTACAAGTTCAGCGACGGGGATCATGCCCGAAGCACGATGCGGTCGATCCGAAAATACGATAATGTGCCGATCTGAGCCCGTCAGTGTTAGAGTATCATCCGCGAGTGTCGCTTTATCTGCATGCTGAACAAACAAAAAACTTTCAGGCCCGTTCTTATCCTCCGATGTTTGCGCCGCGACCGTAGTCGCGATCACGCTCGCTATTATGGCGGTTCCAAAAAATCTGACTGACGTTTTCATTTCTTACTCCCTAAGTGGCGTGCTGCATTCGGATAGAGGCGAACAGACGTGTAAATGAAGAACATGGTTCTAATAACATGTTCGTTCCCATTAAGTGTGCGTGGCCAGTCGCGTGTTTCAAGAAACATGAGGCAGCCTTAACCAAACAACCATGAATCGAAATCGAAATCCTGTAAAAACCCGCATCATGAGCTCAAGCCGAACAACCGCCATCGACCGAACTGGATCTTGCAACAATATCGACAAGCGGCGCGTTTTGTTCGAATTCCTGAAGTCTTGCTGGGGATGCGGTAATCCAGTTCGTGTAGTCCTTCAAAACGCGCAACTGGGAGTCAATTCGCACCTTTTCGCCCAGACGATCAAAATTGTCTTTCCAGTAGCGCAGCGTCGGCAGAGATTGTGGCCTTCTGTCTCGTATGGACTGTACTTCGTACCCGCAATGTCGCAATAGCGCGCACAATTCAAGCGGGGTGGACACAGCCGAGGACAGACCAAACGTTGGTCTATAAATAGCGTTTCCATCACCCCATGCATTTGATGAAATAATGATCTGGCGACACTTAGATTGCAGGCGTTTAAGCAGTTGCGCTTTCTCTACTATGTGTTCAAACGACTCAAGAAACAGAACGGTGTCAAAAGTTGCCTCTGTTTCGAACTCTTCCAGGTTCATATGGTGAGCGTTGAGACCGAGATTCCGGCAATATTCTGCCTGCATGGACGAAATAGTTATCCCGGTGACATTGCATCCATGTTCTCTGGCGAGCAGGCCAGCGGGGGCGCCCCAGCCGCAACCTGCATCCAGCAAGTTGCTGCCGAAGGGAATCGCGCTGTAGAAATTCCTGACAGTCTGGCGCAGTGCCTCTGCCGGATCTTCTGTATTGCTGAAATCGCCGAAATGATAGTGCAGGTCATCACCAATAACCTGTTTCCAAAGGGAAATATCGTTCTTAGAATAGAACGCATTAAGGTCCGTCAGCGTATTTCCATCATACTCCACAAAGTCACAGAATATCTTGCAGCAGGTCAGGTCAAGCGAATTGAGCGTAAGGCGAACTTGCCTGTGGTGTTATCAATCATTCCGCGCAATAGTCACATCAATACCCGCCAGCACATTCATCAGGAGGCCAAAGATGCAAAGTGTTTTGAACCCAATTGGTAAGGAATGGCTAAAGGCACGGGTGATGGCGTTGCTTGCTGGCCTGGCGTGCTTGTCAGTCTCAGTATCCGATGCATATGCAGAAGCACCAGATCTTAAGGGGGAATGGATTGGCACCGAGGTTGAGGTGGTCGTCAATTGGGAGAACAATTTTAGCCACAGCGAGGCCTATACGAACCAGAAACTCTTGGTGAATGATCAGAATGGTGAAACTTTTGCCGGTTCACTGGAGGCCATTTTCACCAATCCAGAAACCAATGAACAACAGAATGTATCTCTTCCTTTCGTTGCCGTGATGACGGACGATGACAGTTTTATGATGACAACTTCTGGTCAGTTTTCTGCCGTTGGCTCGATCATAGATGAAAATGAGATTGATCTTAGGTTTGTGACAACCGGCGTTTATCATTCTGCAGGAAAATACACACTCAAGCGCAAGTGATTTATTCTGTCAGAACTTTGCGGCGGATGTTCGAAACCGTCGCCAGAACTGATGTCCTAAGTTGTGATTATTGAGCGCTTCAGATCAGGTGTGAAACTTGTCAATGACCGTATAACGGGTCCTGGCGGCGAGGTTCGTCTGCCTCGGGGTTTTCCCAAACTTGAGAAAATGTGCCGAGCGCTGGCAACAGTCGGGTTGGCCGAAAACGAGGGGGCCGTTGACGACCCCGAGCAGATTGCAGTCTGTTTGCATTTGAAAGAACGGTTCAGGTCTCGGCGCTGGATTCAGTGGGTTCTGGTCGACGGAGACTCTTGCGACTTAGCCACATTCGAACCATTGAATAGTGAATTCCGCCCTGGCGATCCACATGATGTCACCGGCCAAAGACTATCCCGCTTTAGTTATGTCAAACGCGACGGCGCCGGTTTTGTGATGCTTAGTCCCGAAACTGCCTGTCAGATGACGCTGCGATCCGATGAGGTTTTGAAGCGCATTTGGCATTTATCATCTCCATTGGATGGCGGACAGGCAAACGAGCCATTGTTCGTAGCTTTGGGTCAGTTCGGTTTTCTGGAACCCGGTTTGGCTGACGAACCCGTAGAAAGAGCAAGCTGGGCGTTCGCCGATGCGATATTGCATTCCAGCAGTCGCCGAGGACTTGATGAGCCCATCGTCGGCGAAAACACCGACCTTCAAGAACAATATCCGGCCCCGCAAGCGCACTTGGTGCCGACCGGAAAAACGCACGCGCTTACTCCTGCTCACGGTAAAACCCAGTTGGCGACTGAACGCAGACAATCGTGTCGAAATTGGCAAGCGAGCCCAATCCCACTACCCTTAGTGTCCTCATTCTTGCAACGTCTGAGCGCGGTCCACGAGAGCTTCGTTGCCGGTGGTTTGGAGCGGCTGGACAAACCGATCCCCGCCGCTGGCAGTATTCATGAATTGGAGTGGTACATCGCCGTTGGCAACGTGTCAGGTCTGGAACAGGGTCTATTTCGGTATTGCGGATTTGAACACACGTTGGACGCCGTTCCCGACTCTGCCGATGCGGCTGCTGAGATGCTCCAAAACGCGGGTTCATCGATGGGTGGTACCGCCGAAGTTCCGCCCGCATTGATAATGCTTGCGACGCGGATGCCCAGAATCGCCTGGAAATATAAGGGTATGGCATACCGCCTGACATTGTTGAACGCGGGCATCGCACTAGACGCAATGTACAACACCGCAACAGAGCTAGACCTCGGTGGATGCGCCATCGGAACAGGAGATCCACGCCCCTTTCAGCGGGTGACGGGCCTGTCGTGGTTCGAGGAATCGCCGGTTGTCGAATTCGCGTTGGGACTACCAAAATGAAATGGTGGCGCAATACAAGGGATGCTCTGATACGACGAACGCCAATTGTTCCTCAACTGTCCGCGCTGGATTGTGGAACAGCGGCGCTGGCCACGGTCCTGAAAAACTACGGCATTGAAGCTGCATATTTCGACCTATTTAACGAGGCTGGAACATCCCGTGATGGAACCAGCATTTCAGGGTTGCTCGATGCCGCAAAGGCACACGGGCTTGACGCAACAGCCCGCCGATGTACCGCCTTGGAAGCGTTAACTGCCCCGTGCCCGTCGATTGTCTTCTGGGGAGGCGGTCATTTCGTAGTATTGGAAGGTACTATTGGGAACCGGATTGCCATCAATGACCCACAGTCAGGAAGGCGCTTGGTTTCCAAATCGGAATTCGGCAACTTATTTACCGGGCGACTGATCGAATTTTCCCCTCGCAAGGTAACACTATCCTCGCATTGGTCGCGCTCATGGCATTGGGGTCGCCTGTCTCGCACAGTTGCCTTTGCCGCAGTATTGTCGCTGATTGGAATCGCATTCGGATTGATTGGCTGGATGCAACCAAAACCGGGCCTTATTGATCCTTCACTGGTTATTATGAGGAACGGACTGATCGTGGCTTTTGCCGGGTTCATTGCCTTGGCTGTTTTGGGGATTATCCTCCCCAAAGAAGTCTCAGAATCGTCCGATGCAGCCGGAAACACTGCAGTTTTGCCTTTGAATTTACTGCAGTTGATGCCATCCGGCTTCTTTTTGCCAAAGCTGCGCGAAACCCGGCTCAGGTCGTTCATTGGATGGCTTTCTTGCGGACTAATAATGCCCATTGCGTTTGTCGGAATAGTTCTTGAACACTCGGCCAGGATATCGGTCCTTGTGATCGTATTTTTGTTGGCATTACTAAAGATTTTTGCACAACAAAAACACTTGGCTCGGACCGCCATTGCCAGCACTGGCTTACTAAGACTTCGAGCACAATTCTCTGAGATCTTTACCAATACAGACGAACTTCGGCTGCTGCTGCGCAACAAGGCATTCACATCGACGTTCTGCGATTGGCAAAAACGTAGATTTCGCGAAGTTCAACGACTTTCCAACTTACAGATGATTAAATGCGCTTGTCTGGGCCTTGTGGGAGCACTAGCGATCGCAGTCTCAATGATATCTGATCAGGCCAATGTATTTGTGGGATGGCTAGGTTTGAGTTCATTTAGCCTGCTAGCCGCAAGCGTATTGGTTTTCATTGGGCAGTCTTCTGAGATCGACCCAACACGACAACGCGCAATTGCTCAAACCATCGGTACTTTTTCCTTCAGTTACGGGCATCAAGAACCCACGGAGGTCAAAAAGCCAAAGGACGCAGGGCTGCAAATGCGGGATGTGACCTTTGGATTTGATCCGAATGCCCCGCCGATCTTGTCCGGCCTATCGCTGTCCCTTGCGCTGCGCGACATCGTTGCCGTAACGGGCCCCAAGGCCAGTGGCAAAACCAGTCTGGCCCGCCTGGCAGTAGATCAGTACCTTCCCAGCAAGGGTCACGTTACCTTTGAAACATCTTCAAAACAGCCAGCCCGCGTCAGTTATCTATCTGAAGATTCGGTTCTGTTGGGATCGATCGAAGATATTCCTGACGACTTGATCGAGGAATTTGGAATTTCCGAGTTTCTAGATCGGGATGGGTCAGGACCTCCTGAGCTATACGACTTGATGGCAACCATCAGCCGAGGTGAGCGGCAGCGCCTTTCGATCGCCTACTGCCTGTCCCAAGAAACTGATCTTCTGGTTCTTGATAATGCGATGACCTGTATTGCTCTGGCTGATATCGCGCAGATTATCCGAGCCCTGCGAAAACGGGGTGTGACCTGCCTGATCCTGTCAAACCAGTGGCCTCTGCTGAGGCTTTGCGACCGTGTCGAGCTGCTCAAAAGTGGGAGGCTTAAGTCGCTTGGCGCGCCGAAAGAACATACATCGTATGAAGCCCTTCTGGCGGAACCAATTGGTACCAACACGTGATATCCTTTCGTCACTTAACACTGATCTGTTCGCTGGGGATTGCCTGCTCTTTGAGCATGACTTGTTTGGCTTTCTGTCTGGGTGGCTGGCTGGATCAAGGGATCTCGGACGACGTGTCACTTGGCACTGCAGCAATTCTCTTGACGGCACTCATCGCGCCAGTCGCTAGCCTTAAACTTGCCGTTTCCTTTTTTGAACGGCAAGCACTAGAAGCAAGGACAGCACCAACTGTAAACTTCGGCGAACGCTCCAAGCAAAGTGATTTGACCCGATGGGCACAAAAGATAGTGGTCAACGAGGATGAAGAAGGTGTTCGTGTGGGCATGACCTTCATCTCTGCCTACTCCGTTGCCTTGGCGGGCACAGCCTTTTTGATTTTGATTTATTTCGGTAGTTTGGCGGGGCTACCGCTGGTGTTAGGCATCTGCGGTATCCTCTTCCTTGCTTTCAGGGCTAACCAGTGCTCTTTGGCTTTTGGCCGAACTGCTGAGACACTTGCGTTGACTGCAACGCTGCACCGTACGCGTGAGCTACAGTCCCGGCTTTCCACGGGGCACACAAGTTCTGCCAAGCTAGGTTCACGAAATAGATCCAGTGCCAACGCTGTAGACGTAATTCCACTGATCAACGCAGGAGTAGCAGGGTGTGTATCGGTACTTTTGGTCGACTTAAGCGCCCCGGGCGCAAACACTGAGTTGTTTTTGACAGCCAGCGGGGTCATAGGGCTGGGGATTGCTTCGCTCGTAACAGGTCCTGCAATTGCGGCATCTACGGAACTGTCCAAGTCGACAGCTGCAGACCAAAACACGTTGCCTGAGCCAAAAGCTTTGACGCCTTATGTCTCGCTGCGCAATGTCTCCAGCACCTATCCGGGTCAAAAAAATCCAGTTTATAAGGGGCTCAATCTAGACATACCCCCAGACAGCTTTATTGGGTTTTGCGGTGAAACTGGATCGGGGAAAACCACACTCTGTCGCACTTTATTGGGGCTTCTTGATCCGAGTGAGGGGGAAGTTCTCTATGGAAATCCAGGATTGCCCCGTAAAGCTGTGCAAAAGTTCCCTGACAACTACCTGCACGGTTTGGTTGATGATCCACCGCTCGCGCAGATGAGCATCGAGCAGATCATCTCGAACTATGGAACTTTGCCAAAACAACGCGTGTTGGCCGCTGCGACTGCAACCGGACTTATTAATGACATCGCGACCTTTCCGTTGGGATTGCGAACCAATGTAGGGTTTAACGGGTCGATGCTGTCCAATTCGCAGAGACAGCTATTATCGTTGACCGCGGCGGTTGCACTGCGACCCTCAATCCTTGTCCTCGACAACCCAGTGTCGGCGCTACCTGACATGGAGCGCGCAAGGCTGATACTTCGCGTGAAACCCATGGTAAAAACTTTGATCGTGACCTCAAACTCGATCAACGTGCTGAACTCGGCAGATGCCATATTCAAGATTTCGAACCGAATGATCATCAAAGCCTGAGGTCGAAGTTAATTTTTACTTAGAAGACTCGCCAATAGATTGCAGTTTTGCAGGTCGTGGTGTTACGCTTTGATTTAACCAGCAGTATTCGCTGACACCGCTTTGGAGGAACCAGCACATGAACAATTTTGGACGCGACGACGGTATAAAAATGGGCCAGATAGTCGCCCGCTGCTGGTCCGATGAGGATTTCAAGGAAAAGTTCAAAGCTGATCCGAAATCAGTGCTTAAAGAATACGAGGTCGAAGTCCCTGGCGATATCGACATCGAAATCCTCGAGAACAGCGAATCCAAACAGTATTTTCTGCTGCCATCCTCTCCGCTAGAGGCAGAGATTGGCGCAGGGGACGTCAATCAGGTGTATGGCGCGAATTCCTGGTGCCGCTGAACGGATCCACAAACTAATCTAATCTCGGCATCTCGGTGCCAATTCGAGGATTCGTTATGCCAGAGTTGAACGACCGTCTCGATGTCCACTCAATCTCAGCGCAGGACGTCGAAAATTTCAACGCTGACGGCGCCGTTTGCCTCAGAGGGATCATATCAGACCAATGGCTCGATGTTCTGGGTTGTGGAATTGAACGAGGGTTGGAAAACCCTTCGCCGTTCCAGAACATCCGAACCCGCCCCGGCCATTTCGGCCGGTACGTGACAGACACTTGGGTCCGGCATAATTTTGATGAGTTCAGGACCTTCTGTGACGACTCTGGGATCGCAAAGATCGCTGCCAGGTTTCTCGGCCTCGATCAGGCTCAGTTTCTGTTCGACTCATGGATTACGAAGTATCCCGGCACCATGATGCGGACGCCCTGGCATCAAGACACCGGCATTCATGGCAGCAGCCTGATTATCTGGATCCCACTTGATCCGATGAACAAAGACACAAGTCTGGAGGTAGTTCGCGGATCACATGCCTGGGGTCGCCACTATCACAGCGAACGCTTTGACGATGTCATTGCTGAGGCAAAGGCCGAAGGTAAACGCGCCGCTCCCGGACAGCGTGAGCCTGAGCGTATCCCGGATATCGATCGCCATCGGTCAGAATATGATATCATTTCCTGGGATGTAGAGCCGGGCGATTGTCTGATCGTCAACGCACTCAGCGTTCATGGCGCACCCGGCAACTACAGCACAACGCCCGTGCGCCGATATTCTTGCAGGTGGATGGAACCCGGTGCACTGTTGGCACCTCACGGGGATTGGATTGCTGAGCACTTGCTACAGCTTTCGACCGGCGCCCCCAAACTGCAGGGCGCGATGGAACCGTTTGACACCGCGATGTTCCCCGTGCTGCCGGCCAAAGCTGATGCCTGAGATCGCCGCCGATACCGTTGAACGCTCTCCGGTTCAGTTAAGGCCGCGCGACCTTGAAGCCTTCAATGAAGACGGTGCCGTTTGTTTGCGGCAAGTGATCGATCATGACTGGATCGAATACCTGAAAAAAGCGGTCCAGACCAACCTGTCCAACCCGTCTGAATACTTTACTCGTTTCACCAGACCAGGCGATTTGGGCGGCTATGTCATGGATTTTTGGGTGCGGTCCCATACGCCCGACTTTGATGAATTCCTGCAGGGGTCAAATATTTCACAGATCGCAGCGGATTGTGTTGGCTCTGCACAGGCTCGGTTTGTATTCGACTCCTGGATTGCAAAATATCCCGGTACGCTGACCCGTACTCCCTGGCATCAGGATTGGGGCATTCTTGGGTTGAGCTTTGCAATATGGGTTCCACTGGACCCCACGCCTGAGGGCGCATCACTCGAGATCGTTCGCGGCTCACACCTTTGGCACAAACAGTTTTATGAAGAGAAATTCCAACCGGAATTTGATGCCGCCCAAACAGACATTTCGAACCCCGATGGATCTTCGCCCGAACCAATGCCTGATATCGATGCGGAACGTGACCAGTACGATATCATGCGCTGGACAATGGATCCCGGGGATTGCCTGATCTTCAACAGCCTCTGTATCCACGGTGCGTACGGCAATCCGTATATGCAGCCTGTGCGCAGATATATCAGTCGATGGGCTGCACCAGATGCGGTTCTTGCACCGTCGGGCAAGTTGATCGCCGAACGTATGCGCAAACAGTCCGGCGCATCATTTCCGATCCGGCAAGATGCGCTAATGCCGTTTGAGGGCGATGATTTTCCATTGCTGCCCAAACGCGGTTAACTGCAGTTGGTCCTATGGCACCTAATGAAACCACCACCTGAATAAGGCCGATGCATACGCTTTGGCCTGAACCTGTTCACCGTCAAGCAACGTGACTTTGATATGATGGAACTGCCTGTCGCAGATGGGAACCTGTATTGCCCCTTGCCGCAGACCATCCCTTTTTTCCAGGTATGCCCAGTTTTCCTGACCTGTAGAGATCGCCGTACGCCCAGGAAACGACCTGATCGCTTTGCGTTTCTCCGGGTGGCACAGTCCCTGCTGTTCCAGTGTTTCAAGTAAAAGGTCGTCCGCATTGCCTTGTTGAAGGTTGCCGTCGGGGGCGTAAAGTTCGACCCCAAGGGTGTTTTCGGCGCCAATCTCGCACCCCACCAAAACCCGCTCGACCATCGAACCAAATGTATTGTCCAACCACACAAGCCCTTTGCTTTGGCTTTCAAAGCCAAAGGCCCTGAAGTAAGAAGCCGCAGCCTGAATAGTTTCGAAACGAAAAACCAACCGAACTCTGACATCCTTCCGCCCCGTCATTACTCCGCACAGTACATAAGTCTGCGGATCAGAATAAGCAGACAGCATTTCAGTCAGTCGCTTTCGAGAACCTTCAGACATATGTGGGCTTAATACCGTTGCCGCGGTGCAAATCGATGTGATTTGATGCGGCGTCAATCTGTCCGCAGCTTTCGCTATGGCTCCTTCAAGTAATCTGGGCGAGAAATAGATGCTGGCGCGACTAGATTGCGGATCAATTAGGTCATGCTCCAGCCAAATATTGTCAAACTCGGATAACACATTCGGCAAACACGGCTCAGTTGCAGCCCGCCCCGTTGGGCTCTGATCAAAGAACTTACGATTCCCAAAACCTGTTGCATAGCCGACGGACAGGTCGAAGCCGGGATCAGATGTTCCAAGAGGTATCTCAATCCCTAGCGGTGGTGGCACCCAGTGTCCAAGTTGCACCTCTCCTAAACGGCGATGTGCTAGCGATAGCGCGCGCGCATCAGCGATCTCCGGGCGCAAGGGATTCAGCGCATAGTCTAGGTAAGGGGCGTAGGTGCGTATATCCTCTGCTGTCATGCAAAATAAACCACGGGGTTGAGATCACGTTCTTCAGTTGGCTGGTCCTGCCACCCCAGAGTGACCGGAACGTCGAACAACCGCCCTGGCGCGAACCGATTGTGGTAATGCCGCAATCCGGGTGCGAAAACTCGGGCAACCGGGAAACCCACATCTGGGCGTGTCAGATCAACCGCCAATACTTCGATTTCATAGAGCGCAAGATGGGATACCAACGCTTCAACATCGGCTTTCAGTTCCCTGCCGCCATCCATCGCCGGAGATGGTGCTGGAACCGCGTTCTCAGCTGGGGTCAGGTACGGATGACTGGTAATTGTTGCTGTCTCAAACCATTTCTTGACGTGCGACATCCGAAGCGCCAAGCGGGAATTCGCTGCCTCGCTGCAATAGACATCCAATTGAACCAATTCACTGGCCGCGCGGGATGCGGCGATGGACGCGTCCAAATGTGCGCCGAACCCAAAAGTTACAGCACCACCCGTTTCGGCGTCCCACGCAACAGCTCCAACAACCGGAATTCGAAGATCGTTGGTAAGGTCGATGAAGGACAGATTGCGGCCTTCGCCGCGCAGGTGAGTCGCAAGTGTATCGATTTGTGCACCAACAACATCGCTGACGCGTGACAGGTCGAATGCCGGCCGACGCAGACGGTTATACCACCAAATCGCCAGTGCATCCCGTTCGATCAGTTCCAGAAGACCGTGTAGAATGGCCTCTTCCAGCACATTCCCGGCAGCACACCCGTTGGAGTCGGCAAGATAGAAATCATGGCCCGTGACGGGGACATCGTAATAGCAGACTGCCGTTGGCAGCAGAGCCGCACGTTGGTTGGTCAGTGACCACACGCCCGTCCATTTCGTATCTTTTGCTACGTCAAATGGTTCCGGAATCCAGAACGGTGCTTTCTTTGCATTGGCATCTCTGTTTGCATACTGCGCTTGACTGTATTGCTGGATAACATCGGGATGTATCGCCTGTTCGGTCAGGTCGTCGAAACTTGCCTGGATAAAAAGCTCATCGCCGCGAAATGTTCCGCTATAGCGCTCCACTGCTTCGGCAAGGCAGCCGGTACTGGCTTGTCGATGTGAAGGGCCTTTGCCTCCTGCCCCCAAAGACACGTCGAAATTCAGAGCTGTTGAATCCTCTCGCCACGGGGTGACTTGACGGCACTTCGCAACATGATAACCGCCCCGTTCGACAGATTCCGGCTCCGCCGGAATAATGCCGCTGATCGGGCTAATCAAGCGGCTCAATCGTTGATAGGTTTCGTCCGGGCTGCAAAACCGGTGACCACCTTCGGCGAAGAGAGATCTAGGCCGGTACACTAGTTCGATATCGGCCGCATCGAGAACATTACTTCGCTGATGACATTCCGTGTTTTTTCGCGGTTCGCCACATGTGCGACAATTACGGCGCACCCGCACCGGATGTTTCCCGGCCTCAAGCGTTATGGGATCAAACGTAAGAACCTGATCCGCCAGCCTTCGATTGCCATCTGATGCCATCGCCAAAACAGTTTGCGTCGCGATCAACCTGCCCGATTGTTGGGTATCGCCGGTCCAAGCATTGACCGCGCTAGGCAATTTCAATTCTGACCCCGCACGGGCGGCGAGCTTCTCGCGCCCGTTGTCTCGCAATGACCGTGCCAGACAATTCCAGCAAGATTGGCAACTTCCATCAAACAAAGGCCCGATCCAGACTTCCGACCCGGTCGGCTTTGCCAGCATCCATGGGATTTTGCGACGACGCGCCTCGGCATCCAGCAGGTCCAACTCCGGTCGCAGGTAGCAATCCGTCAAAACAAGCGTCAGATCGTGTTCACCAAAATTCGAAACCTTAACTGCTGCGATACCCTTTTCCTGCAAGTCGCTGATTACGATCCGACAAACTTCAGGCTCAAGCGAGCCAAGCAACAAAATACCAACTTCCTGCCTCAAAGCAGCTTTGACCGCGATTGCATTGATTTCAGTTCGATCCCAAAAACCCGAAATTTGAGGCTCAATCAACCCAATGGTATCATCCGTGATTCCCTGGTCGTGTAGCTGGCGGATGGCGAACAGAACACGCTCGGTCGTGTGCTGATCGGAGAGCGACTCTACGATTTCACGAATAGAGGCCCGACCATCAATTTTGGGCAGCAGGTCCGAAAAAATTCTTCCGTTCAACACTCGGGTTTTGTTTTCGGATACCACCAATATCTGTCCCGGCGCTGTTTGGTGAAACGATAGATGAGAACGAATACGCAGTACTGAATTTCGCTCGGTCTCAGGCGACGGATTGTTTTTTCGTCCGGCAGCTTTATCCATCTTGCTTTTAGACCGCTTTTTTGTGTTCTTTACACGGTAATCGTCGAGGCTTCGTGTTGTCAAAGATCACAAAACCACCCTATCGCGCCAGCGCTATCTGCCTAAAATGATTGGGTTCTCATATCTGCGCCGATTTCAACTGATCAACTTGAGTTTACAGAAAACAGGAACCAAATCCGTTGCTGGCATTTTTGGAAACTACCGCGCAGCCCATGAATTTCAACACGAAGCAGCAACCGAAGCGCTTTCCGCCTACAAAAGCGGCGAACTCAACGAAAACGAGGTGCGTGCCTATCTGGCTACACGCGACGCTATAGGACAACTTGAGGTCGACAGCACCAGTTTCAACACCTGGTTCGCAGAGCAGTATGTCGACCTTTTCCCAGGCGCGCGGTTCCTGATCATACTGCGTCATCCGATCGAATGGCTGGATTCCGTGCTAACACATATTCAACGCGATGTTTTTCACACTGCACAAACAGATCAACCTTACCCGGATCGGTTCAAGCGGCAGGCGGAACTGGTCGTGAGTTCATTCTCGCCTGAGGCGTTTCTTGATGATGAGCAGTTGATCAAGGCACTGCCGGAAATATCAAAAGGTCTTTTAGTTCATTGGCAGGAACGGAATACGCATCTGATTAACACGGTACCTGTAGATCGGAGGCTGGTTCTACGAACAGACAGATTGTCGGCTTCGATACCCCAGCTGGCGCAGTTTGTTGGTGTACCTTCCAAAAACCTGATTGCCCAACAAAGCCACTTGCATCGCAAGCCAGATCACCCGACGACCCTAGATAGGTACAATGTCAAAATAGACACTGACGATGCTTTGGAGACTTGGCAAACATGGCAGAACACCGTGTTTTTCAGTCAGGACACAGCCAATTCAATTTGATGAAAACGTATACTGGAAATCTTGTGTGATGTCGGTCTTGACGCCAATAGACCAAGACCAGTCCACTCCCGAGCCGGCACCATAGGCTGAAATCTTCACTTCCATTTGATGACCGGGCAATACTTCGATTGCTCTTGGTCCGATTGGAAAGATCACCTGTCGCCAATGGGTTCGAGCGGCATGTGGCCCTGTTGGCAAGCTGACACCAGGCGCTACTTCGGCATCAAACCAAAGGGCCACGCCATGGCACAAGCCTTGTTCAGAAAACTGCAGCGTGATCGTTTCTGCCAAAGACCCACTAGAGACTGTGTGCATATCCAATACTGCAACAAGTTGGGGTTCGCCAATCAGTTCTTCGGGCTTGATATGGGCCCAGAACCTCTCTTGTGCAGACGGGTTTACGAGGCCGTGAAAACTCAGGTCGCAGATCGACTGAGAAAAGAAAGTGATCTGCTGAAACCTTTCTGATGCGCGCACGGGTGCCGCCATGATGCGTACGTTTCCTGGCAGCATGATTCCTTCAGGTTTTAACACTCTGTCCCGCAACCCAATCAGGGGCTGCAACATGTTCTCTTCCAACGCCGCATTTCCAAGCCATTCGGATATCAGAACATCCACCGCCTCAGGCAAGTCTGCCGTTCGGGCATCTGTTCTAAGGAATGTAATCCGGTCTTCAAATCCATTCGCTTTACAAAGTTCTGCGGCAGTCTTGATGAAATTGCTGCGGTCGATGGCATAAACCTTGCTCGCACCTGCCCGGCACGCCAACATAGCAAGCACACCGCTGCCGGTTCCAAAATCGCAAACGACATCGCCAGGTTTGACGACGTTGAAAATCGCACGCTGAAAGGTGTCCATGCGTATTCGGTCGCTCAGCATTCTGAAGTGCATCCCAATTTGATCGTAGCCGTGCAACATGAAATCCTTGTTCAGATATGCTGTTTTTCAGAATTGAATCCGATACTTGCACATAGTCTCTGGTAAATGAAAGCTGCTAGAATACAGGTACCGAAATCCTTGACAACGGATAGGGATGAAATCGCCATCGGTCGCGATCTCCAGTAGAAACTCGAGCAGCCGATGCCGCAAGGGCATCATCTCAGACAGAGAGCCTCAAAAATTTTGCTACAGAACCCGAACAAGCGCTTTGGCGGGTTGCAAGCTAATGCAATTTAATGCGCACGCTGGCCAATAAATACTGCTAGGCTCCAGCCTCATTGATTTACAGCCAGAATAGGACTGTAGCCGCGAGCGCGATGGCGGAGAGGAAGACCTTGGGGCGTCCCAGACTGTCAGTAACGGCGTGCAGTTTCGTATTCATGCCACCCTTGGTGCGCCCTATCAGCCTGCCACGCCCCCCTTTTTCAACCACAGGCTGGAAGCCGTGCGGTGCGCTTTGAGGTATGTTGCGTCAATCATGATGGTTTTATGAGCGGTTCCCTCTGCAGCCAGCCCGTTCATGATCCGAGCGAACACACCGATATCGCTCCATCGTTTCCAGCGATTGTACAGCGTCTTTGGCGGCCCATATTCACGCGGCGCATCGGACCCACGTAACCCATTGCGTTGATGAAAATAATCCCACTCAGCACGCGTCGATCATCAACCCTCGGCTTACCATGGCTCTTTGGAAAGTAAGGCTGAAGTCGCGCCATCTGCACATCCGTCAGCCAGAATAGATTGCTCATGTTATACCCCTGAAACTCACGGGCATGAATCACGCAGGCGGGATAACGGCAGCCAATTAATAGGTCCAGAACCTAGATCCCATCATGGCTGATCCTCCCGCTTGTTGGCAGAATTGAATCAGTAGTTCATGTCTCGATCAAGCCAGAGTTTTTCAACAAAATACGCCTTCTACGCAAAAGCTAGAGGTCGAACAACAAAATAGGTTCGGTTGCTTGCCCCTACCCTGCCCGCCTGATGCCACCAATTTAAACTCCGGGTTTCAGTAATCCGCGCCCTGCCGGGTATCCCATAGACGCAGAATTTCTATCTGGGTGGGCATTACACGATAGAACAGTGTGAATGGGGTTCGCGGCACTGAAAGCTCCCGTATGTCTCGGCGTGTGTCACTCGGGTGACCTGCATAAGGGTTGGCTGCAAGAGTAAGCTGAAAGGCTTTGGCTGCCCGATCCCCATTGAAATGGTCAGGCGGAAATACTTGAACAACATAGTGGAACAGGATCACCGTTTCATCAAAAGACGAACCCGTCCGATGCTCGGCTTCAAGACTTTTGCTTCGGCTTCGGCGACTCTCGCAGGCATCAAAGTCGCGCACATGATCCGTAAAGGCCAGTTCACACCAGGGCTCTGCCCGTTTCGTCAATTCTCCGAGTTGGCAATCTGAACCTGAAGCCATCGCAGTTCTGTTTGGGTGACCTAAAACTTTGCAACGAAACCCTTAAGGTCTCTTTTAGTTAGAGTGCTGTACCCATAATGCGCATAAATGGTATAAAGTGCGCACAACACCAAAGGTAAGAAATCCGTTCCATCCGACGCCAACCACGCACGTTGCGGAGCCGCAGAAACGTCTGGGAGGCTAGGTGATCACTCGAAGGCGTCAGGCTCCATATCCAACCAAAAGGCGAAGATTGCTGTCGCATTCAGGCCTGATCGCCAACCATGCGCCCGGAAGTGCTCTCGATCCAGATCGTTGTCCAATCCGGCAAGGAACAGCCGCTTGTCTGCATCTCGCTGTGTTGGGTTTCGCCGCGAAACCAGATCCTCGACGATCGCCAATTTGCGGGAACGCTCCGCTCGTTCTGACGCCCGCGCCTCGTAAGCCTGATCTTCCTGGGCCTTTTCAACCTCTCGTTCACGGGCGGCTTCGACCGCCTCGGGACTGGGCTCGGGTGCGGTTTCATTCTCCGGCGCTTTGTAGTCATCCCGCAATGCAGCTGAGAGATATCCGAGTGTTGACTTAATACCCCCCTGCCCGCTGACATAGTCGAGCTTTTGCTGAACATAGTCTTCACCATGTTCAGCTATCCATTGCCGCGCCAGCCTATCCGACACCCCCTGCTCGCGCAGTGTCTTGTATATCTTCAGGTTCCGAACGCCGTCACCATCGTCAATCTCGAACATCGCCTTCTGCGGATTGCCTTTGATCAGGAACCGAATGTCGGTAACGGTGCGCCCCTTCTTCTTGAACTCCGGTTCAATTAGAATGTCCGAGCTCTTGTTCACCTCAGCAACAGCAGGTTTGATGATCTTGGCATTGAGATGTTTGAAACTGCCGTAGTAGTCGCTTCCATCCACGCCCATTAGTTTTCGAAAAACATCCAGCGCCCACCATCCCGTCGATCCGGTACGCACAAATCGGTAGCAGTTTTCGTACAATGCCAAGCCGTGTCCGGAACTGAAGTTCCGCTGGATTTGAACATTTATCAGCGCGTAGATCTTCGGATCGTAAAGTTTCTGCGCAAGCGCAGGGGAATACGCATACTCGCAAACTCCGGCCTTGAGTTTTGCGAAACTAAGCAACGACGAGACGCCCCATTCCTGACGGCCCTGTTCGTCCAGCATATCCCATTCTGCTACGGTCTCGGCCAGAGCCCTAAGGCTGGCGCGTAGCGTGTCAAAGTCGTTCGAATTGTATCCAACCATCATCGCCAAAGTCCGAGCGTCGATGGTGTGGGTTTGTGCGGACGTTAGCGCATCATATGCATTCAACAGAAGGACATTGGATAACTTGCGCTGCAATAGCGTCAGCTTGCCGCTAATGTGAATTGCAGCAACGTTCTTCTTCACTGTTTCCCGGCGCAATGCGCCAGAAAGCTGATCCATGTCCAATTGTGTATCCGGCATGATTCTGCCTGGCTGCTCGTTTTGATATTTCTGCCACGAAAGGTACCCGTTGATCAATCTCAATTGGGTGCCCAAATACAGGATCACATGAATCCCGTAGACAGGTACCTTATTCCGAAAGTGCTCGACTTATCCCCAGGCAACTGGTCGTGGGGGTTCGGAGACCGGCTGTTACGCAAGAGCACAACATCCAAGAGAGAGAAGATTAGGGTCTGATTGGTGCAGATTCTTAACAACCTGAGAATCGGAACCCTTCTTCCCGGATTCTGGCCCCTACCCTCCTGTAGATGGGCACCTTTTATCCTGTAGATGGGTGCTCCAGACACTGAAAACAGGTGCCATACTAGGCGCAAATAATTGTTAAATAAAGATATTAACGTCCTAAAGACTCTAAACTCTCTAAAGTAAATAAACTATTTGTTGCGTCGTTTTCTTCGATTTTAGGAAGTTTCGCCACGAAACCGGTCTAGGCGTACACCTACTGTGGAAAAACTTGAGAACAAGGATAGCCGCCGGGCCAAATGTTCGCTACATTCCGCAATATACGCCGACAAGGCGAACATTACCCGAGGCATCGACAGTGAATAAATCCAACCAACCCCCGCTACCGCCATATCTGAATCTGGATCCGGAAGTGGCGGCGACAAAGTTACCCGATCCTATTGGCACTTCGCGATTCGCAAAAGCAGCGACGTTCTGTGCAAAGGGCCGAGAGGACCTAGCGCGCAGAGGCTACGCTCCGGATGGAGAAAAGCGTTTGCGGCGATTTTCAATCTGGGAGATCACCAAATATCTCATCCCTGTTGCACCCGCCCATCTTCGACGTGTCCTCAAGGCGAATCCCGATCTTCCTCAGGGTGAGGGAGAGGCCGGCTCCAAGTGGTTCACGTTGGAAGAAGTGCTCACCCTACGAAAGCATTTTGCGGCAGAGGGTGTCAGCACGAAGGAATATCTTCCTTATCGCCCTGATGGTTTACCGGCAAAGGTCGTCGCTGTTGCGAACTTCAAGGGCGGCGTCGGCAAGACCTCAACAGCGGCCCATCTGGCTATGTCGGCGGCTTTGGACGGCTATAAGGTTCTGGTCATCGACTTGGACAGCCAGGGATCGATGACTTCGATCCTCGGAGGGCAGGTTGCCGATGAATGGCAAACGGTGTTTCCGTTGGTTGCAAAGGACTATGCCAAGGCTGTTCAGGAGGAAAACCGGGTACGCTCAGCCTCAGGTCAGCCAGAGATCCCGCTCGACGAAACCCTGCAGGAGGCATTGACCACCCTGCCCCGCGACGTCATTCAAAAAACCCACTGGCCCAATATCGATCTGATCGGTGCGCAGCTGAACCTGTATTGGGCCGAGTTTCAGATCCCGGTTTGGCGCATGGGATTACGTAGTTGGCCCTTGTGGGATGGGTTGACCAATTTTCTTCAGGACGAAGGTATTCTGAACGACTACGACGTTGTGTTCCTCGACACTCCTCCTGCACTTGGGTACCTAACGATCAACGCTCTGGCTGCGGCGGATATTTTGTTGGTTCCTCTGGGCGCTTCATTTCTGGAATTTGATTCCACAGGCCGCTTCTTCGATATGCTCTACACCACGTTTGCCAGTATCGAAGATGGCGAGAACTCTGCGCAACGCGCGGCGGGTTTACCGGAACTAAAGTTCGAATGGGATGTAGTACGGGCCATCATCACGCGGTTCGACGCCAGCCAGCAGACAGATATGGCCAACGTCATTCAGGCCTATTTTGGTGATTTTATGAACGCATACCGGCAGGACTATACGGCCTTGGTCGGGCAGGCGGGTGAACAAGTGAACGGCATTTACGAGGCAGACTATCGCGACTTCAACCGAGAAACTTATGTGAGGGGCCGAGAGACATTCGACCGGACCTACGCAGAATTCAAAGAGGTTCTGATCGGATGTTGGTGGCGCGATGCTCAGATGGGAGGAGAAGCAGATGGCTAAACGCAGAAGACTGACCGCCCCGGATACGGCGGAATTGGAACAGCTCGAGGCGGGTTTCGCGGCGAAACCATCGATCAGCCCGTTTGAGACGACGACAACACCACCGATAGCCCAGGTTGCAGCCGAAGCCGCGTCACTGAACGGTATGGTGGCCGTTACGGATCGCGTGGCTTTGGCCCAGGATCAGGGGGACGCCGCGCGCTGGCGCCATGCCGAGAACGCAGGGCTTGTCGCGCAAAACCTGCCTTTGGATCAAATTGATGCCGACTTCATCCGGCGCGACCGGATGGTCGAAGACGAAGAGGCCATGGCCGAGCTTCTGGAATCCCTGCGTGTTCACGGTTTGCGAACGCCCATCGAAGTCACGCCCGATGGTGACGGTTTTGGCCTTATCTCCGGCTATCGTCGATTGGACGCATTTCGGCGGCTGTCAGAAACAGACCCCAGGTTTTCCCAGATACCAGCTTTTGTTCGGCAGGCTGGGACGGGGCAGGGGGCTTACGTTTCGATGGTCGAAGAGAATGAGCTTCGATCAAATCTCAGCCCCTACGAACGAGGCCGTATCGCGGTTCTTGCTGCGGGGCAGGGAGTCTTCGACACGACTGAGGCTGCCGTGGATGTTTTGTTTGCCGCTGCATCCAAAGCCAAGCGGTCAAAGGTACGCAGCTTTGCGGTTGTTCATGAGGCGCTAGGCGATCTTCTAACGCATCCAATTGCTCTGACGGAAAAGGCAGGCCTTAAGCTTGCATCCGCCCTCCGCGATGGGGCGCAATCAAAACTTCGTCAAACTCTTGCGTCAGCAGAAGTGTCGGATGCAAAAGAAGAGTGGTCGTTGTTGGAAGCGGCCTTGAAAGACACGCCTGAACCAACCGAAGCCAAGGCTCGCGGTGGGCGGCCACAAGAAATTCAACGATTGGCTCCGCAGCCTTTGCCGGGAGGAGGAGAGATTTTGGCAGAGGTGTCATCTGGCGAAATGCGGATTCGCATCAAGGGGCGTGAACTGAGGCCCAAAGACGCGGAGCAACTGATCGCAAAAATCTCGAGTTATCTGGCTTAGTTTCGTCGCGAAACCCACAGCGCCTGACGAGCTCTCCGGTTCATTGATATCAATGTCGGCGCTGAAAGCATGAAACGCTGCTTTAACCACACGCCAGAGCAAGTTAAGCGACTACCCTATCGTGCGCAAAATGCGCAAATAATGATCATTAAATGATTGAGGCGACTTTAAGAGAGGGCTGCACCCAGAGTTCCCTGGCAACCATTATTAATGGCGGGTTCTGTCGCAAACTTTTTTGAGGGCAGCTTAGGTGAAGCTGATGAGTTGATTATCCTGCCAGTTGGATGAATTGCTGAAACGGACGGAGTCCAGGTGTGAATTGACCTTTGCGGATCATGTTGACCAACTCTATTCCCGCCAGGACGGATGCAGCTGAAGCGAAAGACTTGAAGCCCAGCATGGGTCTGATCCTTCGTTTGATGAAGCGGTGATCCTGTTCAATGATGTTATTGAGGTATTTCCGCCTGACCATATCGATCGGGATCGGGCAACCAAAGCCTTTCAACATCTTGTTGATCGCCTTGATGCCAGCAGTGTTGGCCCCGCTTTTGTCGATGACGATCTTGCGTGGCAATCCGTTCACTTCTAGCGCGCGGGGGAAGAACTTCGTCGCAGCAGCCTTGTTCCGGCGCTCGGACAACATGAAATCAAGGGTTTTGCCGTGTTTATCGATCGCTCGATAAAGATAAACCCATTCGCCTTTCACTTTCACATAGGTTTCATCCATGCGCCGCGAACGGTCTGCGGGACGCTTTCTATACCGCGCTGCTTCAGCAACGAGGCCTGCATATCGCCTGACCCAACGGTTTAGCGTTGCATGATCCAGATCAACGCCACGTTCCGCCATGATTTCCTGCAGATCCCGGTAGGAAACACCGTATCGCAGGTAGAAGAAAACCGCGTGCAAGATCACGTCTTTGGGAAAATGTGCGCCCTTGAATGAAATCGTCACGGCTTGCTCCTGTCATATTCCAACACGCGTTACCAGAACTGCGTTCGATCTGACAGATGGGGACGGAGTTTGCGACAAAACCGTTTGTAGTCGCTGAACAACACGGTTCACTCTTGCGGCTGCTAACAATGACGACGGATGTAGTTTATAGCGATGGCGCGCTGCCCGGTGACCGCATCCAAAACCAGATCCGATCTTTCTATGCCGAGGGCATATCTGAAGGGACATTCGTGAAGGGAGATGTCGCCATGATGGCCGCAATGGCGCACGGCCTGGTCGAAGGCGCCATGATGCAAGCGATGCGAAGCGACAACGTAGAGAGGGCCGAGGCCACTGTTCAATTGTCGACAGTGATGAAGAACGCATTTTTGGCGCGTTAGTGAACCAGACATACAAAAACGGAACTGAAGATGTCGGTCTTGTCCGTGTTGTGGTCTGCGGCGCACCTGAGCGTTGCGCGTTGCTAGCAAGGCCTGCTTGGGGAGGTTGCGATTCAGCACGAGACATTTGGTTAGTGCCTGGATTGGGTCGGTTGTCGGATTTGCATGTCTTCGCGCGTCCTTGCACCATGTGACTAATGCACGGAGGCGAAAATGATTTACGCAATTACAATCTATGGGGAACCGGGCGTGTTCGAAGCGCTGCCCAAAGATCGCCAGGATGAAGTGATGTCGGGACATGGCGCGTTGCAATCGGCGTTGGCAGACCGGGGGGAGTTCGTGTCGATGAAATTGATGCCTCCAACCTCTGCCGTGATGGTCCAACCAGCCCCATCTGAAGGCGCGGCGCCACTGATCACCGATGGCCCATTCGCCGAGACGAAGGAGAATTTCCTTGGGTTTTATGCCGCCGATTTCAAAGATCTTGATGAAGCACTAGACTACGCCAAGATGATCTCATCCCCAGTCGCACGGCTTGAGGTGCGACCGGTTGCCTGGGCTGGCGGCGCGATCTCGTCGGAATAGGTCATGTCTGACTGGCTTGAGGCCACATTCGCCCTGCTCCGCCCGCGTGCCCTCGCGGCCCTGACCCGGTTGTTTCGGGATATCGACATGGCCGAAGAGGCGTTTGCCGACGCTTGCCTCAAAGCGCTGACGGTCTGGCCCAAAGACGGGGCACCTCGGGATCCGTTGGCGTGGCTGCTGACGACCGCGCGTAACTCGGGTCTTGATCATGTCCGCAAATCACAGCGCCGTGCGGCAATCTTGTCACGCCACATCGAGGAGTTTCAGCCGATGCCCGCCGAAACGCCGGCTCCGGACGAGATGCGCGATGACGTTTTGCGGCTGCTGTTCATATGCTGCCATCCGGAACTCGACCGACGGGACCAGATTGCCATTGCGCTGCGGGTGGTCCTGGGGTTGAGCGTGGAAGAGATTGCCAGCGGATTTCTGGTCAAGCCCAAAACCATGGAGCAGCGGATCACACGGGCCAAAAAGAAAATATCGTTAAGCCCGGTCGCCTTTGAAACGCCAAGCCCGGCGGAAAGAGGCGCACGGTTGGGCGAAGTTTCCTTGATGGTCTACCTGATGTTCAGTGAGGGGTGGTCGACCTCGGCCGGTCCTAAGCAAATCAAGCTTACTTTGTGCGACGAAGCAATCCGACTGGCCCGTCTGCTTGCGGCACTGTTTCCGGCAATGGGAGAACAGGCCGCCTTGCTGGCGCTTTTGCTGTTTCAACACGCCCGGCGACATGCGCGCATTGACAGGGGCGGAAAGCTCGTCGCGTTGGACGATCAGGATCGCGGCCTTTGGAACCGTGCGGACATCGCCGAGGCGACAGGCCTTTTGCAGAAGGCCAAGCGGACTGGTCATCACGGTGTCTATATCGTCCAGGCCGCAATCGCTGCGACACATGCCCAAGCGGCTTCGGCTGGGGACACGGACTGGGCGTCGATCGAAAGCCACTACGCTGCCCTCTATGCATTGCAACCGACGCCTGTGGTCCGACTTAACCAGATTGCCGCTCAGGCCAAGCTGTACGGCGCGCATCATGCGTTAAAGGCGATGGAGCCATTGGCACAGGATTTGTCCAGCTATCGCTGGTTTCACGCAATGCGGGGTGGGCTTTTGCAGGAAACAGGGGATCACCTGTCAGCGATTACTGCCTTTGAAACCGTGATGGCACTCGGCCCAACTGCCCTCGAACGTGTTGCGATCACGGAAAAAATCGCGATCAGCCATAAAAATTTGCGCAACGTGTAGGGATCGCTTCGCTTCGCGCGTCCTTGGATCAGACTCGTATGTGGCGGGCGTAACCAAGGGAGATACACATGAGTATTCTTGAGATGACCACTGTCGGAAACTCTGGATGGATCGGGCATTCTGGCCCCGATCAGGCCAAAGCCAAAGCGTTCTATCAGGAGGTGCTTGGCTGGACCATCAACGACATGCCAATGCAGGACGGGTCAAGCTATTCTGCCGCTGTCGTGGGCGAAACTGCCATTGGTGGCTTCTCCCCAATGCCAGAGGATAACGGAAGCTGGACGATCTTTTTCACCGTGGCGGACGTGGATGCCAGCGTCGCTAAAGCTGAGGCCAAGGGCGCTAGGGTCGTTCAGTCCGCGATGGATATGCCGGGGGTCGGCCGCATGACCACGCTGATGGACCCCCAGGGCGCGCGGTTCGCGCTGATCACCTATGAAAGCATGGCGTCCTGAGTTTGATCTGGAAAGGAAAGATCAGATGGAACAGTTTCCGCAAATCGCGCTGGTAGTCACAGCCGTTTTTGTTTTGATAAGCATTCCGATGGCCATTGCTGTTGGCGTGCGTCGTACCAAGACCGGGATTCCTTTGCTTCATGGCGAGGATGAGAGCTTGTTGCGGCTGATGCGGGCACATGGGAACTTCATCGAGTACGTCCCACTTGCCTTGCTGGCCCTTGCAGGGGCAGAGATCGCGGGAACCGCGCCTTGGCTGGTCGCTGCCTGCGGTGGAGTGCTGCTGCTTGCGCGCCTGATCCACTATTTTAGCCTCAGTGCTTCTGTGGACGGCAAAGGGCGCGCGGTTGGGGCGGCGCTCACGACCTTAACCATGTTGGTGCTTGCGCTGGCGATCCTCTGGCAACTCTGGACGACCAGCTGATGCCCGCGGATGAAACGCTCAACGCCCGCATGCGAGAGGCTTTGGCCGCGCATGTGGGCATTTCCGAAAAGCGGATGATGGGCGGCCTGTGCTTCTTTTTGAACGGCAACATGCTTTGCGGTGCGCGGCGACACCAAGACGGCGTAGGACGGTTCATGTTTCGGGTGGGCAAGGTGAACGAGAGCGCCGCTTTGAAAGACCACACGGCCCGCGCCGTGATCCACGGAACCCGCAAACTGGGTGGTTTTGTTCGTGTGGATGAACCAGATTGCGATGACAAAGCTTTGTTGCGTTGGCTGCACCTTTGCCTCGAACACGCCGCAGCGTTACGGAAAAAAGACTGAACGGAGGATAGTGAGGATAGTATGGCCCAATTTGACTGTTTCTCTCCTGAGGCGGTTGGTTTCCTGCAAGATCTGAAGGCCAACAACACGAAAGATTGGTTTGCGGCGAACAAAGCGACTTATGAGACCCACCTGAAAGCGCCCAGCAAGCAGTTCGCCGACGATATGGCGTTAGCCCTGGGTGACCTGACTGGACAGGATCACGGAAGCAAAATCTTTCGGATCTATCGCGATGTTCGATTTTCTAAGGACAAGACACCCTATAACGCGCATCTGCACCTTGCCTTTATGTCGGCTGGGCCAGGGGTTCAGCCGCCGATGTGGTTCTTTGGGCTCTCTCCTGAAAAACTGTCCCTCGGTTGCGGGGTTTTCCACTATGACAAAGGGGCGTTGGACGTCTTCCGTGATGCGATGGCGGGGCCTCTGGGGGCAGAGTTGATCCAGACCACCACTAAGATGCGAGGGCGGGGTTTCCGGATCGGCGATCCGGAATTGAAACGTGTTCCGTCCGGTTTTGATAAGGATCATCCCCATGAGGATGCGTTGCGGCGCAAAGGCTTTTCGGTTTGGATAGACGCCGAGTCCCCTGCCTTTGTTCTCGAGCCGAACCTGACGAAACGAACAACCACCATGTTTGCCGAGCTCATGCCGATTTTCCTGCTGCTTTCCCGGATCAAGTAGCCCCAGTTATGCGCACTCAGCGATTGGCGGTATGACGGGCCGCGCTGTGGCGTAAGTATCTACCGGCTAAAGTCGAGATTGAGCCGATGATGCGCTAAATTTAAGGTTGGTTCCGACCTCTCGTAACCGGGCTTCTACACAGCAGCCAAACACTTCGAACTCGACAACTCGATTTGTTGGTGGGAAATTATGTTCTTGCGGTTTCGCGAAAACGAGGCAGGTTTTGCAGATTTCCATCAAAACACATTTGTTGTATTCTGCAGAGCAGCCTTGCGATCTCCTGCTGCAGATTGAGGCTGTGACCGATGCCGAACAGGATTGTACCGGCACAGAATTTGCGATCCAGCCGGAAGTTGCATCTCGTATTGTTCAGGGCGAAGAGCAAGTTGGACAACGACGGTGGATCCACGTCGAGCGTAGTTTTGAATGCCTGTATCAGACATGCGTTCTAGTGGACCGACCGGCTTTAGAGCTGGGGACTCTACATGTCACTCCGCTTCCTTTGATACCTGGCGATGTGACAAAATTCCTAATGCCGTCAAGATATTGCAATCCATCAGATTTCATCACCTTTTCGCAAAGGAGGTTTGGTGTTGAGCCGGGCGGTGAAGTTGTCCTCGCGATGTCTGAATGGATTAAGCGCAATTTCATTTATGACAATGGTGCAAGTGACTCCTCAACCAACGCCATAGACAGCTTTACCAAGCGCCGGGGTGTCTGCCGGGACTACGCCCATGTGCTAATAAGTATGGCGCGCGCCGTAGGGATTCCCGCACGGTTTGTCAGTGCCTACGCTCCGGATGTTGTGCCTCAGGATTTTCATGCGGTGGCCGAAGTCTATCTTGGGGGTCAGTGGCATTTAGTTGATCCAACTGGCATGGCGCAGGTATCTGAGATTGTTCGCATCGGTATCGGTCGAGATGCCGCTGACGTGTCGTTTATGACATCCTATGGCCGTATGGAGCTTATTAAGCAGTCAATTCAGGTGTCTCGCCTTGGATGAATCACAGAAAACGACGCGCTGTATTGCAAGTTGGTACACAACCGCTACCATGCTTGAATGCCTTCAGAACGACAATACTTTGATGAGATGCTTTTGGGTTCAGATAACGTGCGAGTACCGTACGCCGAGTATCAAAAGTGGTTTGCGAACGAAGATCCGACGCGCCTTTCGAAAAAATCTAAAGAAGCTGAAGCGTTCTTTCGACGAACGGGAATTACATTTAACGTTTACGGTCAGGCTGCGGCTCAGGAACGTCTGATCCCGTTTGATTTGATCCCGCGTATTATTGCGAACCGGGAATGGACGAAGTTGTCCAAGGGGATCGAACAGCGCGTACAAGCGATCAATGCGTTCCTGCACGACATCTATCATCGGCAGGAAATTCTGCGGGCGGGTGTTGTACCCGTCGAACTGATTTCGCGTAACGAAGCGTTTCTGCCGCAGATGATTGGCGTCACACCGCCCGGCAGTGTCTACACCCATATTGTTGGGACCGATATTGTCCGAACTGGCGAAGATGATTTCTTTGTTTTGGAAGACAATGCGCGCACACCGTCAGGCGTGTCTTACATGCTCGAAAATCGGGAAACGATGCTGCAGATGTTCCCCGAGCTGTTCAGCCAGATAAAGGTTCAGCCGGTAAGCGATTATCCAAAAAACCTGCGGCGCTCGCTCGCCGCGTGCGCGCCGGACAACTGTACCGGCAAGCCGACTGTGGCGATCCTGACACCCGGGATTCATAACAGCGCATATTTTGAGCACTCCTTTCTGGCCGATCAGATGGGGGTTGAGCTGGTTGAGGGTCATGACCTGCGGGTGGTCGATGGTCATATCGCGATGCGTACGACTGAGGGATACAAAGTCATTGATGTGCTCTATCGCAGGGTCGATGACGACTACCTCGATCCACTAAACTTCAAGCCGGAATCCATGTTGGGCGTGCCCGGTATTATGGATGTCTACCGCGCCGGTAACATCACGATTGCCAACGCGCCCGGGACCGGGATCGCAGACGACAAGGCGCTTTATTCGTACATGCCTGAGATAGTCGAATTCTACACCGGCGAAAAAGCAATCCTGAAGAACGTGCAGACCTGGCGATGTTCAGAGACTGACTCTCTTGCCTATGTTCTCGAGCATCTGGCAGAGTTGGTCGTCAAAGAGGTGCATGGATCGGGTGGTTATGGGATGCTTGTTGGTCCTGCGGCAAGCAAGAAAGAGCTGACAAGCTTTGCGGCCAAGCTTCAAAAGAACCCGTCAAATTACATCGCCCAACCGACCCTCTCGTTATCGACAGTGCCAATCTTTGCCAAAAAGGGGCTTGCTCCGCGGCACGTTGATTTACGGCCCTTCGTGCTTGTTTCTCCCAAAGGCATCAGCATCACACCCGGCGGGTTGACGCGCGTGGCCTTGAAGGATGGGTCGCTGGTTGTCAATTCGAGCCAGGGTGGCGGCACCAAAGACACATGGGTTCTGGAGGACTAGCGAGATGCTTGGAAAAACCGCTGGTGGCCTCTACTGGATGTTTAGGTTTTTGGAACGCAGCGAAAACACGGCTCGTCTTGTGGAGGCAGGGTTTCGCATTGCCTTAACACGGTCAAAAGATCCTGCCTCGGAATGGAAATCCGTCGTGACTACTGCTGGGGTTCGCAGCAGCTATGATGCGAAATACGATGGCTATATGGCCGCGAACGTTGTGGATTTTCTGCTGCGGGATACCACGAACCCGTCCAGCGTAATCTCGGCCATTGAAAAAGCGCGGACCAACGCTCGAATGGTTCGAACAGCTTTGACCACCGAAGTTTGGGAAGCCGTTAACGAAAGCTGGATGGGTCTGAAGGAAGCGCTGAAGAAGCCCATTAGAGAGACTGAACTACCCGCCGTCTTAGGAGAGATCCGCCGCCACAGCGCCTTGGTCCGTGGAGCTATGCAAGGTACGATGCTGCGCAATGATATCTATGATTTCACCCAAATTGGTACGGTGTTGGAACGGGCTGACAACACAGCACGGATCATAGATGTAAAATACTACACGCTGCTGCCGACAGCTAGTTTTGTCGGTTCTGCGCTGGACAATGTGCAATGGGAAACCATTCTCCGGTCGGTTTCTGCACACCGGTCGTTTCGATGGCTCAACAGCGATGAGATGACGCCGGCGGCGGTTGCCGAATTTCTTATTCTTGACAGTCGCTTCCCGCGTTCGCTGTCCTTTTGCAGTCGAATTCTGGAAGAGAACCTAAACTATCTGGCCAAAGATTATGGTATCCGCTTGCCTTGTCATGAAATGATTGATGCCCAACGCGATAAGCTTCGCCAGCAAACGATTGACACTATTTTTGACGAAGGTCTGCATCAATTCATCACAGCATTTATCCGCGACAACAACGCTATCGGGCAGCAGATCGAGCAAGACTATAGGTTCATTGGATAGGCATCTGGCACCATGAAGCTGAAAATCACACATACGACAAGTTACTCTTATGACGTCCCGGTCTCATATGGCTTGCAGCAGGTTAGGTTGACCCCTGCCACCAACCAAAACCAAACGGTTCTGGACTGGAATGTTGAGATCTCGGGTGGGGCGCAAGAGCTGACTTTTCAGGATCAATACCAAAACCAGACAGTGTTGGTTCAGGCCGAACCCGGCGCAACCGAGGTCTGTGTTCAGGTCTCCGGCGAAGTAGAGACACACTCATCCGACGGGATATTCGGTAAAGTGTATGGAGCTGCACCCCTTTGGCACTTTGTCCAAAGCACACCTCGCACGATTGCAGGAAAGGGCATTCGAAAGCTTGCCAAGTGTATTCGTGGCGATGCCGATATACTGAGCGATCTACACGAGCTGTCAAAGGCTGTTCTGTTGGCCGTTCCTTATGGCGAGGCAGACACAGAGGCAGGGACCAGTGCAGAAGAGGCCCTCGCAGCCGGCGGCGGCGTGTGTCAGGATCACGCGCAGATCTTCATCTCGGCAGCCCGTACTGCGGGTGTTCCAGCGCGATATGTCAGCGGCTACCTGATGATGAACGACAGGGTCGAGCAAGAGGCCAGCCATGCATGGGCCGAAGCGCATATCGATGGTCTTGGATGGGTTGGATTTGACGTTTCCAACGGCATTTCGCCGGATGAACGCTATGTCAGGATCGCGACTGGCCTTGATTCACGCGAGGCAGCGCCCATTACGGGAGTCCGCCTTGGGCCTTCTGCTGAATCGATGATTGTGTCACTGCAGATTCAGCAATAGATACGGTGCCATCACTTCGCTGTTTCTATTCCATACTGGACCAAGATAATGACTTACTGCGTTGGACTTCGCCTGAACAAAGGCTTGGTCTTTATGTCAGATACTCGCACAAACGCGGGCGTCGACAACTTCTCCGTCACGAAGAAAATGTTCACGTGGAGTGTTCCGGGCGAAAGGGTCATTACATTGATGACTGCAGGCAATCTTGCCACCACGCAAGCCTTGGTGAGTCTTCTTGATGAGCGATCCAAAGTCGTCGCCGAGCGCAACCCGACGCTTCTTGAGTTGCCGACGATGTTTCAGATCGCACGCCTGGTCGGGGCCACTTTGAAAGAGGTGATCAGCGACAGCAGGCCGGATGGGCAGGAAGCATCATCGAAATTCAAAGCATCGGTTATTCTGGGCGGCCAAGTTAAAGGCGGCGCACCAACATTGTTCATGATCTATCCCGAAGGCAACTTTATCGAAATCACCGATGACAACCCTTTCTTTCAGATTGGTGAAGCCAAATACGGTAAACCCATTCTCGTAAGAGCCTACGACCCCGACATGAGTTTCGAAGATACCATCAAACTGCTGATCGTCTCCTTCGATTCAACAATCAAGGCGAACTTATCCGTAGGGTTACCGCTTGATCTTCAGGTTTACGCTAAGGACAGCTTTGACGTTATCAATAGCCCGCGGATCGAGGCTGATGATGAGTATTACCAAGCCGTTTCTACCGGTTGGAGCGATGCGTTACGCAATGCTCTTATGCAGTTGCCGAGTTACAAGGCTCGATAGGCTCTGGTTAGCAGGGAGTGTCGCGTCGCAAAGAGATGCGACGAGGTCTTTGCAACTTGAACTAGATCGAATTGCTGGGATCGGTGGAATTTTGGAGCAATCATCAGAAGGCCAAAGGGACCGCAAATGTTGTCGACTTGACGCTCATATAGTGAGCTGAACTTCTGCACCCTTGACCAACGTCTGCCTTAGGAAAGCCGCACCGCAGTGTCGATGGCAGTGGTCAACCTCAAGATCCTGTACTGTGCTGTCCGTTTTCGTGTAACCAATTAGAAGTTGCACAGCGCATAGATGGCCCGTTTCTTGTATATCTGAGTTACCTTGGTTCGTCTCCTAGAATGCGTTCCGTATGCGCTCGTCTCAAGTCCAATAGACTTCACTCGGTCTCGGACATTCCGTGCATACTGGCGGGTCAAGATGTGCAGGTGCTCATGAAACCGTCCCGGCCAAAGGTATTCGCGCATTGAGTAATCTCTGCGGGGCCGCTCTCGGAGTTTTATCTGGCCAAGGTTGCGCCCCATCACTGGGCCTCATCGGCATCGAAGATCGGGTCAATCACAATAACCAGGCGTGTTTCGCCCGTACCTGAGATAGGTGGCGAGCGGTGCAGCAGACCAGAGGGCGGGTTCTGCGGCCAATGCGTCCCGCGCATGACCATTGGCGATCCGGTGCCAACAGTGAAGACCCGTTTTGGGTCTTCGCCGTCCAGCGAAATGCCATATTGAGTTCCCGTACCCCGATAAGTGCAGCTCAATCGGGCATAGATCGCATCTACGTGGAATTTGCGGCACGCGTTTGTGGTGATCGCGTCCAGGCGAAGGCGAAGATATGGTGCGCGCATCACTTCCGCAAAACGCGCGGCTAGGTCCGAGATATCCTCTTCAAGCCACGCGCGTTCAGTGACATCTTCCATACCCGCGATTTCAAACAGATGCCTCACTTTGTCTTTCACAGCTTCTGGGCGCAGAACGAGGCGTGCTTTTGGCAGTTTCAATGGATCCAGCGTATCGATCCATGTCTGAAAGTCTGAGGTTAGCTGACGGCGCCAGATTGTTGCTGCACAACCGGGCATTGCAATCTTCGCCAACCCGTCTGGTGTGTCACTGACGCCAACTCCTACAGCTGCGTTTTTGATTTCAGTTTGGACGTAGCTCATGCGGCATCCTCAACACGACGCCACAGGGGGAATGGATCGGGTAAGTCTTCTGGAAGGTTATCAGGGCTTGAGGCAAGGGATTCGGGCAGGAGGCAGGCGTTTAGCTTTGAATTCAAAACTGGCCAATCGATACCGGCGCCAATGAATACAATTTCTTGTCGCCGGTCGCCCCAGGGTTCCGCCCAATGCTGTTTGATGTAGTTTTGGGCCGACGCATGCTCTGGCCATCTTTCCTTTGGCACCGATGCCCACCAGGTTCCGATTGGCTTAACGCTCGATAGCGCGCCAGCAAGCGAGAACTCGGCAACCCAAGCAGGTCTGGATGCGATCCAGAAATGACCTTTGGCGCGGATGACACCGGGCATTTCGCCGTTCAGCACGTTCAGAATTTTCTCTGGCTCAAAAGGTCGGCGGGCACGGTATACGAATGAAGAAACACCATATTCTTCCGTTTCCGGAACGTGGTCGGCAAAGCCGTAAAGCTCCTTTGCCCACATCGGATGTTCGTGGGCGACATCAAAGTCGAATAGCCCGGTATCCAGGATCGCTGAACTTGCAACCTCGGAATGGTTCGTCTCGATGATTTGGGCGTCGGCATTCAGGCTGCGAATGATCTTGCGCGCGGCATCGGTGCGTTCGGGACCCGCGTCTTCCACCTTGTTGAGAACCACGACATCTGCAAATTCAATTTGGTCGGTCAGAAGATGGACCAGCGTGCGTTCGTCCTCTTCCCCAAGTGTTTCGCCACGGTCGCTTAGAAAATCATGGCTGGAAAAGTCGTTGAGCAAGTTCACCGCATCCACAACAGTAACCATAGTGTCGAGGCGGGCGACATCAGACAGGCTCTTATCGTCTTCATCACGGAAGTCAAAGGTAGCTGCGACCGGCAACGGCTCAGAGATGCCGGTTGACTCGATTAGCAAATAGTCGAACCTTCCTTCAGACGCCAGGCGTCTTACTTCAGCTAGCAGGTCGTCGCGGAGAGTACAGCAGATACAGCCGTTGGACATCTCGACCAGGGTCTCGTCGGTGCGGCTCAGCTCAGTCTCCGCACGCACAAGGTCGGCGTCGATATTCACCTCGGACATATCATTAACGATTACAGCGACGCGCCTGCCTTCGCGGTTGTTAAGCACGCGATTCAACAGGGTGGTTTTTCCGGCCCCAAGGAAACCGGACAATACGGTGACGGGAAGACGGGTATCAATCATGGTTAAGAAACACTTCCTCTTTTGTGGCGATTTCTGGCTGATGGGCACGCAGCATGTCGAGGCTTCGCTGCAACTCGGGGCGGTTGAGGTCTCGGGCAAAGACCACAATGCGCGAGCGGTGGTCTCCGCCGTTCCAGTTCTTCATCGGGACCGGCGGGTCGAATATGTGCTGAACGCCATGGAAGACAAATGGCGTTTCGACGCCTTCCAGAAAGACGATGCCTTTGACGCGCAGAATGTCTGGCCCTCGGAGCGCAATCAGCGTGTCCAGCCAAAGGTCAAAAGCCACGTCTTTCAACGGCGCGTCCAACACAATCGAAGCCGAGCTTATCCGTATATCATGTGGCGACATCACCAAGGGCGACAACTTGGGTTTGGAGATGCTTGAGAGGTCGTTCAGTGGGGCTAGTTCAGGAGGTGAATCAGGTGTTGTCCACGCAATCACATCTTTCGGCTCTATGTTCTTGCGTAGGCCGCTCCGGCCCCACAGCTTTTCGAGCTTGAAACGACCATCAATCGGTCGTTCGATCTGCGCCGTAGGGTTCAGGCCACTTAGACGGTTTTCAAACGCGTCTGCTGCCGTAGGTGTGACTAGATCCGTCTTACTGAACAGAATGAGATCAGCCATCGCAACTTGCGAAACGGCTTCGAACTGCGCGTCCAGTGTTGCGGGCCCATTGGCCGCATCAACGACGGTGATCAACCCGTCCATGCGGGTGGTCCGTGCCAGGTCGGGGTCGACCAAGAGTGTCTGGAGAATTGGGCTAGGGTTAGCTAGCCCGGTCGTTTCGATGATGATCCGTTCAAATCTTAGGCTTCCGTCATCTCGCCGTTCGACTAAGTTTGCTATTGTGCCGGACAAGTCTCCTCGAATGGAGCAACATAGGCAGCCGGATTGCATCAACACGATCTCGTCTTCAACGGACTCGATCAGATCGTGGTCCAATCCAGCTTCGCCGAATTCATTCACAATGACTGCGATTTTTCCGGCGGAAATCTCGGTCAGCGCTGCGTTCAATAGCGTCGTCTTGCCCGCTCCGAGGAAGCCTGTCAGAACGGTAACTGGTATCCGCCAATCCGTTGTGTCATCGGCGCCATTTGCTGCATAGGAAAACACTGCCATCTCCATTTGTTATTATGTGATATCATAACATAATTTTAAACGAAAGGCCGAAAAGCCCAATTCATCGTGGCGGCTGAAATCGAGAAAAATGGCGGCCAAGCGATGTAGGAGTGCTCAAACTGAGGGCGTCAGGGACACCATTGATACTTGAACTTCGGCAATACGCGCCGGGCGGCGGTCGGATGTGTCTCGGGCTGAAATTGCACCCGAAGCAGGGAAGTCGAACGTGCCCGCGAAACACTGAGTTGCGTCGTGGAACATAATGAAGCTGCCGCCGCCGAACAGGTTTAAGCGTCGCGCTCGTCACGCGCGATGTCGTCTTCGCGCTCCGCATCTTCCTCGTGGTCGTCGGGTATTGCCAAGTTGTTTGCCTGACTTGACCGGGTTATCTGCGGGTCACTAGCACTCCGAGCGACGTGCAACGCCAAATACGGTACTCTATTTCCTTTTGTGTCAACCGTTGCTTGATTTTTTGTCGCTTGTTCTGCACAACTATAGCGACACGGGCCTGTACGCCATCATGGCCGGTGTTCGGGAAAACGGCGGCGCGATCGATAGCGTCGATTCCTTGATTGGGAATGGTGGCGTTGATATCAATGGGAGGTCTAGCATGAGCGTTGAAAACCTGAAGGAATATGCCCGTCGTTGCGCCGCAGATGCTGAATTGCGCGCCAAGGCCAAGGAAATCGGCGCCACTGATTTGGACGGCCAGATCGCACATGCCGCATCCATGGGTCTGACGTGGACAAAGGACGACATGAATGCCTACCAAGAAGAGATTCAGGCCGATGGCGAGCTTGGCGAAGATGACCTTGAGAAAGTTGCCGGCGGCGTCGTGACCACCACCGCAGCAGCGGCAGCGGCAGTTGTTTCCGCGGCCGCCGCAGTGGTTGGAACCGCGACTGCAGTCACCACCACAACAAGCGGCAGCGGCTGGTAACAGATTGGCGCAGCCTTTGGGCCGATTGCGTTGTATGCAAGATCCAAGCTGGGGGACCGTTTGGTTCCCCAGAGATTGATCGCTTAACTGCTAACGATGGCTCCACGCGCAGCTAGAAGTCGCTCGACGTCCGACGTGCCGGGATTGAACCCATATTGCCTAGGCAATGATTTCGGGAGGGCTTCAGGTTTGGCTTAGTTGCTAGTGCGGTCAAGGCCACCTGCTATTTGAAATGGGCAGCAGGAGCGACCTGGCAATGCCAGATCGGCGTACTGATGGTACTTACTCTACTCGCCACAACCGTTGCTTGATTTTTATTGCTTGTTCTGCACAACTATAGCGACACAGGTCCGCGCGCCAACATGGCCGGTGTTTGCGAAAGCGGCTGTTTATGAACAACTCCGATTGCAGGAATGAGCATGGCGGCGTTGATGTCGATGGGAGGTTTAGCATGAGTGTTGAAAATCTGAAGGAATATGCCCGCCGTTGCGCCGCAGATCCTGAATTGCGCGCCAAGGCCAAGGAAATCGGCGCCACCGATCTGGACGGCCAGATCGAACATGCGGCCTCCATGGGTTTGAATTGGACCAAGGACGACATGAGTGCCTTCCAGGAGGAACTCCAGGCCGATGGCGAGCTTGGCGAAGATGATCTGGAAAAGGTTGCCGGCGGCGTCGTGACAACCACCGCGGCAGCCGCGGCTGTAGCTGTGTCCGCAGCCTCGGCTGCGGTAGTCGGGAGCGCTGCCGCGGTCACCTCTACGACATCTGGCAGTGGCTGGTAGTACATTGGTGCAGCCTTCGGGACCTGCTAAATTTCAACGCGACCCTTCGGGCAATTGTCCGGAGGGTATTTTGTTACGCGACAACGAGACGTTCCAGCGTTGGGACCTGCCTCGGAGCGGATCGCGCGACCCAAATCAGTCTGGCAAGAGGCGGCCTTTCAATTGCGTTCTGTCAGACATCAACAAAAAGACTCACTATGCCGCTCGCTGATTACGGAAAACTATATCTTTCGCCACTCGAACCATCTCTGCGCGCGCCCCAGTCTGCTGCGGAAGCCATCTCGCAATGGCGCGAGGAACTCACTCGTGGCCACCGGCTGCGTGTACGGGGCAGCGGCCATAGTCTGAGTGGCGCAAGCCTGCCCAGAAGAGGAGAAACGCTGTTTCTGACCCATGGCCTTGACCAGTTCGAAGTTGTGGAACCCGACCTTCTGCGGGTCGGGTGCGGTGCGATCATGTGGGATATCCGCGATTTCGTAGCCGCTCATGGAGCGAGCTTGCCGGTTTTTAATGGTGGATGGGCCGGCCCGACTTTGGGTGGCTATGTCAACGCCGGAGGCATGGGATTGCGCGTGCCACCAACCACCCGAGAGGCCGCAACGCGCGGCGAGTCCAATGACGGTTACGTCTCAATCTCGGAAACACATGGCGGCTTTTGGGCCCATGTTGAGGCTCTTACTCTGATTGATGGCTGCGGCGAGCTGCATAATTTGACGCCAGAAGACTCGGATTTTTATTGGATATTTGCCGCAATGGGACAATTTGGTTTGGTCCTGGATGTCACCTTACGGCTTCAGGCCATTCCGGGCGTCACCAATCAATTTGCGGTTGGTCAATCGGGCAAAATTCCGGTCACCAATCCGCTCAACCCATCCGAAACAAATGATCTGCCGGGGGCGGATGGCATCGACTGGCTTTATTGGTTCTCGGCCATGGTTCCGATCGACGAAGAAGGTCGATTCTGGTCGTTGCTCGGAGATTGGACCAACCGGCATTCCGCTACGCTTGAACCCAGTGGCGGTTGGGTCGGCCCATCGCTGAATGGAGTGCCCATCGGCTTCCGGTATCTTGTCAAGCGACGTGCGCCAGTGCCCCCGCTGCTGTACCCGAGGGACGAAGACTTTGTCCTTATGGGGGTGATGGCGCTTTGCCGCGGTATCGGCAAGCCGGAGGTGGAAACTGCGCTTGTCGAAGCCGAGCAGGACTTTGTTTCATCCATTGTTGACGCAGGCGGTCGCCTCTACGTACAGGCCGAGAATCTGAGCCGGTCGCTAGACTATGCGGACTATTACGACGCAGAGACTTGGGCGAAGTTTTGTGCTTTGAAGAACAAGTATGATCCGCAAGACCTTTTGAATATCGGGGAGTTGCAGCGATCGAAAGAGACGGAGCCTGTAACCGTTGCTCAGATTCGCAGGCTTGCTGCTGCCACGCAGCGTGTTTTGAATACACAGCCCGGTTAGGTTTGAGAGGCGAAAATGGACGAAGTGGAAACAGCAGATGTCGCGGTGATTGGGGGTGGCCCCGCCGGATCGGTGATGGCAGGTCTGTGCGCCAAGGCTGGTCTGTCCACCGTCCTTCTTGAACGTGATACCGGGCCGCGTTACCGCATCGGTGAATCATTGTTGCCAGCCACGCTGCGACAAGTCTTGCCCCTGATCGGTGCACAGGACGCCGTCGATGCCGAAGCCTATACTGCGAAGCGCGGGGCCACATTCTGCTGGGGCGCTGACAAACAGGACATCTGGACCCTCGCCTTCGGCCCCGACCAAGCCGACGATCCCCCTGTTGCCCTCAATGTTGATCGCGCAAGCTTTGATGAAATCCTTCTGTCCAGCGCGCAGAATTGCGGCGCAACGCTGCGCCGAGGGTATGACGCAGTTTCTGTCGGCGACGGTAACACCCAGCAAGGTCGCAGCGTGACCTACTCCCACCGAGAAAGCGGTAAGCAAAATACGTTGCGTGCTCGATTTGTTGTGAATGCCACTGGACAGATGCGCCTGAATATCCCGGAATTGGATGCGCGCGAGCATTCGCAGTTCTTTCGTAAAGTGGCGGTTTGGGGATACTGGACCGGCGGGGGGCGCCTTGATGCTCCTCTGGATGGGAACGTCTTTTTCGAGACCTTAGAAACCGAGCATGGGACAGCCTGGGTGTGGTATATTCCCCTGCGCAACGGATTGACCAGCGTGGGCGTGGTTACGCCGCGCGACTGCCTGGCCAAACTGCGGGTCGACCCCCGAGCAGGTTTGGCAAACTGGCTTGCGACATGCCCACGTATAACCGAACTGCTGCGCAATGCCACACCGGCAAAGCATACGCCCTACGATCAAGTGAGTCTGTGCGCGGATTACTCTTATGCATCCAACGCTTTCAGCGCGCCGGGCGTTCTGCAGATCGGTGATGCCGCCTGTTTCGTAGATGTGCTTCTTTCGTCAGGTGTGCATCTGGCGACCTACGGAGCGCTGTTGGCAGCCCGGTCGATTAAGGCGACGCTCTCTGGTGCGGTACCGGAAGATATTGCCATGGCCGAATACGAGAGCCGCCTGCGACAAGAATTTTCCGTGTTCTACGCTGGGCTTTCGGGTCTCTACGATATGGATAAGCGGTCGCAGGATTATGTCGGCTGGCTGCGCGCCTTGTTGCAGAACAGCAACGGGGTGCTTATGGAATGGGGCCAGACATTGGACAATCCCGGTGGTCTGAATGTTGGTGGCTCATCGTGTTCCGGCGCAGACCTGCGCACACAGGCACAGAGAAATCTGACCATGATGCGCGGGTACAATTCCTATCAATTGGCTTATGACGGCCCGCCAAAGGCGACGCCCATTGCCGCCCTCCCTGCGATCCGCAATTTGTTGGCAATCGATGAGCGTGGCGAATGGATCATGCCTGCTCACACGCCGCATACACGCCCGCTCGCCGCCTCGGATGCCTGAGTAGAGGTGAACCAGTTATCGAGTAGCTGGTGGCCGATGTCGGGCTTTGGCTCTGACGGAGACGCATTGAGTTTTGCAACCCGAGGCAGAGTCTATTCTTGGGTCATAAAAAAGGGCGGATGTGCTCCGCCCTTTACAAACTGTCTGTCTGTCAGGTTACCAACCGCTACCGGTCGAGGCCGACGTTACTGCAGCGGCTGTGCCAACAACGGCTGCCGCTGCGCCAACAACGGCTGCTGCAGCCGCGGCCGTGGTGGTCACAACACCACCGGCAACTTTTTCCAGATCATCTTCGCCAAGCTCGCCATCGGCTTGGAGTTCTTCCTGGAAGGCGGCCATGTCTTCCTTGGTCCAAGTCAGACCCATGGATGCGGCATGTGCAATCTGGCCGTCCAGATCGGTGGCGCCAATCTCTTTCGCCTTGGCCCGCAAATCGGGGTCGCTTGCACACCGGCGTGCATATTCCTTCAGGTCTTCGACACTCATTGAATTGTCCCTTCTCATGTTTTGCCACGAGTAAATAAATACCGGGTCCGTGACCGGACGCACAACTAAACCAAATGGCCTTGTTCTTTTCACACGAATAAATTGTACCGAGGACCCATCAAAAATCAAGCGTCGTAATTTGAAAGCCGAATGTTCTTGCCCGATCATCGGGCGCACAGTGAACGCAGCCGCCGTCTGCATGGTGTGGCAAACCCGTTTCGACTAACCAGGAAAAATCGCGAATGATCCTAAGCAAAGGTTGCGCCTATCCGGACACCAGAGACGGTCCTTCGGTCACGAGAGAGACCACATTGGCCTCTCCATCGAGTCCGGCGTTGGTACGCAGAACTGAATCTGAGAGGATTTCCTGCAACCCTGCGAAGGCAGCCGCCCCGGATGGTTGGGTGAAAACCGCGGATGTGGCATGAGAAGACTGAAGATCATTCATTGCTTTGAGAGCTACGAGGTCGGAAATGGCCACGGCGCCAAAAAGTCCGTCACGCAGGATTTCCCAAGCCACGCTGGACGGTGTCTCGCACGCGAGACAAGCCATCGAGGTCGTGGCTCCTTCGGGAACGCTCCTAATATCCCCAGCCTCCAAACTGGCGACAACAGGCGCTACGTGAAGCGGTTCGGCGGTGATAATGCGAGGCATCTCCGCACCCAGTCTGGTGGCAAACCGCGCCACTACGCCAGCCGCCAATGAACCAACACCCGCTGGTACCAGGACATGTGTCGGTGGTGATGGCATTTGGTCGAGGATTTCGTCTACGATCCGTCCATAGCCAAAGAGCGTCAGATAGGGGATTTCCTCGCATCCCGGACGGCCTGTGTCGGAAAATTCGACAGCGCCCGTGCGATGGGCGTCTTCGGCGGCATCTGCAATCGCCCGGTCATAACCACCTTCGACCGCCACAGTCCGCGCGCCAAACTGCGTGATCCGATCAAAGTTTTCTTGCGGCACGGATGCAGGCATAAACACGGTCGCGGCAACGCCCAGACCTTGCGCGGCCCATGCAACAGCGCGACCATGGTTGCCATCGGACGCGCAGACGAACCTGTCCGCGTTTGCCAGGTCCGGCTTTGCGGCCAGTACCCCAAGAACACCGAGCGCCTTGAAGCAGGATAGGCCCTCATCCGCAAAGCGTTTGCCTTCATTCTTGATCCAGCATGTTACATGCCCGTCGCTGTTGTGCTCGTCTGCGATTAGAGGGGTTTGCGTCATCGCTGGATGCTTTGCGATGGCCGAAAGGATTCTGTCGGATTGCGCGGCGAACACCGTTCCGGGCTGCGCGGGCGACCAATGAGCGTTCCGAGAGTAGGCTTTTGACGAACCGATTTGCACAACTGAGCGCTCCTAGAGGGATGTTTGAAAATTCTTCTAGCTGTCATTTGGGGGAAGCTATACAATCTAAAATAGAAGCAAGCACAAAATTGTGAATAATGCGCGCTGTTTGGCCGATGGATCAGAAGGTGACATTTCAGATGTTGAAAGCCGAAATCCAGCTCGCCAACACACTTTCGGCTGTGCCGGGCTTGCTGGACCAACTGGATCGGACACTTGCCGCGATGGATGTGCCTGATGCCGACGCATTTCAGGTAAAGCTTGCGTTGGAAGAATTGGTCACCAACGCCATAAACTATGGGTTTGACGCGGGGCAGACGTCACAGCTTGAGGTAGCCCTTCAACGCCAGAACGAAGACCTCATTTGTGAGTTGAGAGATCATGGCCGGATTTTCAATCCGTTGGACGTGGTCGAGCCAGACGTGACGCTGGATGTTGACCATCGCAAGGTTGGCGGGCTAGGCGTGTTTTTCGTTCGTCAGGTCATGGACGACGTAAGCTATGAAAGAGCCGGCAATATGAATGTGATGCGTCTGCGCAAAACGTTGGGCCGTGAAGGCGATTAGGAAGGCGAAGACAATGATGCGTGTGCTGGTTGGGAGCTTTGCAGCAAGGCTCATCGCCTATCTGGCGGTGGCATTTGCTATTGCTCTGGCCGCGGCAGTCGCCTTGACGATAGCCAAGCTGTCCACCGCACTCACTCAGGCGGTTGACGGGCGCTACAGAATTGTCGCGACGGACCTGCGTGCCAATATCGAGACCGGGGTGAATTTTGGCCTCGCGGTCGAAGAGATCGTATCCAATGTATCGGCGCAGATTGAAGACAAGCTTGAGTCCGACGCCGAGATTTTGGCCATTCGGCTCATTGCTGAGGATGGTCAGGAAATCCTCGCGTTGCAGTCGCAAACAGAAGACCGAGAAGGCGCACAGGCAGAAGATATCGCAACGGTATCCGAACCGATCATCAACTCATTCGGAGCCGAAGTGGGGCGTGTGGAAGTTTCCTACGACCCGAGGGGAGCACAAGGTATTCTTGCTGAGTCCGCCCGCATTTTGGCCTTGGAAGCTGCCGCATTGCTTGCGGCCTGCGTCGGTGTGATCGGAGTAGCCAGTCTGATGGCCGCGCGGCGTATCGATCAAAGGTTGGACCGGCTGACGATGCAGTTGGAAAATGACATGTCGTCCGAGACGATGGCCGAGGTAAATGGCGATCAACTGGATCAATTGGCGCAAAGCGCCGTGCAAGCCTATCGCACCAGCCAAACAGAGCTGGATGATCTGGACGGAGAGTTGCAGCGTTTGTCCTATCCGGCGCAGGTAGCCGAGCCGGGCAAGGGGGTGACCTGATGGATCAAATGTCCAGACGTTTTACCCTTTTTATCCTGTCGGCGGCGGTTCTATGTCTGGTTGTGTCCGTAAGCGCCTTGGGGCTTCGCTCGATCGGGTTGCTTGAGCGCAATGTGCGACCCATTCTTGAGACCAATGCGCTGGTCGTCACCGAACGCGTGCGTGACAGAATCGAAAGCGCCGTGGCGATGGGGATACCCTATGAGGCGTTGGCGCAGGTGGACGAGTATCTTGATCGTGCGCTGGAGGGTAGCCACGGCATTTCAAGCATCGTTCTGACGTCTCCCCGTGGCGTGGCCATGTATGCCTCGGGCCAGGCGCAATCGGATCCTAACCAAGATGGGGTTGATACCGAAGCATCGAGCGGTTCGGAGCAGGCGGAGCCTGATCGTATGCGGGACCGTGGTTTGCAGGTTTTGCCTGCCGGTATGCAAAGCGAACTGCTGCGCTGGCTGTCACCGGGAATGTCCACAACGGGAAGCCTAACGCAGAGTGATACGACCGGAGATGGCGTTGTCGTCCTGCCGTTGCTGACCGCTGATGGAACAGAGTTCGGGCAGATCGTCACGCGTATTGACCAAACCTTTGTCGCGCAGCAGCTGCTAGATGCGGCGGCGGATATCTTGGTCATGGTCTTTGTTGCTGTCGTGTTGGCGGTCGAGATTTTGCTGGTTGTGACATCCGCCAGCATCAGCAGCCCGTTGGCACAGGTGGCGAGGCTGCTCAATGCGCTTGTGGGCAGAGATTTCCGTCGGTTGGAAAAACCGGCGGGAGGGGTTTCCATGCGTCGTGCGATACGGGCAGGAAATGCTCTTTTGGAAACGCTGTCGACTCGGATGGCGGATACAAAGGCGCGCATTGAAACCGGCCTTACTGACGCCGCTGATGCGGATCGGATGCGCACCCGCCTTCGAGCCGTTGGCGAGTTTGTAGAGGGCGGGCGCAACAAAATTGGCACGGCAGCCCACCTGGCGGGTGTGCGCGGTGCCGCGTTCTTGTTCGTGATGACTGAAGAGCTGACGCGACCGTTTCTGCCACAGTTCATCTCGGAAGTGCTGGGCAGTGGGCCTGCACAAGGTTTCGACGGGTTTGACAGCACCATTCTGATAGCGGTTCCGATATCGGCCTTTATGTTGGGGGCCGCGGTGGTCGGAACGCTTGCGGCTGGCTGGGCCGATCGGGTCGGGCGCCGGAATGGCTTTATGATAGGGGCCGCACTTGCCAGCCTCGGCCTTGTGGCAACCGCCTTTGCTCCGAGCCTCGAGGTTCTGATTTTGGCCCGTACTGTTTCAGGGGTTGGCTACGCTTTGTGCTTCTTGTCATGTCAAGGACAGGCGATAGATCAGACCACAACAGCCAACCGCACACGGGGCATGTCTGTGTTCGTGGGCGGCATCATGGCGGCAGATGTCTGCGGGCCGGCGATTGGAGGCATTCTGGCAGAACAGTTCGGCTTTAAGCCGGCGCTTTTGCTCGCTGCGGCGTTGGGTGTGCTCAGCATTCTGCTGGCGATGCGATTGTTGGACGGGCGCAACGATGAAGCGCAGTCTTACAAGTCAACGCATTTTGGATTTGAACCCAAAATTATCTTTGAGTGCATGAGCCAGCCGCGCTTTGTAGTTGCTGCCTTGCTTGCAGCTTTGCCCGCCAAACTTCTGCTTTCAGGCTTCTTGTTCTTCCTAGTCCCCCTGCTCCTGACCGATATTGGGGCGACGAGCAATGAAATCGGTCGCATCACGATGTTGTATGGGGCGTCGGCGCTGATCCTTTTGTCGCTGTTCTCTCGGCTATGCGACAGGTTCGGGCTGCATGCTTTCATGGTGAGCGTCGGAGCCCTGCTGACGGGATGGGGGTTGGTACCTTTGGCCTATGGCGCCACGGTTTCGGCAGTGGCGTGGTCGGTTCTGATCCTTGGCGTTGCACAGGCCATGAGCATTTCGGCGCAATCGGCTTTGTTTACGATTCTGGCAAAACAGGAGATCGAGACGTATGGGCCGGGTCGGGTCTTGGGTATCTATCGCATGACTGAACGGGCCGGGTCGGTCATCGGGCCTCTGCTTGCTGGTGTTCTGTCACAATATTGGGGGCTGGCAGGTGCGGCGGCAATTTTAGGCGGGTTATCCGTTGTCACGGGTACCGGTTTTGCGGCCTTCTTCCTGGTTTCGGGCTTGCGGTCCGAGGATGATGACCTGAAAACGCGCGGCACAAGGGGGTACGATGTTGAGGCTGTGTGATATACGCGTTGCTCTTGTGAACTGCTGTGCCCTGGTGTTGGCGATGCTGTTCGGTACCGGAAGTTTGCAGGCGCAAGACCAGATGCAAAACCTTTGCGAGCGTCCGCATATCGATGGCGTGCCCCATGTCGTGATGATTTTGTGGCGTGGTCCCACAACCGTCGAGCAAGGGGTTCAGGCTTATTTTGATAGTCGTGATCTGAAATTCAATGTTACCTGCCTCAGTGCGGATCGGGACAGCTCGCGTTTCGTGCGGCTTGTTGAGCAGGCGAAAGAGCTGGAGCCCGATCTGCTGTACACGTGGGGGACATCTGCAACCTTGGCTGCGGTAGGCACATATGACGAAAAAGGTGCCGCGTTTCCGACATCGCAAACACCGGTTCTTTTCACGATGGTATCCTATCCGGTTCAGTCTAAAATCGTGCCGGATTTTGCTGGTAGTGGGCGAAACCTGACAGGCAGTTCGCATACCGTGCCATTGGAATCCCAACTCAAGGCGATGCTCGCTTATCGTGACGTGGACCGGATTGGGATGATCTTCAATCCACGAGAGGACAACTCGGTCCTGAACATGCGCGCGCTGGGCGAATTAACGCAAAGGGAAGACATCAACATTGAGCTTGTGGCTATCCGGGTTCCCCTCAAAGAGCGTCAAGCTGAATCCCTAGGCGAGTCCGGCGCTGAAGCCGAGGCTGGCAGCGGCGAAGAGGAAGTTTCCGAAGGCCAGCCTGACCCTTCGACCTTGCCAGAGCTGATTGCCCGGATGGCCGCACAGGACGTACAGTTTCTGTATATCGGGCCGGATAACTTCGTTGGAACCAACCAGGAAACCATAATCGGCGAGGCCCTGTCGTATGGTATCCCAAGCTTTACCGGCACCGAGCTCGAAATCCTCGACGGGGACGCATTGGTTGGGCTGGTTACGCCATATTACAATCTCGGGCTTCTCAACGGATCGCTAATTGAGCGGATCCTTCTGGATGGAGAAGCCCCCGAGACAATTCCGATCAGCACTCTTGCACGGTTTACCTATATCGTGCGCATGAATGTGGCGCTGCGCATCGGTGTATTCCCGCCACTGGATATTTTGGAATTTGCCCGCATTCTCGAAGGAGAGACCGAATGATGGCCACCATGTCCCAGGGACCGGCCAACGCGGACGGGGGCTATGCGCCTTTGCATGGGGCTTGGCCTCGGACCCTGCCACACGGTCTGGTGCTGCGCAAAATGGATATTGGTGATTTGGACAGGCTGACGGCTTTGCACGCTGAGCTGCACCAGCAGAGCCCGCAGCAACCCGCACCATTCGTACGCGAAAAAGATGCGTTCTTCGCTGAGCATCTGACAAGTGCCGGAGAGGTTTGGGGCCTTTGGGAAAACGCCGGGCTCAGATACCAGCTGGCCGGATATACCGTCATCGGGTTGCCAACTGCTTCTGACCCGGAAAATTTTGGCCGTGACCTGGGGATAGATGATGAGGCGCACCTCGCCCTGGTTGCGCATTTGGACGGCACAGGTGTCTTGCCGCATCGGCGCGGGCTTGGCCTGCAACGCTATCTAACGGGGTATCGCATGGAACGGGCGCGGACATTGGGACGCAAAACCGTAATATCCATGGCGTCACCGCAAAACAGTTTCTCTTTGTCGAACCTGTTACAATGTGGCCTGACAGTTCAGCGATTGATCCGCAAATATGATGCGTTGCGATTTGTTCTAGTTCGGGCTCTGCCTGGTCAACCGACATATCAGGACGACCGACATGCGGTCACTGTGCCGCTTCTGGCAAACGCAGAAGAACATGAACGGTGCTTGCAGGCAGGCCGCGTCGGCGTCGCGCTGAGAGATATCGGTGGCCATTTTTCACTCGTCTATGCAAACCGGGGGAGGGAGGCAGCCCCATGACATCCGGCTCCGACACCGCGGCACTTGCAAGGCTCAGCTTGCGCAGTCGGATCACGACTATCGTTTGCGTCGTATTTCTGGTTCTCACGACGCTTTTGCTATTCGAAATGCACAACCGCGAACGGGAAATGCAAACGCGGCTGGAAAATGCGTTGCTGACCAGTCTGGAGCTCAATCTCGAGAGCTTACAGGACGTCGAATTTCAGCGTGTAGAGGCCTATGCCCGCCGGTTTCAGGAGAACCGCGAGCTTGCTCAGGGATTGCGCGACCGTGATGCCGACCTGATTGATCTTGAGCTCGTGGAATTGCAAGCCGAGCTTGACCCCACCGCTGCGCAGTTTGTCAGCTTCGATGGCGAGTTTCTTGGCGGCTCTGACGATCCGCTGGTCGAAGCACCGATCTTGACGGCCGAACATCTCGATCTGTTGCGGGCTCAGGGCCGCGTCACCACGGGACTGACATTCGGGGCAGACGGGTCATTGGTCCATGTCGCTGCAGCCCCGCTTTTTGTGCAGGCGCGTCCGGTGGCTGCGGCCATTGTCATCAGCCCATTTCAACGCACAACCGACAAGTTGGCCAAAGGGTTCGGTTCGCAGGTTCTGACTCTGTCGCAGGACGGAGACGTTTTGCAAAGCAGCGGCACAGCCATGGTGGAAGAGCAGCAAACCAAAATCAGCGCGCAGTCGACCCGGTGGGGCATTTCCCTTTTGGAAGATGACGGGCGATTTCTTCAGATTGCCAGCTTGCCTGTTCCAAGCGCGTTTCTAGACGCGCCGCTGCACGTGGTGGGTGTTCAGGATGCCTCTGATGCGCTGTACGAAACCCGGATCGGAAACGCCATATCCGCACTTGCACTTGCCAGTGGCCTCACGTTGTTTCTTGCGTTCATCAATTGGTCGCTCAGGCATTCGTTCTTTCCTTTGAATGCGGTGATACGGTCGCTGGACGCTTTGTCGGAAGGTAAGACAGATCAGGCCGTGAACGTACCAAAGACAGATGATGAAATCGGCAGGCTAGCCGGTACGTTCGAAGTTTTTCGGAAGAGTATGGAAGCCCGGAGCGAATTGGAACGGGTCAACCGCGAATTGGATGTCGCGACCCGCATTCAGCAGCAGTGCCTTCCAACAACTTTTCCCGAACTGGCAGAGATGAGTTTCGCTGCGGATATGGTGCCGATGCGCGAAGTCGGAGGGGACTTCTACGATGTGTTCGACTTGCCGTCGGGCAAGATCGGATGCGTGATCGCCGATGTCTCCGACAAAGGCATGGGGGCGGCCCTGTTCATGGCAATCTCGCGTACTGTCATGCGGGCGATTGCCGCATCGGCGCGGGGGCCTGCGGACTGCGTGACGATGGTGAACAACTACCTTTGCGTCGACAATGATGCGATGCTCTTTGTCACCTTGTTCTATGTCGAAATCGACCCGAATACCGGCGCAATGGTCTTCTGCAACGCAGGGCATAATCCGCCGGTCATCGTCGGTCCCGAGACCGAACCACGTTATCTGAAGTTCGATCAGGGCCAGCCTGCATTGGCAGTGTGGGAAGACTTCGACTACGAGGAAGAGACCGGAGTGCTTAACCCGGGAGAGACACTGTTTTGCTACACAGATGGCGTGACCGAGGCGATGTCAGCCGAGCTTGAGGAGTATGGCGAAGCGCGTCTGCTAGAGGCTATGCGCCCGCTGATGGGGGCCACGCCGTCGGACCAACTTAACGCGGTCATGAAGTCGGTCTCGACCTTTACGGAAGGGGCTGAAACCAGTGACGATATCACTTGCCTGTCGATAGAGTTCAAGGGTCCGTCGTCGCAATCGGAAGGCGGCGCCGCGGGGCAGGCGGATTGAACAAGCAGGTTGACGGGAGGTGGGCATGAAAACCATTGCGACCTGGCTGGTACATGTTGTCCGCGCAACCCGTGTCGGATGGAGTTTGTCGCCCGCCATGGAGGCCGGTCCCAAGGGTCAGCTTTTTGCCGATTTGATGCAGGCCCAGATCGCAGAGAAACTGTCGGCGGACAGATTGGCCAGCTATGAAACAGTGCGCGACACGGTGCGACAGGCAGTATCGGTGCTTCATAGCGAAGGAACCGACGCAGCCAGCGCGGTGTTTGCAAAGGCGCAGCGCTTAGCCGCGCCATTCGCCGCCGCGGATCCGGAGTTGGACGCCCTTTCGCAAAGCTGGATCGAGCAGGCCATGGCCTTCTACGACGTCAGGCACGGTGATTTGACGTCTGCAGAGGCTCGGCTGGAACGGGCCATGGCGGATGATACGCGACTAGAGCAGGATTTCGGTTATGACCTGATGCATATCGGGCGCATTCATACACTTCACCTTTGGCTACGCGTTCAGGCGGCAAAAGGCGATGTTTCGACTGCACTCAAAACGGCGGATGCCGTATTGGTTTATCTGCATGGTCACGGAGCGGATCTGCCGTTCGGCACCGGGTGGTCCCCGCACTTGGCCATGCAAATCCGGCCCGACCTGGCGGCGGCCATGACCTATCGGATATGTAGTGAAATTGGTACGATCATACAGTCAGTGTCTCAGGCCAAGGCACAAGAGTTTTTGCTGGCAATGCCCGGGCTTCAACAGGTTGCCACTTTGGATGCCTATAGCGAGATAGCCGCCTGGCGCAGTGCAAAATTGGCTTGGTGCAAAGGTCACGTCTACCAGTTTTTTGAAGTGCTTGTGCCGGCGCTACTGGCCGGGCGCGACCAAACATGTCTGTGGTACGCGATGGTGCTGGATGCGGTTTCGGTCGCGAAAGCCCTGAGAGAACAGAGCGGCCTTCTGTTTGCGGAAGATGTCGCACAACGGGCTGAAGAAGACACTGCAGACCCGATTATCCTGCCCGGCGCAATTCGGGCTGCCTTGCGAAACTGCGATGCAGCACCCGTTTCGGCCCCATTGGTTGTGAATTGGCCGAAACGCCGATTTCATTTGATGTGCATGGGGTTGCCCAGGTCAGGCACCACGTCTTTGTATACGCTCTTCCGTCCCATGCGTGCGGCAAATGAATATGCCGAGAAAGCAACCATTGAAGCGCTGACCAATCGGATGTCAGGTTCGGATCTGGCTGCATTTTTCGCACAGCGCGATCGCGAAAGCGCGTTGGAGATGGATGCTGCCAGTTTCTTGCATCTCGCGGCACCCGAGTTGGTGGCCCAGTGCTCAGACTCTGGCTTCGTTTTGCCCATCAGGCCGCCCGCGGAGTGGTTCGAAAGCTATCTGAAAATGCTGCTGCGCTGGCATGACGGCTTTCAAGCCAAAGGCCGCACCCCGCCAGACTGGATGCAGGCATATGGCCAACTCCTGTTCGGCCATTTTGATTGGGCGGAAATTGCCTCGGAAGACGCACGTGAACGTTTCATGCCGAAGGTTGCGGAACGGTTTCTTGGTCATTGGGCTGATGCCACGTTACGCACACTCGATGTTCTACCGCCCCAACGTCGGCTTGTCTTGCATACGCAAGATTTGGGACAACGTCGTGGAGATCTGGCGCGCTTGGCTGGCATCTCTGAAAAGCACATCACGACAGAGAGCCATGCGAATATCAGCCCGCCCGGCCCTGACATTCTGCAAGGAATATCCAGATCGGAATTGAAACAGATGGCGCACGACATCTGTGGCCCTGCCTATGCGGCCGCAAGCGCCGAAGCCGATGCGCACCGGGTGCCTGTTTAGAAAATGACAGTGCCGCAACACCAGATGCTCTCGGGTCGGGATCTCGTCTTTCTGGGACCATCCCTATCTTTGCCAGAGGCGGTTGCGCTGCATCCCGAAGCGGTTATTCGACCACCGATCAAATTCGGCGATCTTTACGCCGTTCTGGCATGCCCGCCCGCCCGGGTATTGATCATCGATGGATTCTTTCACGCGCAGACACCGATCTGGCAGCGAGAAATTCTCTCGGCGCTTCACGCCGGTATCGAGATATTTGGGGCATCAAGCATGGGAGCGTTGCGGGCGTTAGAACTGGCTCCATATGGCATGGTCGGATTGGGAGAGGTCTTTCGACTGTTCGACAGCGGCGAGATCGAAGGTGATGACGAAGTGGCGTTAAGCCACGGTCCAGCTGAGATGGGGTATGTTGAGCTTTCCGTTCCTTTGGTTGATCTGCGTTGGGTATTAGGAGAGATATTCGGAAATGAACCTCAGGCTAGAGATTTGATCGCGCAAGTTAAGTCTTGGGGGCATGTGAATCGCACAGTAGAACGGATCGTTGCCGCAGCGGACCGGTTGGGGTTAAACGGCGCAGAGCTGAGGCAGTCACTTGCGGGACGGACCCGATTGAAAACCTTGGATGCAAGGGCTGCGTTGACACTATTGGCCGATAGCGGGCCTGCCGGCGTCAACAAGACGGACCTGTGGATGATCCCCGACCCAGCGCCGCTTGATGTTGAACCGCGGCTATCGCGCCTTGTGAATGGGGCAGATGGCCGACCGCTCTCCTTGCGCGCGCAGTTGCAGGCCCGCGCCGAACCGCCCGGAGCCTTGTCGGACGCGTGGCGACTAAGCCGACGTCATTGGTTTCTTCAAGATTGGTGTGCATTGACAGGGCAAGGTCCAAACGAGGCAGAGGTTTCTCGGTTTGCGGGTCAGGCCGTAAGCGAATATGCGAAAGCTGGGGGGCAAACTCAAGAAAGCTGGCTTGCATTGCATGGGCTGCGGCCCGAGGAGATGCCATCCGTTTTTCAGGGCTCGGCCACAAGCGATTGGATCGCGCGACGACCCCTTTCAGATCTGAACTTGATATGTCAGTTCGGTCCGGAAGTGCCTCCCGAGATGGCAGTTTTGCTTGATTGGGCCGCGCGCTCTGGCGTGGTCCCGCCGGGCGACACGGCGAATGAGGTACACGCGACTGCCGTTTGGCTCGTTCAACAGGGTCCGTTGTTTTTCGGGGCTGTGGACTGGCATGAGGACGTCGCCTTGCTTGATACGTCAATCGCTGAAAATCAGCTGTTCGCGCGCGCCGGATCATGACCACCGGCACGCATGATCTGAGCGGATTGAAATTCGCGCAAGGACTGTCGAAGCAGTCAAGCCAGATGGGCCAGATGCGCAAGTATTCGGCGGAAGAAACCTGGACCCGGATCCAACCAGATCTGAAGTCATGCGGTGTGACTCGCGTGGCTTCCATTACGCCGTTGGATGTTCTTGGTGTTCCGTCTTGGGTCGCCGTACGCCCAGGTGGCTTGGTGCTTCAGGTATCCAATGGCAAGGGACTGTCCGACGCCACCGCGCGCGTGTCCGCCGCAATGGAGGCCTGCGAGTTGCACCGGGCCGAACACCCTTTGCCCAGCCAGATTTGGCGAGCCTCGAGCCAATCTCTTCCGAACGAGCGGGGTGGGGGTGCCAACCGCATCCTGCGCCCGCATGAGTTGCCGGGCATGTTGCAGAGATACTATCATGATGAGTTCACGGGCGAATGGACCTTGGGTGTAAACCTGAGCAATAGCGACCCGTGTTTTGCACCCTCCAGCGCCGTCTATTTTCTACGCAGGCCCGGTTACTACGAAACCAGTTCGAACGGCCTCGCCTCTGGGAATTCGTTGGCGGAGGCCTATCTACACGGGCTTTACGAAGTAATCGAGCGCGACGCGATGTGTGCCGTTCGACAGAATGGAAAGCTGTTGCTACGGCAGAGAGCACAGATCATCGACCCTGATAGCGTCGATGACCCGGTTGCGCGATTGATCCTTGATCGCTGTCACGACACGGGTTCCGAGATGCGATTGTTCGCGCTTCCAGGCGCAGTTAATCTGCCGGTCATTTGGGCTGTCTTGTTGGATCAAGGCTCTGGTTCTGCTCGGTCGAGTTGTAATGTCGGGTGGGGATGCCATGCACAGCCGCAGATTGCGCTTCACCGTGCCATCACCGAAGCCACCCAGTCCAGACTTGGTATGATCCACGGCGCCCGAGATGACATTTTGCGCAAACCCGTCCACGCGGTCGAAGGTCCTGCAGCGAGCCCGGTCTTCGCGTTTTTTCGGAACCTGAAATCCGATACCTCCTGGTCCACCATTTCCAATGCCCCATACCTGGATCCGGGGCAGGGGCCTGACATCGCGATCAGAAGGATTGTAGATGCGCTTGAGAAGAATGACCGTGGCCCGGTATTCGGGTTCGATCTCAGCGATCCGATGCATAGTTTCTTTGCTGCTCGGATCTTGGCCCCCAAGCTCAAGTTCGACAAAGCACTATTTTAGGTTGTGTCGCGTGGAATAGTGCGAAACTATGACTGAAACGCGGTTTTTGGAGGAGCGATATCGTGACCAGTATGATCGAGACCGGACGGGGAGAATCCAACGTAGAAATGCGCGACCGTAACCGTTATGTCGACACGCTTAGCGATTTTTCACCTGAAGAGATGGAAAGTCTCTGCCAGGTGAAGCGCTTCATCGAGTGTTATGAAGGCGATCGTGACTTCCGCAAAGCACTGGATGACAGCGGTAATTTTTCTGACGACCAGCGTAAGATGCTGAAAGACATCGGGGTGACGTTCGAACCCGAAGAGCTTGCCTTGCTTTGGGAGCAGCCGAGCTTCAACGCCGAGTTTAGCCACCACGGGTTTTCGGCGGACAGTTTCGAAGAACTGCCGAGCGAAATTCACGAGACTTTGGCACGTTATCCGCGTTTGCGCACATGGTTTCTGTGGCGGTTTCGGCGCGAAAAGACCGGCTTTGTTCAGAAGAAAATGGTGCTGTCCACCCGGTCAGTGAGCGATGAATACACGGTCTGGCGCGCACGACGCATCGCAACCACACGAAATGAGCTTGGAAGCTATGGCTGGGATATCGATCACCCCTGTCATGCCGTCGAGATGGCCGTTGGTTGTTCTGTCGGCTGCCATTTCTGTGCTTTCGATGCGCCGAAGCTGCAAACGGTCTATGACGTTTCCGTACCGGAAAACCAAGCGATGGTAGCAGGGGTCGCGCAAGGTATGGCTGATGTGCTTGGGTGGCCAGCCGCACATGGCATGCTCTACTGGAGCACGGAACCTCATGACAATCCGCATTACGTGAAACTGTTGGAGATCTGGCAATCGATTACAGGTGCGTCTTTGTGCACCGCGACAGCGCGTGCCAAGGAGGACTGGGTCGGCGAGTTGATTGGATTTTATAGCAAAGTTCCAGCGCCGTGGCCCCGTATCAGCGTTCTGTCACGCAACATCATGCGGCGGTTGCACAAAACGTTTACGCCTTCGGAAATGCGCGACACGATCCTTCTGATGCAACAGGCGGATGCCGAAGTATTCCGGGCGAAGGTGCCCGGCGGTCGCGAGCGCATGCTGAAGCAGCTGGTTGAGTCGGATGATTTGCGCAATATCGACACGGACAATCCGCCCGACGGATTCGACGTGCCCCAAGGATCGATCGCGTGCGTCTCTGGTTTGCTGGTCAACATGGTCAACCGGTCCGTTCAATTGATCAGCCCCTGCTACACGACGCTGGAAAACCGCTATGGCTATCGCGTGTTCGACAGGGCGACATTTGAGGACGGTGAGGACTTCAAGCGGGTGCTTGAGAAAATTGTGGCCAGATCAATGGTAACCGAGCCCTATCAGCAGATGCCCATGAAGTGGCGCGACGATCTGAAGTTTGTCGAGCAGGAGGATGGCTTCACCCTGATATCCCCGACCACGCGGCGCGATTTCCGGCGTGGAACATTGCATCTGGTCACTGGCGCGCTGATTTCCGAGGGCACGCTGACCTATGGCGAAGTATTTGATCATCTGTCCGACCATCCGGAAATCGGTCCGATGGCAGCCATAGCGATGCTCGATAATCTGTTTTCCAATGGGTATCTCTGCGAGATGGCGATCACGCAGGACTACCGCGCCAGGAAGGAAGCGGAAAATCCAGCGCTGCGGGACGTCGAGATCGCGTAGTTTGGTGATTAAGTCAAAGGTTGATCCGGCGGCCCTTTCGGCCGCTGGTTCTTTGCAAGTCGACTAACGCCAACCACCGCCACCTTCGGCCTCGCCGCCTTTGGTCGGCGATTGATTGAAGGGCGGACGCAACACACCGATATATGCTTTGGCCTCGGTGACTTCGGCTCCGACGATAACCAGTTTGAGGTGGTGCAGGTTGCACGAGAGCGCGGGATAAATCACTTGCGGGCCGTCAGGGGACCATGTCGGCAAAGCATAGTGTTCCATAAACGGCAAATCCCGCAGCGCGCTGATCTTCTCGGGGCGCGCCAGACCCGCTGATAGAATCTGGTTTAACGCGGATTCCCATGGTCGCGTTGAGAAGGTGTTTTCCTTCGCATATAGTTCGATGCCCAGCTTGGGTCCGACACCATCCGGCATCAGGTCGATATTGAGAGCAGGCTCGCCCAATCGGTCAACGTACTTTCGCCATACGGTCTCAACTGTTCCTAAGTCTCCGGGCCAGCCGATCTGGTCAAGCCAAGCGATCGCAGCGTCGCAATCCAGGTTGGTCAAGCATAGACGGGTGACAACGACGTCTCGGGCCCCCATCACACCCATCTGAAAGACAGTGGCGCCTTCAGGAAGCGCATCGGCAAATTTCGCCAATTGGCCGCTGTCGATGTCCAGTTGGAAGAAGCGGCGCCCAAGCTCAGGCAGCGCGGTGAGAAGGGCGCGGTCGGTACCGTTGGATTGTCTGTTTGGGCCCCAAAACATACAGGGTTGGTCAAGGCAGCTTTCCAACTGGTGTCCTTCGGCGCTTGCGCTGTCGACTTCAAGCCAGACATTGCCAAGCATTGGTTTCCACTGCGTCCCGTCGCGCCAGTCCAGCGCAAAGGCTGATAGATCATCCCAGAATGCAGACCGCTTCAAAACAGGAGCGGACGACGAGGATGGACGCCCCGACACATGGTCTCCGGCAAGCGCGCTGATCGATCCGTTGCCCTGAGCGACTTCCCAAAGAATGTCTGCGCGTGCAGCAGGATCGCCCAATCGGAGTTCAAGACCCCAAAACGGCGCCATCTCTGCTGGCAGTTGATCAGCCACGTGATAAAGCCGCGTCATGCCGGTTGTATCGACGAGCTCGGGACGAATACGCGGTTCGACCAATCGCAGTACATCACCGATACTCTGGCAGTGTGGAGCCAGAGACCTTTTGGCGGCGGGCGTGGCTAGAACATCGTCCTCTATCTTGGATGACGCGGCAGAGTTGGAAGGGGTGGTCATGTCCCTGCTACCTCAAAACCATGTTTCGGGTCAGGAAAAGCCCGTCGAATGTAATCGGGACTGCGGTCGCGGTCGAGATCGCCGCAGTGATATCGTCCACCTGGCCTTCCACAGCATGGATATGCAAATGCGGTTCCGTCGAATTTCCCGAATTCCCGACGCGTCCCAATTCCTGTCCCGTACCGACACGGGTGCCCGCGTCGACAGTCAGGCTGCCTGGCTGGAGATGGGCCAGTAGGACGGTGATGCCGTCACAGGTGAGTAGAGCAAAGTTTCCGGCCGGTGCCTGCAGATTCGCGCCTCCGATAGGTGTTTCGGGCTGGTCGTCGCGCGTTGCAAGAACATCTCCCTCACAAGGCGCAATCACCGGCATGCCAAAGATCGCGTAATCCTCTGGATCTGAAGAGGAAAGGGACTTGGCACGCCGCCCATCGGGCCAGAGTGCTATCAAATCCACGGCATATTTCTGGCTCGGCGTGGTGAAATGGTGGTTCACGATGATCGATTGACCGCCCTGCATAACAGCAACGCGGTCACCACTTAGCGGCAGGGCCAGATCGACGGCATCGTTGGGCACATTTCCTGCTGTCAGGATTTGTAGAAGATTGGACAGGAACAGGGCTGTTGGCAAAGCAAATGCGATCAGTGAAACCCATCCGCCCCATCTGTTCGGGACATACTGTGTTTCAGCGGATTGACGGACCGGACATGACCAAATCGTTGAGGCAATCGCCAGAACAATCAGGACCCATCGCCATTGCGATCCGATGGCCAACCAAACGACGCCACCGAGAAACAAAAAGGTCGAAAAGCTCAACAACAGTGCCGAGCGAAAAAGCCAATCCGCCCAGTTTCGCGGTCGCCTCAGGGTAAGATCGATTGCAAACAGAAGCGGAAGGCCGAAGGTCAGGATCACGGCCAGCCATTGGCTGTCGATCATAGAAGCTGCCTCCGCGCCAGCGCTGCAAACGATCCATCGCGGGACATCAATTCGCTGTAGCGCCCTTCTTCGATAATCTTGCCGCCCTCCAGCATGATGATCCGGTCGGCATTTACAATGGTCGTCAAGCGATGTGCCACGACGATCCGGGTCAGGTTCTGTTTGTCGAGGCTCGCGTTCACGATTGACTGGGTCTTGTTGTCCAGCGCGCTTGTGGCTTCATCCAGAATCAAGATGCGTGGTTTTTGCGCCATCGCGCGTGCGATCATCAACCGCTGTTTCTGTCCGCCCGAAAAAGTGCCTGCGCCTTCAGAAACCACGGTATGAAGTTTCATTGGCATGGCTTCGATATCATCTTCGAGCCCGGCGGCAATTGCCGCTTCCATCGCATCGTCCTGTGTCAGCCGCGTAGAGCCTACAATATTCTCGAAAATCGTGCCTGACGTGAGACGGCTGCCCTGCAGAACGACCCCAATCTGGCGGCGCACGGCACCAAGATTCAGCCCATGCAAATCCTGCCCGTCAAAATAGACGCCGCCCGCTTCGGCTTGTTCGAAGCCAAGGATCAAGCGCAGGATCGTGGATTTTCCGGACCCGGATGCGCCGACAAATGCCACAAATTCCCCGGGGCGGATTTTGATTGAGACGTTGTCAAGGACTGGAGGACCTTCCGGGTCATAGCGGAAGGTTACGTTGGACAATTCGATCTGACCTGTCAGTTCTCCCGGGTCGAGGGCATCGCTGCGTATCTCGGGCACCGCCTTGAGTATCGGGTCTGCGCGACGATAGAGCGGAACAATTTCGATGATCTGCGAAGCAGCGGCGGCGAAAGCCATAACTGAAGCGTTGAACTGACCCAGTGCTGCGTTGAAGGAGAGAAAATCACCAATGGTGAAGCCAGGACCGTCAATGCTGGAATCGTTCAGTTGGTAGTAGACATAAGCAAACACGGTGATTGAGGCAGCCACTGGAAACATCGCGTTGAACACCTCTTGACCGGCATTCAAACGGGACGCGGCATAGGTGTGGCTTTTGGTTTTCTGATAGAGCTTTGCCCAACGCGCAAAGGCGCGGCTTTCACTATTTGAACTTCTGAGCTTGGCGATTCCTGCAAGAAACTGGAACACCTGGCCTTCGATCTTGCCCATCGTTTCCAACGCAGCCTGTTTGTGCGGAATCATCGCCCAGGTGAAAAATGTGGTCACGAGAATGACGATCAGGATCAGCCCGGTAGCGACCAATGCAAGTTCCCACGAGTAGTAGAACAGCAGCGCGAAGGAAAAGAGTGAGAAAATAAGCGAAAATACGGACTGCAACGTGGCGCCCGTCAGGACTTCGCGGATTGAGTTGATGCTGTTGGCCCGGTCAGCCAGATCACCCGAAGTGTAATCTCTGAAAAATCCTAAAGGCAGCGCAAGCAGCCTGTCCCAGACAGCGGATTGAATGCGCCCGTCCATTTTTCCGGTCACGCGCAAAACGGTGAAGCCGCGGGTTATGTCAAAGATGAAGACGCCCAGAGCAGTCAGGATCAAAGCCCCGATGACCGCTGTGAACGTGTTCAGGTCGGCGCGCGGCACCACGTCGGAGAACAGATAGCCAATTGAAACCGGTACGGCGAGGCCAAGCAAGCCGGACAGCAATCCCAAGCACAACACCAACCACAATTCACGCTGCATGCCGCGCAAACCAAAAGAGAGAACTTCTTTTACGTCCAACCCCTTCAATGGGAAGGGCACATAGAACATGTAGGCAAAAGCATTTAGTTCGCTTGCATTTCGCCGGGTCAGTTTGGTGCGTGTCCCCGACGCCGGATCTATCATGACATAGTCGCCAGAGGCAGAGCTTGGCATTAGAGCGACGGGCTGTGTTTCATCCTCGTCCAAATACCCGACAAGCGCACCGACATCCGAACGATACCAATTATCACGCAGTGCGACGCGCCGCATGCGCAGCCCCGACGCGCGCGCATACTCCTTGAGTTGGTCAACCCATTTTCGGTGTGTGCCGTGCTTTGATTTCTTCGCCGCAGAGCCCTGGCTGCGCACAACATGTGAAAATGCGGTGAAAAGCAGGTCTTCGCCCGTGTCGGTGTCTCCGCCGGCCTCGGCCAAGTTCTCCAAGTCTGGGCGCAATACGCTGCCCAGCGTGGCCAAGGCTCCTGTAAAACGAACTTGTCGCTGTCCGAACCGTGCCGCGCGTATTTCGGTCGCCTCTGCGCGCGTCAGATCGATCTCTTCCTGGATGATCGGAAGGAAGTAGCGATGGAAATTGTCCATAGCTTCCCAGAGACCGCCCAAGAACAGAAGCGTTGGCGTGTAGGCGCAACTGATCGTGCAGTCGGTTCCAAAACTGATCCAGCTCTGATCCGTTATCGGAACCGCTACACCGCCTTGCTGCAATTGGCACTCGCCGCGATCCAGAAACTTGGCTTCGCCGTCATCCAGCGTGCCCCAGACCACATCTTGAAACTGCGCGCAGGCATCCGTGCCTGCTGAGAACGCCTGAGCGGGTTCCGCTTCAAGCACGAGCGCGTTGCGCGGAATTCGGTTCTGGACTATCGAGCGCGACAACAGCCCGACCCAAGTGTCGATCCAGTCCACAACGATAATGTCGAAATCGTCGCCCTGAACATCTGCGGCGTCGCCTTCGTAAAGCTGCGTACCCATGGCTGCCACGGCCCGCAGCGCCAGCCGATTGCCATTGGGCAGATCAAGGCTGGGCACACCAAACAGTACTGCACCGGGGCCGACATGCATGACGTGCCGCCCGGTCGAAACCACCTGATCTCCCGACATCTCGATGGCGTAGACGTCGATATATCCCACCAGGACGAGCCAAATTTTGGACGTGTCTTCGATCAGGAAGGGGCGGTGCCCGCCCACCGCCATACGCGTGCCGGTGATCTTTCCCAGCAGCTCGGCGTCAAAGGCGTCATGAGTTTCGGTCTGGGCCATGTCCGTTTGTGTCATGCTCTCAAACCTCCTATTCCGCCTGCATCAGGCTGCGATAGGGCCCGTCCTGTTCGATCATTTCTTCATGAATGCCGCGCTGCACCGCCGCTCCCTGGCTCAGCACGATGATTTCGTCGCTGTCGCGGACAGTCGAAAGCCGATGCGCCACAACCACGCTGGTGCATCCGCGCCTTCGGACATTGTCGTCGATCTGTTTTTCAACAATCGGATCGAGCGCCGCGGTCGCCTCATCCAACACGAGGATCGAAGGATTAACCGTCAGAGCGCGGGCGATTTCGACGCGCTGGCGTTGCCCGCCAGAAAAGTTCGAACCCATCTCTGACACTTGTGTGTCATACCGTCCGGCGCGTGCTTCGATGACGTCCAGAATGGCGGCATCGCGTAGTGCGTTCACAATGTCACGCTCCTGCACCATTGTGTCCCACATCGACAGGTTGTCGCGTAACGATCCTTCGAACAGGAAAATCTCTTGATCCACGGTCGAAAGCGATTGTGAAAACACTCGCTGCGGGATCTCGTTAAGGGGTTTGCCGTCAAACAGGATATCTCCGCTCCATGGCGCATAGAGCCCTGTAATCAACTTGGCCACCGTCGATTTTCCGCTGCCAGATCCACCGATCAAGGCCACGCGCTGACCCGGTTCAATCACCAACGACAGCCCGTTGATCAGAGGGGGGCCGGCTTTTGAGTAGCCAAAGACGACGTCGCGCAATTCGATCCGTCCGTTCAATTTCATGAGGGCCGCTTCGGCTGGCGTTTTCTCGTCCTGCACGCCGGACCGTGGATCGAGCTCGTGGTTGAGAACGTCATCGAGGCGCGCAAGATCGCCTTTGATTTCCTGCAAGCTGCCTGCGAGGTTGACCATTTTCTCGATCGGGCCGGTGAAGCTTCGCATCAGGCTCTGGAACGCGACAAGCATGCCGATGGTCATCGCCCCGTCCATCACCCGAAGCCCGCCGAGAAACAGTATCGCCACGGTGATCAGGGCTGACACCAATACAGGCACCGATCCGAGGATCGTCGAAAAGAAAGAAAACTCTTGCCGGGATGCCAGATACTTGGCCTGGTACCCAGACCATCTGGAAAAGAAATCATCCTCTTGACCCGATGACTTCAGAGTTTCCATAAGCTGTATGCCGGCAACGGACGTGCCCGCAAGCTTGCCCTGATCTTGCATCAGCCGACGACTGCCATCTTCGCGCACCCGATTGAGCAATCTGAGGACCAGCACGTTCAGCAGAGCAAGCCCTGCACCAACCATCGCCATGATCGGATCAAAGGCGTACATCACCGCCAGATAAAAGATTACAGTCGGAAGTGAGGCGAGATTGGTTGCCAACGGGCCGGACAACAGTGTGGCCACGCGGTCATTTGCCGTTACGCGTGACAGGATGTCTCCGGCAAAACGCTGGTCGAAGAAACCCTGGGGCAGTCGGAACACGTGCCACAGAAAGGCCGATGCCTGCGTCAAGGCAATCTTGGTGTCCAGTCGCACCAGTGCAATCTGCTGCAACCACGTCAGCGCGCCGCGCATCAGCCCGGTGAGTGCCATTCCGATAAGCAGAGGCATGACCCAGTTATCTAAGTTCTGGATCAAAATTTCGTCGACGAAGATCTTTGAGAAGACCGGGATGACCAGCCCCGGGATGACCAACGACAAAGTGGCCAGCAGCACGAAGGTCACGGCGGTTTTCGAACTGCTCAGACGGCGGAAAAGACCGGCCAGGTCCTTGGGACGCTCACCGCCCTTTTTGAACTCCGGCCCGGGTTCGAATTCGAGTACAACGCCCGTGTATCCTTCGTCGAACTCTTCAAAGCTCAGCGTACGTGGACCCATCGCCGGGTCGTTGATGTGAACTTTCTTTCCCCGGATGCCTTCCAGGACCACAAAGTGATTGAAGTTCCAGAACACGATGCATGGCATCTTGACGTCGAGTAGCTTGGGAAGACTGTATTTGTAGCCCTTTGCTGTCAAACCATGCCCACGCGCGGCCTTCAGAACGTTCGACGCTTTCGAGCCATCACGGCTCACGCCGCATTCGGTCCGCAAACGTTCAAGCGGGACATAGCGTCCATAGTAGCGCAGGGTCATTGCCAGAGCGGCGGCGCCACATTCTACGGCTTCCATCTGAAGCACGGTCGGGACAGACTTTCTGCGTCCCTTTTTGCGAGCTGCTTCCTTGAAGGCGAGCAATTCCTTGTCAGCGCTCTGATCGTCTGAGGCGTTGGATTGGGAACCGGAAAACACGTCAGATCAAGCCTTTTGCAGAAGACAGAGTGCAGCGCGAGGAGGTTTGGCGGGGTACATCAGAGGCCTGTCCATTCACGCAGCAATGGGATTACCATCTCAATGGGGCGTTGGGTGCGTACCGTCACTTCCCCTTCGGTCAGTGTGCCAGAGCGCAGTTCAAGCCCGGCACCTCTGTCAGATGTCCAGGCATAGCCAGAAACTGAATTCGGATCCCGGTCGAGTCGCACGATCGCCCTGTAAGGCGGGCCCGAGGCGGAAAACTGCCGCACAAGCTCGCTGTTGCGCAGCACCGCCATCATGCCATCGACGGTCGAGGGGAAGCCGGACACTTCTGTGACTTGTCCACGAATGGTGCCATATTCCTCACGGGCTGCTGTCAGCGGCGAAATCTGAACCTGCATACCCGGTTCCACCGATTTGCCGTCGGATGGACCGACATACAAAACCAGCTCAAGGCTGTCGCCCAGGGTTTCAAATGACAGCGCGGCCTCGCCGCGGCCTAGAAGCTGACCGGCCGTGGCCTGCAATTCAGTTACGCGACCGGCAGCAGGGGCAATGATGACTGAACCGCGCTGTAACTGGCTTTCGATCGCCGTTTGCCGGCGTTGGGCTTCGGCGACACGCTGCTGCGCCTGCTCAATCCGATCATTATTGCTTGCCAAGGCGTCGAAACGGCGCACTTCTATGTCGGACAATACCTGCCGCAGCTCGCCCAGTTCCTTGAGGATGGAGTCAACGGCCAGCTGGCGTTCAAGAACGGCGTCATTTGTGGCACGACCGCGTTCTAAAAGGTCTTCGAATTCTTCCAGACGTTCGCGCGCATTTTTCAATCGCACCTCGGCAACTGTCACCCGCTCATTGGTGGCGTCGATCTGCTCTTGTAGTGCATCGTTCTGCAACTCTGACTGCCGTTCCACATCTGACTGAACTCGATCCAACTCACTCTTTGCCTCATCGACGGTCGCAATCGTGTTGTCCAACTCGATCTGCAGATCCCGCTGGGAAAGGCGCGCAACGATCTGATCCTTTTCGACGAGATCGTCGATAGAGACCTCCAACCTTTCAACGATACCGTCGGCCTGCGCCACAGCATCAAAGACGCGTCCGCCTTCGATGATCAGTATGCCATCACCTTTTACGCGGGAGGGCAGTGAGCCTAGAAAACTCCAGACGACGGCCGCGGCGAGCATGGACATTAGCATCAACATGGCGAGCCACGCTTTGCTGTCCGTTACCGGAACCAACCTGTCGAGCTGCTCTGGAGAGGCAAGCCGGTCCATCGCACTTTTGCGGAAGATATTCTTGCTCATCGCTCACGTCCCGGTGTTTTTGCGGGCCCTTTTCCGGATTTCCTACGGTTGTCCGCCACGCTCCGGTTCGGTTGACCCTTTGATTGAATTCTCTGCGGTGAAAACCGTTCCGTCAAGAGATTCATAAAGCGTTTCGCGGGCGCTATCGACTTTTGACTTCAAGAGGTTCCTGATCTCATGGCCTAATACCGAGACCACAACTCTAAGTTGATGTTGTGAAAGGAAATTTGTCTCATTTTGGGGGAGCAGCGTCATCGGCTCGTGCAAGGTATCTTGATAGCGCTCGTCCGGTTCAAGGCGCGAATTTAGTCGTCCCAGAGTTGGAGACAGCCTGTCCAGCATCGCGGCCTGGACGCATTTTGCGGGGTAGGCCGCGTGTGCAGTGACTTCTGGCAACGCACTGCAGAGCGCGTCTGAGAGGATGCGGCCGCGCCGGCCGATTTCTGTATTCAGTGCCAGTTGTAACTCCGTTTCCGCGCGGGTCAGGCCCCGATTGATTCTTGGGGCCCTTGGAGCATTGAGGTCTTGTGCCTCTAGGCCAAGCCAATCTGCCAGGCGGTCTGTAAGATGCGCCTTGTGGCGGCTGTAGTTGAACAATTTGATCGATACATTCAGTTGACCGTCATAAGCGTCCAGAAATCGCAGTACGAGATCGGGTACGGTGTAAAGTTCAAAGAAACGCTCTAACGGGGCCGTCCCGCCTGCGCGTTTCACATATTGCATCCAAAGCGACGCCGCGTGCGAAACAGGGTCTCGGATCGCAAGCAAAATGGAAACTTTGTCATAACCAGCTTCGATGGCCAGCCGCCCCAGACGCTCCGGATCCGAGGCTGTTGCGAGTTGTGGAAAGAACTCTTCGCTCGACAGGATCAGCCCTCGGTCGGGGCGGGGGCGGTCTAGCAGTAATGCCTGCATCGCCTTCGGGGTTTGCGCCGCCACGAGGCCATTGCCCTGACCGATTTCCGCGTTGTCTTCTTCGTTCTCCTGCCAAGAAGGCGGCGGGTAATCATAGCCGTGCCGTGCCAACACAGATCGATTTTCCCTCAGAAGTGCCTGTAGAAAACTGGTGCCCGTCTTGGAGTGGCCTATGTGCAGTAAGAGTCTTGACATGGGACCTTCTGAGCTTGCTAAGAATACCAGGTGGCGCCGTGTCTTCAACGTAACCGCACCCTCAATGTACTGGGAAGTAAAGGTGATTTACGATGCTTGAGCAAGCACCCAATGCGTTGCGCGTCGCAGGTGTAACAGGCGCAGATGCGGAGTGCCTTCTGGCGACGCTTTCGCCGCCGTTTGAAGGCCCGAAAAAGGCTCCGGATTTCCCATTGCCGGACGAACCCTTTGTGGAAACATGGGATAGTTATGCGAGCAGCCCAGACATCTGGTTGAAATTGTCGACGTCGCTCCCACAGCTGCGCTTCGAGATTTCAGATATGCAAGGTCAGAACCCCGCCTATCTGGCCGCGACCAAACGGGGGGACCTGTCTTTGGCACCAGACCCCGGCGAGGGTTTGCAATTGGAAGCGCCACAGGCTTTGAAGGTGACGCTACATCAGACAGCGGCCGGGCGAATACCCGTTCTCGAGCCTGCTACGCGATCAGATTTTGAAGCTCTCCTGCGCGCATTCTTGTATCGCAGCGAACCCGTTGCTGTGCCCAGCAGTATGGGGGCGGCTATGGTGTCAGGGTTCAACAACTGGGGCCGAATAGCGCGGCTCAAGGCAGATTGGCTTGCCGACGGCAACTCCGAGTTTGATTGGACAGCGTATTTCCGGGCAGAGATTGTGCCCAACAAACCTCTCTATCAGGATCGGTTCATAATCCTGTCGCGCGGGACCTACAGCAACGTGACCGCCGATGATTTGCCCGGTGGTCAGGAAAAGGTCCTGGAGTTATCACGGGTGATCCGGCTGGAACATGAATGCGCTCATTACTTCACTCGGCGTGTTTGCGGGCAAATGCGCAACGACCTGTATGACGAGTTGCTGGCTGACTATGCTGGTCTTGTCGCCGCGACCGGTCAGTTCGATGCAGAGTTATTTCTGACTATGATCGGTCTGACACCAGCCCGCGTGCTTCAGCCTAAGGCCCGCGCCCGAATATATCTTGACCAGAATCTCACGCCCGCTGCCGAACGCGGCATGCTGAGACTGCTTGCCCATGCGGCTTCAGTGATGGAAAGGTTGCATCAGGATCATGTCGTACCGCGACTGGGCGCTTCGCCAGATTTCGGGCAGGTTTTGCTTGCTCTTTCAGCATTGTGCTTCGAAGACTTCGCAGCAGACGACATAGAACACCGTTTCATCCAGAGCCTCGACTGGGGGTGCGTTTCCTGACGGGCGACCGAAGCTTACGGAGATTTTTTGCGGCGTCGCGTGGTGGCGTCAATTGACTTTTGGCTGGTTAGCCTGCCAGTTTAGCGCGAACCAACAAGAGCAGTTAAAGCCATTAGGCTACATGGGAGCGACCGATGGAGATTAATGTCATCCAGCATGACGGCTACGCGCAGCTGGTTGTTACTGGCCGTATCGACAGTTCAACCGCCCCTCAGTTCGAAGGCGCACTTATCGCCCAGCTCGACGGGGCGGCGACGTCGACGCTCGTGGATATGACAGCCGTTGATTTCGTAAGCAGTGCGGGGCTGAGGGTATTCCTGATGGGCGCAAAAAAAGTCAAGGGAACTGCCGCGGAGATGATCCTCTGTGCGATGAATGAAAATATTCGCAACGTCTTCAAAATGAGCGGGTTTGATCGCATTCTGTCGATTGCCGACAGCCTCGAAGACGGTGTGGGCCAAGTCAGCAATTAGAGGGTTTGCGCGGCGATGTATATCCCGCGCCCACTTCTGGCGGCACTGTCGAACGCTGCTCTGCCTCCGCTGATGGCGGTTCAAGTCACCCTTGCGTCAAGCTTGGCCGAGCAGATGTCCGGTGTTTTGATCTTTGCCGTGTTTTGCCTGTTCTTCCAGATCATGCTGCCGCGCACGCCGCCATGGGACAGGTGGATCATGCTGGTCAGCGGGGTCGCCATGGCAATGGCCATTTTTGCACAACCCGACTTGCCGGTTGGCACGTGGTCTGACGCTTTTGTAGGGCTGTTGATCGGCCTGCCAATTGGTGTGTTTTGCTTTCTTGTGAAACGCCAGCGACTTGCCGAGGTGGCCGAATTGCATTTGCACAGCCCGGTATCAGATGGCCGATTTCTGGTCATACAAGGTGGAGCCAGCCGATTTTTGAACCATCACCTGAAATGCTTGAATGTTCCAGATCTTCGTGGCCAGTCATACGGGGTCGACATTGTGGCTGCGGGGCTGCTCGGTCTGCAGACGCGCAGGGTCTGGCCGCGAGGTGTGGATGATTTCTGGATATATGGGCATCCACTGTTATCACCGGTCACAGGGCAAGTCAGTGCCGCAAGCGACGGCGCCGACGACCAACCGCTGGGAGCTTCGGATCGAACCGCCCCGTTGGGAAACCATGTCTGCATTCAGTATGAGGATCTCGAAATTGGCAAGGTCGAGGTTTGTTTGGCACATCTTCGCAAAGGCAGCGTTTCGGTTGCGAAGGGGGATGTGGTCAAGATCGGCCAGCTAGTGGGTGAAATTGGCAATTCGGGAAACTCCTCGGATCCGCATCTGCATATTCATGCGCATCGGCCTGACGGATCTGGTAACCCCCTGAGTGGTGAGCCGATACCGATCAGGTTCCAGGGCGTGAGCGCGTTGAGGCGCAATCGAGTTTTCACCATTCCGGCTTAGAGTCAGATAGGCATTGCCAAGCTGATCGCGGGGATCGTCAAGGTGTTGGCCACAATCCCAAATGCCCTAGCTCCGAACGATGATCAGCCAGATTTGCCAGCCTCGTCTGACGGGCTACCGTTTTCCACGATCCATCATTTCCTATGCGGTCTGGCCTTACCATGGCCTTGTACTCTGTCTGCGCAACGACGAGGATCTGCTTGCCGAGCAAGGGATCATGGTGAGTTGTGAGACGATCCGGGCGTCGATCATCGAGCCCATTAGGTGTCGATAACCGCATCGAGGGATCGCTCAGACCATCCGCGATCTACGCAACAACGTGGTTTTGACGCAGACTTGTGACCATTGACGTTGTTAAGGTCAGTGAGTGAATGACTGTTGGGTATATCAAGTCGAAAGCCAGTTCATGATTTCCCTGACGGATAGGAGAGTGTTACGAGTTTGGTCGCTGTTTTCCATATAGTGGATGCACGCACACGGACAGGGGGCGCACTGCGTACAAGGATGACGCCCGGCTTTTGCAGCATAAGGTGCAGGCATGAGATGGCCAGCCTCTGATCTGCTAAAAGGTTGGCGCCGCGCTCTGACAGCTTGGAACTTAGCCCCCCCATATCATTGATAACGTTCATCAATCCTGTATCGCGGGCGGCTTGTAGGATCTGATCATCTGATGGTCTTGTCCGCAAGCCCAAGGTCACTGCACGGCGCATACTTCCCTTCAGGATCAATGGCCGTTCGGTGACAATCCCCACACAGCGGCGCAGGCTGCCCGGCGATAAGTTGGAAATGTCCTTTCCGTCTAGTTTGAGCTTAACATCCACGAGTTTGGAATTGCCTGTAAAAGCGGTTTCGATTTGATCCATCAGTGTCTTGGACACAGCCTCGGTCTGCCCCGGAGCCAACTTCAGAGCAAGTCCGTGATGAGACGTGACTTCTACTGAAACTGGTTTCCGACGCAGGCGGCTTTTGGAGTTCGTTGGTGTAGACAAAGGACGCTGTAGGGCGCGGATCAGTTTGTTGTGAGCAATGTGAAACCTTGCGGCCTGATCGCCGGACGCCATCGCATTGCGCAATGGTCTGATCATCAGCCCTAGCGTTGCCAGAGCGGCCGCAATTGTCCCGGCTGGCATGCCTTCAAGCGCGCCAATCCACATGATCAGGCTGGCCGCGACGGCTGCCGACACCTCTGGGACAGCTTTTCGGACCTCAATGAGGCCATACAAGCCTCGGGCAGTCTCGACGACCTGGGTTGCGCGGCGAGACAGCAAATTTGACTCAGTCCTCCGGCGCCCCAATGCTGCTAGTCGGGGTGCGATCGGCAGGCGTTCGGTGACATCGGCGGCAAGCCGCGCGCGGCGCTGGCGCAACGTCCGATGTGCACGCACCAACCTGCGTTGTGACAGAGGTACCCAAATCGCTGTGGGCAGAAGGGCACAGACCGCCGCCCAAGCAAATTGCTTGTCCAGGTAGATCAGAACGGCGGTGGATACGGGCAACAGAACCGAGGCCTGCACCAATCGGGGCAATCCAAGGCTGGGCCAGCCTTTCAGTGCAGTCAGATCGCCTGTGAACCGCAGAACATGATAGCCTAAGCGCCTTTGGTTCAGTTCGTTCTGGTCGCTCCGACTGGCGTGATCGAACAAGGTCAGGCGAACGTCTTTGGCAAAATCCTGCCCCAAGTGTTCGGCGAGTACCCGAATGGTCAGCTGCATCACAGCCGCGCAAGCTCCCGCGGCGCCAACCAATGCTATCTCTGCTACGGGTAGTCCAGACCCGGCATGCAGCGCCACAAAAACCCTGCGCGTTGCCACGGCGACCGTCACGAAAGCCACCGCCTGCAGAAGGGTCGAAATCAGGACCCATCCTAGCAGTCGGCGTCTTAAACCAACAAAAAGTGCGGGGGGGTTCATGCCGCCAGGGCGGATCGACCCATCAGGGTACGTGCCGCCAGTGTGTTGGCATAAGCCGGATCAAGCAGCTGACCCTTTGTCAGCACTTGAACACCCGTCGCGATTTGGGCCTCGTTCACGGCCATGGGCGAGCATGACAGCATCCCAGTCAAAGCAATTGGACGGATCCCGTTGCGTTCCAGTTCAGCGACGCCGCCCGCAGCCGCAACGGCATCTGAACATGCGAATAGATATTTTGAGAACCTGCTGCGTGCTGAGGGTGTCGCCAGAATGGCGGCCGTTTCCTGTTGGAAAATGCCGTCTGCCAGCTCCATCACTGCGATGTTGCAATCGCGGGTCTCAGCCTCGCTTAGCAATGTGTCTATGCCTTCAACGATTCTGTGCAAGGGCTCCTTATAGGTGGTGACCATGCCCGCATCGGTAAAATCAGCGACATAAGATGCGCCAGTATCGGTGTAGGCATTGTAGTCGCCAAATGCGCCCGTGCCTGTCCCTTTGAGTACCGCGGCCTGCCAACCCGCCTTTGTCAGCCCATGGGCAAGAGCCGCCGTGGCGGTTGTCTTGCCTGAGTTCATCGAGGTGCCCACGACACAGATGACCGGGATTTGGCTGGTTGTGGTCGGTTTGGCCAAAGCGAAATCACGGGTGTTTAGAACGGTTCCGTCCTTGGATGTGATTCGCCCCAAAGGTTGAATACGCGTAGGGGGTTTGATGCGCTCATTGCGCTGCACCATCCGCCCGATACACCCACCACCAGCAAGCATGTCGCTACATTGTTCATCGATCTCGGCAAAGCCTTCAAACTGATCGGGGGCATACCGGGCTCCGCACGGCAGCACGACGAGATCGCCTGGGTACAGGGTCGAGGGGCGCCCCTCAGGCAGCTGGATGCGCCTGTGGTTGCCGATCGACTTTACACGACCGAGGATAAGATCACCCGGTTTTGTCTGCGAGAAATCATGGCACAACCCGCCGGCAAGATTCTGATCGATGCGGCGTGTTGCAAAGCACCATTTCGCGGTTTTGAAATTGCAGTTTTTCATAGTTAAACTCCTGTAAGTAAAACGTTTTAGTCGCTGCACACCAGTCCGGTTAACCCCGCTGCCGCGCAGTCTGAAAAGCTGTGGACACATCCCGGAAGTTCACACAGCGACAGGTCGGCCGTGACACCGCGCGCATCAGCCGCGGCGCGAACTGCTTTGCAGTAGTAACGCGCACGCGCCAACCGGTGGCGTCCCTGAACATCATCGATGCACGGCTCTTTGCGTAAGGCTTCATCTCGGTGATGATCTTCGGCGCCCACGTAGACCCGCAGTTTCAGGGCAAGAAAGTGCCTCAGTTGATTGTGCGCCAAAGCCGGAATGTTTGTTTTAAGGTTCGTTTCTGACGGGCCCAGCCCCATCGGAAATGGCTGCGTCAAATCAGGCAGGCAATACCAGCCAGCAGCAGCAAGGTGCAGGGCCGCCACCCGTTGCGGGTACAGCATTGCAAACCGGTGTGCGAGCTGTGCGCCGCCGGAATAGCCGAACATCTCAACCTTGTCTGTTCTTGCCAATCCCATCTGCTGCACCAGGGCGAGCAGGGCAAGAAGCGCACGATCCGGGCGGTAACCGCCGATCCGTTGAAAATGCGACCAGTTCTCTCTCGTGAACAATGGAGTAATCAGAACCTGGCCTTTACTCGCACATGGCTCTGAAAATGCCCCGGCAACCCCTGCGGCGTCGCGGGATATTCCGTGCAGCGCCACCAGAGGTGGCATATCCGGGGAACATGTTTTAGGGACGCGGATTTCGGCGTGTAGCTGGCGGCGTCCTGACCAAACTGAGACTCTGGTCACTGACATCGGTCTTGAAACGGGCATGACATCCATAGCGGTATCGAGCATCCTTGAACTCCTGATTGCTGTCTTGCTGGTACAACGGCTCAGGCGGCGGTCTATTCCAAAATTCTTAAAGGCGCGGAGCGAGGGTGGTTACAGGGCGGCACATAAGCCAGTCTCTGTATCGAGCGTCTGTTGGCCATCCCGCGGTAGATTTTTATGTTTCCGATCTTTTGGAATAAACTCTGTCCTGATCCGTTGTCGGGGGACACGACATGAGACAGGAGTGACTGCATGACAGACCGGTTTCGAAAAGACCTGGTCGCGCTGGTGCCAAAACTGCGTCGGTTTGCACTGACACTGACAGGCAACAAACCGGACGCAGATGATCTGGTGCAGTCAGCTTGTGTGAAAGCGTTGAAAAACGTCGACCAGTTCCGTGAAGGGACGCGTATGGACAGTTGGATGTACCGAATTATCCAAACACTTTGGATTGATGATCGCAGGCGCGCCAAAACCCGCGGGACCGCGTTGGATCCGGAGGCCGCCAGTTTGTCTGATGAGGGGCGGGCAGCGCGTTTGCCTGAGGATAGGATGATGCTGGACATGGCGCGGGTTGCCATGGGGGCGTTGCCCGAAAAGCAGCGTCTCGTTCTGTCACTCGTGGCGATTGAAGGTTTGAGTTACAAAGAAACCGCCGATGTGCTTGAGGTGCCAGTCGGCACTGTCATGAGCCGTTTGTCGCGGGCCAGGGACGCTTTGCTGCCGCAACTGGGGATGTCGAAAGGACCGATGCAATGAGTGCTGAAACCGTGATAGACAAGTCCCGCCTCGCTGCGTTTGCTGATGGAGAGTTGTCGCCGGAAGAGGCCGCTACGCTCGTCTTGCATCTGGCGGATCATCCGCAGGATCAGGCCTATGTCGACAACCTTATGGCCGCTAACGAAGCGCTGTCCGAAGCCTTTGCTGAGCCGTTGGATGAACCTATCCCTCAGGCCGTTAAAGACACTTTATTAGGCGAAACAAAACCGGCCCAAATCTTGCCGTTTCGCGCGCGTCCGCGCGTCTGGATCGGGGCGGCTGTTGCAGCCACGTTGGCCTTTGTGGCGGTGACCGGGCCCCATCTGCTAGTACCGAGTGCCGCGCCAAACCTGGCAGTTGGTCCAGTTGAAAGTGGCTCAGGCCTGGCATCGGCTTTGCGCCGTTTGCCCTCGGGGGTTCCTGAAAAAACTGGTGTGAATCAGGAGTTCATGATCCTTGCCACGCTTCCAACGGCGGATGGTTTTTGCCGCGAATTCGAGATCATCAACCGCCCAGATCAACGTATTGAGCTTGGCATTGCCTGCATCGCCTCTGACACATGGGTGGTCGAAGTCACCCTGTCAGAACCACTTGCGGCGTCTGGAACCGAAGACGGTTTTGTGACCGCAAGCGGGGCCGAGATGCAGGGGCTCATGCCATTTCTCGACCGGTTGGGGGCAGGCGAGGCGCTCGCTCCCTCGGAAGAAGCCGATTTGATTGCGCAGGGCTGGCGGCCTTAGCACAGTGATGCTGCGTTCAGCAGGCCAGCCCCAAAAACCTCATCCACGCCGGGCGAACCCAGGTCTCGGGCCGATTGCCTCAAGAATTCGCGCACCTGTTCAGGGGACAGGGTTTCGTCCTGTGACAGCAAAAGAGCCACCGCTGCGGTAACAAAAGGGACCGCGAAAGACGTGCCTGATTTGAGACGTGCACCGCGTATCGACGTGGCCGATAACATATTCACGCCGGGTGCCGTCAAATCGATATGTGCCCCACGCTGCGCCTGACGGTAAATGCGTGCCCGGGCGTCCACGGCAGTAACGGCCAGCACAGGTTCATAAGCGGCGGGAAAGGCCGGTTTGCCCGATGGTCCAGCGTTGCCCGCGGCTGCAACCAGAACAATTCCATCTTGCTGTACCAACTGATTGACAGCCTCTTCAAGCAAGCTGTTCTCCGGACCGGCCAGAGAAAGATTGATCACGCGTACACCACGGGCTTTCAACGCATCAAGGCCGCGCAACAGCGAAACCAGATCGGCCCGCTCATCCGAACCCCTGCGGGAAAAGACATCAACCGCAATGATCTCGGCATCATGAATCAAACCGGGAACCCGGCTGTTTGGATTGCCAATCATCAGGGATGCAACCGCCGTGCCATGGATCGCCTTAGACGGTTCAAGAGATTGGTCGGAAAGCTTAATCAAATCCAGCTGTGCAGCAGTCATGATCTCATGATCCGAATTAATTCCGGTATCAATCATGCCCACGGGAACGCGAACGGAACACGTATCGCTGGCCCTTGTGATGTCTGGCCACTGGATAATGTCCCAGGCGGCGCAGTTTTCGTGAAGACAGGGCGCTGAAACGGCCACGTTTGTTTCGCCTTGTTCAAACCTATAATAGTGATTGAAATCTGCGGTGCTGACCGACGGTAGGGCTCTGACCCGGTCCCGAGCGGCCTCCAATGTCAGGTCGGTTGGCGTCGTCAAACGTGTAAGAACCTGATTGAACGCCCCTAAGTTTTCCGTCGCTAAAACCGCAAATCCTTCTGATAGTAGCTGTTCGATGTCTTCGGTGGACGCATCTGATACCACGACTTCTGCGGGTGCGCGTGACGGAAGCACAACGCGCGCAGGAGGTGGTGCTGGTTCTGCCGGTTGCGGTGTGTCGGTAAGCCGCCGCAGCAGCGATCCGAGCGGATTTTTCCACGAAGAGGCCCGGCCATTTCCCGAGCCACCAGTGCTCTGGCCCATTTGGTCGTCATCGTCATCATCATCCCCATCGTCTCCGTCATCCCCATCGTCGTCATCATCAGCCCAGGCGGCAGAAACCAGCGAGGCTTGCCACTCCATAGGCAGTGCCAGTTGCAAGGGGATCAAAAGGCTGGCGACTATCAAAACCTGGAAGAGTTTTATCGTTGGCATTCTCATATCGACTTCCAACTCCGATTATACATGTTTCGGAAAGACAACGATGTAGAGGGCGACTTATTCCATATTGGACTCTTAAAACACTCAGGTGGATATCATGTCTCTGATATGGAGTCTTCTGGATCAGCACGAGATCGCTAAGGAGACATTAGCCCGGTTGATTACGCCTTGGCTGCTCGGTTCATGGGATGAAATGCGAATGGCGGCAATTCTCGCTTACGCTGGTCAAGAGATGGGCAGCGTTGTGGCGACTGAGATATTGGTACCAGCGTTGAAATCAAAACGTCGGACGACGCATTGCGGATGGGGCAGCTGCTAGATTTTCCAATGAGCTGAGCCAAGACGGCTCTAAACTCCGACAGACTGTGACCAGTGGGTTGGTTAAGTGGTTGTATCTCCGCCGGAATTTGGCCTGAGGCGAACACCGCATGGCCACCAATCATCCCACGGGGCGTGTTTTGGGGTTATGGCCAAAGCCAACTTAGTTTGTCAACATCCCCGCAATCAAACGGCATCTGCAAGCTCAGGTTTCTGAAAAGCCTCACGAATTGCCTGTGCCATCCCTGTTTTTGTGCTGCATTTGCTCTGAACTCTCTGCCGGAGAACCATATTTGTCCCATGAAGATATTGGAATCCCTCTTCCGGTGTCAGCACGCGGCAATCAGGCGGGACTTGGCTTTGCGCCAGAACCGCCACGGCAATGCCGGATGAGACTGCGGCTTGTAAGCCAAACGTGCTCCCGCTTACATAGGCTATCCGATAGTCCTTTTGACGCTGATCGAGGCTCGCAATTGCCCATTCCCTCCACCAGCATCCCCGATCACACAAAGCAACAGGCATCGGAACACATTCGTGCTGAAAGTGCTTGTCCGATGTAACCCAAACCACCGGATCGTTCAGAAGAACCTCACCGCCAATTCTGCCTGCTTCCTCATGGACGACGACGAGATCAAGTTCACCCTTGTCCAGTTCCGCCTTCAATTCCGATGACGCTGCGCAGCGAACGGTTACTTCGACTAGCGGATGCTTCTTTGAAAATCGTGACAGGACATGGGGCAATACTGTCCCGCCATATTCTTCCGGAATGCCAATCCTGACGAACCCATCAAGGGGATCAGAATGCAGTGAAACAGCTGCCTGATCGAGAAGAGAGAGTATACGTCTTGCATCCGTTACAAGCTGTTCTCCCGGAGGTGTAAGCGTGACACCCCGTGGGCCACGCTCGAACAGGCGCTCACCAACTATGTCTTCCAGCTTCTTCATCTGAACACTCACCGCCGATTGAGTTCGGCCAACGGCCTCTGCCGCGCGCGTGAAGTTCCCGGTTTCAGCGATGGCGGTAAGAGTGCGCAAAAGATCACTCTCTAAATTTGGATTCATGGCGGCTCCCCTGAATACGGTAAAGACATAATCTCTATGAATGTCTAGTATTAGCATTACTCGTTTCATTAATGGCTTGTCTAGTCCCATATTGTCTGAAGACTCAGACATGGAGTGTTCGAGATGGCTTATGAAAATGACTGTGTGAGCGCTACTCAAGTGAGCGATCCAATCAGAGGATGGGCAACAAGAGTTAGATCTTGGGTACATGCAAGACGTATCAAAAAGGCAAGAAAAAAAGAGATTGAGCGGCTGCTTGCGGGAGATGAACGCATGTTGAAGGATGCGGGCGTTACACGTTCAGAGCTGGTCCGCGCGCTTGGTCACAATCCCCGCGAACTGCCGAACATTGCTGACTTTGCGGGGTACCGCGTCCCATATATTGCGATGAACAGTAGCACAAAGAAAATTCATAGCTAGTGACGCTACTCGCCGCCGTCCGGCGGTATCACGCCCATCGGTTCCAGTTGGAAAAAGTCTCCGCGGCGCGTCTGTTGGGCCGATTCCTGACGGGTTTGGCAGAACACCAACGAAGTGGGAACGCCTTATTCCCGAAAGCGGACTCACCGTGTTCCGATGCGTGATCCCAAGGAGTCTTTCCTGCCCTGCGAGTTGTGTCGGTCCATCGTATTGACTGTATCAAACAGGATTAAAACTATGACCTCGAAAATCATGCCCACCAAAGCAGAAATCCAACGGCTTGCAGAAAACCTGTTGTTCATAGCAGGTGCAGCGATCTTGGTTGCCATATTCACGCTGTCATTCGCCAATCCGACGCAGCTCGAAAGAGCGGGTAAGCCTGAGACTGCATTGGGGTTTGAAGAGCAACAAACCGACAAACGAGACACTCAAACGGTTCCCCCCGCTTTGCAAAAAGACTTCTTGAAATAAGTTACACGCTTCCCGGGATCGCTGAGTGACAGAGTAGGTTGCTGAAGGCTCTTGGCACTCAGTTGATAGCCTTTATGCCTGCGGTGTTGGCACCGCTCTTGTTGATCACAATCTTCCTCGGCAATCCATTTGTCTGCAACATCCGGGTGAAGAACATTGTCGTTGCTGGCTTGTTAGGACGTCGTGAAACTGCACGCTTGTGTTGTATGGAATCGCGGTCGGACTTACAATCGTGGGTATTATTTTCTCTTTTTGCGGCCTTTATTTTCGTCGTGGCAAGGTATCTGAATGGATAGGGACGCCCGAAAAAAGCGCCAAGTTCAGGTGCAAACTCTTCTAAAAAGCGTCGAAGGTCGACTGCTGGAAATTCCAGGTGTCAAGACGGTGGCGGTCGGGTTGAAAGTCACCGATGGCAAGATGACCGACGACATCGTGCTGCGCATTGGGGTCGAGGAAAAGCGCCCGATAAGCGAATTATCGCCGGAAGAGATGATCCCTTCCGAGATTGATGGAATCGAGACTGATGTCTTCGTGTGGACGCCAACAAAGGCAATGTCCGACACCTCGCGATATCGTCCCATCCGGGGAGGTATTCAGATCGGCAACGGAACCGGTTCCGTCGGTACGCTGGGCTGCCTGGCGACACAGAATTCGGGTGGCGCGACGGTAGCTCTGAGTAATCATCACGTGATGTTTGCAGGAAAAAGCGCGACGGCGACCGGGATTGAAATAGCCCAGCCAGATTTCAGCTGCTGCTGCTGTTGCCGGGCTGGCAAGGTCGGGGCGGTGTTGGCCGGGTCCATCGGTGGCACAGTCGATTGCGCAATCGCGTCGATTGATGCGGATATCCAGCATTTGCAAGAAGTCGTCGAGATCGGAGGAATTGCCGGCACGGGCCTCGCCGTTGTTGGGGACGCGGTTCGAAAGCGTGGACGCACGACCGAATTGACGACTGGGACGGTATCGATGGTCAATTTTGCAACGACCAGTTCGGACTCCGGCCTCAGCTTCACCGATCAGATTTTCGTTACGCCGGATGCAGCGCATCCAAATTTCGTGGAAGGGGGCGATTCAGGCTCGGCGCTGCTGGATGAGGACAATAATGTTATCGGACTGATCTGGGGGCAGAATGGCAATGCCGGTGTAGCCAACCCGATCGCCGATGTCGAAGCCGCGCTGGATATCACTGTCTTCGCGCAAAGCACCACCGCAGCGGCGATGCCCGCCGTGGCGATGCTGCCGCAGCCCGGATCGGACGGGGTCATCCGGAGACGGGATTGGGAGGCCATGCTGTGGGCCGAAACCGACAGCCAAGATCTTCTGGGTCGCAAGGTCGCACAGCATTGGAATGAAGTGTGGAACCTGATCCAGACCAATCGCGAGGTTGGTCTGAGGTGGCAGAGAGGGCAAGGGCCCGCTTTTGCGGCCGCGTTCGAGCGTACCACTCGGGTCACAAGCTATCGGGTGCCAGACGACGTGGATGGGGTCAGTTTCACACAATTGCTTCTGTCGATGGCCACGGCGCTGGAACAGCACGGCAGTGAAGCACTCAAGGCGGATATCCGGGCCGAGGGTATCGGTTGGATCCCGATATTGCAGGGTTGTCGGACAGCCGATGAACTTTGGCTGGCTTACCACAACATCAAGGCGACCCAAGAGGCCGCGGCCCGAAACGCAGGCTAGACGAGGGAAAGGGGCAAGATGACATACGCAAAAGATCTGATTGCCAAGCCCGCTCTGAAAATGCTGCGTGCCTTGCCGAATGTGACGGATGTGGGCTTGGGATTGAGGCGCGTGAACGGGCGTTTGACGCAAGAGCTCGCCGTGGTCGTCTATGTGGACAAGAAACGCAGCGAAGCCGAGTTGCCAAAGGGCGCGGTGGTGCCGAGGCTTGTGGGCAATCTGCGCACGGACGTGGATGAGGAACTGAACCCGGCCTTTCTGCGCCCAAGCGACGGGCCACCTTTGCCGGAAGACAGCACGCGTGTGCGTCCGCTGCTGTCCGGCGTGTCCCTGAGTACCAGCCCCGATCACGCGGGCACCCTAGGCTTTTTCGCAAGGCGCAACAGCGATAGCAAACCGGTATTGGTGAGCAACTACCACGTGTTATACCGAGACCGGGATCTGCTGGACATCACCGGAGAGCCGCACGAGGCATTGCAACCACCAAGGGGCAGTGACACCCGGGTTGGCGAGGTTGTGGATGGCAGCATCGGCGGCGCGGTCGATTGCGCGATTGCCTTGTTGGACGAAGAAGGCTCCAGTTGCTGCTGCAAAAGTCCGATCAAGCACGAGAACAGGACCCGTAACACGGAAACTGGCGGCACTGATAACTCTGTCCAGATGACGGGGATCCGCCGGGCGCAGGTCAATGATCTTGTGACCAAGACGGGTCGATCCACGGACAGGACTCTGGGTCGCATCGTGAATGCCAGTAAAGACGTCACAGGCGCCGTGGACTACTCTGATTTTGATCTGCCTGCCGGGGATAGTTTCAACTTTACCAATCTGATCATGATCGTGACCTGGGACGCGGCTGCGGGTGATTTTGATGACACCATCCCGTTTGGAACAAGCGGTGACAGCGGATCGGCAGTGGTAAATGAAGCCGGAGAGATTGTGGGCCTGTATTGCCTGGGCTTCAACGATCCAGCCAATAACCGGCATTTCGGCTTTGCCTGTCATATCGAGGATGTCGAGACGGCGCTGCAGATCACCGTTCCGGGAACCCGCGCTGGGCTGGGGGCTGCGCCCGGGGCGCCGATTGCAGCGTTGGATCATGACATCGACACCAGTGCCGGAGAGGTCGCCATTGGTGATGTCACATTCGCCCGCGCGGGCGTGGATCAGGTGGCCGAAGCGCTGGACCGGATGCTGAGTGCAACGCCCCAAGGCCGCGCCTGGCGAGAGATTTTTGAGCGGCACCAATACGAAGTATTGAAACATGTAAACCGCAAGCGCGGGGTCACATTGGCCTGGCAACGCGGGGCGGGGCCAGCTTGGCTTGCCGCGCTGGTGCGCAGCGCACAGAAACCGGAATACACTCTGCCCCAACAGGTGGACGGGGTCGATGCACTGATGCTGGCCAAAGCCATGCGCATGGCGTTGTGGCGCGAAGGCAGCCCTGAGTTGCGTGCTGATTTGGATAACTTTGGGGATCAGCTTGAAGCGATGATCGGCCGGGTCACAACGGCCGCGCAAGGGGTGCGTCTGCTGACGAAACACGCACCCGAGGCCCAGAAACTGGAGACGCAGGATGGCTGATGACACCGGCACCATCGAAGCCCTGGCCAGTTGGTTGGCGCGGATCATTCAGCCGGTGCGCGAACGGCTGAGCGAAGGGCAGGTTGTCGAACTGCTGGCCGAAATGGGGTATGAGCCGCGCGCCGGTGTCGAAACCGAAGGCGCACTGCAATCCGCGGGCGCGGCACTGGCTCAGGATGCCGCCGTGCTGTTGCCGCGGTTGGAAACCCTGATCGAGCATATCGAGGCCGAAGATTTCGGCGCGATCCTGTCCACGGCCATCCAACTGGGTCAAGACGTCAAATCCTTCATCGAAAACGCTGACGACTTTGCCACAGCGCTGCAGGCTCTGGGACCTCATCCGGGGGCCAGCAATGCCGAACTGGCGGAATTGCCGCGTCGACTGCTGGATGTTCTGATCATCCGTTATGCCGAAAATAGCCCCGGAGGTGCCGAGGCGCTGGAACTGCTCGGCCTGTTCGATTTGGAACCCGTCACCGTGGGCGGACAACAGGTGTTGCATCGCCGGATCGCGCTCGAACGGTTGGGCGATGTGCTGACCAATCCGGCTCAGGCCATGGCAGACAAGTACGGCTGGGGTACACCGGGCTTTGACGGATCTGTGCTGTTGCCGATCCTACGGCGGCAACTGACGCGCAATGGGTTGCCTGCCATCGTTGATACAGGGGTGAACCCGCCGGTTCTGGATGCGGTTGTGGCCGAGATTTCGGCTGACACGTCGATGACTCCTCCGGGGTTGGAGATTCGCTTCAATGACACAATTGGCTTTGATGGGACACCGACATTCGACGGTGATGGCTGGTCGGTCGCGCTAGAGTTGACCTCGGAAATCGTGCCGGATTTCAGCGCCACAATCAGCCCGACGGGCAATGTGACATTTACGCCGCCGGCAGGGTCGGCGGCGGGCAAGGCGGCGCTGGTCTTTACGGCAGGCTCGGCAGATGGCCAGCCCTTCACAATTATTGGGCAAGCGGATGCCAGTCGGGTCGAAGCGCGACAGTTCGAGGCTCGGCTTGAGGCGCTGATGCAGGCCTCAGCCGCGGGTGCAGATGGCGAGGTTATTGTCTCGGGCGAGGTGCAGGGCGGCCGCGTCGTCATTGATTTCAGCGAAGGCGATGGATTCATTTCCACACTTCTGTCGGGGATCGAGCTGGAATCCGATTTCGATATCGGCATGGGCTTCTCCTCAGAAAAGGGTTTGTTCTTTCACGGCAGCGCAACACTGGAAGTTCAGGTGCCGCTGCATGTGGATCTGGGCGTTGTGAAGATCGGAGCGCTGACGCTGAGCGTCGGGATCGACAACGGTTCGTTCCCGATTGGAATCGCGACGGACATACAGGGTAATCTTGGTCCGCTGCAGATGGTGGTCGAACAGATCGGCATGACCGCCGATTTCGAGATTGCCGAGAACGGGCAGGGCAATCTTGGTCCGCTGGACTTTGGTGTCGGCTTCAAGCCGCCTGTGGGTGTAGGCGTTTCCATCGACGCAGGTGCGGTTCGCGGTGGCGGGTATCTGCGCATCGATCCTGACCGGGGTGAATATTCCGGCGTGCTGCAACTGGCCATTCTCGAGATCGTCGAGGTTACGGCAATCGGTATTATCAACACCAAGATGCCCGACGGATCGGACGGGTTCGCATTTTTGGCGATCATTTCGGTCGAGTTCAATCCGGGCATTCAGTTGGGCTTTGGGTTTACCCTTCTCGGGGTTGGCGGGCTTGTCGGGCTGAACCGGTCGATGGATCTGGATGCTCTGGTGGCTGGGGCCAGATCTGGTAGCATCGACACCATCCTGTTCCCACAGGATGTCATAGCCAATGCACCGCGGATCATTTCCGATCTGCGCACCTTCTTCCCGATTGAAGAGGACGTGTTCCTGATCGGGCCCATGGCCAAGTTCGGTTGGGGCACGCCGACGCTGATCAGCCTGTCCCTTGGGATCCTGATCGAGATTCCAGGCAATGTGGCGATTGTTGGCAAGCTGACGGTGGCGATCCCGGACGAACGCGTGCCGCTGATCATCATCAACGTCGCCTTCATGGGCGCCATCGAGTTTGACAAAAAACGCGGTTGGTTCTTTGCGGCGCTCTATGACAGCCGCGTGATTTACATGACGCTGGAAGGTGGCATGGGAGTTCTGGCGGCCTTCGGAGACGACAGCAATTTCGTGGTCTCAGTGGGCGGTTTCCACCCGATCTACAACCCACCGGCGCTACCGTTTCAGGATATTCCCCGGATCGCCATCAACGTGCTGAACACACCGGTGGCCAAGGTAATTGTGACGGCTTACTTCGCGGTCACCTCCAACACGGTGCAGTTTGGTGCCCGCGCCACGCTGTATTTCGGCATCAAGATTGCCAGCATCGAAGGGCATATCGCCTTTGATGCGCTGTTCCAGTTCTCGCCCTTCTATTTCAACATTACCATCTCTGCCTCGCTGTCGGTAAAGCTATTTGGCGCTGGGTTGTTTTCAGTCCGCTTCCGCGGCTCGCTTGAAGGGACATCACCCTGGCACATCGAGGGCACGGGCAGCATTTCGGTCTTGTTCTGGGATGTGGATGTGGATTTCTCGAAGACCTGGGGCGACAAGGAGGACACCAAGTTGCCGCCGATCTCGATGATGCCGATCCTGGCGGCCGAATTCGAGAAAGTGGAGAATTGGACCGCCAAGCTGGAAAATGCCAATGCGCTGCTGGTTTCGCTGCGCACGGTCGATGCGCAGACCGAACTGGTGCTGCACCCGGTTGGCAGCCTATCGATCACACAGCGCGCGGTGCCGCTGGGGCTGACGCTGGACAAGATCGGTAATCAGCGCCCTAACGATGCCAACAGGTTCAGCATTGAGACCGCCACGATAGGGATCGAACGGCGTGGCCGGATCGACGAGAGCTTTGCCATCGGGCAATTCCAAGATCTAAGCGATGATCAAAAGCTGAAATCGTCAGATTTCGAGATGGAAGAGGCTGGTGTCGAATTGTCGGTTACCGGCAATCAGAGCAAGACCAGCCTGATGACCAAACGCGTCGTGCGCTATGAGACGATCATAATCGACAAAGCGTTCCGTCCGTTCCTGATGGGGATTGTCACACTGATTGCGGGTCTGTTCACTCATTTCCTTGGCGGCAATGCGGTGGCGCAGGCACCGATGTCGATCCGTTCCAAGACGCGCAAGCATCTGCTGGATGAAAAGATCGCGGTTTCGCCCAATGCCTATGTGGTGGCCAATCTGGCCGACAACACACCGCTTGAAGACGTAGGTGAGGTCGTGTTCCTCAGTCAGGCAAGGGCACAGGAATTCATGAACCAACAGACCCAGGCTGATCCGGAATTCGCCGGCAAGGCCCACGTGCTGCGCGGCCATGAAGTAAGGCAGGCGGCATGAGCGACACGCTTGGCACATATTCCTTCCTGCCGTGGCTACGCTTAGGCATGGCTAACAACATCTCCAGTACGGATATGGACCCGTCCGTCACGGCCCGCGCAACAATGCAGGTCGCGCTGGAGCTGACGGGTGAGCCGGTCGAAGGCGACACAGATCTGACCGCCAATGTCACCCGTGATGTTGAACTCTACGGCCCGGGTGACGTCGTTGGCATCAATCAAAGCGCCATCGTCAAGGTCGAGCCACGCGCTAACATCACCAATTTCGAACCCAACTATCTACCGTATATCGAGTTCTACGAAGAAGATTTCCCTTGGCGCTACACCCCTGCGGCGCCGGATCTGGCGCTGCACCGGCTGCGCCCCTGGATCATCCTTGTGGTACTGCGCGATGACGAATTCAGCGAGGCGGGCATCAATGCGGCGCGCCCCTTACCCGCCATCGAATTGGGCGCTGCCACCGAGACCACCTTTCCCCCCGAGGATCAGCTTTGGGGATGGGCCCACGTTCATGTGAACCGCGATCTGATCAAGTCGGATGGCACAACACGTTCCACCGATGGGGATATGGCGGGCACTCGGCTTGAAAATGTGCTGAAATCCAATGCGGACCACGCCTATTCCCGCATTATTTCACCGCGCCGCCTTGCGCCAGATACCGGCTATCACGCGTTCCTGATGCCCAGTTTTGAAAGCGGGAGGCTTGCAGGGCTTGGCCTGCCGCCCGATGATGGCAATGCCGAACGCTTTGCCACGCAGGCGGCCTGGGCCAATTATACCGGCCGACCAGTGCCGGGGCTCTACCCCTTCTATCACCGTTGGTATTTCAAAACCGGCGAGATTGGCGATTTCGAATACCTCGTGCGTCTTTTAAAACCGCGCCCGCCAGACCCCCGGCTGGGTCGGCGCGACATGGATGTGCAGCGCCCCGGTGCAAACCTGCCGGGGATTGCGATCCCGGAACTGGACGGAGTGTTGCGCCTTGGCGGTGCGCTGAAAGTGCCAGACGAAGCGCTGGATGACGACGAGGAGGCGGAACGCCAGGCTTTTGAAGATTGGGACCAGCCATTTCCACATGCGTTCCAGACCGGGTTGGCCGATTTCATCAACTTAGCCGACGATTATCAGCAGAACGGCGATCCCGATCCGCTGATCACGCCGCCGCTGTATGGGCGCTGGCACGCGTTGCAAGATCGTTTGCTGTCAGAGGCCGATGGTGATCCGATCACACCCGATGAAAACTGGCTGCATGAGGTCAACCTGGATCCGCGCTTCCGCGTCGCGGCGGGGTTTGGCACCAAGGTGCTGGAGAAGAACCAGGAAGAATACATGGACGCCGCCTGGGAACAGGTGGGCGATATCATTGCCGCTAACCGACGCATCCGACTGGCTCAGATGGCACAGGTTGCCACGGGCGCTTGGTATGGCAGCAGCCTGGGCGGCGTGCGCGATCTGAGTACGCAGCGGGCGCTGTACCTGACCGCTCCGGTGCAGCGGCGGGTGCTGTCGCAAGGGGTGAACGTACGGCATCAGTTGCGGCAAAGCACGGTGCCAAGCGCAATCTTGTCGCCTACGATGCGGCGTATCCTGCGACCGCGCGATCATGTTGCCGCCGAGCTGGGGTTTGACAACCCAAAAGGCCCGGAGGATTTGGTGGACCGGGTCAACAGCGGCGAAATCAGCGCCGCGCCTCCGCGCGTGACACCAGAAGGATTGCCGACTGTCGAAGAGCTGGCCGAAGAGATTGAACAAGACGGCCCGTTGGGCGGGCTGCCAATCCCCGAAGACGTGTTGCGAAACCCGTTTCTGAAATGGATCGTGCTGGGGATCTTTGCGCTGATTGCGCTGCTGTTTCTACTGCTGGCGCTTTGGCTGCCAGCGCTGATTGCCATAGCTTTGGGCGTCGCCGGTTATATCCTGATCGAGCGGCTGCAAAGGGCGCGCGAGATTGCAGATGCGGTACTGCCCGAAGGCAATGCGCCCGAGGTCATTGATGCGCTGCCCGAGTATCCCGACTTTGAACTGGCGGACGTCCCGCCCCCGACCGGAACTGTACCCGAATTGCCCGAACCGGTGCCCGGAACCTCGGACAGCCCCGAGGCGATCCGTTTCAAAGGGGCGCTGAAAGATGTGCATGCGCTGCTGGATGTCAGCGCCAGCATTGGTCAGTTTCCGCAGCGTGACCCCATCGACATTCCGGCGATCGTCGGATCGGTCTATACTGGGTTGGATCCCAAGGTTACGATCCCGGACTTCACCTATGCTGGCATCACCTTCCCTGCCCATATTGTGGCGCTGAATTTTGAGATCTTCCGCGAGGCAATGGCCTATCCGGAATTCGATATCCCCATGTACGAGCCGTTGCTGGCGCTGCCGGGGGACAATTTCCTGCCCAATATCGACAAGATCCCGCCCAACACGATCACCCTGCTTGAGACCAATCAGCGCTTTATCGAGGCCTATATGTTGGGCCTGAACGTCGCCATGGGTGCCGAGCTTTTATGGCGCGAATACCCAACAGATCAGCGCGGCAGCTATTTTCGTCAGTTTTGGGACCCGGCCGGCGTTCTGGACCGCGATGGGCTGAGCGCAGAGGAATTGCGCGAGAAACTTAGGGATATTCCGCCCATTCACCTCTGGTCGCGGTTCAGTGATCTGGGTGATCACGACCACCGCGAAGAACCCGGGGATGACGAGGAAGAGGTCGTTCTAGTGATCCGGGGCGAGCTTTTGAAGAAATACCCAAACGCGGTGATCTATGCACAGCGCGCCCGCTGGCGGTTAACCGAAGAGGGCGAGATTGACCGCTTCAACCCGCGCGAATTCGAAACGGTAGGCAGCGAAGAGGAACTTGTCCGAACGCCGCTCTATGAGGCGAAAGCGCCACCTGATATCACCTTTATCGGGTTTGATTTGACAGCCTCAGAAGCACAAGGCGGCACGGGCGAAGAAGGCGACGAAGATCCTGGCTGGTTCTTCGTGATCAAGGAACGCCCGGGCGAGCCACGTTTTGGACTGGATATCGAAAGCGCGGGCGATCTGGTGACGTGGAACGATCTGGCCTGGCCCGACGTGTTTGATCCGGCGGCCGATGACGGGTTTCTGCAAATCGGCGCTGGTACGCCAACGCTGAACCTGAGCGCGCCGCCCGATGATGCCAACTCATTCGTCGTCACCCAGCATCCCGAAGACCTGCAGATCGAATGGCGCCCGCAGATGAATGCCGCCGAACTGGCCTACATCCTCTATCAGGTGCCGGTTCTGGTGGGTGTGCATGCCGCCGAGATGTTGCCGGAATGAGCGGACAGGTTGGCATAACATACAGCGCGAATGCGCGGGGAAGGGGCCATGTCTGAGTTCGAAGACCGCCAAGCCGAGCTTGCCGCAGCCCACGCCGAGGTCGAAAATCAGGATCGCGCATTGCGATCTGCCCGCGCGGCTTTGGAACGCAGCGGTCGAGCCCGTTGGCTCCAAGGGCGTGGCGGTGAGAACCCGGATGCAGCAGCAGAGCTGGACGCGCGCATTGCCGAGCACGAAGTGGTCGTAGCCGATCGACGGGCGCGCCTTGCCGAGGCGCGTCTGATTGAAAGGGACCTGGTGGCGCAGTTCGCCGCCGTACACCCGCGCGAGCGTATCTCCAATCTGAACGACCGTATTCCCATCTGTCTGGTGCCGTTGCGCATTGAAACGCGATTCAAACCAGCGGATGAGACCGATGGTGACACTGGGCAGCTTTGGGTGCGGGTATACCCCGACGATTTCTCGGTCGACAGTTTCGAAGACACGCCGTCAGATACCGAAGCGCAAAGCGCGCGCGCCTATTGGGCCGGGATTTGGGCAGCAGGGGGTGTCGAAGCACAGGAGCGTGGCGCTTGGGCTGTGATGATGGCCGGGCAGGGCGCTGGGCGATCTCACTGGATCACGCAGGCCTACATGCCGTTGAACGAAGCCGACCGCCCGGATCCGCCTGAAAACGGCGCATGGATCGTCTTGACCATCCCGACCCGCGCTCCGCTGGGCCCTGCCGAGGCCGATGCCCTGCGGACGTATTGGGCCGCAACCTGGACTGCAGGCGAAGACCTTGCTGCGCAAGCCGCTGCGCTGAGCGCGCTGGAGGCCGCAACAAATGCGGCGCGGGCGCAGGAGTTACGCGAAAGCTACATTCCTACCAACCTCGCAGACACTCCGTCCGAGGGCGTGGCCCGTGCGGATGTGCAGGTGCAGGTCGCCTTTCTGCATTTCCCCACCGACGAGGATGCCGGATTGCGGCTGCAGGGCTGGGCCACAACACCACGCGCGCGGCTGTTGCCGGATCGTCTGGTATTCATGGGTCTCAATGATGGCGAAGTGACCGAGGAACACTTGGGCGCACCGATCCAGCCGGATCTGGCGGTGGCCCCGGACCCACAGGCCGAAGAGGATGAACAGATCCGCCCTGATGGTGAAGATCTAAAGGTCGGTGATGAAATGGAATGGCTCACCGACTTTGATAGGGCCGTTTCGGTTGGCATGGGCTTTCGCATCCCGCTGGATCCGGTGGCATTTCGCCGTGGATTCGACAAGGTTCTGATCTTGGGCATTCGCCTGCGCGATGATGCCGAGGAAGGTCGCGCCGGGATGGAAGACCTGATCAGCCGCCATCACCGGTCCAAATCCGGCTTTACGATACTGCCGCAGGGACGGCCCACAAACAACGTGGAAAGCGCTGCCTCGGATTACAACTGGCGCGAAGATCCCGATGTCAGTTTTGATCACTATTTTGGCGCAGCCCCGCCCGACCCCGCAGGTTGGTATGACAAAACCGATGGGCGTTGGTTGGCCGAGATGCTGGGGCTTGACCCGGGGGCGTTGCGCGTGATCCCGCATTACGGGCGCACCGATATCTGCGATGCCAAGGCGATGAATGTGGCGCTGTGGCCTACAACGCTTGGCTATTTCTGTGACACGATGCTGCAACCGGTGCTTGAGGATGCGACGATCCGGCGGCTGCGCGATTTCTTCAACCGGCATGTGTCGGCGCGCGGCAATATCCCAGCGATCCGTATTGGGCGACAACCTTATGGTATCTTGCCGGTCACACCCCGATCACGCCTGCGATGGATGGCGCCGAGGCACCGCGATCCGATTGGTGCGGCCAGTGTGAACACTGGTGCGCTTGGGGGCGATCCATTCCTGCTCCGCCTGTATAGCATGATGCGGCAGTTCGAGGGTGATCTTGAGCCGCTTTTGGATCGCGTGTCTTTCATCGGCAAGCCCGGCACCGCAGACCCACAACAGGTGTTGTTGGATGTTCTGGGGTTGCATCCCGGTTCCGTCGAGTTTCAGCAGCGCTATGCCGAGAGCTTGCAACAACTGTATAACCGGATGCGGTTGAGCGGGGCAGGTGGCGGGTTGCTCGCGCTTGTCATTGCACTGGGATACGCTACCAGTGGGCTGAATTTGCTAAGGGAATACGGCTATGACCCCAGTGCGGAAGACGCCGAAATCCCGTCCATTCTGGAAAAGTACTTCACCCGCGCGCCCAATAATCTGAGCGGGCCGCTGATCGATGATGTGGCGCTGTCGGAAACGGATGCGATCCGCGCCTATACCGATACCGGGCAGAATTATCTGGCTTGGCTGCGTGAGGCGGCGGCGACCTCTCATGACACGCTGCGCAAACAAGAGGGCTTTGCCGATGGGCGGCCCCGCGCGTTGTTGTATCACATGATGCGCCACGCGCTGGACTTAAGCTATGTCGAGACCAGCGTGCAACTGTTCGTCAATGCCGGATTGATGACCTCGATTGAAGCGCGACAAGCCCGGCGTGAGCCGGAATTTATCCAGGTGAGCGAGGCAGCGCTGGCCGATCCCGCGCAAGAGGCGGCAGGCAATTCGCGCTGGGCGCGGTTGTACCAGCGCGAGGCAACGATCACAGGAGTGGCTGATCGGCGCATTGGCGATTTCATCCCGACGGTGATGAACACGATGACGGCCACGGCCTATCTGAGCCGTCAGTTGCGCGCACTGGATCATCTAAGTGGGCGGCCCACCGCCGCATTGGAACGGTGCTTTGCCGAGCATTTGGATTTGTGCACGTACCGATTGGACGCTTGGTATGGCGGGTTGATGAGCGCGCAGCTTGAGCAGATGCGCTATTCGGCGCCTGTTGATCTGGATGGCGACGGACAGACGGACCGGGGCGAAACCGGCGCGCAAACCGGGCTATATGTTGGCGCTTGGGGATATCTTGAAGACGTGCGGCCCGAGTTCAAGAATCTAGAGCCTGTGCGTCTAGACGGTGAGTTGGGGGCAATCTTCAACACACCGGACGCGCCGCCGCTGGCCCGCGATGACAAGAACCAGGGATATATCCACGCGCCATCGTTGAACCATGCGGTGACAGCGGCGGTCCTGCGCAATGGCTATGTATCCAACGCAACCCCGGGCAATCCCGAGAGTCTGGCGGTGAACCTGACATCCGAACGTGTGCGCATGGCGTTGTCGATCATCGAAGGGATGAAGGCCGACCAAAACCTTGCCGCTCTGCTGGGATATCAGTTCGAACGTGGCTTGCACGACCGTCACGATGTCGAGGTGGATGAGTTCATCTACGATCTGCGCAAAGTGTTCCCGCTGGCCGGGGACCGGCTGCGACCGACCCGCTCAGGCAAGGCGATCAGCATTCGCAAGGTCGAGGCGCGCAATGTGATTGATGGGCTGGAATTCGTTGATCACCTGAAAGACGGTGCGCAGGACTACCCATTTGGGCTGGGTGATGATCTGCCTCCAGCAAGCCCGGCGCAAGCCACGGCAATCAGTGATGAGGCAAAACGTCTTCTGGATATTGCCGATGCCGTGGCCGATCTGGCAATGGCCGAAAGTGTGCATCAGGTGGTGCAGGGTAATTACGACAGGGCAGGCGCTGTTCTGAACACCTATTCCAAAGGTAAATTCCCGGCTACGCCCGACGTGATCCGCACGCCGCGCACCGGTGTGAACCTGACGCACCGCGTTGCGCTGCATCTGCAGGTGGGGTTGGATCCGGCCGATGCCGCCCGCATTTCGCCGCGTGCGCGCTGTGAACCGGCTCTCGATGCCTGGCTGGCCGGGGTGCTGCCCGCCGCCGCGCGCGTTGCCTGTGTTGTCGAGTTGATAGGGCCGGATGGTGCATCGCTTGCTGAACACGAGGTCAGTCAGGCCGACCTGGGACTGGCTCCACTGGACATGCCGTACGTGCTCGACCCCGATGATGATCGGGCGGGCAAGGCGCTGGATGACATGATAGAGGCGCATGTGATCCGCACTCATGCCCCGCGCCCGGATGTGGCGATGACGATCCATTATCGCCGCCGTATTGGTACGCTGGCCGGGCATGTGCCGTTCTTTGAATTGACGGCGATGATCAAACCTTTGCGTCGGATGTTGCTTGAATCGCGCCCGCTGCGACCAACCGACATGGCCCTGCAAGACGAGGCAACCGAGACACAGGACGTGAGTGTCTCGCTTGATCCACAACGCATTGCCCTGAACCGAACAGCCATGGCTGCGGCGCGAGACGATCTGGATAGTTTTGCGGTTGCGTTGTCGGCACAAATCGATGCCGACCCGCAGCCCACCGCCCAAATCGTGACACAGATTGATGTCACCGCCGACGATTTCGTGACTGCTATTCTTGCGGCGCAGCCCTTTGCGCAATTGGAGGCCGGAACTGGGGTGATCTATGGCGACCGGGGCCGGATCTTTGCAGGGCTGCAAACCACGCTCACCGACCGGGTGCAGCGCTTGGATGACCGGCTGGCCGAGTTCGACGCGGCGATCGCTGCCTTTGACGGAGATCCCGGCGCGGGCGACAATGCTAAATTCGAAACACTGATCCTGGCCGAGCGGCTGATCGCAGCCACCAACACCGACCCGCAACCCGCCGACCCGGATGCTTATCGCAACGATCTGGTGAACACTGCGCGCCCCGCTTTCGTCGCCGAACGCGACGCGCTGGCGGCGATTGGCCCAGCACAGGACACCGCTTCCGGCCTGCATGACGCCATCGAGGCACGGCTTGCGAACTTGGCGGATTTCGACACCGAGCCGCTGGACCTGAGCGCTCATGTCACCGGCATTGCCACGTTGGCCACCGACATGGCAAGCCGTGCGGCGGGCATGGCCGCTGAAATGACGACGCGCCTGGAAGCGGTGGACGCTTTGATGACCCAAGCGGATTCGCAAACTGATCCACGGCGACAGGTTGAAGACCGGACCAAGGCTGCGCAGGCGATCTTTGGCGACGATTTCCAGATGGTGCCCAGCTTTGCCCTGCCTCCCCTTCAAGGGGCCGAATGGCGCGCAGCCTGGGGGTTGGGGGCTACAGCCGATCGCGCGATCCTGTCCTATCAGGAAACCACGCTGGGCCGACCCTTCCCAGTGGATGATTTCATGACCGGTTTTGCCCGGGTCCGGGACAAAATCGGCGCCTTTGAGACAGTCACCCAATTGACTGAGGCCTTTGGCACCGCCGATCCGGCGCTGCAGCCGCTGCAATTTCCGCACCGGCCCGATCTGCCTTGGTTGGCGCTTGATTATCCGCAGACCTTGCCGGATGGCAGCGATCTGGTGATCGACGAAGACAAGCTGCTTTATACCGCCCACTACGCGGTGCCCTTCGACGAAACGCAAGATCAGGCCGGGTTGTTGCTGGACGAAATGACCGAGACCATACCCAGCCGGACAGAAGATACCGGCCTGACTTTCCACTATGATCGGCCAAACTCTGAGCCGCCACAAAGCCTGTTGCTGGCTCTGCCTGCCGAATTCACCGGGGCGTGGCGGTGGGAAGATCTGGTGGACAGCGTATTGGAAACCATGGACCTGGCGCGCAAACGGGCGATTGAACCGGACCATATCGACACCACTGGCTATGGGCGGTTCCTGCCCGCGGTGATCTCAGCTGTGACCCTCTATCCGCTGACGGCGGCGCTCAACTTTTCGGAAAACAACAATTTTTCTGCCGTCATGGCCAATATTGCGCAAGGAAACAGTGATGAATGATTTCGTTGCCCTTTCGAATATCGAGGCGGTGTTTACCGCCAAACGGACATTGCCGACTGTCACTTTGTGGAACCGTCTGGAAGGGCGGCCGCGCCGGCATGATTTCGACCGTGCGCTTCAGGCCGAAGTTCGCGATGCGCTGTGGATGCTGACCAAGCAATGGCAGATGGGCGAATTCAAAGGCGACGACGCGGGATCACCGGTCACGGCCAAGGTGCATTTTGAAACCTCTCAGCTGACCAAGTACCGTCCGCGCGGCCATGATGCCGAAGCCTTCGATGACGATGTCCCGCTTGAGGCCAAAGTGGAACAGCGCCCGATCCCCTTTGAAGCGGGCGCGCAACCGATGGCAATCGATATCCGTGCCGAAATGGGCCGCCGTTGGCTTAAACTCGTTGACGGGATTGAAGTCGGCTTGCGGCAGAAATTCATCAATGAGTTCGGCTTTGATGAACCTGACCCGTCGGTGGCCGCAGATGCCGCCGTCTGCGCGCATCTGGACAGTTGGCAAGCGGTCTCGGCGCTGGCGGGCCGGGCAATGGACGGCTATGAGCTGCTGCTTTGGTTGCGCACGCCCGGCCAGCATGCGCATGACCGGATTACGCTAGACAATGCGGCGAGTGCCGGACCCATCGAGGATGCCGAGGCGGTGTTCCTTGCCTGGTATGAACGGTTGTTTTATCAGCCTGACGAAGGGGTCGGTGATGCCTGGCAACCACCTAAGCTAGAGTATTCCTTTGATACATCGGCGCCTATTCACGGCGGTGATGAGGCCCATCTAACGGCGGATGAGTATTATCACGGCCATCTGGATTGGTATAATCTGGATTTCGAACCGGGCGGCAACGGGCTTGGTCCGGTTGCGGATGCCCCGGCACCTGCTGATGTTCTGGACGCGACCACGTCGAGCTTCCTGCCCACTCCGATCAGCTTTGAAGGTATGCCGCACACGCGCTGGTGGCGGTTCGAGGACGGCAGCACCAATTTCGGCGACGTGGATCCTGACACGACCGAGATCAACAAGCTTCTGGTGATGGAGTTTGCGCTGGTCTACGCCAATGATTGGTTCATGCTGCCACTGACGATGCCTGCAGGTACCTTGTCCAAGGTGCGCGGGTTGAGCGTGACAAACGTCTTTGGCGAACGATTGTGGATTGAGGCGGCGGGCAAAGGCGATGACGAGGATTGGCAGCGTTGGTCGATGTATAACCTGGCGACGCGCGGCTCGGATGACATTCCGGCTGATACCAGTCTGCTTGTGATCCCTTCGGCACCGAAAATCCACGAAGGCCGCCCGCTAGAGGCCGCGGAGTTGATCCGTGACGAGGTGGCGAACATGGTCTGGGGTATCGAAACTCGGGTGCCGTTGCCGCATGGTCAAAGCCGCTTCGGACGCCGTACCGGACACGAAACCCGGCGCTATTTCAAAAGGTTGGTCGAAGATGGCGGCCCCTTGCCCGCCCCCCCCGATCCGCTGGAAAACGACGCCGCGTGGCGTTACCGCGTGATGACTCGCGTTCCGGAAAACTGGATCCCCTTTGTGCCAGTGCATGTGCCCGGCAGTACCCGCGAAATCCAGCTACGCCGGGCCGCTATGCCCCGCCTGATCGACGGCGATCCAAACCCGCCCGAACCAATCCGTCCGCGCACTGCGTTGCTGCGCCACAATCTGGGCAGTGGCGATCCGTATGATTTGCACGAAGAAGAAGTGCCCCGCGCAGGTGCCAAGATCAGTCAGAGCTTTCAACGCACCAGGTGGTATGGCGGCGAAGTGTTCACCTGGTTGGGCGTGCGCAAACAGACCGGCCGCGGCGAAAAGTCCAGTGGCCTGCGCTTTGATCAGCTGCGGCGCAAGCGTCGCTGAAGCTAAAATTTTATGTAACGAGTGCGCACTTGTTGCAGGTCTGCCGCCTGTCTGCCGAACCCATCACGTCGATAGATCCTCTTTGTAGTAAAACCAAACCTGCGCCAGACCATCAAATTCCAGGTTCATATCTCCGCAAGTTTTCAAGTATTCCATTCATGAAACGCGCACTCAAATTAATCAATTTATCGAATTTTCAATGCGAGCCATTTTCGCTCTACTGGCTTTGGCCTGCAGTTGATCAGCAGTGTGCCATGGTGCACGAAAACCCAATCGAAACGGGATAAATAGACCGCTAAACGGCTATTGTGCAGCCTAGTCTATTGATAAATCCTTGTTTCACTTTGCGCGCGTTGCCGTCATCGAGACAACGACCGGAGAGTGTCCGGCATCGGCAAAAACTATCCAAGCGAAGCTATTTCTCTTTTGTGCAATTTGAACTCGAAGCATTCCGTTGTAGAATGAGTGGTATTATCAAGCAGTTCTGATTTAGACGGAAACCGTCCGAATGCGTCCGCCTGGCCGCTAGAGGTAAAAGACAATGCCTGTCTTCGTCGTTCTTACCGATGCCAATATATCTGATCCGTCATTCTGGGCGGGTCTGGACGTCGGCCCGGACAGTACAATCGACGCGCGCGGTATCAGTGACAATTTCCAGATCACCATAACTGGTAGCTCTATTACTTTTTCCGACACATCCACCGGCACGACCACGACCTACACCGATGCAGATCTAGCCGCGGGATCGTTCAACCAGTTTGTCCAGTATCAAGGCAATGATGCCGACAGTAACGTTAGCGGATCGGTCGGACTGAATGGCAGTGGCTATACCGGTGGCAGCGGTAACGATACCTTTCAGGACGACGGCAGTCTTGGCGGCACTCTGACCGGCGGCGATGGCAATGATACGCTGATCGGCGGCACCGGGAACAACAATATTGACGGTGGCGACGGTGACGATCTGTTGCGTGGTGGTTCAGGGTCGAACAACCTTTCCGGCGGCGAAGGCAATGATGTACTTTTTGGAGAAGACGGTTCCGGGAACCTAGATGGCGGCGAAGGCGACGACATCATTAATGCCGGGCTCAACACGGTTTTCGTCCAGGGCGGAGCGGGAACTGATAGTCTGGTCCTGCCGGCGGGATCGACATTCGTACCGTTCTCGCCCGGCTCAACAGGGGGTAACGTCACCCTGCCCAACGGCAATACTTTCGTCTATGTGAATGTCGAGAATGTCACGGTCGCCTGCTTCACTGACGGTACGCCAATCAGAACACCCAAGGGAGATGTGCTGGTCGAAGACCTTGTCTGCGGCGATCTGGTTGAAACCCTGGATCATGGCCCAAAACCGATCCGGTGGATCGGCAAACGGACTGTTTCCGGTCGCGGCAAGCATGCTCCAATCTGTTTTCTACCGGGCTCAATTGGCAACAATCGGCGGATCCGACTTTCTCCACAACATCGCGTTCTATTGTCCGGTTGGAAATGCGAGCTTTGGCTTCAGGAACCTGAGTTGCTTTCCGCCGCGAAGCATCTGTGCAACGGCGACCGGATATTTCGCGAGCCCTGCGATCAAGTCACCTACACGCACTTCATGTTTGACCAACACGAAATCATCTTCTCTGACGGCGCGCTTCTAGAGAGCTTTTTCGCTGGCGATTACATTACGCAAGAGGAACAGGCAGGTTACGAAGAACTGACCGAAATCTTTCCAGAGCTATTGCACGGAACGAAAGATACGCACACTACAGCTCGACCTGTCATAAAGCGCTTCGAGGCGAGCCTGTTCAGTAGCCCTGAGCTTACGTGATCGAAGCATCGTGATACACACTAGATTGGATTCGTCGCGGATTTGACACTCAGATAACCAACGCCACAGTGCACCAGGCACACGGGCTATTGCAGCCAACCGGGCAATCCTGGCATCGATGTTATGATTGGAACGTAGGTTCCGATCGTCACAAATTCCCCACGTGCCATATTCAGAAGAAGAACAAACAACATGAGAGGGAGATCAGTTCGGGCAGGCTTCGGTTGGAGCCAATTCGTCAAATGATGCGACGACGACGAATTGGCCTCCGCTGTCATCGGTAAGATAGATCGCCTGAGCCATGTGACGACCAGTCGATTTGTTGTAAGCCCTCGGCGGGCTCTAGGCGGCGTCCATGGCCGCAGAGTCAAGGCTAACGTCTTGTTTGCCAGGGCAGTCGGCGGCGTCAGACCTTGATAAGCCGACCGACCAAGACCATTGAGAGCCGGTGCACTAGAGCCGAAAGCCTCCGAAGCCGACTAAGGTCGACCTGCACACCGCGATCGGCCATGATCTCTTCCAATCTCTACACGACACTCCCTGCCGCAAATAGAAGTATACAGCGTGTAACACCGCATCCTTGGCAAAGTGGCAGCCTTTCAAAGAAACCATACGGAGGCCTGTTAGAGAACTATACGCTGAGAACAAACGTCGGAAGCTGCGTGGTCGTCAATCCAGATAAAAAGTTTGCGACACATCCCTTGCGGCGCATCTTTTTTGAGTAATGCCATAGGCTATCTCGGGCGGTCTGGTTCGTGGGGGATGCGCTTAACCAGGGTTTCAATTTCGTTCATTGTTTCTGCCGGCAGAGCACCGAAGGTTAGTGCTCCTGCAATACCATCGATTTGCTTTTCTGTCCGCGCACCCGGGATCGGAACATGCGTTTCAGATTGGCCCCATATCCATCCGAGAGCCCCTTGCACAAGTGTTCTGCCATTTGAGGTCAGCAAGTCTCGAACCGCATCGAGCTCTTGAATGAAGTCAGGGTTTGCCCTGCCATCCTTGTAGTATTCCATCCACTCTTCGCTGGATGCGCGCACGTCATCCGATGCCATGACAGAGTTCTGATCGTACTTTCCGGAAAGCAGACCCATCGCGAGAGGTGAGCGTATAAGGGAGAACAGCCCTTCTTCTTGCACCGCTCTCTGCATGCGAGGCGCATCGAAGAACACGTTCATCACGTATTCAACCGCCTTGAAGTTATCTCTTGATGAAACGGCCGAGGCACTTTTGGAATAGTCGGTGCTCCAGCCGTATGCGCGTATTTTCCCGGCGTCTTTCAACCGATCCATTTCATTGAATACGGCTTCTGCCTTTGCAATTGGCATATCATTTACGTGCAACAGCAAAAGATCGATCCGATCACGTTTCAGCCGCGACAAGCATCCCTCAACGGCGGGAGAAACCTGATCGGGGGAGAAGGGCTCGAATGAGATCTGTTTGCTCGCCTCATCGATTCCCACACCGATCTTTGTGACAACCAAGGCATCGGGTCGACGCTTCAACGCTTTACCCAATAGCCGTTCGGAATGCCCGGCACCGTACGCAGCAGCCGTGTCAAATAGTGTGATCCCGCCATCCAAAGCAGCGTGGATCGTCCGAATGGAAACATCGTCGTCTGACCGGGTATACCCTAGGGATTGTTCGCCCCAATACATCTTGCCGCCGATTGGCCAGCATCCCATACCAAGTGGGTAGATTTCATTTTCGAGAAATTTCATCAGTGGATCTCCTATGTGACCCCTCAGAAAAAACGCCATCTCCATCTTTTCATCAACAACACATAATGTAAGTATCGTTTCATGAATGAACGTGACTTTGACTGGGACAACCTCCGGCTTTTCCTCGCAGTTGCCAGAGCAGGTGGGCTCGGCCCGGCAGCAGAACAAACCGGCAAGAGTGCACCCACACTGGGCCGACGTATGATCGAGCTTGAGCGCAATTTGGGGATCGAGTTGTTTCGGCGCAGACCGCGAGGCTATGACCTGACTAAGGACGGGCAAGCGTTGCTGGAAAAGGTCGCAAGTATCGAGGCGCGTGTCTTGCCTGTCACCGAAAGCAGTCTCGCAACTGCGCCACCCTTGGTTAAGATTTCGGCTGGAACCTGGGTCACACGGGTTTTGGTTGGCGCTGTCGGGAAGCTCTGCGGATCAATACCGGTGCGACTGCGTTTCATTTCCTCTGAAGACGTGCTGAAAATTGGGCACCGGGAAGCAGCGATTGGTATTCGAAACCATCGGCCAGAAGAGATCGGCTTGGCTGGCCGCAAAATCGGGCGGGTCCGGTTTGCCGTCTATGCCGTAGACGAGAGTGTTTCGACATGGGCGCGGGTATTGTCCAATACACCATCCGCAAATTGGTTGCGGGAGCACTCGCAAGGTCACGACGCCATTGAAGTGACCGCGCCGCAAAATGCCCTTGATCTCGCAAATGCGGGAATGGCTCGGGCTGTTCTGCCAACTTTTATCGGAAATGCACAGCGAAGGCTCAAGCCGGTATCGCCTCTGATTGTTGATCTAGAACATGACCAGTGGCTTGTGTCCCACCACGACGACCGATTTCTCCCAGAGGTACGACACGTCATTGATCGCACCCACGCGATACTGATGGAAGCCAGCCAGAACGGGCAATTGGATGCCTGAATTAACTCCGGCACCCAAGGTAGTCGATTCTTATCCCGCCAATGATGACGACCCCTAGCCGCCATCCAGAAAATACTTCCGTTGCAGTCGCAAAAACCGCAAAGCTGATGCTTGGTTTCAAATTCCGCTCGCGGGACTTCTCGTGCTTCTAGGTAGACCATACCGGTCACAACGCGGGGCGCATGACACGCCCCGCACCAGTTTCTAACGACCCCTCGCTTTGCCGGGAATGTCCATCCGTTTGGCCGCACGCGGTGGCGTCTTCACACGCAGGTTGCGCGGCGGCTTGGCTTTGATCGTCTCTAGTTTAGCAGATTTCGGCGTATCCTCCACAGCAGGAAGGGTCCGCCCGAGGGTGGTTTTTGATGGTTTGAAGGGCATGATGCACCTCATGACAAAAGGAAGCTGAAGTCGCGCAGATGCACGACCGTGAACGCCCGCAAGGGGTTAGCGTCGATTGTCCATTGTCAGAGTCCTCCGCAGGAGTGTTTCAATGCGCATTCTGCCATTCCAGGTCAGCGCGTGGCGGGATCAGAAAGTATGCTGGTCCATTGCTAGAATCTCCTTTGCGAATGCTGAGAGAGTCTCAAACTAAGGAGCATCTGTCAAACTTGGACAAAGAACGGGCGCAATTGTTGTCAGATAGTTGGGTGTAGTCCTTTCCGGACGTTGGGCGATGCGATTGCGATGCTGCGGAGCGATCCGTCGAAGCTGCCGCTTGCGGCAACCGCGAGATCGGGCGAGGCGTAACTCAACAGAGCGCGAATACGGCGATCCTTGAGAAATTGATCGACACGTCGATGGAGGATCGAACCAGCCAATGGAGATCTAGGCACCGGGCCCACTTCGTCCACACAACAATTTATGGTACATTATCACCTATTAAATTTATGCAATTAGGTTTGAGTATATGCTTGATGATCTTCGCACATGCCTTTCGCGCCTTTCCGGTGGGGGCTGGCAGCCACTTTTCGCCCATCTAAATCTTGATCCCAATTCTCCGACCTTGCGGGACGATCTGCTAGCGCCAACGCACCTGTCTGCGCTGGAACTGGCGCTGATTGATGGGTTTGGAGATATCGCTCCCGATGCCCGCCGCTTGATCGAGCCGGGCCGTCCGGCACAAAGCATACTGTTTCACGCCCTCACTTCACCAAACGTAGCGCGCGACATTGATGGCAATAGCTTCACCTCTTTTCCAACGCCCGCCGATCTCGATCTGATTGAGAACGTTGTCTTTGGGCTTGTGCCACAATCTCTCGACGCTTTGCTGGCGCGGATCGATGTGGGTCAAAACGTGGCCGTGGTCGTCTTCGCCCGCGAATACCGTCAGGCCGCCAAAACCGTGCATGGCAATCACGCGGATATGGTCTTCTCTCGTACCGGCGTTGCGCGCGTAGGTACGCTCGATCCGCTATGGGACGGCCAAGCGCGCGCCTATCTGCCGCGCGATTCCGCCGATGACACCTTTGCCTTCCGCGCCTTGGCTTGTCGCTATGCCGCCTATCTGTCCGTGCAGTTGAAAGGCGACGACAGCGATTTCGGCCCCTTCAAAATGAACCGAGGGTTGCGACTGGGCCGCCAAGCTGTTCCTGGCGCGGATGAAGACATGGATTTCTGGGTTCCGGTGCATAAGCTGTTCTCTGGCCCGGACTGTTTGGTCGGCAAAGACCTCGATGTGCAGCTTGCGGCCCATCATGTGAATGAAAAGCTCAAGCGCATCCATGAACACAACATGGGCGCTGTCGGGACGATAGGTTTCGAGTCCGGTTTTGAACCGCCAGAAACGGACAGCGAGCCATTCCTCATTGAATCTGACCTCGCTGAGTTCCTGGCAGGACCGGAAGTAGGCCCCGGTGTGCTTTCTCCAATGGCGCGCCCCAGCATGATCGAGCCAACTTTGCGCAATGGTATCCATATTGGTACGCGCGTACCCGCAATGCCTGGCAATGGCTTGGCCCCCAGTTTCAACATCGCGGCCCGTGGGCGCGCACATCCGGCGCCAGAATGGATGCACGTGCGCCACCGCATCCGCAACGACGGAACATTGCAAAACCTCAACGAAAAACGCCGCGTAGCTGAGGTCGTGCAACAGGCGCGTGTAGACGGTGCGCGCAACTATGTGGCGGCGCATTACACAGATTTTGCAGGTGATGGCTGGATCGACGCGCGCATCGGCGGATTAGACGGCGATCTATCGCGGATGGTCCCCGCCTATTCGGTTCTCGCCGCGCCCGATTTTTATCCATACGTAGATCAGTCCGTGCTGCTGGATTGGTGGGAAACACAAGTACCCTCGCGCTTCAGCGCCATCTGGAATCGCGCCCCGTTGACACTGGCCGACCAACGCTCTGCCGCGAACATTACGCTGCGCGCCTATGGTGCCGACATTCGCCCTGAAAACACTACGCCTAGCGCATTGGTAGGGCTTCTGGGGTCTGTTGGCAGCGGGCAATCATTTGGGTCGGCGGAGGAAGTACAACGCGCATCGTACCTTCCTGATGCCGCCGCAGGCATCTATCAACCCGGTTGGGATGTCAGCACTGACGTTACATTTGATCCAGGGTTGGCTGAAAACGTCCTGCACCTTGCCGCCTATGGCCTAGGCAGCCCCTTCCCCGAAGACGCCAAGCTTTGTGCCGCCCTATCCGCATATTGGCCTGGCGTTGCGCCTGACAGCTCTCGCAGCGCTGGTGGCCGCGTCGTTGCGCCGTTGACAGATCGAGAGATTGGGCTCGAAGGCGCACCTGCCTGGGATGGCATTCTGGGTCCACGCCGTATTGAGGCAAACGGCGAAGCTTTCTTTGAGACTGATAATTTCGATCACGTCGACTACATCCCCAACGCACTGAACAACCGCTTTACGATGGTCGAAACGATGAAAGTCTCGCAACAAGACTATCAGTTCCGCATTATGTCCACTGCTCGGATGTATCGCCTGATTGGTGATTTGCACCAGATCGGCGATGACCTACGGCCCGTCTACAACAGCTATAGGATGATGTCCTTTCGCCATGGTCGCGATGGCGACGCCGAGATCCCAGCCGCCGAAGCTGCCACGGGGTTGGTGTTTGACGCCCAAGTTTGCAAGTTCCACATGGTTCTGGTCACTGCGACCGAAGCGCTTAAACAAGACCCCAATGATCCGACGCGTTGGTTGAAACATGAGTTGATTGCGCTCGAACATCGGATTGTTGTCGATGCGCTGAATCAAATCGCCGTTCAAACCGCCGATGGCCCTTGGGAGCCACATCAGCAGCTGTTGGTCTAGGGCGTATTAATGCAGGACGTTTTGATAATAGGTGCTGGCCCCTCTGGGCTGGCAGCTGGTATTGCCCTGCGCCAAGCTGGCGCGCGCGTCACCATATTGGAGCGCGCCCCCCATCCCGCTCGTGGTCCCGGCGAAACGTTTCATCCAGGCATTGAAGCGATCTTTGACCAACTCGGAGTCGGCGATGCATTGCGAGCCCAGTCGCTAGGCCGCCATGCGGGCATTACGATCGAGCATATTGGGGTCAAGACCTTCCAACCATACGGCCAGGGTTGGCGCGGTTTTCAGATTCGTAAACCTCACCTAACCCAGGTGCTGTGCAACCGTTACCTTGCCCTTGGCGGAGAGCTTGTCATGTCCTCCCCTGCGATCAGATATCAAAGAACCGTTGGTATTCACCGGGTGGGGACCGCTAACGCCGAAATTGACGCGCGCTGGCTGATCGATGCAACTGGCATTGGAGGCTGGCTTGACCGCCAGCTGGCAACGCGGATGATCGACCACTCACCGCAAATCTGGTTGCATTTCGGTTATGAAGATACCGCTCCCGAAGACACTCATCCCACATTGCATGTCCGGCCGGATCAGTGGCACTGGCAAGCTCCCTTGGGCGATGGCCAAACCGCCTGGGTTGAGGGTCGCACCACCCGTATCTTCAACACGCGCACAGATGCAAAGATCATGGACGGGACATGGAAAGCCTCTGCCCAACCGGCAGGTGACCACGTCTTCCGGATCGGCGATGCAGCCTGCCGCCTCGACCCTCGCAACGGCCATGGAGTCTTGCGTGCCTTGATGTCGGGGATCATGGCAGCCCACCTGATCCGTGGAGTTGAAGACATCAAACTGCCACCGCATGTGGCTGCGGAAAGCTTTAACCGTTGGCTTCAGATCTGGTTTGAATATGATGCTGAGCAATTGCGACGACTGCAAAAAGCACTTCTTCATCTCTTGAAAACAACGGCCTAAGAGTGCCGAAGCTGTATTTTCAACGCGTTATTGCACCTCTGGCGGTTGCTCACGGTAACTCGAGAGCATTCCAGCTTTTGCTATGTCGGTGCGCCTTAAGATGCCGCATTTTTAGCCCGCATTGCGGACATTCGCAACTGTGCAGTTTCCAACCGTTGATGAGTGTTGTCGCAATGAACTTGTCCGGCGGGCCGATAGATGACTTTCTTCCACGAGCCGAATGATCTCCAACTTATCTGAAGCTGCATACCTCATTCGCGGTCGCCCCCATCCCCGAGCATGCTTTTTTTGAGAAGACGCAGCTCGAGCATCTGTTCTGCAACGACCTCCTTGAGATCCTTGGCCTCGCGCCGCAGTTCCTTCACTTCGTCCGTGGTCGCAGACCGCGCTGTGTCACCCGCAAGCCGCCTTTTGCCCGCTTCCATGAAGTCTTTCGACCATTTGTAATAGATGCCCTGCGATATACCCTCACGACGACACAGCTTGGCAATGCTGTCTTCGCCGGGCAGGCCATCCAGCACGATCCGGATCTTCTCTTCGGATGAATAATGTTTGCGAGTCGCCCGTTTGATATCTTCGACGATCTTCTTGCCAGGGCTTTTCGTTGCTTTTCTCATCGTCCACTCCTCAGTGACTACGATGAGCAACAAACCCTCTCTTAGCAAATTACCCTATTTGGACCCATAAGCGCTGACGTCAGACACATAGGATTCATATTGGCGCGGCGATCCGCTATCAATCGGCCATGTATGACGCACCTAACTTTCTGCCATCTGACCC
>NZ_CANNGO010000010.1 GCF_947504215.1 uncultured Ruegeria sp. | reverse complement strand
CGTTGTGTCGAAGATTGTAGAGTAATCGGTAGACCGGGCGTCAGCCCGGCACATCGTTGAAACAAAGAAGGCCGCCCCACAACGGGCGGCCTTTTTCTCATCACAGTTTTGGTTATTCTGCACGAAACTGAAAGCGATATTGGATTCAATGATTATTCCCACAAACTGTCTGAAAAGTGTTTTTGCTATCGTGGTAGTGGTGACGATCTCATTTGGTGGCCACGGTCATGCCAAGCCGCTTCTCACAAACTCGGAGTCTACATATGCCTCGGCCTGCATCGATCAGCAGGACACACCGGAAAGGCTGATTGAGATTTGCCAGCTGGGTTTGGGCGAAGTCGGAGCGTCGGACGGACAACGCATCGAGATGCTGGACAAGATGGCGTGGGCTCACTTTGATCTTGATAACTTTGATCAGGCGGAAGAGGCGTTTGGTGAAATCCTGAGTTTGGATCCAAATGCTGAGCCAGGATTACAAGGCCAGGGCTGGGTTGCATACTATCGCGATGACCACGTTCTGGCCGCTGTTAGTTTTCGAAAAGCAGCGTCGCGCAAACCCAATGCCTACAATATGGCGGGTTTGGCGGCCAGCCAACGTCGAAATGGGCAGATTGGTTTCGACGAATTTGAACAAAACATGCGCGTCGCGTTGGCTTTAGACCCTGAATACACTTGGGCTCTTCGAGAGTTGGCATGGGGATTGAACGATCAAGGCCGCAATGACGGCGCGCTTGAACTCTTCAAATCGGCCATCGAAGTCGACCCTTCGGACGCCTACGCAGAGTATGGAATGGCCTTTGTTTTGTCAGAGTTGGGCGAGTGGGACGCCGCCTTTGAGCATGTGACCCGAGCTTTGGATCTGAAGCCAGATTTTATTGCGGCCAAGTCGCGCCGTTCTCTTATCTTGCTCGTTTTAGAGCGACCCAAACAAGCGCTCAAGGATTCCGAGGTCGTCATAGAAGCTTGGCCGGAGGATGCGGAGGGGTATGTTCGTAAAGCGCGTGCGCTTTCCGCGCTTGGCCAAAGGTCAGACGCGCACGCCGTTTTGGCGAATGCTGAGGAGCAGATTGGTACAAGCAGCTACTTGTTGTATTGGCGCGCCAAATTGCTGGTCGACGATTCCGAATTTGATGCAGCGCTAGTTCAAATTCGACGCAGCGTCGAGCTCGAGGACGCAGATCACTTTGATCACCGACTCCACGCTGAAATTGCGCATTGGCTTGGTAAACCTAAAGAGGCGCGCGAGGCAATAAACCGGACACTTTTTCTTGACGCTGATGGGTCTTACGCGCGGTTTATTCACGCGCTTGTGCTGTTGAGCGAAGGTAATTTTGCAGCCTCGGAAAGCACGTTCGATGATGCTGTTTCACTGGGATTGTCAGAAGACTACCTGAGCGACTACCTGTCCGAATTGGTTGCGGAAGGACGTATCATGCAGGCAATAAAGATGCGTGTTCGGTACAGCAATCGTTGAGCTTACGCAAAAGTGGCAGAGCGACCCCTACCATGCCGAGGCCCGGAGGCGCTTGGCCAATACTGGAGTTCAATTCAATGGGGCTTGGGTTACTTTCTAAGAAACCGCAGTTTCAGCCGCTGCACGCACCGCTTCGATGTTCTCACCATAAACGTCCGGATTCTGCACCGACCCGCCTTTGAACACCGCTGACCCCGCAACCAGCACGTCGGCACCTGCCCCCGCGACCAGCGGGGCAGTTTGTGGGTCGACCCCGCCATCGATCTCGATATGGATCGGGCGGTCTCCGATCATTTGGCGCAGCTTGCGGATTTTGTCCGTCATGTCGATGAACTTCTGGCCACCAAAGCCCGGGTTCACTGTCATGACGCAAACCAGGTCTGCCAGATCCAATAGATGTTCAACTGTCTCGGCGGGCGTGCCGGGGTTCAGGGCGACGCCTGCTTTCATACCGGCGGCACGGATGGCCTGCAGGGTGCGGTGGGTATGCGGGCCGGCCTCAACATGGGCGGTCAGGATATCCGCGCCCGCATCCGCGTAGGCCTGAATGTAGGGATCAACCGGCGTGATCATCAGGTGAACGTCCATCACCGTTTTGACATGTGGCCGAAAAGCTTTTACCGCCGGGGGGCCGAATGTGAGGTTGGGAACAAAGTGACCGTCCATCACATCAACATGGACCCAATCCGCGCCCTGCGCTTCTATGGCCTGAATCTCTTGTCCGAAATTGGCAAAATCGGCAGACAGGATCGACGGAGCGATCTTGATGGTGCGGTCAAAGCTCATTGCAGCCTCGTAAGTGTTGGAGCGTTGCCGATGCATATACCTGCAGCAGGGGGCGAGTGGTAGACCTGCAACCCACCTTTCTGGACGAACAACGCGCGAACCAACATCGCGGCACCGCTATAGAACTATCACGCAAATGACACCCTCGCTTGAATTGCGGCTGTAACCGATCGCCAAGATGAGTTGAGGGTGGCACATGCTGCGGATCAAAAAACTGACCATGCGCTTCGGTGATAATTGTTGTTGATGATGCGACGCTGGATGTGGGTTGTTTGACGTCAGCGATTGTGGGTCCAGATAGCCGTATATGATAAGAGAGTGTTTCTGGTTCATCGTAGCCACCAAGGAGTGGATGATGAGAAACATATCGAAGAGCCCCTGCGATAAGATCTTCAAACACGTCAAACGCGTGTCTGTTGATGTGTTTGAGTACGTGGTGCGGGATGGTGCGTTTGCGATGCACTGGCCCGCGCACGGGCCGCTTTACGGCGCGCTCGCTGAAATTGCCCAGCAACGATGTGAAGCCAAAGCGCTATTGCCCGACGGGCTGAGCCGCGTCATCGAAATCGACAATTCAGGATCACTTGATGAAACGATCAGCGAAATCCTGACCCGACTTCAGCCGGAAAGGGCATAGCGATGGATCAGGTGAAACCGGCCGTCTTCAGCCTCTCCCATCAAGGCCAGATCGGTGATCTCGAACGGCGTGGGCAGCAGGGGGCCGAGATGTGTGTCCAGTGCGGATTGCACTTTGACCAAGGTGGGTTTGTCCAACCTGCCGCTGAGCGTTATATGGAACCGGAAGGATGCCAGCACGTAAGGATAGCCCCATTGGATCAGATTGGCCTCTTGGTCCCGGGTCAAGTTAGCTGCGCGCCGTCGCGCCAATTCAGCTTCGGATGTCGCCGCGCGAAAGTCGTCCAGTTCGTGAACGCAGGCTGCTGCCAGCGCGTTCAACTGCTCGGCATGTCCCAACGGGCGCAGCGCAAGGAAACGGCCCAAGCGCGCGATCTCAAGACCTTCCATCGCCACAGGCGCGCGGCTGGCCGCAAGCGTCGCGCAAGCGCTCTGCAGCGCGCTAAGCGATTGGCTGGTCCTCAGGCGAAATGGCGGTTTCATCGTCCCATGCAGCCCGTATTTGCGCGGCACCTCCGAAACAGCTGCGACATCGATGCCATCTATGACAGGGTGCGCGACCTCGGCCCCGCTTTCGATATCCCAGCCCAACCAGCTGGTTGCAAATTTCGTCCAATCCGCCGCGGCGGGTGGCGCAAAATAGATCGCGTACCGCTTGAATGTCACATTGGCCTCCTCCTATTGCGTGGCGTTCCAATAGCTCAAACTGTGTGAAGTTCAGATGACAGAAGACTTGATCCTTGCCAATGCCACGATTGTGCTACCCGACGAGACTGTCACCGGCAGTGTTCGGATTGTCGGCGAATACATTGCTGACATCGACACAGGAGCATCGGTTCCAAAAGGCGCAACCGATTGTGACGGCGACTATGTCAGCCCAGGCTTGGTCGAGCTGCATACCGATAATCTGGAGCGTCACATCCAGCCACGCCCCAAGGTCGACTGGCCCCACACGGCTGCGATCCTGGCCCATGATGCGGAACTGGCCAGCACCGGGATCACAACAGTGTTTGATGCGATGCGGGTCGGGTCAATCCCGTCAGGCGCGGCGCGATACAGGCAATATGCGCGGGGTTTGTCCCGAGAGCTTTGGCAATTGCGCCAACAGGATGCGCTGAAAATCAGTCATTTTCTTCATTTGCGCGCCGAGGTTTGTTCGGAAACACTCGTCGAAGAATTGGATGAGTTTGGTCCAGAGGACAGGGTGGGTATTGTCTCGATTATGGATCACACACCTGGACAGCGACAGTTTCGCGATATGGCCAAGCTCGAGGCTTACCTGAAGGGTAAGCACGCCATGGATGACGACACATTCATGCAGCACGTCGCCCAGCTAAAGGGATTGCGGGATCGCAACGGCGACAGGCACGAGATTGAAACAGTCAAAGCCGCGCGGCGTTTTGGGGCAGTTCTGGCCAGCCATGATGACACGACCGAGGATCAGGTTCGGGTCTCGGCGGGCCACGGTATTAGCCTTGCCGAATTCCCAACGACGGTCGAGGCCGCGCGGTCCTGCCATGATCACGATATCAAGGTCATGATGGGAGCGCCGAATATCATCCGAGGAGGATCCCATTCCGGTAATGTCGCGGCGCGGGAACTGGCTGAACTTGGCCATCTTGACATTATGTCTTCGGACTATGTTCCGGCTGCTTTATTGTTGTCGGCAGCCAGACTGGGCGAGCTATGGGGTGACATGGCGCGGGGTATCAGAACCGTAACGCTTGCACCCGCTCGGGCTGCGGAACTAGAGGATCGTGGCGATCTGCGAACCGGCGCACGTGCTGATCTGATCCGATTTCGCATGCGGGCGAGTGTTCCCGCTCTGACTGCGGTCTGGTCGCGCGGGCGGCGGGTTGCCTGACAAGGCGCGACAGAAAACTCAGATCAGGCGAGATAAAACAGATAGCGGTCGGGGGCGATGGTTTCGGGCCCTTTGATCTGCTCGAACCCCACAAGCGGTTGCCCCGAGATTAACAGGCCGCCGGGTTGCATCACGCGCGAGATCGACGGGCTGAGGCGGGCAGCCTCGGCCACGTCCTCATCCTTGATGCCGCGCCCGAAATCATAATGCGCCATCGCAACTTTGCGTCCGGTGTCTGCCAGTTTGCGCAACATCGGCTCGGCTTCACCTTGTAGAAAGTCCTCGGATGGAGGGGTGCTGTCAGGATGACATTGCAGCACCCGGTCCATTACCCATATCTTGCGATCTGGCAGGATCTCCCGCAGATGATCATAGGTGCGGCCGTTGCCCAGCCCCATGTCCAGAATGTCACCGGGTGCGTTGCCAATTCGGGCTGCGGCCCAGTTTAATCCATCTCGTTGGGCCGTCAGGCGGCGCAGCATGGAATCCAGTCGGCTCATCGGGGAATTCTCTCGTCAGGTTCTTGGGGCAACCCACGCGTCCGCAGGGCCATCCAGCAGTTTGCGCAGCAAGGCGTTGGTAAAGTCCCAGATGTCTTGATCATGGACCAGATGGTGCGTCAATACGCCAAAGGGTTCTGTATTGTCGGCACGCCCTTCGCGACGATCCCGTAACAGGCCGACCGTCTGGGCGATCAATGTATCAGCCGGGATTAGTCCACGGCCCCCGCGCCAGTGAACTGGGTCGAGATGCGTGTTGATTTGATCCAAACCTGGCACGGGTTGCGCGGTCTTGCGGGGGGTTGCAGTTGAGAGGATGCGAAAGCCTATTTCCGGTAACCGGTTTACGGCTTCGGCGGCGATGCGGTTCCAGGGGGGCACGAACATGGGGCGCAGATCGTTACCGAATAGCTCTGTCAGCTTCGCATGGCCTGCTCGCGCATCTGCAACGATGTCCTCCAACGGGCGATACAAGCCGAACTCAGATTTCTTTTCGCCGTCTGGTGCATGGTTCATATGGGCCCAGCCGTGGACAACTGGAATCAGGGTTGGTCGTCGCAAGGCATAATCTGCCAACTTGGGGTCGACGTCGCGCGGTACAATGGCCAGATGAACAGGCAGACCCAACTGCGCCGACATCTCGGACAGCCTATCCAACTGAGGGGTTTGGCAGATTGTATCATCGTCCCGCCACCACAGCGGCAGAGAGACCTCCTGATCAAGCCAGAGCTTCAGTTCAGCATCAAGCGGCTGCCAGTTCGGGATCATCGACGTTTCTCCAAAAGGCGCTTTGTGACTTCAACTGTCTGCTTCGCACCATCAAACCCCTGTATCTGGGGACTGCGCGGCCCATCGGAAATGACACGCTCTAAAGCATTTGCAAGCCTCTCACCTGTCAGATTTTGACTGGTCAGAACCTCAATGGCTGGTAGCTCGGACAAGCTGTGGGCTCTCAGCCCTTGTTCAACTTCTTTGCCGTCATCGAACGGAACAAATACCGCTGGTGTGCCACTTTGCAGGATGTCCAGTGCTGTGTTGTAGCCACACATACTGATCGAAGCAGCGGCAAGAGGCAGCATCTGCCGAAAATCCGGACGTACGGGTTCCAGTGACACAGCTGTGCCTTGCGCCAATTCAGAAAGTTCGGCAATGCGCCTTTTAGCATCCTGCCCACCAACCAACAGGCGCCAGCGCCTGTTGGGCATCTTTCGGGCGGCCTCGATGGCCGCGCGAAAGATCGGCTGTCCTACCGATCCGCCACCTGCGCTTACAAGTACCTCATGCGCGCCAATATCCTCGGGATGCGGTTGTGGCGGTTCTGGCGCAACAAAACCCGTATAGTGCAATCGCGCCGCCAACTTCGCTGACACAGGCCAGCTGACAGACAACGGTGTTAGGCTTTCGTTGGAATGGACCAAAATGCCGTCGTAAAACTGCTCGACAATGTCATCTGCGCGGGTGGCCTTTGAGGGCTTCGACGGGGGGGCCAGAATATCCCGGATTGATCCAAGAATGATGGGCGGCTGGTCAAGGTTCCGCGCAGTGGTAAGGGCCGCGTCGAATTCGCTGGCCAGCGATCTTCGACCAAATGGATAAAGCTCGGTGATCAGAACCTGCGGCTGAAAGCTTTGGACAGCTTGCGTTAGGGCCGTTACGCGCGCTGCTTTATAGCGGTCATCGGCGACATCATTTTGGTCGGTCAGCAATCGGGTGAAATCTGTTCCATCAGATCGCAAAGGCGGCAGCCCAAACAACGTCACGCCGCCGCTGTCCAACTGCGGTGCGGGCATGCCGCCAGATACAACCATAACGTCGCCCCCATCCTTGGCAAAGGCCCGTCCCAGTGTCAAAGCGCGGCTCAGATGACCGGTGCCCAGCAAATGCGTGACGATGATCATCACCTTCATCAGATGGCCTCGCGTTTGATCAGACGAACGGGTGCGGCGTCGGGGGACATATCGGTCAAATTGATAACGTAAAGCCGATTGCGTTTGATTTTAAATGGTGCGGGACCTTCGAAATCCCAGCCCCATGCTTGGGCAAGAATGACCCGCATGATCCCGATATGGCAAACAGCGACCGTATCGGACCGCAGACCCAAAACCCAAGGAGACAACCGGGCCCAGACCTCGGCCGGGCTTTCGCCGTTTGGAGGGCGATAGGCCCATCCCCAATCCTCGATATGTCGATAACCACTGTCGGTGTCAGCAATCAGATCAACGCCGCGCAAGCCTTCCCAGTCACCCCAGTTCATTTCAATCAGCGCATCCGATATCCGGGGCGGTTGGCCGGTAACCAGCCTGGCTGTCTCGCTGGCACGCTGCAGTGGGCTGGACCAGATGTCCGCAGCGTTCCAGTGATCGGGAAGATCGTACCCCGACAACTCGTCGCGCGCGGCTTGATCCAACGGAATGTCGCTGCGCCCCTGAATGCGTCCGGCTCGGTTCCAATCCGTATGTCCATGACGCAGCAGGGCCAGTCGGGTCATGACGATACCTTTAGCATTGGACGAATGGTTGCCCAAAACCGTTCGGTTGCTTTGGGCATCAGATGGTGGCGCTCGATATGCGCGCGCGCCTTTGAGCCCATAGACCGGCAGAGGAGCGGATCATCCAGCAGCTGTTGCATGTGCTTGGCAAGGCCCATGGGGCCCGCGCTGACCGACGGGTAATCAGATGGGAACAGCACATCCCGAACCCCGGGCCGGTCTTGTGCAACCACCGGCAGGCCCGCCGACTGCGCTTCTAGGTAGATCATACCGTATGCCTCGTTCACGCCAGGCCATACGAGAAATGAGGATTGCGAATATGCCGCGTGCAAAGCATCGCGATCCAACTGACCCAGAAATTCAACCTTGCCACCAAATGGTGCCATAAGGGCTTCGACTTCGGCCCGGGCAGGGCCGTCGCCTGCGATCTCAAGACTCCAGTCGCCTTCCAAATGGGACAAAGCCTGGGCCAGAATTGCGTAAGACGCCAGCTTGTCGCCATCTCGCATCATCCCCACCGTCAGCATCGGACCATGGCCAGAGGTTTCCGGGGGTAACTCGCAGATTGGCAAGAAGGGTGGAAGTTCTACCAACGCCTGATTGTGGTACCGGCCTCGTTCCAACGTGATCAGGTCATTTGCGGTGTGGTAAAAGATTACTTGGGCCGCATCGCAAGCATCATGCGCAGATTGCGCGAACCCGGCCCACGGACCGGTCAAGCGACTGGTAGCGCGGGTGCTTTCCAATTGGACATAGGGAATTCCCCGTGCGGCGCAGACCTGCGGTCCCAGTAAATCGGGGGCTTTGTAATAGTTGTGGTACGTCACCCAAAGGTCCGTATCCAACGGCATCTGGGCGATTAGTCGTTTTGCTTCAGCCTGTGCTGCGTCACGGAGTGTTTGTTGCAGGGCAGCGTCCCCCGTTTTGTCATAGGTACGAAGACGGGACACCAAATCGCTTGGATCACCTTGGGCAGCGATGGCCTTCATCAGGTTTCGGGCCATTTCGCGATCGCCCGAGGGTTTCGGGCTGTCGGGAGCTTTCATCGGTGCATAAAAGGCAACTCGGGCCATTACGCCGCATCCGAACACAAGGCATTCAGCCGCGCAGACAGGCGTGCGATGCCCGGATCCATCTGAAATTCGGCGATCAGACGGCGGTAGGCGGCATCGGCCATCTGGGCAGATTTCTCAGGATTGGACGCCATTGCTATCATTGCCGCGGCCAGCGATGCGGGGTCGTCATTAGACAGAACGCCATGCGTTCCGGTCTCGATGAACTCTGGAATGGCCGACACTGGCGTCGACAGAATCGGCAGCAATTGCGAGGCTGCTTCCATCAAGACATTGGGCAACCCGTCGCGGTCACCATCGGCTGCAATGCGGCTTGGCAGCACGAACAAGTCTGCGGCTCGCATGGCCTGAATCACTTCCGGCTGATCGCACGGACCCTGCCAGGTGATCCTGTCTGCGACCCCGGCTACGTTGGCTTGCCCTGTCAAAGCGTCGCCGAGAGAGCCGCCCCCAATGTGAGTCCAGTGCCAATCCAGCGATGCTGGCAGCAAGGCAAACGCTTCGATCAGGCGGTCAAAGCCCTTTTTCTCGACCAAACGGCCGACGGACACCATGCGAAATGGGCTATCAGACGCGCGCTGGATGCGATTGGGCGGTGTTGGAAAACGGGTCAGGTCCAACCCGTGATAGATCAGATCGACACGACCCCGGTCGTCCGCGAGCTCGCGCAGGTGGTCGGCACCGACGGCAGTACAGGTCGCACCAAATTGGGCACCGTGGGTTTTTGCCTGTAGCTTTTCGCGTTTTTCCCAATCGGGTGAGGTCCAGATGTCTTTGGCATGGGCCGAAAAGCTCCACGGGATGGCACGCATGATGGCAGCATAGCGGGCGACGGATGACGGTGTGTGCATGAAATGTGCGTACAGGCCCTGTGTCGCCTCAGGCAATTCTGCGGCCAATACACAAGCCTGACCAAAGCGGCGAATGCGGTTGTGCGTTGGGTCACGGCGCAAATCCTGACGCCAGACATCGTAGGCTTCGGCATAATCGGGCATGTGCTGGGCACGATGCCGCGCATTCCAAACGCGTTGAGGCTCGTCAAAGAGATACTCGGGCAGATAATGCACCTGACCCGCAAATTGGTCATGCAGGGGATGGCGTTTGGTGTCGGTCGGGTGGCGCAGCGACCAAATGTCAAACTGATGCCCGGCATCCTGCAAGGCAACAAGCTCCTGGGCGATGAACGTCTCGGAGAGGCGCGGCCAGCCTTTGACCAACACCGCCAACTTTGGGGCAGTTGCGGTCATCCGGTGGCCCGCTCCTGTTCCCGGCCCAGCAATGTGTCGATGCGATCAGTGACGTAGTCCAGCCCGTCCAGCAAACCGTCCTGGATAGTCTGCGACGGTAAGTCTTGATGCGGCAGGTTGCGGATGGCCTGGATCATTGAGGCGGGCGTCAAACCATCGCGCGTCTCATCAAGCATCTTCACCAGGCCGAGGTCTTCGGCGCGCGACGCCCGGATCCATTGTTCCAGACGCGGAGTAGTGCGGGGGACGATGACAGCGCGTTTGTCAAAGGACAAAACCTCGCAGAACGTGTTGTAGCCCCCCATGCAAACCACACCGGCGGCACCGGCAAAAAAAGTTTCAATCTGGGATTCAAACCCCACGGCTGTAACGCGACCATTCAGTGCGGCGACGCGGGTTTCAAACTCTTCGCGCAACTCACCGGACAAGAAGGGGCCGTAGACTAGAACAGCGCGAGGCGATAGCTTCGGGTCTTGTTCGTAAGCGGACAAGACCAGATTAACCATTGCTTTACCGTCACCACCGCCGCCGGGCGTGATCAGAATATAGGGCTGTTCAGGCGGCTCACCGATGGGGCCGAGATCGCGCCGCAGGTAACCGGTCCAGTGGATACGGGATTGAGCAGCAGGGCTTAGTGGCAACCCCTTGGTCGGGTCATAGATTGACCGCAGCCCATAAACCCAGATTTCGTGATAGAACCGCTCAGTCGCTGCGATGGCCTCCTTGCGGGCCCATTCGGCGGCCAGAACCTCGGGTTCGTCCAGGACATCACGTAAACCTAGGATCAGCTTGGTGCCACTGTCGTTTTCCATATGCTTCAACGTTGGCAGCAGCTCACCCCGGAACCCTGTGGGTTCTTTATCGACGATCAAGACGTCAGGATCGAACTGTTGAACCGCAGTTTGAATCAGACCCGAACGCAGCTCGGTGACCTCGTCGATGCCCATTCCGATCGTACGCGCGGCATAAGACCCATCGGCCCGTTTCGTCACGCCGGGCAGCCGCACGTGGTCAACCCGACGGGGAAAGGTGAAACGGCCAGCAATCGGTGATCCCGTCAGGATAAGCGCAGATGCGCTTGGATCTGCCTGCGTCATCGCGGCAGCTAGCGCGCGCGAGCGCCGCAGATGACCCAGTCCGAACGTGTCATGACTGTAAAACAGGATACGCGGCGCGCGGTTCGACTTGGTTTTTGCTATGCTTAGGCTCATACATTTGCCTGTCTTCTAGGTCGTTATGCGGTATCCGCGCGTTCGCAGACGTTATCTTACATTCCTTGGCGGCGCTTGCCAAAGGCAGAAGCGTATTCCCGCAAATGTGCTAAGCATTGCGATTTGGCAACAGGATATTGATGTATACGCGGCAAATCGCACCAGAGTTTGGCATCGTTCGCAGAATGATCGAGAAAACAGCAAACGGGACGATACTCAGACACAAAATCGGTCATAGTCAATTTCCCCTGAATTGAAAACACCCGCAGAGGCCCTGTGCGCCGAGAACACGTCCCGACAAGATGTTGAGATTGTCTGCTGTGAAGATTTGAATAGACCCATATGGTTCTGTAATCTGTCCGGCATCGGGAAAACTGGATACAAGACCCTATGAAACCAAACTTTCTGGCCGGACTAGTCCTGGCATTCTGGGCCCTTATGATGGCCTTTCCTGTCGACGTGGCGGCGCAAACATCGTTGATACCTGGGTACCCGACCGGGTCAAGCGACGACGCTGAAACCACGAGTGACAGCGATCTGACCGCTGCGATCCGGGCCGCCAGCGAAGCAGGCGCTAGTGTCATCGTGATTGACAGCGCTGGGCAAATCGTCACGACGACACAGGGTGACGCGCCTGCAGAAGAGGATGCGTCGGATAACCCGATGGCTGACGGGTCTGAGCTGATGAAGGCGCAGGAACGGTTTTCGAAGTTCCGTGAGTCGGTGGAGTCACGCCTTGAAGCGCTGCCTTATTCGGTGTTCGAAGTGCAGTACATTCTGCGACAGACCAGTCCGGATGGTCGAATACAGACCTATTTTGAAGTTCTGGGTTGGAACATCCTGTTCCTTTTGCTGGGGCGATGGCTGTCCATCGAGATTTACGGCAAGCGTATTGCAAAGCGATATGTCGTCGCCAAGATAAAAGAAAACCCGCAAGGGTACCGCGAGAAGATGCCGTTCCTTGTCATGCGTTTTCTGACAGGAATTGGAGCGACAGTTTTTGCCATGCTGATGGCGCTGATTGTCGGGTATCTGGTTTTCGGCGAATCCGAAGATATCTCAATCCAGTTTACAGTGACGGCTGTCTTTACTGCTTTCTTCCTGTCTCGCACAGCCTCGGATCTGTGGCGAATGGTTCTTTCACCATATCTAAGCCAGTACCGTTTGCCACCCTTTTCTGACCGTCACGCTAAGCGTCTTTATTACTGGGCGTCGGCTTTGGCGACGTATGACATCTCGGTGGCGCTGTTTTCGACCTGGGTGGCGGATTTTGGCCTGAACTACAACGTTTACGCGATGGTCTATGGCGGGTTGACGATGTTGGGGGCTGTCGGAAACGTTTTGATGATCCTGTTCAACGCTGGCGCTATTTCACATGCAATCCGCGGTGGACGGGCGGCGGATCAAGTATCTTGGATTTTGCGCTTTATTTCTTATGGATGGGCGCCGGTATTGATCATTTACATGGTGTTCAGCTGGTTCAAGCTGGCGGTGGATCTGGTTCTGGAAAACGAGAACTCGCTGCCGATTGTGGCCAGCAGCTATGCAATTTTCATGTCCGTGGTCGTGGCCTATGGCGCGATGAACTATCTGCTTGAACGGTATTTTGACCGCAATCGCCGGCTGGAACAGATAAACAGCGATGCCGATTGCGATGAAGACCCCAGCGAGGGAACCGAAACACCCGAAGCCGAGCAGAGAAAACACACGATCCTGACCTATGAAGATCTGGCGCGGCGTGTTGCCGGCATTCTGGCTTTTGTCGTGGGTCTGTATGCGCTTGTGGTCATCTGGAACCCGGATGCCAGCTGGAGTGAGGACCTGCCGATTGAACGGGCGCTGGATGTGATGGTCATTCTGTTTATGGGCTATATCCTGTTCCATTTCTTCCGCATCTGGATCGATAGTAAAATCGCAGAAGAAGAGGTAGAGGTCGGCGACGCAGAGCTGGGTGATGAGGGTGGAGAAGGTGGGCAGAGCCGGCTAGCCACGTTGTTACCGCTGTTCCGAGGCGCCATTCTGGCCGTGGTTGTGGTGACCATAGCCCTGATCGTTCTGATGGAGCTGGGCATAAACGTTAGCCCATTGTTTGCAGGTGCCGGCGTTGTCGGTCTGGCCGTCGGTTTTGGTTCGCAAACTCTGGTACGCGACATCTTTTCAGGGGCCTTCTTTTTGATGGATGATGCCTTCCGCAAGGGCGAGTACATTGACATTGGGGATGTGAAAGGGACGGTCGAGAAAATATCTGTCCGCTCGTTCCAGCTGCGCCATCATCTGGGCGCGCTGAACACTATTCCCTTTGGGGAAATCAAAGTTCTGACCAACTACTCTCGTGATTGGGTGATCATGAAACTGCCGCTGCGGGTGACCTATGATACGGATGTCGAAAAGGTGCGCAAACTGATCAAGAAGCTGGGGCAAGAGTTGCTGACCGATCCGGTAATAGGGGAAAACTTTATCCAGCCACTCAAGTCACAGGGCGTGATCGAGATGCAGGATTCGGCAATGATCATTCGGGTCAAATTCATGACCAAGCCGGGTGATCAGTGGCTGGTGCGCAAACGGGTCTACCAGGATATTCGAGAGCTGTTTGCGCGGGAAGGCATTCGGTTTGCCCACCGTGAGGTTACAGTTCGTTTGGCGGATGGCAAAGAAACGGAAGACCTAACACCTAGGGAGCGCGAGGCAGTGACTGGTGCGGTTCAGGCAGCCATCGATGAGGATTACCTTGATGATATCGGACCCGGCGGAGATGATCGCTAAGGTGATCTCCCGCCGCATTAGCCAACGTCTCTGACGAGACATTACCCAATGCGTTGGGCCGGGCCGCGCGTTCCGCGCGGCGGGTGCGTCAGATGGTCAGGGAGGGCCAGCCTGGTTCTGCCGAGCCGAGTTCCGAAGCCGGGCTTGCCCACCGCATTTTGGCCTTTCCAACGCTCAGCGCCGGCTTGAGGCGGTGTCCAGGACCCCAGCCAGACTGCTCAATTGCCGCTGCGTAGTCCTTAGCAGTGGCTTCGATTGCTTTATCATCTGGTCCGGTTTTGCCTAAAACCGCCAGTAATTCGGCTGTTCGGGCCAGCGACAGATGGGCGTGCATAATCGAATTGCCCGACGCAGCCTCGGCCAGCGCAGACAGCACCGAGGCGGCCATCAAATATCCGGTGGCGTGATCCAGGGCCTGAACTGGCAAGGGTGTCGGTTTATCGGCGCTTGCCCAGTCCATCCCTGCATGAGCGAGCCCAGAGCTCATCTGTACCAGACTGTCGAAACCACGCCGCGTTGACCACGGCCCTTGCCATCCATAGGCATCCAACGTGACCTCAACCCTATTCGGGGCCAACTCGTCCCGTTTGGATTTTGTCAGCCCAAGTGCGTCCAGAGCACCAGGTCGGTAGCCATGGACAAAGACATCCGCGTGCGTCAGCAGGCCTTTCAGACACTCAAGCCCCTCTGGGGTTTTTAAATCAAGATACGCGCAAGTCTTACCTAGTGAGATGTCCGGGATCACGCCGGGCTCGTCCCATTCCGGAGGATCGATACGCAAAACTTCGGCGCCAAACCCGGCGAGCGTGCGGGTCGAGACGGGACCAGCCAGAACGCGGGTCAAGTCAAGGACTCGCAGCCCGGCCAGAGGACGCGCCTCAGTTGCCTTGAGTCGATCACGCAGTTTGATGCTTCGAGGTCCTTGCCAGCCGATCAGCGGGTCTCGGGCAACAGCGCGGCCTTGCGGATGATCCTGCCATTCAGAGCGGCGGCGCATGGCTGCAGCGACCCCGCCTTCAGCGACTATAGCGGTCTCAAGTTCTGCGGCTGTCCGGGATCTGACAGCCTGGACAACAGCGTCCCTATCTGCGGGTGTTTCCAGAACTCTCAGGGCTGCATCTCGGTGATGCGGAAGGTTGGTGTGCAGCCGGATCCAGCCGTCAGAGGTCTGGTAATTACCGGCAATCGCATCCCACAAGTCGGGCATGTCCCAACCGTCTGGTTTGAAAGAGTATCCAAACCAAAGCGACGCCAGGCGGTGGTCGACAGTGACTTCGGGTGCAGTCGGCGCAAGGTTCAGTGCCGTCATCAGGCGCGCCAGTTCCTGACCCACAGCCGCGACGCTCGCCGTGGCCAGTTCCGAGACTGCAAATGCGCTGGGCAGCGCGCCGGAACCCTTTTTCCGGTAGCCGTCCACAGCCGGAAGAGATGAGAGCAAGCTCATTGCTGGTAGGGATCCAGGCTGTCCCGCAGCCCGTCTCCCAGGAAGTTGAATGCCAGTACGATGATGATGATCGGCAGCATCGGGATGGCGGTCCAGGGATAGATTTCAATCGACGCGAGGTTTTGCGCGTCGTTCAACATCACGCCCCAACTGACCGCAGGCGCGCGCAATCCAAGGCCCAGGAAACTGAGCGCGGTTTCCCCAAGGATCATTGCCGGTATCGAAAGGGTGGCTGAGGCAATTAGGTGAGACATGAAATTGGGCAGAAGGTGCTTGCGGATCACCCGACCCGAACTTGCGCCCATCATCTCGGCAGCCCTGACGTATTCTTCTTCGCGCAGGGATAGGAATTTTGCGCGCACAGATCTGGCCAGTCCCGGCCAATCGAGGATGCCTAATATGATCGAGATGATGAAAAAAACCGCAACCGGACTCCAATTGGACGGAACTGCAGCGGAAAGGGCCAGCCACAAGGGCAATTCGGGCAGCGAGCGCAAGACTTCGATGACCCGATTGATGACCCAGTCGATCCGGCCGCCGAAATATCCGGCCATCGAGCCGAATAAGATACCAAGGAAAAACGAAACCGAAATGCCGATAAGGCCCACGGTCAGTGACAGTTGCGCCCCGTAGAGAATTCGGCTGAAAATGTCGCGACCCAATCGGTCTGACCCCCACAGGAACAACGTGGCGCCCTCTGGGGCACAAAACAGATGCGTATCTGTCGGGATCAACCCCGCCAATCGATATTCGGACCCTTCGCAAAAAAACCGGATGGGACGGGGATCTTCGGTATCGGGAACGAACTTCCACTGGAACGTTTCCAGATCAGCCTCGGCCACGATCGGATAGACATAGGGACCTATGAAAGCACCTTCATGGAACCAGTTGACTGATTGCGGCGGGGCATAAAGGTGCTCGCCGTTGCGTTCATTTGGGCCATAAGGGGCAATGAACCCCGCAAAGGGCAGCATCAGGTAGCACAGCAGCAGGAAGATACCTGAGATAAGGCCCAATTTGTGCGTTCTGAATTTGCGCCAGACCAAGACCCAGTTTGGGGCGTCCAGATCCGCGCGCTCCAATTGCTGGACCGACGCCTGAGGATCAAACGGAGCGTCGTCAACAAAGCGGTCGTCGTTGCGGTCGGTCATGCTTCGCGCCCTTCGTACCGGATGCGTGGGTCAAGCATGACCAGCAGGATATCCGAGATCATGGTGCCAATCAGAGTCAACAAGGCAACGAACATCAGGACGAAAGCCGACAGAAATTGGTCCTGCGTCTTAAGCGCCGTCAGCAAGGTGGGACCAATGGTTTGCAGGCCCAGAACCACCGAGACCAAAACAGAGCCCGAGATCATCGAAGGCAACAAGTTACCAATGTCGGCCACAAAGGGGTTGAAGGCGACACGTAGCGGATACTTCGTTAGCATCCGGGACGGTGCCATACCCTTGGCGATGGCAGTTTCCACATAGGGTTTGCCCAGCTCATCCAACATGTTTGCGCGCAAGCGTTGCATCATGGCCGAGGCGCCAGAGGTGCCGATAACAAATGTTGGGACGATGAGGTGGATCAGGATGGATTTCAGCTTTTCCCAACTCATGGGTTGGCCTTCAAAAGAGGGATCCATCAGGCCGCCAATGGGTAGGTTGAAATACTGGTGCCCGTAGTAAAACAGGATCAGCGCCAGCAGAAAGTTTGGTGTTGCCAGGCCCAGATATCCCACGAAGGCCGATGTATAATCGATCCATGTCCGGGATTTGGCAGCGGCGAGAACACCAAGCGGTAAAGCGACAGCGTAGACAAAAAGAATTGCGGCCAGATTGACCACAACGGTCAGCCACAATGTGTCACCGACGATGTCAGACACGGGTCGATCAAACTCAAACGACCAGCCATAGTTGCCTTGTAGCAGTCCCGAAAACCCGTGTGGCCCGGGCCAGAACCCCATCCAGATTAAATATTGTTCCCACATGGGGCGATCCAGCGCGTATTCTGCCCGCAGGAACTCAGCTTTGGCGACACCTGCGGACTGGCCCGAGGCTTGAAGTTCTGCGATCTGGTTGCTCAGATAGTCGCCGGGTGGAAGGTTGATGATCACGAATATCAAAACCGAGACGACCAGCAGCGTCAGCAGCATCGTAAAAAAGCGATACACCACATAGCGCAGCATAATCATTTAGCTGCTCCTATCAGTCGGCGAAAAAGAACTCGTCCGGGCGGTGAATACCAAAGTGTGCTCCGGGCTCCCAAGCCCACATGGCCTGTTGCGGGACGTTGCGCAAACGGTTCGAAACTACGATCGGCTGAGGCGCGCCATTCAAAATCCCAATCGCGTATAACTGATCCGCATGGATATTGAGCATCTCAGTCCAAGCCGCTTCGCGCTCTTCATCGTTTGCCGCAATTTCCCAATCGTGTGCCAGTTCCATCAGGCGTTCAGCCTCGGGCATGTCCGGCGCTTCGCCGACCTCACCGCTTGTTTGGTAGAATTGCCCCCATTTGGGCCAAGCCAGAAAGACCTGATCCGTCGGCGCCAGATAGGCCGGCGAGGTATGGGCCTGCGGAATTCCGTCATCCCAACCAAACCAGACTGAAGCCATGGTGTTTCCCGCAAATACACGATTGCGCAGAATGTCCCGGTCCAGCGGACGCATCACCAGTTTGACGCCAATTTCCCGCCACGTGTCGGTGACAATTTGCAAGGCATTTTCGACTTCTTGGCGTTCACCCGCAGTTTCAATCACCAACTCCATTGGTCGGCCGTCAGGCAGCAGGCGGATACCTGACTTGTCTCGCTTATCCAGTCCGGCTTCGTCCAGCAGAGCATTGGCCTGATCTACGTCGTATGCGGCCCAGGATTGCGCGTTTTCTTCGTTATAAAAGGGCGAGGCCGGAAGGACCGACATCGCTCCCGGATGCGCCAGCTTGAAGTACAGCGCCTGATTGATGGTCTTGCGGTCAATCGCAAGGGACAGCGCACGGCGGACCCGCACGTCCCGTAGAACATTGCGCCAGGCTTCGTCATCAAAGTTCAAGTTGGGATAGATCGCAATCTGCGACGCTACTCCGGTCTTCCACAATAGCGTTTTGTAGCCGCCATTTGCCTCACCCTTTTTCAGGATCGACGCATCGCGAAAGGCCAGGCCTCGACCCTGTAGGTCGCTTTCGCCAGCGTTGGTTTTGGCGGCCACCAGACCGGGGGCAACGATTTCCATCTCGACCACGTCGATATACGGAAGCTGAACTCCCATGCTATCAATCCGGTGGTAATAGGGATTGCGCACAAAGTTGTGTCGGATCTTCTTACCAGAACTGGCGTTCAACCAGGGTTGCAAGGTGGGCAGTTCGTGATTGTCGAACTTATATAGATTGTCGAGTTTGTTGTGCAGCGCCGCCCAGCTTTTGACGCGAGCATCTTCGACGTGAAAAGCAAGTTCCTCCTGATCAGCGAATTTCTCGTGAAACTGTTTCAGGAAGGCGGAAGGGCGATAGATAAACGGGGGTCGTGCCTGCGCCAACGACTGCAAGAAATCAGGATTTGGATCATCCCACTCGTAGATCACCGTTTTTTCGTCCGGAAACGAGACCGTGGGCAGTTTGCCCTCAACGATTAGAAAGTCCGGTGGGCCCGACGGACTAAGCAGTTCGTTATTTGCCACGTCTTCCCACCAATAGCGGAAGTCTTCCGAGGTAAACGGTGTTCCGTTGGACCACTTATGCCCCTCGCGCAGGCTCAGCGTGAATTTCCGATTGCCTTCGGTTTCGTACGAAGACAGCAGGTCGGGGACAATTTTGTAGTCCTGGTCAAACCCAACCAATCGCGCGTAACCGTAGACAACCATCTGTCGGATGTCCTTGGATCGGGTGACCATTGTCCGAAGGGTGCCGCCCGGTGTTCCAAATTCGCGCCCTTTGGCGGCCAGATTAACGATCAGCGGTTCATTTGGCAGGCGATCTTGAACGGGCGGCAGATTACCCGCATCAACTTCGGTTGCCCAAAAAGTGCTCTCTTGCAGCTCAGGTATGGCTTCCGCCGTAGCAGAGAAAACCCCAGCAAAGGCCAGCGAAACGGCCAGGATCATAGTGCGAGTGGTCTTATACATGGCAACGTACCTTATGGCCCGGTTCCAATTCCACCAGTGAAGGTATCACGGTGTCCGAGAAACGAAAGGCTTCGTCCCAACTGTCCGGCGCGCCGGCACCCAGCGAAACCATTTTCAGGTCGATTGGGCGATTGATGTCGGGTTCGGGTTGAGCGGCAATCAGCGCCTTGGTGTAAGGATGGCGCGGATTGTAGAATAGGGTTTCGGGTGGGGCCTGTTCCACGACAAGACCGCGTCGCATAACCGCGACCTCGTCAGCGATGCGCGCCACAACAGCTAGGTCGTGAGAGATAAAAAAGTAGGAAAGGTTCAGGCTGTCCTGCAGTTGTTCCAGCAGCGTCAGGATTTGTTCCTGAACGGAAACATCAAGCGCCGAGGTCGGCTCATCACAGACAATCAGTTGCGGATCCAGCATCATCGCGCGCGCAATCGACAGACGCTGACGCTGCCCGCCAGAAAAGGCATGTGGGTAGCGTTTGAGCATATCTGCGTTAAGGCCGACACGTTGCAACATCTCTGACGCTTTGTCGCGTTGTTCAGAGGACGATCCGATCCGATGAATCTCCAACGGCTCGGTCATGGCATCCTGTATCCGCATCCGAGGGCTGAGCGAGCTGTAGGGGTCCTGGAACACCATTTGTGCCTTGCGTTGAAACGCAGTGCGCTGGGCGCGGGTCATTTGGTGAACCGTGATGGGGTCTTCGTTCGGCGACGTGCGGAACAGAATTTCCCCGCCGGGGTCCGGAAGTTCGGCACCAAGGGCGATACGGGCCGCAGTGGTTTTGCCCGATCCGCTTTCGCCGACAATCGCCAGCGTCTTGCCACGCGCCAGATTCAGGTCAACACCGCGGCAGGCATGGATTGCCTTGTCAGCCTGCCAACCTTTGCTGGACCGCATGGTGTAGGTCTTCGACACATCTTTCATTTGCAGGATCAGATCTTCGCTCGGCATCGGCAGCCCGACGGCCTCCTGATCTGGAATTTCGGGTGCCGCGTCAAACAATTGCTTGGTATAGGGGTGCGCCGGACTTGTAAGGATGGGGGCGGCTGACCCTGCCTCCATCACGCGGCCTTTGTGCATGACCACGACCTGTTCCGCCATGTTGGCGACAACACCCAGATCATGAGTGACAAGGATCAGCGCCATGCCAGTTTCGCGCTGCAGTTCCTTGATCAGGCCCAGAACCTGCGCCTGAGTGGTCACGTCCAATGCGGTTGTCGGTTCGTCGGCAATCAGCAGTTCAGGTTTTGACACCATGGCCATGGCGATCATGGCGCGCTGGCGCATGCCGCCAGACAGTTCAAACGGATAAGAATCGTAGGCCCGCTGCGGATCAGGAAACCCCACGCGTTCGAACTGGGACAGGACTTCTTTGCGCGCCTGTGCTTCTGAAGCCCCGCGATGCAGCCACAATACTTCGCTGACCTGATTGCCGATTTTGTGCAAAGGGGACAGGGATCGCATCGGCTCCTGAAAGATCATCGAGATCCTGTTGCCGCGAATATCCCGCATCTCGCGTTCACTGATCGTCGTCAGTTCTGCCATTCCCTTGGAGTCGTTCAAGGTAATCTTGCCGCTGCGAATTTGGGCGATGCGGGGAAGAATACGCAAAGCAGCCCGGCACGATATCGTTTTCCCCGAACCAGATTCTCCGACTAGCGCAAGTGTCTGTCCGGCCTCAACATCAAAATTCACACCCGTGACAACAGATTTTGCCGTGCCAAAGCCGATGCTGAGGTCTCTGACAGACAACAACGCGCTCATGCGGGTTTTCCACCCGGCTGGCCGTTCGCTAACATCGGCTAAATCAACTCCCCGTGTTTTTTTGTGCAGTGTCGCCCGGTTCTGCCCGACTAGTCAAACCCGTTCTTTGGCTGAAATGTCGCGAAAATGTGAAACTTTGGACTTCTGTCCTACACAAAGTCTTGAGTTTTTGCCATCACGGGCGGTGTCGACCTCATCTATGTTGGCGACTGGTATCAAGGAGAGATTTCCCCGTGTCCGAGAATCAAAGCCGACTGGATCTGTTTATTGATCGCATGGTGTCGCAGCGTACCTGCCTGGATTTCGCGATTGGCCAAACCAACGACATGTCGGGTCCTGTGTTCGAATTGGGCTTGGGGAACGGTCGAACCTATCACCATTTGGTGCAGCATGTTCAGGGCCGTCCGGTATATGTTTTCGAACGGGCGGTTGCGTCCCATCCGGATTCCACACCTCCGGAAGACCGCGTTATCCTTGGCGATGTGCGCGAGACACTGCCTGCATCTGTTGAACGGTTTGGGGCATCAGCCAGTTTGGTCCACGCTGATCTGGGCGGTCACAACCGGGAAAAGAACGATGCGTTCGCGCGGCTTGTTTCGCCTCTGATCGAGCCCCTTTTGGCGAAGGGTGGGCTGATGGTCTCCAGCGACCGGATGTATTTTGACACGCTGACCGAATTGCCGTTGCCCGATGGTGCGGTTGAAGGGCGTTGCTTTATCTATCGCCGTTGATCCGCGAGGAAGGCAGACAATGATTTTTTATGATTGTTCTACAGCCCCGAACCCGCGTCGTGCCCGTATGTTCATCGCAGAGAAAGGGTTGGAGATCGAGACCCGCGATATCTCGATTGCCAAAGGTGAGCAATTGAGCGATGCGTTTCGCGCCGTGAACCCCCGTGCCACAATACCGGTTCTGGTAACGGAAGCGGGGACGGTGCTGACGGAAAACCTGGGCATTGCTGCGTACCTTGAGGCTCGGTTTCCTGAACCGCCACTCATGGGCAGGACGCCGGATGAAAAAGGTTCGGTCCTGATGTGGAACGCAATTGTCGAGCAACAGGGTGGAGTACCGATTGCCGAAGCTTTGCGGAATGCGCATCCTACGTTCGCGGATAGGGCCATCCCCGGCCCCGTGAATTACGCCCAGATCCCCGAGCTGGCGCAGCGAGGTGTTGATCGGACAATACTGTTCTTCGATCTGCTAGAGGAAAGACTGAAGGATAGTTCGTATGTTGCGGGGGAGAGTTTCACACTCGCGGATATCTCGACCTTTGTCTTCGTCGATTTCGCGCGTGTTGTGAAAATGCGGATCCCCGAGGGTAACACGGCCACTCAGTCTTGGTTTAAAGCCGTGAAATCCCGCCCCAGCGCGTCCCTGTAGCAACTGAGGTAAGTTGCGCAGTAATTTTACGCGGTAAATACTGTACAGAAATGTCTAGACAGAAGTGAACAGTGCTACTAGCGTCTCCTGAGGTTCTATGCAGGGGAGGTTGGGATGAAATCCCAGTATCGTGTCGTGGTCATCGGGGGCGGTGTTGTGGGCGCCTCGGTTTTGTATCATCTGGCCAAGTTCGGTTGGTCCGATGTGGTCATGCTGGAACGCCGGCGCCTGGCGTCGGGGTCGTCCTGGCACGCAGCAGGCGGCATTCATGCACTGAACGCGGATCCGAACATGGCGTCGCTGCAGGCCTATACCATCGACTTGCTGAGCGAGATCGAGAAAGAATCCGGTCAGAACATCGGCCTGCATATGACAGGTGGTCTGACCTTGGCCGGAACGCCGGAACGCTGGGAATGGTTGCAGGCGAACTACCGCATCTTCCAGTCAATCGGCATAGACGATTGCGAATTACTGACGCCGGAAGAGGCGCAGAAACGTTGCCCGATCATGTCCACTGACGGCGTGCTGGGCGCCATGTGGGCTGATCGCGAGGGTTACATCGACACAACCGGCACCGTGCAGGCCTATGCGACGGCCGCGAAAAAACGTGGGGCCGAGTATTATGAAGAAACCAAAGTCGAAAAGCTGATCCAAACCGACGATGGCTGGAAAGTTGTCACCGACAAAGGCACGATTACGTGCGAACACGTGGTCAATGCCGCAGGCCTCTGGGCCAAGCAGGTGGGGCGTATGGCGGGTGTGGAGTTGCCGGTTTCGCCGCTCAAACATCACTATCTGATTACGGATTCCATTCCCGAAGTGGCTGCCGCGGATTTTGAGATGCCGATGACGGTCGACCTCGAAGGGTTCACCTATATGCGGCAGGACCAGAAAGGTGTTCTGATTGGCATCTATGAGGTAGATCACGAACACTGGGCCATGGATGGGGCTCCGTGGAACTATGGCGAAGAGCTGTTTCAAGAACAGCTCGACCGGATCGAGAACGAACTGACGCTGGGCTTCGAACGCTATCCTTCAATTCAGGATGTCGGTATCAAAACTTGGGTCAACGGAGCGTTTACCTTCTCGCCGGATGGCAACCCGCTGGTCGGGCCTGTTCCGGGAAAGCGCGGATATTGGTCAGCCTGTGCGGTGATGGCTGGTTTCCTTCAAGGTGGCGGTGTTGGCAAGACGCTGGCCGAATGGATGATCCATGGCGAGCCCGAGGCTGATGCTTGGCCAATGGATGTGGCGCGTTATGGCGATTTTGCTCAGAACAAACGATACATCCGCGAAACCACAGGGCAGTTCTATTCCCGTCGTTTCGTGATGACTTACCCGAATGAGCAACTGCCCGCGGGCCGTCCGTTGAAAATGGCCCCGGCCCATGACGCGATGACTGAGGCTGGGTGCAAATGGGGGGTGAGCTGGGACCTTGAAGTACCGCTCTATTTTGCACCCAAAGGGTTCGAGGAGACGCCGACCCTAAAGCGCTCCAACGCACATGATATCGTGGCCGAGGAATGCAAGGTGATCCGCGAAGGTGTCGGCCTAATGGATATCTCGGGCTTCTCACGGTTCGAAGTCACGGGGCCAAACGCGGAAGTTTGGCTCGACAAAGTCATGGCCTCAAAACTACCTGCGCCCGGCCGGGCGAAACTGGCGCCGATGCTGGGGGAGAACGGGCGCCTAAAGGGCGATCTGACCGTGCTGAACTGGGGTGATGGCACTTGGTGGATTATGGGCAGCTACTACCTTCGCGCCTGGCACATGCGCTGGTTCGACGACCACATGATCGACGGAGTCGAGATCCGCGATCTGGGCGAGGAATATTGCGGCTTTGGTCTCGTTGGGCCGAAATCGCAGACGGTGATCGAGAAACTGGCCGAACAGGAAATCTCGGGTCTGAAATTCATGGGCTGCGGTGATTTCGACATCGGTCTTGTTCGTACGCGCGTTGCGCGGATGTCGGTGACCGGCGAAAAGGGCTATGAAATCAACTGTCGATATGGCGATCATATCAAGCTGCGCCGCATGTTGATTGAAGCCGGGGCCGAGGATGGCATTCGCGAATGCGGGTTCAACGCGATGCTGTCGACGCGTCTCGAAAAAAGCTTTGGCATCTGGTCGGCGGAATTCACCCAGCTTTATACACCGGGTATGACAGGGATGGATCGCTGGATCGATTGGGACAAGGATTTTGTCGGTAAAGACGCGGCTGTGGCTGAGCGCGACGGCAATGGTCCGGCTCAGGTTCAGGTGACACTGGAGGTCGATGCGCTGGACGCAGACGCCAGCGGATACGAACCTGTTTGGGCAGGGAAAGAACGTGTCGGGTTTGTGACTTCCGGTGGATATGGGCACTACACTGGCAAGTCCCTTGCGATGGCGCTGGTCAATCGTGACAAGATGGAACCGGGAACGGAACTGTCAGTGCATGTGGTGGGTGTCGAGCGCCCGGTCCGCGTGATTGCGCCATCGCCCTATGATCCCCAAGGCAAAGCGATGAGGGGCTGAGGATGATCGCGCAGACCTCAGAACGGGGCAGACGACGGCGTGGGCGCGGGGCAGATGCTGCCCCGCCGGTTTGTCGCGATGTTAACTACCGTCAGTTGCGGAACCCTTTCCCACAGATGGAAGTGTTCCCGGCGGACCAGATTGCGGACATGCACGAAACTGCTCTGCGTACGCTTGAAGAGCTTGGGGTCAAGGTCTTGTTGCCCGAAGCGATCCGTATCTTCAAAAAAGCGGGCGCAAAGGTGGATGAAGACAGTCAAATGGTCTTCATCGGCCGCGACATTGTTGAGGCGGCGATTGTTTCTGCACCCAAATCTATCTCCTGCCGAGCCGGGGCACGGCGTAGGGACTTTACCTTGGAATTGGGGTCGCTGGTTTTTCAACCCGGGGCAGGGGCCCCGAATGCCTCAGATCTGGAACGGGGACGCCGTCCTGCAACGGGGCAGGACTATTTGGACTTCCTGAAACTCACGCATCATTTCGATGTGTTCCAGATGATTTCGCCACAGGTCGAACCGCAGGACCTTCCGACCAATCTGCGCCACTACTTCACGACACAGGCGCAGATGGAGCTGACGGATAAATTCCCGTTCTTCTTCTCGCGCGGGACACCGCAGGTAATGGATTGCTTTGAGATGCTGTCGACCGCGCGCGGCCTGTCCGACGATGTGTTTCGCGGCAACGCGCATTGCTACACGATCATCAATACCAATAGCCCGCGCACGCTTGATATCCCCATGGCGCAAGGGCTGATCGACTTCGCGCGCCATGGGCAAATGTCGATTATCACACCGTTCACGCTGATGGGAGCGATGGCGCCAATTACAGTCGCCGGTGCAATCACGCTGTCCCATGCCGAGGCTCTGGCGGCGCTGACGCTGGCGCAGCTGACCAATGCCGGTGCGCCGGTTTGTTATGGAACGTTTACCAGCAATGTGGACATGAAATCGGGGGCGCCTGCGTTTGGGACGCCTTCGCATTTTCAGGCATCTCTGGCAGCAGGGCAATTGGCGCGGTATCTGGGATTGCCATGGCGGTCGGCAGCAGGGTCAGCATCCAACACCAACGATGTTCAGGCGGCGAACGAAAACCAGTTCGGCCTGTGGGGCTGTCTGATGGCCGGGGCCACGGTGATTATTCATTCTGCTGGTTGGTTGGAAGGTGGCCTAACTGTGTCGTTCGAAAAGCTGGTCTGCGATGCCGAGGTGTTGAACATGATCGCCGAACTCTGTGCCGGTGCGCAGGCCGGAGAGGCCGAGATCGGCTTTGACACTGCGCTACGCGAGGTCGAACCGAGTGGACATTTCTTTGCCTCCAGCCAGACGATGGAGCGTTACAATACCGAATTCTACGAACCCCACGTGCACGACTATGCCAATTTCGGCACCTGGACCGAGCGCGGATCGGTGGATGCCAATCATCGTGCGACCGGTGTTTGGAAAGGCATCCTGAATGACTTTGAGGCCCCGAACATCGACAACGACAAGCTGGGCGCTCTGCATGACTTTATTGCCCGACGCACCGCAGAGGGCGGTGCACCGCCGGAGAGTTAAATGAACACAAAACCGGTCCTGCACAGGGATGATCCACAGGCCGAACCGCTGGTCGGCAACATCAAGGTCACGCGAGATGATTGGTTGAACGTTGCCATGGACGTTCTGATTTCGGATGGTGTGGACCAGATCAAAGTTCTGAACCTGGCTGAGCGGATGGCCGTATCTCGGTCGTCCTTCTACTGGTACTTCAAGTCGCGTCAGGAGCTGTTGGATGCGCTTTTGGCGCGGTGGCAGGCCACAAACACGGCGGCCCTGATCGCACAGGCTAAGGCACCGGCAGAAACCATCACAGCAGCCGTTTGCAATGTGCATCGATGTGTTGTGAACACAGAGTTGTTCGATACGGCGTTGGATTTCGCGATCCGGGATTGGGCGCGAAAGTCCGGCAAGGTACGTCGCATTCAGGATCAGTCGGATGCGAAACGTTTGAAAGCCCTGCACGCGATGTTTGCGCGCCACGGCTACTCTGAGATTGAGGCCGAAACCCGGGCGCGCGTGCTTTACTACATGCAGATCGGATATGATCTGGCTCAGTTGAACGAGCCGATGGCAACACGGCTGTCGATGGTTCCACACTATCTATATGTCTTCACCGGTGTCGAACCGCAGCCCGAGGAAGTCGAGGAATTCAGCGCCTATTCAAAGCGCTATTGGGAAGGAGACACAGAATGAGCCAACCAGACGCAATCATCATCGGAACCGGTGTCATCGGGGCGGCCATCGCATTTGAGATGGCCAAGGCAGGCTGGAAGACATTGTCACTGGACCGCAACGGCCAAGTCGGCCACGGCTCGACCGCCGGGTCCTGCGCCATCATTCGCATGCACTATTCGACTTTCGACGGAACGGCTTTTGCGTGGGAGGGGTATCATTACTGGCGTGACTGGGCCGACTATCTTGGGCTGCCTGAAGACGCCAATCTGGCGCAGTTCCGTGAAACCGGCTGTCTGGTCATGAAAACCGAAGCCAACGGTTTGCTGGAAAAGCACAAGCTCAACAGTGCCGATTTGGATTGTCCGTTCGAGGAGTGGTCGCCCGAGAAAGTCGCCGAACGCCTTCCGGTTTATTCACAAGACAGCTTTGCCCCCGCGAAACGCATGGATGATCCGGAGTTTGGCCAGCCAAACGGCCGTAAGATGCAAGGCGGCGTGTTCTGGCCACAAGCGGGCTATGTCACCGACCCTGCCTTGTCTGCGCAAAATCTGATGGATGCTGCAAAACAACACGGGGCAGAGGTCCGTACCGGTGTCGAGGTTGTTGAGGTTCTGGCTGAAGGCGGACGCGTGGCGGGTGTCAAACTCGCGTCGGGGGAAGAAATTCGTTCAAAGGTGGTTGTAAACGTTGCCGGACCGGGGTCGGCGATCGTCAACAAAATGGCCGGTGTTCTGGATGACATGACCATTGAAACCCGCCCCCTGCGGCAAGAGGTGGTACATGTTCTCGCGCCCGAAGGCTTTGATTTTGAAAATCACGGGACGATTGTTTCGGACAGCGACATAGCCTGTTACTGCCGCCCCGAGCATGGAAACCACATCCTGATCGGGTCAGAAGACCCGGAATGCGACCCGCATCAGTGGTGTGAAGATGACGTTCACTACAATCCTGACTTCACGGATCAATGGACGACCCAAGCCATGCGCTATGCGCAGCGCGTGCCGAGCCTCGGTATCCCTTCGAAAACGCGCGGGGTCGTCGATTTGTATGACGCTTCGACCGATTGGATCCCGATCTACGACAAATCCAGCCTGCCGGGGTTCTACATGGCCTGCGGCACCAGCGGGAACCAGTACAAGAACGCGCCAATCGCGGGAAAAATGATGACTGCTTTGATCGCATATTGCGAGGGTGGAACGGATCACGACGCACAACCGTTGCAGTATGAACTGCCCTATATCAAGCGGTCGATCGACGTTGGCTTCTATTCACGCAGGCGCCCGATCAATGAAGAGAGCAGTTTTTCGGTACTGGGCTAGCCGCCCACCGAAAATGCTCTAAGATTCATGGGGCTCGCACAAAAGGCGGACCCCAGATGACCGACACGAAGAACAGAGTCCTGATCCTCGGCAGCGCCCCGTCTGCTATGGCGGCGCGCGATTGGGCACGCTCCCCATTCACGCATATTGTGGCCATCAACAACGCTTGGCGCATCCGACAGGATTGGGATTTCCTGATCCATCCCGAGGATTTTCCGACAGAAAAGCGCCCCGAAAGACTGAACGCTGGTCAGAAAATAGTGTCGGCCGATGACTATGTCCCAAGACAAAACGAATTTGGCGGATTCGTTTACGCGGGCGGTACGATGGCTTTTACGGCAGGCTATTGGGCATTGTCGGCTTTGCGTCCCGAGATCATCGCCTATTTCGGATGTGACATGGTGTATGACGGTTCGGGTCAGACACATTTCTACGGCACCGGATCAGCAGACCCTTTGCGAGACGATATCACCTTGCGCTCTCTTGAGGCGAAATCTGCCCGGTTGGGATGTTTTGGTGCATTGCAAAGTTGCCGGATGGTTCGCTTGTCCGATCGGGACAGCCGTTTAGTCTATCCGTCGGTCAAAGCAAAAGATCTATCTTCGGGTCCGCTGCTGTCGACCAAACGCATGAGTGCACCGCTTCAGCTTGAAGCTGAGCTGGGCTATTATGTGCCATCGGGTCGGTATTGGGAGGCTAAGCAACAGTTCGAGCTTGATAAGATCGACTCGCTGGACCAGCTGTGGCTATCTGCCTATCAGTCAAGCGCGCTGGATGCAGTCGCTTGATCTCGATGAGCTGTCAGGTTGCGAACGTAACCCAGGCCCAAACCATTGCAACATAAGTCAGGTTATGCAGGCACTGATCCAATCCCGCCGCGCGCCAAAAAGCGGCCTGATTGGGCTCCAGCTGCTTTTTGTCGGAATAGCTTGCCTTGAAGAAATCGATGTTAAAGTGAACAACCCATTCCAGGGCCCCGATTACCAGAATAAACATCAGCGGTGCGCCGAACAGCAGGAACACGATAACAGAACCAACGACGTGCACACCGGCATGCTGTGCACGACCCATGTGAAAATACTCTCCTCGCCCGGAAAGCATTTTAGGTGTCTGTAGGAAGAAATCGGCAAACATATGCTTGATCTGCAATAAGCAGAGCATAAGAAATACTGCGCCAAAACTGGCAGTCAAAAGTACCCTCCCGATCTCGTCCTGCCCGAATACTATGACTGAAAACGCGGGCACGTAAATGAACTAGTTCACACAACGCGAATAAATATACCAAGTGTGAAACTATTTGCGTATCCCAACTGGATTACTGTAAATTCAATCTGTTGTATTTGCATGCATAACACCAAAATCACTTCGTTGATCAGCAGCAGGGGCAGGTTCAATAGAACGCACGATTTTTCGGTTCATTTGGAAGTACTCCAAGCGCGACCAGCTGATTTTGCTGGCCGTCACATCGACGTTATTCCCATTGCTGTACCTGACGCTGGAGCTGCCGAAACGCATCATCAATGATGCGATCGGCGCCACAAGCAGCATTGTCGAGTTCTGGGGTTACAGCCTGCCGCAAACGAATTTTCTGATCATCTTGTGTTTTGCCTTTTTAGTCGCGGTTCTGGCGCACGGGCTGATGAAGATGCGCATCAACACCATGAAAGGTGTGCTGAGCGAGCGGATGCTGCGCCGGCTTCGCTATCAGTTGATCAGCCGCACCTTGCGATTCCCACAGCCTTATTTTGAGCGCGTCAGCCAAGGTGAGCTGGTATCGATGATCACCGCCGAAAGTGAGCCGATGGGCGGGCTGATGGGCGATGCGATCAGTCAACCGGTTTTGCAGGCAGGGCAGATGATCACCATCCTGTCTTTCCTGTTTCTGCAAAGCTTCTGGTTTGGTCTGGCCGCCGTCGCGCTGATCCCGGTTCAGGCCTGGTTGATCCCGCGCTTGCAACGTCAGATCAACTTGCTGAACAAACGCCGTATTCAAGAAGTGCGCGTATTGGCGGCCCAAATCGGTGAAAACGCCGCAGGCGCATCGACCCTGCGCGCGAACGGGGGCTGGCGGTATCGTCGGGCCATGATCTCGGATCAATTGGGTCGGTTGTTTGGCATCCGGTTCGAGATCTACCAGAAGAAGTTTTTTATGAAGTTCATAAACAACTTCATCTCGCAATTGACGCCGTTCATGTTCTATCTGGTTGGCGGGCTTCTGGTGCTTCAGGGGTCGGTTTCACTGGGGGCTCTGGTTGCGGCGCTTGCGGCTTACAAAGATCTCAGCTCGCCCTGGAAAGAGCTGCTGACCTACTACAACCAGACCCAGGATATGTCCCTGCGCTGGGATGTCGTGATCGAACGCTTTGCTCCTTCCGGTATGCAGGATGAAAAGCTGTTCGAAGGTGAGCCTGAAGCACGCCCACATCTGAATCGCGATATTGTTCTGGATCGGGTGTCGGTCCGCGACATCGATGGAAATCAGGTGTTGGATGATCTAAACTTGACTTTTCCGCATGGCAAAACCATCGGTATCGCCGCGCCAAGCGAAGAGGATAGGCGAGCGATCGGAGAGCTGTTGACCCGGGAAATCCTGCCAAGTGCAGGTCGGGTCGAAATCGGTGATCAGAAACTGTCCGAGTTGCACCAAGGTATTGTGGCAGCACGCATAGGCTATGCCTCGTCCCGGCCGGTCATGTTCCAAGGCACGCTGGGTGACAACGTCATGATGCCGATGCGGTACAAGCCATTGTCAAACGCCGCCGACGATCCAGATTTCCCCGAAACACTCAGGGCTGGAAATAGCACCGACCCTTTCAAGGCTGAATGGCTGGATCCGTCTCTGGCGGGTTTAGACAGTGCAACCGCGTTGCGAGATTGGTGGCTACGGCTGATTGATGGGATGGGATCCGGGGCTGCACTGTTCCAACGCGGCGCAGAACAGGAGTTCAATGCGACAGAACATCCAGAGCTTGCGCAAAAATTGGTTGAGCTTCGCCCGCGTGTTCAGCAAGCAGTTCATGAGGCAGGGTTGGAACAGCATGCTCTGATCTTTGATCGGGACAGCTACAATCCGGCGCTTCCCGTGGCTGAAAACCTGCTTTTTGCAACACCTCGTGTTTCAGTGACACAAGACCTGCTGGCGCAACAAACTGTCTTTCTGGGGCAATTGCGCGAGCTGGGATTGGACGAGACACTGATTGCGTTGACGCGTGACGTGATCGATATGCTGCGGCAGATCTTCGGGCTCGACGGAACGGATCACCCATTGTTCCGCAAGTTGGGGCTTGAGGCGCAAACCTATGAAACAGCCGTCGAGCTGGTCGAGCGCACACGCAAGGAAGGTGCCGCTGGGTTGGATGACGGGCAGTTGGCCAATTTGCTTGCGGTTCCGTTGGTGATTTCGGCTGAACAGATCGGGCCGGCGTTTACAGATGAGTTGAAGGACCGGATCCTTGAACTGCGCCACAGCCATTCCGAGAAGCTGTTGGAGCGGTTGCAGGATGTCTTCGTGCCGCTGAAACCGGAGGAGTTTGCGCCCGGCTTGACAGTGATGGAAAACGCCCTGTTCGGTAAGGTCAGCCAGATAGGAGGTGTGCGTTCGGATGAAGCGCGCAAACTGATCGTCGATGTGTTGGACGAAAATGGCGCACGGCCGCTGGTGGTGGAATTGATCTACGACATTCCGGTGTCTCTGGGGGGGCAAAACCTGCCAGCCGTGTTTGCCGAACCTTTGGCCTTTACCCGGGCAACGATCAAAAAACCCGACATTTTGATCCTGGAAAACGCCTTGGCCAGCTATGACATGCAGACACAGGTCGCTGTGTATAAAAACCTGCGTGAATTGCTGCCCGAGACCACGGTCATCTACCTGAATGACCAGTTCGAAAGCCCCGATGTATTCGACATGTATGTTGAAATCCGACAAGGTCGTGTGGTCACTGACGAAGGACCTGCGGACGTGGAGGAGGACAGCGCTGCCTCGGCCGACCTTGCGCGCAAGCTTCGCGCATTGGAACAGACCCCCCTGTTTTCGGGGTTGGATCGCAGGCAATTGCGCCTGTTGGCCTTTGGTGCGCGCTGGTTCAATGCGGCTCCCGGGCAGGTGGTGTTTTTGAAAGATGATCAGCCGACGGACGGGGCTTATGTTGTCTTGGACGGTGAGGCTGGGCTGTATCTTCCCCAAATCGAGGGACCCGATCAACTGATTGCAAAGGTTGGGGCGGGCGCTTTGGTCGGCGAATTGGGGTTGATCCGCAAAGAACCGCGCGCCTTGAGTATGGTTGCCGAAACAGAGCTGTCCTGTTTGCGCATCGGTGAGGAAGAATTCCTGGCTGTTGTGGAAAACGACGCGGCTACGGCGTTCAAGCTGTTGCAGGTCATTGCCGGATATGTTTCGAACTAAAACACGATGTGCTGGCTTTCTAAGCCGGAATTAGTGTTGTCAGACGACTGCTTTGTTTCTGACAACCGGCGCGTGGCAATCGCCTCACCGTGCGTTTGACGCCTCGTCCCAGCCTTCCAGCCACGTTCTCGAGACGCAGGATACCTCGAGCCAGCTGGATCAATCCTCGGTAGCAGGGGCTCCGCCCTGAAAGGCGTTGCCGTCGGTGTAGTTACAGGGCGCCTCTTGCATCTCCAGATGCAATCCGTCGCCGGTGTAGGGATGCGCGCGCGCCAGATCTTCATCAACGTCGATTCCAAGGCCCGGTGCCGACGGCGCGGCGACATACCCATCTTCTACGCGCAAGGCCCCCTTGATCAATTGGTCGTGGTAAGGCGTGTCGATAGATTCCAGCAACAGCAAGTTGGGGATCGAGGCCGCGAGATGGATATTGGCAGCCCATTCCACCGGACCGGCGTACAGATGCGGAGCCATCTGGGCATTAAACACCTCGGCCATTGCCGCTACCTTTTTCATCTCCCAGATCCCGCCCGCGCGCCCCAGCGCGGGTTGCAGGATTTCAGCAGCACCCGCACGCAGAACAGCGCCAAATTCGGCCTTGGTGGTCATACGCTCACCCGTGGCCACCGGAATGCGGACGTTGCGGGCAACGCGGGCCATGTCGTCGATCATATCTGGGGGCGTTGGTTCCTCGAACCAGAGTGGTGCGTAAGGCTCCAGTGCCTGCCCCAGGCGAATTGCGCCTGCGGTGTTGAATTGACCATGAGTGCCAAACAGCAGATCGGCCTTGTCACCGACGGCCTCTCGGATCGCCTTGCAGAATGCCACGGACAAAGAGATGTCTGTCATCGCAGGCATGTGCCCGCCGCGGATCGTGTAGGGCCCGGCCGGGTCGAATTTGACAGCGGTGTATCCGCGCCTGATCATTTCCGCCGCACTTTCCCCGGCTTGTTCCGGGGACGTCCAGAAGTCTGTCAGGTTGTGTTGGGGCAGGGGGTAAAGATACGTATACGCCCGGATACGGTCGTTCATCTTGCCGCCAAGCAGAGCATAAACAGGTCGGTCACGTTCTTTGCCCAAAATGTCCCAACATGCGATTTCCAAGCCAGAAAACGCCCCCATCACGGTCAGGTCGGGGCGTTGTGTGAAACCGCTGGAATACGCACGCCGAAACATCAGTTCGATATTCTCGGGATTTTCACCCTGCATGTGCCGCTCGAACACGTCGCGGATGACGTGGCGCATGGCATCAGGCCCGACCGAGGATGCATAGCATTCGCCCCAACCGGTGACACCCGTGTCGGTTGTGACCTTGACCAAAATCCAATAGCGCCCGCCCCATCCGGGCGCCGGGGGAGCGGCAATGATAACGTCGAGGTCTTGCAGCTTCATCAGATGCCCTCCTGTCAAGCGCGATTAGCTTCGGTCAAACACAATAACGTTGCGCTTGGCCGCTCCGGATTTGGTGTCCGTGATGGCATCGTTGATTTGATCCAGCGACCAGCGGCCAGAGATCAATTCATCCAGTTTCAGCCGACCTTGTTCATAAAGATCGATCATCCAGGGGATATCGCGCTGGATAACAACATCGCCCATTTTCGATCCCACCAATCCTTGACCAAGTGCGGCCAGAATGACCGGCTCGTAACGCGCTTCATCGCCGGAATGCGGCATGCCGATCATGATGGCCTTGCCACCCGGGCCAAGGTAGCGCGGCGCTTGTTCGTAGGCCGGAATTGCGCCGACGGTGATCAAAACTGCATCCGCTCCGCGTCCGCCCAAAGCCTTGTAGGTTGCTTTCCAGGGTTCTTTCAGGCTGCCAAGCACGCCATGGGTGGCGCCGAACTCTTTGGCGATTTCCAGTTTTTCCTCGGTCATATCGACTGCCACGATGCGCCGCGCGCCCGCGATCCGCGCCCCTTGGATGGCGTTCAAACCAACGCCACCGGCACCGATCACCACCACATCCTGACCTGGTCGCAACCCGGCAGCGTTAACAGCGGCACCAACGCCGGTGATCACACCACATGACAGCAGGCTGGCCAGGTCTTTCGGCAGGCTTTCCGGGATTTTCACAATTTGCCGGTAGCTGACCACCACTTTCTCCGCAAAGGCCCCACAGGCCATGGCTTGCTGCAATGGCTCTCCATCACTGGTTTGCAGGGGGCCTTTGACCGTATCGTAAGGCGTTTCGCAGATTGTGGGTTTCCCACCAGCACAGGATGGGCAGGACCCGCAGGCGCGGATCAGGGTGACGACAACAGGATCGCCGACCTGGAACTCGCCTACGGCTTCGCCAATTGCGGTGATAACTCCGGCGGCCTCATGGCCATAAACAGCGGGTAAAAAGCCGCCCCAGGCCCCATCGGCAAAGGAAATATCCGAATGACAGATGGCCACGGCATCCAGGGTCACTTCGACCTCTCCGGTTCCGGGTGCGGCCAGTCGAACCTCTTCGATCACCAACGGTTCATTGAAGGCCCGGCACACTGCGGCTTTGATGATTTGCATATTTTCCCTCATTCCCTTTGGTCCACGGTGGCGCGTGATGCAGCAACCTGCAAGGCGGAAACCGTCAACAAAATGTCGTTGTTACACAACGACCGGGCGGGCTCGCCAAAAAAGGATGAATCCGGCCAACATTAGCCCCAGTGCAAGCAGGAACGGAGCCCCGGGCAGGTAGATGGCGGCGTCTGGTTTGATAAACTGCGCAAATATGCTGGTCATCAAAAGCGGGGATATCACCATCGACAACGCATGCAGGGCGGTCAGAACCCCTTGCAGCTCGCCTTGTTGAGAGTCCGGTGTGGCGCGGGACATCATTGCTTGCAGGGCAGGCGTGATTACGGCCCCCAAGGCCGTGATGGGGATAAGCATCAAGGCGATTGTACCGTTGGTCAAAAAGGCCAGCAGGGCAAAGCTGACGATCTCGAATATCATCCCGTAAACGATTGTCATTCTTTCACCAAGATACTGGGTTGCCGGTCGGATCAATCCGCCCTGAACCGCCGCCATCCCGATGCCATAGACCCCCAAAGACAATCCGATCATCTGCGGTGACCAGCCAAAGCGCTCGGTCGTGAAATAGGACCATATGGCTGGATACACGTAGATTGAGACTGAATAGAGGAAATAGACCCATAGCATTGGCCGTATTCCGGGCAGGGCTGCAATGGCTTTTAGTGAATTCACAGGGTTTGCACGTCGCAGATTGAACGGACGTCGCGTTTTGTCTGTAACGGTTTCCGGCATCACGAAAACGCCGATTCCGAATATCATTGCTGAAAGGCCGGCCGCCGCCCAAAACGGCGCGCGCGTTCCAAACTCACTCAGCAATCCGCCAATCACCGGGCCGAGGACAAAACCGATGCCAAATGCGGCACCGATCAACCCAAAATTCGCGGCCTTTTCATGGGGTTTCGACACGTCTGCCATGAACGCGGCCGCTGTAGAATGGGTGGCGGCCGTGATGCCACCAACTATTCGGCCGATCAGCAAAAGCCAGATACTGCCAGCGATTGCCATCACCACATAGTCCAGAGCCATGACAAAAAGGGAGACAAGCAAAACGGTGCGCCGCCCATAAGCGTCGGACAGGTTGCCCAGTATGGGGCCAAACACGAACTGCATAGCGGCAAAGGCGGTGCTGAGAATGCCGCCCCAGATCGCGGCATTGGCGAGCGTACCGCCCTGCACCTCGACAATCAGCTGTGGCATGATCGGCAGCACCAGGCCTATGCCCATGGCATCAATCATGACTGTACTGAGAACAAAGACAAAAGGGAGGCGCATGAAAACCGCTGATGTGGACCGTCTGCGGCACAGTATGCACAGTTAGGGCCGCAGGGAAGAGAGCCTTTGAAATCTGGCCACTAACGTTCCGTAACAACCCGATTGGCGCGTGTTTATAGCTTGCCTTCTATCTCGTTTAATATCTCTGCCAACCTTTGAGGATGCGAGAAAAACGCCGAATGTGAGCTGTTGATTGTGTAGCGCAGATCCGCAGGTACGTCGTCACTCATCTGCTTTTGATATTCGGTCGGGACGGTCCGGTCGTCGGTACTGCGGATATAAGCCTTGGGAACCTTCTGGAATTTGGTGCTTAGGGGAAGCGGCGTGTTCTGAGGTTTGATGGGCTGTGGGGACAACCGGGCGAAAGCGAAGGGTAAAATTTCGGGCGCACAGTCGTGATAAAAAAGGTCCTGAACGTAATCGGGACGGACGGTGTATGACAAACCGTCAGCAGACTTTTCGACTGCGTCCACAATGGTTTGCTGCGGGCCGTTTTTACGCATTTCGATCATCGACATGCCGTCATGGGGAACATAGGCGCTCAGGTAGATCAAGGCGCGCATGGCCTCGGGCTGCGCCTCGGCGGCAGCGCTGATCGGATAGCCGCCCCAGGAATGCCCGACGATAATTGTGTCTTGCGACGAGGCCGCCAGAACCGCATCGCGGCAGCTGTCCAGCGTCACTTCGGATATGGGTGTCGGGTCCGAACCATGGCTGGGCAGATCAATAGCCCGGGCAACGTGGCCCATCGCTTCAAGTTGGGGAATCAGATCGCGCCAGCACCAGGCGCCGTGACAAGACCCGTGAATCAAAAGGAAACTGGCCAAAATAATGCTCCTTTAAATGTGACCGATTTCGGTCAAAAACTTTGTCAGCAGACTGGCATATTCTACAGGTTTTTCGACGCAAGGCAGATGCCCGGCGCGGCGCATCAGTTCGAAACGGGACCCAGGGATCAGGTCAATGGTCTCACGCACCAGATCCGGTGGTGTTGATCCGTCTTCGCTGCCAGCGATGCCCAACGAGGGCAGGCGCAATCCGCTGGTTGGAGTGTAAAAGTCTGTACCTGCAATCGCAGCGCAGCACCCCAGATAGCCGTCTACTGGTTGACGGACCATCATATTGCGCCACGAAAGATGGTCGTCTGATGCGCGAAAGTCACGCGTAAACCACCGCTCCATTGTGGCGTCTGCCAATGCTTCAATTCCGCCCGAACGGACAGCCGTCATACGATCTTGCCAGATCGAAGGTGTGCCAATCTTAGCCGCCGTGTTCGACAAGACCAAAGCGCGGATTTGATCCATTCGTTTGACCGCCAGACCTTGCGCAATCATTCCCCCAATGGATAGCCCGACAAAGACGCAATCGCGAACTTCAAGGTGGTCTAGCAGCGCCTCGGCATCGCGGATCAGGGCGCCCATTGAATATGGGGCAGGAGGGGCAGATGACAGCCCATGTCCGCGTTTGTCATACCGGATGATCCGCAATCCCTTGGGCAAATGCGGCAGAACATCATCCCAAAGGCGCATATCAGTTCCCAGCGAATTGGCAAACACAACCGGCGCGCCGTCTGCCGTGCCATCAACCTGGTAATGTAGGTGCACGTCACCAAGATCAGCGATCATCATATCTCAAATCCTTGTCGCCAAGACTTGTGCGGCCAGAGTGCACCGCCTGCACGCGATTGTCAGGTCAGGAATTCTAACGCACGGGCAAAAACTTCGGGATCGGTATTGCCACCCGAGGCGACGACGATGACGTCGTCACCTTCAATATCGTTCTTGCGGAATAGGGCAGATGCCAGGGCTACGGCGCCGCCGGGCTCCAATACGATCTTAAGGCGCAGAAATGCCTGCGCCACGGCCCGCAAGGCTTCTTCTTCAGTGACGGACAATCCGGGGCCGCACAAACGGCGCAGAATCGGAAAGGTGATATCACCTGGCTGCGGTGTCAGGATGGCATCGCAAATATTGCCCGAAGCCGCATTGTTGTTCTGGATCTGACCGGCTGCCAACGAACGCTTTACATCGTCAAACCCTTCGGGCTCGCAAGGGCGCGCGCGCATTCTCGGTGCATGTTTTTCCAATGCCAACGCAATGCCCGAGGTCAATCCGCCGCCGCCGCAGCAGATCAGTACGTCGGCGGCGGTTACACCCAATTCTTCAACTTGCCGGGCGATTTCCAAGCCGGTAGTGCCTTGTCCCGCAATCACCTGGGGTTCGTCATAGGGTCGGATCAGGGTTAGACCACTCTCGGCCGCCAGCGCCTCACCAATTTCTTCACGGCTTTCCTTGGCCCTGTCATACAAAACCACCTCGCCGCCAAGTGCCTTTGTATTGTCGATCTTCAGTTGCGGTGCATCAGACGGCATCACAATAACCGAAGCGACGCCATGTTTTGCGGCGGCCAAGGCGACACCTTGCGCGTGATTGCCTGAGGAATAGGCAATCACCCCACGCTGACGTTCTTCAGCGCCAAGCGCGGAAATGGCAGACCACGCGCCCCGAAACTTGAAACTGCCCGTATGCTGCAGGCATTCGGGTTTCACAAAAACTCGGCGGCCTGCGATTTCATCCAGAAATGGTGAGGTCAGCAGCGGCGTTTCCCGGACGTTGCCTTTTAGTCTTTCGGCGGCGGCTTCGATCAGATCAATGGTGCTCATATGGCGTTCACTACCTTGCGAATAACGTCAAGTGACTGTGGTTCGTTCAAAAACGGGACATGCCCACGATCGGGGACTTCGGCTGAGATCATGTCCGGGTGGCGGGCACGCATCTCGGTCACCGTGCCGCGACCCAGAAGGTCCGAATTCGCACCTCGGATCACTCCGGTCGGCAGCCCCCGCAGCGCCTCAAACAATGGCCACATATCAGGTATCACCCCGCTTGCCGCTTGTTCTTGCAGGGCTTTCCCAAGCGCCGGGTCGTAGCGCAGCCCAAGGCTGCCGCCTTGTTCTTTAAACTGGAACTCTGCCTGCTTGCGCCAAATTTCAAGGGCGACGCCGGGAAATTGCGGCTCCATCAGTGTTTTGAGAACGGCCGCGGCATCGTCATAAGACTTTGAAGTGGGTCGGGCACCAACGTATCCGATGATTTTGGCGATGCCCGCTGGTTCGATAACCGGACCAACGTCATTTAGAACAACACCCGCCAGACGATCCGGATGGCTGGCGGCCAGTGCCATGGCGATCAGGCCCCCTCGGGATGTTCCCAGAATCGACACTTTCTGCAGGCCCAGATGATCCAGAAGTTCGATCACGTCCTGAGCTTCGCGCGGCACGTTATAGTTCGAATAGTTCGGATCGTATTCCGATCGTCCGCGTCCGCGATAATCCATCGCAATCATGCGCAGGTCGGTTGCATGCGGTGTAAAAAACGAAAAATCGCGGCTGTTTCGGGTCAACCCGGACAGACACAGAATTGGTGCACCTGTTCCAGTTTCTTCAAAGCATATCCGGATATTGTCGGAGGTTGTAAAGTCAGCCATCAAAGCCCTGCCAACTTGGGAATCGAGCTCAGGTCAGACAGCACATGCGCAGGGGTCCACGGAAGGCGATCCATCGGCTCGGCTGCTCGATTGACCCACGCCGTCACGAAGCCATAGCCGCTTGCACCTGCGGCGTCCCACCCGTTTGAGCTGACGAACAGAACCTCATCGCATTCGCAGCCGAATCTCTCCTGCACCAGGTCGTAAACTCGCGCATGGGGTTTGAATACGCCAACGCTTTCGACCGATAGAACGTCATCCAACACATGGCCAATTCCAGCGGATTTTACAGCGCCGTCCAACATCGGAGGCGAGCCGTTTGACAGGATCGTGGTTTGCAACCCCCCCTCCTTCAGGGCGGTCAACATTTCTGGCACTTCGGGATAGGCCCGCAATTCCCAGTACAGGTCCAAAAGGCGCTGACGCAGATTTGTGTCGCCTTGCAGTCCGGTCGCTTCCAAGGCCCAATCTAGACCGTCTTGTGTGACGTCCCAGAAATCGGCATGAGCGTCAGCAACGGCTCGCAGCCAGGTGTATTGCAGCTGCTTCAAGCGCCAATGGCCCGCGAGATCTGGCCATTTGTTCTGCAAAGCCTCGAACCCCGGTTCCGTTGCGGCCTGACGCGCTGCAGCAGCGACGTCGAATAATGTGCCATAGGCATCGAATACACAGGTCTTGATTGCCATCTGCCTCTCCCTTGCTGAGCCGCAAACTGGCACAAGATATGAGGGCGTTAAAGGGCCAAGGGTTTACATCATGGTGTCAGCGCCTAGGGTTGGCCGTTCAACGCACAAGAGGCCGGAGGCCCATATGACCGAAATCAAACAAGGCGACACCGTTCGCATCCACTATACCGGCACTCTGTTGGATGGGAACGTCTTTGACAGTTCCGAAGGGCGCGATCCGCTGGAGTTCGTCGTTGGGTCCGAGCAGATTATTCCTGGTCTGGACAGTGCAATGCCCGGTCTGTCGGTTGGTGAGAAGAAGCGGGTCGAGATCGCCTGTGTTGACGCCTATGGTCCGATCAATCCTGGAATGCGGCAGGATGTGCCGCGCGAAGGCATTCCGGATGATATCCCGCTGGATCCGGGCACTCAGCTACAGATGCAGACGCCCGATGGTCAAACTTTGCCGGTCACGATTGTCGACGCCAACGAAGCGACCGTGACCCTTGATGCAAATCATCCCCTGGCCGGGCAGGATCTGGTGTTTGAAATCGAGGTTGTTTCGATCAATTGACGCACAGGTTGTTGGGTTTCTTACCCAAACAGCGCTTCAATCGCCGCGCGAACAGGTGGCTGCGTCATGAAAACGAAAAGCAGCAGCAGCGAGGTGAGCGTCAGCAGCAAAACTCTGGCGCGATTCCCTAGAAAACCCGATTTTCTCCGGCCACGCGACGCGCGTGCATTGTTTGCAATGATTTGGTCTAGCTTGTTCATACCGAAATCCTGCCGCTGAAAGATGGTTAAATCTTGGCAGCGGCAGGGAAATTTATCGTCACATGAAATCAGGTTGTGGCATACCGAGCACATGGAACCCGCCATCAACGCGGATAATTTCACCGGATGTGCATGCACCAGCGTCTGACGTGAGATAAACGGCGGTCCCGCCAACAGCTTCAAGCGTTGCATTGGCTCGCATCGGAGCGTTCTGGTCGCAGAACTTGTACGTTCTACGCGCGCCACCGATTGCCGCCCCGGCAAGGGTTTTCATCGGTCCCGGCGAAATCGCGTTGACGCGAATGCCGTCAGGACCGAGATCATTTGCAAGGTAGCGGGTCGCCGATTCAAGCGCAGCCTTAGCCACGCCCATAACGTTGTAGTTCGGCACAACCCGGTTTGATCCTTGATAGGTCAGGGTTAAAAGCGTTCCGCCATTTTCAGCCATCATCGGATGGGCGCGGCGCGCGACCTCGATGAAGGAATAGGCCGAAACATCCATTGAATGTTTGAAATTTGCGCGGGTGGTGTTCAAGAAGCGACCCGCAAGTTCGGATTTGTCTGAATAGGCAATCGCATGCACAACGAAATCAATCGTTGGCCACCGCGCGCCCAACTGTTCAAACGCGCGGTCTAGCGACGCATCGTCAGTTACATCCGCATCGACCATGAAGTCACTGCCGAGACTTTGGGCCAGCGGTTCCAACCGCTTGCCGAATGCCTCGCCCTGATAGGTGAATGCCAGCTCGGCGCCAGCCTCGTGCATGGCCTTGGCAATACCCCACGCAATCGAGCGGTCATTTGCCACGCCCATGATCAGGCCGCGTTTACCCTTGAGAACTTCCGACATCACATTCACCCGTTATACTTTGACAGAACCATGGAACCGTTCGTGCCGCCAAAGCCGAAGCTGTTGGTCATCACGCTATCCAAGCCTGCGTTTTCAACTACTTGAGTTGCAATTTCACCGGGCAGGATGCCTTCGGCAAGTGTGTCGACATTGATCGACGGAGTAATAAAGTCATGGCGCAGCATCAGCAGACAGAAGATTGCCTCGAGCGCACCGGCCGCGCCCTGAGCGTGACCTGTCATCGATTTGGTTGATGAAATCGGAGGCACACTGCCTTCGCCAAAGATACGGCGAACAGCCTCAACCTCACCCACATCGCCGACCGGGGTCGAGGTGCCGTGGGCGTTGATGTAGTCAACCTTGCGGCCCTCTGGCACGGTCGACAGCGCCAGGCGCATCGCCCGCTCGCCACCTTCACCGGAGGGGGCGACCATGTCGTGACCATCGGATGTTGCCGCAAAGCCGGTTACTTCGGCGTAGATATCAGCACCACGTGCCAGTGCGTGTTCCAGTTCTTCCAGAACAACGATACCGCCGCCACCCGAAATCACGAACCCGTCGCGATCCCGATCGAACGCGCGTGAGGCTTTCTCGGGTGTGTCGTTGTATTTGGACGACATCGCGCCCATCGCGTCGAACAGGCAGGAAAGAGTCCAGTCCAGTTCTTCTCCGCCGCCCGCAAACATGATGTCTTGCTTGCCCATCATGATCTGTTCGGCCGCATTGCCCATACAGTGCAGCGAAGTCGAGCAGGCCGAGGTGATCGAGTAGTTGATCCCTTTGATCTTGAATGCAGTCGCCAGATTGGCCGAAATCGTTGAACACATGCATTTCGGAACGGCAAACGGACCTATCCGTTTGGTGGCGCCGTTTTTCAATACGGTCTGATGCGCGGTAAGCATGGCGCTTGTAGAAGGTCCACCAGAGCCCGCAACAAGACCGGCGCGTGGGTTTGAAACCTGATCTTCGGTGAGCCCCGCATCTGCGATTGCCTGTGTCATCGCGATATGAGCATAGGCCGCGCCTGGCCCCATGAACCGCAGGGTCCGTTTGTCCACATGTGCGGCCACGTCGATGTTGATTGATCCGGCGATCTGGCTGCGAAAGCCATGTTCGACCATCTGCTCATTGGCCTCGATGCCAGACTTGCCAGCCTTGAGAGAGGCCAGAACTTCTTCGGCATTGTTCCCGATAGAGGAAACCACCCCCAAACCGGTGACAACTACTCGACGCATGTGCGTGCTCCTTATTTCAGGCCAGTCCGGCGCTTAGGCTTCGGACAGAACGACTTTCATGTCTTTGACGTCGTAAATCATTTCGCCGTCTGCTTCGACGATACCATCCGCCACACCCATGGTCAGGCGACGCGTCTGGATCGCTTTTTTGAAGTCTATCTTATAAGTCAGCATCTTGCGATCAGGCCGCACCATACCGGTCAGCTTCACCTCGCCGACGCCAACCGCCATACCGCGCCCCTGCCAGCCGCGCCAACCCAGATTGAAGCCGGTCAATTGCCAAAGACCGTCCAGCCCCAGACAGCCCGGCATGATCGGATTTCCAGGGAAGTGACAGTCAAAAAACCAAAGGTCAGGTGTAATGTCGAATTCCGCAACAATATGACCTTTGCCATGAGCACCGCCATCTTCCGAAACATCTGTAATCCGGTCCATCATCAGCATCGGCGGAGCAGGCAACTGCGCGTTGCCGGGGCCGAATAACTCGCCACGGGCGCATTTCAGCAGATCATCCTTGTCAAAGCTGCTCGGGAATTGGGCCATTCTGCCGCCTCTCCTGCCAGGGGTCTGTTCGTTACATCTGGCCTCGTCTAGCACCCGTATGCAAGGTCCTGCAAGTGCAGCGCGTGACATGATGTTTTGCGGGTAACATTCTTTGCGAATGAATTTCATTTGAAATTACCGACTGAGCGACCCTATATATAGTATCAGCAAAAACAGGTATCGGATTGATGACACCTCAGAGCCGGAACATCGCGACAAACTGGTTGGAAAACGCCGGATTACGCCCGACGCGTCAGCGTGTGGCTTTGGCCGAACTGTTGGTGGGTGACGGTCGCCATCGGCATGTCACAGCCGAAAGCCTGTTTGAATCGGCAAAAACAAACGGCGACGCTGTGTCGCTAGCAACGGTATACAATACGCTGCGCGCATTTTGCGATGCTGGCGTGCTACAAGAGATCACGGTGGACGGCTCAAAAAGCTATTTTGATACGAACACGCATGATCATCCGCATTTCTTCTGGGAAGACGAAGCTCGCCTGAGTGACGCGCCTTCGGAAGAGCTGGTTATTCAGCGTTTGCCTGAAGCCCCCGAAGGGGTTGAGATCGCATCTGTCGATGTGGTCATCCGACTTCGTAAGAAGTAGTGATCGGCTTCGCCCGCAGGCATTCGATCAAAACCCTCTCGGCAGTCTCGATAGTCGCATCAATCGGCCCAGTCCCGTGATGTGCCAGAACAACGGCCTCGGACGCATCTGAATTGGTGATTGGTAAGCTGACCAGCGGTTTGTCACCATAGCTGTGACTGTCGGGCGGATTGGCATAGCTGATACCGATTCCTTCACCGTGCGCGGCCAGGCTGCGCTGCAAATCCAGCGATGCAGCCCGATGAGCGACCATTGGGTGCAATCCGTTGCGCCGAAACAGTCCCAATATGTGCTGCGCTGACAGACCTTCGGTCGACAGGATCAAAGGAAAGCCGGCTATGTCCGCCAGCGTAGTTTGCTTGGCGCTGGCCAACTGATGGTCGGGTGACACCAGTGCAAAAGGTCGATTGTCGAACAGCTTTTGCCTTACGAATCCTGCGTCCATGCTTAAGTCATAGGTGATTGCGATATCGATCTGGCCATCGATCAGCCCGCTCATCAATCGTTCGAACGGTTCAACCTTGTAGGACACCGCGACATCCGGCAAAGCCGCGCGCAGTTCTTGCAGTGCCGGTGCCAGATGAACTGGCGCCAAATCCGTGAACATACCCAACCGAATATGTGACGCGCCCTTTGTCGAGAGGTTTGGCGATTCAAGCTGTGCCGCCAGTGTCAGTACATCCTCGGCCTGTTCGATGAACTTCCGCCCTTGGGGCGTCAACGCCATGGCCGCCCCCCGCCGACGAATGAACAAAGGGTAGCCCAGATGCGATTCGACCCGCGTCAGCGCATTCGACAGGGCAGGTTGCGACACATTCAGGGTCAGGGCCGCGGCAGACAGGCTGCCATGCCGCCCGATGGCAGATACATATTCGTACTGGCGCAGAGAAATGTATAACATGAAGTTAATACTATATTTGAAAGATATGATTTGAATAGAAGTATTGTTCCAGAGCAGAACAAGAAGGCTATTGAAAGGAGCCCGAGATGACGCACCCTCTTGTTACCCAAACCATGATCGATACCTATCAGACTGATGGCGTTGTTTTGGTCAAAGGGTTGTTTGCGGATCACGTGGACCAATTGCGCGATGGCGTTGCGGCAAACATGGCCGAACCCGGCCCCTATGCATCGGAGAACAAAAAGCAAGGCGAGTCTGGTCGGTTCTTTGACGATTATTGCAATTGGACGCGCATACCGCAGTTTCGTGAGGTGATAGAAACCTCCGCAGTGGCCGAGGTCGCAGCGGATCTGATGAATTCGCAAAGCGTACAAATGTTTCACGATCATGTGTTGGTCAAAGAACCGGGCACGTCGATGGCAACACCCTGGCATCAGGACGGCCCCTACTACTTTGTAGAAGGTCAACAGACAGTCAGTTTCTGGTCGCCGCTGGACCGCGTGAAACAAGCGACGCTGCGGTGTGTGGCGGGGTCGCATCGATGGGAAAAAGAAGTTCTACCAACGCGATGGGTTTCAGAGGAAGGGTTTTTCCCGGATGAAGGCCAGTACATTCCTGCCCCTGATCCAGATGCAGAAGGGATGAAAGTCGTCGAATTCGAAATGGTGCCGGGCGATGCAGTGGCTTTCAACTACAGAACCTTGCACGGTGCACGCGGCAACCAGTCAGACAGCCGCCGCCGCGCGTTTTCGCTGCGGTTGGTTGGCGATGATGCGCGCTATGTCGAACGCCCCGGTCGTACATCACCACCGTTTCCCGGACATGAAATGACTCCAGGGCAACGCTTGCGCGAGGATTGGTTCCCGATACTACTAAAGCGTTAAGGGGGTCAGAACCATTGCCCAGATTCGATCAGCCCTAAATCGAGTAACTGGCGTGAGCTCCACTGGAACGGGACGGAGTTTCGCCAGCGAAAACTGGGAATGTCGAATGTGGACCCGGCGTTGCTTTTGAGAGCCTTTGCAGCCCTAAACGAACAAATAGCTGACGTCATGTTGTGATGCCAGGGGCAGGAATAGGTGTTATATTCCGGTTCGTTAAAGGTGTGGTCCTGCAGTATTTCCAGACCCTTACGGGCCTTGAACAAAGCAATCCGGTCGATGCGCCGCCGTTCGTAAGGGATGTGATCCTCGAACCGCCAGCGCAGGCCACCCGACATATCCAGCTGTCTATCCAGCCGCTGCCCGGTCGGATCATGGCGCGCGTGGGCATAATAACCGGTGCTGTCGAACATCGCCTGATCGGGTGCCACACCATTGGGAAAGCTGTTCAGGTCATCTGCGTAGAGGTCGACGATGTGGCTAAGCATGGCATTGCGGCGTTCTTCGCTGTGGAATGTCAGCATTTCTCCAATGCTGCGTGTTTCGCAAAAGGGAAAAAACAGATACTCGGCATTATAGCAGTAATACATCCAGATGCCGGGGGCCGCTTGGATGATCCGATTGATCGTCTCGAACACAACGGATCGCGGCGCGCATTTCATCGTCACGCGATGGATGCGTTCAGCCAGTTTGTCATCAAGTTGGAATTCGGCGGGCATAAACGCGATCAGAGACTTGAAGCCCAGGTTCAAATGATGACGCAAGGTCCCGTCCAGTTCCGTCTCATCTTCGGCAAAAACCATTGCGATGGGACCTTTTGCCAACGCGGCTTGGCGTGTTCTCAGAAAGTGATCGGGGGTTTCGTATTGCATCGCCGTTTTTCATTTGCGCCTTGCTGGAAAGTCCCGCCAAATTCGGGTAATTGCGCCTGCATTGCAAGCGGCGTTCGAAGCATATAGATGACGCCGATCCAGCGACTGCAAAGGCCCGATCCATGTCCGAACCGAAAAAGCTGTTTATCAAGACCTACGGTTGTCAGATGAATGTCTATGACAGCGAACGCATGGCCGAAGCGCTGGGCGGTCAGGGATATGTCGAAACCAAAAGCGCCGATGACGCGGATATGATCCTGCTAAATACCTGCCACATCCGGGAAAAGGCGGCCGAGAAGGTCTACTCGGAACTGGGCCGGTTCAAAGGCTTGAAGGCCGAAAAACCCGATCTGAAAATCGGGGTTGCAGGCTGTGTTGCACAGGCCGAAGGCCAGGAAATTATGCGCCGTCAGCCTCTGGTTGATTTGGTGGTCGGCCCTCAAAGCTATCACCGCCTGCCCGAGATGGAGGCCAAGACACGTGCGGGTGAAAAGGCGCTGGACACTGATTTCCCCGAAGAAGACAAGTTTGAGAAGCTGAAAAACCGCCCCAAAGCCAAGCGCGGGCCAACAGCATTTTTGACTGTACAGGAAGGTTGCGATAAGTTTTGTGCCTTCTGCGTGGTGCCTTACACACGCGGATCCGAGGTGAGCCGGCCAGCTGATCGCATTCTGCGTGAGGCGCGGGATCTTGTTGAACGCGGTGTGCGCGAGATCACGCTGCTTGGGCAAAACGTTAACGCCTATCATGGGGCTGGGCCCAAAGGCGAAATGACACTGGCCGGGCTGATCTGGGAATTGAACAAGGTCGACGGGTTGGAGCGTATTCGGTTTACAACGTCGCATCCTAACGACATGGCGGATGATCTGATCGAAGCGCACGGCACTTGTGACAAGTTGATGCCGTACCTGCATCTGCCGGTTCAGTCGGGCTCGGACAAGATTCTGAAACGTATGAACCGCAGCCATACCTCTGACAGCTATTTACGCTTGATTGAACGGATTCGCGCCGCGCGGCCCGATATTGTCATGTCTGGCGACTTTATTGTTGGGTTCCCGGAAGAGACCGAAGAAGATTTCCAGGCCACAATGGATCTCGTGGAAGAGGTCAAATACGGCTACGCGTATTCGTTCAAGTATTCGACGCGCCCCGGAACCCCGGCGGCAGAAAGGGCTCAGGTCGACCCGCAGGCAGCGGATGATCGGCTGCAACGCCTTCAGACCTTAATCACACGCCACCAAAGGGAAATACAGGATTCAATGGTGGGTCGAACTGTTCGTGTTCTGTTTGAAAAGCCGGGTCGACTGCCCGGACAGATGGTCGGGAAATCCGAATACCTTCATTCGGTTCACGTTGTTGCGCCCGAGATTTCCATCGGTGACTTGCGCGAGGTTCGGATCACCGAATCTGGCACCAATTCTCTGGCAGGCGCGTTGCTGTAACTCGGAAACTATCCGCTGTTCAGATTCCATTACCGGTGGTTGTTTCCAAAATTTACCCTTGATTTATTGCTTGGATCTATGTTCCGAGGGAAGCCAGGTTTTTCTAGGTGACCAATTGGATGCCCAGTAAAATCATATTGCGCCGACCCGCGAACCGGGTCGGAGCCATGGAGGGTACGAGTGACAGTTCTTAAGAGCTTCGTTAGTCCGAGCGTCCGGCAAGCTTTGCCGGTCGCGTCGGTGGTTACACTTTTTGCCAGCGCGACCTTTGCCGGTGACCTTACTGGGAATTTGTCTGATCCGGACGTCGGAAGCCCCAAGCGTTTTGGCAGTGACGTCAGTGCGTTTTATCTTGGTCTAAGTGGTGGGTACGGCTCAGGCGGCGATGACCGCTTTGGCCTTAGGGCACCTGCTGGCGTGTTTGAAATCGGGGAACTGGATTTGACCGGATCCTACGGTGGGATTCGGGGTGGTTGGAGGGGCGTTCTGCCTACCAGCATTGGCCGCGACTACGTTTATGGCTTCGAAGTCGGGTATGATTTTGGCACTCTCGATGACAACGTCACCAATCAGATTGGAGGAGATACGGTTCAGGGCAGTAGCGCAATCTCGGACATATTGTCGTTGCGGATCAAAAACGGTCTGACGAATCGCAAGGGCAGTGTCCTTTACTTTGTCAGCTTGGGCTATGTGTGGGGCGACATTGAAACGACAAGCAGCATCACATCCGGGTCGTCGCGTCAGGCGTTTGAAGATTCTGATCGCAGAGGCGGCTTTTCAGCCAGCATCGGGGCAGAACACAAGCTAAGCGACAATTGGTCGATTACTGGCGAGTACGAATACGTGCAGTTCCAATCGAAAGATGTCCAGTTCAACTCGAATTTTTCGACCAAATCGACACCCAGCTATCGCGGGCTGCGATTTGGTTTGAACTACGCTTTCTAGCCTCATTCGCCAGCAACGGGTCGGCGGTTTTGTCATTGGCTCAGTTATTTTTGATTCTGTGGCTTGCGCCCACCAAGAATTGTTGTCTACGCTTGAGGTGAACCGCCAAGACAGGAGAACGGATTGGCCATCGGTGCCCTTACCCCACCGCAGGATGAAATGCCCCAGCGCGAGGCGTTTGTTGAATTTCCAGACAACCGATTGTTGATTGACCTATGCGGTGAATACGACCGCAATCTGGCCGATATTGAACAGAAGCTATCTGTTCAGATTATTCGCCGCGGCAATCAGCTTGCAGTGATGGGCGACGAGGAGGCCCAGAAACACGCGATCGAAGTACTGCAATCGCTCTATGCCAGATTGGAAGGCGGCCGCGACGTGGAAGCTGCGGATGTTGATCGAGAACTTCGCATGGGCGGGTCCGAACAGGGAACCGGCAGTCGCGACGGCGACCAGCTTGAGATGTTCAAGGGCGGTACAGTTGAGATCAAGACACGCAAGAAGCTTGTGGAACCGCGGACGGATGCGCAGAAAGTCTATGTCCAATCGCTGTTCAATAACGAGCTTGCCTTTGGCATTGGCCCTGCCGGCACCGGTAAGACGTACCTCGCTGTTGCCGCTGGTGTTTCGATGTTCATCGGTGGGCATGTGGACCGGATCATCCTAAGCCGTCCTGCGGTCGAGGCCGGTGAAAAGCTGGGATATCTGCCAGGTGACATGAAGGACAAGGTCGATCCGTACATGCAGCCGCTTTATGATGCGCTGAACGACTTTCTGCCCGGCAAACAGCTGGCCAAGCTGATTGAAGAAAAGCGAATCGAAATTGCGCCGCTGGCCTTTATGCGTGGCCGAACGCTGGCCAATGCGTTTGTGGTGTTGGATGAGGCGCAGAACGCCACAACCATGCAGATGAAGATGTTCCTGACCCGTTTGGGTGAAGGCAGCCGGATGGTGATCACAGGGGACCGCTCTCAGGTCGATCTGCCGCGAGGTGTGCAGTCGGGTCTCAAGGATGCGGAACGGCTGTTGAAGACCATTCCCAATGTCAGTTTCAACTACTTCACGTCTAAGGATGTGGTGCGCCACCCGCTTGTGGCAGCCATCATCGAGGCGTATGAGGCCGACGCGGGCCGTGAGACAAGTTGATTTCTGATCCCCGTATGTGGGGCGTTGGAACGGCAATATGAACTTGGAACTGACCATCGAGGATGAACGCTGGCACGGATTGGAATCCCTTTCTCTGCAAGCTGTGTCCGCAGTTTTGCTGTATTGTGAATTGGACCCAGATATCTGCGAGGTCAGTGTACTGGGCTGCGACGACGCGCGCATTGCCGAGCTGAATGCCGAATTTCGCGAAAAACAAACCGCGACCAATGTACTCAGCTGGCCTGCCGAAGATCTTGCCGCCGACGTGCCCGGGCACAAACCGCTGCATCCCCAGCCAGATTTCACGGGGGAGATTGCGCTCGGAGACATTGCGATCTCTTACGATACCTGCAGTCGCGAAGCAGTAGAAGCGGGTAAATCCATGGATGATCACGTGACGCATTTGATCGTTCACGGGACGTTACATTTGCTGGGCTATGATCACATTCGTGACCCTGATGCCACCCTGATGGAAGAGGTTGAGGTCAAGATACTTGGCAAAATGGGTGTTGATGACCCATATAATGGGTAAGGCGGGTTAATTCACCCGATCAACTGGAACAGGACAATGGGCGATACAGACGGCAGTTCTAGGGCGGCGCATAGCGCGCAACCGCAGAACACCAGTGAAGACATTAAAGAGAAAAACGGATTTTTTTCTTGGGTTTATGATGCGTTTTCCGGCCCGGCTGGGGAACAAAGCACTTCTGTAAACGGACATCAGGAAATGCCCAATCAACCCCGAGGTATGATCAATCTGCGCCGTATGCGGGTCGAGGATGTTGCAATCCCAACCGCTGAAATCGTGTCAGTATCGTCAACGATTGCCAAGGATGAGCTGGCGCAGGTGTTCCGTGACAGCGGTCTGTCGCGCATTCCGGTCTATGAGGGAACGTTGGACAATCCATTGGGTTTTGTCCACCTGAAGGACTTCGCGCTGACCCATGGGTTCAACGGCGGATCCACGCGGTTTGATCTGGTGTCCATGCTGCGAACCTTGCTGTTTGTGCCACCTTCGATGCCGATCGGTGTGTTGTTGACCAAGATGCAAACCGAGCGTCGTCATATGGCGTTGGTTATCGACGAGTATGGCGGTGTCGATGGCCTGTTGACGATCGAAGATCTGATTGAACAGGTCGTGGGTGAGATTGCCGACGAACATGACGCCGACGAAGATCAGCTTTGGATACAGGAAAAACCGGGCTGTTATGTTGTTCAGGCACGTGCACCTCTTGAGGATTTTGAGGCTGAGATTGGCCGTTCTTTGACCAGCCATGAAGATGTGGACGAAGAAGAAATAGATACGCTGGGTGGTTTGGTGTTTATGCTGTCTGGTCGCGTTCCGGCCAGGGGCGAAGTCGTCTTGCACCCCGAGGGCCCCGAGTTTGAAGTCGTCGAAGCCGACCCACGCCGCATAAAACGGCTGCGTGTCATGCTTCCGGATATCGCTGCATGAATCCTATCCAGCGCTGGCCATTTTGGCTGAAGCTTTTGGTTGTAGCCTTGTTGGGTGCGTTCGGCGCTTTTGGGCTGGCACCTTTCGACTATTGGATAGCGACTCTGGTGGTGCTCATACTGATTGCCCCCTTGTTTTTGGCCTGCGAGACCCGCAGCCGGGCGGCGATGCTGGGCTGGGTTTTTGCGACCGGATATTTCGCACACGCACTAAGCTGGATCATGGAACCCTTTCAGGTCGATGCTGAACGGCACGCGTGGATGGCGCCGTTTGCCCTGATTTTCATGGCGGGGGGGCTGGCACTGTTTTGGGCGCTGGCTTTCTGGGTTTCACGGCGCGGAAATGCATCGGCACTAACGCAAGGCGTGATGCTTGCCGCGGCGCTTTCGCTGGTCGAGCTTGGGCGCGGCTATCTTTTGACCGGTTTCCCGTGGGCCGGCGTTGCGCAAATCTGGGTTGATACACCTGTTGCCCAGCTGTTGTCGTTGATCGGGCCTTATGGGTTGGGGGCGCTGACATTTGCGGCAACTTTGCCTTTGGGCGCGGCTTTGTCGGAAAAAAGGTCCGTGCGTCACGCGATGTTTCCGGCTGCCTTTGTTTTGGGATGCGCGGTGTTTGCGCTTGGTTATTCTGCATTGCGGCCGCCCGTGATGTTGAGTGACAACACTGTACGTCTTGTGCAACCCAACGCGCCGCAGCATCAAAAGTGGGATCCTGATTACGCGCCATTGTTTTTTGCCCGGCAAATAGAATTCACGGCAAGCCAACCCCGGCCAGACTTGATCATATGGCCAGAAACCTCGGTGCCGGCTTGGTTGGGAAGCGCTCAGCCGTATCTGACTGCGATCGCTGATGCCGCGCAGGGAACGCCCGTGGTATTGGGTGTTCAGCGTGGCGATGGTCCGCGGATCTACAATTCGATGATCTATTTGGACGAAAAGGGCCAACAGCGCGGGCTATACGACAAACATCATCTGGCTCCGTTCGGCGAATATGTTCCCTTGGGGGATCTGATGGCTCGCTTGGGTGTTTTTGGCCTCGCGACTACGACGGGCAATGGGTTCAGCGCGGGGCCAGGGCCGGCGTTACTGGATGTCGGCAAATTGGGTCGAGCTGTGCCCCTGATTTGTTATGAGGCTGTGTTCCCGCAGGACGTCAACGGGGCGCCAGATAGGGCGGATTTCTTGCTGCAGATAACCAATGATGCCTGGTTCGGAACGCGTTCTGGGCCCTATCAGCATTTGGCGCAAGCGCAGATGAGAGCGATAGAGCAGGGCCTCCCGATGATGCGATCGGCCAATACGGGGGTGTCTGCGATGATTGATCCGCTGGGTCGGATCACCGAGGCTCTTCCTTTGGGGCAGGCGGGGTATGTCGATGCGGTATTGCCTGAACCGCAGGCTAGGACGATTTATTCGTGGATTGGGGATAGCCCGGTTCTAATCGCGTTGCTGTTTCTGGTTGCGGTGCTGTGGCGCCGCACTTGGCACGCCTCACAGTAGTTTTCGATTGACCCTTTTGGTCAATGCGCGTATCCGATCCTTCGCCTGTCACAACGGCTTCCTGACGTGACGGAGACATCTCAATGGAGCACTTTTATGTCCCGACAGAACTACACATTTACTTCGGAATCCGTTTCCGAAGGGCATCCCGATAAGGTCTGTGATCGTATTTCCGATGCCGTCCTTGACGCATTTCTGAATGAAGAACCCGAAGCACGTGTTGCGTGCGAAACCTTTGCCACGACCGATCGTGTCGTCATTGGCGGAGAAGTAGGTCTGTCTGATCAGGAAAAGCTGCATGACTACATGGGCCGCATCGAAGAGATTGCACGCGCCTGTGTTAAAGATATTGGCTATGAGCAGGACAAGTTTCACCACGAAACAGTCGAGGTGACAAACCTGCTGCATGAACAATCTGCGCATATCGCGCAGGGTGTTGATGCATCTGATGACAAAGAAGAAGGTGCCGGTGACCAAGGTATTATGTTCGGTTACGCAACAACCGAAACGCCCGCTTTGATGCCAGCGCCTATCCAGTATTCGCATGCGATTCTGCGGCGTCTGGCGGAGGTCCGCAAAAACGGTACCGAGCCTACATTGGGGCCGGACGCGAAGTCGCAGCTTTCAGTGATTTACCGTGACGGTAGGCCCGTTGGCATCAGTTCGATCGTGTTGTCGACCCAACACCTGGACGAAGCTTTGACCTCGGACGACATTCGCCAGATTGTTCAGCCCTACATCACCGACACACTGCCAGAAGGTTGGGTGACTGCCGATACAGAGTGGCATGTGAACCCGACCGGTAAGTTCGTAATTGGCGGTCCCGACGGCGACGCTGGCCTGACGGGCCGCAAGATTATTGTCGACACCTACGGTGGTGCGGCGCCGCATGGCGGGGGCGCATTCTCGGGCAAAGATCCGACCAAAGTGGACCGGTCAGCTGCTTATGCTGCTCGCTATCTGGCGAAGAACGTGGTCGCTGCGGGTATGGCCGAACGTTGCACCATTCAGCTGAGCTATGCGATTGGCGTTTCCAAGCCGCTGTCAATCTATGCAGATACGCATGGCACAGGTCAGATCGCTGATGCGCAGATAGAAAACGCGATTGGACAGGTGATGGACCTGACCCCTCGTGGTATCCGCCAGCATCTGCAGTTGAACAAACCCATTTACGAGCGCACGGCCGCCTACGGGCATTTCGGCCGCGAACCCGATGCAGATGGCGGATTCAGCTGGGAACGTACCGATTTGGCAGATGCGCTGAAGCAAGCTGTCTGACCCAAAAAGAAAAGCGCGCCGACATAGGCGCGCTTTTTCATTTGACAGAGTGCCGGTCACACCCTTGCAACGCTGCTGACCCCGCAGTATGGCCTCGGGCCATGAGCTCTAAGACCCCGCAACGCCCCCGCAGAAACTTCTATGGCCGCTTCAAGGGCAAAACCCTAAAGCCCAGCCAGAAGACATATCTGAACGAAGACCTTGCCGCCCTCTCGCCCGGCGCTGTGGATTGGGACAGCAATCCCGAGCGTGCCCCGCTTGACCTAAACGGTCTTTTCGACAGTAAACCCGTTTGGCTAGAGATTGGGTTTGGCGGTGGTGAGCACCTGGTCCATCAGGCTGCACACAACCCCGACATCGGAATCATTGGGGCAGAACCTTACATTAACGGCGTCGCAATGTTGCTGGGCAAAATTCGTCGGGCAGGCGTCGAAAACCTGGCCGTACATCCCGGGGACGTGCGCGACCTGTTTGACGTTTTGCCGGATGCCAGCATCTCGCGCGCATTTCTTCTTTACCCCGATCCATGGCCCAAGACACGTCACCATCGTCGCCGGTTTGTCACGCCTGAACATTTGGAGCCGCTGGCGCGCGTGCTGAAGCCGGGTTCGATATTCCGGGTCGCCACAGACATTCCCGACTACGTCCGTCAGACGCTCGAAGAGGTTCCGCGCGCAGGGTTCGAATGGTTGGCAGAACGCCCCGCCGACTGGCGCGAACCTTGGGATGACTGGATTTCCACCCGCTACGAACAAAAGGCCCTACGCGAGGGGCGTACACCGCATTACCTGACGTTTCGCCGCGCCGGTTAACTGTCGTTTAGCTTCTGGAACACGCGGCTTTTGGCAAACCAGGCGATCCCAAAGGCCCAAAGCGCGATTGCCTCGACAAAGAAGGTCAGGTTCAGGCTGTCCCACCAGATCAAAAAGCCTGGACCGCCGATTTTGCCTTTGAAGAACAGCAGCGCGACACATGCCAGAATGATTAGGCCGCAAATGCTGTAGAGCTGGTTGCGCTGGCGTTTGCTTTCGATCATCACGCCGTTTCTTTCATGCCGTTCCGGAACCACCCGTTTCAACACAAACAGACAATAAAGCGCGAGGTAGATGAACAAGATGCCAGCCGCGACCAGATGCCAGTTACTGGCGGTGCTGAACAGGTTGAAGAACTCTTGATCGCTCGCCTCAGTCACGGTTATGGGGGCGCCGTTTGTCACTTCAACAAAAACGCGGGACAGGAATTTATCTCGTCCTTCACATCCCGTGCCCAACGTTGGAACCGAGGCCACTATAAAGGCGCCCACACCAGCCACCGTGCTTAGCCTGTCCTCTATGAACATCTCGCCGGTATAGGCGACCAAAAACCCTCCGATGAAATAGAGCAGGCCAACAAAGATCGGTCCAAGAAACTGTGCATAATAGAAATGACTGATGCTGTCGCGAAAGCAGCTTCCGCCAAAGATGGCCCCGGCAGCCAGAATGACTGGCAGGCCGAATGCAACCAGACCTACAAGAAACGCCAGCCTTTTTTCGATATCGCTTTCGGGTTGGTGCGGGTCGGTTGGCTGAAAAAGTGTTCTGGGACCTCTGGCCAGCAGGGATGGAGCATCGGTCATAATTTAGTCCTTCAACTGTTTACTGAGTTAAAATCGATAAAGATCAATGCTGAGATTTTACCCCAAAAACCGTTTTTTTTCTACTGCCAGGACAGGCTTTTCACCTGAGCAGAGATTTACAAAGCCTTTGAGGCTGGACCAAACTTGGCCAATTCGCTAATCGGCTTGAGAATGGTAGCGCAAAAGGAGCCCCCATGTCCGGACACGGCACGCCCATCCCGATGACCTCTCATCCCTGCGGACCGCTGGCCGGCACGGCTGAGGTGCCTGGCGACAAGTCGATTTCGCACCGGTCCCTGATACTTGGCGCGATGGCTGTGGGCGAGACCAAGATCTCGGGCTTGCTGGAGGGCGAGGACGTTCTGGACACGGCAAAAGCCATGCGCGCCTTTGGGGCCGAAGTTACGGACCACGGCAACGGCGAATGGACGGTGCATGGTGTCGGTGTTGGCGGGTTTGCCGAGCCTGATCAGGTTATCGACTGCGGAAACTCCGGTACCGGTGTGCGCCTGATCATGGGCGCAATGGCAACCTGTCCGATATCGGCAACGTTCACCGGCGATGCCAGCCTGAACAAACGCCCCATGGCGCGTGTCACCGACCCGCTGGCTTTGTTTGGAACGCAATCAGTTGGGCGTTCGGGTGGACGACTTCCCATGACCATCGTAGGTGCGGCTGAACCGGTTCCCGTGCGCTACGAAGTGCCCGTTCCTTCTGCTCAGGTGAAGTCTGCAGTTCTGCTGGCGGGTTTGAATGCCCCGGGCAAGACTGTGGTGATCGAAAAAGAGGCCACCCGAGACCATTCCGAACGGATGTTGGCTGGGTTTGGCGCAGAAATCACCGTCGAGGACACCGACGAAGGCCGTGTGATTACCTTGACGGGGCGTCCTGAACTGAAACCGCAAGTGATTGCGGTGCCGCGTGACCCGTCCAGCGCAGCATTCCCCGTTTGCGCGGCCTTGATCACCCCCGGTTCCGACGTTCTGATCCCCGGAATTGGCCTGAACCCGACCCGCGCCGGGTTGTTTGCCACGCTGCGCGACATGGGCGCGAATTTGACATATGAAAACGAACGCGAAGAGGGCGGCGAGCCAGTTGCCGATTTGCGCGCGCGCTATTCGCCGGACATGAGGGGCATCACGGTTCCACCAGAACGCGCCGCGTCGATGATTGACGAATACCCGGTGCTGTCGGTGGTTGCGGCGAATGCCACCGGCACGACGATGATGGGCGGCGTAAAAGAGTTGCGCGTCAAGGAAAGCGACCGGATCGACGCGATGGCGCGTGGTTTGCGAGCTAATGGCGTGACCGTGGACGAGGGCGACGATTGGTGGTCTGTCGATGGTCTGGGCATTGGTGGCGTTATCGGCGGCGGGACATGTGAGAGCTTTCTGGATCACCGTATCGCGATGTCTTTCATGGTGATGGGCATGGGGGCCAAAACCCCGGTATCCGTCGATGATGGAGGCCCGATAGCCACATCATTCCCGATCTTCGAGCCGCTGATGGCCGCGCTGGGCGCCAAGGTCCAACGCACGTGAGCTTTACAATTGCCATCGACGGCCCGGCCGCGGCTGGCAAGGGAACGATATCCAAAGCCATTGCTGCGCATTTTGGGTTTGCGCATCTGGACACAGGGTTGCTGTATCGCGCGGTTGGACGGCGCACTTTGCAAGGGCTCGACCCTGTCGAAGCGGCGCAGGCTTTGACCGCCGAGGAGCTAGCGCAAGGCGATCTGCGGACAGCTGAGATTGCGCAAGCGGCATCCAAAGTCGCGGTTATTCCCGAAGTCCGGGCCGCATTGGTTGATTTTCAGCGCGCTTTTGCCCGCCGCGCGGGTGGCGCCGTTTTGGACGGGCGGGACATCGGGACCGTCATTTGCCCGAATGCCGATGTCAAACTTTTTGTGACCGCCAGCGCCGAAGTTCGGGCCGAACGCCGGTTTCTTGAGTTGGAGGAAAAAGGCGCTGATGTGACGCGGGATCAGGTTCTTGCGGATGTGCGTGAACGGGATGCACGGGATTCTGAACGCAGTACTGCGCCGATGAAGCCAGCAGATGACGCCGCTCTGCTAGACACATCGGAGTTGAGCATCAACGCCGCCCTGGCAAAGGCCATCGAGATCATTGAACAGGTACAACACACAGCTCGTTGAGGTCCCAAACCTGAGTTGTGACGTGCCGGACTACAATTCTCCGACACCGTCTTTTGATTTCTAAGGGACGCACTTTTGTGCGGCGCCGAGGGCGTGGGGTCTGTCACTGCTGATCGCAGGACCGGACGTGCATGCAGGCCAGAGTGTCATCGACCCTAGCTGGACGCAGGAAAGTTGGTATAGTTTCGTACAGCAATAAGGGAAAGCTTCCGCACAAGCCCCAAAAAGGGGAGGGAGCTAAACAATTCCCAAGCCAACAGGGACAGAACAACATGAATAATCGTTTGCGCAAAATCACAATTGTGGGCGGCGGGACGGCGGGTTGGATGACCGCGCTGATCCTTGAGATGGTGCTCTCCCGCACGTCGGCGCCTAAGGATCGCCCACGCATCTGCCTGATCGAGAGCCCAAATATCGCCACCGTGGGTGTAGGTGAGGCGACAGTGCCGCGCATGCCGGTCACACTCCGTCAGGCGGGCATTTCAGAGCGGGATTTTTTCCGCGAGACCAACGCGTCATTCAAGCTGGGTGTGAAGTTTTGCAATTGGAACAAGGATGCCAAGGGCAATCGCATTGACTACGTGAACCCCTTTGCCCACGGCCAGATGCTAGAGGGGTTGGAGGCCGCCGAGTATTTCTTGCGCTTTGGTAATGGGGATCGCGATTTTACGCAGTCCATCTCGCCGCATGACGATCTGGCCCGCCTTTGCAAAGGCGCGCGACCTTTGGGTCAGCCTGAATTTGAGCAGCGATTTGGCTACGCGTATCATCTGGATGCGGTGAAATTTGCAGGCATGCTGACCAAGGTTTGCACCAAGCGTGGTGTGGAGCATATCCAGGACGAGGTGAAATCGGTTGAGCTGGATGAACAGGGCAATGTCAGCCATTTGATGTTGGAGCGCAACGGCCGCCATGACATCGAGATGGTCATAGATTGTACCGGGTTCCGCGGGTTGATCATCAATCAGGCACTTGGCGAGCCGTTTATGGACTACTCGGATTATCTACCCAACGATCGCGCCTTGGCGTTGCAGATCGAGCATCCCGACCCTGAGAAGATCGAAAGTCTTACACGGTCTACCGCACTTGGCGCAGGTTGGACGTGGCGGGTGCCACTCTATAACCGTGTGGGCACGGGCTATGTGTTCTCATCCGCTCATCGTACGGATGATCAGGCGGCAGATGAATACCTTGAGTGGCTGGGTGACAGCGGCAAGGGCGCGACGCCGCGCGTGATACCGATGCGCATTGGGCGTGTGCGCAATGCCTGGGTCAAAAACTGTCTGGCGATCGGTCTGTCCGGCGGTTTCATTGAGCCATTGGAAAGCACTGCGATCCATATGGTTGATCATGCGGTGCGCTGGTTCGCCGAGCACTTGCCCACGCGGGACATCGCGCCGTCCCTGCGGACAAGATATAATCGGCAGATGAACAACCTCTATGACGAGGTTCTGGATTTTATCTGTCTGCACTATCGATTGGGCAATCGCACGGACGATCAATATTGGATCGACGCACGCACCGAGATGAAGATACCGGATCGGTTGGCCGAGAACTTGGAATTGTGGCAGCACCGCCTGCCCTTGGAAAATGACATCGAGTTCGCCACGCTGTTTAACTTCCGCGTTTATCAGACGGTTCTTTTGGGCAAGCAGGTCTATGACACGGGCTATGGTACTGGCATCCGAGATCGTCTGAGACCATTGAAGAAACCGATTTGGTTCCATTGGTGGAAGGGCGCGAAAGTGGACCTTGCGCAGATACTCAAAACGATGCCGGATCATAAAACGCTGCTGCGCGATATCCGAGGGGAGTTGAAGCAACCAGCCTGTGGCATGGCGGCGGCGATGAAACCGACGGTGGCGATGCCGGGCGTGGTGCCAGCACCTGTGGCCATCCAGAACATGCCTAACTTCGCCGAAATCCAAAGTGGCGCGAAGGATTTGCAACTCTTCTAAAAGTTCATTGCGCTCCGTTCGGAGCGTTTTCTGAGGCAAAGATGGGGGCGGGGTATAAAATCTCCGCCTTCAGCATGAACTGATAGAAAATTTGGTAAAAAGGCGAGGAAGCCCAAGTAATCGCAGGGGATACCATCTGCGTCGATGAGAGGTGTGATGACCCTTGATCACGCCGAAAACGAAATATAATAACATATCCTAAATCGATGCCGAAAAGAGATATGTTAATGCCAGCTGCAATCGCTTCTTCACGTGACTTATGGCGTGGACGTCGACCCGGCCGAAACCTTCGTAGCCACCTGAAGCGCAGAAGGCGTCAAGGTCGCGCGATGCAGGCCTACGATACACTTCCGTCAACGTTACGACACTGGTTGGCCGAAGCTTGCCTGCCCTGGAGCCCCGCATCGGCACTGAAAATCTGGGAAAAAGCCGGAGGGGATCGCAATCCAGAGGCGGCGCTAGCACGGCTGGACGCGATCGAGCGGTCAATGCTGTGCCGAGATGCACGTATCTGGGAGGTGAATGCCTAAACCAATCAGGCGGGCGAATTCCTTGTAACCCATACAGCGCAGGGCTTTGCACTTGCACAATCCCGTCAAACGGCCTATACGCGCGCTGTCACGACAAGGGCGGTCAACGTCCGGATGACGTATCTGAGCAGGGCCGGGTTACCTCGGCCCTTTGTGTTTGTGTAATCGGATACGCCCGGGATCACGTCTGGTGGCATCATGAAACAAGACCGGCGGAGACAACCGCTCGGCCAGTAAAAACGTATTGTAAAGGAAAACACTGCCAGATGGCTGATACAACCATGGAGGAATTCGAAGCCCTCCTGAACGAAAGCTTCGAAATGGACACGCCCGAAGAGGGTTCTGTTGTTAAAGGCAAGGTTCTCGCGATCGAAGCGGGCCAGGCCATCATCGACGTCGGCTACAAAATGGAAGGCCGCGTTGATCTGAAAGAATTCGCAAACCCCGGCGAAGCCCCTGAAATCGCTGTTGGTGACGAGGTAGAAGTTTACCTGCGCGCCGCAGAAAACGCCCGTGGCGAAGCCGTCATCTCTCGTGAGATGGCCCGCCGTGAAGAGGCATGGGACCGTCTGGAAAAAGCATATGCCGACGATCAGCGCGTCGAAGGTGCAATCTTTGGCCGCGTCAAAGGTGGCTTCACCGTCGATCTGGGTGGCGCAGTTGCGTTCCTGCCCGGTTCGCAGGTTGATGTTCGCCCCGTGCGTGACGCAGGCCCGCTGATGGGTCTGAAGCAGCCGTTCCAGATTCTGAAAATGGACCGCCGCCGTGGCAACATCGTTGTTTCGCGTCGCGCAATCCTGGAAGAATCACGTGCCGAACAGCGCGCTGAAGTTATCGGCAACCTGACCGAAGGTCAGACCGTCGAAGGCGTGGTCAAGAACATCACCGAATACGGTGCATTTGTTGACCTTGGCGGCGTTGACGGCCTGCTGCATGTCACCGATATGGCGTGGCGTCGTGTGAACCACCCGTCCGAGATCTTGACGATTGGCGAGACCATCAACGTACAGGTCATCAAGATCAACAAGGAAACTCACCGTATCAGCCTGGGCATGAAGCAGCTGCAGGACGATCCGTGGGATCTGGTTGCTGCCAAGTACCCGCTCAGCTCGGTCCATCAGGGTCGCGTTACCAACATCACCGACTACGGCGCGTTCGTCGAGCTGGAAGCTGGTGTCGAAGGTCTGGTACACGTGTCCGAGATGTCCTGGACCAAGAAAAACGTCCACCCCGGCAAAATCGTTTCGACCAGCCAGGAAGTTGACGTTATGGTTCTGGAAATCGACGGTGCGAAGCGCCGCGTTTCCCTGGGCCTCAAGCAGACTCAGCGCAACCCGTGGGAAGTATTTGCAGAAACACACCCCGAGGGCACCGAGGTCGAAGGCGAAGTCAAGAACATCACCGAATTCGGTCTGTTCATCGGCCTCGAAGGCGACATCGACGGCATGGTTCACCTGTCGGACCTGTCCTGGGACGAGCGTGGCGAGGATGCCATCCAGAACTACCACAAGAACGACGTGGTACAGGCTGTTGTGTCTGAAGTGGATGTCGAGAAAGAGCGTATCTCGCTGTCGATCAAAGCCCTTGGCGGTGACAAGTTCGCCGAAGCCGTGGGCGGCGTGAAGCGTGGCTCGATCATCACCGTCGAAGTTACTGCGATCGAAGATGGCGGCATCGAGGTGGAATACGAAGGTATGAAGTCCTTCATCCGCCGTTCCGATCTGTCGCGTGACCGCGCCGAACAGCGCCCCGAGCGCTTCTCGGTCGGTAACAAGATCGACGTCCGCGTCACCAATGTTGATAGCAAGACCCGTCGTCTTGGCCTGTCGATCAAGGCACGCGAAATCGCCGAAGAGAAAGAGGCCGTCGAACAGTACGGTTCTTCCGACTCGGGCGCGTCGCTGGGCGACATTCTGGGCGCAGCGCTGAAATCTGGCGACTAAGCTAGGCAGCGTCTTGAAGACAAATTCTCGGCCCCGCGCAGCAGCGCGGGGCCGTTTTTGTTGCGAATCAATATGTTCTGAAATCTCGGCTTAACTTGGGTATCATTCACGTATTACGTGTGGAAATACCGCCGACCGGCAAAGATTCGCGTGAGTTTGAGCAAAAATGATCCTCTGAGGTGAAGACTTTACGTTCCCCCGTTCCGGGTTTTTTCCTATACTGTCAGAACAATAGACATGTTAAACCGGCCGCCTGGGAGGGTATCACGTATGATCCGTTCAGAATTGATTCAAAAAATCGCCGACGAAAACCCGCATCTCTATCAGCGCGATGTCGAGCGGATCGTGAATACCGTTTTTGAAGAAGTCACAGATTCCATGGCGCGGGGCGACCGAGTCGAACTGCGCGGGTTTGGCGCGTTTTCCGTTAAGAAACGGGACGCCCGCGTTGGCCGTAATCCTCGGACAGGGGAAACCGTTCAGGTCGAAGAAAAATGTGTACCTTTTTTTAAGACTGGCAAGTTGCTCAGGGATCGATTGAACGGTAAAGCCTGACGTCATGATGCGTTATCTTCGATATGCTTTTCTGGCGGTGCTTGGAATCATCCTGATTTCAGTGTCGTTGGCAAATGTTCAGTCAGTGGAACTGAAACTGATGCCTGACGCTCTGGCTGAGCTTTTGGGCTTTAACCTGGCAACATCCTTACCGCTGTTTGTGGTGGTTCTGGGTGGTGTGGTTGCCGGTCTTGTCATCGGCTTCCTTTGGGAATGGCTGCGCGAACATAAGCATCGTCGCGACGCAACCGCCAAGAAAAGTGAAGTGCGCAAGCTTGAGCGCGAAGTCAAAAAGCTCAAGAAAAAGCAGAATGAAGGTCAGGACGACGTTCTGGCGCTGCTGGACGAGGCTAGCTGAGGCCGCTCAATGCCCGATGATGTAAAGCTCAAAATTTGCGGTCTGACCGCACCCGAACATGTGCGTGCTGCGTTAGAGGCCGGGGCTGGCTATGTTGGGTTTGTCTTCTTCCCGAAATCGCCACGACATCTTCAATTGCAAACCGCAGCCGACCTGGCGCAATTGGTTCCTGCCGGAGTCGCAAAGGTCGCGTTGGTGGTGAATGCGACAGATGAAGACCTGGACCGCATCGTCTCGACGGTCCCTTTGGACATGTTGCAGCTGCATGGCAAGGAAAGCCCCGACCGTGTGGCTGAGATACGAGAGCGTTTTGGACTTCCGGTGATGAAGGCCATCGGCATCGCAGAGGCTGAAGATTTAACGGCCATTGATCTGTACTCCGAAGTGGCCGATCAGTTGCTGGTCGATGCTAAACCGCCCCGCAACTCGGAATTGCCGGGGGGCAATGGTCTGGCATTTGATTGGCGATTGCTGGCCGGGCGAAAATACTGGCGGCGGCCGTGGATGCTGGCCGGCGGATTGACGCCTGACAACGTAGCCGAGGCGGTTCGAATGACCGGTGCGCGGCAGGTCGATGTTTCGTCTGGCGTGGAAAGCGCGCCGGGCGTCAAAGACGTTGGCCTGATCAGCGCTTTTGCAGCGGCTCTAAAGTGATCTGACCCAAACTGCCCCGCGTATCCCTTGAACAGGGGGGATCATGATGCTGGCGGCGATCGGCGGTTTGTCTTTGAAACACTGGTACTCTGCACCCCAGTTCTACTGGCGGGCCAATCTGGCTCTGCGCCAGGCGCAGAACGATCAGCTGTGTATGCATGCTGAAGTTTTTCGTCAGGACGCACTTTATTTCTCGCTGAGTGTTTGGCGTGATGCCGAAGCGATGCGGGCATACGCGCAATCCGGCCCGCACCTGCGCGTGATGCTGGCCGCAAACCGCCTGGCACAGGTGAACAGGTTCTTTCATTTTGAATGCAGCGAGATTCCGTCTGCGGAACTGGCCTTACGCTATTGGTGTCAGCATATTCGCGCTGCGGAATGATGCGTTTTGCGATGGCAAATCCTGCCGTCACCTCCTATGAACAACACGTACGACGAGGGAGTCACCCATGGCCAACGATCTTTTCAATTCCTTCATGTCCGGTCCAGACGAGCAGGGGCGCTTCGGCATTTTTGGCGGGCGGTTCGTAAGCGAAACGCTGATGCCGCTGATCCTGTCACTGGAAGAAGAGTATGAGAAGGCCAAGGACGACGCGACATTCTGGGCCGAGATGGATGATCTCTGGGCCAACTATGTGGGCCGCCCCTCACCACTGTATTTCGCCGAACGCCTGACCGATCATCTGGGTGGTGCGAAAATTTACCTTAAGCGCGATGAGCTAAACCATACGGGCGCCCACAAGATCAACAATGTGCTTGGTCAGATCATCTTGGCGCGTCGCATGGGTAAGACCCGGATCATTGCTGAAACGGGCGCCGGGCAGCACGGAGTGGCAACGGCCACGGTCTGCGCCAAATTTGGTCTGAAATGCGTGGTATATATGGGCGCGCATGATGTGCAGCGCCAAGCACCAAACGTGTTCCGCATGCGCTTGCTGGGGGCCGAGGTGATTCCGGTAACCTCGGGCCGTGGGACGCTGAAAGATGCAATGAACGATGCGCTGCGCGATTGGGTCACCAACGTGCGTGACACGTTCTATTGCATCGGCACAGTGGCTGGCCCGCACCCTTATCCGGCGATGGTTCGCGATTTCCAATCGATCATCGGCAAGGAAGCCAAGGAACAGATGCATCGGGCCGAAGGCCGTCTGCCTGACACGATCATTGCCGCCATCGGTGGCGGGTCGAACGCGATGGGCCTGTTTTATCCGTTCTTGGACGACAAATCCGTGAACATCATTGGCGTTGAAGCAGGTGGCAAAGGCGTTAACGAAAAGATGGAGCACTGCGCTTCGCTGACAGGGGGGCGTCCAGGGGTTCTGCATGGCAACAGAACCTATCTTTTGCAGGACGATGATGGCCAGATTCTCGAGGGATATTCGATCTCGGCCGGTCTGGACTATCCGGGCATCGGGCCAGAGCATTCGTGGCTGCATGAAATTGGCCGTGCGCAATATGTCTCGATCACCGATGTCGAGGCGCTGGAGGCATTCCAGCTGTGCTGTGCGACCGAAGGCATTATCCCGGCCTTGGAACCCAGCCACGCCCTTGCCCATGTGATGAAAATCGCGCCTGAACTGCCAAAGGATCACATCATCTGCATGAACATGTGTGGACGCGGTGATAAGGATGTGCAGACGGTTGCCAAGTACCTGAACTTTGACATGTCGGATACCGAAGGACGTTCCGCCGGCTGAGCCCATCCGGGCTTTGCCCTCCGGTGCGTTTCGTGCCAGGCTTTGTGGCATGGGCGATTCCTCCTCATCATTCCCTGCGCGGCTTGACCAGAAATATGACGCCGCCGCCCACAGGTGGGCGGACAAGATGCGGCTGCTTGGCTACTTCGACGCGTATTTAGGATTTCTCTCGAGGGGGTCGCCTGAGCACCTTGGTTACAATGCACTGGACGTCGGGTGCGGTACTGGCGCCTTTGCCGAAGCGCGCACAGTAATACGCTCTGAGGGTCGGGTCACCTTGATGGAACCCTCCGACAAGATGCTGATGCGTGCGGAGCAGGCGTTGGGTCGTAGGGGCATAGCTACGGAAACAGCTAGAACAAGGTTGGAGGATTTTCGGTCAACCGACCCCTTTGATTGCGTGTTGGCCGCACATGTTTTGGAACACTGCCAAGATCCAATATTGGCACTGCGCCAAATGCGCGATTTGGCGGCCCCAACTGCCAAGCTCTGGCTCGTTGTCAGTAAGCCGCACTGGTGCAACGCAATCATTTGGTTTCAATGGCGGCACCGCTCATACAGGCCGGAAAAGGTTGCTGAGATGCTCGCAGAATCAGGTTGGCTTCTGGAAGCGCAGCACAGTTTCCCGACCGGCCCGCCGTCGCGTACGTCTCGGGGATATTTGGCCAGAGCGGTTTAAGCACCTGAGCGGCTTGTTTTGGTGGTTTTGATTGAAAACTAACAATCCCATAACCAGTCCCGTTCGGCTTTCAGGACCTTGTCAGCCTTCGTGCAGGACGGTTTCGAACCCTTCGAACTGCGGTGGACCCATCAGGGCGGATTGGGTGTTGCTGTTCCCGGCGTTTCTATGCGCATCGCGGAACTGTTCCGATTTGGTCCATGCCTCGAAATCTTCGCGGCGGTCCCAGATGACATGGCTGGAGTAAAGGCGATAACCGTCCCCTTCCGGCCCTTTCAGCAAACGGAATTCCTGAAGCCCAGGCAGTTCGTTCAGGCGGCTCTGACGCTCTTTCCAGACGTTTTCGAAATCTGCTTCGCTGCCCAGACGGACCTTGAAGCGGTTCATAGCAATAAAGCTCATGTCAAACCTCATTCGTTCATCATTTAGGCTGGCTGAAAAGAATGTTGGCTGGCTATGGGCCATAGAGAATATTCTGAACCAGGCGTCAATCCACGTTGACCGAGTGTTGCTGCAGAATGGTCAGCGGCACAATGTCCAATGCGCGCTTATGGGTGGCCTCCAGATGCACTTTGGGCGCGCACCCTTCGTCATGGGCCTGCAGAAATCGGCTGGCGCACAGGCACCAACTGTCATCGGGGTTGAGGCCGGCAAAATCGAACTCGGGCCTGGGTGTGCTCAGGTCATTGCCGACATATTTTGAAAACGCCAAGAACTCGGCAGTCATGACGGCGCACACGGTATGGCTGCCTTGATCTTCGGGGCAGGTGTTGCAGGCCCCATCCCGAAAGAAACCCGTCAGCGGATCGCGAGAGCAGGGGGCCAACACACCCCCCAGTACGTTTACACTGTCTTGCTTTTGCATAGATGCATCTTACAGGTTTCGGGCGATATTGCGGAACATTTCGATATTCTGATTGTTTACACCCGGCTCACGGAATTTTCGATCCGCCCCGGTTGAGACGATCAGCACACCGCGAGGTTGATCAAAGTAAATGTATTGCCCATAGACACCGCGGGCCAGGAACTCTCCATCTTGCGCGCCAACCGGTATCCACCATTGATAGCCATAACCTGTCTGGTCAGGTTTGGTTGGTGCGCTGGCTCGCGTAGCCTCGGCGATCCATTCTGCTGGCACAAGTTGTTGCCCGTTATGGGCGCCATTTTGTAGGATCATTTGCCCGAAACGAGCAAAATCTCGGGTAGTAAAGTTCAATCCGCCCAGCACAAATGCCACTCCAGCCCCGTCAGTGATGTAGTAACCATCGCGTTCGAGGCCGAGTGGCTCAGTGATCTTTTCGGTCAACAGCTCGGACACGCTGCGCCCGGTTGCGCCGCGGATCACCATGCCAATCACATGAGTGTCGATCGACACGTATTGCCAGGTTTCGCCCGGGTTCGCGAAGCTGTCCTGCAACGAGGCTGCAAAATCATCCAGCTCTCCACCCAGCGCGACGACACGGCCCATACGGTTGATGTCTGATTTCGGATCCAGGTAGTCTTCGTCAAAGGTGACGCCGCTGGCCATGTTCAGCACATTTCGGATCGTTGCGTCTTCGTAAGCGCTGCCGTTTAACTGAGGAGCGTAATCGACGACCCGATCGTCCAGCGACGCGATCGCGCCTTCGTCTATCAGAACCCCGAGCAGGGCCGACAGATAGCTTTTGGCAACTGACCACGAGATCCGCCGGTCTTCGGGCGAAGTGCCTAAGTAGTATTCTTCGAACCGAATGCGCCCGTCCTGCATTATCAGCAAGGATGTGACGGATCGTTCATCAATCCAGGTATCGGTGCCTTCGGGTAGCTCAAAGCCTGCACCATATGACAGCTCGGACGTCGGGGCATTGCCGCGCGGCAAATCAACTGTCAGGAAAGCCTCGTTCATATGCGAAAAGTTGTGGACAATCTTTTCTTCGGAGAACAGCGAGTTCACAGCCATCAGGCGCTGTATCTCTTCGCGTTTCCAAGCACCGACAACAACTGCGGCCAGCACCAATGCCAGAACAATCCGCAGCAGCCACTTGATAACCGTTCTCATATGATGCCTCCCTCTTCGCTCAGCATTGGAACGCGAGACAGTTCAATCCGCAATCAAGACGTTACGGAAAGGTGAGGCGCGCCTATTTGAACTTGTCCAGAAGCTTCTGCATGGTTGAACGATCGTCGCTCAGCGGTTCTGGCTTTGCTTCAGGTTTAGGATCGGTTTTGGCGGGCGAAGGGGTCTTAGATGACCGCGCCGGTGCTGTGCGCAAGGCGACGGCGTTCATGAATTTCCCGCCTTCATCCTGTGCCAAATGATTGGCGCCGTCCGAAACACCGCGCAATACTTCGCTTAGCCAGTCGCCCTCGGACTTCGCAAAATCACTAAGCACATAGGGTGAGACCATTTCTTTTCGACCAGGGTGCCCGATACCCAACCTAACCCGGTCATAGGCCGCGCCGATATGCTCGTGGATGGAACGCAAGCCATTGTGCCCGGCATGACCACCACCGGCCTTAACACGCACCTTGCCGGGGATAAGGTCCAATTCGTCGTGAAAAACTGTCACGTCGGTTGAGTCGAGCTTGTAGAAACGCATCGCTTCGCCCACTGACTGACCCGAACGGTTCATGAAGGTTTGCGGCTTCAGCAGCAGGACTTTCTCAGTGCCCAACCGACCTTCTGCGATGTCGCCCTGAAACTTTGATTTCCATGGGCCAAACCCGTGATCCTCGGCAATTTGGTCCAAGGCCATGAAACCAATATTGTGCCGGTTCCGGGCATATTTCTGCCCCGGATTTCCCAGTCCGACAAATAGTTTCATTGTGCTGCCCCACGGGTCAAAGTTCGTCTGCCCCCTCATGCCCGGATTTCGTTCGAAAATCCAGATGGGCCGGTTTGAAAATCACGGGATGATTTACGGCCATCTATGGCTTGGCCGAAGAAACCGATTAGGCAAAACTGCGTTGATCATCGAAGTTGCAACAAAAAACGGGGCTCTGAAAAGAGCCCCGTTAGAAAATCTGGATAGTGGTATCCGGATTTATTCTTCTTCTTCCTGTCCGACGACTTCGACTTCGTCAGCTGCGACTTCATCTTCACCTTCTTCATCGTCGTCTGTCGCCAGACCTGTCGGTGCCGAGATGTTGGCGATCACGAAATCACGGTCGATGGTCGGCTTGGTGCCAGCTGGCAGCTCAACAGACGAAATGGTCGCAACGTCGTTGATGTTCATGCCGGTCAGATCAACGGTGATCTTTTCAGGGATCTCGCCTGCTGTGCAAACCAACTCAACTTCAGGACGGACAACGGTCACAACGCCGCCCTTCTTGACGCCGGGAGCTTCTTCTTCGTTGATAAACTCAACCGGGATGAACAGCGCGATCTTGGTGGTCCGGCGCAGGCGCATCAGGTCCAGGTGTGTCGGCAGATCTTTGACGACATCACGCTGAACGTCGCGGCAGATAACGCGAACGTCTTCGTGACCGTCAACCTTCAGGTTCCACAGCGTCGACTTGAACCGACCCGCTTTCAGGCGCTTGAATAGTTCGTTGAACGGGATCTGGATTGCCAGCGGGTCTTTGTCGCCACCAAATACAACGCCCGGAACCATGCCGTGGCGGCGTGTTTGACGAGCGGCGCCCTTGCCTGTCCCCGTCCGTTCCAGAGCTACGAGATCAGGAATCTCACCAGCCATGATATATCTCCAATGTTAGGGCGGGCATCCTCCAAGGCTGTATGCCCGCGTGAAGCGGCGTCCATAGCTTGATTCACTGGGTTTGAAAAGCGATTTTTAGCCGCTCAGACGCAAAGACAGATCAATCCTGCCAGCGCCCGCCAAAATCTTCCGGGATCAGCAGATTGTGCCGCCCCAGATCGCCCACGTTTCGCTCACCGCACAGGGCCATCGTGGTGTCTAGTTCCTTTTCGATCACCTCGAGCGCGGTGGTCACGCCTTTTTGCCCCATAGCGCCTAAACCATAGACAAATGCGCGGCCGATATATGTGCCTTTGGCCCCCAAAGCTAACGCCTTCAGCACGTCCTGCCCGGACCGGATTCCGCTGTCCATGTGTACCTCAACGTCGCTTCCGACTGCATCCAGGATTTCCTGCAGCATGCGGATCGAACTAAGTGCACCGTCCAACTGGCGACCGCCATGGTTCGAAACAACAATGGCATCAGCACCCAGTTTTGCCGCCATCTTGGCATCCTCGGCGTCCAGTATTCCTTTCAGAATGACCTTACCACCCCATTGTTCCATCAGTTTTTCCACCTTGGTCCAATCCAGGCTTGGATCAAACTGCTCTGCTGTCCATGCGCCCAGCGATGAAGCGTCCGAGACGCCTTCGGCATGGCCCACTATGTTTCCGAACTCTCGTCGATGGGCCCCGAGCATCTCAATGCCCCAAGCCCATTTGGTCATCAGGTTTGCGATGGTTTTTGCGGTCAGTTTCGGCGGGGCGGACAACCCGTTTTTTAGGTCCTTGTGACGTTGCCCCAAGATCTGCAGGTCCAGCGTAATCACCAGCGCCGAACATTTTGCATCCTTGGCGCGTTGGATCAGACGGCTGACATAGTCTTCGTCTTTCATAGTGTACAACTGAAACCAGAACGGTTTGTCGGTGTGGCCTGCCACATCTTCGATCGAATTGATCGACATTGTTGAAAGGGTAAAGGGCACGCCGAACTCCTCAGCGGCTTTGGCAGCTTTCATTTCACCATCGGCGTGCTGCATCCCGGTCAGGCCCACAGGCGCAAGCGCCACGGGCATCGAAACGTCCTCGCCAATCATCTGAGACGCCGTTGAACGCCCGGCCATATCCACTGCGATCCGCTGGCGCAGGCGAATCTTCTCGAAGTCCGAGGTGTTTTCCCGAAACGTTTGTTCCGTCCAGCTTCCGCTTTCGGCGTAGTCATAGAACATCCGGGGGACGCGGCGTTGGTAGATGCGTTTCAGGTCTTCGATTGTGGTGATGACGGGCATTGCACACGGCCTTGATGATATTGGTTAGGTTTTGTTACCAATTTTCTCGACCAGCCGCAACGCTGTCTGGATATCAAAAACCGCAGCTGGCCTGAGGCAAACTGCGGCTAAAGAAGCGTTTGAAGTTGTTGTTAGGGGCTTAGGCCGAGTGAGCTCCGTCAGATAGGGTCTTCACAAACTCTAGCACTTCGGCGACCGGCTTTCCGGCCCCGATTTGACCGACAATGGCCGAGCCCACAACAGCCCCATCTGCCACACTTGCAATGGTACGTGACTTTTCCGGTGTATTGATGCCGAATCCGACGATTACTGGCAGGTCGGTCTGCGATTTGATCCGCGCAACCTCGGGTCCGACATCCTGAGCTTCTGCCTCGGCCGCGCCGGTAATACCCGTGATGGACACGTAATAAACAAAGCCTGACGTGTTCTGCAAAACACGGGGCAGGCGCTTGTCATCTGTTGTTGGTGTCGCCAGACGGATGAAGTTCAATCCGGCGGCCTGTGCAGGCAGGCACAGCTCGTCATCTTCTTCAGGTGGCAGGTCGACAACAATCAGCCCGTCGATACCGGCAGCTTTTGCATCCGTAAGGAACGTATCAACGCCGCGGCTATAGATTGGATTGTAATATCCCATCAAAACAATCGGCGTGGTGTCGTCGGTCTCACGGAAGGTGCGCGCCAAATCCAACGTGCGCTGCAACGTCATGCCGCCGTCCAATGCGCGTTGTCCCGCCAGTTGAATCGTGGGGCCATCGGCCATTGGATCGGTGAAGGGCAAGCCCAGCTCGATCACATCGACACCAGCCCCCGGCAAACCCTTGACCACTTCAAGCGAGGTTTCATAGTCAGGGTCTCCGGCCATGATATAGGCGACAAAGGCTTTTTTGCCCTCGGCTTTCAGTGCGGCAAACTTTGCGTCGATACGGCTCATCAGATGTCCTTGCAAACAGGTTTGGACCTGATGTGCAGAAACTTTGACCGAAAATCAATCCCGCCTCGTTGCGAATGGATTAGAACGCGTAATGATACCGCAGCAAAAGAGCGTTCACCCCGGGATTTTCGTCCTGGGTGCTGGCATTGGATTTATGTGTCACCGCGACCGAAATCTTGTTGCCGCTGTTCAAGGTATAGCCAAGGCCCAGCAGGCTGCGGATCTGAAAGCTACCGCCCAGATCGTTCAGATCATTTCCTTCGTCATAATACCCGGGCATGACGCTGCCCTCGACAAACCAGCGATCACCCAGCGTATAGACGCCGATCAGCCCAGCGCCAATATGTGTGTCGCCATCAGCGTCGACCGACAAAGCAGCACCCCAGGTGGCACTGAACCGCGTCGCTTGATGAAAGGGACTGTGTTGGTATTCCAGGGACAAAATAGCCTGATCCTCGGACATACTGTCCGAATAATCTGCATATCCAGCGCCAAATATGATGGATTGCGCAGGCGCAGCGGTCGCGGCGCCAATGGCCACAGCGGAAACTAAAAGGAGTGTCTTCATATCAATCTATACGCAATTTGTTGTTGATGTCGTTCGCTAAGTGGTGACTTTAAAGCGCATTTTCAGATTTACACAAGCACACAAGCATCGAAAACTACCGAACATTATTGTGATGTGTCCAAACAGGCTCAATTGAGTGTTGCCTGCCAACCGCTTGCGCATTGAGCCTGACCTGCCTAGAAGCAGCCGCGAATGGCATCAGGAGACCACCATGGGCTTTAAAATGGGAATTGTGGGTTTGCCGAATGTGGGCAAATCGACCCTCTTCAACGCGCTGACCAAAACCGCGGCCGCTCAGGCTGCGAATTTCCCGTTCTGCACGATTGAACCCAATGTGGGCGACGTGGCCGTGCCTGATGATCGGCTGGACAAGCTGGCGGCGATTGCAAGCTCGAAACAGATCATCCCGACAAGGATGACTTTTGTGGATATTGCAGGTCTGGTCAAAGGCGCCTCGCAGGGGGAAGGGCTGGGCAATCAGTTTCTGGCCAACATCCGCGAAACCGACGCAATAGCTCATGTCCTGCGATGTTTCGAAGATGGTGATGTGACCCATGTCGACGGGCGCGTCGATCCGGTGGCAGATGCTGATACCATCGAGACTGAACTGATGCTGGCGGATCTGGAAAGTATTGAAAAACGCCGCGCAAACTTGGTGCGCAAGCTTAAAGGCAACGACAAGGAAGCCCAGCAGCAGGAACGTCTGTTGGCCGAAGCGCAGGCAATGCTGGAAAGTGGCAGACCCGCGCGTCTGGTCGAGGTCAGCGATGAGGATTCAAAAGCCTGGAAGATGCTGCAGCTGCTGACGACAAAGCCTGTGCTTTATGTCTGCAACGTGTCGGAAGAAGAAGCGGCGGAGGGAAATGAATATTCGACCCGCGTCGCTGAAATGGCCGCTGCACAGGGCAATTCTCACGTCATCATCAGCGCCAAGATCGAAGAAGAGATCAGCCTGCTGGAAGAGGACGAAGCCCAGATGTTCCTTGAGGAGATGGGTCTGGAAGAACCTGGTCTTGACCGCCTGATCCGCGCCGGTTACGATTTGCTCAAGCTGGAAACCTATTTCACTGTTGGCCCGAAAGAGGCCCGTGCGTGGACCATTCGGACAGGAACGGTCGCGCCACAGGCGGCTGGTGTCATTCATGGTGATTTCGAAAAGGGCTTCATCCGCGCTGAAACCATCGCTTATGACGACTATATCGCGGCCGATGGGGAACAGGGGGCCAAAGAGGCTGGCAAGATGCGGGCCGAAGGCAAAGGTTATGTCGTCAAGGACGGCGACGTGATGCACTTCTTGTTCAACACCTGATCAATAAGGGTCTTTTCCTGCAGCCAGAGAAGGTTATCCTGCCCCACCTGTCAGCACGCTGAGGCCCAGAGTGATCGAGATTCGCGACCTGCAATTGCTCAGCGCTTTGGCGCGGCACCGACACTTTGCCAAAGCGGCCGAGGAATGCGGGATATCTCAGCCCGCGTTTTCGATGCGCATCCGCAATCTCGAAGATCGGTTGGGTGTGTCGATCGTGCGCCGCGCCAATCGGTTTCAAGGTCTGACCGAAGAAGGCGAGATGATTGTTCGCCGGGCACGCCGCATTCTGGACGATGCCAAAGCGCTGGAACAGCAGGTCTTGGCAACCCGCGGTGAAATCACCGGCACGCTGATTTTCGGTGTGATCCCCACTGCGACCGCATTTACGGGCCGCTTGATCAAACGGCTGCAGCAGGCCCATCCTCGCATCCTGTCCCGGATCGAAACCATGTCAGCCAATGCCATTCAGCATCGGCTTGACGAGGGCAGTCTGGATGCTGGCGTGACGTATGGCGATAGTATCGGCACCGACCTGCGTCAGGTTCAGCCCTTGTATGAAGAGACCTATGTCCTGCTGATCCCCGCGCACATGACGGATGAAAACGGGCCGATTCCCTGGGCGCGGGTGGCTGATTTTCCAATCAGCCTGCTGGAGCCGCAAATGCAGAATCGGCGCATTCTGGATCGGATATTTTCAGAACAGGGTCTTCATCCGCATGTGGTGGCAGAAACCAGCGGATTTACCGCGTCGATGGTTATGGCCCGCGAGGGTCTGGCCGCAACCGTTGTGCCCCGCGTTCTGGTGCGGGCGTTGGGAGAACTCAAAGGCACGAAGGTACTGCCGCTGATCGATCCTGTTGTAAGTAAACCGATTTGTCTGGCTACCCTCACGCGCGATCCCGAATTGCCGACGGTTGCGGCATTGCGCGCTGTCGTGGCGTCTTTACGGTGATAACCTGTCGTTATCGTGCGATAGTGATATGCGATTTGACGATATGCTAACCTGATGAGAGACCAAACCTCAATCGGAGGGCATTATGGCACCATTAGATACCAAGCCATCAGGCGCACCCAGGGGCGTCTGGAAGTCAGGTAAAGGCAAAGGGCGGCACACGCCCAAAGGCCGTCAGTTCACGGATGAGGCACAGGCCGAGATATCGCGCCTGCTGGGCGACCGCCCGCGCCGCCGTGACCTGCTGATCGAATTCCTGCATCTGATTCAGGACGCACACGGCCATATCAGCGCCGATCACATCGCCGCTTTGGCCGTCGAGATGCGCGTGGGCCAGGCCGAGATCTATGAGACTGCCACTTTCTACGCCCATTTCGATGTGGTGAAAGAGGATGAGGCACTTCCGCCTGCGCTGACAATCCGTGTCTGTGATTCCCTGTCCTGTGAAATGGCTGGGGCCCAGCAGTTGCAAAAGGCGCTCGAGGATGGGTTGGATGCATCGCAGGTGCGCGTCCGCCGCGCGCCCTGCATGGGACGCTGCGATACGGCGCCGGTGCTTGAGATTGGCCACAACCATATCGATCACGCGACCCCCGAAAAGGTAAAGGCCGCGATTGCCGCCAGTGACACCCACGCGCATTTGCCCGACTATGAAACCTTCGCGGCGTATGCGAAAAACGGCGGCTACGCCAAGCTGAAAGAGCTGCGCGACAGCGGCGACTGGGAGAAGGTGCAGGAAGACGTCCTGGCCTCGGGCCTGCGCGGTCTGGGTGGTGCTGGCTTCCCCTCGGGCAAGAAATGGGGCTTTGTTCGCATGAACGAAGGTACCCGCTATCTGGCGGTGAACGGCGATGAGGGCGAACCCGGCACCTTCAAAGACCGCTATTATCTGGAGCGCACGCCGCATGTCTTTCTAGAAGGCATGCTGATCGCTGCATGGGCGGTCGAGGCTGAGACCTGCTTCATCTACATGCGCGACGAATACCCGGCCGTTCTGGAAATCCTGCGTCGAGAGATTGCCGCGTTGGAAGAGGCTGGGATCGTTGAAAAAGGTTATGTCGATCTGCGCCGGGGTGCTGGCGCCTATATCTGCGGTGAAGAATCCGCGATGATCGAGTCGATCGAGGGCAAAAAGGGCCTGCCGCGTCACCGCCCTCCGTTCGTGGCGCAGGTGGGGGTCTTCAATCGTCCAACCTTGGTACACAATGTCGAGACGCTCTATTGGGTCACCAAGGTCTGCCGCGAGGGGCCGGAATGCCTGAACAGCACCGAAAAGAATGGCCGTAAGGGTCTGCGCAGCTATTCGGTCTCGGGCCGCGTGGCCGAACCGGGCGTTTACTTGCTGCCCGCAGGATCGACCATTCTGGACGTGATCGAGGCCGCCGGAGGTATGGCCGCGGGCCAGACCTTCAAGGCCTATCAACCGGGTGGGCCGTCTTCGGGCCTGCTGCCCGCATCCATCGACGATGTGCCACTGGATTTTGACACGCTGCAGCCGTTGGGCACGTTTATCGGCTCTGCTGCCGTGGTGGTTCTGTCAGATCAGGACACCGCCCGCGATGCGGCGCTGAACATGCTGCGGTTTTTCGAAGATGAAAGCTGCGGTCAGTGCACACCCTGCCGGGCAGGCTGCGAAAAGGCGGTGAAGCTTATGCAGGCCGACAAATGGGATCAGGACCTGCTGGAAGATTTGTGTCAGGTCATGGGTGATGCCTCGATCTGCGGGCTGGGGCAGGCGGCCCCGAACCCGATCCGCCTGGTCATGAAACACTTCGCCGACGAAATCTGAGGGAGACAGAGCCATGCTTGATGCAAGCCCGAACAAAACCGTCACCTTCAACCTGAACGGCGATGATGTCACCGTGCCCGAGGGCTGGACCATCTGGGAAGCCGCCAAGGGGCAGGGGTTCACGATCCCGCACTTATGTCACAAGCCTCAACCCGGCTATAAACCGGATGGCAACTGTCGCGCCTGTATGGTCGAGGTGGAGGGCGAGCGCACGCTGGTCGCCTCGTGCATTCGCCCGGCTGCGGACGGAATGGTGGTAAAAACCGATAGTGATCGGGCCGAGAAATCGCGCGCAATGGTCATGGAATTGCTGGTCGCCGACCAACCCGAAGAGGCGCACGATAAATCCAGCCATTTCTGGGATATGGCCAAGCTGAACGATGTAAGCGACAGTCGCTTCCCGGCGAAAAAGGCCGAGAAGATCCCTCTGCTGGATGACAGCCACGTTGCAATGCGCGTCAATCTGGACGCCTGCATCAACTGCAACCTCTGTGTCCGTGCTTGTCGCGACGTGCAGGTGAATGACGTGATCGGCATGGCCGGTCGCGGACACACGGCGCAAGTGGTGTTTGACCAGAACGACCCGATGGGGGATTCGACCTGTGTCGCCTGTGGTGAATGTGTTCAGGCCTGCCCGACAGGTGCGTTGATGCCAGCCACTGTGCTGGACGATCAGCAGCAGGGGGACAGCAAGGATTACGATAGCGAAACCGAAAGCGTCTGTCCGTTCTGCGGCGTCGGCTGTAAGGTTTCGCTGAAGGTCAAGGACGGCAAGGTCAAGTATGTCGAAGGCATTAACGGCCCAGCAAACGAAGGCCGCTTGTGTGTCAAAGGTCGCTTTGGCTTTGACTATATCCACCACCCACACCGCCTGACCAAACCTCTGATCCGGCGTGAGGATGCGCCTGCCAAAGGGTTGAACGTCAATCCGGGCAATCTGGGCACTCATTTCCGCGAGGCGACCTGGGAAGAGGTGATGGATCTGGCGGCCACCAAGCTGAAAGCGCTGCGTGATGAAGATCCGCGCAACGTCGCTGGCTTTGGTTCGGCCAAATGCACCAACGAAGAAGCCTATCTGTTCCAGAAGTTCATTCGTCAGGGCTTCAAGCACAACAACGTCGACCACTGCACCCGTCTGTGCCATGCCTCGTCCGTGGCGGCGCTGATCGAGAACGTGGGCTCAGGCGCGGTGACCGCCACCTTTAACGAGGTCGAGAACTCGGATGTGGTTATCATCATCGGCGCGAACCCGATTGAAAACCACCCCGTGGCGGCAACCTACTTCAAGCAGTTCACCAAGCGCGGTGGCAAGCTGATCGTGATGGACCCGCGCGGCGTCGGTATGCGCAAGTTCGCAGACGAGATGCTGCAGTTCCGCCCTGGTGCTGATGTCTCGATGCTCAACGCGATCATGAACGTGATCGTCGAGGAAGAGCTGTACGACAGCCAGTACATCCACCGCTGGACCGAGAACTGGGAAGCCGAAAAAGAGCATCTGCGCGCCTTCACGCCCGAGGCAATGGCGCCCATTTGTGGTATTGAGCCAGATCAGCTACGCCGTGTCGCGCGTACCTTTGCGCAGGCCAAGGCTGGTCTGATCTTCTGGGGTATGGGCGTCAGCCAGCACATCCATGGCACCGATAACTCCCGCTGCCTGATCTCGCTGGCTTTGATGACCGGCAACGTTGGTAAACCCGGCGCGGGTCTGCACCCGCTGCGTGGCCAGAACAACGTGCAGGGCGCGTCTGACGCGGGTCTGATCCCGATGTTCCTGCCGGATTATCAGTCGGTTATGGATGACGGCATTCGGGCCAAATTCAACAATGTCTGGAACTCGGACGACTTCTCTAACGAGAAGGGCCTGACCGTCACCGAGATCATTGATCAGGCCTACGCGGGTAACATCAAGGGCATGTATATTCAGGGTGAAAACCCGGCTATGTCCGACCCTGATGTTGGTCACGCACGGGAAGCTTTGGCAAAGTTGGAGCTGATGATCGTGCAGGATATCTTCCTGACCGAGACGGCGAACTATGCCGACATCATCCTGCCCGCCTCGGCGCTGTATGAAAAGAACGGCACCGTGTCGAACACCAACCGTCAGGTTCAGCGTGTGCGTCCGGCTGTGGCCCCTCCAGGTGAGGCGCGTGAGGACTGGAAAATCACGGTTGAGCTGGCGCAGCGTATTGGGCTGAACTGGGATTACACGGATGTAAGCCAGGTGTTTGATGAGATGAAGCTGACCATGGCGTCGCTCGACAACATTACCTGGGAGCGGCTTGAAACCGAGACGATCACCTATCCGTCGCTCACTGAAACTGATCCGGGTCAGGCGATCGTGTTTGGTGATGGTTTCCCGCGTGCTGACGGCCGGGCGAAGTTCACCCCAGCCAGCGTGATCCCGCCGGATGAAGCGCCCGATGACGAATACCCAATGATCGCCACCACAGGCCGTCAGTTGGAACACTGGCACACTGGGTCGATGACCCGCCGCGCTACGGTGCTGGACGCTGTGGAACCGGAAGCGAACTGTTCGATGAACCCGCGTCAGCTGAAGCTGATGGGGATCGAACCGGGTGAAACGATCCGCCTGACTACACGCCGTGGTTCGATCGAGATCATGGTGCGGGCCGATCGCGCGATTGCCGAGGATATGGTGTTCATTCCGTTTGCCTATGTCGAGGCTGCGGCGAATATCCTGACCAACTCTGCCATCGATCCTTATGGCAAAATCCCCGAGTTTAAATTCTCGGCAATTCGCGTCGAAAAGATCGAGGACGCCATCGCGGCAGAGTAACCTCTCAGCCTGCTGAAACACATAGGGCGGTCCTAAACAGGCCGCCCTTTTGCGTGTCAAAGCTGGACTTTCGGCCCGCATGTTGCCTTGATGTATGCGCCTGAACAAGGGGAACACAGATGGCGAACACGTCTTTGGGTGGACATGACGGCCCGTATCCGGCGCCGGTTGAAATCCGTGGCGGAGCGGTGGACCCCGCTTGGATCGACTACAATGGCCACATGAATGTTGGATACTACGGTGTGGCCTTCGACATGGCGCTTGAGATACTAATGGTGGATCACCTCGGGTTGGGGGAGCTTCAGGTCAACGCGTTGGGGCAGGGCCCGTATATAATCCAGTCGCATCTGCATTTTCTGCGCGAGATTACCCAAGACACGCAGTTCCACTTTCACTTTCGAATGTTGGACGCCGACCCCAAAAGAGGTCACTATTTTGCACAGATGATCTCGACCTTGGATGGTCATGTCTGCGCCACACAAGAGGCTTTGTTTATGAATGTCAGCCACGACACCGGTCGCTCGGTGGCCTATCCGGATTGGGCGGTGGTACGCCTGATGCAGATGGTCGAGGATCACAAGTCTTTGGGACCGGCGTCACAGATTGGTCAACGGATCGGAATTCGTCGCAAGTAGGGCCACGGTGACGCGAGCTTAATAGTCCCTTGCAAAAAACAAGCCGATACCTGTTTCGCCTTTGCCATCGACCGTGCCTTTGATGGAAAAATTATCCGTGACATCCAGGTTCAGGTTCACCTCGGTATCGCCTTCGGTGTTCACCGTGAAATCCGTGTAAAGGTTGTCGCTAAGATACGCGCCAGCCCCCAAACGGCCTGCGCCGCCTTCGGTCGCGCCGATGTCGACCGTATCAAGGCCGGTGGATTCACGCAGCCCCTTGGTCGCGTCGCCGCCCGCGCCGCTGAGCTGTGCTAATGAGGCTGCCATCTGCGCGATCAAAAAAGGCGATATCTCAGAAAAGCGGTTCCCGAAAAGCAGCATGGCCAGCGCCTCTTCGGCGGGGCGTTCCGGATCCGAGAACACATCAACCTCGGGTGAATCCAGCGGGCCCGCGATTTCTATGGTAGCCGTGCCGTCAGACGTGCTGGCCGAGGACTCGAATTCAATATACGGCTTCAGGTCGCCCTGCAGGCTGACAATGCCTTTTGTCAGCTGCAGCCTGCGGCCCAGAATGTCAAAAGTGCCCCGGATCAGATCAATCTGTCCGGAGGGAACAACAGATGTTGTGGTCCCGCCGATCACGATGCGGCCACCCAGTTCCGCATTCACGCCACGGCCTCGGACGAACACGGCCTTCGGGGCGACCAGACTGACATCCAGCGCGATGCGGGAGTCGCTTTTGGATTCTTCTTCCTTCACGACCAACTGCGCGCGCTCACGAGTGACAAAGCCTGCACGGCTTTCGTCGACATGTTGGATCTCGGGGATTGGCGCGGCGCCTACTGCACCGGAGGCCGCCGCAAGATTGATGTTGGTTTCGGCAAAATTGATTTGTCCGGCAAGCGAGCTATTCCCGGCCAGTGCTCCGGTCATGGCAATCTGGCCGTTCAGCGTAGTTTCGTACAACAACTTATCCGTCAGAACGAGGCTATTGAGCTGCGTCGTGATCTGCGCATTGAAGGGCGGAGTTAGATCCACCGGCCCGCTGACTGTAAAACCGCCCCCGGCGCGTACACCGCCGTTCAGCGATATCGTTGCACGGCTCTGGGCCAGATCGACCGAGCCGCTGATCCCGGTTATGGTCTGACCAGCCGTTGGGATCGCGAAGGATGTGCCGGACGTCGTGATTGTTCCACTTAGCGACTCCAGCGCCGGCTGGCCCTGTAGCGCCAGATTGAAGCGGGCGGATCCGTCGATTTTGTTGGGAGTGACAAAGATGTTGGCGATGCCAAGATTGACCCCGCCTTGTGCCGTCAGATCCGCATTTCCGCTGGTTTCGTCAAAGGTGCCCGCCACATCGCTATTGATGTTGGCCGGGCCTTTGGCGTTGGCATCGATTGTCCAGACGCCATTGCTCCGCTTGGCATTTCCCGTGGCGGCAACGGTCCCTGGAAACTCTGGCGCGAAGCGTTCGATGCGATTGAGCTTGGCGTCAAAATCCAGATCAGCGGCCCCATCCGTGGCCACTGTTCCGGACAGGCTGGCATACGAGCTATCAGGCCCTTGCAGTTTGGCTGTTCCCTCAAACCCGGAAGCGGAAGGCGCAACATTTGCATCCAGTTGCAACGGTCCAGACAAGGTGTTCGACAACCGCGCCAGATCATCCAGTTTGGCCGAAAAATCCAGCCCCCCAGATTGTCGATCCAACTGACCCGAGGCATTGGCCGACAAGGCCGTCCCATTCAGGCGAAAGTCGCGGATGTTCAGCCCGCTGTCCTCTTTCAATGCGTCGACCAACAGCGTCGTGCGTCCCTGAATTAGCTTGTCCAGTGCGGCAATGCCCGTTTGGATATCATTCGCGGTGACGTTGCCTTGGATATCAAAAGTCTGGCTGCTTTTTGCGCCCTTGCCCTGAACGTCACCCTTGATCGATCCTGCCAGATCGCGCCCGGCAAGGCCGGACAGCACGGACAAATCCGGGACATTCATGCTGGCCTGTCCATCGACGGCCAGATTACCCGTTGGATCGTCGATCGTAGCGTCGACCTGCGCCGTCAACGCTGATCCGTTCACGGTCGCCTGGCGAACCACAATCTGTTGCTGTGACAGGGCGCCGTCAAATTCGACCGATGTCTGGCCGGTCAGCAGCGGGTCGATCTCATCCATACCGGTTTTGATGTCACGTCCAGTGACGCTGGCGATGCCATCAAACTCCAGCGTTTGAACGGTGCCCTTGCCGTCCAGTTTGGCCTGAAAGCTGCCCCCCAGTTCGCGCTTCGCCAAACCAGAAAAAACCGAAAGATCCCGTGCATTGACGCTGGCCTGACCATCGATGGAAACGTTGTCATCTGGCGTTGTGACCTTGCCGCTGGCCTGTGCGCTCAATGCCTCTCCGTTCACGGTAAATTCGCGCACTGTCACGCCGTCTGTATCGCGCTTTGCATCCAACGTGATTGTTGTTTCACCCGTGATCAGCGGATCGATATCGTCACGCCCGGTGGATAAATCACTGCCATTGACGGCAAGCCTGCCATCGAAGCTACCTTCAATCGGTGATCCGCTGCCTGTAACATGCGCCGAGGCTTTCCCGCCCAGATCCAGCTTGGCCAGTTCCGAAAAACGCGAGATGTCGGATGCTTCCAGCATCGCGGATCCGTCGATGTTCAGGCCACTGTTCAATCCTCTGATTAGGGCATCGACGCCCAACAGGAAATCCGACCCGATCAGTTCAAAGTCAGACAGGTTCAGAGACTGATCATCGCCGTAGCCAAAAGTCCCATCCAAGGTGATGCGATCCCCAAGCGCCGTATTTAGGGCCGGGTCTGCCATGTCGATACCATCCAAAGCGGCCTGTAGATCACCACTTACACTGACGTTGATCCCCTGATCCAAAACACCCTGCGCTGTTATCTGCGCGTGGTCCAGGTTGATGTTTTTGGATCGCACCGCATCGGCCGAAAGGTTAAAATCCCAAAGCCTGCCGTTCTGCTGATCAAAAAGCGCTGAAATCTGGGCCGCTTCCACAGACGTGTCCCCTCCGGATATCGGCAAAACGACGGTTTCCCCATTGGGTGGTGTAATGCGCCCCTGCAGCGCAGCGACTTGAAGCGTGCCGCCCGCGCCCAGATTCAGATTGCCCTCCAAGCTCATGGCCCGAGAGGTGAACTTGAGATCATTGATGTCCAACGCACCGTCCGGGTGGGTTTGCCCATCCACGAACAAGCTGGTTTCTTTGCCGAAGAACACGTCCATGTTTCTGGCCACAAAGGGGGTCAGATCGCCGCTGAGATCGGCTGTAAACGCGATCCCTTCGCCTTCGGTTCCATCGGGCTCAAGGGCCGAACGCAGACGCACCTGACCGCCAACGTATTCCTGATCGTTACTGGCCAGTCCGATGTCGGCGGTGAAGTCATCGACAGGTCCGGACCCTTTGGCCGTTAACTCGATCGGAGGTTCATTGGGGATTTTCAGCGCGGTTGAGATCAATCCACCTGAAGATTCAATTACCTTCAGGTCCAGGTCGATCTGGCTGCTGGAGTTTTGAAATCCAGCAGCCAAGATTATTTCATCGCCGACCCGATCCAAACGGGTAATGTCCAGATTGGTGTCCAGCGTGCCGTCGGCCAAAGACAGGTTGCCACTTACGGCAAGTTCGGCCGCCACACCGATCAAAGGCTGACCGAGTGCGAGTTCATCAATCCGGATCTCTCCGATTTCAATCGCGACGGGCAATTCCGGCAGCTGGAAAGGCTGTGTTTCTGCGGATGGTGGCGGTTCATCCGTCGTGGTGGTGCCTGGTGCACGGGCAATATCGATTTCCTGCGCTGTCAGTGTATTGACGGCGAACCGACCGCGGATCAGGCCCAATCTGTTCCAATCCAGTTCGGCATCCTTGATCGTCAACCATATGCCCTGGTCGTCAGACACCGTTATTTCCTGGATTGTCGCCCGAGAGCTCAGCGCCCCTTGCAGCCCTTTGACCGTGACGTTCTGATTATCACCCGAGAGCGTATCCTGCAGGAACCGCTCGATCATGCTACCGCCTTGATCCTCTTGCGCTTGCACCACAACGGGGACGCAAGCCAGCGCGCCGATCAGAAGAGGGGTCGAAAGACGATGTATCAAAATGCCTGTCCAATGCCGATATAGAACTGCAGGCCGTCTCCGGTGTCGCCCTGAACGGGAACGGCAAGGTCAAGGCGCAGTGGGCCAAATCCACCCAGATCATATCTTACGCCAATCCCTGCGCCGGCGTGATCTTCTGCTCCACTGCCAACAAATGACGATGTATCCACGATACCGTAGTCATAAAACCCGACCAACGACAGGCTTTCGGTGACCCTGCCGCGTACTTCACCGGAAAACCCAAGAAAGGATTTACCGCCGGCAGTCCCAGTACCCACCGGAATCCCGAGGCTCTCAAACGGTTGTCCGCGTACTGTTCCGGCACCACCGGAAAAGAACAGAAAGTCTGGTGTGACGCCATCTGCAGGCGGACCAATAACGGACCCCAACTGAACCCGTCCGGCCAGAACCAAATTCCCAGCTGTTCCAAAACTGGTATAGGCGCGACCATCAAAATATAGCCTGAGACCGGTGTCTGAACCGGAAAAGCCCACAAACGGCATCACCTGCGAGTCCAGATAGAAACCACGGGTGGCGCTGATCTTGCTGTCGCGTTTGTCCCATTCCGAACGGAAGGGCAGGATGAAGTACCGAAATTTACGCCCGTTGCCATAGGCGTCATCTGCATCAGACCACTGGAAACCGGCCGATGCTTCGGCGTAAAGTTGATCTGAAAACGTACGGCGTGCACCATAGGCCAGCGATGCCACTGTAACGTCGTAGTTTTCCGTGTTGCGCCGCTCTAGCAACGTGCTCCAGAATGTGGCGTCATCGGGCCCCAGACGGTCGGGTTGATCCAGTCTCAGACCGATCCGGCCATCTATATCCTCGGCTCCGCCAATGTTGCGCACAGCAGCCTCAAAGCGTAACCGCTCGGCCCGCTTGAACATGTTGCGATGGGTCCAGGTTGCGGTGACATCGACGCCATCGCGCGACGCGAGCTCGACACCAAAAGTCAGACGGCGCTTGGGCAGATCTTCAAACGTTGCATCGAAATCCAGGGTGCCGTCCGGGTTCGCAGTTTCCCTTTCTTGCAAAGACACCACGTTGAATGTCCCGGTCCGGCGAAGCCGGGTGCCAACTTTCTGGATCTGTGCGGGCGAGTACACTTCGCCGCTGGGAAATCCAGCGATCTTTTCGATTGAACGGTGACGGACATCCGTGTCGCCATCGATGAACATCCTGCCAAAGGTCAGTCTGCGATCGGGATCAAGGTTGATTTGCGCGTCAAGCTGCGCCTGCGCGTGGCGCGCGATGACCTTTTGCCCGGCCACACTTGCCTTGGCGTGACCTGCGTCCCTCCAACCCTGAACACCCGCAGATGCGGCTTCTTGAATGGCACCTGTCGTTGCTAGTTTGCCGGGCGCAAACTGCTCGGGCAGTTCGGTGTTTGGGGCCAATGGTTGGATCGTGGCAGTTCCGAATTTGAATGTCGGACCGGTTTCGATGGTGATGACCGCACGATTGATTTGTGAGGGAACGCTGAGCGAGCTAAGCTCAGCAGCCTCCTGACCGTCGAGCTTGATGCTGACGACGGGGCTGAAATACCCTTCATCGTACAAAATCTGTACCAAGGTGCGATAGTCCGACAAGGCAGCAGACAGAATTTCCAGCGGCGTATCAAGTCCGCGATTCTCGGCGGTCGCAACCGAAGATGTCTCTTCTAGTCGCTCGACCAGCTCCTTTGGTGCCCCTGGCGCCGTAAGCGTGGTTTCCAGGGCAGCCAGGCAGGTTGGTGCGAGAGCCATTACCGCTCCGATCATCCAGCATCTCAGAATGCCTGACGGCGTGCTCCCCTGCATCAAATAGCTCCAACTGTCCCTAGTCGAAATCAATTGTGCCGCGTTGTGATGTGATCGCAGCTCATTAAGCTTATGTTAGAGCATCTGAAACCCTTCGGGGAAAGGGTCTAAAAGTTTCCCCGGCCCATTTTAGGCCGAAACTTTGGTCGCGCTATAATCCGGCGTTTCGGACCCACCTTATGATGGCGTCGCGATCCTCTGGTTCCATATACGTAACATTGGCAGGGGGCATTGCGTGACTGACGCCAGCTTGCAAATAGATTTGCTTTGCATTTCTGGCAATGTCCGCCTCGGTTTCCAGCAAGACACCTTTGGGTGCCCACAGGATGCCTTCCCAAACCGGCTCGCGCGCATGGCACATGGAACAGCGCCCCAACACGACATCATGTGCTTCTTCGAAACCATCGGCTGAGGCGAAGCGTTGTTCAAACGGCGTCAGCGGTTGTGCTTCGGCTTCTTCCAGTGGTTTGTACATCGGCGCCGTCGACAGCCACATGATTGCTATGAACAAAAGCGCTGTAACCAGCCATGTCCAGGTCGGGTTGCCGCCGCGGGCGTGGCGGGTGTTGAAATAGTGCCGGATAGTGACCCCCATCAGGAACACCAGCGCGGCTATGATCCAGTTGTATTGAGTCGCGAAGGCCAGCGGGTAATGGTTCGACAGCATCAGGAACACGACTGGCAGCGTCAGGTAGTTGTTATGAGTCGATCGCAGCTTGGCGATCTTGCCGTATTTTGGGTCTGGTGTGCGCCCATTCTTGAGGTCATCCACAACGATCCGCTGGTTTGGCATGATGATGAAGAACACATTGGCCGTCATGATCGTGGCCGTAAACGCACCCAGATGCAGCATCATGGCCCGACCGGTGAAGATCTGATTATAGCCCCAACCCATCGCAACTAGCAGTACGAACAGCAGCACCATCAACAGCGTAGGACGCTCACCCAATCCGGATTTGCACAGAAAATCATAGACCAGCCAACCCACCGTCAGAGAGGCCGCAGAAATCAGGATGCCTTGCCACAACGCGAGGTCGGCTTTCTGAGCGTCGATCAGGTAAAGCTCGCCGCCAACCCAGTAGACGATCATTAGCAACGCCGCCCCGCTGAGCCATGTGGCGTAGCTTTCCCATTTGAACCATGTCAGGTGTTCGGGCATCCGTTCGGGTGCCACTAGGTACTTCTGGATGTGATAAAACCCACCACCATGGACTTGCCATTCCTCGCCATCCGCAGGCCCGGGGATGTCGCGGTTCAGACCAAGGTCCAATGCGATGAAATAAAAGGACGATCCGATCCATGCGATGGCCGTGATGACGTGCAACCAGCGCACGGCAAAGGCCATCCAGTCCCAGAACACGGCGAAGTCATACATTCAAGTGGTCTCCGATTGCGTGCCGCCACACTAGGCAAGCGCGTATTTGTTCGGTATTCCCGTAAATTGTCAAACTGTATCAAAAAAAACGAAAAGATGTCCTATCTAGATAACATCCGCACCTTCGTCAGGGTCTACGATCTGGGCAGCATGTCTGCGGCTGGCCGCGACCTGCGTATTTCGCCTGCCGTCACCTCGGCAAGGATATCACAGCTTGAGGATCATCTGAGTGTTCGGCTGTTCCAGCGCACGACCCGGAATCTGACGCCGACCGAACAGGGACGGGCGTTTTACCCCGGCGCCGTATCGGTTCTGGATGCGGTGGACGAGGCCGAGGCGAAAGTGGTGCATCTGACCGAAGCGCCGCGCGGCTCTTTGTTTGTGGCGGCTCCGTTTGGCGTTGGGCGTCGTCTTCTGGCGCCTCACGTACCTGATTTTCTGGCGCTTTATCCTGAGATTGACGTGCGACTACGGCTGACCGACCGATCGGTGGACCTGACGACCGAAGGGTTGGATTTGGCGTTTTTCATCGGCCAGCCCGAAGACAGCACGCTGCGCATTCGCAAGATTGCCGATTGCCAGCGGGTGCTGTGTGCTGCGCCAGACTATGTGAAACGGCACGGCATGCCGCAGACCGGCGCCGATCTGATCTCAGGCAAGCATGAATGCCTGAACCTGAGGTTTCCAGGGGCGGCAGAGTTTCAATGGATGCTGGAAACGCCTGAAGGGCCCAAGAGGTTTGCGGTTTCGGGGCGCTTTGAATGTGATGATGGGGATGTGCTGACGGATTGGGCCCTGTCAGGCCAGGGCATCGCCCTGAAACCGGTGTTCGAGGTCGCAGACCATCTAAAAGCCGGCGACCTGATCCCTGTCGCGCCGCAATCTCCGCCTGTGCCGGTGCAAATGGCGTGCCTGTATACCCATCGCCGCCATCAAGACCCCAAGGCCCGGCTGTTTATGAATTTCATGATCGAGCTGATCCAAAAGGTGGTCAGCCCGTCGGGTGCTTGAAACCTTAGCTACCGCGATAGGTCGAATATCCGTATGGCGAAAGCAATAGGGGTACATGGTAGTGCGCCTCGGCATCCGACATACCAAATCGAATGGGGATCTGGTCCAAAAACAACGGTTCTTCTCCGGATTGACCCGAAGCACGAAGATAGTCTCCGGCGTAGAAAATCAGCTCGTAGGTGCCTGTCTTGAAATCTTCCTGCGGAAATATTGGTCTATTGGTGCGGCCATCCGCATTGGTCTGCATCTCTACAAGTTTCCGGTGGGAATTGCCGGTTACTTTGTAAAGTACGATTTTCATGCCCCCTGCCGGGCAACCTCGGGCGGTGTCCAGAACATGGGTCGTCAGAAATCCTGCCACGGTGGCCTCCTAATAGCTATGTATTTTCCTTTGCCACAGTGTGGGGCAAACATCAAAACTGTTGAAATGCCGAAAGAACCCGAAACACTGTTCGGATTGATTTGATAATCCTTCCCGGGTTTCTGCGCTATGGCAGTAACCAACGGACGAAAGAAAGGACGAAAACCGCGATGCAGCCTTCTCGTTACCCGCGCGACATGATCGGATATGGCGCCAATCCGCCGGATGCGCAATGGCCGGGTGGCGCAAAGCTCGCCGTTCAGATCGTGCTGAACTATGAGGAGGGTGGCGAAAACTGTGTTCTGCATGGTGATGCCGCATCCGAGGCGTTTTTGTCCGAAATCGTCGGCGCCGCACCATGGCCCGAGCAACGTCATCTGAACATGGAATCGATCTATGAATATGGCGCGCGCGCCGGATTCTGGCGGCTTCATCGTCTGATGAAGGATCTGCCGATTACTGTTTATGGCGTGGCGACGGCCTTGGCCCGGTCGCCTGAACAGGTCGATGCAATGAAGACCGCAGGATGGGAAATCGCCAGCCACGGCCTGAAATGGGTCGAGCATAAGGACATGTCGAAAGACGATGAGCGTGCCCAAATTGCCGAGGCAATCCGCCTGCACACCGAAGTTGTCGGTGAACCTCCGCGTGGCTGGTACACCGGTCGATGCTCGGAAAACACGGTGACGCTGGCGGCTGAAGAGGGTGGGTTTGCCTATATCGCCGATACCTATGCCGATGACTTGCCCTATTGGACGCGTACGAGTGGTCGGGATCAGCTGATTGTGCCCTACACATTGGATTGCAATGACATGCGGTTTGCCACGCCACAGGGATTCAATGCGGGCGATCAGTTCTTTTCCTATCTCAAAGACAGCTTTGATACGCTGTATAATGAAGGCGAAGAAGGTGCCCCGAAGATGCTGTCGATCGGGCTGCATTGCCGCCTTGTTGGCCGCCCCGGCCGGGCGATGGCGCTAAAGCGCTTTCTGGACTATGCGCGCGGGTTTTCAGATGTATGGTTCGCAACGCGGCTTCAAGTCGCCGAACATTGGGCGGCGACACACCCGCCACAAACACACCCCAAACCGTCACAGGTGAGTCGTTCGGATTTTGTCGCCGACTACGGGGGGATATTTGAGCATTCAGCCTGGATTGCCGAGCGTGCCTTTGACCTCGAACTAGGCCCCGCGCATGACACAGCAGGCGGGGTACACAACGCCCTTACACGTATGTTCCGGTCGGCATCCGAAGACGAAAGACTGGGCGTGTTGACGGCTCATCCTGACTTGGCAGGCAAACTGGCACAGGCCAAGCGATTGACCAGCGAAAGTACCTTAGAACAGGCATCAGCCGGATTGGATGCGCTGACAGATGACGAACGCGCGACGTTCACCGATTTGAACCAGCGCTATACAGCAAAGTTTGGATTTCCCTTTATCATTGCCGTTCGGGATCATGACAAAGCCTCGATCCTTCAGGCGTTCCAACGCCGCATCGACCAAGATCGGACCACTGAATTCGCCGAAGCCTGCCGTCAGGTCGAACGGATCGCTGAATTCCGGCTGCGGGATATTTTGCCGTCATGAGCCGTCAAATCGTGACCGAACCGATTTCTGCAAACGCCTTTGCGCCTTTTGGAGATCTGATTGAAGTGTCCGGCACCCCGGACAAAATCATCAATCAAGGCCAATGCGGGCGCTACCATGATCGCGCGAGAATGAGCTTTGCAGAAGGTCGCGCTGGGATAAGCCTGTTCGACGCCAATCCGCGCAGTTTGCCCTACCGCCTTGATATGGTCGAACGTCACCCCGAGGGCAGCCAGGCCTTCATTCCCATGACCGAGAACCCATTTTTGGTCATCGTGGCACTGGATGAGCAAGGCATACCCGGCCAACCCTGCGCATTTCTGACCAAGTCGGGCCAGGCGGTGAACTATCACCGTGGTGTTTGGCATGGCGTGTTGACGCCGCTTCACAGCCCAGGCCTGTTTGCTGTTGTCGACAGAATTGGCGAAGGCACAAACCTTGAAGAATACTGGTTTGATACGCCCTACCAGGTCGTAGCAGAACCCAATGAAGCCGCAGGATAAGTGGCGATACCCCCGTGAACTCTGACAGAGAGGACAGTACTCATGGCTGAAACTTCCATAGGAACGCCCGAACAGCTTCGGGATCCGAATTATACCCCGGCCTTGCACAAAGCCATCCCGCTGGGCATCCAGCACGTGCTGGCGATGTTCGTTTCGAATGTGACACCCGCGATCATTGTCGCTGGGGCCGCCGGGTTCGGATTCGGATCAAACTCGCCCGATTTTCCTGAACTTCTGTACCTGATCCAGATGTCGATGCTGTTTGCAGGCGTTGCAACCTTGTTGCAAACAATCACATTGGGGCCGGTTGGAGCAGCACTGCCCATTGTTCAGGGCACAAGCTTTGCCTTTCTGCCGATCATGATTCCGCTTGTTGCGGGGAAGGGTGTCGACGGATTGGCCGCATTGTTTGGTGGCGTGATCGTTGGTGGCGTGTTTCATGCCTGTCTGGGGGCCGTCATCGGCAAGATCCGATTTGCATTGCCACCGCTTGTGACCGGCCTTGTTGTCACGATGATTGGTCTGGCATTGGTTAAGGTCGGCATCCAATATGCGGCAGGCGGGGTGCCTGCCATCGGAACGCCGGAATATGGGTCCATGTTGAACTGGTCAGCCGCAATGGTTGTCGTGGTCGTTACACTGGGGCTCAAGTTCTTTACCCGCGGGATGCTTTCAGTTTCTGCTGTTCTGATCGGCCTGGTCGTTGGTTACGTCTACGCCCTGATGGTTGGCATGGTGACATTTGAAGCCATCGGAACCAGTTGGAGCCGGGCCTCGGCCTTCGCCCTGCCGGTGCCGTTCAAATACGGGTTCGAATTCTCATTTGCGGCCGTCATTGGGTTTTGTCTGATGGCATTCGTATCTGCCATTGAAACAGTTGGCGACGTGTCCGGTGTCACCAAGGGCGGGGCCGGGCGCGAGGCGACGGATGACGAGATTTCCGGTGCGACCTATGCCGACGGTTTTGGCTCGGCGCTTGCCGGTGTGTTCGGCGGCTTGCCCAACACATCCTTCAGCCAGAATGTCGGCCTGATCGCCATGACCGGTGTCATGAGCCGACATGTCGTGACAATCGGCGCTTTGTTCCTGATCCTTTGCGGCCTTGTCCCAAAAGTGGGCGCGATCATCCGAACCGTTCCGATCGAAGTGTTGGGCGGCGGTGTCATCGTCATGTTCGGAATGGTTGTAGCAGCCGGTGTTTCAATGCTGTCCGATGTCGACTGGAACCGGCGCAATATGGTGATCTTTGCTATTTCACTGTCCATCGGGTTTGGGTTGCAGCTTGAACCGGATGCCGTGCAACACTTGCCCGATACACTGGGCATTCTGATGAAAAGCGGCCTGCTTCCCGCGGCATTAATCGCCATCGTACTGAACCTGGTCTTGCCAGATGAGCTGTCAGATGAGGCGACCGAGGAGGTTTCAGGCGGCCTGTCCGGGCATGGGGCCGGCAGCCTGCCGAAAGAACACTAGGCGCTTGGTAACGGATCGCAACGCAACGCCGGCGCGTTGCGATCTGATCAGGCTTTGGCCATCAGGCGGGCGACATCAAGCATGCGGGCAGAAAACCCCCACTCATTGTCGTACCAGCCAAAGACGCGGATCTGACTGTTACCGACCATCCGCGTTTCAGGGCCTGCGATCACCAGGGATTCCGGGCGTGCACGCAGGTCCGAAGATACAAGCGGCAGATCCGTCCACCCCAGAACCGGCGAGGTCGCAATGGCTTCGCGGAATTGGGTGTTGAAGGCTTCAGCGGTCATTTCCCGTTCCAGTGTGATCACAAGGTCAACGGCGGAAACGCTGGCGGTTGGAACGCGCACTGCCGCACCCGAGATACGCCCGGCCAGATGCGGCAGAACCACATCAATCAGATGGGTCGCGCTGGAGGTCGTCGGCACCATCGACAAGGCTCCGGCGCGGGACCGGGCAAGATCTCCGCGTGGGGCGTCTACCATCGGTTGGCTGTTGGTATAACAATGGATGGTGGTCATGTGGCCCGAGGCCACGCCGCCGATCTCATCCAGAACTCTCACCAGTGGCGCCAGCCCGTTGGTCGTGCATGAGGCGTTGGATACGATACGCGCGCTCCCCAGTTCGTCTTCGTTGGCACCAAGAACGATTGTCACTTCGGCAGCCGGTGAGGGGCCCGAGATCAGGACTTTGCCCACGCCTGCGGTCAACCCGCGACGCGCCACGTCCGAGCTGCGCGCGACCCCGGTGCAATCCAATATCACATCCACCCCTCGCAAATCGACCAGTGCCAGATCTGCGCTTTGGGTCATCGGAATTGCGCGACCGTCCACGACCAATGCCGCATCGCCTTCGGCGACGTCCCCGGGGTAGGGCCCGAAGGTGCTGTCGTATTTGAACAGGTAGGCACAGGTTTCCAGCGGTGCGATATCATTGACCAGCACCAGCTCAATATCCGACCCCTCCGGCAAAGCCAAAACTTGCCGTAGGATCGTGCGGCCAATACGGCCGAATCCGTTGATCGCGAGTTTCATGCGCAAGCTATGGCAGGCCGTCGGAGCGACCTCAATGCCCGATCTGATGAGGGGTCAGTTGCAATTGACTTGCGAGAAAAACTGACCCGAGATGTTTTGGTACATGCTGGGCACGACAACTCTGCAGCCCGTGGCTTGCTGAATCGCGGCAATGGCCTGAATCGTGCGCAGACGCGGCGGTGGACCAAACGGGTTCAGGTTGTTGTTGTCACGTGTGGCGCGAAAGGTAACTGGTGCGTCCGAGATCTGCGTGACGGCCCATGTGCGGCTCATGACAAAAACGGATTTGGTTTCCTCTTTGGCCTCAGCCGGCGCTGCATCAAGTGTTGCAAGACCCAGCACAGCCATCAGGGCCACCGTTGTTCCACGCAGTAACATCAAACTATCTCCAGTGCTAAAAACACTTTTATTTCATCAGATTCACTTGGTCCTGTGAAGCCCTGACACAGCAAATACCAATGAAGTGTTCAATTGCTCATTAGCGCTTTGACAGTGACAAGGGCATGTGGCGGTTCACGTCTTTGTACAGCAGGTACCTAAATCGTCCTGGACCGCCTGCGTAACAGGCCTGCGGGCAAAAGGCGCGCAGCCACATATAGTCACCGGCCTCAACTTCGACCCAATCCTGATTGAGCCGGTAAACCGCCTTCCCTTCAAGCACATACAGCCCGTGCTCCATGACATGGGTTTCTGCAAAAGGGATCACGCCACCGGGTTCGAAGGTGACGATGTTTACGTGCATGTCATGACGCAAATCCTGAGGGTCGGCGAAACGGGTGGTGGACCATCGCCCCTCGGTGCCGGGCATAGGAATCGGCGCGACGTCCCGCTCATTCGTTATGATCGGATCGGGTTCGGACAGGCCCGGAACGGCATCATACGCCTTGCGCAGCCAATGGAACCGGGCGGTTCCGTCTGACCGATTGTGCAACGTCCAGTCGCTACCGGGCGGAATATAGGCGTATCCCCCTGTGTCCAGGAGTTGAGGCGCGCCATTCACGGTCAGCGTCACTTCACCTTCAACGACGAACAGAACCGCCTGCGCATTAGGATCAGTGTCCGGCCGATCGCTGCCGCCACCGGGCTGAACCTCCATAATGTATTGTGAAAACGTCTCGGCAAACCCGCTCAGCGGACGCGACAGAACCCAGAGGCGGGTGTTTTCCCAGAACGGTAGGTAGCTGGTGACGATGTCACGCATTGTTCCCTTCGGAATCACGGCATAGGCGTCGGTGAACATGGCGCGGTCCGTCAAAAGCTGATCCTGGCTGGGATGTCCGCCTTTGGGGGCGTAATAGGTTGGATGTGTCATGACATGCCTCGGGGTCGTTTTAGGGCACTATGGGGGGAAAGACCTGACGCTCCTAGTCAGTGCCTTGCGATAGGTTTGTTCGGGATAATTTGAAGGTAGGCGAGCTGGGGGTTGGCCCTGCGCCCGCCGGAGTATATCGTCGGGATCAAACGGATTTCATTTCAGCGAGGCACGCATGACCACCCGATATTCTTTGACTGCGGCGGTACTAGGTGTGGCGCTGTTTGTTGGGACGGCGCATGCTAAGCCGCTCTCTCGGATCATCGCTGAAATGGGCCTGACGCCGGCAGATTTCGAGGTGGTGAATGCAGCCTCAAACACGCTTCTGTCGAACGGCACTCCCAGCGTGGGAAAGGAACAATCCTGGGTAAATGAGACAACAGGGTCCAAAGGAACAATCCGGGTTGGAAATGTTCAGGGAAACTGTGTCGAACTGCAGCATGTTATCCATCCCGAAGGCGCGGATCAGACCCGTGAAATTCGGACGCGCCGATGCCAGGATGCCAGCGGCAATTGGATGATGGCGCCCTGATCTTACAGGATCAGTAGCCTTTGCTTCGATCCACTTCGTGCAGCAAGGTCGACCCGGTGGTCAACCTTTGGAAATTCTCTGCCACATCTGACAACGCATCGCCCAGATGCCACCCCGAAACATGTGGGGTGATCGTGATATAAGGGTGCCGCCACAACGGGCTGTCTTTGGGCAGGGGTTCTTCGCAGGTCACATCAAGAACCGCATGAGCAAGCGTGCCCTGATCCAGCGTTGCGATCAGGGCCTGTTCGTCAATCAGATCACCACGACCGGCGTTCAGCAGCTGGCTTCCGGGTTTCATCGCAGCCAGCATATTCGCGTCGAACAGGTCGATGGTTTGTGGCGTGGAGGGTAAGATCGCGCAAACATGATCACATTGATCCAACATACCGGGCAGGGCGCTTTCGCCATACAAACAGGTGATGCCATCGATCTGTTTGGGTGACCGGCTCCAACCCATGACCTGAAATCCGACGGCATGAAGCATGCGTGCCGTGCGGCTTCCGATATGGCCCAGTCCCAATACTCCAACCACTGTTTCCGGCGTAAACGTTGGGGCCTTGGGCTGCCATTCTGCCCGTTTTTGGGCTGCCTCATGAAACGCCATATGCCTCTGAGCGCGTAAAATATAGGTCAAAAACCACTCGGCAATTCCCTGCGCAGGCGCATCGGGCCTCAGCCGTGCGATGCGGACGTGGCTTGGAAGATCAGGATTCCCGACAATCGTTTCCACGCCAGCCCCAAGTTTTTGAACAAGTTTCAGGTTGGGCAGATCACCCAGACGGTCTGCCTTGAGATCTACAACCGCCATCATGGTGATGTCATTCGCGTTTCCGATTGTGTCGGGCGTGCGAACATCCGCATCCGGCATCTGGCGCATGACGTCGCGGGCGATGTCTGCGTCGTCTATCCAGTTCGACAACCCAGTGTCGATCAACAATGCCATTTGTATCCCCTGCTTAGAAAATGAATGTGGTGACGTCCCGTCACCTAGCTGGACAGCGTCATGAGAGTTAAGCCATCCTCAATCGCAAAGGTACAGTCCGGTTTCGGTATTTCAGGAGGAATTTTCATGAATATGTCGTTTGTTCTGCGCGAGGAAAACCGCGCGCTTTTGCAACGCGTTGCCGATATGGTCCGGGACGAGATCATGCCGCTTGAAGAGGAGTATCAGGCCGAAATCGACAAAGGCGACCGGTGGCAATACACCGACCGCCAGGCCGAAATCCTTGAGGGTTTGAAAGCCAAAGCCAAGGCGGCGGGGCTTTGGAACTTCTGGCTGACCGACAGCGAGAGGGGATTTGGGCTGACGACGGTCGAGTATGCGTATTTTGCCGAGGAAATGGGCAAGACGCCCTTGGGTGCTGAGGTGTTCAACTGCTCGGCCCCCGATACCGGCAATATGGAAGTATTTGAACGCTACGGTACCGAAAAGATGAAGGAACAGTGGCTTAAGCCACTGCTCGAGGGTCAAATCCGGTCTGCTTATTTGATGACCGAACCAGATGTGGCATCGTCTGATGCAACCAATGTGGCGATGTCCTGTGTGCGGGACGGGGACGACTATGTGCTGAATGGCGAAAAATGGTGGTCTTCGGGGGCCGGTGACCCGCGATGCAAAGTCTACATTGTTATGGTCAAGACCGGCGGCGAGGAACAGCCCAAGCACAAGCGTCAGTCGATGATTGTGGTTCCTGCGGATGCTGCGGGCATCGAAATTCTGCGGCCGATGCACGTCTATGGCCATGATGATGCCCCCCATGGTCATATGCATATCCGGTTCACAAACGTCCGCGTACCAGCTGAAAACATCCTGCTGGGCGAGGGACGCGGTTTTGAAATCGCGCAGGGCCGTCTGGGACCGGGCCGTATTCACCACTGCATGCGTGCCATCGGACAGGCTGAAAGCGCGTTGGCCCAGATGTGCAAACGGGCCATGCAACGTGAGGCATTTGGCAAAAAACTGGCCCAGCTGGGTGCTAATTTCGACATCATCGCCGAATGCCGGATGGAGATCGAGATGGCCCGCCTGCTGTGTCTCAAGGCTGCTTGGTACATGGATCAGGGCGACGCCCGCGCGGCCGCCCCGTGGATCAGCCAGATCAAGGTGGTTGCACCTCGGGTTGCGCTGAAAGTCATCGATGAGGCCGTGCAGATGTTCGGCGGGCAAGGGGTCAGCCAGGATACACCTTTGGCGACGGCGTGGACCCATGTACGGACGCTGCGGTTGGCGGATGGACCGGATGCGGTGCATCGCCGCCAGGTGGCGCGGGCCGAGTTGAAAAAGCACACGCAGGAAAAAGTCTGAGACATCGCGAGAATGCAAACTGACAAACGGATGCAGTCCTACTTTCGACTTCGCCCTGATGGGGCGTTTATTGGCAATGATCCCGTGCGCGGGCCTTGGTCTGCCGATCATTGCCATGCGGGGCCGGTGGCCGGCCTGATCGCACGCGCCGCTGAAACTGAGGTTGGGCCCGAGAAGATACTGACCCGCCTGACGGTCGATTTGTTGCGGCCGCTGCCATTGGCAGGTTTGCGGGTCGCGGCGGAAACCAGACGTCATACCAAGACCTTGGCGACGACCCGTGTGACGGTTCATGATCTGGACGACACGTTGTGCTGCACCGCGACCACGATGCACCTGGTACGTAAAGACTTGGGTCGCGTTCCAAATGTTGTGACCGAAAAACTCAACGTCAACGATACAGTGGATGGTCCTTTCCCAATCGGTCAGATGCGGCACGATTTGCCCGGCTTTGCCCATTTCGTTGACGTCGTTTACCCCGAGGGCGGCAATCAAGGTCCTGGTCCCAAAACCATTTGGATGCGCGCGCCATCGCTTCTGGACGGGGAAACACAGTCGCCCATTCAATCGTTGTGTCCGCTTGCCGATTGCGGCAATGGGATATCTTGGAATGTTCCGCCGACCGAAATGGGGTTTATGAACACCGATCTGACGCTGCATATTCATCGCGAGCCGGTTTCCGACTGGTTGGCCTCTGACTCTGTTTCGCACTGGCAATCATCGGGCATCGGCATGTCGCAATCCGTCCTCTATGACACACAAGGACCTGTTGGGACCGCGTTACAGACACTGGTGTTGTTCCCGCCAGCCTGAAGTGGTCGGCTGGTTTCTGCAATTTGATCGTGAAACGCATTGCTGTTGGCAGACCGAAAACCTATCTTGCGGCCATGCGTTGGCTGACCACCCTTTTAACCTGTTGCCTGCCGATCCCGGGCTTGGCGCACCCGCATGTCTTCATTGACACCGGGCTAGAGTTCATTGTGGACGAGGCCGGCCAGCTAACCCATATCCGCGTGTCCTGGGCGTATGATGAGCTGTTTTCACTTTTGACCCTGGAAGACATGAAGCTGGATCAGGATTCCGATGGTGTTCTAACAGAAGCCGAGGAGAGGTTCCTGACAGGCTTCGACGCCGAATGGATCGAAGGATACAACGGTGATCTTGTAGTGACCGCTGGTGGTGCACCGGTTTTGTTGTCCGGTCCGCTCGAACCGCACGCAACCACCGAAGATGGGCGCATCGTGACCACTCATTTGCGGGCGGTCGAAGGTGGACCTGTTTCCGCGAATGCGCTGGTGGCCAAGGCCTTTGATGAGACGTATTATACCGCTTATGAAGTGACCCGTCCCGTTACGGTTTCTGGACCCAACTCTTGCCAACTGGACCTGTTGGATCCTGATATTGATGGGCAATTGGCGCAGATGCAGGCCTTTCTGCTGACATTGGATGCCGACTACGATCTTGAAGAAAACGATATCCCGCTGGTCGGGGAGAATTTTGCGACCGAGATACGCCTTTCATGTCCAGATACCTGATTGTACCGGTCGCAATTGCGTGTGCTCTGCTGCTTTGGTTCTGGGGCAGTGGCGGGTTCGACCATCTGGCAGCCTGGGCTGCCGGTGAGCAGCGAGAGTTTCAGAACCAGATCGCCCGATCACTGCGCGCCGCACGCGCCGAACAGCCCGAAGCGGTTGCAACCCTGCTGACCGTGTGTTTTGCCTACGGCTTTTTCCACGCCATAGGCCCCGGGCACGGAAAGGTCCTGATCGGAGGGTACGGCCTTGGCCGTCGGGTCGCATTCTGGCGTCTGTCTGCAATCAGTGTTTTGTCCAGCCTGGGGCAGGCGGTAACGGCTATTGTGTTGGTCTATGCAGGCGTCCTTGTGTTCCAGATGTCCCGGGAAAGCATGGTTGGCGCAACCGAAAAGGTCATGGCCCCGGTTAGCTATGGGGCGATTGCGGTGATTGGTCTTTGGCTGGTGTTTCGGGCCGTGCGCAGTTTTGTAAGGCGGCATCGCACCGACGCATCCCACGCACATCACGATCATCATCACCACCATGATGACGTCTGTTCAGATTGTGGTCACCGCCACGGCCCAAGCGCCGAGGATGTTGCGAATGTCGGAAGCCTGCGCGAAGCCGTTGCCCTGATTGCGGGCATTGCCGCCCGCCCCTGTACCGGAGCACTATTTGTTTTGATCCTCACCTGGCAGATGGGCATTGCGATGGTTGGCATTGCGGGAACCTTTGCCATGGCGCTGGGCACGGCAACCGTTACAACGTTGGTGGGCTGGACGTCCTTTGGATTGCGCGGCGGACTGTTGGCGTCTGCATCGGCCACGCGGTTTGCCTCGGTTCTGGCACCGACAATCGAGTTGGTGGCCGGTTTACTGATCGTCGTTATCGCCGGAGGTTTGTTGCTGCGTGCGCTTTGATTCAGTCAAAGACCGGGTCTGGATATCCAACGCATGCCAGATACAAGCCTTGCGGTGGGCAAACCGGACCACAGGCCGCACGATCAGCGGCTTCTAAAGCATCGCGCACATCATCCGGGGACCATGCGCCCGCGCCAACCCGCTCTAACGTTCCTACAAAACTGCGGACCTGATTATGCAGGAAGGACCGCGCGCGTACGTGGAAATGAACCTCGGGGCCTGAAAACCCCTGAACCAGTTCGACATGCAACGCGTCCAGCGTTTTGACAGGGCTTGCCGCCTGACAAATGGTCGAGCGGAAGGTGGTAAAATCATGTCGTCCGATCAACATATCTGCACCAGCCTGCATCGCGTCCACATCCAGTAAATGATTGATCTGCCAGACCTGCCCTTTGTCATGGGTCGCCGGTGCGCGGCGCATCAGGATGCGAAACAGGTACCGACGTTCCAGTGCAGAAAACCGGGCATGCCAGTCGTCATCGACCCGCGCCGCCTTCACAATGGCAACCGGCTGAGGCTTGAGATGGTAATTCAGCGCCTCGGACAGGCGGAACGGGTCCCAATCCTTGATCAGATCACAATGCGCGACTTGCCCAAGCGCGTGAACGCCCGCATCCGTGCGACCGGCGGCGGCTATGGTGTGCTCTCCGGGTTGGATACGGGACAGGGCCTGCTCAATGGCACCTTGCACCGATGGCTGTTCCTTTTGCCGCTGCCATCCGGCAAACGGCTCCCCTTGGTATTCGACTTTCAGTGCGTATCTGGGCATGGGCCGCTGGTACAGCGCGGCGCGCAATCGGGCAAGGGGGGCAAAAGCTCTGGCATGTCCTGCGGGCGCTACCTATCTTAGGTAAAACAAAAATTGCGGGGCGGCGGCTTGGTCATCTCATCATTGGCAGACAGTCTTGTACGCGGGGTGGAATCCGTGGGGGATCGTGTGTCCGAGGCATTCTTTGAGCCCGTCATTCGCTTGGGCGTGACCGGGTTGGCGCGGTCGGGCAAGACGGTGTTTATCACTTCTCTGGTTGCCAATTTGTTAGACCGGGGCCGGATGACCGGCCTAGTTGCGCAGCAAGAGGGACGGATCAACGCCGCGTATTTGCAACCACAGCCAGATGATACAGTGCCACGATTTGACTACGAATCCCACTTGTCAGACCTGACCGGTCCCGAACCGCATTGGCCTGACAGTACGCGCGCTGTGTCTGAACTGCGTCTGTCGTTTAAGGCGCGTCCTGCGGGACTGTTGGCCGGGTTGCAGGGGCCGCGCACCGTACATCTGGATATTGTTGACTACCCGGGTGAGTGGTTGTTGGACCTGGCGCTGCTGGACAAGTCATACGAAGAGTGGTCGCAGGAAACGCTGGCGCGCATTGAAACCCGTGCCGAAGCGGCTGAGTTTCTGCAAACGGTTCAGTCTGTCGACCCTGCGGGCGCACATGATGAACCTGCAGCACAAGCACTGGCTGTCGCGTTCACCGCCTATTTGTATACTGCTCGCGAGGCTGGGTTTTATGATTGCACGCCGGGTCGTTTCCTGTTGCCCGGTGACTTGGCCGGGTCCCCGGTTTTGACTTTTGCGCCATTGCCGATCTCTGGCCCATCGCGCCGCCGAACCTTGCAACGCGAGATGGAGCGGCGGTATGAGGCGTACAAGTCTCGGGTTGTGAAACCATTTTTTCGGGATCATTTCGCCCGGATCGACCGACAGGTCGTGTTGGTGGACGCGCTGGGCGCGATTCACAAAGGGCCGCAAGCTGTCGAAGATATGCGCCGCGCTATGGCCGATATCTTGTCGGCTTTTCGCCCGGGGCGAAACGCATGGCTCAGCCAGCTATTGCTGGGCAAACGGGTCGAGCGTATCCTGTTCGCCGCCACCAAAGCTGATCATCTACATCACCTGCAACACCCCCGGTTGACCGCGATTATGGAGGCGCTGACCCGAGATGCACGCGACCGTGCGAGTTTTGCGGGCGCCGAAACGGCGGCGTTGTCACTGGCATCATTGCGCGCCACCACCGAAGAGACGCGTAGCCACAATGGATCTGAACTGCCTTGCGTTCGGGGCACGCTCCTCGACAGCGGCAAACCCGCCGCGTTTTACCCCGGTGAGTTGCCGGACGATCCGTCGCATCTTCTTAGCCCGGCCCGAAACGGAGCATCCACCTGGTTGGATGACGACTATGGATTTATGGCCTTTGCGCCAGCCAATTTGACCCTGCGCCCCGGTGATGGTCCGCCGCATATCCGGCTGGACCGCGCGGCTCAGTTCTTGATCGGAGATCGATTGTGACCGTGATCCTCCGACCCGCGCGCAGCACGGATGCTGGGGCCACTGGCACGATTCTGCACGGGTTCGCCAAAGAAAACGACTGGATGCCCGAGCTGCATAGCTGCGCCGAGACCATCGCTTTCTGCGGCAAAATGATCGACCTGAATTGGGTCACCGTGGCAGAAACGGATGCCGGCGTGGTTGGGTTCTTGGCACTCAACGGCGCGGAAATCCATTCGCTCTATCTGGCTGAGACCGCTCGCGGGCAGGGGATCGGGCGGCAATTTCTGGACCACGCCAAATCCCAGCACGCGCAGCTTAGCCTGTTTGCGTTTCAAGCCAATGAAGCCGCATGCAGGTTTTACCTAAGACATGGATTTGACGAGGTCGCGCGCGGCGACGGGGCCGACAATGACGAAAATCTGCCCGACATCAAATACGCATGGAACAGCAAGGGGTTGAATGATGGCTAAGGGCCCGGTTGTGATCGATCTGGAAGCCGACGAGCCGGCAACGGACGTCTCGCGGGCGCCGCCGGTTCCCGATATTGCGCAGCCGCAGGGGCAAGCGATGCAGAGCGCTGCGCGCTTGGCTGCCCGCAAACCTTCGGCCCTTGCAAAGTGGTTCTGGGGATTGGCTCTGGCTGTCATCGGTGCCGCCGTGTCTGTTGCCGCTTGGGATTTCGCGACGTCATTGGTCGAACGTGCACCTGTTCTGGGGTCGCTCGTGACGGGGTTGATTTCAGCGCTGGTGTTGGTCGCGTTGATCATTGCGATCCGCGAATTGGCTGCGATTGGGCGCCTGTCCCGGGTGGACGGAATGCGTCGCGCCGCTGATGCAGCCCTTGCCGAGGCCGACTTGGCGCAAGCCCGCGCGGTCACGACCCGCTTGATTGCGTTCTACAAGGGCCGCGAGGAAACGCACTGGGGCCGCGACCGTCTGGTCGAACGAATGCCTGAACAGTTCGATGCGTCTGGCCTGCTAAGCCTTGCTGAAGACGAGTTACTTGCACCCTTGGACGCCGCCGCCAGCCGCGAGGTTGAGGCTGCGGCACGTCAGGTCGCAACCGTGACAGCCCTTGTTCCTTTGGCACTGGCAGACGTCGTCACCGCCTTGGCGGCGTCCTTGCGGATGATCCGGCGGGTTGCCGAAATCTACGGTGGACGGGCTGGGTTTCTGGGCAGCTGGCGACTGACGCGGGCGGTCTTTGTACATCTGGTGGCCACCGGAGCTGTGGCCGTCGGGGACGACCTGCTGGAACCTGTGCTCGGCGGGTCTGTCCTGAGCAAACTGTCACGTCGGTTCGGAGAAGGCTTGGTAAATGGGGCCCTCAGCGCCCGTGTTGGCGTCGCTGCCATGGAGGTTTGCCGACCTCTGCCCTTCTCGAAACGGCACAAACCATCGACACGCGGGATGGTCAAACGCGCCTTGCAGGGCTTGTTCTCAAAAGGTTGATTCAACGCAAAGCCACCGCAGCCGCTTCGTCGCACACTTGGTGTGACAGAGGAGCGAGCCATGACGGAACACGGTCACAGCCAGCAGGAAATCAAAGCCCGGATCAATGACCCTGAGGGGCGCGGCGTGTTACGGGATGTGGTCTATGGAGGAATAGACGGATCTGTGACCACATTCGCAATCGTGGCCGGCGTCGCCGGGGCCGGTCTGTCTCCATTCGTTATCGTCGCACTGGGCTTGGCAAATGTACTGGCCGATGGGTTTTCCATGGCTGCAGGGAACTATTCGGGCACCAAGGCCGAACTGGACAATATCCACCGTATCCGAGCGATCGAAGAACGACATATCACCCTCTATCCTGACGGTGAGCGAAACGAAGTGCGTGAAATCCTCGCGCAAAAGGGATTGTCGGACGATGTTCTGGATGATGCCACCGCGGCGATAACGGCCAACCGCGAGAACTGGATCAACCTTATGATCGAAGGGGAGTATGGGTTGGGCAGCGTTGACCCGCACCCGATCAAAGCCGCGCTGGCCACCTTTGGTTCGTTCTTATTGGCGGGCCTGATTCCCCTTATGCCGTTTTTGTTGTCCGTCGAGCGGGCCTTCGCCACTTCCGCATGCATGACGCTGGTAGTTTTCTTTGCTATCGGTGCCCTGAAAAGCCGATGGTCGCTCGCACCGTGGTGGCGATCTGGGATCGAGACGTTGCTGATCGGTGGTCTGGCCGCGTCGATCGCGTATCTGGTCGGATCTCTATTCCACCCGTAATTTGTCGCAGGTGACAGTCTCGGCTGGCGCGTGAGAGCCAATCGGATACTGTGACAAAAACAGGTTTGATTGGCGATGTCGCTACAGGAGCTAAACGGAAGAAACGTTCTGGTTTTGGGCGCTTACGGGTTCATTGGTGCCGCTGTTGTGCATGCATTCCAGGCGCAAGGCGCTGTGGTTTGCGGGTTGGTACGCAGCCTGCCCACGGGCGCCAAGGTTTTGCCAGGCATCGCATTGAAACAAGGGGACCTGCGCAACTTGGTGCAGCCCGACGCTTGGCGGGACATCCTTTCAGGCGTGGATGTTGTGGTCAACTGCGCAGGTGCATTGCAGGATGGTGGTGATGATGATCTGACGGCTGCTCATCACACGGCAATTGCCGCTTTGGGGCAGGCCTGCGCACGTGATGGCATCGCGATTGTCCAGATCTCGGCCATCGGTGCCGAGGAAAACGCGGATACGTATTTCATGCGCTCAAAAGCTGCAGGCGATGCGGCTCTGCGGTCGGCTGGCGTTGCGCTTTGGGTGCTGAAGCCCGGGCTTGTTATTGGACAATCGGACTATGGTGGAACCGCTTTGCTGCGGATGTTGGCGGCCGTCCCATTCGTGCAGCCACTGGCCTATCCGGATACTTCGGTGCAATGCATCGGAATGCCAGACCTGTGCGATGCAGTGCTGCGTGCGGTGGTTGGGCAATTGCCTCAGGGCACCTATGATCTGGTCGAGGATGAGCCACACACTTTGTTCGACGTTGTGGCAGCCACACGCGCTTGGCTGGGGTTCCGGCGCGCGGGGATCAGTGTGACGATTCCTCGGGTACTAACCCGAGCCGTTGCGGCGATTGCGGATGCTCTGGGCAGATTGGGCTGGCGCTCTCCGTTGCGGAGCACTGCAATGACCATCATGACAAAGGGTGTGATCGGAGACCCGGCGGCCTACAAGGCAGTAACCGATCACCCGGTCGCCTCGTTGGGCGATATCTACGCATCATTTCCCAGCGCCCGTGAACACCGTTTGACCGCACGGATCACGTTGCTGATGCCCTTGGTTGTCGGTGTCCTTAGCGCTTTCTGGATATTATCCGGGGTCTTTGGCCTGTTGGGACTGGGTCAGGCGGCCGAGGTTTTGACAAGCGCAGGCTGGTCCCAGACTTTGGCGTCATTCAGCGTCGTGTTCTGGTCACTGGTCGATCTTGCCCTTGGACTGGCCATCTTGTGGCGACCTTGGGCCAGGCGAGCCTGTCTGGCCCAATTCACAGTGGCATCGATCTACTTGCTGGCAGCCTCGGGTACGGTGCCTGGCTTATGGCTTGATCCGCTGGGGCCTCTTGTGAAAATCCTGCCCGCGATGATGCTGTCCCTTGTCGCAATGCCGATGTTGGAGAGCCGCTGATGGACCCAGATCTGATCCTGCGGTGGCTGCATGTCATCGGCGCCTGCGTGTTGTTGGGCACCGGTGCTGGTATCGCATTTTTCATGCTGATGGCGCACCGCACGTCTGATCCGCGCATCATTGCCCACACCGCTGGCATTGTTGTATTGGCGGATCTGCTGTTTACAACGACGGCCGTCATTTTTCAGCCCATCACCGGCACTCTTCTGGCGTGGAGTCTGGGTTGGTCGCTGACCGAAGGCTGGATCGCGCTGTCACTGGTGCTGTACGTTTTGACCGGCCTCTTCTGGTTGCCCGTGGTTTGGGTGCAAATTCGGCTGCGAAAATATGCGCAGATCGCGGTCGATCAGGGTACGGCGATGCCCGAACAGTATGACCGGTTGTTCCGATTCTGGTTTGCCTGCGGCGTTCCGGCCTTTTTGGCGGTGCTTATAATCCTGTGGCTGATGTTGGCGCGGCCGGCGATTGCCATTTTCTAGCGTGATCATGCAACAGTATGAACGACTACGGGTTTCCTGACTGTCGTCCGTCCTTTGACCGCGCTAGCGTGTGGCCAATTGCCGAACGGAGGATCACTTGGAATCACTGCTTGTTCTTGTCGGTCTCATTGTACTGGCCATTCCGGTGACAATTATTGTGCTGCTGGTCGGACAATCCCGTTTGCGGCGCCGGGTTGAGACGTTAGAGGCGCAGATTGCCAATCTGCCAACGGAGGTCGTTGGCGAAGACCTAAAGCCGACCCCGGAAGCACAGCCTGCGCAAACGCCGGTAGAATCCGAAGGTCGCAAGGCCGGGCCATGGTCCCCGCCCAAGGCAGAACCCACCGAAACCCCTGCGGACATGGCTGTGGCAGAGCCCAGGGAACCGTCCCCGGCTGTTGTATTCCGGCGGGAACGGATCGCAGCGCTGGGCGCGTGGCTGCGCGAGAATTGGTTTTACGCCGTGTCCGCGCTGTCACTGGCATTGGCGGGCATCTTTCTGGTGCAATACGGGGTGGAAAACGGGTTGTTGCCACCGGCCGCTCGTGTTGCCGCGGCCCTGGCGTTTGGTGTTGCCCTGATCGGTGCCGGAGAGTTTTTGCGCCGCAGGTTCGGGGACGGAGAAGACTCGGCGACGGCCTATTTGCCCTCGGTCTTTTCTGGCGCTGGTCTTGTAACCTTGTTCGGCGGCATTCTGGCCGCGCGGCAACTTTATGATCTTATCGGTCCTGAAACTGCGTTAATCGCGCTTGTTTTGGTTGCTTTGATTGGCCTTGTCTTTGGCTGGTTTCATGGCCCGCTTCTGGCCGCCGTTGGTCTGATCGGTGCCTTTGCAGCCCCTTTTCTGGTTGGAGGCGCATCAGAGGATCCGACATGGTTATACGGCTATTTCTTTGTCATCGCTGTTCTTGGGTTGGGTGTCGATACAGTTAGACGTTGGGCCTGGGTTTCGGTTCTGACTCTATTTGGTGCATATTCCGCATGTCTGTTGGTGGTTTTATCCTCGCCCCTGACGGAACCGGGATATCTGACCTCTGTGGTGGCGCTGGCCTTGATTGCCATTGCGATTCCGGTTCGCCGGGTTTGGCCGGATCACGCAGGCCCAATGATTGTTGAAATGCTCCGGCGCCAAAAAGGCGCACCATGGCCAGAATTTCCAACCCGCCTAGCATTCGCTGCAGTGACGGCGAGCTCTGTCATTCTGTCAGTCCATTGGGCGGATTCAGCCGGAGAGTTTTGGCTGGGGGTTTGCCTGCTGGCTGGTCTGACGCTGGCCTTGATGCTGTGGGCGCGGGACGCACGTGCCCTTCAGGACCTGACGGTTTTACCTGCGCTGGGTCTGATCTGGTTTGTCTTGCGGCACGGTCTGGATAACGGGTCGGTCGTACGCGTCTTTGCCGAAACCTATGCCGAGACAGCCGAGGCCGACTACCCAATGGTCATTACCCTGCTTGTCGCGTTGGGGGCTTTGATCTCGGTTCTGGCAGCGTGGCGATCTTTCGGCGCTGACCGTGCCAAGGCCGCTTGGGCCGGTGCGGCAGCCTTGTTTGCCCCCGTAATGGCGATCGCACTGGAAGTTGGATGGCGTCCGGCAGATGTGATCGGGGCTTATCCTTGGGCGTTGCACGCAATTATCTTGGGCGCCCTGATGGTCGTGCTAGCTGAACGCTTTGCCCGCGTAGACGGAGAAAACCGGATGCGCCCGGCCTTGGCCACGTTGTCCGCTTTGTCCTGCCTGGCATTTGCCTGTGTGATCGTGCTCAGTTCTGCCGCGCTGACAATAGCGTTGGTGATAACTGTCGTTGTTGCAGCTGCTTTGGATCGAAAATTCACGTTGCCACCGATGAGCTGGTTTATCTGGGCCGGGGTGTTCACCGTAACTGTGCGACTGATACTGGATCCGGGTCTCGATTGGGCTTCCTATGCACCGGTTGGCGAGATGACCTTGGTCTACGGATCGGCGACTTTTGGTTTCTTTGTAGCCTGGCTGCTACTGAAGCCATTGGACCGTCCCGTCGCCACACTGATGCTTGAGAGCGCGGCCTGGGCAACCGGGGGCATTTTACTGACGCTGTTGCTGCTGCGCTGGCTGGAGGGGATCGGCGAAGTTGGTGCCGAGAACAGCCATTGGGGCGCAGGATTACTGTCCGTAATCTGGCTGTTGTTGGCCTATGCTCAGGTGCAAAGGTTCAAACTGGGCGGTAAGCTGCAGCCCGTTCGATATCTTCTGGCCGTGTTCTTCGCGGCTCATGGAGTGCTGCGCCTGGGGCTCGCGCTGACCGAACTGAACCCACTGCTTGATCGTTATGCCGACCCTGTTTTGGGTCCGCCTGTTTTGAACACACTTGCCGTCGCCTACCTATTGCCAGCCCTGGCCATCGGGTTGTCAGCCTGGCGTATTCCTGCGATTCCCCTGCGGTTGAAGCAGGTCTCATACACCACCGCTGGCGCGTTGATAGCGGTTTGGTTAGGGCTGACAATTCGTCATTTCTGGCAGGGGGCGGCCGGGATGTATGAAGGCAACGGCGTCACCCAGCCCGAGCTTTACACCTACACAATGACGCTTTTGATCATCGGGGCAGTACTGTTCTACCAGTCGCTTGCACGCCAGTCCGATCTGATGCGCAAGGCCGGGTTGGCGGTGATCGGGCTGGCCGTGGCCAAAGTGTTCCTGATTGATATCGCGGGGCTGGGTGGTTTGATCCGAGTGTTCTCACTACTGGCGCTGGGCCTTGCCTTGGCGGGCCTTGCATGGCTCAACCGTTGGGCCAAGCTGCGCCATTCGCCGCAGGAACCGGAAGCTCTGGACCATTAGGCGCGGGCGTCTTATAAGCGCGGCCATGTATGACCGTCTGGCCATCATTATTCGAATTATATCCCCGGCGCTCTGATCACGCGAGACGCCGGGCAAAGGTGCTTGAGAATTCGCACTGACCGCTTCGATCCACATATGACAAGATCATCCACCAGATCATCCTGAGGACGCCCCCAATGTGCGCCGACACGACCCAAACACCTGACTACAAAGACACGCTGAACCTGCCCAAAACCGACTTTCCGATGCGCGCTGGCCTGCCCAAGCGCGAGCCGAACTGGCTAGAGCGCTGGGAGACTATCGGTGTTTATGACCGACTGCGTGAAAAACAGGGCCGTAAGCCCTTCACACTGCATGACGGCCCGCCCTATGCCAACGGTCATCTGCATATCGGTCACGCGCTGAACAAGACCATCAAAGACATGATTGTACGCAGCCATCAGATGATGGGTCACGATGCGCGCTATGTGCCGGGCTGGGATTGCCACGGTCTTCCGATCGAATGGAAGATCGAAGAGCAGTACCGAAAGAAGGGTAAGAACAAGGATGAGGTGAGCATCGTCGACTTCCGTCAGGAATGCCGCAAGTTCGCCGAGGGCTGGATCGATATCCAGCGCGAGGAGTTCAAGCGTCTGGGCATCACCGGCAACTGGCCCGATCCTTATATCACGATGGACTATCACGCCGAGGCCGTGATCGCCGATGAGTTCATGAAGTTCCTGATGAACGGTACGCTTTATCAGGGCTCGAAACCCGTTATGTGGTCGCCGATCGAGAAGACGGCTCTGGCAGAGGCCGAGGTTGAATACCACGACAAGGAAAGCTTCACCATTTGGGTGAAGTTCAAGGTGCTGCTGAACGAAACCACGCCGCCGGTCACTGGCGAGGTGGGGCAGGTGCAGCCGCTGAGCGATCTGGACGGGTCTTGCGTTGTGATCTGGACCACGACGCCCTGGACCATGCCATCCAACAAGGCGGTGGTTTATGGGAAGGATATTTCGTACGGCTTGTACGAAGTCACCGACGCGCCGGACGAGTGCTGGGCAAGTGCAGGCGACAGATTTCTGCTTGCTGACAATCTGGCTGCTGACGTGCTAGGTCGCGCGCGCCTGAACGACGATCAGTGGACACGTGTCCGTGGCGTTACCGCAGATGAGTTGGCGAGCGTCAGCTTGACCCACCCATTGGCCGGTGCCGAAGGTGGCAACGGCGAATGGGACGACATCCGCGATTTCCGCGCGGCTGAGTTTGTGACCGACACCGAGGGCACCGGCTTCGTTCACTGCGCGCCTTCGCATGGTATGGAAGAATTCGAGCTGTACCGCGATCTGGGCATGCTGGAACAGGTCATCACCTATAACGTGATGGATGACGGCTCATTCCGTGCCGATCTGCCATTCTTTGGCGGCAAATACATCCTGTCCCGTAAGGGGGGAGAGGGTGACGCGAACAAAGCCGTCATCGATAAGCTTGTCGAGGTGGGCGGGCTGCTGGCGCGTGGTAAGATCAAGCACAGCTATCCGCATTCGTGGCGCTCGAAAGCTCCGATCATCTATCGCAACACGCCGCAGTGGTTTGCATCCGTTGACCGCAAACTGGATGACGGTATGGGCGAGATGGGCGACACCATCCGCGAACGCGCGCTGCGCTCGATCGACGAGTTGGTGAAATGGACTCCTAAGACGGGCCGTAATCGTCTGTACTCCATGATCGAAGCCCGCCCGGATTGGGTTCTGTCGCGCCAGCGCGCCTGGGGTGTGCCGCTGACCTGTTTCACCAAGAAGGGCGCTCTGCCGACTGATCCCGACTTCTTGCTGCGTGACCCAGCAGTGAATGCGCGCGTCAAAGAGGCTTTTGAACAGGATGGCGCCGATTGCTGGTACGTTGAAGGTGCCAAGGAACGGTTCCTAGGCAATGACTACAATCCAGACGATTGGAACCAAGTCTTTGACGTTCTGGACGTGTGGTTCGATTCCGGTTCGACCCACGCCTTCGTTTTGCGCGACCGTGAGGACGGGACCGAAGACGGCATCGCCGACGTCTACATGGAGGGCACTGACCAGCACCGTGGTTGGTTCCATTCGTCCATGCTGCAGGCCTGCGGAACAAAAGGTCGTGCGCCGTATCGCAATGTGGTGACCCACGGCTTCACGCTGGACGCCAAGGGCAACAAGATGTCCAAATCTCTGGGCAACACCATCGTGCCTGAAGAGGTCATCAAGCAATACGGAGCTGACATCCTGCGCCTGTGGGTGGCCCAGACCGATTACACCGCCGACCAGCGGATCGGGCCGGAGATTCTGAAAGGCACCGCCGACAGCTATCGCCGGTTGCGAAACACCATGCGGTTTATGCTGGGCTCGTTGGCTGACTTCACCGAAGCCGATCGCATCGACCCCAAGGATATGCCGCGTCTGGAGCGCTGGGTGCTTAGCCGTTTGGCTGATCTGGATGAGCAGGTGCGCAAAGGCTATGCGTCCTTCGATTTCCAGGGTGTCTTCAGCGCAGTCTTCACGTTTGCGACTGTCGATTTGTCGTCCTTTTACTTCGACGTCCGGAAGGATGCGTTGTACTGCGACGGTAACAACCTGCGCCGACGCGCGGCGCGCACCGTTCTGGACATCCTGTTTCACCGCCTGACCACATGGCTGGCGCCGGTTCTGGTCTTCACCATGGAAGAGGTTTGGTTGGAGCGGTTCCCGGGTGACAACAGCTCGGTCCATCTGGTGGACTTCCCCGATACTCCGGCTGATTGGCGCAATGCCGAGCTTGAGGCAGGCATGGCCAAGATCCGCCGTGTGCGCCGCGCCGTGACCGCTGCGTTGGAGGTTCAGCGCCAGGATAAGGTGATTGGCTCCAGCCTTGAGGCAGCACCGATTGTGCATGTCGATGACGAGGAAACGCGCGCCTTGCTGGCCACCTTTGACGCGGATGACATGTGCATCACGTCTGGCTTGACCGTGACAGGTGATCCGGCCCCTGCCGAAGCGTTCCGGGTGCCAGAAATCGAAGGCGTGGGCGTTGTGTTCGAAAAAGCCGAAGGCGCAAAGTGTCAGCGCTGCTGGAAAATTCTGCCTGATGTGGGGCGTCACACTCATGACGGTGTCTGCGGGCGTTGCGACGAAGCATTGAGCTGAGCTTTTCATTTCCGCTTTTATCTAGCCAACTAAAACAAAAGCTTGCCGGGAAACACCGGCAAGCTTTTTTGTATGCTCCCTCTTATTCGGACATTTGCGCGCAGTCGGGTCAGGCGATCTTGACTTTGGTTTGTTGATATCTAATCTTTCTGTTATGACAGAAATAAGTGAAATATCCAGCGGCTCGGCCAAATCCAAGTTTATCCTTTATTGGGGCGATATGGGCAGCCAGTGGGGCGTGAACCGTTCCGTGGCGCAGGTACATGCGCTTTTGTATCTTAGCGAAACGCCACTTAATGCCGAGCAGATCTCTGATGAATTGGGGATCGCACGCTCGAACGTCTCGAACTCGCTGAAAGAGCTTGTCGGCTGGCGGCTGATCCATCGTGTGCCGGTTGCAGGTGATCGCAGAGAGCACTTTGAGGCCGAAACTGATGTGTGGGAAATGGCCTTGCTGATCGCCAAAGGGCGCAAAGAGCGTGAAATTGACCCGGCGATGCGGGCGATAGATGTCTGCATCAACCAAGCAGCAGATGAGCCAAATCTGCACCCGGTTGTCTTGGATCGGATGCGAAGCATGCAGGACTTTCTGAATACGGCGGACCATTGGTCGGCACAAATGCTGCGGGTCCCTAAGACGAAGCTCTCGATGCTGATGAAAATGGGCGACAAAATACTCTCACTTCTTCAGGTTGGCAGCAAAAAGAACGAGTAGAATTTTTTTGATCAACAATTTCTCTTAATACAGAAATTACTGATAAATCAGCAGGAGATGGCAAATGAAGCAATCTCAGATGCCCACCGATTTAGAGATCATCAAAGACAGCCGCTTCCGTGGCCTCGTCGGCGCTCACGCCTGGAACGCCTTGCCAAAACCGGTGCGTAAGCGCTTTGGGCATCGCCTGACCGGCGGGGCAAGCGTGGTCTATCAGGGAAAGGTAACCGCCATGCGCATGTCTTTGATCGGTCGTGTTCTCGCCCATCTGGCCCGGTTGGTTGGAGGGCCATTGCCGTATGACACGTCTTGCGTCGATCAGCCTGCCGTTGTCGCCGTGACCGAGGATTGCGCCGCCAGCGGCCAGTTCTGGATACGCCAATATGGGCGCGCGGCGGGTTTTCCGCAGGTGATACACAGCTCAAAGAGATTTTCCGGGCCGACAGGTGTTGAAGAATACATTGGCCGTGGGATCGGCATCGCGTTGCGTGTCCGCACAGATCACAGGGGCATCTACTTTGAAAGCGATCACTACTTTCTGAAACTTGGACGCGTGAAGGTCAGGCTTCCATCCTGGCTGCAACCCGGGTCCTTGACCATTGCGCATCAGGATCTTGGTAATGCGCGGTTTCTCTTCTCATTGACCCTTAGCAGCAACCTGTTTGGCGAACTGATCCAGCAGGATGCACTGTTTCACGACACATAGGAGTTTCTCATGGACAACCCTATCCTTTGGACGCTGATCTTGGTTCAGGTGCTTATGGGGGCGTTTGATACGCTTGTTCACCATGAAGGCACTGAGCGGTTGGCGTGGCGCGCGTCACAAAAGACCGAGCTGCGCCTGCATGGTGTGCGCAATTTCTTTTACGCCGTGATTTTCTTTTGCATTGCCTGGTTCGAGCCACACGGCGCTTTCACATTCGGTCTTGCGGTGATCCTGATCGCTGAAGTGATCATAACACTTTGGGATTTTGTCGAAGAAGATATGACGCGAAAACTGCCCGGCAGCGAACGCATTAACCACACGCTTCTCGCGCTGAATTATGGTGCGATTCTGGCCTTGGCTGCGCCGTACCTGTCGGCCTGGTCGTTGCTGCCCACGGCATTGATTCCAGTGACCTACGGCTGGTGGAGTGTCATGGCCACCGCCTCGGCCCTTGGGGTCGGGCTGTTCAGTGCGCGTGACTTATTGGCATCGGCCCGAAGTGACCGATTGAAGCGCGTTGAACCCGCTGAACTGGTCGCCGATCTTGCGCCGCGCCAAAGCATCCTGATAACGGGTGGTACGGGTTTCATTGGGCAACGGTTGGTGAGCGCGCTGGTCGCGCGCGGGCATTTTGTAACGGTGGTCACTCGGGACCCACGCAATGCCGATGATCTGCCCGATCCCGTTCGTGTCATCACCAGCCTTGATCAGGTTCACAGTAAGGATTGCTTTGATGCCATCGTCAATCTGGCGGGCGAACCCGTTGCAAACTGGATTTGGACGCAGAAAAAAAGAACGAGAATAGTTGAGTCCCGGGTCGAGACTACCAAAGCGCTAGAGGCGTTGATCCAGCGGTTGGAGCACAAACCAGAGTGCTTGATCAACGGTTCCGCCGTCGGTTGGTACGGGTTGCGCGGCGATGAGGAACTGTCCGAAACATCAAGCCCTGCACCTGCATTTGTGCATGATGTGTGCGACGCATGGGAAGGGTCCGCCAATAAAATCAAGGCACTGGGCGTGCGTGTTGTTGTTTTGCGCATCGGGCTTGTTCTGGGGGTCGAAGGGGGGATGTTGTCGAGGTTGCTGACCCCCTTTGAATTCGGCGGAGGAGGGGCTCTGGGCAATGGACAGCAATGGATGTCGTGGATTGAACTTGACGATTTGGTGCGTATTATTGCCTTCTCGCTGTCGCAAAAAGACCTTTCAGGCCCGGTCAACGCGACCGCACCCTTTCCTGTTCGAAACAAGGCGTTCACGCAGGCGCTTGCCACGGCCTTGCACCGCCCGACCATCTTTCGGTTTCCGGCCTGTGTGCTGACGATCCTATTGGGAGAAATGGGGCGGGAAACCATGCTAAGCGGTCAACGTGTCTTGCCAGCTTTGTTGCAGCGGAATGGCTTTGTCTTCAAGCATCCAAAGCTGCCTGACGCGCTGCGTGAGATCACGGGTGCCATGCCTCAGCGATCAAGGTCTGCCGCGCGTTGAAACAACAAGATCAAAGGAAACGAGGCAGCCCTGGCAGAGTGCCAAGGCTGCCCAACGAGCTGAAAATCAAGCGGAGTTCAGGCCGTGTTCCCTCTAAGCAAAACTAGTCGTGAGATTTGGGGTGGAACAGGTCAAATCCGATATCGGCCCCCGACAGAATTTTCCAGACCTGATAGTCGGTAAAATACCCAGTGTGACCGCCGGGTTGAACCGGAAAGTTCCTCGCGTCATCAATCAAGCCGCCCTCAATCCGGGTTCCGACGAAATCATCCTGTCGGAAGATGTTGAACCAGGCAGCGTTCAGTTGTCCCGGATCAACTGTGAACATTTCGGGAAAATACCGCTGATAGATATGGGTGACCGGAGAGCCCATCGTAATCAGTGTAACCGGTCGACCATCAATGCGTCGCTGGACTCGTTTGTCCGCTAGCATCTGGGTGGCGATCACCGTTCCCTGGGAATGCGAAACCACCGTAATATGATCCGCTGGAAAGACATCTAACGCATAGAACAACGCACGGTAAAACCGATCATCGATGGCAGTGCGATCTGGGTAGTTGTTGTACCTTGCTTTCAGATCGCCACTCAACAGGCACTTGTCGCGGATGGCGTAGGTCACGATATCTCGGGCGACCCCCAAACCGGCGGCAACAAAACCCGAATACCGGTACAGCAGAGCGGTTGACCCAAGCACTGCAATGCCAATCATGCCTTGAAGACCCATCAGATCGTTCAGAGTATTGCCAAGGATATTGCATTCGACGAGTTCTGTTGTGTCAGACGCAGTCGTGCAAAGAGGGTCATCTTCTCGGATGAAAATACTAAGCCCTCTGTACGTCACAATCGACAAAGTGGCGGTGGCCAAAAGAAACACCCATTGGGCAGACCTGTTCACGATGGCACGGCTCAGCACCTCGGGCTTGTGGTGCAAGTTGTGTTTGCCAAGGTGGCGACCAGCATAAACTAACCCGCCGACCAACGCGAGGACAACGATGGCGGCAAACGCAACGCTGAGGGTTTCGATGGCGTCACGAAGGTGAGTGTCGAACAGTGAATTCAGCTGACTTTCCGACAGGACGGGAACGGTTTTAACCACTTCGTCAAAGGTCAGCCAAAGCCCGGATATGAAGAACATCCAAAAGACCAGCATAGCCGCACAGGTGCTTGGGTATATCCGACGGTGTTCAGAAGTAAGTTGGTCGGTTATCTCAGTCTTTTCCATCGACGTTAGATACATAACGGCCGTCAAGACAATCAGTGTGGCCCAGCATCCTGCCAGGGCAAACACCTGAAGGCTCACAAATTGTTCCAGCGCCGATCCTGTTTCGAGACTCCAAAATCTGGCCCCAAGAGGGCCGCTCAAAAGGGCGACAACCAGCAGTGCTCCGACCAGGGCCATACCCCGCCAGAACACCCGCCTGAGGTAAGTTGGCGCAGAGTTCGATCTGCGCAAACCGATCCCGGTTCCTCCGCCGTAGAGCAGCAGTAACAGCAAGAACAAAGCGTTCGATCTGTCCACATATGTCTCGGGGATCAGGTCGACCAGAACCACACCCGCACCGATCAGCAGGTAGGCGTTCAATGTCGCGACGGCACCGAAGAAAATCCACGTGAACAGATGGACCACTCTGGCCGCATGCGTTTCACGCCCCTTCGCATTGGACGGATCAATGTCCGACCGCCTATGGGTTTGTTCAACATTATCCATGGCCAGATACCCAAGGGCCAGCACCACCCAGATAAGATCTAGTACGGTTTTGATAGCGCCCTTTGGCGCTGGGGAGCGATCTGCCCAGAAGACTTCTGCAAACAGAGCTTCATCTTCTGTGACGTTGGGTTTCGCCACCTTTCGAAGGTGAACTTTGAATAGTTTGGCGTTGCGGTCGGATCCGTCGAACGTGCTCTCGGCCAGCTCAATCATTTCGCGCTCGACCGTGATTGGTGGTCTGGCTTTGCCGTCAAGCCAGGTTGTGGCCGCGCCCACGACCTGATCCACGGTTTCACCAGGTTTTTGTTCACCGATTCCATGAACCGTCAGGACCAGATGTCGACCCACTTCCCCCTCCTAATTTCTTTAATCAATATGAACAGATTAACACGAGTAGGGCGAATTCCCAAAGAACCTGAGAAAAGGCTTACTTGCAGCGGCGGAAGTTTCCCCGCTTGCGTCAGGCCTGCCGATCTGAAAACCTGAACGCATGGCGATGATCGAAGTAGAAACCCAGTTTGGGCGGCTTGGCGTGGAAGACACTGACGGCGCCATCACACGCCTTGTCTGGAATGGGCGGACGGATGGTGAACCCACGCCCTTGTTGCAGGAAGCGGCGAGGCAGTTGAAGGCTTACGATGCAGGGCAGCTGGATCAATTTGACCTGCCTTACCACGTTGCCGGTTCTGAGTTTCAGCGGCAGGTTTGCGATCTCATGTTTGCTATTCCGCTGGGTGAGACGCGCACCTATGGTGACATCGCCAATGAGCTTGGCCAACCCGCGCAGCCGGTTGGTCAAGCCTGCGGTGCAAACCCCATTCCGGTTATTATTCCATGCCATCGTGTGCTTGCGGCCAATAGTCTTGGTGGCTTTTCTGGCGATGGCGGTATTGAGACCAAAGTGGCCCTGTTGCGCCACGAACGTGCCGCCGGTCTGTTGATCTGATCTGTGAAAATCAGTTGCAATCGCCCAACCTCGGACACAACTTATATCAGAAGCTGAATTTGAAGGACCAGAGTGCATGACGACCGAAACAGACCGCGCAGCCCGCAAGAAGGCCGTTATCGACCGGCTGATGTCACTGGAAGCACAGGAGTTGGCAACGGCGCAGGCACATTACGATGCCTATCTGAAGGATGCTCAGCTGGACGACCGAGAAGTTCACGACAAAGACGACATAGTGGCGTCGCGTGAAAATGCTGATCTGGCAGCGGCCTTTGACGCCCCGGTTCACGCGCATCACGCCAAGATTGACGTGATCGAAAACACCGACTTTAGCCTGACGGATACGGTGCAGCCGGGTGCAGTCATCAAGTTCAACAATCGGCGGTTTGTTGTGTGCGTCTCGACCACTCGGTTCGATGTGGATGGTGGAACATATATGGGGATTTCAACGCAAAGCCCGATCTATCTGGCGATGGTCGGGCTGAAGCAAGGGGATGTTTTCACCCATAACGGAGTCGAATTCGAGGTGGAGGAAATCCTGTAGCCCCTATAGGTCACCTGGCATTTGGGCGTTGCGTGGTGGAACTATCATCTGCGCGATGCCCGCAAAAACCAGATACAGGCTGGTGACAACAAGTCCCCAATGCGCCCAGCTTTCAGGGTGAAAATCGACCCATGCAGCCCATCCTGCAAAGAAGGTCCAGGCAAATGCCACGGGTAAAGTTAGGTTGCGCCAGCGTTCTGTGCGCACCGGGTGGACGAATTTGAGCGGCAGGAACATGGAAATTGACAGCAGGGTGACTAGGACGAGGATGATCCAGAAATTCGGCTCTAGCGCAAAAATCACGATGACGAACATGTTCCAACAGCCCGGAAACCCGGAAAAGGAATTGTCCTTGGTTTTCATGCGGGTGTCAGCAAAATACATCGCGCTTGCAAAGGTGATTACGATAATCGCGAACCAGCCTGTCCAACCATCCATAAGCCCGGATTTGAACAGGGCGAAGGCCGGAATAAACACATATGTCAGGTAGTCGATGATCAGATCGAGAAGAACACCGTCAAACTCGGGCGCGTTTTTTTTGACATGATAGTGTCGTGCCAACGGGCCATCGATGCCATCCACAATGAAGGACACCACCAGCCAAAGATACATCAGGCTCCATTTTTCTTCGACGGCGGCCAGCATGGCCAGCATCGCAAAAACGGCACCGGTGGCAGTGAAAAGATGAACGGATAGCGCTTTGAATCTCAGTGTCATCAGGACGTCATGTACGAAGCGCGCCATAGATGCAAAGCAAAAAAGCCCTGAAAACTCATTTGTGGATACCCTCTTGGGTTAGATGTTTCGGGCCTTCGGATGGGCGTTGTTGTAGACTTCCATCAAGCGCGCGGTGTCGACGGCGGTGTATGTCTGAGTCGTGGACAAAGATGCATGGCCCAGCAATTCCTGAATGGCCCGCAAATCGCCCCCGGCAGACAAGAGATGGGTGGCAAAGCTGTGTCGCATGGCATGAGGTGTCGCAGTTGACGGCAAGCCAAGTTGCATCCGTGCCTTCTCCATCACGCCCTGAATGGCGCGAGGGTTCAACGGCCCACCGCGAACGCCGCGAAACAAGGCCGCCTTGGGCGACTGCGGGTGCGGGCACAGTTCGAGGTAGCGATCCACGGCGTCGCGGGCGGCGGGAATGACCGGAACGATCCGCTCTTTGTCGCCTTTACCCACAATGCGCAGCGTCGCGGGCAAGGGTACGTCCGCGCCTGTCAGCGAGAGTGCCTCGGAGATGCGTAGCCCGCAGCCGTAAAGCAGGGTCACAACCGCGGCGTCCCGGGCAGCCACCCAATCTGATGTCGATTGCAATTCAACTGTATCGATCATGGCGCGTGCCGCGTCTTCGGCCAAAGGACGCGGCAGCTTCTTGGTAAATTTCGGCGCTCGGGTCGACAAAACGGCGGTCGGTTCAAACCCCTCACGCTCTGCCAACCAGCGATAGAAGCTTTTGACGGCCGAAAGCTTGCGCGCCAGAGACCGAGCACCGACGCCGGAACCACGTTGATCCGCCATCCAGGCGCGCATGTCCGAGATCGTGATACGCTCCAAAGCCGCCAATCCCTGACGGGTGCTATGATGCAGGGTCATGAAAGACAGAAAGTCGGTGACATCGCCACGATATGCGGTCTGCGTGCTTTCAGATCGTCCTGCCAGTGCCCCCAAGCCGTCAAGCCAATGCTGCAGCGCATCGCGGCAGGCCGGGGAGATCAGGCTCACGACAGCCAGTGGCGCATCGAGCGTTCGAATACGCCAGCAAAGAAGGTCAGAAGATCGGTGCCCAGCTGAGGCGTGAAATGACGCGGGTCTTTTGCGCCCATTGCGATCATGCCTGGCAAGCGGCCTTCGCCAAGGTTCAGTTTCAGGCAGGCCTCGGACTGCAACCGTCCGGATTGCGTGCCGTAAACCATTGGATTAGCTTGGTGAATTTCGCGCATGATGACGTCTCGGGCTGGTCCGCCGCGATCAAAACTGAGGTATCTGTCGACAAAACCAGGCTCGGTCACAGTCAGAACACCGCCCAACCTGTCGATGGCCGGATCGTTTTGTACGACTGTTGTTTCCAGCACCACCGTAATGTGATCCACCCGCAGAATCTCGGCCACATCGTTGCCGAGGGCACGCAGGAAATCCTCGAACTCCACCGGTTCAAGCAGGCGCAGGATCGCGCGGTGTATCTGGTTGGTGCCCGCCAGGTTTTCATAAGCGGCGGCGATGACCGAACGGTGCGTGTCTTCCAGACGGTCCAGCCGTGTCTCGAGCCGTTGCATAGCAATCCCGCGCAGGTCGATGACATTGTCTCCGCGAGCGCGCTCGTTTGCGGCGACCAGCGCCTGCATCAGATCCTTGTCATCCAACACCACATCTGGCTCAGCCAGAATCGCCGCGCGGAGGTTATCCTCGAGTTTGGGATTGCTGCTCATGTCCTGTCCGGTCTTTTTTTGTTGTGCGGCTTATAACACGGGTTGACAGAATTGCTTGGCAAAAAAAGAGCGCGACGATGTATTTCGTCACGCACTGTGTTTTTAGGGAAGCTCCCGCCTGTCACGTCCTGATCAAAGATCAGACCGTGACAGTTGGGCCGGGCGCGTCGCCTGACGGCGCCGCGCGTCAGTGCTTTGGATCAGAGGATTTTCTGACCGGTTTTGGCCCAATCTGCCAGAAAGGTTTCAAGCCCTTTGTCGGTCAGCGGATGATCGGCCAGTTTTTTGATTACGGCGGGCGGTGCGGTGATCACGTCGGCACCGATGCGCGCGCTGTCGGTCACGTGGTTCACTGTACGGATTGATGCGGCCAGGATTTCGGTTTCGAACCCGAAATTGTCATAGATCTGGCGGATATCAGCAATCAGATCCATGCCATCCACGTTGATATCGTCCAAACGCCCGATGAAAGGAGAGATGAAGGTTGCGCCAGCCTTGGCCGCCAGCAGCGCCTGATTGGCAGAGAAACAGAGCGTCACATTGACCATCTGACCTTCGTCGGTCAGTGCCTTGCAGGTTTTCAGGCCCGCCCAGGTCAACGGAACTTTCACAGCGATATTCGGCGCGATCTTGGCCAGCTTGCGGCCTTCGGCGATCATGGCGTCTGCTTCAGTTGCGACAACCTCGGCCGAAACTGGGCCTTCTACCAGATCGCAGATTTCCTTGGTCACTTCCAGAATGTCACGACCCGATTTCAGGATCAGCGAGGGGTTGGTGGTCACGCCGTCCACCATGCCCAGATCGTTCAGTTCAGCGATTGCATCTATCTCGGCGGTGTCTACGAAGAATTTCATGCGGGCAGTCCTTTGATGGGTTGGCCTTGGTCGCGGATGGCTTTACCTCAAAGAGACCCATGCTGGAACCCCCTGCGAAGGATATGCCGTGAGCGCTAACGGATTTTTCGACCAAGGAGAGCTGGTTTCGGTGCTGACAACGCAGCCACTGGACCGAACGCTGGATTACAAAGCACCCGAGGGCGGGTGCTTTCAGGGTGCGTTCGTCGAAGTGCCGCTTGGACCGCGCAAGGTTCTTGGCGTGGTTTGGGGCCCGGGGCGCGGTGGCTTTGATCTTAGCAAAGCCCGGTCGATAATCCGCGTGCTTGAGGTCGCGCCGATGCGCGAAGAAATGCGCCTGTTTCTTGGTAAGGTTGCTGACTACACCCTTACGCCGATGCCCGCGATGTTACGACTGGCGACGCGTGCCCCGGGGTTGGGTGATCCGCCGTCGATGCGCAAGATTTACCGGCTGGGAAGTGGTGAACCCGATCGGATGACTGACGCGCGAACCCGTGTACTGGAGGTGTTGCGCGACTATGGCGGGCTGGCATTTACGCTCAAAGAACTGGCTGAGCAAGCGGGTGTGACGTCGTCGGTTGTCAAAGGGCTGGTCAAGCTGGGGGCAGTACGGGAAGAGGACAGCCCGCGGGATTTGCCATATCCGCATCTCGACCCGGAATTGCCGGGCAAAGAGCTGTCGGAAGATCAGGCCCGCGCAGTAGCGACCCTGCAGACCGGTTTGCGCACCCGAGACTATGGCACCACCTTGCTGAAGGGCGTCACCGGATCCGGCAAAACTGAGGTGTATCTGGAAGCTGTGGCCGAGACACTGCGGATGGGACGTCAGGCATTGGTTCTGTTGCCCGAGATTGCCCTAACCGCCGAATTTCTGACCCGTGTAGAAGCCCGGTTTGGCGCGCGACCGGCGGAATGGCATTCGGGTGCAACGATGACCGAACGTCGAAGGGTCTGGCGTATGGTCGGGCAGGGCGATGCGCAGATGGTGATCGGCGCCCGGTCGGCCCTTTTCTTGCCGTTTCGCAACCTCGGGCTTGTTGTGGTCGATGAGGAACATGACACGTCGTACAAACAAGAGGACGGTGTTCATTACAGCGCTCGTGACATGGCGGTATTGCGCGCGGCCATATGTGGTGCGCGAGTGATCCTTGCCAGTGCCACGCCCTCTTTGGAAAGCTGGGCCAATGCCGCGGCGGACAAATACGATCGGCTGGATCTGACCTCGCGCTTTGGCGCTGCGGTTCTGCCAAAGATGAAGCCCATCGACATGCGCGCCGAACAGATGCAGCCGGGGACGTGGATCTCACCTTCTCTGCGACAGGCGGTGCTGCAGCGGATCGAGAGATCTGAGCAGTCCCTGCTGTTCATCAACCGCCGTGGCTACGCCCCCGTGACCTTGTGCCGAGCTTGTGGCGAACAGATCGCGTGCGATCACTGCGACGCCCGAATGGTCGAGCATCGGTTTCTGAAACGCCTGATGTGCCACCAATGCGGCGAGACCAAGCCAATGCCTGAGGCCTGCCCGTCCTGTGGTGTGGAAGGGAAGATGGCGCCGGTCGGACCGGGGATTGAGCGGTTGGCCGAAGAAGCCGAAGCAACGTTCCCAGACGCCAAGGTTGCAATGCTCAGTTCCGATCTGTTTGGATCGGCACGGGCACTGAAGGCCAAGATCGAAGAGATTGCCCAGGGCGACGCAGATATCATCATCGGTACTCAGTTGGTGGCCAAGGGGCATAATTTTCCGAAACTGACCCTTGTTGGTGTGATTGACGCTGATCTCAGCCTGCATGGGGCCGATTTGCGCGCAGCAGAGCGGACATTTCAGTTGATGAGGCAAGTGTCGGGGCGTGCCGGACGAGCGGACAAGCCGGGACTGGCGCTGTTGCAAACCTTCCAGCCCGAACATCCCGTGATCCGCGCGATCCTATCAGGGGATGAGGAAGGGTTCTGGGCCGCCGAAGCTGCTGGTCGTCAGGCAGCAGGCGTGCCGCCTTACGGCCGAATGGCCGGAATAGTGCTGTCAGGGCCAGAGGTCGGACCGGTGTTTGATATCGGCAATGCGATGGCCCGCAACGATGCGCCGCTTCGTGATATCGGCGCGCAGGTCTTTGGCCCGGCCCCAGCCCCGATCGCCCGTATCCGCGGGCGCCATCGCGTGCGCTTGCTGGTCAAAGCGCCGAAAGGCGCACCCATTCAGGATGCGATTGCAAAGTGGATCGCTCCGCTCCGCTTGAAAGGGGATATTCGACTGACGGTCGATATTGATCCACAGAATTTCTACTGACCTCTGCACCAGTGCAGAGCCGTTGTGCGCGCTCAGCTTTCCGCTCGCCAATACGGCGATTTGGGCGTAGAGGACTCTCATGCTGAAACCAATGCCACTTTCCAAGGCGCAAAGCCTGCCATATTGGCGACGCCCCGTAACGCTTTTGTTCGTGATGGCACTGACCATGCCGATCGCGTTCAATGCGTGGAGCGCGTTGTTGAACAACTTCGTCATCGAAGTGGCAAATTTCGATGGGGCAGACATTGGTTTGCTGCACACGGTGCGAGAGATTCCGGGGTTTCTGGCCGTCGGCGTCATAGCTGTGATTCTGATTGTCCGCGAGCAGGTGCTCGCGATGATATCCCTGATGCTGCTGGGCGTCGCAACGGCAATTACGGCTTGGTTTCCAAGTCTTGGCGGCCTTTTGTTTGTTACGTTTTTCAGCTCAGTCGGCTTTCACTACTACGAGACAGTGAACCAGTCCCTGCAATTGCAATGGCTCCGTAAAGACCGGGCACCTCAGGTGCTGGGATGGCTTGTGGCCATGGGATCCGCGTCGACTTTGGTGGTCTATGGCCTGATCGTGCTGACCTGGGACCGGTTCGATTTATCTTACAATACGGTCTTCATGGCCGCGGGCGGTTTTACCGCCGTGCTGGCCCTGCTCTGTCTGATCGCCTATCCGCAATTCGATGCGCCCACACCGCAGACGAAAAAGGTGGTGCTGCGCCGACGGTACTGGTTGTATTATGCGTTGCAGTTCATGGCCGGAGCACGGCGCCAAATTTTTGTTGTCTTCGCGGGTTTCATGATGGTCGAGAAATTCGGCTTTGAGGTGCATGAGCTGACCAGCCTCTATCTGATCAATCTGGTGATCAACATTGCTGCCGCACCCTTGTTGGGTAAGGCAGTGTCCATGTTTGGCGAGCGCCGTACACTGATCTTCGAATATGCCGGGCTTGCCATCGTCTTCGCGGCATACGGTGGGATCTACTGGTTCGGGTGGGGCGTTTTGCTGGCAGCAATCCTATATGTGATCGATCACGTGCTGTTTGCGTTGGCGTTGGCGCTTAAAACCTACTTCCAGAAAATTGCTGATCCTGCCGATATCGCGCCGACCGCAGCCGTGGCCTTTACTATCAACCACATCGCGGCTGTGTTTCTGCCCGCGCTTCTGGGCCTGTTATGGGTGGTGTCGCCTGGTGCTGTATTTGCGCTGGCGGCCGCTATGGCGATGATTTCCCTGGGGCTGTCTCTGTTAATCCCACGCCACCCGGAACCGGGCAACGAAACAATTCTGTCCAAATACGCTCCCGCCCCGGCGGAATAGCGTGCAGAGCTTGACCTTGGCGATCCGTCGCCATAGGCGCTGGAGCGACTTGAACAGGAGGCTTTCATGCCCACATTCACCGCGCTGACAACCCTGACCGGCAAAGCCGCAGCCGAAAATCTGGGCGAAGCGATGGAGCGTCTGGATCCCGAACCCACTGGTGTTGGTGTCTTTGAGGTAGAAGACGGGTCGGGCCTATGGGAAGTTGGCGGGTACTTCACCGAAGCGCCAGACGAAACCGCTCTGGCCGTGTTGACCGCGGCGTTTGGTGCAAGGCCCTTTGTTGTCTCCGAGTTGCCCGAAACAGACTGGGTCGCGCATGTGCGCCGTGAACTGGCGCCGGTCGAGGCTGGACGCTTTTTTGTCTACGGCAGCCATGACGCCGACAAACTGCCGAAGAATCGCATCCCCTTGTTGATCGAGGCGGCAATGGCCTTTGGGACGGGGCATCATGGCACCACACTCGGGTGTTTGAACGCGTTGGATCATCTGCTGGATCAGGGTTTTAGCGCGACCAAGGTGGCCGATATCGGGTGCGGCACCGCCGTTTTGGCAATGGCCGCGGCGCGTGTCTGGAATGGTGATATTTTGGCCAGTGATATCGATCAGGTCGCCGTAGATGTGGCCGAGGCCAACCTGAAGGCAAACGGTATGTCCGGTGCCGTTCGCTGTGTGGAAGCGGCCGGTTTTGATCACCCGGACCTAAAAGCTTTGGCGCCCTATGATCTGATCTTTGCCAATATCCTGAAGGGCCCGTTGGTGGCGCTGTCTCCTGAAATTGGAGCGAATCTGCATGACGGAGGGCATGCCATCTTGTCGGGAATCCTCAACGAACAGGCCGATGATGTGGTCGCGGTTTATCTACAAAACGGATTTAATCTCAGTAATCGCAGCGAGATTGGTGAATGGACAACGCTAATCTTAACCAAACAGGGCGCAATTTAGGCCATTTGCAGGAGCTTTGTGGATTCTTGCCCAGATTTTGACGTAATCTCTATTTACCGTTTCTTAATGGATTTGAGGGGGGCGGTTTGTGGAGGCTGCCATGACGGGAAAACAACTTGAGTTTGATCAGCGCGTTCATCGCCTGAGCAAAAAACACCAAAAGATGAGCCGCGGCTATCGCGCATCCATGCGCAAGGATGGCTTGGTGGTGATGAAGCCGCAGCGTGTGCGCTCTGCGGTGCCGGCAAAAGTGATGTTGCTAAGCCTTTTGGCGTTCTTTGCATTCAAAGCGTTCTTATTGTCCAGTCTCGGGCCGTCCGGGTATCAGTACCGGATCGACAGCCTGAATGAGGGCACATCGGTCGAACAGGCCGGTGCTTGGGTCATGCAGATTGACCCGTTGTCCGAAGCAATGGCAGTTCAGCTGAACAAAATCCTCTACTAAGCTTCTTCTGACGTAAAAAAACACCGCGTGCTGTCCGGCGCGCGGTGTTTTCTTTGCCCCACAGGGAGGATGTGGGGTGTGTGAGTGATTGGTCGGTGTTTACCGGCGACCCTCAGCAATGGCGTCGATGTCGCCACGGCACAGGCCGATATCTTCCAGTTCGCGGTCGGTCAGACCAGTCAGCGCGTTCCGCGTTACGCGGGCGTCATTCCATTCGACAGCAGCATTCACAGCTGTTGCGAAAAATGCGCCGATACGGCCGACGAGGCCGAATGAGCCAGTGGTTGCGAAGCGGGTTGTGTCTAGTGCAGCCATATCCTGTTTCCTTCTGGTTTGTGTTAACTTTGCAATCTTGCGATCTGAGCGGCATGTAGTGCTGAGATTCGCTGTGCGCAAGTTCAGTTTTTGCATGTGTCCTATGCATTTTCTGCAATACTTCACACAGGTGTAATACCCTTAAATAATTAGTGAATTTGCGTTCATGAACGTGTCGAATTCAGGCTTTCTGAGGTCGCAAACTGCCCTTGGCGGCACGGCTACGACATACATGTCGTTTTCCGGCTTCAGGTCAATTCGCTTGGAAAATGTTCACGCTTCGTGCTAGGCGTTGAAAAAAGATCACATAACCCGAGCAGGCCGAGACAAACTATGCGAATTCTAGGCATTGATCCGGGGTTGAGAACCCTGGGATGGGGCGTCATCGAATCGAATGGCAGCCGCCTGAGCCATGTTGCGAATGGTTTATGCAAATCCGATGGGGACGATCTTGGTGAACGACTTTTGTCTCTGCACAATCAGATCGTCGAAGTGATTGCAGAACATCAACCAGATCAGGCCGCTATCGAACAGACTTTTGTGAACAAGGATGGGGCGGGGACGCTCAAACTGGGTCAGGCACGGGGCGTGGCGTTGCTGACGCTGGCAAAGGCTGGGTTGCAAGTGGGGGAGTATGCTCCGAACCGGGTCAAGAAGACTGTGGTGGGTGTCGGCCATGCCGAGAAAGAACAGGTTTTGCACATGGTCAAGCTGCAACTACCAGGCTGCCAGCCCAAAGGGGCCGATGCTGCGGACGCGCTGGCGATCGCAATCTGTCATTCCTACTATGGCACTTCTCCACAGGCACGGTTGAAAGAGGTACGGGCATGATCGGCAAGCTGACGGGACGATTGGATTATCGCGCGGCGGATCATGTGCTAATTGATGTCCGGGGTGTTGGCTATCTGGTCTATTGTTCCGACAGGACCATGGCCGCCTTGCCAGGCGTGGGTGAGGCGATCTCGATCTACACCGACATGGTCGTGCGCGAAGACCTGATGCAGCTTTATGGGTTCCTGTCACTGGTCGAAAAAGAATGGCACCGGCTGTTGTGTTCGGTTCAGGGGGTTGGGGCCAAAGTGTCGCTTGGGATCCTGAGCGCTTTGGGACCAGATGGTGTCAGCCGCGCAATCGCGTTGGGTGACTGGGCTACGGTCAAGGCCGCCAAGGGCGTTGGGCCCAAAACAGCGCAGCGCATCGTCCTGGACCTGAAGGACAAAGCCCCGGGCGTTATGGCGATGGGCGGTACGGTGACCGAGGCGATGGACGGCCCCGCGTTGGATGTAATCGAGCCGACTGGCCCTACGCCAGTCGCAAAACGAACGCTAAAACCACCTACCGGAGCAGCTGCCGCGTCAGCTGGCGCTTTGTCTGCGCTGGCCAATCTAGGCTATAGCCCGTCCGATGCTGCGACGGCGGTGGCCGAAGCTGCGGCGAGTCTGCCTGACGCTGAAGAAACAGATCTGATCCGTGCCGCATTGAAGCTGCTGGCTCCGAAAGGCTGAGTGAATGGTAGACGTCGATCCCACCCTGCGCCCAGAGCCGTTGCCGGAAGACAATGACCGCGCCTTGCGACCGCAGACATTGGATGATTTCATCGGTCAGGCCGAAGCCCGTGCCAACCTGCGCATTTTCATCCAATCCGCCCGTCAACGCGGTGAGGCGATGGATCACACGCTGTTTCACGGCCCTCCAGGGCTGGGCAAGACGACGTTGGCGCAGATCATAGCGCGCGAGCTGGGCGTGAATTTCCGCATGACTTCGGGGCCGGTGCTGGCCAAGGCCGGCGATCTGGCGGCGATTCTGACCAATCTTGAAGCCCGCGATGTGCTGTTCATCGACGAAATCCACCGCCTGAACCCGGCGGTCGAAGAGGTGCTCTATCCTGCGATGGAGGATTTCGAGCTGGATCTGGTAATTGGCGAAGGTCCGGCTGCGCGGACGGTGCGGATCGAATTGCAGCCTTTCACGCTGGTTGGTGCGACCACACGGATGGGTCTGTTGACCACACCATTACGCGATCGATTTGGTATTCCGACACGGTTGCAATTCTATGAGATTGATGAGTTGCACGAGATTGTCACGCGAAATGCGCGCAAGTTGGGCGCGCCAGCGGATGATGATGGTGCGTGGGAAATTGCGCGACGGTCGCGCGGCACGCCACGGATCGCTGGCAGGCTGCTTCGGCGGGTTGTTGATTTTGCCATCGTCGAAGGAGATGGGCGGATCACGCGGGATCTGGCGGATGGTGCCCTGACGCGATTGGGTGTCGATAACTTGGGTCTGGATGGAGCGGATCGTCGATATCTGAAGCTGATCGCCGAAAACTACGCGGGTGGTCCCGTGGGGATTGAGACGCTGTCTGCGGCGCTGTCCGAAAGCCGGGACTCGTTGGAAGATGTGATTGAACCCTTCCTGTTGCAGCAGGGCCTGATCCAGCGTACGCCTCGCGGCCGGATGCTGGCGCAAAAAGCTTGGACGCATCTTGGTATGGCTGCACCCAAAGGCCAAAACGATTTGTTTGGTTGAAGCCGCATCTTAGAGATTTTATGCCTTCGGCGAGAGTATTTTGAAAAGATGAAGGATTGGGTGTGACACCTGACGAGATCGAAGCGCTTTTTACACGCGAAAGCGGTGAGTTTCTGTTCGCGCGGTGGGGTCGCCCCATCGTGCCGATTGTTTTTGGCGTCGAAGATAAAACGTTGGCCACGGTGAAAGGTGCTTTCGAGGCAGTCGTAGCTTTGGCAGGCCACAAAATGGCCGAGACGGACCCCGAGCTGGGCGCAAATTGCATGGTCTTCTTTTTTCGGGACTGGCGGGAATTGACCGACGTGCCGGATCTGGATCGTCTAATCCCGGATCTCGGACCGCTGGTTGAACGTTTGGTCGCGGCGGACGCCAATCAGTATCGCATCTTCCGGTTCGAAGAGGACGGCGCGATCCGCGCGGCATTTGTGTTTCTACGCATGGATGCCGAATTGTCAGACGTTCCGGCTGAGACTCTTGCGCTGAGCCAAGTGGTCCAGACAGCCCTGCTGTGGTCGGACACTGCCTTTCGCGACGCATCACCCTTGGCGGTTGCGGGCGATGCAACGATCTTGCGTCCCGATATTGCCGGGGTGATCCGTGCCGCTTATGATCCGGTTTTGCCGGGGGCAGCGCGGGACAAGTCCCATGCGCTCAGGCTGTTTGCCCGGCTGGAGCAACAGCAATGACACATACCTATCCTGTCCGGGTATATTATGAAGATACAGACATGGGCGGGGTCGTTTACCATGCGAACTACCTGCGTTACATCGAACGTGCCCGCTCGGACTGGGTACGCAAGCTGGGCAATGACCAGAACGCGATGCGCGAGGAAGGGGTCGTCTGGGTCGTGCGCCGGGTCGAGGCGGATTACCTCGCGCCAGCGAAGTTCGAGGACGAGTTGGTGGTTGAGACGGATGTTGTCTCGCTGTCGGGTGTGCGTCTGACCATGTCACAGAGTGTTCGGCGCGGAGAAACCGAGATTTTTCGTGCCACAGTCACGGCCGTTTGCATCAACCGCGCCGGTAAACCGATCCGCCTTCCGGCAGAGATTCGCGCATTGATGTAACAAATTGCGGGACCGGGGTGGTTCTGTTGGCTTTTCGGGGCCAACTGCGTTAGCGTCTGGCAAAATAAGGCCAAACAAACGGCCGTCAGGCAAAAAAGAGCAGGTTCATGGAAGCTGAAACGCTGGCGCTGGCGCAGGAGATCGACTTCTCCATGTGGGGGCTGTTTGCCCGCGCGACTTTCATCGTCAAACTGGTGATGCTGATGCTGGTCGTCGCGTCGGGCTGGTCTTGGGCGATCATCATACAGAAACTCATCAACTATCGATCTGCACGTCGTGAGGCGCAGATATTCGATGAATCCTTCTGGTCCGGGAATCCGCTGGACGAGCTGTTCGAACAGATCGGATCAAGGCCCGATGGCAGTTCCGAGAAGATTTTTGCGTCAGGCATGATCGAATGGCGCAGGTCGCACCGAAACGATGGCGGGTTGATCGCAGGTGCCACGGCGCGGATTGATCGGTCAATGGATGTTGCCATCGCAAAAGAGGCGGAAACACTGCAGAAAGGTCTGCCGATCCTGGCGACCGTGGGGTCAACCGCACCGTTTATCGGCCTGTTCGGAACCGTTTGGGGTATCATGAACGCCTTCATCGAAATCGCCGAGCAGCAGAATACCAACCTAGCAGTTGTTGCACCCGGCATTGCCGAAGCTTTGCTGGCCACCGGTTTGGGGCTGCTGGCCGCGATTCCGGCGGTGATATTCTACAACAAACTCAGCGCAGACAGTGATCGCATCGTTGGTGGCTATGAGGCGTTCGCCGACGAGTTCGCCACCATCCTGTCGCGTCAGTTGGACAGCTGACATGGGGGCCGCGGTACAGCAACCGTCGGGTGGCAATGGCCGCAGACGCGGGCGGCGTCGGGGTCGTGCGCAGCCGATGGCTGAGATCAACGTAACCCCCTTTGTCGATGTCATGCTGGTGTTGTTGATCATCTTCATGGTTGCCGCACCTTTGTTAACCGTTGGTGTACCCGTCGACTTGCCCAAGACTGCGGCCAGTGCGCTGCCCGGGGATAATGAAGAACCGCTGACAGTGACCTTGACTGCGGAAGGCTTGGTACAGATCCAGACCACAGACGTTTTGCGCGAAGAGTTGATTGGCAAACTGCGTGCGATTGCAGCAGAACGCAGCAGCGACCGCGTGTTCCTGCGGGCTGATGGTGCAATACCCTATTCGCAGGTCATGCAGGTCATGGGCGCGTTGAATGCGGGTGGGTTTTCCAATGTGGGCCTTGTGACCGATACCGGTGGCCCGACGCTGGATGATGGTGGAGAGTGAGGTCGCACGGTGGACACCGGCACCAAGATTTCAGCGATTGCTCATGTGAGTTTGATTGGATGGGCGCTGTTCGGCGGGACCTTCAAGTCCGAACCGCTGCCTATGGCCGTACAGGATGTGTCTGTGATTAGCGCGGAACAATTTGCGGCCTTGACTGCACAGCGCAACGCGCCCGAGGTGCCGACCCCGCCCAGCACTTTGCAACAGCCCGAAGAGCCAGAGCCCGAGGCCAACGCGCCGGAACCTGTTCAGGAGCAACAACCGCGCCCCGAACCGGTAACGCCGACCGAACCTGAGCCGGAGGCGGAACCGGAAACGGTCGAAGCACCTCCTGAGCCCGAAGTGATTGAAGAACTGCCGGTTCTGATCGAACCTGAAACCGAAACCGCCGCACTTCCTGTCCCTCCGGGGCCCGAGGCACAGCCGCGCCCGGCGGACCGGGTTGCACCAGAAGCCATTGCGCCACCGCCCTCCGAAGCGAAACCGGATGACGTTGAAACACCGCCTGTTTCCCTTGATGAGGGCGCGGAAACGCAGCAGGAACAGCAGGATCAGACAGCACCGGAAGAAGCCGCGCCCGAAATTGTGACCGAGGCCGAAGAAACCGAAGAACAATCGCCTCGAACGTCGCCGCGTCCGCGGGTACGGCCCAACAGACCGACACCTCCGGCCGAGCCGGTTGTAGCAGAAGCACCTGAGCCAGCGCCGGAAACGCCTTCGCAGAATGACGAAGCGGCGATCAATGATGCGTTGGCCGAAGCGCTGGAGGGGGGCACAGAACCTTCGGGCCCACCGCTGACCAGCGGCGAAAAGGATGCGATGCGCGTAGCTGTTTCGCGCTGTTGGAATGTCGGGTCACTTTCGACGGATGCCCTGAACGTGGTGGTCGTGGTTGGTTTTTCGCTGAACCGAGACGGCACAGTTGTGGGCAACAGTGTGCGCAAGCTGGACAGTTCTGGTGGGTCGTCCGCTGCTGAGGGCCAAGCTTACGAGGCCGCGCGACGCGCGGTTTTACGCTGCGGGTCGAAAGGCTACGATCTGCCTGCTGACAAATACGACCAGTGGCAGGATATTGAGATTACATTCAATCCCGAGAGGATGCGGATCAAATGATGAAACTTCTGACAAGCCTCGTTCTTGGCCTGACGCTTTTGTCGGCACCGGTACACGCTCAGAGTGGCCCCCTTCGTCTGGAAATCGACGAAGGGATCATCGAACCCATGCCCTTTGCCGTTCCGAACTTCGTGCCTGATGGTGCATCTGCCGCGCAATACGCCACGGATATCTCTCGGGTCGTTGCCGCGGATTTGACGGGAACAGGGCTGTTCCGGGAAATATCCTCGGATGCGTTCATCAGCCGGGTCAGCAGCTTTGACGCTCCGGTTCAGTTTGCGGACTGGAAGGCGATCAATGCTCAGGCTCTTGTTACAGGTGCGGTCAACGTTTCGGGTGAGCGCCTGACTGTTCGGTTTCGGGTTTGGGATGTGTTCTCGGGTCAGGAACTAGGGGATGGTCTGCAACTGGCCGGAACAACCGATGGCTGGCGGCGCATGGCGCACAAGGTAGCCGATCAGGTCTACAGCCGGATCACAGGTGAAGGCGGTTACTTTGACAGCCGTGTCGCGTTTGTCTCGGAAAGCGGGCCTAAGAACCAACGGCTCAAGCGTTTGGCGATCATGGATTACGACGGCGCAAATGTGCAATATCTGACGGACAGCGCTGCGATTGTGCTTGCGCCGCGGTTTTCGCCCTCTGGCGACCGGCTGCTATACACCAGCTACGAAAGCGGCAGCCCGCGCATCTATGTTCTGGATGTAGGCAGCGTGCAGCGCCAAGAACTGAGAACCCAAGACGGCACCATGAGCTTTTCGCCCCGGTTCTCACCTGATGGGAGATCAATTGTGTATTCGCTGATCCAGGGCGGAAATACGGATCTTTGGAGGATGGATCTGGCCTCGGGTCAAAGTGCGCGGCTCACCAATACGCCAGCGATCGAGACCGCGCCAAGCTATTCACCGGATGGCAGTCAGATCGTGTTCGAAAGCGACCGTTCGGGGACACCACAGCTTTATGTCATGCCAGCCAATGGCGGCGAGGCGACGCGCATCAGCTTTGGGCAGGGGCGCTATGGCACCCCCGTATGGTCGCCGCGTGGGGATCTAATTGCCTTTACCAAGCAGAACAAAGGCCGGTTCCATATCGGTGTCATGCGGACAAATGGGGATGAAGAACGGTTGCTGACATCCTCTTTCCTGGATGAAGGCCCAACATGGTCCCCCAATGGTCGGGTGATTATGTTCACCCGCGAGACGCAGGGTGCCAGCGGCCGCGCCACGTTGTACTCGGTGGATATCTCGGGCCGCAATCTGCGGCCAGTACGGACGCCGGATGGCGGCAGCGATCCGTCCTGGGGGCCACTGCAAAATTGATCGCCGCTTGGGCGCGGCAAAGTTCACAACAATCCGTCGCTGTGGTAAACAGGCGGCAATAATCAAAACACGAGGCACTTGAAATGAACGTATTGGGCAAAATCCTGGCATTGGGCGCGCTGAGTGTGATCGCCGCCTGTTCAAACAATGATCCTTCGGCACTGGGTGGTGGCGCTGGTGGCAGCGGTGCGATTGTGCCGGGCTCACCCAGTGATCCGCGCTCGCCCGCGTATTTCCAGCAGACGGTCGGCGACCGTGTCCTGTTCTCGGTAGATCAGTCGACATTGACGCCGCAGGCCAAAACCACCTTGCAGGGGCAGGCCGAATGGCTTTTGGCGAACCCGGATTATGTAGCCAAAATCGAAGGTCACGCGGACGAACAAGGCACCCGTGAATACAACCTTGCTCTGGGCGCACGTCGGGCAAACGCAGCGCGGGAATTCCTGATCTCACGCGGGGTTGCGGGCAACCGTTTGCAAACCGTCAGCTATGGCAAGGAACGCCCGATCGAGATATGCAGCACCGAGGAATGCTATTCCAAGAACCGTCGCGCGGTGACGGTGCTGACCGGTTCAACATTGGGGTAAGACAATGCGAGTTGCAGGATGGGTCTTGGCCGCAGTCATGGCGACAGTCGGCGTAGCACAAGCGCAAGATCAACAGACGCTGGCGGATATCCGGCAGGAACTGACGGTGTTACACGTCGAAATTCAACGCCTCAAGCGCGAGTTTTCAACGACCGGGTCGCCAGCGCCGAACCTCTCCGGCAGTTCGGTCCTTGAACGGGTCGACGCAATCGAGGCCGAGCTTCAGCGCCTGACGCGTCAGACAGAACAATTGAACCAACGTGTGCAGAATGTTGTCACAGATGGCACAAATCGGATCGGAGATATGGAGTTTCGGCTTTGTGAGTTGGAGCCGAATTGCGATATTTCGACCGAGGAAACCCCAACGCTAGGCGGAGATAGCGGAACAGAAAACCTGCCGTCGGTACAACCGACTGATCCAAACCCAAGTGATCAAGTTGAACTGGCCGTTGGTGAGCGAGCCGATTTCGACGCGGCATCTCAGGCGCTGGCGGATGGTGATTTTCAAGCCGCGGCCACCTTGTTTTCGCAGTTTGACACGTCATACCCCGGCAGCCCATTGGCGCCTGAAGCAAACCTGAAACGCGGTCAGGCGCTGGAAGGGATGGGCGACACGCGCGAGGCGGCACGGGCCTTTCTTGCCAGCTTTACGGGCGATTCCGAAGGGACGTTTGCGCCCGAGGCTTTGTTTGAACTTGGCGCCGCTCTGGGGCGTCTGGGGCAAACCGATCAGGCCTGCATCACGCTCAGCGAAGTTGGTGTGCGCTTCCCATCCTCGGCAACCGCATCAAGCGCCACGCAGGAGATGTCGTCGCTGGGGTGTTCTTGACCAGCCACGCCGACAGCTTAAGATCTGACCTTCGCGCGCGACTTCCCAAGGTCCTGCCGCGCCGTCTTGGCATCGCCGTTTCGGGGGGGGGTGATTCCGTCGCGCTGATGCATCTTTTGAACGAGATTGCGCAAGCGGACGGGATCGAACTGCGGGTCGCTACAGTTGATCACGGATTACGCGCCGCATCAGCAGATGAGGCGCAGACGGTTGCGAGACAAGCTCAGAGATTGGGGATCTCGCACGATACACTGCGTTGGCAAGATTGGGACCAGACAGGCAACTTGCAGGATCAGGCCCGTCAGGCCCGGTATTCTTTGCTGACAAAGTGGGCGCGTGATCAGGACGTAGCCGCCATTGCTTTGGGACATACCGCAGACGATCAGGCTGAAACCGTTTTGATGCGCTTGGCGCGCGCCGCGGGTGTAACAGGGCTGTCGGCTATGTCGGCCACGCGCTCTCAGGGTGGGGTTCAGTTGCTCCGTCCGCTATTGGATGTGACCCGCCAAAGGTTGCGCAATTACCTGACCGAGATCGATGTTGGTTGGATCGAAGACCCTTCGAATCAGGACATGCGGTTTGACCGGATAAAGGCGCGAAAAGCCTTGCAGGATCTTGAACCTGCGGGAATTACGCCGGAAGTCTTGACGAGGGTTGCAGAAAACCTTGCACAAGCGCGTGAGGCCTTAGCTGTATATGCGCAGGAATCCGCGCGAAAAATCGCATCTGTGAACGACGGTGATGTGGTGCTGGATCGCGCAGGATTTGGCGCTCTGCCTGATGAAATTCAGCGGCGCATTTTGGTAGGGGCCGTCCTGTGGATTTCTGGGGCAGGGTATCCGCCGCGCCGAACAACGGTTGCGCAGGCGTTAAAGGCCGTTCGGAGTGGGCAAGCGGGCTCGATTGGGGGCTGCCTTGTGGTGCCGCAGGGTAATAAAGCTTGGATTTGCAGGGAATTCGGGGCCATTGAAGGGCTTTCTGCCCCGCTCGGCGAACGCTGGGACGGACGGTGGGTTTTCTCTGGGCCCAAGGTGGAAACGGCCGAAATTCGGGGTCTTGGAGAGGGCGGCCTGTTGCAGCTGCCGGACTGGCGTGTAACCGGCAGACCGCGCCTTGCGTTAAAGTCATCACCTTCGATCTGGCAAGGGACCGACCTGCTTGCTGCACCATTGGCAGGGCATTCAAACGGGTGGCGCGCGGAACTGGCCTCGGATTGGCCCGAGTTTCACACGTTGCTTTTATCGCATTGAACCTGCCGCAATCCTCTCTATTTTAAGAAGTAACTCGGCAGATCCCCATCTGCCGTAATCTTTTGGGAGAATTTCCTTGGGCAACGCTCGCAATATCGCCTTTTGGGTCGTTCTGTTTCTGCTGATCCTTGCACTGTTCAATTTGTTCAGCGGACCGGGCGGAACGCTTCAGAGCAATGAAAGAACCTATTCTGACTTTGTCAGTGCCGTGCAGGGGGGCGACGTCAAGAATGTGACCCTCGATGGTGAGCAGATCCGCTACACGACCGAAAGCGGCGGCACCTATGTCACGATCAAACCCGGCGATGCCGAAGTAACCAAGCTTTTGATCGACGAGAACATTCCGGTCCGGGCTGAAAAGCAGCAGCAATCAGGCTTCCAATCGTTCCTGATCACGCTTCTGCCCTTCTTGCTGCTGATCGGCGTCTGGGTCTATTTCATGAACAGGATGCAAGGTGGCGGCAAAGGCGGTGCGATGGGTTTTGGCAAGTCCAAGGCCAAGATGCTGACCGAAAAGCATGGCCGCGTGACCTTTGATGACGTTGCAGGCATTGACGAGGCCAAGGAAGAGCTGGAAGAGATCGTGGAATTCCTGCGCAACCCGCAGAAATTCTCGCGTCTTGGCGGCAAGATTCCCAAAGGCGCGTTGCTTGTTGGCCCTCCGGGTACAGGTAAGACGCTTCTGGCGCGTGCGATTGCGGGTGAGGCCGGTGTGCCGTTTTTTACCATCTCAGGCTCAGACTTTGTTGAAATGTTTGTGGGTGTCGGTGCAAGCCGTGTACGCGACATGTTCGAACAGGCCAAGAAGAACGCCCCCTGTATCGTCTTCATCGACGAGATTGACGCCGTAGGTCGCCATCGTGGCGCCGGCTATGGCGGTGGTAACGATGAACGCGAACAGACCCTCAACCAGTTGCTGGTCGAGATGGACGGGTTCGAAGCCAACGAAGGCGTGATCATTCTTGCGGCCACCAACCGGAAGGACGTTTTGGACCCTGCGCTGCTGCGTCCGGGCCGTTTCGACCGCAACGTGACCGTAGGCAACCCAGACATCAAAGGCCGCGAGAAGATCCTGGGCGTTCACGCGCGCAAGACACCCTTGGGCCCCGATGTTGATCTGCGCATCATTGCGCGCGGTACACCGGGATTTTCGGGCGCTGATCTGGCCAACCTCGTAAATGAGGCCGCGCTGATGGCCGCGCGTGTCGGTCGCCGCTTTGTCACGATGGAAGACTTTGAGAACGCCAAGGACAAGGTGATGATGGGGGCCGAGCGTCGCTCGATGGTGCTGACCCAGGATCAAAAGGAAAAGACCGCCTATCACGAGGCCGGTCACGCCGTTGTGGGCCTGACCCTGCCGTTGTGTGACCCGGTCTATAAGGCGACGATCATCCCGCGCGGTGGCGCGCTGGGTATGGTTGTGTCGCTGCCCGAAATGGATCGTCTGAACTATCACCGTGATGAATGCGAGCAGAAACTGGCTATGACCATGGCTGGCAAGGCTGCCGAGGTTATCAAATACGGTGAAGATCACGTCTCGAACGGTCCCGCAGGTGACATCATGCAAGCCAGCCAGCTGTCGCGCGCCATGGTGATGCGCTGGGGCATGTCCGACAAGGTTGGTAATATTGACTACGCCGAGGCGCATGACGGTTATTCAGGCAACACAGCCGGGTTCTCGGTTTCGGCGCATACCAAAGAGCTGATCGAGGAAGAGGTGAAACGCCTCATCCAGCAGGGCTATGAACGCGCCCACCAAATCCTGTCTGAACAAACTGAGGAATGGGAGCGGTTGGCACAGGGCCTTCTGGAATATGAAACCCTGACCGGTGATGAGATCAAGCGCGTCATGAATGGGGAACCGCCCAGTGAAAACGACGATGAAGGCGACACCCCTGATGAGGGCAGTGCACCCAGCGTGACTGCGATTCCCAAAACCAAAGTAAAAAAATCTCCGCCCGAGGGCGGGATGGAGCCGGAACCCACGGCATAGTGACAGAGACCCGGGCCTTGTCCCGGGTCTTTTCATTTTCGCTTTTCATCAGATCGCATCAGGTCAATATGGCGGGCGAGTATCTTCCGATGGGGTTCACATGCCGGTCTTGCGTGAAACAGAGTTTGTAGCTGAAGTGGTTTGGCTGGGTCATGTCCCTGCCGCCAAGTCTTTGCGCGCCCAAGCGGTGAACGGGGTAAGCCTTGGGTTCGCGGGTGACAGCGGAGCCCGTCACGAAGGCCTGAATCGTGCATCCTGCGTGCGGGTTAAGAACGTCTATCCGCAAGGCACCGAAATCCGAAACGTCCGCCAGCTTTCTGTTCTATCGGCTGAGGAACTTGATGCGATTGCGCGTGAGATGGGTCTGGACCAACTGGATCCCTCGCATCTGGGGGCTTCGATTGTTTTGAGTGGAATCCCCGACTTCACCCATATTCCACCATCCTCTCGGTTACAGGCCGCCAACGGTCTGACAATAACGGTTGATATGGAAAATCGTCCCTGCGTTTTGCCCGGGCGCGAGATCGAAGCGGATCAACCTGGGCACGGCGCGGCGTTCAAACCCGCAGCAGAAGGGCGTCGTGGTGTAACAGCCTGGGTGGAACGACCCGGGGTGCTTCAACTGGGGGACACGATGACGCTGTTCGTGCCCGACCAGCGAAATTGGACGCCATAGCCCCCTCTCGTTTCCGATTGCAAGCGACAGACATGCCCCAACGCCGTTTCGCGGCATGAAAATGTCGGAATCCACAACCATCGAGATTGTACACAACGGTATGGATTGCACATCGTCGGCGCACCGCGTCGGTTTTGCGCGGCATTCAATCAGGGACCTTGCCCACATGAGTTATAAATCTGACATTGAGATTGCCCGAGAGGCCATTAAGCAGCCGATCCAGGAGATTGGTGGTAA
>NZ_CANNGO010000009.1 GCF_947504215.1 uncultured Ruegeria sp. | reverse complement strand
CCAATGATCCCAAACGCATGCTCAATCCCGTGCTTCTGCAAAACCTTAACAAAAGCCTCTTCCGTCGTCATCTTCATAAGGGTGTTTCCTTTTTCGATCGCGTAAGCGTTAGCGAATTAAATAATTTCATCTTTCAGGTAGTAGCCGACATAGGCCATCCTCTGGCCAAGCCTGCGAAACGGGGTCAGGAATCCGTGGCTTGGTAAGGGCGAAGTGAAGATAGGTAGCTCGAACGCTTTGTCTTTCTTCCCTGCTACCAGCTGCGCCATACGACGCCCGGCCTGAGCCGAGTACATCACGCCGTTTCCGCCATATCCCATTGCGTAGAACACGCTCTGATCCGGGTCTGGTTGGAAGATACGCGGCATCATATCATGGCTGACATCGACCCAACCCCACCAAGAGTAGTCAAGGTTGATATCCTCCAAAGCCGGGAACTTCCGGGCCAGCCCTTTTTTTAGCATATCCAAGTGCTTTTCATTCTCCGCATCCCGACCTGTCACCGCACTGCGGCTTCCGATCTGCATCCGGTTGTCGGGCAACAAACGATAGTAGTGCCGAAGCGTCCTGGTGTCGGTCAGAGGGGACTTAGTCTGAATCCCACATTCATCCAATTCGGACTGCGTCAGCGGCCGCGTCACCAATGAGTTTGAAAGGATCGGCATCAGGCGGTGCTTGGTGCGCGAATTCAAACCCGGCGGGGTGTAACCAGCTGTCGCCAGCGCCACGCTTTTGGCTCGAACAGTACCGCCCGGCGTCCGCACATGATGAACGCCGTCCTTGGTCTCCCATCCCATGACCGGGCTACCGGTGTGGATCTTGACGCCCAAACGGCGCGCCATTTTGACATATCCAAAAGCAAGTTTTCCGGCGTGGATGCAAGTTCCATCCGGCTCCCACATAGCACCGACAGACTCCATGTCACGAACATGGTCCGCATGCAGTTCATCCCGCGGAATGATGCGTGAGCCATAGCCAAACACGTCGTTGAGCAGTTTGCTCTCTTTCTTCAGCGAAGGCATGACCTTTTCGCGGTGAGCGATGTAGTAGTGACCACCCGGTTGCGGATCGCAATCGATATCATCCGATGCGATCAGATCGTTAAACAGCTCAAAGGCTTCGGTGACCTCGGCATGCATGCCCTTGGCCACGTCTTGCCCCCACCGTTCTATCCATTGTGACCGTTTGAGCCGCCCTGACGATATCTGAGCCTGACCACCGTTGCGGGTGGAACAGCCCCAGGCCACGGTGTTCGCCTCAAGAACAACGGCTTTTATGCCGTGTTCCTTTGCCAGATGAATGGCGGTGGACAGGCCCGTATACCCCGAGCCCACCACAACGACATCCGCATCCATGTCAGTGGAAACGGGGCCATCATCAGCGGGCGGGGGGCCCGCTGTGCCGATCCAATAGGTCGGCGCATGATCACGATTGTGGCCCGGACCCGCATCCATGATCGGGTCATACTTTGGATCATAGCTGGCCTTTGGCCAATGCCGCGGGATGCTGCTGTCCACCATCTTCTTGTTCTCCGTAGCGCTGCGAGAAAGCTCAGGCTTTGAACATTGGGCGTGTTTTGCGAAGCGCCTGCTTCACGGTGATCTGACCGTCCCGTAAAGTGAACAGATCGGCACCTTCGGCTTCGACCCGCATGCCATTGGCATCGGTCCCCGAAAAGGTCCATTCCGACACGGCCCGGTCGCCATGCACAAAGTGGCTGTGATGGTCCCAATGGGCATCTTTCATCCCGGCCCAGACACCCGAAAACGCGGCGGCAATGGCCTCGGCGCCTTCAACCTTGTTGCCGTATTTTTCATCGCCAGCGACAGTGAAGAACACACAATCATCCGCAAAATGGGTCATCACACCGTCAATGTCGTGACGGTTGAACGCGTCGAACGTGTCGGACAGGTCCTGCGCAGTGAGGGTATTGGTCATAGTCTTGTCTTTCGTGGTTTTTCAGTTGGATTTTTCGTCGTCTCGGTACGGAACGACGAGTGTGGGGATATCTGCACGGCGCAATACACGCTTGGCGACAGTGCCCAGGAACGTATGCGAGAACCCGTGATCATGGGCTCCCAAAACAATCAGATTGCATTTCAACTCATGCGCGCGCCGGAGGATCACTTCGGCGGGGTATCCGTCAATGATCTCAATTGTTTCGATCTGATCTTGGATACCGCGATCAGCTTCGGGCAAAGCAGCCCAGAACGCCTTTTGCCGCTCTGTCAGCACCGCCTTTACGTGGTCATGGCGCGCCTTTAAGGCTTCGGCACGCGAACCTGTATCCTGCATGAACATGCGTAGCGTAATCAACGCGTCGTCACTGAGGGGCTCGGAGACATGCAACACATGCAGCTTTGCCCCGGTTGACGCGGCCAGGCTGGCCGCGTGCATTAAGGCATAGGTGGAATTTCGCGACAGGTCAGTCGCGAAAAGGATCTGCGTAATTGTTTGTTTCATGGTTTCAGTTCCCTTTTCCGTTCGTTCACGCCTAGTAACCGAACACGCGCGGCAGCCAGAGCGAGATCTCGGGGAAGAACGCGATGATGAAGATCGCAATCGTGTTGATGAAGGCGAACGGTAGGGCGCGTAACGAAATCTCTTCGATCGAGATCTTCGATATCCCCGACGCGATGAACAGGTTTTCACCCAGCGGCGGTGTTTGGAACCCGATGCCCAGCGTACAGACCATGACCACACCAAAGTGGATCGGATCGATGCCGACGCTATAAGCCACGGGCAACATCACCGGAACGAGGATCAAGATTGTGGCCAGCGTCTCCATGAACATACCGACAAACAGCAGGAACAGGATCACAAGTGTCCAGATCACATAGATGTTGTCAGTAAAGGACAACATACCCTGCGCGATCACGGCCGGAACCTGATTTTCAACCAGAAGTCGCCCGAACACCGTTGCAGTGAACATGATCAACAGAACCCGGCCGGTCAGCCAAGTGGTAGTTTCCAGAGCACCAAACAGGCTGCTCCACGACAGCTCCCGATAGATGAACGCGCCTACGATCAGCGTGTAGAAGATCGCAACGATGGCGGCTTCGGTTGGAGTGAAATAGCCCGAATAGATCCCGCCCAGGATCACCACCGGTGCCATCAGCGCCCAGAAGCCGCGATACATCTCGCACCACATATGGCGTGGTGACCAGCCATCGGTGCTGCCAGTATAGTTGTTCTTTTTCGCGAGAACGTAGTTCATCAGCAGCAAACTGCCTGCGATCAGGAAGGCGGGCATAAACCCGGCAATGAAGAGTTTCGGGATCGAAACGGTCTGGAACTGGCCGAACTCCTCCACAGCTTCGGGTGGGGGCGGCATACCCAACGCGGCGATGCCGAAAATGATCAGCGGGATGGAAGGCGGGATAACGATGCCCAGGCCACCTGATGAGGCGGTGATTGCCGATGCAAAACCCTTGGAATAGCCGCGATCAATCATGGCCGGGATCATCAACATACCAACGGCGGCGGTCGTCGCCGGGCCGGAACCCGAGATAGCGCCAAAGAACAGACACGCCATAACGGTTGCGGCCGACATACCGCCGGTGAACGGACCAGCGAAGCTTTCGGCGACATTGATAAGCCGTCGCGACAGCCCCGATGCTTCCATCAGCGCACCCGCCAGAATGAACGCGGGTAACGCCATCAGCGGGAAGGACCCGACCGAGGTAAAGGCGATCTGCACGAATTTGATTGGGTTTTCACCCAGATAAAGGAAGGTGATCAGGGTCGAGACGCCAAGCGCCACAGTGATCGGAGCACCGATGAACAGCAGAAACAGGAATCCGCCAAACAGCAGTGGGATAATTTCTGCGCCCATTACTTATCTCCCTCAGAACTGGAACTGCCATGGCTATGGCTTTCGGCTTCGGCTTTGACAGCGTCGAGATCGATCGAGTCTGGATCGATCATCTCTTCATCCAGCACGAGTTTGCGATAGTTCACCTGGATCACCCGGATGGTCATCAGCGTGAAGGCTATGGGGAGAACGATATAAACCCAGCTAAGATGGAACCCGAGAGTTTGCGACGACTGGAACTTGTTCATCTTGTTGAAGATGAAGTCGATTGCCAGATAGACGAAAACGACGTTGAAGAAGATCCAGAAGAGATCCGCGAAGGCCTCAATGTATTTGATCGCGCGGGGCGACAGGAACTTGAACTGAAATGTCACCCGGTTATGGGCGCCCATCTTTGCAGCATAACTGGCGCCAAAGAAGACAAACCAGACGAACATGTAGATCGACAGTTCTTCGACCCAGGAAAACGAGAATGCAAATAGCGTTCTCACGATAACCTGAAGAAACAACAGACAAACGAACATCGCCAACAATGTGCGGCAGATATAGCTTTCGATGTTGTCGACAAATCCCCAAAACTTCGACATCTGACCCTCCCTTTTTTGTAGGGGGCACCGTCAGGCACCCCCCATTTCATTGACCTTTTAGCCTTAGCTTATTGCGAAACCGGTTCGCGGCCGATTTCAGCCAGCACGGCGTTGAGCTTTTCGACGCCACCGATGCTTTCATAGAACTTCGGCCACACGGCGGTGGTTGCAAGTTCGATGAATTCAGCTTCGTCGTTCTCGGGGTCGACGATTTCCATGCCTTTTTCGATCAGGATCTCTTTGATCTCGGCCTCTTTCGCGCGCAGGAAGTCTGCAGAAGCCTGTGTTGCGGCCTTGCCAGCCTCAAGCACGATTTCCTGATCCTCGGGGGACAGTTCCTGGAACACCTGCTCGGAAATGATGAGCGGCTCGATCGAGAAGATGTAACGGATGTTGGTCACATACTTCTGAACTTCGTAGAACTTCATCGCGTTGATGGTGGTGTAAGGGTTGTCCTGACCGTCGACAACTTTGGTCTGCAGACCGGCAAAGGTTTCCGACCACGCCATCGGCGTCGGGCTGATGCCCCAAGATTTATACGTGTCGATCATGATCTCGTTCTTGGGAACGCGAATGACCAAACCTTCAAGATCCGCTACCGACTTGACTGGTTTTTTCGAGTTGGTCAGACGACGGAAACCAGTATAGGTCCAGGCGATGATGCGAACACCGGCATCATTGATGGTGTTCTCGGTCAGTTCCTGGCCAATCGGGCCCTGGGTCAGTTTCTCGGCGTCCTCGAGGCTGAGGATCACGTAAGGCAGGGTGAACACGCCAACGGTCGGCGAGAACGGAGTGATGTTGTTGATAGCCAGCAGCGACATATCAAGCGTGCCAATGGCCGCGTCGTTTACGGTATCCTGCTCGGAACCGAGCTGACCGTTCAGGAAGAGAGTTGCCGTATGATTGCCACCCGATAACTCTTCGAGGGCGGCTTTGAAGCCTAGTCCCGTTGCCTCTTGGCTTGAACCCCCGCTGTCGCCAACCGCGATCTTGAAGTTTTTGGCATCTGCTGCGCCGGCGACCATAAGCGCCGCCACGGATACCGCAGCGGTAAAGGCGCCAACCTTCTTGATGAATGACATGGATTTCCTCCCAGTTGTCAGATTTTGAGGTGCGCGCCGACCTTGGGGAGATGTGGCCAGTCCGATTCTGCCTCAGCAGATCAACACTAGCTTGCATAAAATGTTTCTTAGTTGTTAATCTTTGCGCAATAGGTTTCACAAATATCGAACTTAAAATGAATCGCGATACGCTTGCCACGCGAATAGGCGACACGGACATCCGGTTGCTTAGGATATTCAGAACCGTCGTGGAAAGCGGCGGGCTGACGGCGGCCGAGATCGAACTAAACATCGGTAAATCGACTATTTCAAAGCATATCTCGGACCTTGAGTTGCGGTTGAAACTGAAGCTTTGCAATCGCGGTCCGGCCGGGTTTTCCCTGACGGAAGACGGAGAACAGGTATTGGCTGCGGCAGAGGAGTTGTTGATCGCCGTATCGCATTTCCGAACCGAGGTTAACGAGATAAAAGAACAACTTGCAGGAACAATCCGTGTTTCGCTGTTCGATCAATGTGCCTCAAATCCCGAGTCTCAACTTGCCTCGGCGATCCACAATTTCAACGAGGCTGCCCCCGCGGTTCAGATTGAATTGTCACTGGAACCCCCGAACGTGATCGAGAAAATGGTCATCTCAGGCCAGCTGGATTTGGGTATCATTGCGTTGCACCGACCGTCAACGAGCCTTAACTACGTTCCACTCTATGGCGAAGACATGTTTCTTTATTGCGGGGTAGATCATCCGTTATTCGCGACCCCAGACGCCCAGCTCAGCACCAGTGACCTGCGCCGATACAACTATGCCGGTGTAAGCGTGAATTCGCCAAATCTGATCGTAGGCCAACAACTTGGGTTCAAGCGCGCAGCAAAAGTCCAGAACGAACAAGCCCTGGCCATCCTCATTCTGTCGGGCCGTTATATCGGATTCTTACCGGACCATTTGGCCCAGGGGTTTGTCGGTCGTGGGTTAATGAGGAAGATTTTGCCAGAAGAAACCCAGTATCGCACACGATTTGCTGCGGTTACACGAAAGCAGCCCGCCCCTACTCGTGTCACCAAACTGTTCCTTGATGCATTGAAGAGCGCGCATTTGCGAAAAGAACCAACTGTCGTTTCAAGCTTTGCGGAACGCTAACTGGATTTGGTTGTTTTTGGGCAGTCATCAACACTTAGATACCGGGGCTCCAAATGGGGATGGAGGCGCCCAACGACATCAATATGTGCCCGGCTTCCATCACGGATACCGAGCACGGGTATTGGAGATAGGGCGTTACCCCTGCGCTTTAGAAATGCACCGACTTTGCAGCAGCAGTGTTTTCCATTGGCGGTGCAAATTTCGTCAGGTCGATACCTTCTACGGCAGATTTGTACTCTTCAATTTTCGGAGTTCGGCCAAGGATCGCTGAAAGGACTACAACCGGCGTAGAAGCCAGCAGGGATTCGCCCTTCTTCTCACTTGAATCCTCGACAACACGACCCTGGAACAGGCGCGTGGACGTCGCCAACACCGTGTCACCCTTGGCCGCCTTTTCCTGGTTGCCCATGCACAGGTTACAGCCAGGGCGTTCGAGATACAAAATGTTCTCGTATTCGGTGCGGGCAGCGCCTTTAGGGAACAAATCATCAAACTCGAAGCCCGAATATTTTTGCAGGATGCTCCAGTCGCCTTCCTCTTTCAGCTCATCAACGATGTTGTAAGTCGGCGCGGCAACAACCAATGGCGCCTTGAATTCGACTTTGCCGTTCTTCTTTTCCAAGTTTCTGAGCATTTGTGAAACAATGACCAGATCGCCCTTGTGGACCATACACGAACCCACAAAACCCAGATCGACCTTTTTCTCACCCTGATAGTAGGACACCGGCCGGATTGTGTCGTGGGTATATCGCTTGGACACATCCGCGTTGTTCACATCCGGGTCCGCGATCATTGGCTCGTCAATTTCGTTCAGGTCAACGACCAGTTCGGCAAAGTATCTGGCGTTGTCATCCGGCGTCAAAGCGGGTTTCTCGCCTGATTGGATCTCAGCGATGCGCGTGTTTGCCTTGTTGATCAATCCCTGAAGGGTGCCAGCGGCATTATCCATGCCTTTATCGATCATGATCTGAATGCGATTTTTCGCGATCTCAAGCGACTCAATCAGTGTTTCGTCCTGAGAAATACAGATCGAGGCTTTGGCCTTCATCTCGGCGGTCCAGTCGGTGAACGTAAATGCCTGATCCGCCAGCAAAGTCCCTATATGAACCTCGATAATCCGGCCCTGGAAGACGTTGTCACCAAATTTCCTAAGCATTTGCGCCTGGGTTGCGTGAACCACGTCGCGGAAATCCATGTGATCCGCCATTTGGCCCTCGAAGGTCACCTTGACGGATTCAGGGATTGGCATCGTAGCTTCGCCCGTGGCCAATGCCAGAGCGACTGTCCCGGAATCCGCGCCGAATGCAACGCCTTTGGACATGCGCGTATGGGAGTCTCCACCAATAATGATGGCCCAGTCATCCACCGTAATGTCATTCAGAACCTTGTGAATCACGTCCGTCATCGCATGGTATTCGCCCTTGGGATCCCGTGCTGTGATCAGGCCGAATTTGTTCATGAACGACATCAGCTTAGGGATATTCGCCTGCGCCTTGGAATCCCAAACCGAAGCCGTATGGCACCCGGATTGATACGCACCGTCAACGATCGGGGAAATGACCGTTGCCGCCATGGACTCCAGCTCTTGCGACGTCATCAGGCCTGTCGTGTCCTGAGAACCGACGATATTGACGCTGACGCGGGCATCCGATCCCGCGTGCAGAACCTTGCCATCGGTGACGCCAACCGCGTTCTTGTTGAAAATCTTCTCAACAGCCGTCAGGCCCTGCCCCTCGTGCGAGATTTCTCTGGACGGCGCAAAGGCTGACTTCAGCTCAATACCCAAAGTCTCTGCTGCAAATGCCTGAAGCTTTTTGCCAAAAACAATCGCATAGGATCCACCCGCCTTGATGAACTCGACCTTCTGCGGCGAGAATGACGAGGACACGTCAACCAATTCTTCATCACCGGCCGCGTTGCACAGCGTTTTGTCTTTTGTGTTGATGGTCAGAACCGTCCCGGTGTCGACCGAATAGGTCTGTTCGAGAATTGGGTTGCCATCATTGTTCAGGATCGGGTTGCCGTCGGAATCCACTTTCTTGACCCAGTTTTTGAGATCAATACCGATCCCGCCCGTCACGCCAACCGTCGTCAGGAAAATCGGTGAAATACCGTTTGTTCCGGCGACAATCGGGGCAATGTTGACGAAAGGCACGTAAGGGCTGGCCTGTTTTCCCGTCCAAAGTGCCACGTTGTTCACACCGGACATGCGCGAGGACCCAACGCCCATAGTGCCCTTCTCGGCGACCAGCATGACACGCTTGTCCGGATGCTGTCTTTGAAGCTCCTGAATTTCAGCCTGAGCTTCGTGTGAAATCAAACATTTACCATGCAATTCACGATCCGAGCGTGAATGGGCCTGATTGCCAGGCGACAACAAGTCGGTCGAGATATCACCTTCGGCCGCGACGTAAGTGACGACCTTGATCTCATCTTCTATTTCAGGAAGCTTGGTGAAGAATTCAGCCTGCGCGTAACTTTCCAGAATACTCTTGGCAGTTTGATTTCCTGCCTCGAAAGCCGCCCTGAGCCGATCCGTGTCAGCGTCATATAGAAAGACTTGGGTTTTCAGAACATCTGCGGCTTGGTCGGCTATCGAAGGGTCATCACCCAATGCCAGATCAAGAAGAACTTCGACCGAAGGGCCCCCTTTCATATGTGACAACAGCTCGAACGCGAAAGGCTGAGGAATCCCTTGAACGTCGGCCTCGCCAAGAATGATCTCTTTGAGAAATCTGGCCTTTTCTCCTGCTGCGCTGGTTGTGCCCGGCAGCGTGTTGTAGATGAAATGGTCCAACGACTCGGCTTTGTGCGTGTTTCCAGCGTCTCTGATTTGACCAATGATCTCTTGTGTCAGCGCGCCATCTTCGATTGGCTTGGGGTTGAGTCCCTGTGCCTTGCGGGTTTCCATCTCGTTCAGGTAATCTGTGTAAAGGCTCATGGCTGCTTCCGGCGAATTTGATTGGGCACCAAGCGGTTAAACGCCCGGCGAGTAACATTGTATGCGGCGGTATACTAAATAAACCTGAGTTGCAAGATCGACGCCACACTACTTTTTGACGAGCCGAAGACCTGCCGTTGTGAATTCACAGTGACTAGCAGGCCAAAGCATTGGATGTCGTGAATAAAGTCAGTACCGAGGCTGAATTTTTGGGCCGTCGGGCGTGATCGAATGCAGCGACAATGTATGATCCATGTTGCGCATCCGATGTCTTAGCATCTGCCGCCCAAGACGGGCCAGATCGTCGGCAAATTCGGCGTTTGCGGCTACATTCTCGAACTCTCCCCGGCCCTTATGATCAAACAGGATCGGTGGCAGGTCGGCCGCGAACTCAACCAGCGTAAACCGCTCGTCCCGCAAAATAGAAAGACAAGACTCGCTGTTGCTGGTTCTCAATTGCCGTTGCCATTGGGTTGGGTTTTCAGGTTCAGAAAAATCGAGCTCGCTGAACGAGTAGTTGCGCCAATCGTGGGGCATGTCGCCATACAACAAGGGCAGCAAAGACCGGCCATCCATCGCGTTGGGTGCATTTTGACCAACCCAATCCAGAATTGTGGGCGTCACATCAATCGACTCGGTTGGGACCGTGACCGTTGATCCTGCCCGCGCTTGATTGCCGGGATCACGGATGATCAAGGGCGTATGATATGCAGCGTCATAGGCCGTCATTTTGCCCCAGCTATGGCGATCCCCCAACATCTCTCCATGGTCGGCGGTGATGACAATCAGTGTATCATCGTATTGACCGCTCTGTTTCAGATACTCAACCACACGCCCAACATGGTGATCGACCTCTGTCGCCAGGCCCATGTAGATGGCCCTCAATGTGCAGATGTTCTCATCCGTTGGCTCAACTTCATCGAACCCGTGCACAAATCGCATTGGGGTGTAAGCGTCGAGAGTTGGCCCGAAGAACGGATGCAATCCCTTCTCGTCGGCAATAGTGGCAAGGCGTTGGGGCACAGGAATGCCCGCCGGATCATACATGTCGTTGTACGGTGCCGGGGCCACCAAGGGCGGATGCGGGCGAATGTAAGTAAGGTGGGCAAACCAGTTCTTGCCTCGATGCGGTGCGATACCATCCAGAAACGCATCGGTCAGAAAAGCTGTATCACTGTCTTCCGCCCGATAAAGAGCGGGATCATTCAGCTTTGGCTTACGTCCATCCGCGAAAACGGGCTTATAAACATCCCAATAAGTGTCAAACTGATAGCCTTTTTTCATCAAATGCGATTGCCAGGAAAAAGACTCCTCAAGGCGCATTTCAACAACCTCATGGAACCCATCCATGCACTGCTCATAGGATTTTAGTATCGGATCATTGGGATCATGCACCCGGGGATCTGCCGATGTGTCGGTGTAGCCAAACAGCATCGGCAGATATCCGGCCTTGCGCATTTCAGTCGCAATGTTCGGTGTATCGTGTCGCAACGGTGTTCCGTTGCGCACGGACCGATGGTTCATCGCATATTGCCCAGTCAAAAGTGACACGCGCGATGGTCCACAGGGATTAGTGACCGAGTAGTGACGCGTAAATGTCACCGCCTCGTCCATAAAAGCCCGCAGGTTAGGCAGATCAAGGTGCTCGGCCAACGCTCCGGACAGGCAATCGGCCCGGAGCTGATCGATGATAACGAACAAGACATTTCCAGCCTGACCCATACCACGGACCCCTATTCCGCACCCTTTTTCAGATACGGACTTTGTCGTGGTTCAATCGGTCATGCAACTGGTTAGTCCAGCTCGTATTTGGTCTCGTAGTTCTCCCGAAGACCCGGATCCTGTTCTTCCTTGCGCAGCAAGCAATTCCCGATGGACAGCACTTCGATATCCGTGCCCATGAAACACCGGAACGCATCGGTTGGCGTACACACGATCGGTTCACCCCGCACGTTAAACGATGTGTTGACCACCAGTGAACAGCCGGTCAGATCCTTAAACTTCGAGATCAGCGCGTGATAGGCCGGATTGGTTTCTTTGTGCACGGTCTGGATGCGGGCGGAATAATCGACATGGGTCACAGCCGGAATGTCGGACCGCTTTACATTTAGCTTATCAATGCCAAACAGAGCGTTTTCCTCGTCCGTCATTTTGCGCCGGATGCGATCCTGAACGTCGGCAACGATCAGCATGTAGGGGCTGTCCCCATCCAGTTCGAACCAGTCAGACACATCTTCGCTTAGAACGGATGGTGCGAATGGCCTGAAACTCTCGCGGTACTTGACCTTGAGGTTGAGGGTCTTTTGCATCGACTCGGATCTAGGATCGCCCAAGATCGAGCGGGCACCCAAGGCACGAGGACCGAACTCCATACGCCCCTGGAACCAGCCAACCGCTTTGCCATCTGCCAACGCCTGTGCGGTTTGATCGACCAGCTCTCCGTTCGCATAGGTGGAAAATTTTGCACCCGCTTGGGTTAGTTCCTTGGCAATTGCATCATCCTCATACAGTGGGCCAAGATAAGACCCCTGCATTTGATCACCAGAAGGCACTTCACGCGGTTGTTGCATCTCTTGATGCCAGGCGGCATAGGCAGCGCCCAATGCACCACCTGCATCGCCGGCGGCGGGTTGTACCCAAACATTGTCAAAGGCACCGTCCCGGAGGATTTTGCCGTTGGCGACGCAGTTCAAGGCCACCCCACCTGCCATACACAGATTGCGTATGCCATGCTCGCGCGCCAGATCACGGGTGATGCGCAGCATGATTTCCTCGGTCACGGCCTGCACCGAAGCCGCAATGTCCATATGGAATTGCGACAACTGTTCCGTTTCAGGCTTGCGCACAGGATGGCCAAACAAGTCTTCCAACGCCTTGTTGGTCATCGTCAGACCGGCGGTGTAGTTGAAATACTTCTGGTTCAGACGGAACGAACCGTCCTCTTTCAGGTCCACCAGATGTTCTAGGATAAGGTCCTTGTATTGCGGCACCCCATAAGGAGCCAAACCCATGACCTTGTATTCACCGGAATTGACCTTGAAGCCTGTGTAATAGGTGAAAGCCGAATAGAGCAGACCCAGTGAATGCGGGAAGTGCAATTCCTTGACCATCGTCAGGTCATTGCCGCGCCCGATACCCACAGTTGTTGTTGCCCATTCCCCGACACCGTCCACTGTCAGCACGATCGCCTCTTCAAACGGAGAGGGATAGAATGCGCTGGCCGCATGGCTGACATGGTGTTCTGTGAACAGAATTTTTTCGACCGAGAAATCCGGGTCGATCCTACGCAGCTGTTTGTTCAGCAGATCCTTGAGAAACAACTTCTCTCTCAACCAGACCGGCATCGCCATTCGGAACGAGTTAAAACCACGCGGTGCTACTGCGATATAGGTTTCGATCAGGCGTTCGAACTTCAGAAACGGTTTGTCGTAAAAGACAACATTGTCCACATCGGCAAGGGTAACTCCTGATTCGGCCAACACATACTCGATGGCCTTTTCAGGAAAACCCGGGTCGTGTTTGCGACGGGTAAAGCGTTCTTCCTGCGCGGCGGCAATGATCTTGCCGTCGCACAGCAAAGCTGCTGCGCTGTCATGATACAGCGCTGATATGCCTAAAATATAAGTCATAGGATCAGAACAGCGTATAGATGAACGGCGCAATCGCCGAACCTTGGCTAAGTACAATCAGACCGCCGAACAAACCCAACACAATCAGGATGGGCAACAGCCAAAACTTTTTTCTGACCCTCATAAATGACCAGAGCTCGGAAACGAATGACACGCCTGGTTCTCCCTTCTTTAAAACTGCTGTTTCATGCTGCCGGGCTGATCCGTGCGATCAACCCAATAGCTTTTTGCTGAACTGTCTAGTTTTTCAGACAAAAGATCTTTGCCAAACAGGCGTACGACGACGCCGAACGGCACAAATGTGGTTATGAAAACAAGGAACATCACGACGGGTGCAACGATGGCGCCCAGCAACATACCAAACTTGAACCAAAGCCGGTTGGGCTTGGTCAGCGTTTTCGGGGCAATAAAGGTCAAAGCCAGAATAATCGCAGCGATGACCAGCGGAATCCAGCGCACTGTACCACCGCCCCACAGCGGCCACAGGGCAATGATCAGGAAGACTACAGTGAAGACGATCCCAAAGCCCCGCTCGGACCCGATTTCGACATCAACATTTGCTTGATGGTCAGACATGAAACACAACCGAATAACAAAAACACAATAACAGGGCCAAAGATAACATCGCCACCCAGCGACACAAGGGAATAGATCACAGAGCGCGCTGGAAAATCGTTAATTTCTGTCGCCCGGTGTCGCACGAACGCCATTCTGAGCACTCAATTCCAGATTGGGTGGCACAAACCCGTTGCAGCCCATGTGCGTTTCACTTCACATATGGCCATGACGCCGCCTAACATAACATCCGAGCAAGACAGCGACGGCACGTTGGTACGGATTGCAGGTGACATGCTAACGCAATCACTGGAAACCGTTGAAAACGACTTTGCCGCAATCCGTCCTTCTGATGGCCCGGTGACGTTGGATTTGACAGACGTCGAAGCATTGGACACCGGCGGTGCATGGTTGGTCGCTGATCTGGCCGGGCGATTCACGTCCAAAGGTGCGACACTTCAGTTCAAGGGGGTTCAGCCAGCCCATGCAGCCCTGATCGATACTGTCTCTCACAATATCCCCGGCGACCCTGGCAAGCTGCCACAACCACGTGGTTTCGCGGATTGGGTCGAACATATTGGGCAAGGTACTTACGGGACCTGGCAGGACACTCTGTCCATATTGGGGTTCCTCGGGCTGACACTCGACCGGCTGGTGCGTACGCTTCTGCGACCTTGGCGCCTGCGTCGCGCCGCGTTGGTCACGCATATGGAAGAAACCGGATTCAAGGCCCTGCCCATTGTCGCGCTCATGGGGTTTCTGATTGGCGTCGTTCTGGCCTTTCAGGGCGCAACCCAGCTTAAACAGTTTGGCGCGGAGATTTTCGTGGTCGAGCTGATCTCAATCTCGATTCTGCGTGAACTTGGCATTCTGCTCACGGCAATTATTGTTGCGGGCCGGTCTGGCTCGGCCTTTACGGCCTCGATTGGCTCAATGAAAGTGCAGGAAGAGATTGATGCCATGCGCACATTGGGGCTGGACCCGATCGAAGTGCTGGTCATCCCCCGTGTGCTTGCCCTTTTGATCATGCTGCCAATTCTGGGATTTGTCGCTGACATGGCTGGCCTTTTTGGCGGCGCCTTGATGAGCTGGATTGATCTTGGCGTCAGCCCCGGCATGTTCGTGACTCGTCTGAAAGAAAACACCGATGTATGGCAATTGGCCGTTGGTCTGATCAAAGCGCCGTTTTTCGCCCTAGTCATAGGCGTCATAGCCTGCTGGCAGGCCATGCAGGTCAAGGGCTCGTCCCAGAGTGTTGGTCAGCGTACAACGGCGTCGGTGGTACAATCCATCTTTATGGTGATCGCAATCGATGCGCTTTTCTCGATCTTCTTTTCTCAGATCGGGGTCTGACATGGACGGCACGGTTCAACAGCAGGAAACGAAGTCAGACGCTCAACGTGATGCCGTGATCCGCGTCCGGGGCCTGCGAAATCAGTTCGGTCCGCAAGTGGTACATGACGATCTGAACCTCGATGTTTGGCGGGGCGAGGTTTTGGGTATTGTCGGCGGTTCGGGCACTGGTAAGTCTGTTCTGTTGCGCACGATTGTAGGGCTGAACAAACCTGCGGCAGGCAGTATTGAGGTCTTGGGGGTAGACGTTCTAAACGGGCCGGAAGAAGACCGACGTAGGATCGAACGGCATTGGGGCGTTGCCTTTCAGGACGGCGCGTTGTTCTCGTCATTGACGGTTTTGCAAAACGTCATGGCTCCCCTGCGCGAACACACCGGCATTAGCGAAAGCCTGATGGAGGCGCTTGGAGCGCTCAAAATCAGCCTCGTTGGCTTGCCACAATTAAGCTGCGGCAAGTTTCCGTCCGAACTGTCGGGCGGTATGCGTAAACGTGCCGCTTTGGCGCGCGCGCTGGCTTTGGACCCGGAAATTGTGTTTTTGGACGAACCTACGGCCGGCTTGGACCCGATTGGTGCCGCCGCCTATGATGACCTGATTGGCGAATTGCAGCAGGCGCTTGGACTGACGGTTTTTATGGTAACTCACGATCTGGACAGTCTTTACGCTATCTGTGACCGTATCGCGGTGCTTGCAGAAAAGCGCGTGCTGGTCGAAGGTCCGATAGAAGACATGACCAAGGTCGACCATCCTTGGGTGAAAGAGTACTTCACAGGCCCCCGTGCCCGCGCGGCACAACAGAAGGGGCAGGACAGGTAGAGGCGATGGAAACCCGAGCAAACTATATTCTGATCGGAGCGTTCACCCTTGCGGGGATTCTGGGCGCGTTCGGCTTTTTCCTGTGGCTCGCCAAATTCGAGGTTACCCGCCAATACGCTTACTATGATGTGTTGTTCGACAATGTCTCTGGTTTGTCGGCCGCCGGAGGCGTTAACTACAACGGCCTACCGGTCGGGCAGGTGATCTCGCTTAATCTGGACAACGACGACCCATCCAAAGTTCGGGTTCGGATCGAAGTGGATGCAGATATCCCCATCACCTCGGAGACAATAGCGCAGCTACAGTCCCTTGGCGTCACAGGCGTCGGTTACGTCGAACTTACCGGAGGATCCGCAACCGCAGAGCGATTGGCACAGAACAGCGTGATCAAAAGCAAACGCAGTACGATCCAATCCTTGTTTGAAGGTGCGCCAAAAGTTCTGGACGAGGCGGTAACTTTGCTGGAAAGCCTTAACAAGGTGGTTGATGACAAGAACCGTGAAGCCGTCAGCAGCATTCTGGACAACCTATCCTCTGCCACCGGGAAACTGGATAAAACGCTGACCAGCTTCGAGTCTGTGGCTAGCGATGTTGGCCAGGTCGCCAAAGATATCGGTGAGTTTTCAAAGCGCTTGGATCCGTTGATCGACACAGCGGAAACAACACTAAAAACAGGTACAGATACTCTCAAGTCTGTTAAAACGGCGTCGGATTCAGCCAAGCTGGCCCTCGATGAGGCAAAGACCACTTTAACGACGGCGGACCGGGTCCTTCAGGAAGACATCCGGCCCTTTATCGAACGTGGCTCGCAGCTGGCTGAACGCCTGACACGCCTGTCGGACGAAGGCAGTGTGACGCTGGAGGTTGTCACCGAAACCGTGCTGAATGCGAACAAGACGCTGGGGTCGATCACCTCGGCGATGGACACGGCGAAAAGCACGCTTGCATCGGCTGAACGCGCATTCGACTCGGCAAACCGGGTGATGGATGAAAACGTGGCCCCCGTCGCGGAAGACATCCGCAAGGCGGCAAATCAGGTCACAGAAACCGTGTCGAACATCACGGACAAGATCGACAAGATTTCAGACGACATTCTCAGCGCCTCAAATTCCGCGTCGGAGTTGCTGGGAACAATTGATGGCATTGTCCAGACCAACCGCCGACAGGTATCAGATTTTCTACGTGTGGGCCTGCCTCAATTCGTACGGTTCGTCGAAGAATCTCAGCGACTGGTCATCAGCCTTGATCGTCTTGTAGACAAGATCGAACGTGACCCAGCACGTTTCCTTCTGGGCACCCAAGCATCGGAGTTTCGTCAATGATTAGGCCTTTTGTTCTGACCCTGATGATAGCGACGCTTGGTGGATGCGCCGGTTTGGGAACATTGCAGCAAGCCGCCAAACCGAATGATCTGTATCTGTTGACCCCCAAAAGCACTTTTTCTTCGTCGCTGCCGAAAGTGCAAAAACAGATTGTGGTCCAAGAACCAACCGCAACGGCTGCGGTGAACACGGATCAGATTGCAGTTCAGCCGACCCCACTGCAGGTGCAGTATTTGCCTCGCGCCCGTTGGGTTGACCGGGCTCCGCTCATCGTTCAGGCGCTGATGGTTGAAAGCTACGAAAACTCTGGCAAAGTGGCCGCCGTCGGGCGCTCGACCGTTGGACTGCGCGCGGATTACGTCATAGTGCCCGACCTGCGCGAGTTTCAGGGCGTTGTGGTTTCCGAGACTGAAGAGGCAAAAACCGTACGTGTTGAAGTGCGTATGAACATTAAGATCGTCGACGAGTTTGAAGACAAAATCATCGCATCAAGCTCGTTTCAGGAAAACGTGGTGTCAGAAAGTGACGCGACCCCGGATCTGGTCAATGCCTTCGACGTTGCGTTGGGAAGAACCATGCGAGATGCCGTGGAATGGAGCGTTCGCAAGATCAATTCTCATGCAGCCAACAACCCACGTGCATCCGTAAACTGAGTGTGCAGCGGGTCACTGCACCGCGACCCGCCACCCGATTTAACGGGAAAGGGCTTCGGCCAGACGCATCAGTGTGATGGCCTCGACCCGGTATCCAAACGGATCCTCACCCTTGGCCGTATTCGCCAGTGCTATTGCATCTTCGTACGACCAGTCACCCAGATAGCTACCCCCGCGCAGCAGCTGGCCGAACCCGGCAATCGCATACGAAAATTTGACGTCATCATTCGCCGGGGCCTGAGCAGGCAAGATCGGTTGTTGGATCAACTGGCTATCTCCAGCTCCGGGTGTCTTGTAGCGCAGCTTAAAGTATCCGATCTCATCAGACCCCGATGGTTCCGGATCCGAGGCGTATCGCAAAGAGCTATTGCGAATGGCATCTGACCCAACCGGAGTGACCTCATAAATGGCGGTCACACTGTGACGCGCGCCAATATCGCCCGCATCGACCTGATCATTCGAGAAATCCTCGCGTCGCAGGGCGCGGGTTTCATACCCGATCAAACGGTATTCGGCGATCTGTGCCGGGTTGAATTCCACTTGAATCTTCACGTCGTTGGCAATTGGGAACAACGCACCTGTCAACTGGTCCACCAGCACCTTGCGTGCCTCATTAAGCGTGTCGACATAGGCCGCCTGCCCGTTTCCGTTCTGGGCCAGCGCCTGCATCGTCGCGTCATCCAGATTGCCCCGACCAAAGCCCAGAACGCTTAGGAAAGTGCCGCTGTCGCGTTTGCTTGCGATGAAATTCTTCAACGCGTCTGGATCGGACAGACCAACGTTGAAATCCCCATCCGTGGCAAGGACCACGCGCGTAACATCGCCTTCCTCAGCCATACCTTCAGCGACCTGATAGGCTTGCTGCAACCCTGCCTGCCCGGCGGTCGACCCGCCTGCCTCCAGCTGCTCAAGTGCGTTCAGGATCTTCGTGCGCTCAGAAGCTGCCGTTGGTTCAAGGACCTGCCCGGCGCTGCCTGCATAGGTTACGATAGACACCTGATCCTCTGGCCGCAGTTCGGACAGCAGCAGGCGGAAAGATTGCTTGAGCAACGGCAGTTTGTTGGCGTCCTGCATGGACCCGGATGTATCAATCAGGAACACAAGGTTGAGCGGTGGACGATCTTCGATCTCAGGCAATGCGCCCTGAATTCCGATATGGACAAGCTGTGTACCTTCATTCCAAGGCGTCGGAGACACGGTGATCGTTGACCGGAAGGGCGTGTCTCGATCAGGAGCGGGATAGGCGTACGGGAAATAGTTCACCATTTCTTCCACCCGCACTGCATCCTTGGGTGGCAGATAACCGTTCATCAGCGAAGACCGGACAATCGAGTAAGACGCGGTATCAACGTCGATCGAGAAGGTCGAAACCGGCTCGTCAGCAGTGATTTTCAGCGAGTTTGTGTCAGAGTTGGAAAAGGATTCCGTATTTGGGTTTGATACAAATCGGTCATCCTCAGGCAAGGGTGCGATCGACGTCGAGGTTTCGGTCCCATTCAGGGCACCTCCGGCGATGCCGAAACGGCCGGCATCCTTCGAAAACTGAACGCCAGGGGATGGCGTTGCAGCGGGTGCAATGGCGGGCTCTGTTTCGGTCACCGGCTGAGTTTCAGCAACCGACTCTTCTGCGCTTTCACCGAGCAGGCTGGCTAAAACGTCGGCTTCATCATCCGTCTTTGAAGTTTCCGGTTTTGGCAACGCGCCCCGGCTTTCGGTCCACGTGGTTGGATCAACCACATAGTCCCGCGTCTGCGGCACGATCATAACCAAAGCCACGGCTGCGATTGCAGTGGTTGCGGTCAACACACCGCGATGTGAGAGGGTATTCAACATGGATTTTGCTCCTTCTGTCATGCGGACCATCAAGCCTCGCTTAACAGTGGGACGCATCCCGGCACGCGATCCTTGGGCACGCATAAAATTTTCCTGTGCCAATTCCAGATTTTCTGCACGGCGACGGGCATCGGGTGCTGGCGTCGCTGCATCCATCAAAGTTTTCAGATCGTCAAATTCGTCAGTCATTGCGCCAGCTCCTCTTGTCGCATGGCTCGCAAGCGTTTGCGTATCTCGGACATCCGCCACGACACTGTTCCTTCCGAGATGCCCAGAATGTCTGCCGCGTCCGCATGGGTCATTTCTTCGTCGAGTGTCAGGGCCAACGTGTCTTGCAGTTCGTCAGGCAAGGACCGCATTGCATGGTGTAACCAGTCCATTGCCTCGGCCGTTTCTGCTGCCTCGGCCCGGCGCAGGCGTTCGACGTCCCCCCACCCGGCGGCGGCACGGTCACGGCTGGCATGGCGGCGGCGGGCGTCTTCTGCGGCGTTGACGACGACGCGATAAAGCCAGGTGGTGAATCTCGCCTGAGCTCGGAACCCGGCGATTTTAACCGGGAGTGCTGCGCAAATGTCCTGCGTCAGATCCTCGGCCCGCTCCGCGCGCCCGGTCAACCGGAACGCCAGGCGAAACACCCGGTCGTAATGCCGCGCCAAAAGCGTGGCAAACGCATCCGCATCGCCACCAGCAGCCGCCAAGGCCAGATCTTCGTCCGAAGTTTTCATCCGCATCACGTTTGTAAGACGGATGGAAAAGGTCAATCCTTGGCGATCTCAGAAAAATAACTAAAAACGTTCGGCAGAGGCGCGTTTCCAATCCGCTGCGAACTCCTCAGGGACCACATCGGTCAACAATGCCCCATCCTCGATGAACGAATAAAGCTCGGCATAAGAACGTTCGCGTTCATCTGCCGTGCGCCGTCGAATATCACCCGGTTGAAGGTCTGAGACTTTCGCTTTGCCCATCGCGCCCAACAGCTCTCGGAAGCTTTCCAGCGTGGCGTCATGAAAACGATGCACCCGCTGGCGCTTTTGCGGCACATTCACGGCGCGACCCCGGATTGGATCTTGGGTTGCCACACCTGACGGGCAGCGGTTTGTGTTGCAATGCAAAGCCTGAATGCAGCCCACCGCAAACATCATGGCGCGCGCAGCGTTGCACATATCGGCCCCCAGCGCGCATTTTTCGATCATGTCATACCCGGTGGCAACCTTGCCGGAACAGATGATCCGGATCTTGTCGCGCAGGCCGACGCCTCGCAGGCTGTTGTTCACAAAAATCAGCGCCTCGTTCAGCGGCATCCCCAGCCGATTGGTAAATTCAACCGGGGCAGCGCCTGTGCCGCCTTCGGCCCCATCAACGGTGATGAAATCGGGCAGAATACCCGTCTCAAGCATGGCCTTACAGATCGCCAGAAACTCGGACCGATTGCCGATGCACAGTTTGAACCCGATGGGCTTCCCCCCGGACATCTCTCGCAAATGCTGAACAAAGTTCATCAGACCCGTTGGGCCGTCAAAGGCTGAGTGTATGGGTGGCGAGATGACGTCCTGATGCTCTGGCACGCCTCTGATTTCGGCAATTTCCTTGTCGACCTTCGCGGCTGGCAGTACGCCGCCATGTGAGGGCTTTGCACCTTGCGACAGCTTGATCTCGATCGCCTTAACCACATCCTTCTTGGCCTTTTCGGCAAAGGCATCTTTGTCAAAACCACCCTCGGGTGTACGGCAGCCAAAATAGCCGGTCCCGATCTGCCAGATAATGTCCCCACCCTCGGCTAGATGATGCGGCGACAACCCACCCTCACCCGTGTTGTGGGCAAACCCCCCATCTTTGGCGCCGCCATTCAGGGCGCGGATGGCATTTGCGCTCAGTGCTCCAAAGCTCATCGCCGAAACGTTCAGGCGCGATGCGCTGTACGGCTTGTCGCATTGCGGCCCGCCTAGCGTGACGCGTTCTTCGCTTTTCGGGACGTCCTTTGGTGCCATCGAGTGGCTGGCGCGGTGATACCCGACGGTCATGATGTCGTATTGAGTGCCGAAGGCTTGTGTATCCACCTGGCCTTTGGCACGCGAATAGACCAGACCGCGGATGATACGGTTATAGGGCCGGCCGCTTTCGTTGGTTTCCACGAAGTATTGACGGATTTCCGGGCTGACAAACTCCAGCATATAGCGGAAATGCCCCAAAACCGGATAATTGTTCAGGACGTTGTGTTTGGTCGTCAGCATGTCGTAGAGGCCAACCACCGCATACGGCACAAGGAAAAGCAGCAACCAATGGGCAGGAGGCCAGTAAAACCCCCAAATTGCCACCAGTGGCAGACACACATAACTCAGAAAATAATAGAGCCTGCGTATAATCATTCCTGAACTCCCTGGGTGGCGCCTAAAAGGCGTGGCCTTAATGGATTGGAGATGCTGAACTCACAGCAACAAATCCAACGTGGAACAGTTATGCGTTGAATTGCAAGCGTTTGGTAAAACCGGTTGCCCTTTCGGGTGTGGCAGAAAACGGGTTATCTGGTTCAGCAGCTGTTGATCCGATCCCGGGCAAACTGTATGCGGAACAGATCACGGAACGAGGCCACACGCTTGGCAAAGACTGAACCCCCAGCAGCGACCAACAGCCGGATCCTGATGTTTCTGGCCGTCTTTGCCGGGGGCGCGCTCGGGTCCTTGCTCCGCGAGGCGTTTTCGTTAGAAATCCTCGGGGCATCGTTTCTGACCGCAACTTTTGGCATCAATGTTGCTGCGTGTTTCATTCTGGGCTGGCTGTACTCAATACGCCATCGGGTCCATGCCCATGTTCTGCATTTGGGTGGGGTGGGGTTTTGCGGGGGGTTGTCGACACTCTCGTCCTTCGTAGCCGAGCTTGAAAGACTGGCAACCACCAACATCTGGACGATCCCTGCCGCCGCAGGGCTGGAGATTTTCTTTGGCCTTGCTGCCGCCATTTTGGGCGAGGCTCTGGGGCGACGTTTTGATTCAGAAAGCCGCCCTGGATGACAGACCTGTTTCTTCACGCAATGTTTGGTTTGGGCGGTGGCCTGGGCGCAGTATTGCGGCATTGGCTGGCTTTGCGGATCAGTCATGATCTGCCGTTGTCTACCCTAATCGTTAATGTGCTTGGCAGCCTACTTCTGGGCCTTTGGATTGGCTATCTGGGTGGGCCGGTCTCGATGGGCGAAGAAGAAAAACGGCTGGTCTTTGGATTTTGCGGTGGCTTCACGACGTTCTCCAGCTTTGCTTACCAATCCCTTGAGCTGCGCCGGGAACGCACGATTGCACTGGCCGCAGGAAACATCCTGATCAGTTTGATCCTGTGTTGGTTTGCGCTGTGGTTAGGCCTTATCATAATGCGTTAATGGGCATGCACCGTAGGCTGGGTGCCCGGTTTCGATGCGCGGCAGAAGAACAGCAGGGGTATCGTAGCAAACGCCAACAGACCCAGATTGTTGAACACTGTCAGATACGAAATAAGCTCTGCCTGACGCGCAATTTCCTGGCCTAGGATTGCCGCGCCCTCGGCGCTATCGGGGGTCAGACCCAGGGGCTGCAGATAGGCCTGAGCCGCCGGGTTGTAGGGTGTCACATTCTGGCTCAGTACTGCGGTATTGGTTTGCAAGCCCCGGACCACCCATGTGCCGACCAAGGATATCCCGATTGACGATCCCAGCTGACGGGTGACATTGAACAAACCCGAAGCTTCATCCTGCCGGGTTTGGCTGATGCTCTCGAACGCCAGTATCGACATTGGCACAAACACCAACCCCATGCCCAGCCCGCTGACTGCCCCCGGCCAGGCAAGTTGCCAAAACCCTGCATTCATGTTGAGCGCGCCCAGCATGAAGTTCCCGAGGGCTGTTAACAGCAACCCGACACCAGCCAAGACGCGTGGGTCAAACCGGGTGACCAGAACAGCCCCAGTCAGAACCATCGAAAGCCCCGCTGCTATACCGCGGGGAATGAACAGATGGCCCGAGACGATAACAGGGTAGTCCAAAAGGTTTTGCACAAAGGTCGGCAAGATGGCGATGCCGCCAAACAGAGAGATAGCAAAACCGGCAATGATCAGGTTGCACAACGCAAAGTTGCGATCGGCGAAGAGGCGAAGGTCTACGACCGAAGTCTTGGCCGTCAGGCCGTGGGCAATGAAACCCAAGGCACCGAGAAGCGATGCAACCGCTGCGACTTGTATAACCCGCGACGATAGCCAATCCTTGGTCTCTCCCTGGTCGAGAACAAACTGCAGGCAGCCAATGCCAAGCGCCAGCAGCGCCAAACCCTTCCAATCGATCTTAATCTCTTCGGTTTCGTCATCCGGGAGCTCTCCGGCCAGTAGAAGCAATGCCATCGCTGCGACGGGTAGATTGACGAAAAAAACCATCCGCCATGTGAAATACTCAGTCAGGATCGCACCCACGGTCGGCCCGAGCACCGGGGCCACGACAACTCCGAGACCAAACACCGCCATGGCCTGGCCGCGTTTCTCACGCGGGAAGGCGTCAAACAGGATGGATTGTGACAGAGGGATTAGGAAGGCACCAAACATGCCTTGCGCCAGCCTGAACACCACAATGGTCTCAAGACTCCAGGACAGGCCACACATGATCGACATCACTGCAAACCCGGTGACCGCTGTCAGGATCAAACGACGACGTCCAACGCGCCGTGCCACAAAACCGGTCAGCGGCATCACAACGACGGCCGAGACGATATAGCTGGTTAAGATCCATGTTGCCTGATCAGACGTCGCACCAAAAGCCGCCTGTATATGCGGCAACGCCACATTGACGATCGTGCTGTCCAATACTTCGAGTACGGCGCTGAGCACGACGGCCACCACGATCACCTTATTGATGGCGCTGGTCGCGGACGGCGTCATTTTCTGTCCGAAGACCCCGTTGTGTCGACAATAACCTTACTGCTGCCGCCAACACGCAATGGGGCTTCGGTCGGATCAAGATCGATCCTCACTGGGAAGCGCCGGGTTACTTTGACCCAGTTTCCACTGGAATTCTCGGATGGCAGCAGGGAAAAGGTGTCGCCCGATCCCCTACCGATGGATGCGACTTTGCCCGTCAGAGCCACGCCCGGCAACATGTCGACGTGAACCGTCACGGGTTGACCGGGACGAATACGGGGCAGCGAGGTTTCCTTGAAATTGGCATCCACCCACCAATCCGTTGATTCAACGATCGAAAACTGAGGCGCGTTGGCAGACACGGATGATCCGGGGCGCAGACTCAGATTGGCAATCCAACCATCAGCTGTTGCAAACACCTTGGTCCATGCCTGGTTGGCTTTGGCGAACTCAAGCTGCGCTTGCGAAGACAGTATGTCATCCTGCTTCGCCGCCAAGCCGCTCTGTAATGCCAACAGACTGGATTGGCTGGTGGTCAACCGCGCCGACGCCTGCGCAAATGCCGAAGTTGTCTGATCCAGCGAGGCTTGTGCCAAATCTCCGCTGGCGTGCAACGCCTTGGCGCGTTCCAGGCTTTTATCCGCCGTCTCATATGCGGATTGCGCACTTGCGACCGATGCCTCGGCGGCTGTGATTTGCGTTGAGTAGGATTTGGCCTGTTGTACCGAACTGTCCAGATCCGCCTTGGCCTGATCCACCGAGGCCTTGAATTGCGTGTCATCTATCGAGAACAAGAGATCACCAGTCTTGATCGGCTGGTTTTCGACGACATGCACGTCTGCCACCTGCCCTGTCACCTGTGCCGCCACATAAATGATATTGGCACCGATATATGCGTCTTTGGTCGACGGGTATCTTTCGTCGTAACGCCAATACAGCACCAGCCCAACGGTGATGGCACCCAGCATGACAACAACAGCAACAGATTTGAGGGATTTCAAGCGCGCTTCCTTCCGTCTCATGACGCGGAGTTTTTACATCATGTCCATATGCATGCGGATCGACAGATTGCCCAAGATCCAGATTGTCCCGAGGATGATGATCAGCAGGACAAGTGTCGAAAACAGGATCAGGTCCAAATCTTCCCGGCTGCTGCGACGCCGGTCGATATGCAGAAAATAGACGAGCTGCACGATCAATTGGGCGAGGCCCAGTAGGCCAATGGTCAGGTAGACCCCCACCGTTTCGATGCCATACTGATAGGCGACGCCAAACATGAGCAGTGTCAGTAGAAGCGAACCGCCATATCCAATGACATAGCGCCGCCGTTCGCGCCGGTGCATTTCGGTCCGGTTATCCATAGGTCAGCCCTCCGAAATACACGATCGTGATGATGCCGATCCAGATCAGGTCCAAGAAGTGCCAGAACAGTGCCAACCGAACCACGCGCGAGATGACCAGATCGGTCATGCCCATCACACGCAACTGAATGCCGAGCACAATCAGCCATAGGCATCCTGCCGCTACATGCAGCCCATGTAGCGGCACCAATCCGAAGAAGGCCGAAAGAAAGCCACTACGTTGAGGGATGCCACCTTTTTCCGCCATGGCCATGAAATCTCGGATTTCCAGCGCCAGAAAACTAAGGCCAAGCAGCAATGTGACGCCAAACCACAGGACGATGCGCGATCTTGGCAGGTTGTATTTCAACGCCAACATGGCAAGACCAACCGTCAGGCTGCTTGTCAGCAGGATCAGCGTTTGTGCAAACACGCTTTTCAGGTCGAACAGTTCATGCGGGCCGGGACCGCCCGCCTGCGCATCAATCATTGTGATGTAGATGGCGAACATCAGGCCGAAATAGACCAGATCGCTCATCAAAAAGACCCAGAAACCAAAAGTCACCACCTCGGCGGCTTTATCGGCGCTGGCGTGGCGACGGCCCAGATTAATGCCAGGATAGCTGTGAGTGGGTGCGCGCTTCATGTCACCGCCTCCAGATCAGGGCGGGCAAGGCCGCGGTTCTCGGGTGCGGTTTCGTGGTCACGGTTCACAGCGGCCGAGGCATGAACCAGATCCAACCAAGCCTCATGCTCTTTGCGAACCTCTTCGGCCGGGATCACAAGTTCGGTGTTGGTATCAAAGCTCCAGACAATGATGGCCAAGACAATCAGCGCCGTTATCAATATGGCCAGCCACCAGATCCACCAGACCAATGCAAACATCCAGATGCCGCTAAGAACGCAAAGGATGAAACCGATGCCCGTGTTCCGCGGCATCTCGATATCCTCGTAGGCTTCGGGTTTTGGATAGGCCCTGGCCTGTTCTTTGGCGGCCGCAAAGTCATCGCGATCAGTGACCTGCGGAATGATTGCAAAGTTGTAAGGTGGCGGTGGGGACGGAATAGACCATTCCAACGTGCGCCCGTCCCACGGATCGCCAACGGGCGCTGTAGTCTTATCCCGGTCGCGGATGCTAACCCAAAGCTGAACCAGTACCGAAAGCAGCGCCGCCAGGATGACCAATGCTCCGATCACGGCGACGATCATGTAGGGATGAAAGCTGGGGTCTTCCCAACTGAAGGACCGGCGCGGCATGCCCATCAGGCCTACAAAGTACAGCGGCAGGAAAGTCAGCATGAAACCAACAGTCCAAAGTGCAACGGTCACACGGCCCCAGAACTCATTCAGGCGGAAACCGAATGCCTTGGGGAACCAGTAGTTGTAAGCCGCCAGCAATCCGAACAGAACACCCGGAAGCAGCACATTGTGGAAATGGGCGACAAGAAACAGGGTGTTGTGAACCTGATAGTCGACGGTTGGATTGGCCAGGATCACGCCGCTAAGCCCACCAATGACGAAAAGCATCAGAAACGCCAACCCGTAAAGCATCGGAACCGTGAAACGAATTCGCCCACGCCATAGCGTTGCCATCCAATCATAGACTTTTACGCCAGTCGGGATGGCAATCAGCATAGTGGCAATTCCAAACACCGCGTTGATCAGCGCGCTTTGACCCATCGTAAAAAAATGGTGCAGCCAGACCGTGAAGGACATGATCGCAATCGACATAGTCGCGATGACCAATGAGTTGTAACCATAAAGCCGCTTGGCCGAGAAGGTCGCAAAGATCTCGGAATAGATACCGTAGGCGGGCAGGACCAGCAGATACACTTCGGGGTGACCAAACAACCAGAACAGGTTGGCGTAATTCATCATGTTGCCACCAAGGTCGTTGGTGAAAAAATGGAAATCCAAGTACCTGTCTGCCGCCAGTAACAGCGCCGCGACGCCCAGAGGCGGCATCGCAAAGATAAGCAGGATCGAACTGCAGATGATCGTCCAGCAATACATCGGCAGCCGCATGAACTTCATCCCCGGTGCGCGCAGCTTGTAGATGGTCACCGCAAAGTTAAGCCCCGTCAGCGTCGTACCGACGCCTGAAACCACAATTGCCCAAATCCAGTAATCCGGACCGACACCGGGATTAAACGCAGCGCCGGTGTAGGGCGGATAAGCGGTCCAGCCCCCAGTCGAGAATTCTCCGACCACCAGCGATACCATAAGCATCATACCAGCGGAAACTGTAAGGCCAAGACTGATCTGGTTCAAAACCGGAAAGGCAACGTCCCGCGCGCCGATCATCAGCGGAACCACAAAGTTCGCGATGCCAAAAACAAAAGGAACCGCGACAAAGAATATCATGATCGTGCCGTGGGTACTGAACAGTTCCGCAAAGTGTTCAGCCTCCAGAAACCCATCTCCTGGACCGGCGGCCTGCTGGGCGCGCATCACGACACCTTCGAGTACCCCGCGCGCAAGCATCACGATCGCAAACACGATGTACATAATTCCAATTTTTTTGTGGTCAGCACTGGTGAGCCAATCGCGCCAGAGCGGACCCCACAATCGAAACCACGTGAGCAGGCTGACCACCGCAACAACACCAACAAGCACGATGCCAGCGGCGGTATTGGCGACGATCTCATTTGCGTTGGGGTCTTGAATCAGACCAACAATGGGCAATGCATCCCAGTTCAGACGGCCAAAGAACCCAGACTCAGTCGCTGTCATTGGCTTGCCTCCTGCCCATATTCGACGGTTCCAGGTTGTTGATCCACCGAGAGCGGCTCTCCGCTGTGATATCGGTGCAGGATTGAGTGGAACAGATCGCCGTCTTCGAGATTGAAGTACAAAGCGTTATCCGGCATCTGGGCGGTCCCAAGCGCTTTTTGAACCTCATCCCGGTCCGTTCGCATCGACAGTATCTGATACGTCTGTTGATCAAGTACTATGCCGTTCTTTCGAACTTCCTCTACCCATGCACTGAAATCATCTGGTTGCATGGCAAGTGTTTCAAATTTCTGCTTAGTAAACCCGCGGCCATTATACTGCGTGTTTTCGCCTTGCATCTGTTTTGGCCTATCCGCCACCAGATGCAACTGCGTCGTCATTCCCGGCATGGCGTAAATCTGACCGGCCAGCGCCGGGATCATGAAGGACTGCATGACCGTATCCGTTGTCAGTGTCACAGCAACTTGCTGCTTGACCGGAATTCCCAGCTCACCCACGCTTGCGATACCCAGATCGGGATAAATGAACAGCCATTTCCAATCCAAACCAACAACCTGAACCTTCAGCGCGGGTTCCTCGCCAAACGAAGCGGCGTAGGGATCCAGCCGATGCGTGGATTTCCACAAAGAAACGGACAGAATGATCACGATAAGTACAGGCACACCCCACATCAGAAATTCAAGCTTGGCCGAGAAATCCCAATTGGGAGTATAGGATGCGTTACCACCCTTACGGCGGCGATACCGCAGCGCAATTAATGGCACCAGAACCAGCACAGGGACGACCGCGACCAGAATCAAAACGGTCGCCCGCAACATATGGGTTCTTTGCGCAGCTGCGATTGGCCCTTGCGGATCCATAAAACTATCACTCGCCGCGGCCATCTGTGCCGAGATCACCAAAAACGCAAGGGCCAACAGTATGGGAACTGGTGCAGGGGACGTTTTGGTGGTGGCCATGACTGACAGTCCTCTCCTGCACTCAACTTGGTACAACTATCGGCAGAGACTGCTATTTTCTCAAGGCTTTTCCTGACCATCGGTTGTCAAACTTCAGTATTCCCACCAGGAATCCCTACCTTAGCATCAGAGGATTCACCTTCCCGTTGACTTAGTGCCGTGGCCGCGACACATATTGCAGGCATGCGCACGCTTCTTTTTTCAGTCGGTCTTGCACTGTTGGCCCACAGCGCCTTGGCCCAGGACCGCGCAGCTGTTGAGCGGCAGTTTCAATCCTGGCTACAAGACACAATCTGGCCGCAAGCGCGCGCACAAGGCGTGTCGCGGCACACGATGACACAGGCCTTTTCCGGGGTCTCACTGAACTGGGATCTGCCGGATCTTGTAGCACCTGGCAGCAAGGCCAAAACGCCCAAAACACAAAGACAGGCCGAGTTTGGCTCACCCGGGAAGTATTTCAACGCGGGCTCAGTTCAGGGCGCCACTTCGATGGGACGGAAAATGGCGAACCGCCACGCTACAGCGCTTGCGCGCGCCGAAGCCAAAACCGGCGTCCCAGCCCGCATCATATTGGCGATCTGGGGACGAGAAAGCGGTTATGGCCAGGTCCCTATCCGTCACGACGCCTTTCGGGTCCTCGCCACCAAGGGCTTCATGAGCACGCGTGCAGAGTATTTCACTGAAGAATTGATTGCCGCGCTTCAGATAGCTGATGCTGGTCACATAGAAGGCCGCGCGATGAAAAGCAGCTGGGCGGGTGCGCTGGGGCAGCCGCAATTCATGCCCTCAAGCTTTCTGGCATTCGCCGCAGACGGCAATGGCGACGGGCGCGCTGACATTTGGGAATCCCAAGACGACACGATCGCCTCAATCGCCAATTATCTGGCACAACACGGCTGGGTCGCGGGGCGCGATTGGGGGTTCGAAGTCACAGTCCCTCAGGCCGTCTCATGTGCATTGGAAGGACCGGATCAGGGGCGCCTTATTCGCGACTGGGAAGTAATGGGCGTTACGCGTGTCTCGGGCAAGGCCTTTCCCGCACATGAGCGAGCCGGAGAGGGGTATCTGATGATGCCTGCAGGGCGCAACGGACCAGCCTTTCTGGTTACCCCTAATTTTTATGTGCTCAAGGAATACAACAAGAGCGACCTCTATGCGTTGTTCGTCGGCCACGTGGGTGACCGGATTCAATATGGCGTCGGCGATTTCCGCGGCGCATGGGGGCAAGTCGGTGGGCTCTATCGATCCGATGTTGCCAGGATGCAGAAAGCCCTGGAGCGGCAGGGGCACGACGTCGGAGGCGCAGATGGTTTGCCGGGTTTCAAAACCCGCCGATCCGTCGGGCGCTGGCAAGAGGCGACCGGTCGCAAACCCACGTGCTTTCCCGAAAAGAAGATGAAGACCACATTGGTTCCCTGACATCTGTGGGAAACTATCTACCGGCTTTCGGACCGCCCTACCCCAGCTTCTACCGGTGATTCGCTAGATTTCGGACGCCACATGACCGTTGGCGCATGGGAAATTTCGATGCCCGAAGCAGCCCTGACAGCTCACCTTTAACAGATGTGTCAAAGCAAGGCGCTGATTGATCACAAAGTTTCAGAGCTGCCCGGCGAAACCGAAATTTTCAGCCTTCGGTTGATCAACCTCCACACCAAGGCTTTTACCTTTACTAAAAAAATGTCACGTTTCCGCGCAGTGAAAGAAAGCTTTCGCAGTTACGTTCCTGACAGCAAATGGAAGGCCGCGACGCAGTGCTCATTGCGACTTGGCAAAGCCAAATTCAATCAAGACTGTATCCCGGCCCATGTCGGACAAAACCGGTTGCCGGATGTCATCCCTGCGGGTGGCGGCTATCTGGCTCCAAAAATGGGAGAAAAATCATGAACAAAGTTATCCGAACGTCGCTGGCTGGTCTTTTGACCTCAACCTTTATGACAGGCGCTGCATTTGCAGCTGGCACCCACCCGGAAACGGGCGAGGCGCTGGCAGATGATCAGACCTTCACTTATCGAATTCTGGATGAACACAGCTCGGTCGATCCTCAGGTTGTCGAAGATGTGTCAGGTGCCGAGATTGTTCGCGACCTGTTTGAAGGTCTAATGAATCAGGACGAAGACGGAAATCTGGTCCCTGGCGTTTCCACGGGCTACACAACGAATGAATCAAAAGATGTTTATACATTTGCGCTGCGGGACGACGCCAAATGGTCCAACGGCGATCCTGTTACCGCAGGCGATTTCGTCTATGCTTGGAAACGCGCTGTCGATCCCGCATTGTCGTCACCCTACGCATGGTTCATGGAGCTGATGTCGATCGAAAACGCCGCATCAATCATCGCGGGTGAGACACCCGTTGATGAACTGGGCGTCAAAGCCATAGACGACAAGACGCTAGAGGTCACCCTTAGTGCCCCTTTGCCTTACTTCCCGCAAATGACCACGCATTCGACTACATTCCCCGCCCCGCAGAAAGTCATCGAAGAGTTTGGTGACGCATGGACCAAGCCAGAAAACATTGTCTCGAACGGTGCTTATGTTCTGACCGAGCATTTACCGCAGGAACGTTCAGTCCGTGAACGCAACGAGATGTACTGGGACAACGACAACACAATCATCGATACGGTTGTGTCGCTGGTCATCAATGATGAAAACGTTGCCCTAACCCGTTATCTGGCAGGTGAGCTTGATCGCACTGAGATTCCCGCAGGTCAGTATCCGCGTCTTAAGCAAGAACACCCTGTAGAGGCCATCAGTTTCCCGCGGCTTTGTAACTACTACTACACGTTTAACGTGTCTGATGGCGGCCCCGAAGCTTTCAAAGATCCGAACGTTCGTCAGGCGCTTTCCCTCGCTGTAGACCGGAAAATTATCACTGAGAAAGTATTGGCCGGCGGCCAGCCTCAAGCTTACACTTTCGCCCCGGAAGCGACCGCTGGGTTTACCGTGCCAGCAGTTGAAATGGCATCAATGAGCCAGGCCGAGCGGGATGAGCTCGCTAAAGAACTGTTGGCCGAGGCGGGCTACGGCCCCGACAATCCGTTGAGCTTCGAAATGGTCTACAACACGGCAGAGAACCACAAGAAAGTCGCCGTGGCGCTGAGCCAGATGTGGAAGCAGAAGCTGGGTGTCCAGGCGGAACTCGCCAATATGGAATGGAAAGTGTTCCTGGAAGAGCGCGGCAACCAGAACTTTGATCTTGCCCGTGGCGCATGGTGTGGCGACTACAACGAAGCCTCGACCTTCCTGGATCTCTTGCAGTCCGATTCTGGCTACAATGACGGGAAATTCGCCAATGCCCGCGTTGACGAGCTGCTGGCCGAGGCCAAAACGTCAGACGATCCGGCGCCCCTGTACACCGAGGTCGAGCGTATCATCGCTCAGGAAACCCCAGTGATCCCGATCTACCACTATGCTGGTGTCTACATGATGGACAGCGATGTCGGGAACTGGCCGGTGAACAATGTCGAGCAGAACTGGTACTCGAAGAACCTGTACAAGCTCGCCGAATAATCATCCTTTGATCACGCTCTGCCCCGGAACACTTTCCGGGGCAGCGCCAATAATGGGGGCATGAAATGCTTGCCTATAGTTTGCGGCGACTGCTGGTTGCCATTCCGACGATTCTATTGCTGATCGTCGCTTGTTTCTTTCTGATGCACTTTGCGCCTGGTGGGCCCTTTACCTCGGAACGGCCTCTGCCACCCGCAGTTTTGGCCAATATCGAGGCGCGATACGGGTTGGACCAACCGCTGTGGAAGCAGCTTTGGGATTATCTGTACAACATCGTCGTGCATTTCGATTTCGGCCCGTCTTTTAAGTTCAAGGACCGGGACGTGAATGACATCATCGCACAGGGCTTTCCAATCTCTCTGACCTACGGGTCATTGTCGTTTCTCGTCGCGACCGCCGTGGGCGTCAGCCTCGGCATCGCTGCAGCCATAAAACACAACAGCTGGATCGACTATTTCGCCGTGGGTCTGGGGATTGCGGCGCAAGCGCTGCCAAACTTTATCATGGGTCCAATCCTGATCCTGACCTTCACTTTGTGGCTGGGATGGCTGCCAGGTGGTGGCTGGAATGGAGGGCAGTGGCAGTACCTGATCATGCCGGTGATCGCATTGGCGACATCTTACATGGGATCCATAGCACGGATCACCCGGTCTTCGATGTTGGAGGTTTTGAATTCGAACTTCATTCGCACCGCCCGCGCCAAGGGCCTGCCGACCAGAACCGTAATCTGGCGCCATGCGCTGAAACCCACGTTGTTGCCGGTGGTGTCCTATCTGGGACCGGTCTTTGTCTACGTGCTGACCGGTTCAGTTTTCGTCGACATCTATTTCTCAACCGGTGGTCTGGGTCAGGCCTATGTCGGCTCGGCCCTATCGCGAGACTATGCGGTGCTGTTGGGCGTCACGATCCTGTATGGCGCGTTGACTGTCGTCGTGAACCTGCTGACCGACCTGGCTTATGCCTGGTTCGATCCGAAAATCCGCTACTGAGGGGCTGGCAATGCTTGGAAAATCACAAAAAGCCGCCCATCTGGCCGAAGAAATCACCGATTTCACGGTCGTTCAGGGGCGTTCACTCTGGCAGGACGCGCGCATGCGGTTCGTCCGCAACAAAGCCGCAATGGCGAGTGTCTTTATTCTGGGCCTGATCGTCCTGTTCACGATCATCGGTCCCTATTTCGCCGTTTGGGACAACGAAGAAATCGACTGGAACGTTATGGGGGACGTGCGCGGTATGGGCATGCCCTCGCTCGAAACCGGACACTATTTTGGCGTCGATGATCTGGGGCGCGACCTGTATAGCCGGGTCATCCAGGCGACGACCACATCTCTGTTGGTGGGTCTGATCGGGGCTGCAACGGCACTGATCGTCGGCACTTGCTATGGCATCGCCGCAGGTTACATCGGTGGTCGCGTTGATGGTGCGATGATGCGCTTTGTCGACATTCTGTTGGCTATCCCAGCCACACTTATCATCATTTTGCTGCTGGTTGTGGCGGGTCGGTCGTTCTTTATGTTGTTCATTGCCCTTGGGGCCGTGGGTTGGCTGACCATGGCGCGAATTGTAAGGGGGCAAACTCTGACCCTGAAGAACCGCGAGTTTATCGAGGCCGCCCGCGCGGCGGGTGTCAGCGAGTTCACCATCATGTACCGCCATATCCTGCCCAATCTTCTGGGAGTGGTAATCGTGTACGCCTCGCTGCTGGTGCCCGAAATGATCCTCACCGAAAGCTTCATCTCATTCCTCGGTCTTGGGATTTCGGAACCTTATACGTCGCTGGGGCGTCTGATCGCCGAAGGGGCCGGAACCATGGGATACGGCACTCTGTGGCAACTGATGTACCCGCTGACATTCTACGTCGCCATTATCATCACGATGTTCTTCATCGGGGATGGATTGCGTGATGCTCTGGACCCAAAGGATCGCTGATATGTCACTGTTTTCTGTAAAGGACCTGAGCGTCAAATTCGACACCGCCGATGGTGTTGTCGAGGCTGTCAAAAATATCAGCTTTGACATCAATCCAGGTGAATGTCTGGGCATCGTCGGTGAAAGCGGGTCAGGCAAAAGCCAAACGTTCATGGCAGCCATGGGCCTGCTGCCGCCGGCTGGTCGTGCGACTGGGTCAGCGCTGCTGAATGGTGAGGAAATTCTGAACCTGCCCATCAACAAGCTGAACCAGATCCGCGGTGATGATGTGGGCATGATCTTTCAGGATCCACTGACAGCACTGACTCCGCATCTGCGGATTGGTCAACAAATGCGAGAAGTGTTGCAGGTTCATGAAGGTATGCAAGGCGCAGCGGCGCGCGCGCGTTGTCTGGACTGGCTGGATCGCGTCCGTATCCCGGAAGCCAAGCGGCGACTGGATCAGTATCCACACGAATTGTCCGGCGGAATGCGCCAGCGCGTCATGATTGCCATGTCGATGCTGTGCAATCCAAAACTGCTGATCGCCGATGAACCTACGACAGCGCTTGATGTCACCGTACAGGCGGACATTCTGGACCTGATGGTTCGGCTGCAGAAGGACGAAGGTACCGCGATTGCCCTGATCACACATGATATGGGCGTTGTGGCACGCATGTGTGATCGCATTCAGGTGATGCGTTTGGGTGAGTTTGTCGAAGCTGGCGACACGCGCGAAATCTTCCAGGCACCAAAACATGACTACACCCGGACCCTGCTTGAGGCGATGCCTCGGATCGACGCGGGAGATGCGCCTAAAGCCCTGGCCAATGTCGAAGAACCAATGCTTAAGGTTGACGACGTCAAGGTTCACTTCCCAATCCACGTCTCAGGTGGACTGTTTGGGCACAAGGTTCCACTCAAGGCGGTTGACGGTGTCAGCTTTGACATTCGCAAAGGCGAAACACTGGGTGTTGTTGGCGAGTCCGGCTGCGGGAAATCCACTTTGGCACGGGCTGTTTTACAGCTGATCGAACCCAGCGCAGGCAACGTAAGTTGGTTGGGTCATCCGATCGTGGGATTGAGACGGGCCGAGTTGAACAAGTACCGCAAGGACTTGCAGATCGTGTTCCAGGATCCGCTTGCCAGTCTCGATCCGCGGATGACGATTTCGGCATCGATTGCCGAGCCGCTAAAAACTTATCGCCCCGACCTGACTGAACGGGAACGCAAAGAGATGGTCGCAGAGATGATGGAGCGTGTTGGTTTGAAGGCCAACATGATCAACCGGTACCCGCATGAGCTGTCCGGTGGTCAAAACCAGCGGGTCGGCATTGCCCGGGCGATGATCAACAAGCCCAAACTGATCATCTGCGACGAAGCAGTCTCTGCCCTGGACGTCTCGATTCAGGCCCAGATCGTAGCATTGCTGCGCGAATTGCAGCAAGAGTTCGGGCTGTCGATGATCTTCATCAGTCATGACTTGTCTGTTGTGCGAGCTATTTCGAACCGGATCATGGTTCTTTATTTGGGCCGGATCGTCGAGTTGGGCGATGGAGAGGTGGTCTGTTCCGAACCCGTCCATCCCTACACCAAGTCGCTGATATCGGCTGTTCCAATCCCAGACCCAGATGTGGAACGCAGCCGCACGCGGCTGAAGCTGCCGGGCGAATTGCCCTCACCCATGGATCCGAAGGCCGCGTTGCGGTTTCTACCCAGCCGACTTTCCGCCGGTGAAACAGACTACGTCCCAAAGCTTAGCGAGGTTGCTCCGGATCATTTCGTGGCAGAACACGATTCGCTGGACGTCATCATGGCAAAAGCCTGATCACCTGCCCCGGGGCCAGCTTTTTTGGCTTCGGGGAGTACCCCCGCCAATGACCCCGCCTTGTGTGCAAACACTCGCGTGTCTCGCTCAATGATCTCCAGCATTCGGCAAACATGGGCGCATCATTTAAGCCAAACTGTTGGTTCATTTTGACTCCGCCTGCCCAAGGTGGCACGATTTGACTGATTGGCGCCCGGTTTTCCGGGTATGATTGATTGATCTGACCTCAAAGCTTATGAGGGCATTCCGGAGGGGTTCAAATCTTCCGGCTAATTTGAATTCGAGAGGCACCATGGCACGCAAGGTCACCAAAGCGATTTTTCCCGTAGCAGGGCTGGGCACGCGGTTTTTGCCTGCAACCAAATCTGTCCCAAAAGAGATCATGACCCTGGTCGACCGTCCCTTGGTGCAATATGCCATCGATGAAGCGCGTGCTGCAGGGATCAAGGAATTCATTTTTGTCACTTCGCGCGGGAAATCCGCGCTTGAGGATTATTTTGACCACAATCTTGTTTTGGAACAGGAGTTGAAGGCAAAGGGCAAAGACGAACTGCTTGAGACACTGAATGCGACCAACATGGAAAGTGGAGCGATTGCCTATATTCGTCAGCACAAGGCGCTGGGTCTGGGTCATGCCGTGTGGTGCGCCCGCCGCTTGATTGGGGACGAACCCTTTGCTGTGATGCTACCAGACGATGTGATCGCGGCAGATAAGCCCTGCCTACAACAGATGATTGAAGCCTACGAAGAAACCGGTGGCAACATGGTTGCAGCAATGGAAGTCCCGCCCGAAAAAACCAGCTCTTATGGTGTTCTGGATGTAGGCTCAAACGTTGGGACCGTTGTCCGGGCCAAAGGGATGATCGAAAAGCCAAAGCCCGAAGAAGCCCCGTCCAACCTTGCCGTGATCGGACGCTACGTTCTTGGCCCCTCGGTCTTGTACAATTTGAACAAACTGAAAGCAGGTAGCGGCGGAGAAATTCAGCTGACCGACGCGATTGCTGAAGACATTATTAATGGCGTGCCGGTTTTTGGGTACAAATTCAAAGGTCAACGGTTTGACTGCGGCTCGAAATCAGGGTTCTTGCAAGCCACAGTGGCCTTTGCGTTGGCACGTGATGACCTGAGCGGCGATCTAAGCGAATATCTGCATGACATCGTTGCCACGGGGAAAGCGGCACAGTAATCGCAGGCCTTTCCCTTGACTGCAATTAAAGCGATACCGTTTGGCAATAGCAGTTCAAAGGCACCAAATTATGAATTCTGTCTATCCCGTCATTCTGTGCGGTGGGTCAGGGACCCGTTTGTGGCCCCTGTCCCGGAAAAGCTATCCCAAACAGTTTGTATCGCTGATTGGTGAGACAAGCCTGCTGCAGGATTGTGCTGAACGGATGCGGGGGCCTAAGAAGGCACCTTATGCCAAGCCTTTGATCTTAACCAACGAAGCGTTTCGTTTTGTTGTGCCTGAGCAGCTTACAGCAGTCAGCGTGGACCCCGGGCCGATCCTCATCGAGCCCGAAGGGCGCAACACCGCTCCGGCTGTTTTGGCGGCAGCCTTATATCTGGAATCGACTGACCCGGACGCCGTCATGCTGGTGGCACCTTCTGACCACGTTGTGCCTGACAAACCTGCGTTCCATCGCGCCGTTGATGAAGGTGTACGGGTCATCAAGGATCGCGGCGACCTTGTTACCTTTGGTATCACTCCGGATCGTCCGGAAACGGGTTATGGTTACCTGAAACTCAGCCACGCACCGGATGCATCAGGCGTCGCGGTGCCCCTGGATCGCTTCGTCGAAAAGCCTGATCTGGACAATGCCAGCACTATGCTGGCGGATGGCAGCTACCTTTGGAATTCAGGTATTTTCCTGTTTGCTGTGCGCGACATCATCGCGGCTTTTGAGCAGCATGCCACGGCCCTGATTGAGCCTGTGAAACAAGCCGTAGCAGATGCCCAAACGGATTTGGGTTTTCTGCGGTTAGATGCCGCGGCATGGTCGAACGTTGACGATATCTCGATCGACTATGCCGTCATGGAAAAGGCATCGAACCTCAGCGTTGTTCCTTATGCTGCGGGTTGGTCGGATGTGGGCAGCTGGACGGCTGTACAGGAACTGACCCATCCCGATGACGACGGCGTTGCCACAACCGGCGAAGTGACCACAATCGACTGCAATAACGTTCTGATCCGATCCGAGTCTCCTTCACAAGAAGTTGTGGCACTGGGTTTGGAAAACATAGTGGCGGTCGCCATGCCGGACGCTGTTTTGGTCGCCAGCATGGACAGGTCGCAAGACGTCAAACTGGCTGTGTCGGCATTGAAAGCCAAAGGTGCGAAACAGGCAGAGTTGCTGCCGGTTGATCATCGCCCCTGGGGGTGGTTCGAAAGCCTGGTGGTTGGCGACAGGTTCCAAGTCAAGCGCATCCATGTTCACCCCGGGGCAGCGCTCAGCCTGCAATCCCATCACCATCGGTCTGAACATTGGATTGTTGTGGAAGGCACCGCGAAGATCACTATCGACGATGACGTTCAGCTCCTCTCCGAAAACCAATCGGTCTACATTCCTTTGGGCGCGGTTCACCGAATGGAAAACCCAGGCAAAGTTCCCATGGTGCTGATCGAAGTTCAAACTGGCAGCTACCTGGGTGAGGATGACATAATTCGGTACGAAGACATCTACGCCCGGCGCTGAGATCTGCGGTCGCGTAGACGGCGTATTGCCCTCCGATCTTCCTGGGAATCCAGCCTCAACAGAATCACTTGCGTGTGCAGATGACCATTCCGCGTGGGGACGAAGCTGATCTCTAGTCGGAATTGTTTCCGATCTGGAAATCCAGAGTTATCAAAACATTTTCTGGGCGTTCGGCCCGGTCATACAGGATTTACGCGCATGACGGCAAGTTGGCGAGCAACAGTAATGTCGGACCGACAGCCACAGGAGGACGCCCGTGTCTCAGATTTCACCGCGATTGAGCCTGCCTTTTTTGCAACCATCACAAGCGCAGAAACACGTCACCCATAATGAGGCGCTGCGTCAGCTGGACCTGACTGTACAACTGACCGTCCTGGCGACCAACGCATCAAACCCGCCAGCCGTCCCTGAACAAGGCGAGATCCACGCCCTGGCAGCTGCTCCAACCGGGGATTGGGCAGGTCACGGCGGTGAGCTTGCAGCGTGGCTGGACAACGCCTGGTATTTCGTGACGCCAAACACCGGGTGGCGCGCCTGGGATCTTGCAAGCAACATGGTGAAGGTTTGGGACGGCACAGGATGGATCACGCCGCCCGTAGCAGCCCAAAATCTGAACGGAGTCGGCGTTGCCACTAGCTATGATAGTGCCAATCGTCTGTCAGTACGCAGTCCGGCAACCCTGCTAAGCCACGAAGGTGGTGGGCATCAGCTAAAGATCAATAAGGCCAGTGCGGGTGACACGGCATCACTGCTATTCCAATCAAACTGGACAGGCCACGCTGAGATGGGTTTGTCGGGAAGCACAGGATTCTCTATCAAAGTGTCCCCTGATGGCGGTAGCTGGACCGAAGCCCTGGCATTTGATCCGACGACCGGTATCCCAAGCGGTGCAGCTGTTCAGGCCAGTGCCGACGACACCACAACAGGGCGATTGATGCGGGCCGATTACGGCTATGGGCCGGGCAATCTGTTGGGATCCGTTTCAGAAAGTTCGGGCACACCTACAGGAGCCGTGATCGAACGCGGCAGCACATCAGATGGCGATTACGTTCGCTTTGCAGACGGCACACAAGTCTGCACAGCTACTTTGAACGCTGTCAGCTGTACCACCGCTGAGGGCGCGCTTTTCTCAAGTAATTCTGAGAGCTGGACCTTTCCTGCAGCGTTCTCATCCGCTCCGATGGTTAGCGGCAGCGGTGGAGCAATGAGCCGATTCATGGGATTTGATGAATCGTCCAGTTCGCATGCAAATTACCAGGTTCTTTCTGCAGTTTCCGATGCGGCAACACACCGACCTTCCGCCATCGCAATTGGCCGCTGGTATTGAAGCGTTGCTCGCCCGGATCTTATGTCCGGGCAGTCACTGCTTGCAAAGAGCTTCCGCCGCCTTATCCAAAACACCCAGCACTGGTTGCGCGGCACTGGAGAACGTGAAACTCGTGCGTCTTCAGATAGCGTTTTGTTGTAATGCTGACCTGATCCTGACTTGTAATGCCGGTAGTCAGTGCCGTTTAGATCATAACTTTACCTCGCAAACCAAATCCGCCTGTTTCTTGTCTCAAAAACAGCAAGAATCTGTTGAATGCAGGCTAACGCGAAGGTCAGGCATTGAAACCCTCGGCAGTTTCTTTGAATGTATGCGCGCCGCAGGCGGTAATTGGTAAGAAGGATTTTGATGAATGCGTATTGCAATGATTGGCACTGGCTATGTGGGTTTGGTGTCAGGTGTGTGTTTCTCGGATTTCGGTCACGATGTGATCTGCGTCGACAAGGCAGAAAACAAGATTGAAATGCTCAAGGCCGGAGACGTGCCGATTTACGAGCCTGGTCTTGATGTGCTGATGGCCAAGAATGTCGCGGCTGGACGCCTTAGCTTTACGACCGATTTGGAGGCAGCCGTTGATGGTGCGGATGCGGTATTTATAGCTGTTGGTACGCCAACTCGCCGTGGTGACGGGCATGCAGACCTGACCTATGTCATGGCCGCAGCGGAAGAAATCGCGCGCGCTGTGACCGGCTACACTGTGATTGTCACGAAATCGACCGTACCCGTAGGCACCAACCGCCAAGTTCATCAGGTTGTCGCGGCCGCCAATCCGGATGCCGATTTCGACGTCGCTTCGAACCCTGAATTCCTGCGCGAAGGTGCCGCCATCGACGATTTCATGCGCCCTGACCGCGTTGTGGTAGGTGTGGAAAGTGACCGCGCTGCCGAGGTCATGGCCGAGATTTACCGCCCACTTTATCTACGTGACTTTCCGATCCTAACCACGGATCTGGAAAGCGCTGAGATGATCAAATACGCCGCTAACGCATTCCTGGCGACCAAGATCACCTTTATCAACGAGATAGCCGGGCTGTGCGAACGCGTCGGCGGGGACGTCAAGGAAGTGGCGCGCGGAATTGGGCTGGACGGTCGGATCGGCAACAAATTCCTGCATGCGGGCCCCGGTTACGGTGGCTCGTGCTTTCCAAAGGATACTGCTGCACTGGCTCGGATCGGTCAGGAACACGCGCATCCGATGCAGATTACCGAAACTGTCATTCGCGTGAATGACGAGGTCAAGAAACGGATGACCGAGAAAATTCGCGAGGCCTGCGATGACCGGTTCAATGGCAAGACCGTGGCCATACTCGGCGTCACCTTCAAACCCAACACTGACGATATGCGTGACGCACCCTCACTGACCATCGTTCCGGCGCTAATCGGAAGTGGGGCCAAAGTCCGCGTTGTCGACCCGCAAGGCAAATCCGAAGGCGAAGCACTGCTGCCGGGCGTGGAATGGTCTGATGACCCATATGCGGCCGCCAAAGATGCGGACGTCGTTGTGTTGCTGACCGAGTGGAACGAATTCCGTGCGCTCAATCTGACTGAGTTGGCCGGAACTATGAATACAGCCCGGATGGTCGATCTGCGAAATATCTATTCCGAAAGCACAGTTCTGAAATCCGGCTTTGAAACTTATGTTGGTGTCGGGCGCTAGCGCCCGATAAACGCGTCTGGCTCGGGCTGTTAAGCCAGCCAAACTCGGTGGATATTTGCAATTGCAGTAAGGCTATAACGCGGCGGTCCAAACCCGGTATCGCCCCTGCCCCGTCACTTCGCGGACCAAACCGCGCCGCGCGAAACGGTCAATGTTGCGTTGTGCCGCCGCCCGTGACGATTGTGTCAGTTCCTCGGCCAATGGGGCCGAGACCATGGGCCACGCTGTCAAAGCTTCGATCAACAGCGGCGGTGTGCGTCCGCTCAGGTCGGCCGTCGCTTCACGCGCCCGCGCGTCCCATGCGCTGATCCGATCCAGATGCAACAAAGCCGCCAACGCCGCCTGCCCTGTCCCACGTATCCACGCCGAGAGTTTTTCCAGCGGCTCGCCGACCCCGCGCAAAGCGCCCGGCCCTGACAACGCAAGCGGCATGAACAGCGCACCGCCTCGTCCCATCGACGCCGCGTGACGGGCGGCGACAATGGCAGCTTCGGTGTCCTGCCCGACGCCTTGCGACAAAGCACGCCAAGCGTGAAAGGCAATTGCAGCTTGGGTCACGGGATGCAGCCCCTCCGCATTGCGCATCACTTCGGCCAGGTCCGCAACTGCTTCGGGGACATCTTCCATGCCTTGCGCCATTCGGTCCAGAAACGCGGTCAGGCCAGTCTCCCATCCGCCAGTCGACGGTGCTGCGCCAGAAGTGAGGCGGCGCACGGCCCATCCAGCCCGGAACAGGGCCTGCACATCATCGCTGGTCGCGCCGATCCTTAGTCCCGTCCACAAAGCCAGACGATCCACGCTGATCCGATCCCCGGTCCACCAGCCCAGATCGGACACATCCATCAACGCCAGACGGTGGGTCCAACCTTCTGGTCCGGACCGCAAACGCTCATCCAAAGCACCGAATGTCACCGCCAGTTCAGCAAGTTCGGATGACAGTTCCGACTGTGCTGCACGCCAGTCCCGCGGGTCGAACAACAACCGCTGATCGACGCGAGGCCCGGGTGGCAGAAAAGCATCCTGGGACTCTTCATCCTCGGGCGGTAGAAACCAAAGTTCGTCATCTTCAGGCGTGTCAGTGTCGTAAATACTGCGAGGCCCCAGATCTGCAGCCTCGTCATCCGGATCAGGCATGACCTTTTTTGACTTCATGTAGGGTATTCTTTGGGCATTCTCAGACGGGCACAAGGGGTTTTATGCTAACCTGAAAACGTCTGTGTCAGAACATCCAGTTCACCGCCAAGATCGGTTTGCGCGTCACTGCCCAAAAGCATGTAACCATATCCGTCCTGCGCCCATATCGCTGTGGCCAATCCACTCAGAACGGCTTGCTTAACCTCTTTGTTTGGCGCAGCAGGACCTTGCCGGATAACGCAGAACGCAAAGGGGCGACCTTGTTCGTCAGCAAACACAACCTGAATCAGTGGTTTACCTTTGAACGACAGTATCTGCGCCCGTTTCAGATCCAGACCCGGCAGCGCCTCTAATGCGTCGCGGTTCAGCGAGCGACCCAGCTGTTCCTCAGCCATAGCGAATTGGTCATCCAGAGATTCGGGTGAGCTGTCCAACGATGAAATCGTCTCGGGCACGTACAAAGATTGATAGAGCGCCGCTTGCTGCGCCCAACCCAATTCGGCAGGGCGCGTTGCCCAGAATGTCGCTGAAACCGCAACTATAGCCACGGAAGCGGCAACGGCAAGCAATCGCAACGGACTGCCAGAGTTGGACGGAACGGGCACTATAGCTTCGGGTAGATCGACCTGTGGCGCCTGTGCGGGCAACCCTTCGAAGACGCCCTGGACGACCAGTGCAAATGGATCCAGCGCCATCATGCGGCGCTCAAGCTCGGCATCGACTTCGACCGCAGCCTCAATGGCACGGCACTGGGTTTCATCCAGGCTGCCTTCCAGATACGCCATCAGCGTCTCGTCGGAAAACTTCATTTGCCACTCCGTTGTGCGACGTCAGCCGCATCATGCTGCATTACGGCTTTCAATTTCCGCCGGGCATTCGATAGCCGGCTCATGATCGTACCGATGGGAACCTCCAGCAACGCAGCGGCTTCGCGGTAGCTATACCCTTCGACAAAAACAAGCATGACCGTTTCCCGCTGCGCCTCTGGCAGGTGCATCACTTGGGTAAACACTTCAGACGCGAAAATATTCGTTTCTGAATCCGGCCCGATTGCAACCAAATCCGCCTCGGGCGTGACCGACAGTGCCTGAGCGCGACGAACGGACCGCGATCGTACTTCGTTTAGCCAGATCGAACGGCAAATTGTCATCAGCCAGGAATCCAACCGCTCATGCGACGTCACTTGATGATGTCGCTCCAGCGCGCGCAGGCAGGTCGCTTGCACCAGATCATCCGCAACGTCCGGCGCACCCGACAGCGCCAGCGCAAACCGCCACACACGTTTCGAATGTGTCTGCACGGCGCCGCGTACGGCTTGTTCGGAACTCATTTCGACACTCATCGAATAAAACGCGACCTGTGTGTGTTTGCCTTAAACGGACCGGGCCCGCGGGGTCAGGACTGACATATACCGTGGAGGAACAAAATGAAACTTCTGATGAAAGCAGTCACAATCGCGTCGGCAATTGTTGCAAGCCCGGCCCTGGCCACAAGCTGGACGCTGGATCCCGAGGGCTCGCACCTGGCATACGGCTCAATCAAGAAAGACGTTGTGGGCGAGGTGAACAGCTTTACCAATCTCAGCGGACATGTCGGCCCGGACGGCAAGGTTGAAATCGAAATTGACCTGTCGTCGGTGGAAACCAATATCGACATCCGAAACGAGAGGATGATCGAGTATGTCTTCCGCAAAGCCGGGACCGCGATCTTGTCAGCCGAGTTTGACATGCAGGACGTTGCTGACCTGGCCGTTGGTGGAACGACAATTGTTGATGCCGAAGCCGTCCTGTCGCTTGTTGGCACGGATGTCGAATTCGACGCCGAAATGTTCGTTGCCAGATTGTCCGAAACCTCGGTGTTGGTATCGACCAATGACATGGTGTTCCTGAGCACCGAAGATGCGGGGCTAAATGCGGGTGTAGACAAGCTGATGGAACTGGCCGATCTGCCGGGCATCACCCGTACCGTACCAGTCACCGCGCGGTTGATCTTCACCATGGATGACAAAAAGGCCGGAGCGGCCGCCGATACCCCAACGACCATCGCCGCCGCAGCCATTGATGGAGATGCAACGGCCGGCAAAAAAGTTTTTCGCAAATGTCGAGCGTGCCATCAGTTGAAAGAGGGCCGCCACGGGGTTGGCCCCTCGCTGCATGGAATCCTCGGTATGACAGCTGGAACGGTGGACGGGTTCAAATTCTCATCCGCACTGCGCGAGTCAGGGGTCACTTGGACCGCTGAAACCTTGACCCGGTTCCTGACCGACCCCAAGGGAACAGTTCCTGACAATAAAATGCAGTTTCCGGGGCTGAAGAAGGATGAGGATATCGAGAATCTGATCGCTTATCTTAACGAAGAATCGACCGAATGAGACGTTTGTTCTGACGCCACTTTCTGCGCCTCCAATCCCACGAAAAACCCTAAGAATCCGTAATAACCCGCGGGAAGACCCCTCGTAATGCGCCATGTCAGGTGCCCAACAGTGGTCTCGTCCGCGACCACCTCCTCAACAACCGCAATCTCAATACGACAAGTCTGCTACTTAGGCACAATATCACCACGCTGAATATACCAAGTTGTAGACCAAGCCCGAACCGGGTTAGGAAGCGTCCAGTTACTATTGAAGGGCGACACAAATGAGGATGCGTGACACTTTTTTAAAGCCGATGCACCCTGAAGGGCGCAAGTTTGTCGCGATCTTTGGCGTCGTCACTGTCCTGCTCTTTCTGATCTCGTCGATTTTGGGGTGGATCGGTGTCGGAGCAACGATTTGGTGTTACTATTTTTTCCGAGACCCAAAGCGGGCGACACCGACACCAGAAGGGCTTATCGTTAGCCCCGCAGACGGTGTTGTATCGCTGATTGAAAAGGCAGTGCCGCCACCAGAGCTTGGAATGCCCGAGGACGAACTCACCCGCATCAGCGTGTTCATGAGCGTTTTCAACTGCCACGTGAACCGCGCTCCGATTGCCGGAGAAATCACTCAAATCGCGTATCGCCCTGGCAAGTTCTTCAACGCGTCGCTTGATAAAGCCAGCGCAGACAACGAACGAAATAGCTTGTGTATAGAAATGGATGACGGCCGCCAGATCGCGGTGGTGCAGATTGCGGGTCTCGTAGCCCGGCGCATTGTTTGTTTCGTTGCGAAAGGGGACAAAATCGCCACTGGAGAGCGGTTCGGGTTGATCCGCTTTGGATCCCGATTGGATGTCTACCTGCCAGATGGCGTGCATCCCATGGTCAGCTTAGGGCAAACCATGATCGCAGGCGAAACTGTGCTGGCTGACCTGGCTTCAAACGAACCCGCCCGAATGGCCCGGACTGACTGATAGATGTCAGACCCTGCGCCAGATAATAAGCGTGATATGCCGGTCGTTCATCTACTGCCCAACCTGCTGACGATCACTGCAATCTGCGCTGGGTTGACCGCCATTCGGTTTGGGTTTCAGGGTGATTTCGAGACGGCCGTCAGGTTAGTGCTTTTGGCTATGGTGCTCGATGGACTGGACGGAAGGCTGGCTCGTTTGATGAACTGTCAAAGCCCATTTGGCGCTGAGCTGGATTCCTTGGCTGACTTCCTCAATTTCGGAGTGGCACCGGGATTAATACTATATTTCTGGGCCTTACAGGACTTTAGCGCGGGTTGGCTTGCAGTTCTGGGCTATACGATTTGCTGCGTCTTGCGGCTTGCCCGCTTCAACGTGACCAGCAAATCGGATGCAGGAGAAACCGAGAGCAACTTTTTTGAAGGCGTACCCTCCCCCGCCGGCGCATTGCTTGCAATGCTGCCGATGTATGTGTCTTTCTTGTTCTCGGACATGCCTTCGGCGTCGCCTCTGTTCGTGACCATCTATCTGTTGGTGATTGGGTATTTGATGATCAGCCGGGTTCCAACATTTTCATTCAAAAACGTCTCGGTCTCACCCGGATATGCCAAATTTTTGATGTTGGGGTTCGTTCTTTTGTTGTCTGCATTGCTTATCTATCTTTGGGCGACGCTCACACTCATGTCGATCATCTACATCGTGAGCCTGGCGCTGGCATTCAGAACTGCACGCAAATCCAACTAAAAAGAGGACAGTCCTTTGGATATTCATGCCGTTAAATCCTCATATGCCCGGTGGGCGCCGGTTTATGACAAAACGTTTGGCGCCGCGACGAAAGCAGGGCGACGGGCAGCGGTCGATTACATCAACGCGCAAACGGGTACGAAGGTCTTAGAAGTCGGGGTCGGAACCGGGTTGGCCCTACGGCACTATCGTTCCGATCTTCAGATCACCGGAGTTGATTTCAGCGCCGAAATGTTAGCAAAAGCGAAGAAGAAGGTGCAAGATCTCGGTTTGACTCAGGTTGAAGCCCTTCTGCAGATGGACGCCCGCGATCTGTCTTTTCCCGACAATAGTTTCGACGCTGTCACTGCTATGCACATTGTCTCGGTCGTTCCGGAACCAGAGCGTGTGGTCGCCGAGATGGCACGGGTGTGCAAACCGGGTGGAAAGATCATCATTACCAACCATTTTGCTCGCGAAACCGGGGTTTTGTCGGTTGTGGAAAAGCTCTCAGCCCCTTTTGCCAACGTGCTGGGCTGGCATTCTGATTTCAAGATCAATACGGTCCTGAAAGAGCCCAGCCTTGAAGTCGTCAAGAAAGATTCGCTGCCGCCCATGAAGATGATGACGTTTCTTGTTCTGCAAAAAAAGGCAACTCACCACGCTGAATGATCTGGTCTGGCTCGCACAGCGCCAAAACCTCGTGCTGAGAAACTGTTGGAACGCAATGCGTTAGGCTTCGCGGCGGTGGATTTGCGATTTCACAATGATGGAACCTGTTCGTCGTAGCGAAGGCAAGACGGGAGATTTCGGTTTAGTGAAACCAGCCAGGCTCGCCAGCACTCAGAAAACCTTGCCTATACAAACCCTGTGCCAACCGTTAGAGGACTGTCTTTAACCTTGGATGATGCGCCTTTTGCCATGCTGCACGGCCCACCACCTGTCTTATACAAAGAACCTCCGTCGTGAAAAAAACCATCGCCGACGCACTTGCCCGCAAGGGCTATGATGCTTTGACCCCTGTTCAACAAGCAGTCACTCAACCAGAGCTGGAAGGCCGAGACCTTTTGGTGTCCGCCCAAACCGGATCGGGTAAGACGATTGGTTTTGGACTGGCAATTGCCCCTACTTTGCTGGGCGATGGTGACACATTCGGCGCGGCGGACGCACCCCTTGCACTGGTCATCGCACCAACGCGGGAACTGGCCTTGCAGGTGAAGCGTGAACTTGGCTGGCTGTATGCGGATGCAGGGGCCTTTCTGGCATCTTGCGTTGGTGGCATGGACATGCGTGATGAACGGCGCGCGTTGGCTCGTGGTTCGCATATCGTCGTTGCTACGCCGGGGCGGTTGCGCGACCATATCATGCGCGGATCGATCGATCTGACCCAAGTGCGCGCTGTTGTTTTGGACGAAGCAGATGAAATGCTGGATCTGGGCTTTCGCGAAGATCTGGAATTCATCCTGGATGAAACGCCAAAAGACCGGCAGACCCTGCTGTTTTCTGCAACGGTTCCCGCCGCAATTGCCAAGCTCGCCAAAAGCTATCAGCGCGATGCAGAACGCATATCGACCGTAAGCGAACAGACCCAGCATGCCGATATCGAATATCGCGCGATGCAGGTGGCCGCACGTGACGGTGAAAACGCCATCATCAATGTGCTGCGTTACTACGAAGCGCCAAATGCCATTGTGTTTTGTAACACGCGTGCGATGGTATCGCGCCTGACAGCCCGCCTTTCGAACCGCGGCTTTTCGGTTGTGGCCCTGTCTGGTGAGTTGACCCAGAGCGAACGATCCAATGCCTTGCAGGCGATGCGCGACGGACGCGCACGGGTTTGTGTGGCGACCGACGTGGCCGCTCGCGGCATTGACCTGCCCAACCTTGATCTGGTGGTTCACGCAGAATTGCCCAACAGCCACGAGACCCTTTTGCACCGCTCTGGTCGGACAGGGCGCGCAGGGCGTAAAGGCGTAAGTGCATTGGTTGTTGTGCCGTCCTCCCGCAAGAAGGCAGAGCGAATCCTTAAATTTGCCAAGCTAAGCGCCGATTGGGGATCTGCACCTTCCGCTGATGACGTGAACGAGCGTGACCAAGTCCGTATGCTTGAAACAGAGGATTGGCAGACGGATATTGCCGAGAGTGAACGTTCGACAATCGACCAGTTGGTTGAAAAGTTCACTCCGGAACAGATTGCGGCAGCCTATTTGCGGCAATACAAAAAACGCCACTCGGCTCCGGAAGAACTTGGTGCGGTTCAGTTAGAAAAACCCAAACCGCGGGCGGAATTTGGTCCCAGTGTTTGGTTTTCGCTGTCAGAAGGGCGTAACCAGAACGCCTCCCCTCGCCATTTGTTGCCGATGGTGTGCAAAGCAGGGAACATTACCAAAGACGATATCGGTGCGATCCGCATTGTCGATGATTTGTCTTATGTCGAAATCAAAGCCTCTATTGTCGACCGTTTTCTAACGGCGATTGGTCCTGACATGAAGATCGAAGGGACCAAGAGCATCGCGCAGCTGAATAAGGCACCAGACCTGCCGGCATTTAGCCGATCAAAACCTGATCGTGCGCCGTCTGGAAAACCGCGCCATCGCAAGGGTAGTACGCCTCCGATTGACTGGAACGATGCACCCGAACCGCGGCGTCGCAAACCCAAACCCGAGGATCGCAAGCCTAAGAAGCCGCTCGCGCAAAAGCCTAAGGCGAAAGAAACAGACACGGTCGCACCGACACCTTTGAAGGGTCGGAAACCATCAGCGGTAAGCGCCAAAAGCAAACCTAAGAGCGCCACAAAAGAAGCAGTCAAGGACAGCCATTCCAAACCCCGCAGCAGTGACGCCAAAGGCCCTCCGCCCCCAAAAGGCAAAGCCAGCAGCAAGAAAAATCGCGCCCGCGCAGCTGCAGCAAAAAACGCCAAGGGTGGGAACGCTGTTCCAAAACGCCGCTAGGGGTTGAGCCATGTATTAGCCCCGCCTATTTGATTGGATCACTTAGGTGGAGCTGCGCGCACTCTTTGCGACTTCAGTCTTCTTCGTAGGTCACCAAGGATCTGATGTGGTCTGTCACAAAGCTGAGTGACATGCCACAACCCACGTTTGGCAAGGTCGCTACATCGTAAAGTTCTTGTACTGCGCCATCGATGCGAAACCATGCGACGACTTCTTTCTTTTGCAAATCAATGATTTGAACACCGCACCAAGGTTCGCTATCCGCCTCGCGAAGCTTTTTATCCAGCGGAAGGCCTTCGAACCGTTCGTAGCGCGGCTTTGACAGGCCCACGATTGCGAAGTTGTTATGGAAAGCCAATCCACGCACGAAACCAGGGCAGAACGCGATCTTTTCAAATCTGCCTTTGTCTGACCCCGTATCCCGAACAACTTCCCCAAGACGTCCTGAACCAGAATCCAGCACATAAAGCCTGTCGTTATGCACCCTAGGGGAATGCGGCATCGACAGGCCATCACAAACAATCTCGTCCGTTCTGGCGTCGATCACAACTCCACCATGGCTGCGGCGGTCTCGCCAACCGTCAATCGTGTCCGATTTACTGACAGCAGTGACATAGGCCAGCACGCCGTTTTCAAGCGCCATCCCGTTCAAATGACATCGATCTTCGTCTGCTATTTTTGAGATAAACGAAGGTTTCCAAACCACCTCGAAACTGTGTTTGTCAGAAACGGTCGCAACACAATTGAACCGCGTGTTCACAAACAGTATCTGACCGGCATCTGTGACCGCCACATCATGGGCATCAAGCTCACCCGTCGTGAAACTCTGACGGGGTACAAAACAAGCATCAAAAAGGGTGTCGATCCTTTGATCGTCGCGCAAAACGTTTTCGAACCGGTGAATCTGAAACAAGGTCGCCAGCGTGATCGAGCCATTCTTGACGTCAATTCCCATGGCTTTCTCAAAAACCTGCTCATTGATCATAATCCCACCATTGGGGTTTCGCCCAATCAGATAAAATCGACCGGATTGGTAGGAGCTTAAGCAGATTGAAAGGTCATGTTTGTCCAGAAACCCAAGCAAGCCCGGTGAGACAGAATAAGCGACCTGCGTGTCAGTTGGGCTTTGGGTCGGGCTTTCCGATTGTAGAATGTCTTGGGTCATGGTCCCGTCATAGGCTCAAAGCGCATCGAATGCAGCCGTAAACCCTGCGAGAGAAACCGGAACCTCAAGGGTCTTTCCGCCATCTAGCGTGTAAAGTGAGATTTGAATTGTACTGCTTTCTTTCATCTCCTGGACAATCGCCGGCCCCATTGTCACAGGGATAACACAGCCGAAGTTCTGGCACGTCCTCATCGGAAGATTCCAGCGCGGCCCTCCATCGATCGACAGTGAAACACCTTTGGCAATATCAAGACCAAATGGAACGATAATAATGCCAGATGCGCCATCCTCTTCGCCACGCTGCAGCTCCATCCGCAACAAAAGACCGGATTGGTTTTGCAAATTGAGGCTTTGGCTCATCGCGCACTGCTTTTGCCCTGCCTCTTGGGCACAGTTCACCGTCCAGCTTTGAAACTGGGTCGATGTCGTTTCTTTCGTTTGTGCGAAGGCGGCATTCAGTGTGACGCCAAGGGCGACTGCGCCCAGTGCCAGCGACTTAACTTTTGTGATCATTCAAAACCGGACCTGCAGACCCAATACCGCCTCCAGTTCATAACTTTCCCCAAGGTCCTCAAGACCCGTAAGGTAGTTTAGCGAACCGGAAAGCTCGTACCTATCGTTCAGGATCATACGCGCGCCAAATCCCAATTCAATGGCGGTGTCATCGATTTCCTCGTCAAAATTCATCCCGCCAACCGAGACCCGCGTGTCTGGATCAAATTCGTGATACAGGTTGATCAGACCAAAGTAGCTGCCGGAACCGTGACTATTCGTAAACCACTTGTTGGCAGACAATCCCACCCGCGCCAGAACGCTTTCGGCATCTTCAAACGCGGCCTGATTGCCAGAACTGTCGGTGAAGTCATCCACGTCCAACGTGGTGTATGAAAGCTGCGCCTGAGGAACCAGAACCAGTCCGGGGTTAACTTCGATCGGGCGACCAACCTCCAATGACACTGCAAATTGATCCGAGTCGATGTCATCTTGTGCCAAACCGGTTGTCGGGTCTGTGATATCGCTAGAGTTGTTGTTGTATTGAAGCTGCGTATCCAGATAGAAGCCGCGGGCATCCAGCCAGGTGGCGCTTAGGTTCAACCCGAGTGAATCAGTGTCGATATCACTGGCGCCCTGATCCGTTCTGACGGTGCTTGATGCATCGCCGTAAATCAGGCCCACGCCGCCGTACAATGTGCCGTTAGACAGTTCAGTCAGAATTGTGTCGACCCCGACCGAGATGGTGTAGGTGTTGGTCTGGACACTGGTGATACCAGCTTCGGACTGGACCGGCGTTATGTCGCTGCGCTTGCCGCTCAGTTCGATCCACACCGGGCTATTAGGATAGGCCAACACGTCGCCACTTGTGCCATAGGGGGCCGTCAATCTGGTAACCGTACCGCCGTCAGAAGGCCCTGCCGGTAAACGCGACGCAATGCGAGCCTGATAGCCGCGCAGCCGGTTCATCGACAGCAGGACAGATGGCAACGTTTCGAAGGCCGCAGCACCGGCCCCGACAAGGATCGGGTTTCCTGATGCATCCAGGCTGGATAGCGCAAAGTTGCCACTACTGGTCTCAACCAAACGATAGCCAAACGGGCCGGCGACGACGATCTGTTCGCCGCTGGCCGTCTGGGCGGTGCCGTTCAGGGTAAAACTTCCGCCTGAAACACCGCTGACTTGAATGATCTCAATACCATTGATGGTCTGCGCACCCGCCCCGCCGATATTATTGACCGAAACGAACGTCGAACCAGAGCTATCCCCGGAAATTTGGAGGATGTCAGTGGCTGATCCATCACCGCCAAGCTGAACATCCAGCATGACCGTTCCGCCATTTCCGACAAAATCGCCACTGACCGTGATCATGTCCCCGACCGACCCGTTCTGTGCCGAAATCGTTCCGCCATTGCTGACATTGCCATTCAGAGTTGTTGCGCCTGAGTTCAGCCGCAGGACGCCACCCGATTGCGTGAAAATACCGGTTCCGGCACCGCCGTCACCTGCTGTCAGGGTGTTATCGGTCAGCGTCACAACCGCGTTGTTTACAACTTCGAACCTTTCAAAATTGGTCACGTTCGCGCCGTTCAAAGAACCGCTGCTGCCGAACCGCAGGGTATCGACAAAGCCATCGCCGCCCGAGTTGTCGTCCCCGCCGTCGAACAGGGTGACACCGCTGAAATCACCTCCGGAAAAGTCCAGAAGATCGCTGCCATCGCCCAGACTGATCGCGCCGTTGACTGCAGAGCCGGAATTTACCGAGACAGTTGCGTTGGAATCGTCGTTTGTGATCGCCGTGCCTGAAGTCGCACCAACAGTGCTACCTGAATTCAAATTGATCTGGACCGCCGCGCCCGCGTTACCTTGGGTGGCAATACCCGCGCCCGTGCCGCCGTTCACAGCGCCGGAAGTTGTGATCGAAATCGATCCCGACCCAGTATTTTCGGCAAAGATCGCCGTTCTGCCGCCGCTGACCGCAGCTGCTGTGATCGTCAGATCGGTTCCTGAATTTCGCGCGTTTATCCCATCCTGCGAAGTTCCGGAAACAGTGCCTGTCGATGTTATTGACAAAGCACCAGTCCCAGTATTGCGCCCACTGATCCCGGTAACTCCCCCGTTCACATCGACCGTCGATATCGTCAGGTCGGTCGAGGTCGCACCGTTTAGCGAATAGATTGCCGTGTTCGCAACTCCGGTGACTACACCAGTGACAGTAATCGCTGTCGCTCCGGTTCCGGTGTTTCGTGAGTAGATTCCGATAGTCGAACCAGAAATCGTTGAACTGTTGTTATCGGTGAAAGAAATACTATCGGTCGAACGCAGATTGAATGCGAGACCAGTCGAAACCGTCTGCCCAAACCCAGGCTGTGTCGTAGCCGTCAGCGGTGAAGCCCCAGAATTAAGCGTAATCGTCGTGTCGCCCGCTGATGCGGGACCCGAGCATTGGTACGTTCCCCCGCCAGACGGTGTGCAGCTGCCACCATAGGCTACCCGCCCGTATCCGCTTACAAAAGCAAGCGCCATCGACGAGGTAAGGAAAAGTTGAGCTTTGCTCAGCGAAACGGTTTGTGTACAGGTTTTTGGCACGAGTTAACAATTCTCTAACAGTTTACTGCCACCAAGCGTAGCGACTCCTTGCCGGTTTTCCAAGAAACATCCGGCTGTCGCATCGAGTTATTAATGGAAATTACAAGAATTAACGCGGTGACGCTGCCAACAGAAAGTCATCTCACCTGTGCGCCGGGTTAGCGCGTCACGGGTTATTGTGCCGTATTTACGAACAATAAGCTAAATATTATCACAAGTGTTTCTATGTGCTGATCGCAGTGACCTAGCACGTCATGCGTCCTGGAGCATGACGCAAATTCAGACGCAATTTGAAAGGCCCAGACACATGCCGATCTCATCTACGCATAACCGCCCACCTGCAGGCATTTTAGCGACGGAGCTATTGCGGCGCCCGCGTAGTAGCGCCAGTCAAGTAGTATGCCTGAACTTCACCTTTACCCTTGATATCAATGATCCCGCGTTCTTCGAACGTATAGTGGCCGGACAAGATCTCGTAGGTCTCTTTGCTCACCTGAATTCGGCCAGGCGATCCATAGGATTCCAGTCTTGAAGCCGTGTTAACGGTGTCGCCCCACACGTCATAGAAGAACTTGCGCGTCCCGATCACGCCGGCGACGGCCGGACCGGTGTGAATCCCGATCCGCACGGCCAGTGTCTCTCCCATCTCGTCACTGATTTGTTTTGTAACGGCCAGCATTTCCAAAGCCATATCAGCAACAGCCGATGCGTGGTCCGGACGGGGTTCAGGCATACCGCCTGCGATCATATAAGCATCGCCAATGGTTTTGATCTTTTCCAACTGGTGCCTGTCCGCGAGATCATCAAAATGTGTAAAAACACGATTCAAAAAAGACACCAGCTCGGGCGCGCGCATAAGTGTCGCCCTCGGTGTAAAATCCACGATGTCCGCAAACAGGATCGTAACCTGCAAAAGATCGTCGGCGATTATCTTGTCAGGCTCCTGCTTCAACCGCTCAGCAATGGGCGCGGGCAAGATATTCTCCAACAGCCGTTCTGAACGCTGATACTCGTGTTCGATCTGCGCCTTTTGCACAAGAATGAGCTCGCGTGCCGCTTCAAGCTGTCGATAGCCAGAAAAAATTAGGAAATAGACAAAGAAAACACCAAGTGTCATCGCCAGACCTTCGCCTGTCTCCATCGGCTGTTTAAGGGGTGATTGAAACAATGATCCACTAGGATTAGCCGATGTTTGATTTATGGGCAGGTCGATCTCTGGCAGGGCCCCATCGAAGATCGGCAGAAGCAGCATGACAAGGAAACATAGGCCAAACCACGGGCGTGACCGCTTTGGCCCAAGCACAACCACTGCGGCAGCTGGCGTTACGAGAAATGGCAACACATCGCCTTCCCGGTTTCCATTGAGCAGCATGAAAATCAGTTGAACAGTCAGAAAGGCCGGAGCAAAGAAATAGAATACTGTCTCGACGTCTCGCGTGCGATGCAACAAATACAGGCCGATCAAAATGGTGACGACAACGGTCACATCAAGCGCGCGGTATATAATTGACCGTTCTGGTTCGAGGAAAAAGGCGGAGGCCATGCACATAATGACAGTCAGGATGACCACCGACATGGATTTCAAACGCCTGGTACTCAGGCTGTCATCCGCCGCATGACCAATGCGGATATAGTCGACAATCATATTGGCGCGCCCCGTTCCCAAGAACCCCTGTCCCAAGGTTTGTATACGACAAAACGAATTGATCGAAGAATTTGGCCTGTTTAAGTTCGCCCCGTTTCTCGGCGCTCCAACCTCTGCCAGTCTGGCTGGCTTTCGAAATGATCCGACGTCTCCATCGAAATCAATCCATTCATTCAAGCAGCGCAGCTGCGGCCAACTGCGCCTGACCATCCATATCCATTACTCATGGCGTTCAATGTTTACTTGACGATTGCGCATCAAGAGACGCCCAAATCTGCGACATAACTTTGCCCACAGGCTGGTCACGTCGCCTGATTGCAAAAATTTCCGTGTGTCGCGTTGGAAAACCCTCAACGTTCAGCGGTACCAGCGTGCCATTCGAAAGCTCTGTCGCCATCATATGCTCAGGGACACCGCCCCACCCCAGACCAGCCTTGATGACAGACTTCTTTGCTTCAAAATCAGAGACAGTCCAGCGCTGCCCACCTCTCAGCAGATCCCGGCTTTGGTCAAACTCCCGACCGCCTGTGCCGGACACGATGACCTGGGTGTAAGATTGCATCTCACGTCTTGATTTCACTCCCGGGCGTTGCGACGCCGGAAAGTCAGGGCTTGCAACCGGCCGGATTGTCACCGTTCCAACCGGCAGGGCTTCGACCTCATCTATCGGTACACCGTCCAGACCAGCCACGATCAGATCTGCCTCACCCGCCATCAGTCGCGCCAGAGGTCCACCCATCATTTCGGTTGCAACCTGAATATGGGTTCCGGGATAGGTTCGCCCGGTGTCGCCAAGTACATCCAGTATAGGGTCTAAAGACATAGTGGCGGTTATAGCGATAGAGATCCTGGGCTCTTGCGCGCTTTGCAGTCCTGCGGCCACCGATCTTAATCCGCGCACCTGTTCCAGCACCCGCGCTGTTTCGCGAAAAAACACTTCGCCTTCAGATGTCAGGCTGGGGCGATACGCATCCCTGGAAAACAGATCAAAACCCAGCTCAGCTTCCAGTTTTCGAATTTGATGGCTGACCGCAGACTGCGCCTTGTTCAGACGTTCTGCGGCAGCGCGAAACGTTCCAGTGGCGACAATTGCGTCCAAGGCGTTGAGTTGGTCAAGGGTCATTGGTGACTCATATGATCTGTTTTCAAGATCATAATCATGAAAACTCGATATTATCAAATGCTCGACCTCGTTGTTACGAAAGGCGCGCAACAAGAAAAAGGATACTGATATGAAACTCTACTACAAACCGGGCGCGTGCTCGCTCGCCAGCCACATCATGCTGTATGAAATCGGTGCAGATTTTGAGATCGAGGCTGTAGACACGGTCGCTGGTCAGACCGAAAGAGGACAAAACTACCGGGACATCAATGCAAACGGCTATGTCCCGTCTCTGGAAACTGACGGCGGAGAGCATCTGAGCGAAGGCGTCGCAATCCTGCAGTTCCTTGCAGATAGCAATCCTGAGCGGGCCTACTCTCCAGCACCCGGCAGCGTCGAACGTGCCCGGCTGCAGCAATTCCTGAATTTCGCCGCGGCCGAGTTACACAAGGCGTGGGGCCCGCTGTTTGCCGACGGCTCCTCTGATGCAGAAAAACAGGCGGCGCAGACAAAAGTGGCGACAAAACTCGACTATCTTGAAACTGTTCTTGCGGATGATCGGGATTTTCTGGTTGGTAATCAATTTTCGGTCGCCGATGCGTATGTTTTCGTTTTGGTCAACTGGGCCAACTTCAAGGCGATTGACCTTGCGACCTGGCCCAAACTCGCGGCTTACACGGCGCGGATTGCAAACCGCCCATCCACCAAATCTGCCTTTGTCGCCGAAGGGCTTGCGCAATGACGCGGCCGGATCAAACCGAGATAGAAGACCTGATGAGACGGTACTTTGGGGGCCTTTATCACTCGGACAGCCAAACTCTTCGCACGGTGTTTCACGCGGATCTTTCCTATGTGAACGGGACCTCTGGCACCTACGAGGTCATGGGGTTGGACGACTATATGGCACGCATTGACGCACGCACACCGCCATCGTCACGTGGCGACCCACGTGACGATGTAATCGAACGCATTGCGCTTAAAGGAGATCGGATTGGCATCGTCGAGGCGCGCATGACGATGATCGGCCGCAACTATCAGGATCTGCTGACAGTGATCAACACGGATGAGGGATGGCGCATCCTGACCAAAGTCTTCTCATTCGTCGAACGAAAGGACTGACGTCATGCCTTATGTGAACATCAAAGTAACCAAAGAAGGCGGGCCGGATGGAACTGGTCCAACATCCGAGGAAAAGCAGCAGCTTATCACAGGGGTCACCGACCTTTTGCAAAAGGTTCTGAACAAGAACCCGGCCACCACGTTTGTGGTGATTGATGAGGTGCCATTGGACAACTGGGGCATGGAGGGCCGTCAGGTAAGCCACATTCGCGCCGCGCAAACCTAAGGCCGTTAAGGTTCCGTCAGCCGCCGATCAGCTTTGGAACCGCAAGCGTCAGGGCTGGTATCATCAGTATCAGCCCTACGCGTACGGCTTCTGCACCCAAAAACGGAATGACGCCTCTGAAAACTGTTCCCATCGGCGTATCGCGCGCAAGCGAAGAGATTATGAACACATTCAGCCCGACCGGAGGCGTAATAAGCCCCAGTTCCACGACGATGAGGGCTAAAATCCCGAACCAGATTTTCAGACTGTCCGGGTCCATGCCAAAAGCCGCTGTTTCTGCAGTGACATAGTCACCTCCATTCAACGCAATCAGTGTGGGCCAAAAGAACGGAACAACGACAAGGATCATCGCCAGACTTTCCATAAAGCAGCCCAACACAACAAAAATGCAAAGCATGATTACGAGGATCAACATTGGATCCATGCCGCTTGTCGCCGCCCACTCGGACAGGGCCTGGGGCAGCTGGGTGCGCGCGAAAAAACCCTTCAAGACTTCGGCACCGAACAGAATCAGGTAAATCATCCCGCTGGTGATCGCAGTCGCCCGGATGGCCTTCAGAACGCCTGAGACCGTCAATCCTTCACCAGTCAGCGCGCGCAGCAAGAAGCCATATGCCGTGATCGCAAACACGCCGATGCTGGCTGCTGGCGTTGGTGTAAACAAGCCAAACCCCAGCCCCAATATGATGGCACCGAAAATCAGGATGACGGGCCATAGCCTGCGGACGGCCTGTCTCTTTTCATCCGGATCCATCTGAGTGGGCTCCGGTGCCAAGGACGGGTTAAGCCGCACCTGAATCGCAATCACAGCAATAAAGCCCAAGACAGCCAGAAGTCCCGGCACGATTGCCGCCTGAAACATCCTCAGGATCGATCCTTCGACGATGATCGCGTAGATCACCAGAGCAACGGATGGTGGGATCAAAATCCCCAACGTTCCGCCGGCGGCCAAAGACCCTGATGCCAGACTGGGTGCATATCCAAGCTTCTTGAGCTCTGGCAGGGAAACCCGTCCCATGGTGGCCGCAGTTGCCAGAGACGATCCGCAAACGGCCCCAAACCCACCGCAGGCTGCGACCGCCGCCATTGCGACACCGCCCCGCAACCGGGACATCAGGGCCTCTAACCCCTTGAACAGGTCAGTGGACAACCTCGCCTCGGCGGCGACGTATCCCATCAGGACAAACAAAGGCACAACGGACAGATCGTAGTTGGCTACATTCTCCCAAAGAAGACTTTTGAACTGCTTCAGATAGGGAACGAACCGGATATAGTTGACAGAGTGGCTCAGCACCCATGTGCCACCTATCCCGACCACGATCATAGCGATGCCAACGGGCATACGCAGCAACAGCAAAACAAACAATACAGCCAGACCGATCACGCCAATGGTCATAGGATCAAGCATCAGCCACATCCCCAAACGCCTGAGAGGCGGCAATCAAGGCCCAGAGGATCATGGACAATAGGCCAGGGATGTAGAAGGGCCAGGTTGGCCAGCCAAGGACGCTGGTGACAACCTGATCCAAGCGCACCTCTAACATGCCAAAGACCATCCAATAGGCCAGAAACAGCGCGACTGCGACTGTCACAGCCAACCAAAGAAAATCAATTGCCCGCTGCAATGCACGCGGCATGCGATCCATCAGCAGCTCGACCGACACATGGCCACGATTGGCCTGACAATAAGGAAAAAACATCAACGCAGCACAGCTGATTGCAAGTTGAACGAAATCCTCGTAGCCGGGCAAACCGGCCACATCCGCCCCGAATATCCCGGCCACACGGTCGAGGATAAAGGCAAAGGTATTCGTCGTGGTAACCGCAACGATTGCCAGAAGAATGAGACCGCCAAGCAATGCAAAACCATCAGCGAGGCGCCTGAGAACCATGCTCATCGTTGTTTCCCTAAGAAGTTGAGAGGGGCAAAGGTACCCCTCTCCTAAAGCCGATCAGTTGCCAGCGTTGGCTGCCGCAATAGCCGCCCTGGCGCTTTCAACAAGGGCAACCCCATCAATACCTTTGTCATTGACCTCATCAATCCAACGTTGAACAATTTTCTCATTCGCGGCGTTGAACTTGGCCGTTTCTTCTTCAGACAGGACGATACGCTCGACGCCAGCCGCCTCAAGCGCCTTTTCACCGCCCGCTTCAAAGCCTTCCCACATCGCACCAACATTCGCGGCGACATTCGCACCCGAATTGGCATCAATCACGGCCTTCAGGTCGTCGGGCAATGCGTCATACGCATCCTGGTTCATAGCCACCATGAAGACGGCCGTTCCAAAGCGATCACCATTAGGCAATTCGGTGACGGATTTATCCAGTTCCTGCAGCTTCAGTGGCGGAACAATCTCGAGCGGGATCAAAGCGCCATCAACAACCCCTTTTGACATGGCCTCGGGCAAGGCCGGGACCGGCATACCAACAGGCTCGGCCCCCATTCCTTCGATGATCCAGGCACCGGTACGGCTGGGCGTCCTGAGCTTCATGCCTTTCGCATCTTCAAAGCTGCGAATTGGATCTGTCGCAGAGTGGATCACGTTGCCATCATGGCTATGCAGGAAGATGACATGGACATCATCGAAGTCCTCGGCCAGCAGATCCATAGAGGCGTTCATAGCGATGGTTGTGTCGGTGGCAGAACCCGCATGAACCAACGGCAGTTCGAACACTTCGCTGCGCGGGAATACCCCGGGTGTGTAGCCCAATACCGTCCAGACAATATCTGCCGAGCCATCGCGAACCTGGCTGTATAGCTCGGGCGGCTTCCCTCCCATTGACATGGCGGGGAAGATTTCGATCGCAATGCGACCATCACTATCTGCAGTGACCTTGTCCGCCCATGGCTGCAACATGCCTTTATGAGCGGCTGCAACGGGTGGCAGAAAATGATGCATTGTGAGCGTCACGTCCTGAGCCAGACCGGCCGTTGCCGAAAGGGCCATGGCGGCCAGCGAACCCAGCAGGGATTTCCTGATAGACATAGATTTTCCTCCTCCGATGTATCGCACCGAAACTGTTTGGGTTTCAGCGTTTTTGGACAGTGAGAGCGGCCTGATCATGTCCGCGCCTCACCTATTGATTCAATTTGGGTGCACAGGGTGATGGCCGCCGACAGTGATCTTGCCGTTGCCTTTGCCATGCTTGGCAAAATCATCCACTCTAGTGACCAGGCGCTGCCCGACCTTTCCTGTTCATGCACAAGCGCCTGATGCATCCCGGAAACGCGTGTCGCGTTAAAGCGGGCAAGCGTGATCAGCAGCTCGGCCAAAACAGGGTTTTTCTTGTGAGGCATTGCCGATGATCCGCCACCGCCAGACAGCTTGATCTCATCCACGCCCTGCTGCGCCATCAAGCAGATGTCCTGGCCCATTTTGCCCAATGAGCCCGAGATCAGAGACAGAAAGCTGGCATATTCGGTGATGCCCTCGCGGGTGGCGTGCCAGCTTCGGTTCGGCAGATGCAGCTCTAGTGCACTGGCCAGAAACTCGGCCAATTCGCGATACTTTATGCCGATGGCCTGACCATCGCCGACGGCACCGCCAAGCTGGACACATTCGGCACGCGGACGCATCTGCTCCAGCCGGCGCAGATGTTCTGCCAAGGGTGCGCTCCATGTCTCAAGCCGGTGCCCAACCGTGACCGGCAGGGCCGCCTGCATTCGTGTGCGCCCCATGATCATGTTTGACCCAAATCTTTTTGAGACCTGGCCCAACATATCGACCACTTCGGACAAGCGATCCGCCAACAAATCCGAGTTTTCGCGTAACGTGAGCGCCAGCGCAGTGTCCATCACATCCTGTGAGGTCGCTCCGGTGTGGATCGCATTTTTGAATTGCCCCGCTTCCAACTTTAGAAACCGAACCAGCGCGGGCACAGGTAACCCGTCCTGCACTGTTCCCGACCGCAAAATCTCAAGATCGGGGTTTGCGGATTCTATGCGCTGTGCCGCCATTTGTGCATCTCGCAATGACACGATGCCAATGGCCCCCAACCCGCGGGAATAGGCCGCCTCGAATGTCAGCATATGGGCCAGTGATTGCGGTGCCGACCAGATCGCGTCGGCGTCACAGTCGCCAAACAAACCGGATAACCAGGGATGCTCGAATACGTCGCTCATGACAGCGCATCCTGCAAGGACCGGATTTGCGAAGCAACAAACTCCGGAGCTTCAATGCACGGGAGGTGCCCCACGCCAGGCAGAACGTGGCACTGCGATTGTTCAATGAGGGCTGACAGCGCACGTATGCATGCAGGCGGCGTCGACAAATCGTCCGTACCTCCAATACATATGGCAGGTACCCGAATGTGTTTCGTTGTGTCGGTTAAATCTGTATCGCGAATGGCCGCGCATGTGGCCGCGTAACCTTGGGCAGGTGTCCGCGTCAGCATATTGCGGTACCCGGCAACCGTGATCGGCATTTTGGTACGGAAGTTGTTCGAAAACCAGCGCTCAATCACGGTTTCCGCTATGGCCTCAATCCCAGTGTCAGACACCATGTCGATCCGTTGGTTCCAAGCCTGCGCGTTCCCAATTTTAGACCCTGTATTGCAAAGAACCAGACCCGCCACGAGGTCGGGTCGCCGATGAGCCAGCGATTGCGCAATCATACCTCCGACCGATACCCCACAGATGATCGACCTTTGCCATCCCAAATGGTCCATCAGGCCCGAAACATCGTCGGCAAGCATGGCGATAGATGTCGCACCACAATCCGATAGACCGTGCCCGCGTTTGTCAATCAACAAACAAGTCGTAGCGTCAAGCGCATCGGCGACCTCTTGCCAAATCCGCAGATCCGTCCCCAGTGAATTCAGGAACACGACAGGTGTTTTGCCAGTGCTGCCGGACTTAACCTCGTAGTGAATGAGGGTCTCATTGATGCTGGCAAAGCGTTGCATCAGGCGGCTTTCCGCAGCCCGAGGATCGAGCGCGCATCGGCGACGGTGGCCACCGGACGGCTATGCCTGTTGCAAACCTCGACGGCGCGCTTGACCAGAGCTGCATTGGATGGGGCCAGCGTATCGTGATCCAGACGCACATTGTCCTCAAGACCTGTCCGGACATGCCCCCCTGCTGTAACCGACCATTCGTTCAAAACGATCTGGTTTGCGCCAATCCCTGCCGCGCACCAAGGCACATCCCCCAGCAGTCTTTGAACCGTATGCACGTAGAAATCAAAAACCTCGCGATCAACCGGCATCGCATTCTTCACACCCATAACGAACTGAACGTATGGAGTATCCTTAATCTGCCCATTGCGATACATGTCAACTGCCCGGAAGATATGGGACAGATCGAAGGCCTCGATCTCGGGTTTCACATCGTATTTAACCATCTCGCTGGCCAGCCAATCGATCAACTCGGGGGGGTTTTCATAGACGCGGGTCGGAAAATTGTTCGACCCCACCGACAAAGACGCCATATCCGGTGCCAAAGGCAACATGCCGCCGCGCGCCAAGCCAGCGCCGGAACGCCCTCCGGTCGACAATTGAACGATCATGCCAGGGCAATGGGTTTCAATGCCTTGTTTCAGATTGGCAAATCGTGTCGGATCCGAAGTTGGTTTCCCGTCGTCGTCGCGCACATGGCAGTGGGCAATCGTCGCTCCGGCCTCAAATGCCTCGTGCGTGCTTTCTACCTGTTCAGAGACACTGATCGGAACAGCTGGATTGTCGACTTTGGTCGGGACAGACCCGGTGATGGCCACGCAAATGATGCAGGGTGTAGTCATTGTTTCCTCAGACATCGAAGAACACCGTTTCTTTGTCGCCCTGTAACCGAATGTCAAAGCGGTACACGTCCCCATCCCGACGCGCGACAAGAGTGTCTCGCCTGTCCGCCTGCTCGATCAGGTTCAAGATCGGGTCTGCTTTGTTGGCCTCGGCTTCATCAGAAAAATACAGGCGCGTGTTCAAGCCGACATTGATCCCGCGCGCAACCATCCAAAAACTGATGTGAGGCGCCATTAGACCTGGCCCGCGACCTTTCACACGTCCGGGTTTCACGGTTGAAATCGACCATTCACCCGTTTCGAAGTCAGGAATGACCCGACCCCAACCGCGAAATCCGGGTTCGACATCGCCACAGCCCGGATAAATGCCTGCTGCATTCGCTTGCCAAGCTTCGATCAAAACGTCTTTTATAGGTGCGCCTGCCCCATCCGATACCTGACCCTGAATTTCGATCCGCTCACCTTGCGCCCTTGGACCTGCAATATCCCGGCCAAGCTCCTGTCGGTAGATGTCGAACCCAGCATCCCCCGGTGCGAGACCAATATGCACATAAGGTCCGGCGGTCTGGGATGGGGTTTCTTTCCGGTAGTCGAGTTTTTGAACCATGATCAGTTCCCCTCGGGCCGGTTTTCGAAGTAAGTCGAGCGATGTCCGCGAAGGACGATGTCGAACTTGTACGCGATACTGTCCAGCGGAACCGTCGCGTTCAGATCAAGCGCAGCGACCAGTTGGTCGATCGCGCGCTGATCCGGGATGGTGTTGACGATCGGGCATTTGGCAATCAGTGGATCCCCTTCGAAATATAGCTGTGTGATCAGCCGTTGTGCAAAGCTAGGCCCGAAAACCGATACGTGGATATGGGCAGGCCGCCAACTGTTGATCCAGTTGCGCCAGGGGTATGCTCCGGGCTTGATCGTTCTGAACCTGTAACAGCCGTGCTCATCCGTTAGCGTACGCCCACAGCCCCCGAAATTTGGATCGATGGCCGCCAGATAGGTGTCTTTCTTATGGCGGTATCGGCCCCCTGCATTGGCCTGCCAAATCTCTACCAGTGTATTGGGCACCGGCTTGCCGTTTTCATCCAGCACCCGGCCATGCAAAATAATACGTTCGCCAATCGGATCGCCTGTTTTTGCATAGTTTCGGATCAGGTCATTATCTAACGGGTCGACATCACTGTGGCCGAAGGTTGGGCCCGACAGCTCGCTGAGTGTGGATTCAAGAGACAGCAGAGCATTCTTTGGTGACCGCGATACGCTGGTTTTATAGTTCTGCGTATAGGCTGGCGGATGCCAGTCGCGGTCCCGCTGATACAGATCCGGCGGCTGAGTCATTCGGCCTCGCCTTCCATTTCCGCATATGTCTGTCTGGCCAGTTTCACAGCATGATTTGCACAAGGGACACCAGCATAAACCGCCGCATGCATGAATGCCTGCATGACATCCTCCTTTGATGTTCCCGTGTTGGCGCAGGCTTTCAGGTGCATCGGGATTTCATCGAAGTTCCGGGTGGCCGCCAACAAAGCCAACGTGATCATCGACCGTTCCCGTGGCGTGATCGCGTCGCTTGCCCACAAGGTGCCCCATGCGGTTTCTGTGATCATCTCCTGAAATGGCGCATCGAATGCGGATTTCTGCGCTTCGGCACGATCCACATGGGCGTCACCCAAAACGCGGCGCCGGACTGACATTCCCGTCGCATGACGATCAATCATCGGTATCTCCTTGGTTCCACCCAGCAATACGGCAATCCTACATAGTTTTCAGCCATCGCTTTTTGTGCAGCCTTGTTCGTGCGCAAAAAGTCGATCTCGGCGCGTTGCATCTTTAGGTCAAAGTCGGACTGATCCGGAAACCGATGCAGCAAAGACGAAAACCACCAACTAAACCGTTCGGCTTTCCAGATTCGGGCGAGAGCGTTTTGTGAATAGCTATCGATCCCTTCACTTGATCCCGTTTCGTAAAATTCGCGCAATGCGTTGTGAAGGTAATGCACATCAGAGGCGGCCGTATTCAGCCCCTTGGCCCCGGTCGGTGGGACAATATGCGCAGCATCACCACACAAAAAGAGCCTCCCCCAATGCATCGGTTCGGTCACAAATGACCGAAGCGGCGCGATCGATTTTTCGATAGATGGCCCGGTTACGATGCGATCTGCAAACTCCTGTGGAATTCTGCGCTTCAATTCATTCCAAAATGCACTGTCGGTCCAGTCGTCAGGATTATCCGACAGCGAACACTGGATATAGTAACGGCTAAGGTTCTCATTGCGCATTGAACACAGAGCAAACCCACGTCGCGACAACGAATAGATCAGTTCCTCATGAACCGGAGGCGTCTCAGACAGCAGCCCGAGCCAGCCAAAAGGGTACACTTTTTCGTATTCTCGCCTCACGCTCAGGGGAATGGTTTGACGGCTGATCCCATGAAACCCATCGCAACCGGCCACAAAATCGGTATCGATGCGCTGTTGCTGCCCGTCCACGGTAAAGGTCACACAGGGTGTATCAGTATCCGCGTCATGGATTGCGACGTCATCCGTGTTGAAGATGATCTTACCACCTGTAGCCTCTCGGGCCTCGTACAGATCACGGGTGACTTCTGTCTGGCCATAAACCAAGACCGGCGTACCGGTGTGTTCGCGAAAATCGATGCGAAAACTCTCGTCTTCGAACGCGATCAGCGTCCCGTCATGTTTGAACCCTTCCGAGCGCAGACGGTTCGCGACCCCTGCCTGCTCCATCAGGTTCACAAAACCCTGTTCCAGAACACCGGCGCGAATGCGGCTAAGAACATAGTCTTTGGTTTTTCTCTCTAGAACGACGCTGTCAATTCCATGGACGTGAAGCAGCTGCGACAAAAGCAAACCTGACGGCCCACCGCCGATCACGACGACTTGTGTTCGCATCTGATCCTCCTTCAGTGTTGCGCCGCATGATTGCATTGTCAATTCCGTTATGTAAAATGATGTTTTTCGTTGGTTAGTTTCCGAAAATGGAAAGTAATGATTGATCGCAGACTAAAAGTTCGACATGTCGAAGCCTTTGTCGAAATCGCGCGACAGAAAAGCCTGAAGCGTGCGGCTGAGGCCTTGAATCTGACTCAGCCCGCGATTTCCAAAACCCTGAAAGAGTTGGAAGAGATTGCCGGAGCCACTCTGCTGGAACGCAACCGGGGCGGCGTGACCATGACCGTTGCCGGTGATGTCTTTCTGAGACACGCCACCAGCGGCATGAACGCCCTGGATATGGCCATGAACAGCGTGGCTGCTGTTCGCAAAGGCGAGGTCGGATCAGTTTCCATAGGTGCATTGCCAAGTGTCGCCGCGCGCATTTTACCGCGCGCCGTTGCGATATTTTCGGACCTTGCACCCGACACCATTACCCGGATCGAGGATGGCCCGCATGGGTATCTGATCGATCGGCTAAAATCGGGTCAGCTGGACCTTGTGATAGGTCGGCTGGGCAAACCCGACACGATGCAAGATGTTTCTTTCACACAGCTCTACATCGAAAACGTTGCTATCGTATGTGCCCCCGGCCATCCGCTGGCTGACGCGTCAAACCTGTCCGAGGTGGCAAGTTATCCGGTCATTTATCCACCACAGGAATCCGCCATACGCCCGCTGGTCGATCGCATGATGATTGCCAATGGCATGACCAGCTTCCCAAGACAGATCGAGTCAGTCTCGGCCACGTTCGGGCGTGGTCTGGCATTGGCAAGTGACGCACTTTGGGTAATCTCGACAGGTGTTGTCGCCGGAGATATCGCGAGCGGGCAGTTAAAAGCGTTGCCAATAGATACAGGTCTGACGGCAGGCCCGATTGGCATCATGGCCCGGTCGGAAAGCGAGCTTTCGCCAATGGCCAACTTGTTTCGGCAGGCGTCTGTTCGGGCGGTAGAGCACTTGCAGCTCACCTGAACTCTCAAGCCAAAAACGTCCGGGCCTGTCTTTCCCAGACGGAAAGGACACTGAAACAAGCCTTCGCTCGTTCCCGCTGGAGTTTTCCTGTTAAGCCCTCTAGTTCAGAACCCAACTCGGAGACGCCGCATTGCCCGAAAACTCGTTTGAAATCTCGTTGACGCTGTTCCAGCTCGGGGTCACGATGTTTTGCGCAAATCTCTTGCTGCTCAACCGAAACCACCGAGCTCTGTTTTTGCCGCTCGCCTTGTTTTTTGTTGCTGAATCCATCGTCGGCGCGACCGATCTGCTGATTGAATTTACCGGCAGCGACCAGTTAACGAAGCGCGAATTACTATGGATCGGCCTCGCTGCCTCAGCATCGGTTTGCGAGCCGTTTCTGTTTTGGAGCTACGTGAAGGTTTTGACATCTGAAAACGGCGTTGAAAAATTAAGACCGCGTGGGTGGCACTACTTGCCGTTCATTCTTGCTGTTCTAACGGTTTTATCAGTTTTTTCTCTTCCCAACGTGCTGTTTGAAACGCCCGACATTGATATCGAGTCGCTGAACCTGCTTCAGCTTCTTCCAATTCTGTTTCTGGAGTTCTTGGACTTTTTCTTTCAAATCATGGTGTTGATCTACCTTTGGCTGATTATCAATCAACTCAGAACATACACCAACCGCCTCAAGGATCTTTTCGCCACAACTGAAGACCGTGAACTGCTGTGGGTCTGGTGGATTGCTTTCGTCGTCGGAATTTACCTTGTTCTGGGTGTGGTTGGGACACTCGCGTCATTTTTTGCCCTCGAAAACTCGATCCATCCGATCTTTGAAAGCGACTACGCAAATAGTCTGGCAAGTTTTGCCATTGTCTGGATCATCGCACTGTGGGGCCTGCGTCAGCAACCTGGGCTGATCCGAGAACAGCCGACTTTTGAAGCCATTGCTGAAAAAGAAGAAGCCTCGGGCCCAAAGTATGAACGCTCGGCGTTGACGGAAGATCGCGCAAAAAGGATCGCCTCCAAGATCGAGCGTGCCATGTCCAACGATCTTGTTTACCGGGATCCAAATCTGTCGCTTTGGGATCTGGCAAAGCATATTGGCGTCACTTCCGCCTATGTCTCGCAAACACTGAACACGACGATTGGGTCAAACTTCTTTGACTATATCAACAGTTGGCGCGTTCGCGATGCCGTCGAGCAACTGCAGAATTCCGACGAGACGATATTGGTGATCACTTATGATGTCGGCTTCAACTCTCGATCATCTTTCTACAAGGCCTTCAAACGAGAAATGGCGACAACTCCGTCGGAGCTGCGTACTAAGCTGCGTGCTCAAAGTTGAAAGACGCTTTGTCAAACTTGTTTTGCTGGTGGGTCAGAGAAACCTTGGAACCCGGCTGCCTCAGCACAAGGGCTTCAAGACCGCCCGAGGCGTCTCTTCCAATCGGCGACAACAGCAAACGGCCGTCCGCGACGGCCAGCTAGGAACATTACAGCAAAATTCGCCACTAGATTACGCAGGGTTTGATCAGGCGTTTCAGGCAGAACATTTCTGCCGCCGAGGATCCAAACAGACAGATTTGGCAGCAAGAAACTGGCCCATGGCGGCTACGAAAATAACGAAAGAACCGAGGACTTTTATGAAATCGAAATCTCTCAATCACTCGGCTTTGGCCGTTGTTGGAACATGTCTGGCGGTTTTTGCCGGTCAGGCAGCAGCCCAGAGCGCAGGCAATGGCGCCAGCGGCACAGGAGGCTGGAACGACTGGGATTTCTACCTAGGTGCTGGGGTCGCATATGCGCCAGAATACGAAGGGTCAGACAAACAAGAAACGTCCGCGTTCCCTGCGTTCGAAGCTGTATGGCGCGACACGTTGGTTGTTTCCGGGAAAGGAATAGGGGCATTTGTCTATGACAGAAATGGCCTTCGGGTTTCAGCCGCCCTTGGATACGGTGGTGGCCGCGAAGAAAGTGACAGCGTCCATCTTCGAGGGCTGGGAGATATAGATGACGGCGCCGTTGTCTCGCTGGGCGCACAGCTCGATCTGGCCCCACGCGTCACGGCCACAGCAGATGTGAACACCTTTCTCAAAGGTTCCAAGGGCACGGTCGTATCGCTTGGATTGCAAAGCCAGGTGCCGTTCGGGGTCGTACGCGGCGCATTGTCGCCAACGGGCAACCGATATGACGATGTGGCCGGTCAGCAAGGGTTGGCATTGATCGGCGGCGTGTCGATTGACTGGGCCAACGACAACTACAACCAGAGCTTCTTCGGTGTGTCGGCTGCACAATCCTCCTCGTCAGGCTTGCGGCAATACAGTGCCGGTTCTGGCTTGAAATCCGTTAACGCCGAGATCGGGTTCAGCCAAACACTTGGCGACAACTGGGGCCTGACGGGAATCGTGCAGTATTCCAGATTGCTCGGCGATGCCAAAGACAGCCCGGTCGTGAAATCCGAAGGGAACTATGCGGCGGTGCTTGCGATAGGTTACCGGTTCTAGCTTACACTGGTCGATCCTTGCCATCGCAGCGCTGTTTCTAGTGAACGAACCCGGCCTATACATCGGCCGGGTGCCGTACAATGCACTTGGCTTTTTCGTATATAATACGAAATTGACCAGCAACAGAATTACAAGGAAAATACATCGTGGGCACACTTCGTGTGCAAAATTTATGCTGGTAGCTACTGCCCATATCCTTGCCAATTAGGAGGGCTACCCAATGAATGCCCAATCCAACAAAGCCAACAAACTTGTCGCTGGGCGGCGCCCTACGCTCTGAATCTAAAGCGCTGAAATCGATCTTTCCCGTGCGGCTGAAGATGAGGTTCGTTTAGCCTTAGCTTCAGCAAAAGTGGAACAGTGGGCGGCAGACATGTGGCTGCTCTCAGAAACTCCAACTCGTATGTTGAGAGACATGGTTTTCCGCTGAAAGGCTCTTTGAATAGGTGATGAACCGGGGCAATGTTGACCTACGACCTCCCTTGTCACTTTCGGAACTCGACTAGGCAACCACGACCGCCTTGCTGTCAGTGTAAATCGCGCCGTCATCGTCGAACCATGCAAAGGTGAACACCCCAGAGCCTGGGATGGTTGCCTCAAACTCGAAAAACGGGTTCGTCGAAACTCCGGGTCCGATCTCAAGATCGACAACAGTTTCGCCGTCAAATGTACAAAGAAATCGGTGGATGATCGAGCGCGGTATCGGCATGCCAACAGGATCGATCCGCTGCCCGGATTCCATGCGATGTGTGATCAGGGTTTTGATCGTGATCATATCACCTGCCCTGACCTCTCTGGGCAGTTTGATCCGGGTTTTGACACCTGTCGCCATCTTCCCCTCCTTTGGATTAGGCGCATCCGCCTACGATAACCGACACAGGTTTAAGACCTTTTTGAATGCTTCCATCCGGCATTCGCGCCAATACCAGAACGTCCTGAGTTTGGGCCAACCGCATACGAGTAGACACTCTTGCAGCACCCGCCATTGGGCCAAATTTGGCCCTGAGCACCGGCATCACCGGGTTGCCCGGCGCCACAAGTAGAATTTCCGTGGCCTCTGGCGCGGCGACCTGCACCGAAACGCGATATCCATCTTCAGCGATTTCAGGCAACGTCACAGTTACGCTTCCATCACGGATCGAGCTTCCATCAGAGAAAGCCGCAATCACATCCTCCAACGTCGCAGAGTTTGGTGGTGCCAAAATATCCTGCGCCCGCAGCGGTGTTGCCAGACACAACAACGCACCCAGGCTGACTTGCATGGCGCCACGTCGGCCGATGCTCATGGCGGATCTCTCCATCCTAGACATGAGGACCATAGCCCCGCTTTATCGTGTTCTCCGCATAACAAATCTGCGAGGTTACGTAGACTTAAGTCGCAGTCGGGCGATTTTCTGCATGGTTGAGAAACGCGCGCCGAACGGGCAAGCTGACCGTCAGTACGGGAATCCGGGCGGAGGAATAGATGCCTGATGCGCAGTTGCGGGACGAGACCAAGCGGGGCCTGACCGTCCGCAATCTGAGCTTTCACTACGGTCCTAAAACGGCACTGGATTCCGTCTCATTCGACGTTGAACCCGGGACTTTCTGCGCATTGCTTGGGCCCAACGGGGCCGGGAAATCCACTTTGGTTTCGCTGCTGACGCGCCTCTTGGTTGCCCCTGATGGCGAGATCGCTGTTGCTGGCCACAATCTCAGGAAATCGCCACGCAAAGCGCTTGGGGATCTTGGCGTCGTGTTTCAGCAACCAACTTTGGACCTCAGCCTGACTGTCAAGCAGAACATGGCCTATTTTGCAGCGCTGCACGGGCTGCCCAGGAAGGAAACACCTCAACGCATTGATGCGGCGCTGGACCGGCTGGGGATGAGAGAACGCGCTGGCGAAAAGGTCCGGGCGTTAAATGGCGGGCACCGCCGCCGGATGGAGCTGGCCCGCGCCTTGCTGCACGACCCAAAGGTTTTGCTATTGGACGAACCGACCGTCGGCTTGGACGCTGCCGCACGGCACTCGATCACCGATCATGTTCACGATCTGGCCGACCAAGGGCTTTGCATATTATGGGCGACACATCTGACCGATGAAGTGCGCGACAACGACCAAATGCTGGTGCTGCATCATGGTAAGATTCTCGCCGCAGGGCAGACCGGAGTGTTGCGCGGCAACGAAACGCTGTCCAATTGGTTCCTGTCGCAGACCGAGGTTTCGGCATGACTGGTTTTTGGGGTGTCGCACGAGCCATCATCGGACGCGAGTTTCTGCGCTTTATTCATCAACGCGAACGCTTTCTGGCGGCACTCGTGCGCCCGATGGTCTGGTTGCTGATCTTTGCTGCGGGGTTCCGGGCAGCACTTGGCTTGTCCATCATCCCGCCCTACCAAACCTACATCACCTATGAGACCTATATCGTGCCAGGTCTGTGCGCGATGGTCCTTCTTTTCAACGGGATGCAGAGCTCTCTCAGCCTCGTATACGACCGCGAAATGGGATCTATGCGCCTGCTGCTAACCAGTTCGTTCCCGCGTTGGTGGCTTTTGTTTTGCAGGTTGCTCGGCTCAACCGCGATTTCCATCCTGCAGGTCTATACATTCCTGGCGCTGGCGGCATTGTTCGGGATTGTGTTACCGATGCCCGGCTATTTTGCGGTTCTTCCGGGGCTGGTTCTGGGTGGGCTGATGTTGGGTGCCTTGGGATTGGTCCTATCCAGTTTTATCAAACAGCTGGAAAATTTTGCGGGGGTGATGAACTTTGTCATCTTCCCGATGTTCTTTCTGTCTTCGGCCCTCTACCCGCTATGGAAAATGGCCGAAAGCTCACCGCTCTTGCGTGACATCTGCGCCGTGAACCCGTTTACCCACGTAGTCGAACTGATCCGGTTTCTGCTGTATCTGCAGATCAACTGGATCGCGCTGTTCTGGGTGCTGGTGTGGACGGCCGCGTTGTGTGGCGCCGCGGTCTGGGGATACGATCCGGCGCGCGGCCTGATGAAACGAAAAACATGAACGTATCCGCCGACAAACCAAAGCGCCATTTGCTACTGAAAACCCGTCTGGGTCTGGGGGCTGTTGTTTTGGGGTCGGGCACGTTGTTGACGGCAGCGATCCTTTATCTGGGGATGCAAATGGTTGCCTCGCGGTTGGAGACTGCGCTGGCATCGGAAATGCGCATGGCGCGATATGCGACACTGTCCACTCAGATAGCCACGTTTCTGGTGATAGCGACTGAGTCCGTACAGACGGGACAGACTGCGGCCATTCGGATCGACCGCCTCGCCCCGATACAGGGGCAAATCGGCGACACTTTCGGCAAGCTGCACGCCGACGTCGCTGATGCGGTCACGGCGGCGCAGGGCTTCGGGATAGACGAGCAATCGCGCTATGGCACGCAGTCACTTGGCCTTGCCCGGATGGAGGCGTTGCTGGGAAACACGCTGGACGGGCTTGCAAATCCCGAAGCGGATCAGGCGCGGTTAAGGGCCCATATCGACAGTTTCGCCTCGGGGTTTGATCCCTTGCTTAGCCAAGCCGTGAATACCGAAATCTTGTTTCGCAACACCATTCTGTCAGGGATCGAGGAAACGCGTCTTACCCTGACGTGGATTGCGTTAGGATTCGCGGCCTTCGCGATCCTCAGTACCATCTGGTTCTATTTCTGGCTAATCCGCCCACAATTCGAACGGCTGGATCGTTTGCGAGGGGCCGCTTTGCAGATTGGACAGGCGGAATTCTCGCTCGAACTGCCGACCACCCAAAGGGATGAGATAGGTCAGCTCTATAGCGAAACAAATCGCATGGCAGCGGCCCTGAAACAGCGCCAGTCGGAGGTCGAGGCAGAATGGGCGAGACTCAATGAAACAATTGCCCGGCGAACAAAGGAACTAAGCGCGGCCAACAAAACCCTGTCTAAAATCGATGAAAACAGGCGTCGCTTTTTTGCGGATATCAGTCACGAGCTTCGCACGCCGCTCACCGTGATCATGATGGAATCTCAAATCGGACAGCAAGACAAACAAAGCGCACCTGAGGCGTTACAGGCCATCGAAACCAGCGCGATCAAACTGAACCAGCGCATCGACGACTTGCTTCGTGTGGCGCGGTCGGAAAACGGCGAGCTGGCGTTGGAACCGCAACCGGTTAAGCTGGCTGATCTATTGAACACCGTGGCACGGGACATCCAACCGGACATCGACAGTGCGAATATGACGCTGACCATCGGGCCAATCCCCGATTGTGAACTGAATTGCGATCCGAACTGGATCCGGCAGGTGCTGCTAAGCCTGATCCGGAACGCAATCCGGCACGCCCGTGACGGTAAGACGGTCGCCATGACGACCAAACTGACCGCCGACACAATCGAAATCTCAATTGTTGATAATGGGCCTGGCGTCCCGGTTGACGCGCAGGGCGATATCTTTGGACGGTTTGTCCAGGGCGGATCGGCCAACAGCCAGGGCTTTGGTGTCGGTCTGGCATTGGCGCGCTGGGTGATCGAAGCGCATCGCGGCGCAATCTCATTGACCAGCCCCGTTCCAAAGGATCAGGCAATCGGGCTATCAAACGGTACAAATGTCTGCATTCGTTTACCCGTTGCACAGGCTTAGAGTGAACGTATGACCTCCCGATTGTTGATCATAGATGACGACCCAAAGATTGCTTCGGCCCTTGTGCGCGGGCTGTCGTTGCATGGCTATGTGGCCGAGGCCGAGAACCGCGCGGATCTGGGGTTGGAGCGGTTGCAAAGCGGTGCGTTTTCAGGCGCGATTGTAGACGTCATGCTGGGGGCTGACAGTGGTATCGAACTGGTCAGGTCCGCCCGGTCAGTCGGTGTTACCATCCCTATTCTGATGCTTTCGGCCCTGTCAGATGTAGATCATCGCGCCGCAGGGCTTGAGGCCGGGGCCGATGACTATGTCGTCAAACCCTTCAGCTTTGACGAGCTTGTCGCGCGGCTGCAGGTTCAGGAACAACGGGCCCAGGCACAACATCCCGAACCCGCTCGACTTTCACACGAAGACCGAACCATCAGCATCCGCGATACAGCCGTTGCCCTGACCGAGCGGGAATTTGATTTGCTGGTCTTGCTCAACAGCAGCGTCGGAACACCAATCTCGCGCGGCGATCTGTTTGACACGCTGTGGTCGCAGGAAGGCTCTAGTAACGAGAATGTGGTCGATGTCTATATAGGTTATCTGCGGAAGAAACTTAGCGAAGACGATTTTGGTTTTGAAATCAAAACATTGCGCAACCAAGGCTTCTGCTTGCAGGGCCGTGCGCCGCAATCCGATGACAACTGACTACCGACCAAAGTCTAAGACGCTCTTATAAATTAAGATTCGCTCTGGTGCCGGATACCTGCCAAATTGAAGCCAAGGACACTTTTGGAGGAGGACCCCGATATGGCATGGAACAAACCGGTGATCCGCGAGATTGAATGCGGCATGGAAATCAACATGTATGGCCCCGATCATGATGATGAGCGCGGCGGCGGCCTGATCTGATCACGGCCCGCGCGCCAACTTTCAAATGACGTTGCGCGCAATCATTCTAGGGGCTGCTGCTGGAGGCGGCCTGCCGCAATGGAATTGCGGGTGTGAAAATTGCAATCTAGCACGTTGCGGAGACATTCCTGCTCAGACGCAGTCTTCGCTTGCTATCTCCCCGGACGGCCTGAACTGGGCCGTCCTAAACGCGTCTCCGGACATACGCGCGCAGCTGTCGAACACTCACGCCCTGTTCCCCACAGGGCTTCGACAGATGCCAATTCAGTCCGTTCTGGTGACCAACGGCGATATCGATCATGTGGCCGGATTGCTGACATTGCGGGAAATGCAGCCCTTTACCCTGTTTGCAACCGGCAGCATACATGACGTGCTTGCCCAGAACCCGATTTTCGATGCATTGAATGCGTCCGTGGTGACCCGATCTTCGATTTCATTGGACCAGCCGTTCGAGTTGGTTCCTGGCCTTCAGGCGACGTTGTTCCCCGTGCCGGGGAAAGTCCCATTGTACCTGGAAGGCGAAAACGTTCAAACCGATCTGATCGGTGAGCAAACAGTGGGCGTTGCGCTGAGCGCCGATGGGAAAACGGTCTACTACATTCCCGGTTGCGCGGCTTTGACGCCCGATTTGCGGACGCAGCTAGAGGGCGCAGATTTGGTGTTTTTTGACGGCACGCTTTGGCAAGATGATGAGATGGTGCGCGCCGGTCTAGGTCAGAAGACCGGAAAACGAATGGGACATATGTCAATGGACGGGCCCGACGGTTCTATCGCGAGTTTTGCTGATATGAGTATCGGGCAAAAAGTCTTTGTTCACATGAACAATACCAACCCTGTCTTACGTCCCGACAGCGCCGAAAAGTCCCAGGCGCAGGCCGCGGGATGGACAATCGGACAAGACGGAATGGAGATCACGTTATGACCCAAAGCCGCGACGCCTTCGAAGCCCGCCTGCGCCAGATCGGTGCCGAACGCTATCATGATCTCCACCCGTTTCACCACCGCCTGCACGGCGGCGAATGCACTGCAGACGAAGTTCGCGCCTGGGTCATCAACCGTTACTATTACCAGCACTCGATCCCCATGAAAGACGCAGCCTTCATGTCGCGCGTCGAAGACCCCGCGCTGCGTCGGCAATGGCGATCGCGCATCGAAGACCATGACGGAACAGACAACAACGAAGGCGGTATCCGCCGTTGGTTGCGGCTGGCCGAGGCCGTTGGGCTTGACCCCGATTATGTAGCCTCGTGCGAAGGTGTGCTGCCCGCTACAAAGTTTGCCGTTGATGCATATGTGCGGTTCGTGCGCGAAAAGACTCTGCTTGAGGCGGTGGCCGCATCTCTGACCGAACTCTTTGCACCCAAGATTCACGCAAATCGGATCGAAGGGCTGCTTCAACACTATGACTTCGCCGATGACAGTTCCTTGTCTTATTTCAAAAACCGGTTGAAAGAGGCGCCAAAGGATGTGGCTTTTGGCCTTGCCTGGGTTCTGGACAATGCTGACACCGCAGAAAAGCAGGATGCGGCCGCTAAAGCTCTGATTTTCAAAACCGATGTTCTGTGGTCGCAGCTGGACGCCTTGTGGGCCGCTTATGTCGACCCTGCACGGATTCCACCCGGTGCCTGGCAGCCCGGCACCGGCGTTCTGATGCGGCAGGCATCGTGATGTTGGCCCAAGAGATCCCCACACTGCCCCGGGGCGTGCGCCTGCACTATGACAAAGTGCGTGGCAAATGGGTGTTGCTTGCACCTGAACGCGCGGTGACTTTAGACCAGATCGGGCACGCGATTTTAAACGAGGTGGACGGCCAGCGCAGTTTTGGACAGATCACCACCGCACTGTCCGAAAAATACAACGCCCCTCAGGATCAGATCGCCGAAGACAGTGGCGGTTTCCTGGACGCCCTGCGCGCCCGGCGATTTTTGGATGTGACTTAATGAATAGAGGTGTTCCTCCCCCTATCGCCATGTTGGCGGAGCTGACGCATCGCTGTCCTCTGTCCTGCCCATACTGTTCAAATCCGGTCGAAATGGCCAAACAGGACAGTGAAATGGACACCGACATCTGGACCCGCGTGTTCGAAGAAGCTGCTGCGCTGGGTGTCTTACAACTTCATCTATCCGGCGGTGAACCGGCATCGCGGCGCGATCTGGTCACGCTTGTGAAAGCTGCCCGGCAAGCTGGGCTTTACACCAACCTGATCACATCTGCCATTGGGCTGTCCGAGCGTCGTTTGCACGAGCTGGATGAGGCCGGTCTTGATCATATCCAACTGTCTCTTCAGGGGACCGATGCTGTGATGGCCGACAAAGTCGGCGGCTATCGGGGTGGGTTTGATCGCAAGATGAAAGCGGTTGAGTGGATCAAGGCTATCGGCTTTCCTTTAACGCTTAACTTCGTCCTGCACCGTCACAATGCCCACCAACTGCTGCGCGCACTTGAGTTGGCGCAAGAAATGGGCGCCAGACGGATTGAGGTGGCGACGGTGCAGTTCCATGGTTGGGCCCTGCAAAACCGTGATGCCTTGATGCCGACGCGGGACCAGGCCCAGCAAGTCACCCAACATGTCATCGAGGCGCGGCAGGCTCTGAAGGGTGAGCTGGTCATCGACTATGTTCCTGCGGACTATCACGATGACTATCCAAAACGCTGTATGGGCGGTTGGGGGACAACGGGTTTGAATGTGACACCCGACGGGCAGGTTTTACCGTGCCACGCCGCCCAGTCCATTCCGCACCTTCAGTTTGACCGTGTGCAAGACAAACCTCTGGCCGAGATCTGGTACAACAATTCCGCCTTCAACGCCTATCGCGGAACGGAATGGATGTCTGAGCCATGCCAAAGCTGCGACCGCAAGACAATCGATTTTGGCGGATGTCGCTGTCAGGCGATGGCCATTGTTGGCGACGCAAACGCCACAGACCCGGTTTGCATCAAATCTCCGCATCACAAGGACTTGCAATCGCAGGCGAACCAGCATGCCGCAAGTATAGACGCGCCGTTTGTCTATCGCACGGCCCCCGGCAAAACACGCGAACCAGCCGAATAAAGACTAAACCTGGTCCAATACGGCCCCACGCGGCCCCGCTTGCAGGCTCAGGATGCGATCTGCGAGGCGTTCCGCCTCGGACGCAGAATGCGTGACGAAAAGCGTAGAAGGCCGGTGCTGCGAGATCAAATCTTCGGTCAACGCCAACATGATTTCGGCCGTGTCGCGATCCAGCGAAACAAACGGCTCATCCATAATCAAGAATTCAGGTCGTCCGGCAAAGGCCCGCGCCAGAGACAATCGCCTTTGTTGGCCCAGCGACAGCTGGCCTGGAAACAACTCTCCTTTGCCTGACAACCCAACGGAATTGAGGGCTGCTTCAGCCGCGGCACTCTTTAGTCCCGGATGCACTAGCGTCAAATTTTCGAGCGCAGACCGCCAGGGTAGCAATGTCGGCTCTTGAAATACAATCGCCAGTCGCTCGGGGCGTGTAATCTGCCCGTCAAACGCATCATCGATCCCTGCAACCAAACGCAATAAGGTGGTTTTTCCAACTCCCGAAGGCCCGGTCAGGGCGACCGTTTCGCCCTGGGCAATATCAAACACAATTGGACCCAGAACAGACACGTCCCCGAATTGCTTTTGCCGGATATGAATGTGGATCATGCAGCCCTCCACCGGCGGGCCTTGCGTTCTGAAGGTTGCAGGACCAGCCATTCGACCATCAGCATCACCGCGATGAACGAAAACGCATAAACCAGCACCATTGCCACATCAAACAGCTGGAAATAAAGGTGAATTTGAAATCCAACACCCGACGAACGCCCAAGGAATTCGACCACCAGAACGATTTTCCAAATCAATGATATGCCAGACCTTGATGCTGCGGCGATGAATGGTGCCAACTGGGGAATGATGACGTGGCGCATACGGGTAAACCACGGGATCCGATAGACATGCGCCATGGCATCCAAATCAGGGTTCAGCGCCCTACCCCCCTCCCGCAGGATCGTAGCAACATTGGGGATTTTGTTCAGTGTGACGGCCGTAATCGCGGCGGCCTCTGTCAAGCCGATCCACAGATAGCACAGCACAATCAGGACCAACGCCGGCAGGTTCAGAAAGATCACAAGCCACGGGTCCAACCATCGATTGATGGCTGGCGAACGCCCCATGGCGAGGCCGATAATCGTGCCCAACGTCATCGCTAAAGCAAACGCCCAGATCACGCGCAGCAGCGTCGCGCCAAGGTTGCGCAGCAATTCGCCCGAGGCCAGCTCTTGCTGAAACCGCGGCACCAGATCCCATGGCTGCGGCAGGATTTGCGGATCATCGGTTAGAAAGCCCGCAACGATCCACAAAATCACGAGGCCGCCGATGGACAGAACAGGCGTTAGGCGCGTGTCTTGCATCCAGACCTATTCCACGTCCGCAAACAGACCCTGCGGAACCGTTGTGGCCTGACCAACCAGCTCGGCGCCACCTAATTCTGCCATCAACGCCAGCATCGTGTTGGCGGCATCTTCGTCAACCGGACCCCGATCAGGGATGCCCGCAATCCAGTCGGATTTAAGCTGTTCAAACTGCGCATCAGCCTTTGCGTTCATCCTTGGCCTGATCGCCTCCCACGCGTCTGGTGAGGTTGCCAAAAGCTGCTTGGCGTCTCGGCTTGCCGCAAACAAGCCCTGCGCCAGACCGGGATTGTCGTTCAGAAAGCTCTCTTTCAGATAATACCCCAGCAAGGGTGTGTCTGTGTCCAATCCCAACGCCTCCCCTGCCTGCTCGACCGAGATCAGCTCTTTCATGCCAGACGCTTTCATTTTGGCCAGAAAATGCCAGAAATTGATTGCCCCGGCATAATCGCCGCCCAATGCTGATTTGAAGATCAGCGGCGGTGCCCCGAACACCTGTTCGGTGTCCGCCTTGAGGTCCATATCGTATTCCTGCGCCGCATAGGCCCTCAGGATCAGCCAGGATTTGTCCAGCGGTCCGCCCGCTATGCCAATCTTCCCACCAGCCAGATCTTTCAGGCTGCTGGCAGCGCTGTCAGCTGGCACCACAACACCGCCGACCGCCTTGGAATATGGAATGAACACATAGTCTTTGCCAGCCGCCCTTTGGCGCGCCACCCAGATCCAATCCGCTACTGCCAGATCAGCCTCGCCGCCTTCGACCGCGATACGTGTCGCGCCGTTGTCGGCAAAGGGCTGAACCTCAAGCGTAAACCCGTGTTTCTTGTCCAACCCGTTCAGCCGGATGGTCTCCAATTCCCAATTCACAGTGCCAATCTTCAGCACAGCGGCGCGAACTGTTGGCAGTGTGTCGGCTGACACAACGCCCGCCGCAAAGACGAGCGCTGTGCAAAAGGCGTATAGTGCTTTCATTGCCTTATCCTGATTTCAAATCACGCTATTCGGCCTTGCGGCTGACCTCATTGAGGTCTTTGTCCAACTTGATATCGAACTGATTGCCGCCTTTGCAGATCACGTCATCAAGGTCATAACCGTCGTCTTCCACCTCAATATCATCGGGGTCCATCTGGCACTCGACAGACGCCAGATATGCCTCGATCTTGCCGACAGTTTCCACGTCTACCTCATCCGCCAGCGCCGGCGAGGCAACACAAGCCAGAAGGGCCAATACACCAATCTTTTTCATACTTTGTCCTTTCATCATTGAATACTGATGGTCACTTTCTGAGTTTCGCCAGTGGACCCGGGGATACGAATTTCGTGACTGCCAGGTTTGATCGCTATGAACGACAGCTCGGCAACGCCGGCCTTATCAAACTCGATACTGTCCACGGCCATCGGGCGAATTTCGATCTTGTTGATGACAATCTCATTCATCCAGATTGCCCGAAAGAACGAAGGGCCTTCGATGGCCAGCTCAGCCGATCCGTCTGCGGTGATCTCCAGCTTGTAATACGCACCGGATTGCAGCACGACATCCTCACCCAACGGTTGCCCCGAGGCGAGCGTCAGCTGGATGGTTTCCCCGCGATTGCACTTTGCCAGGAGCCCTGCAAACCCCAGATCATCGCAAAGTGGCGCCGCCGATACCGGCCCGCCCAGTGTCGCAACCAGGGCTGCGGTCAATAGCTTCTTCATTCCCGTTCCTCCCAGAACATCAGTCAATCGTCACAACGCCCCAAGGCTGTTGGCCGACCTGTACGGATTTGATCGCTTTTTCTGTCGCGACATCGATTATGGTTATGTCGTTGGAATTGCCGTTCGTTGTCAGCAGGTACTTCTCGTCGGGCGTGAAATCCAACTGCCAGACGCGCTGCCCCACAAGGATGTAGTCCAGAACCTCAAGGCTTTGCGCGTCGACAACGGCTACGCGATTTGCCGGACCCAACGCAACAAATAGACGCTTGCCATCTGACGTGACTTTGGCACCGACAGGCTGCAACCATTCGGGCTGAACACCTGCCACTTCAAAGCTGATCTTGCCGACAACCGTGGGTGTCCCGTCTTCAGCGATGTCCATGACGGACACCGTTCCGCCAATCTCTGACGTTACAAACAAACGCGACCCATCTGCCGAGTATTGCGCGTAGCGCGGGCGCTGATCGACCAGAATATTGTGTTTGATTGTATAATCCTCGGTCGAGATGAAATGCGCCATATTGGTGGTCTCAGACGTGTTCACCACGAATTTCGCATCCGGGCTCATCCCCATGCCTTCGGGTTCGACACCAACCGGCACCTCGGCCAGAACGGTACGCGTTTCCGTGTCCGTGACCGTCACAAGGTTGTCGTCCTCATTGGCGATGTACAGTCGTTTTCCCGACGGCTCGAGAATGAACAGCTCAGGGTCAGGCCCTGATGGCAGGCTCGGTAGCTCTTCGTATGTCTCGGTATCGAACACTCGAATGATATTGTCATCCGAGGCACAGACATACAGCTTGCTTCCATCCGGGCTGACCGTGATGCCGCGGGGTCTGTTCCCGCCCGGAAACTCGGTAATGACCTCCCACGTATCGGTATCGACGACGGTGATTGTGTTGCCTCGTTCATTCGAGACAAAGGCCTTCCCGGCGAAAACCGGACCCGCAATCAATGCGGCAAGAGCGGTGGATAACAATATGTGTTTCATAGCATCTCCGGTTAATCAAAAGCCGTGCATTTGGATTCCGCCCGATCCAGACCCATCGTATCGAGCGGGGAGCTCTGGTGCAGAAACCCGTCCTGAGGGCTGACGCTGACAGTGATTGACCCATCATACAGCAGGATCGGCTGGCGCAATTGTCCGTTCCACTCGCGAAACGTCACCTTTTGCCCTTTGAAGGCCGCCAGTTCGAACTCATCCGACACTGCATAGTCGTGCACACCGTCCGGGTCTGACGTATTCGCACGCGTCACCGCCTCGCCAATCACGCGCAATGCCAACCAGACATTGTAGTCTTCAGGTCTGACATATCGTCCAGTCAACTCTTCGAACCGGGTTTGATATTGCGTTGCACCCCAAGCCTCATGCGCGCCATGGAATGTCACAGGGCGCAAGCCACCGGACCCCATAACCGGGCGCGGTGTCCAAAGGTGATAGGACAGGTATCGGCCGAAATAGTCGCTTTCGTCGGCCGCTATCACCACATCATGATCACGCGCACCTTGCGTATCAATGGGCAGCTGACGCTGCACCAATACGTGGCCAGAATCTGTCCGTCGCGATCCACCGGTGTCTTCAAAAGTACGATCTTCGGAGATTTTTGCACCAAACTTGGTTGCCGAACGGCGATAGGCATCAGCCAGCTTCACATCATCCGGGTTCGATCCCGCCAGCAAGAACCAATCGCCCCATTTCTTCCAGACCGCAAACTGCGCGACAGCATCCGTGTTCATCGCGCGCGACGGCGCAATGTGCAGCAGGTTGCGCCGACAATTTGCGTCGCGCAGGTCAACTTCAGGCGCGGATGCGTTGAATACCAGCGCTCCAGCTTCGGCCGCCTTATCTGTCAGGCGTAAGACATCCGGGGCGTCGGCCAAAACAACAAACAGGCGAACCCCTTCGGCCAATAGCTGATCCATCGCGTCATCTGCCTGCTCAGGCGGAACAGCAAGATGAGCGGTTTCATATGTGTGGCCCAGAAAGCTACCGGTTGTGCCGTTATCCTCATCACCCAGAACGGCCCCTGCAAAACCCAAGTCATCTGGTTTCAGGTCATATCGCGAAATCGGAAGTAGCGTTGGATAGTCGATCCTCAGAACCGCAGCCTTAACGTCAATCGCCACAGCCGAAACTGCCGAGACGCACCAGATCAATGCCGCGAAAAGCGGTATCAAGCGATTGTTCAAGATCTCCTCCCATGGCCCGCGTGGTTGAGAGCGGGTCCCTAACAAAGGCGGACCGCCTTACAAAACGGAACCGATACTTTTGGCCGTGTTGTAAATCCAAGCCTATCAGCTTCATCATGAAGCTCGATTCTTATTTTTTAAGAATGTGCGTAGGCAATTGATCTTGCTTCTGTTTCTCGCAGCTTTCGCCTGATCGCGAAGACTGGCCTTAAAGGTTTGCACCGACGGACCCCCGCGGCAACGTCAGAGGATCACGTATCAGTGACAGAAGCGGGTCAGCGTTAGCGCTTTCTGGGAGGAAACAGAATGAATCGACGAACCTTTGTTGCAACTATCGCGGCGGCTTCGGCGCCTGGCGCTGTCTGGGCACATGGCCCGACCCGCCAAAAAGTTACCCTGACGGCCGAAGTCGCAGCCCCCCCAGAAGACGTCTGGGCAGCCATCGGAAATTTTGACGACATGTCCTGGCACCCTGCGGTGTTTTCTACGGAAGGCGAAGGTGAGAACGAGATTGACGCGACACGGTTACTGACGCTTGGGCAAGACGGCGGACCCACGATTGCAGAGGTTCTGTATAAACACAGCGCCGAGAAGATGAGCTATTCCTACCGGATAACGGCGGTCGAGGTCGAAGTTCTGCCGGTAACCAACTACTCGTCACATCTGACCGTAAAGCCCCGTGACGGAGGCGGATCGATCATCGAATGGCGCGGCGCGTTTTATCGTGGATACCCCAATAACGATCCACCCGCCGAACTGAATGACGAAGCAGCTGTGGCTGCCGTGACGGGCGTCTATCAGGCCGGTCTGGATGCTTTGGTCGAACGCTTTGGCGCCGCAAGCTGAGCTCGGTTTGGCATTGTTTCTAGCTGCGACCGCTAGCGCTGCGCCTGCAGACACTGCCTTTGTGACTTGCCAGAACGGTGAGGAACTAAGCCGCATCGACGTGACCGAGATGCACGAAACCGACCGCTGGCCCCTGCCCGGCAAACCAGCTGGTGTTGCGGTCGGTGCACACGGCGACCTGTTCACGGTGTCGGCCGGCAGCAAGACGATCCAACGCCTTTCCACAAAAACCGGCGAGATATTGTCGCAGATCGTGCTGGACGGCGGCCCGATCGGCATCGCGCAGGACCCTCGGCAGGGACGACTGTTCGTGTCGGATTGGTACAACGCCCGGCTGTGGGTCTTGGATGACAAGACTTTGGAAACACAAACGGAAATAACTACGGGAGAGGCTCCGGCTGGCATAGCCCTTTCGGGCGATGGGCGCTTTGTGGCCTCGGCTGACAAAGATGCCGATCAGGTATCGGTTTTCGATGCTGGAACCCTACAGCCGCTGCACCGTATTCCCGTAGGAACCCGTCCCTTTGGGTTGGGCTTTGCTCCGGATGGACGGCTGTTTGTGGGCAATGTGGGCAGCAATGACGTCAGTGTCCTGGATGCCGAAAGCGGTAAAAGACTTGCTACCGTTCCAGTTGGGGAACGACCCTATGGCATTGCCTTCGCCAACAACCACGCTTTTGTGACCAACCAGTATTCCAACACGCTCACCGCGATCTCACTGGACACGCTCGAACCCGAGGCAACGATTGATGTCGGAGAGTATCCCGAAGGCATCGATGTCACAGCTAAAGGTGACCTGTTGGTCATCGCCAACTGGTTCGACAACACCGTCAGTTTCGTGGACCCGGATACTATGTCCGTGGTAAGAACATTGGAAACCTGCGATGGGCCCCGCGCTTTCGGCAGATTTTTGGAAGGAGGAAGACAATGAGAACTTCTTGCCTGATCGCGTCCCTGCTTTGCCTATTGGCTCTGCCGGCCTGGGCGTCGAACGAAGCATGGGAGAATGTGCGGGCGTTGCTATACGGCGACCGGGCCATGCTGAACGGCGATGATCTGATCGCCATTGATGCCCCCTATCGCACGCCGGATGATGCCCGTGCTGAATTGGCCGCGCAGATTGTAGCCCCCAAGGGGGTAAATGTCGCCAAAGTAACTCTGGTCTTGGATGAAAACCCGATGCCGGTCTCTGCCGTGTTCGAGTTGGAAAAGCCGCTGCCCAGTTTCTACTTTGACGTGACGATGCGAGTAAACGGCCCAACACCCATGCATGTCATTGCGGAAACCACAGACGGGCGACTTTGGGTTTCGGAAACCTTTGTCAAAACATCCGGTTTGGGTGCGTGTTCTGCACCTCCGGGAACCGATCCGGAACTGGCCATAGCGAACTTGGGTACGATGGAGGCTGAACTGGTCGGCCGTGTCCCCGCGCTCGATACACGTACCCGGCTTTCGAACCTTGGTGCGAACCGAGCCAACAAGATGGATCTGAACATCGACCACCCCTCGCATTCCGGAATGCAAATGGACCAGATTTCCCTGCTGTTCATTCCAATGCGCTACGTGGAAACCGTAGATATCGACCTTGATGGTGCCGGCTATATCGAGATGACCGGATCGATTTCCCTATCCGAGAACCCGCGTGTCGGCATTTCGGTGCCAAGCAAAGCGCAGTCGGTGGATGTTACCATGACAGATACAGACGGCACGGTCAGTCACCTGCATAAGGATCTGGCGGGGTTCTAGACTACCCGCCTTCGGCCACTGGCTGACCCGGTTCCGGTTTCACCCGTTCGAGAGGGTAGCCCCACAAAGCCCAACCATCGGTGCCTTCGGGCAGCCAATAGACGCTGCCATAGCCCCATTCGATGGCGCGCCGGGCAGCGTTCCAGCTCATCCAGCAATCCTCCAGGCAGAAGAAGACAACTGCTCGGCTGGTGTCACCGTCGGTCACCTCTTCCAAACCCTTGCGGAAATAGTCAGCGGTGACATCGGCAATGGCCCCATAGCCTACGTTCGGCAACCAGATTGCACCCGGAATACTGTTACGAGGCTTGTCCCGCCAGATCGTGCCTTTGGGCAGGTTGGCCGGTTTCGGGGCTTGCGGCAGGACGTCGATAAAGACCGCGCTTTGCTCCTGCCACAAAGCATGCGCCTCTTCCGGGCCGATGGCTGCACCGCCGGTTATCTGGTCGGGCACCGGCGCCCGATAGTGATCCATTCGATAATCTGAGGGTTCCGGGACGGTTTGCGCGGTCGCAGCGGTGGCCATTAGAACAAACGCCGCAAGGGCGCGGATCATTGTGACAGCTCCAAAACCTCGGTTCCCAGATCGTTGACCAGCGGAACACCCGCCTCGGCCAGCACCCCGTTGATTTCGTCCTGATTGCGACGGATCAGGGAATTCAGCTGCCGCTGCCACACTTTCTCACCCTGACGCACACCCATGGTAATACGATAGAACAGGCGCGGCGGCAGCTCTTCCTTAACCAAGGGGACCACTTTGAAGTCCGGATAGTCGCTTTTGACTAGCGGTCCGCCCAAAGGACCCCATAGAACAGCAGCTTCGATTTCACCGGATTGCAAGTCATTCAACATGTCAATTGCAGGGCTTTCGACACGACGATCTACAAACAAATTATAAGGTTTGGCCTGTCCGATCAAACCATTGCGCGCCATGTGGGCAGCCGGGGGTGTACCCGCAATGATCCCGATCCGCCGCCCCTTGAGCGCGGGATCATTCAGAGTGTCGACCTCTGCAAGTTCACCGTTTTTAGGGACGATCAACGAATAGGCGGACGTGTAATAATGATTGGTGTTTTGTACCAACTCGTGCCCTTGCGCGTATCCGATCACAACATCACAGCGCTTGGCAGCCAAGGTGTTCCGAATGAAGCCGGTGGCCTGAGGAAACCATGTGTATTGTACCGGAAGCTCCAGTTTTGCTGCGATCAGCTCGGCCAGTTTGTTTTCATATCCTGACCCATCTTTGGAGGAGACGGGGAAATTTGCCGGGTCTGCGCAGACGCGAAACGCGTTTTTTGAAACCAGATCGGATGTTTGCGCGATAGCGGGCTGCGCCTGGCTGATCCAAACCGTGAGCCCCAACACTGTCAGAAAGGCATTAGCCCATGCACGCATCTTCATCCTCGCGGATCACATCCGATTTTGCTTCTTTCTTCGGGGGCCGACCGCGTGGGATCGTACCGGAACCATGGGCTTTCAGATAAACATAAATGTCGTCCAGAAAGCACATCACATTCGGGTTGTCGCCAAATCCGGGCATCACCGAGTTTTCGGCCGCGTTGATCACCTGCCGACCATTGGTGACGACATCAACGAAGTCGTAATAATCCATATCCAGCGCGGATTGCTTCAGCGCAGGCGCGTAGGTCGAACCTTCTCCGTCTGGACCATGACACACATGGCATTCCGCATGATAGCGACGAAATCCTGAAAACGTCGGCCAGTCCACCGTTCCATCTTCTGCGACATTGAACGTAGGGACATCGTCATCCGTGAAAGATCGACCGTCCTCGGTGTACTCGACGGCTAGATTGTCAGCCGCTGCGGCCAGAGGAAGACAGATAATCGCAAAAGGGGCCAAAAGACGTACTGCTAGGATCATGAAATTCTCGTTTGCTGTAGCTGAAAGTCTGGCGCAACCATCGCGGGCCGCGCCAGACACTATTTGGCTTAGTTCGGCAGTGCGAACACAGTTAGCTGACCACCAAGCGCGGTGTAGTCGCTAAGAGCGGCATAGCCACCCACGGCGCCCAGACCGTCATTCGGATTGGTCAGACCAGCCGCAAGACCAATGCCGGCCCAGCCACCAACACCTGACAGGATGCCAATGTACTGCTTACCGCCATGTTCATAGGTCATCACGTTGCCGATGATACCCGATGGTGTCTTGAACTTGTAGAGTTCTTCACCAGTCTCGGCATGAACAGCCTTCAGATACCCTTCGAGCGTGCCGTAGAACACAACATCACCTGCAGTCGCCAGAGCACCCGACCAAACCGAGAACTGCTCGGGGATCGACCACTTGATGGAACCGTCGGTGTTATCCCAGGCTATGAAGTTCCCCATACCGCCATGGCTATCCGGTGCCGGATACATTGCCAGCGTCGCACCCACATAGGGCTGACCAGCGGTGTAAGACACGCGGAACGGCTCATAGTCCATGCAGACGTGGTTTGTCGGCACGTACATAAGCTCGGTCTTAGGCGAATAGGCAGCAGGCTGTTGGTCTTTGGTACCCAAAGCCGCCGGGCAGATACCGGTCGAGTTTACGTCCTCGCCGTTCTGTTCCGTCGAGTACTGAGCGACCACCGCCGGACGACCATAGGTTTCGCTGTTGGGGTCCATATCGACACCCGTGGTCCAGTTGACCACCGGATCGAATTTCTCGGCCACAAGCAGTTCACCCGTGACACGGTCCATGGTGTACCCAAGACCATTCCGGTCAAAATGGGTCAGCAACTTGCGTTGCTCGCCATCAATTTCCTGTTCCGTCAGGATCATTTCATTGATGCCGTCATAGTCCCATTCATCATGCGGCGTCATTTGATAGAACCACTTGGCCATACCGGTGTCGATATCGCGCGCCATGACAGTCATCGACCAGCGATTGTCGCCGGGCCGCTGCGCCGGGTTCCATGTCGATGGGTTCCCGGTACCATAGTACATCAGGTTTTCTTCCAGATCGGCTGAATACCAGCCCCAGGTGGTGCCGCCACCGATCTTCCACTGGTCGCCTTCCCATGTGTTGGTTCCGGAATCCGTACCCACTGGGGTACCTAGATGGGTGGTGTTTTCCGGATCAACCAGGATGTCTGAATCCGGACCCATGGAATAGGCACGCCAGACCTGCTCGCCCGAGCTCATGTCGTAGGCTGTAACCGACCCACGCACACCGAACTCACCACCAGAGATACCGACGATGACCTTATCTTTAATAGGCAGCACGGTTGCAGTGTTGGTTTCCCCAATTGCCGGGTCACCATTTTGCACTTCCCAAACGACGTCGCCGGTATTGGCATCCAGAGCAACAAGCTTGGTGTCAGCCTGATGCAGGAAAATCTTACCATCTGCATACGCCACACCGCGGTTCACGGTGTCACAGCACATCACCGGGATAACGTCCGGGTCCTGCTTTGGTTCATACTTCCAAACGATCTTGCCGTCATTGGCCAGATCCAACGCATAGACGATGTTCGGGAACGGTGTATGGACATACATCATGTCACCGATCACCAGCGGAGAACCTTCGTGCCCGCGCAGAACACCGGTCGAGAATGTCCACGCAACCTGCAGATCCCCGACGTTATCGGATGTAATCTGGTCCAGTGCGGAATAGCGTTGGTTCTTGTAGTCACCGGTCTGGATCGCCCATTGTTTTGAGTTCTCCATCTGGGAAACCAGGTCGTCATTTGCAAAAGCCGCAGAGGCCAGACAGATGGCGATCCCGGAGGTCAAAAGCGATAGCTTTTTCATTCATTTTCCTCCCTTTGGTGCGGCGTCTTCGCCGCTATGACACACCTCACCCTTGCCGGATTGCGGTGTCTTTACTTGCTCGTCCGTCAAGCCCCTCCTTGGGCTAAACGACGGGCGAGCAACTCAGTGTCTCACGAGCCTTCGTCTTCAAAGGTCGCAAGATATGCGATTATGTTGACCCGGTCGTCTTCCTTGCGCAGACCAGCAAAGGTCATCTTGATGCCTTTGGCATAGTCGCGCGGCTTGGTCAGAAACACGTCCAGTTCTTCCGGCGTCCAGACAAGCCCTTCCTCGGACAGCGTCATCAATACCGGAGAGTACCCAAAGCCTTCGACGGTGGCCGCCTGACGGCCCACAATCCCGTTCAGCATAGGCCCAACCTTGTTTTCGGCACCCTCACCAACGGCGTGGCAAGCTTTGCACTTGCGAAACACCTTTTTGCCTGCCTCGACATCTCCTTCGGCGCTTGCAATTACCGGTGCAAGCATCAGACATGCTGCTGATATTACTGTTCTTAACACTCTCGATCTTTCCTTGCTGTTTTCATTAGCTGAGACGCTCGGCGTGCCATGCGACATGGTCCCGCGCAAAACTGTTCACGAAGAAGTACGAATGGTCATAGCCCTGTTGAATTCTGATCTGTCCGGGCTGGCGGCGCTTGGCCATCATATTGGCCAACGCTTCGGGTTTAAGCAGATCCAGGAATTGGTCGTCCGCACCCTGGTCGATTAACAAGTCACCCTTCCAACCGTGCTCTTCCAGCAGCAAGGTCGAGTCGTGCTCGGACCAGGTGCTTTCATCATCCCCGAGATAACTGCTGAGTTGCTTTCGGCCCCAATCAGATTGCGTCGGATGCGCGATTGGAGCAAAGGCCGAAAGCGATCCGAACAAATCCGCGTTGCGCATGGCGATCGTCAACGCACCGTGCCCGCCCATGGAATGACCAGTAATGCCTTGCTGATCCTGTACAGGAAAGGTCTTCAGAACAATCTCACGCAGTTCCTCGACAATGTAATCATACATGCGGAAATGCGACTTCCAGGGTTCGCGCGTCGCATTGACATAAAACCCGGCCCCTTGCCCAAGGTCATAGGCGTCATCATCTGCCACGGTGCTTCCGCGCGGGGACGTGTCCGGGAAGATCACCGCAACGCCATAATCTGCAGCTGCCTCTTGGAAACCACCTTTGGTCATTGCGTTTTCGTGGGTGCAGGTCAGACCAGACAAATACCACAACAGCGGAACAGGCCCTTGCTTGGCCTGCGGGGGCAGATAAATTGCAAAGGTCATCTCACAATCGCAGGTCTCCGACTGGTGGGAATAGACGGTCTGTTCCCCCCCGAAACTGCGATTTTGTGTGATGACCTTCAGATCCATATCAGTACTCCACGACCGCGCGGATCGATTTGCCCTCATGCATCAGGTCAAACCCGTGGTTAATCTCATCAAGACTCAGCTTGTGGGTGATCATCGGGTCGATCTCGATCTTGCCGTCCATGTACCAATCGACGATCTTTGGAACATCGGTACGACCCTTCGCCCCGCCAAAAGCTGTTCCGCGCCAAGAGCGCCCTGTCACCAGTTGGAAGGGACGGGTCGAGATTTCGGCTCCAGCTGGTGCAACACCAATGATGATGCTTTCACCCCACCCTTTATGGGCGCATTCCAAGGCCGTCCGCATCACGCCGACATTGCCCGTCGCATCAAACGTGTAGTCCGCGCCGCCGCCCGTCAGCTCGACAAGATGCGCAACCAGATCACCGTCAATGGCCGAAGGGTTCACGAAATCGGTCATGCCGAAATGCTCCGCCATCTCAGCTTTGCCGTCGTTCAGGTCAACTCCGACGACCTGATCACTGCCAGCCATGCGGCAGCCCTGAATAACGTTCAGGCCAATTCCGCCTAAACCAAAGACCACACAGCGCGACCCGATTTCGACTTTTGCGGTGTTGATCACCGCGCCGATGCCGGTCGTGACGCCACACCCAATATAGCAAATTTTGTCAAACGGCGCATCCTTGCGCACCTTTGCCAACGCGATCTCGGGCACCACGGTGTGGTTGGCGAAGGTCGAGCATCCCATGTAGTGATGGATCGGCGTTCCGTCCAACATGCTGAACCGGGTGGTCCCGTCCGGAAGCAGTCCCGCACCTTGTGTAGCGCGCACTTTCTGACACAGGTTTGTCTTTGGATTCAGACAGTATTCGCATTCCCGACACTCAGGCGTGTAAAGCGGAATGACATGATCGCCAACCTCAAGGCTGGTGACACCCTCGCCAACCTCAAGCACAACACCTGCGCCTTCATGGCCCAAAATCGCGGGAAAAATACCTTCGGGGTCATCGCCCGAACGGGTAAATTCGTCAGTATGACAAAGGCCAGTCGCCTTGACCTCGATCAGGACCTCACCAGCCTTGGGGCCTTGCAACTCAACCTCCATAATTTCAAGAGGCTGGCCTGCCGCCACAGCAACTGCCGCGCGTGTTCTCATGTTAATCTGTCCTCCCATTCCCGAACACAAATAGAATCCGGGTGTTTAAGCCGAGTATGGCGGCTGGCACGCCGTTCAAACAATTAAGACAATGGTGTGTATTGGGTTGAATGGACTAAACGCGCAGGTTTCGGGCATAGTGTCAGTGTGGAGGAGACCCGCGATGTCGATCTGCAAGCATATCGTGATGGCGTTGGCTTGGTTCAGCGTGGCAAATCCCGGCTTTGCTGCGGATTTTTCCGACCCAACCTGGCCTTGCGTGCAACGCAAGGTCGAGGATTTGTCGATGGGGCTGATGTGGCCGCACCCAGTCAACGGCACTGATACACCTGAGCTTCGGCCCGAGATTGACGAAATCGCTGGTCTACTGGCCCTGCGCCGCATTGAACTGGACGAGTTACAGCCGCAGGTGGCTGCGTTTGCGGCACGCCATAAGGGTAACCCTGATGTTCTTGGGCTGGTGTTTCAACAGGTTTTCGACACCCTTTCGGACCGACGTAAACGGATCATCGGCGGAATAGGAGAGTTCTCGCTGAAGCAGATTGATCTGGCCAGCCAGATTGACCTGGCTCGCGCCGAAATGGATCAGGCACTAACCGCTGAACCGCCCGACTACGACACGGTCGACGCGCTTGAGGAACAACTGGATTGGGATCAGCTGATCTACACGGACCGCCAGCGATCAATAACCTATTTGTGCGAAACCCCCCAGATCATCGAACGCCGTCTGTTTTCCATTTCCCAGATGTTGCAACAACTTGCGGCGGATCAGGGGTAGAACATAGTCGGCCACAAGAAGGAGAACATAGATGAAATCCTTGATCGTTCTTCAGGCGGCCTTATTCGCGCTCTTGCCCTTACCAACCCTTGGCCAAAGCGTGCTGAGCGGCGTTGACATGACCCTGCCCAAAATGACGCAAGCGCAATTGACCCGCGCCGACGTAATCTCACAGCTGGACGCAGCAACACTGGATAGCCCCGCTGATTTCACCCGCGTTTGGCTGAACAATCTGGATCTTTCCGAGTTGGATTTCGGCAATGCAGTTCTGCGCGCAACGTCGATGAACGGTACAAACCTGTCTGGGTCGAACTTTGATGGCGCGGTCCTTAGCCAGGCGTGGATGATCGGCGCAAACCTGACGGGTGCCTCACTTGTCGGGGCGGAACTGTTTCAGACACAGCTTGGCCGGGCAGATCTGAGCAACACGGATTTCACCAATGCCAGAACTGCCGCCGACTTTACCAAAGCCAACCTGACAGGTGCGATTTTTCGTGGAGCTGATTTCTCGGCTGATATGCGAAATCAATCAATGGGCCTGATGCGCGGCGTCCTGACATCGGCGCGTGGCAGTAATGTTGATTTCACCGGCGCCCTTATGTCTCGGGCCGATCTGGAATTTGCCAAACTGCCCGGAGCGAATTTTACCGACGCCGACATGTCGATGACCACACTGGGCGGCGCTGACCTATCCGGCGCAATTCTGACAGGGGCCGATTTCACAGATGCGGACCTGACAGCCACCCGGCTAGTTGATGCGCAAGGCTTGGACCAAACCAATCTGGATGCCGCTAAGAATCTGGATCGCGCTTTGCAGTGAGAGCGGAGTGCTATTCCCACTCAAGTTCGGTAAACGCAACGGTCGCGTTGCGTGGGTTATAAGTGTCAAAAAGATCCCAGTGTTCCGCCTCGCTTTCGGCAATCGTTTCCACCGCGTCGCCCAGCCGTTGACCCTGATCAAGGGCAGCGCGGGTATCTGTTTCGAGCACGTTGAGGTAACGCAACATATCCGTTGCCCCGTCTGGCCAGTCCAAAACCGGGCCGCCATGTCCGGGAACAATCTGCTTCACCCGCATCTCGGTCATTTCGGTCAGAACCTCTTTCCAACCGATTAACCGCCCATCCAGTGCCGGGGTGTGTTCATGAAAAACCAGATCGCCAGTGAACAAAATGCCGGAACCTTGATCCAATACGGTCAGATCGGTTCCGGTATGCGCTGTGGGCCAAGTGCGGAGCGTCAAAATTCGATTCCCCAGATCAATCTCGTCTTCTGCGTCCACCGATTGGTCGACCGTGATTGATCCCACTCCGATCAATTCACTGGCGCCTATCAAACTGCTCAGGCTTTCAACATAGTTGAGACGCCGATCCAGTAATGCGCGCTCCAGCCCGGGATGGGCCACAACCAATGCGCCTGCTTGCGCCAAAGGTGCTGTGCCCAGCACATGATCGGGGTGCATATGCGTCAAGATCACATGGCTGACTGGTTTTTCCGTTCTTTCCCGGATGGCGCGCCAGATCCCCTCGCCCATCCAGGGGGCGGTGCCTGTGTCAATCACCGCGACGCTGTCGTCGCCAATCACAAACCCTATATTTGAAACATCCCCAAGATTGGCTGTGTTCGGCTCTTCGATGCGCCCACGATGCACGTAAACGCCCGGAGCAACCTCAGAAAAAACCAAAGCTTTGCCAACGGGTTGGCACCGCGCACTGCCCTTAGTCTGATCCAGGTTTAACAAAGGCGGATCAGCCGCAAGGCCTTGTTCGCATATTGACTGCGTTTCAGCCTCATAACCCGGCAAAAGTTGCTCTCGACAGGGCCCGGCGGTGACCTCAAGGCACACCGCAATCACGGCTTCAAACATGGCTCATCCTCCGCTTTGGACCTTGGCACACTCAATCGTGAACACCACACAGCCTTTGGTCGGCGTATATTTTATTGGGGTTTTGTGGCATATTCCCCGAACCGGTTGCCGGAGGAAACAACATGGCCAGACTTTTTGCACCCGCTGTGGTGCTTTCATTGACACTGTCCCTGCCCGTTTGGGCGGAGCAGTCGGTCAAGAACCCTCTCACAGAAAGCGAGACCTGGCAGGACCTGCAATATGACGTCGTAGGAGACGCGCAAATTGGCGAAGCCGACGCGCTTTTGACGCTGGACGCCCCCTACCGGGCCCATGATGCAGCCACCGTGCCAATTGTTCTGAAACAACTTGATCCCGATGCGCAGATCACTGCGGCAACGGTTGTGATCGACGAGAACCCGGCCCCCGTTGCTGGCGTGTTTTCATTTTCGCCAGCCATGGGCGAGTTGGATTTTGAAATGCGGGTCCGCGTAAACCAGTATTCCAACATTCGCGTCATCGCAGAAACGCCGGATGGTCTGCATATGACCGGCCGGTTTGTCAAAGCGTCGGGCGGATGTTCAGCCCCGGCCAGCAAAGACCCCGAAGTTGCGCTGGCGTCGATGGGAAAGATGAAGTTGCGCAGTTTCGGCGAAGCAGCGCAAATCTCGACGCCCCGTCGTGAGGCCCAGATCATGATCCGCCACCCGAACTACTCGGGCTTGCAACGTGATCAGGTGACACAGTTGTTTATTCCAGCGCATTTCATCGACCACATCGAAGTCTGGCAGGGTGAAGAGCTGCTGTTCACAATGGATGGTGGGATTTCGATTTCTGAAAACCCGGCGTTTCGCTTTGCCTACAACGACAACGGAACAACGATGTTCACGGTAAAGGCCACAGACACCGAAGGAAACAGTTTCGAAACCGATCTGCCTAAATCAGCCTCAAGCTGACGCTACAGCCTGAGTCTTGTTCAGAAACAAACTACCTCGGCCTCGGCCTGCGCGCGGCGCAGGTCTGCCACCATGTTTTCGGCCAGTACCGCACTTTTAAAGAACGCCATGCGTTCACCGCCAACCCGCCGCATGGAAAGAACCGTTTCTGCTTGTTCATATCTTTCATAGGGCAGGATCGAGGCGATCAGATCAATTGAACAGGAACACCGGTCCAGCATTTCGCGGGTCTGACCATTGGTGACCATGCAGGCAAAAACGTAATCCGCGCGGGCGGCCGTTGGGTAATCGTTTAACCGTTCGGCCACACTTTGGGCTTGCGCCGCGATCGGCCATCCAGCGCACATAATCGCAAGGGCACATACACCTTTTTGAAACAGGTTGGAGACCAGCAGCGAGCTGGCATTACGCGATCTTTTACGGCGCGTCTCAAGTGTGTTCCGGCTGAAAGACGTTGCCTGAGTCATTCCTGACCCTCCTGCAAACCCTCAAATGTCATCTCCGAGCGGTAGACAGCATCGTCGGCACCCTCGGGCCCTGTTTCCGCCACCAGCCGCAGATACCAGCCGGGAACCTCCTCTGACACCGTCACGCTCAGCACCAGATCACCAAATCCCTGCATCCGATCCCGGTTTGGATCCTCTGCAAAGGGGCGCATGCGGATGGTTCGGACAGGCACGGTTTCCCCGTCAATAACTGCTTCACCAGCCTCCACTTCGGCGGGTTGGACCAACGCATCCTTCACACGGTTGCGAATGTAGAATGGGCTGCCTCCGGCCGCCTCGGCCATGTCGCGAATGGTGCTTTCATAAAACACCATGATCATCGGATTGCCGACACTGGCCGGAAACACACCCATGGCGCGGTGTTTTTCATCCTGCCGAAACTCCAAGCGGGCCATCTCGCTGCCATCATCGGCAAAACTCAGCGCAATATCGCCGGTGTCCCGTTGGGCAGCTTCAGGTTTTAAGTTGTTTGTGACCGTGCGCTGATAAACCAGCTCTTTGTCCCGGTCTATCTTGTCCAGAACGCCTTCCTGAAACAACAAGTCATAAGCCTGCTCGCCATCTACCGAGGCCGCAAAGACCGGATAACAACTCAGGGCGGATATGATCAGCCCAAATAGTAATGTCCTCATGAGTCTTCACCTCCCTGTTTTGAGAGTACGTCCTTAACCACCTGAGTCACCGCCGACTTTTGTCGGTGTCGAAGCCATGCCTGTCAGGTCACGATGCACTTTCCACACGATCAGCGACCGCAATCGCGACAGTTTAACCGGTTTGGTCATGACCGACACATCATGCCTTAGTCCCGCATGGCGCAGGCTTTCGCTCCGATCCGCAGTGATCAGAATGGCCGGAACGTGGGTCTGGGTCATCTCTCGGATCTGACGAATAGCGTTGACGCCTGTATCACCATCATCAAGCTGATAATCGGCAAGAATAATATCCGGCGGCATACCCATGTCGGTCACAAATCGCATCGCTTCTTCAGTGGATCGGGCCGGCAGAACGCTTGCACCGTTTTGTTCCAGCCAGAGCGTCGTACCAAAAAGCACGTCTTTGTCATTTTCAATGACAAGAACGATGTGATCCAGTGACATGTCATCTGTATGCGGCAGCAGATCCAGCGGCTCGATCGCGCCGCGATCCGCCTCTACCCTGTCCATTTCAATACTGAACACCGACCCAACGCCCGGTTTTGACCGCAGCGACAGTTTGTGACCCAGCAGGCGGCACGCCCGATCCACAACGGAAAGCCCAAGCCCCATACCGGACCCAAACGTTACGTTGTCGGCCCGGGTGAATTCTTCAAACACCCGGGCCTGATCTTTTCGGGCGATACCAATGCCAGTATCCCAAACCTGAACAACAATCTTGCTACCACGACGGCGACACCCCACAAGCACCCTACCGCCGGGCTCGGTATACTGAATCGCGTTCACCACCAGATTCTGAATGGACCGCAGCAGATAAACGGAATCTGAATGCACAAATTCCGAGCACGACACCACATCCAGCCGCACGTTGTTTTTCTCGGCGACCAGCGCCTGGTCGCCATGAATGCCTGCGATTATCGATGCAAGGCTGACACTGGTTGGAGAAACCGTATCCGGATCGGCCGTTTCCAGACGCGAGATATCAAGCAGCGAATGCAATAGCTGTTCGGCCGATCCAAAGGCGCCATCCAGACGATCCATCATTTCATGCAGATCGGTGTCGCGTGTGATCTCCATAAGTGTCGAGATCATCAGCTTCGCGGCATTGATCGGCTGCAAAAGATCATGGCTGGCCGCCGCCAGAAACCTAGTTTTTGATGAAACCGCTGCCTCCGCTCGTTCTTTGGCGACCCTCAAAGCTTCTTCGACACGTGCCTTTTCTTCATACTCGCGGATCAGTTTTTCATTCGCCCGCGTCAACTCGGCTGTCCGTTCCATCACACGGTTTTCCAGTGTCTCGGTTGCCCGCGCTTCTAGTGTGACATCCTTCAATTCAACAAGAAAACCACCATCCGGCAGCTGGTTGGCCTGAATGTCCAGAACGCGATCAGCCCCGTCGCGAACCCGTTTGCGCAACCAGCCTCTGCTTTTGAGCTCGTGCTGCCATTTCCCAACCTTCAGTTCGTCATCTGCCTTGATCAGGCCACGGGCCCGCATGAGATCCAGAAGGTTTTGCACCGGCATGCGAGGGCGGAGTAACGGGTGCGGCAAGTTCAAAATCTCGCGAAACCGCGCATTGTGCATCATGATCTCAGTGTCAGCAGAAAATGTGCAAAGGCCCGAACTCATGTTCTGAAAAACCGCCTGCAGATAGTCTTCCTGACGGTCGATCAGGGTTTCTTTTTCGTCGCGATTGCGACGTACAACCGAAGTAATATCGGTCAACAGAATAACAACGTTTTCGGTCGATGTGTATTGGGCACTCAGCTTATACCAACGGTCGCCCAACAGCTCGATCACCTCGCTGGACACAAGGCCTGTGTGGCAATTGCTGAGCAACGTATCCAGCATGTCCGACACACCCCGGTCTGACGATACAAACTGCCCGCTGTTTTGAACCAAGGTGAAAAACTGCGCCAGATCCAGACCAGGTGACACAAGCTCGGGAACGTCGGGAAAGATTGTTTGGAACAGATCGTTGCACAGATTTAACTGACCGTCAGTGAACAGCGCAAACCCTTCTTCCATTGAAGACAGCGCTTTGACCAGGCTTTTGCGCGTCTGCTCCCGCTCATACCGCGCGCTTTCCAGCTCGGTCGTCGCCCGTTCCAGATCCCGGCTTTGCTCCATAACCCGTTGCCGCAATTCGATGGCGGACTGAAAGGCACGGAACGCTGACGGGCCGACATCTTTCTGGCGGTTGGCCCGTCGCACCAGCGCATCAATGATCTTGGCCTGCTTGGCAATTTGAAGTTCTGCAGGATCTTCCGGGTTCAGCATGGTCAACTCAGATCCCGCTTTTCCGGTTCGAAAAAGGCGACCCCGACAAATGTCTGGTTCATATGAACACCGGTTTGCTGTTCGCCATATGTGTTGAACCCGATCACGCGTCTGGACTGCAAGACGTCAGACACCTGCCTGCTCAGCTGTTTCTGTTCGATCTCCAGTTTGCGCAGCACACAATCGAAGCCCAGGATAAAATCAGGTGAGTTCCCGGCAGGATCATGAATGTTCAGCCCCGCCTCAAGCGTCTCAATAATCTCTTTGCCGCGCCCCAGTGTCATGATCAGACCGTCATCAATTGCGGCCATGAAGGACAGGGCGCACCCATCTGTCACTTCGCGGATCGCCCGCACGTAGTAGTTCAAGTTCTGACGCAGCAACATCGGGTTTTCCGCAAAGACCTGCGGCGACAACTGGTCCGCCGGACATCCAACAAGCCGCGCGTATTCCAATGCAGCGGGCGCACCGTTGATCTCATAGACCAGCCGCTCTTCCGGGTCGGCATCCGTAATGATGATCTCCGATCCGATTGGTAAGAAATGATCAAACCCAATGCCTTGAAAATGCAGGTTTGTTTCGATCAGCAGGAGCACCGCAGCATTGGTACGCGCTTTGCCGCCATGCAACACAAACGTCTCTTCATATTGCAAGCCGTCACCGGCAGAGCCACCAAAAATCGGCAATCCGTCGAGAACGGTTTCCAGCGTGGATACAAGCAAATCCTCTTGTTTGGACAACCCGTCCGAAAACATCAGGGCCAGTCGGTTCCATCCAGCGGTATGGCGGAATTTTTCCGCTTGCCGCTGTGCCTGCGCTGCAATCTCGGTAGAGTTCAGGGGCTTAATGTTCTCAAAAAGAATTGATGAGCACCGAAAATTTGCCTTCGGAAAAGAAAGCAATAACAGTGCATCAGATTCATATCCGTTTTCCGTAATCTGGCCTGCGGTGGTGCACCCGAAAACCGGTACTCCGGCCAGTTTTCGGGTCAAACACTGAGTTACTTCCGCCGGATCAAGCCCGTTGGGAATGAAAGCCAGCACGAAACAGGACAAATCGCTGTTAAAATCTGAGCATGCTTCATTGACAGCAGCACTCGTATCCGAGGCCTGAGAGCGGCCGATGCCGATACTTTTTGGTCCATGCTTCAGATCTCGCATTGGCAGCCCTTAGTGTTGCAGAAAGGTTTTCACCTCCGGTTCATGTCGTGTCTGCCGTGCCAGAACTGAGTCGACTAAAACAGCAGCCTGAGTTCTGTTGCGAACACCAAGGCGGCGCAGCAACGCCGTGATATGCGCCTTTACGGTAGCTTCGGCCAGAGTCAGCTCATAAGCGATCTGTTTGTTCGATTTGCCAACGCAGATAAGCTTCAGGATACGCACTTGTTGCGGCGTCAGTGTCGAGAGTTCCGGGCTTGATTGATACACGTTGCTTTCCGGTGCCGGCACCTCATCCACGCGGCTGTATTCGGGGGGGACATATTTGCGCCCGGCTGCGATCTCGCCAACGACAAATTTTAACGTCTGCGCCGAAGCGTCCTTAGGCAAGAACCCCATCGCACCATGGTCAATCAGCGAACGCACCAGCTCGCTCGAGGCAAGGGAAGAGATCACCAAAACCGGTGCAGCAGGCCACCGTTCCCGCAACTGTTGAAACCCGGAAATGCCCGTCACGTCAGGCAGCTTCAGATCGAACATAATCAGGTCGGGTTTGAAACCGCTGCTTAGCACTTCGAAAGTTTGTTTTAGCGTTTTGGCTTTTTCGATGCGGCAATTCTCAAAACTCAACTGCAGCGCGGCCGCAAGGGCGTCGCCATAAAGTGGATGATCATCCACGATCAAAACGCTGGACACGTTGTCCACCGTTTTGGGGTCTCCCACCGTATACATTTCTTCTCCTCCGCAGGGAAAGGTACAGCAATTCTGTGCCGTTTCAACTGTTTCAAGAAGAAACCGGATGCCAACATGTCGTTGTAACTTCAAAACTTGTTTACTGTTTCAACCCAGCGCGCAGGAACAGCCGCGCAAAGCGCATCAGATTAGGTTCATCGGATTTAGGGTCGAAATAGCGACGGTCGAAATCCCTGATCAAATCCAGGCGCTGTTGTGTCAGGCCATCGCGCCGGGCCATCGCGGTCGCTGCCTGACGTAACCCAGCTGCCTGACCTTTTCTCGCAAATCGCCGCAAACGACGCGCGAGGGGATCGAACATGCCAAAGCGTTGCAACGCGCCTAAGCCAGTCAACCTGCGGCCAGACAAACCCAACCCAACAACCGCGACAAATACCAAAACCGCCAGCACCGCGGCCGGCCAGCTGGGTAACCTGGCTGCGGACGGCAGAGGTGCCAGCTGAGACACCGCACTTTTCGCCTTTCCGCTGACCGACCCATAGGCAATCCGTTGCGCGGAAATGGTGACCGCCCTTTCTTCACGCGCAACCGTGTCAAAGTAACTGAATTGCAAAGGCTCTACGATACCGGACACGTCATTGGTTGGCCGTATCGTCCACCGCCAGAAAGCGTAGGTAACAGGACCTTCCGGGGTCAACTCTACCAACCGTTTCTCGGGATGCGCAAAGATCATGGCGGAAGGCGACCGCAAGTCAGGCATGGGTGGGATCATCTCGGGCGTCGCGCCCAATGCCTCGAGCCGGATGACGCGCAACACGCCTTCGCCGGGTGACAGCTGATCCGGCGCATTGGACCATTGATCCGAGATCTTCAGGTTGCGCACCGGAAACCACCAATCTGTTGTTGCCGGGGCTTCGGCCACGTCGATGGTTAAAGGTTCCGATTGGATTTCATGTTCGAACCAATCATCACTTTCATCTGTCAAAGTCAGCCGGTGCGTGAACCGCCCTATCGTCAGCGCTCCGGGCCGCGCTGGATAGATTGCCATGCGTCTGGTGAGCACTTTGAACTTTCGACCACTGATCCGTTCTTCGGACCAGCGGTCCGGACCTAGCTGCGCCCAGCTAAACCCATCAAAATCCGGCTGGATCAGCTGTTCTCTTGTGATGTGTCGGCGGTAGACGCCGCGGATGGTCAACAAGATCATCTCATGCGTGAAACGGGCTTCTGTACCGTCTTCGACCGACACTTCAATCGAAAGATCGGATGGAAGCACCGTTTTTGACTGCGCCAGCACCTGCAAGGGCATCGTCAGACAGAGCAGGACCAGCCATTTCATAGCGGATCCTCCGGTTCAGGGGGTGTTAAACCCAGTTTCTCACGGCGCTTATGTTCCTGCGCAATCCTGGCGACCATGAATTCGCCGGGCACGTCGGATAATTGATTAAGCCAACGCTCATCCGCGACCATGAACTTGTCATCAAAAATCCGGCGAACACCCAGGCGCCCGCGACTGTCCAGTTCGGCCAGTCCCAGCATCGTGTTTGAGTTGGTCACTTCGCTGCCCGTCCCCGCCGCGCGCGCATCCCCGCGCGCAATGAAACTGTCGGCCTTGGGGCCTTCCTTGCGCTCAGGAAACAACCCAAGTGCCGCCGGATCGATCTGCAGACCTGCAAAATATGCGGCCACCACGTCGAAATTTGCCTGCGCGTCAGGGTCACCTGATTGTATGGCCTGATCGTAAGCTTCAAGCCCGGCGGCAATACGACCGCCAAACACCTCGGCATTGCCGAAGTTGTACAGATCGCCTGCTTCTTTGAAAGCCAGCGCAGCAGCATTGAAGTCCTGGGCACGATACAACGCCACGCCTCGCCAGTCTGGGTCCTGAAACACCCGCGCAGAAAACGTGTTGAACCCAAGCGCCAGCGCAACCCGTCCGAAAGGCGCCGCGCCACCCAAAGCGTAGGCCAGCGAGATCAACGCAACGGCAAAGATGGCGCACCATTTCATGGCTGGTCCCTCCAGAACAAAAACAACAGCGGGAACAGTGCCAGTACAAGCAGATACCGCCCCAAATCGTACCAGAACAGAACCGGATAGTCGGCTTTCTCAAGCCGTGTCGAGGCATCATCGGACAGCCACCACCCCAGATCATCCGTCTGATCTAAGGTGAAAACGGCTCCGCCACCCGCTTTGGAATGGGTATCTGCCTGCGCATCGTTTTCGCTAAGAACGACCAAAGACACCCGTGCGCCGCGCTCAGCCAGCGCGGCTGTTTGTTGCAGCGATGCGGGCCCCAAACCTGCACCATCGGTGAACAGCACCACATCACCGGCCAGTATGCCTGCCTCTTCGATCCGTTGCCGGGCCAGGGCCAGGGCCCGCTCGGGGCGTGAGCCTTTGTCGGGCACCGTTTCCGCGCTGATCAGTGAAAAGGTCTGACCCAGTTGGCGGTGATCCGTTGTCATGTCGGTTGCTACATAGGCGTCACCACCGAAGACAATGATCCCACCGGGTCGGGACCCCAGTGCACCCACCCCAAACCGGCCCATGGTCAACATCTGCGGCCAGCGTTCGTCATCTGTCACACTTGCGGATGCGTCTACTAAAAACAAAACGCCATCCAGATTGCGATAGGTCTGAGCGTCGCGCCGCTCAAAAGCTGGCCCTGCAAGCGCGACCAGACAAATCCCTGCCGCCGCCAAAAAGGCAATCGGAGCCAATGATATCGAGGACCCTTCGACCCGACCGATAGCGACCATGGCCTTCATAAGCACCGGGTCTGTCACTTTATCCCAATTCCCAAAACTTGGGACGCGGGTCAGGACCCACCACGCCAAGACGGCCAGCCCAGGCAACAAGCCTAGCCACAATGGTCGCAGCAGAGTGACATCCCAATCGCTCATGCCACCTGCCTCCATGTCGCCAACAAAGCCAGTGCGGCGGCCAACGCCGCAGGCCAAACCCAATAGTCACGGTAGATTTCAGCAGACAGGCCAGCACTGTCGGTGGCTTCCAACCGATCCAGCGCTTGCGTTACCGCGACCAGATCGTCGGTTGTCTTCACCCTAAAACTCTCGCCGCCGGACACCTGGGCGATTGCCCGCAAGGTTGTGGCGTCCACAACGCCGCGTTCCCCGACCTCGGCGCTTTCCAAATCCTTTGGCCCCAGCGCGATGGTGTGAACGCGCACGCCCATGTTGGCAGCCAATTCTGCCACGCCACGGGGGTTGGTCGCACCTGCATTGTTGACCCCGTCCGATAGCAGGATCACGACCCGAGACGCCGCTTGACTGTCGTCCAATCGTTTCAGTGCCAGACCCAGCCCATCCGAGATATTCGTTGCCCGCCCCGAAATACCGATGCTGGCCTCTTCGATCCGGCGCGCGACGGCTTCGTTGTCAAAGGTGAATGGCGTGGCATAGTAAGCCTCGGAGCCGAACACGATCAGCGCTACCCGGTCGCCGCCTCTGCGCCGGGCAAAATCAGCACCTATCGTTGTTACAGCCTCAAGCCGGGTAATCGGCTGCCCATCCAGGAAAAAGTCGTCTCGCACCATCGACCCGGACAAATCAAGCACGATGGCCAGATCCCGACCCGACACCTTCAGGGCGCTGACCGGCGTCAATTCACGCGGGCCGGACAAGGCGAACACAATCAGAGCCCAAATGCCCCAAAGCATCAACCTGTCCAGAACAACGGCGCGGCGCGGGTCTCGCCTTGGGCTGGCGTTCATCAGCGTCCCGCCGATGCGATCAGGCACCGGGAAACCGCGTTCCAATACAGGGCGTCGTGTCAGAATACGCGCGATCAACCAAGGCAATGGCAGCAAGACCAGCATCAGCGGATCGGCAAGTTCATACACGGCGCGCGACCTCCTCCTCTAGCTGGTGCAGATTTGGTCCACCATCAGGGCGGTACAAGTCGCCTTTAAGCGCAGCATAACGCGCAGCATCCTGATGCCGCAACTGGTGCAAAAGGGCGACCCTGCGACGCGCCTGGGTCCATTCAGACATGTCCGGGCTTGCCTCATTGCTGTCAGCAGATCGGTCCCGGCTGCGCTGGACGCTCAGCAAACGCAATAAGGCCACGACACAAAAGGCGGCTAATGCTGCCACACCCGCTGACAAGGCCAGTTCAGCCAGAACCCCGCCGGCGGCGTCGGGAGGCAAGCGAATGTCCCTGAGGCTTGCCAGCATTGTGGCTTCGGACAGTGCTGTTTCGCTCATGCCGCATATTTTTCCGAGAACGCCGCCGAGATGCGACGCCCCGTTGTATCAATGGGATCGCTTGCATTCAGAACCAAGGCCGGATGTGCATCGATTTTTTGGTAGATGTCGCTGTCTTCCGACTCGGTCCCATCCAGATAAACGCGTTTTTGCTGACCATCGGAAAATCGTATCGGATACCAACCCCGCGGCATTTCGCGGGTCTTGCGCTCAGTGATCAGAACAAGCCGCGGGCTGCGGCGATGCGCCAGCTGATCCAAACGGTCGGCAAGAGCGTCGCCAGGCTGATCAAACCCCGAAGCGATGATGATTTCGGAACCGGGTGGTGTTAGACGTTCAGCACTGGTCAGCGCCTGTGCTAGTGTGCGGCCTTCGTCCTGCCCAGCTTGTATGGCTGTCAGGCTGCTGGCATGGGCCTGAACCAAACCGCCTATTACGTCCAGCATGCCACGGGTTCTACCACGAGGTGGAATGATGACAGGCGTGTCCGCAGTGATTGCCAACAACCCGACACGCCCGCCGCTTTCGATCAGATGCCAGCCGATCAGAACCAACGCTTCGGCGGCCGCGACGGACAGAAAGGCGCGTTGCATCCCCCAAAACATCGGCGCGCGAAAGTCCGCGACCAGCAGGGATACCCTGTCCCGCTCCTCTTGAAACTGGCGGATATGCAGGCGCCCGGTGCGCGCGGTGGTGCCACGATCGAGATGACGTATGTCGTCACCCGCCACGTATTCTCTGACATCTGCAACCTCGACACCCTGCCCGCGTTTGCGGGTCAGGAACCCTCCGGGCAAGGCCGCGACAGGCGGCTTTGCATAGGCCGACAACGCCACGCGCCGCAGCCCAATCAAGGCCTCAGACGACAGGCTCACTCCCGCGTGTGACAGTGCCTCGGTCACAACGGTTCGACCGTTTTCAGGATGTCCGCTACCAATTCGCGCGGTTTGCGACCATCCGCAACCGCCCGCCATGTCAGAACCATCCTGTGCGCCAACGCATCCGGTGCGACGGCCGCTACATCTTCGGGCAACGCAAAGTCACGGCCTCTTAGATACGCTCGTGCCCGTGCTGCTGAGGCCAGTGCCAGCGATCCACGCGGAGAAACAGCATGCTCGACATGAACGGCAAATGAACCTTCACGTGTCGCGGAGACAAGCCGCACGATATAGTCCCGCAATTCAGGTGCCAGATGCACGGCGCGGGCTTCTGCCTGTGCCAGGCGAAGCTGGTCCAGCGTCATTCGCTGAATGTCCGGTGGGCCATCCTGAGTCTCGGCAATCACCAGATCCAGAATCTGACGCTCGGTCTCCAGATCCGGCAAGCTTAGGACCACGTGCAACAGGAACCGGTCCAGCTGTGCCTCTGGTAGGGGGAATGTTCCGTCATGCTCGATCGGATTCTGCGTGGCGATGACCAGAAAAGGATCTGGCAGCGGATGTGTTTGGTTGCCAACTGTGACCTGATGTTCAGCCATGGCCTCCAACAAGGCCGATTGCACTTTGGGCGGAGCCCGGTTGATCTCATCAACCAAAACCAGAGTGTGAAAGACCGGCCCCGAAATAAATTCAAACCGACCATCCTGCGGTTGATACACCGGCGTGCCGGTCACGTCGGACGGCATCAGATCGGGCGTACATTGGATACGGGCAAAGCTGCCCTCTACGGCATTTGACAACCACTTCACTGCTCGGGTCTTGGCCAGCCCCGGCGGGCCTTCGACCAGCAAATGGCCGCCTTCCAGCAGAGCGATCAGCAGGCATTCGACCAAATGTTCATGCCCGACGAGCCCTTGTGAAAGGTATCCGGACAACCCCGCGACAGCGCGCGGCGGGTTTTCTGGTCTGGTGTCCATTTGTCCTCCCTGCGGCCCGAAATGGGTCGCGTTCCCATGATCAGGCTAACCGGAGCGTCCATCCAGCAAAATATACCCGATGGTATTATCTTTGAACCTGAACGGACTTTGTGCAGCCCTCGTCGAGAAGAACAGAAAACTGGGGATCCGCCAGCGTTGCATCGGTCTGGGCCCACAAATGATCGTACTGGCGGTCGATGTACTCTATGAAGCCCGGTTCAATGGTCTGGTCTACGGGCGCCTGCGCGACAGCGTGCAACATGAACACGTCAAAGGCGCACAGACCTTCTGGGTTTGAATTCAACAAGGCCCGCATGAAATCATGCGAACTCCACGCAAATCTTTGCAGGTTTACTGGTGTTTCCTGCAATTTTGACAGATATACGGCGGCCTTGTCGTAAAGGAGTATGTCCATTCCAAACGTGTAGGACTGGAACAATTCTTCGATAAGGATCGACTTGTGAAACGCGGTCTCCAACAGGTTGGGACGACCATGAGCAGGTTGTTTGACCACAATATGCGTTCCCTGCCCCCGGCGACCGAAAAAGGTCTGTGCCATGGCGGGTGACGTCACCACATAGCTGCGTCCGCTGGGCAGGCCGAGCTGATGAATTTCGCTGAGCCAGTCCAGATCCAACGACAACTCTCGGTTCGGTGGATATCCGGAATACAAACGCAGAACCACAGTTCTACCTGTTCCACAGTTTCGTGCTGTCTGACCCGCATATCGCATAGGCGCGGGGTATCCAAAGCTGTGCTTCAGCAACGCGCGAAATGCGTTCAGAATGGCCAATGTCTGCGGATGCGGCGGTTCACCCACCAGGCACAATGAGGCACCAGCAAGATCCCGGCCATTGATATGAACCGGAATTGCCATATCGCGGCCTACCATAGTGGACCGAAGCTCGTACCCCCATCCGCGCTGCGCAAGCTCAATATAGTCGCGCTTTTCCGCGCGACCTGCCCCGGCCAGAGCGAGTGTGACGAACAAAAAGACAATAATACGCCGCATGCAAATCCTCTTGGACAGGCAAGCTAGCGCGCATGCTCAAGGACGTCCATTCACAAAGGCTGTACGGTTGATTTCGGCGCTGGCCCGAACAGGCTTCCGATCCGCTACGGTCCGACCCGTTGATGCGTGATGTCGGCATCAATAACACAGGGCGTTGAGGTGCCCAACTGCTTGGCCAGTGCGCTTGAAAAAGACACTGTTACGATGGCTTTCTGCAGGATTTTCACTTCATTCAATACGAAGGTTTCAACTTCCGTCGTGCTGGTCACGCTTCCGAACGGAGAGCGTTCTGTTTCGACCAGGGTTCCGGTCCAAAAGTTCAACCCCCGCCTGGCCCAGTTTACATCGGTTTCCCAGACGGTGTTGAATTGTCGAAGGTCGAACGGTGCCGTCAGCGCAACAGGCCGGGAATATAGGACTTCCTCCTGTGGCTCTGCTTCTATTTCAGCGCGAATTTCAGCAGTACAGCCGGAAACCCCGCGGACCTGAGAATGCCCTTGCCACGTGCCGGTCTGCGGTACGATGTCGGCAGCGGAAGCGCTTTGCGCGGACGCAATACCAAACGCCAGAAGCATCGCCAGAAACAACAACAACGCCTTTCTTGAAGTCGTATCAAAGCTGGTGCGCAGCTTTCTGCGCCTAAAAATCAATTGTCTGTTGTTTTGACTCTTTAGCATTTGTTCAAAACCTTTTTGCTCAATTCAGTCTTTATGTCGTCACCTGCATGACCACTTCAGCACTACGCGTATTTCCGGAATTGACTGTCTCTTCCCGCCGGCAAGAACAAAAAAGTCATGTCCGCGACGGCCAGACGGGACACTGCCGCCGTAGACCGGAACGGAACCTACCCTGCAAACCGCCGGTCGACGTGTTGGCAAATGTCTTGGAAAACGAAGCTAAAATTTGTATTCTGGATATAAATTAAAGCAGGTCCCTGAACGTCAAAATGTTAAGTAAACGCGCAATTCCCAGACAAAGCCTGCCCGATGTCATTGCCAACGATCTTCGCGAACGGATTCTGGCCGGTGAATTGATCGAAGGCGAAACAATCAGGCAAGAAGCGCTGGCCGTTGAGTACGATGTATCCCGCATGCCCATTCGCGAAGCGTTGAAACGGCTGGATGCGGAGGGTCTGGTACAACTGACCAACAATCGCGGCGCATCGGTGATCAAAAGATCTTTGTCCGAGATCGGGGAGATTTTTGACCTGCGCGTTTTGTTGGAAGTGGATTTGTTCAAATACGCAATCCCAAACATGACGACGCACGATTTCGACAGCTGTGCGCATCTTTTGGACGAAATGGAACGCTCCTATGACGCTGACGATGTCGGGCGCTGGGGCGCCTCGAACTATGAATACCACTCGGCGCTTTATGCTGCCGCTGACCGAAGTTTGACCAACGAAATTCTGCAGCGGATCAACCTTCAATCCGACCGCTATGTCCGGATGCACCTCAGTGTGATGGAGCAACGAGAGCCCGCCAAAGCGGATCATCGTCAGCTTTTGTCACTGGCACAAGCCGGACGCGTCGAAGAAGCATGTGATCTGCTGACCCGGCACATCCAACGCACCAAAGATCAACTGCTGGAAATGGTTGTCGCAAAACGTGGCGTCCGGGAACCTGTTTCCCTATGACAAGGGATACAGGCAGGCAACCTGATGCGCCGTGCCACTTAGCTCGGGCGGTGCCGATTGGCACTCATCCGTGGCCAGCCAGCACCTTTGGGCAAAGGCACAGCCTTTTGGAACGTTCATCGGCGACGGCAATTCACCCTCCAGCTTGATCCGGTCTTTCTTAGCTTCGGGGTCAGCCCGTGGAGTGGTGGACAAAAGCGCCTTGGAATACGGATGTCGAGGGGTCGTAAACAGATCTTCTTTTGCGGCCTTTTCTACCGCGCGGCCCAGATACATGACGATCACATCATCGGCGAAATGCTTCACCACAGACAGGTCGTGAGAAATGAACAGGTAGGCCAGGTTCAGCCGTTCCTGCAATTCCACCAACAAGTTCAGAATCTGAGACTGGATTGACACATCCAATGCCGAGACAGGTTCGTCCAGAACCAAAACTTTTGGATTCAGCATCAACGCGCGCGCGATGGCGATCCGCTGGCGCTGACCACCCGAGAACATATGTGGATAGCGGTCATAGTGTTCTGGGCGCAGGCCAACCAAATCCAACATCTCACGCGCGCGCGCCTCACGACCATCTGCTGTCATCTCTGGGCGGTTGATGATCAACGGTTCTTGCAGAATCTGCCCGATCCGTTGGCGCGGGTTCAGTGAACCATAAGGGTCCTGAAACACGATCTGCACGGTTTCGCGCATATCGCGCCACTTTGATGGCGTGATGTCGACGCCATCTATCGTCAGACTGCCCGAAGTCGGCTCTTCGATCATTGTCACCAACCGCGCAAGCGTGGATTTACCACAGCCGGATTCTCCAACGATCGCCAGTGTTTTGCCTGGCTGCAGATCGAAATCGACGCCTGACAACGCCTTTACGGTGGCCGGTTTCGACAACAACCTACCCTTGACCGAATAGTACCGGGCGAGGGCGGTTGCCTGTACGATGGGTGCAGTCATGCCAATTCTCCGGCTGCTATCTTTTCGACATGGTGGCAGCGCGCCTTGCCAAAGTCTTCGCCATGCGGAACAGGCGGCGTTTCTACACAGGTTTCGTCGGCGAACCTGCATCGTGGTCCGAACAGGCAACCTTTGGGCCGGTCAAACTGACCCGGTACAACGCCCGGAATGGTCGGCAACAGCTTTGACGTGGCCCGTTCCGGCAATGCGCTGAGCAACGCGGATGTATAGGGATGGCGTGGCGTGCGGAACAGGTCGCTGACTGTCTGTTCCTCGACCTTTTGACCTGCATATTGGACCTGTACCCGTTCGGCCGTTTCAGCAACCACGCCCATGTCGTGGGTGATCAGAACCAACCCCATACCCTGTTCATCGCGCAGCCGAACCAGCAGGTCCAGAATCTGCGCCTGAATGGTCACATCCAGCGCCGTTGTCGGTTCATCCGCGATCAACAGCTTGGGCTTGCAGGCAATTGCCATAGCGATCATCACACGCTGGTTCATGCCGCCCGACATCTGATGCGGAAACGTGTTCAGGCGACTTTCCGGCGCCGGAATTCCCACCTGATCGAACAACTCAATGGCACGTTGATGCCGATCTTTTCGGTTCAGACCCAAATGAATGCGCAGAGCTTCCTTGATTTGGAACCCAACCGTGAAACAGGGATTGAGCGAGGACATCGGTTCCTGAAAGATCATCGCCATATCCTTGCCGATAATCTTGCGTCGTTCCTTCGCTGAGATTTGCGACAGGTCGCGCCCTTCAAAACTCATCTCATCTGCGGTGATAGTGGCGGTCCAGGGCAATAGACCCATCATAGCCAACATCGACACGGATTTACCCGAGCCGCTTTCACCCACGATGGCCAGTAACTCGCCTTTGTTAACGGACAGCTCGACCCCATCCACTGCACGGAATTCCCCGGATGCGGTAGCAAATTCCACCGAAAGGTTTCGGATCTCCAAAAGGCTCATGCAATCAGCTCCGCTTCAGTTTCGGGTCCAGCGCATCGCGCAGCCCGTCGCCCATCAGATTGATGGCAAGCACCGTGACTAGAATGGCCAGACCGGGGAACGTTACCACCCACCAGGCGCGCAGAATAAACTCGCGTGCTTCGGCCAACATGGTGCCCCATTCAGGTGTGGGCGGTTGCGCGCCCATACCCAGAAAGCCAAGTGCGGCCGCATCCAGAATAGCCGTCGAAAAGGACAAAGCCGCCTGCACGATGATCGGCGCCAGACAATTCGGCAAAACCGTGATGAACATCAACCGCGATCTTCCAGCACCTGCAACCCGCGCAGAGGTGACATAGTCCTTCTGCCGTTCCGCCAGAACCGACGCGCGGGTCAGACGCACGTAGTGCGGTTGAAATACGATCGCGATGGCGATCATCGCATTGGTCAGCGACGGGCCAAGAATGGCGACCAACACCAGCGCCAAAAGCAGCGATGGAAAGGCCAGAATGATGTCCATGACACGCATGATCAGCGTATCGACCCATTTGGGCGCAAAGCCGGACAGCAAGCCGATGATCACACCACCCGACACGGCCACAACCACCACAACGATCCCGACAAAGAAGGAATAGCGCGAGCCCATGATCAGACGAGACAGCATGTCCCGACCCAACGGATCGGTGCCCAACGGGAACGCCCAGCTGCCGCCTTCTTGCCACGCCGGGGGTTGCAGGATGTGGTTCCGGAACTGCTCGGTTGGGTCGTATGGGGCCAATAAAGGGGCAAAGGCCGCGCAGAAGACGAACGCCGCAAAGACCCACAGGCCAATCACGGCGCCACGGTTTTCGCTGAAGTAATACCAAAACTCGCGCAGCGCGCTGGGGCGGTTTTCGGTCTTGGTCGGGGTTGCGGAAAGCTCTGCCATCACCGCCTCCGGATTTTCGGGTTGATGATGCCGTAAAGAACATCGACCAGCAGGTTCACCAGCATGACGATCACCGCAATCATCAGCAGACCGCCCTGCACCACCGGATAGTCCCGGCGGAAAATACTGTCGACCATCCACTTGCCGATCCCCGGCCAGCTAAAGATGGTCTCGGTCAGGATTGCCCCGGCCAGCAAAGTGCCGACCGACAGGCCAATGACCGTAATCACAGGGATCAGGGCATTGCGAAGCGCATGCAGCCCATTGATCCGCGTTGGCGACAGGCCCTTGGCACGGGCTGTTCGGATGTAATCCTCGCCCAAAACTTCAAGCATGGCGGATCGGGTCTGACGCGCAATGACGGCCAGAGGAATGGTGCCAAGAACAATCGTGGGCAAGATCAAGTGCCGAACGGCAGATTGAAATGCACCAGCCTGACCTGACAACAAACTGTCGATCAGCATAAAGCCGGTGACACTTGGAAAATAGTAAAGCAGATCAATGCGACCTGAGACCGGTGTCCAGCCCAGATTGCCGGAAAACACGATGATCAGCAGCAGCGCCCACCAGAAGATCGGCATCGAATATCCAACCAGCGCCGACGACATCAGCGCGCGGTCAAAAAACTTGCCGCGATTCACCGCCGCGATCACCCCGGCGGGCAGTCCCAAAACCACCGCGAAAATCATCGCACAAATAGACAGTTCCAGTGTTGCGGGGAACAAAGCGAAGAATTCGTCCCAAACCGGTTTCTTGGTGACAAAGCTTTCGCCCAGATCACCCTGCATGATGCCGGTCAGATAGTCCCAGTATTGTCGCAAAACGGGTTTGTCGAAGCCCAGCTTCTCTACCATTTCCTGATAGCGTTCTTCGGTCATGCCACGTTCACCGGCCATCACGATGATCGGGTCACCGGGCAGCACACGGATGAACATGAAGGAAATCAAAGTCACCCCAAGGAAGGTTGGAATGAACATGCCCAATCGGGATATGAAATAGCCAAACATCAGCGACCTATGATTCTGAGGTCTTTGGGAAAGCTGGTCAGAGACCGGCAACCATCCTCAGTCACCAATACATCATCTTCGATGCGAACGCCGAAGTTTCCAAGATCATAAAGACCCGGTTCGTTCGTCCAGACCATGCCAGCTCGGATCACCTGGTCGTTCCCGCGCATGATATAGGGGGCCTCGTGTACATCGCGGCCCAGCCCGTGGCCTGTTTTGGTTCGAATGCGATCGGAGTAAGGCGATGCTTCAAGGACATTGATCACAGCGTCATCAATGTCATGAGCGGTCACGCCGGGTTGGCAAGCCTCGAACCCAGTCTGATTGGCCCTCAATACAGTATCATAGACCGCCCTCCCTTCATCCGAGACTTCGCCTACAAAAAATGTTCGGGTGATATCCGCCGCAAACCCGCGCTTACGCGCGCCAAAATCAAACAGCAGCGCATCTCCGGACTGTATCTTGTAGTCAGCCCTTGCTTTGCCATGCGGTTGGGCTGAGTTATCGCCAGCCGCGACAATCGGCGAAAAGGCCAGTGAGGAAGCCCCTTCGGCGAACAGAGCCTGTATCAGCGCCTGCTCAATCTGTTTTTCCGTTTGGCCGATACGCACATCAGCAATGACCCGCTCCAACGCGCGTTCTGAGATATCGATGGCAGCTTGCAAAGACGCGATATCGTCTTCAGTTTTGATGATCCTAAGACCGGAAATCTCGCGTTCGGCATCGACGATCTGCAAGTTCGGAAGTGCCTTTGTCAGCGCCTTGGACACGAACACGCGCATGACTTGCCCTTCGACGGCCAGTGTTGCCATCGGCAGGTGCGCCGCAAGCTCTGCAAACGCGCTATCATACCCCGTTTGGTCACGCCAATCGAAGACCGCGCCGTCAAAGCCGACCAGATCCCAGGACCCCAGTTCAAGATTGGGAACAATTGCGGCTGGTTTGCCCGAAGCGGGGACGACGACCACAAGGGGTCGCTCGTGACTCATGAAAGCGTGGCCGATAGCGCGGGTGAAATTCGGGCCGGGCACAAGGGCCACAGCATCGACTGACATGTCCTTTGCCAGTTGGCGGTACTCGGACAAATCTGGCATTCAGACTGTTCTCCAAAAGAAACCGGAGCCGCCAGTTGGGGCGGCTCCGGTCAGTGAGTGGTGGGTTATTCGACGCTTACACCGTAGAAGATGTGACCACCCAAGGGATGAACCTTGTAGCCCTGGACCTTGTTGCTCATCGGCATATAGACGACCGAGTGGGCGATCGTTGCCCAAGGCGCCTGATCCTTAAAGACAACCTGAGCGTCTTCATACAGCCTGGTGCGTTCGGCCTGATCAGTAGACTGCTTGGCCTCGAGGATCAGGTCCTCGAACGGCTGATGGCACCACTGTGCGCGGTTCGATGCTTCGCGACCGTCACAGCCCAGCAAAACCGCCAGGAAGTTGTCCGGATCGCCGTTGTCACCTGTCCAGCCCAGTAGTACCGCACCATCCCGGTCCAGGTCTTTCGAACGTGACAGGTATTCGCCCCATTCGTACGACACGATTTCAACATCGACGCCAACCTTTGCATAGTCAGCCTGGATCAGTTCCGCCATACGACGCGCATTAGGGTTATACGGACGCTGCACCGGCATCGCCCAGACCTTCATCTTCAGGTCTTTGACACCTTCGGCTTCCAACATCGCTTTGGCTGCTTCTGGATCATAGGCGTCATCAACGATTGCGTCGTTATAGCCCCACATGGTTGGCGGGATGGGGTTCTTGGCAACTTGGCCCGAACCCTGGAAAACCACATCGATGATCGCGTTTTTGTCGATCGCCATGTTCAGCGCTTTACGCACTTTCGGATTGTCGAACGGCGCGATGGTGGTGTTATACGCAAGGTAGCCAACATTCAGGCCTTCCTGCTCCATCATGTTGATGTCTGCGTCATCCTTCATCGCCTGAATATCGGCTGGGTTCGGATACGGCATGATGTGGCATTCGCCCGCTTTCAACTTTTGATAACGAACAGACGCGTCTGGCGTGATCGCGAAGATCAGATTGTCCACATCGGCAGGCGCTTTCCAGTAGTCACCATTGTTGGCATACCGGATCACGGCGTCCTTCTGATAGGCCAGGAATGAGAACGGGCCCGTCCCGATCGGCGCAGTGTTCAACTTTTCAGGCGTACCCGCTGTCATCATCGCATCGGCGTATTCCGCCGACAGGATCGAGGCAAAATCCATCGCCATATTGGCCACGAAAGGGGCTTCGGGCTTGGACAGGGTGAACTTCACCGTGTAGTCGTCGACTTTCTCGATGGATTCGACCAGATCAGGCATGCCCATGCTCTGGAAGTATTCCCAGGTTCCACCCGACACCTGATTATAGGGATGGGTTTCGTCTTTCTGACGCATGAACGAGAAGATCACGTCGTCCGCGTTGAAATCACGGGTTGGGGTGAACTCGTCGTTGGAATGGAATTTGACACCCTGACGCAGCTTGAACGTGTATTCCAGACCATCATCGCTGGCTTCTACACTTTCCGCCAGTCCGGGGACCACGTTGGTGGTTCCGGTCTCAAACTCCAGCAGACGATTGTAGATCGGATGCGAAGACGCATCGAAGGTCGTACCTGCGGTGAACAGCGCGGGGTCAAAGCCTTCCGGCGACCCTTCTGAACAATACACCAGCGTATTTGCCTGTGCCGCAAAACCGGTGAGTGCTGCAACTGCCGTGGCAGCCAACATTGTAAACTTCATTGCTTCCTCCCGTTTCAATAGTCCATGCCCTGACCCATGACCGTTTCATACGGTCCTTGCGGTGTATGCGGGCGATGATTCAGTTCGGACTCTGCGTTTTGTATCCAAAATACGTTATCCATTGTCAACTCGTTTACTGCACGCCTTGGGTGTTTACCAATGTCCTTCGCCTGCACGAGGTACCCCTCAGAATTCGGAGCTTGCTGTCCCGCTGCTGTCAGTTCAGCCACGTAGTCTGTGGCCGATTACAGCGCACGAAGACCTCACAAAACCCGCCGCCAAAGCCTGTAGGGCACATAAAATTTCGCCAAGTGTTGCGGCACCAATCCGCAGGAATTCATGCGTTGTTTAGATGCGCTTTCGGCTTACGCACTGCGCCCTGATTTACCAATCTGGATCGCCGCATAATCATGTACCCAGAACTGATGCTTTTGAATTCCCGTATTTCAAAGCTTGCAGGATCAGAAAAGGTAAGTCTTTCCGCGCACTGAAAATAGTTGGCGCATGGTTGTTAATGACGCCTATCAGATTGAATCGAAAGCTGTGGCGATCCGACACGGCGTAGTTCACCAACAGAACTCAGCGCATCGGATCACTTGGGATGAAAACCGCGCGACAAAGACGCGTTCTCAGGCTTTGAATAGTGCAGACGGGTTTGAGGATCATGTCGAAGCCTTGCGAAGTTGGCTCTGGCGTGACCCCGGACGCAGCAGGGAAATGACATCTTCCGCGATTGCGATCAGTACGGGCACAAGAACCAGCATCAGGGCCGTTCCGAACAATTCACCGAAGGCCAAAGAAACCGCGGCTGGGATAAGATACTGCGCTTGTTCCGAAGTTTCTGTCATCAGGGGAAGCAATCCGATGACTGTCGTCGCTGTGGTCAGGAAAATCGCACGAAAGCGACCAACGCCTGCACTGTGCAATGAGCGATCCACGCTCTCGCCCTCCGCGCGCGCTTGATTGTAGCGTGTGATCATCACCAAACTGTCGTTTACCACGACCCCGGTCAGCGCCAGCATTCCGAAGAAGGAAAAGATCGACAGCGTCACACCCATAATCAGGTGCCCGACCGCTGCGGCAACAAAACCGAATGGCACGATGGCGAGGATGACAAAGGGCTGCCAGTAGCTTTTTAGCGGCACGGCCATCAAGACATAGATCAACACGGCTGCCAGCAGCAACGCGCGCTTTAACCCACCACTAATTTCCGCTATTTCCTCCAGCTCACCCGCGGCCAGAACTTTCACGCTTGGATAACTCGCTTGCAACTCTGGAACCAATTGCTGGAACACGGCCTGCCCTACCTCTTCTGGTGCAACAATTGACCGGTCGACCGATGCGGAAACAAGGTTCATGCGCCGACCATCCCGACGATTGATCGCCCCTGACACATAACTGCCCTCGATGTCCGCCACCGTTTCCAAAGGCACCCACGCGCCGGTTTTACTGCGCAACCGCGCCTGCATCAGATCCGCCAGCGTGTCCCGGTTTTCACGGGCATTCTGGACAACAACACGCACTTCGGACCCCTCGCGCCGAACCTTGGAGACCTCAGACCCGCCAAATCCATAACCGATCTGGCTGGCCAGAGTTTCGGCATTGAAACCCAAGTTGCGCGCGTCTGGACGCAGGCGCAGTTTTAGCTCGGGCTGTCCGCCCACAAGCCCGTCCCTTAGGTTCGTCACTCCGTCGATCTCGGACAGAAACGTCTTCATATCCGCACTGGCCCTTCGCAGCAGGTCATCATCCTTCGATACCAGCCTGATCTGGAACCCTCCGGCCAAGGCTTCCGAACCGGTAAACTCAAGTTCTGTTGCGCCTTCAACGTCTCCGACGCGTTTCTGCCATTCACGCACGACATCAAGAATTTGCACGTTGGGACGCTCAGCCACGGGCAGCATTTCCGCAAATATCTGGGCGCTACCGGCGCTGCTGATGATCGTGAAAATAGTTTGAATGGGAGGTTCTCGCATGCCAGCGCGGTCCGCCAGCTCGATGTTCAACTGCTCGATCGTCGCTTCGATCCGGTTAACATTAGATCGGGTCAGCGCAAAGGGCGCACGTGCATCCATTTCTAGGTTCACGGTAATCACCTGTCCGGGCACATCGGGGAAGAAAACTGTTTTGACTTTACCTTTGACCATCAGCCCGATGCCAAGCAGTGCAGCCGCGACAAACAGGATCAATACCGCATAACGTTGGCGAACCGACGCCACGAGGACCGGGTAGTAAATGCGATCCCTAAACCAGATCAGACCGCCTTGCGCCCCGTCCTGAATGCGGCCCCAGATCCGCGTCACCAGATACCGCCTCTCCTGATCCAACGTGATATGCGCCAGATGGGCCGGCAAGATGAATTTGCTTTCAATCAGGGAAAAGATCAGCGTCAGAATGACGATACCTGAAAACCCTGCCAGCACTTTTCCCAGCGGATTGTCGATCAGCAGCATCGGGAAGAAGGCGGCAATTGTGGTCAGAATACCAAACACTGTGGCGACGGCCACGCGATGTACGCCACGCTCAGTGCCTTTGATCGGGTCTTTTTCCTTGCGTCTCTCTTCAAAAACGCTTTCGCCAACGACAACGGCATCATCCACCAAAATCCCCAAGGCAATGATAAGGCCAAAGGTCGTGACATCGTTGAGCGAATAGTCCAGCCATTTCGAACCCGAGACAGCGATTGCCCCCATGACAGAAATCGGAATACCCATCGCCACCCAGAAGGCCAGCCGGACATTCAGGAACACTGACAGCATCAAGATGACCAGTATCAAACCCTGCACGCCATTTGACCGCAAAAGTGCCAACCGGTCCGCAATGTAACCAGCGCTGTCGCCCCAGATTTCAGCCTCAATTTGCGGAGGTAACTGACGGCTGAAATCTTCAACTGTACTGCGCACCACACGGCTTATGTCCAGCAGGTTTTCCTTTTGACCAATCAACACTTCCATGCCGACTGTTGGATTGCCGTCCAATCGAAACAGAAAATCATCATCCAGAAAGCCGTCTTCGATCGTGGCCACGTCACCAAGCGGCACGTTCGATCCGTCATCTCGCTCTATCACCGGCAAGGCGGCATATTCCGGGGCGTATTTGGCCCGGCTATCCGCCCGCAGAAAGATCGTGCCGCCTTCGGTGCGCAAACGACCGGCCTGAAACGGCAACGAGTTTTCGCGAATAGCACGGGTAACGTCCGCGACTGTCAAACCATAGTGCCGCAATTGCTCTGGATCGATTTCGATCCGCAATTCACGCGGGATCAGCCCCCAAATATTCAAGCGTGATAACTCGGGTTGCGCCAGTAAGTCTTCCTTGAGCCGTTGCGCCAAGGTCTGCAACGTAGCCGGGTCGGCATCGCCGTGCAGGTTCACGTAGAGGGCCGGGAAATCAAAGCCTGATGCCTCGATCACAGGACGCCGCGCCTTTTCCGGCAGATCAGTCAGCCCATCAATTCTAATACGAACCCGATCCAAAACCGCCTGAAGTTTTGCCCCGCCAGCGCGGCGCACCGAAATCGTGCTCAGGCCATTTTCAGACTGCGATGTAATGCTGCGGACACCTTCCAGCCCCTCCAGCGCTTGCTCGACCTTCTGCGTCACCAACTCATCTACCTGTTGGGCGGTAGAATCTGGATATTCGATCGATATCGTAACGCTTTCAGGCGGAATCCGTGGAAACCCTTCGATACGGATATTCATCAGGGTCTGAACACCAAGGAACAAAATCAACGCCATCATAAGGTTGGCGGCGACGGGGTTGCGAATGAACCAGGAGACAAGAGCGTGCATTGATCAACCCTCGACGTCCAACGGCGTCACATGCTGACCCGGCAAAAACGAGGCCAAAGGCGTCCGTGCAACACGCCATGGCCCTCCCCCATCCGGGGCTGGAATTGTCACAGTACCGTCTGAACGAAACAGAATACTGGGCGTGATCCGGCGCAGCATATAATCGGCATCGACTAACCACACATAACCTGCGCGAGTCATTGCACTGTCGGGAATGGTCAACGTCTCGTCGATCAGACGGCCGGGAATAGACACGCGTAGATAGTCCCCAGCCAGGATTTGATCGTTTGGTTCCGTTACTTCCAGAAAGACCCGCATCTGACGCGTGTTCTGGTCCAGGAAGCCACCCCCGCGTCGAATTTGCGCCTGCCCCACAGCCGCGCCATCGCGATCATAAAGCGCGGCCAGCTTGCCCGAAATCGGGTGTTCCAATAGCTTCCAGTCCGCCTGGCTGAACTCTGCGACAAGCTCAAACTGACGATCATCTGAAAGGTGGAGCAGCGCTTCGCCCGGCGCCACGGTTTGACCGAGGCTAGCAGCCCGACGTGTCACAAAACCCGAAAACGGAGCCGTGACTTCTGTGTCCAACAATTCCTTTCGGGCCGCCTCTAGTTTTGATTGTGCCGAAGCAACCGTCTTTTCCTGGATACGCAACTGAGGAAGCCGCAGGGAAAGCTCGGTCGGCGGGTCTATTCCATCCCTTTGGAACTGTCGGCGCGCAACCGTGACATCGTTTTGCGCGCGCAATAAACCAAGCTGCGCCTCTTCAACTTCCCTTTCTGCCGATGCAACCGCGCTTTCGTATTGAGCTTTTTCGATCGTGAACAAAGGATCACCCTTGGCAACCTTTGATCCTGCTAACGCGCTTTCATGAACCGCAACTATTCGACCTGTCACAGCAGATCGCAGCTCAGCATCCCACCTGGGCCGCACTTCGGCAAATGCTGTGATCTCGGCACGTACTGTTGCCTGATCAACCATGAGAACGGAAACTGCCGGAGGTCGCGGCGGCAAATTGGATTTCTCGACATCGACTGTGTCTTCGACTTCCAGAAGCACCAAAATGACGCCAATCAAAATCATGGCCGCGCCCGCTATCCAAAGCCATCGCACAACCGGTTTTGCTTTCGGTTCAACTGAATCTGCGGACATTGAGTTGCCTTTACTATTCCAGACGAAATTGCCCACCGCCTTGCAGATAATGGGTTTCCGCTATATAGTATGAACGATCGTTCGTTCAATAATGCTGGTAAAATAATGCCCGACTCCAAGGCCGCAACAAATCGAGACAAAGCGACAGCCAAGCGCCGAAATCAGATTCTGGAAGCCGCGGTCATGTGCTTCTTGGAAAAGGGCTATCACCAGACTGGTGTGCGCGACATCGCGGCCCGCGCAGGTGTTAGCCTGGGAAACCTCTATAACCACTTCCCCGGCAAACACGATGTATTGGTCGAAATCGCACAGCTGGAACGGAAAGAAGTGGGCCCATTCCTTGAAGTGCTGATGAAGCCTTCACCAGCACCCAAGGTTCTAGACGGGTTCATAGGTGCCTACGCGAAATACCTGTCTGCGCCTGAGAACGTGATCTTAAGCCTGGAAATCACCAGCGAAGCCATTCGCCAACCGGATATCGCAAGGCTGTTTCTGGATACCCGCGAAAACCTGATCGCAACATTAGTTACCCTGGTCGAACGCGGCATCGCAGAAGGTGACTTCAGATCTGTCCCGAACGCCAACCAAGTCTCGCATTTGATCATCGAGATACTGGAAAGCAGTGCAGAACGCAGCGTGTTCTCAAATACTCCGATGCGAAAAATCGTTGGAAGCGTGCGGGATTTCGTATCAGCGGCGCTACAACCGCAATGACACATTCACACAGCATGACGCGTTCTGGTCCAGTATGTCCTTCGACGCCTTTGAGGTTTGCATATCGGGACCTTACGCCGGGAACTAAGACCAGGGCACTATGGCCTTCTAAAAGTCCTGCTCATATATTTGTCAAAACTCGAGCCAAAAAATAACACATTCTAGATGTCAGTTTTAGGATTAGTGCTTTTGTAGTAGTAGGTAAGCTGGGTAATGGACGGTTCAACAATCAACGGTGATGTTCAGGGTTACATTTCCGGAACACTCAAATGGTTCTCACCTGAGCGCGGATACGGATTTGTTGTTTGCAACACCACAGGCAAAGAAGCGTTGCTGCATCAAAACGCAGTATATGACTTTGGACAAAACTCGATTGCTGCTGGATGCTCTGTTGACGCAACCACATGCATAACGCCTAAAGGACTACAGGTCGTCGAGGTTTTGAGCTTGAATGCAAAGCCCCCCGCGAAATGCGAAACAAGTATCGTCATTGATCGGAAACCCGATATCTCAAAAACCTTTGAACCCGCACGGGTCAAATGGTTCTCGTTGGAAAAACGATACGGCTTTGTAAATGTATTTGACGATAAACGAGATTGCTTCCTGCATGCCAACATCCTGGAAGATGCCGGGCTCGGATCTGTGAACGTCGGTGAAGCACTGGGTGTAGAGCTTAGCGAAAGATCAAACGGTCGTGTCGTTGTGGCCGTGAAGTCTTGGATCTGACTAGGGCCGAGCTTGCACCGAGCGGGCATTTTCCGGCCAGCAAGATATCACAGCGTATCTAGCGACCAAAACCAAACCGGATCTTCGCCGTTTACCCTGCATGCGCCAGAGAAAGAGACCTCTGCAGATCACCCGATTTGTGCGCAAAACACTTCGACAAAATGCTGGCAGCTTTTGGTAACCAAGGCATCGTGACGAGTTTCCTCGGCATCATCAAAGCGCGTACCCGTCTAAACGGATCCCATCGCCAGTGTGATCAGGAAAAACACCGTCGCGGACAGAATGGCAGCTGCCGGCACCGTAATCACCCAAGCTGCGATGATGGTCATAAAGTGAGAGCGACGTACGAGCTTGCGACGTCTACGTTCTTCCGGGGCATAATTGGGCCTTTCCGGCATCGTAAGACGCGCATTTCGAATGCGGCGTTCAGCATCCCATTCACGGAAGAACCCGACACCGAACACACCTCCGACCGCGATGTGAGTTGAACTGACGGGCAGCCCCAGCCAACTTGCTACAATCACCGTGATCGCAGCGGACAGAGCCACGCAATAGGCACGCATCGGGTTCAGTTTGGTAATCTGACTCCCGACCATGCGGATCAGTTTGGGTCCAAACAGGAACAAACCAAATGATATCCCGAAGGCCCCGATCACCATGACCCAGAACGGAATGCTGACAGCCTCGGTAAAGTTGCCAGACTGCGACGCTTGCACGATCGCAGCAAGCGGGCCGACAGCATTGGCGACATCGTTGGCACCATGGGCAAAACTGAGCAGTGCAGCAGAGACAACCAACGGAATACCAAACAGAACCTTCAATGATTTGTTGCGGTTTTCCAGCCCTTCGGATTGCTTGCGAATGACCGGGATCATCGTCACCCACACCAAGGCCCCAATAGCCGCACCGATCAAAAGCGCTGTTGGCAGGTCAATCTTGATGATCTTCTTCAGCCCCTTCAGCGCCAGATAAGAGGCAAAAGCCCCGGCCATGATCCCGACCAGCACCGGCACCCAGGTGCGCGCGGCCGCGATCTTGTCTTCGCGATAGATGATCCGGGATTTGATCAGCCATAGAAACAGAGCGGCAACCGCGCCACCCAATACAGGCGAAATCACCCAGCTGGCTGCGATTTTGCCCATGGTTGGCCAGTTCACTGCGGCAAAGCCAGCCGCTGCAATCCCAGCCCCCATCACGCCGCCAACGACGGAATGCGTGGTCGAAACCGGTGCCCCGACCCAAGTTGCAAGATTGACCCAAAGGGCAGCCGACAAAAGGGCGGCCATCATGGCCCATATGAAAATCTCGGCGGTGCCCATACTTTCTGGTGCGATGATGCCCTTGGCGATGGTAGAAACCACATCTCCGCCAGCAATCAGCGCCCCGGCGCTTTCAAAGACGATGGCAATGGCAATGGCGCCACCCATGCTCAGCGCATTTGCTCCAACAGCCGGACCCATGTTGTTGGCAACATCATTCGCGCCAATGTTCAGTGCCATGTAGGCACCAAAACAAGCGGCGACGATGACGATCATGGCGTTGTTGGTTTGCCCAAAGAACAAAGCGGCGGCGAGACCGGCTAGAACCACAAAGACCAGCGAAATTCCTGGGCCGACCATTGGCCTGCCAACGTAACTTGTTGCCGTCTCGAGATTGGAAAAGCGGGCGAGATCGCGATCCAGCGTTTCAAGGTGACGTGGATCGCCTTGTTGTTCAGTCATCTACTTCCCCAAAAAGATTTGCGCGTGTTTACCCGTCGCGGGGAAAGAAAATCAATCACTAGCTTTGATGTTTTTGATCAAAAGCCCCGACTGCGGAGAATTTGTCGATGCTTTGGTTCCTCAGTCACAAAAGCCTCGGCCCGCACTATCATTGATCATCGAATTTATTCGGCCTTTTACTGGCCTCCTCATGCGCGTCAGAAAGGGGCTTCACTGGTCGGTCACACAGAAGGCCAGCGAACCCGAGTGACGGACCAAAATCACGTCAGCCCACTTTCCAATGTACGGAAGTCGTTTTCCAGCCAAGGGAGCTTTGCGTTCATTGGATCGCAAAAGTTCTGCTTTATCAAGCGGCTCAGTACCTTGTGAATCAATAGAGAAGTGGAAGCCGGGTAAACATCCGTTGTGAACAGCGACACTGTGCGTACAAAGTTTCGTCCCGGAAACGGCAGGGCCTTTACGTTGCGATGGAACCGCTCAGCGCGCCTATAGCTGGCGGCCGTGGTTATTGCCCAACCGCTGCCCTCGGCGACAAGTCCAACAATCGAATGATTGCATTCCAGTTCGAACCGGTTTGGCAGGCTGAACTTGCTGCGTGTCAGCTGTATCTCAATCTGCTTGCCGATTGTGTAATCGCGCGAGTAGCGCAGGAACGGCAGGTCCGACTCAGGCGCCAACACATCTTCGGCACCACCTTGGAAGCTTTCGGGCAGGATGACGATAAACGGATCGCGCAATAACGGATATTCGACCAACCCATCCGTTTTCCCAGCGGGTCGTGAGGCCACTCCGGCATCTAGTTTGTGTTCTTGTAGTTTGGCCGTAATTTCATGGCTTGGGCGGGTAAAGTGACGGAAATTGCAGCGCGGCAAAGCATGCGCCAGAAATCGAAACAGCTCGGGGGCGACCTGATTGTCGAACTCATCGATCAATGCCAGCCTGAGGGCGGTCGCATGTTGCCAGTTCCCAGATCGAATTTCCGCTTCGCCGCGTTTCAGCGCTGTCAGCCCCTCTCTCACGTACCGCGAAAACACTTCACCCGCCGGGGTCAGCCCCATGGGACGGCGACTATGATCCACCAATTCAACACCCAGGGCGGTTTCCAGACTGCGCATGTGATTGGATACGGTGCTGATCGACAAGCCCGTCTCGGAGGCGACCTTTTGGATGGATCCGGACTTGGCAATCAATTGGAACACTTCCAGCCAACGGAGGCTCAGGGATTTTGGCAATTTCTTGGTTCCTGATGTTTCGACTTATTCGAAAAAATCGAAACAGATTATCTTCGGTGCGGCAATGATAAATCTACAGAACCACTCGCCACGCCCCAAATTTAGACCTCAATCTAGCTGTATTTGCCATAGAGGAGCGGACACCTTCTGTAAGTACTAGCTTTGTGCATTGGCCATCTTCGGATCATACGGCGACGGCTCGATAACCTCAGCACGCATAAGCCGCCCGCACATGTCTATCTCCAACGCATTTCCTATGGCCGCGAAGGGCGTATCGACAAAAGCATAGGCTAGGTTCAATCCGGTTCGGTGGCCCCAATCGCCCGACGTCACTGTGCCAACGACATCAGACCCATTCATCAGTGATGCCCCAGGATGGGCAGGCGCGTGTGCGGCATCAATTTGCAAGGTAACCAAACGCTTTTGCGGCCCGCTTTCCTGCCTTTCGAGCAGAGCCTGTCGACCAACAAATTCACCCTTGTCCAGTTTTACAAACCTATCCAAACCCGTTTCAAACGGATCAAACTCGGTGATCAGATCCGCTTTCCAATGCAGAAACCCTTTCTCCATCCGCATGGATTCGACCGCGCGAGCGCCGAATAAGCCCATTTCAAACACCTCACCAGCCTTTTCCAGCGCCAGATAGGCCGCGTAAAGCGACGCATTTGGAACATGGATTTCATAAGCCAGCTCACCAGAAAAGCTGACATTCATCACTGTGGCTGGGGCGATACCCACGAAACACTCCCGAACGCTAAGCCACGGGAACGCTTCGCGCGACCAGTCACCGCGCGCGCACGCGGACAACACTTTTCGGGCGCGGGGACCTGCCAGAACAAGGATCGTCTGATCATTTGTCAGGCTTTGGATTTGTACGTCTTCGTCAGGGTTCAGGTGGTATGACAGCCAATCCATATCATGGGCTTCGCTTGCCGCTGCCGAGCCGTACCAGACCCGCGCTTGACCCCGATCGCTGGCCAGTATGTTGGCAACTGTCGCCTCGGATTTGACCATGCCATGGTGGTTCAGCAGATATCCCAGCCCCATCCGCCCATCGCGTTTGGCAACGGTTCCGCACATCAACCGATCCAGAAAACTGTGACGATCCGAACCGGTGATTTCGATCCGGTTGAATCCATTGACCTCAGCAAGCGCAACATTTGTCTGCACGTTCTTCACTTCGGCGGCCACAAGATCGAAAGCTTCGTCAAAATCGAAACTCAGAGAGGTTGTGAAATCCGGATCGGGTTTGATGTATTCGACCCGCTCCCAACCGTTGACGACAGTGAATTCCGCGCCTTTTGCAGCCAGAACCGGTGTCAAAGGTGTCGTCTTTGCTGGCCGACCAGCGGGCCGATGCTCATGCGGGAAGTGGAACCGAAACTCGTTTTGGTAGTCTTCGATAGCTTTCAGTGCCGTTAGCTCAACATTGCAATGCCCGGCGAACCGTCGGGGATCGAGGCACCAGGTGTCATAGCAGGCTTCACCGTGTACGATCTGCTGCGCCAACAACCATCCATGCCCACCGCCTTCACCAAGCCCCGCGCGCAATCCAATGATGCAAAACGCGTTGCGCTTGCCTGGGATCGGACCAATCAGGGGCGCCCCGTCGATTGTGTAGGTAATGGGTCCGTTGACCACCGTGTGTATGCCAACCTCCATCAACGCGGGCATCCGGGCAAATGCCCCTTCCAAAACATCTGTCACCCTATCCAGATCATCTGGGCACAAAGCGTTGACGAAGTTCGGATCGATCCCGTCCATACCCCAGGTTTTACAATCCTGCTCATAGAACCCCAGCAGCAACCCGTTCTTTTCCTGACGGCAATAATAGTCGCTGATGGGGCATCTCAGCAGCGGCATCCGGTGGCCCGCATCACGAATGGCGGGGATGTCTTCGGTCAGGAAATACTGGTGTTCCATTGATGCGACCGGATGATGCACACCCATCATCGCGCCCACTTCATTCACCCGGTATCCGCCCGCATTGACGACAATGTCACAATCGATGTTACCATGCTCGGTCCGCACCGTCCACGTGTCGTCGTTGTGCTGCGTCAGCCCAGTGACCGGAGTGTTGCGATATACTTCCGCCCCGGCCTTTCGCGCGCGCCGTGCCAGCGCCTGACACAGCTGCGCCGGATCAATGTCACCGTCCAACGGGTCCCATAGTCCGCCAATCAGGTTCTCACTAGAAATCAGCGGATGACGGCGGGCGCATTCCTCGGCGTCGATCACTTCGAAATGCACATCCATTCCACGCGCCATGGACGCGAAATGATGGTAGCCTCGCATCTGCGCCTCGGTATTGGCCAAACGAATTCCGCCATCGCCATGATGGTAGTTGATCGGATAGTCCGGGTCGTCGGCCAGTGCTTTGTACAGTTGGATCGAGTGTGTTTTTAGGCCGACCATCGTTTGGTTCATGCCGAAATTGGTGACCTGCGCAGCAGAATGCCAAGTGGTACCCGATGTCAGTTCGTTGCGTTCAACCAAAACCACATCTGTCCACCCTTCTTGTGTCAGGTGGTACAAAGTAGAACACCCGGCGATGCCGCCACCGATGACAACAACTTTAGTGCGCGTTTTCATCTAAACCGTCCCCGTTCGTTTTGCTTAGTCTTGGGAACAAACCTTACCCTTCGGCAACGCGGCAATTGCCGGTTTCGGAAAATCGAAACTGCGATTTTAGATTTCGAAATTTTCACAGCTGCTTTTGCCGGTCGGGCAACGTCGTGCCTATCGTACTGGCAGAAACGAGGCAGGAGAGGCCACAGAATGCCGTCGGACAACAACCGAAGAAGCGGGCGGAAAGCCCGATTGGTGCAGCGCGCGGCAAAGCCGGAAGTTGACCCATGCTCGCCCGGCCAGATCGGTGGAGCCTTCAAGCCTTTGACCGAGGCCGAGATTGGTCTGATCTACGACACAGCGTTGAGACTACTTGAAACTCTGGGGATGGGCGAAGTACCCGAGAGGCTGCGCAAAGACCTGCTGGCGGCAGGCGCGCTTGGTGGCAAACAGGACCGAGTCACTTTTCCGCGGGCCATGGTCGAAGACACCGTTCGCATGGCGGCGAAGACCTTTGTGCTGCATGGCCGGGACGAAAGTCGTTCGATTGAGGTTGGTGGTGATCGTGTGTTTTTTGGAACAGGTGGGGCTGCCGTGCAAACGCTGGATCTTGATACCGGCCTTTATCGACCTTCAATGCTGGCGGATCTGCACGATTTCACACGCCTGCAAGACACGCTTAGCAATGTAAGCTGGTTCACCAGATGCTGTGTTGCCACCGATGTGCCCGACGTTTTCGATCTTGATGTGAATACTGTATACGCGTTGGTCAGAAACACCACCAAGCCTATCGCAACATCCTTCACGCTGGCGGAGCACGTCGCCCCCATCGTGGACATGCTGGACATCGCCGCCGGAGGTCCGGGCAAGTTCTCGGAACGCCCCTTTCTGAAAGCCCACATCAGCCCGGTCATCTCACCCTTGCGGTATGGGGAAGATGCGGTGGACGTTGTTTATGAATGTGTCAGACACAACATCCCGATGTCCTGTATCACCGCGGCTCAGGCCGGCGCGACCGCACCAGCAACGCTGGCTGGTTTCCTGGCGCAATCCCTGGCCGAGACGCTGGCCAGCCTAGTAATGGTCAACGCCATCAAACCCGGTTTTCCGATGGTTTTCTCAAACTGGCCGTTCATCGTGGACCTGCGCACCGGGTCTTTTGCAGGGGGCAGTGGTGAAACCGCTATTCTGAACGCGGCTTCGGCACAGATCATCAATTGGCTTGGTCTGCCATCTGGCGTCGCATCATCGATGACCGACGCCAAGGCGATCGACGCGCAATACGGCGTGGAAAAAGCCATGACCTCGCTGGCGGCAGCACTGGCCGGCGGTAATCTGATCTATGAAAGCTCGGGTATGACCGCATCGCTTTTGGGGGCAAGTTTCGAAGCCTTTGTTCTGGATGATGAGATGCATTCCCACACTTATCGCGCATTGCGCGGGATCGAGGTAAACACCGAAAACCTGGGGTTTGAAGCTATCTGCCAATCAGTTTTGGGAGACGGGCATTTTCTGGGCAGCCCGCATACATACACTGCGATGGAGCGGGACTATTTCTATCCGTCCTTAGCGGACCGCCGTGAACCCAGGACATGGGAAATGGACGGCGCCAAGGATGCCTGGACCACTGCACGCGACCGGGCGCGCGAAATTTTGGATACCCATCGCCCCGAATATCTGACCCCCTCGCAAGATGCCGAAATCCGCAGCAAGTATCGCATTCTGATCTGACGCCCGCAAAATCATTCCCTTTGCGGAGTTCACCCGATAGGGTCGGCCGAAGCAAAAAGGGGCACGAGATACGCATGGCCAATTCCTTCTTTCAACCGGTATCGGCGATGGAGCTTGCCCGGTTTGCTGGTGTCCCAACATTTATGCGCCTGCCCGTCCTGACACCGGATCATGAGCGGTTCAACGAGGTCGATCTGGGGATTGTCGGAATCCCCTGGGATGGGGGCACGACCAACCGGCCCGGCGCGCGCCACGGACCACGGCAATTGCGCGATTTTTCAACAATGATCCGGGCCATGAACCCCGTCACAGGTGTTAGCCCGTTCGACCTGATCAACTGCGCAGATTTGGGTGACGTCGCACCCAACCCGGTGGACATCGACGATACACTTGGGCGCGTAACGGAATTCTATGCCGGGCTGTGCGACAAGGGTATCACTCCGCTGACCGCTGGTGGTGATCATCTGACAACCCTGCCCGTTCTGCGCGCTCTGGCGGCGTCGGGACCATTGGGGCTGATCCAGTTCGACAGTCACACAGACCTGTTTGACAGCTACTTTGGCGGGCACAAATTCACCCACGGGACACCGTTCAGGCGCGCGGTTGAAGAAGGGCTGGTTGACCCCAAACGCTTTGTGCAGGTTGGCATTCGCGGAACCGCCTACAATACCGAAGATATCGAATGGGGTGAGGCCCAAGGTATTCGCATCATCCGTATAGAAGAACTGTTTGACAGGGGCATCGACGACGTCATGGCCGAAGTACGGCGCATTGTCGGGTCCGCGCCTTGCTACTGCACCTATGATATCGATTTTGTCGACCCGACCTACGCTCCGGGCACCGGAACGCCAGAGATTGGCGGGCCCAACAGTTTTCAGGCCCAGCAGGTTATTCGCAAGATGTCCGGGCTGAATCTGGTCGGTGCAGACCTGGTTGAGGTGTCCCCCCCGTTTGATCCCAGCGGTAGCACAGCGTGGCTTGGTATCTCGTTGATGTTCGAATTGCTATGCGTGCTGGCGCAGTCCGTGGATACTCGCCGCCCTAATTAGCGCTTACATTTTCGGCGATCATCGAAATCATCTCGAACATGACGGCGGCAGCGGTCAGCGCCGTGATATTGTTGGGGCTGTCCTTGGTGGGCATCATACACACAACGTCTCCTCCGACGATGTTCAGGCCCCGCGCCGCGCGCAGCAAACCAACCGCTTCATCGATATCAAAGCCTTTCTCGCCGGGCTCCAGATTTGACACCGCTGGCGCCACCGTCGGATCAAGGCAATCCAGATCAAACGTAATGTACACGGGTCGGTCGCCCAGAACCTCGCGCGTTTGCGCGATGACATCTTCCAAACCGCGCTGACGGAATTCCCGCATAGTCACGATGTTGTATCCGTAGTCATATGACGGTTGCAGCCAATCCAAACTGCGCGGGTGACCTCGTAATCCAATCTGCATGGAACGGGTTGGATCAACCTGGCCTTGGTCGGCCAAGTAAGCCCCCCAATGCGCCGCAGACTTTTTGGCACCCAGGAAGTGGTCGACCTTGGTAAACACATCCGTATGGGCGTCAAAATGCAGAAAGCTGACCGGCTCGCCACCGGCAAGACTGCCCCCTCCAAGCGCCTGAACAATCCCGCCCGTAATCGAGTGATCCCCACCGATGGAAACAGGGCGCGCGCCCGCCGCGTCGATATCCTTGTAGAAGGCTGTGATACGTTCGATGCAGTCTTCGTTGTCATTGGCACGCGGAAAAGGGACATCCCCCACATCCGCAATCCGGGCATTGTTCCAAGGATCGATTCGGAACAGCGAGTGAACCCTGCGCTGTACGGCAGAGACATGGCGTAAAGCCCTGGGCCCCAAATGCTGGTCGCGCTCGGTCGTGCCGTTTCCAGTTGAGTGTGGAACCCCGACCAGCGCAATGTGCTGATCTTCAGGGCCTACATGAGGGCATCTGAACAAGGTGGGCACACCCCACCAATAAAGATTGTCCATCATGGATTTTTCGTAACGATCAGTCATGATTGGTCTCAGCAGAAATCAAATGCGCCCCCGGAGAAGTCCGGAGGCGCAGAGCATTTTAGATTTTTTCGTCTTCGCGCCTGAATGCGCCTTGCACGATCCGGTCCATCACCATGGCGAGGAACAGGATTGCAAAACCACCCAGCAAGCCGGGTCCCTTGGCCGCATATTGCAGCGCTTCAAGGATTTCCTTGCCAAGTCCTCCGCCGCCGATCAGCGAGATGATAACGACCATAGACAGACACATTAGAATGGTCTGATTCACGCCGGTCATGATCGATGGCAGGGCAAGCGGTATTTCAACATCTTTCAGTAACTGCCACTTGGATGCGCCAAAGGCTACGGCCGCCTCTTTGATACTGTCTGGCACCCCGCGCATACCCAACGCGGTCAATCGTATGACCGGTGGCATACCGAAGATGATCGTGGCCAAAATTCCCGGCGGGTTTCCGGTTCCGAAAAACGCGATAATCGGGATCAGATACACAAAGGCCGGAAGCGTCTGCATCAGATCCAATACCGGTTCCGCCGCTCGGTACGCGCGTTTGGATTTCCCAAACCAGATCCCCAGCGGGATCCCGAAGACAACACATAAAAATACCGCGGCTCCGACCAGGGCGACCGTCTCCATGGCGACTTCCCAATATCCCAGCAGTGCGATGTAGGCCAAGGAAGAGGCTGTGAAGATTGCCACGCGTGGACCCGCCGCCCGCCATGCTGTCACGCAGATAACAAGCATGACAACCGGCCATGGTGATCCGATCAAGGCAATGGTCAGCGCATCAAGAACCGATCGAACACCTGCCACGATCCCATCGAAGACATCCCCGCCAGCGGCGGCGGCGGCATCAATCTGGGCTTCCATCCAAGAGGCCAGCGCCGAGAATAACGTACCATTCCCTTCACCCAAGATCAGCTCTGACACTGCCAGTTCGGGAAAGGCATCCAGCATGGCCATGGAAGAATTGACGGTGAATTTGTACACGATCAGCGGGCCAATTGCGGCGACCAAAACAGCACCAAGAACCGTGTTGTGCATAGAGCGGCCGCTTTCAGTACTTTGGGGATCAGTTCGCCAGTTGGAATATTGCTTTTCGTACACCCGATCAGAATAAAAACCCTGAACCAGCTTGAAGACCAAGAGCATCAGAAGCCCTGTAACCAGGATTCCAACCGCTTCGGATTGTGCGGACAGCGCTTTTTCCATGCTGGAATCCGCGGCCTTCTGGATGTTTTCTGCCAGTTTGGAAAAACGATCTATATCTGCTTTCTCGGTGGCTTCAGCGGCTCGCGCCAACAGCTCATCTGCCCGCTCCTGCTGACGCGCCGCCCGTTCTGCAAAATCGGCTCCGGGATTTCCCCAGGCACCACGCCCAATCTGAACCCACGCGATGATTTCAAGGATCAGGAACGTCCAGAACATTCCCCAAATCGCCCGAGACGCAGACCAAAACGGACCGAGGACCGCAGCCCATTTGTTGAAAGTATTGGGAACTGCACTGGTGGCATCATGAATCTTGTGAAACGCATTGACGTAATAGTCCCCGTTGGGACCTGCAAATTCATGGATAGAACGGTCCAGCGCTTCGCGATCGACTTCGATATCCGAGGCAGCTGTGACCTGGATTTCACTTGTTGTATCAGTCATTTTTGCCCCCTTGGATTCCGCGCAACAGTCGTGGTTTGGTCACAACACCTACGTCCTGGCCTGCATCGGTTATGACCACCGGCATATCCGTATCAACCGCAAGGTCGATAAGCTGGTCCAGATCGGCCCCTTCATCTGCCCTGGGCGCACCATCCAGCGAGCCGGAATAACTGTCCATCGGCGCCATGATCGAATGCGCCTTAACAAGCTTCAGCTTCGATATTCCCTGCACAAATTCGCGAACATAGTCGTCCGCCGGATTCATCACGATATCTTCCGGCGTGCCGATCTGCACAATGACACCGTCCTTCATGATCGCAATCCGGTGTCCAATGCGAATGGCTTCGTCCAGATCGTGCGTGATAAACAGCGTTGTCTTCTTTAGCTGAGCGACCAGAGCCTTGAACTGATCCTGCAGTTGCAATCGGATCAACGGATCAAGCGCCGAGAAGGGCTCATCCATCAATAGAATTTCAGGGTCCGATGCCAGCGCGCGTGCAATCCCCACACGTTGCTGCATCCCACCAGACAATTCCTTGGGCAGCCGATCTTCATAACCCGTCAGATCAACCAATCCCAACGCATGATCAGAAACGGCCCATCTTTTTGATTTCGGAACCTTACGAATTTCAAGCGGATACGCCACATTATCCCGCACCGAGCGATGCGGCATCAATGCCATGTGTTGAAAAACCATTCCGATCTGCTGGGCACGAATACGTCGAAGCTCTGCCTCTGATATTTTCGAGACATCATGGCCGAGAATTTCGATCTTCCCCGCTGTCGGCTCGATCAGCCGGTTCACATGTCGGACCAGAGTGGACTTGCCAGAGCCCGACAACCCCATGATACAGAAAATCTCGCCCCTTGGCACTTCGAACGTGGCGCCCTGAACGCCGACGACACAGTTGAATCTTTCCAGAACTTCGGGCTTTCCAATGCCTTCACTTCGAACGGCGGCCATGGCTTCTTCGGTGCGCGCCCCGAATATCTTCCAGACATCGGTGAGCTTCACGACTGTTTCGGTCATACTTGTCCCTTTGATGCACAACAGGCCGCCGGTTACGTCCGGCGGCCTGAATCTGTTTCAGTTCTGATCAGGTATGATCACTCAGACATCCAACCCAGAACGGCATCTTCGTTTGCTCCGACCCATTCCTGCGCGTATGCCAATGGTTCTTTGCCATCGATCACCAGAGCATAGGTCATGGCTGATACTGTATCGGTATCAAGTTTCATGTTTGCCAACATAGTGGCGACTTGCGGGTACTCTTCTTCAAGCGACTTCGCATAGTGCAGATGCAGATACGCCAGATCCCAGGCGACGCCCGCATCAGATTTGGCCAACCAATCCGGATCATCCGTCGGCTGAATCACATTCCACTTGGCCGCGTCATATGCTGGTTCTTCCAAGACTTGCAGGTCATGCAATTCGAACACGTAGTGTGGGGTGTAGCAAAAGCCGACCCATGCATCCCCAGCCTTGATCGCATTGTCGAGATTGGCATAAGCAACCGTTTCATCAATCTCGGTGAGTTCGAAAACCTGATCATAGCCGTAGGACTTCGCGCGCACTTTTTCGACATTGGTTGACGCCCATCCAGGCGCGCCAATCCACAATTCACCCTGACCGTCCCCATTGCTGTCGAACAGAGCCGCAATATCCGGGTTTGTCAGGTCATCAATCGACGTGATCCCGTTGGCCTCAGCAGTGGCTTTGTCCACACACATACCCTGGAACGCTTCGACACCATTGCCGTTGAACGTCACCGTGCCTTTGTCTTTGACGTAGGTATCGTGCAGGTTTTGCTGATTTGGCATCCAGACCTCAGGGTGCACATGCATCGCCCCTGAATCCATAGCTTCGAAAACAATCGGGTTCGTACCGTTCTGAAGCTCTACTTCCAGGCCAAGGTTCTCTTCAATCGCGACCTTGAGGATATGCGCCGTTGCATTTACCGACGGCCAGTTGGGCACACCAATTACAATATCAGCCGCAAATGCCGGCATGGCGATCGCAACAGATGCGCCACCCAATAGCATCGAAATTTTGTTCATTCGAGTTCTCCACGTTGGACTTGTGCAGCGCTCACTTTCGGTCGGTCAGAACCGTAGGGCGCTTTGGTTATGTCGAAAACACTTGTGTTCTCTGTTTTGTTTGTTGCTTGCAGCCCGTTTGCCTGCCAAGCACAGAAATTGAAACATGTGGATGCCAAAGCCATCAAGAGTGTCTTGCCCGAATTTACGAATATCCGGTATTCCCGAAACAAATATTCGGTTTGATGAAACTCACTGGACGAAGAAAATTGCAATTCGGTGAACTTTGGCCGTCAATTTTCATTAATATCAATCTGATATGAATTGCCGGGCCCTCTCAATCCAAAATCCTCCACATCGGACTGAAGCGGTGTATCGGCAGGTTTGAAGCAGCAACGAGAGATATCAGTATGCGCCTTTTGGGATACCCAAACCCGTTGAGGCAGCACGTGCCCTGCTGCACGCCGCGTATATCGGACTTTGCTCTTCAACACCTGGCGGCTAACCTGCCGCAATGGATCAAATTGCTCAGCTGGCCGATTGGATGATGAACGAGGGCCGCCGGTCGGGCGATCCAGTAAAAATCGTATCTCACTTCTGCGCGTCACTTATTGATGCCGGCGTTCCACTTTGGCGTGTCAATATTGGTCAGCGGTTTGCGAACCCCCTGCTGATTGCCTGGGGCGTTGTCTGGACACCTGACGGCACGGAAAGCTACGACGTGACGCATGAGCGTATGCTCACAGATGGCTATGTCGGCAGCGCATTCGAGTATGTACTGGAACACAGGCACCCTTTGCACAAAAGTCTGCGCGGGCTGGATTCGGAAACCGACCATGTCTCATACTTGGAGTTCGCAGATCAGGGCGGCACGGATTACTATGCAACCCTTCTGTTTTACGGAGACGGTTCGCTGCATGGCTGCACATTCGTCACACAATCCAAAGATGGGTTCTCGGATCAGCACCTCAAGATGATCGAGGCCGCGTTGCCGGCGCTTTCGTCGGCGATGGAGCCCATCACAATGCGCAAATCGTCCGAAAGCCTTCTTCGCACATATCTTGGGAATGGACCCTCCGAAGCCGTGTGCAACGGGACGATCAAACGCGGAGAACGCACATCTCTGGAAGCGGTTGTGATGTTCTCTGACCTGCGCGGGTTCACGGCGCTCACCGATCTGGCAGATGAAGATGACGTATTTGATGCGTTGAATGGGTATTTCGATAGGGTGGTGCAGTCCGTTGAGTCCCATGGAGGAGATGTCCTCAAGTTCATGGGTGACGGAGTTTTGTCCATTTTCACCATCGCCACGCCAGATGATCGTACCCAACAATGTTTCCAGGCGGCGCGCGCTGCGCAAAGCGCGCTCAACGGTCTTTCTGCACTGAACAAGGATCGCGACCAGCAGAACAAACCACCATTGGATATCGGTATTGGCATCAACGTAGGTCAGGTCAGCTATGGCAATATTGGCAGCCCGGGCAGGCTTGATTTCACAGTCCTAGGTGGCGCCGTCAACGTCGCAAGCCGAATAGAAGGTTTAACCAAATCGCTTGGGCACCGGGTATTGGCGACAATTGCAGTCGCTGAAGCTGCACCAGATCTTTTTTGTGAATGCGGGCTTCACAACATACGCGGCGTCGCCTGCCCGGTCCAATTGTTTGGACTGATCGAGAGAGGTCTCTGACCGTGCAAACCACTTTCCTTTAGACTGGTTGGTAAGGCAGGCGGAAGCGACTGCGGGCGACCGCCGCCGCGTTTCGCATATTTCGGGCAAACAGGCTGACATCGATTTCAGTGGCGATGAAACTCGCACCGACGGCGCGGCATTCAAGTTGGAGTTCTGTGTCCAGGGTCAGGATTCCAGCCGCCTTGCCCGACGCAACGATCTTTTCCAGTGCCCGCAGAACAGCATTCTTCACTTCGGGCACGCCGGGCCGACCTATGAAACCCATATCGGCGGCAAGATCGGACGGGCCGATAAATACTCCATCCAGCCCTTCGGTCGCTAGAATATCGTCCAGCGCGGCCAGACCTCTTCGGTTCTCAACCTGCGCCAAGAGACAGATTTCGTCCCCCGCAGTCTGAAGGTAATCTGGAATCGCCGCGAAGTCTGAGGCGCGGGCCAGAGCAGCGCCCACACCGCGAACCCCGTGCGGCGGGTAAGTCACCGCGTCTACAAGGGCTTGCGCTTGTTCGGCGCTTTCCACCATGGGGACAAGAAGGCTTTGCGCGCCCGCATCCAGCAATTGCTTGATGATCCATGGCTCTCCGATAGGAGGCCGAACGACGGAGTGAGTGTCCCGTGCAAAAATGACCTGCAGCTGCGCCACAATTGACCGGAGGTCATTTGGAGCGTGTTCTCCATCGATCAGAACCCAGTCGAACCCGGCGCCCGCGCTGATTTCCGCGATGTAGGGATCGGCGAAGCCAAGCCAGCATCCCAGCTGAAGCTCTCCTTCGGCGATTGAGTGTTTGAATGAATTGCGCGGCGCAGACATGGGAAACCTTCAGGCAAACGAGATGGCGACGTCGCCGAAGGGACCGAAATCGGCAAAGATATTGCTACCGGCAGGGCACTCAATGGGCCGAATGAAACTGCCCGAAAGGATGATATGTCCGGCCTCGATCCTTTGACCATACTGCGCCATGCGCCGGGCGAGCCACACAACGCTCTGCACCGGATCGTTCAGCACCCCCGCGCCCAGGCCGGTTTCCTCGACCTCGCCATTACGCGAGGTGATCGCCCCGACCCAGCGCAGATCGAAAGCGTCAACCGCATGCCGCTGGGTGCCCAAAACAACACCTGCATTGGCCGCGTTGTCACTGATCGTGTCACACACATTGCGGGTTTTCCCGGTGTCGGCATCGACGCGCAGGATCCGGGTATCCAGTATCTCAATCGAAGGGGCGACATACTCGACCGCTGCCAGCACGTCTTGGCGGGTCAGGTTAGCACCCCCTATGGCGGATTTCATGACAAATGCGATCTCGGCCTCGACCCGCGGCTGGATGAACCGGTCTTTGGGCACTATCGCGGTGTTCTCGAACACCATGTCGTCGAACAAAATCCCACTGTCGGGGATATCGATGTTCAACGCAGATTGCATCGCTTTCGATGTCAGCCCTATTTTCCATCCAACAACCTTGCGGCCCTGCGCAATCTTGGCGCGGTAGATGGCGTTTTGCACCTCGTAGGCATCATCCAAACCCATCTCGGGATGCCGTAAAGAAAGCAGCCCAATCTGCTTACCGGTCTCTTCGGCGCGCAAAAGATCCGCGGCGGCGGTCGCGTGGTCTGCGGGCGTCATACCACTTCGTCCTCGATGGTGTTGCGCAGGGTCCCAATGCCGTTCACCTCGACCTCCACCACGTCGCCGGGTTTTAGATACTGCGGAGGGTCCAGCCGCGCACCGGACCCAGTCGGAGTGCCGGTGACAATGATATCGCCCGGCTCAAGCGTCATGAATGTCGAAATGTACTCAATCTCGCGCCGGATTGGGTGCATCATGCGGGACAAGACATCATCTTGCCGGACTTCTCCATTCACCCGCGTGACGATGCGGGCGTCGTCCAACTGAGCAGCGTCGGTGAAAGGGACAAGCCATGGGCCGATCGAGCCGGACTTGTCCCAGTTCTTGCCTTGTGTGACGTTGAATTTCGCATGCCGCACCCAGTCGCGGATGGTGCCTTCGTTACACAGCGTCAGGGCTGCAATATGGTCATAGGCGTCATCCTGTTTGATGCGCCGCCCGCTCTTTCCAATGATGATCGCCACTTCGCCCTCATAATCAAGATGGTGGCTCTCGGGTGGGCGTATCATCGGGCGATCATGACCGGTGAACCCGCTGGCAAAACGCGGGAACAACGACATGAACTTGGGCTGTTCGCTGCCGTCCTTGTATTCGGCGTTTCGATCCGGGAAGTTCACCCCAACGCAGAGGATACGTCGCGCATTGGGCAGAACCATCTCGTATCGAAAATCGGTATGGGTAACCGTTTTTCCAGCAGCTGCGGTGGCAAGCGCACCGAGGCCGCCCGCTTGCACAACGTCAAACAAGCCCCGCCACTGCGGGAAGGCGTCATTCAAGGCGATCATGCCATAGTCGGTGACAGCGCCATACAGAGTCTCACCGTGGGATGTGTAGGTTGCAAATCGCATTGTCATACCCCCGCGACGACGTTGAAACCGTAGTTGCATTTGGGTTCAAGGAAACCGTCAAGCATTTGACGCGATCCCGAACGCTGGACAGCCGAGTTTACGGCACAAAAGCTCATGGTGCGATAATCGGGCTGGCGTTCAGCGCGGAATCTTTGGTTTCCACGCCAACAAATGTCGTCCCGTGCTTGAACCAGCTTTCAGGTGCTGCGGCGCCCCAAAGCGTCTGGCGCTGCGGGTCTTTCAGATCCCACTTAATCGGCTCCAGGTCCGGGTCGACCGTTTGATAATCCGAACAATAGATTTCGATCCGGTGGCCATCGGGATCCAGAACATAAAGGAAGAACGCGTTGGAAATGCCGTGACGGCCAGGGCCGCGTTCGATGTTGTCCACATAGCCGGTGGTCGACATTAGATCGAGCAGGTCGATGATGTTAAGCGGCGTCGGCACCCAAAACGCTACGTGGTGCATCCGTGGACCGGTGCCGTTTGTGAAGGCCATGTCGTGCACACCGCCCTTGCGGTGCAGCCAAGCTGCCCAAAGCTTCTTGCTTTCTTCGTCCTCGGTGTATTCGGTGACGCGAAATCCAAAGTCCGAGTAAAACTCCACCGATGCATCAACGTCGTGGCTGAAGCAGTTGAAATGGTCGATGCGCAGCGGTTTGACACCGCGATAGAGCGCGTATTTCTGGTGAATTGGCTCCAACCGATCCATCTGGTGGTAGAACTCCAGCGGAATACCCATGTTGTCCGAGGTCAAAAGCGTGCGCCCCTGATATGCGCGCTGGACCCATTCCGTCGGGCGGTCCTTGCTATCGAAATAGGCCTTTGCCCGGTCCAGATCGTCTTCGTCAAAAGTCTTAAAGCCCATAACCTCGACGGTACCGGGTTGATCGGATTGCTGCAGGATCACGCAATGATGCCCGCGTTCCTCCATCGCGCGTAGGTAGATGCAACGGTCATCTTCATCCGTGACCTGAAGACCAAGGATCTCGGTATAGAACTTCTTTGACGCCGTAAGGTCTTTGACGTTCAGGCACACATGGCTCAGGCGGATCGTATTGAAATCAGGATATAGATTTGGGGCAGGAACGGGCATCGGTGCCTCCTATCGAATTGGGAAGATGGTGTTGGGCTGGCCAGTGCCGACTGACGGGAATTGATCAGACAAGATCGCGCCAGTCTTTTGCGGCTTGGACGGGCGAGCAATCTCAAACGGCTCATCAACAAATGTCTGTTGGTTGCCCATCACAGCGCCCCCAGTTTGGTGATCTTGTGGTGCCCCGTGGCAAAGCCGATGTGTTTCTGCTCCATGTAAAACTCAAAGGACCAATCGCCCCCGTCACGACCAATACCGCTGGCTTTGACGCCACCAAAGGGTGTCGGCAAGTGTCGGACATTTTCCGAGTTCACCCAGATCATCCCGGCCTCTAATTTGTCCGTGAAGCGCAGCGCGCGGGTCAGGTCATTGGTCCAAACATAGCCGGTCAGACCGTAAGGAATGTCATTGGCAATCTGCAGCGCCTCTTCCTCGGTCGAGAACGGGATCGACGTGAGAACTGGCCCAAAGATCTCTTCTTGCGCGATCCGCATCTGATTGTTGGCGTCGGTAAACAGTGTAGGGCGGACAAAGTATCCTTCTTCCCCGACAGTCACGCCCCCGGCGGCAACGGTCGCGCCATCTTCGCGGGCAATGTCGAAATAGTTGGTAACCTTGTCAAAGTGTTCTTGGGTAACCAGCGGGCCAATCTCGGTTTTTGGGTCCAAAGGGTGACCTACTTTTATGTTGTTCACACGTTCGATCAGCTTGGTTTCGAACTCTGCGCGGATCGTATCCTGCACCAAAAGACGCGATGACGACGTGCACCGCTCGCCGTTAATCGAATAGATCATAAAGATCACCGCATCGAGCGCGCGGTCCAAATCGGCATCCTCGAACACGATGACAGGGTTTTTGCCGCCCAGTTCCAAGTGGTTGCGTTTGAGTGTATCTGCACCCTGCTTGGTGATTAGTGATCCTGTACGGCTTTCACCCACAAAGGCGATGGCCTTGATCAGGGGGTGTTCGCAAAGCGCCTTACCGGCGCCTTCGCCAAATCCGTTTACGGTGTTGAGCACCCCAGGGGGCAGCCCCGCGTCTTCGGCGATTTCCACCAGCAGGCGCGCAGTCAACGGCGAAGCTTCGGCGGGTTTAAGGACCACTGTGCATCCGGCAGCGAGCGCTGGTGCGATTTTCCATGTGGACAGCATGAAAGGTGTGTTCCACGGGGTAATGACCCCCACGGGGCCTATCGGAACCCGGGTCGTGATGTTCATCAAAGTCGGTGATTTCAGGTGTTGCCCGTCTCGCGCTTGCACGACCTGATCGGCGAAATACCGAAAGTTCTCCGCCCCGCGCAATGCGGCTTTGGACATGAACATCAGCGCTTGTCCTGTGTCCCAGCACTCGCACAACGCGATTTCCTCGGCCTGCGCTTCGATGCCTTCGGCAATTCGGATCAGAATTTCCTTACGTTCACGCGCCGCCATATCACGCCACGCTGCAAAGGCTGCGTTGGCAGCCTTGGCCGCTGCGTCGATGTCGTCGCCAGTCCCATGGGCTACATCACAGATCACGCTTTTGTCTACGGGCGAGATGGTTTGGAACACCCCTGCTTCACCCGCGACATCCGCACCGGCGATCCGATTTTGGATGCCGGTCTTTTGGAACCGCTCAAGATAGCCATTCAACTTGGTAACGTTTTGTTCTAGCTCGCTCATGCGGTGTTCTCCAGATGATCTCTGACGTTGCCGAATTTAGGGGAGAGATCGGCGTCGATGTCCCGGATTTCGGCAGACAACGCGATGGAATGGGTCCGCATTGCAGGGGCTACAAATTCCTTGAGCGTTGCGAAAATACGGGTAACGGCATCCTTCTTCACGTCATCGGAACGGCCAGCGCGCAGACGGATGGACAGGTCGATGAACCCATGCTTTGGATCCCCGTCAGCCATTGCTACATGGTCAACACGAGTTGCGCGAACGCGAATGCCAGGTGTTGGAAAGGTCTCGATTTCAGCCGCAGCGCTACGGATAACCTCGCACAATGCGCCCATGTCCACGACCTGTTCAAGGTTTGCAGAATAGTCGATGTGGAAGTGCGGCATATCATTTCCTTAACATGTTAATTATTGTTAAGTTAAATAATATGATGCTTGGTTGTCAAGACTAAGTTTACGGTGCATTTGGCATTCCAGACAACTCCCGAGGTTTCTATGACATCCACACTCCCGCCGACCAAACGATCCCTTCCGATCGCACTGATCCGCGCGCGCGAAGGTGTGATGGCCCCGATCCGAGAGATGCTGGCCGAAACGGGGATCACGGAACAACAATGGCGTGTCCTACGGGTTCTTACAGAATACGGCCGGTTGGACGCGAAAACGCTCGCCGACCGGTCCAGCCTGCTGTTTCCCAGCCTGACACGGATCGCAGCAACTCTGCGTGACAAAGGCCTGATCACACAAACCCGAGACGATGCGGACCGCCGCCGGCAATTCATCGAAATCACGCCCGAAGGTCAGAAGATAATCGACGACCGGGCGACCCAAGCCGCACAAATTGTGGACGGGTTCAAATCTGCTTTGGGGGCTGAAAACTATGAAACTCTGTTGGATTTGCTGACCCTTCTTGACCCCGGTCCTGCAGACTAATCGGCGATGATGCCCTCATCACGCCAGGCATCAAAAATCTCCAACGCCTTTCCGGCGAATTCCGGATCGTTGATGTGGCAATCGAGCCTGTGGGAAAAGACATTCGAAGGAAGGGTCGCCTGAAGCTCATCCAGGAACTGCGCCAACCCCTCTTTGTCATGGAGGTCTGCGCCCTCACGGTCCCATTCGCCGAGGCCGCGCTCGGGCAAAATCATTGCGACGGGTGCCTTTGCTGCTACCAATTGCCTTGAATGGGCGCGCGCCACCGCTTTCCGTTCATCCACATTCAACACAATCGAGGTCAGCAGCCGATTGTGTTCGTGTTTTAAATGATCGGACCATTTCTGCGGCAAGGGCTGCCAGCCCACAACATCCACCAGATCATAGCAGCCCGGTGCCACGATCTGAGGCGTTCCGCTGGCCCCCGCATTGGTCAGCCGGTCTGCGCCAGCTGAAATGTTGGACCCGTTCACGTGATTGCCCAGCTCTTGCGTGCAGAAATCGAACACACAGGCGAACGCCCCTTGCCGTGCGAGGCTTTCAAAGGCCCGCCCACCCATACCGGTGGCATGAAACACTGCGACCTCATACCCACGCGCTTCCAACGCTGGTTTCAACGGGATCACATATTTCAGCGCCGAAGTGCCCAGCGACATCATCCCGATCAGGGGCTTGTCGGGGTCCGGCTTCTGAACAGCACGCGCGGCGCCCAAAACCGCACCAGCGGCCTGCGACAGGGACGCTTTGCAAACCGAATTCAACCCATAGAGGCCACCCGCCCACAGGATCATCTGGATGTCCGCCGCCAGACGGTCTGCCGGAATTAACGGGGAAAACGACACGGTCGATACGATGTATTTAGGGACACCCAAAGGCAGCGCCGAACAAACGTCCAGTGCAAGATCGGTGCCCATCGTACCGCCCAGCACAATCACGCCATCGAATACGCCTTCGGAGTAAAGCCGCGATGTCAGAAGGCTGGCCCCTTCCGCCATGATTTGCATCGCGTGATTTTCGTCACCGCTGTCAATGGCGGCCTGGATCGAACTGCCACCTTCCTCGGCCACATCGTGTTTGGAATGGTCCGTAGGCTGTGATGGGTCGCCCAGAACGGAAACGTCCATAGTGACAACCGTACCGCCCTGTTCACGGATCACATCTGCAAGGAAGCCCAGCTCATCGTCTTTCGTATCGTAGGTTCCTACAATCAGAATGGTTTTGTCGGTCATACGAGGCCCCTTACAACTTGATCCAAGCCGTCTTCAGATTGATGTATTTCTCTATGGCATGCAGTGATTTGTCGTGCCCATTGCCGGATTGACCCACGCCACCCAGCGGTACAGTTCCGTCCGCGCCGCCATAGGTGTTCACATGCATGACGCCGGTGCGGACATCGCGGACCATGCGGTGGGCCCGGCCAAGGTTCGATGTCCAGACACCACCCGCCAGGCCGTAGACAGTTGAATTGGCGATCGCGACCGCCTCATCGTCATCTTCGAATGGCGTCACACCCAGAACCGGGCCGAATACTTCTTTCTGCGCGAGGGACGCGTCTGGCCGGACACCGGTAACGACGGTGGGCGCCATGTAATAGCCATTGGTTTCGGCCAAGACTCGTTGACCCCCGGTGACAATCTGACCGCCTTCGGCCACCGCCGTGTCGACAAATCCAAGATTGGCGTTCAGCTGCGTTTCCGAGTTGACCGCACCAATATGAGTCTCCAGTTGCAAGGGATCGCCGACGCGCATGGCCTCCGCTGCTTTTGCGACTTCAGCGACAAAGTCATCATGGATTGACGCCTCAACCAATAGGCGCGACGCAGCAACGCACACCTGACCCGAATTACGAAAAATACCGGCTGCTGCGACCTTCGCTGCTTCTGCAAGATCGGGTGCGTCTGCGAAAACGATATTGGGGGACTTACCGCCCAGCTCCAAGTAGACGCGTTTCATGTTCGAGCGCGCGGAATACTCCATCAACCGCCGCCCCGTCCCACCCGAACCAGTGAACACCAGCACGTCGACATCCATCGACAAGCCCATAGCCTCGCCCACGATCTTTCCTTCACCGGTCACCGCGTTCAGCACTCCTGGCGGCAACCCTGCTTCGAGCGCCAGATCGCACATGCACATTAACGAGAGAGAGGCCGTTTCGGCAGGTTTCAGAACCACCGAATTGCCCATCGCCAGAGCGGGGCCCAGCTTCCAGGCTCCGATCATCATCGGGAAATTCCATGGGATAATTGCGCCAACGACCCCCACGGGTTCTTTATGGATCAAGCCCAGAATATCACCCGCCGTGGGTGCGATTTCGCCATAGATCTTATCCAGCGCCTCGGCGTAGTAGCGGATTGTCCCAGCAGCCGATCCCGGCTCAGCCTTGAACGCCATGCCAATCTCGGTTCCGTTGTCGCGCACCCCAAGTACGGCCAGTTCCAGCGCATGTGCTTCGATCAGGTCGGCCCACTTCATCAGAACCTTCTTGCGGGCTGCAGGTGGCTGCCCTGCCCAACGGCGATCCTCAAAGGCTGCGCGCGCCGATGTTATCGCGGCTTCCATATCCGCCACTGTTCCTCGGGCCATAGTTGTCAGCACTTGCCCATTTATCGGCGACACAACATCCATCGTCGCGCCGTCAGATGCAGGCAAATGCCGTCCGTCGATCAAATGCGAAAAACTTGGGACTAGCTCAGCGCGAAGCGTGTCGATCTTATTCTGGTCCATCAGGACTACCTCAATTGGCTGTCATGCATGTCGTGATCTTCCTCGGGCTGGTGCGCGCGCCATTCCTTGATCAACGTGCGGACATGCAGCGCCAGCACCAGTAGGATCATAACAAAGAGGATGAAGGAGATCGGACGGTCGATCATGTCAAACGGCGTCTTGAGGCGGGGCAGCGCGGACCGCAGCTTGACCTCCATGATACCACCAAGAACCATTCCCAAGATGATCGGCACAATCGGCAGGTTCAGACGTTTGAGGATCAGGCCCAGCACCCCAAAACCTGCCGCAATCATACAATCGGTCAGTGAATTTCGCAGCGAATAGACCCCCACGAAAGACAAGAGCAGGATCAGCACACCCAGGAACCGTGTCGGGATCCGGATGATCTTGGTCAGCAGGTTCGTCGAAAACAGAAGAAAAACCATCACAATGACGTTCAGCGCGATCAGCGCAAAATAGAGCCCATAAACCAGATCAATATTGTTCTGGAACAGCTGCGGGCCGGGGATGACGTTGTGCACATAAAACACTGACAGCATCATCGCAGTCAGCGCTTCTCCCGGGATGCCTAGGGCCAGTAGTGGTATCATCGCAGCAGCGGGCACCGCATTGTTGGCCGCTTCGGACGCAATCAGCCCCTCGGGCGAGCCTTTACCAAAGTCATCTGGCGTTTTGGAGGTTTTCTGTGCGTAGGTGTAACTCATGAATTGGGCGGTGAACTCTCCGGTGCCGGGTATCATCCCAAGAATGACACCAAAGCCCGAAGCGACGGTCGCGACCCGTTTGTGTTTCATCAGCTCTTTGATGCCTGCGGTCATCTTGCCGCTCACCGGCTTGGCGTCCGGGCTGTTATCCGGCGCCGTCAACAAAAAGAACGCCTGGCTGAGGGCGAAAAGGCCAAGTACGACAACGATCAAGTTGACGCCCGAGCTGAGGAACGAAAACCCAAACGTGTATCTTTGGGTGTAGGTCACGGCGTCAAGACCAACGGTTTGCAGAAAGATGCCGAACATCGCCAGCATTCCGGCCGCAAATATCTGCCCGCGATGGGCCAGGATCACGAGGATAATGCCCAGTAAAGCCGCCAAAAAAATCTCTCGTGAGCCAAACATAGGCGCGATAATAGCCAACACAGGCGAGAGGAGGATCAGGCACCCGATCCCGAAAATCCCTCCCCAGAAAGAAGCGCTATAGGCCAGTGAAACAGCGCGATGCGCTTCGCCTCTTTTGGTCATGGGATAGCCGTCGTACGAGGTCAACGCATTCACTGCGGTGCCGGGCGTGTTGATCAATACAGCAGGGATTGCCCCCCCATACATTGACGATCCGTAAATTCCCAAAAGCATCGTCAGGCCGACAATCGGGTCCAGCGAGAATGTAGCAGGCAGCAGGATGGCAATCGCTACTGCCGGGCCCACGCCCGGTATCGCGCCAATGATCACGCCGCCGATTGAGCCCACGAACAAGGCCAGCATCACGTCCCAACGGGCGAGCATTTCCAGTCCTGCAAATAGGTTTTCCATCATTTGGTCCGATCAGAAATAGGTCAGCATGAACTGGCGCAATCCGCCCGGCAACGCCTCGTAGATGAGGCCGCCGGGCAGGTTCACTTTCAGCAGCGTCTTGAACAACAGAACAATCACGACGGCTGCGGCGGCCGCAGCGATCAAGGTCGAGGCACGCCGATAGCCAACGCGCCGGGTCAGCGCGATCGCAAACACGACGGTTGTCAGTAAATACCCTCCATAAGGAACGACGGCCGCGTAGGCGATGAACCAACCCGCATATTCAAGCGAGGTGATCCACAGCCAAACCTCTCTCCACCGGCCAGGGATACGTTCGGACAAAGCCGACCCTAAAAGATGGAAGGCTGCAAAAAACACCATGCAGGCCAATGAGACTGCAGGCCAGAACCGTGGTTGGGCGAACAGTTTACCACCATTCTTCCAGACGGTTTGATCGGCCAGTTGCAAAAGCAGAAAGACGGAAACGATCAGAGCGATCCACGCAAAAACGATATCACCGGGTCGGCGGTAGCGTTTGAAGAGGGATTGCAGTGTTTTGACATGCGACATGACCGACCCCAATGTGATCGTAAAACAATATGGCCGGACGGTTTAGCTGCCCGGCCACTTCGTCTGGTTTATTCAGAGAGCATCGTGTCAATGTTACCCAGTGTTTGGATATCCTTGTTGATCTGATCAACGACATCTGCAGCAGGCTGCCAATAAACTGCGGCACCGGTTTCAGCTGCCAAGGCTTGTGCACGATCCGACATCACAGTCTCTTTTGCCACCGCAATGATCTTATCCTGAACATCCTGAGGGGTGTCTTTGTGCACGAACAGACCGTTCCAGAGAGAGACATCAAGACCCGGTGCCAATTCCGCTACGGTCGGCGTGTCGGGTGTCAGAGAAATCCGATCAGACCCGATCGAGGCCAGAACTTTCACGTCACTCAGGCAGGGTAGGATCAGCTGCAAAGTGGTGTTGATCACGTCCACATCACCCGACGCCAAAGTGTTGCAGTCCAAAGCATCAAATGCTGCATCAGAGGCGTAGGAAAAACCCATCTCCTTGGCCAGCCCCATAGTCACCTGCGTCGGAACAAGCGGCGCTCCGAAATGTCCGAGAACCACATCGTTTTCCTGCGCATGTGCCGCTAGACCCGCCATATCGTCATAGGGGGCGTTGCCACCGGCGGCGATAACAAACGGATAGGTCAGGAAGTTGCCAAGTGGCACGAAGGGATCAGGGTTCAGTTCCGGAATTCCGATCTGGGGACCAACAGTCGGGATCGCGATAATGAAGGATCCAACCGTATAGCCATCAGCCGGTGCATTCGCGACTTCAATGGCACCAGGGAACGGACCACCGCCACCACCGGGCTTGTTCACGACCGCTGTCGGAACTCCGTAAGCTTCGGAGAAATCCTCGGCGATCATGCGCGTCAAGACGTCTTCAAGATCACCCGGAGGCCAGGGCACGACAAACTCAACAGGTTTTTCCGGATACTCCGCCTGCGCCACGCCTGCGACAGCCGTCAAAGCCAGCGCCATGGCGGTGATTGATGTGGTGAATTTAGGCATTTTTCTTCTCCCCGCTATCGGTTCATATATTAAACCGTTGTTTCGAAAAAAAGGTTGCCATGTTAATAAATACCTGTCAAACTTTTTTTAAGATGACAGGAATTGACTGCTAATGTCCTCAGCAACCAAAACACTCGAGCTTCTGAACCATTTTACAACTGACCGACCCGAGATCGGGTTGTCGCAGCTGTGCAGGCTTGCAGGGCGGGATAAAGCGACGACCTACCGGCATCTTCAGGCCCTTGAAATGGCTGGATTTGTTGAGCAAAATCCACTTTCAAAACAATACCGCCTCGGTCCGGTCGTGTTGCATTTAGCGCATGTGCGCGAGGCTACAGTGCCTCGCAAAGCCAGCGCTCGGGCCGCTCTTGTGGCCCTTTCTGATGCAACGGGTGAGACAGCCCATGTGACGGTTCTGTCCGGCAAAACGCTCTATGCGCTGGACGACTGCGAATCCCCTCGCCACGGTATTCGCGCGGTCGTCGACATCAACGTTTTCCCGCTTCATGCGACGGCATCCGGCATTTGCGCTTTGGCGTTTGGACCAGATGAGCTTTTTGATTTTGCGGTCACTAAGTTGGAAAAATTCACCGAGACCACACCGAACACCAAGGACGAGCTATCCGAGTTGATCAGCTCTGCGCGCGAGACGGGTCTTGGCCGCGGGAACCAAAGTTTCGAGGTCGAGATCCTTGGATTGGCCGCCCCCGTCTTTGATCACACCGGGTTGCTGGCCGGGGCTGTTTCCGTCGCCAGCGTAGCGTCTCGGTTCACGCCCGAGTTGGAACAGGTCACTAAATCTGAACTTATCGTCGCCGCACGCGAGATCAGCCGCAATTGGGGCGGTACGCTGCCCAGCCATATCGAGGCCGCTTGGGCCAACTCCTTGAAACAACCGCACTCAATGGAAACCACGTCATGAAAGATTCAAATTTCCTGAAAGAGAACAACGGTCGCCTGATGTGGCATCCCATGACATCTCCGAAGGACAGCATCGACAACCCGCCAAAGATTATCACTGGTTCGGATGGCGTTAGCATCACCGACATTGATGGCCACCGGGTTGTGGATGGCGTTGGTGGATTGTGGAACGTCAATCTGGGGTATTCATGTCGGCCCGTGAAGGACGCGATCACAACGCAGCTTGACCGGTTGCCTTACTATTCGACCTTTCGCGGCACCTCCAACGACGTCGCAATCGAGCTGTCCTATGAGTTGGGCGAGTTTTTCAAACCCGATGGTCTCAGCCGGGCGTTTTTCACGTCAGGCGGGTCAGATTCCGTTGAAACTTCCCTGCGTCTGGCGCGCCAATACCACAAATTGCGTGGCGAACCGGGGCGGGTAAAATTCCTGAGCCTCAAAAAGGGCTATCACGGCACCCATGTTGGCGGGGCATCGGTGAACGGCAACGCCAATTTCCGTAATGCCTATGAGCCGCTTTTGCCGGGCTGCTACCACATCCCGGCCCCCTATACTTACCGCAATCCGTTTAACGAGACGGACCCTGAGCGACTGGCCCAGCTTTGCGCCGCCGCCCTTGAGGACGAGATCGCCTTTCAAGGCGCCAACACCATCGCCGCAATGATTATGGAGCCGATTCTGGGCGCAGGTGGGGTCATTCCTCCACACAAGTCCTTCGCCCCGATGGTTCGCGAGATTTGCAACAGGAACGGTATCCTGCTGATCACTGATGAAGTGATCACGGCCTATGGTCGCACCGGCGCGTGGTCCGGCGCTCGGCTCTGGGGTATTCAACCTGACATGATGTGCACGGCCAAGGCCATCACCAACGGGTATTTTCCGTTCGGAGCGGTGATGCTGGGCGATAAGTTAATCGAGCTATTCGAAGACAATCCCGATGCCAAAATCGGTCATGGCTACACTTATTCGGGGCACCCTGTGGGCGCGGCCGCAGCGCTCGCCTGTCTGGCCGAAACCAAACGACTGAACGTGATCGAAAACGCGGCTGACCGAGGCACACAACTCTATCAGGGGTGCCTGAAGCTTATGGAAAAACATGATATTATCGGTGATGTGCGCGGCGGATACGGGTTGATGACCGCCATGGAAATGGTATCAGACCGGGGCTCCAAAAAACCCATCGATGCAGCTACCGCGTCGACAGTGCAAGAGACCGCCTACCAAAACGGCGCGATGGTCCGCGTGTCGGGACCTAACCTAATTCTCTCCCCGCCGCTCGTGCTGACGGAAACTGACGCCAGTGCCATTCTGAATGCGCTCGATGCTGGCTTTAGGGCTACCTGACGGCGAACCGGAAACTCTCAGCCTGCCACAACACCCTGTCGCTGGACTCCAAGCCCTGCGATGCCCAGCTCGACCTTGTCGCCGGGTTTCAAATAGGTCTGCGGGTTTTGACCCATGCCAACACCGGGCGGCGTCCCGGTCGAGATTACGTCGCCCGGCTGCAAGGACATGAACTGGGACAAATGCGAAATCACATTAGCCACCCCGAAATGCATCGTCCGCGTAGAACCATCCTGATAACGGTGGCCGTTCACCTCAAGATACATTGGCAAGTCTTGCGGGTCCTTGACCTCATCCCGTGTGACCAGCCATGGCCCGATCGGGCCGAACGTGTCCGCCGACTTGCCCTTGACCCACTGGCCCGAGCGATGCAGCTGAAAGTCACGTTCAGACAGGTCATTAATCACGCAATACCCCGCGACATGATCCATAGCATCAGCCTCGGAGACATATTTTGCCTCTGTCCCGATGACAACGCCCAGCTCAACCTCCCAATCGGTTTTGACCGATCCGCGCGGGATTTCAATTGTGTCATCGGGACCCATGATCGACGAGGTCGCCTTGAAGAAGATCACCGGCTCGGCCGGCAGATCCATACCCGCCTCAGCGGCGTGATCGGCGTAATTCAAACCAATGCAGACGAACTTGCCCACGTGGCCAACGCAGGCGCCGATGCGGGGCTGTCCATCGACCTTAGGCAAGCCGTTGGGATCAAGCTCGCGCAGCGTCTGCAGCCCTTCGTCGCTTAGAACACCACCCGAAAGGTCATCGATCACGCCCGACAGATCCCGAATTGCACCGTCATCGTCCAACAGGCCGGGCTTTTCCGCACCTGATGCGCCATAGCGTAGAAGTTTCATATCGTGATCCTTTTCAACTCAGATCGTCCAGCCGCCATCGATGGCAAAGGGCTGTCCGGATGTATATTTGCTTGCATCGCTTCCAAGATACAGCGCAAGTTCCGCAATTTCGTCTGCGGTTCCAATGCGTCCCATGGGTTGCCGGGCAATGAAATCGGTCATGGCTTGTTCATAGTCGCCCGTCGCCCGCAAACGGTCATGCAGACTGGGGCTATCGACCGTTCCGGGGCAGATCGCGTTGCACCTGATGCCTTGGGTGACGAAATCAGCAGCAACTGATTTGGTTAGGCCAATAACAGCCGCTTTGGACGCGCAGTAAGCGAATCGATTTGGCACACCTTTCAAGGACGATGCCACCGAAGACATGTTGATGATCGACCCACCGCCCTGTTCAAGCATCCCTGGCAGGGTTAGCCGGATCAGCCGGTACATGGCTTTGACGTTCAGATCAAAACTGAAATCCCAGTCCTTTTCCTCACAGTCCAGAATTGACCCTCCGGCAACGTAGCCCGCGCAATTGAACAGGATATCCAGATTGGGCAGGCTTTCGACAGAAGTCCCTACGGCCGCTGCATCGGTGACATCCAATTTCAGCGCGGTGACACCGTCGATTGCGTCCAGTTCGGCCAGAGACGCATCGTTGATATCGCTGGCGATCACCCGCGCACCTTCAGCGGCAAAAAGCGCGGCGGTTGCCCGACCAATGCCTTGCCCAGCCGCCGTGATCAAAGCGGTCTTGCCGGGCAAGCGATTTGAGGGGGTAAACTGTGTCATACCTGTTCTGCCCTTCACACTTTCTCCAAAAACAATCGATCGGGATATCCCGATAACAGTCAGGCCGCAGAAAGCGGCGGATCGACAGCCTGCGCAACAATCTCGCCCGTGCCGGGATGGACCGGGTGACCTTTGACCACAACCGGGCAGCCTACGGCCAGCGCCGAGGCGGTATCCATGCCCGCAGTTGAGAAAGCCAACGGGAAATTTGATGCGCCAAACACCGCGATCGGACCCAGCGGGCGTTGGATCATGCACAGATCAGGGCGCGGCAAGGGCGCTCGATCCAGCAACGCCTGGTCGTGGCGCATGCCCAGATAGTCACCCTGTTCGATGTGATCGGCAAGAAAGCGCAACTGGCCTACAGTGCGACCAAGCTCGCCCTGCAGACGCGCTTCGGGCAAGCCGGTTTCCTGCGTACCGATCTCGGTGATCGCGTCGCCCCGGGCGTCAATCTCATCGGCTATTAACGGGAGCAAACCCGCTCGTTCCGCCCGCGCGGACCATCCGAACGTCACACAAACGTCTTCGGCTGCGTCAACTGCTTTGTCTACTAGTGCCGGTGTGCGAAAAGCAAAATCATAGCTGGGGCCGTGGGCAGGTTCCGACGCAAAGGTCGCGTCTGAACCGATCCAATCGCCAGAAATCAGGTGTTTCCCGGTCAACATTAGAAGATCTCTCTCAAATCAAGCCACGATGGGCCAGGTTTCGCATCAGATGGGACGCCCCAAACCGCCATTCGGGGCATTCCGTGGACAGGCGCACGGTATTGGTCAGCGCGCCCAATTGATCATTGGCAATCGTGACGACATCACCCAGCTTATGGGTGAACCCGCCGCCGGGCGTATCCCTGTCTTGTGTCGGTGCAAAGAGCGTACCCAGAAACAGCATCAACCCGTCGGGATACTGGTGATGACGGCCGATTGTTTGCTGCACCAAATCTGTTGGGTCGCGACTGATCTGGGACATTGATGATCGCCCATTCAGGACAAACCCATCCTGTCCAGTGACAGTCAAAGTCAGTTCAGCTTTGCGCACGTCGTCCAATGTGAAGCTGTCATCGAACAGGCGGATCATTGGCCCGATCGCACACGAGGCGTTGTTATCCTTGGCCTTACTCAACAACAGAGCTGATCGCCCTTCGACATCGCGCAGGTTCACGTCGTTGCCCAAGGTTGCGCCTTTGATCACGCCCTGCGAACTGACCGCCAGAACCACTTCGGGCTCGGGGTTGTTCCAGGTTGAGATAGGGTGCAGACCAACTTCGGCGCCATAACCCACAGAAGACAGCACCTGTGCTTTAGAAAACACTTCGGCATCCGGGCCGATGCCAACTTCCAGATATTGGCTCCACAGCCCCTCCTCGATCAACGCCTGCTTCACATCGGTGGCCGCGTCCGAACCGGGGATAATGTCATTCAAGCTGTCGCCAACCTGCTTACCAATGCGTTCGCGAATGGCCGCTGCCTTGGCAGGATCACCTGCGGCCTGTTCTTCAATCACGCGCTCGACCATCGAACCGGCGAAGGTGACTCCGCAGGCTTTGACCGGTTGCAAATCACATGGCGCTAGCCAGTGATGCCCTGCCTCAACTGCACCTAGGGCTTCACCCGGCGCGCTGCGGACGTAATCCGCCGCATCATCGCGCTCGAGAACGTCGCGCGTCGTCGGCGCGGTTTTTGAGGTGATGTCCAGCACCTGACCATCGCGGAAGGTCACAACACACGGGCCAATCCCCGAGCGTTCAATACGCCCGAGCCACAGCCCGGCAGGATCGAGGTTCAAAGTCATCCGTTCAATTCCTGAGGTGGTAGGCCCGCGCAGCATTCCCTCCAAGGACGGCAACGCGCTCGGCTGTTGTTAACGCGCTTAACAGCGTGTCGGTGGTATCCAGCCATCGTTCATACGTGCTGGCCAGGGTGCAAACCGGCCAGTCACTGCCCCAGATCAAGCGGGATGGGCCGAACGTGTCCAGAAGATGCTGCACATAGGGGTGTAGATCGCCGGTCTGCCAGTCAGGCTTGGCCTCGGTCACCAGACCCGACAGTTTGCAATAGGCGTCGGTTTGATGCGCCAATGCTGCCATGCCATCCGCCCAGTCATCGATCAGACCATCGCGGATTGCCGGTTTCGCGCCATGATCGATTACGACCCGCATATTTGGATGCCGTTCCAATAGCTGACGCAGCGGGGCAAGATGCTCCGGCAGGATCAGCGCGTCAAAAGTCAGATCAAGCCGTTGCACCGCCTCAAAGGCCGGGGTCAATGCCGAGCACAACATCCAGTTCGGATCGGCAATGTTCTGAATCATTGGGCGCAAACCGACGAAAGCAGGGTGTTCGGCCAAAACGGCGATTTGAGCGTCGGCATCCGAGGCTTCGAAATCAACCCATCCGACAACGCCTTTAACAAACGGAGTCTCATCCGCAAGCGATAGCATATATTTGGTTTCGGCCACGGTCGGGGCGGCCTGAACCAGAACCGTTCCGTCGATACCCGCCCGCTGCAGCAGTGGCTGTAAGTCATCTGGCAGAAAATCGCGATAGATCGGGGCCAGATCCGGCGTCAGCCAGCCATAGTCGCCCCGTGCAACCGACCAGAAGTGCTGATGGGCGTCCAGCCTCAACTGATAACACCTTTTTTCAGGATGATATTGCCATACAGCCTTCGTTCTCCGGTCTGAACAATCACATAGGCCGAGGCTGCGCGTTCATAAAAGGCAAAACGTCCCAGCCCCACCACAGGCACCCGGTTGTCGGCCACCTCATCTATGATGTTTTGAAAATCCGCCACCGCATCGGGCACGATATCCGGTTCACCCACAACCTGCATCGTCAACGCCGGGTTAGGCACAAAACTGTCCAGTGGCATCACCGATAACACAGCGCGCAACACCTCACTGGCGGTGGACCCGTCAGCCCGAATGCATTCGGGCCCAACGCTGGTTCCTGGAAAATTAGCATCTGCTATTACGATGTCATCCCCATGTCCCATGGCGCGCAACGCATGCAACAGATCGGGCGACAAGATCGGGTCGATGTTACGCAGCATTGGCAGCCTCCTCAGGCAAGGGCGCGTCAGGGCGGATCAACCCCTCGCCGCGCAAATCGGACCAAAGCGCCGCCGGAATTGCCCGTTCCATCAGCGCAACGTTGGATTGCACTTCGTTTGCGCTGACAGCACCCGGAACCACGGTTTTGACGCAGGGATGACCCAGAACAAATTGCAGTGCTGCCGCTATTAACGGAGTGTCATGTGCGGCACAGACGGCTTCGATCTTACTGACCCGGCCAAGGATTTCGGCAGGCGCATCGGCATAATTGTACTTTGCACCGGGAACAGCGCCCGTGGCCAGAATTCCCGAATTATAGGGCCCGCCAAGAATAATGCCGACGTCACGCTTTTCGCACAAAGGCAGAAAGCTGTTCAACGCCTCTTGTTCCAAAAGCGTATAACGCCCCGCCAGCAGGAATCCGTCAAAATCGCCCAGCCCCAGCAGCTTTTCACAAACCTGCCACTCATTGACGCCTGCGCCAATAGCCGCGATTTCACCCGCATCGCGCAGCTCGGTCAGCGCGCGATAACCACCGCCATCAAACAGCTCACGCACTTTGGCATCGGACATTTCCTGACTGCCCTGACTGTAGGTGCAGACATCATGGACCAGCAAAATATCAGCGTTTGCCACACCAATGCGTTCCCGGCTCGCCTCGTAAGAGCGCATGACGCCGTCATACGTGTAATCGAACACGATCCGTTTCCGGGGAACGTCGACAAACGCCTCCGGAGTGACCTCATGCGGGGCGCAATCCAGTAGCAGGCGTCCGATCTTAGTTGAGAGCTGGATGTTGTCGCGTCCAAAGCGTTTGACAGCCTCACCGACCCTGAGTTCCGACCGACCCAAACCGTATTGCGGGGCGGTGTCAAAGAAATGGATACCGGCATCAAAGGCGGCTTGAATTGCGGCCTGCGCGTCCTTGTCCGACACTTTGCGATAAAGGTTTCCCAGCGGTGCACCACCAAACCCCATCCGGGTCAGAGGAACCGGCCTGGATGTGCGGCTGTTCAAAAGCTCAGTTTGTGAAACGGTCATCCTGCCTCTCGGGTGTGCTGGGAACTGAGATTAAACAGTTCTGGTTTTTCCTGCTGAAGCACTTCGATCCGTGGCATCAACTGTCCTAGATGAAGGCGCATCGCTTCTTGCGCATTCGGTACATTCTGCGCGTTGATTGCATCCAAGATCACGCGATGCTCGGAAATGGTTTCGGCAATACGTCCCGGCGTTGGCAAAAGCAGCATCCGCGCCCTGTTCACCTGTAGCGAGACGGTCTGCGCCACATCTGGCAGTTTCGAGATACCGGTAAACTCCATCAACAAAGCGTGGAATTCTTCGTCCGCCTGATAGAAGCCGGGAACATCCTCATCTTCGATCAACAGTTCCTGCAATCGCATATTGCGGCTGAGTTTTTTGCGTTGTTCATCCGTCAGGTCACGCGCGACCTTGGCGACAGCAGCCAATTCCAACGCCTCACGCAGAAAAGCGCCTTCGCGGATCTCGATCATCGAGAAATAGGAAACGCGCGTACCAGATTGCGGCACCACATCAACAAGTCCTTCGGCGGCAAGCCGGGCAATCGCCTCGGACACAGGCGCGCGCGAAACACCAAGGCGGTCGCAGATAGGCGCCTTTCTGAGGATCGCACCCGGGGGGAAATCCAAATTTAATATGGCCTGTTTGATGGCAAGATAGACGCGCTGCGCCAGCGACCCCTCAATCGTTGAGATGTCTTGCAAAAGGGTGGCGTCAATATCCTGGGGTTTGGTCATGGGTTCCGATCTAGCATACTAACATGTTAGTTGACAAGTAAGTGTTTTCAGCTTAGCAGTTTGGCCAAGCAAGCGGAAAAACAATGCAAGCACACGACGATTTCAAGGGCTTAATGCCGACAATACGCGATGTGGTCAGACTGAACCCGGCTGACAACGTTGTTATTGCGTTGCGGGACCTGCCCAAAGGGGGTCACCCCGCTGGTGTTCCGACGCCCCTGCCCGGTTCCGTTTCCCGCGGCCACAAGATTGCCATCGCACCAATTCCAGCGGGCGAAAACGTGCTTCGATATGGGCAGATCATCGGTCAGGCCAAGTCAGACATTGCGCCGGGCGAACATATCCATGTGCACAATCTTGGCATGGGGGATCACCATCAGGATTACGCGTATGCCAGCGCCAATACGCCGTTGGCCGACATTGACGATAGCCGGACATTTCAAGGCTACATCCGCGCGGACGGCAGAGTTGGGACACGCAACTATCTCGGCATTCTGACGACCGTGAACTGCTCGGGCTCTGTTGCACGCTTTATTGCCGAGGCAGCGGCGAAATCCGGTCTTCTGGATGAATTTCCCAATGTGGATGGGATCGTGCCCATCGTCCATGGCACCGGGTGCGGCATGTCCGGCAAGGACGAGGGTTACGCCACCCTGTTCCGCACACTCGCCGGATACGCACAGCATCCGAATTTTGCAGGCATCCTCCTGATCGGGTTGGGATGCGAGGTGATGCAAGTGGCCGATCTGGTCGGTGGGCGTCCGATCCGGTCCGATGGCGCGCTGCGTTATATGACCATTCAGAACGAAGGCGGCACACGTCGCACGATTGAGCGTGGTCTGGATGAACTGCGCGGCATCGCCCAACTGGCCAATCAGGCCCAGCGTCAACCGGCACCCATCAGTCAAATCACAGTAGGGATGCAGTGCGGCGGGTCGGATGGGTATTCCGGGATCACGGCGAACCCGGCGCTGGGATACGCCTCGGACCTGTTGGTGCGCCATGGGGGCACGACCATCCTGTCGGAAACATCCGAGATTTATGGCGCTGAACATCTTCTGACCCGACGGGCTGAAACCGTGGACGTTGGCAAAAAGCTAATTGATCGCATTCGTTGGTGGGAAGATTACACCGAACGCAATGGCGGTGAGATGGACAACAATCCAAGCCCCGGCAACAAACGCGGCGGGTTGACGACCATTCTGGAAAAATCTCTGGGGGCTGTCGCCAAAGGGGGCACAGCACCTCTGCGTGACGTCTACAAATTCGGTGAGCGCATCGACAAAAACGGGTTTGTCTTCATGGATAGCCCCGGGTTTGATCCGTGTTCGGTCACCGGCCAGGTGGCGTCAGGTGCAAACCTGATCGTGTTCACCACCGGGCGCGGCTCGGTTTCCGGCTATCAACCGACACCCTGCATCAAACTGTCGACGAATTCGGAAATGTACGCACGCATGGCCGACGACATGGATCTGAACTGCGGAGACATCGTTACGGATGGCGTCAGCATCGAATCCAAAGGCGAGGAACTGTTCGAAATTCTGATCCGCGTCGCTTCCGGCGAAAAAACCAAAAGCGAAGAGCTGGGCTTTGGGGGTGTCGAATTCGTTCCCTGGCAAATCGGCGCGGTCATGTAGTCCGCGAACGCCCAAGGAGGGGTCAGGGGCAAATGGGAGGGAATATGTCAAAACTGGTCGATATGACGGGGATCGAAAAATACTTCCCCGGCGTGCATGCGCTTAAGGCCGTGCAGTTCGATCTTGTTCCGGGCGAAGTTCACGCGCTGATGGGCGAGAACGGCGCAGGCAAAAGCACGTTGATGAAGATCCTCTCGGGCATTTATCAGCGTGACGGTGGTACCCTGAAAATCGAAGGGCAAGAGGTCAGCCCTACTACCCCGCGCGAGGCGCAGAATCTGGGCATCGGGATCATTCACCAGGAACTGAGCCTGATGAACGATCTGACCGTGGCGCAAAACATCTTTATTGGCCGCGAACCGCGAAAACGATTTGGTCGGCTGGACGAGGCGGCGCTGAATGCGCAAACCGCCGAAATCTTTACCTCGATGAACCTGAACCTTGACCCCAAGACACTTGCAGGCAGCTTGACGATCGCAAAACAGCAGATGGTCGAGATCGCCAAGGCCCTATCTCATCGATCCAAAGTTCTGGTCATGGATGAGCCGACTGCTGCCCTGAATGACGCTGAAATTGCCGAGCTGTTCGTTATCATTCGTCGCCTCAAATCCGAAGGCGTAGGCATCGTCTATATCAGCCACAAGATGGACGAGTTGAAGCAGATCGCGGACCGAGTGACCGTGATGCGCGATGGTGAATATGTTGGCACCGTGAACGCGGCGGATTCCCCGGTCAGCAAGATCATCGCCATGATGGTGGGCCGTGAGGTCAAGGAAGAACCTCTGCAAGTGCCTGATCTGGGAGCTGCCGAAGTGGCTTTGCAAGTATCCGGACTGACCCGAAATAAAGAAATACACGATGTCAGTTTCTCGGTTCAAAAGGGCGAAATCCTGGGTTTTGCAGGGCTAATGGGTGCTGGCCGGACCGAAGTTGCCCGGGCGATCTTTGGGGCTGACCCCAAGGATAGTGGCAATATCCGGGTGCATGGCAAAACGGTTTCGATCAGATCCCCTAAAGACGCCGTTAAGGCCGGAATTGGCTATCTGTCCGAAGACCGCAAACATTTCGGCCTCGCTACTGGAATGAACGTGCGGGACAATATTGCACTGGCCTCGATGGATCTGTTTGCCAGCAAAGGCGGTGTATTGAGTGATGGCGAGATGGCCTCAACCGCGCAGCAATACATCCAGCAGCTTGGCATTCGGACGCCATCGGACAGGCAAGAGGTCAGGCTGCTGTCCGGCGGCAATCAGCAAAAGGTGGTCATTGCCAAATGGCTTTTGCGCGACTGCGACATCCTTATCTTTGACGAACCCACGCGCGGCATTGACGTGGGCGCAAAATCCGAAATCTACAAACTGCTCGAAGATCTGGCGGAACAAGGCAAGACGATCATCGTGATCTCGTCCGAACTGCCCGAGATCATGCGCCTTAGCCATCGCATCGCAGTGATGTGCGAAGGTCGGCTGACCGGGATTTTACCCGGCGGCAAAGACACCACACAGGAAGACATCATGCATCTGGCCACGCAACGGGCGGCGGCGATGCAGGTTACAGGGACAGTCTGATGACGACAGCGACGGATATCGAAAAGAAAAAGCCACTCGCTGGTTTGGCGGATAGCGGCGCGTATCAAAAGCTGCTGGCCTTTGCCAGTCTGATCGCTTTGCTGATTGGGTTCTCGGTTGTCTCACCGAATTTCATGCAGACCTCGAACATGATCGCCATTTTGCAAGCCACCTCGGTTAATGGCGTGCTGGCCGTGGCGGCAACACTGGTGATCATCACCGGCGGGATCGACCTGTCGGTTGGTACGCTGATGACTTTTTGCGCCGTCATTGCTGGCGTTGTGCTGACCTATCTGGGAATGCCGCTGTTACTTGGCGTCACCGCCGCCATCGCCGCAGGCGCGCTGTGCGGTCTGTGCTCGGGCACTTTTGTTGCCAAGATGAAAATCCCACCCTTCATTGCCACACTGGGCATGATGCTGATCCTCAAAGGGCTGTCGCTTGTGATCTCGGGCACCCGACCGATCTATTTCAATGACACGCCGGGCTTTGATCAGATCTCGCGCGGGTCGCTGATCGGAGAGGTTTTTCCGGCTTTACCCATCCCCAACGGCGTCTTGATCCTGTTTCTGGTGGCCATGGCCGCGTCCTATATCTTGGGGCGTACGGTTCTGGGGCGCTACACCTTTGCACTGGGTTCAAACGAAGAGGCGGTGCGGCTGTCAGGCGTCAACACCGACATCTGGAAAATGCGCATTTACGCACTTGCAGGCGGTATCTGCGGGATTGGCGGCATCCTGATCGCCTCGCGCCTGAATTCTGCCCAGCCCGCCCTTGGGCTGGGGTACGAGCTTGAAGCCATCGCTGCGGTTGTGATCGGCGGTACATCCTTGTCCGGCGGCCGCGGGACCATCCTGGGCACGTTGATTGGCGCCTTGATCATGGCGGTTCTGACCAACGGTCTGCGTGTTCTGTCCGTGGCGCAGGAATGGCAAACGGTCGTCACGGGCGCAATCATCATCCTGGCTGTTTATGCCGACATGGCACGACGCAAGAAAGCCGGCTGACCGAATAAACAACGACAAAAATCACAATTTCAGAGGAGGAACTAAACATGTTTTCACGTCGTTTCATACTGGGGGCGCTCAGCGCTGCCACACTCGCAGCCCCGGCCTCGATGGCCTCGGCTGCGGACGAAGTATACATCCCGCTGGTTTCGAAAGGGTTCCAGCATCAGTTCTGGCAGGCGGTTAAATCCGGCGCTCAGCAGGCGGCAGATGAATACGGTGTCAGGATCACTTTTGAAGGCCCCGACAACGAAACCATGGTAGATCGCCAGATCGACATGCTGGCCGCGGCCCTGGCCAACAACCCCAAAGCGATTGGATTTGCAGCTCTGGACAGTCAAGCCGCTATCCCACTGCTGAAACAAGCCAACGACGCAGGTATTCCGATCATCGCCTTTGACAGCGGTGTCGACAGCGACATCCCGGTGTCGACAGCAACCACCGACAACCTGGCAGCCGCTGGGTTGGCAGCGGATAAGATGGCCGAGAAAATTGGTGGCAAAGGTAAAGTAGCCGTTGTTGCACATGACCAGACCAGCCGAACCGGCATCGACCGCCGGGATGGTTTCGTCAATCGCATGGCCGAGAAATACCCCGATATCGAGGTTGTGACAGTTCAATACGGGCAAGGCGATCACCTGAAATCCACCGAGGTGACAAAAGCGATCCTGACGGCCAATCCCGATCTGAATGGCATCTTCGGCACCAACGAAGGCTCGGCCATTGGTGTTGTGAATGGTGTGCAGGAACTGGGCACCGAAGGTCTGGTGATCATTGGCTATGACAGCGGCAAGGCCCAGAAAGACGCCATCAAAAGCGGCCTGATGGCAGGTGCAATCACACAAAACCCGGTTGGCATCGGATATGAAACCGTTAAAGCGGCGATTTCAGCTGTAAATGGTGAAGACGTTCCGGCGCTGATCGACACGGGGTTTTACTACTACGATGCGTCGAATATCGACGATCCCAAGATCGCAGCCGTCCTTTACGACTAAGATCAGGTGTCACCAACAAATGGCTCGCCTCTTTGGCGGGCCATTTCTTTTGGCATAAACTTGGAAACATGAGGGACGTATCGATGATGCAGCTGGTCAGACCGCAAAACCTCCTAAAAAACCTGCGGCCTGCCGCAACTACTCCAAAGGCGTCTTGGACGAATAGTAATATGCAATTGCCTGAGCTCGGTTCTTGACCGAGAGCTTTTCATAGATATTGGACAGGTGGAACTTCACCGTGTTGGTTGAAATCTGCAGGTCTTTCGACAGGTCCCGGTTTGACAAACCCTTGGCCAAAGCCTCGAGAATTTCGCGTTCTTTTCGCGACAGGTTGTGAATTGGATCCTGTTGCATCTTGCGCACGTCGATGAACGGAAAGACCATTTTACCAGCTGCCACGTCTGCACATGTTTCCAGCAGGCCTTCGACCTCACCTGAACGCGGCGCAAACCCGGCAGCCCCGGCCTGCATCGCCAATCTGGGAACATCGCCGGCGGCTTCACCGTAGACGACAAATCGCGGCGCGTTTTCCTGTTCGCGCAGAACCTCGATCAATTTGGCGGCCCCCAAAACAGGAAGAGTCCAGGCGACCACACAGACCTGAACCGGGACCCGCATCACCGCACCCAGGAACCCTTCGGCCGTTGCCGAAGTGGCAATCAAAGAGAATCGCGGATCACGTTCAAAGATTTCCGACATGGCCGACAGAACCAAAGGGTTGTTGTCGGCCAACATAACGTCAATCGGATGCTGCGAAGACTCGGCCATTGTTTTTACGCCCAAAATTTAAACAAACTACCCATAAGAGTGGGTCAATTTACTGTATACATCGGTATTCTTGCCCAATTGGGTAGTTTATTAACCACCCAATTAGATACCCTAAAGCAGTAGTAAGTTACGTTGCGCAAAGACGCAAGCATCGCTTTTCTGACCCTCAACGCGAAGTTTGGGCGTGGATTGCCACCCAGACGCTTGAGGAGGATCATCAATGACTGCCCAGATTTTTTCCCCGCTCGAAATCCCCGAGACCCTGGCAGCAGGGCCAGGACCGGGCAACACCGACGCCCGTGTGCTGCAGGCCTTTTCCGGCGCCGGGATGGCCGATCACATGCAAGGCGACGTCTTGCGCGGCATGATCGAATGCAAGCACATGCTGCGGCAGATCTGGGGCACGTCTAACACATATACCTTTGCGGTTGCCGGCACTGGCTGGAGCGGGCTGGACACCATGTTCTCGGCGGTCATGCCTGGCGACAAGGTTGTTGCCTTCTCAAACGGCACCTTTTCAGGCATCGATGCGCTGACCCTCAGGATCAAGGCCGCAACACCACAGGAACACGTGGCCAACCCGCTGGATCCGCCGGCGGCGAGCGTGACGGTGATCGAGGTTCCGCATGGCCAGACCGTGACTGGCGAAACGGTCGAAGCCGCATTAGCCGAACACAAACCGAAATGGGCCTTCATGGCGCATTGGGAAACCGGCTCGGGCCGCATCAACGATCTGCGCGGTTTTTCAGATGCGTGTGAACGTCACGGCGCAATGGGTCTGATCGATGCGGTTTCCTCGCTGGGCGTCGAAGACTTCCGGATCGACGACTATCCGGGGATTGCTGGTTGGGCGTCTTGCCCGCAGAAAGGTCTGTGCTGTCTGCCACTGACCTATGCGCCAGTCAGCTTTACCGACGCCTATATCGACAGCCTGAAATCAACCGGTGCTTACACCTATGTCCACAACCCGATTTTCGAGGCCCGCCATTGGGGTATCGTCGACGGTCAGGACGTTGAAAAAGGCGCCTATCACCGCACCCACTCGGGCTATGCGGTCGCTGCCTTTCATGAATCTCTGCGCCTGACGCTGCAGGACGGGTTGTCAAAGCGGTCAGCCTCGTACCGGACACACGAAAAGGTTCTGCGCGATGCAGTGACCGCGCTGGGATGCGAAGTGACGTCGGACATGCCTAGCCTGGTGGTGCTGAACCTGCCCGCCGAACTGGCCGGGCGCGAGATGGAACTGGTTCAGAACTGCCGCGCCCGTGGCTTTGGCATCTGGCCGACGCTCAGCGCGCCGGTTCAGGTTCGGATTGGCATCCTCAATCAACTGAATCGCCAAGCCATCAGCCAGATCGTGCGCCTGTTTGCCGAAGCCATGCATGAGCTGGGGGGCCAGGTTGATTTCGACGACATCGATGCACTGCTCCAAAGCCGCTACGGCACGTCGATCGCCGCATAATTACACTGCATAAACGGGAGGAATGCAGATGGACATTCATGAGTATCAGGCAAAAGAAGTTCTTTCGAATTTTGGTGTCGCCGTCCCATCTGGTGCGCTGGCCTACAGCCCGGAACAGGCGGCGTATCGCGCACGGGAGTTGGGAGGCGACAAGTGGATCGTCAAAGCTCAGGTCCATGCGGGCGGACGCGGCAAAGCTGGTGGCGTCAAGCTGTGCAACAGCGAAAACGAGATACACGAAGCCTGTGATGAAATGTTCGGCCGCAAGCTGGTGACCCATCAGACGGGCCCGGAAGGCAAAGGCATCTACCGTGTCTACGTCGAATCCGCCGTACCGATCGACCGAGAGATCTATCTCGGCTTTGTTCTGGATCGCTCCAGCCAGAGGGTGATGATCGTGGCGTCCTCGGAAGGCGGGATGGAGATCGAGGATATCTCGGCTGAGCGCCCCGACAGCATCGTGCGGTCCATCGTGGAACCTGCAGTGGGTTTGCAGGAATTCCAGGCACGCGAGATTGCGTTCAACCTGGGGCTCGAGCCTCGTCTGGTTCAGCAAATGGTCCGGACCCTACAGGGCTGCTATTCCGCTTTCAGCGAGCTGGACGCGACCATGGTGGAAATCAACCCGCTGGTCGTGACGGGAGACGACCGCGTACTAGCTCTGGACGCCAAGATGAGCTTTGACGACAACGCGTTGTTCCGGCACCCCCAGATTTCAGAGCTGCGCGACAAAAGCCAAGAAGACCCGCGCGAAAGCCGCGCGGCGGATCGTGGCCTGTCTTATGTCGGGCTGGATGGCAACATCGGCTGCATCGTGAACGGAGCCGGTCTGGCGATGGCCACGATGGACACAATCAAACTGGCCGGAGGTGAACCCGCCAACTTCCTGGATATCGGCGGTGGCGCATCACCCGAACGTGTGGCCAAGGCCTTTCGCCTGGTGCTGTCGGACAACAATGTGCAGGCGGTTCTGGTCAACATTTTTGCAGGTATCAACCGCTGCGACTGGGTTGCCGAAGGCGTTGTTCAGGCGCTGCGAGAGCTGCAGCTTGATCTGCCAGTGGTCGTGCGTCTCGCAGGCACGAATGTAGAGGAAGGTCAGAAAATTCTGGCCCAGTCCGGCCTGCCGATCATCCGCGCCACAACCTTAATGGAAGCTGCCGAGCGCGCCGTTGGCGCCTGGAAAAGCGATCTGACTCAAAACACCAAGATGAGGGCCGTGTAATGAGCATTCTCCTCGACCGCGACACACGCGTAATTGTTCAGGGCATCACCGGACGTATGGCGCGTTTTCACACCAAGGACATGATCGACTATGGCACCAATGTTGTTGGCGGTGTTGTTCCCGGCAAAGGCGGCGAAACCGTCGAAGGCGTGCCCGTTTTTGACACCGTCAAACAGGCCGTCGAGGCCACCGGCGCGGAGGCGAGTCTTGTATTTGTCCCGCCCCCGTTTGCAGCGGATTCAATCATGGAGGCCGCAGACGCAGGCATCCGCTATTGCGTTTGCATCACAGACGGCATCCCGGCGCAGGACATGATCCGGGTCAAGCGCTACATGTACCGCTATCCCAAGGACAAGCGGATGGTTCTGACCGGCCCTAACTGTGCCGGAACGATCAGCCCAGGCAAGGCCCTGCTGGGTATTATGCCGGGTCACATCTACCTGCCCGGCAATGTCGGCATCATCGGCCGATCCGGTACGCTGGGCTATGAGGCTGCGGCGCAGCTGAAAGAGCGCGGCATCGGTGTCTCGACCAGCGTCGGGATCGGAGGCGATCCGATCAATGGGTCCTCGTTCCGCGACATTCTCGAACGGTTTGAATGGGATGCCGACACGGAAGTCATCGCCATGATCGGCGAGATCGGAGGGCCACAAGAGGCCGAGGCGGCCGAATACATTCGCGATCATGTCTCAAAACCCGTCGTCGCCTATGTCGCAGGTCTGACCGCACCGAAGGGCCGGACAATGGGCCATGCAGGGGCGATCATCTCGGCCTTTGGCGAAAGCGCCTCGGAAAAGGTCGAAATCCTCTCGGCTGCCGGTGTCACGGTGGCTGAAAACCCGGCTGTCATCGGCGAAACCATCGCCCGCGTCATGAGAAAGGCAGCATAATGGTTAAACCTTCGGTTCTTGTCACCCGTCGTTGGCCCGCCGCCGTCGAGGCGCAATTGGCCGAAAACTATGATGCGGTCTTGAACACCGGGGACAAACCCATGTCCCCGGCCGAGATCCGCGAAGCGCTGAAACGCTATGATGCGGTGCTGCCCACAGTGACTGACACGCTGAACGCAGAAGCCTTGGATGTGCCCGCTGCCCAGACCAGGATCCTGGCCAATTACGGCGTCGGCTACAGCCATATCTGCGAGCCATCGGCACGGGATCTGGGGATGACCGTCACCAACACGCCCGATGTATTGTCGGAATGCACCGCCGATCTGGCAATGACCTTGCTGTTGATGGTGGCCCGCCGCGCGGGTGAAGGCGAACGTGAACTGCGCGCAGGTGGATGGTCCGGCTGGCGACCGACGCACCTTGTTGGCACCAAAGTGTCAGGCAAGACGCTTGGCATTATTGGGTTTGGCCGCATCGGTCAGGAAATGGCACGGCGCGCCCATCACGGGTTTGGCATGAAAATCCTAGTTCAGAACCGCAGCCGTGTATCGCCAGAGGTCTTGCGGCGCTGTAACGCCACGCAAATCGACACCGTGGATGAGCTGTTGCCGCAATGCGATTTCGTCTCGCTGCACTGCCCGGGTGGGGCAACAAACCGACACCTGATCAACTCACGTCGGTTGGACCTGATGAAGCAGGATGCTTACCTGATCAATACCGCACGCGGCGAGGTCGTGGACGAGTTTGCTTTGATCCAGGCGCTGATGTTTGACGTGATCGGCGGTGCCGCACTGGATGTGTTTGATGGAGAGCCACGGATCAGCCCGGACCTGCTGCAATGCGACAACCTGGTGATGCTACCGCATCTCGGCTCCGCAACCCGCGAAGCCCGAGAGGCGATGGGTTTCCGTGTCCTGGATAATCTGGATGATTTCTTTCAGGGCCGCCCCCCACGTGACCGGGTGATCTGATGCAAGCTTTGGCTCAGGAAACTCGGCCTTCGCACGACTCTTCGACCTATGCCGAAGGGCTGCGGATCGAATTGCGGATGCTATGGCGGAACATCCTGCTGAAGCGGGCCCCGCATGTGGCCATCTGGGCCGAGGCCACGACACTGGCACCCATCCCAACAGGCCCGGCGGCAACACCATATCTGCAAGCCCTGTCCATCTGGTTTCAGCTTCTGCGCCTCATCGACGAAAACGCAGATGTGCGAAACCGTCGCCTGACCGAAACCAACGATGGCGCTGATGCGGTCGAAGGTGGGTTTGCCCAGGCATTGTCTGATGTGTGCCCGACCGCCGAGCAAACCGAAAAGTTGGCAAGCAGGCTTTTGGCTGGTCCCACGCTGACGGCACACCCGACCGAGGCAAAGCGCGTTACCGTTCTGGAGATTCACCGCCGCATCTACCGCGTCCTCGTCAGCCTTGAAACGCAGCGCTGGACGCCGACAGAACGCGCCGGGCTGCTGAACGATCTCGAAGGTGAGATCGATCTGCTGTGGTTGACCGGCGAGTTACGCCTGTCCCGCCCCAGCCTGCGGGATGAGATCGAGTGGGGATTGCAGTTCTTCCGCGACGCAATCTTTGACGCAGTGCCGCAGGTCATGGACCGGTTCGATCAGGCCTGCCTGCACGTTCTGGGCCAGACCGTGGATGCGACCCCCAAAATCCGCTTTCATAGCTGGATTGGCGGAGATCGCGATGGCAATCCGAATGTGACCACTGACATGACGGCGCTTGCCTTACAACGCGGACAAGAGACTGCGGTCGATCTTTATGGTCAGGCCCTTGATCAGGCGGCCAGCAGGCTCAGCATCAGTGCCCTGATCCTACCCTTACCTCAGCCCCACGCTGCAAGACTGCAAACAATCATTGACTGTGTGCCGAACAGCACTCGAAACCCCAACGAACCATTCAGACAAGCCCTCAGCGCTATTCGCCAGAAATTAACAGACGGGATGTATGACCACATCTCGCAATTCATCAGTGACCTCGATGCGCTTGATGCCGCACTTTGCGCCGTCGACGCAGCTATTCTGGCCCGCAGGCACGTCCGGCCACTGTGCCGCGCGGCAGCGGTTTTTGGCTTCCGCACTGCAACGCTGGATATCCGCCAGAATTCAACCGTCACAACCAGCGTTTTGGCCGAGATCTGGTCTATGTCCGGAACCGCCCCTGAATATGGGTCACCCGAATGGTCCGCCCGCCTGCGCGCCGAATTGGCGGATCAAAATCTGCAATACCACGAACGGGACGGATTGAGCGATCAGGCGCAGGAATTACTGGCCCTGCTGGCCCTCGTGCATTCAGTTCGGACGGGACCCGATCCAAATGCGGTGGGGCCTTTCATCCTGTCGATGACCCGCTCTGCCGACGATATTCTGGGGGTCTATCTGTTGGCCCGCTATGCGGGGTTTGGGTCGGAAACGCTTGATATTTCTGTGGTTCCTCTTTTTGAAACAATCGCCGACCTGCGCAACGCCCCGTCGATCCTGCTGGATGTTCTGAATGTGCCCCTTGCCCGCCGCAGCCTCAAAACCGGTGGCAACGTGATCGAGGTGATGCTGGGCTATTCCGACAGCGGCAAAGATGGTGGCTATTTCTGCTCGACATGGGAGCTGGAGCGCGCGCAACGCCGGATTGTCGCCGCGCTGGCGTCGCAGGGCTTTCGGGCCGCGTTTTTTCATGGGCGTGGCGGTTCGGTCAGCCGTGGTGGCGCACCCACCGGACGCGCCATCGCCGCGCAGCCCAACGGAACCATTTCGGGACGTTTGCGGGTCACTGAACAGGGCGAAGTCGTGTCGACCAAATATGCCAATCGCGGAACGGCAGCTGCGCATCTGGAGTTGTTGCTGTCCAGCACGCTGCGCCACACGGCCGACCAGAACGAACCCCTGCTGCGGCCAGAATTCGATGACGCGCTGGATGCGTTGTCCGAACTATCGCAAACGGCCTATATCTCACTGCTGCAAATGCCAGGGTTTCTGGATTATTTCCAGCAGGCCAGCCCGGTCGAAGAACTGGCCAGGCTGAAAATCGGATCGCGTCCGACCCGCCGGTTCGGGGCGGCTAGTCTGGATGACCTGCGCGCCATTCCATGGGTCTTTGCATGGTCGCAAAACCGGCACTTGATCACTGGTTGGTATGGGTTCGGCTCTGCTATGGCCAGCTTTCGCAAGTTTCGCGGCGCGCGCGGCGACGAGGTGTTGCAAGATCTGTTTCAGCACTCGCGCCTGTTCCGCCTTGCTGTCGATGAAATGGAAAAATCGCTGTATCAAACCGATCTCGACCTTGCTGAACAATATGCGGGTCTGGTGCAGGATGCCGATATTCGCACCCGGATTTTCGGGATCATTGCTACAGAATACACCAATGCCTCCACCGCAGTGCAGTTTCTGACCGGTGGTCAGGCCATAGGGCACCGCTTTCCACGTTTGTGCGAACGGTTCGATCGCAAGCGGGCTGAACTGACCCGCATTCACACGCTGCAGGTCGATTTACTGCGCCAAGCCCGTGATGAGCCTCAGGCTGGAACGGTTCCGGTTCCACTGTTGCAATCCATGAACGCCATTTCAGCCGGTCTCGGCTGGACCGGTTGACCTGTACGAAGGAGATTCGACGTGAATGCCCCCCATCGAAATGACGGTTTTTTCACCCAGTCCCTGTCTGATCGTGACCCTGAGCTTTATGGCTCGATCACGTCCGAGCTGGGTCGCCAGCGTGATGAGATCGAACTGATTGC
>NZ_CANNGO010000008.1 GCF_947504215.1 uncultured Ruegeria sp. | reverse complement strand
TTCGGCTTCGGCTTCGGCTTCGGCTTCGGCTTCGGCTTCGGCTTCGGCTTCGGCTTCGGCTTCGGCTTCGGCTTCGGAAGTCAGCTCTTGCTCGGCGTCAGCCGGGTCAAGACTTGTATCTTCGGGTTCAACGTTGGATTCGGCATCCGTATTCTCGGCCACAACATCCGATTTAGGCTCTTCCACCGGCTCCTGATCGGTTTTTTTCTTAGCAGCCACCGTCAAATTCCCCTTATCGAATCCAAAATCACCAAAACTGAAGACTGTGCCAAGTTAGTCCGCACCCGGCTCACCCTCAACCCGCATCGCATGTTTCACAAGCTTTTTGACGGCTTTACGCATTTTCTTGGGTGTCGGCTCTTTCGTAACCTTCAGTCGCTCATATCCTAAGTTTTTAAGGGGTTCAGCCGTTGCTTCGCTAATAGCGGCGAGCAGCAATGGGGCTGGTCCGTCCCAAACGTCGGCAAATTGTCGCGCGGTGCGGGGCGAGAAAATCGGCGCGATAACAGTATTTTCCCCTGCCGCGGCACCAAGGGCTTCATCGGTCAAGGGCAATAGACGCTGTTGATAGATCGGCTGCTCCAGCGTGGTTACGCCCAGCTCAGTCAGTCTTTCAGCGACATTGCCGCGGCTGTGTTCGCCGCGCAGATGTAACAACGGGCTATTCGGTCTGATTTGTAATAACGCCGCCACCAGCTCTTCCGCCGTTCCACCAGCCATATGCGCCTGCCAGCCGGCCCTGTTGGCGGTGTCTGTGGTGGTCGACCCGACGCAATATGCAGGCAGATCGCGGGTGACACCCAGCGAGACCGCCGCGTTCACGCCATTGGCTGATGAGAATATCAAGCCTCGCATACCGTGTATCACCACCTGCGTGGCCAACGGTCTGATGTCCAGCAAGGGCGAATGGATGACCGTAACCCGTGATCTGGTGCGGGTCGGCAGGTGCGCGACAAACCTTTCCGAGGCGGCGCGAGGGCGGGTCATCAACAAATACAATGGGCGGCGCCTTCGGCCTTGAGGATTGTTTGCGTCCGCGCAGGGTGTTACCCCGCTTGGCAACCATGATGCAACGGATCAGGCCTATGGTGCAAACACTTACCGTCCTTGGATTGGAGAGCAGCTGCGATGACACAGCGGCCGCAATCGTGCGCCAAACCGAGGGAGCGCAGGCCGAGATTCTGTCCTCGATCGTTCATGGTCAGACCGAGTTGCACAGCGCATTTGGCGGTGTCGTTCCCGAAATCGCAGCGCGGGCGCATGCGGAAAAGCTAGATGTCTGTGTGGTACAGGCGCTGGAAAAGGCTGACATGGCCCTCAGCGACATCGATGCCATAGCCGTGACCGCCGGGCCGGGGCTGATCGGCGGGGTCATTTCCGGTGTGATGTGCGCAAAGGGGCTGAGCGCAGCGACCGGACTGCCGCTGATCGGCGTCAATCATCTGGCTGGGCACGCGCTGACGCCGCGTCTGACCGACGGAATCGCCTTTCCTTATCTGATGTTGCTCGTCTCTGGCGGGCACTGCCAATACCTGATTGCGCACAGCTCCGAAGACTTCACCCGATTGGGTGGGACGATTGACGATGCGCCCGGTGAAGCCTTCGACAAAACCGCGCGCCTTCTGGGTCTGCTGCAACCCGGCGGACCTTCCGTCGAAGCTGAGGCGAAGTTGGGCGATCCCAAGCGGTTCCGATTTCCGCGCCCACTACTGGATCGCCCAGGATGTGATCTGTCATTTTCCGGTCTCAAAACCGCGCTGATGCGGACACGGGATCAGATTGTCGCCGAAAAGGGCGGGTTGACCCGACAGGATCGGGCCGATCTGTGCGCTGGGTTTCAACAAGCTGTTGTCGACACGCTGGCCGAAAAAACCCGCCGGGCTATCGCCCTTTATCTTCAACAAGATCCGGATGACCCGGTCGTCGCCGTCGCAGGAGGGGTCGCTGCAAACTCAGCCATACGAACCGTGTTAGAGACGGTTTGTGCTGAGTTTGGCGCACACTTCACCGCGCCGCCACTTGCCTTGTGCACCGACAACGCAGCGATGATCGCCTATGCGGGTCTTGAGCGGTTTCGCGGCGGTGCCAGCGATGGGTTGGATCTGATGGCCCGACCGCGCTGGCCGCTGGACCAATCCAGCCCTGCCATGCTGGGCAGCGGCAAAAAGGGCGCTAAGGCATGAGCGTATCGATCCTGGGTGCAGGCGCGTTTGGCACGGCTTTAGCCATCTCACTGGCCCATAAAGGGCCGGTTACACTGTGGTCTCGTGACGCCGAGCAGACCAGGCGCATGCAGGAGGCGCGCGAAAACACCCGCCTTCCCGGTGTTGCCTTGCCCACCGAAATCAACGCCACGTCTGATATCGATCACGCGGCGCAAGGCGATGTCCTGCTTTTGGCTGTTCCGATGCAGCAGCTTCGCGCGGTTCTGACTCGATATGCGTCCACGTTGGGGGGCAAAACGCTGGTCGCGTGTTGCAAGGGCATTGAACTGGCATCGGGAATGGGGCCGGTTTCGGTCATAGCGCAGACAATACCTGGCGCGCGACCTGCTTTGTTGACCGGCCCAAGCTTTGCTGATGATATTGCCCGGGGTCTTCCGACGGCCCTTACGCTTGCATGCTCCGAAGCCGGACTGGGGCACGCCCTGCAAAACGAACTCACCACCGCCAATCTGCGCCTTTACCGCACCACCGATACCGTTGGGGCAGAGCTGGGTGGCGCGTTGAAGAATGTGATGGCGATAGGCTGCGGTGCGAGCATTGGTGCGGGCCTTGGCGACAGCGCCCGTGCAGCGCTTATCACCCGTGGCTTTGCCGAAATGCAGCGCTTTGCTGCCCTGCGCGGCGGTCAGCCAGAAACACTGATGGGGTTGTCAGGGCTGGGTGATCTTGTGCTGACCTGCTCATCCGACCTGTCGCGCAACTACCGGTATGGCCTGTCCCTTGGGCAAAAACAGACATTTGATACATCGACCACCGTTGAAGGCGTCGCGACGGCGCGGGCTGTGGCCGACATTGCCGCCGCTGAAGGGCTGGATATGCCAATCAGCACAACAGTGGCGGAACTCAGCAGTGGCGCCTACAGTGTGACCGAGGCGATTCAATCGCTGCTCAATCGCCCGCTCAAGGAGGAATAATATGCTGATCGCCCTGATCGCCCGCGACAAGGCTGGCGCCCTGCAAACCCGATTGGACAACCGGTCTGCCCATCTGGCCTATATCGAAGAAACCGGAGTCGTTGCGCAAGCTGGTCCCCTGCTGGATGGTGATGCAATGATCGGCTCGCTGATTGTTCTTGATGTGGATGATCTGGCCGCAGCGCAACTCTGGGCGGACAATGACCCATACGCCAAGGCTGGCTTGTTTGACTCGGTCGAACTGATTGCGTGGAAGAAGGTGGTTGGCTAATGGCGTATTGGTTGTTCAAATCCGAACCTTCGACCTGGAGCTGGGATCAGCAAGTTGCCAAAGGCGACGTCGGCGAGGAATGGGACGGCGTGCGCAACTATCAGGCGCGCAATTTCATGCGCCAGATGAACGTAGGGGACCGGGGGTTTTTCTACCATTCCCAGAAAGACAAAGCGATCGTCGGAATTGTCGAGGTTTGTGCCGAAGCCCATCCAGACAGCACCACAGATGACGAACGTTGGGAATGCGTGGACATCAAAGCCATACGCCCTTTCACAGCTGCCGTGACGCTGGATCAGATCAAAGCAGATGAGCGTTTGTCTGAAATGGTTTTGGTCAGAAACTCGCGCCTGTCCGTTCAACCTGTCAGCGACGCAGAATGGGTGATTGTCTGTGGGATTGGGCAAACACAGGCGGATTGAAAAAGGGAAGGCCCTGACGACGCAGAACCTTCCCTACCCCACGTGCTCCCTACTCACCACACGTGTATAGAATATGCTGGTTCTGACCGTCCTGGTCACAACCTGACCTTACCCGGTTCACTGTGCCTCGTTCAAACTGCAAGTGCTTAAACTAAAGCTAAAATACAAAACACCCGCCGGCGACCGACGGGTGCTTCCTTAGGGTTGAAACGGGATTAACCGTAGACCGACTCTTTGCCGAAATGCTTGATCAGCATGTAGTAAACGACGGCGCGATACTTGTTGCGCTCTGACATGCCATAGGTTTCCATGGCTTTTTTGATCGCTGCCATAAGTTCGGGCCCATCGGACAGCCCCAGTTTTTTGATAAGGAAGTTGTTTTTGACGGTTTCCAGCTCCGACTCCTGGCTCGCCGCGACGGTCGCCGCGTCTGCATTGTAGATGGCCGGACCGCATCCGATTGTAACCTTGGTCAGCAGGTCCATATCCGCGGTCATGCCACATTTGTTTTTCAAATCTTCAGCATATTTGGCGATAAGTTCGTCGCGTTTACCCATAAATCACTCTCCCTGTTTGCAGTCTTGGCTGCGTTTTTGAAATTCCTGAAAAGGTGCCAGCAGGTTAAACAGAAGAGATCTTCAGACAAAGGGAAAAATTTCCGTCATTCCCCGTAAGCAAAGCCTAGCCGGAACCTAGGTTGATTTTTGACATGTTATTAATTAACTTAAATGTTAAATTATAAAATCAGGAGAGGATTATGACCGTTTCCCTGCCAAATGAAAGTCCCGAATATAGGACCGCTCGCAACAGCCTGCTTGCAGCCGAAGCAGATCTGAGGGCACAGATCGAAAACGTCGCCAACCTGCGGCGTGATCTACCCAAAGGCGGTAGGGTTCCACGCGACTATGAGTTTCGCACTCTGCAGGGAGGTGCGGCATCGATGTCATCTCTGTTCGGATCACACGATACGCTGGCTATCTACTCACTGATGTACGGGTCGCAGGCAGAATCGCCCTGCCCCATGTGTTCAGCCTTTCTGGACGGGTTGAACGGCCAGATTGCGCATCTTTCAAGAAAAATCGCCTTTGCGGTTGTCGCAGAAAGCGCGCCCGAGAAGCTGACCAATCTCAAAACCCAGATGGGCTGGACAGAGCTGCCTCTTTTTTCTGCGCTCGGAACAGATTATCAGCGCGACTACCTGGCCGAGGCGGAAGACGGAAGCCAACTTCCGATCTTGAACGTTTTTCAACGGGATAAGTACGGCATCCATCACTTTTGGAGCTCTGAGTTGTTTTTTCAACCCAGCGACTGGCACCCGCGTCATGTAGATGCCGCATGGCCGCTTTGGAACATTCTGGATTTTACGCCTCAAGGTCGCGGAGATTTCATCCCACCCCTGCGCTGATATCCCAAGAAAAACGGCGGCCAATCTGGCCGCCGTCTCAAACATGATTTGCCAAGTAATCAGTAACGATAATGCTCGGGCTTGTAGGGCCCTTCGGGCTTCACGCCGATATAAGCGGCTTGCTCGCTGTCCATCTGGGTCAGTTTCACGCCGATGCGGTCCAGATGCAGACGTGCGACCTTCTCGTCCAGATGCTTGGGCAGGATGTAGACGTCGTTATTGTACTCATCACCCTTGGTGAACAGCTCGATCTGAGCCAGAACCTGGTTGGTGAAGGAGGCCGACATCACAAAGGACGGGTGGCCTGTGGCATTGCCGAGGTTCAACAAGCGGCCTTCGGACAACAGGATCATGCGGTTGCCCGAAGGCATCTCGATCATGTCGACCTGTTCTTTGATATTGGTCCATTTGTGGTTTTTCAGGTTGGCCACCTGAATTTCATTGTCGAAGTGACCAATGTTGCCAACGATGGCCATGTCCTTCATCTCGCGCATATGCTCGATGCGGATCACGTCCTTGTTGCCTGTGGTGGTGATGAAGATGTCAGCGCTTGCGACTTCGTCTTCCAGAATCACAACTTCGAACCCATCCATAGCAGCCTGAAGCGCGCAGATCGGGTCAACTTCGGTCACTTTCACACGCGCACCCGCGCCACGCAGCGAAGCGGCCGATCCTTTGCCCACATCCCCATAACCACAAACCACGGCGACCTTACCGGCCATCATAGTGTCGGTGGCGCGGCGGATGCCGTCGACCAGCGACTCCTTACAGCCGTATTTGTTGTCGAATTTCGACTTGGTGACCGAATCGTTCACGTTGATTGCCGGGAACGGCAGCTGGCCTTCTTTGACCAGCTGGTACAGGCGATTCACACCGGTGGTGGTTTCTTCGGAGACACCTTGGATCTGACCGCGCATCTTGGTGAACCAGCCAGGCGAGGCCGCCATGCGTTTGGCGATCTGCTTTTTGATGGCTTCTTCTTCTTCCGAACCCGGAACCGGGATGATGTCTTCACCCGCTTCGGCACGCGCACCCAGAAGGATGTACAGCGTCGCATCGCCGCCATCGTCCAGGATCATGTTGGGGCCGTCTTCGAACAGGAAGGATTTGTCCAGGTAATCCCAATGCTCTTCCAGCGTCTGACCCTTGATCGCAAAGACCGGCACACCTGCCGCTGCAATCGCCGCTGCCGCGTGGTCCTGGGTAGAGAAGATGTTGCAAGACGCCCAGCGCACATCCGCGCCCAGCGCAACCAGCGTTTCGATCAGAACGGCTGTCTGGATAGTCATATGCAACGAACCAACGATGCGCGCGCCTTTCAACGGTTTACTTTCACCGTATTCTGCGCGCAGGGACATCAGGCCCGGCATCTCTGTTTCGGCAATATCCAGTTCCTTGCGGCCGAACTCGGCCAGCGAAATGTCCTTAACGATATAGTCCCCGGCCATCAGGTTCTCCACTCCGGTAAATAATTGTCCGGGCTGCCCCTAGCACTCCTTGGGGCAGGTGGCAACGTGGTAGGCTGGAAACGAGCGATGGTGCCGTTAAATTTAGCTGGGTGTCCCCTCAGCCTTGATCTTGGGGATCGCTTCAAAAAAATCCGTGCCAACGGCAACAATACAGCTCAGGCCGTTCGCGTGGGTCACCAGAACGGTGTAACTTCCCGTTTCCTTCGAGGTCCAAACCTCCATGACCGATTGTGCGCCACGTGATTTCTGCAAACCGCCAAAGACCAGTTCTTCCGCGTAGCTGTCCTGCAGCTTGGTAATCACATGCTCGCGCTCTGCACAATTCTGGGCAAAGGCGGGCGGGGCCGTAGCGGCCATTCCAAATGTCAGGGCAATTGCAAACAAACGCTTGAACATGACAAGCTCCTTTCGATACGAGTTTCGTTTCGAGAGGGGCACACACTGGGAGGAGTATGCACCCCCCTCAGTCCATAATATCGGGATCGTATCGCGCCGTTTCAAAGCACGAATGCTCAAGAAAAAGTTGGCAGCAAGTGATCCAGACAGGTACATCCTACCACAAAAGGGCGTATTTAATGTGTCCGACTTCACAAGGCATGGCATAATGGCAACACAACCCAGAGCGTGGCAGAGGATGCTGTCAGGCCGCAGGCTGGACCTGCTGGACCCAACCCCGGTGGATATTGAGATCGAAGATATCGCCCACGGGCTGGCTTTTGTCGCCCGCTGGAACGGGCAAACACAGGGGGACTTTGCCTATTCCGTGGCCGAGCACTCCTTGCTGGTCGAAGAGCTTTTTGGCCGGATTGCACCCAAAACCTCGATAAAATGGCGGCTCGCGGCCTTGTTACACGACGCGCCGGAATATGTGATCGGCGATATGATCTCTCCGGTGAAATCCGCCGTGGGTCCGGGGTACGGAGCGTTGGATGACCGGCTGGCGGCGGCCATTCATATCAGGTTTGGCCTACCCGCCGCTGTTCCCGCCACGGTGAAACGCCAAATCAAAAAAGCCGACAAGATCAGCGCCTGGATGGAGGCGACGCAAATCGCTGGATTCTCTGAGACAGAGGCCAGCAAGTTCTTTGGTCGCCCAGACAAAGCAGTTATGGACGGGCTTCAGATCAGACTGCGCCCACCGGTAGAGGCGAGGCAAGCGTATACGCAGCGGCATTTGGAGCTGATAGCGTCGCTCTGAATTGGTCGGGTCTATCAAACGGCCGCTTCGAGCTCATACCAACCAAGTTTCTGCGGTACGGTGAATATCTGGTCCGGGGAGCCGGCATTGCTCTCACCCAGAAGTGTCCCACCGATGCGCTCGAATGAACGGTGGGTTAGCCAGCGTCTTTCCGCAAGAAACGGGTCGCGGTGCCCAGGTCGCCCAAGCTATTCCGTTAGGTGAAACGATAGCAACGGAAAAGCAAGATATGACAAAGCAACCCATACAAGAGATGGATTTGAGAGCCAGTGTCATGCTGCTTCTGCTCGCTGCTGTTTGGGGCGGGTCGTTCTTCTTCGGTGAGATTGCACTATCCGAGGTGCCGCCACTGACGATTACATTGCACAGGGTTATTTGGGCGGTTCCTATTCTAGTACTCATCGTCTTGTTCAAAGGATTGAGTATTCCACGCACCCCCCGGGTATGGGGCGCTTACCTCGTAATGGGAGCGCTCAACAATGCCATCCCGTTTTCGTTGATCTTCTGGGGGCAAACGCAAATCGACAGCGGGCTGGCTTCAATTCTTAATGCAACGACAGCGATGTTCGCAGCAGTCGTAGCAGGCGTGCTTCTTAAGGACGAGCCGCTGACACCGAAGAAAATAGCCGGTGCCGCGCTGGGTATTTTAGGGGTGGCCTTCATTATGGGGCCAAGTGCATTGACCGAGTTCAATCCGAGCAATCTAGCTCAGTTGGCAATTCTTGGTGCGACACTCTCTTATGCTCTTGCCGGTGTCTGGGGCAGAACTGCCCTTTCAGACCAACCGCCACTTGTGAATGCACTTGGCATGCTGATCGGCAGTACAGTGCTTATGATCCCAATCGTTCTCATGCTGGATGGCCCGCCCAACTTTGCTCTATCCGTTGGTGTTTGGGCCGCTTTGCTCGGGATGGCAGCACTATCAACAGCGCTGGCTTATGTTCTTTATTTTGCAATCCTTGCACGCACCGGTGCTGCCAATCTTCTTTTGGTTACGCTACTGATCCCACCATTCGCTATCGGCCTTGGCGTTACATTCCTGGGCGAAAAATTGGAGCCGAATGCGTGGATTGGATTCGCCATCATTGCTTTGGGCTTTGCGGTAACTGACGGTCGACTTTTTTCAAGCTTCTCCAAACGCAAGTCCCAGCAAGCTGAATAAGGCGCAGTTGAGAATACCTTCAACTACCACATTACGGATTGACGATCCCCGTCGTCAGCAACTGACCCGGCCAAGCGTCGGGTCTTTTTGGAGTATGGGCTGAGCGCAACACAGCGGAAGTTGGTTTCAGCGCGGATATTCATGAGCGGACCTTCGTGCAAAGGTAGCGAAGGCCCGCTTTGTCCCTCTCCCCGGTCGGTCGGGCTCTCGGATTCGAGTGGTTCGCTAGGGCCATGACTGCCTGGCGAGCGGCATAACTTCATTCAGAAGACGCCGCAAAGCCCCAAAAATTCGGACGATCATAGCCAGTCGCGCAGGATGGGGATCAGCGGAACATCCGCCGCGGGCATGGGGTAACTGCGCAGCTCATTGGCACGGACCCATTTCAGGGATTGCCCTTCTTTTGACTGCGGGATGCCGTCCCATTTGCGGCAAGCAAACAGCGGCATTAGCAGGTGGAAATCGTCGTAGCTGTGGCTGGCGAAGGTCAGCGGGGCGAGGCACGATGCCCAGGTATCAATACCCAGCTCTTCCTGTAGCTCACGGATCAAGGCGGCCTCGGGGGTTTCGCCGGGTTCGATCTTACCGCCCGGAAACTCCCACAGGCCGGCCATGGACTTACCCCCGGGCCGTTGCGCCAGCAGCACGCGGCCCTCGATATCGATCAGGGCGACGGCAGACACTAATATGGTTTTCACGAGCGATAATCCGCGTTGATCTCGATATAGCCGTGGGTCAGGTCGCAGGTCCAAACGGTCGATTTCCCGTCGCCCAAACCCAGATCAACGGCAATCACCAGATCCTGATCTTTCATGTAGGTGGCGGCGTCCTCTTCGCGGTAGTCCGGGCTGACCCAGCCTTTTTCGGCCACCAGAATATCGCCAAAGGAAATGCTAAGCAGGTCACGATCTGCCGCAGCACCCGATTTGCCGATGGCCATGACGACGCGGCCCCAGTTCGGATCCTCGCCCGCAATGGCGGTTTTCACCAACGGAGAGTTGGCGATGGCCAGCCCGTGTACTTTGGCGTCGGCATCCGAGGCCGCCCCAGTCACACGAATTTCCACGAATTTCGTAGCACCTTCGCCGTCACGCACCACTTGCTGTGCGAGATCCAGCATGACGGATTCCAGTGCATTGGCGAATGACCCGTTGCCAGTTGCATCCACTCCGGACGCGCCTGTTGCACATAGTAACAGGGTGTCAGAGGTCGAGGTGTCGCTGTCCACAGTAATGCAGTTGAATGTCCGGCCCGTCTGGGCGCCCAGCAACTGCTGCAACGCCGATTGTTCGACTTGAGCGTCGGTGAAGATGTAGACCAACATCGTCGCCATATCAGGCGCGATCATGCCGGACCCTTTGGCAATCCCCGCAATAGAGACTGTTTTGCCGTCAATCTCGACCTGAGCGCTAGCCCCTTTCGGGAAGGTGTCAGTTGTCATGATGGCCCGCGCGGCGTCTTCCACTGCATGCCTGCTGAGCCCGGACTTCAACGTCTCTAGCTGCGATACGATCCGCTCATGTGGCAACGGTTCGCCAATCACGCCCGTAGACGAAGTGAAAACCCGTTCGACGGCGACGCCGGTCGCGGTGGACACGGCCTGAGTCACTTCGGAGACCGAGGTCTGGCCGTAGTGACCAGTAAAAGCGTTGGCGTTGCCGGAATTGACCAATATCGCTGCGGGCCCGTCATTGGGCCCGCCGATCTTTTCCTGACAATCCAGCACAGGCGCGGCGCGGGTGGCCGACCGAGTAAACACCCCGGCCACCGAAGTGCCGGGGTCCAGAACCGCCAGCATGACATCCGTGCGCCCCTGATAACGCACGCCCGCCTCAACCGTGGCAAAACGTACCCCGTCAATGGCGGGCAAATCCGGGAAGGCCGCTGGCGCCAGCGGCGACACCTTAGTGATCGTGGCCAAGGGGGTTACTCCTGAATCAGGTCCAGTTGGCGCAGGACTTCCGGCCCGACCCCTTCAAGTGCAGGGCGTTCGATCTGCGCTTGTTGCGTCAATTCGTCGATGCGCGCCTGAATCGCCTCTTGCTGGATGGTTTGAACCAATTCCTCCCGCACGGCGTCCAGTTCAGGGGCTTGGGTTTTGCGCGTGTCATTCAAGACAACAAGATGCCAGCCAAACTGCGTTTGAACCGGGTCCGAGACCTGACCCTTTTCAAGCTCAAGCACGGCCGCCTCGAATTCTGGTACCATCTGGCCCTTGCCAAACCAACCCAATGCACCACCACTTGGTCCAGACGGACCAGTCGACTTCTCGCGCGCCAACTCGGCAAAATCTGCACCATCATCCAATTGCGCCTTGATGGCTTTGGCTTCGTCTTCGGTTTCGACCAGAATGTGGCTGGCGTCGTATTCGTCTTCGCCATCAAATTCGGCAAATTGCGCATCATATGCCGCCTGAACCGCCTCATCTGTCGCGACCGCATCCGTCAAGGCATCAACCGTTTGCACTGCGTGCAAGGAACGGGTTTCGTTTTCCAGCGTCAGAGCATGGAGCTTGGACAAGCCATCTTGCTCCTGACCAAGCAGTTGCTGCTGAATGAGCTGTTCGAGAATGAAGTCAAACAGCACATCGTCTTCAGCCTGCTGGTATTGCGGCGGCAATGTCGACGCGGTGGCAATGACGTGACCCAATGTGATCTCATCCCCGTTGACCCGGGCAACGACGGTGCTGGCGTCAGGCTTGGTTTCTGCAGACAGCGGCAGCGCCATCACAGCCGCCAAGGCCAGCGATGGAAGAAAAGTGAGGCCTTTGGGCATGGAATCATCCTATATTCTGGCCGCGACGGGGCGTGGCGTTGACACTTCAGAACCTGCCGCTTACATCGCCTTGAAGCCTTTGACAGGACCATCTTTCATCCCAGCTATCTATGGGTTGCGCGCAAGGTGGGCAAGCCTGTCGCAACCAAGACAAGAAAAGATCCGCTGGAGTGAACATGCTGGGACTCGGAACGCTCGCCAAAAAGGTGTTCGGAACACCGAACGACCGCAAGATCAAGGCGACCCGCCCGCTGGTCGAACAGATCAACGCGCTGGAGCCAGAGTTCGAAAAGCTGTCGGATGAGGGTCTGATCGAGAAGACCGCCGAACTGCGCAAGCGTGCACTGGACGGCGAAAGCCTGGACGACCTGCTGCCTGAGGCCTTTGCCAATGTCCGCGAGGGCGCCAAGCGCGCGCTGGGCCTGCGTGCTTTTGACGTGCAGCTGATGGGCGGTGCGTTTCTGCATCAGGGCAATATCTCGGAAATGAAAACCGGTGAGGGCAAGACGCTGGTTGCGACCCTGCCTGCGTATCTGAACGCACTGACCGGCAAGGGCGTACACGTCGTCACGGTGAACGAATATCTGGCCAAGCGCGATTCAGAATGGATGGGCAAGGTGTTTGCCGCCGTTGGCATGACAACTGGCGTGATATGGTCAGGCCAGCCCGATGCCGAGAAGCTGGCAGCCTATTCCTGCGACATCACTTATGCCACCAATAACGAGCTGGGTTTTGACTATCTGCGCGATAACATGAAGGCAGATTTGGATCAGGTGTACCAGAAGCACCATAATTTCGCGATCGTGGATGAGGTGGATTCGATCCTGATCGATGAAGCGCGAACCCCTCTGATCATCTCGGGCCCGTCCGAGGACCGCTCGGATCTATACACCGCCATTGATGCGCTGATCCCGTCGCTGAGCGATGATCACTTCACACTGGACGAAAAGTCCCGGAACGTGACCTTCACAGATGAAGGCAACGAGTTTCTGGAAAGCCAGTTGCTAGAGGCGGAGCTGATCCCCGAAGGGCATTCTCTTTACGATCCCGAAAGCACCACTGTGGTGCACCATGTCAATCAGGGTCTGCGGGCGCACAAGCTGTTCCAGCGCGATAAGGATTACATCGTCCGGGACGGCAACGTAGTTCTGATCGACGAATTCACCGGCCGGATGATGCCGGGCCGTCGTTTGTCCGAAGGTTTGCATCAGGCCATCGAAGCCAAGGAAAACGTGCAAATTCAGCCCGAAAACGTGACTCTGGCCAGCGTGACATTCCAGAACTATTTCCGCCTTTATGACAAGCTGGGTGGAATGACGGGTACCGCGCTGACCGAAGCGGAGGAATTTTCCGAGATTTACGGTTTGGGCGTGGTAGAGGTTCCGACCAACAAACCCATCGCGCGCCTGGATGAAGACGATCAGGTTTATCGTACCGGTGGCGAGAAGTACGACGCGATGATCCAAGAAACCAAGAAGGCCACCGAAAAGGGCCAGCCTGTTCTTTTGGGCACAACATCGATTGAGAAATCCGAGTTGCTGAGCCAGCTGCTGACCAAGGAAGGTATTGAGCACAACGTTCTGAACGCCCGCCAGCACGAACAAGAGGCCCAGATCGTCGCCGATGCGGGCCGTTATAGCGCGGTGACCATCGCTACCAACATGGCCGGTCGCGGCACTGACATTCAGCTGGGAGGCAATGTCGAAATGAAAGTGCTTCAGGCGTTGGCGGAAAACCCCGAAGCCGACCCAACCGAGCTGCGCGCAGCCGAAGAAGCACGCCATGCCGAAGAAAAGCAGAAGGTGCTTGAAGCGGGTGGCCTGTATGTGATGGCCTCCGAACGCCATGAGAGCCGCCGCATCGACAATCAGCTGCGCGGCCGTTCCGGTCGTCAGGGTGACCCGGGCCGCACTGTTTTCTACCTTAGCCTTGAAGATGATCTGATGCGTATTTTCGGCTCGGAACGTCTCGACAAAGTTCTGACCACACTGGGCATGAAAGAAGGTGAGGCGATTGTGCACCCCTGGGTGAACAAGTCTCTGGAACGTGCGCAGTCCAAGGTCGAAGGTCGCAACTTTGACATGCGCAAGAACGTACTGAAGTTCGACGACGTGATGAACGATCAGCGTAAGGTAATCTTCAGCCAGCGTCGCGAGATCATGTCGACCAACGATTTGTCCGAGATCGTATCGGATATGCGCGAACAGGTGATTGATGATCTGATTGACGAATACATGCCGCCCAAATCCTATGCAGATCAATGGGATACCGATGGCTTGTACGAGGCCATCAAGGACAAGCTGAGCATCGACGCCCCGGTTCAGGACTGGGCCGCAGAAGAAGGCGTCGATGATGAACAGGTGCGCGAGCGTTTAATCAAATCCGCCGACGAAATGATGGCGCAAAAAGCTGTCGCATTCGGGCCGGAAAACATGCGCAATATCGAAAAACAGGTGTTGCTGCAGACCATTGATGGCAAGTGGCGCGAGCATCTGTTGACGCTGGAGCATCTGCGCTCGGTTGTTGGTTTCCGCGGTTACGCCCAGCGCGATCCGCTGAACGAGTACAAAACGGAAAGCTTCCAGCTGTTCGAAGGTATGCTGGACAGTCTGCGCGAAACCGTAACGCAGCAGCTGTCACGCGTACGTCCTTTGACCGAAGAAGAGCAAAAGGAAATGCTTGCCCAGATGGCGGCCCAGCAAGCCCAGAACCAAAAGGCCGTGGATCAGGCCGCAAACCAGGCCGAAGCAGTGGCCGAAGCCGAAGCTTCAGGCGACCCGCTTCCTGGGTTTGTCGAGGACGACCCGTCAACCTGGGGGAACCCGTCGCGCAACGACAAGTGCCCGTGTGGGTCAGGGAAGAAATTCAAGCATTGTCATGGCAGGCTGACCTGACGTCACCCGCAGTCAACCACAATGAGTCCGCCTCGCGGCCACAAATTGGCCGTGATTATTAACGACATTGCGACTCGCTCCTGACACGGGGGGAGAGTGAATTGTTCGTTGTACGGAACTATGTGACCATGTGCGGCACAGTCGCTTGTGCCTTAGGCATTGGCTACCTGATGCAAAATGGAACGTCCGCGCAGCCAAGCGGGGCGCAGGACAATGTGCCTGTCGCTTCGACTGCCGATCAAGCCTCAGTCCTTGCGGGCCTTGAAAGCATCGTCCTGACATCTTCTTCACCGTCCGATGCAATCGCAGAACATACAAGTGTTGTGTCCACGACCACACGCACTTTACCAGCCCCTACCCGAACTCAAAAAAACTGCGCCATGGGTGCACGGGCCGTTGCAGTGCCCGGCGCCAAAGCACGACTGCGCGTAAAGGCCCCCTGCCACCTGGAAAAACGGGTCGAAATCCATCACAGCGGGCTGACCGTCACTCAGATGACCGACAAAAACGGTGCACTGAACCTGACCATTCCGGCATTGTCAGAATATGCGATTTTCCTGATTTCCTTCGAAGATGAGACCGGGACTGTTGCGACAACCCATGTCCCGGACATTGCCGAGCATGAACGTGTCGTACTGCAATGGCGGGGCGATACCGCGCTGCAGATTCACGCGTTGGAATTTGGTGCCAGTTACGGCGGCGAAGGCCATATCTGGGCGGACACGTCGGCCTACGGGGCGGGTAACGTCGTTAGCCTTGGCCATTCCGGGCTTGTTGAGGCGCAAAATATCGAGGTCTATTCCTTCCCGACAGGTCAGGCGGATCAATCCGGTACGATTGATCTGACCGTCGAAGCTGAAGTGACCGAGGCGAACTGCGGACAGACTCTGAGCGCGCAGTCACTGGAACTGCGCGCAGACCGCCGCCTGCGGTCACGGGATTTGATACTGAATTTGCCGGATTGTTCGCAAGCTGGTGAGTTTATGGTGTTGAATAATCTGCTCCAAGACCTGAAAGTTGCGGCAAAGTAATCCGCAAGCAGGCTCGACCATCTTATGACATTTCTTCGTGCAGCAGCGGCTGCACTGTTATCGATGACGCTGGCATCAGGCGTCATGGCGCAGGACATCACGCTCACCTCGCATGACGGCAAGGTCGAGGTGACCGGCAATCTGTTGGGGTTCGATGGGGAATTCTACCGGGTCGATACACAATTCGGCGAGTTGACCGTTGATGGGTCAGGCGTCACCTGCGACGGGCCGGCCTGCCCCAACTTGACCGATTTCGTGGCTGAGGTTCGGTTTTCGGGCTCATCCGTGATGGCTGAAACCGTCCTACCCGCGCTGATTATCGGCTTCGCCCAACAAGAGGGTTTGACAGCAACGCCTGCGCGCGTAGATCAAAGCACGTTTCAGTACGAGCTATACCAAAACGGACGGCAAGCCCCGCTGGCGCGCCTGTTCTTTCACCTGGGCAACACCGATCGGGGATTTGCCGATCTGATCGAAAACAATACCGACATCGTCATGGCCTTGCGTGAGATCCGAGAAACTGAACGCGAGGCGGCCCAATCTGCAGGGCTTGGCGATCTGGCACAGACCCGCCGGTCTCGGGTTGTGGCGCTGGACGCCATGGTGCCAGTGGTGGCGCAAGACAATGTGGTGCGTCAGATCTCGCCCGGCGATCTGGCCCGCGTTTTGTCTGGCGAGATTTCCAATTGGTCAGATCTTGGCGGTCCGGACGCTCCAATTGCTCTGTACATGCCCGATGCGGGATCGGGACTGGCGCAGGCCGTTGAAGATCAACTTTTGATCCCAGCCGGGGTCGAGCTGTCGGCGTCTGCCATCCGGCATTCACGGGGCAGCGATCTGGTGCGTGCGGTCGCAGATGATCCCTTTGCCATCGGGATTGCCAGTCAAGCCTCAGCCGAAGCGGCCCGCGCGTTGCCGTTAACCGGGGGCTGTGGGCATGCGCTGGCCGCAACGCGTCAGTCGATCAAGACCGAAGACTACCCGCTGACATCGCCCATGTTTTTGTATTTGCCCGAACGCCGTCTGCCGCGGGTGGCACGTCAATTCCTGTCTTATAGCCAAAGTCCGGATGCTCAGATGGCGATCCGACAAGCAGGTTTTGTCGACCAGACCCCTGAAACGATGCAGATCGGGCTTCAGGGTGACCGTCTGGCCAATGCAATCGTCACCGGCAGCGCCGAGGTCGGATTGGAGGAGTTGCAGCGCATGATCGCGACATTGCGTCCCTTGTCTCGGCTGTCTTTGTCTTTCCGGTTCGAGACCGGATCGTCCCGACCCGACGCCCAATCACGATCCAACATCCTGAATCTGGCACAAGCGCTTGAGGCCGGCAGGTTTGATGCCCGCAAACTGGTCTTTGTCGGGTTCAGCGACGGTGACGGTGCCGCCGCAGCCAACGCCCGCATTGCATTGCGTCGGGCCCAAACCGTGCGCAATGCCGTTTTGGCAGCGGTAGAAACCGCCATTCCGGACAGCGTTGAGGTTTCAGTCGATGGGTTCGGTGAGGCGATGCCGATGGCTTGTGACGACACCGATTGGGGCCGCAAAGTCAATCGCCGGGTCGAAGTTTGGGTGCAGTAGCGGCTAAAGGTAGCCTTCTGACCGAAAACTAAGTTCGGTTGATTTGCCGATGATCAGATGGTCATGCAGGGTCAACCCGAGTGCTGTACAGGCATCCTGAATGCGATTGGTCATATCTATATCCGATTGTGACGGGGTCGGATCGCCTGACGGGTGGTTGTGGACCACGATCAGCGCCGAGGCGTTCAGCTCTAAGGCGCGTTTGGCGACCTCACGCGGATAAACCGGAACATGGTCAACGGTGCCTTTGGCCTGTTCCTCATCCGCGATCAGCACATTCTTACGATCCAGATAGAACACGCGAAACTGCTCAGTCTCGCGATGGGCCATGGTGGTGTGACAGTAGTCCACCAGCGCATCCCATCCTGAGATTACGTGCCGCTGCATCACTCGTGCGCGGGCCATGCGATGGGCGCAGGCTTCGAGGATCTTCAGATCGGTGATTACCGTGTCGCCTACGCCTTTGATATCACGCAGTCGTTCCTGAGGTGCAGTCAGCACACGGTTGAAATCGCCGAACGTATCGATCAATGTGCGCGCCAATGGCTTCACATCTTGCCGGGGGATGGACCGGAACAGGACCAGCTCCAACAACTCATAATCCGGCATCGCGGCCGACCCGCCGGACATGAACCTTTCGCGCAACCGCCGCCGATGATCTTTGATGTAGGAAGGTAACCGACCAGACGGCAGCGGCTGCGCGGGTGCTTCGTCCGTGTCAAACAGCATCGAGGCTTCGGCAAAGGCGTCTTGTGTCATGCCGCCACACTGGCGCAGAATCGGTTTCCGAATGGTTAACGCATCTCACCGGCCATGCGCGCCGTGGCGCGACGGACGATCATGTGCAGAAGGATCGAGAACACGCCCAAGGTCAGCATCGCTGCAAACATTAGATCGGTCTTGGCGCGGCCATTTGCCAATAGCATCAGATAACCCAATCCTTGCGACGAGCCGACCCATTCGCCGATCACCGCCCCGATCGGGGCATAAACCGCCGACAGCCGCATCCCCGAGGCCAGCGAGGGCAAGGCAGCGGGAACGCGGATGTGCCATAAAACCGTGCGGCGATTGGCCTGCATGGTGCGCGCCAGATCAAGATAGCCCGACGGCGTGCGCATCAGCCCGTCGAAAAAGGATGAAGTTATCGGGAAATAGATGATCAGCACCGCCATCGCCACCTTGGACCACAGGCCATAACCCAGCCAAAGCGTCAGCAGCGGGGCCAATGCAAAGACGGGCAGCGCCTGCGTGAACACCAGCATCGGCTGCACCAGCACCCGCGCGGCACGGGAATTGGCCAGTTGCAGCGCAGTGATCACCCCCAGAACCGTGCCAAACGCCATGCCAATCACCACCTCGACGGCTGTGATCCAGGTATGCTCGGCGATCACCCAGCGGTTCTGCCACCACGTCTCGGCTACCAGTGCCGGGCCAGGCAAGATGAATTTCGGCAGGCCGGTCAGGGTGACAATGCCTTGCCAGATCGCCAACGCAAACAGGGTCGCAGCGAGGGCCGACAAGTATTTCATGCCACCTCCTCCCGCAGAAGCCGCAGCAGTGAACCTTGGGTTTCCAGCGTCTCAACATCGTCAACCTTGCGCGGGGCCGGAGCGTGGGGCGGTTGGCAGGGCGTCAGACCTGACGGTGTCATGACAACAATCGATTGGCCCAGTCGCGCGGCCTCACCCGGATCATGGGTCACCAGTAGAACCGTACGGCCGTGTAGCGCCTCGGCAGCCAATTCCTGCATATCGGCCCGAGTGCGGGCGTCGAGGGCCGAAAACGGCTCATCCAGCAACACAATGGGCCGGTCTTCCATCAGCGTACGCGCAAGCGCGACACGTTGACGTTGACCGCCCGAAAGCTCGGAGGGTTTTTTGGTCATGTGGTTCTGTAACCGCATCCGTTCGATCAGACGGTCGCGACGGGCCAGATCGGGCTTTTCCCGGCGCAACCGCGCACCCAACGAGACATTCTGCGCCACGGTGGCCCATGGCAGCAGCAGATCGTCCTGCGCCATATAGGCGACCCGCGCTGCGACGGGCTGGCCATCGCTGGCAGTAATCTGCCCGGTGAATTTCGCCCCGGTCTCAAGCCCGGCAATCAAACGAAGAACCGTTGTTTTGCCAACGCCCGACCCGCCCAGCAGACACGTCCATTGCCCCGCCGCAAGGGTCAGGGTCAGCGGCGCGAACAAAGCCGCGCCATCGATACTGGCATGTCCACTAATCGTAAGGTCGGGCGCTGGGATCATGGGGTCAGGCCCATCTGCCAGAAATTGACCTCGAGCATAGTTGCCGTTTCAAAGGTCTTGCAGAGGTCGGACCATACGGGAAGCTGGTCATAGTTTTCACCCAACCGCCTGATCAACGCCGCATCCAGCAAGGCGCCGATATCATGGCAATAGCTTTGATACTGATCGCCCGCATAGGTGTCGATCCACGGGCGATAGGTCTCCGACGTCGCCTCCTGTGCCAATCGCGATCCGATCTCGGCATAGCCGATGACACAAGGTACCAGCGCCGCAAGCAGGGTCAGGTAGTCGCCGGAATACCCGGATTCCAGAACAAAGCGGGTATAGGCTAGGTTTTCTGGCCGCTCGGGCGTTGCAAACAGCTCTTCGCGCGAGATTCCCGCATCGGCGCAGACGCCCACATGCAACATCATCTCTTCATGCATCAACCCGTTCACCGTGGCCGAGGCGACCTGCATTTCTTCATGGGTCTGCGCCTTGACCACCGCCAGCGCCCAAGCGCGCGAGAAATGGGTGAGGAACACATAATCCTGCCGCAGATAATGTAGGAACGCCTCTCGCGGGAGGGTGCCGTCCTTGAGCCCTTCGACAAAGGTGTGGCGGGTGTAATCCCGCCACGGCCCCTGCGCAGCATCGCGCATCAGCGCGAAGGCTTTGCCATACTCGCTCATTTTGCGGTCACGTCGATGGCAATGTCGCTGACAGGGTTGATGCTGTCGATCATGCCGCTGTCTTTCAGGAACGCTTCGAACCTTGCATAGCGGCCGGCCTCAAGACCCGCCGGGCGCAAAGCAAAGCGAGGCAGCGTGTCGACCCACGCGCGGGCGTTCAGCTCGTCCTGCAATTCGGGCGAGGTGCCTGAGAAGATTTCCCAGCTTTTGTCCGGATTGTTGACGATGTACTGCGTTGCCTTTTCGGTCGCGGCCAGGAAACGGGTGACCTTGTCGATATCCATGGTTTCGGGATTGGCGACATAGATCAGCTCATCATAGGCTGGCACGCCTTCTTCCTCAATATAGAAGCAGGTGCCGGGAACGCCTTCGATATCCATCTGGTTCAATTCGAAATTGCGGTAGGCACCGATCACCGCGTCCACCTGACCGGTCATCAGCGACGGCGACAGCGAGAAGTTCACGTTAATCAGCTCAACCTCGTCCAGTTTGACGCCATACTTGCCCAGAACTGTGCTGAGGACCGCCTCTTCCACGCCTGCAACTGAAAATCCGATTTTCTTACCCTTAAGATCGGCGGGCGATTTGATCGGGCCGTCTTCCAGAACCAGCAGACAGTTCAGCGGGGTGGCAACCAGTGTGCCGACACGTTTGAGCGGCAGGCCCTCGTGGATTTGCAGGTGCAGCTGCGGCTGATAGGACACGGCCAGATCAGCCTGACCAGCGGCCACCAGACGTGGTGGCGCCGAGGGGTCGGCGGGTGGAACGATCTCGACCTCAAGGCCCTGTTCGGCGAAATAGCCGTTCTCCTGCGCCACGATGATCGGGCCATGATCGGGGTTGATGAACCAGTCCAGAAGAACGGTCATTTTGTCTTCGGCCCAGGCCGGCGCAGCGGCAAGCAGGGCAATTGCAGCGATCAGCTTCTTCATATCTCGCATTTCCTTCTGTTCACGAGGTCGAGGCCGCGACGAGGACAATCTCGCCCGGCCAATTCGGTTGAATTCGTTCGGCCACACGCCATGCGCGCAGGCCGGTGGCACAACACAAAGCCAGTCTTTGGTCTTTGTTAGACTCTATTTTCAGGTTCTCAGGGTTCATACGCTGCGCATCCGGATGGATCGGATCCGGCGCTTCCCGCGCATCGCGTAGCTCAACAATCAGATCGCTCGGTCCCAATTGAGACGCGCTGATGAATGAAAAATAGGTATCCGGCTCTGGCGCACCATCGAACCGGAACCCGGTACTGCGGCACGTACGGGCGTCAAACTGCACCATCTGCGCCAGGGGTGAAGGATCGAGTCCCAAGATCAGGTTCAAAGCCATCTGCGCCTGAATCGCGCCCATCACTCCAACGACGGAGCCCAGCACGCCGGCCGTGGTGCAGCTTGCGCCGCTGTCGGGGGCATCGGGGAACACAGCGCGCAAGGACGGGGCACCGCCGCAGAATCCACCGACATATCCAGTCAAGCCAAGCACCGACGCGCTGATTAGCGGCTTGCTCATCTCCAGGCAGGTATCTGACAGAGTGTAACTGGCCGCATAACTGTCCGCGCAATCCAAAACCAGATCGACGCCGGATATGAATTCGGCGGCATTAGCCCTTGTTAGAGCTTGATTCATAGCACTAACGTCAATACGCGCGTTCAGTGCGCGGCATCGTTCTGCTGCCGCCTCAACTTTGGGACGATCACAATCCTGTTCGGCGAACAATGTCTGACGGTGCAAGTTTGAAAGAGAGATTGTGTCGTCATCCAAGATAGTCAGATTCCCAACCCCGGCCCCTGCCAACAAAGGCAAAACAGGTGCCGCCAGCCCGCCCGCGCCCACAACCAACACACGCGCAGCCGACAGGCGGGCCTGACCCTTTGCGCCAACTTCCGGCAGGATTGTCTGACGGGCATAACGGCTCATCGCGTAACCTCAATCCAATCGCGTACACGCGCCTCGGGGTCTGCATTTAGTGTGATGTCGGTCACGGCCGATATAATGTCAGCGCCAGCAGCCAACACGCCGGGCGCGCGCTCCACGCTCATACCGCCAATACCGACCAAAGGAATGTCGCCCAGGCGCTGTTTCCATTCCGTCACCCGGGGCAGTCCTTGCTGGTGCCATTTCATCTTTTTCAGGATTGTCGGATAGACCGGACCCAGCGCCACATAATCCGGGGCCATGGCCAGAACTCGCTCAAGTTCGGTATCGTCATGAGTGGAAACGCCCAGTTTTAGACCCGCATTTCTGATTGCTTTTAGATCGGCGTCATCCAGATCCTCTTGCCCCAGATGAATCCAGTCGCATCCCGCGTCGATGGCGACTTGCCAATAGTCATTCACGACCAACGTGGCGCCATACTCACGGCACAGCTGCTGCGAGATCACGATCTGCTTACGAACCTCGGCAACGGGCTGATCCTTTACGCGCAATTGCACCAGCTTGACGCCCAATGGCAGCATCCGGCGCAACCAATCCGAGTGGTCAAAAATCGGGTAAAATCGATCCAAACTCATGACAAAAAGGCCTTTCCAACAACGGGCGTTGAGGCTTCGGCCATGTCGCGCGGCTCGATCGGGTCGGCCTGACGGGCCAGCTGTCCTGCCTGCACGGCCAGTGCCATGGCCTGCGCCATTTCAATCGGATCGCCCGCTCGGGCCACAGCAGTGTTCAGCAACACCGCATCATATCCCAGCTCCATCGCATGGGCGGCGTGGCTGGGCAGGCCGATACCCGCATCTATGACCAACGGCACGTCGGGAAACTCGGCCCGCATCGCGCGCAAGGCGTATTTGTTGTTCAAACCGCGACCAGACCCAATAGGTGCGCCCCAGGGCATTAAAACTTCGCACCCGGCCTCAAGCAGCCGTTCTCCGACGATCAGATCCTCGGTGGTATAGGGAAACACCTGAAACCCGTCCTCGGTCAAAATACGGGCGGCTTCAACCAACTGAAACACATCCGGTTGCAGACTGTCCGTATGGCCGATCAATTCCAGCTTGATCCATGTCGTATCAAACACTTCGCGTGCCATCTGGGCGGTGGTCACGGCCTCTTTGATAGTGTGACACCCGGCCGTGTTGGGCAGGATCTGCACGCCCAGATCGCGGATCATGGCCCAGAAGGTCTGCCCGGTGCCGCCTGCCCCTTCCCGGCGCAAAGATACGGTTGCCACGCCTGCACCACTTGCGCGAAACGCTTGCTCTAGGATGGTCGGGCTGGGATATTGGGCGGTGCCCAGCATCAGCGGGTTGGGCAGCGTGGTGCCATAGAACGCTTTCATGTTCAGCCTCCCTGCATCGGCGACAGGACTTCGATCCGGTCGCCATCTTTCAGTTCGCGGCCGATGCGAAGGCTTGAGGGGACGAATTCTTCGTTCACGGCGGTGGCGACACGGCCCGAGAATCCGCATTCCACCAGCAGATCAAACAGGGTTTCGGCACGCACATCGCGCGTTTCGCCGTTAAGCACGATCTTCATCAACCATCTCCGAATGTTTGTTCTCAAGCGCCAGATCGGCCACGCCCTGCGCCAGGGCGGGCGCTAACAAGTAGCCGTGGCGATACAGCCCGTTGGCATAGATTGTCCGCCCAAGGCGCCGGATGCGAGGTAGGTTGTCAGGAAAGGCGGGGCGCAGATCGACGCCGATTTCCAGCACCTCAGCTTCGCCAAAAGCGGGGTTGACCGAATAAGCGGCGCTGAGCAATTCCAGCATCGAGCGCGCCGTGATGCGGCTGCTGTCCTCAGATTCGATCATCGTTGCGCCCAGCATATAGATCCCGTCACCGCGGGGGACGATGTAAAGTGGCATGCGCGGGTGCAGAAGGCGCACGGGGCGGGTCAGTGTCACGTCGGGGCAGCGTACGACCAACATTTCACCCTTTACGCCGCGCAGATCATGGAGCACCTCACGCGCGTGCAAGCCCCGGCAATCGATTGCGTTTTCCAGCTGCGCGGGGGCCAGTTTCTGGTGAAACTCAACGCCTTTTTCCTTCAGCTGACGACTGAGATCCTGCAGCGCTTGCCGCGGGTCGAGATGCGCCTCGTGTTCGAAAAACAATCCTTTTCCGAATGACCCCATATCAGGCTCTAATTCAGTGATTATACCCCGATCAATGTCGACAAACCCTGTGGTGCGACGGGCAAAGCGGCGCAGATCCGGCAGGTCGCGCGTATTCGCCACAACAATCGTTCCGCGCCTTTGAACTGGTGTTCTGTCCGCCCACCAATCGATGGCCGATTGCCCCAGACGCAAAACCGGTTCTTCGGCATTTTCAAATTCACACCAAGGGGCCAGCATCCCCCCGGCCCACCAGGAACATCCATGCGGGCCAGGTGCACCGCCCGGATCGAACACCTGCACCCGAGCACCGCGCGCGACCAGCTCGCTGGCGACGGCCAGACCGGCGACGCCGGACCCTATGACAGACCAAAGCGTCACGTGGGCCAAATCCGATGAAAATGATGCACCGGGCCGTGGCCCGCGCCGACATTCAATGTGTCGGCCTGCGAGATTGCCCCTTGCAGATATTCATGCGCCTGCGCAACCGCTTCCGTCAGCGCCAATCCTTTGGCCAAACCCGCTGCGATCGAGGATGACAATGTGCATCCGGTACCATGGGTGTTGTTCGTGTCCTGACGGGGCGCCTGGAACTCGGCCGCGACGCCGGCGGCATTGATCAACAGGTCGTGGCAGACATCGCCTTTGCCATGGCCGCCTTTCATCAACGCTGAGTTTGCGCCCAGAGCACATAAGGCCCGCCCCTGCTCGATCATCTCGGCTGTTGAGCCAGCAACCGGCATGCCCAGCAGGCAAGCGGCCTCGGGCAGGTTCGGTGTCAGGACAGTGGCGCGAGACATCAGAACATCGCGCAAGGTCTGGATTGCTTCACCAGCCAGCAGGGCGTCACCGGATTTTGCAACCATAACCGGGTCCAGGACCACCGGACCTGCAAAGCCGGAAATGCCTTGTGCGACGGTATGAATGATCTCAGGGTTCGCCAACATACCGATCTTGATCGCCTTGACGTCAAGATCACCAAGAACAGCATCGATTTGGGCAGAAATGACGTCCAGTGGAATGCCATGTACAGCAGTGACTGCCTGCGTATTTTGGGCGGTGACGGCGGTAACGACGCTGGCGCCATAGACGCCCAGCGCGGACATGGCTTTCAGATCAGCCTGAATTCCGGCACCGCCGCCGCTGTCGGATCCTGCAATGGTCAAGGCAATAGGTGCCACGTCGTTGCTCCATCTGTTTCGGGGGCAACGGGTTTGGAAAACGTCTATCGACTTGAGACCGTTCCCTCCGCCGGAATTGCCCGGATCAGGTTCGATGGGTTAGCGATTTCGCGCCTCTCAGCCCATTGATCTGGGCACCCCAACGGTTAGGTCAGACAATCTCAGGGGTGACGCAGGGAATCAAGGGGCAATTTGCCCGTTGTTTGGCCAGTTTGGTCTTTAGTTTATAGCCAAAACAGCCTCTGGCAGGTCAGGGGATGCGAGGCTCTGCCTCGCGCTCCGGGATATTTTCAGCCAGATGAAGCGGGAAAGATGTGCTGCCGTTGAACGCATGTTCGGGGAAAGCCGTGTGTATGCTGCGGGGGCAAAAACCCCCGCGCTCAGAAACGCTTTAGCCTTTCATGCCATCCCAAAAAGACTTCACAGACGAGAAGAAGCTGTTGGATTCCGGATGGTTGTCTTCGCCCAGATCATCAAACTCGCGCAGCAGTTCTTTTTGGCGGCTGGTCAGGTTGACCGGAGTTTCGACAGCAAGCTCGATCAACATGTCGCCGACACCGCCGCCGCGCAGGGCGGGCATGCCCTTGCTCCGCAGGCGCATCTGGCGACCTGACTGGCTGCCCGCCGGGATTTGAACACGGCCACGGCCGCCATCGATGGTGGGCACTTCGATAGACCCACCCAGAGCAGCCTTGGCCATGCTGACCGGCACGCGGCAGTACAGGTTCACACTGTCACGCTCGAACAGTTTGTGCTCGGACACTTCGACGAAGATGTAGAGATCGCCCGGAGGGCCACCGCGCATTCCGGCCTCACCCTCACCCGCAAGTCGGATACGAGTTCCGGTTTCGACGCCAGCTGGGATGTTGACCGACAGGGCGCGTTCTTTTTCGACGCGGCCGGCGCCCTGACAGGATTTACAGGGGTTTTTAATTATCTGACCCAGTCCCGAACAAGTTGGGCAAGTTCGTTCGACGGTGAAAAAGCCCTGCTGGGCACGGACCTTCCCCATGCCTGAACAGGTTGGGCAGGTTGTCGGCTCTACGCCGCCTTCGGCACCCGAGCCCTCACAGGCCGAACAGGCCACGGCAGCAGGCACATTGATGGTCTTTTGCAAGCCGGTATAGGCCTCTTCCAACGTGACGCGCAGGTTATAGCGCAGGTCAGACCCGCGCGCGGCACGGCGTCCGCCACCACCGCCACGTTGACCGCCCATGAAATCGCCAAACAGGTCGTCGAACACGTCTGAGAAAGCGCTGGAGAAATCGCCCTGCCCGCCAAAGCCGCCTCCGGGACGGCCCCCGCCGCCCATGCCGTTTTCAAAAGCCGCGTGGCCAAAGCGGTCATAAGCCGCCTTGCGCTCGGCGTCTTTCAGAATGTCATAGGCCTCGTTCGCTTCTTTGAACTGCGCCTCAGCATCCGGGTTGTCTTTGTTGCGGTCGGGATGCAGCTCTTTGGCTTTCGTACGAAAGCCTTTCTTGATCTCGTCCGCCGATGCGCCCTTGGACACGCCGAGCACATCATAGTAGTCGCGTTTTGACATCAGTGTTTCCTTATGTCTCAACGTAATCGGGCCGGCCCGGTAACCGGACCGGCCCGAAATGGCACGGTTGCCCGTTAGTTACGCTTGTCGTCGTCCAGATCTTCGAATTCGGCGTCGACAATGTCGTCTGCGCCCGGGGCTTCATCCGCCGCTGCAGGTTCTTCATCACCCTCTTCGGCTTGTGCCTTATAGATGGCTTCACCCAGCTTCATGGCAGCTTCGGTAACGTTCTGAATGCCCGACTTGATCTTGTCGGCATTCTCGGTTTCCAGCTCGTCCTTCAGCGCGGCAATCGCCAGCTCGATGGCTTCGATGGTGGTTGGGTCGACTTTATCGGCATGCTCTTCCATCGACTTTTCTGTCGAATGGATGAGGCTTTCCGCCTGGTTCTTCGCCTCGATCAGCTCGCGGCGTTCTTTGTCCGCCTCGGCATTGTCTTCGGCGTCCTTGACCATCTTGTCGATATCTTCGTCCGACAAACCACCCGATGCCTGGATGGTGATCTTCTGCTCTTTGCCGGTGCCTTTGTCTTTGGCCGAAACCGAGACGATACCGTTGGCGTCGATGTCAAACGTCACCTCGATCTGGGGCATACCACGCGGGGCTGGCGGGATGTCTTCAAGGTTGAACTGACCCAGGATCTTGTTGTCTGCAGCCATTTCGCGTTCCCCCTGGAAACAGCGGATGGTCACGGCGTTCTGGTTGTCCTCGGCGGTCGAGAAGACCTGAGACTTCTTGGTCGGGATCGTGGTGTTGCGGTCGATCAGGCGGGTGAACACGCCACCCAGCGTCTCAATCCCCAGCGACAGCGGGGTCACGTCCAGCAGAACCACGTCTTTGACGTCGCCTTGCAGAACACCGGCCTGAATGGCGGCGCCCATGGCAACAACTTCGTCTGGGTTCACGCCCTTGTGGGGCTCTTTGCCGAAGAATTTGGTGACCTCTTCGATGACTTTCGGCATCCGGGTCATACCACCGACCAAAACAACCTCATCAATGTCGCCCGCCGACAGGCCCGCGTCCTTCAACGCAGCCTGGCAAGGCTTCATCGATTTCTTGATCAGATCGCTAACCAGAGATTCCAGCTTGGCACGGGTCAGTTTCATGACCATGTGCAGCGGCTGGCCGTTGGCACCCATCGAGATGAACGGCTGGTTGATTTCGGTCTGCGAGGTCGAGGACAGTTCGATCTTGGCTTTTTCGGCAGCTTCTTTCAGACGCTGCAGGGCCATCTTGTCGGCAGACAGGTCGACACCGTGTTCTTTTTTGAACTCGTCCGCCAGGTAGTTGACGATGCGCATGTCAAAGTCTTCACCACCCAGGAAGGTGTCGCCGTTGGTCGATTTGACCTCGAACAGACCGTCATCGATTTCCAGAATGGTCACGTCGAAGGTACCACCACCAAGGTCATAGACCGCGATGGTTTGGGTTTCTTCCTTGTCCAGGCCATAGGCCAGGGCGGCAGCTGTCGGTTCGTTGATGATCCGCAAGACTTCCAGACCGGCGATCTTGCCTGCGTCTTTGGTGGCCTGACGCTGGGCGTCATTGAAATAGGCCGGAACGGTGATGACGGCTTGTGTGACTTCCTCACCCAGATAGCTCTCAGCGGTTTCCTTCATCTTACCCAGAGTGAAGGCCGAGATTTGGCTTGGGGAGTACTTTTCACCGCGGGCTTCGACCCACGCGTCGCCGTTGCCACCATTGACGATGGCATATGGCACCATTTTCTTGTCTTTTTCGACTTCTGCATCATCCACACGACGACCGATCAGGCGCTTGACGCCAAAAATCGTATTGTCGGGGTTGGTGACCGCCTGACGTTTTGCAGGCTGACCGACCAGTCGCTCATCTTCGGTGAAGGCGACGATCGAGGGCGTGGTCCGCGCCCCTTCTGCGTTTTCAATGACCTTTGGCTGAGAGCCGTCCATGATGGCCACACACGAGTTGGTGGTGCCGAGGTCAATACCGATTACTTTTCCCATATGTTCAATCCCTTTCTCTTCAAGGCGATGTCTCGAGGTCCGGACCCGTTATGGCATCCGGTCCCGATCTGGTTTGCGCGACAGCACTACACCATCGCGCGTCCCGGCGTATATAAGGGCGGGAACAGGGGCCTGCAAGCGTTCAGAAATGCAGGTTTTCGCAAATCTGCGGCCTTTTTCCGCAAGGTTTCGGTAAGGAATGGGAAATCTGGGATGGCACGGCTGCTTTTGCGCGGTTTTGATATCAGAAAAGGCTATCTGGATACGGCGGCACAAGCTCAGCTGATCGAAGACCTGCGACCGATTCTGAAAGCCGCACCCTTGTTCCGACCGATGACCCCGTCAGGCAAGGAAATGTCCGTGCGCATGACCTCGGCGGGCGCGGTTGGTTGGGTCACGGACAGATCCGGGTATCGATATCAAACGCACCACCCCAAAGGTGGCGCGTGGCCGGGAATTCCCGAGTCGGTTCTGAACATCTGGCACGAACTGGCCAGCGCTGAACGTGACCCGGACTGCTGCCTGATCAACTACTATAGTGAAGGTGCCCGAATGGGGCTGCATCAGGACAAGGATGAGGCGGACTTTTCCTGGCCGGTATTGTCGATTTCTCTGGGCGACGATGCGCTGTTCCGCATCGGCAACACCACGCGTGGAGGTAAGACCGAATCGATCTGGCTGAATTCAGGGGACGTCGTAATCATGGGCGGGCCCGCGAGGTTGGCATATCACGGCGTGGATCGAATCCGGCACGGATCATCAAAGCTGCTGCCCAAGGGTGGCAGGATCAACCTGACGCTCAGGGTGGCGCATTAGCGGCGGGCGTTCCAGCTTTGCGAGACGTGCTTGCGGGTGAAGAACTCGCCTAGCAGGCCAATCATCAGCAGCGCGATTCCAACCCAAAGGGCGTATTCCCAGCTGGTGTTGCGTGGAAAGTAGTTGCGAAACACAAACCCGCGGCACTGATCGATGATGTGGAACAGCGGGTTCCAGGCAAACATCATAAGAATTCCGCCGCCAAGCGCATTGGCGACGAACATCTTTCCGGAGAACACCATGTTCAGACGTCGGTAAACATTGCTGGCCATAGACGAGAAGGTTGGAAGCCACGGCTTGAGCGCCATGAACACCAGACCAACTGCACATCCTGTGAACCACGACAGGATCAACATTGCAAACGCGCCGCCAGGATCCTGAATCTCGAGCGGTTTGACGGTGACACTGTAGACAAACAGGATCACCAGGATAGACATCATTTGCTTGTAAAGCGTTCCAAACGCAGCCGCCAGAATCATGACCATGACGTTCATTGGGGAATGCAGCATCATCGGGTTATTGACCCCTTTAACCCCGGAGATGGAACCGACTGATTGGACATGCATCATGAACAGGAAAACACCCGACAGGATGTAAAGAATGAACTCCCCCCGGATCTTGGCAACCCGCGTGCCCATGAATGACATGATCAAATAGAAGATCAGCGCCATCACCACCACCTGCATGATGTTGATCAGGATCGCCATGACCGCGTTCGCATGCTGGGAACGTACACTGCGCACCACCGCATGGAACACCAGTTCCATCGTTGTGAATGCGCCGCCCAGCAGCGTTTGGTTCCGCTTGAAATAAAACACGCGACGCGTCTTCCCTGCTTGTTGTCCCTAATCTGGCATGAATATCTTGCCGTTCGGTAACCGGCGCATCATAAGTCCGTCATGAGTTTGGATCAACAAACCACAGGAACGGAGCATTTTTGTGACCTATGACGCCCTCATTCCCGTCATCCGACGTTTGGCCCTGGAAGCGGGCGACAAGATCATGGAAATCTACCAGTCGGATGATTTTGACGTCAAAGTCAAATCCGATTCCAGCCCAGTGACCGAGGCAGACGAAGCTGCTGATGCCCTGATTTCCGCCGGTTTGCGTGTCGCGTTTCCTGACATTCTGCTGGTGACCGAAGAACAGGCCGCCTCGCATTCTGAAAAGGGCGATACGTTCCTGATCGTGGATCCTCTGGACGGTACCAAAGAGTTCATCAACCGACGTGGCGATTTCACGGTGAACATCGCTTTGGTTGAAAACGGCGTGCCAACCCGAGGCGTTGTTTACGCCCCTGCCCGCGACCGCATGTTCTATACTCAGGCCGATGGCCAATCTGTCGAGGAAACCGGCGCATTGGACAAGGATCAACCGGGTACGGTTACGCCGATATCCGTGTCGGATCCTGACAATTCGGCGCTTTTGGTTGTGGCGTCCAAATCTCATCGCGATCAAGCGACCGATGACTACATCAACAAATATCAGGTTCAGGACAGCAAGAGCGCGGGCTCTTCGCTCAAGTTCTGTCTGATCGCGACTGGTGAGGCTGACATCTATCCCCGCGTTGGGCGTACAATGGAATGGGACACTGCCGCTGGTCATGCTGTGCTGGCCGGTGCGGGCGGCAAGGTGGTGCGTTTTGATGATCATTCTGCCCTTACTTATGGCAAAGACGGGTATGCAAACCCGTTTTTCATCGCCTACGCCCCAGGTGTAGACCTGAAGGAAGCCTGATGTCCGTACTGCTTGCCATTCCCGCCCGCTATGCCTCGTCCCGCTATCCCGGCAAACCTCTGGTGCCTTTGACAGGTGCAAACGGCACTGCGATGACGCTGATCGAACGGTCGTGGCGCGCGGCAAAATCCGTGTCCGGCGTCGATCGGGTGGTCGTTGCCACAGATGATCATCGCATCCGCGAGGTTTCCGAAGCGTTCGGGGCCGAGGTTGTGATGACATCCGAGGCCTGTGGCAATGGCACCGAACGATGTGCCGAAGCTCATAGCGTGTTGGGCGCCAAGTATGACATCGTGGTCAACCTGCAGGGCGACGCTCCGCTGACGCCGCATTGGTTTGTCGAAGACCTTATCTCGGGTCTGCGCGCCGCGCCGGATGCGGGTGTGGCAACACCTGTGTTGCGCTGCGACGGAGATGCGCTGAGAGGTCTTTTGAACGACCGCAAACATGACCGTGTTGGTGGCACGACGGCTGTTTTTGCCAGTGATCATAGCGCAATGTACTTCTCGAAAGAAGTTGTTCCGTTCACGGCGCAAACCTATGCGGGCAACGATCCAACCCCTGTCTTTCATCATGTCGGCGTATACGCGTACCGCCCGGACGCACTGGAGTCTTATCCGGATTGGCCGGTGGGGCCACTGGAGCAGCTGGAAGGGCTGGAACAATTGCGGTTCATGGAGAACGGCCGCAAGGTTCTGTGCGTCGAGGTTGAGGCCAAGGGCCGTCAGTTCTGGGAGCTCAACAACCCCCAAGATGTGCCTAAAATTGAGGCTATGATGGCAGATATGGGTCTGGATTGACCGCTTTTCCCCCTGACGTTCGCTATTGCGATGGCATAGCAACCTTCAACTCTGACTCTATGGGCGACATATGAAGACTGTTCTCGTAACCGGTGGCGCTGGCTACATCGGATCACATGCCTGCAAGGCGTTGTCGCAGGCAGGCTATACCCCGGTGACCTATGACAATCTCATCACCGGCTGGCAGGATGCGGTGAAATTCGGCCCGTTCGAACAGGGCGACCTGATGGACCGGGCGCGACTGGACGAGGTTTTTACCAAACATCAGCCGGTGGCGGTGATGCATTTTGCAGCCCTTAGCCAGGTGGGCGAGGCTATGGCAGAGCCCGGAAAGTACTGGTCGAATAACGTTACCGGTTCCCTGACATTGATCGAGGCCGCGGTTGCTGCGGGATGTCTGGACTTTGTATTCTCGTCCACCTGCGCCACCTATGGCGAGCATGACAATGTTGTGCTGGATGAGACCACATCGCAACACCCGCTGAACGCCTATGGGGCCTCAAAACGGGCGATCGAAGATATCCTGCGCGATTTCGAGGCCGCCCATGGTCTGCGCCATGTGATCTTCCGCTATTTCAACGTCGCAGGCGCGGACCCGGATGGCGAGGTCGGCGAATTCCATCGACCCGAAACTCATCTTGTTCCATTGATGCTGGATGCAATTGACGGAAAACGGGATGGGTTGACCGTTTTCGGCACGGACTACGAAACGCCGGACGGCACCTGCATTCGCGATTATGTGCATGTCTGTGATCTGGTGGATGCCCATGTTCTTGGGCTGGATTGGCTGGAACAAGGCAAGGACAGCCGGGTGTTCAATCTGGGCACCGGTTCCGGGTTTTCGGTTTTCGAGGTCATCGAACAATCCAAGTCCGTGACCAATCGCCCGGTCCCTTATACCGTCGGTGCCCGGCGGGCAGGTGATTGCACCAAGCTGGTTTCAGGCTCGCTGCGCGCCGAGACCGAACTGGGCTGGAATCCCAAACGCTCTACCTTAGAGATTATGATCTCAGATGCTTGGCGCTGGCACCAGAACGGCCACTACGAGAAATGAGGATCCTGTGACCAGCAACGCGGCACAGATGCTCCCCCAAATCGGATGGGGGCAGAAGTACCGCCTGCGCTGGAAACGTCGTCGTCTGCTCTGGAGATCGTGGCGCAGCCAAAAGCAGCTGTCCTGCCTGATGGATCGAACCAACACAATCGAGCGTGGAGACATACTGGTTTTTACGACGCTGCGCAACGAAATCACCCGCTTGCCCTGGTTTTTACGCCACTATCGCCGGTTAGGAGTCGACCATTTTCTGATCGTGGACAATGGCAGCAACGATCAATCAACCGAGTATCTTCTGGATCAGACGGATGTCTCACTGTGGCGGACGCATGCCAGCTATCGTGCGTCCCGGTATGGGCTGGACTGGCTGACCGGGCTGCAGATGCGGTACGGTAGCCGACACTGGAACCTGATGGTCGATGCCGATGAGCTGTTGATCTACGCAAATCACGACCACCGCTCTCTGCACGATCTGACCGCCTGGCTGGATCAGCAGGGGCGCGCGGCGTTTGGCGCGTTGATGCTGGATCTGTACCCCAAAGGTCCACTGGGGTCCCAAGCTTATGATCCCGAAACCGACCCGGCCAAAGTTCTGAAGTGGTTCGATGCCGGGCCGTATCGCACACAGCGGCAAAGTCCAGCGGGCAATCTTTGGGTGCAAGGCGGTGTGCGCGAACGCATGTTCTTTACGCAGGTGCGACAGTGCTCTCCGACCTTGAATAAAATCCCGTTGGTGCGGTGGTCGTGCCGCTATGCTTTCGTGAACTCCTGTCATTCGGTTTTGCCCCGAAACCTGAATGCCGCCTATGACGGGCCCAGAGGAGAAACACCGTCCGGCGTTTTGCTACATACAAAGTTTCTGCCGGAAATTGTCGAAAAGTCTAAAATCGAGAAACGGCGACGACAGCACTTTCACGATCCGGACCAGTTCGGGCCATACTATGATGAGATAATTAACTCCCCGGACATGTGGACCCCAAACTCCACTGAATACACAGGCTGGGCACAGTTGCAGCAAATGGGCCTGATGAACGCCGGAGGTTGGGAATGATCACAGAAAACAAGGGCATAAAAACCATGCCCGTCACTAACGGCTTTTAAATCCATTGCTTTGCAAGATGCAAAAATGGCATAAACCGGCAAGACCCTGGTGCCAAACACGTCTTGGCAGACCCGGGGAACGCTCGCGTTATACAAAAGGTTGGGCAGTCGCGTGAGCCTATGGGGATCATATCGAATGAGATTGCGGCGCAAGCGCCGTATTTTGCGATGTGTCAAAAAACGACGCGAGTTGAAGCCGGCCAGCACCAACACCGCAGCGATCCGTTCGGACGATATTCTGCTGATGAGTGTCATCCGCAACGAAAAGATCCGCCTGCCCTATCTTCTGGATTACTATCGCAAACTGGGCATCAATCACTTTCTGTTTGTCGACAATGATAGTGATGACGGCAGCTTTGAGTTTCTGCAAGCGCAGCCGGATGTCTCGGTCTGGCGCACAAAGACCAGCTACAAGAAAGCGTCTTATGGTTTGGACTGGTCAAACTATCTGCTTCGGAAATATGCGCATGGGCACTGGGTTCTGACCGTCGATCCGGATGAGTTCTTTATCTATCCGTTTTGCGATACACGACCGATCCGCGCCCTGACCGACTGGCTGGACGGCTGCGCCGTGCGCAGCTTTGGCACCATGTTGATCGACATGTATCCGCAGGGGCCAGTGGACGCGGAACCTTACACCGAAGGACAAAACCCATTTGATATCGCGCGCTGGTTTGATGCAGGAAACTACACGATCACAAAGAATCCAGTTTACAAAAATCTTTGGATTCAGGGTGGGCCGAGGGCACGTGTGTTTTTTCAAGAGACTCCGGCCAAAGCGCCTGCATTGAACAAAATCCCACTGGTCAAATGGGATAGGCGCTATGTCTATGTAAGCTCAACTCATTCGCTTTTACCGCGCGGCCTGAACCAAGTCTACGATGAGTGGGGCGGAGAGAAAACCAGCGGCGCGCTGCTGCATGCGAAATTGATCAACACATTGGGCGACAAGGCGCATGAGGAGCTGCAGCGCGGAGAACACTACCGTGGGTCCGGCGAATACAAAGCCTATGCGCAGCAGCTTGAGGGTAAGCCCGTTTTCTGGTGCACCTGTTCAGAGAAGTTCCTCAACTGGCGGCAGCTAGAGATTCTGGGTCTCATGTCAAAAGGAAACTGGGCATGAGCAGTCTTGGCATCGTCATGCTGGTACATACAGCATTGGATCGCGCAGAACAGGTGGCGCGACACTGGACTGCAGCCGGGTGCCCGGTCGTGATCCATGTCGATCGCAAAGTGGCGGATGTTGCTTATTCCAAATTTGTCTCGTCTTGCGGAGACAATCCGCTGATTGTATTCTCGGACCGCCATATCTGCGACTGGGGTGGCTGGGGCATCGTCGCCGCCTCGCAATGCGCGTCCGAGCTGCTGCTGGAGTCCTATCCTGATGTCCGTCACGTGTTCTTGTCCTCGGGTGCCTGCCTGCCCTTGCGCCCAGTTCAGGAACTGATCGATTATCTTGCCGACCGGCCCCGCATCGACTTTATCGAAAGCGCAACAACCGCTGACGTCAGCTGGACCATCGGTGGCTTGGATCACGAACGTTTCACGCTGCGCTTCCCGTTTTCGTGGCGCAAGCATCGCAAACTGTTTGACACATATGTCAAATTGCAACGCGCGTTGGGCATCGGCCGACGGATACCCGAAGGATTGATGCCGCATATGGGTAGCCAGTGGTGGTGCCTGACCCGACAAACACTGTCGGCGGTCCTGCAGGACCCGAAGCGCAAAATCTATGACGCATATTTTCGGCACGTCTGGATCCCGGATGAAAGCTACTTTCAAACTCTGGCGCGTCTGTATTCAACCCATATCGAAAGCCGATCGCTGACTCTGTCCAAATTCGACTATCAAGGGCGGCCGCATATTTTCTATGATGATCATCTGCAGCTGCTGCGCCGGTCGGATTGCTTTGTCGCCCGGAAAATCTGGTGGCGCGCGGATCGGTTGTATCAGTCCTTTCTGACTGATCAGGCCGGAGCAATGAAACCAGCCGAGCCCAATCCCGGCAAGATCGACCGGGTGTTCGCCAAGGCCGTTGAACGACGAACCCATGGCCGCGATGGTTTGTACATGCAAAGCCGCTTTCCCAGGCATGGCAGCGAAAACGGCCTGACCTCATCCCCGTATTGCGTATTTCAGGGCTTTTCCGAAGTGTTCGAAGGATTCGAAGCCTGGTTGTCAGACACTACCGGCGCCAAGGTCCACGGACATTTGTTCGGCCCCGACCGGGCCGAGTTTGCGCAAGGTGAAACCATCATCAACGGTGCGCTCACCGATAGCGCGACCCTGCGCGATTACAACCCGACTGCGTTTCTGTCGAACCTGATCTGGAACACGCGCGGTGAACGCCAGTGTTTTCAATTCGGACCAGCCGACACTCAAGACATCAACTGGTTGTTGGCGCGGGACAAAAACGCCCAGATTTCGGTGATCACCGGGGCCTGGGCAATTGACCTGTTCAGATCAAACATGAATTTCGCAGATATCAGAACCGAAGCCGCCCGTCTGCAGCAGATCGAATCCAAACAACTCGAGATTCTGACCTCGGTCTGGACCAAAGCCCGGATGCGCAGCTGGACCCTGGCAGAGTTCATCGAATCCCCGATGGAGCCATTGCAAAGCATTATCGATGAAATCGGAACACAGCAGGCAAGCCACCTGACCGAAGCTCCGACGATGGTCGACCTGTCCGGGTTCGGTCAGTTCCTTCAGAACCTGAAGAACCAGGGAATGCACCCGTACCTGATGGGTGATTTCCCCGCCGATGATGTGTTCGGAACCCAGACCAAACCCTACCGCAAACCCTATCTGGTGCAGTGATCGCCGATGTCAGCCAAGTTCGACTACTTCATCGTTCTGGCCGCAATGCGCACTGGCTCGAACCTGTTGGAAGCCAATCTGAATGCGATTGACGGCATTATCTGCCATGGTGAGGCGTTCAACCCACATTTCATCGGCCGACTAAAATCCGAAGACCTGCTGGGTGTTTCGCTGGCTGAACGCGACACTGACCCAACACAACTGATCAACGCCATTCGGTCAGCCCCGGGATGCCTGAACGGCTTCCGCTATTTCCAGGATCACGATCCTCGGGTTCTTGAGCCTGCGCTAAACGATCCTAAATGCGGCAAGATCATACTGACCCGCAATCCGCTGGACAGCTATCTTTCGCTGAAAATTGCGCGCGAGACCAAACAGTGGCAACTGAAGAACATCAAACGCCGTCTGGACGCGCAGGTTGAATTTGATCCCGAAGAATTTGCAGGCTATCTCGATAACCTGCAGCGCCATCAGGAGTTTCTGCTAAACCACCTGCAGAAATCCGGCCAGACCGCGTTTTACATCGGTTACGACGATCTGAACCAGCTGAATGTCCTGAATGGGTTGGCTGGGTGGTTGGGTGTTGAAGGGCGTCTGGATCAATTGGACGATACGCTAAAGCCGCAAAACCCGGCCCCGCCTTTGTCAAAGGTGACCAATCCGGACGATATGGAACAATCGCTGATTGGAGTGGATTGGTTCAACCTGTACCGCACCCCGAATTTTGAACCCCGGCGCGGTCCGGCAGCGGTACTTTATGTGGCTGCGACCAAAACCCCACTTATGTATCTGCCCATCCGCAGCGGTGTTGAGCCGGTGATCAGGGATTGGCTGGCGAAACTGGACGAAACCCACCCTGACGATCTGATCACTGATCGCAATCGCAAGCAAACCCGCGCATGGATGCAATCCCAAACGGGGCACCGCAAATTCACCGTTCTGCGTCACCCGTTGGCTCGGGCGCACACCGCCTTTTGTACCCGTATTCTGAACAAGGGACCGGGCAGCTATCAAGTGATCCGACACACGCTGCGCAATCGGTTCAAATTGCCGATCCCGGGACAAGTGCGAGACAACAACTATTCCCTCGACCAGCACTATGAGGCATTTGCTGCCTTTCTGACCTTTCTGCGCCACAACCTGGATAGTCAGACGCCGATCCGCGTGGACGGAGCCTGGTGCAGTCAGTCTTTGGTGATCGAGGGGATGTCGGGGTTCGCCATGCCAGATCTGATCCTGCGAGAAGAGGAGTTGGGAACGGCCCTGCCCGCGCTCGCCCGTTCAATGGGTCATACAAACCCACCCGAACCAGAGGTCTGCCCGGAAGACATGCCCTATAAGCTGGAACAGATTTACGACGAACAACTCGAGGCGCTCTCAGCCGAAGCATACCATCGCGACTATTTGCAATTTGGAGTCGGCCCATGGCGGCCGCAGTCGTAAAACCCTATGCGCGCAGGGTGATCAGCGTGCCGCGATTGACCATCGCATAGATCTCTTCAATTTCGTCGTTCTTCACCGCGATGCAGCCCGCTGTCCAATCCGGCGTCTTTTTCGCGCGCTTGAACTCAGACCGCAGATTGGGCTGTCCGTGAATGAAAATATCGCCACCCGGATCAACACCTGCAGCTTTCGCCAAAGCGATGTCCTGCGAGTCCGGATAAGAGATTCCCAGCGACAGGTGATATCGGCTTCGGGGATTTCGGCGATCGATCAGATACGTGCCCTCCGGGGTACGACCATCACCGCGTTTTATCTTCGTGCCGTTCGGAGCAAACCCCAAATCAACATCATATTCCCGAAGGACCTGCTCATGATGAAGAAGATAGAGTTTGCGTGATCCCTTGTTTACAACAAGCGAGGTAACCTCGGGCCCATTGTAAGTCAAAATTCTCGGGCCAGCTGAGGCACAAGCCGAAAGGCTCAGCGTTGCCATAGCACCCAATCCAAATACTCGACGATCCATATTTTTCACTGCCTGCTTCTTTTTTTCGGTTATTATGCCAAAAAAAATAAAAACTGAAATCACTTTTTGATGTTCGACTGCTCAATTAAATGGCGTTCGATGATTTCAAGTCGCGCAATTACCTCGTCCCGGTAGGCATCTGTTTTCACCTCATCTTCGGCATGATGGGCATCCTGCATCGAATTTACGATCAGGCCGACCAGCAGGTTCACCACCGCAAATGTCGTGACCATGATGAATGGGACAAAAAACAACCAGGCATAAGGATACACCTCCATCACCGGGCGGACGATGCCCATCGACCAGCTTTCCAGCGTCATGATCTGGAACAAGGTATAGGCCGACAGCCCAAGGTCACCGAACCAGTCGGGGAAAGATTGCGAGAACAGTTTGGTCGAGATCACCGCACCGATGTAGAAGAGAATTGCCATCAGCAGGAACACACTGGCCATACCCGGAACGGCCGAGATAAAACCTTCGACCACGCGGCGCAGACGTGGCGCGACGGAAATGACACGCAGCACCCGCAGGATGCGCAGGGCCCGCAATACGGACAGCCCCCCGCCCCCCGGGATCAGCGCAATCCCGACGATCAGAAAGTCAAAGATGTTCCAGCCGCTGGAAAAAAACCTGCGGCCGGTGGCGATCAGCTTGATCCCGATCTCGACAACAAAGATGCCCAGGCAAACGCTGTCCAGAAATACGATCAATGGGCCCGCTTGTGCCATCAGCGTGGGCGACGTTTCCATCCCCAGCAACACAGCATTGAAGATAATGACACCGGTAATGAACCGCCCGAAGGCTGGCGCTTCGATGATGGCCAGCAAGCGCTGATTGAACCCCATGTCTCGCTCTCTCCTGTCTGCTCAAGATCCGGGGTTCAGCACAAACCGCGCGGCAAGTTCCGTATGTGACGACCATCGAAATTGGTCAACAACCTGTACCCATTTAAGAGTATATCCTGCATCGACAAGGGATTTGGCGTCGCGCGCAAAGGTCACCGGGTTGCACGAGACATAGGCAATCACCGGGCGTTGCGCCTGAACCAATTCGGCCACTTGCGCTTCGGCCCCTGCGCGCGGCGGGTCCAGAACAACAGCATCAAAGGAGTTCAACTCATCCTGCATCAACGGACGGCGAAACAGATCCCGCGCCTCTGTCGTTATACGCTTGAGGCCTTGCGCCCGGCGCCATCCCTTATCCAAGGCTTGGGTCATGGCAGCTTCACCCTCAACTGCGTGGACTTCCGCCATTTTTGCCAATGGGAGAGAGAACGTACCGCTGCCGGAAAACAGATCAACAACTCGCTTAGCGCCCTGAACAGCCTTCAAAACCGCCAATGTTAGAGCCTGTTCGCCGTCTTTGGTTGCTTGCAGAAACGCGCCCGACGGGGGCACGACCGTGACATCTCCAAACCGTTGAACAGGGGCGTGGCGCATGGCAATCACCTCGCCATCCCAACTGAGCCGCGCGAGCGCATGTTTCTCCGTGGCCTGCGCCAGCGCCAGTTCCAGAGGTCCATCCAGTGGCTTGCCACCTTTGACGGCCACATCCAAACCGCCCTCGGACAGGGTCAGGGTAACGGCAAGAGCCCCCTTTCGGCTGCCGCCCAACACGGCCAGCGCCTCGGCCACTGGAATCGCGGCAATCAGGGCCGGGTCCAACAGATGGCAATCGGGAATTTCTGTGATGGTATCCGAAGCGCGTCCATGAAAACCGGCCAGCGTGCCCTTCTTCGTCCGACGCACAGTGATCGTCGCGCGGCGACGAGATCGTTCCGGCGACGTGTGGATCGGGCGCATAGTCGCCTCTAACCCTTGTGCCGCAAGCGCGTTGCGGACGATGTCGACTTTCCAATCTGCAACAAACGCATCAGACGCATGCTGCAGCTGGCATCCGCCACACGCCTTATAGTGACGGCACGGCGCCTTCACCCGCTGGTCGGAAGGCGTATCCACCCGAATATCAGTCAGGAATTGATCCAGAAGCGTGCCGCTGACCACCTCACCTGGCAGGGTGCGCGGCGCATAGACTGGGCCATCCGCGATGCCATCGCCCTGGTGCCCAAGGCGGTTTATGGTGAATTGTTGCGTCATAGCTGGCCTGATACCGGGGGATTACCCGCAACAAAACCCTTATTCGGCAGCTTCCGCCTGAATGAACCCGCCCGATTGACGATGCCAGAACCGAGCGTATAGCCCGCCTTTTTCCAACAACGCATCATGGGTGCCGGTTTCCACGATCTGTCCATGGTCCAACACGACAATGCGGTCCATCTCGCTGAGCGTCGACAAACGGTGCGCAATGGCCAGAACCGTCTTGCCCTGCATCACCCGGTGTAGTGCGGTCTGAATCGATGCCTCGACCTCGGAATCCAGCGCTGATGTCGCCTCGTCCAACACCAGGATCGGCGCGTCCTTCAGAATGGCGCGGGCCAATGCGATCCGCTGACGCTGACCGCCGCTGAGTTTCACTCCACGTTCTCCCAGATGCGCATCATATCCGGTGCGACCATGCGCATCCTGAAGGCTGAGGATGAACTCATGCGCTTCGGCCTTTTTGGCCGCCTCGACCATCTCAGCCTCTCGGGCGTCAGGGCGACCATAGAGGATATTCTCGCGGGCCGAGCGATTGAACATCGCTGTTTCTTGCGTGACCATGCCGATCTGGCGGCGCAGGCTGTCCTGCGTCACATGTGACACATCCTGCCCATCGATGCTAATTGTACCTTTTTCCCCCTCATAGAGCCGCAACAAAAGCGAAACCAAGGTTGATTTCCCGGCACCGGAAGCACCGACGATACCCAGTTTCTCACCCGGCTTTACGGTCATATTCAGGTCTGTGACACCGCCAACATCCCGGCCATAGGCAAAGCTGACAGCGTCAAAACTGATGCTGCCTTCGGTAACGCTTAGCTCGCCGGCCTGTGATGCGTCTTCGACTCGGTCGCGCTTGGCCAGCGTCTTCATGCCGTTCTCGATTTCTCCGACATTGGCGTACAGACCCATCAGCGTGAAACTGACCCAGCCTGTCATTTGCGCGATGCGGATCGAAACGGCACCGGCCGCAACGATATCGCCAGCAGTTGCACTGCCGGCTTGCCACAGCCAAAGCGTTGCGCCCAGCAACAGGACTGGGAGAATCCCGGCAAGCGTCATCAGAATAAATCGGAAGCTTACCGATAGTTTGCCGAAATCCAGCGATCTTTCGCGCAGCTCGACCATCGAGTGCCGCGCAGCCTGATCTTCGAAATTCGCATGGGCAAACAGTTTGACGGTTTTGATATTGGTGATCGCATCGACCACCTGTCCTGACACCATCGCACGCGCCCCGGCCCGTTCTGCCGATCGTTTGCGGATGCGCGGCAGATACCACCGCACCAGCAAGAAATACACCACAAGCCAGGCCGCAAACGGCAACATCACCAACGGGTGAATAGACCCTAACAAAAGCAAAGAGCCCAAAAGTGACGCCAAAGCGAAGACAATTGCGCTAATCGTTTCCGACACGACCGAGGCCATGGCGTTCGAGGTCTGCATCTGCTTCTGAGCAATCCGGCCCGCGAAATCGTCATCGAAATAGGTCACGGACTGGCCCAGCGTCCAACGGTTCAACTTGGCCAGAACCAATGGCGGGATGTTAGGCATGACGATGTAGTTGTTCGACAGCGACGACAGCCCAAACAGGATGGGTCGCAGCACCATGAAAAACGCCACTGCGCCGAAGATCATCCACATGTTTCCTGCGGTCAGAAAGTCCTCAGGCCCGCTGGAAGTCGCCACATCGATCACCCAACCGAGGATCCAGGCGGTTCCCGCCTCCATCGCCCCAGCGGTTGCCGAGAAGAACGCCGCAATAAACAGCATCGGCCACGCGCCGGATAAGCTCCAGCGAATGAACGCCCCCAAAGTCTGCGGTGGGGGCGTTTCGATGTTGTTGAATGGGTTTATGAGGTCGGCAACCCTCATTCAGCGGCCTCCGGATTCATGAAGCCGCCAGACTGCCGCGCCCAGAACTGCGCGTAAAGGCCGCCCTGCGACAACAGCTCGGAATGCGCACCCTCTTCCACGATGCGGCCCCCATCCATCACCAGAATGCGGTCCATCTGTGCGATAGTGCTGAGCCGGTGGGCAATGGCGATCACGGTTTTACCTTGCATCATGCCGTAGAGGGTTTCCTGAATTGACGCTTCAACCTCGGAATCTAGGGCGGATGTTGCCTCGTCCAACAACAATATCGGGGCGTCTTTCAAGATCACCCGCGCCAGCGTCACCCGCTGCCTTTGACCACCGCTGAGCTTTACGCCGCGTTCCCCCACATGCGCGTCGTAGCCGGTGCGCCCTTCAGGATCCTGCAGGTCAAGGATGAACTCATGCGCCTCGGCCTGTTTCGCCGCTGTGATCATCTGCAATTCAGTGGCATCAGGACGGCCATATAGAATGTTGTCCCGAACCGAGCGATGCAACAATGCGCTGTCCTGCTGAACCATACCGATATGACTGCGCAGACTGTCCTGAGTGACCTGTGCGATGTTCTGATCGTCAATCAGGATAGCGCCGCGTTCAACGTCGTAAAACCGTAAGAGCAGTTTCACGAGGGTCGATTTACCAGCACCAGACCGACCGATCAGGCCAATCTTTTCGCCCGGCTGAACGATCATGTTGATATGATCCAGACCACCGGTTTCGCGCCCGTAATGATGCGACAAATCGCGGATTTCGATCTGGCCGTTTGTCAGGCGCAGAGGCTTGGCAGCCGGGGCGTCCAGCAAATCGACAGGTTGCGCAATCGTCTGCATCCCTTCAGCCACAATACCGAGCTGACGGAAGAAGCTGGTCAGCGCCCACATGATCCAGCCGGTCATGGCGTTCAGCCTCAGCGTCAGCGCAGTTGCAGCGGCGACCACACCTACGGTCGCGCTGCCCTGCATCCACAGATAAATCGCCCAACCCACAACACCAACTATCAGCAGGCCGTTCAGGGTGACCAGAACAGCATCCATGACAGTGAAGATCCGCATTTCGACCTGAAATGTGCGGCGCGTTTCCTCGATCGCTTCGCGCGCATAGTCCAATTCTTGCGCGTTATGGGCGAACATCTTAACCGAATGAATGTTGGTATAGCTGTCCACTACACGACCCGTCACGGTCGAGCGTGCATCAGAGGCCGCCTGCGAGGCCGGTCCAACACGTTTTACGGTCCACCGCACCAGCGCAGCATAAAACGCGAACCAAATCAGCAGCGGAATAAGCAGGCGCGCATCTGCCGCGTACAGCAGAATCGCCGCGCCGATCAGGTAAGCAAGCGAGAATGAAATCGCGTCAAAGACCTGAAACACCACTTCGCCCGCAGCTGGTGGCGTCTGCATAATCCGGTTGGCGATACGGCCTGCAAAGTCGTTTTCGAACCAACCAACCGATTGACGCAGCACGTGTTTATGCGCGCGCCAGCGGATCAGCGTGCCAAAGTTCGGCAGGATCGTGTTGTTCAACAACAGGACGTCGACCAGATGAAGGATGGGTCGCAACAATAGAATAAATGCGGCCATCCACAGCAGTTCGGTTCCGTGGTTTTGCCAGACTTCGGTCGGCGTGCCGCCCAGCAGATCGACAACGCGGCCCATGTAATAGATCAGTCCGATCTCAACGCCTGCCACGATGATGGAAATAAGCCCGGCCCAGAAAAAGACCTTCATGAAGGGCTGTGAGTAATCCAGCATGAACGGCCACAGCCGCGTTGGTGGTGTGTCAGATTCCGTATAGGCGACAAAAGGGTCTACAAGGTTTTCGAAATAGCGAAACATGGAGGATGCTCCAATTGAGCAAGATAAATAGGACGTGCGAAGAAAGATGGCGCCAGAACACCACCCCTACGGGTCGAGCGTTCCGGCTTTAGCCGAACCAGATCCCGTAATACATTCGCATGCCTCCCTCCAAATCAAGTGACAGGCGCAAGTAACCATACTCGATTTGATTTGTCATCCCCTTTTGAGACTTCGTGCTAACCGCCCAGCAAATCTTTGCGGGTCAGGGTAAAGCCCGATGCAATCCAACGCCCTTCCAGCTCGGCCAGTTTCTTGCCCAGCGCCGGACCGGAAAACTCAGGAATCAAGTCTTTGGCCTTGATCGGAAAACGGGCTGACGCGCCTGAATGCAAGGCCTGCCTCAGGTCTTCGGTCCAGGGTTGCTCAAAGAACGCGCAACGCAGCAAGGTTTCGTGCAACCCGCCCTCGTCGCCGTAGCGGTATCCCAGTTCAGCAACGCTTGTTGTCGCCTGCGCCTCATCCCGCATGCGGGTAAGGCGTTGCAATTGCGACCGGCTAAGTCGAAGCGTTGTTGCGTCCTCAGACGTCACCATCGCGGCCAGCCGGCGCACAGGATCGGGTTCGGTCGAGGACGCCTGTTCAAGATGGATCAATGGGCCCAAGGCCCGATCATCCGCACCCGGAAGCAGTTGCGCCAAAACCCCGGTGCTGCGCATTGCGGCAACAGATGGCGCAGGATCAGGTGCGGCCAAAAGTTTCAACAGCTCTGCCCCAACGCGTTCGCGTGACAGCAACGCCAACCCGTCCAGGTTTTTGGAAATTGCGGCCATCGCATCAGGATCAAACCCGGCATCCGGATCGCCATACCAGGCGTGAAAGCGGAAGTAACGCAGCGACCGCAGATAGTCTTCGCGAATACGATGCGCAGCGGTGCCGATGAACCGCACATGGCGTTTTTCGAGATCCGGTAAGCCGTTTAACGGGTCCAGAATTGCCCCATCGGGCTGCGCATAGATCGCGTTCATGGTGAAATCGCGACGCGCCGCATCTTCTTCGACCTTGTCAGAAAAGGCTACGACGGCTCGGCGGCCATCGGTTTCCACATCGCGGCGGAAAGTGGTGATTTCATGCGGGATACCGTGGCTGACAATCGTGACCGTGCCGTGTTCAATTCCGGTTGGAATCGCCTTAAGCCCTGCGTCTTTTGCCAACGCAACCACCTGATCCGGCAGCGCATCTGTGGCAATATCGATGTCTCGGACCGGCACACCCAGCAGCGCATTGCGCACGCAGCCACCGACAAACAAGGCCTGGCTGCCCGCCGCAGTCAGGGCGGCACATACCTTTTGAGTGGACTGCTCCGAGACCCAGGGCTCATCAATCTGCTTCATTCACTCACCCGCGCCGCCAATCCCCGCAATATGCGGGCCGTTGCGCCCCAGATGTAATAGGGGCCGAATGGCACTGTGAAGTACTTTCGCCGCTGGCCACGCCATCTGCGCGACTCTACCACATAATTGGACGGGTCCAGGATATGCTTGAGTGGAACCGAAAACACCTCGTCCACCTCGCCGGGCTCAGGTATCGCCTGGAATGAGTGGCGCAGAATGGCCACCACTGGTGTTACGGAAAACGACGTCACTGTCTCATGCGTCGGCAGGAATCCCAGTACCTCGGGCAGATCGCTCGGCAGGCCAATTTCTTCCTGTGCTTCACGCAATGCTGCTGCGGTGACATCAACATCGCCCTCATCCTGCTTGCCGCCGGGAAAGGCGATCTGACCGGGATGATGTTTCAGGGCCGAAGACCGTTTGGTCAGGATCAGTCGTGGCACGTCATCGACGACGGAAATTGGTACCAGCACACCTGCCGGACGCAGTTTGCGTCCGAGCGGAAGAACGGTTTCCAGGTTCAGGTCAAAATCGCTGGAGCCGTGACCGGGGCGGCGCAGGGCCGCCCGGATCTGTTCAGACGGGTCATGCACCTTCGGCGTCTTCGGCATCAAACCCAACAGTCGCAGGATCCAGCACGTAATGTGACCCGCAGAACTGGCAATCGGCGGTGACTTCGCCTTCGGGCGTGGTCATCTTTTCGATGTCCTTGGCCGAGTAAATCGACAGGCTTTGGCGCACCCGATCTTCTGAACAGGTACAGCCAAACTGCACCGATTGGGCGTCGTAGACCCGCGGCTGTTCTTCGTGAAACAAGCGCACAAGCAGATCGGTCGGCGCAATCGACGGCCCGATCAGCTCCAAATCCTCCACCGTGTCCAGCAAGATGTTGACCCGGCCCCAGTTTTCGCCTTCTTCGCCATCAACCAGATCTTCGGCAGACAGGATTTCGCCCTCACCCTCATTTGACGCCACAAAAGGCGAGGCCTTTGGCATGTGCTGCAGCATGATCCCGCCGGCGCGCCAATGCTCTCCGACATCGGGCTCGGTGGATTTGCCGAAACTCAGTGAGAATCGTGTCGGCAATTGTTCGGATTGCGCAAAATACGCTTCGGCACAGGCGCTCAGCGACCCACCGGCCAAAGGTGTGATCCCCTGATACGGCTGCGTGCCTTCGCCTTGATCAATCATGATGGCGAAATACCCTTCGCCGACTTGATCGAACGGCGCGCCGTCCGTCAAGCGGTCGGGGTCGAAACTGGCATAGGCGCGAATGCGGGCGGGCTCGCCCTCGGCCTGCGGCGCGTAGTAATCGGTTGCGATCATGCGCACGGCGCCCTTGGACTGCACCTGCAACGACAGCTTCCAGCGCAATGATACGGTCTGGCCAATCAATGCAGTCAGCAGGGCCATCTCGGCCACCAACGCTTCGACTTTTTCCGGATAATCATGCTGCTTCAGAATGCCGTCGAGCACACCATCCAGCCGGGCCACGCGGCCACGCATATCCGGTACATCAAGTTGAAAGGGCAGGACGGTATCGTCCCACGCGATTTTCGTTCCAAGAGACATGGGGTTTCCTTACACGCCACGGGTTGGCATACCGCAACCATATAGGTCGAACAGATTTGGTTTTAAGGGGCCATACATGATCAGGCGGTTCGGTGAAACCCCAGAGCCGGGGCGGACATACAAACGAAGGGTCGGAGTTTACGCTTTGCTGCCGCGCGGACGTCATCTTTTGCTGACGTGCCAGACCGAACCAGGCCCCGATCTACAACTGCCCGGCGGAGGTATTGATCCGGGCGAATCGCCTGTTGCGGCCCTACATCGCGAAGTTTTTGAGGAAACCGGGTGGTCGGTTGCAGCACCCCGCCGTGTCGGCGCATTTCGCCGCTTTACCTATATGCCGGAATACGACCTGTGGGCCGAGAAGATCTGCCTGATCTATCGCGCGCGCCCGGTTCGCAGCATGGGCCCACCGACCGAGGCGTTTCACGAGGCGCTTTGGATGCATAGCGCCGACGCGGTCGAGCTGTTGGGCAATGACGGTGACCGGCATTTCGCCGGTCTTCACCTTACAGGGCTTTAGGGCCCGTTATATTCAAACAACACGGCAGACACATCATCGCCCATGCCATCATCAGGGGACATCACCTGCGTTAATCGCCAGAACATATCATCGAGAAACTCAGGCCCACCCGGGCCCGCTGCGCATTCCAATGCCATTTCGCGCAGCCCGTCTTCGTCCAACATCCCGCCGCCCTCAAGGTGGCATTCCGTGAATCCATCCGAGTATAGCAAGAGCTTGTCGCCGGGACGCAGCTGTGTTTGTACCTGCTGAAAAGAGACATCCGGCAACAGCCCGACGGGCAACCCGCCATCGCCCAAAAACTCAGCGTTGCCATCCTGACGCATCACCAAAGGATGCGGGTGCCCGGCTTGGACCATTTTCAAATGCCCGTTGCGCAAATCGACGATGGCATAGACCATCGTGAAATACTCTTCGATCCCCTCATCAGCCATTAGTCGCGAGTTGAGTGTGTCAGCGACATCTTCGGGCGGCAAAAGTGCGTAGAATTTGCTGAACCGCCGTTCCATCGCCACGTTCTGATCAAAATGACTGCTCGACAGGTACCCGCCCAAGCGCGCCGTCATCATTGCTGATGTGATGCCGTGACCAGACACATCGATGCTGTAGAACCCCAACCGGTTTTCACCCGGAGAGAACATGCCCACCAAATCACCGCCAATATGCCCGCAAGGCTTCAGCAACAAACTGACCTGCGATTTTCCGAACTGTCTTGTCAACTCGGGCACCAGTGATTCCTGGATCTTTCGGGCCTGCATCAGATCTTTGTCGATCGCATCATGGGCCAGCTTGAGGTCTTCAAGCGCGGATTCGATGATCCGGTTCTTTTCAGAAAGCTCGCGCTGCATATCCAGAATGCGGGCGCCTGCCGCAATGCGCGCGCGCAGCTCGTCCGCCTCAAGCGGTTTTATCAGAAAGTCATCCGCGCCAGCATCCAGCCCGCGTGCGACCTCTTGCTTTTCGCTCTTTGATGTCAGGAGGATGAAATAGCTGTATTGCTTTGTATCCAAGGCCCGAAACGACCGGCAGAATTCCAGCCCACTCATCCCCGGCATCACCCAGTCACTCAGGACCAGGTCGGGCGGATCATCGGAACACATGGAAAGCGCGACGTCGCCGCTGTCCGCTTCGATCACCTCAAATCCCCATTTCTTGAGGGATGCGACCAAAATACGACGCTGAAGGCGACTGTCATCGACGACCAGCACCTTTCGGATTGCGCCGAAGTCCAAATCTGAATTGGCCTGCTCGAGCCTCACCCCTTGCACCCAACAACCCCTACGCTGTGTCATTTTCGCGAACATGACGAGCCTAGTCCTGTGGAGTTTAACATCCGGTGAAAGCCCGCAGCTAAAGAAATTCACTACGCTTAACCAGCTATTTACCGGGCGCACAGTACCAACGGATATGCGCAATCCGATTCAGGAGAATGGCCATGATCCACTGGCCCAGAGTCAAACAATTGCGGGACGAAGTTGGCGCGGATGAGTTCGGTGAGGTCGTCGAGATATTTCTGGACGAAGTTCAGGAAGTGATCACACGCCTGCACACGGATACTGAGCGGCGCGAGCTTGAGCAAAACCTGCATTTCCTTAAAGGCAGCGCGCTGAGCCTTGGGTTCGATCAGTTCTCGAAACTGTGTCAGGATGGAGAACGCAGCGCTGCCGCAGGCAAAAGCATGGACGTCGATTTGTCCGCAATTCTGGCCGCGTATGATGCGTCAAAGTCAGTGTTCCAGGCTAATCTTGCCGCAAACCTGACCTGATCTCAGATCACGAACTGCGCCAGTGTCTCATCCTCGGTGATGTCAGTATAGGTAAAGCCCGCATCATCTAGATGAGCAAACAGGCGCATGAAGTTTTCGGGCTTGCGGGTTTCGATCCCAATCAGGACCGACCCGAAATTGCGCGCTGACTTCTTCATGTATTCGAACCGGGCGATGTCATCCTCGGGGCCCAGAATGCCCAGAAACTCTTTCAAGGCGCCGGGGCGCTGTGGCAGGCGCAGGATGAAGTATTTCTTAACGCCCGAATAGCGCTGAGCCCGTTCTTTCACTTCCGGCAACCGCTCAAAATCAAAATTGCCGCCCGAGGTAACGCAAACCACGGTTTTACCGCGCACAAAGCTTTGAACATCGCCCACCGCCTCAATCGCCAGCGCGCCTGCGGGTTCCAGTACAACGCCTTCGACGTTCAGCATTTCGATCATGGTGGTACAGATACGGTCCTCGGACAGGGTCAACACATCCGACAAATGGCGATCGCGCAGCAACTCAAAGGGCTTTTCGCCGATCCGACCCACCGCAGCACCATCAACAAAAGTGTCGACATGATCCAGTGCTACGGGATGCCCGGCGGCCAAGGCCGCGCGCAAACACGCGCCACCAGCAGGTTCCACGAACAGGCAATGACTGCGATCACCAAACCATGTCGCAACGCCCGCGGACATACCCCCTCCTCCGACCGGCAACACGATATGATCAGGAGCCGCGCCCAGTTGCGCCTCAAGTTCGACAGCCAACGAGGCCTGCCCTTCAATCACATCTGCATCATCAAACGGAGACAGAAAGTGCCCACCCTGTTCGGCGCACCATGTCTGAGCGGCGGCAAGCGTATCATCGAAATAGTCGCCAGTCAGGTGGATCTCGATACTGTCGCCGCCAAAGATGCGGGTTTTTTGGATTTTCTGTTGTGGTGTCGTAACGGGCATGAAGATCACACCCCGGACGTTCATATGCTTGCACATGAACGCGACGCCCTGGGCGTGGTTACCCGCACTGGCGCAAACGAACAGATCCTGCCCTGTCTGCTTGCGCATAGCGTTGAAGGCACCGCGAATCTTGTAAGACCGAACCGGGCTCAGATCTTCACGCTTCAGCCAGATATCGGCCCCGTAGCGCTCGGACAAATGTGCATTCCGCTGCATTGGAGTTGCAGGAAAAACAGAACGCATCGCCTGTTCAGCGGCACGGGCGCGGGTCATGAAATCGGTCATATCGGTCTCACTGTCGTATCCCCGCCGAAAGGGCAAGGAATACATATGTGTACGAGGATCAGGTCAGCTCGCGTTTTTCGACATAGATTCCATACACCGTGGTCAGGACACTGACATTCACCAGCGATATGATCAGGCCGATAATCGTTTGGCTCGCAATGCCGACAATCGGTAAAAGCTGAGACGACTGAAAGAGGATCACCCCAAAAACACCCTGGACGATCAGCATGGTAGTTGCGGTGACAATCAATGTGCCATTGGTTCCAGACGTGGCATTTTTTGCAGCCTTTAATCCGAATGGCGCACCAATCGCCGCCGCGGGTAAAACCGTACCAAGCCTTAGGAACGTGACATAGACAAGAATAACTATGATCAGCGGCAGAAACTGCGCGAGACTGCCCAGAACAGGGATTGTCGTGGAAAGTAAGCTGACGATCAGCACAACAGGCATCGAAAACCCTACCGCAGAAATCACGCAAATCACGATCAACAGAAAAGTGTATCCAACATAGTCGAAAAAACGATCGGCCTTGAACCCAGGAATCCAGCCGGTCGGATACTCTTCAAGCAGCACAAATCGATGCCAAGCGACGAAAATCCAAAGCGTGACAATGAAACTCATTACTGCTGTTCCAAACAGAAGAAATGCGTCTTCTGGCGACGTGGACAACAATGACCCAGTCTCTGTGGCGGTGCCTTGGTCAGTAAAGCTCGAAACAACTGCGCTAAAGACAGCTGCTGCTACACTGGGCACAAGACCGATTTGAAGCGCCTCACGCAGATTACGAAATACGATGCGCACCGAATGCGCGAAAATCTTCCAGCCCAGCATTTAACCCGCCCTCAGGTATTCTTTGTTCTCTATCCGTCCGTTTCACCCCAATTCCTGCCCTGCGTCAATCCACACAACTTGCCCCCGGAAACAAAACCCGTTAGGGGCCAATCGTCTTACGAATAAGGGGAAGTCAGATGTCCGCGCCCAAGAAAGTTGTTCTGGCCTATTCCGGTGGCCTTGATACCTCGATCATCCTGAAATGGCTGCAGACCGAGTATGGTTGTGAGGTCGTGACCTTCACCGCCGATCTTGGTCAGGGCGAAGAGCTTGACCCTGCCCGCAAGAAGGCCGAACTGCTGGGGATAAAGCCCGAGAACATCTATATTGAGGACATCCGCGAAGAGTTTGTCCGCGACTTCGTCTTCCCCATGTTCCGCGCCAACGCGCAGTATGAGGGTCTGTACCTGCTGGGCACATCGATCGCCCGCCCTCTGATCTCAAAGCGTCTGGTCGAGATTGCCGAAGCCACCGGCGCGGACGCCGTGGCCCATGGCGCGACAGGTAAAGGCAACGACCAGGTGCGTTTCGAACTGGCCGCTTATGCGCTGAACCCCGACATCAAGGTGATTGCGCCGTGGCGCGAATGGGATCTGACCAGCCGCACCCGTCTGCTGGAGTTTGCCGAAGCCAACCAGATCCCAATTGCAAAAGACAAACGCGGCGAAGCGCCGTTCTCGGTCGATGCCAACCTGCTGCACACCTCGTCCGAGGGTAAGGTTCTGGAAGACCCAGCCGATATGGCGCCCGATTACGTCTATCAGCGCACCGTCCACCCCGAGGATGCGCCGAACGAACCCGAATTCATTGAAATCGGTTTCGAGAAAGGCGACGCGGTCAGCATCAACGGCGAAGCAATGAGCCCCGCGACCATTCTGACCAAGCTGAACGAATACGGCGGCAAGCACGGCATTGGCCGTCTGGATCTGGTCGAAGGCCGGTTTGTGGGCATGAAGTCGCGCGGTATCTACGAGACACCTGGCGGTACAGTCCTGCTGGAAGCGCACCGTGGCATCGAATCCATCACCATGGACCGCGGCGCAATGCATCTGAAAGACCAGCTGATGCCGCAATATGCCGAAATTATCTATAACGGTTTCTGGTACTCGCCCGAGCGTGAGATGTTGCAAGCCGCCATCGATAAGTCTCAGGAGCACGTCACCGGCACCGTCCGCGTGAAACTGTACAAAGGTCTGGCCTCGACCGTGGGTCGCTGGTCTGATCATTCGTTGTATTCCGAGGCGCATGTGACCTTTGAGGAAGACGCCGGCGCCTATGATCAGAAAGACGCCGCCGGGTTCATCCAGCTGAACGCACTGCGCCTGAAGCTGCTGGCGGCACGGGACAAGCGTCTGGCCAAGTAGTCAACGCTTTAGACCAAAACACTGCCTCGGCACGCGGATACGCTGCCGGGGTTTTCTTTTTCAGTTAGGTGACATGCAAGTTCCCGTTGGGTCACTCTTGCCGCAGCCGAGATTTTGTCTTTACGCATGCGTCAACAGCGAAAGGACAAAGATCATGCTTCAGGACATCGCCAACGGCATTCAAAAGGGGCTGGATGGCAAGACCTTTGACGGGTCGTTGAAATTCGATTGTGGTGAGGATGGCGTGATCGTTTTGGCGGATAATCAGGCCTCGACACAGGATCGGGATGCAGACTGCACCATTCGCCTCTCCAAAGACAACCTCACCAAGCTGTTGACAGGCAAGCTGAACCCGATGACCGGCGTGGCGCTGGGCAAACTTAAGGTTTCGGGCAACATGGGTGTTGCGATGAAACTGGGACAGTTGCTGGGTTAAAATCCATCACCGCTGCGCTGGCGATAAACTCGTCTCACCAGCGCGTGACAAACCATTTCAGCCAATTGCAAGTCGATCGGAGTCGGGCCACGCTGATCCAGGAAGGAGACTTGCCATGACACGGACTGTGTATCACGACTGCATCAAACCCACCCTGTTGTTTGCACTGATTGTCTTTGTTGCCCTGTTGCGTGCCCAACCAGCGCCAGCTGCGGGAACAGAAACGCTGACCGTGGCGGGCGGGTGCTTTTGGTGTGTTGAATCCGATTTCGAATCCGTCCCCGGCGTAATCGGGGCGGTATCCGGTTATACGGGCGGCACAACCGCCAGCCCAACCTACGACCAAGTGACCAAAGGGGGCACGGGCCACTATGAAGCCGTCCAGATCTCGTTCGATCCGGCCCGTGTGTCACGTGAAACGCTGCTGAACATGTTCTTCCGGTCGGTCGATCCCACCGATGCAGGCGGCCAATTCTGCGATCGGGGCGACAGCTACCGCACTGCTGTTTTCGTCTCTAACACAGGCGAAAAAGCCCAGGCAGAGGCAGCAAAAGCCAATGCGCAAGCGGCTTTGAACCAGACCGTCGTGACCCCGATCCTGCAGCAATCGACCTTTTACCCGGCCGAGGCTTACCATCAGGATTACTACAAAGGTGAAAAACTGGTGTTTACCCGGTTTGGTCCAAAACGTCAGAAAAAAGCCTATAAAGCCTATCGCCAGGCTTGCGGACGGGATGCACGGGTCAAACAGCTTTGGGGAAACGCTGCGCCTTTCGCCGGGTCCTAGTCGAACTGCGCGTCGCGCACCTCTCGTAAATCCGGAATGACATCAGCGGTGCCGTGCCGCGTGACCATCAGGGCCGCAGCACGGTTCGCCTGTGCAATTGCATGTTCCATTGGCATACCCCGGTCCATGCCAGCCAGAACGTATCCCGTGAAGGTGTCGCCCGCGCCAGTCGTATCCACGGCTTGCACTTTATGTGCGGCAAATTCGAGCGGATCGCATCCCTGTTGCAGATACCGTGCGCCCTTGGAGCCCAGGGTCACAATCACATGCCGAACGGGCAGATCCTTTGCGTCCAGGCCAGTGTCCTGATGCAGCTGCTCAGCCTCAACCTCATTTAGGATTAGAAAATCCAGATAAGGCAGAACGGCCTGAACCGACTGCGCCTGAAACGGCGCTGCGGCGTAACAGACTGTCAAACCCATCTCGCGCCCCAATCGCGCCGCTTCGACCTGCGCATTGGTTTCGTTCTGCAAAACCAACAGATCGCCGGTATTGGCTGAGGCCAGCGCCTGCCCCAACTGCGCTGTGTCCAGCGCGTGATTGGCGCCCGGGAAAAGGATGATCAGGTTTTCACCATGTGCGTCTACGGCAATGATTGCGTGGCCTGTGGGAACCTCAACCTCGGCAATGTACCGTGTGTCGACGCCATATTCTGTCAGGCGATCCTTTGCCCAGCGCCCATCCGTACCCACGGCTCCGATATGGCTGACCCGGGACCCCGCCCGTGCAGCGGCGACCGACATATTGGCGCCTTTGCCCCCCAAAAACCGGTCCAGCCCACTGGCCGCCAGGGTTTCTCCGGGTGCAGGTAAGTGCGGCAAAGCATAAACCATATCCGCATTGATCGAGCCGAGGTTCCAGATCGTCATGGCTTACTCAATATCGCAGGAGGCCAGGATGGCCATGTTCAGAATGTCATTTGCCGTCGAACCGGTCGAACAAATCTGGATCTGCTTGTCGATCCCCGACAGGATCGGCCCGATGACCGTGGCCCCGCCCATTTCCTGCATCAGTTTCGTTGAAATCGATGCCGAATGCCGCGCGGGCACGATCAGGATGTTTGCAGGACCGGTCAGGCGCGAGAAAGGATAGGCTTCTTGCTGATCGACATTCAGCGCCACATCCACCGTCATCTCACCCTCATATTCAAAATCAACACCCCGGGCGTCCAGGACCGTCGGTGCAACGTGCATCTTCTCGGCCCGTTCGGAGACCGGGTAGCCAAAAGTCGAGAAGCTGACAAAGGCGACGCGCGGCTCGATCCCCATATGGCGTGCAACGGCGGCGGCGCGTTCGGCGATATTGGCCAGATCATTTTCATCCGGCCATTCGTGCACCAGCGTGTCGCCGATCAAAACGATCCGGCCCTTGTGCAGCAACGCCGTTACACCTGCGGCGCCATGGACCGCGTCTGCGTCAAACACATGATTGATTCGATCCAGAACATGTGCCGATTTGCGGGTGGCGCCGGTCACCAGCCCGTCTGCATGCCCATGGGCCAACATCAGGGACGAAAACACGTGCCGGTCACGGGCTGCCAGCCGATGGATATCTTTGTGGTCAAAGCCCTTACGCTGCAACCGTTTATATAGAAATTCCTTATACGTCTCGAGATGCGTGGTGTTTGCCGCATTCACAACTTCAAGTTCGCGCACGGCATCGCCCAGCCCCGCTGCCTGAAGCTTTTCTTTGACGTCATCGGCACGGCCCACAACCAAAGCTTTCCCGAAACCCGAGCGCTGGTACATCACCGCTGCACGCAGCACGCGGGGATCATCGCCCTCGGCAAAGACCATCCGGCTTTGTGCCGCGCGGGCACGGGCGTTCAGGCCGCGCAGGATGCTGGCGGTTGGATCCATGCGGGATTTGAGGCTCAGCTCATAGGCATCCATATCGATAATCGGACGCCGCGCGGCCCCGGTATCCATACCAGCCTTAGCCACTGCGGGTGGAATACGGTGGATCAAGCGCGGATCAAACGGCGTCGGAATGATATAGTCGCGACCAAAAGTCAGCGATTTGCCATAGGCCATAGCCACCTCATCCGGCACATCCTCGCGCGCAAGCCGCGCAAGCGCATGGGCACAGGCGATTTTCATTTCATCATTGATGGCCCGGGCATGGATATCCAACGCACCCCGGAACAGGTACGGAAAGCCCAGCACGTTGTTCACCTGGTTGGGGTAATCACTGCGGCCCGTGGCGACGATCGCATCAACGCGGACCTCGTGCGCCTCCTCTGGCGTAATTTCCGGATCAGGGTTGGCCATCGCAAAAATGACCGGGTTGTCGGCCATCGAGACAACCATATCCTGCGTTACGGCCCCCTTGACCGACACGCCTAGGAACACATCCGCGTCCTTCATTGCCTCTTCCAGGGTGCGCAATTCAGTGGAGATAGCGTGGGCCGATTTCCACTGGTTCATTCCCTCGGTTCGGCCCTGATAGATCACACCCTTGGTGTCACAAACGATGCAGTTTTCATGCCGCGCGCCCATCGCCTTGAGAAGTTCGATACACGCAATCCCAGCAGCGCCCGCACCGTTGAGAACGATTTTCACATCTTCAATCTTCTTGCCCGAGATCTGCAGCGCATTCAGCAATCCGGCCGCACAGATCACCGCCGTACCGTGCTGATCATCGTGGAAGACGGGAATATCCATCTCTTCCTTCAGGCGCTGTTCGATAATGAAGCACTCAGGCGCCTTGATGTCTTCGAGGTTGATACCGCCGAACGTGGGTCCCATCAGCCGCACGGCGCGGCAAAACTCATCCGGGTCTTCGGTGTCGAGCTCGATATCGATCGAGTTCACATCAGCGAACCGCTTGAACAGAACCGATTTACCTTCCATCACCGGTTTCGAGCCCAGCGCCCCTAGGTTGCCAAGGCCCAGAACCGCCGTCCCGTTTGAGATCACGGCGACCAGATTGCCTTTGTTGGTGTAGTCATACGCCGTTTCGGGGTTTTCCGCGATTGCTTCACATGGAACAGCGACACCGGGGCTGTAGGCCAGCGACAGATCCCGCTGCGTGGTCATCGGAACGGTGGCCTGCACCTCCCACTTGCCGGGGGTTGGGTCCAGGTGAAAGGCCAGCGCCTCTTCTTTGGTTATCTTCGCTTTGGGCATTTGACAGGTCGTTTCCATGACTTCGGGGCTGATGCGTCATAGCGCAGGCCGGTGCGCGCCTCAACGACAATACGTTTTCACCTTTCACAGCGGATAGTGGGTTTGTAAGGTCGCGACCGGAATACGCCTGAAGGGATAAGCCTTGTCCACAGTCACGCCGATGATGGCGCAATATCTCGCGATCAAAGAAGCCCATGCAGACGCCCTGCTGTTCTACCGTATGGGCGATTTCTACGAGATGTTTTTTGAAGACGCGGTCAACGCCGCCGAGGCGCTCGACATCGCCCTCACCAAGCGCGGCAAGCACAATGGTGACGACATTCCGATGTGCGGCGTGCCGGTTCATGCCGCCGAAGGCTATTTGCTGACGCTGATCCGCAAAGGGTTTCGTGTGGCTGTTTGTGAGCAGATGGAAAGCCCCGCTGAAGCAAAAAAAAGAGGCTCTAAATCGGTCGTAAAGCGGGATGTTGTGCGTTTGGTCACCCCTGGCACACTGACCGAAGACGCTCTGCTAGAGGCGCGGCGGCATAACTTTCTGGCCGCGTATTCCGAAGTTCGGGAGGACGCCGCGCTGGCCTGGGCCGATATCTCAACCGGAGCGTTTCACGTGATGTCATTGACCTCGGTTCGGCTAAGCCCTGAGTTGGCACGGTTGGCGCCATCCGAGTTGATTGTGGCCGATGGGTCCGAGCAAACCTTGCAGGAACCAGTTCGCGATCTCGGCATTTCGCTGACTCCAGTGGGACGCGCCAGCTTCGACAGCACGGCGGCAGAAAAACGCATTTGCGGGCTGTTTCACGTGGGCGCTCTGGACGCATTCGGGAATTTCAGTCGCGCCGAAGTATCCGCAATGGGCGCGCTGATCGACTATCTCGAGATTACGCAGAAAGGCAAACTGCCCCTGCTGCAAACGCCACTGAAAGAATCCGAGGACCGCGTTGTCCAGATCGATGCCGCCACACGGCGCAATCTGGAACTGACCCGGTCGCTATCAGGCGGTCGCGCTGGGTCGCTGCTGTCTGTGGTGGATCGCACTGTCACACCGGGCGGCGCACGCTTGCTGGAGCAGCGCTTATCCAGCCCATCGCGCAGTCTGGATATCATCAACGGGCGACTGGACGCGGTTGCATTTGCCGCCGAAGACAGCCTGATTTCGTCGGACCTGCGCGAAGCCTTGCGCAGAACCCCTGACTTAGACCGCGCCCTGTCCCGCCTTTCGCTGGACCGCGGCGGCCCGCGTGATCTGGCCGCCATTCGCAATGGCCTGACGCAGGCTTCTGCCATTGCGGCGCTTTGCTCTGATCACGATCTGCCGGTCTTGCTCGCGACCGCCGTGCAAAAGCTAGTTGGATTCGATGATCTTCTGGCTCTGCTGGACGAAGCGCTCGTGGCCGAACCCCCTTTGCTGACCCGCGATGGCGGTTTCATTGCCCCCGGCCTTGACGCCGAACTGGACGAGGCCCGCACATTGCGCGACGAGGGCCGTTCGGTCATCGCTGGCTTCCAACAGAAATACGCAGCAGACACCGGCATCACTTCGCTGAAAATCAAGCACAACAATGTGCTGGGCTATTTTATCGAAACCACGGCAACGCATGCGCAAAAAATGCTGAACCTACCGTTCAGTGAAACCTATATCCACCGCCAAACAACCGCCAATCAAGTGCGGTTCACAACGGTAGAACTGTCTGAGATCGAAACGCGTATCCTGAATGCAGGAAATCTGGCGTTAGAAATCGAAAAACGGCTCTACCAAAGGCTTTCTGGCGAGATTTTAGCCAGAGCAGCACATCTGAACCAAGCCGCCCGCGGGTTAGCTGAGCTGGACCTGACCGCTGCACTGGCCGATCTGGCGCGGGGTGAAAACTGGTGCCGTCCGCATGTCGACGCTTCGCGTGCATTTGACGTACGGGGTGGGCGCCATCCGGTCGTCGAACACGCGCTGCGCCAGCAAAGCGGTGATGCCTTCGTCGCCAACGACTGTGATCTAAGTACGGACGCAGGATCTGCCGTCTGGCTTCTAACCGGGCCGAACATGGCCGGTAAATCAACCTTCCTGCGCCAAAATGCACTGATCGCACTGCTCGCCCAAATGGGCAGCTACGTTCCTGCAGAGCAGGCGCATATCGGTGTTGTCAGCCAGTTATTCAGCCGTGTCGGCGCATCGGATGACCTGGCACGGGGACGCTCAACCTTCATGGTTGAAATGGTCGAGACAGCCGCGATCCTAAATCAGGCTGATAAGCACGCTTTGGTCATATTGGATGAAATCGGTCGCGGAACGGCCACTTATGACGGCCTGTCAATCGCCTGGGCCACGCTGGAACATCTACACGCGGCAAACCAATGCCGTGCCCTATTTGCCACCCACTACCACGAACTGACAGCGCTAGCCGGAAAGCTGGAGGGCGTCGAAAACGCCACCGTTACCGTTAAGGAGTGGGAAGGCGAGGTCATCTTCCTACATGAAGTCCACAAAGGGGCCGCTGATCGGTCCTATGGGGTTCAGGTGGCCCAATTGGCTGGCCTTCCTGCTTCCGTGGTCGACCGCGCCCGCATTGTTCTCGACCAGTTGGAAAAAACCGAACGAGAGGGCGGCAAGCAAAAGGCATTGATCGATGACCTGCCCCTGTTTTCGGCCGCAGCGCCTCCACCGCCCCCGACACCTAAATCGTCACCCGTCACGGATATGCTGGATGACATTTTACCGGATGAGCTGTCCCCACGCGAAGCGCTCGACCTGATCTACAAATTGAAAGAGGCGGCCAAACCCTGACCGCCCCTTCATCTTTTCAAAAATACTCTCGCCGAAGGCTTGGCTTCAAGAAGCCAATCAGCTTGCAGGCATGGATGACACGCCAACCTGCGCCGGGCGCAGCAGACGGTCGTACAACATGAAGCCTTCGGCCGACACTTGAATAATGTCTCCGGCACGGGTACCGGGCAAAGGCGCTTCGAACATCGCTTCGTGCATATTTGGATCAAACCGATCGCCGACCTGGGGTGTGATCACTTCGATCCCATGTTTTTGGAACACGTCCTTAAGGGCGCGCATGGTCAGTTCAACGCCTTCCAGCAGGGCGCCAGCGACTTCTTTCTGCTCGTCGGTCGCGGCTTCCAGGGCGCGTTTCATGTTGTCGTAAACCGGCAACATGTCGCGCGCCAGTTTCGATCCGCCATATTGCTCAGCATCCCGACGCGCCTTGTCGCCCCGCTTTCGGGCGTTTTCAGCGTCCGCCAGCGCGCGCATGAATCTGTCTTTATATTCATCGCGCTCGGCGCGCAGCTCATCAAGCTCCAGCGCGTCATCGCTGATTTCTGCAAATTCATCCGCCAGCTCTTCCGCCTCGGCGGTTGCGATGTCGTCCAGAAAATCTTCGTTCTTGGGCTCTGCCATTTCTTAACCTCTAGCTCCGGTCGGATATCAGCTTGCCAACCAGTTGCGCCGTATAATCCACGATCGGCACGATCCGTCCGTAATTCAGACGTGTGGGCCCGATGACCCCGACCGCACCGATTATCTTACGATCAGCGTTCATATATGGAGACACCACCAAAGAGGAACCCGAAAGTGAGAAAAGTTTGTTCTCAGACCCAATAAAAATGCGCACACCTTCACCTTCTTCGGTCAATTCAAGGAATTCGGCAATGTCACGCTTGCGTTCTAGGTCGTCAAACAACGTACGAATACGGTCCAACTCCTCTGCTTCACCCGGATCACCCAGCAGATTCGCCCGCCCCCGGACGATCAGGCGAGCGGAATCTGATCCATCTCCGTCCCAGGCCGCCATTCCGCTATCAACCATTTCGCGGGCCAGGACATCGATCTCTTGGCGGCGGGCTGTTATCTGGGTTTGCATCTGACGACGTACTTCGCTGAGGGTCCGACCCTCGATCAGCGCGTTCAGGAAATTCGCCGCCTCGCGCATGGAACTTGGCGTTTGGCCGGGTGGCGGGGTGAACAGGCGGTTTTCCACGTGCCCGTCAGCAAAAACCAAAACCACCAAAGCGCGATCATGAGCAAGTGCAACAAACTCGATATGCTTAATCTCGGATTCTTGCTTGGGCGTGAGAACAAGGGACGCCCCATGTGTCACGTGTGACAGGGCCGATCCAACCCGATCCAGCATTCCGCCAACATCACCGGCATTGCCGCCAAGCGTGTCGTCCAGCTTTTGACGATCGTCCGCGCCCAGATCTCCGACTTCCAGCAACCCATCCACGAACATCCGCAGTCCCTGCTGGGTTGGTATTCGGCCGGCGCTGATATGAGGGCTGTCGAGCAGCCCCAGAAACTCCAGATCTTGCATGACATTGCGCACGGTCGCGGCGCTGACCTTTTCCGACAGGGTGCGCGTCAAGGTGCGGCTGCCGACCGGTTCGCCGCTGTCCAGATAGCTTTCGACGATCAGCCGGAACACCTCGCGGGACCGGTCATTCATCTCGTCCAGAATTTTGCTCGCTTCGCTCATCGGCAATCCCTTGCTGGATTGTCATTAAATAGCAGGCATACGAAAGGTCAATCGGGGTTGCATCGTAACGCTACGGGGCGTTATCCCCAACCCAGCAAACAAAGGATTTCCAATGCGACCCTCAGGACGTGATCTAAACGAAATGCGCGCGGTTTCAATTGAGACCGGTTTCACCAAACATGCCGAAGGTTCCTGCCTGATCAAAATGGGTGACACTCATGTGCTGTGCACCGCCACAATCGAGGATCGCGTACCACCGTTCATCAAGGGGTCAGGGCTAGGTTGGGTCACTGCCGAATACGGCATGCTGCCCCGCGCAACCAACACGCGAATGCGGCGCGAAGCAGCCAGTGGCAAGCAAGGTGGTCGCACTGTGGAAATCCAACGACTGATCGGCCGGTCCTTGCGCGCGGGCGTGGACCGGGTTGCGCTGGGTGAGCGTCAGATCACCGTGGATTGCGATGTGATCCAGGCCGACGGCGGCACCCGTTGTGCCTCGATCACCGGCGGCTGGGTCGCGCTGCGTCTGGCGGTGAACAAATTGATGAAAACAGGTGATGTGATTTCGGACCCGCTGGTCGATCCGGTGGCTGCCGTGTCCTGCGGTATCTATGCCGGTCAGCCAGTGCTCGACTTGGACTATCCCGAAGACAGTGAAGCGGGTGTTGATGGTAACTTCATCATGACCGGCACAAAAAAGCTGATCGAAGTGCAGATGAGCGCCGAAGGCTCGGTCTTTAGCCGTGATCAGATGAATCAACTGATGGATCTGGCTGAAAAAGGCGTCGGCGAATTGGTTGCCGCGCAAAAGGCCGCCGCCGCATGACCCGCAAGTTCGACGGGGACAGGCTGTTGGTGGCCACGCATAACAACGGCAAGCTTGAGGAAGTGGCGCATCTGCTTGAGCCTTTTGGCGTAAGTGTTGTTGGTGCTGGTGATATGAACTTGCCCGAGCCGGAGGAAACCGAGGATACTTTCGTCGGCAATGCCCGGATCAAGGCACATGCCGCTGCGAAGGCCACCGGCCTGCCTGCCCTGTCGGACGATTCCGGGATCACCATCGATGCGCTGAACGGCGCGCCGGGCGTTTACACCGCTGACTGGGCCGAAACCGGCAATGGCCGGGATTTCCTGATGGCGATGACCCGTGCCCACAACGAACTTGAAGCCAGGAACGCAGCGCATCCGCGTACCGCACAGTTCCGTAGCACATTGGTTTTAGCATGGCCCGACGGCCATGACGAAGTGTTCGAGGGCATCGCCCCCGGCCACCTCGTCTGGCCTATTCGCGGTAAAGATGGGTTTGGCTATGACCCAATGTTTGTCCCCGACGGTCACGACATTACCTTTGCCGAGATGGATCGCTGGGAAAAGAACAAGATCAGCCATCGCGGTCGCGCAATGGAGATGTTCGTGAAAGGCTGTTTTGGCAGATGATTGGCGCAACGGGGGCTTTGGCCTGTACGTGCACTGGCCCTTTTGCGAGGCCAAGTGCCCCTATTGCGACTTCAACAGCCATGTATCACGTAATATTAATCAAAAACAATGGCTTACATCCTATCTGAGTGAGCTAAAGAGATCTGCAGCGGAAACGCCGGACCGGGTATTGAACACAATCTTCTTTGGCGGAGGTACGCCGTCGTTGATGGCACCGGAAACCGTGGCTGCGGTAATTGATGAAGCCCGCGCACTCTGGCGCCCCTCCAATAACATGGAAATCACTCTCGAGGCCAACCCCGGGTCCGTCGAAGCCAGCCGGTTTGCCGCCTATCGCGACGCCGGTGTCAATCGGATTTCGATGGGCGTTCAGGCGTTGAACGACGATGATCTGCGTCGGTTGGGGCGCATTCATACAGTGGCCGAAGCACGATCGGCCTTTGACATTGCCCGCAACTGCTTTGATCGCGTCAGCTTTGACCTGATCTACGCACGACAGCACCAAACACTGGATGCCTGGTGCTCTGAGTTGACAGAAGCTCTGTCCATGGCGGTGGATCACCTGTCGCTGTATCAGCTGACGATTGAGGATGGGACAGCCTTTGGAGACCGCTACGCCGTTGGCAAACTGCGCGGCCTGCCAGAAGACGACAGTGCAGCTGACATGTATCTAGCCACACAAGATATTTGCGAAGCCCATGGGTTACCGGCTTACGAAGTCTCCAATCATGCGCGCCCCGGGGCCGAGTCGCAGCACAATCTGATCTATTGGCGCTATGGCGATTACGTCGGCATTGGGCCGGGTGCACACGGCCGGATCACGTTAGATGATCGCAAATTTGCAACCGAGACCTACCTGTCTCCGAATGGGTGGCTGACTGCCGCTGCTTCAGGGTCGGGTGAAAAGGAACGCAGCGTACTTTCTTCTCAGGACCAGGCCAATGAATACCTTATGATGTGTATGAGGTTATCCGAAGGTCTATATATAGATAGATTCGAGCAGCTATCAGGAGATTCTTTATCTGCTTCAAAAATTGATGAGCTTTCTGAAATGGGCATGATCACGCATCAAGACGGCAGGCTTATTGCAACCAAGAACGGGCGCGCTCTTCTGAACGCTGTCATCCGAGAGCTATTAGGGTAGCGCATGCATTATCTTTGGGCCGCGCTGGGATTGCTGTGTGTCGCACTGGCCGTGATCGGAATCGTGCTACCACTGTTGCCAACGGTCCCTTTTCTTTTACTGGCCGCGTTCTTTTTCGCCCGCTCTTCGTCCAGGCTGCACAATTGGCTGCTCAGCCACCGGGTATTTGGCCCAATGATCCAGGATTGGCAAAACTCGGGCGCAATTCGACCCGGTGCAAAAAAAGCGGCAACTGTTTCCGTTGCCGCCGTGTTTGGATTATCCGTCGTGATGTCGGCGCCAAATCACGTACTGATCATTCAGGCCATCGTCTTGTCGGGCGTTATGGTCTTTATCTGGACCCGCCCTAACGGCTGAGCTTGGCGCAAAGATCGTCAAGCTGGTCCAGGTTTTCATAGGTCAGCACCACCTGCCCCGTTTCCGTACCGGGCTTGTGATTGATTGTCACTTTCATCGCCAGGATGGCTGACAAATCCTTTTCCAAGGCGCGCGTATCCGCATCTTTCCCCGAATCCAGGTTTCTGGGCCGAGGTGTTGGGCCCTTTACTTCGCCTTGCTGCTGTTTTTTAACCAGGCTTTCCGTCGCACGCACCGACAAACCATCGCGAACGATGATCTTGGCCAGCTCTGACGGATTCTCTGCGGTGATCAAAGCCCTTGCATGCCCGGCAGATAATTTCCCTTGGATCACGAACGACTGCACATCCATTGGCAGCGAAAGCAGGCGCAGAAGGTTGGCGATATGGCTTCGGCTTTTTCCCAGCGCTTCGGCAAGCTTTTCTTGAGTGTGGCCAAAGCGGTCCATAAGCTGTTTGTAGCCTGCCGCTTCTTCCACCGCGTTCAGATCTGCCCGCTGAATGTTTTCGATAATCGCGACTTCCAGAACCTCGGTGTCGTCAAATTCACGAACAATTACAGGGATTTCATGCAGTTGTGCCATTTGCGCAGCGCGCCAGCGCCGTTCGCCCGCTACGATCTCGTACGCGCCACCACCCACTGAACGGACGATCAAAGGCTGAATGATGCCTTTTTCCTTCACCGATGCAGCCAGTTCATCTAGCTGCTCGGGCATAAAGGTCCGGCGTGGCTGGTTTGGGTTGGCGCGCAGCTTTTCAATCGGAACATTCAGGTCAGGGCGCCGCGACGTCGTCGGCAAGCGCCCCTCGGAATCCTGCGTGACATCGGCCATTAGGGCAGACAACCCGCGCCCCAAGCCCCTTGGTTTTGTCTTTTTGGCGCTCACGTCGCCCTCCTCACTACCGCTCAGGCGGCGGCTTTATTGTTCTTGTGCATGACCTCGCGTGCCAGATGCCGATAAGCCATCGCTCCAAGCGAGCCCGAGTCATATTGCAAAACTGGCAGCGCATAAGACGGCGCTTCGCTGACCCGCACATTTCTGGGTATCTTGGTCTTAAAGACCATCTCTCCCAGATTGTCACGTGCATCCTTTTCGACCTGGCGGGACAAGTTGTTGCGGTTGTCATACATGGTCAACACAACACCTTCGATTCTCAGGTCCGGATTTGCGGTCTGCCGCACCTCTCGAATCGTGAGCATGAGTTGCGAAAGCCCTTCCAAAGCAAAGAATTCACTTTGCAGCGGAACCAGTATGGAATGGGCCGCGACCATTGCGTTCACGGTCAACAGGTTCAGCGATGGCGGGCAATCAATCAGGACAAAATCCAGCTCAAATGGATCGATTGCGGTTTGGCGCAATGCATCATGCAAAAGATAGCTGCGTTTTTCATTCGAAATGAGCTCAATATCAGCCGAGCTCAGATCCACAGTCGCCGGAACAACATATAAGCCGCCGATTTCCGTTTCCTGTACAACCGCCTCAAGCGGCGCGTCATCAAGGATCAGATCATAAGTGGTCCAATCCCGATCCTCTACACCCAAGCCGGTTGATGCGTTTCCCTGTGGATCAAGATCAACCACCAAAACCCTGCAGCCAGCTTCAGCCAAACCGGCTGCCAGATTGATCGCCGTCGTCGTTTTTCCAACCCCGCCCTTCTGATTGGCTACCGCAATAATACGAGGCCCTGAAGGACGAGACAGATCAACCACGTGATACTCCTTTGATCTTAAGGATAACGGCCTGGGGTTCAGTTAAACTTGTAATCGGCTCCGCGTCGAAATTCCATTCCTCGCGCGCTTCACCTAGCTCTTTTTTCCAGTTTGCGCCTTTCGGCAACAAAGCTGTCCCATTTTTACTTAAATGCCTGTCACAAAAAGACAATAACGTGCGCAGATCTGCCAAAGCCCGGGCTGATATGATATCTGCGTCCAGCCCATCAACGGCCTCGATTCGCTTGGAGATGACTTTGCAATCAAGGCCACATTCCCGCGCAACACTGCGTAGGAACGCGGATTTTCTTTGATCGCTTTCTACAAGCGAAAAACGGGCTTGCGGCGATTCATCAGCTGCCATTATGGCGCAAACCATACCCGGGAAACCGCCGCCACTGCCAAGGTCCACCCAACTTCGAAATTCATCAGCACATCTGTAAACCTGAACGGAATCAAGGATGTGACGCTCCCAGATATCAGACAAGCTGTTTCGAGAGACCAAATTGATCTTCGGATTCCAGCGATTTATCAAATCGACATATGTTATAAGCCGGGAAAATGTTTCACGTGAAACATTCAAATCCTCAAAAAGAGAATGCTCAGGTGTCATGCGCGCCTGGCTTCTTTGCGAAGCTTGGCAAGAACCAGCGTCAGGGCGGCTGGCGTAACCCCCTCCACCCGACTGGCCTGCGCGATGTTCTCTGGCTTGGCCTGAGAAAGCTTTTGCTTCATCTCGGATGACAATCCATCCAGCGCGAAATAGTCAAATGCTCGCGGGATTACATAAGCTTCGTCGCGTTTCATTGCGTCGACATCCCTTTGTTGTCGGGCAATATAATTCGCATACAATGCATCACGCTCGACTTGCAGGCGGATTCCTGGTTCAACATCGTGAAGATCAGGAATCAAAGGCAGCAACCCATCAAAAGAAACATCCGGGAATGCCAGGATCGCCATACCGTCGCGACGATTCCCATCCTGATTGATATTAATACCTGCGGACCGCACCTCTTTTGGTGTGTAAGTTCGGTCGGTCAGTCTTGATTTTACTGCATCAAGTTGGTGCATTTTCTTTTCAAAATGAGATCGTCGGGTCGCGCCTACGCACCCCAGATTCAGGCCAAGTGGTGTTAGGCGTTGATCGGCATTGTCCGCGCGCAACGACAGGCGGAACTCGGCCCGAGAGGTGAACATGCGGTAAGGTTCAGCAACACCACGTGTCGTCAGATCATCGATCATAACGCCAATATAGCTGTCCGCCCGGGTGAAGTGAGCAGGCTCGCGGACACGGACTTCGAGCGCCGCATTCAGGCCAGCTACCATACCTTGGGCCGCCGCCTCCTCATATCCTGTTGTTCCGTTGATTTGACCCGCAAGATATAGTCCCGGGATCTCTGGCAGCGACAAGGACGCGGTCAGCACGCGCGGGTCTACATAATCGTACTCAATGGCATATCCTGGTTGCAGAATATCAGCTTTTTCAAGCCCTTTGATCGAGCGCACATAATCTAGCTGAACATCCTGTGGCAAAGAGGTCGAAATACCGTTTGGGTAAATCGTATGATCGTTGACACCTTCGGGTTCGAGGAAGACTTGATGAGAGTCCTTGTCGGCAAACCGAACGATCTTGTCTTCGATCGAAGGACAATATCTTGGCCCTACGCCATCGATATGACCGCCATACATCGCAGATTTGGCCAGGTTCTTTTCGATGATTTCGTGTGTGCGTTCGTTCGTGTGTGTGATTCCGCAAGCGATTTGCGGCGCAATAACCGATGTGGAAAGGAACGAGAACAGTGTCGGTTCGTCGTCACCGTCCTGACGAGCCAGATCGGACCAGTCAATTGTTCGGCCGTCCAGACGCGGTGGAGTACCAGTTTTGAGCCGCCCCATGGGAAGTTTATAGCTGTCCAGACGCTCGGCCAGCTTGACAGAGGGGCGGTCCCCCATACGGCCACCCGGGCGAGAAATGTCGCCGATATGGATAACGCCGCGCAGAAAGGTGCCGGATGTCAGGATGACAGCACGTGCCGGAATCTCTGAGTCGTCGCCTAGCTTCACTCCTACAACGCGATCACTATCCATCAGAAAATCAACGACTTCGCCAGTGATCACCGAAAGATGTTCCTGGCCCTGCGTTTCCTTTTGCATCGCTGCCTTGTACAACGACCGGTCCGCTTGCGTGCGCGGTCCTTGAACGGCAGGTCCCTTCCGGCGATTCAATAAGCGAAATTGGATACCCGCACGATCCGCAACTCGGCCCATGACACCATCCAGTGCATCAATCTCTCGCACCAGGTGCCCTTTTCCCAGTCCGCCAATCGCCGGGTTACAGGACATAACACCGATATCTGCCGCCGACAGCGTTACCAGAGCGGTGGCCGCACCCATTCTCGCGGCCGCATGCGCAGCTTCGGTGCCCGCATGACCTGCACCAATCACGACCACATCGAAATTCGAATGTTTCACGTGAAACACTCCTCACTTACCGAGACAAAAGCTGGAGAAGATTTCATCCAACAGGGTTTCGACATCTATTCTTCCGACCAGAGATTCAAGGGCCCGGATCGCAGTTCGCAGCTCTTCCGCTGCGATATCATACAAGTCTGGGCCTGATTCCAGAACCGCCATTGCTGATCCAAGAGCATCCACAGCTTTAACAATCGCAACACGATGACGTTCGCGTGTGGCGATACCATGGCTAGTATATCTATGACCAAGTATATACGAAATCTGGGATATCAGCGTATCGATACCCTGCCCCGTCTTACCAGAGATGCCACCGTCTGACTCTGCTCGCAGGTCTGCTTTGGGCAAAACCTGGATGTCACCGTCTTGCATTGGAACACCCAGTTCCTTTGGTGATTCCGTCAAGAACACCCGAAGGTCTGCCGCCTCGGCGCGCTTTCTGGCCAGCTCGATTCCCAGGTTTTCTACATAGTCCTGGGTGTCCCGCAATCCTGCCGTGTCCAACAAAGTCACCGGCAATCCCGCCAGATCCATTCGAACTTCGATGACATCCCGGGTCGTTCCCGCGTATTCAGATGTAATCGCCGCTTCACGCCCGGCCAATGCATTCAACAATGTGGATTTTCCTGCATTCGGCAAACCAACAATGGCAACTTCAAACCCGGTTCGGATCCGTTCGGCTATCTTAACACCGGCCGCCTCGCGTTTCAGATCGGTCATGACACGCGATACAAGATCATGTACTTCGGGTGTCACATCTGCTGGAACCTCCTCATCAGCAAAGTCGATGACCGCTTCCAACAGAGAGGCTGCACGTATCAAATCGCGTCGCCATCGTTCCGCCAGCCCGCCCAGCTTACCGGCAAGAATGGTCTGGGCCTGCTTCCGCTGCGCCTCAGTTTCGGCGTCAATCAGATCCGCAAGTCCTTCGACCTGCGTCAGATCCATCTTCCCGTTTTCCAAGGCCCGACGTGTGAACTCACCGGGGTCTGCCAAGCGCAGGCCATCCGCCTCGGACAGACACCGCAGCACCGCGTTTACTGAAGCCGTACTTCCGTGGATCTGCAGTTCGGCCACATCTTCGCCGGTAAAGCTTGCGGGTGCCTGGAAGGTCAGAACCAGCCCATCATCTAAACGTGACCCAGACGGGTCACGAAGCGTACACAGTTTCATACCTCTGGCAGACAACTCTCCGCCAGTAAGGGTGGCTGCAGCATGATGCGCGCGCGGGCCAGACAAGCGAATGACAGCCACTCCGGCTTTGCCTTGCGCGCTGGCCAAGGCGAAGATCGTATCCATTCGAAGGCCTCGCGTCGGTTAAGACCTATGTCAGGTATTCATCGAATCGAAGAACTCACCGTTCGTCTTGGTCTGTTTCAACTTGGACAACAGGAACTCAATCGCGTCGGTGGTGCCCATCGGGTTCAGGATACGGCGTAGGACAAAGGTCTTGGCCAGATCGCCCTTATCGACCAGCAGGTCCTCTTTCCGGGTACCGGATTTAAGGATGTCGATCGCAGGGAACACGCGCTTGTCTGCGATCTTGCGATCCAGCACGATTTCCGAGTTACCGGTGCCTTTGAATTCTTCAAAGATCACTTCGTCCATCCGGCTACCAGTGTCGATCAGAGCGGTGGCGATGATGGTCAGCGAACCACCCTCTTCGATATTCCGTGCCGCACCAAAGAAACGCTTGGGTCGTTGCAGGGCGTTTGCATCCACACCACCGGTCAGAACTTTACCCGAAGATGGGACTACTGTGTTAAAAGCTCTACCAAGTCTTGTGATCGAATCGAGAAGAATAACAACATCTCGTTTATGTTCGACCAAACGCTTGGCTTTTTCGATCACCATCTCAGACACGGCCACGTGGCGCGTCGCCGGTTCGTCGAAGGTAGAAGAAACAACCTCACCCTTCACCGAACGCTGCATGTCGGTCACCTCTTCCGGGCGTTCGTCGATCAGCAGAACGATCAGGTAGCACTCCGGATGGTTCTGTTCGATCGAATGAGCGATATTTTGCAGGATGACCGTTTTACCGGTCCGTGGAGGTGCCACGATCAGCGACCGCTGGCCTTTCCCGATGGGTGAGACCAAGTCAATCACGCGGGCCGATTTGTCCTTGATGGTCGGATCTTCGATCTCCATCTTCAGACGCTCATCCGGATACAGCGGTGTCAGGTTGTCAAAAGCGACTTTGTGCTTGGCTTTCTCGGGCTCTTCAAAGTTGATCTTGGTAACTTTGGTTAGCGCGAAATAGCGCTCACTCTCATCAGGTGCTTTGATATCACCCTCGACCGTGTCACCGGTGCGCAGCGAGTGCAGGCGGATCATATCCGGAGAGACATAGATATCATCCGGGCCGGGCAGATAGTTCGCCTCGGGCGACCGCAGAAAGCCGAACCCATCCTGCAGAACCTCAAGCACACCGTCGCCGCCCACGACCCAGCCCTCATCCGCGCGTTCGCGGAGGATCTGGAACATCATCTCGCCTTTTCGCATGGTCGAGGCGTTTTCGATTTCCAGCTCTTCGGCCATGGCCAGAAGGTCTTTGGGGCTTTTGGCTTTCAGATCAGCCAGATTCAGGGATTCAGTAGTCATTATGATACGGACCTCGGCCGCAGGGATCGCGGCACCAGAATGGAATTTCAACTTGGAAGATACGCCGCCCGGACGGGCGTGTTGCGCCTTTCATAAGCGCCAAAGCGGTCGGAGTCAAACAGGCCTCAGAATTTCAATATCACGGCCAGAACGATCACTACCATCAAGACGGTCGGAACCTCGTTCATCATGCGGTACTGACGCCCTGTGAGCGTGTTACGCCCCTCTAAGAAGTCTTTACGCCGTGCCATCAGCCAATGATGAAACCACGTCATGCCGATCACAGCTGCGCCCTTGACCCAGGGCCAGCTATAGTCCCAGCCGACGATGCCGGGAGTAAAGACCATGATCAATCCGCACACCCAGGCCACGATACTTGCGGGTCCCATAATCACGCGCAGCAGCTTGTGCTCCATTTCGAAGAAAATCTCTTGCGCCCCATCGACGGACTGCGCTTTTTCGACGTGATAGACGAACAATCTGGGAAGATAGAACAGACCAGCCATCCACGAGATGACGGCCATGATATGAAGCGACTTCACCCATGGGTACAGCGTGAAAAGAAGATCGGTCATTTTGGTTCTCGGCTTTGTTCGGGACCTACCTAATAAAAATATAAGAAAAGAAAAAGGATGATGGTTTTGTAGGGAGGCCGGAATCAGTGGATTACTTTTTTACACCTATATTTTCCCCAGGTGGACAGAATCTTTTCCATCATAAGTGATTCTGTTAATACAAAATTTAACACAATTAAAACAAGTACTTATAACGAAAATATCATCACTCTAGTGGGGATAACTCTCTGGGTAATTCCGGAAACTTGAGTTGTTCCTTTTGTCACAGTTATTCTTGTCCCTGCTGGACTTTTTTAGGGCGACTCGGGGAAGTCTGACGCGAGACTCCCAGGGTTGCGTGTCAACCGGAAAACCATAAAAAGCACCCCAGAACTCTCAATGATTTGCGCACGGGGTTGTCCACATGTCTGTCCCCATCATCCTGGCATCAGGGTCTTCAATCCGAACGCAGCTGCTGGAAAACGCAGGGGTGCCTCATACCGTTCAGATCGCGCGCGTAGATGAGGATACCATGAAACGCGCGCTGTTGGCAGAGGATGCCCCGCCCCGCGATGTTGCGGACGCGCTGGCAGAAATGAAGGCGCGCAGGATCAGTGACAAGAACCCGGGGCCAATGGTTCTTGGGTGCGATCAGGTTCTGGATTTTGAGGGCCGATTGTTGTCAAAGCCCGATACGCGAGAAGAGGCGTTGGCGCAGCTTAAGATGATGCGGGGCAAGCGGCACATGCTGCTATCAGCTGCGGTGATCTATCAGGATGGTGAACCGGTCTGGCGGCATGTTGGCCAGGTACGTCTTCGCATGCGCGCCAGTTCCGATGCATATCTGAACGATTATGTCGCGCGGAATTGGGACAGCATCCGCCATGCTGTCGGGGCCTACAAGCTGGAGGAAGAAGGCGTGCGCCTGTTCGCCACCATTGACGGGGACTATTTTAACGTCTTGGGTATGCCTTTACTGGAGCTGCTAAATTTTCTGGCTGTCAAAGGGGTGATTGATCAATGACGGACACTCGGGTTCCGCTGGCTGGTGTGATTGGGCATCCCATTGGGCACTCGCGCTCACCCAAGCTGCATGGTCATTGGCTGAAAACCTATGGTTTGCCGGGGCATTATGTTCCAATGGACGTGGTTCCGGTAGATCTCGAGACCGTTTTGCGAACATTGCCAAAGGCGGGCTTTGTCGGCGCAAACGTTACGGTTCCACATAAAGAGGCTGCGTTGCGGCTGGCCGATCACGCGTCGGACAGGGCGACGGTCATCGGCGCTGCGAACACGCTGGTGTTTCGTGACGACGGGTCAATTCATGCCGACAACACGGATGGATACGGATTCATGGAAAACCTGTGCAGCGGTGCGCCCGACTGGAGCGCCTCGGACGGCCCGGCCGTTGTGTTTGGCGCCGGAGGCGCGGCGCGTGCTGTCTTGCAGGCCCTTGCGGATGCCGGAGTTCCGGAAATACTGCTGACCAATCGAACTCGGGCCCGAGCGGATCATTTGAAAGAGGAGTTCGGCCAGCGCATTAGAGTGGTCGATTGGGTTCAGGCAGGTAATGTGATTGAAAACGCAGAGCTGGTGGTCAACACAACATCTTTGGGCATGCAGGGCCAGCCGGAATTGCGGGTGCCGTTGGATGGATTGCAGCCCGGTGCTGTGGTCACCGATTTGGTCTACACCCCTTTGAAAACGCGTCTTTTGCAAACAGCTGACGATGCTGGATGCACCACGGTCGACGGATTGGGAATGCTGTTGCACCAAGCCGTACCTGGATTCGAGCGCTGGTTTGGAATTCGCCCTGACGTAGACGCAGACACCCGCGCTGCTGCTTTAGCATGAGCTTCGCCTTGGGTCTGACTGGGTCCATTGGAATGGGCAAAAGCACCACAGCACAAATGTTTGTCGACGAAGGATGTGCGCTTTGGGATGCGGATGATGCCGTTCACCGGCTGTATTCAAAAGGTGGCGCAGCGGTTGAGCCCATGAGAACCGCCTTTCCGTCTGCGGTCGCGGATGGTGCCGTGAACCGGGACGCGCTAAAGCAGATTATTTCAGGTGATCCGACAGCCTTGAAAACCATTGAAACGATTGTGCATCCACTGGTTGCTGCAGATCGGGCCGCATTTCGCGACAGCACGACCGCAGATATTCTGGTGTTTGACATCCCACTGTTGTTTGAAACTGGGGGTGACGCGGCAATGGACGCCGTGGCTTGCGTGTCGATCCCAGCCGAGGAGCAGACGCGCCGTGTGATGGAGCGTGGAACGATGACCGAGGCACAGTTTGAACAGATCCGAGCCAAACAGATGCCAAATGACGAAAAATCTGCGCGGTCGGATTATGTGATTGTCACCGACACGCTGGACCATGCCCGCGCACAGGTGCAGGATGTGGTCAGGCAGATACGGGCGGGATTGGCAGATGCGTGAGATTGTACTCGATACCGAAACCACGGGATTTGACCCCGAAAGCGGTGATCGGATTGTAGAGATCGGCGCGGTTGAGCTGTGGAACCACGTGGCCACCGGCGAAACTTATCATGTCTATATCAACCCGGAACGATCCATGCCCGAGGAGGCGTTTGGTGTTCACGGCATTGGACCCGACCTTCTGGAGCCACCGCGCCCGATTGAAAAAGGTCAGGTGACCCTGAAAGACAAGCCAGTCTTCGCCAAAGTGGGTCAGGGATTCCGCGATTTTGTTGGCGACGCGAAACTGGTGATCCACAATGCGTCGTTCGATATGAAGTTCCTGAACGCCGAACTTGGCTGGATGGGCCTGCCGCCGCTGCCGATGGATCAGGCGCTCGACACGCTGGCGATTGCGCGCAAACGCTTTCCGGGCTCGCCCGCGTCGCTGGATGCTCTGTGCCGACGGTTCAACATCGATAACTCGAACCGGGTATTGCATGGCGCTTTGCTCGACTCTGAAATTCTGGCCGAGGTGTATCTGGAGCTGATCGGCGGGCGGCAACCCGATTTTGGCCTGTCTGCATCGGGCTCGACGGCCGCAGGTGGCGGTGATGACTGGCGACCATCCCCACGCGCAACGGCACTGCCATCCCGAATTACCGAAGATGAGCAAGCAGCGCATGAGACTTTTGTTGAGAAGCTGGGCGAAAACGCCCTTTGGACCCGCGCCTGATCCGGTCAGGCGCGGGTCAAAACCTTAAGCGTCAGCGCTTTGCGCCTGCTGCGCCTGGCGGCGCGCCAGCTCATTGCGATACAGGCTGACAAAGTCGATATTGTCCAGATTGACCGGCGGATAGCCACCGTCACGGGTAATATCGCTGACGATGCGGCGCAGGAATGGGAACAACATCCGCGGGCATTCGATCATCAGGAACGGATGCAGTTGATCCTCTGGCACACCTTCGATGTGGAACAGACCGCAGTAGTCAAGCTCGCAAAGGAACAGCACGTCTTCCAGACCTTTGGCCTTAGATTTCAGGTTCAGCTTGATCGACACTTCGTATTGATTATCGGTCGGGCGCTTCTTGGCATCAAGGTTCACCTGAACGGCGATTTCGGGCTGAACATCGCCGGACACGCCTTTTTGAGCCATCACGTTCTCAAACGACATATCCCGGATGAACTGCCCCAAAACACGCATCTGAACCTGCGGGGCGGATGGTGCCGCAGTGTTTTCTGCAGCGTTTTCTTCGGCCATGGATCTACTCCAAATGTAAAAATCGCCACTGCTTAGCAAGTTGGGCGCGACACCTCAATGCTCGGGCGGGCCTTCTACCCATTTGGACGGCTTTGAAGGGTTTTTTCTGGGCCGAACCTCGGTGAATTCTCCGTCAATCACGCCATCCCGATCAAACGGGGCCTTGGTGTTTTGAAAGCCAGGGCCTGGACCCATCTGAAACTGAGTGACTTTGACTTTGGATTTCAGATAGCGAAAAACCGCCATCCTGAAGCCCGGGATCAACAGGGCAAACCCAACTGCGTCTGTGAAAAAGCCCGGCGTCAGCAGCAATGCCCCCGACAGCAGGATCATGGCGCCGTGGGCAAGCGGCTCGGTCGGATCATCAAGTTCGGCAAATGAACGCTGCAATTGTCCCAGTGCCATGCGACCTTGTGTCCGAACCAGAACGGTGCCCAAAACCGCTGTCAGGACTACAATCGCAAGCGTAGGCCAAAGACCGATCAACCCGCCAACCTGAATGAACAGAGCGATTTCGATGATAGGCACCAACAAAAATGCCAAGAACAGGTACATTTGCGCTATCCTTTCTCATAGCTGGGGCTGTGGACTTGCCACCAACTGTCACCTACATAGTGGCATGAGGCCGTGTACACAAAGTCTCGGCGCTGAAAAGAGAATGAAATGAGCAACCACCCCATGATCCAGCTTTTGGTGCTACTTGGCATTGCTGTTTTCCTGATCCTCCGCCTGAGAAGCGTTTTGGGCACGCGCGAAGGTTTCGAAAAACCACCGTTGCAACAGCAGCCCAATGCAAGCAAATCCCGTGGCGATTTCGAAGTCATTGAAGGTGGTCCGGATCATGACATTACGGATCATGTGCCCGAAGACAGCGATCAGGCCCAGACTTTGGCTGCGATGAAGCGCGTCGAGCCCAGTTTTTCCGTCACAGAATTCGTGCAGGGCGCGCGCGGCGCTTATGAGATGATCGTGATGGGCTTCGAGAAGGGAAATCTTGACGAGATTCAGCCGTTCCTGTCAGAAGAGGTGTTCGACACCTTCGTATCGGTTGTTTCCGCGCGCGAAGATCAGGGCCTGACAATCGAAGCTGAATTTGTGGGTGTGCGCGAAACCACACTGTCGGATGCAAAATTCGACAAGGACACCAATCAGGCGGAAATCACCATGCGCTTTGTGGGCGAACTGACATCGGTCGTGCGTGATCGCGGTGGTGATATCATCGAAGGCAACCCCAATACGATCAAACGCCAAAAGGACAGCTGGACCTTTGCCCGAGTAATGGGCAAGGACGATCCAAACTGGCTGCTTGTTGCCACGGACGCATGATTGCAACGCTCCGGTCGCTACTATTGGTGGGTGTCATGACCTCTGCCAGCGCCGCCGGAGCAGAGGCGACGCGCTCTATCCTGTCATTCGAAGATCTTGATGGCTGGGCTGCCGACGATCACGGGGCAGCCCTTTCGGTTTTTTTGAACACATGTGGTGATCTGGCTGGGCCAGATTGGCGGGCGCTTTGTGGTGCGGCCCGGTCGTATGAAGCCGATGCCGCCCGTTCATTTTTCGAATTGTTTTTCCGGCCTGTTCTGGTTGAGGACGGGAATGACGCGCTGTTTACCGGATATTTCGAACCAGAACTTGATGGGTCCAGATCGCGTTCGGATCAGTTCAGATACCCGATCTACAAGATGCCACCCGAGGCCCGCGAAGCCGGGCAATGGCTCAGCCGCCGTGACATTCTGACTGGCGATGCGATGCAGGGCCGCGGGTTAGAGATTGCGTGGGTCGATGATCCGGTCGAACTGTTCTTTCTGCAAATTCAGGGCTCGGGCCGTGTGCGCTTGCCAGATGGCGGCGCTTTGCGCGTCGGATATGGCGGCGCAAATGGACACCCCTATCGCTCAATCGGGGTCGAGCTGGTTCGGCGTGGTATCTTAGGCGCGCATGAGGTCAGCGCCCAGATGATCCGCGCGTGGGTGCGCAAGAACCCCGAGGCCGGCGCAGAGCTGCTATTTCACAACCCGTCCTATGTGTTTTTCCGCGAAGTCACATGGGTGGCGCCGGAATTCGGGCCGTTGGGGGCGATGAACCGATCCGTGACCACGATGCGCAGCATTGCCGCCGACCCGGCTTTTACGCCACTTGGCGCACCGGTCTGGGTGGAAAAGGATGGCAAAGACCCGATCCGCCGGTTGATGATCGCCCAGGATACAGGATCGGCCATCAAGGGCGCCCAGCGGGCCGATATCTTTTTCGGTACTGGAGATGAAGCGGGTCAGGCCGCTGGACAATTGAAAGATCCGGGCCGAATGGTGGTTTTGTTGCCGATACAACGCGCTTACGCCTTGTTGCCGGATGAATTCTGATGACCCGGCGCAAACTGACGGTTGAAGAGGTGGAGCTTTGGCGGAAGGTCGCGCAAAAGGCGGAACGGTTGCACCCTGAAATCCCGCAGGCTGTTCATCCAACACCCCTACCCAAGCCAAAGCCAAAGAAAAGTCCGAAACCCCGGATTGACGCATTCGAACTGGGGCAAAACCACCGCGCAAAACCATCCGGGAACAGCCTCAAGCCTTCAGTAACCGAAACGCTCAGAGCGGCGCCGGTTCAGATGGATGTCAAGGCGTTCAATCGGATGAAACGCGGCAAGCTGAAGCCCGAAGGCAAGCTTGACCTACATGGTATGCGGGTTGATACGGCCCATCCGGCGCTGATCCGCTTCATCTTGAATGCGCAGGCACAGGGCAAGCGCTTGGTTCTGGTGGTGACCGGGAAGGGAAAAGACCGGGATGAGCCCGGGCCGATTCCAACGCCGCGTGGCGTCTTGCGCAATCAGGTGCCGAAATGGCTGTCTCTGCACCCATTGGCGCAGGCGGTGATGCAGGTTTCGCCTGCCCATATCAGCCATGGCGGCGACGGCGCTTACTACGTCTATTTGCGGCGCACTCGTTAGAGAGTACGTGCGGCACGGGTCACCCCGATCCACACTAACAGGCACACCAGCAGAAAGAATGCCCCGATCCACAGGAACTGGGTGTCGAGCGAAACGCCATAATCAATCAGAATACCGGTCAGGCCCGGCCCGATGGCTGACCCAAGTACCATGACCGCCGTGATCAGCGCCTTTATCGACCCAATATGCCGCGTACCGTAGAACTCGGCCCAAAAGGCGCTGGGTAACGTGTTGTTTGCCCCGACGGTCAGGCCCAGAAACACCAACCCGACCATGGCGCCGCTGATCGTGGTCGACATCGCCAGAGTGACAAAGCCCATGGCAAAGGGCAGCTGATAGAACGGCATTATGCGTGCAGTGCCCCATTTGTCCAAAGCCCATCCCGCGGCGAACATCGAAAGCAGTGACACGGCGGTGAAGATGGGGAACAGGGCGACCAGCTGGATATGTTGCCAGCCTTTAACTTCGGCTAGATAGACTTGGTGGAAAAAGAACGCGGTGGTGAAGGCGGATGGCGCCAGCACTGAGGGCGCAATGAACCAGAACAGCGGATGGGACAAAGCCTCACGCCGGGTCCAGTGACGGCCCTGCATGCCGGTGGACGAGTATTTGTCGGCCAGACTTTGCGGTGTTCTTTCCTGTCGCAGTAAACGCATCAATACAGGGATACCCAGAAGGGTGATGCCGGCAGCAAACATCCACAGCCAGCGCCAATCCAGAAAAACCATTGCAGCCACAAAGGCGAGCGGCAGCAGCGCCTCACCAATCGCAAATCCGATTGCCGCAATCGAAAGGGCTTTGCCGCGCGTGGCTGTGAACCAGCGCGCCATTGCGACGAGGGCCAGATGTGTGCTCATCCCCTGGCCAAAAAGACGCAATAAGAAGATGACAACAGGCAGCAGAACCACCCAGGAATTCAGCGCCATGGCAACGGCTGCCAGCGCCAGACCGGCCAAAACAATCGGCCCCAGGACACGTACACGAAAGACATCGGTCAACCCGCCGGCCCAGATCATGACAATGGCCGAAACGGTTGTACCTAACGTATAAAGCCCACCCCACGCGCCATGGCTTAGCCCAAACCCTGACCGGATTTCACCCGCGAAGATCGAGATAAAGAACGTCTGACCAAAGCTGGACAGAAAGGTCAGCAAAACCCCTGCGCCAAGCCAGGTTGCATTTTGGCGCAGGTATTGGCGCAGGTGAAACTGTGTCACGGAGAGGTGACCTGTGCCGCTCCCGTCTCGGTCAATACGACTTCTGTGGCGCCGTCAGTATTGATTTCGGTCGCTGGAACCAGGGCTTTCACCCCCGGTCGGTCGCGTCCGAAGGTGTTGTTGACGCGCCGAACAGAGCTGAGGATGGACAAAAGCGCAGGCGACGTCGCTGCAACGAAATGCGATGACCCAGCATCGCTGTTGAACGCGGTCGTGTCGATCACGCTGATCGGGTAGTCTTCCAGTTGCTCAATCGAGTCTATGTTGCCCAACCTTTTGCTGTCAGCAGTGCCGCGCAGCCGGGCCGAGATATTCAGGACCTTGTCCTTTTTTGACACCATCACAACAAACGGATCCGGAGGGTTTTTGATGCTGTCCATCTGCGTTCGAAACAGATCTACGTCCAGATCCGGCGAAATCAGAATGACGCCTTCAATGTTACGTTTGGACCAGCCAGGTTTCCGCAGCTCTGCTTGACGCATCATTTCCATTGTCAGGGCGCCACCCATGGAATGCGCCAGAACGTTCACATGGGTCACCCCCATCGCTTTTAGCTCGCGGATCGTGCGCTCTAACCCGTCCCGCGCAAACAACATGCTGTCCAGATCATAAGCATAGCCAATTCCGCGCGCCTGACTTGGCCAGGAATAAATCAGGATCGACCCGGGAATTCCGATGTCATGAGCCAACTGAGCAGCCCGAAACGCGGTTTCGGTCTGAGTTGCATTGTACCCGTGAACAAAAATGGTGACTTCTTTCACACCTGTCAGCCGTTTCCGGAGATCTTGCGGGCCGGAAAACTCGTTAACATCGGCCAAGACAAATTGTTTGTCTGGATTCGGGTCGGCGTAAGAGAATTTCAGGGTCCCCGGGGTATGAGACGGCGGAATTGACACTGTCATCTCCAGATACCGCAGCTGCTCTGCCCTGCGATACCCGTATGACCCATCCGGTTCGCGCGCGCGCGACGTCACGGCAAAGACCGTTTCGGGTGTTCCAACCCGTAGCGCGCTTGGGACGGTTTCGGAAATCGAGCGATCCACACAAGCAGTCAAGGTAACAGCAGTCAGGAGAATAATAAAATAGCGCAGCACAATCAGACCTCGGAGTGTCGTTGCGCTACGCTATTGATTTCCTGCACCGCGTCCAGTGACAACACGTGAACGCTTGCGATAAAGCAGCGAATTCTGGCTGGTTTGGTTACAGAACGTAACGACTCAGGTCAGCGGATTTGGTCAATTCACCCAGATTGTCACTAACAAACTGCGCATCGACGGTGATTTCCGCCCCTGCTTTGTCGGGTGCAGCAAAGGACAGGTCTTCGAAAACACGCTCCATCACCGTGTACAGTCGACGTGCGCCGATGTTTTCAACGCTTTGGTTTACGTCGGCCGCAATGCGTGCCAGCGCGGCGATGCCATCCTTGGTGAAATCAACGGTGACCTTTTCGGTGCCCATCAGGGCCGTATATTGACGGGTCAGGGCATTGTCGGTCTCCGTCAGGATACGCACGAAATCCTCTTCAGTCAGCGCCCGAAGCTCGACCCGGATAGGCAAACGGCCCTGAAGTTCTGGCAACAGGTCCGACGGCTTGGCGATGTGAAACGCGCCCGACGCAATAAACAGGATGTGGTCAGTTTTCACCGCGCCGTGTTTGGTGGATACAGTCGTGCCCTCGATCAGGGGCAACAGATCTCGCTGCACACCTTCGCGGCTGACATCGCCACCGCGGGCGTCGGCACGCGCGCAGACCTTGTCGATCTCGTCCAGGAATACGATGCCGTTTTGCTCCACGGACTCCAATGCGGTTCGGTTGACGGTTTCGTCGTCCAGTAGCTTGTCCGCTTCTTCCCCGATCAGAAGATCATAGCTTTCCGCGACGGTCATCCGGCGTTTGACAGTACGTCCGCCAAAGGCTTTGCCGAAGATATCGCCCAGGTTCATCATGCCCATCTGGCTGCCGGGTTGGCCTGGAATGTCGAGCATCGGCATCGGGTTCGAACTGTCGGCAAGCTCAAGCTCAATGACCGTATCATCCAGTTCGCCTGCTTTAAGCTTCTTGCGAAACATTTCGCGCGTGCCGTCGCGGGCGTCGGTTCCGGCAATGGCCTCGATCACGCGATCTTCGGCGGCTTCATAGGCTTTTGCTTTCACATCTTCGCGCATGAATTCGCGGGTTTGCAGAATGGCAGCGTCGGCCAGATCACGGACAATCTGTTCCACGTCGCGACCGACGTAGCCGACCTCGGTGAATTTGGTTGCCTCGACCTTGATGAAAGGCGCGCGTGCCAGCTTGGCCAGACGTCGGCTGATTTCGGTTTTACCCACGCCGGTGGGCCCGATCATCAGGATGTTCTTTGGATAGACCTCATCACGAATATCATCGGCCAACTGCTTGCGCCGCCAGCGATTGCGCAACGCCACCGCCACTGCGCGTTTCGCGTCTTTCTGACCGATGATAAAACGGTCCAGTTCCGAGACAATCTCGCGCGGGGTTAGGTCGGTCAAGGGGCAGTCCTTTCGGTCGGCATTGGTGACATTTGGCATAGGTAATCACGGCGACCATGAAAACAACCAAGCCAATTTCGCTGGCAGCGTTGGTTAGCAACGGCGTCTTTGGTTTGCAATTGCTTTCCACCAACAGCGCCATAGGTCAAACGATCAGCGTCTGCTAAAGTGATTTCAATGGTTTGAGTGGTCAGGATTGCGAAATGACAAAGATTGCCAAAATCACGTTGCTGTTTGTCGTGTTTGTCGACCTGATCGGGCAGGGCTTGGTTTTCCCGATTATCAACTCACTAATCATGGAGACAAAATCAGGATTCCTTCCGGAAAGTACGCCATCTGGCCGTAGGCACCTGTATTATGGCCTGGTGATCGGTTGCTTCTTTCTGTCCTGGTTTCTGGGCGTTGTTTATGTCTCGAAAGTCTCGGACTCGATCGGTCGCAAAAATGCGCTTCTGGTCTGTCTGGCAGGCGCATTGGCGGGCTACGCGCTGACCATTGTGGCCTTGTACCTAAACAGTCTGCTGCTTTTGATCGTGGGTCGGTCCATCACCGGGTTCACCGCCGGAAACCAACCTATTGCGCAGGCGGCCATGATTGATGGCAGCACTGATGCGGCGGATCGCGACCGCAATATGGGTTACATCATCACCGGCGTCAGCTTTGGTCTGGTCGGAGGGCCAATCATCGGTGCAGTGCTGTCAGATACCGCCCTGCTGGGCAGCGTAGCAACATTGAAAACGCCGTTTTTTGGCGCGTTTGTTCTGGTTCTCATCGCGATCTTCCTGGTGACGTTTTTCTTCAAGGACACCCGGACTGAACGCGCCGCGTTTGTGTTCCGTCCACGCGACATCACAGACAGCCTGATTGCGGTGCGCGAACATCCGATGGTCCTGAAAATTCTGCCTGTCTATGCGCTGTTCATGATCGCGAATGTCACCTTTTATGTCTTTGTCGACAATTTCCTCACTAGTGCTTTTGGCTATGGGGTGATCGGCGGCAGCATGGCGATGGTGGTTATTGGCGTTGCGCTGGCCTTTTCCAGCACCTTCCTTGTCAAACCCGCGCAAGAGAGGTTCAGCAAACACGCGATCATCTACACGTCGCTTGTGGTCATGGTGGTTAGCGGGTTCGCCTTTGCTTTTAGCCCCAGCGGTGTGCTCAGCTACATCCCCGTGTTCTTCTTCTACTTCTTCTTCGGCGTTTCATACCCAACCCTTCTGGGCCTGTTTTCCTCGGCTGTCAGTGAAACGGATCAGGGTTGGGTCATGGGGGTCACAACGGCAGTGTTCTGCCTTGCTGGCGGGGTGATGTCCCTGATCGGCGGAGGCTTGATGAGCATCGACATCCGTGTGCCCTATTACATCGTGATTGTTGCGGCGATCCTCGGGCTGATCGGCATGCACCGCCGCTGGAAGGGCAAGGAAATCTCGGCTCTGTTAGCCTGAAATCGCCTCGACCGTCAGATTGCCATTGGTGTAAACGCAAATATCAGCCGCGATCGCCATGGACTGACGGGCGACGTCTTCGGCCGATTTGTCGCTTTCCATCATGGCGCGGGCGGCGGCAAGGGCAAAGTTCCCGCCTGATCCGATGGCGGCCACGTTATGTTCGGGTTCCAGCACGTCCCCTGCCCCGGTGATCACAAACAAGTCTTTACCGTCGGTGACAATCAACATCGCCTCAAGTTTTTGCAGGTATTTGTCGGTGCGCCAGTCCTTCGCCAGCTCGACCGAGGCGCGGGCCAGTTGGCCAGGCGTTGCCTCAAGCTTGGTTTCCAGACGCTCCAACAACGTGAAAGCGTCTGCTGTGGATCCTGCAAACCCGGCGACAATTTCAAACCCACCGGGTGACAGACGACGCACTTTGCGCGCAGTGCCCTTGATCACGGTCTGGCCAAGGCTGACCTGCCCGTCACCGGCGATGACGACCTGACCGCCCTTTTTGACGCCAATGATCGTTGTGCCGTGCCATCCGGGAAAGTCGCTGTCTGCCATGTAAGCCTCCACTATCGTCGGCACCCTATATGGGCCGGGTAGGTCTTTGGCGCAACCCGTTCATAAACCGCACAAAAGATATGCACAGGACGCAATCCGGGGTTACCGGACCAGCAATTGTGAGTCTGCACCCTTGAGACTACATGAGTCTTACAACCGACAAGGGGTCGGCTGTTTCAAATACAAGGACTGCGCAAATGGCAACGACCGCAAATATTCATGCGCCGCTCGGAGCAGCTTTCATCCTGCACGTAGTGGACGCCTTCATCAAAGCTTTCGACGGTGCCGTCGAATGGAATAAAGCCCGCAAGACACGCAAGATTCTGGTGAATCTGACGGACGCTCAGCTGGAAGATATCGGGCTGGTGCGCGCGGATATCGCAAACTTCTGATTCCAACCCGGATCTAGGTAACGGAACGGCCGCCCGGATATCCGAGCGGTTTTTTCTTTGTCATCTCTGCACATATTTGCCGACTTGATCCGGCAAAAATGCCTCGATCGCGGCCGTTGCGATAACATGACGTGTGCCCGCTTCATCGTCGCTGACGTCCAGCCCGCCTTTGACTGCGCGAACTTTTGCGCGACCCCGTGGCAGATCGGCGGCAACCAGATCGCAATCCACGGCGTCGGGCTGCTGAACGCCAATTGTCACACTTACGCGCATTTCCGAATGGTCGATGCCAAGCTTCGAAAACAGTGTGATCGAAGAATGGTGCAACGCATCCTGCACGGCGCGTTGCGCGGCCTTGGTGTAATCCTGACCATACAGGTCGTTTCGCGTGCCCATTTCCAGAATTATACGTTTCTCACTCATTGCGCGGGCTCCATATCAAACGAGACAATCAGGGCAGCGTTAGCGACGACCGTGCGCCCGCAGTCATGCGGTTTTTCGATGTCCAGCCCGCCTTGGGTGACGGATATGTTGGGCTGGCCGTATGGGAAAACGGCCTTGAGCGCCTCCACATCAACCTGATCCGGTTGCTGCACCCCGATCTCGACATCAATGATCATCGCTTCCTTCGGAAACCCGAACAGCTCGGCCATATTGACCGAGTTGTGCCACAGCGCGTCTTTGACGGCACGCAACGCTGCCTCGGTGTAGTCCATGCGTCGCAGCGACGTGCCCATTCCGAATTCCACAAGAACCCGCGTTTTTGCCATCAGCTGTTCCCTTCGCTCAACAAAAAAGGCGCCCCGATCTGAGGCGCCTTTTGATGATACTGTTACTACCAGATCAGATGGATTCGTCGATCCAGCTTTGCAGCGCGGCTTTGGGGGCGGCGCCAGCGCGGTTGGATACCACTTCACCGTCTTTGAAAATGAACAAGGCGGGGATGCCGCGCACGCCCATCGCTGCGGCGGCATTTGGGTTGCTGTCCACATCGACCTTGGCGATTTTCACCTTGCCGTTGTATTCAGAGGCCAGTTCTTCCAGGGCGGGACCGATTTGCTTACAGGGTCCGCACCATTCGGCCCAGAAATCTACAACAACTGGGACGTCCGAGTTCTTGACTTCGGCGTCAAATGTTTCGTCGGTGACGGCTACGGTCGACATACTCTGTCTCCTGAATGAGATGCGCTTGGGGAGTGAACGTAGGTGCCGCCGCGGGGGAGGTCAAGATATCTGGTTACGCGACACCGCGTCCGTCACAAGATCGTGTGGCAGCCACATCAACTCGGCTGTTTGGGTCCACAGAATTGCGGTTCGGATCTGTTTGTCCGGATAGATTTGCGCCAGGGCTTGCGCATAGGCGCCCATCTGCCGCAGCAGGCCTTCAGGGCACCTCTCGGCCTGGGCTGGAACGGTCACATTTGATTTGAAATCAACCACATGGACTTCAGTTTCCTTCACGATCAGACGGTCCACAACACCGTGTATGCGCTGCCCATTCAGGTCTGCCGAAATCGGGACCTCGGCCAGCGCGTCATCAGTAAAGATCGGTCGCAAATGATCAGCGGTTAGGACGCGGCTGGCCTCGGACAAAAGGTCTTGCCGTTCTGCTTCGTGCATATCGGGAAGAACCCTGGCGCAAAGCTGCGGCCATAGGTCCTGCCCGGTTCCGGGTAAGTGTTCCAGCAGCAGATGCAGGCGGGTTCCGCGAAGTTTGGCCGCCACTTCATCCTGCCCGGCATCGCTGGGCAACGCTTTGGCGCCACCCAGATCTGACGGGCTGAGTGTTTCTGCGGGGATCACCGGCTCTGGCGCGGGTTTTAGGAATACATCCGGCAAATCCAAATGCGGCCGCACTGTTTCAGCATGCTCGACCACAGGGAGGGTGTCCCAATCCCCATGCGATAATCTTCGGATGTCCGAGTTCGGCAATTCGGTTGCCCCTGCCCGCTCCATCGCGGCTTCGACCATCCGATACCAGCTGGTTCCATCTTTGCCGACATCGCCAGCGGCCGCAACGATCAACCATTTTTCGGCCCGTGTTAGAGCCACATATAGCAATCGCAGCCGTTCGTTTTCTTCCTTACTGCGCGCTTCATCCCGCGCTTGCGACACAAGCTTGGGCGATGCATCCGCAGGAACTTTCCACAACGGTGTGCCGTCCGCGACCATAATCTCGGCGTCGCGGGGGGGCAATCGTTTGCCCGTGTCCGGCAAAATGACTATGGGTGCTTCCAAACCCTTGGAGCCATGCACCGTCATGACCCGGATCATATTGCCGACACCGCTCATCTGGCGTTTGATTTCAAGATCATCGGTCTGCATCCACACCAGAAATCCGGTCAGGCTGGGAATATCAGTCCGCTCATACGCCAGGGCCTGCGACAGCAGCGCGTTAATACCGTCCTCAGCCTCGGCTCCCAAACGGCCAAGCAATTTGCGCCGTCCATCATGGCGGGTCAAGATGCGCTCGATCAGGTCATAAGGGCGCAAAAAGTCGATCTGACCCCTTAGATCGTTGAGAATGGACAGCGTTTCAGGGAATTCAGCGCTGCGCTTGCGCAAGGCCGCCCACAGAAATTGTTCATCCCGGCGGTGGGCCAGATCAAAAAGCTGTTGTTCTGACCATCCAAACAACGGCGATTTCAAGACGGTGGCCAACGATAGGCTGTCTTCTGGGGTAGCAAGGAAACTCAGCAAAGCGGCCAAGTCTTTGACGGCGAGCTCGGCGCCAACCTTCAGCCGGTCGGCCCCCGCAATGGGCAGGCTTTCGGACTTACAGGCGCGAATGATCTCAGCAAACAAGTCGGATCTGCGCTGAACCAGTATCAGGAAATCACCCGGTTCAACTTTCCGGCGCACGAACCGCCCTGAAGTTTCACCATCCTCAGGGATCGTTGTTCCGTCGTCTATCATCGTCTTGATCGCTTTGGCGACGCGCTCTGCCAAGATCACCGTGTGATGGCGCGCGCCGGGGCGATCGACTGGATCGGTCCAGTCTCCCTCGGTGTCATCTTCGACTTTTTCCACCACCGGCCACAAATCCACGCGACCGGGCAGATCGGCTTTGAAGGCGCGGTGCTGGGCTTCCTTGTGAAACCCCGCCTCTGAGCGGTTTTCAAACAGGATATCGACAAGGTTTAAGATCGCGCTGGAAGATCGGAAGGAATGCTCAAGCGTTGAATCCCACAGTTTAGAGCCTGATTCCGCCAGTTTTCGCCCAAATTCGAACTGCATCCGATCAAAGGCCTGCGGGTCTGCACCTTGAAAGGAATAGATTGATTGCTTCTTGTCGCCGACCACAAAGATCGTGCGCTCAACCCCGGATCTGGCGCCTTCCCCGCTGGTGAATTCTTGCGCCAGTTTTTCGACGACATCCCATTGATCCGGGCTGGTGTCCTGGGCCTCGTCCACCAGAATATGGTCGATGCCGCCGTCAAGACGATAAAGCACCCACTCAGCCACCGCCGGATCGTTCAGTACCTGACGCGCACGCAGGATCAGATCATCGAAATCCAGCCAGCCGCGCAATTGCTTGCGTCGTTCGTATTCGGGCAGGAAGGCAGCGGCAAATCGATGCAGAACGGCCGTTTTTTCCGCAGCAACAAGGGCCAGGCGGTGTTCCCGTGCGGCTTCGATCCGAAGCATGAAGGCCTCTAGCTGCGGTATCCAATCAGCGAGTACGCCTTCGCGCAGAGCTTTGGTCGGAAACCCGTTGATTTTGGCGGTAAAGGGGTCTTTCGCGGACTTACCGGTCAAGAACACGCCTTCTAGCAGACGTAGTGAGCCAAATCCAGCATCGGTAAATGCGGCGAGCTTCTCTGCCGCCTTGGCGTTATTGCCACCGCTTTCGATCAAAGCCGGCAGCATTGACCGGATCAGGTCGACCTCACCGCCTAAAAAAACCCGAGATACCAAAGCGTTCTCATCAAAACCGTCCGGCAGCGCAAAGCGTTGCAGAAGGTCAGGCCTTCGTAATGGGTGCGCAAACAGGTTCCGTTTTTGTGTCACCGCCGCCGTCAGGTTTTCGAACCCAGACTCCGTGACAAAGCGTGCGACATCTTCGATCAGCTTTGCATGAGGCCCTTCTGCGAAGTCTTCGACGATTTCGTCGCGCAATAGCGCTGCGGCGCGGTCCTCCATCTCGCTGAATTGCGGGCTGACCCCGGCTTCGAGCGGGAAACGGCGTAACAGTGAGGCGCAAAACGAATGGATCGTTTGTATTTTAAGACCACCCGGCGTTTCGATAGCGCGGGCAAACAACGTGCGCGCCTGAGCAAGCTGTGCGGGATCGATGACACCCTGAACCCCCAGATCGGTCAGCTGTTCCAGCAGTGGGTCATCCCCCAGCATGGCCCATTCGCCAAGGCGTTTGAACAACCGATTCTGCATCTCGCTGGCGGCGGCCTTGGTATAGGTCAGGCACAGAATGTGCTGGGGTTGCACTCCGCCCAACAACAGGCGCGCGACCCTGTCTGTCAGAACCCGTGTCTTGCCCGAGCCCGCATTGGCGGCGAGCCATGTCGACGCATCGGGGCGCGCGGCCTGCACCTGCCGTTCGGTGGCGTCGTTATGCGGGCTCATGTCAGGTTCTCGGGTTGGGTGTCAGCGGTGCGGTCCCATTCGCCAAACCGGGCCAGATGATCATAGTCGCCCAAGTCTGTGTCCTTGTGCAGCGTGCGACGCGATGAAAAGCCTTGATCAGGCTCTAAATAGGCTGAAATCAACTGTTTCAGCTCGATCAACACCTTGTCGACTGGCTCTTTCGAGAGCGGCGCGGGGACCTCTTTGTAGGTGTTGCCCACACCGACAAAGATTGCTTCAGCCACCGAGATGGGGTCGATCCCGTCAATGCCGCCCTGCTCTGCCACGACGGCTTCGATCAGCAGCTGTTTGTCGAATTTTGCCTGCTGGCTTTCTGGCGGAGGCGCGCCGGTTTTATAGTCGATGATCCGCAATGCACCCCGGCTGTTTCGGTCGATCCGGTCTGCGCGTCCTGCGATTGTGAAATCGAGCGGTGTCAAAGCCAGTTTCATCGTAGCCTCAAAAGCAATGGGGCCGCCATCGCCGCGGCGCCTGATTTCGGCGGCTAGAAAGTCGTCCGCGATCCGTTCAAGCCGCGCGTGCCACAGTTTGCGGGCCGTTGGCCAGGCCACATGCTGATCCAACAAGGCGCCGGCCCGGTTCAGAAAGTTCTCACGAGTTAGCAAGGCACTGTCGAGCACGCTGTCTTTGATGAAATGCTCAAGAATTTCGTGAATGACGATCCCGCGCAACAAAGCGTCTGGTGCCTGCACCAAGGCGTCGAGCGGCTTCAGCCGCAAAACGTGTTTGGCGTAAATTGCGTAAGGATCACGGATCAGGCGCTTGATCTCGGTCACTGACAGCCGTCTTGGGCGCGCCGCAACCGGAGGCCTGGGCGAGGGTCGCTGCGCCGGAGCAATCCGAGGGGCGTCTTCCAGTGTTTCGGACCAAATCAACCATTGCTGACCACGGGCACGCATTTCGGCCAACTCTACGGGGCCACCCTGCCCCGGCAAGCCCTGCAACAGGTTTGCAAGGCGGTTTACCCAGCGCGACGGGACGGTTTCTGCGTCGTCTGATCGAACCGCGCGGGTCAACCAGACCTCGGGCGCGCCAACGGCCTGTTGAAAATCGTGTGCTGATAGACCAATCCGCCGTTCCGGCAGCAACAGACCAGCCTTGTCACGCATCTGACGGTTCAGCCAGGGGTCGGGTGCAGGCGCTTCTGGCCAGCTGCCTTCGTTCAATCCACCAAGTATCAGAAGATCAGCGCCTTGAACGCGCGCCTCTAACGTTCCCCAGATCATGATATGCGGATGCGGCGCGTCGCGGTCTCGGACCTCTTCCCCTGCAAGTAGTGCGCTGAGCAGATCGGTGAAGTCATGGGCTGTCATGGGGCCGCCATGATGCGCTTCATCCTTCAGGGACGCCACAAGGTTCAACGCTTTTTGTCCGGCGTTTTTGTCCCAAATAGTTCCGTTTTCGCCAGTGCTGCCAGCGGATATCGCCTCGGCCAAACTCTGTAGGTGATCGACCCAATCTGTCAGTTGCCGCTCGCCCAGGATCTGTTGGTCGCAAAAACGCGTAGTCACCCAGTTGACCCAACCCTCGGGTACGTCTTTTCGGATCGCAAAGGCCGTCAGGCTTGTGGCGTCGGGGAACGGCGGCCCATGTCGCCTGAGGTCAAGTTCCAGATCACGGGTGTGCAGTAAATGGACACCGCGATCTTCACCGTCATGACACAAGGGGTGTTTGAGCAGCGTCAACAGCGCCTCACCATCCAGACGGCGGGCAAACAGCCCCGCGACATGGCGCAGAAACCGTCCGGGGGGTGACAGCTGCAGCGGCAGGCCCGCGCTGTCGTCTGGCAGGATGTTCCACCGGTCCAGCGCAGCGCTGACTTGCCGTGTCAGCATTCGGTCCGGTGTGATCAACGCGGCGGTTTGGCCGGTTTCAGCGGCCTGCCGCAGCCGCAGAGCAATGGCCAGCGCTTCCGCCCGGGGGGATTTTGCCTCGACCAGGGTCAGATCTTTGGTGGCATCGTGTAAATCTGAAAGCTGCGGACCTTCGGTCATCCAGGCATCTGTGATCGGTGCTGGTCGTAAAGCGAGCGAAACCAAACGGTTACGGGCGGGTGAGGGCGATTGATGATCCGTCCATGGCGCAATCTGGTCTGGCGTGATCTCCAGTCCGCGCATCAGTTTGTGAAACCTGTATTGTGGATGATCTTCTGACGCTAGGGCCTCATCCAGTTCGCGCCATACATGATCGGGTTGATCGAAGTCGTAACCGGGCAGCACCAATGCCCCCTGTGGCAACCGGGCGATCGCCTGCATCAGCATCAAGGTGGTCCCACGCGACCCGGTCGACCCGGCAAGAACAACCGGGTGTTGGGGCGGTGCCACCCTCCAGCGGGCGATCAGGTCTTGCACCACACGCCTTTGGCGGGCTTGTGCATCCATAGCATCCGTTCCGGACTCGATGAAGTGGTCGGTGATCCCGATAAAGGCCTGCGCGCGGGCCCAGTGGCCAGACATGTCACTGACATCCAACTGACGGATTGCGTCCGGAGACACGCCTTCGCCCTGCATCTCGTCGATCAGGGCCGCTAGGCTGTCAGACAGATCGAACAGGGTTGAACGCGCAGCCAGATCGGGTTGCTGTTCCAATAGCTTGGCAATCAGCTGGGTCAGTTCCAACCGGCGTCGTAACGGCGGAATGGCCGGAGGAATCTGCGCCAGATCCAGGCTTTCCCCCAAATCGGTGACCAAAGAAAGTCGCGGTAGCAGGCAGGCCGGGCCTTGGTCGAACAAGCTCCGCACGCGCCGGGCCATCCGCCTTGTGTTGACGACCAGTTGAACGCGGGCCATTGCCTCGGGCGGGCCAGCATAGCGCTGTCGCAGACCTTCGACCAGCGCTTTGGGGAAGTCCGCGCCCGGCGGAACCGCAAAGACGCGGGGCAGGGTGCCGGAGTCAAACATCTGCCAGCAAACCTTCGGCCAGAGCAATCCCTTCGGGTCGTCCGACATCACACCAGCGCCCGGGATATTCCAGTGCAAACAGGCGATCCTGATCAAGCATTTGATCCCAGAGAAGATTCAACGAAAACGCCTTTTGTGGGAAAGCTTGCAAGCCATCCGTTTTAAGGATCTGCGCACCGCCATAGACCAGCCCGTGCCCGCGCGTGATCCGTCCGTCCTGATCCGCAATAAAATCCCCTTGGCCGGTATGACCAATGGTTTGGCTGGTCGGAATACACATCAAAAGGGCGTCCATACGCTCTGAGTCCCAGGCGCTTTGAAGCAAGGTTAAAGGGTTGGGTCCGGCCCAGATCGCGTCCGAATTCATTGTGAAAACAGGATTCGTGACCAGCAAGGGCAGGGCCGCACGCAACCCACCCCCGGTTTCCAATATGTCTGGTGCTTCGTTAGACAGCAGAACACCCTTTGGTGCCAAATGGGCCGAAAGCTGATCTGCACGGTAATGTAGGTTGGCGACGACATGTTGGGGGTTGAGCTCGTGCACAAACTCCAGCGCGTGATCGATCAGCGGCTTTCCGGCGACTTCGATCAACGGTTTGGGCCGATCTTTGGTCAAATCGCCCATTCGGGTACCGAACCCGGCCGCAAACAGCATCAACGCATCAGGACTTCGAGTCATTTCATCCTCAGTTTTGCCAGATTTTCCGGCGTTGGTGCGGGCAGCGCCTGGTGCAGCACGTCTGCAACCGGGGCTAGCGCGGGATGTTCGAGATCGCGCGTCAGGTGCGACCATGTGGCAGGGATCAGGTCCACGTAATGGGGTTTGCCATATTCAGTCGCCAGACGCGCAAAACCGCCCAGGATACGCAGATTACGCTGCGCCCCAAGCACGCTATACGCGGTGCGAAAGTCGTGATCATCCAGCCCCGTGGCTGCGAGGTAGCGGTCGATCATCTGCGTTTCGGTCACGGCGGACACAGTGCGGCGCACGTCCTGCAAAAGCGACATAAGGTCATACGCGGGATGCCCCAGCATGGCGGACTGAAAATCCAGCAAACCGACACGCTGAACGCCCTTGTTTTCAGGCAACCAGATCAGGTTTTCGGCATGATAGTCTCTTTGAATCACGACTTTTGTGCCTGAAGCCTCGTGGTGCAGAATATGGGAGAACCGGTCTTCAAACCGCGCCAGGGCGGTCACGTCGTACTGCCCAAGAATACGTTGCGCATATTTGGTAAAAGAGAGCGCCGCCAATTCGGTCATCAGTTTCGGGTCATAGGACGGCACCGAAAGCAAAGGCGCTTTGTGCAAGTGAACGAGAACGTCGGTTGCAGCCTCATAGAGCGCACGTTCTTTCGCGGGCTCCTGTTCCAGCACGCGAGCAAAAAGATCATCGCCCAGATCTTCGAGCAACAGAAACCCGGATTGCGCATCCACTGCATAGATCTCAGGCGCATTCAGGCCGTTCGAACGCAAGTATTCGGCAACGCGAACAAAAGGGGTGACGTCCTCGCCTTTTTCCAGAGGCGCATCCATCAAAACAGCTGTGCGGCCGCTGACAGGATCGGTCAGGCGCTCATACCGACGGTTCGAGGCATCCCCAGCCAGCGGCGCGCGGCTGGCGCCGGCCCAGGGCGTTTGCGCTATCAGGGCTTCGGCGAAAGCTGCACGATTTGTCATGCCGCGTTCTCCAGCCTCAGAGCCCATTTCGGGTCGCACCACGACACGGTCAGATGGCGAGTATCCATCGAATCCGGGTCTGTTTGAAAGCTTAGGGTCAGTGCTGTTTTGGGCTTCAACGGGCCAAGTTTGTCAGGCCATTCTACAAGGCATATTGCGTGGTCGAACGCATCTATCAGGCCGAGCTCTTCAATCTCGTCCACCGTGCTTAGGCGATACAGATCGCAATGCCAGATTTCGCCCACTTGCGTGTCGTAGGCTTGCACCAATGTGAAGGTGGGCGACGGGACATCTTCCGGCACATCCATCAGCGATTGTATCAGGCTACGCGCAAAGTGGGTTTTGCCGCTGCCGATTGCACCTTCCAGCAGCAAGATGTCCCCGGGACCTGCATCAGCGCCAAGGCGCGCTGCAAATTCTGCGGTTTCATGCGGTGAATTCAGGGTGATGGAATAGGGCGCCTTGATCATGGCGCCACAATGAACGCGCGTCCCAGCGGCTGCAACCCGGTTCAGGCGCTGATCTGCTGCGTCCTGAGCGAGTCGAGCAACTTAGTGTCTATGGCAAAACGCACAATCGTTGCACCGTTCTGCATTGGTGTCACCGTGCAGTCCAACGCGGTCCCGTTGCGCATCTGAATTTCGGCAGTCCATTCAACACGATCATCGCGCATTTCGACAAAATCGCGGATTTCTCCCAAGATCGGCGTGGCGACGCAACGATCCTGCCAGCTTCGCGTCACAGCCATCACGGTGTCGGTCTGAAAACCAACCTCACCCGTGTCGCCCCAAAGCTTTTGATAGGCATAGTTTGTCAGCGCCAGCGTTCCATCATCCGCAAAGACCGCGATGGCATCAGCCAGCTTGTCCAGAATCGATTGCATCAGGTCCATTTCAGAGCGGAACCGGCGGGTCAGAGTAATCTCGGCCGTAATATCTTCGAACAAAAAGGCTACGGCACCATCCGGATGCGGTCGGCCACTGACTGAATAGACAGATCCGGATGGCAAGGACCAGGTTTCCTGATATTCGCCATCTTCTGCGGCCTCGAGCAGGTCGTTCATCTGTCGGCGCCAGCTGCGATAGTTCTTCGGCTCTGGCATCATGTGCTGATCACGCAAGCGGTCAAAAAAGCTGCTGAGGCTGGGGCGGCAGCTTAGAAAATCGGGCGGCAGACTTGTCAGGTCAATCAGGGCTGGATTGAACAATGCCAGTTGGCGGTTGCGGTCGAAGATAGCCAATCCAATCGACAGCTGCGCAAAAGTTTTGGTCATTGTCTGAACGAATTTGCGTTGCGCTGTTTCGGCCTGGACAATGGCGTTGACGTCGACGGCGTAGCACAGGCGTCCTTCATCATGCTCGATTTGAGTCAAATCGAACCACAACCTACTACTACTGCCTGCAACATCGACGGAGACGCGCGACTTTCCACCTGGACGCGACTCGTCCTGAGGTGCCGGAAACAACGGTGCGGTCAAATCAGCATCCAGACCGCGTGCCTTTCGCACCAGAGCGACATAGGCCGCATTGCACCATCGAATCCTGTTACTGCTTGTCAGCAACCAAACGGGGTAGGGCGCCCGGTCCATTGCCAGCCGGATGGGGTCGTTCGGATCCCGTAGCCCGGCGTGTTTTGCTTTAGGGGTTTCGCGCAGCTGCACCCGGACGATTCCGTCGATCCATTCGCACACAACTTCACGTTCGACCGTGCAATCGATGGCGGACACGACCAGATTACCCTGATCGCGGACGACCTCTGGTGTTTCAGGAAAAGTGGGGAAATCCCGCTGCAAAAGACGCCGCAAATCGGCCCATCCGGAAACGCGCTCGAACCCGGCAAGGGCGATATCTGAATGGCTTATCAACCGGTCACCATCAAACAAAAACACCGTGTCAAACAGCGACGAGTTTGTGAACAACCCATAGCTGTCATCACGGCGCCCGCGACGGGGCAGCAACCATTGTATGGCAACGCAACAAGAGACAAGACTGATCGCGGCCAGAATGATCCAGTCGGCCATATCGCACCCCACACCTGAACGGTACTGAGGCAGATTATGCCGAGTATTGGTTAACGGTGTCTTAATCTACGCCTGAATGTGCTGGTTGACGCCTGACGGAACGGGTGTGTCACCTTTCTGGGCATCAATCAGTTTGCGAGGCCATGACACGCTCACAATCGCCCCTTTGCGATCGCGATGGTCTGACAGATGTTGATACGGGTCAGACCCGTTGGCGAATTCCAACTCGGCCCCGCTGCGTTCCAACAAGGTCTTGGCGATGAACAATCCCAGACCCATGCCCTCATATTCGGGACGCGCGCGCTGATCGGATTCTGCCCGCCTGCGACGGACAAATGGATCTCCGATCCGGCCAAGCATCTGCGCAGGATATCCGCGCCCGTCATCCATGATGTTGATGGTGATCAGATCGGGTGTCCATTCTGCCTCGACCCAGACATTGGCCCGGGCAAAATCCACGGCATTCTGGATCAGATTGCGCAGCCCGTGGATAATTTCAGGCTTTCGCAAGATCGACGGATGTTGCACATCTCCGTCCCCTGCGGGGCCTTCGGTAAAGTGAACCACCTTGCCCCGATCTATATGAGGCTCGGCCGCCTCGTGAATGACAGTCGATAGGGGGGCTTGGCGCAGATGCAGATCGTCCTTACCAGCCCGGCCCATGTCACGCAGAATATCCCGGCACCGATTGGCCTGTTCGCGGATCAGGGCGGCATCTTCCTTGAGGTCAGGGCGATCATCCAGTTCTTCGATCAACTCGGAGCTGGCGAGCTTGATCGTGGCCAGTGGGGTGCCGAGCTCGTGGGCGGCGGCGGCCACAACCCCACCAAGATCCGTCAGTTTCTGCTCGCGCGCCAGTGCCATATGCGTGGCCGAAAGCGCCTCGGACATCGATTGCACTTCGGTGCTGACCCGATGCGAATAGGCGCCAATGAAGACGATTGCGATGATGATTGCTGCCCAGTTGCCGAACAAAAGGATATCTGGAATGTCCAGGACACGCCCTAGATCCGTCCGCAATGGCAAATGAAACTCGGCCAGCAAAGTGGTGAGTATTATGGCAAACCCGCCGACAATCAATGTGGACCGGGTGCTCATAACGTTGGCTGAGATTGTCACCGGACCCAGCAGCAGCAATGCAAACGGATTGTTCAACCCGCCCGTCAGGTACAAAAGAATGGCAAGCTGCAAGAGGTCAAACAGCACCATTAGGAAATTCTCAAACTCGGACAGGCGCTTGTTCTGTGGAAACAGCAGGATGGCAGTCAAGTTACCCATAACCGAGATTCCGATTGCCAGATAGCAAAGGCCCAGTTCCAGCTGTACGTGATAATACCGTTGAGCCACCGTAATTGCTGTGAACTGGCCAATAATGGCCACCCATCGCAGCAGGATCAGGGTACGCAGGCGAATCCAGCTGCTGCGTTCCTGGCCGCGCCAAAAGGTCTGGTTGGAATCTGCCATTGGTCCATTATGTCCTGTTGCATAGGCTGATCATCTTGATAGGTGTCCCGGCCGAAACGATCAACAACCCCTTGCGTCTGGATACCCATCATGACCCGCCTTTACGCTATACTCGCTGCCGTCGTTCTTGCCGTTGGCCTTGGCGCCATGTGGCTTATGACACAGGGTGGTGGGTCAGACGATCAGTTCGCACAATGCCGATCCAGCCAGATCGCAGGTGGCACAGCGGCAATTGGGGGACCATTTGAACTGGTCAATGGCAAGGGCGAGACGGTCACTGACAAAGAAGTCATCACCGAACCGACGCTGGTTTATTTTGGCTATACCTTCTGCCCGGACGTCTGCCCGTTCGACATGTCCCGCAATGCCGAGGCAATCGACATTCTGGCCGAGCGCGGCCAATCTGTGACACCGCTTTTCATCTCAATTGACCCGGATCGCGACACGCCAGACGTCGTCGGGGACTACGCCTTTAACCTGCATGAGCGGATGATCGCGCTGACCGGATCGCCGGAACAGGTCAAGGCGGCCAGCAAGGCCTATAAAACCTACTACAAAGCGCATGACAAAAGCGACGAATACTACTTGGTCGATCATTCCACCTTCACCTATCTGGTCACGCCCGAACATGGATTCCTCGAGTTTTTCAAACGCGAAGACACGGCCGAGCAGATGGCCGACAAGGTGGGCTGCTTTCTGGATCAGGTCTAACAGTGACACATCGGTTTGACCTTTGTTCCCGCGCTGCTATTACTCATATTCACGCCAAAGGCATGAAATAGCAGAAAGACCCACATATGGCAGACAGTTCTCAGCTTGATATTGGCCCTGACAAATCGCTGCTGTTGGTAGATGATGATGAGCCGTTTCTGAGACGTTTGGCCAAGGCCATGGAGAAACGCGGCTTTGAAGTGGAAACCGCAGGCTCTGTTGCCGCGGGCCGCGCAATTTCAACAGCTCGCCCACCCGCCTATGCGGTTGTCGATCTTCGGTTAGAGGATGGCAACGGCCTGGATGTGGTCGAGGTACTGCGCGAAAAGCGCCCGGACAGCCGGGTTGTGGTGTTGACCGGATATGGCGCGATTGCCACCGCTGTTGCGGCAGTAAAGATCGGGGCGACGGACTATCTGTCGAAACCTGCGGATGCGACCGATATCACCAACGCGCTACTGGCCAAGGGCGATGAGCTGCCACCGCCGCCGGAAAACCCCATGAGCGCGGATCGCGTCCGCTGGGAACATATCCAGCGCGTTTATGAGCTGTGTGATCGCAATGTCAGCGAAACGGCGCGGCGTTTGAATATGCACCGCCGGACCCTGCAGCGGATCTTGGCCAAGCGCAGCCCGCGGTAAGTGGTTTTGGCCCGTCGGTGTACGCACCGGGCCAGCCCTCTGAATTCCCAGATTTCGCTAGGCACGGTCAGTCACGACCGTGCCTTTGTTGCTTGTAACCCAATGATTTGCTGCCACTCGGGTATTGAAAATCGTTTTGTTAACCAGTTTTGTGCTATCGCGCTAACTAATGCGAGCTGATGGCCCGCAACATCTCAAGTCTAACGCTCTCAATAGAAAAAGTGAGAACCCCCAAGTGTCTCTTTTGCCAAACACCCCTTACGATGCCCTGAAAATTTCGAACCCCGTCCTTAGGGGGATTGTTTCGCTGGTGACGAAGGCTGCGGAGACGTTTGGGTTTTGGCGACATCCGCGCAAGGGCGCAGCAGGTGATGTCGCCGAGATGAACCTGCTGGACAACCTGTATTGGGTCTACAAGTGTAAAAACCCTGTCGAACTGCCCGAGGCTGAGCTTGAAACCTCAGAGTTCATGCAATCCACTGACGCTCAGTTGTCACAGCGCACCAACGATGACAGCGCAACGACGGTCACGTTGAGTTTTGCCGGGGACATATTGCGAACCCACCGGGCCGAGGTCGCGCAGGATCAGGTCTACGCGCAGATCGAAGATCTTTTGTTTCTAGATGACGTTGTGATTGCCAACTATGAATCTCCGGTCACGACACAGCCCCTGGTGGACGAAGTGATCGGAGATGCCGGCCCGCCAGTTGAATGTGCGTCCGAAGATCAGTTCGATGCCCTGACCAGCCATAACGGGAAGGTCTTTGGTGTTTTGAACCTGGCGAACAACCATATCTTCGACATGGGTGTTGAGGGGTTGGAAACCACTCTGACCGCGTTGAAGCAAAGAAGTATCCTGCAAGTCGGCGTGAATGAAACTGAGTCTGAGAAAAATGCGGTTAAATCAATTGAACGAAACGGCATAAAGCTGGGCTTTGCGTCCTGCGCGTTTGGAACCAATGGTCAATCTCTACCGGAAGGCCAACCCTACAGCGTCAATCTTGCAAAGCTGACGTCAAAACACGAAGCGCCGGATATGGCTCTGCTCAAGACACAGATATCCAACGCCAAAGCGGCCAACTGTGATCTGACCATAGCGATCATCCACTGGGGTCATGAGTTCGAGCTGTTCCCGCGCCGCGCGCAGCAAAAAGCAGCCGAAGACTTGGCCGATTTCGGAGCCGATATCATTGTTTGCCATCACCCGCATGTCGCCCAACCTATTCAGCTTTATAAGTCAAAGTCGGACAGCAGCCGGATCGTTCCCATTGCCTATTCACTGGGAAGTCTGCTGTGGGGCTTTTCCCATGATCATATCGCCACCAGCAAAATCCTTCAGGTCGAAGTGCAAAAATCCCAGGGTAAGACGGCGATCACAAACCTCAAGGCAACGCCGGTTCGCTGGGGGGCTTACGAGGTCGAGGGGCGCATTACGCAGAGAGTGGAGCGAGCGGCCAGCTGATCAGCATTTCAGCCTCGTTTCCGGCAATTTGACTTGAATTGTCGTTGTCACTGGCCTGTCGCACCGAAACCTGATCGGCTCAACTTTGGCGACAGCGGTTTTGCCGGAATTGCAGTTAGAGAATCTAGCGCCTGATGAGAAACTTTCAGCAAATTTTGCTATGCGGACAAACCTGCCTATCAATGCATAAACCTAATACCCGAACTAAGGCTGAGAGCCGGCCTACATCGCGAGGTATTTTGATGCTCCTTACCTTACCTGAAGTTGACGCATAAGAACCTCAACCATCTTTTGTGCCTCAGATGCATCAAGCCGACCATGCTGCAACAAAAACTCTGCGACATCTCTATCTGTGTACCGCCCTGTAAGTATATCATCGCGCAAGATTAACTTTTGGCGCGCAAATTCGGCGGCGTTGTCGTGGCAAATAATGCATTTTTCTTTGAATAAACGGCCAGATTGTTGAATGAACTCGAACTGCTGTATCAGCACATTGACTTCTTCGTCTAACAACTTGCCGTGTCCTGCCTTCAGATAGTCAATAACGGGGCGACCAGAAGCTCTTCCCACAATGCCACTTTCTGACACAATCAGTTTTTCGGAGACAAAATCTCCTGCATGCGGCAGGTGACAAGACGCACAGTTATCTTCGTAGATCAGATGTGGATTCGACTGCTGGGCAGTCGAGGAAATTGCCCAAATTCCAAGACCGATTGCTATGCTAATTTGGACAAACTGGTTCATGTCACAAGCGTCCGAGTAGTGCGAAAGACAATCCATTGTCAGAATAGGCAAATTAGAAGTCTCGATCCTTGACAAGTGTCAACTTGTAAGAAGGTTGGCGCTTTCTCGGTAGGTTTGGGTTCGACCGAGACATTCGATCCGCATGGTATCGATGAACATTTCCAACCTCATCAACCCTACTGCGGAAGCTTGATATCACGCCCGGTGCAGACCGACGTTTTGCTCATCCCCCGAGTTTTGCGAGTTGTAAGTTTGCTCAGCTCAAAAGATCGCCTCTCCACACCTGTTACAATTCGTAAGAATTGAGAAAACATCAGGAAAAAGTTGACGCTGATCGTGCAGCTGTCCCTAATCGGGGCGTTGGCGTCCGGGTTGTGTTCCGGGTCCGCTGTTTCCGGCCCAGAGGAAGGGCCGGACGGGGAGGAGAGAAAGATTGGCTCAGACGCAGTCGGGCGCTGAAGGGACGCACTCTCTTCCGGCGCTGCTACATCGCAATGCGGCACAATTCGGGGACGCCCCGGCGTACCGGGAAAAAGAATTCGGAATCTGGCAATGCTGGAGCTGGGCTGAGACATCTGCCGAAGTGCGCTCGCTTGCCCTGGGTTTTCTGGAAGTTGGCGTCGAGAAGGGTGACCATATCGCCGTGATCGGGCGTAACCGTCCGGCGCATTACTGGGCTATGGTCGCTGCACAAATGGTTGGTGCGGTTCCGGTGCCGCTCTACCAGGATGCCGTGGCCGAAGAGATGGCCTATGTGATGGAGCATTGCGGCGCGAAATATGTCGTCTGCGGTGATCAGGAGCAGGTCGATAAAGTCATCGAAATTCAGGAAAACCTAAGTCAGATCAAACACATCCTATACACCGACAAGCGCGGGATGCGGAAATACGATCATTCCCAGATGAATGCGCTTGAAGACATCATGGCTGACGGGAATGCAGGGCACGCCCGTTTTGATGCGGAGCTGGACAAACGCATTTCCGAGATCACCTACGACGACACCTGCGTCATGCTCTATACCTCGGGCACGACAGGCAAGCCCAAGGGTGTCGTGCTGTCGAATCGGAATGTGATTGAAAGCGCCAAGAACTCGGCGGATTTCGATCATCTCAAGCGGGACGAAGACATCCTGTCTTATCTGCCGATGGCGTGGGTCGGCGACTTCATCTTCTCTATCGGTCAGGCCTACTGGTGTGGGTTCTGCGTGAACTGCCCCGAGAGTGCGGAAACCATGATGACCGATCTGCGTGAGATCGGGCCGACCTATTTCTTTGCCCCACCGCGCGTATTCGAAACTCAGCTGACCAACGTGATGATCCGCATGGAAGACGCAGGCAAGCTGAAGCAGCGGATGTTCCACCACTTCATGGCCCATGCCAAGAGAGTTGGTGGGTTGTTGTTGGATGGCAAGCCGGTTGGGTTTGGTGACCGTTTGAAATACGCGCTGGGCAATATGCTGGTTTACGGGCCGCTCAAGGACACTTTGGGGTACGGCCGTTTTCGCGTCGGGTACACGGCGGGTGAAGCCATTGGGCCAGAAATCTTTGACTTCTACCGGTCTTTGGGCATCAACCTGAAACAGCTCTACGGCCAGACCGAAGCCACGGTATTCATCACCGTCCAGCCGGACGGCGAAGTGCGGGCTGACACGGTTGGCGTGCCAGCGCCGGATGTCGAGCTGAAGATCGATGACACAGGCGAGATCTACTACCGTTCGCCTGGTGTGTTTGTGGAGTATTTCAAGAACCCCGATTCCACGGCTTCGACCAAGGATGCCGAGGGTTGGGTCGCCACGGGTGATGCCGGGTTCATAGAAGAGGGATCGGGCCATCTGCGCATCATCGACCGGGCCAAGGATGTTGGTAAAATGGCCGATGGCTCGATGTTCGCGCCCAAATATGTCGAGAACAAGCTGAAGTTCTATCCCGATATTCTGGAAGTTGTACTGTTTGGGAACGGCAAAGATCGCTGTGTTGCCTTCATCAATATTGACCTGACCGCGGTCGGGAATTGGGCAGAACGCAACAACATTGCCTATGGGTCTTATCAGGAACTGACGGCCAATCCCCGTGTGTTAGAGACGATAAAATCCCACGTGGAAGAGGTGAACAAATCTGTTGCTGCCGACGAAATGCTGTCGGGCTGTCAGGTGCATCGCTTTGTGGTGCTGCACAAGGAGCTGGATGCGGATGATGGTGAGATCACCCGCACGCGTAAAGTGCGCCGTGGATTTGTCGAGGACAAATACGCTGACATCATCGCGGCTTTGTATGACGGATCTTCGAGTGTCTCGACCACCACCGAAGTGACCTATGAGGACGGCCGCAAAGGCTCGATTAGCGCAACGCTTGAAATCGTTGATGCGCCGGTTGTCGCGGTGGCACAGCATAAGGTTGCGGCGGAATGAGTGTCGGAGGTGCGCCGCTCGACCTGCGGTCATCGCCCCGCCCACCGTCCCGTTTTCGTGTAGTTCAAGGAGCCACACATGCTTGATGCAGCTGATGGATATGTTACCGAGGATGGCCGCCAGATCGGCGGCGTGGTGATGGAGATGAAGAACATCACTCTGCGGTTCGGCGGCGTTGTGGCGATCAAGGATATTTCGTTCGACATCCGCGAGGGTGAGATTCGTGCCATTATCGGTCCAAACGGGGCTGGCAAGTCCTCGATGTTGAATGTGATTTCGGGGTTTTATGTCCCGCAAGAGGGTGAGGTCTGGTTCCACGGGGCCCCACGCCCGCAAATGCGTCCCTATGAGGTCGCGCGTCAGGGCATTGCCCGAACGTTCCAGAACATCGCCTTATTCGAAGGCATGAGCGTTCTGGACAACGTTATGACCGGGCGCTTGAACTACATGAAGACCAACATTTTTCAGCAGGCGCTATGGAAAGGTAAGGCCGAAGCGGAAGAGACCGAGAATCGCGAAGCCGTTGAAAAGATCATCGACTTTCTGGAAATCCAGCACATCCGCAAGACGCCGGTGTCACGTCTGCCCTATGGCCTGAAAAAACGCGTCGAACTGGCGCGCGCCTTGGCGGCGGAACCCAAGCTTTTGCTGCTGGATGAGCCGATGGCGGGCATGAATGTCGAAGAGAAAGAGGACATGAGCCGTTTTGTCCTGGATGTGAATGATGAATTCGGCACCACGATCGCCCTGATCGAGCATGACATGGGTGTGGTGATGGACCTGAGCGACCGGGTGGTTGTGATGGATTACGGGCGCAAGATCGGCGACGGCACGCCGGACGAGGTGCGCAACAATCAGGAAGTCATCGACGCTTATCTGGGGGTCAGCCATGACTAAGCTCTGGGCGAAATTGGGGAGGGGCTGGCATGCCTGAACAACTCGTGTTTGCGATGGAGGTCATCCTCAACGGGCTGATGGCCGGGGTGCTGTATGCTTTGGTTGCGCTGGGGTTTGTGCTGATCTACAAGGCCTCGGGGATATTCAATTATGCGCAAGGGGTTATGGCCCTGTTTGCGGCGATGACGCTGGTTGGAATCATGAACGGTCAGGTGCCGTTTGCGCATCTGATCAACGCGACCTTTGGGACCCATATCCACTACTTCGGTTGGAACGTGCCGGCGCTGGTGGCGATCCTTTTGACCATGGCCGTGATGGTGGTTCTGGCCTGGGCAGTGCAGCGATTTGTCATGCGCCATCTGGTCGGGCAGGAACCGATCATCCTGTTCATGGCGACGATCGGCCTGGCGTATTTCCTCGAAGGCGTGGCCGACCTGATGTGGGGGTCCGAGATTAAGACACTGGATGTCGGTCTGCCGCAGGGCATCAACCTGTGGCTGGACGAGGCGACGTTCAACATCTTTGGCTACGGCTTCTTCATCGATAATCTGGATATCGTGGCGACGGTGATTGCGGCGCTTCTGGTGGCCGCGCTGGTCATGTTCAGCCAGTATACCAAGCAGGGCCGGGCGATGCGCGCTGTGGCGGATGATCATCAGGCTGCGCTGTCAGTGGGTATCTCGCTGAACTTCATCTGGATCATGGTCTGGTCGGTCGCTGGCTTTGTCGCGCTGGTTGCGGGCATCATGTGGGGCACCAAGTCAGGCGTTCAGTTCTCGCTGTCGCTGATCGCGCTCAAGGCGCTGCCAGTTCTGATGTTGGGCGGATTCACATCAATCCCAGGCGCGATTGTTGGTGGTTTGATCATCGGTGTGGGCGAGAAACTGTTCGAGTTTTCCATCGGCCCGCTGGTCGGCGGCGCGACCGAGAATTGGTTCGCCTATGTCCTGGCGCTGATCTTCCTTGTGTTCCGGCCTCAGGGTCTGTTCGGCGAGAAGATCATCGAGAGAGTATGATGGAAAAACTGGATTCCATTTTCAAAGCACTCCCGATTGTTTTGTTGCTCTACGGCATTGTGCAGTCAATCGGTGAGATTTTTGAGGTCAGCCTGTCAAGTTCTGCTCTGCGGACAGAAACAGATACAGAGTGGCAGCTCAGAATGATGCTGTATGTCAGCTACATTCGGGCATTGGACGCCATGTTCTTTTACGCAGCACTGGCGGCAGTTGTGCACTGGCTGAATGTCAGAAGTCGGGGAACCGTCGCATGACCAAGCTGATTGCCATCATAAACGTGATTGCTTGGGCGGGCTTTTGGGCTTTTGGGTACATCGCTCTGACCACGGATGATCTTAGCGACAGCCAGTTGGTGATTGCTGCGGTCCTGGCCTTTGCCGGGTTGGTGACGGGCGTCATGGCCTACATGAAACTGGTGCGCGTCACCGAGGCAAGCGGTTACGCCAAAGGGTCGAAACAGCTGGACGCCGCGACCCGGAACCGGGCGCAGGAAGAATGGGGAAAGTAAGACATGTTCTATCGTGAGGCCGGAGATTTCAAAACCTCCTATACAGATGACAGCCAGACTTTCCCGATCAAGTTTGACCGGTATCGGTATTATGTCGTGCTGGCAGTGGCCTTTGGGATCATCCCGTTCATCATCAACGACTATTGGGCCAATGCGCTGTTGTTGCCGTTCCTGATTTACGCCATCGCGGCGATCGGGCTGAACATTCTGGTTGGGTATTGCGGGCAGGTCAGCCTTGGGACCGGCGGGTTCATGGCCGTGGGGGCTTATGCCTGCTACAAGCTGATGACAGCCTTTCCGGATGTCAGCATGTTCATCCATGTGTTGCTGGCCGGTGGGATAACGGCCGTCGTTGGTGTGCTGTTTGGTTTACCATCGTTGCGGATCAAAGGTTTTTACCTTGCCGTGGCCACACTGGCGGCGCAGTTCTTTCTGGTCTGGCTCTTTAACCGGGTGCCGTGGTTCTACAACTACTCGGCCTCGGGTCAGATCAACGCGCCCGAGCGGGATGTGTTTGGCATCATCATCACTGGCCCGAATGCGCCAGCCTGGGCGACTTATCTGTTCTGCCTGATTTTCCTCGCCTTATGTGCGGTCCTTGCACGCAATCTGACCCGCGGCACCACAGGGCGGACCTGGATGGCAATCCGCGACATGGATATCGCGGCCGAGATCATTGGGGTGAACCCGCTGAAGGCAAAACTCACCGCCTTTGCTGTCAGTTCGTTCTTTGTCGGGATTGCCGGTGCGCTGTTCTTTGCCGTTTACCTCGGCGCGGTCGAGGTGGGTGAGGTGTTTGGTATCCAGAAATCGTTCCTGGTGCTGTTCATGGTGATCATTGGCGGATTGGGCTCGATCTTTGGGTCCTTTGCTGGCGCGGCTTTCCTGGTGTTGCTGCCGGTGGTCTTGAAGGTTGTCGGTGTCGATGTTCTGGGCTGGCCCACCGATATCGTTGCGCATCTGCAGCTGGTGATCGTCGGCGCCCTGATCGTTATGTTCCTGATCCTCGAGCCGCACGGGCTGGCGCAGCTGTGGCGCGTCGCGAAAGAGAAACTCAGACTCTGGCCGTTCCCCCACTAGCGGGGTAGGCCCAATCAAAAGACGGGCGGCAAGCCCGAAGACAACGTCGGATCAATCAAGGGAGGAGACACCCGATGAAGACTAAACTGGCAACCATGGCGCTGAGCGCCCTGATGGCCGCAGGACCCGCTGTTGCGGATCTTGTGATCCCCGATCTCAGCTATCGCACCGGGCCTTATGCGGCTGGCGGTATCCCGTTCTCGGATGGCTATAATGACTATTTCACCCTGCTGAACGAGCGCGATGGCGGTATCGGCGGTGTTCCGGTCCGTATGGTCGAATGCGAGACCGGCTATAACACCGAAAAAGGTGTGGAATGCTATGAGGCAACCAAAGGCGAAGGCGCGTTGGTCTATCAGCCGCTGTCGACCGGGATTACCTATCAGCTGATCCCCAAAGTGACCGCTGACGGAATCCCGCTGCACACGATGGGTTATGGTCGGACCTCGGCTAAGAACGGCGACGTGTTCAGCCACACGTTCAACTATCCGGCCAACTACTGGGACGGAGCCTCGGGTGCAGTGAATTATCTGCTTGAGGAAAACGGAGGGGATCTGAGCGGTAAGAAAATCGCGCTGGTTTACCACAACTCGGCCTACGGCAAGGAACCCATCCGCACGCTGGAAGAGCTGTCCAAGAAGCATGGATTTGAACTGGCAGCCCTGCCGGTCGACCATCCAGGCCAGGAACAGAAATCCCAGTGGCTGCAGATCCGTCGCGACAAGCCCGACTATGTTCTGATGTGGGGCTGGGGCGTCATGAACCAGGTTGCCGTACAGGAAGCCGCCAACATCCGTTTCCCGATGGAAAATTTCATCGGTATCTGGTGGTCAGGTTCGGAAAACGACGTGCTGCCAGCGGGTGAAGCCGCCAATGGCTACAAGGCGTTGACGTTCCACAATGTGGGCACGGATTTCCCGGTTTTTGACGATCTGCAAAAGCACGTGGTCGATGCTGGCAAAGCCGCTGGCGCGGGTGATCAGGTTGGCACGGTTCTGTACAACCGTGGTCTTTACGCTGCTGTTCTTGCCGCCGAAGCCATCAAGAAAGCGCAGGAAATTTCCGGCAACGCCGAAATTACTCCGGCAGACATGCGTGATGGTATGGAAGCGCTTGAGATGTCCGAGGCCAAGATGGCTGAGCTGGGCCTGCCCAACTTCGGTCCAACGTTCTCGGTCTCATGTGAAAACCACGGTGGTGACGCTCTGGTTGGTGTGACCCAATGGGATGCGGCGAACAAGACCTGGACGCTGATCTCGGACTTTAAAGCAACAGATGGCGACGTGATTGGTAGCCTCATCGATGAGGATTCCGCAGCTTATGCGGCGGAAAACAAGATCGAATCGCGCTGCAACTAAAGCGCCAAACCATACGGGGCGGCGGCTGACCGCCGCTCCGAACCCGACACACGCACGAGGATATGCGCTGATGCTGGATGCGGCACACACCACTGACGTGCAGGCGGAAACCCTGCTGGAAGTCAACAACATCGAGGTGATCTACAACCATGTGATCCTTGTGCTGAAAGGCGTCAGCCTGAATGTGCCCAAGGGCGGCATCACCGCGCTGCTGGGTGGCAATGGCGCGGGCAAGACAACGACGCTGAAGGCGGTGTCGAACCTGCTGCATTCCGAACGTGGCGAAGTCACCAAAGGCTCGATCAAGTATCGCGGGACCAGCGTGCATGAAAGCGACCCGGCCGATCTGGTGGAGAAAGGCGTGATACAGGTGATGGAGGGCCGCCACTGTTTCGAACATCTGACAGTTGAAGAAAACCTGCTGACCGGCGCCTATACGCGCAAGGACGGCAAAGCTGCGATCCAGCAGGATCTGGAACTGGTCTATACCTATTTCCCCCGCCTCAAGGAACGTCGCCGATCTCAGGCGGGCTATACCTCGGGCGGTGAACAACAAATGGTGGCGATGGGCCGTGCGCTGATGTCGCGGCCGGAAACCATTCTGCTGGATGAACCCTCGATGGGTCTGGCGCCGCAGCTGGTCGAAGAGATTTTCGGCATCGTCAAAGATCTGAATGAAAAAGAGGGCGTGTCCTTCCTGCTGGCAGAGCAGAACACCAACGTCGCCCTTCGGTTTGCCCACTACGGATACATCCTGGAATCAGGGCGCGTTGTGATGGATGGCCCGGCTGCGGAGTTGCGCGAGAACCCGGATGTGAAGGAATTCTATCTTGGGGTGTCCGACGAAGGCCGTAAGAGTTTTCGCGACGTGCGGTCTTATCGCCGTCGCAAAAGATGGTTGTGAGGGAATGGAGGATATGGCGATGACTTATTTCGATGCTCTCGAAACGCGCTCGGCAGACGAACGCACCTCCGATCAGGCCGTAGCGCTGCGCGAGCAGCTTAAGCGCGTAACCTCGGCCCCGGCTTTTGCGGCGCATTTAGCGGATGCGGATATAAATGCCGTTGGATCCGCGGATGATCTGCCGGTCTTGCCTGTCTTGCGCAAGTCAGACCTAAGCCGGGCGCAGGCCGAACGGCCCCCTTTTGGCGGATTTACTGTGAAACCGGCGCAACATTTCCACCACGTCTTTCAATCACCCGGGCCGATTTATGAGCCAGGCAGCACTGACCATGACTGGTGGCGGATGGGGCGTTTCTTGCACGCTTCGGGCGTGGGAGCAGCGGACATTGTTCAGAATTGCTTTGGGTATCATCTGACCCCTGCGGGGATGATCTTTGAAAGCGGCGCCCGTGCGGTTGGCGCGTCTGTTTTGCCAGCCGGAACCGGACAGACCGAGCTGCAGGTGACGGCCGCGCGCGACATTGGCTGCACGGCTTACGCGGGAACGCCAGATTACCTGAAGGTGATTTTGGACAAGGCTGATGACATGGGCGTGGCCCTGAACTTTTCCAAAGCTGCCGTTGGCGGTGGCGCACTATTCCCATCCCTGCGTCAGGACTATGCCGATCGAGGAATCTCTTGCCTGCAATGTTACGCGACAGCCGATCTGGGCAACATCGCCTATGAAAGCGCCGCGATGGACGGGATGATCATTGATGAGCATGTGATCATCGAAGTCGTGACCCCCGGAACCGGAACCCCCGTGGCCCCGGGTGAGGTTGGCGAGGTTGTCGTGACTTCGCTCAACCCCGACTACCCGTTGATCCGGTTTGCAACCGGTGACTTGTCGGCGATGCTGCCCGGCCAATCACCTTGTGGACGCACCAATATGCGCATCAAGGGCTGGATGGGGCGTGCCGATCAGACCACCAAGATCAAGGGCATGTTCGTGCGCCCGGAACAGGTTGCCGCGTTGGTCAACAAGCATGATGAGATCGTAAAGGCCCGCGTCATTGCCGCCCGTCAGGGTGAGATGGATACGATGACGGTTCAGATTGAAAGCCCGTGCGAGAACGACCTAGCCTACGCCAAATCGGTGGCCGAAGTGCTGAAACTGAAAGGCGCGGTCGAGGTCGTGGCCCCAGGAAGCCTTCCCAAGGATGGGCTTGTGATCGAAGATCAGCGTGTCTACGAATAATCTTTAATCTGCACTGACGCGCCCCAGCTGATGTTTGACAACCATTCCTTCACCGCCTGAATCGCTTTCAGATGGCTCTGATCCCTGTGTGACAGCAACCAGACAGGACGTCTTGGGGTGTCTGGAACGGGCAGGGCGTCTATTTGGCGCAAACGGGTATCGTGTTGGCAGGCGGCAATCGGTAATAGGCTCTGCCCCAGACCATTCGCGACGGCTTCGATGGCGGTATTCAGATCCGCCACGCGTAGGGTGGCCACCGAATGCCGGTCAGATTGCGCGCTCATCCATTTCGCCTGCTCCAGATAGGCATGGGCTGTGTCGTACAGGACCCACTGGGGCGGCTGGCCCGGCGTTGTTGTGATCGACGATCTGTAAAGGCCAAACTCCAACCATCCGATACGCCGCGCGAGGGTATCAGACCCCCCTGTTTTGGGCGGACCCAATCGCAACGCCAGATCCGCCTCTCGACAGGTGAGGCTTAGGTTTCTGCCTTCGGGCACCAGTTCCAACGTTATGTCAGGATAGCATTTCTGAAATCCGAGAAAAGCGGGCACCAATATCCGGTCGACGACAACAGGAACAGCCGTTACCCGAACAGTGCCAGCCAGGCTGCGTTGATCCATACCAGCCAGCTCTGCCATATGCCGGGTTTCCGTTTCCATATGCAGGGCATGGGCAACCAGCTTTTCAGCCAACTCGGTAAGCCGTTGTTTTCCAACTGCATCTCGAAACAATAGTTGAGCCGAAAGGGCATGTTCCAACCTGCGAACCCGGCGCGCAACTGTTGTTTCATCTTGGCCCAGTTCTGCCGAAGCTGCGGCAAAGCTGCCCCGGCGGTTTAGCGCAATCAGATATCGAAGGTCGTCCCAGTTCATGTCCGGCATTTCTGCAGGTTAAGTCGGACAAGTTCCGCATTCAATCAGCATCTATGCGGGTTCAATGTGCCTACATCCAAACGGAGGAGACGCATGGCACATATTATCCTTTTTAAAGACAACCCCCACGCCGATCCCGACATTCGTCGCGACCACATGGCTGAACACCTGAACTTCTTAAAGGCGCATGAAGACAAAATCGCTGCCGCAGGGCCTCTGTTCGATAGCACTGGGGCTGGCGCCGGCGGCATCTGGCTGGTGGGTGACAGCGATCTGGCAGAGATCGATCAACTGATACACCAAGACCCGTTTTGGCCCACTGGTCTGCGTGCATCTTATGACATTCTGCACTGGAAGGTCGTTTTCGAGAACCTGTCATTGCTGCGCCCGCGTGACCTGGCCTGAGACGCTTTGGCGCTGGAAATTCCGACGAAATTGGTCGATTAAGGCAGGGCGCATGAGGCGCGCCAATACAAACAGGACGAATGGCCCAGATCGAATACTCACAAAACGGATCACGCAATCGCGGCGCACGGGGTACCCGGCTTTTGGCTGGGGGCTCTTATTGCGTGGCTGCAGTTTGCCTGTTGCCGATGGTGGCTGTGGTTCTGGCGGCGTTGACCGGTGGAACAGACACGATCTCGCATCTGATGCAAACTGTGCTGCCTCGCTATACCGCGACCACGCTGATCCTTGTGGCATTGGTGGCGGCGGGCACCTTCTGTATCGGGACCGGTGCCGCTTGGCTGGTGACGATGACACGTTTCCCTGGTGTTCGGTTTCTTGAAATTGTTTTGATCCTGCCGTTGGCCTTTCCAGCTTACGTTCTGGCGTATGCCTACACCTTTATTCTGGATCACCCTGGCATCGTTCAATCGACCCTGCGGGATATCACCGGATGGGGCCCGCGCGACTATTGGTTCCCCGAGATCCGCTCGACCGAGGGCGCGGCTGTGATGCTGATCCTTGTGCTCTACCCCTATGTCTACCTGCTGGCCCGCGCTGCGTTCCTGCAGCAAAGCGCCACAGCGTTTTTGGCGGCACGAGCGCTGGGCAACAACCCGTGGCTGGCGTTCAAGCGCATCTCACTGCCCATGGCGCGTCCGGCGATTGCGGGGGGTGTGCTGTTGGCGGTGATGGAAACTATCGCTGATTTCGGCACAGTGTCTTATTTCGGTGTTCAGACCTTTGCCACCGGGATCTATACCAGTTGGTTTTCAATGGCGGATCGCGCCGCGGCGGCGCAGCTAGCGCTGGGGCTGCTGGCATTTGCACTAATCATGGCCGTTGCTGAGCGCAGCCAGCGCGGCAAGGCAAAATACTATCATGCAGGTAAACAACACGTGGCACAGCCGGCGGTTCAACTGACGGGTTGGCGTGCGGTTGGGGCGTTTACGCTCTGCGCCATTCCGGTTTTGTTCGGGTTTCTTCTGCCGGTGATTGTGTTGGTCGAAATGGGTCTGCATTCGGAACAAAACCTGTTGTCGCAACGCTATCTGGGCTTCATCCGGAACTCTTTGATTTTGGCAGGCACCGCGGCCATCGTTACGGTTTCTGCGGCCATCTGCATCGGGTTTTTTCAACGCCTCAGACCAGGGCGCGTATCTTCGGCGGCCGCCTATATTGCACGCCTCGGCTATGCCGTGCCCGGCGGAGTTATTGCCGTGGGCCTGATCGTTCCCTTTGCCGGGTTCGACAACGCGCTGGATGCCTGGATGCGCGGCACGTTTGATGTGTCGACCGGATTGCTGGTTACCGGATCGATCTGGCTGTTGGTCGCGGCCTATATGGTGCGCTTTCTCGCGGCCGCACTCAGCGCCTATGAAGGCGGCCAAACTACCGTTCACGCGAATATGGATGCGGCGGCGCGATCATTGGGGCAATCGCCGCTGGGCACTTTGCGCCGCGTGCATTTACCCATTCTCACCCCTTCGCTGCTAACGGCCCTGCTGATCGTATTTGTTGATGTGATGAAAGAGCTGCCCGCGACGCTGATCATGCGCCCGTTCAACTTTGATACGCTCGCGGTACAGGCCTACCGACTGGCGTCTGATGAGCGCTTGGAAGGCGCTGCGGTGCCGTCACTGGTCATTCTGGCAGTCGGGCTGCTGCCTGTGATTCTGATTTGTCGCCAGGTTGGTCGCCGGTAACACCTTCAATCGAATTGGTGCGGCCTCGCCTATCGGGCTTGATTCAATCGCATTTTCCGGCAAGGCTGCGGGTATGAATATGCAGCCTCCCAGCCGGTTCTCTGCAAACCCGGCGCAGATGCCGGTGGCCTTTGACCGGCGAGAGATGTCTCAGATTCTATCGGTATATGGCCGCATGGTCGCCGCCGGAGAATGGCGGGACTATGGTATTTCAAACCTGCGTGACATGGCGATTTTCTCGATCTTCCGGCGCACTGCGGAACATCCGATTTACCGGGTCGAGAAAGATCCGCGCCTGCGATCCAAACAAGGGATGTATTCAGTTGTTGGGATGGATGGTCGCATCCTGAAACGCGGGCATGATCTGCGGACCGTTCTGCGGGTGTTAGAGCGTAAACTGATCCGGTCTGTCAGTACGGACTAAAGCCGTTTATGCGCGGTCACCGGACCGTCGCCTTGTGCCTGAATTCTGGCAATGGCCTGATCCATCGGTTCAAACGCGACCGCCATATGATGGGCGTTGGCGTGTACCAACATGTTGGGTCCGGACACCCAGGCCACATGTCCTTTCCAGAACAACAGATCACCGCGTTTGGCGGGTGTGTCATCTGGTACCGATGCGCCCAATACACGTTCCTGTTCACCGCTATCACCGGGGCAGGCGATGCCGCAGGCCAGCAAACCAACCTGCACCAGCCCGGAACAATCCAACCCGAATCGGCTATTTCCTCCCCACAAGTAAGGCGTGCCAAGAAACAGTTCGGCGACAGCGACGGGATCGACTGCTTTTTCCGTGATCGGCGCGCAGTGAACTGAGGGGATAAACCCCAATTCAGTTTCCAGAAATCCGTTCTGTTCCGACAACATCTTTACTTTGCTGCCGTAACTCAGGGAGGTCAGATCGCGGCTTTTCATATCAGCCCGCTCGTAAGCATGCGTCGCGGGTACGGTGATACGATGGGACTCTGACAGCGTTGACCCCAGATGTTCTGAGGCAACCCAGCCGGTATATGAGTCTTTGTCCGACGTGACCCGGCTCCAGCCGCTTATGCGCTCGGCTACCTTTACTGTATCGCCATACAGCAACTGACGATCACGTGGACCGTCTGGCCTTCGCTGCAAGTCTACGACTGGTTGTATGATGCGCCGAGCGGTCACAAGCCTAAGATCTCGGGCAATGCCGTCAGTATTGCGCGCGGGCCTTGACCCAGCCCACCCTTGCTGCGCCCGGGCGCTTTGCTGGGTTGCCACGCGTAGATGTCGAAATGCATATAGCGGCTGTCTCCGGCAAACCGGCGCAAAAACAGCGCCGCGGTGATCGAGCCAGCAAACCCGCCCGACGGAGCATTGTCCAGATCGGCAATCCCGGGCTCGATCATCGCCTCGTAAGGATGGTGAAACGGCATCCGCCAGACCGGATCGGCAGCCGGTGTGCCGGCCTGGGACAACGCCCCCGCAACCGCGTCATCATCGGTATAAAACGGCGCCAGATCGGGGCCGACCGCGACACGCGCTGCGCCTGTCAGGGTCGCCATCGAGATCACCAGATCGGTTTGCCCTTCATCAGCCAGGGTCAGCGCATCGGCCAACACCAGACGCCCTTCGGCATCGGTGTTGTTGATTTCGACCGTCAAGCCCTTGCGAGAGGTCAGAATATCCCCCGGCCGGAATGCATCACCCGCCACCGAGTTTTCGACGGCGGGGATCAGTACCCGCAATTGCAAAGGCAGCTCTAGCGCCATGATCATGCGAGCCAGACCCAGCACGTTGGCTGCACCGCCCATGTCCTTTTTCATCAGGCCCATCGACGCACCTGGTTTCAGGTTCAAACCACCCGTGTCGAAACACACACCTTTGCCCACTAGCGTCAACTTCGGTCCGCTGGCACCCCAGCACATGTCGATCAAGCGTGGTGCCTGAGTCGCCGAACGCCCCACTGCATGAATCATCGGGAAATTCTGGTCCAACAGCGCTTGGCCACGGATCACATTACAGGTTGCACCAAACTCGTCCGCCAGGGCCTCGACCGCCACTTGCAATTGATCCGGACCCATATCCGATGCAGGCGTATTGATCAGATCACGCGTCAAAGCTTCAGCGTTGGCGAGTGTTTCGATCCGTCTGGCGTCAATGCCCTCCGGGGCAACCAAACCCGCTGTGCTGGCGGATTGGGTGGCATAGCGATCAAAGGCGTAACCGGTCATCAGCCATCCAAGGCACTCTGTTTCCAACTGATCCTCGGATACACCGGATGCAATGTGATAGGTACCTTCTGGCAGGGCTTCGGCCGCCGCGGCCAGGGGAAAGCGTTTGCGCGCTCGCTTTGCCTCGGACCCATATCCGGCCAGGGCCATTTCGGCTGCACCATCTGCACCCGGCACAAGTAGAACCTGGCCCATCGCGCCGGTAAATCCGTTTGCTGCAATCCATGATTGCACCGACTCCGGCTGGTTCTGCAGCCAGCCCTCCAGATCAGGCTGCGCAATCACGTGCAGCGGCATCGAAAGGTCAGTAGGCGGGACAAAGGACAGGGTCATGGGCGTCTCGGTTGGTTCAATCCGCGCCCAGACTAGTCACCCTTGATCCACCTGCAACCCCCGTCAGACGGAAAGGTCTTGCTGATCCCAGATGGCTGTCAGCGACCGTTCGCCCACCCGGATCAACCGGCCCAGCGTCGCGCCTGCAGCGACCGCATCCCCTGCATCAACCGAACGGGCCACGTCGCCTGCAACCCGGGCCAGCGCCATCATGCCGATCTGTTCTGAAATTGCGACCAGCGATTTGGCGCATTTGCGCAGCCCGGCCCAGTCACGGCGTCGCCAGAAGCGTTCGCAATTTGATAGCCGAACCGCAAGTTCTTCGATAGTGCGGCACAGCACGTCCAATGCGTTCTTGTCGCCCAGTTGCCGGTAAAGACCGCTCAGCCGATCCGGATCGACGCGCACGGATTCCTTGTGTTCAAGTGTGATAATCTTATCCACCACATTCACCCCAGTTTCTACGCCCCCACGGCGCGGGTTCGATATTGGCGATAATTTCCTTTGCAAAACCTTGCAGTGAAGCCGGATAATGGCTCGAATTTTCGTTGAATTCGGTTTAGAGCATCCGGCAGCGACAAAAACAGGGACACTGCAATGGACTTTGCCAAACCTCTGCCGACCTATCTGGTCAAACGGTACCATGGCTGGAAGGCCACCACATATTCCGAAAATCAGGTCTGGTATCGGCGTCTGGCGGATGAAGGACAACGCCCCCGCGCAATGGTGGTCTCTTGTTGTGACAGCCGGGTGCATGTCACCTCGATCTTTGGCGCAGATCAGGGCGAGTTTTTCATTCACCGCAACATTGCCAATCTGGTCCCGCCTTACGCGCCGGATGGCGATCACCACGGGACCAGTGCGGCAATCGAATACGCGGTGACCGCGCTGAAAGTCGCGCATCTTATCGTTCTGGGCCATTCCCAATGCGGTGGTGTCCAAGGCTGTATCGACATGTGCAAGGGCCAGGCGCCACAGCTGGAAGCCAAGGAAAGCTTTGTTGGCCGCTGGATGGATATCCTGAAGCCGAAATACGATTTGGTCGCTGATGTAGAAGACGGCGTCGAACAAGCCAGGCAGCTTGAACGCCAGGCTGTCGTCGCTTCGCTGGAAAACCTGATGACCTTTCCGTTTGTATCTTCTGCTGTCGAAGATGGTGCGCTCAGCCTGCACGGGCTCTGGACCGATATCGGTGAGGGCGGGTTGCAATGCTACGATCCGCTGCACAAGAAATTTGTCGCGGTCTGATTAGGCGCAAACATGCCCGAGCTCTAGTGACGCGGATCAGACCTCTGATTTCGCGTCACTTTTTTGGTATGATTGCAGGAACTGCACTAGAATCGGATCATATCATGAGATTGATTAAGCGACTTCTCATCACCCTGCTTGTTATCGTTCTGGTCTTGGTCGGGGTGTCTTATCTGCTACCGGGCAAGGCCGAGGTTTCGCGCAGCATCACCATCGATGCACCGCCCGAAGTGATCTTTCCCTACGTGAACTCGATGCAAGAGACGGAGAAGTGGTCACCCTGGCTGTCACGCGATCCAGAAACCAAGCTGTCTTATAGCGGACCGGATGCCGGGGTCGGCAATATTCTGAACTGGAGTTCGGATCATCCCCAGGTTGGCACGGGATCACAAGAGATCATGGAGAGTGTCGAAAACCAGCGAGTAAAAACCGCACTGGATTTCGGCCCGATGGGGGCGGCCGAGGCGTCGTTCGTTTTGCAGCCCGAAGGATCCGAGACGCAGGTAACCTGGGGCTTCGAATCCGATCTGGGCTTGAACCCGATGTCACGCTGGATGGGGTTGATGATGGATAAATGGGTTGGTGGCGATTATGAGCGTGGGCTGGATAATCTGAAGGTGTTGGTCGAAGGGCAGGGGTGACCGGACGCGATTTTCTAAGAAGTATGGGATGTCTTGCGTATGCCCATTTTACCGTTCCTCTGCAACGCTGCAAATTGCTTCTGTCCCGAGATAGAAAACCTTCAACCACTGCATTGCTTTGGAGCAAGGATTGCGGTGGCGCAAAACAAGAAAGTTAGGTCACACTACGTGAACGAACCTTTGCTGCGTGGCCCGGATGTCTGGCATGTGACCATCGCGCTTTCGCCGCCCAGGTAATCTGCGTTAATCGTCTCGTCCGGGTTCGTTCGGGTCGCTGGAGAAGAGCGCGATCTTGTTACCTTGAGGGTCGCGAAGGTAGCCAACATAAAAGTTAGGCCCATACAAGGCGCGGAAGCCCGGCTGTCCCTCGTCGGAACCGCCTGCGGCAAGCGCGGCGGAATGAAGATCACGAACCTGCTTTTGACTGCGCGCCTCGAACGCGACCATCGCCCCGTTCCCAGCCGAGGCCGGACGGCCATCGAAGGTTGGTTTGACGTAGAGTTCAGGCGGCGCGACGGACTGACCCGGTTCAACGGGCAGCGCATAGCTAAGGCCCTCAGGACCCTCCTCCAGCTCGTAATTAAGGGCTGGCAGGAACGCAGAGTAAAACAGTTTCGCGCGAGCGATGTCATCAGCACCGACGGTGACGTAGGCAATCATGCCGCCTGCTCCTTTCCGCAGTTTCGATCATTGCAACGAGATTTCTGCACAACCGTAAGCCAGCAGGCAATTCGGTTCAATAATCGCGACACAACACGAAACACGAACGCCTATTTAGGCAAATTGCGGCGTAAGCTTACTTTGTCCGTTCTACGTAGTACACGCATTGCAACCGTGAAAAAACCCCGCTGGCAGTGCAGCGGGGTTTTGAGGATTCAGAGATTTCGTGCCTGGCTTTTGATCAGCCTTTTTTCAGAACCTCACGGCCCAGCAGTTCGGCGATTTGTACTGCGTTTAGTGCCGCGCCCTTACGTAGGTTGTCCGAAACGCACCACAGGTTCAGTCCATTTTCGACGGTCGAATCCTGCCGGATACGGCTGATGAACGTGGCGAAATCGCCGACGCATTCGATGGGTGAGACATAGCCGCCAGCCTCACGCTTATCGATTACCATGATGCCCGGTGCCTCGCGCAGGATGTCGCGGGCTTCATCTTCATCCAGAAACTCTTCGAATTCGATGTTTACCGCTTCGGAATGGCCGACAAAAACCGGGACGCGGACACAAGTTGCAGTGACCTTGATCGACGGATCGACGATCTTTTTGGTCTCAACGACCATCTTCCATTCTTCCTTGGTCGTGCCGTCTTCCATGAAAACGTCGATCTGCGGAATGACGTTGAAAGCAATTTGCTTCTGGAACTTGTTCGGCTCTACCTCGGTCGTCGGGTTGTAAACCGCTTTGGTTTGATCCCACAGCTCGTCCATACCGTCTTTGCCGGCACCTGACACGGATTGATAGGTCGAGACGACAACGCGTTTGATCTTGGCACGGTCATGCAAAGGTTTCAGCGCCACCACCATCTGCGCGGTCGAGCAGTTGGGATTGGCGATGATGTTCTTCTTGGCGTAATCATGGATCGCCTGCGGGTTACACTCTGGCACGATCAGCGGGATGTCCGGATCATAGCGATAGAGCGACGAGTTATCGATCACCACGCAACCCGCGGCTGCGGCTTTTGGGGCATAGTCTTTGGTCGCAGCAGATCCGACCGCAAACAGCGCGATATCCCATCCGTTGAAGTCGAATGTATCCAGGTCCTGCGTCGTGAGTGTCTTATCGCCAAAGCTGACCTCTGTACCCAGCGAACGGCGGCTTGCCAACACGGCAAGTTCGTCCACGGGGAACTGGCGCTCAGCCAGGATGTTCAGCATTTCGCGGCCCACGTTACCCGTGGCGCCGACGATGACGACGCGATAGCCCATTTCTAGTCTCCTGAATAAAGGACGCGCGTTCATAGCCGCGATGCAGAAAAGAAAAAAGGGCTTTCGGGGCCGAATTCGATGTTTGACGTCGAATTGATACGGTTGGGTTCGTTTTAGTCCGCGCTTAGCAGTGATCGATAGACGCGAACGATGGCTTCCGCTTCGCCTTCGATTCTAAATTTCTGCTCAACCCGCGCCCTTGCGGCCTGTCCGGCCGCAGTCAACTTTGCCGGATCGTCCAGCATTGACCTGAGCGCCAAGGCCAATTCCGGCGCGTTGTCTTTCTCGACCAAACACCCGGTGACGCCGTCTTCGATCTGCGCACTAAAGGCGCCTACGCCGTGGCAGGCAATTGCAGGAACACCAGAGGCCATAGCTTCAAGCGGGGTCAGCCCAAACCCTTCGTGACGGGCCGGGGCAACAAAGATATCCAGCGCCCTGTATGTTTCAACAATCTCTTCCCAAGGGCGTTCGCCCAGAAACCGAACGCGATCCGCAAGGCCGGCGTCTTTCAGCTTTAGTACCTGCTCTTGCTGAAAGGCTGCGAATTCTTTGGTCGCACGGCCTGTGAATACGATACTGGCCTCGGGGAAGGATGGTAGCACGTCAATCGCCGCGTCGACCAAAAGGTCGACACCCTTTTGTGGCCGGATGCGCCCAAAGCAGCCAATTAAAACCTCATCGGGCAGGCCAAGCTTTTGCCGTAACGCCGGCTTGTCATCGGCTGGGTGAAACAGTTCTGTGTTCACGCCATGCATGATGACCGTTGACGGGTGTTTCAGGAACGACGCTGCCTGTGGTGTCGTGGCAATCAGCGCGTCCATTTTTGAGATCAGCCATTTTGTGAACCCGGAATGATCCCGTTGCGCGGCGGATGTGAACAGAAGTTTCAGGTTTCGCCGCAAGACCGTTCTTAGGAACAGACCCATCAGCATTTCGGTGTTGCGCCGCGCGTGCCAGACCCGCGTTGTGCGGTTCGACAGGAACGGAACTTTGAACAGCCGAATATGCGGCAGATCCTCCGGCAGGCCGGGGCCTGTTGCCACAATCCCAATCATCTTTTTTTGGATGGGAAGTAGACGAATGACGGTTGTGGTAACCCCTGAAAGGCTGTGCTTCAGGTTGGGTGCAATGACCTCGATTTCCTGCACAGCACTCTCCTTTCTGAATGATCCTGTCGAATTCAGTCCACGCTATCCCGGCTGAATAGATAGATCACGCAACCGATGGCAAGGGTAACAGCAAAAAAGTCAAAAATAGCCGTGTAAGGTGCGGTTGATCCCGTCTCGACGGTGGCAGCGTGAATGCGCCCGGTGACGAATTGCGCGATGCCCACGCCTCCGATGCCAAATAGGTTCAACAAAGTGACCCCGCGCCCCACCAGATGCGGCGGCACAAAGGCACGACCATGGGCCATGATCACCGGAAAGCTTGCCCCCAAAAACCCGATGACGGCCAGCAGCAGAACCGAAATCCAAATGCCACTGTCAATCCAAAGGCACAGCAGGCCCAAAGCCGCAGCGCCCAGCGCATTGCCTGCGAACACCACCCATTTTCGTGTGCCAAACACCCGGTCGAGCGGCCCATAGACAAACGTTCCTGCAATCATTGCCGCCCCCATCACCAATGTCGCTGTTCCGATCTGGGTGGTGCCAAGCCCAAACACATCGCTCAGATACGGTCCCGCCCACAACCCGCGCAACGCGGCGGACGGAGCGTAAGCCACCAGCATCAGAGGCAGGATCAGCCAAAGGGCGGGCTCTTTCAGCAGATCCAGCAGCGATCCCTTGTGGTCTGTCTCAACCTTGGCGGGGTCGTGTACGCTCAGCCAGATACCGGCGGCGATGGCGGCGGACACCCCGGCCAGCCCAGCCATTGTTGCGCGCCAGCCCATCATCTCGACCGCCAAAGCTGTTGGATAAGACGCCACCAGATTACCCACCGATCCAACGCCCAGCATTACGGCTGCCAGCGTGGCGAATCTTGCGGGGGGGTATTCGCGCGCGAAGATATAGTAAGACGCCATCAAAACCGGAGAGCACCCGATGCCGATCAATCCCATGGCAATGCTGATATGCAGCGGCGATGTGGCAACTGCGAACACACCCGCGCCACCTGCACCGCCAGCCAATAGCAAAGCCGCGGCTGTCAAACGCGGGCCGACGCGGTCCAACGCCCAGCCCACCGGGATCTGCATCGCCGCGAAGACCAGAAACCAAAGTCCCGAGGCAAATGCCAGATCTTCCGGCGTGGCACCGATATCGTGTTCCAGATCCAGGCTGAGAACCGCCAGAAAAGCGCGAAAGAACTGGCTGAGGACGTAGGCCAGACACAAAATCACCAAACCTGCCTGCATGAACGGCCCCTTCCCAAGGTTCTGAAGGAATGCTTGGCACGCCATGGCAAAACGCACAAGCACGTGTACAATGTTGCAGAGGGCGGACAGCGATCACATTCGAACTATCCTTTGCTCACACCCGAACCTGAGGGGACAATGAAAGACCTTCATTCCGCGTTTTATGAAAACCTGCCCCTGCTGCGTGACTTCACTCGATTGGCGGACCCGGCGCAGTTTACCCCGGTACCTGATGATTGGGTGCTGGGTGTAGCAGATATTGTTGATTCCACAGGGGAAATTGAACGAGGCCGATACAAGACGGTGAACATGGTTGGGGCGGCGGTGATCTCGGCCATGATCAACGCGATGGACGGCAAGCTGTTTCCTTATGTCTTTGGTGGTGATGGTGCAGGCTTTGCCATTCCGCCCAGTGCTGCTGAAACCGCGCGTATCACTCTGGCGTCCTTGCGGCGCTGGGCGGAGGAAGAGTTTTCGATGCCCCTGCGCGCCGCGTTGGTTTCTGTGGCCGAGATAAGGCAAACGGGCAAAGATCTGCGTGTGGCGCGCTATGGGCCGTCGACGGGTGTGGATTATGCCATGTTTTCCGGCGGAGGCCTGGCCTGGGCCGATGCGCAGATGAAAGCAGGGAGTCATGAGGTTCCTCCGGCCGATCCAGGAGCAGCGCCCGACCTGACGGGGTTGTCTTGCCGGTGGTCCAACAGCCCGGCACAACATGGCCGGATCGTCTCGGTTGTTGTGCAACCCACACCGGCCGCCACCGAAAGCGATTTTTCCGATCTGGTGAAATCTGTGTTGTCGGCATCTGAGGGGCTGGAGCGTGGCGGACATCCGGTCCCTGTCAACGGCCCGCCGATCACTTGGCCGCCTCCGGGTGTGGACATTGATGCACATGTGTCCCGCAAAGGTCGGAACATGTTTGTGCAAAAAACACTTCTATTGATGCAAAATCTGCTGATCGGACTGCTGTTCAAAACAGGAAAACGATTGGGGCAGTTCGAACCGGAGCATTACAAGCGCATGGTCAGCAGCAATGCTGATTTTCGAAAATTCGATGACGGGTTGAAGATGACCTTGGATTGCGACCAGGGTACACGCGCGCAAATCGAACATCTGCTGGAAGAGGCGCGCGGGCGTGGCAAAATCCGGTATGGCCTGCACGCACAAGACGAAGCAATGATGACCTGCTTTGTCCCGGCGGCTACGCGCGATGATCATGTGCATTTCGTCGACGGTGCCTCGGGCGGCTACGCGCAGGCCGCTGCGACGATGCGCGCCTGACGCGCTATTTTGCTTTCCACTCTTTCGCTAATGCCCTTGATGCCTGTGTCAGCAGCATGACGTCGATCCCTACTGCCAGAAACTGCGCGCCCATTTCGAGATAGGTTTGCGTTGCTTCTTCATTGGTGCCCAGAATGCCGGGTGCCTTACCTGCGGCTTTAGTCCTGGACAGAGCGTCGGCAATCACTTCGCGCACTTCGGGGGCTTTGCTGTTGCCCTGAAATCCCATGTCCGTGGACAGGTCGGCGGGCCCGATAAAAACACCGTCAACACCGTCAACCTGCAGGATCTCGTCCAGCGCCGCCATTCCAGCGCGGTTTTCGACCTGAACCAATAGACAGATTTCCTGATCCGCCGTTTGGATATAATCACTTGTGGTCCCATACGTCGTCGCCCGCGACGCTGATGCGCCGACCCCACGCACCCCCTCTGGCGGATAGCGACAGGCGCGCACCAATTCTCGCGCCTGTTCGGCGCTTTCCACAATGGGTACCAGAATGGTCTGCGCGCCCGCATCCAGAACCATTTTTATCAACCAGGTTTCACCCACCGGTATTCGCACCACCGGATGCGACGCGCTGTTGGCCAGCGCCATCAGCTGATCCCGAATTGATCGAATGTCATTCGGCGCATGCTCACCATCAATCACCAACCAATCGAAACCTGCGGTTCCCATGATTTCGGCAGTGATGGGCTCGGCGAAACTCATCCAGCAGCCGATTTGCCGTTTTCCCTGTGTAAGAGCCTGTTTGAACGTGTTTGTCGGGGCAGCCATTGAGTGTTCTCCAGTCTTAGTCTGTCAGGGATCGGGCGATTTCGGTGATGACATCAAACGCCATCTTCACGTCCTCTTCGGTGGTTTCGAACTGTCCCGCCTGAAAGCGAATGACAAACGTGCCATCCACCCGTGTTTGCGTCAGGTAAATACGCCCGTCGTCATTGATGGCGTTCACCAGGCGTAAGTTCAGGTCCTCCAAGTTGTACAAATCGGCGTTTTCGGTCGGTACAAAACGAAAGGTCCACAGGGACCACATCGGAGGGGTAACTATTTCGAAATCCGGTTCGGCGGCCAGCCGGTCATGCAGATCTTTGGACCAGTTGACGTGATTTCGTAGCCTATCCCGCAAACCTTCAAGACCATAGGCACGGATCACGAACCAAAGCTTCAGTGCACGGAAGCGACGACCCAGCGCAACAGTCCACTCTGAGTAGTTGATGATCCCGTCCTTGCCGTGTGTTTTCAGGTATTCGGGGCTGATCGCCAGTGTTTGTACCAGATCATCGGGGTTTTTAAGGAAATGCGCGCAGCAATCGAACTGTATGCCCAGCCACTTATGCGGATTGAAGACGATGCTGTCCGCCTGATCGATGCCCGGCCAATAGTGCCGATATTCAGGGCATATCATTGCTGATCCCGCCCACGCCGCATCCACATGCGTATACAGCCCGTGTTTTTGCGCAATCTCCAGGCATCGGTCCACCGGGTCAGTCGCTCCTGTCCCGGTTCCGCCAACGCATAGAATGACACCTGCAGGGTGTAAACCAGAGTCTAAATCGGACTGAATCGCCTTGTCCAAGGCTTCCGGATCCATACCGCGCCAATCCCCTTTGATTGGAACGCGTACAAGGTTGTCCTGACCAATCCCGGCCACCCAAATGGCCCGGTCAATCGATGTATGGACCTCGGATGAACAGTAGACCCGCAGCGGTTTCTTCCCGAACAGACCGTGTTGATTGCCCTGCCAATCCAGCGCCTTTTCACGCATTGTCAGCACGGCGGCCAATGTGGCTGATGAGGCTGAATCCTGAATGACCCCGGCAAACCCTTCTGGCAAATCCAGCGCCTGACGCAGCCAGTCCATCATCCGCGTTTCCATTTCCGTTGCAGCGGGCGAGGTCTGCCACAACATGCATTGTGGCGCGATTGCGCTGGTCAGGAACTCAGCCAAGACTGACGGGGCCGAGGCGTTTGCGTTGAAATAGGCAAAGAACCGGGGGTGCTGCCAATGGGTGATCCCCGGCATCACAATTTTCTCAAAGTCCTGAAAGATGTCTTCCATGGGCTGCGCATGTTCTGGCGGTGCAGCAGGCAAAGCATCGAGAACATCACCCGGCTCAGTTCGCGCCCGTACCGGTTTGTCGCCGACATTCTGATGATAGTCCTGCGTCCAATCCGCGACTTTCTTGCCCCATCCGGCGAACTCATCCCATTTCATTCTGATCCTCCCGTGCGGCACCAGACGGGCGAGCCCGGGGTGCGTATGTCTTTGAGATCAGTGATAGGTATTCAACAGGCCAGGTCAATTCCGTTTCCTAAGACTCTCAATTTCGGTGGATTGCTTGCGAACCTACTGGATTTCGGCCAAGATTCCGTATGACTGACGAACTTCCACTTACCTCTCGATCTTTGCCGATTGCTCTGCTGAGAGCACGGGAAAAGGTCATGGGGCCCATTCGCACACTGCTGGGCGATGCAGGTGTCACCGAACAGCAGTGGCGCGTCTTGCGCGTTCTCAACGAAGAGGGACCGCAGGAGCCAACCCACATCGCCGAGAGGGCCTGCCTACTGCTGCCCAGCCTGACGCGCATTCTGCAAAACCTTGAGCAAAAAGACTTGATCGCCCGGCGCAATCATCCGGTGGACCGGCGCCGCCAGATTGTCGAGATCAGCAAAGGCGGTGTGGAAGTTATTCGCGCAAACCTTGCCGTCAGCGTTGCACAGGCCGAGCGCATTCGAACTCAACTGGGCCCCGAAAAGCATGAATTGCTGCTGGATCTTTTGACTGAGTTGAAAGATCTGGAGACCTGACCATCGGTTCGTTGAACCCCTGATTTTGGCACCCCGCCGGAGAAGGTAGGGGGAATTCTCCGGCGGGGAGGCCAGACCCAGACTGGATTAAAATCCAGGTCCTCACTTCGAAGCAATTGCAGAACCGAAAATACGGTTCACCGAACGGCCCGAAGGATCCAGGGGGATGGACCTTGTGCCTATGCGCTCCGAAGCGGTCGTAGCCTAATGCCGACTTCTGGTGGTGCCAGCAATAGGTATCTTCGAGTCAGGGTCGTAGTGCTGTTTTGCCCTGGTAATTTTCCAAGGCGGTTGGTGTTACCGGGATATTGTGCGCAATAGGCACAATATGTCTTCAATCACTTCAATGAACGTTGGCATCTGCATTTCATGCGCAAGCCAAGCTGCAGTACCCAGAAATTCCGAACGGTTTGAACACTCTTCTTTTTTCTACCTCATGTGTCCAGCGAACCAGCTTCCGAATCCGATTGGGCTTATCGGTTGGTCGCGCCTATAAAGGCGCAATGAACTGCCGCTGGGAACGGTCGCTGAGATGCGGAAGAAAATTGAGCAATTTCATGCCGAAACAATCTAAGGGTGTTGGCAGAAACTGGCGTGTTCCAATCACTTGCCAGTGCAAATGCGCCTACCACGATGCGTGTTTCGCAATCAAAAGGGATCACTATGCAAGATAACCTGTTCTCTCTGCCAGAACCTATAACCATCCCTGTTGACGGTGAGGCTGGTGCGTATCCGGTTGGGCGGATTTTCTGTGTCGGGCGGAACTACGCAGCTCATGCGGCCGAGATGGGACATGAGGTTGACCGAGAAGCTCCGTTTTATTTTACGAAATCTGCCGCCAATGCGGTTTTGACAGGTAAAACCGTTCCTTTCCCGCCCGGAACCGAAAATTTCCATCATGAGATGGAGCTGGCCGTCGCACTCGGCAAGCAGGTGTTTCGCGCCACCAGCACCGAGGCTCTGGATGCGGTCTATGCCTATGGCTGCGCGTTGGATATGACCCGGCGTGACCTGCAAATTCGTGAGCGTAACAAGCAACGACCCTGGGATTTGGGCAAGGATGTCGAAAACAGCGCTGTTTTTGCCCCATTGACCCGGTCAACCGCCTGGTCGCCGGATGATGACAAGCGCATCCATCTGAGCGTGAATGGAGACATTCGGCAGGATGCAACCCTGGCCGAGCTGATCTGGAAAATTGACGAAATCATCAGCCATCTTTCAGGCTTCTACCATCTGCGGCCGGGGGATTTGATCCTGACTGGCACGCCGGCTGGCGTTGGTCCAGTGGTGGCTGGGGATGTGATCGAAGGTGGAATTGACGGGTTGGACAGTATCCGGCTGACCCTGTCCGCCGCTAACTAGAGCCTATTTAGGGTCTTTTAGCCAGTCTTTGGCGAACTCGACCCGATCCAGATTGGCAAAACGCCGAACCCGGTCCAGTTCAGACTGCAGTCTTCGGCTCCGCGCCTCTGACCAACGCGCGCGTCTTTCAGGCCAAACGGCCCGTACACGCAGTTCGCCGCAGTCCCGGTGCGCCTTCATGTCGATCCGCCCGATCAGTTTGTCACCTTCCAGCAGCGGGAAGACGTAATAGCCATAAGTCCGTTTGGGCTCGGGGACAAAGACCTCGATCCTGTAGTGGAATCCAAACAGTCGTTCGGCCCGTTTGCGATCACGCAACATTGGATCAAAGGGGCTGAGAACCCTGGTCCGACCAGAAGGCGGTGTCAGCGCGGCCGTCTCGTCAAGCAACCCCGGACGGGCCATGACTTTGCGCAACCGCCCATCCACGCAGGCCATTTCAAGCTCTTCAACGGTGCCATGCTGCAAGGCTGTGGCGCACCACGCCTTGGCTTCGGCGGGACTGACCGTGTCCCAAAACGCCGCCAGTTCGCCCGATGTAGCGAACCCAAGCCGGTCCAGCGCAGCGTTGCAGAGCCAATCCACCGTCCTGTCAGCGTCGCAGGGCGTGTGACCCGGACAAAGATGCGTCTCGATCACCCGCTCGGTCAGGTCATAGCGTTTCTGAAATCCTTCGCGGCCAATGACCGTCAACGCACCTGAGCGCCACAGGAATTCCAATGCTGTTTTGGACGGGTGCCAGTCCCACCACCCGCCCGACCCTTTCTTTTCATCCTTGCCCACATCGGACGAGGAGACGGGTCCATGATCGCGGATATGTTGCAGCACGGTTTGGAATTGTTGTTCAAACCCGTCGCGCCGCCAGTTTTTCCAGCGTGATTTCAGCAGATCTGCGTCGCGTTGAAAGCGTAGATGCCAATGCGAATAATAGTCCATCGGAATGACCGCAGCGTCGTGTGTCCAATGTTCAAACAACGCCTTGTCGCGTTCGTACAGGTGTTTGAGGTTCTTGCTGCGATAGCTCGGCCTGCGCGAAAACAGGATCATGTCATGGGCGCGGGCGACGGTGTTGATACTGTCCAATTGAACAAAGCCAAGCCGACGGATCAGCGCAAGAAGGTCTGCGCCTTTGGCGTTCCCCGAAGGCGGTTCAGCCAGCGCATGCCGATCCATAAAAACGGCGCGGGCCGTTTGGTTGTCGATCTGTTGCAGGGCCAATGTCACCAACGCCGTTTTAGCGTTTCACCAAAGCTGATCTTGGGTGTGAGAGTGACACGCGTTTCAATCTCGGAGTCCGGATCATCCAGCCGCGCCGAGATGATTTCGGCGGCCTTGCGCCCGATCTCCAGACGGCAGGCGTCCATCGTGGCCAGTTTGCGCGGCAGCCCTTGCAGCAGTTCCACATTATTGAACCCGGCCAATCCGATCTGACCGGGAATGTCGATGCCTTGTTCCAGCAGGTACAACAGCCCGCCAGCACCGATCATATCATTGGAGTAATACAGAAAATCCAACTCGGGTGAGCGCTCAAGCATCGTCTGTGTCATCTCGCGGCCCTTGGCCAGCGCAGAGCCGCCAGAGTAAAACTCGCGGTCTTCTATCTCAATTCCATGCTTGCCCAGCACCTCGGTGAACCCTTCGAACCGCTTGCGGGCGCGGTGATCCAGCGGCATCTTGGTGCCCATGAACCCGATATGCTGATACCCGGCCTTCAGGATGGCCTGCGCCATCTCGCGCCCGGCGCGGCGATGCGAAATACCGACCATGGCGTCCACGGGCTTGCCGTCTGTGTCCATGATTTCGACCACAGGAATACCGGCCGAATCCAGCATGGCGCGCGCGGCTTCTGTGTGCTCCAGACCCGCGATGATCACGCCAGAAGGCCGCCACGAGAGCATTTCGTACAGCACTTTTTCTTCTTTTTCGGGCAGGTAGTCGGTGACGCCAACCACCGGCTGTAACTCGGTATCTTCCAGAACCTGATTAACGCCCGTCAGAACCTCGGGAAACACCATGTTTGACAGCGACGGGATGATCACCGCCACAAGATTCACCCGGCTCGAGGCTAATGCCCCGGCGATCTTGTTTGGCACATATCCCAGCTCTTTTGCGGCGGCCAAAACGCGGGTGCGGGTGGCATCTGATACATCACCCCGATTACGCAGGACCCGGCTGACTGTCATCTCGGAAACACCGGACGCCTCAGAGACATCGCGGAGGGTAAGCGGGCGTTTTGTTTCAGTGTTCACGGAGGGCACCTGCGTTGTTGTTTTGCCCGATGGTAGCGTGAACAAGGCGATCTGTACAACTGTTGTGCAAAGGCCATGACAACCCCAAAAAACCAAGGTACAGAAGGCGATGCGTGGCCCCGTGGCTCAACTGGATAGAGCAGCCCCCTCCTAAGGGGCAGGTTGCAGGTTCGAATCCTGCCGGGGTCGCCAAAAACACCTGAAAAATATGGATTATTTACAGGACGTTGTGCGGAAGCTTGCAAAAAGTCCCGCCAGCTTTCGCGGCGAAATCAGCTGAAACGGCCGATTTCTCGTACAAAACCTGTACAAAATTCGCACGTTTGTGCGTGTTTCGGGGGTAAATCATGAGCCGTCATAGCTTTGAGCCCGAAATCGCGGGACGTGTTGGCCTGAACGCGGCGGTGATTTTCCAGAACATCACCTTCTGGATCGAGAAGAACCAAGCCAATCGCCGGAACCTGCGAGACGGGCGGTATTGGACATACAATTCGATCTCGGCCTTTGGTGAGCTGTTCCCATATCTGAGCGAGAAGCAGATCCGAACAGCACTCGAAAAGCTGGTCAGCGCAGAGCTGATCATCAAGGGCAATTTCAGCGACGATCGCTATGATCGGACCTGCTGGTATGCCCTGGGCAACTCCATTTGCCCAAATGGGCAAATCGATCCGACCGAAAGGGAAAATGATGCATTTGCCCCTGAGGGCAAGCCATCTGCCCCAGAGGGCAAATCCTATAAGAACAGATATAAACCATATCAAAAACCAAATCCTTCGCACGCGAAGGCGGCGGTGGAGGATGAGGTTCCAGAAAAGATTTTGTCCGCCTATCCCGAGGATCGCATTCGCGGCAAAGCGGTTTGTATCTCGCAAATCCGCCAAGCGCTGGCCGACGGAGTGGACCCCAAAGACATCGAGGACGCCGTGCGGGCCTATGCGAACGAGAGCGAAGGCTTCACCCGCTCGAAGGTGTGCTTCTCCGACAACTGGTTTCAGTCTCGGCGCTGGCTAAAATACCTTCACGACGTCGAGGAGGCACGAGAAGCAGGCAAGGCCAAAGAGTCCGAGTTGCTGAAAGGCTTGGCCGACTGGGTCACAGACAAACATCCACTTTGCCGCCATATCACGCCCGGCCAAGTGACTGCATTGCTGGCCGCAAACCTGGTCAGCCCTGCTGAAATCGAAGCAGCGGGGCTCAGAGCATGAGTGCGACCGATCCCCACGAAGAGCAGAGAGCAAGGTTACCCACCGATTACATCGGCGGGACTTGTGAGGGGCGGCAAGCCTCCCCTTCAAACCCCAACCAGACGCGCGCAAGCGGCGTCAAAGAGGGCCTTTCCGAAAGCGTGATCTTTCGATGCACACCGTCAGAAAAGGCAGCGCTTGTGGCCAAGGCGCGCGCCGCTGGCTTGCCCAATGCTACGCTGATGCGCGAGGCCTTGGGGTTGACCGAGGCACGTCGACGCAAGCCCGTCCCTCGCGTTGACCCGAAGCTGACCTTTGCGATTGCCCGCGTCGGCGGCAACCTCAATCAGCTCTCCCGCTGGATCAACGGCGCAGTCAAATCCGGCCGCGCGAGCCAGATCGACACGCTTAAGGTCGCGACGCAGTTGGTGGCCATCGAACGGCAGTTGGCGCAGATCGTGGCGGCACACACAGGCGGTGGAGAATGATCATCTCGTTCTTCTCCACCGGCACCGGTGGCGGTGCGGCTCCCGTGGATTACCTTACAGCGCGCGAAGTTCTGGCTTATGACGAGAACCGCAACCTCATCCGCGACGACACCGGTGAACCGCAAACCAAGATCCGCGACCCGCTCCCCGAGGTGCTGCACGGCAATCTCGACCAAACCCGCCACCTGATCGATGCGAGCTCCAACAAATGGAGCTACACGGCGGGCGTGATCAGCTTTGCCGACAGCGATGATCCCAGTCCCGACGCCCAGCAAGAGGCCATTGAGCTATTTGAGGCTCTGGCCTTTGCTGGGCTGGACCGGAATCAATACGATTGCCTCTGGGTTCGCCATGCGCATGAGAGCAACGTCGAGCTGCACTTCTGCACGCCACGCCTTGAGCTCAGCACCGGAAAGTCGTTGAATATCGCGCCGCCAGGCCATGAGAGCGCCTTTGCTAGCCTGCGCGATTTGATGAACAAGACCCACGGTTGGGCAGACCCTTTGGAACCGGACCGCGCCCGCGAAGTGAGGGCGACGATTGAGGCCCCGACCCGAGCACAGGGGCGCGAGGCGATGCACAATTGGATCCTTGATCAGATCAGCGTCGGCACCATCACCGACCGTGCGAGCATGGTCGACGCGCTATCTGAGGCGGGCTTCGAGATCCCTCGTGCCAGCAAGGATTACATCACCGCCAAAGATCCCGACACCGGTGAGCGCTGGCGTTTGAAAGGAGAGATTTTCCATGACGATTGGCAAGCCGAACCGCCTCGCCGAGAAATTGAACGCGGACCTGGAGACAGTACGCAGCGACCACGCCGCCTTGATGGCATCTCAACTGGAGAGCTTCAGGAGCGATTTCAGCTGCATTGCGACCAGCGCGCTGCATACAATCGAGACCGATATCAGGTTCTTTCTGAGCGACAGCAGGAGCGAGTTGGAGAGGCGGAGCGAGACGATCAGGCGCTGGTTGACGATCTCACCCTGGGCGATCGTGGCGATGGTCTCATCCTGGATCGCGACGGTGCTGATCGCGACTTGGTTTTGGACGGGCTTGATCACGCGCTCGGAGATGACGAGGCTTGGCCTGACACGGATCGAACAGTCCGGGCAGACATGGGTGACGCTGGACCCGAACCGGACCGAACTGAAGACCTGCACGATGGCGCAAACGCCCATCATCTGCATCGAGATCAAGGAGCCTTAGATGACCAATCTGCCGACAACACCCCTGACAGCATTGGAGCGCGAATTGCTCGCATCCGTCGAACGGTTGGTGACGGCCTGCGAGAGCTCAGCCAAGGAATTGCACGCTTTGGAGAAACGCTCGACCAGCAGGATCGAAAGCAAGGTGAATGGCTTGGCGCATTGCGTGGCGCTATTGATGAAATCACATCTCACGTCCGTCACCACATTGGCCGACTTGCTGCGCGAGGAGCAGAATTACGACACGCTTCAGGCGGGATTAGAGACCAGCTGGAAGCTAGCGAAAGACGCCGAGAAGCGGCTGAACGAGAGCTAGACGGGCGGGCAAGCCACCGCAGCATAAGATGCTCACATTGATGAGTTTCATACATGCCTAGGCCTACGTTTCCTTGCTGTTGTTAGTGGTTCAATCTAGAGATGTGTCATGCGGATGAAGAGCTATGATTTGCCAAATTGACTGATCTAGTCAATTTGGTGTTGCAATATTTGAGAAGCGGGGGTAAAAGACCTCAATGAAAGTTGTTTTTGCTGACGACACGTTGGCTTTGATCGAAACCAACCAGGCCGCACGAACACGCCTTTCTGTTGCGCTCATCAAATCAGCGAGGCGCAAATTAACACTGCTGAGAGCTGCTCCAGACGAACGCTCGCTGAGAAACTGGAAAAGCCTGCATTATGAGAAGCTTAAAGGGGACAGAGAAGGGCAACGCTCCATTCGTTTGAATGACCAGTTTCGACTGGTCTTTACTCTTGATGATGTAACCAGCCCGCCGACAATCATTGTCGTCTGTATTGAGGACTACCATTGATGGATAACTTAGACCTACTCCCTACTGAGTTGCCCGGTGAGTTCATCACTGAGGAATTGGATGCGCGCGGCATGACTCAAGCCGATTTGGCGTTTGTTCTTGGATGGGATGCCGGACAGCTGAATAGGCTGTTGAAGGGTAAGACCAGTATAACCCCAGATACTGCTAACTTGCTTGCTGACGCTTTCGACATGCCCGCAGAGTTCTTCATGAACCTTCAGCAAATGTATGATTTGAGCCGTGCTAAGAAGGCCGACCCTAGTGTCAAAACCCGCGCCACCTGGTCTATCTTTCCTGTTAGGGAGATGATCAACAGGGGGTGGATTTCTGATACTGAGAGCAGTCTTTTAGATTTGCAGATGACTCGCTTCTTTGACAAATCTGACATTAGTGAAGTGCCGTTTGTCAGCGATGCGCCTTTGATGGCGCACGCAGCCAAGAAGAGTTCTTACGAAAGTGTGTCTGCCGGACAATATGCATGGCTGCATCGCGTGCGGCAGATCGCCGGAACCATCGAATGCCCACCGTACGATGAAGAGAAACTAAGAAACTCAATGCCTGCATTACGCTCGCATTTTGTCGACATAGATGACCTTCCGGCTATCCCTGCCCTTCTCTTGGCTTGTGGTGTGCGCTTGATACTAGTCGAGCCTCTGCAGGGAGCCAAAATTGATGGCGTTTGCTTATGGGTTGATGGGCAACCCGTTATTGGACTGACAAATCGATTGGACCGGCTGGATAACCTATGTTTTGTGCTGCGTCACGAAATTGAACACGTATTACGCGGCGACGGTCGGGAGGAACAGTTTGCGCCAATCGATGAGTTTGGGGGCAATCTCGACTCGGATAATGTGGAGCTGCCTGAATGCGAAAAAGCAGCGAATTTGGCCGCCGCAGAATTTTGCGTAGATCAAAAGCTTCTGAACTCGTTTGTGTTGAGGAAGAGTCCTTATATCTCGGAAAAAGACATGCTCTTATTTGCAGCGAGAGCACAGATAAATCCGGCTATCATCGTTGGGCAAATCCACCACAAAACCCAAAAGTACCGTACGTTTAGGAAGTACTTAAAAAGTATCCGCAGCTCTTTGCTTGAGTGGCGTGCAGTGGATGGCTGGGGCAAGTCATCTCAAATCGAGCTATGATGAGGTAACTGAAATGGCAAACTTTACTGAACAAGTTGTGAAGCTTTGGGAAGAGTGGGAAGCTGAAACCGGAGACGTGTCTGGAGATCCAAGCCAGTTTGTTGAATGGGCAGTTTCGAACCGAAAGCTCCTGCCACAACCTCAAGATGTGAAAAAGATGTTGCGGAGGCAAGTAACAAGCTCGTTGCGACAAGCGCGTCGTTTGGACCAGGAGGGTGGTTTTACCTACCGCGCCTATCAGTCTGTATCACTTTTTGAAGGCGGGCAGCCAATCAAACACTACTTCGACACAGATACAGGTGGCTCACCGGCACTTCGGCAAAAATCGGTCAAACAAAGACGTGAAGCAATCGCTAGTGACGTTTACCGGGCAGTCTGTGATGTGGATCGCATGAACAAAATTCATACAAATGATCCTCAACTAAACTTGTTCACAGACTTTACTGATGACGTTATTGAGCAACGTTTGGCAGACCAAGCTGATTTAGACGACGCAGGTGAAGCATAAGGGGGTGGCCAATGCAGCCACTTGCGGCCTAGAGCTAAAACGCTGTTGGGCTCTATAGGCTCCCGTTCAGAGAAGCTGGAACCATCGACTTTAAAAGTATGGGGCACACCATTCTGGAATGCTGAGAAATCAGGGTCTGACCTGCTCTACGTTGGGTCCGAGTCTTTACGTCAGCTCTGGTAGGCTAATGCTCTCTACGCGACCGAGTATCGTGCCCCGCCCATACTAAGCCAGTGAAACTAGAGAATGGGCGGTGAAAGTCGGTATATTTGGGCGGTTTGGCATGAAAGCAACAAGTTAATCTAAGGGGTTGGGGGATTGGCTTTATGATGCGCAATCGCATTCTCAATGTTGCCCAGCAAGGGTAAGAAACCCTTGAAATCAATCGTACCGCTTTGTTTTTGAACAACATCTCTGGCAAACGCCATCTTTCCGTACTTGTTTGCTGCAATCTTCTTTTTTTGACCGAGATCGAACGTCTTTCCATTGAGGGGCGTGTTCAGCGTTTTATGGTCAAATAGGTGCTCGATGAATGTGTCCTTCCCAGCGATCTTTGGGATTGGAACTACATACAGGTTCTTAACAACATGGTAAAAAGGAGCAGTTCCATCAGCACCTTTGAGACCAAACTTCTCGTCCAACATCTTCCAAAGTCCGTTATTGGCAGCATCGTTGTCGACCACAGCAAGTACAGGCTGAGAAACACTGGCAGCCTTACATTTGGAAAACCTTACGGCGTAAGTTTCAATAAAAGATTTCAATGGGTTGGCGCCGCCAGTCAGGGCGGTCACAGTGCGAGCGGTTTTGGAGTAATTGTAGAAACTACATTGCAGTTCGACCTTCTTGCTAGTGAGTGAGACCACTGCAAGGCTTGGAACATGAGCGTGTTTCGACTTGATCGCACATTTTAGGTAAATGTTATCCGTAACTCCTTCGCAAAGAATTGTTGGCTTTGCATTGAAAAAGAAATTTCGAAAATAGAGAAAGTCTGAATATCTACGATAGAATGCTGGAACCGAGACCTCCTTGTCCTTGAACCGAGCGAGAGGCCAAGGCTTGCCACTCGAATCTACATACTCCTTTGATTTAATGTGGAATTCGTGGGCGAGCTTTCCCGCCAAGACGTTTGGCCTCACATCTTGCTCTGCTTTCGTCACGGGAGCTTGTACATGGCACTTGCCGGTTTGAAGCAATGAATGGGTCATATACCGTACCTGCTTGGAATACTCCTTGGGCACATTGACTTTTTTGTTCACTACTAGGCCGGTAGTTTCCTGCCTGCCGCCGGCAAACTGCATACGTGTCTTGGCCGAATTAACCGCAAACCCGCTAGTATGAATCTTGTTCAGGACTTCGCTGCCGACGGTCCATATGCCGGAAGGGTCACATTCCGCGACTTCGCTCGGGAACGTTTGTTTATTCGTCGAAAACGTCAGGTCATCCGCGTATCTCGAATAACTACATCCATGGGCCTTCGCTATCTTGGATAAGCGGATATCCAAAATTCGTGTAATGAGCTCTGTAACGATCGGAGACGTTGGTGCTCCTTGCGGCAACTTATTATTGTGGCAACAAATTTGAGCTAGACTAGTTGCGACTTCCTCATTGAGGCTGAAATCTCGATTTGAAAGAAAGAAGCCACGCACACGACCAAAGTTGAATGAGCCAAAAAAGTCCTCAAAATCCAAGTTGAAGACGTAGCGTTTGTTGCGGTGCTTTGCTCCATTTGAAGCTATCGATAACCCCCTTCTCTTCTGAAACGCATGAGACAGATTCAGGCTCGTGTTTTCTGTTTTGGGGTAAAGCTCGTTGTAACACTCGTAGAGCATTCCAGATGTTCTGGATTGTATTGCCTTCAAGTGAGAGTTCGGCGCATGTATGACGCGATCACCGCCAGATGCCTTGGGGACAGTAAACTCGCTATACCTCGCTGCTAACGGTATTTTGTAGAGAGCGAAACTGAGATGCTTGGGTTCGATACCAAGAAGTCTAGCTAGTTCTGATCTGGAGCTCGTAGCTTTAAGTCTGCTCAGTTTGGTAGCCAAATCGCCCTCTTTCAAATCAGCCTTCGGGCACTCTTACGCAAGCTAGGATTACTACAATCCGTAAAACTGCAAAGGAACTCGAAGAGCAAATCTGACCCACAATGCGGTCAACCATCACAATGCATGATGACAAAATCTGCCCGAAGGCTGGATGCAAAATATCAATCGAAGAGCTGAGGTCAAGTCTGCTTTAGGTTGAAGCTCCGAGTTTCATCCGTAACAGATACCGATCAGACGGCCCGATGGGTAGCATAGATACCGAGTGCACATTCATAGATTTGCTAAAGGCTCCGTGCTTTGAGTTGAGGCCCATCCTGAGTGGCTATGGATGGGCCTCGAATACGGTGTGGGATTCGAACCCACGAAACCCCGAAAGGTTTTACCGAGTATCAATCGGCTGCATTACCACTCTGCCAACCGTCCTGAATACCTGTCGTCGCCGACAGGGGTGCCACCACGTAGCAAATGTCGAATTTCGTATCAATCCCCGAAGATCAGACGACTCGACGCCCATAAACCGAAACTGGTTGCGCCAAAACAAAACGTTCAGCTTGGGAAGCCGCGTCAAATTATTGAATGGTCAAATTCACAGCACGAAATGTGACTTCAATGAATACAACCTAAATAGTTTTCTCCAAAACGTTCCATCGCCGCAGGAGCAACTCGTTCGTTGACGCTCTCATCAATGTATAACCCCCAAGGATAAACGTCGACGTTTGCTAGGTCGAAATCGTCTTTTGGGTTCTGCTTGTTTTGGCTGAGAAATGCGTAGCGGATCCCTGCCCACATCTCGAAGCCGAGCTCGACCTCGAGGCCATCATATACGCTGTCGCCAGGGGCGTTAACGATCACCTTTTTGGCAATGTCACCGAGTGCTTCCAACAGCATAATGCTGCATGTATGGGCTATGATGTCGGCCAGTTGGATACCCATTACTTCCCTGGACTCTTGCTCAAAGTGGAAGTTGCAGCCTGCGAGCTCTGCGTCTCCTACAACTAAAGCCTCAGCCGCGCTTTTTTGTTTGAAGAGGCCTTCATCGAAGAAGACCTCGTGCTGCTGGCCCTCGAGTCGGGGATGCTTCATTGCGTTACGCAAAAGCGCCAGAGAAGCAGGGCCTAACTTTCTGACGTCATCTGCACTATCTACAATGCACAAGGCCATTTTGCAGTTTCGTGTGATGAAGCTTTTCAAACTGTTCCGCAGCGCTTGAAGATTCTTGTGATCTTTCATTGTCGCTGAAGATTTGAATTCGAACGTGCTCGGATCGAAGCCATGCTTACGGAAAAGGACGCCCATTTCTTCTGTGGGATCCGCATCACATATGGCGAACGCTGCAAGTGAAAATCCGGATCTATGGTGCTTACTGTCGTCTAAAAATAGATAGGCCATTACTGCTTAAAACAATTCTCTCTGTGCCAGGTTACAAACTCAGTCCTTGGCCGGTTGGCGAGGCGGTCCGGAACCAAGATCTTGCCGGACGAGTTGATCATCGATGTCACGGCTTCGATATCGTTGCTCTGGCGGGAAACCAGAATAGTTAGGTCGTCTGCCAACCCAACGAGGCCGCGATCAAACATCCAATGCGCTGTTCCAGACAAGGCGAGCCCATTGCTCACGATGTCAGGGCCGTCATGTTCGACCGGTCTGATATGAGCGGCTTCCACCTCTGCACGACCGCCGCCATTGATCAGACGCAAGCCCGTGATGGCACACCGTTCACCATAGGCACGCAGGACATTCTTCCTGAAGTTTCGGTCGCGAACCGCGCGGTTGGTCAATTGGTTGACGCGATCCCGTGCTGGCATGTGTTGGAAAGGTTTTTGCGCGTCCTGAAACCCTGGCAACTGCATCGCATCGCCCACGCGAGGCAGGATGTCCTCATCTCGTCCAAGACCACGTTCGACTATTCGGGCAAAGTCTTCAGCTGAAAGGGTTCTTACTGCGGCTTGCGCGCGTCCCGATATCTTGCCTTGATCGTTCAGCAATCCTCTTTCGATGATCGAGTTCTCGTTCCGGAATGAAACTGGGTCGCCGAAATCAAGATACGTTCCCGGTTCGATCACTGCCAAGAACATGTCCTGCTTCCTAGGATCCGGAATGATCTCCTGGACCTTAGCGACAGCAAAGTACCCTTTGGTCTCTTTGACTTTGCTTGGCTCCAGGTAGACGATCCAATCCCCTTCGCACTGTTGGGCGCGTGAAAGGTATTGCTTAGGAAATTGATACCGCTCCGAGGGAATGTCGTCGTAGATCGAGTCGCTGCGATGGATGAAGATACCGAAGGCCATCGGATCACCCGCGTTGAAGGCGTTCCAGTTTTTGCTCGGCTGCGCGAAGGGTCAGTACCGCACCTGTCAAAAATGGAAGTGCAAAGCCAGCCGCAGCGATGGCAAAAATCATGATGGCGGCCAAAACCGAGTATTCGGCGGTCTGTTGTGCCAATGATAGTCGCCCCAAGCCGATAAGGTAGAACACACTGGTTCCCAGGAGGATTGGGTACAGCGGGTCAAGGGGTTCAATCACCTCACGACGGGTGCGCTCCAAGACTGAGTGTCGCAACATGTTCCAGCGTTTGCTTGCCTTGTTCACCAGATTACTCCCTTACCAACTCGATCCATGTGTGCACGTCGTCATCGGTCACTTCACGGCCTTCGACATGCGATTGATACCAACGAGCCACGATAGCCCCGCGCTTTTCGCTTTTGATTTTTATGCCCTCGTCGGTGAGGTGCTTATCCAGCGAGCTTTCAATGTGTTTGAGGGCTTCGAAATCATGTCCCGCCCGAATGGATTTGGTGCCCAGAAGTAGCCAGGCGACGTCAATATCGTAGCGGCTTTGCATCTTGACGAGGGCCTCGACCGGGACGCCGCGTTTGCCTTTTTCATAGCTGTGATAGGCGCGATGTGACACGCCAATGGCTTCAGCCATAGCAGCCTGCGAGACGCCTATCTCATTGCGACAGATCGCGAGGCGAGCGCCAATCTCTGCAAACAATTCAGCATCATCTCGCACCATGCAAGTTTCCCAATTGACGAGTGCGCAATTTTGTATAAACATAGCACAAAATGACGCATATTTACGTTTTCACCCATCTGACCACGTCAGAAGGTGCAGAACAAGCGATTCCATGCGTATCGCCGATTCAACTTGAGCGGACAAGGACAACTGAAATGGCAGAGACCAACTATTCAGACAGCTCTCAGATCCTGGGGCTTGGGAAAACGCCCGCGCAGTGGGTCGAAGTCATGGCCGGGATGGGGATCGATATTTCAGAACGCACGTTGCGCGAACGCGCCAATGAAACGGGCGCATTTTATCGCCTTGGGCGGACCATGCTGATCACGCCCGCGCAAATTGATACGATTTTTGAAGGAGGCCAGTCATGCCGCTCCAAATTTACAAGAGGGGCCGTGTCTACTGGGCCAAGGGGTGGATTGAATACAACGGCAGGCCAATCGCCGGCCCATACCGGCGAAGCACTAAGGCATCTACAGAAGAGGGCGCACGGGACTGGATAAACCATGAGACCGAACGCCAGATTCGTCGCTATGTCGTGGGCGACGAGCCGAGCAAGACGTTCTCTGATGCAATCATGCTTTACAACGCGTCCCCAAAAGCGGCGAAGCAGTTGATCCCGATTGTCGAAGCAATCGGCGACCTGTCGCTGAGTGCGATTTCTGGCGCGCTACTGAAAAGCCTTGGGCCGAAGCTGAAACCCAAAGCGTCGACCGATACTTGGTGGCGCGAAATCGTGACGCCCGCGAGTGCGGTGATCAACAACGCGCACGAGCTGGAAGGCACGCCGCTCATCCGCGTGAAGCCTTACGATAAGTTTGAACGGATCGCGCAGGACAAGCGGCGAGGGAAGCTTAGCCGCGTAGAGCGCACGCCAGCTGACAAGGAATGGATCGAGGCGTTTTGCCATGCGGCCGATCCGTACAATGCCGCGTTGGTCCGTTTCATGTTCGAGACGGCTGCACGGATTGATCAGGCTGTATCACTGGAGCCAGATGACCTTCGACCGCACGAGAACAAAGTCCGCGTGAAAGGGCAAAAGGGCCATCCGGAGAGTTGGATCACCGTCTCGCCTCAGATGATGGACGAGCTTCTCGCATTGCCAGCTAAACGCCCCAAAAATCGCAAGACCGGCAAGCTCATGAAGGCGCGCGTTTTCGGCTATGGCAGTTCCACCGGTTACAACACGCGCTGGAAGACGATCTGCAAGCGCGCGGGTATTCCCTACCTGTCAGCCCACCCCGCTGGGCGGCACGGTTTCTTTACTGAGTTGGTCGTACGGCAAGGCGTTGATCCGGTCACAGCTGCAAAGGCTGGCCGCTGGTCAGACCCCAATTTGCCCATGCGCATCTATGCCCACGCAGAGACGGATGAGGCCGACATCAGAGCCCGTTTTCGTACAAACCATGTACAGGATGAGGCTGTGCAAACACCCAACAGCAAGAAATCACAAAAGGAATAGCGCTATGAACGCATCCCTCCTAAGGGGCAGGTTGCAGGTTCGAATCCTGCCGGGGTCGCCACAAAAGCAAAGAAATACAGATCGTTGTGCTTGTCTTCGCCCTGAATCTTGCGGGAAATCGTAGGATCATGGGTTTGAAACAAATCAAACGATATCAGAGCTAGTGTGAATGAATGGTTCAGCCTTTGGTTTCTTCCAGAGCCGGAAAGAACTCACACGCGCGATAATACTGGGAATAGCATGGCTAAGCCAACGGAGAGCAACGCTCTGGGCCTGGCAAAACCTGACGTTCGAGCCAAGCCAACAGCGAAGTTTATGCGAGGGTGGGTATTCGTTTGTTTTAGGCGGTCATCAACGAGGTTGAGCGCAGAGTCTTGCCACGGCTGGTATGATAGGGTTCCTCGGATCGACATCAGTGCCACATATCCAGTCATCGATATTGACGGGGCGCAGAAGCTGCATTGGATCATCTTCGCGGTGTCGTCGGATTAGCGGCTTGCCAGATTTGCCGAAGTAGATACGAAGACCGGTTTCTATATAGTTGTTGCCGCCTTCCCTCAGTTTGCCGGATAAATACAGAGATGAAGATGGGCCGTTTTGGGTGTCAAATGCAATTTCTCCTCCGTAGAGAAGCGAACTGTAGTCGTTCTGGAAACCATATCCAAGTTGCAAGTTGGTGTTATCGGTTGGGTAATAAGACGCCAGCGTTCGAAGGAATAAGTCGGAGTCAATTACATCGCCACCATTAACGCCTGCTATGGCGTCCAAAGAAAAGCGCCCGCGATAGATAGCCCCCTCGACTCCCCCTTGAAAGATATCAGCGTTCAGCCCGTCTTTTAAGCTTACATAGCTTCCAACGATTCCGATTAGGCCTTTGGACGGATCGCGCCAGAAAGCGTGGAATCCAGCCCCCAACACTCCGACCTCTTCGGAGCCACCAACGTCGAGATTTGCGGCAATCCCGTCCAGTTGAAGCCCATACTGATGACTCAACGGGACGGTATAAGAACCTGTTGCTGCATAACCGTCATTGTCTCCCAAGACCCCACTTAGTGAGAGCTTACCGTTTGCTCCGTCAACTGCGGGTAAGCTTTGGGCGGAAATGCCTCCGCAAAAGCTGAACGCTGCAATCAAGCCCAAAGACAAGAGCTTACGGATCGGTGTTTGCACGGTTTTCCTCTTTAGATGAACGGCTCCCTAAGCAGGGTTTCAGCGGCAGACCAAGCGCGCAATTTAATAGTGTTGTTCCAGGTCGACTATCCCCTGGGTGTGTCTTTCGAGCGACCGCATTAGCACATCCATCAACCCTAAGGCGCAAATTCGGTTCTGGTCAGCGTGAACAACTTCTTTTGCCAGGAAACCGCCACTCGAAAAGAGTATCGCGAGTTAACTGGGACTGTGCGGCGGCAAGTAAATTGCGTGGTGTCCCTCGCTAAAGGCGTCACGCAAGAAGCTAGAGACGCCAACAAGGGCGCGATTTATCCAGAAAGTGCAGATCAGTTCGAAGACACTTTATGATAAACGAGCGGCCTGCGGTCATCCGTTGCCTCGTAGCGGATAATCCCAGTGTTGGCGTCCAGCGTTAGGACTCTGTCCGCAACATCTGCCGGTTCTTCACCGTCGCAAAAAACACGACTGTTTTGACGAAGCATTTTTCCTTCGTCATTCAGTTTCCCTTCAGCCACAATCCAACCGCGCCCGGTCTCACACAACGAAATCACGGATGGGATTATCCGCAGTTCAAAGGTTTCAACACTTGTGAGCGATATTGATAGGTAGTCAATTGAACCGTCGTAAACGTCCAGGCCTTTGTACAAACCCGACCAATCATCTTTTTCCGCAAAAGCATGGGCCGGTAAGGCAATTGCACCCGCAAGAACCACACTTAGAATTCTATATCTCATGTTGACCTCCAATCTTTGGCTAACTACTCCAAGGCGGACAGTCCTGCGAACCGGGCAAGGAACTCTTCGCTATGCTAATCAGCATACCGTTCAACACGTTCGTCAACGGCTGATCTTGGGCTTATGCCCGACCTCTGCATATCTGCCAAACTTAGGGCCCCAGAGAAAATGGGCGCGCCAACAACCAGCGCGCCCTATCCTTGGGGAGGATAATGATAATCTACGCTTCGAAATACGTTGAAGCGAACTCACTTGAATAACCTTAGTATCGCTAGGTTCGGCAGTCTGGTCAGTGAAGATAATCACACTTCCAAACGTTTTTCTGGGCTGTTGGGCAACCGAACGATTTGCGGACCTTGTTAGGAGCGGTCGCCAGTTGCAGTCTTGTTTACTGAGAGTTGTCGATATTGTGAATAAATACGGACATTTGATCCGTATTCCGCATTGCGCGCTTACCTGACATTGTGAATACTCTAGAATGACGCGTTTCAAGCTTTGGACAGGCGCTGTCTCAGACTTTCGAGGTGCAAGCTTAAAGGGTTTCCATGGTACTACGCAGTTTCTTTGCTCAGGACAGCTCGAGCTTAATCGTTACCGCCAGTTCTAACGGGTCAATCATCGGTAACCCGATAGTCAATAATTCAGATACTCCGGATGGGACCGTCTTCCAGTATTCGGCAGGTACTGGCACGACGGTTACATTGGATGACACATTTGATGTCAATGTTTTCAACGACGATGATCCAGCAAACCACGTTATCACGGATGGGGGCGGCATCGTCGCCAATGGGACGCAGGTTGAGGCAGAGTCTCAAATTATCATCCGAGCGCTTGACAGCGGCGGCAACCCGGTTGGCCCTGAAATCACCGTTTATGTATTTTCTCAAGGTGGCGTGTTCTCGGACGTCTGGGGGTATGCAACTTCCGCGCCACTGCAAAACGGTACGTCATATATCAAGGTCAGCGGGTCAAACATAGGCACGTCGGCCTATACAAATTTCATGGCCTGCTTTGGCGAGGGAACGTTGATAGAAACTGCGATCGGTGACGTTCCAGTTCAGAATATTCTTCCTGGCGATGAAGTTTGGACAAAAGACCGTGGGCTACTACCTGTTCGTTGGGTCGGCACCACTGAAGTTCGGGGCTTTGGGGCGTTTGCGCCAGTGGTCATAGAAGCCGGTGTGTTGGGCAACACAGGTGAACTTGTCCTGTCTCAACAGCACAGGGTGCTGATTGAATCATCAGGCGTTGAAGTGTTGTTTGGCCAATCCGAGGTATTGGTCGCCGCAAAACACCTGTGTGGTCTGCCCGGAGTAAGCATTCGGGAAATGGATGCGGTACGGTACACTCATTTTATGTTCGACGGCCACCACATAGTCAGGTCGAACGGAGCTCTGACGGAAAGCTTCTTTTTGGAGAAAAACGCAGTCAAAGCGCTATCGAGCCCACAGCGCCAGGAGATACTTTCACTTTTTCCTTCACTCAATCAAGGAACGAAAGAGTTCGGCAGCACCGTTGCAATGACAATCAATGCGCAAGGAGCGTCGGTTTTGAGGAGCTATATGGCCACCCAATAATTGCCAAATGGCGCCCTTGGGGAGATTGACGAAAACCTGATGCGATCGGAGCTAACCCGACGCAGATGGTCGAGCATCTGTTTAAGCAGAAAGAGCTTTGGGAGGCATGGGAGAATATTTCTGCAATTTGCAACACAACTCCCGGCGGGCGGAGGGATTTGACACTGATATGGCCAGCACCCCGAAAGTGAAAATTCTCAAACAGATACATCTCCCAGCAGCCAACCAGCCGATGGTAGGCTGTTCAGCAATGCCCTGCACCTGTGTTGTCGCTAACCTGCCCGGCGGATAAGCTATCGTCCACCTGCGTCTCAGGCGTTGCGACGATCGATCAGAGGCAATTGATGCATTGGCATTAAACCGAGACAAGGTTGCTCGGCGATCTTCAAATCACATCATCAAACACTGAAATCAAGTCGATCAGGTTGCATACATCAAAGGCTATTAAGACAAGTGAGTGCCTCGATCTAACCAAACCTAAGCAAATTCCGGAATCCAACGTCTCGCTGAGGATGGTGAGTTTTTCCACTTGAAACTCGCTGTTGGGGTGAGCTTCTGACTGCAGAATTTCCGGCAGTCGATCATTTCGGAACTCTTTAAGTGCGCTCACCAGCTCGTCGGAGCCAAACTCCGCTTCTAATCGTTCCTCTTTGATTTGGACGAATGCCAACGACACATTTCTCAGTTGGCCACACAACGTGTTGGGATCAAAACCTCGATCCACTGACGTTTGTTCAAGCGTCTTTCGCAGCATACTCCCAGAGATTCTGCCTGAGACGCCCAACAAATCCGGTCTTGGTAAACCCGGTTTCAGGAATATCCTGGAGCTTGGTGAAGCAGCACTGGCAACGTGTTTGATCGCAGTGGCAATCGCCAGTACGTCTTCCGGGTCTTCTGTCGCGAGTGGCTTGTCAATCCAGCAGGCAAGCGCCGGATCGTTTGACGCTGAGACCAAGATCAACCGGCGACCGCTAACCTGTAGTTCGAGTGTTTTGTCCTCGATAAGAAACTCCAAGGTCGTTCCCAATACCGCCACATCAATCTGCTGGATTATTGTCGCAAACGGATCCACCGGATCAAACGCAAGTCGCCCGCTCTCAATCTGGAAAACTGAGTCAGCCAGCTCTGAAAGCTGGGATTGCAATGCGCCCGGCTGGGACATCAGGAAACTCCGGTCATGATTTCTTCGTTAGAATTGTATCTATTGACGCCTACTATTCGTGGGCCGCTTGCGTTCAGAGTGCGACGGGTTCTGAATGCTGGATGGTTCATCGGGAATCTACCAGAAGGAGCTGTCGTTTTAGCTGGATCGCTGCCAAAACGACATCGATACCATTCGCTTCGTTTGCTTCGACCCGAAACAGTTCAACTAAGTCGCTCAACTCGTGCAACATCGGTATGGCAACCTCTAGTCTGCGATCATGGTGCCAAGCCGCCAGGTCGCCCTCGATTTCCGAGACAACCTGCGCCATTTCCGTCAGCACATCGGAGACATCTATTGATTCACCTTCAGGAGCAGGTCGCCCCAGATGCGAAAGCTTGTCGATGGCAGATTGGATGCAGAGTGAAAAGGGAACGCACGATGCTGTATCTGTGTTTTGATAGTCAGATGCGATGCTATCCAATGAGTCTTCCAAAGACTGACCCATACGCTGGTCCAGATTGCCAGAACTGTGATCAGGGATGCTATTCAGAAAGATCTTAGTCTGATCTGCTGCATGCCGGCGGGCCTGGTCTATGTCGCTGCGCAGGATTGACAGCAACTTGTGCCCGCCGGACGCCCTGAACAGTGCCTTGTCTAAACATGTGCCCGCCCGTGCGCGCGCAGCGTCTTCTGTAGACAGTTGAACAGCGTCCATGAACACGGATCCAGACGCCGATTGCGAATGATCGATGGGTTTGCCATTTCGAAGCAACACCAGCAGCGAGTGGTCCTTTGTTTTGTTGGGCATCCTGTCCCACAGCGCCTGTTCGGCTGCGTCGAAATCATCAGTGAACCAGATTGCGATATCCGTCTGCGGCACCAGCCAGTCCATCGTGGCTTCAAAATCCTCTGTTTGCGGCGGCAGTGTTTTCGCGAGGATTGAAATCTTGGTCAACGCGGGCAATGGCAGCGTCAGATGCGCTGACCGCAGGCCATCGGCTGCAATCTTTGCCAGGTCGAACGGTGGTTTGTGGATGTGTTCGGTTCCAACAGATGTTTCAACTGACATCAGTTCGGTTTCGGAATACGACAGTTGCAGGACATCGCTGAAATCGTTCGGCGGAAGCAAATTCTGACCAAGCAGAAAGTTCAGCAACTGCGCCTTTCTAACCTTTGACGGGCTCAGGATCGAGATCCGGGCAGGGCGGGTTAGCTCTGCCAATAACTCGGTGGCGCGCGTAGTTATTTCGGGGCCGAACTGCCCTTGCGACAACATTGCCCGAAGCCGCGCCTGCAAATCCAGCGGTGGTCGGGGTACCTGTGTCATCGCCGTGTTTTTCCCCGCAACTGCCGCTGGCAGCTCTCACAGGGTATCAAACACGTCGTCATCGTCACTTTCCCTAGCCCAGTTGAAAGAGTCGCCACACAGCGCTTTGAACAACATCTTGGTCTCACCAATGGATATCTGATCACCGTCATTCAGTTGCTCGTTCGAGATGATCGGCTTGCCTTGCAGGCGTACCAAATTGGTCTTGCCGCCGTGACCAAGCAAAAACATCTGTTGCTCTGGGTCAAAGGCGATAGCCGCATGATTGTCGCGTGAAATCGCCATATCCCCGAAATCAAGGCAAACGGTCTGGTCAGGATTCCGACCGATATTTGACAGGCCGGAATACAACGTAAAGGCATGGCCGTATCCGGGCCCGTCAATGATGACCAACCAGCCAACGGGCAACGCGGCGTTGTCCGAGGCTGGTTGGTCTTCGGCGCTGAACAGGTCGCGCGTTGAGCTGTCCGATCTGTCGAACCCGACCAGCCTTGTGCGCATGTCGCGCAGGTTCTGGCTAACCGGGCTGGACGGGTTCAAAAGGGCCTCTGTCATCTGTGTGGCCGGTGTCACGGGGCTATCCAGCTCGTCGCTGACGGCCTGAGGGGTAGCTGAACAACCGGCTCCGTCGGGCAAACTGTTGGACGAAATCGGATACTGGCCCAGGGTCTGGATTGCCTGATCCGCGTCGGCATTATCGTCAACGGGTGTTTCGAACGGTGCGGGTCCCCTGGGCAATTCCTGACTGGAATTGCCCTTTTGACGACGGTTGACCAGATGATCTAACATACTCATTCGCAACACCTTTCCAGATCAAACCAGTGTTTACACCAGCTCGGTCGAGACATCCTGGAGGAAGTCCAGAAGGCTGTCGGCGCTGACCGCTTCCGGGTTCACCGTGTTCGACGGGAAGTACCGAAGGAAGATGCCGCGTGTTTCGCCTTCCATGCCTTCGTGATGGCCCATGGACCAGGTTGGGAAGATCCGCTCTCGCACGTCCTGGCACGAGATCAGAATGATGTTCAGGTGACGCTGGTCAGCAGCAATGCGGTGATAGATCGAGCTGACTTCGGCCCGGCCCCCTTCGAGAACCTGAAGGAAGTAGTTGCCGTTGAAGTGCAGCATGCCGGTGACGTTCATCGCCGAGTTGTTGCGCTTACAGATTTCAAGCAATTCGCCCATACTGAGGCTCATGGATGGGTTTCGCTGGCTGTAGTAAATCAGACGTGTGAGGTTCATTTTTCCACTCCGTTAAGAAACAAGTTGTCATGTGACGCAGAAGCATTGGCCGGAACTGGGTCGATGGGCCGCGTCTGGTTTCGGTTTTTCGAGGCTGCCTTGAATGGCACAGTGCCTTGTGCGATCGCGCGTGCAGGGCTGCGGTCGATGGCATCATGGCGACGGCGTTCCGCGCCGGATCCGAACCGACCATTTTCCCGAAGCGCGCCGCGTTTTCTTTGACGTTCACGCTCCATTTCCTGTTGCAGGCGTCTCAGATCGCCGCGGGCCTGATGCATCCTGCGGTTCGCAGTCAAAAGCTCCTGCTGATAGGCTTCTTCAAGCTTAGTGCGGAACTTCAACACGCCTGCCCTACTGGACCGATGCAGCGCGAACAGCAGGATCACAAAGGTGCCCAGCATCAGATAATCGGGCAAAGGTGCCTCGAACGTCTGGATGTCTGCCAGAACGGCCCTGGCTGGGACTTCCAGGTTGGCAAGTTGTTCAAATATGTCCATGGCGTTTGCCTCCGTTACTGAACGACGAATTCGATTGATTGATCCGACACGCCTGCCAGCTGGACACCACTTTCAGAATACGCGCTGTCCACCACGGCCAGGTGCAAAGTCCACGTCTCCAGGTTCCAACGCACGCGCAGATCAGCGATTCCGGTGCCAGCCAGTTCAAGACTGCCGGCGATCTGAAGACCCGCTTGGCTACAGTCCAACGTGGACTGAACCAATCGAGACACGTCTTGTTGACGGCTGTCCCAGTCGGATGCGGTTTGAGTGACGTAGTGCAACGCGGCGACCCGAGACTGGATCATCTGGATGCAGTAGGGAGCAGCGGGATTGATACTGGCCACCACCTGAACCGGTTCTTCCAAAACCGGTTGAGCAGGCGGCTCTGTCTTTGCAATTACATCTGGCAGCAAATCCATATCGGTGGCGGAGGGGGTGGCCGCCGTTTCAGTCACTGTCTCAGGGTTTAAGGGGGTGTTTTCTACAGTGTTGTGCGGCCGTTGCTTCGGCCTTTTCGGGGTTTCCAAGCTGGTGGAAACAGCTTCGCCGTGCAACGCATCAAATGCCGTGCTCAGCGCAGTATTGGCTGGCATGACACCCACTGAAACAATTGCCGCAACAGTCAACAAACCGGTCGCGACGATCATCGAAGGCGCTCGGCCTCTTTTGGCCTCGGCCGTCTCGGCGAGTCGATTGGCACGAGCCAACGGCAACCCGGCACGCTTGCCTGGCGCTCCGTCCATTTGACGCTTCTTAGCCATCACGATTTCCTCTGAAATCTGAATAGAACAGCGCCGTTGTTCGCGGCGAGTTTCTTCACCTCAACATTCACGCCTGCGGCGACTTCGGTTAGCATCTGTTCGTTGTCGATCAGCGAAACAGGGGAATTGTCGTCAGACAAAATCAGGTCCAGCCCAAGTTCGACAACCATCTGCTGCAAAACGCCTTGGAGGCGATGAGAATAAAGGATCATTTTCAGTGTTTCCGGTTGCTTCCTATTTGATACGAATTTGACAGCCGATAGTGTTCAAATTGAGAAAAAGGAAAGGCATCTATCAACTAAAGAGAGGTTTTATTATGTTTTTCTTAATTTTAGAGATGAATTCAACTTAATTGGCGTATGCGCAAGGCTGGATTTCTGGATCGCAATCTTAAGTCTGCCCGATCCGTGTGATGGAAAAAAACCGGGCCTTGGGCCCGGTTTCGATTAGTCAACGGCGGAGTCTGCCCGAGGGTATTTATCGGAGGCGATTAGCCCTGCACGCTGCTTTCGATCCAGATTTCAACGCGGCGGTTCTTAAGACGCCCTTCGCCAGTCGAATTGCATGCCGCTGGCGCAATCTCACCATATCCGGTTGTGGAAATTTCAATATGAGCCAATTGCCCGACAGCCTCGGCTTTGAGACGATTCATTAACCGCTCGGCCCGGCGCTGCGAGAGGCGGCGGTTGCTATCATACGTGCCGATATCATCGCTGAACCCAACCAGTTTGACCTTGGTACCGCTTGGTTGTTCTGTCAGGAATTCGATCAGCCGCGCCAGTTCGGAAATGCTGCGCTCATCTAAGCGGGACGAACCCGAGCGGAAATGAAACGTGCTGGACAGGCGGTCATGTTTGGAAGCCGTTTCCAGCATTCCGTCAATGATGCCTTTTTCATAGGCCTTATTCTCGACTGTTTGAGCATAGCTTTTACGCAATCCGGGCATGTGCTGCGGCAGTCGGCCAATGTTCAGGCTTGTGAAACCCGCGACCGAAATGGCGTCCTCTGCTTCGCGCGACGTTGCAAAATCCAGCAGACCCTGGGCCAGCTCGTTTTCCATATCGCCGCGGCTATACAGGTAGACCCGACGGACAAACGGATATTCTTCGGTTTTAGTGTAGAATTCATTCGGTACCGTCATCGCACCGCAGGAATCGATGATGTTCAGTGGGCTGGTATCACGCTGGACGCCAAACGGCAGAAAGCTGATCGCGCCTTTGTTTTCGGTTACATACGAGGCTGCTGCGACATCCGATGTGACGGTTTTGACATCAGCAAAAGTGACCCCTGTGTCATCAAACAGCACGGTTTCGAATATCTCGCGCGATGGGGTCATACCAGAGCGTCCGATGGGTTCAATGGGCATATCCGGTCCGTTCAGTTCTTTCCAGTTAGAGATGTTTCCCAGAAATACCTCGCGCAACTGGTCCATTCCGATTTCCGAAACCGGATTGTCCGGGTGGGTCACGATCGCGATGCTTTCGAGCGCCAACAGATGTTCCTGCTCATCCGAATTCATGTTGCCAGCCCCAAGCGCGGCAAGCGCACGCGCTTCATCCGGAAGGACGCGGCGGGAGGACATGCTGATCTCGGCCTCGTTTCGGGCCAGCGCCTCGAATGCTTCTGCTGGTTTGGCGGACGCTAACAGGACCTGGCCAGCTTCTTCTCTCAGTCCCTGCGCGCCGCCAAGGTCGGCCAGCTTGTCAGGGCTGTTCGGCAGGGGCTGGAACTTGACCTCTCCGCCGGATTGCGATGCATAGCCAGAAAGCAAAAGGGGCATGAGCTCGGCACCGATCGAGTCCGAGCCGGTAATCCGCAAGCTGACATCGGATGTATCAGCAGACGGGCACGCCTCGCCCTTGCAGGTAACACGCGATGCACTGACCCGCATTTGGCCAATCACCGTGTCGATCACAAAATGGCCGTCGACGAATTCCACAAATTCTCCGGCCAACCGAAGCGAGCCATCGGGCGCGACAAGGTCGACCTGCCCAGACACGGCCATTGTCGGTACGGCACCGGCGCAGGCGATCGCAATGGCACTTGCAAAGCTTTTTCTTAGCTTGAGGGTATCCTTCATTGTCAGGTCTCCGTCTTTATTGTTTCGATTGCGCGGGTTGCGCGGCGTTTTCTGGTTCTCCGGCGCATGTCAGAGCGACATGGCCTGATTGATGATGTCCGGCGCGTCTTCGATATCTGGAATCAGCGCGGCCAAAAGCGCGTCGTCTTCAGCCGACCGCGGCGCGGCGGCCTTTGCTCTCTGGTTGGTAGATTTCGGTGCGCTTATCGGGACCTGCGCAGGAGTAGTGTCGAACTGAAGGACAATAACTGAGACATTGTCCTGTTCGGGCGCGTCTGCTGCCTCAACAGCTGATAGCAGGCGCTGCAAGACTTCGGACGCACCACGTTTGGTTTTTTCGCGGGCCAACCTGCAGATATCTTCATCAGTCAGCGTTTGCAGCCCATCGCTTGCCAAGATAAGCGTATCGTCGTCCTCCAGAGCGATTGGATTGTCCGGGCAATCGATGCGCGGAATTTTCTGCCCCAGCACGGCGGAGGTCAGGCAATTGCGGTCTGGATGCGTTGCGGCGATTTCGGCGCTCAGCTGGCCCGAGGCGACCATGGCGTCAATTTGTGGCGCCATCGAGTGATCTTCATTCAAGCGCGTGATTTCGCCCTTGCGGATCAGATAGAGCGGTGAATCCCCGATCGACAGCCAGAACAGCTTTCTGTCAACGACAATCGTGGCAATCAGGGTCGCGCCCATTCCATTACATTCGGTGTTGATATTAATGAAGTCCGACATGGCGTCATTTGCTTCGCCCACCGCATCTCTCAGCAGGGCAGGGATGTTCGCCACGTCCGATTGCAGATCTTTGCGGCGCATCTTCAAGGCTGCAAAGACCTGGCTCACAACAATGGAGCTTGCCATGTCACCCGAGACATGCGCGCCCATACCATCGGCAAGCACGCCAATGCCAAAGCTCTCGCCCTGCGGAAAGTCAGCGACCAGGCAGTCTTCCTGATAGTCGCGCGCGCCCACATCAATGCCGGTTGCCACGTTGAAACAAGGTTTATTGGTCGACCGCATTGCCGTTGTCCTTTTGGTCAGTAGTGTCCCAGCGGAAAGCGGAGTCACACAACGCCTTGAAAACCAGTTTGGTTTCGCCGACCTGAATTTCGGCACCGCTTTCGATTGATACAGTTTCGGTGACGGGCGATCCGTTCAGCCGCACCAAATTGGCCTTGCCACCATGGCCCAGAAAAAACTCATTGGTGCTGGGGTCATAGACAATGGCCGCGTGATTATTGCGCGAGATCGCCCTATCACCGAAATCCAGGCAGACGGATTGATCCTCGCCGCGCCCGATGGTCGACAGGCCCGCCGCCAAAGCGAAGCACTGGCCTTGCCCCGGTTCGGTTGCCACAACCAGCCAACCCACCGGAATGAAACTTGTTTTCGAGCTATCGGCGGTCCGATCCGGCTCTCGCACTAGGTCGCTGCTGTCAAACCCGATCAGCCGCGTTTTTTCGGCGTTTACCTGAGGGCGCGACACAATCGCGGGCGAGGGCATCGACACCGTCGAAAAGGCAATGGGCGGAACCGAGACCGGCTTGAGGGGCTCAGGCGCTATGGCGTGGCTGGGGTTCCGGCTGCGCGCCCTGGATCTTTTGAAAAATCGCATGTGGATTACACCGCTGGCTTGCTGCTCGGGATCATGATGAGGCCCCTGTTTCGATGCTTTCGACCCACATGGTGCCCGCGCGGCTGACCGCAAGCTGTGCCTGGCTTTGGCCGGATGTGATCGTCTCGGCCAGCAATCGCGCCATAGTCGCACCGTCTGAGATTCGCTCGTTCGTGCCAACCATGGCCACAATTGTATCGCCCGCCTTCAGGCCGCTATTGGTGTCCGGTGCCACATCGATGACCGTCGTCAGCCATACCGACCCGTCGAATTGCGTCTGAAAGCGAAACCCGTTCCGGAGATCGGTCATATAGATGATCGGGGCCGTGACCTGAGTGTACATGCGTGTGCCGGCACCCGGGTTTTCGGCAACCACACGAAAGCTGATCTGCTTGCCGTCACTTCGCTTTGCAAGCTGGCGCAGCGTGTCCTCAAGATCAATCACCTGAGTACCATCGACTTCGACAATCCGCTCACCGGATGACAGACGATTTGAAAAACTGTCGTTCACGCTTACGATCACGTTTTCGCTGTTTGAGCGGAACGGCAGATCAAGCGCCCACGAGGCGACCACTTCGCCATTGACATAAGAGTCGACAAAAGCCTCAAGCGCGGGGGTCGTCACAACATCAAGCCCATCGGAGGTGTCCACGGTCTCTTCGCTGGCAACCGTGGCAATCTGTGCGGCCAGATCATTGGGCGTGTCAGCTGCGGGCACCTCGGACGGTCCCGGATCGGTCGTCGCAACCTGCGTCTCTTCCTGCGCAGCGATTGAAGGCGCGGGAGTCTCGGCAGCCGCCACAGTTTCCACTTGCGATGGGCTTGTTTCAAAAATGGCACTGGTCGCCCTGCTGATGCGCGGGTTGTCCAATGTCAGATATGCCACCCCACCAACGATGCAGGCCGCAATTGCAATGGCCGAAACGCGGCCAAGCAGGTTTGACGATTTCGAGGCTACCTTGACCCGCTTGGACGGCCTGGCGGAGATCCGATGTGAGACGCGTTTGGGCTTGCGGCTGATGGATGGAACCTGCTTGGAAGCACGTTTGGCGCGCGATTTGACCGGCGTTTCCATCATGATCGACCATTCCGCCGCTGACGTGACCCGGTCTTTCGGCAAGATCGCCATAGCCTTGTCAATCGCTGAGCAGAATGCCTCATCATAGTCGGACGTCATCTTCCCAAGTGGGATGTAAGGGTCCGGTTCTTTGGCGACATGAGAGGCGATCCGGAGCTGACTGTCAGGCGGCAACTGGCCGGTGATCGCATGATAGAAGCTGGCAGCAACCGAATACAGATCGCTGCTGGGGCCCTGTTCACTGCCCGCGATATAGAATTCCTGGGGCGAGTAGCCGTCCTTGACGACGCGCAATGCAGACAAGGCCCGCGTGGCCTTGGTGGCCTGCTCGCGCGCCGCGCCGAAATCGATCAGAACCGGCGTCAGTTCATCCGTGATGATAATATTGTCGGGCGAGATATCGCGGTGCAGCATCCCTGCGGAATGCACGAACCCGATTGCATCCAGAACCTTGCGCAGGACGGCTTTGATCTGATCGGGCCGCAGCAGAACCACCTTTTGTTCTATGATAGCCAGCAGGTCATGACCTTTCACAAAGTCGATAGCCATGTAGGCGGTGTTGTTTTCCTCAAAAACCTGGTGAACACCGACGATATAGGGATGTTCAAGCTTGGCCAGCGCGCGGGCCTCTTGCGAGAAAAGTCGGACAATTGATCGTAGCTCGCCCACATGGGATTCGGACCGGGCCTCGATCTGCTGTCCGTTGCGGCGGCAGAAAGACTGGGGAAAGCACTCTTTGATGACGATTTGCCGATCCAGACTGTCTGTCGCCAGATACGTAATCCCAAACCCACCAGAATTTAAGTAACGTATGATCTTGTATTGGCCCCGCATAAGCGTGGTGCCGGGTTCAAGCTCATCTACATATTTCTGGCTGTCGTGCTGCCGCGCGTCATCAACCATGCCTCACCTCGAAACAAAAAACTTATCATGTTGGAGAGGTTCCCACTCAATTCAGGCGAGAAAGTGGTGGTGAGCAGTCATTATTTAGAAATTTTCTTATATTATGAGGTAAAACCGAAAGATGCTTTAAAATAGCGAGAAATCGTCCGCGAAAACGACACTACTTTCATGTTGAGGTCTGAATTTTGCCCAAATGCTGTGGAATATTCTCTTAAAGGTTGTTGGCCATGTTGCATTTTGATGATAGTTCTCCACATTGACGATGTTATGACAAACAGAGACGGGCACATGAACGCTAACGACACCCTGACAATCCCTGGCGCTTTCTCTTCCGAAGATGTCTATGGTCATGTCGGGCAAAGACTGCGCGGTTTGCGAACCGAACAACGCATGACCCAAGCAGAGGTTGCAAGCATTCTGGACATCAGCCCGCAGCAATACCAGAAATACGAAGACGCCCAAAGCAGATGCAGTCTGCCCTATCTTATCGCACTCGCTGATTTTTATGCTGTGCCCATCGAGTCTATGCTGCCTAACTCTCCAAAAAAAAGTGTTAGAGTTGAAAAGCCAGCAGAAATGCCGGTCGAAGCTGATTTGCTGGCGCGTCTCGTAAGCTCCTTTGTGAAGCTTTCGGATGTTGATGAGAAGCTGAGGCTGGTGCAACTTGTGGAAGCTATCGTTTCGGCTGAGCAGAAATAGGAGATGGCGTGACGCAACGCAGTATTGACCAGTTCCTGCAGGAGCGAGGCGAAGAAGACAGCGAAGATTTCAAATCACATTCGGCTGTCGTTTGTCTCGCAGAACCTGGAGTTCCTGTTGTTTTTGTTTCTGACGAGTTCATAACGCACACCGGCTATTCTTCAGAAGAAGTGATCGGTCGGAGTCTTGATTTACTTCAAGGACCTGAGACCGAGCCTGAAGCGATTGAACGGTTTCGTGAGCTTATCAAGAACTGCCAGAATGGCACTATACGCATAACTAACTACCGCAAGAACGGAGAGCTTTTTGTCCACGAATGCGAATTGCGCCCGATTCGAGATGAGAGTGACGTAGTTACGCATTTCATTGCCATTCAACGTCCAATTTGATGTGTCCGCTCGATCCAGTTGCGTGGGCCTAGTGTGGCCGTGACGTTCTTCGGATTTCCATTGCGGGTTTGACTACTTCCAGGGTCATTTGGAATTTATCGCAAACTTTGGTGCGCAATTGACGAGCATGCGGTATCTGGCGTTTGTTGCCACCGAATAGCTTTCGAACATGTTTCAGCATGCTCTCGTTCAAGGGCGCGCGCTATCAGAACCGCGGTCGGAGCGACGATCGGGCGCCCGCCTGGGAACAGGCCCAACAAGGCGGTCGTAACAAAGGTCATTTGCCTAAAGGTTGACTTTGGACGTATCTCGACCCAAGTGAGAGCTGATACGTATCTTGCGCCTGTTATGACGTTTGCAAAGCACAACGAGCAGAATTTACTGCATGCTGAGCGAAAGTATACTTTGTCTAAGGTTTGCGAGACGTTTCAGTGTCTGTTTTGAGTATTGGTTTTGATCGGAGTAAGCGGTTTTCCAGTGATTCAATAGAAACGAAGATCGTCACTGGTTGACCTCTCGCTTCTTACTGTTCACTCTTTAATCGGTTCCCTCTTTTGCGAGGCAGTAATGAATTTTAAGAGCCTGATTTATACCCTTCTAACTTGTTTCTCTACCTGGTTTGCTTTCCCTGCTGTTGCTCAAACACAAGGAACGTGCGTCGTAACACGCGTGGAGGGGCAGGCGACCGTTTCTGCCCGCGGCGCATCTACCCAATCTGCGGTCGTCGGTTTGGGTTTAGGGCGGAATGCAAAGCTGCGCACGGAAGTTGCCGCGCGGGTCACCATGACCTGCTCGGCTGGTCTAGAAGTTGTTGTGGGACCAGAGACCGAGATTGATTTGCTTGGTCTGCTTGAGGGTGAAACGCGCCCCTTTGGTCTTCGCTTGATTGACGGTATCGCCGGGTTCCTGTTTTCCTCAGAAGATGGGAACGGTGTGCAGGTCAGAACACCATCCGCTGTTGCCGCTGTCCGTTCCACTGAATGGGCGATGCGGGTCGAAAACCGCGCAAGCGCCATTTTCACTCGAGAAGGTACGGTGTTTGTTGTGGTTGATGATGCCGATGCAAAACTGGGACCCGGGGAAGGTATTGATGTGTCGTCCTCTGGTGAAATTGGCTCGGTCACGGATTGGGCGCGAACACGTATTGAGACATTCGACGCACTTCTTGGATCAGAATGGTAGTACGCGACGGGTTTCGACGCGCAAGACGGATTACCGGGGCGATTTTGCTCATTCTGAGTCTGGTGACCGCGATCTGGCATCCCGGAGATCGAAGTGCGTTTTGGCAAGGAGTCGAAGGTCGACTGCTTGATGCCAGATTCCTTTGGCGTGGCCCTTTGACGCCACCGGAAGGGGTCGCAATTATTGCGTTTGATGATGCGGCAATGTCCCAGCTCGAAACCTTTCCGCCGTCTCGATCCGCATTGGCAAAGGCGGTGTCTTTTGCAGCCGAGGCAGGCGCAGAAGCGATTGCTTTGGATTTTCTGCTGATTGATCCGCGTGAGGGCGACGTTGATCTTGCCGAGGCGTTGGCAGGAACCAGTGCTGTTATTGGTGTGGCTGAAGCACCTGCTGATGCCGGGTTGCAAGATCTCGAGGGTGGTGACTTTTCGGTCGTGATTGCGCCTGAATTGAACAAACCTCTGCCGGCATTGGGGCCGACTGAGACGCTGCGCGGGAGTGCTTTGATCGGCCATGTGACCCTGCGCCATGACACCGACGGAGCGGCACGCAGACTTGGTGCGGCGCAGTATCTGGCGACCGAAGACGGCAACGCTTGGTATCCTTCGCTCGCCATTGCAGCCATGAAGGCGTCGGATGATGAGCTGGATTTGCGGCTGAGGTCGTCGCAAACAAGCGGGCGTCTTTCAGTTGGGAAAACACTGATCGCTTTGGACGGCCGGGGGGCCATTCCCTTGAACTTCTATGGGCCGGGGGGCACAATACCAACCTACTCCTTCGCAAGCCTTGGCGATGCGGACCTAACGGGCAAAATCATATTTGTCGGAGCCACCGCAACCGGGTTCGGAGACCGGCACGCCACCTCGTACGATGCTACGTTTCCCGGAGTTGAGTTGCATGCAACTTTGGCTGCAAACGCGATCGAACAGCGTTTCCTGAGGCGTGACGCTGTGACGTGGGTATGGGACGTCGCGTTGGCTTTGATGGCATCCACGCTTGGGTTCTTCGCAGCGAGGTTGGACCGACCCTGGCTCGGGGCTTTTGCGACCGCTGCGGCGTTCTGCGTTCTGGCCCTTGTGTTGCAAGCCGCGTTCGTCGCCGGGTGGTGGCTGGATGGGGTCACGGCGCTCCTGTCGCTGTTGCTGGGCGCGAGTGCAGGTATCGGGTTGCGACTTGTGCAACATCGTAGGCGTGCTGCGAATCTCGCGCTGTACCAATCGCCTCTGATTGTTGAGCGGTTAGCAGATGCGACCGACCCCCGCTTTGAAGCTGCAGCACGGCCTGCGGTTGTTTTGTTTGTCGACGTTGCAAATTTCACGGCATATTCCGAAAAGCTTGGCCCCGAAGGCACGGCCGATTTTCTGCGGCTTTTTCATGGGATTGTCGAGCAGTCCGTTGAACCGCTGCGCGGAATAATCACGCATTTTGCCGGGGATGGCGCCATGGTTGTTTTTGGCCTGCCAGAGCCAGGTTCGGACGACACAATTCGCGCGTTGCGCTTCATCGAAGCGCTGTATGTGGCGGTTGGTTCAAGTTCAGACTGGCCCGGTCTTGGTCTAAGGGTCGGCGGACATGCTGGCCCGGTCAAGACCAGTATCATTGGCGGCAAGCGTCACAAACAGCTTGCCGTCAGCGGCGACGTCGTGAACACCGCCAGCCGTCTGCAAGATTTCGCCAAATCTCAAAGCGCAGCTATTGCTCTGTCCAGTGCGCTCTTGATGTCAAATCCGGATGCGCGTGACCGAGCTTCGAAAATGGGATTGTGCCCAGCCGGCCTGCACACGCTTCGTGGTCGGAACGAACCGATTGAAATCTGGATAGGCCCGTCCCCGGTCAATGTCGAGCTTTAGGTGTGAGATCCCCGAACAATACCATCCGGGATGTGACGCAAACTTCTTTTTAGAGCTAACGCAGAAGCAGCGACACAGGCAATTGAGTGGGTTCGATCCGGCGCTATGTTTCCTTTGCACGCAAGGATGTACCTTTTCTGTCGGTTTTCGATACCGCCGATCCTTGCGCGGTCCTACGCTATTTGGCTTTGATACACAGGTGGGCTTTCCAATATCACGGAAAGAAACGGGCTTCTGTTCGTTCTTGCTGCGCGTCGGTGGGGTGTATCCTTTAAGCAAGGCGGGATCAGAGCCTGACAAAACCTGAAATTCAATCGGCTTTTTCTTAATGGTGAGAACTGGGCCAGCTTCAGAATCGTGAGGGCACCGGGTAGAACGTCGTCTACCGCCTGAGATTTCAGAGGACAAATCAGGGGGTGGGTAAGGTTGGTTGGAAAAGTACCAGCATAAACAATCGTTTGCGCGGATTTTGGTGCCCAGGAGAGGACTCGAACCTCCACATCCTTGCGAATACTAGCACCTGAAGCTAGCGCGTCTACCAATTCCGCCACCTGGGCAGGTGTCGTGGAGGGGCGTTTAAGCCTACTAGCGGAAAGCGTCAACCAGATTCGGATGGTTTCTCGAAAGTTTTTTGAATCGCTCAGAAGGCAGGGCGCGTACAGCGGCCGAGGTCGCATTTGCCAGCGTTCGCGCGGCGAATTAGCGCCTTGTTCCAAGGTCGTCTGAGCGTTAGTTCTAAGGCGCAACTACTGAGCAGGAGCCCTCTCATGTCCAAACTGGTCACGATTTATGGCGGATCGGGTTTTGTCGGTCGCTACATTGCGCGGCGCATGGCGAATGAGGGATGGCGCGTGCGGGTCGCAGTGCGGCGCCCGAATGAGGCGATGTTTGTCAAACCCTATGGCGTTGTGGGTCAGGTCGAACCGGTCTTGTGTAACATTCGCGATGACGCTTCGGTCGCGCTGGCGATGCGGGGCGCGGATGCGGTTGTGAATTGTGTGGGCGTGCTGAATGAGTTGGGCAAAAACGAGTTTGATGCTGTACAAGCGGACGGCGCCGAACGGATCGCCCGGCTAGCGGCGGAGCAGTGTATTGCGCGCATGGTTCATATCTCGGCTATTGGTGCGGACGCAGAGGCCGTCAGTGAATACGCGCAAACAAAGGCACATGGTGAGGCTGGAGTGCTGGCGCATATGCCTGACGCGGTGATCCTGCGCCCATCCGTCATTTTCGGCACCGAAGACCAGTTCTTCAATCGGTTTGCTGGTATGACCCGCATGGCACCTGTCTTGCCTCTGGTTGGTGCTGGGACAAAATTCCAGCCGGTCTACGTAGATGACATCGCAAAAGCCGCAGTGAAAGGTGTGCTTGGGCAGGCCGAAGCAGGGGTTTATGAGTTGGGTGGTCCCGAGGTGAAAACTTTCCGGGCGTTGATGCATCAGATGCTTGCCGTGATTCACCGCCACAGGGTCATTATTGGTATCCCATTCTGGGTTGCTCGGATCATGGCCGGGATGCTGGATATCCTGAAATTCGTCAGTTTCCAGCTATTTCCCAACCATATCCTGACACGGGATCAGCTAAAGAACCTGCGTCACGACAATGTCGTGTCGGAGGACGCCAAAACCTTTGAGGATCTGGGGATCGAGCCCACAACGCTTGAATCAGTGTTGCCAGAGTATCTGTGGAAATTCCGGCCTTCTGGTCAGTATGATGACATCCAGAATTCGGCGGGAAACCTGCGAACCTGATCAGCTATAGGCGATCACCAATAGAACGATGCCCAGTATGACGCGATAGATGACGTAAGGCGTGAAGCTGACACTGCGCAACAAGCGCATCATCAGGGATAGGGCCAACAGGGCGGATACAAAGGCGAATACGGCAGCGATTGCACCGTCTTTGGCCAACTGGGCATCTGCCTGACGCGCCACGTCCACAGATAAGAGAACACCCGAAGCTATGATAGTTGGGATCGACATGAGCATGGCAATCCGGGCTCCGTCTTCGCGGGTATACCCCAGCTGGCGGGCGCCGGTGATGGTGATGCCAGACCGTGATGTCCCGGGGATCAGCGCCAGAACCTGCCAAAGCCCCATGACGGCAGCATCGCGCAGGCCCCAATCTCTGGCGTCTTTGGTTTGCTTTCCTTTCTGATCCGCCCAATACAGAACAAGGCCAAAGCCCAGCATCGTCCAACCGATGACAGCGATCGAACGCAGGGCCGCGCTAAGGCCCGTCACATGGAGAATCAGGCCGGCAATCACTGTTGGAATCGTGGCGACGATCAAACCAAGGGCCAAGCGCGCTTGTGGCGTATCCGTGCGCCCGGTCAGTGCCCGCGGCAAGCCGATTATGGCTTGTTTAACGTCTGACCAGAAGTACAGCACAACTGCACCCAGGGTGCCGACATGTACTGCCACATCGATGGCCTGGCCCTGATCCGCGAGGCCAGTCAGGCTGGGCAACAGGATAAGATGGCCCGACGAAGATATGGGCAAAAACTCAGTAGTTCCCTGAATTATTGCCACGAGAATCAATTGAAAGAGACTCATCTGCCCTGCCGTGCTGCCGTCACGCGTTATTCGCGTTTCTTGGGTATAAGTGTCCTGCCGAAAAGGAAAGCGCCCATAAAGGTCCGATTCGGAACTAAAACTACGGTGTTTTTTTGCTCAAATGCCATGAGCATCAGACTTTTTAGTATTTATGTCAGTAGTATTGACTTTTCATCCGAAAACCCATCCCTTAAACAGATCCGACCAAGCCAATTCATGGAGTCAGAGCCGTGGCCAAGCAACCGATGCTGAAATTTGTGCAGATCGACCGCGTCATGCCCGAAAAGCGTGCCGCCAATGACCGCAAGGAAGACTTTGACGAGATCTACGCCGAATTCGCCGCCGAAAAAGCCGCTGAACAGGCCAGCCGCTGCAGCCAGTGTGGTGTTCCCTATTGTCAGACGCATTGTCCGCTTCACAACAATATCCCCGATTGGCTGAACCTGACGGCGACCGGGCGATTGGAAGAGGCGTATCAGACCAGTCAGGCCACCAATACATTTCCTGAGATCTGCGGGCGTATCTGCCCGCAGGACCGGTTGTGCGAAGGCAATTGCGTGATCGAGCAATCAGGCCATGGCACTGTGACCATCGGAACTATCGAGAAATACATCACCGACACAGCCTGGGACAAAGGCTGGGTGAAGCCTGCGCAGCCGTCTGCCGAACGACCGGAAAGCGTCGGCATCATTGGTGGCGGACCAGGTGGGTTGGCGGCAGCAGACTTACTGCGCCGCGCGGGTATTCAGGTTACGGTCTATGACCGCCATGATCGCGCGGGCGGCTTGTTGATGTATGGCATTCCCGGCTTCAAGCTGGAAAAGGATATCGTGCAACGGCGCAATGACTTGCTGGCAGATGGCGGGGTTGAATTTGTGCTGAACTGCGACGTTGACGCTGCCAAGTTCGACGAAATCCGCGCCAAACATGTTGCGGTGATCATTGCGACGGGCGTTTACAAATCCCGCGATCTGACCATGCCCGGCAGCGGTCTGGCCGGGATTGAAAAAGCGATCGATTTCCTGACCGCTTCGAACCGCAAGAGCTTTGGTGATGTTGTCGAGGATTTCGACAATGGCCGCTTGAATGCCGAAGGGAAGAAGGTGGTGGTTATCGGTGGTGGCGACACCGCGATGGACTGCGTACGTACTTCGGTCCGGCAGGGTGCGACATCGGTCAAGTGTCTCTACCGCCGCGACCGAGCCAACATGCCCGGATCGCTGCGCGAAACCCAGAACGCCGAGGAAGAAGGCGTAATCTTTGAATGGCTGAGCGCGCCCAAGGGGTTCACCGGTGACGCGAAAGTCTCAGGAGTGATGGTGCAGAAAATGCGCTTGGGTCAGCCCGATGCCACCGGTCGTCAGGCGCCCGAGGTGATCGACGGCGCTGACTATGTGGAAGACGCTGATCTGGTAATCAAGGCGCTGGGGTTTGAACCCGAAGATTTGCCAACACTTTTTGGTCAGCCCGACCTTCCGGTTACGCGTTGGGGCACCGTCAAAGCCGCATTCCAGACCGGCGAGACGGAAATGGGCGGCGTCTATGCCATTGGTGACATTGTGCGCGGTGCATCTTTGGTGGTTTGGGCCATCCGCGACGGTCGCGACTGTGCCGAAGCCATAATCGACCGGTTCAACGCCAAAGCTGCCGTCGCAGCGGAATAAGCAACAGCTCAGCGACAGGAGGGTTCTGAAATGCCCGAATTGCAAGGTCAATGCATGTGTGGCGCGGTTACAGTGACTGCGACCCCCGCGAAAGAGGCGCTGGGCGCCTGCCATTGCGACATGTGCCGCCGCTGGACCAGCTCGATGCTGGTGACCTTCCCGGCCGAGCCGGGATACGCCGCCTTGGGGCCAGTCAAAACGTTCACGTCGTCGGACTGGGCCGAACGCGCCTTTTGTTCAGACTGTGGATCTGCGTTGTGGTACCGGATCACGCTGCCGGGCGAGATGCATGGCCAGACCCAAATGGCCGCCGGGTTGTTCGATAATGGCACCGGAAGTGCGCTGAAGCTTGAACTTTACATCGACAAAAAACCCGAAGGGTACGCGTTCGCAGGTGAACGCCGTCAAATGACCCAAACCGAGGTCGAAGCCATGTATGCCCTGCCGGCAGAAGGAGACAGCCAATGACCAAATATGATGCCGATTGGGTGCGGGCTGAGGAAACCAAGCGCAAGTGGATGGCCGAAAACGGCCTTTATTCTGAAGACGAAGAGCATTCGTCTTGCGGCGTCGGCCTTGTTGTCTCGGTCGACGGCAAGAAAAGCCGCAAGGTTGTCGATGCAGGCATCGACGCGCTCAAAGCGATCTGGCACCGGGGTGCCGTGGATGCGGATGGAAAGACCGGCGACGGCGCCGGCATTCACGTGCAAATCCCGGTTCAGTTCTTCTATGACCAAATTCGCCGTACAGGACACGAGCCCAATCTGGACGAGCTGATTGCCGTCGGTCAGGTGTTTCTGCCGCGAACCGATTTTGGCGCGCAGGAGCAATGCCGAACCATCGTGGAAACCGAGGTTCTGCGCATGGGCTACTACATTTACGGCTGGCGTCATGTGCCCGTCGATGTGACGTGCCTGGGCGAAAAAGCAAACGCGACCCGCCCGGAAATCGAGCAAATCCTGATCTCGAATACCAAAGGTGTTGACGAAGACACCTTTGAGCGAGAGCTTTATGTCATCCGTCGTCGCATCGAAAAGGCCGCTATGGCTGCCGGGATTTCCGGCCTGTATCTGGCATCACTGTCCTGCCGCTCGATCATCTACAAGGGTATGATGCTGGCTGAACAGGTGGCGGTCTTCTACCCCGACCTGATGGATGAACGCTTTGAAAGCGCCTTTGCGATTTATCACCAGCGCTATTCGACCAACACCTTCCCGCAATGGTGGCTGGCTCAGCCCTTCCGGATGTTGGCCCACAACGGTGAGATCAACACTCTGAAGGGCAATATCAACTGGATGAAAAGCCACGAAATCCGTATGGCAAGCGGGACTTTCGGAGATTTTGCAGAAGATATCAAACCAATCATCCCGGGTGGATCGTCGGATTCCGCCGCATTAGACTCTGTTTTCGAAGTTCTAGTGCGCGCCGGACGTTCTGCCCCGATGGCCAAAACCATGATGGTGCCGGAAAGTTGGTCTAAGCAGGCCGTTGAGCTGCCACAGGCGTGGCGCGATATGTATTCCTATTGCAACTCGGTGATGGAGCCTTGGGATGGCCCGGCCGCGCTGGCGATGACGGATGGTCGCTGGGTCTGCGCGGGTCTGGACAGGAACGGCTTACGCCCGATGCGATATGTGGTGACGGGCGACGGTCTTGTCATCGCCGGATCCGAGGCTGGAATGGTGCCGATTGATGAGGCCACCGTGGCGGAAAAAGGCGCACTTGGCCCCGGGCAGATGCTGGCCGTGGACATGAAGAAGGGCAAGCTGTTCCGCGACAAGCAAATCAAGGACAAGCTGGCCCGCGCGCTGCCGTTCGGTGAATGGGTTGGCAAGATCAACGATCTGGATGACATCTTAGGCGGCATCGCTGAAACCCCGATCTTTTCAGGCGCAGAGTTGCGAAAGCGTCAGATTGCAGCTGGATATTCAGTCGAAGAACTGGAACAGATCCTTGCCCCAATGGCTGAAGACGGCAAAGAGGCTCTGGCTTCGATGGGTGATGACACCCCATCGGCAGTTCTTTCCAAACAATATCGACCACTCAGCCATTTCTTCCGCCAGAACTTCAGTCAGGTGACGAACCCGCCGATCGATAGCCTGCGTGAATACCGCGTTATGTCGCTGAAAACACGTTTCGGGAATCTTAAGAACGTCCTGGACGAAGACAGCAGCCAGACCGAAATCATCGTTCTTGAGAGCCCGTTCGTGGGCAACGCACAATGGGACAAACTGGTCGAAAACTTCAACGCACCTCTGGCAGAAATCGACTGCAGCTTTGAACCTGGTCAAGGCGCGCTAAGCACCGCATTAGCCCGTGTTAGAGCCGAGGCAGAAGAAGCTGTGCGGTCCGGCGCTGGGCATTTGGTGCTGTCGGACATGAATTCAGGTGAGGGTCGCATTGGCATGCCGATGATCCTGGCGACCAGTGCGGTGCATTCGCATCTGACGCGCCAGGGTTTGCGAACCTTCTGCTCGCTTAACGTACGCGCGGCGGAATGTGTGGATCCGCATTACTTCGCTGTTCTGATTGGCTGTGGGGCGACAGTTGTGAACGCCTATCTGGCCGAGGATTCTCTGGCGGATCGGATCGATCGCGGCCTGTTGGATGGCAGTTTGTCTGAAAACGTCGCGCGCTATCGTGATGCAATTGACCAGGGCCTGCTGAAGATTATGGCCAAGATGGGCATTTCGGTGATTTCGTCCTATCGCGGTGGTCTGAATTTCGAGGCTGTTGGCCTCAGCCGAGCCATGGTGGCCGAGTATTTCCCAGGTATGACCAGCCGGATCTCTGGCATTGGTGTGACTGGCATTCAATCCAAGCTCGAAGAGATCCATGCCAAGGGTTGGGACAGCGGCCTGGACGTTCTGCCCATCGGCGGTTTCTACAAAGCGCGTAAATCGGGTGAGACCCATGCGTGGGAAGCAACCTCGATGCACATGATGCAAATGGCTTGCAACAGAGCCTCATATGAGCTGTGGAAGCAGTATTCGGCCAAGATGCAATCGAACCCGCCGATCCATTTGCGCGACCTGATGGATTTCAAACCCCTGGGTAAACCGGTGCCGATTGAAGAGGTGGAATCCATCACTTCGATCCGAAAGCGGTTCGTCACACCGGGTATGTCTCTCGGGGCGTTGTCGCCCGAGGCACATAAAACGCTGAATGTAGCGATGAACCGGATCGGTGCGAAATCCGACTCGGGCGAGGGTGGTGAAGATCCGGCGCATTTTGTGCCGGAGCCCAACGGCGACAATCCATCTGCCAAGATCAAACAAGTAGCCTCGGGCCGGTTTGGTGTGACAGCCGAATACCTGAACCAGTGTGAAGAACTTGAGATCAAGGTCGCCCAGGGCGCGAAACCCGGTGAAGGCGGTCAGCTGCCCGGCATGAAGGTCACCGACCTGATCGCGCGTCTGCGTCACTCGACCAAAGGCGTGACGCTGATCTCGCCGCCGCCGCATCACGACATCTATTCGATCGAGGATCTAGCGCAGCTGATCTATGACCTGAAACAGATCAATCCGCGCTGCAAAGTGACGGTGAAATTGGTGGCGTCCTCGGGCGTCGGCACGATCGCGGCCGGTGTGGCCAAGGCTAAGGCGGATGTGATCCTGGTCTCGGGGCACAATGGCGGCACCGGGGCATCGCCTGCAACCAGCATCAAATATGCCGGACTGCCGTGGGAAATGGGTCTGACCGAGGCGCATCAGGTTCTGGCGATGAACAACCTGCGGGATCGTGTAACCCTGCGGACCGATGGTGGCCTGCGCACCGGGCGCGATATCGTCATGGCGGCGATGATGGGGGCCGAGGAATACGGCATCGGCACCGCCGCGCTGATCGCGATGGGCTGCATCATGGTGCGCCAGTGCCAGTCGAACACCTGCCCCGTTGGTGTCTGCACGCAGGATGAATCCCTGCGGGCCAAATTCACCGGCAATGCGGACAAGGTCGTCAACCTGATCACCTTCTATGCGCAGGAAGTGCGTGAGCTGCTGGCCAGCCTCGGCGCACGGTCTGTTGACGAGATCATCGGTCGGGCTGATCTGCTGGCTCAGGTCAGCCGTGGGTCTGCGCATCTGGACGACTTAGATCTCAATCCACTACTGATTACCGTCGATGGTGCGCATGACATCGTCTATAACCGCGACAAAGAGAGGAATGCGGTACCCGATACACTGGATGCCGAAATCGTCCGCGATGCAGCGCGCTTCCTGAAAGACGGTGAAAAGATGCAGCTGTCCTATGCCGTGCAGAATACGCATCGGACCGTTGGTACGCGCGTCTCCAGCCATATTGTGCAGAATTTTGGCATGCGGAACACGTTCCAGCCGGACCACTTGCATGTGAAACTGCAAGGTTCGGCGGGTCAGTCCCTGGGCGCCTTTGCAGCGCCGGGGCTGAAGCTTGAGGTGTCGGGCGATGCGAACGACTATGTCGGCAAAGGCTTGTCCGGTGGCACGATCGTTGTGCGTCCGCCGCAGGTCAGCCCGCTGAAAGCGGATGACAACACCATCATCGGCAACACGGTTCTGTATGGCGCGACCGACGGCCATTTGTTTGCCGCAGGTCGGGCCGGCGAGCGGTTTGCTGTCCGCAACTCGGGCGCCAAAGTGGTGGTCGAAGGGTGTGGCTCGAACGGGTGTGAATATATGACTGGTGGTATTGCCGTTATCCTGGGTGACATCGGCGCAAACTTCGGCGCCGGGATGACCGGAGGTATGGCGTATCTCTATGACCCGGACGGCAAAGCGCAATTGCTGATGAACATGGAGACATTGGTGACGTGTCCGGTAACCGTGGATCATTGGCACGATCAGCTGAAATCTCTGATCAGGCGTCATGCGGACGAGACCGGAAGTCGAAAGGCGGCGGATATCCTGCAACACTGGGACGTAGAAAGCGGCCACTTCCTGCAGGTTTGCCCTAAAGAAATGCTGAACAAGCTCAGCTATCCGCTGAGTGCCGAAGCTGAGGCCGTTCCGGCAGAGTAAACGTTGACACAATCAAGGGCCTCGCATGCTATTGTTGCAAGCGAGGCACGGTTCTGCATAACTTCCGCAGCCCTTTTTTCAACCTCCACAATTCGGACAAAATGCGTTGACATCTTGTAGATGTTTACCGGTTAACCTCGGGATCCGTTTGGGTATCCAGTTGGAGCAGTTTTGTGGCGACATATCTCGATCAGTTTTATTCGTTTGACCCCGCGAATCCACCTGCCGGAGGTACGTTTGTAACCGTCGACAAATTCATTCTGGACGACGTGGACAACGACGATGAAATCGACGCACCAAGTGGCGACACAGTCAACGGTCAGGATGTAACTGCCTCGTGGCCCGGCGACACAGTAACGATGAATGTGACCGGTGTTGGAAACATCACATATACTGGTACGACGTTCTATCTAGCGGACGGCACACGGGTTTTCACGCCGACGGATGGCCAAGTACTGCAACCTGGCACGTTTGTATCTTCCACATTCGTCAACACTCAAGGGCCGCTCGATGTAACGACTGATTTGGGGCCGCCCTGCTTTACGCCAGGCACTCTGATTGCGACACCCGACGGCTTGCGACCTATTGAAGAGTTGATGGCTGGCGATCTGGTAGACACCGCTGACAACGGGGCACAACCACTGCTGTGGATTGGTAAGACGACTGTTGTGGCCGAGGGTAAATTTGCACCTGTCAGGATCGACGCGGGAATACTCGGGCTGGATGAGCCGTTGCTGGTGTCGCCTCAGCACAGGATGCTGATCGCTGACTGGCGGGCGCAATATCTGTTTGGCTATTCCGAAGTGCTGGTCGCGGCTCATTGCCTGGTCAATGGTGATACTGTGACACGGGTCGAGGGTGGAGAGGTTGAGTATATTCACCTGCTTTTCGCCCGACATGAAATCATCTTTGCCAATGGTGCAAAAAGCGAAAGCTATTACCCTGGTCATGCCGTGCTACAGCCTGAGCGCGACACTCAGATGGAAATCCTGCAGTTGTTCCCTGAACTGCGTGCGCGTCGACCCATGTTGCCCGAGACGGCGCGCCCTGTGGTGCAACCGCGCGAGGCCCGGGCAATCGAAATTTAGGCCGTTCCAAACGCGCGGCATGCGTCGTATAGCAGGGATATGGCAAAGAAAGCAGCCCGCAAGTCACGCGGTAAAAAAAGCAAGGCATCCAAGAGGAAGATACCACTGGTGGGGCAGATTCGCCGTTGGGTGACGCGCGCCGCGCTGGCATCTGTGGCTTTTGTCGTCGGGTTGGTCTTGCTCTATACGGTGGTTAACCCGCCGGTCACACATACGATTTGGTCGGAATGGCGACGTCTTGGGCGTGTTGATCGGGACTGGGTGCCGATTGAGGAAATTTCTCCGATGATGGCCCGATCTGTAGTCGCGGCAGAGGACGCAAATTTCTGTTTGCATTGGGGCTTCGACGTCGATGCCATCCGCGATGCGTTGGAAGATGGCGGGTCGCGCGGCGCATCGACGATCACGCAACAGGTGGTGAAAAACGTGTTTCTCTGGCAAGGTCGCAGCTATGTCCGCAAGGCGCTGGAAACATCCATTACACCGGTTGTCGAGATATTTTGGAGCAAACAGCGTATTCTCGAGGTCTATTTGAACGTTGCAGAGACCGGCGAAGGCATATTTGGCGTCGAAGCTGCGGCGCAAAATAACTTCAATGTCACTGCCGCCAAGCTGTCTCCGGTTCAGGCGGCGCGCATTGCGGCGATCTTACCTTCCCCTCGCACCAGGTCGGTCAAGGACCCGTCTGTTCGCACCCGAAGGCGGGCCGCAGCCATATTGGATGGAGCGGCCACCATCCGCGCAGATGGTCGCGCGGATTGTTTCGAGGATTGAAACCTGTACCCCGGCAAGGCTAAAGCTGAAGGGTACATATTGGTTCGAATGGAAATCCATGGCGCGTCTGTTTCACGTCCCCCTATCCCCGTATTGCCGCAAGGTTCGTCTGTCTCTGGCGGAGAAGAAGATAGAAGTTGAGTTGGTCGAGGAAAAATACTGGGAGCAAGACCCGGATTTCCTGCGCCGTAACCCGGCTGGAAAAGTGCCTGTCCTGCGCTTGGATGGGCAGATCATGTCCGAAAGCGCGGCCATCTGCGAATATATTGAGGAAACTCGGCCAGAACCCCCGCTGATGCCGAAAAAACCCGAAGCCCGGTTCGAGGTGCGTCGGCTGGTTGGTTGGTTCGACGATAAGTTTCATCACGAAGTAACGTCGAAGCTTTTGTATGAGCGGGTCAACAAGAAGGTGACCGGTCAGGGCTACCCTGACAGTAAGAACGTTAAAGCCGGTGCTAAGGCCATCAAATATCATCTGGACTACATGGCCTGGCTGCTGGATCAACGGCGCTGGTTGGCAGGAGATCAAATGACACTGGCCGATTTTGCGGCGGCCGCGCATCTGTCATCGTTGGACTATGTCTCGGATGTGGATTGGAACCGCAGCCAGGCGGTCAAGGATTGGTACGCCAAGATCAAATCCCGCCCGGCGTTCCGGTCGATCTTGGCGGATCAGGTGCCAGCGTTCCGCCCTCCGGCCCATTACGCTGATTTGGATTTCTGATAGGATGGACGAGCAGGGGCTATCTGCCCCCTCTTGGCCCTTTGGGCCAATTCACCCCTGAGGATACTTTGGGCCAGATGAAGTGCGGATCGGATTTGAAGGACAGGCTTGTAAAGCAGGCCTTATCCGAAGGTTTTGTATCCTGCCGGATTTGCAAGCCGTGGGATGTTCCGCAGGTGCCTGCGCGATTGGATGCGTTTCTTGAGGCCGGATATCATGGGCAGATGGGGTGGATGGCAGAGCGCTCCCACTGGCGCGGTGATCCGGCAGCGCTTTGGCCTGAGGCACAATCGGTGATCATGCTAGCCGAGAGCTATACACCCGAACACGATCCTACCGAGGTCCTGAAACACCCGGACAAAGCGGCGATTTCAGTTTACGCACAGAACAAGGACTACCACGATCTGGTCAAGAAGCGCCTGAAACGGTTGGCGCGTTGGCTGATCGCCGAGGCGGGAGGTGAGGTGAAGGTGTTTGTCGATACAGCACCAGTGCCGGAAAAAGCGCTGGGTCACGCGGCAGGGCTGGGGTGGCAAGGCAAACATACCAATCTTGTCAGCCGCGATTGGGGCAATTGGACCTTTATAGGCTCTGTTTTTTCGACTTTGGACCTACCAGCGGATCGTGCGGAAGTGGATCATTGCGGATCTTGCCGTGCCTGTTTGGATAGCTGTCCAACAGATGCGTTTCCAGCGCCGTATCAGTTGGACGCGCGGCGCTGTATCTCTTATCTGACCATCGAACATAAAGGACCGGTTGAGCAAGAGCTGCGCAGGAAGATGGGCAACCGGATTTATGGGTGCGACGATTGCCTGGCGGCGTGCCCCTGGAACAAGTTTGCGGTGGCGGCCAGCGATATCCGCTATGCGGCGCGCGATGATCTTAAGGCGCCAGCACTGGCTGAACTGGCCGAGCTGGATGATGCAGCGTTTCGTGCAAAATTCTCGGGTTCGCCGATCAAGCGGATCGGACGGGATCGGTTTGTGCGCAATGTATTGTATGCAATTGGCAATTCCGGTGCGTCGGATTTGCGGCCCGCGGCACAGGCGCTGACCGAAGATCCGGATCCGACTGTGGCCGATGCAGCGCGCTGGGCAGTGAAACAACTGTCATAGGTGCCGCAAACAGGCTGGACGTGTCGGTTCAAACCGCTACACCCATCTCCAAGGAATAAAAGGAGGACCCGATGGCCTTGGCTTTGGGGGTGGATACGGGCGGAACCTATACGGATGCGGTGCTGATCCGGGATGAGACAGAGGTGGTCGCCTCGGCCAAGTCCCTGACTACGCGTGCGGATCTGGCGATCGGCGTGGGCAAGGCGATCTCGACCGTATTGGACGACGCGCAGGTGTCGGCGGATCAGATTTCTATGGCATCTCTTTCGACCACTTTGGCTACGAACGCTTTGGTCGAGGGGCAGGGTGGTCGTGTGGCCCTGATCTATATTGGCTTCAAAGACAGCGATCTGGAAAAGCACGGGCTGAAGGATGCGTTGAAGGGAGATCCGGCGCTGATCATCGCGGGCGGACACAGCCACGCAGGTGCCGAAGTTTCGCCGTTGGATGTCGCCGCGCTGACTGCGTTTTTAGACTCTCACAAGGGTATTTCAGGTTTTGCCGTTGCGGCGCAATTCGCCACCCGTAACCCGGCGCATGAGCTGGCGGCTGCGCGGGTCATAGGGGAAAAGACCGGTGCCCCAGTCACCTGTTCGCACCACCTGTCTGCCAGGTTGAACGGTCCCAAACGCGCCGTGACAGCCGTTTTGAATGCGCGATTGATCGGGATGATCGATCGTTTGATCGGTCGCGCGCAGGACCAGTTGCGGGATCTGGGGATTGCGGCACCAATGATGGTGGTGCGTGGAGACGGGGCGCTGATGAGCGCGGAACAAGCGCGCGCGCGACCAATTGAAACGATCCTGAGTGGTCCGGCTGCGTCCATCGTGGGCGCACGTTGGTTGACCAATGCTGAAAATGCGTTGGTCTCGGATATCGGTGGGACGACAACGGATGTGGCGTTGATCCGGGATGGCAAGCCGGCGATTGACCCAGCGGGGGCGCAGGTCGGTGGATTTCGGACGATGGTCGAGGCTGTGGCGATGCGCACGCACGGTTTGGGCGGCGACAGTCAGGTGCGTGTGGTGACCGAAGGCTTGGACGGCGGTGTATTTCTGGGTCCGCGCCGGGTGTTGCCGGTTTCCTTGATTGCATCAGAGGCCCCCGACGCCGTGCATGCGATCCTGGACCAGCAATTATGCGCGACAACCGTTGGCGAACATGACACGCGGTTTGCACGCCGGGTTCCGGGTATTCACGCGGATGGTGTCGGTCCTCGCGAAGAAGGTTTGCTGGACCGGCTTGGTGATCAGGTCATGCCGCTAAGCAGCCTGTTGCGAACACGTATGGAGAACGGTGCGCTGGCGCGGTTGGTGGATCGCGGGATTCTTCAGGTTTCGGGCGTCACCCCATCTGACGCAAGCCATGTTCTGGGCGGTCTGGATGCGTGGGACGCAGATGCGGCGCGCAAGGCGCTAGAGCTTTTTGCCCGAAAGCGGGTCGGCTCGGGCGATGTGTTGGCCAAATCCCCTGTCCTGCTGGCGCAGATGATCGTGGACCAACTGACAAATCAAACCAGTTTAACCTTGTTAGAGACAGCTTTTGCGGAAGAAGCCGACAGTTTCGGAGTGTCGCCACAAGAGTTGGCGCGACATGTTCTGACGCAGCGCGGTCTTGCGCAGCATCGGGGGCTACTGGCACTGGATGCGGCGTTGAATGTCGATGTTGTAGGGCTGGGCGCATCGGCCCCTAGCTACTATCCGGCCGTGGGCGAGAAATTGCGGTGTCGGATGATCCTGCCCGAACATGCCGGGGTCGCGAATGCCATCGGAGCCGTTGTCGGACGGCTGACCCTAAGGCGATCGGGGACTGTCACCTCTCCGTCTGAAGGTCGATACCGGGTGCATCTGGAGGATGGGCCGCAGGATTTCAATGCATCGGATGAAGCATTGGCCTTGTTAGAGACTGTTTTGAAGAACGAAGTAAAAGGCGCGGTGCAACAGGCCGGGGCCGAAGACATCCGCGTGGTGGTTGACCGGGACATCAAAACCGCCCGGGTCGAGGCGCAGGACGTGTTTGTCGAAGCGTTGATAACCGTCGAAGCCAGCGGCCGACCCAGGGTTGCGTCGGGCTAGCCCCCCTCAACGTCCGAGAGGGGCTGGGTAGGTGGTGCGTTATTCGGCTGCGTCCGCGCGTTTAGGCAAAACCCAGTCCTGACGCGGGAAGTGACATGTGTAGCCATGCGGGATGCGGAGCAGATAGTCCTGATGCTCAGGTTCTGCTTCCCAGAAGGACCCGACCGGCTCGACCTCGGTCACGACTTTGCCCGGCCATATTCCACTGGCATCCACATCGGCGATCGTGTCCAGCGCGACGTTCTTTTGCGCGTCGTCCACATAGTAGATGGCCGAGCGATAGCTCATCCCTCTGTCATTGCCTTGTCGGTTCACGGTTGTTGGGTCGTGGATCTGGAAGAAGAACTCCAGCAAATCCCGGTACGAAATCTGGTCTGGATCGTAAATGATCTCGATCCCCTCGGCGTGGGTGCCGTGGTTGCGATAGGTCGCATTGGGCACGTCGCCGCCGGTATAGCCGACGCGAGTGGTGTTGACGCCGGGCAGCTTGCGGATCAGGTCCTGCATGCCCCAAAAGCAGCCCCCGGCCAGAACAGCGCGTTGTTCCGTCATTGGATGTCCTCCACATGATTCAGATATTCGCCATAGCCTTCAGCCTCCATCTCGTCGCGATGGATGAACCGCAGCGCGGCTGAGTTGATGCAATAGCGCAGCCCGCCATGTTCGCGCGGGCCGTCTGGGAAGACATGACCCAGATGACTGTCGGCATGTTTCGAACGCACCTCGGTACGGATCATACCCAAGGTCGCATCCCGAAGTTCCTCAACATGTTCGTGGACAATGGGCTTGGTGAAGCTGGGCCAGCCACAACCGGATTCGTATTTGTGTGTCGAGGCGAACAGGGGCTCACCCGAGACGATATCCACATAGATACCGGGTTCCTTGTTATCCAAATGTTTGCCGGTGCCGGGGCGTTCCGTGCCGCTGCGCTGTGTGACATGGAACTCTTCCGGCGAGAGGGCTGCAATGGCCTCGGGGTCTTTGGTGTAGTTGGTCATGGCTCCTCCGTCAGGTTCGGTGTTAGGTCAATATTTGGGGGTGCAGGCGCGGAAAGCAAAGTCATATTTCAAAAGGCTCTCGCAGTCGTGCGTTTGATCTGGTGCCAATGAGCTAATCAGGCCGAAGCTTTGCCGACCTGAGCGGGCTGTTTCGACAGCTGTACGGCCAGAATGCCCAGCGTCGTAATACCAACGCCAACCGCATCCAGGGATCCCAGCTTTTCGCCAAGCAGGATCGCCGCGATAGTGACGCCAAAGACCGGGTTCAAAAAGTGGAAGGTGGCGGCCCGCACTGCCCCGATCCGGTCCAGCAGCAGGAACCAGATGAGGGTTGCCAGCAGACCGGGAAATAAGGTGGTATAGGCAAACGCCAGCGCCAGTGGCACTGTCGGGTGGATGTAGATCGTTTCAAAGACCGGGGCCGCGACGAACAAGACCGCTGAGCCCACAAGCATTTGCAGCCCAACCACCATCATGAAGTTCCCCCCTGACGTCGCCCCACGTACGGCCAGGGTGGCAAAGGTCAACGCCAACGCGCCGATACCGCAAAGCGCGACGCCGAACATATCGACACCAGCGCCAATCCGGCTGCCCATGATGAGCGCTACACCGGCGAACCCAGCCAGCAGACCGATCAAGCCGAGCGGTCGCAGTTTTTCACCCAAGAGCAACCATCCGATCAGTGCCACCAACAGGGGCATGGTCGATGCGATGATCGCAGCCACAGAGGCTTCGACCGTTTGCATAGCGTAGAAATTCAGACCCAAATAAAGAGCATTCTGACATATTCCGAACAGAATGGTGGCGCGCCACTGAGGTCGCGTCAGCCGCCAGCTTTGACCCATCGCACGGGCAATAACGACCCCCAGAATGCCCGATATCAAAAACCGCAAAGCCAGCGAAAACAACGGCGATGCATCGGACACAATGATCCGCGCCGAAGTGAAGGCAGATGACCAGATCAGGGCAAATACCAACCCCATGGCTATAGCGCGCAGATCCATGGAGACCCCCTGTCACATCGCGCGGACTGTTCCCGATTCTGAAAAAAGCTGCAAGCGTTGCGCGTTAAAAAAGACACATCCGCCCTGCAAGTTTACCGGTCCTTGTGTTTTTATTGATTGGCCAGCCAATTAAAGATAGCTCTGATAAAATCTGACATATCAAGGGAGGTTTGTCGGTGCTTCTGGAGTACATACTGTCTTTTGGCGTCCTGCTCGCGTTGGGTCTGGTCGCCTTCTTCGTTGTGAAATGGTGGGATCTGCGCTGTGTTGGCGTGACACCGGTTCACTTGTTCACATTCATCGCGATCCTGTTTACATCCGGACTGGATGTCGGCCTGATCATGTTCCCGCTGACCGAGTTCGGTGGCTATGCCGAAGACCCGGCCTACGCCTTTGCCAACCCATTGGCAATCGAGTTCGGCTTCTGGGGCTTTCTGATCTGGGCCTTCTACTTCCTGACGGCGTTCTACTTCTGTGTGATCGAGCCGCGTGTGAAGTTCTTTGAGATCCCGGTGGTCAAACTGATCAATAACGTGGTCATCATTGGCACCTGCGCGTTTACCGCCAGCCTGTTTCTGATCTACCTGCCCGGTTACTTGCCCGGGGTGGGTGATGGTGAATCCGTAGTCACAACCTTCTATGTCATCGTGTTCGTGGTTATTCTGGCGGCGGCCTATTCGTCGACTGACCTGAAATATGTGCGCATCCTGTCGGTTGGTTCGACCATCCTGTTCCTGACGCTGATCCTTGGAATGTGGGTCGCAGCAGGCATGGGCATGACTGGTTTCGTTGAAACCGGCAGCAATATCGGCGCCTACTTCACCAACCTGCACAAGTTCGTTCTGCCGTTGACCGACTATCACGCCTTCTACCTGTTCTGGTGGTTTGCATGGTCGATCATGATTGGCCAGTTCACCTCGCGCTTTGTGGGCGGGTTGAAAACCTGGCAACTGCTGGCGGCGCTGCTGATCTTCCCGTCTATCCCGCTGGGGATCTGGTTCACCGTTCTCTACTACTATCACCTGAACGGTATCAGCACCGCAGGCATCACCAACATCGCGATGGTGATCGTGGGCGTGACCTTTGTGATCAACTCGCTGGACTCGCTGATCAGGCTCTATACCGACAACCTGAACATGACGGTCGAGCGGTTTGGCAAGGCAGCCTATGTCGCCGGTAACGTCGCATTGCTGTTTGTTCTGACCCTGCTGTTCCAGAGCCAATGGCTGCAAATCCAGTGGATCGGAGCGGTTGTCGTCGGCCTCTATCTGGCCTGCGTGGTCTTTATCCTGATCACCAAACGCAAAGAGGTGTTGAGCATCGATTCAATGCCTGAAGGCCGCGATCTGGACTTCCACAAGGTTGAGACAGTTCACTGACCGATCATCACAATCAGAACTTGAAAAGGGCACCGCATTTGGTGCCCTTTTTTGTGCCGTCTATCGCAGTTGCCCGCTATGCGGACAAAGCTGTCGTTGGCATTTTGTTTATGCCGCCGCGCTTACGTGGCAATAAGAAGTAAGAATTTTTGCAACACGAGATTGTCAGAATGAAATTTCTACAAGCGACAGGAGCTGTCCTTTTAAGCTACGCTGTCGCGGCCGTTCTTCTTTTTGGTGGGCCATTGCACGCAATCGGCTTTCTCACACTTTGGAATGACAGGCTTGCTTTACTAAGCTGGCCGCTTCTCCTAGTATTTGGCTTGGCTACAGGACTGGTTTGCGCCTTTCTTGGCGTGCGTTTTGGTGCGAAGAAACACTACGCACCCGCGTTTTTTGTATTTTTTTCAATCATCTGTTCCACAATAATAGTCGGTGTCTACACGGAACATAAACGTTCAGAAGCTATTGAGAAATTCAATCCAGATATTGCCACACGAGCTTCATTCTTCAAATCTCTTCGCTCCGCTCCACGCGACTTCCAGTTCTTCTTGCATGGCGCAGCTCTTAAAAACTGTACTCCTTATGCGTGGAGCTATCAAAGGATGGCATTCTATGAACTGCCGCCTAATGTGGCGGTGAATGTATTACCAACGAGCTGGATTGAGGAGTGTCAAATTAAGCGAACACGGTAGTTGTTTTGTTGGAGGCTTTGGGCTCAAAGCGGACCAACACGATAGATAGACAACGCAATTCGCCAGCACCTTTTTCTAACATCCTAACGAAAAAGGGTCACCCGAAGGCGACCCTCAATCGTTTGTCATGAAAGCTGAAATCAGCCGTTCACGCTGTCCTTCAGAGCTTTCGCAATGGTCATCTTGACCACCTTGTCCGCTTCTTTCTTGAACTGTTCGCCTGTGGCGGGGTTGCGTACCATGCGCTCGGGGCGTTCGCGGCAGTAGATTTTGCCGACGCCGGGCAGGGTTACTGCACCACCGGCTGAAACTTCGCGGGTGATCAGGCCGGTCATGGCCTCCAACGCTGCGTTCGCAGCTTTCTTGTCGGTTCCCATTTCGTCAGCGAGAGCAGCCACCAGCTGAGTCTTAGTCATAGGCTTTGCCATTTCTTGGTCTCCTTAACGTGCCCGATAAATAGGGCCTCACCGCGTAACTGTAACGGTATATTGTGGGCGAACACAACGAATAGTAGCGATAAAAGCCCTAAAAATATGGGGGATTCGTTGCTTTTTTGCGTCAGAGGAAGGCCGTTTCGTCGAAAGACCGCAATTTCCGACTGTGCAAACGCTCTAACGGCATGCCACGCAGGTGTTCCATCGCCCGTATTCCAATTGCCAGATGGCGGCTGACCTGAGTTGTATAAAAGGACGACGCCATGCCTGGCAACTTTAATTCGCCATGCAAGGGCTTGTCTGACACGCAGAGCAGAGTGCCGTACGGAACCCGGAACCGATAGCCATTGGCAGCAATCGTTGCGCTTTCCATATCCAGTGCGATCGCCCGCGACTGGCTGAGCCGCTGCACCGGGCCGGATTGATCGCGCAATTCCCAGTTGCGATTGTCAACCGAAGCCACAGTACCCGTGCGCATGATCCGCTTCAGCTCATACCCTTCCAGCTCGGTGACCTCGGCCACGGCGTGTTCCAATGCCACCTGAACCTCGGCCAGTGGTGGGATCGGAACCCAGACCGGCAGGTCATCATCCAGAACCTTGTCTTCACGCAGATATGCATGGGCCAGAACAAAGTCACCCAAGGCTTGTGTGTTGCGCAGCCCGGCGCAATGCCCGACCATCAACCAGGCGTGCGGGCGCAATACGGCGATATGGTCCGTGGCGGTTTTTGCATTCGATGGACCAACGCCGATATTGACCAGCGTGATCCCCGACCCATCCGCGCGTTTCAAATGATAGGTCGGCATCTGCGGCAGTTTCAGCGGTTGTTCCAGCGCCTCGTCCGACTTCGTAATCTCGACATTTCCGGTTGAGACAAAGCTGGTATAGCCGCTGTTCGGGTCGGCCAGTTGCTCACGCGCATAGTTTTCGAATTCCGAAACGTAGAACTGGTAGTTTGTAAACAGAACGTGATTCTGGAAATGGCTTGGGTCGGTCGCGGTGTAATGGGACAATCGCGCAAGCGAGTAATCGACGCGCTGCGCCGTAAACAGCGCCAGTGGCCCGACGCCATCGTCATTTTCGTGGACCCCGTTGACGATGTCGTCATTGGTGGTGTTCAGGTCCGGAACATCAAAGACATCGCGCAATGTAAACCCTGCCGGACCCTGATTCAGCGCGGCAAGATCCGTGTTGTTCGCAACTGCAAAATGCAAGGGAATAGGTGTTTTCGACAGGCCAACAGTAACTGGCTGATCATGGTTCTTGATCAAAAGCGCGATCTGCTGCGTCAGATAGGACCGAAACAGATCAGGCCGGGTGATCGTAATCGCGTGTGTGCCGGGTTCGGACACGTGACCGAAACTAAGCCGGCTGTCGACCTGCGCGTATGAGGATGTCTTGATCCGCAACTCGGGGTAATAGGCACGATACCGCTCGGACGGTGCGCCTTCGGTCATCGCTTTCGAAAAGCTTTCGCACAGGAATTCGGTCGCCTTGGTATACAGCTCTTCCAGGCGTGCGACGGCGGCCACAGGGTCCGTGAAACTATCGGGGCTAAGGGCTTCGTGTGTTATTATTTTTGTCATGCCAGTGGTTCCAGAAGTTCAATTTTTTCAAAACTGCGCACATCTACCAACCCAAGGTCGGATATCCGCAATTCGGGAATCACCACCAAAGCCAGTAGGGAATGCTGCATATATGCGTTGTTGAGGTCGCAGCCGCAGGCTTGCATCGCCTCGACCATCTTGCCTGCCTTTGTTGCAACCTCAGCGGCGGGGCTGTCCGACATCAAGCCGGCGATCGGCAATTCCACCAGTGCCAGTTCCTGGCCATCGCGGAACAGGGTGATGCCGCCACCCACCTCGGCCAACCGGTTCGCCGCCAGCGCCATCTGGTCGCGATCAGTGCCCACGACAATCATATGGTGGCTGTCATGTGCGACGGTCGAGGCCATGGCCATCTTACCCTTATACCCGAACCCCGAGACAAAGGCGTTGGTGACCCCGCCAGTCGCCTGATGGCGTTCCACCAGCGCGATCTGGCACACTCCGTCTTCGGCCTCGACCAACCCGCCGATTATGGGCAGTTCGACCTTCAGCGCTTTGGTTGGTGCTTGGTTTTCGACGACGCCAATCACATTGGCCTGCACTCGGTTCGCACCAGCGGGCGCGGCGATCTCAAAGTCGGTTTCGGTCAGAGCGTGGCCCAGATGGACGGTGTTGCGGGCAGTGTCCGGCCAGTTCAGATGAGGGCAATCTACTGATATCTCGCCATACTCGGCCACAACCTGACCGCGCGCGATGACTGTTTCGATGGGCAGCTTGGTTAGATCCGAACTAAGAATCACATCGGCACGACGCCCCGGTGTGACCGAGCCGATCTCACGCTCCAGCCCGAAATGAGTGGCGGTGTTGATCGTCGCCATCTGCAGGGCAATCAGCGGATCGCATCCGCAGGCAATCGCATGGCGCACCACGCGGTTCATATGCCCATCGTTGACCAAAGTGGCAGAGTGGCAATCATCCGTGCACAAAATGAAATTTCGCGGATCCAAACCCTTTTCTGTCACCGCGGTGATCTGACTTTCCACATCATACCAGGCCGAGCCCAGCCGCATCATCGACCGCATCCCTTGACGCACCCGGGCGATTGCATCTGCCTCACAAGTACCTTCGTGATCATCGGCGGGGCCGCCTGCAACATAAGCGGCAAAACTAGACCCTAAATCAGGGGATGCATAGTGTCCGCCGACTGTCTTTCCTGCCCGCTGGGTAGCGGCAATCTCTGCCAGCATCTTCGGGTCACCATGGACCACCCCGGGGAAATTCATCATCTCGCCCAGCCCGATGATCCCCGGCCAGGACATCGCTTCGGCCACATCCTCGGGCGTGATTTCATATCCTGTGGTTTCCAGCCCGGGCGCAGACGGTGCGCAAGACGGCATCTGGGTGAAGATATTGACCGGCTGCATCATCGCTTCGTCATGCATCATGCGGACACCGTCCAGACCCAACACATTGGCGATCTCATGCGGGTCGGTAAACATAGACGTCGTGCCATGCGGTATGACCGCCGCTGCAAACTCCGCGGGCGTCAGCATGCCGGATTCGATATGCATATGCGCATCGCACAGGCCCGGAAGAATATAGCGCCCTTGCGCGTCGATGATCTGTGTATCCGGTCCGGTGCAATGGTCGGCATCGGGCCCCACAAAGGCGATGCGCCCCTCTGCAATCGCGACAGAGTGGTCGGGCAACAGCTCCCGACTGTGAACGTTCACCCAAATGCCGCCGCGAATAACCATATCCGCAGCGTCGCGTCCGGCTGCAACTGCGATCAAACGAGGGGCGACATCGGGCCAACTTGGGAAAGGCGTGTATTCCATGGCTCAACTTTCCTGAATGCGCGGTCAGGTGCAACCCCGGTATTTTCGTATCATCAAATCATCACAAACCTTTGGCACAGCCCAGCGCGGCCGATGCATCCGCAGCGCGCCAGCGCTGCCCGGCCCAACCAGAGGTGGTGCCCCGACGGGGCAGCGACAATGGGCGGGAGACCAACTTGCCTTGATCAGGCAACCCGGTCCAATTCGATCTCGCGTCGTACCCAATCTGCAAAGGCAACCGCACCGGGCGTTTCTTCTGCCTGAGGGGACAAGAGCATATAATATGCCTCAGGCATCGGTGCGCGATGTTCAAACGGGGCCACCAACAAACCCTGATCAATAAGGTGGCGCGCGATGGCATCATGGGCAAGGCAAAGGCCACCTCCGGCCATGGCGACCGATAGGCAAACCAGATAGGTTGTCGCGTAGGTTATCGGCGGATTTTCCCATATTAGGCCCTGTTCTTCAGCCCAACTAGGCCAATTCGACAACAGGTTTGAACAGTCGAACAGGGGTTGCTGCTGCAAGCTGTCAAATGAAACCTCAAAGCCAGGCGCGCAGACCGGGTAATAGTGCTCGGTGCGCAGCAACTCTGTTCGCACCGTATCGGCTGGCCGCAGAGAGAACCGGATTTCGACTGCCGCACCGTCGGCCATTTCGCGCGGCTCCCATAGCTCGGTAAAGATATTGAGCCGCACTTCCGGATATTCGGTCCGAAAGGCAGGCAGGCGTGGGGCCAACCAGTTTACTGCGAAGCTTATGTTACACTGCACCTGAACCGCATCCTGTTGCGCGCCAGTGATGGCTTGTGTACCCCGCACCAGTGTCCGGAACGCCTCGCGCACAACAGGCAGATAGGTGATACCCGCCTCTGTCAGCTCAAGTGCTTTGGGTCGCCGTAAGAACAAGGGTTGCCCAAGATGGCCTTCCAGCGACTTGATCTGCTGGCTGACAGCGCTCTGCGTCATGTTCAGATCTCGGGCTGCGCCGGTGAAGGACAGGTTCCGCGCGGCGGCCTCGAACGTGCGTAGCCAACCTAGGGGCGGAAGCGGTTTCTGCATCGTTATAACCTCGGCATAAGTTCAGCTAATGGGATAGTTGCGTTTTTTTCGTTGGTCAAATCTGTTGACCAGAGGCACGGTTTTAGGAACGCAAGTTGCCAAAGGAGCCCTGCCATGCGTGTCGCGAGCCTTCGTCCCAATATCGACCATTGGTCCGAGCGTGTGGATTTGGCAGCCGCCTTTCGCTGGACAGAACGTCTGAACATGCATGAGGGCGTGGCCAACCATTTCAGCCTTGCGGTGAATGACGACGGTACGCAGTTCTTGATGAACCCCAATCAGATGCACTTCGCCCGCATCCGGGCCTCGGACCTATTGCTGCTGGATGCCAAAGATTCGGAGGTCATGGCTCAACCAGGCGCGCCGGATCCAACGGCCTGGGGATTACATGGATCGATTCACCGCCATTGTCCTCATGCGCGCTGTGTCATTCATGTGCATTCGATCTTTGCAACTGTTTTGGCCTCGCTGGCGGACAGCACCTTGCCACCAATCGATCAGAACACCGCGACCTTCTACGATCGCTACGTTGTTGACGAAGAATTCGGCGGGCTGGCCTTTGAAAGCGAAGGTGAACGCTGTGCCTCGATGCTGTCCGACCCGAAAAAGAAGGTCATGATCATGGGCAACCATGGCGTTCTGATTATTGGCAGTGACTCCGCAGATGCCTTTAACAGACTCTACTATTTTGAACGTGCCGCCGAAACCTACATCCGTGCGCTTCAGACCGGCCAGCCGCTGCGCGTGCTGTCGGATGAGATTGCCGAGAAAACCGCGCAAGAACTGGACGAGTATCCAGACCAGGCCCAGGCGCATCTGCGTGAGATCAAGGCGATGCTGGATACCGAAGGATCGGATTACGCAACCTGACCACAGCCACAGAGTGACTGCCATGACCGACACCGCTCAGGACCCCGAAGCCGCCCGCTGGAATTACCGCCCCGAAGAACCAGTGAACTTGAACCCTCTGTTCACTTGGCCGCCACGCCCTGCGGCTGTGCTGAAGTGGTACAGCGGCGCATGGCTGCAGATCACGGCCTTGACGTTGTGCATGGTGCTGGCCTTGGCGGCCTATATGTTCTTTTTCCCTGCATTAGAGTCGATGCAGAGCTTTAAGCCGGGCTGGATGTTTCGCATTTGGTTGCTGAATATGGCGCCCCAAATTCTTGTTGCAGGTGGCCTGCATTGGTGGCTGTACATGCGCAAAGGCCAGGGCATGTACAAAAAGTTCGACCGCCGAGATCTGATCCGCGACAATGGCACTTTCACGTTCCGCAATCAGGTGCTGGACAATATCTGGTGGACGCTCGGCAGCGCCATGACGGTGGCAACCGTCTATCAGTGGGTGATCTACTGGGCGATGGCCAACGGCTATGTCCCAACCATCACCTGGGCCAGCGCTCCGGTCTGGTTTGTGATCTGGATGCTGTTCATCCCCATGTGGTCTGGGCTGCATTTCTATTGGGTGCACCGGCTGGAGCATCACCCGAAACTCTACAAACATGTCCACGCCGTGCATCACCGCAACGTCAATATCGGCCCGTGGTCAGGGATTTCGAACCATTGGTTCGAGAATTTCCTGTATTTCACAACATACTTCATCCACTTGATCGTGCCGTCGCATCCGCTGCATCTGCTGTTTCATGCCTACTTCCAGCAGGTCAGCCCGATTCTATCCCATTCCGGGTTCGAAAAGCTGAGGGCCGGGGATATGGATGCGGCGCGTGCAGGGGATTTCTTTCACCAGCTTCATCATCGGTATTTCGAGTGCAATTACGGAACGTCCGAAATCCCGTTCGATAAGTGGTTCGGCACCTATCACGATGGCTCGGCCGAGGCGACAACCCGCACGCGGGCCTACAAAAAGCAGATGTATACCTAGCGTGCCCGCAATGTGCGTGGAGTAACCCCGAATTCTGTTTTGAACGCACGGGTCAAAGCGCTGGGGTCGTCATACCCGGCGCGCAGCGCAACCTCGCCGACAGTCAGGTCGGTTTCGGCCACCAGTTTGCGGGCCAGATTCAGCCTGAGACGCCGGTAAACCTGGGCCGGGCCAGCGCCCAGCTCTGCCTGCATTCGCACGGAAAGGGCTTTTTGCGACCGACCGACCCGGTTTGCAATTTCCGATATAGGCAAAGGCGCTTCCAGATGTTCCTGCATCAATGCCAGCGCTTTGTTAACATAGCCGATGGTCGCACCCGCGCCGCCTGCGTGGGACCGAGCGGAACCACGGATCATGAACAACTGTTCCACTTCAAGCGCCAACGCCTGTCCCTGATCCTGCCCAATAAGATGAAGGACCAGATCAAAAGCTGCCATCGCGCCGGAACAGGTGATGCGGTCGCGGTCGACAACGTATCGCTCACGGACGGCATCCACTTCTGGGAAACGTTCGGTGAACCCTGTAAGTTCCTCCCAGTGAATAGTTGCGCGGCGCCCGTCCAGCAGACCTGCAAGCGCAAGCAACCAGCTTCCGGTGTCCAACCCAACGAGTGTATCGAAACGGTCGGCGGCCGCTCTCAGCCCAGCTAGAGTTTGCCATCCGCCGTGCATGTGGAAGCCATATGATGGCATCACCATCAACATGTTACCGTCGGACGTTTGAAGCGTTCCATGCGGAGCGACTTGCAAACCCGAGGATGAGGTCACAGGCCCAGCAGACAACGACAGAAACTTCCAATCATACAGACGACGCGCTGACAGCATGTTGGCAGCGCGCAATGGCTCGACCGTGTTGGCGAGACAATGGTTCGAAAACCCGTCGAACAGAAGCACACCGATTTGCTGTGGTGTAGGGGGGGATTTTTTCCATTTCTGCATGATGAATGTCTATTCCAGCATGCTACTCGGTTCAATCCCAGTCACGATATGGGCACGCCCAGATGTGGAGAATTCAGATGCAATATGGCTTGTCCGACGAACAGGAGATGATCGCTTCGACCGTTCGCAGTTTTGTCGAAAACGAGATCTACCCGCATGAGGAACTGGTCGAACGCACTGGCGAAGTGCCGCAAGACATCGCGGATGAGATCAAGCGCAAGACCATCGAGTTGGGCTTTTACGCCTGCAATTTTCCCGAAAGCGTTGGTTGTGCCGGCCTGAACCATCTGGAATTCGCGCTGGTCGAGCGGGAATTGGGACGCGGCTCGATGGCGTTGAACCATTTCTTTGGGCGCCCACAAAACATTCTGATGGCCTGCGAGGGCGATCAGGTCGAGCGGTATCTGATGCCGGCGGTGCGCGGGGAAAAGATGGACGCGTTGGCCATGACCGAGCCCGGCGCGGGATCCGATGTGCGCGGCATGAAATGCGCGGCGGTGCGAGATGGCGGTGATTGGGTGGTCAACGGGACCAAGCATTTCATCTCGGGTGCTGAACACGCGGATTTCATCATTGTCTTCATTGCGACAGGCGAAGATCAGACACCCAAAGGCCCGAAAAAGCGGATCACAGCGTTTCTGGTGGACCGTGGCACGCCTGGTTTCACAATCCGTGACGGGTACAAGTCGGTAAGCCACCGTGGCTATAAGAACATGGTGCTGGATTTCGACGATTGTCGCTTGTCGGATTCGCAGGTTCTGGGCGAAGTCGATGGCGGCTTCGATGTGATGAACACATGGTTGTATGCCACGCGTATTACCGTCGCGGCCATGTCGGTTGGTCGGGCCCGCCGCGCATTTGACTACGCGCTGGACTATGCCGCAACGCGCGAGCAGTTCGGCCAGAAGATCGGCAAGTTTCAGGGCGTATCTTTCCAGATCGCCGACATGATCACCGAAATCGATGCCGCAGACTTGCTGACGCTGGCAGCGGCTGATCGCTTGGACAAAGGGTTGCCGGCAAATCGTGAGATTGCTTCGGCCAAGCTTTATGCCTCAGAGATGCTTGCGCGTGTGACAGATGCGGCCATTCAGGTCCACGGTGGCATGGGACTTATGGATGATTATCCGCTGGAACGCTTTTGGCGCGATGCGCGGGTCGAGCGGATTTGGGACGGGACCAGCGAGATTCAACGCCACATTATCAGCCGCGATCTGCTGCGGGCGCTGGGTGCCTGATGGCGTTGAGGCGCATTCTGAATCCATCCTCGTTGGCCGTCATTGGCGGCGGCGCCTGGTGTGCCGAAGTGATTTCCCAGGCCCAAAAGTTCGGGTTTGACGGAGATATCTGGCCGGTTCACCCCAAGGCCGAACAGGTCGGGGGTATTCGGGCGTTTGCAAGCATCGAAGATCTGCCTCGGGCCGCGGACGTGGCGTTTGTCGGAATAAACCGGCATGCAAGCGTTTCCGCAGTGTCGGCCCTGTCCGCCGCGGGTGCAGGTGGGGCTGTTTGTTTTGCCTCGGGGTTTACTGAGGCACGCGCCGAGGATGATCAGGCTGCCGATCTTCAGGCGCAATTGATCGCGGCCGCTGGGGATATGCCCATCCTTGGTCCCAATTGTTACGGGTTCATCAATGGCCTGAGCCGGACTGCCGTTTGGCCGGATCAGCACGGCATGAAACCAGTCGAACGTGGCGTTGCAATCCTGACCCAAAGCTCGAACATCGCTATCAACATGACAATGCAGCGCCGGGCGTTGCCACTGGCGTTTATGCTGACCTGCGGAAACCAGGCGCAGACACACCAGGCCGAGATTGCCTCGGCTCTGTTGGACGATGACCGGATCACCGCAATAGGCGTTCACATCGAAGGCTTTGGTGATCTTCGGATGTGGGAAGCCTTGGCCCAAAACGCGCACGCGCGGGGCGTTCCGGTCATTGCCCTGAAAATGGGCCGCTCGGATCACGCGCAGGCCGCGACAATTTCACATACGGCTTCACTGGCGGGTGGCGACGCCGGAGCGCAGGCGTTTTTGGATCGGTTGGGGATCGCGCGATTGGACGACATCCCCAGCTTTCTGGAATGTCTGAAGCTGTTGCATGTCACCGGACGCCTGGATGGAAATGGTTTGGGTATGATCAGCTGTTCGGGTGGCGAGGCGAGCCTGTCTGCGGATATGGCCGAAGGACGTGACCTGCATTTCCCACCTTTGACGGAAGGCCAACGCACCGCGTTACGCGCAGCCCTCGGCCCGATGGTGGCATTGGCAAATCCGTTGGACTACCACACCTATATCTGGCGCGACACGGATGCGATGACCCGGGCATGGTCAAGCCTGACGGGGCCGGACAAGGCCCTGACCATGACAATTGTCGACTACCCTCACACGGACCCAACAGATTGGGAATGTGCAACGCAGGCTGTACTGAACTGTGTCGAACAAACGGGACGGCCCTTCGCCATGACCGCAACTTTGCCCGAGTTGATGCCGGAACCGATTGCACAGCGTTTGTTGGACGGCGGCGTTGTGCCCTTTGCCGGACTTCACGAAGCGCTGGCCGCCATCGAGGCTGCTGCGCGACCGTTGCCCACCTCATCGGAACCGGTGCTGCTGCCATCAGAGGCTTCAGCCGATCAGGTGCTGACGGAAGCAGAAGCCAAAGCGTCCTTGGCCGCGTTTGGCTTGCCAGTGCCGCGCAGCGTTGTTGTTAAAGCTGTAGACGCGGATCAGGCCGGGTTGGACTTGAGCGGTCCCTTTGCGGTCAAAGGCGTGGGCCTGGCGCATAAATCAGAACACAACGCGGTGCGACTTGGCGTACCGGCATCCGATCTGCTCGAAGCAGCATACGCAATCGGGACAGACGAGGTGCTGATCGAAGAAATGGCCGATGGTGCAGTTGCCGAGCTTTTGGTGGGTGTCACCCGTGATCCGGCGCATGGGTTTGTTCTGACCCTTGGGGCCGGCGGCATTCTCACCGAAATTCTACGCGATACCGTGTCTTTGCTGATCCCGTCATCACGCGGGGCTGTTCAGGAAGCGATGAACGGCTTGGCCTGCACCCCCTTACTTACCGGGTATAGGGGCAAACCGGCAGCCGATAAGGACGCGATACTGGACGCTGTCGATGCTGTGCAGAACTATGTGATTGCCAATGCGGCAACAGTCGAAGAAGTTGAAATCAACCCGCTGATCTGCACCGCCAATGGGGCGGTTGCAGTGGATGCGCTGATCCGAAAGGCAAGCTCATGACCCCGATCAAAACCCGCCGTGACGGTGCCATTTTGGAAGTGACTCTGGATCGGCCAAAAGCCAACGCGATTGACCTGCTTACCAGCCGCGCCATGGGTGAGGTTTTCCGCGATTTTCGCGATGATCCGGACTTGCGTGTGGCAATCCTGACCGGCGCCGGAGAAAAGTTCTTTTGCCCCGGCTGGGATCTGAAAGCCGCTGCAGACGGGGATGCGGTGGATGGTGACTATGGCGTGGGCGGTTTTGGCGGATTGCAAGAATTGCGCCATATGAACAAACCCGTGATTGCAGCTGTGAACGGGATCGCCTGCGGGGGCGGGTTAGAACTGGCGCTGAGCGCCGATATGATTATCGCAGCTGATCACGCCACCTTTGCCCTGCCCGAGATCAGGTCCGGCACGGTAGCTGATGCTGCCAGCGTGAAAATGCCTAAACGCGTTCCGTATCACATCGCGATGGAGTTGCTGCTAACCGGACGCTGGTTCGATGCGGACGAAGCTCATCGTTGGGGCCTCGTAAATGAAATCGTGCCCGCGGATCAGCTGATAGACAGAGCGTGGGAATTGGCGCGCTTGTTGGCAAGCGGCCCGCCGTTGGTCTATGCGGCTATCAAGGAAATCGTGCGCGAAGCTGAGGATGCGAAGTTCCAAGATATCATGAATCGTATCACGCGACGCCAGTTGGCTACCGTTGATGTGTTGTACGGGTCCGAGGATAATCTGGAAGGCGCTAAAGCCTTTGCCGAAAAGCGCGATCCGGTCTGGAAGGGACGCTAAATCCGTTCAAAAAGGGCAACAAAGGCGGTGTCATCTTTGTTTGCACCGGCGGCCAGGTCGCCGTAGATACGGGTTTTCGGAAGGGTCAGGTTTCGAATCCGGTCTTGCGCGAGCGTGCTCAAGGCGTCTGCAAAACCCAGTGTTTCGAAATGGCGGGCATTGATCGACAAGGCAAACTGCGCGCCGGGGCGTGCAACGCGCAACAGGGCTGGCAACACGTCCGGCCCCAGATGGCCATGCGTGAACGTGCCGGACGAGACGACGCCAGAGTAACTCGCGCGTGGGACAGGGATACCGAGGTTCAGATCCGCCTCGATGGTATCACGGTAGATGTCTTTGCGCATTGCCACGTCCAGCATATCCGAACTGATATCTGTCGCATCAATCGGTCCGACACCCAACCCGGCCAGAACGACGCCGCACAAGCCAGTACCTGCACCGACATCCAGAACCGGGCCTTGCCCCCCGGCAGCGACAAAAGCGCGGGCCGTGTGAATGTGCAGCTGATAGTCTTCGCGCGCTGCAAAATCGGCATCATAATCCCCAGCCCATTCACCATAGAGGCGCTTGTTGTCCTCAGGTGATTTGAGGGCATAGGCCGCATGCAGGTCGGGTGTTTTGTCGCTCATGCGTCAATCAAGGCGCATAGGAGGATTCGAATCAAGTGCGTCCATGCGGCGCTTGCATCCCATTCCATGGCGGATCATCAAAGGAGGCATGACAAACACGCTTTTCTCATTTGGACATGGCTATTCCGCTCAGGCCTTGTCTCGTACGCTGGCGCCGCAAGGGTGGCGCATATTTGGGACCACTCGGGATATCGAAGGCGCAACGGCCATTCGCACCTCCGGGGCCGAACCGTTGATTTGGCCCGGAGAGCAGCCGGATCTGGACGGGGTGACACATTTGTTGATCTCGACAGCGCCAAACGAAGACGGAGATCCGGTTCTCGCCGCGCTGGGCGACGAGATCGCCAAGCGGGCCGGGCAGCTCAAATGGGTTGGGTACTTGTCGACCACTGCCGTCTATGGGGATCATCAAGGCGATTGGGTCGATGAGACCACTCCGCCCACGCCAACCGCCAAACGGGGCCGATGGCGTATGTTGGCCGAAGAGCAATGGTCAGGCATCCCTGGCTTGCCCGTGCATATCTTTCGGCTTGCCGGCATCTATGGTCCGGGTCGCGGGCCGTTTTCCAAACTGAAACGTGGTGGGCTACGCCGCATCATCAAACCGGGACAGGTGTTTTCGCGGATTCATGTGACTGACATTGCACAGGTCCTGGCGGCGTCGATGATGGCCCCGAATCCCGGTTCCATCTACAATGTTTGCGATGATGAGCCCGTGCCGCCACAAGACGTGATCGGTTACGCCGCCGAATTGCAGGGCCTGCCGCTGCCCCCAGCAGTACCATATGATGAGGCAGACCTAACCCCCATGGCGCGCAGCTTCTACAACGAAAATAAACGTGTCCGGAACGATCTGATCAAGGAGGAGCTGGGTGTTCAGCTTCTTTATCCCAATTACAGGGTCGGGTTAGAGGCCCTGATGGCGGGGTCGTAAGAATGTAAGCCTCACTGAGCCGCTGCTTTGATCAGATCGGCGGCTTTTTCGGCGATCATAATCGTGGGCGCGTTGGTGTTCCCCGAGATCAGCGTTGGCATGATTGAGGCATCGACCACCCTCAAGCCTTGTATCCCGCGAACCCTTAGCTGGGGATCAACCACGGCCATATCATCTACGCCCATTTTGCAGGTACCCACAGGGTGATAGATCGTGTCGGCGCGGGCGCGTATGTGGCTCTCCCAATCGGTATCTGTTTCGATCTTGTCGGTCCCGAACATCTCTTTGTGCCGGTATTTGGCCAACGCGGGGGCTTCCAGAATATCGCGCATCAACTTGGCGCCTTTGATCAGAGTGTCCAAATCGCGCTTATCTGACAGGTAACCGGGATCAATGGCAGGTGGGGCAAATGGATCAGCGCTTTGCAAGCCAACTGTGCCTCGGCTGTCGGGGCGTAGCTTGCAGACGTGGCAGCTGTACCCATAACCGTAATGCAGCTTGCGCGCGTGATCATCAACGACAGCGATTGTGAAGTGCAACTGAATGTCGGGTCGATCAAGTTCAGGCGAAGTCCTCAGAAACGCAGCCCCTTCGGCATAGGGCGTGGCCGCCAGCGACACCCCTGACTTTCGCCATCGCCACAGGTGGCCCATAAACCGCGCCGCGCCAACCGGGCCAATGCCGAACGTATCGGTGTCTTTGGTTCTATAGGCGAGGATGAAATCCAGATGGTCCTGCAGGTTCTTTCCGACGCCGGGCAGGTTATGGCGAACGGCTATCCCATGTTGCGTAAGATCGTCAGGCGCTCCGATACCAGACAGTTGCAGCAATTGTGGTGACATCAACGCACCAGCGCAGATCAGGACCTCGCGACTGGCGTCGACCGTGATGTCGTGGCCCTTGCCTTTCCTTTTATAAACAACGCCGGTCGCGCGATTGCCGTCAAAGGTCAGCTCTTTGGCATGGGCGTGGGTGATTACCGTCAGGTTTGGCCGATCGATGATGGGAAAGACATAGGCCGCCGCCGCTGAACACCGTTCGCCATTCTTTGTTGGGTCATGGAACTGGGTAACCTGATACAGCCCCACCCCTTCGTTGTCGCCTCGGTTGAAATCTTCTCTGCGCCGGTGCTGCAACTGCTCGGCGGCTTCGATGAACGCTTGCGTTATCGGGCGCGGCTCTTTCTGGTCAGACACCTGCAGGGGGCCGCCGCCGCCATGCAGGTCATCTGCGCCATGTTCATTGTTTTCCGATCGCTTGAAATAGGGAAGCACACTGTCCCAATCCCAGCCCTCGCACCCCAGATCGGCCCACCCGTCATAGTCCTGTTGCTGCCCGCGTATATAAAGCATCGCGTTGATCGCGCTCGATCCGCCCAAGGTCTTGCCCCGGGGCTGATACCCCTTGCGGCCGTTCAGCCCGGGTTGCGGCACCGTCTCAAAAGCCCAGTTGTTGATCTTGGGTCGCCCGGGCAGAGCTGCAACAACGGCCGAGGGCATTCGGATCAAGATGCTATCGCCGCCACCACCGGCCTCAAGAAGACAGACGGTTTTGTCCGGGTCTTCGCTGAGACGATTGGCAAGAACGCAGCCTGCCGACCCGCCTCCGACGATCACGTAATCGAATTTCATCCTGATGCTCCTGCCTGATCGGATCCGTGTTTGAACTCTCTGATCGCGTTGGTGACGCGCCGGGGGTATCGCTCAAATACTCCACGTCACGATTCAACTGAATTGAACGTGAAGGAATGGAGCAAAATTGCAATCACCGGGCTGGACTTATGACCCAAGGTTACCAAAATCGACGGCAATCAGGGGCCGCAGAGTTGCGCTTGAGTTTAATAACTAAAAATTATGAATTTGATCTAAAAACAAAACTTATTTGCATGGCTTGGAACTGCTATAACTAACAGGAAGCAAGACGGCAGAGTCATTGATGTCCGAAACGTCAAATCCTGGGTTCATTGGCCCAGATCTGAAATTCGGCAGCAGCGACATCTTCCTGTGATCTTGTTCATTACAGATTTGACCGCGCAAAGCAGCCGAACTTAGCCAGGACTGGAGATCGATATGGACGGAAGTGATAACCCCAACACGGGCGGATGCCCTGTGATGCATGGTGCTGGCACCCGGTCAAACCGGGATTGGTGGCCAAACCAGCTGAAGCTTTCGATACTGCATCAGCACGCGCCTGCTTCGAACCCGATGGGTGAGCAGTTCGATTATGCGGAAGAGTTCAAAAAGCTGGACCTCAAAGCGCTGAAAGAAGATCTATACGCGCTGATGACAGATTCGCAGGAATGGTGGCCCGCAGACTATGGCCATTATGGCGGTCTGTTTATCCGTATGGCTTGGCACAGCGCTGGCACCTATCGCACCGCGGATGGCCGTGGTGGTGGTTCGACCGGGAACCAACGGTTTGCACCCCTGAACAGCTGGCCAGACAACGGTAACCTGGACAAGGCGCGTAGGTTGCTTTGGCCGATCAAACAGAAATACGGCAACCAGATTTCCTGGGCCGACCTGATGATTCTCGCCGGTAACTGCGCCATTGAATCGATGGGTGGTAAAACATTTGGTTTCGCAGGTGGTCGTGCGGACATCTGGCAACCCGAAGAAGACATCTATTGGGGCACCGAAACCGAATGGCTGGCCCCAACTGATAACCCAAACAGCCGTTATTCCGGCGAGCGCGATTTGGAAAACCCGCTGGCAGCGGTTCAAATGGGTCTGATCTATGTGAACCCAGAAGGCCCGGATGGGGAGCCGGACGTCTTGGCTTCGGGACGCGATATCCGCGATACATTCGCGCGAATGGCGATGAATGACGAAGAAACCGTCGCTTTGGTCGCCGGTGGGCACACCTTTGGCAAAGCGCATGGTGCAGGCGATCCTGACCTGGTCGGAGCAGAGCCCGAAGCCGCCGGCATCGAAGAGATGGGCCTGGGCTGGATCAACAAGTTCGGCAGCGGTAAAGGTGATGACACCACCACCAGCGGCATCGAAGGCGCATGGACTGCTAACCCAATTAAATGGGACAATGGCTATTTCGACCTTCTTTTCGGCTATGAGTGGAACCTGACCAAAAGCCCCTCGGGCGCGTGGATATGGGAGCCTGTAGGCGTTAAGGAAGAAGACATGGCCCCGGCGGCACATGATCCTTCGAAAAAGGTCAAGACCATGATGACCACCGCTGACATGGCGATGCGCTTGGATCCGATCTATGGCCCGATCTCGAAACGGTTCCATGAGAACCCCGACCAACTGGCCGAAGCTTTTGCCCGCGCGTGGTTCAAGTTGACGCATCGGGATATGGGCCCTCGCTCGCGGTACTTGGGATCTGAAGCACCCAGTGAAGAGCTGTTGTGGCAGGACAACGTCCCGGCTGTGGATCATGACCTGATAGATGATGCGGATATTGCCGCGCTGAAACAGCAGATCCTGGCGACCGGCCTGTCGGTCTCGGATTTGGTGTCCACAGCTTGGGCTTCGGCGTCGACCTTCCGCGGCTCGGACATGCGCGGCGGTGCCAACGGTGCCCGGATCCGTCTTGCCCCGCAAAAAGACTGGGCTGTGAATGAGCCGTTGAAGCTGTCCAAAGTCTTAGGCGCGCTGGAAGGCGTGCAAAAAGCCTTTAACGATGCGCAAGCGGGCAACAAGAACGTCTCACTGGCCGACCTGATTGTTCTGGCAGGCGCAGCTGCACTCGAACAGGCGGCCAAAGCCGGGGGCCAGGACGTTGAAGTTCCGTTCACTCCGGGTCGGACCGATGCATCGCAAGACCAAACGGATGTGGACTCAATCGCCGTGCTGGAGCCCGCCGCTGATGGCTTCCGCAACTACCAGAAGACAGACTACACTGTGTCACCCGAAGAGCTGCTGGTAGACAAGGCACAATTGCTGACACTGTCTGCGCCTGAGATGACCGTTCTTGTTGGTGGTCTGCGGGTTCTGGGGGCGAACTTCGATGGTTCTCGCCACGGTGTGTTCACAGATCGCGAAGGAACGCTGAGTACGGACTTCTTCAGAAACCTGCTGGATATGGGTACGGAATGGAAACCTTCCGACGAGGCTGGTGTCTATGAAGGCCGTGATCGTACCAGCGGTCAGGTCAAATGGACCGGCACCCGCGTGGATCTGGTATTTGGCTCGAATTCCCAGTTGCGCGCTTTGGCCGAGGTTTATGGCCAGGGTGATGCAGAAGGCAAATTCGTCTGCGACTTTGTTTCTGCCTGGAACAAGGTGATGAACGCCGACCGGTTTGATTTGGCCTGAGACCTTTCAGACCTATGACTCGAAGCCGCCCGGATCACTCCGGGCGGTACTCTTTTGCAGCAAGCGGTGCCAATGAATCAGTGAATCAGGATTGGTTGCCACATTTCAAACCTGAGAGGCCGTGTTCGTTAAGGCTTTAGAAGCTCGGCTTAGCCAAATTATTAACCTAAATTATTGATTTAATTAACATTTGTTAGCTTTCATATGGAAAAGTAAAGTTTTTTCAAAATGGGGGTTGCAGGTCTCAGACCTAATCCGTAAATACCCCTTCACCGGCGCTGCTGAGGCTGCGCTGACGGGTCGGGGAGACGGCCGGACGGGTTGGAGAGACAGCTGGACGC
>NZ_CANNGO010000007.1 GCF_947504215.1 uncultured Ruegeria sp. | reverse complement strand
ATCGCATGCCTCCTCGCCAACACACTAACCGCAGCATGCCGCGCAAACAAACTACCAGAACCCGAAGGACTAACGGCGTGAGTGCCGCTGCCGCCGCCCAATTCACTGGCGGCAGCATGTTTTCTCATCCTGCGGTATCACGGTATTGGCATATTGCAGGCCGCAACACACGCATGGTGATCGTTTCGATTGGGTCTTCAAAATCCAATGCTATCCGATCCCGCGCTTTGGTGCTGTGCGCAACGCGTCTGGGAATGCCTGTAGATCAGCAGGTTTGGGGGCAGGGCATGGCAATTGAGGACTGCTACGCCAACATGAAAGAGCTTGACGCTGCTGCCGATGTGTTTGCCGTTCTTTTGCTTCCGGACGCACCGGTGCATATAAATGTGCGGAGTATTCGGCGGCAGCTACAATCGTACAAGGATCTCATTCGTCCCGGAGCATGGCATGGTGTCGGACCAGTGCGTCCGGGTGAGATTGAGTTCTTGTTAAACAGTGCGATTTCGGCCCACCAAACACATGGGAAAGTGATATGCAGATGCGATGCTCACATCGCGAGATAGCCAATTCCCGCAAAAGCGACGCCACACCCAAGCCATTGGCGTGGAGCCATGTTTTCCTTCAGAACCGCCCATGCAAGAACGACGGTAAGTAAGCCAAAAACCGAGGCTGCGACAGAAGCGTACTGGGCATTTGGCAATCCACCGGCAGCTACAACACTGAGAATGGCGACCGCGTCTAACAGGCCCATCAAACATAGCAGAGGCAACGCCTGCACCCCGGGCCAGATCGACTTGCCAGAAAAGAATGCGATTGCTGCCAGCGCAAGGATTGCCGTCAATCGCCCGATTAGTGACACGGTATATTCATCGCTGATCTCTGTTGCATATTGACCCACGGCAAAAGCCGCAGCAAACCCGACTGCGGCAAGCAATGACAGGGCAATCGTCGGGCCGGGCGCTGGGTAGGTCGTGTCTGTGTCGTCGGACTGCGCGGCGACGATGGACACACCGACACCGATCGCAATCACGGCTAGCCAATGCCAGACACTGACCGTCGATCCGCGCCATATTGCAAGCGTGACCGACAAGACCGGGTAGCTTGCAACAAGCGGAGCTACCAAACGTACCGGTCCACGCTGAAACGCGGCATACATGCTTAGGCCGGCCAGAAGATAAAACCCACCCGTTGCGATCGCAAAAGAGACCGCAACGCCGGACATTGGGCCGAAGTCACCCCAAGCTGCTACCAGAGCGAACTGCAGAAACGCACCGAAAACCAAAACGGCCATGAGCGATGCAATGACGCTGACGGACTGGCTGATATATCGGACCGACAGATCGTGAATTCCCCAGCACAATGCTGCCAGCAACCCAAGTAAAAGAGCGCTCATGCGGTCATCGCACATGGTAGTTTCGAACCGATCAACCTGTTGCCAATCAATGATATCAGTCGCGCCAACATGTCACTGTTGATAAACTTATTTTCCTGTTATGCAACATAATTGACGGTAAAGACTTGGAGAAGCTGGATATGTCATCAGCTTTGGAACAACTGGGCGGCGAAGGCCAACTGCGGGTTCTTGTCGAGCGATTTTATGATCGGATGGAGACTGACCCGGCGGTGCAGTCTTTGCATAGGCTTCATTTTCGCGGTCACGGGCTAAATCATACCAGACAGGCACAGTTTGAATTTCTCAGCGGGTTTCTGGGCGGCCGCGCCTATTACCGCGAACGGTTCGGCCACATGGACCTGCGCGAGATTCATGCGCATGTGCCCATTCGGGAAGCGGATGCAGAGCTTTGGCTTGAAACCTTTGATGCTGCCTTAGCGGATTGTGGTTTGGACGGGCCAGTTGTCGAGAGAATACGCGCCACGCTGCGTCGTGCTGCATTAATGTTGATCAACGATGTACCTGATTGGCGGGTTGAGGTCGACGAAGGACAAAGGTCTGGATCCTCTGATTAAGCTAGGTCGAAAGAAACCCGTCTTTGCGAAGCCGACTGGGCTTGGTCAGATCTGTCGCAAAACTTAGAAGTGATCTTTGGTGGCATCGTCGTTTGCTAATGCTTTTGTCAGCACAGCGACTGCAGACCCCATTCAACTGACAAATCTGGTCTCGGGGTGCCTAAGGTGCGCAATTGCATTGCGCATCGGAGAAATCCAAACTCCACTAATATCGAGATATGACGCTCGACAGTCCGAACGCTGATGTTGTTTCGCTTGGAAACCGCTGCATAGGAGGCGAAGCAGATGTGGAGACCGTACCGGCTGGCGCGCATCCACTACCTAGTTAGTACCTTCGTAGTGTAGATCCGCCAGCCACAAAGAAGCACCTCTTCTGACAGTGAACTTGAAGTCCGTCTGACCGTCACGCGATCCTGCTCGCAAAAGATCGGCAATCGTGTCTTGTCCATCGATACTCTCATCTGTTGGAAAATAGGCTGTTAGCTGATCATCTGGTTTCAGAGTTGTGCCCGGGCCGACATCATCTGGGACGTGAACCACGCTGGTAACCCACTTACCGTTTTCGGCATGTTGGGATTGAAACATAACACCGTTCGATAAGATCGTGTCTTGTACGACACCCAGGGTAACTTCCCGCACTTCGACACCGTCTCGCGGATTAGAAAGCCCCAAGGTAACACCCAAGGTGCCTTCCTGCGAAGGGGTAGCCCCTGATTGAAGCAGAATGTAACTAATGGAATTTAGGTCATTGATTTTGGTCCCATTGACCGCGTCAACACGTAGCCCCGCGTAAACCCATGCCGGGGCCTCGGCGGTTACGTATTCCACGGTATCGGGATTGTCCGCTGATGCCACGAAAGGCAGAAGAACCTTCCATTCCGATTCTATCGAGGTTGGTTCTAAATCCTGAAGGGGTTGTGTGGTTGTATCAACTTCGGCTTCGACATTCGCCTGAGCTATGCTTTCGGCTTCCACTTTGGCGGCCGCTTCGAGCTCAGCTTGTAGGCGGGCTTCAGCCTCAGCCTCTGCCGCCGCCTTTGCGGCCGCTTCGACCTCTGCCTGCGCTCGGGCTTGCGCCTCTGCCGCCGCTTTAGACGCGGCCTCCACTTCGGCTTGCGCACGTGCTTGTGCTTCGACCGCCGCTTTGGCGCGGGCTTCTGCTTCGGCTTGGGCCGCCGCCTGAGCGGCCGCTTCGGCCTCTGCCTGCGCACGGGCTTCGGCTTCGGTTGCCGCTGTGGCGCGGGCTTCTGCTTCTGCTTGGGCCGCCGCCTGGGCGGCCGCTTCGGCCTGGGCGCGTGCCGTGGTCTCTGCCTGCGCGCGCGCTTCTGCTTGGGCCAGACGCGCTTCGGCTTCTGCGGCGCGCGCAGTGGCATCTGCTATTGCTTCTGCCGCTGCCGCTGCTTCGACCTCAGCTTGGGCCCGGGCTTCGGCTTCAGCAGCCAATATGTCCTGTTGTGTGATCTGTGGTTCGGGGGCTGACGAAAACACTCCGCTGGCCAGAACCCCGACTACGGCGCCGACAACTCCAAGAGCAAGCAGTCCGCCGCCTATCGCAACACGCTTGTTTCCCCCGGATGAAGAGACAGCAACCTTAACATCTTGCTCTACCGCTGGGGGTTCAGCCAAGTGGTCTATCGCCTCAAGCCATTCATCAGCGGTTTGAAAACGATCCTTTGGCATGGCCGACATGGCCTTGTCGAGCGCCTCGAGAAAAACGTCATCATATTTGTCAAAGCGCCCCTGAAGAAGTTTGCAGGGATCGGGCTTCCGCTCGGCAATCGCAGAGACCCGGGTCTGGCTATCTGGTGCACGCTCTCCGGTGATCACATGATAGAATGATGCCGCCAAGGCATAGAGGTCGCTAAACGGTCCCTGAACGCCGTCAGTTACGTAAAATTCCTGTGGTGAATAGCCGTCCTTGACTGCGCGCAGGGCGGACAGAACACGGTTTGTTTTTCTGGCCTGCTCACGTGCGGCACCGAAATCAATCAAGACAGGTATCTTGTCCGGTCCGATCAGGATGTTGTCTGGCGAGATGTCCCGATGCAGCATCCCCTGCTTGTGCATATATGCTACCGCATCCAGAATTTGTCGTAGGATCGACATAACGTCGGCTTCGTCCAGCCGTGTGTCGGTGTCTTCGATTGCGTCTAGAAGATCCGGGCCTTCGATGAAATCTAACGCCATATAGGCAGTGTCGTTGTCCTCAAAGACTTGGTGTACGCCAACGATATTGGGATGATCCATACTTGCAAGGCGCTGCGCCTCTTGGATGAAATGCCGTACAATCTGGCGAAGATCTTCCTTGTGCTTTTGAACACGTGCCTGCACCAACACGTTTTGCCGGCGGGCGAACATGGCCGGAAAGCACTCTTTGATCACCACCTTGCGGTTGAGGCTGTCAGAGGCCAGATAAGTGATACCGAAGCCGCCGCTGTTCAGATAGTGATCAATCTTATACTGGCCATGCAACAGCTCGGTACCTGCAGGGAGGTCATCCGCTGAAGAGGCTCCGGTCATCTGACCTGTATCTTCATGACCAGTGGTTACAAGTTTCATTACGTTGCCCATGCCTCGTCCCGTCCGTTTTTCATCCTTTATCGCATCAGGAATTACTCAAATTCCGATCACAAGAAAGCTTCTCTGTTAAACACAATCTTTAAGCGAATCTGTTCAAACCATGATTTCCAGAAGACACTTTGTTGAATCCAAGTTGGTCAGCGTAGAGATGTCAGGACATACGAACGTTTAACTCCTAATTTACCGGATCCGGAACCATTGCACGGATGAGTTGATCAGGCAAAGGTTCCCGGTGTCTGCGAACATATGATGACCCGAACAAGCCTCGTCGTTTCAGCGGCCTGCTACAGTTTGGCTTTTAGATTGGCGGCGATACAGGATGACCGAATGTCGCGAGAGTAATAGCGGCGCATATTGTTCACCAACTGCGAGAAGATTTCGACCGGGCGTTTAGAATTCATGAATGTGGCCTGATCAATCGAGGTCTCAACAGGGGTACGGATCGACATCAAAGTCTTATAGCCTCCTGCAATTTCCAAAGCCTGCACCACGCAATCGTAGTCAACGGTGTCTCCTTCACATGACTCACAGTAGCGCTTGACAATATTCAGGTAACTATCGGTTTCACTGATGCGGGAAATGTTTTCGTTCAAGCGAACCAAATTGACACTTTCCGGCAAATCCGAGCCGCGGCCAAGCATAACCGTCGTGAACTGGTTTGCTTCGTCGGAAAAATGCTGATTGAGATTCAGCAGCCGCGCCAGCCGTTTCAGACCCAACAACCCTGAGACCCGCTTGGGATTGGCCTCTTCCACAAAGGCGCGCATCGTGATTGCCTTGTTTTCCCGCGCCATATAGGCTTCGATCCACTTGAGAAAACCAGCTTCGGACAGGCCGTAGTTTTCTGCAGGCATGGAATTGATCAAGTCAAAACGGCCGTTGTTCAGTGTATTCCACAATACATACTCAGCACCTTCAACCTCACCATGAGATTGCAACGCTATCGCGTTGTTTATCGGCTGGCGACCAACCCGATACCCAAAGACGGCCTCACCGTTTGCTTTCAGGGCAGGGTCGCTCAGAGCAAGCAACCAGTTTACGGTTCCCTTGTCGGGATCCGGCGCGCGCAGAAGTTGGTCGCGTCCCGGATGGTCAATCAAATAGTCGGAAAACCCACCCGGTACCGTGTCGCGATCAATCTGACCGAGGATCATCTGCGCCGAACTGTTCCCCTGACTGGCCGCTTCCGACAGACCCTGCAGGCCTTCGGCCTCGCTGCCGTTTAACCAACTTTCTACAGCGGTGTTATACGGCTCTTCCTGTGCGACAGCCGTCCCTGACAGGTGCAGTAGGAAAACATTGGCCAAAATTGCGAGCATTCTCATACTACGTTACTCCATTGAATTATCGTCTTGGTCACTGACCGGTGTATCCCTGTTTCGAAGCTGAGTTGGTGCCTCGCTATTGGGATGTCGCGACGATGTCCCGTAGCCAAACTTCCACACGGCGATTGATCCGGCGGCCATTCTCGGTGTCATTGCAGCTTAGCGGCGAGATCTCACCATAGCCCAGCGTGCGGATCGTCAACCCATCCAGGCTGTTGGCAGGCGCTGCTTGCAACAAAGCGTCGTTGACCTGTTTGGCACGCTGCTGGCTGAGCGAACGATTGGATTTACCCGCTCCTACAGAGTCCGTGTATCCGATCAGCAGAAGCTCCTTGTTTGTGGTTTCTTCCTTGGCAAGCAAAGAAGCAAGACGCGTTATGTCGTCCTGTGCACGGGAATCCAGACGGGAAGATCCGAAGGCAAAACGAAAGGTGATTGAGCTACGATCGGCACCGGACAGCTCAGCCGACATTTCCCGCAACTGCTTCAGAGTGACCTCTGCATCAGTTGGCATAACTGCGCCAAGATACCGTAACCCCTGTTCATTCGGGCCTTGCAGGGATTCACCAAGCGACACAAACCCCGAAGCATCAATTGTCTCTTGCGCTTTTTCGCTTTCGAGGAATTGCATGAAACGGCTCAACTGTGCTGGCACCGTGTCGCCGGTATAAGCATACAAGCGCCGGCTTAGCGGGTATTCTTCTGTTTTGATGGTGAATGGGGTCGCAGGAACCTGGATGCCACAAACACCGCGAATTGCGAGAACCTTGGCTTCATCGGCACTTGCTAGGCTGGTAATCCCTATACCAAGTGGATCAGCAGCAACCGCCGCTGCCAATTCTGTGTCTGTTTCAAAGAGGCTCATCTCGTTCGAGTAAGTTGCCCCGGCGGGATTCATGATCAGGTCACTGAAAACCAACCCAGTTCCGCTGTCAGGCGCGCGCATGTATAGCTGGATCGGGGCATCGGGCCCACCAATCTGGTTCCAATTTGAAATGGCTCCGGAGAATATCCGCGCTAGATCCTGCTCGGCGATTGCCCGCAAAGGGTTACTTTGTGATGTAATGACAACCAAGCCATCCAGCGCAAAAATCTTCTGGTTTTCAGTTGTGGTCATATCCCCAAGCCCGGCCTGCGATGCGCTCGCAAGCTCGTCGGGTTGAGCAGGGCGTGTGGCCACAGCCAGTGCTGAGTTTCCATCGACCAGCTGCTTAATACCGTCGGTGGAATCACCACCCATCAAGGAGACTTCGGCCAAAAACTCGCCTAGTTCGTTGCGAAGCAGAAGTTTATCGACGCCTTCTTCCTGAGAACGTAATGCGGCGCCGCCGATTTCCTCTCCGAATTGCACGGTGAGATCGGCAAAAAGAACGTCCACCAAGCGAGAAGAGCCAGAAATACCATATTCCACCGGACCTTCGTTCCGGTCGGGGCAAGCCTCGCCGATGCATTCGACTTTGAAGGCGTCGACTGAAATTGTACCTACCACTGTTCGGAGCTCGTAGTTGGCACCATCGAAGTCAATAAGCTCTCCGGTTAGCGTCATTCCACCATCCAAACTGTTCAACTGAACAGTTTCAGCATTTGCCATGGTCGCAACGGAAAACATCAACGCACCAGAAGCATTTTTCAGGACCTGATTAAACATTTTCCTACCCTCAAACTCTAGATTATTGTTCTTCATTTCACTGAGAGGAATTTCAAAAAACTGAAGCAACCCTCATGATTTGTTAATCACGTAGCTGTTTACTGGAAGTTCAGTCAAGGCCGCTGGGGAAGTACTTAAAATTGCCTTATTTCCCCCCATTTATGGACATGTTTGAGGCGGATTCTGACCACAGTTGCCGCTCTTTCTTAACTTGTGCTTGGGGGTGACGCGATTCAACGTCAGATTGCATCTTGCTTTTGTGCTTAGTTCTTTCCGTTGGATCGCCCGGAACGTATCTCATGCCAGTGTCGCCAAGCATTAGCAGCCTTTGAATCAGGTGATTCTTATCTCAATCGGATGCCTGAAAAGCCAAGCTGGGCCTATTGGTCAGGTGTATCGCAAACTTCACGCTTGGGCTAACCTGAGTCCTGCGTGCGTGTTGACCGCGCCGATCCGTTTTGAGTCGCGTTAGAATTCTGAATTCCTCACCAGCTGATCCTGATTGGCGACATCGCCCAAACCATTGTCGCCTCCTTCTTGGTACGGTTTCGAAACCGATGCGCGATCATGGAAGGGTAGGAAAAGCTGTCGCCTTCGCGCAGGACTATGATCTCTTCGCCAAGGCGCAGTTCGACTTCTCCGGTCAAAACAATTGCATGTTGCTCGCCCTCGAATGTGTAGCCCTCCAGGGGGTCAGGTGGTGTGCCTGCGCCTGGGCGAAAACGAGACAGGATCAGATAGCATTGACCTGACAATGTGCTTGAAAGCAGTTCATCTTCGAAGCCGAGTTCTTCGGCGGTCCGTGTATACATCCCCGACAATGCCCGACGGTTTTCGCTGCGGACGACGTGCTTTCGCTCGAGTGGACCGTTTCCCGATTGTTTGGGAAAGAACCAGTTGGGGTCAACCGAAAGGGCCGCACTGATTTCTTGCAAAAGATCTGATGATACCTTCGCCGAGCCAAGCTCGATCCGACTGAGGTAGGCCGTGGAACATGACACAGCGGCCGAAAGATCATTCAGTGTAAGCCCGCGTGCTTTGCGCACTTCCCGGATTTCGCTGCCAAGCTGCCCGGCATCCGTCTGCGAAAGGTCTGTATCCATATTGTCGATATAGAAGATTCAGGTTGATTTTTCGAGCAAAATTCAATCTAGTTTAAAAATGAGGAAATATTCAACCAACCGCGACTGTTTGGGAGGACGTCATGCGCTTTGATTTGATCGCGAATTTCAGCCCCGGAGAGACGATTCCCTGGACTCGCACACTCGAAATGATCATCGAACAATGCGCACTGGCCGAGCAGGCCGGGTTTACGACCGCATGGTTCACCGAACATCACTTTGCCCATAACGGCTATATGAATGCCCCGCCCAATCCGATCCAGATGTGCACCCATGTTGCGGCGCATTGCAAAAAGCTGCGGGTAGGGACGGCGCCGATTGTTTTACCCGACTGGCATCCGCTGCGCGTGGCGGAAGATGTGGCGATGCTGGACAACATGACCCTCGGCCGCGTGGATTTTGGCGTAGCGAAGGGCATAAACGAACGCGCGACCCTGCAGTTCAACAAGGATGCGGATCGCCGGGACAATGACAAGGTGATGCGTCTGTATCAGGAAAGCCTTGAGGTTATTCTGAAGGCCTGGACGAATGAAGCGTTTACTCACAAGGGCGAATTCTATCAGTTTCCGGTCCCCGGCTGGACAGAGACCAACCGCTTTTTTGAACCGCTTGATCCGCTCTATCACACGGACGATGGCGAATACAAAGCGATGTATTTGCATCCGCGACCCTATCAGAGCGGCCACCCGCCAGTTTGGTTGATGTCCAACGCGCCACCCACCTTCAAACTTGCTGGAGAGAAAGGCTGGGGCGTGATTTCCATGTCCTCTGGGCCCAAACGCACACTCGCTTGCTGGGAGCCTTACCGCGAAGCCTTGTCACAGCGCGAAGGGCGCGACGTGAAACTGGGTGAGGGTGTGGGCGTATGCACAGCATTCTATGTGGGAGAGAGCATGGACGAAGCAGTTGAAACGATCCGTCCCGCCATAAATGCCTATTATGAATTCCTCGGTGGCTCGCGCCCAGCAGGAGAATGGACCAAACATGGCTATCTTGATGTCGGTGAAGAGATGACACCCGAGGATGAGGCGATGGACTGGTTCGACTTCCTTAACAAGCGTGGGATCATCGTGGTTGGCGATGCAGCCTATGTGGCAGAGCGTTTTGCCGAGAAGCAGGAGACCATCGGCCTTGATCATCTGATGTTGATGCAGCAGTACACCGGCGTGCCCTACGAGAAGATCCTCGCAAGCTGGGGCCGTCTGTTCGAGCATGTCGTGCCGAAGTTCGGCACACAGTCGATCGCAGAAAAACGGGTGCTGCAACATGCTTGAAATCTGGGGACGCCCGTATTCGTCCAACGTGATCCCGGTGATCTGGACCGCAAACGAACTGGGGTTGGACTACACCCTTCAATTGGCCGGCGGGAGCTTTGGCAAACTAGATACCGAGGCCTATGCGAAACTCAATCCCAATCGCATGATCCCCGCGATCCGCGATGGCGACTTTCCTTTGTGGGAGAGCCTCTCGATCGTGCGCTACCTGTGTGACCGTTATGGTGCTGGCACGCTCAGCCCGTCCGACCTCCGGACCCGTGCGCTTGCTGATCAATGGATGGAGTGGTCGGCGAGCCGTGCGTTCTCGCCCGTGATTTACCTCTTCTTTGCCACTGTGCGCACGCAACCCGATCAGCGAGATATCGCAAAAATCGCCGAACTGCGTGATCAGGCGCACGAGGCTCTGACCATTCTGGACGGGCATCTGGCCAACCAGCCGTTTGTGTGTGGTGACGCATTTACCATGGGTGACATCCCTCTTGGCTGCATTGCTTTTCGCTACTTCAACGTGGGCGTTGAACGCCCTGCGCTACCAAACGTGTATGCGTGGTACCAGCGATTGGTGGAACGCCCTTCCTATCAGGATCATGTAATGCGCCATTTCGGAACGAATCCGGATGAGTGGGCAGCCTTGGAAAAAGCCTGCGCAAGTGAAGGAGTGGTCTAATGGATATCCGCGACTATCGGCGCGCGCTTGGGTCTTTTCCGACGGGTGTCACCATCGTGACAGCCTTTGATACTGATCATCAGCCCTGGGGCCTGACCGCCAATTCCTTTACGTCGGTGTCACTCGAGCCGCCGGTGATTTCAGTCTGTGTTGCGAAATCCGGTCGCGTGTTCCCAACCCTGACAGGGTCCAACCACTTTGCAGTGAACATCCTGTCCGCGGATCAACAGATGCTGGCACTGCATTTCGCCAGCGATGTGGAGAACCGGTTTACCGACACCGACTGGGCCACAGGTCATGCGGCCCCGATCCTGCCGGGCGTTTCGGCGCATCTGGATTGTAAGGTGCACGGCCGCATGGATGCGGGTGATCACGAAATCCTTTTGGGCCGCGTCACAAGCTACATACATACGCCTGTTCCACCTCTTGTCTATTGCCGCGGCAGCTTTTTCAGCGCGTCACAACCGGAGGCTTTGGGATGAGCGATCATCTGACTTATCACACCCGGTTCACGCCTGCTGAGTTCGATGAGCAATACAACCTGCGCGCCGGTCGGCCGGATTATGAAGAGACGGTCATTCCGGGGTGGAGTGCCGATAGTGAAGCCGCGCGCAACATGCTCGATTGCAGCCTGGACATACGCTACGGCGATGGTGCCAACCAGAAACTGGATGTGTTCCGTTGTGGCAACGCGTCGGCCCCGACACTGGTCTATTTTCATGGCGGGTATTGGCAACGCGGCGACAAATCCATCTACAGCTTCATTGCAACGCCATTCGCCGCCGCCGATGTCAATGTCGTTATCGTGGGCTATGATCTGTGTCCTTCCGTCACAATCACACGGATATCGCAAGAAGCACGTGAGGCGATGGCGTTTATCTGGCAGAACGCAAGCGACCTGGGGATCAACCGCCACCGCATAACCGTGATGGGGCATTCTGCGGGGGGCCATATCACCCAGATGATGATGGCGACCGATTGGCCTGCCTTTGGGGCGGATTTGCCAAGCGACCTGATCAAGGCGGGCATCCCTGTCTCACCCCTCAGTTACCTGGAACCTGTGCGCCTGACCGAAGCCCTGAATGCGGGCATTCGGATGGACCCGGCCGAGGCTGAGGCTGAGAGCCCGATGGTCAACCATCCACCGGTCACCAACGCACCACAGCTGGTTGTGGTCGGCGGCGCCGAGACGGATGAATTTCACCGTCAGGCATGTATGTATGTGCAGGCCTATGGGGGCGCGAAGCGATCCGTTGGCCTTTATACGGTGCCCGATGTCGATCATTTCGACGAATTGAACGTGCTCGTCGATCCGACAAGCCCGTTCTTTAGTTATGCCTGTCACATGCTTCAGGGAAAAGGACCAAACCTATGACTGCTCTGACCCGAGACCTCGTTGACTCCGTGGGCGACGCTTTCAACGCAAATGACATCGACGCTGTAATGAAGCATTTCGCCGATGATGCGACTTTCGATCACGCGGTCGGCACAGAACCGCACGGTGTGCGATTTGAGGGCGCCGAGACAATCCGCAGCGTGTTCGCGGGACTTTTTGAGAAAGTCGAGAATGTGCATTGGGAGACGCTGGATTGCGCTCTGGCGGGCAACAAGGCGTACTGCGAGTATCGGCGCACGGCCACGCATAAAGATGGATCCAAGGAAGAGTTTTTGAGTGTAGATATCCTGACCTACCGCGACGGGCTGATCGTTCACAAAGACACCTACTATAAACAGCGAACGGGTTGAGCCGGTCGGTTTGACGACGTCAGGCTACAAGACCGGCAACCGAGCTGATCAAGCCTATGCCGACTGTGTCGTGTCTCTCTCGTTTGTTGCAGTCAGCAACTTGAAGACCACGGTCAGCTAGCTAGCCGACAGCCAGGAATCCAAGCTCCGATAATTTGTCTGTCAGCATGATTATTTTACTATCAGGAAAAACTGGTGCTAAGATAAATCGAATTGGCAAGGGGAATGCCTTGCACCTGCTTGCAGAACCAGTTCGGACACGTGTAGCAATGCATTGGACCTATGAAATTGAAAAAACGCGATACAGAAGTGGTGGCAAATCTGACGCAGGACCCTCATTCCGTTCGGACAGGCGAACGTGAAAAAGTACTCGAAGTTGCCATCGGTCGCGAAGTACGTGCCTTTCGTAAGCAGCAAAACATCACCGTCGCGGATTTGGCCCAACTGACCGGATTGTCGATTGGTATGCTGTCAAAGATCGAAAACGGCAATACGTCGCCGTCGTTAACCACACTGCAATTGCTAGCCGATGCCTTGTCGGTGCCGCTGACAAGCTTTTTTCGGCAGTTCGAAGAACGCAGGGAAGCCGTTCACACAAAAGCCGGTGAGGGTGTGGAACTGGAACGCGAGGGCACGCGTGCCAACCACCAATACAACCTGTTGGGCCATATCGGTGCCAATGGATCTGGAGTGATCGTCGAACCCTACTTGATCACGTTGACAGCCGAGTCCGACGTTTTCCCGACGTTCCAACATGGCGGTATCGAAACGATCTATATGTTGGAAGGCGAGGTTGATTATCGCCACGGGGATCAGATTTATCCACTCAGGCCTGGCGATACGCTGTTTTTTGACGCCGATGCACCGCACGGGCCGGAACGGTTGGTTAGTTTGCCCGCGCGCTACATCTCTGTGATCAGTTATCCGCAGGCAAACTGATAGGCTTGCGTAAAACAAACTCCGTGGGTTGATCAAATCCGGCGTGCGTACCCGTAGCTACGATCGTAAACCCAAACCTTGAAAATACCCGGTGGTTCTCGGTCAGCTCCACGCGTGTTTCCAACTCCAATGCTGGAAGCCCAAGGGAAAGCGCCCGACTTTCTGCATGATCGACCAGGGCCCGGCCAACGCCTTGTCCACGCATCCCGTCTTGCACTGCAAGCTTGCTCAAATACAGGCTCTCGCCTCTGGGTTTCAGGAACATGCACCCAAATAACGGTCGGCCGACAGCCCAGATTTCCCCACCATCCCGGCAATGCTCTTGCATCCCTTCCACCGTCAGATGGTGGATTGATGATGGTGGGTTGATGCGTGCGTTCATATAGTGAAAAGACGCCCGCACCAGAGCAAGCGCGTCATACATAGCAGAGTCGTCCTCTGCTACGCTCCAGAGGGCCTTGTCCAGAGTTTCAACACTAGCCATGACACCCGCTACTTCGCCAGTGGCGGTTCTGTTTCCAGATCCGGCCAGATTCCGGGTGAGGTCGGAAGCCCGTCGTCAAACCGGCTGAGGTAATCCAGCATCATCGGCCTGTTATCAATGAACCCTTTGTATGTGGCCAGTTCTTCGGGCAGGTCACGAATAACCCGGTGCAGGCGGCGACCCCATTTCGGCACCGTCATCAGATCCTGAAAACTGCACAGATAGCAGCGGATCGGGAACACCAGCGCATTGGAGCGCGGCAGTCGGAAGAAGGTTTGCAACTCGACCCGCAGATGCTGCTTGTGGGCGATGTTTTCGGGCGTCAGCGTGGTCTTTTGGATGCCCCACTTGTGGTAGTTTTCCGGGCTGGTATCCAGCAGCGGGTTTACGGTCATGGTCCAGTTCAAACGCCGCGCGGGGGCGCCCTGCTGGATGTTCAGCAAGAACTTCAGGGCCCGCTGGAAAATACCCATTTCATGGGCTTTCGGAACTGGCGCATGCCATTCGAAAAAGTTCATTCCAATGTCGAAATCCAGGCTCCAGTCGGCCTGTGTGGTTACCATGCCGGCGTCCATCCACAGCATCTCGTCGCGCTGATCCAGCACGGCGAAATCACCTTGCGCCTGCCGGGTGATGTACTCCATCGGGCCATAAGGCAGCGTGGTTTCATCCATGAAGGTAAAGCTGTGATCGATGCCCAATGGCTTGTTGATCCAGCGCCACTGATTGCCGTTGCGGTGCAGCTCAAACAAGTCCGGGTAATCCTCGGACTTGCTAACCATGATCAGTTCCAGCAAGTCCCAGCCGGCCAATGTCATATGCGGCAACGACTGACAGCGCAGCGGGTCCTGATCCAGAACCATTGCGCGGTCTTTCATCTCTGAGACGTAGTGCTCGTCCACATCGAACCGCATTTCGTAGACAGAGCCTTCAGGCCCGCCCCGATGTTGTTCCATGTTGACCGAATACATGTAGCTGTCTTCGTGAAATGGGAACGGAAAGCGTTTGATCGCCCAGTCCGAGTTGTGGAACGTATAGTCGTCGCGGAAGGACTCGTCGTTGAATTGAATGGTCATGTTGGGCCTCCTCTCAGCGGTCCAGCACGAGGGACTTGCCCTCGAAACGCGATACGCAGGGCATGATTTTCTTGCCCGATGCCTTTTCTTCGTCGGTCAGCCAGTGATCGCGGTGCACAAAGTTGCCGTCGTGATCCAGCACAACGGTTTCACACTGACCGCAAGCCCCTCCGCGGCACAGATAGGGCGCATCGACACCTTCTCGTTCGATGGCTTCCAGAAGGCTTTCGTTCTCGCCGACATGAACGACTTTGTCTGAGGCTGCCAGCCGCACTTCGAACGGCTTGCCGGGCTGTGGGGCCAGAAACTCTTCGTAATGCACGCAATCTTCCGGCCAGCCTTCAGCGGCGGCCGCGTTGCGCACCCAGTCGATCATGCCCTTGGGGCCGCAGACATAGACATGCGTGCCCAGAGGTTGCCCGCTCAGCAGGTTCTCCAGATCAATCTGCTGGTTCTGGTCGTCGTAGTACAGATGCGTCTCATTGGGATGCCGGTCGGTCAGTTGGTCCGCATAAGACGCCAGCGCGTGATTGCGGCAGGCATAGTGCAGCTCCCAATGTCCGTGCAGCAGTTCAAGTTGTTTGATCTGAGCCAGAAACGGGGTGATCCCGATGCCACCGGCCAGAAACAGGTGCTTGCGGGCGCGCAGGTCCAGTGAAAACAAGTTGACCGGATAGCTGATGGTCATCTCATCACCCAGCTTGACTTGGCGGTGCATGAACAGTGAACCACCCCTGCCCTCGTCATCGCGCCGAACCGAGATCGTATAGGATGACTGATCAAACGGATCCGACATCAGCGAATAGGGATTAAGCCGCGTGATGCCTCCATCCCGCATTTCAACAACCGTATGCGCGCCACCCGAAAAGGTTGGCAACTGGCCTCCGTCGATGCGTTCGAACCGGAACCGCGTCACCAACTCGTTCAGCGGGGTGATTTCGGTCACTTTGACCTGAATTTTCTCGGCACCGCTCATTCGTAAATCCCCTTCGGCTCGGGCACGTTACCATGATCTTCGGCGTCGACACGAACCCCTTGATAGGCGGCAAGGCGGCGGGAATAGTGATCGCGTACGAACAGGTTCAATCCGCAATGCGCGCAGACATAGGGGTCAATCTCGACGTCTTCGGTAATGCCCTTGCAGTGCACGCATTGCATACGGCGCGCGACTGAACCGCGGTGTTCGGTCTGGATTGCGGTGTGCGGCAGGCCAACAGCCATCACCTCGTTCATGGCCTGCCCCATCATACCCTCAGAGCCGGTCAGATAAACCTGCAACCCCATATGCGCGTCTTCCAACACACGGCGAATGCGCTGCAGCGAGGCCTCATAGGACGGACCTTCGTAGAACTGCGCGGGATTCAGTGCTCGCAGTCGCTCAACGTAATCCGTTCCCTTGGGAATGTAGATCAGATGGGTTTTGGCCATCAGGTCGGGTGTTGCGATGGCAAGAATGGCTTCGGCCCCTTCGGCCTCGGCGATCATGAGATGATGTTCGCCCTGGCGAACCTCTAGCGTGCCCCAGACCGGGCGGCTTGCGATTGACTTGGGAAATTCGAACTTTGACATTGTGCCCTCAAATAGGAGAAGGGCGCCACGGTATGTCCGTCGCGCCCCCTGAAACTCAGCCCTTTGCGGTTCTGATCGATTTGTCCTGATCGTAGAACGGCATCTCTTCCGCAGTCGCTGCTATTTCTGTCCCATCACCGTTGCGCACTGTCAGCTTGGTGCCGGGTGAAGCACAGGCGACCGGCATCCGCGCGATGCCGACATTGTGCCCGTTGATTTCGGAATACATGCCGAAGGTCACGACGCCGACCTTTTCGCCGTTTTGAAGCAGGTCCGCGCCTTCACCCGCCGGCGTAGTGCCGTCAAGCTTAACGCCATAGATCTTGAACCGCTCCTTGCCTTGCGAGGCATAGTGGTTCTCGGCCCCGATAAAGCCGGTTTTCCCGGGTGAAACGGTGAATTCCAGGCCCAGCTCCCACAGCGTATCGCCGCAGGTTTCGCCGTCGAACGGGTAGGTTTCCGAATTGTCGCCCGGATAGAAGAGCAGGTAGCTTTCGGTGCGCAGCAGATCGAGCGTCGAGAATTGGACCGGGACGATGCCCATATCTTTACCCTCGGCCAGAATGCTATCCCACAGATGCACCGCGTGTTTAGCTTGGCAGAAGATCTCATACCCGCGCTCACCGGTGTAACCGGTCCGCGATATCATAACCGGGCAGCCATAGAGTTTGGTCTGCATGATTCCGAAATACGCCAGATCGCGAATACCGGGAATGTGTTTGGCCAGGAAATCAACGGCCACTGGTCCCTGCAGCGACATGTCATGCATGTCGTCGTCAAAAATGATCGAGCAGTTCTTGCCTGCCGCCACCGATGTCAACTGCTCCATGCCCGTTCCTGTGCCGTGCACCACAAGCCACGTGTTCACCGACAGGCGATAAATGATGCAGTCATCAACAAACTTGCCTTCGGCATTCAGGATTGACGCATAGGTCGACCGACCCGGCATGATCTTTTCCACATTACGCGTGGTGACTCGGTCAATGACATAGGCCGCATCTTCGCCCACGACATGAACCTTTTTCAGGCCCGAGACATCCATCAGACCGGCTTTGGTGCGGATGGCTTCGTAATCGGCTTTGGCACGTTCCGGGCTGTCGTCGTAGAACCATGCGGTCCCCATTCCATTCCAGTCTTCAAGCTCACCGCCGATTTCGGCGTGGCGCTGCGCAAGGGCCGACGTCCTCCAAAGAATGGCCATGGTTCAGGTCTCCCGTTGGTTGCTTTTTGTTGGCCATATTGAGGCCGATGTCAGATCGAAAATCAACACCTCAGTGCAGATTTTTTTCCTGATGGGAATATTTGCCTTCAAATTTTGTACCCTGATAAGGAAGTGTCGCGAACTTGAAATCTGTTACTTAGCAAGGGGTTACGGCTAAATTCAACCCTCTGGAACACCGATGCGACACCACTCTAAAAGATGTTTGCCCCACATATCTATTGACAGGTGATCAATGAAATTGTCCCCTGAGTGGATAATATTTCCCAGCAGGAAAGTGTCCGCAGAGATGCCTTCTGCTGCAACAATAGGGAGACTGAGAAGTGGATGGTAATCTAAACGCGCTCACGACCGTGTTTACCGAGTTCTATTACTGGGTAACGGTCGTTTTCATGTTCCTCATCCATGTGGGCTTTTGCATGTACGAAGTCGGCGCCAGCCGTGCTCGTAACCATATGCACACATTGATGAAAAACATCATGATCATTCCGTTGGTGACGGTCACGTTCTTCTTGTTCGGATGGTGGATCTACTGGGCCTTTCCGAACTTTCCGTTCTGGGGTGGTCTGGACACTGAAGCAGGGGCTGCGAATTTGCCTTGGGCCGATACGATGGCCACAAATCTGGGTGATAGAATCACGGGTGTTTTCTGGGCCGCATTCCTGCTGTTCTCATGGACCGCTGCCTCGATTGTTTCGGGATCTGTGATCGAGCGGATCAGATCTTCGGCCCTTTGGGTGCACGCAGTTCTGATTGGATCGGTTTTTTGGATCATCGATGCGGCTTGGGGTTGGCATTATGGCGGCTGGATGGTGCGCGTACTGGGATATCACGATGCTTATGCATCGGGAGTTATTCACGCGATTGCAGGTGGGTACGCGTTGGGCGTCATAATGGTGCTTGGTCCACGCTTGGGCAAATTCGCCAAGGATGGCACGCCCCGTGATATCCCCCCCCACAATCCATGGCTGTTGACCATCGGAATTTTTCTGATTTACACCGGGTTCTGGGGCTTTTACGCCGCATGTAACGTCCCTGTAATTTCGCCCGAAGTAATCGACGGTCAAATTACCGGAGCGACCTGGACTGCGACCAACATCTATCTGGCACCCACGACGCTGTCGGCGATCACTTTCAACTTCCTGATGTCGCTGTCTGGCGGGTTGATGGCGGCTTATGTGATCTCGAAAGGTGATGCGTTCTGGACCTTCTCTGGTGGACTTGCTGGCATTATCACCGCTTCGGCAGGAAATGATCTGTACCACCCGATTCAGGCGATGATCATTGCTGCAATTGGTGTCGTGATTGTGTACAAACTGCACTATTGGGTCGAACGCCGGTTCAAACTGGACGACGCGGTTGGAGCTGTTGCGGTGCATGGTTATGCAGGGGTAGTCGGATTGGTGATTTCTGGCTTTGTCCTGTGGGGCGTGCCGTCTTCGCCGTATGAAGGCTATGCAGCAATCAATCCGATCGGCCAGATCACGGGCGCAATCATCATGTTCTTCGTTCTGGGCTTCCTGCCTGGTTGGATCGTGGCAAAGATGCAGGCCGCAGCGGGCGTTCTGCGCATCCCTGAAGAAGTCGAACTGCAGGGCCTCGATTATGCTGAACATCATGCCTACGAGGACGCCAAAGCAGCAATTATCGAGGCTGACAAACAAGAACTTGCAGCCCGTGGCGTGGCGGCGAAGTGAGGGAGAACACTATGTCTACGAATGGATATTCAGACTGGGCCGTTGACCTGGCCGAAGTTGGACCAATCTATCCCTTTCAGGGTTACGAGGTTCTGATGGTCATCATCGGTGTGATCTTTTGGATCGGCTGGCATCGCATCCAGTTTGTCCGGGAAGCCGAGCACCTCGAAAAGGCGCGCCACACTGGCGACGAAGAGAAGGTGAAGGCGCAGTTAGAGCGATACTGACCTCGATTTGAAAACCAGCAATGGGCGGAAAATCGACATTCCGCCCATTGCCTCTCAGGAAAATTATTTTCCTATGATTATTGATGTCCCCCGATTTTGTTGGTAGCGTCGAATCATAACGAAACACACAAGGAGATCTGCCAGCCATGTGCGGAATTGTTGGATTATTCCTCAAAGACCAGTCTCTTGCGCCCCAACTGGGCAATATGCTTACAGACATGCTGATCACGATGACAGATCGGGGACCAGACAGCGCCGGAATTGCCATCTATGGTGAAGATTCCATTGGAAAAACCAAGATCACGGTCCAATCCCCCAACGCCGATAGTGACTTTGTCGGGTTAGCCGAAGAGCTGGGCAAAGGCCTGGGCGTGGCAGTGACGCAGACGGATAACGACACGCATACGGTGTTGGACATCCCCGCCGGGCAATTTGAAGCCGCACGCTCCATCCTGGCCGAAATTCGGCCTTCTGTGCGCATTATGAGCCGGGGCGAGAATCTCGAGATCTACAAAGAGGTAGGCCTGCCCAAAGATGTTGCAGACCGCTTCAACCTGAGCGGCATGACCGGAACTCATGGGATCGGGCACACTCGCATGGCGACAGAGTCCGCCGTGACAACAATGGGTGCGCATCCGTTCAACACAGGATCAGACCAGTGTCTGGTTCATAACGGGTCGCTGTCCAACCATAACTCTTTGCGTCGCAAGTTGCGCCGAGAGGGTGTGACCATCCAGACCGAGAACGACACCGAGGTCGGTGCTGCCTATCTGACATGGAAAATGATGAACGGCGCCACTTTGGGTGAAGCACTGCAATCGAGCCTGGATGATCTGGACGGTTTTTTCACCTTTGTTGTGGGCACCAAAGATGGCTTTGGCGTTGTTCGCGATCCGATTGCCTGCAAGCCGGCAGTTATGGCTGAGACAGATCAATACGTAGCCTTTGGCAGCGAGTATCGCGCGTTGGTGAATTTGCCCGGTATCGAAGATGCACGTGTTTGGGAACCCGAACCGGCGACGGTCTATTTCTGGTCCCATAATGACAGCCCTACATCCCAAGAGAAGGCGGCCTGAAATGCAGACCTATGACCTTGAATCAGAAGGGCTGCGGGGCCTGAATTCGACTCTGCAAAAGCAGAGCGGCGAGACAAACCAGACAAATTGGCAAGTGATAAACCCCAAGGGAAGCCACGCCATCGCAGTCGGGCTGGACGCGCCGATTGAGGTGACTGTCAAAGGGTCCACTGGCTACTATTGTGCAGGCATGAACCAGCAGGCGACCATAAAGGTCGAAGGATCAGTAGGGCCCGGCGTCGCCGAAAACATGATGTCCGGTCAGGTGATCATTGATGGCGATGCCAGCCAATATGCCGGGGCTACGGGCCACGGTGGGTTGCTGGTGATTAAGGGGAATGCAAGCTCGCGCTGCGGTATTTCGATGAAGGGCATCGACATCGTCGTTCACGGCGATATCGGGCACATGTCTGCCTTCATGGCGCAGGCCGGAAATCTGGTTGTGTGCGGCGATGCGGGTGACGCTTTGGGAGATTCACTGTACGAAGCCCGCCTATTTGTCAGGGGTTCGGTCAAAAGTCTGGGCGCGGATTGCATCGAAAAGGAATTGCGGCCCGAGCATTATGAGATTTTGAAGGACCTGTTGGATCGCGCAGGCTCTGATGCCAAACCTGAAGAGTTCAAGCGCTATGGCTCAGCTCGTCAGCTTTATAATTTTGATGTCGACAAATCAGCCGCCTACTGAGGAAGAAGGGTATGAAAGATATGGACGATCAAATCCCCCGCACCCTGCCGATCCAGTCGGCGACATTTTCCAACCCGATCAATGCAGAAATCCGTCGTGCTGCGGCTACGGGCATTTATGATATCCGCGGTGGTGGGGCGAAACGGAAGGTGCCGCATTTTGACGACCTGCTATTTCTGGGCGCGTCAGTCTCCCGCTACCCGTTAGAGGGGTATCGAGAGCGCTGCGATACATCCGTCACTTTGGGCACGCGTTTTGCCAAAAAACCGATCGTGCTGGATATTCCTGTCACGATTGCCGGTATGAGCTTTGGTGCCTTGTCTGGCCCCGCTAAAGAAGCGCTTGGTCGGGGCGCCTCGGCCGCTGGTACCTCAACCACAACCGGCGACGGCGGCATGACTCCAGAAGAGCGCGGCCATTCCAACAAACTGGTCTATCAGTATCTCCCCTCGCGGTATGGCATGAACCCAAATGACCTGCGCAAGGCGGATGCGATCGAAATTGTCGTCGGTCAAGGTGCCAAGCCAGGTGGCGGCGGCATGCTGCTGGGTCAGAAAATCTCTGACCGTGTCGCCGACATGCGGACCCTGCCCAAGGGCATTGACCAGCGCTCGGCCTGTCGCCACCCGGATTGGACTGGTCCGGACGATCTGGAGATTAAGATCCTCGAACTGCGGGAAATCACCGATTGGCAGGTGCCAATCTACGTCAAGGTTGGCGCCACGCGGCCGTATTACGACACCGCTTTGGCGGTGAAGGCAGGGGCTGATGTGGTGGTGATGGACGGGATGCAGGGCGGTACCGCTGCTACACAGGATGTTTTCATCGAACATGTCGGATTGCCTACGCTCTCTTGCATCCGCCCCGCCGTTCAGGCCTTACAGGATCTGGGGGTGCATCGTGAAGTGCAGTTGGTGATTTCGGGCGGTATTCGTACCGGAGCCGATGTAGCCAAAGCGTTAGCCTTGGGTGCAGATGCAGTGGCCATCGGGACCGCCGCATTGGTGGCCCTTGGCGACAACGACCCGAAGTGGGAAACAGAATATCAAAAACTGGGCACAACCACCGGCGCTTATGACGACTGGCACGAAGGTCAGGATCCGGCTGGCATCACCACACAGGATCCAGATCTGGCAGCGCGTCTGGACCCGGTTGAGGCCGGGCGGAGGCTGCGCAACTACCTGAAGGTGATGACACTGGAGGCACAAACCATCGCGCGTGCCTGCGGACATAATCACTTGCACAACCTCGAACCGGAAGACCTGTGCGCGTTGACAATGGAGGCGGCCGCGATGGCGCGCGTGCCACTTGCGGGAACCAGTTGGTACCCCGGCAAGGAAGGGTTCTGAATTGATGCTGCGCGGCTCCCTCATGGGGGCCGCGTTTTGCTTTGAAAATCGAAAAACAACAGGGAAAGGAAAGCAATCGTGACGACAGATCTCGCAGCTTTCGCAAAAGAAAAAGGCGTCAAATACTTCATGATTTCGTTCACCGACCTGTTCGGTGGGCAGAGGGCTAAACTGGTTCCTGCGCAGGCGATCGCTGACATGCAGGAAGACGGCGCTGGGTTTGCCGGGTTCGCCACCTGGCTGGATATGACTCCGGCCCATCCCGACATGCTGGCGGTGCCGGATCCATCTTCTGTGATACAACTGCCTTGGAAACCCGAGGTGGCCTGGGTTGCGGGCAACTGCGTCATGGAAGACAAGGACGTCGCTCAGGCGCCGCGTAACGTGTTGCGCCGACTGATCGACGAAGCGGCAAGCGAAGGCCTGCATGTCAAAACCGGGATCGAGGCAGAATTCTTTTTGCTGACCCCGGATGGAGAGCAGATCAGCGACCCGTTCGATACCGCCGAGAAACCCTGCTATGACCAACAGGCGGTGATGCGCCGTTATGATGTGGTGCGCGAGATCTGCGATTACATGCTAGAACTGGGTTGGGGCCCGTATCAAAACGACCACGAAGACGCCAATGGCCAGTTCGAGATGAACTGGGAGTTTGACGATGTCTTGCGTACCGCTGACAAGCACTCGTTCTTCAAGTTCATGACCAAATCCGTGGCTGAAAAGCACGGTTTGCGCGCCACGTTTATGCCAAAACCGGTCGAAGGTCTGACCGGCAATGGCTGTCATGCCCATATCTCGGTCTGGGATGCGCCGGGTGATGCCGCAAAAACCAATGTCTTTGCGGGTCAAGGCGATGGCCCAACTGGTGAAGTTGGTCTGGGCGAACAGGGCAAGCACTTTTTGGGTGGGATCATGAAGCATGCCAGTGCATTGGCGGCCATCACCAACCCGACCGTGAACTCCTACAAGCGTATCAATGCGCCGCGTACCATGTCGGGCGCCACCTGGGCGCCTAACACAGTGACCTGGACAGGCAACAACCGTACCCACATGGTCCGGGTGCCAGGGCCTGGCCGTTTCGAGTTGCGCCTGCCTGATGGGGCAACCAACCCCTATTTGCTGCAGGCGGTCATCATTGCCGCTGGCTTGTCCGGCATTCGCAGCAAGGCAGACCCGGGGCGGCGGTATGATATCGACATGTATGCTGAGGGCCACACCGTGACCGACGCGCCGAAGCTGCCGCTTAATATGCTCGACGCCCTGCGTGACTATGACAAGGACACCGAGCTGAAGGCGATGATGGGTCAGGAATTCTCGAGCGCATTCCTGAAGATGAAACATCAGGAGTGGAACTCGTTCGTGTCACATTTTTCACGTTGGGAAAAAGAACACACGCTGGATATCTGATCAAATGCAGGTGGCGGAATTGGGGCCGCGGGTTGAACTGCGGCCCTGTTCTCTGCGATCAATCCACATCGGTTGCTCGATGAGTGTTTTGAATTTCCGGCATATGCCGGGTGAAACGCCGTTGCGCTTCTGCAGTGTATTCCAACGCGTGGCGACATTACCTGCATCGTGTATCGTTACCCGTCACGAAATTGAACGACGCGTTTATTGTTGGAAACTGTAAAACAGTAGATCTTTGATATGTCCAACTGGGCAAAGCCAAGTGACACAAGAAACTGAGCGCTTTCTACGGCTGCAGGACTACCTTCTGCAATAATCCAGCCGCCCAAAATTCGGCCCGACCGGAGGCAATATCGTAGTGACCAATGCACCGTCCAGGCCGCCGTACAGCTCCTCTTTGAGCAACTCGTCGCGCAGGTTGCTGTAGAAGCTCTCGATTCAGGCGTATGTCGCGGTTAGCCCGGATCGGTATAGAGCCATTCAACATCACGCCGCCGCGCAACGCTGAGACGTCCGCGCTTGTGGGTCCAAATCTGGAGATGCAGCTGTTCATGGCTCGGGTGATGTCGAGTTAGCGTCGGATCAGTGGCTTAGACTAGCGGCTATGAAAACTGCTACGCGCGAGCTGTAGGCTTCAAGACCGTGCTGCCAGGAATGAGCCTAAACCCGACGTCTTTGGCGGATTTCACGGGCTCTCCGTTTATCTGCGCTAAAACCATCTCGGCGGCGATTTGACCGATTTTCAGATGTGGCACAGCGATAGATGTCAACCGGTATGGCTGAATGGCCGAGATAGGCAAGTCGCCCCATCCTGCGATACCGATATCATCCGGCACGCGAAGACCAATCTTCTGGGTGTATTGCAGGCCGCCAATGGCCATGTTGTCGTTCTGATAGAAAATGGCTTCGATGTCGCGATGGGCCGCCAAAAGCTGCTCGGTCCCATAAAAACCAGTGTAGAAGCCAGGGGTATCCTTGAGCAAAAGTTGTTTTTCAAGCCGCCCATTTGCGTCTTCAATTGCCTTGGAGAACCCGTTCAGCCGCGCTGTCGCGGCATTGGCGACGTCATGCGACGTGCCAACATATCCAAACTTTCGGTACTCCATCCCAGCAAGGTAGCGCCCCATGCTGTAACCGCTATCAAAGTGATTCAGGCCAACGCACATATCCAATGGGCTGGAATTGAAGTCCCAGATTTCCACCAAGGGAATGCCTGCACCGCGCAGCATTTGAATGGCTTTGGGGCTGTGTGAGCGTCCGGTGACGATCAACCCGGCAGGTTGCCAGGACAGAACGGTTTCGATCCACTTTTCCTCGTGGTCGATTTCGTGCTCGGTCAGGCCCAGAACCGTCTGATGGCCAAATGCCCCCAGTTTGCGGTCAATGCCCTCGAGCACCTGAGCGAAGATTTCATTGCCCAATTCCGGGATGCTGACGCCGACAAACGTCGATTTCTTGCCACCCGCAAACACCGTCGCCAAGCGATTCGGCAGGTATCCCAAGCGATCGACTTCTACCATGACCTTGGCACGTGTCTTTTCCGAAAAACCTCCTTCGTCTCGCAAGACTCGACTTGCAGTCATCTTGGAGACGCCTGCAGCCTTGGCCACTTCTGCCAGGCTTATTTTATTGTTTCTATTAGATTTATCCGGATCGTCGCTCATTTACGTTACGGGTAACTCTTTTTTGTTGACAACCAAGTGGGCTGCGAGAATGCTAACGTAACGTTACGGGTAACTCAACACGTTGTTGAGGAGCAACAGGGTTACCGCGATCTGGGAGGAGGCCACAGTGCCCGGCACTGCACAAAGCAATCTGTTCTTTGATGGGATAAAGAAGCATTTCGGAGGCACCTATGCCTTGCGCGATGTATCCCTGAACATTGAACGCGGTGAGATCGTTGCTTTGTTGGGTGAAAACGGGGCCGGGAAATCCACTCTCATCAAGATCCTTGGTGGCATTCACAAAGCCGACGAAGGTCGGGTTTTGATCGATGGTCACCCATACGAACACAGCCCTGGTGATTTTGGAGAGCGTCAGTCAGTTGCGTTCATTCACCAAGATTTGGGGATGATCGAATGGATGACGGTCGCCGAGAACATTGCATTGGCGCTCGGCTACTCTCGGAAGAACGGTCTTATCAACTGGAAGACAGTGAATGAGTTTGCCCAACAAGCGCTGGATAAGGTTGGATGCGAATTTGATCCAACAACTCGTGTGCAGGATCTTTCGCGCACCGAGAAATCGCTTGTCGCCATTGCGCGCGCCTTGGCGGTGGATTGCGACTATCTTGTACTGGACGAACCCACCGCGTCGCTGCCCGCAGACGAGGTTGAGCGCTTGTTCGAAGCTCTGCGCCCGCTGAAAGAGCAGGGCGTGGGCATGATCTATGTATCGCACAGGCTGGACGAGATTTTTCAGATCGCGGACCGCGTGGCGGTTTTGCGCGATGGTGAGTTGGTTGGGTTGCGCAGCATTGATCATACAACGCCGGAAGAGCTTGTTTACATGATCGTTGGCCGAAAGACACGCCAGGTGATCAAGCCCGACAACCCGCCGGGCGAAACCATCCTGCAGGTCAGCGGCCTGAATATGGACGCGGCTCACAATGTAAGTTTCCAGCTGCAATCGAATGAGATCGTGGGGCTGGTCGGCCTGCGCGGGGCAGGGCACGAAAACGTCTCTCGTGCATTGTTTGGGGCCGAAATGTTCGATGGGCAGATCACCCTGCGTGGCGAAGCGCCCAATCTATCCTCTCCCCAAGCAGCTATGGCGTCTGGGATCGGGCTGGTTGCCCGGGACAGGACCGAGGAGTCCGTGGCGATGTCGCTGACCATCCGGGAGAACACATTCCTGAATCCCGCTGCCTTCGGGCGAACACTGCTATCTTTCATGAGCCACCGTACAGAAACAGAAAACGCCGCCCGCGTGGGTGCGGATGTCGCGTTGTCGCCGAATGATCAAACCATGGCCATTGAAAGCCTTTCCGGCGGAAACCAGCAAAAGGTTGTGATCGGCAGATGGTTGGAAACAAAACGCAATTTGTTGATCTGCGAGGATCCTACTGCAGGCGTCGATGTCGGCGCCAAGGCGGAAATCTATGCGTTATTGAATCGGGCAATGGAAGATGGCGTCGGGATCATCGTGGTCTCGACCGATTTTGAAGAAGTTGCAGCCATCTGTCACCGCGCCATTGTCTTCAGCCAAGGGCAGATCGTGCGTGAATTGATGGGTACTGAGCTGACCACAGAAAATCTCATACAAGCCGCCTCGGCCTCGAACGCCGTTGCGAGTTAAGGACTACGAATATGCAATCGCTTGAATCCAATGCGCTGGAACCTACCAAGGCCGAGTTGAAGAACGCTTCGCTCAGAACACGGATACTGCGCTTTCTTCCGGTCTATGGGCTGGTGCTTCTGACCGGATTCCTGATCATTCTGTTTTCGGTCCTATTGCCCAATACCTTTCCCACACTCCTGAATTTGCGGGCAATCATTTCGGACAAGGCCATTATTGCGCTGTTGTCGCTTGGGGCCATGATCCCAATGGCGGCCGGACGTATCGACCTGACGGTGGGGTATGGGATCGTACTGTGGCACATTCTGGCGATCTCATTGCAGACGACGTTTGGTATCCCTTGGCCAATTGCAGTTGCGATCGTTCTGTCATTGGGTTTGTTGACCGGTTTCCTGAACGGTTTGCTTGTCGAAGTCGCAAAGATCGACAGCTTTATCGCCACTCTGGGCACGGGCACTGTGCTGTACGCGCTGGCGCTGTGGCACACGGGCGGTCGTCAGATGGTCGGTGCGTTGCCGGACAGTTTCTACGCCATCAACGGCACCTTTGTGTTCGGCCTGCCCATCACCGGCTTTTACGTGCTGGGCATCACCGTCGCGATGTGGCTGATTCTGGAATACACGCCCATCGGCCGATATCTGTATGCAATCGGTGCCAACCAGCGCGCCGCGCAGCTGAACGGTATTCCAACGCGAAAGTTTGTCATTGGCGCGTTTATGTCATCGGGCCTGATCACCGCATTTGCCGGGGTGTTGCTGGCATCGAAACTACGGATCGGGCAAGCCTCGGTCGGTCTTGAATTCCTGTTACCTGCTTTGGTCGGGGCCTTCTTGGGGTCCACCACCATCAAGCCGGGACGCGTGAATGTTTGGGGAACAGTTGTGGGTGTCGCGATCCTGGCTGTCGGTATCTCGGGCATTCAGCAATTCGGTGGATCCTTCTGGGTCGAGCCGATGTTCAACGGTGTCACGCTGCTGATTGCGATCGGGATTGCCGGTTACGCTCAGCGCCGCAAAGGCGCCAACAAGTAAAAGCATAAGGGAGGAGATTATGCTGAAACGGACTTTTATGGCGGTATCCGCCGCCGCCCTGTTGACGGGGCTGGGTGTACCGGTCATGGCCGAGACCGCCTTTGACGGACCTACAAGCGGCCCCAAAGCTGCCGAGGGCAAGTCGATTGTCGTCGTTGCAGGGGATCTGAAAAACGGCGGCATTCTGGGCGTCACCAATGGTGTCGAGGAAGCGGTCGGAGCCATCGGCTGGGAAGTCCGCGTGCTGGACGGCGCCGGTTCCATTCAGGGCCGCACAGGTGCCATCGGTCAGGCAATGGCCTTGCAACCAGACGGGATCATCATCAATGGCTTCGACGCCGTCGAACAGCAGGCTGCGCTTGAAGGTGTTGTGAATGCGAACATTCCGATGGTCGCATGGCACTCAGGCCCCAAGATCGGCTGCGACGCACCGGGCGGTATCTTTGCCAATGTCTCAACCGATGCGATGACCGTGTCCGAAGTTGCTGCGGAATGGGCGATGAATGATGGCGGGGATGCGGTCGGGGCCATCATCTTTACGGACTCCACCTATCAGATTGCCATCGACAAGGCCGATCGCATCAAAGAAACCATCGAGGCCGCAGGTGGCACGGTATTGGAATATGTCGACACGCCCATTGCTGATACGTCAGCCCGGATGGGGCCGCTGACCACCAGCCTTCTGCAGAAATACGGAGATCAGTGGACGCACGCTTTGGCGATCAATGACCTGTATTTCGACTTCATGGGGCCTGCACTGGCGGCCGCAGGAATTTCGTCGGATGACGGCCCGCAGGCCGGCTCGGCCGGCGATGGGTCCGAGGCTGCGTTCCAGCGTATTCGCAGTGGCAGTTATCAGACCATCACCGTGGCCGAACCGCTAAATCTGCAGGGCTGGCAGCTTGTGGATGAGCTGAACCGCGCCATTCAGGGCGAGCCGTGCTCGGGCTATGTGACGTCGCCCGCGCTGGTGACCGAGGAAGGTCTGGCCAAGCTGGGTGATAGCAACCAGTTCGACCCCGACAGCCCATATCGCGACGCTTACGTGACGATCTGGGGCAAGTAACCACTCTGGCAGCTTCTGCCGTTCAGGGGCGGGGCTGCCTTCCAAAGAGATGACACAGCGCAAAGCCATCACACCGGTCTTTTGACCGCCATGGTGAAGCTTTGCGCAAAGGAGGAAGCCATGAGCGATCAGCCATTGGTTCAAATGCAGGGAATAACCAAACGCTTTGGCGGCGTCACGGCGCTGCAGGATGTTGATCTGACCGCCTATGCCGGTGAAGTTTTGGCCATCGTTGGTGACAACGGGGCGGGAAAATCGACGTTGATCAAGATCCTGACCGGTGTTCACCAGCCGACCGAAGGGCGGATCTTGATGGACGGTCAGCCGTTGGAGATGTCCAGCCACTCGGACGCAATCGCTAACGGGATTGACGCGGTTTACCAGACACTTGCGCTGGCGGATCACCTGTCGCCTGCCGCCAATATGTTCCTGGGAAACGAACTGACCAAGAACGTCTTGGGCATGGCGTTTCTGGACAATAAACGCATGAAGACCGAGGCTGCCCGGGTTCTGGAAGAACGTTTAGGCGTGCGTTTGAGGTCAATGGACGTGATGACGGAAAGCCTGTCTGGCGGACAACGTCAGGCCGTCGCGATTTCGCGCGCGGTGTACCACGAAGACCTGCGCCTGCTGGTGATGGATGAGCCCACTGCCGCGTTGGGTCCGCAGGAAACAGCCCGAACCCTGAAGCTGATCAAATCCCTTCGCGAGCAGGGGTTGGCGGTGATCCTGATTTCGCACTCGCTGGATGATGTCTTCGAAGTATCCGACCGCATTCACGTGCAACGCCGGGGCCGCGCTGTTGGCGTTGTCAAAACCGCGGATAGTTCCGTTCAAGACGTCCTGGGCCTGATCGTTGGCGCTCAGGATGCGGCCGCGTGAAGGAGAGCAAGATGTCCGCGACCACCACCACCCCCGAACATAAAACCATCATGGACCGGCTTGAGCCGTATCTGGCCTTCATCGGTCCAATGGTGATGATCCTGGCAATCCTTATCTTCATGGGTATCGCCGAACCTGCACGGTATTTCCGCGCCACAAACCTGAACCTGATCCTACTGGACGCGGCGCTGTATATGCCAATGGCTATGGCGATGACCTTTGTTATAACCCAGCGCGGGATTGATCTGTCGATTGGATCCATTGCAGCGTTCTCAGCCATTCTTATGGCCTTTTTGATCAAGCAGTACGGCTTTCCCGCGTGGGTGGCAGTGCCATTAGCTATCGTCATGGGGGCGATCATGGGTCTGATCAACGGCCTAGTGATTACTCGGTTCAAGGTACCGGACCTGATCGGCACCTTGGCTATGGACCTAGTGTATCGTGGCCTCGCGCTCGTCATCGCAAAAGGTCTGGTGCTTGCTCGGTTCCCCGACTTGATTACGGACATTGGGCGTGGGCAAATCCCCGGATTTATCCCGATCCCGGTGATTTTGGGCTTACTCACCATGGCTGTCGGCTATGTGGTTTTGACCCGCACCTATTTCGGGCGTTACACCATCGCCATTGGTTCAAACCCCGAAGCCAGTGAAATGACTGGTGTCGCGGTCGATCGCCACAAAATCTACGCCTATGTGCTGATGGGTGCGGCGGCGGCGATGGCGGGTGTGATGCTGACCGGAAAACTGAACGCCATCCAGGCAACTTCAGCGCCGTATTTCAACCTACACGTCATCGCAGCGGTTGTTGTGGGCGGCACCTCTCTGTTCGGCGGACGGGCGTCGATGCTGGGTTCGCTAGCCGGTGTGCTTCTGCTGTCGATGATGATCAACGCATTGGTAACGCTGCGGATCGAGTTCTTCTGGCAATCCGTCGCTTCGGGTGTGGTCATCGTCAGCTCGGTCGCTCTGTACACGTGGATGCAAAAGAAAGACCGGGACGGTGCACATGGCTTGATGGCCGCACTGCGCAGCAAAGAGGCGCGGAAATTGCTGCGGTTCTCGGCTGCGCTGATCGGTGCACTGATCCTGTTGCTGGCCCTTGGGGCGGGCCTGGCAACCGAGCCTGCGCCAAGCGGCTAAGGCAGACAAAAGTGGTGCGCCGGGAGGTAGGAGTCCCGACGCACCTGCAAGACCCCACAATGTTCGCGAAAGGGAGGACTTACCGTGAAACAATTGAACAAAGCCTTACTGACGACAAGCGCATTTTGCCTGTGTGCTGCTGCTGCCTTGGCGGAAGGCAACCTGCCATTGAAAGAGCTGCCCGGTATCGCAGATCGGGACTACTGGGTTCCGGGCGAGGTAAATGCCGACGGCAAGCTGGAAGCGCTGCAAGCCACGACCGGGGCTGAAGCAGTAAAGTATTCAGGCACGCAGGACGGGCCGTTGCAGATCGCCTTGATCTACCCTTCGGCGGATACGTCAGATTTCTGGGCGCGCAACTATCTGGCGATGATCAAACGCCTGGACGAGTTGGGGATCGCATACGAGACCACAGAATTTGCCAGCCGTCAGATCGAACACAGCCTGCAGTCAACTTATGCCAATCAGGTGGTTCAAGATGCGGATCTATATGATTTCGTCATTTTTGGCCCATCGGAATTGGCCATTCAGGCAGACAACATCGACAAGATGTCGGCTAGCGACGGCTTTGCCACCTTCGTCTGGGCCTTTCACACGCCGCCCAAGGATCTGGAAAACCAGCCGGATGCATGGTTCGATTTCAGCTCGGCCGCGGGTGCGCTGACCATGTGCGACTACATGCTGGAACGCTTGGGCAAGGACGTGACCATGGCGATGAACCGGGGTATTCCGGGGATCACTGACGATCAGCGCTCGGGCGATTTCAAGGCCTGTGTTGAGGACAAGGGCAACTGGACTACCGTTTATGAACACTATGGTGAGTACCAGCGCGAAGGTGGTTTTGAGGGCACTAGCCTGATCCTGCAGGCGTATCCTGAGGCCACGATCATCCACAACGCAAACACGGCGATGGCGATGGGTTCGGTCGAGGCACAGGTTGCAGCTGGCAAAGAGAAAGAAGTCTTCTCGACCGGTTGGGGCGGTACAGGTCTTGAGCTGGACGCCATCCGTCGCGGCGAACTGGATGCAACCCCGATGCGCATGGGCGACGATGTTGGTGCCGCCACGGCTGAGGCCATCAAGGCGCATATGGAAGGCCGTCAGGACGAGCTGCCTTTTGTTTTTCTGGGCCGGATCACGGTCGCGCATGACCAGATGAACCCAGACGAATTGGATGCGCTGGAACAGGAAGCGTTTCGGTTCTCAGGTGTCGGCGCTCTGGAGCGTTGACCTCGGGCTGGGCGGGGACATCCCCGCCCAAACTGAATTTGGGATTGACGATGCACGGCGCGACACATAACGATGTGACCGGTCACATAGATTAGATTTGATGACTCGGAAAGGGGTTCAAAATGGCGCAATCCATGATGCTGATTGAAAAGTGCAGCCATTGCGTAAGCTGGTATGACATTCAAACGGGTGCCCGTCAGGGTCGTTTGGACCTGCCACATTTCCCCCATGAGTTCGTGGTCGACGATGATTACCAGTACGCTTATGTCGGTCACTACGGGGTGCAGAATTCCGGTATCGAGGGTACCGAGGGTCGGTCGGTCATCGTGATTGATATCCGCAAACAGGAAATCGTGCACAGCTACGATTTGGGCGAACATGCCCGCCCACATGGGATCGGACTGGACGGGCAGGGGCGGTTATACGTGCTGTCGGAATGGACAGGTCATCTGTTAGTCAAGGAAAACCCGCGCGCCTTCGATCAGGGATGGGATCATGTCACGCCGACGGGCGGCACCAAGTGTCATCTGTTTGCCCTCACCAAAGATGGGCACACGGCTTATTCCATGAATTTGACCTCTGGCGATGTGACTGTTTTCAACCCCTACGATGTGTCAGTATCGCCGATCTCAATCAAGACCGGGCAGAAACCTGAGGGGAGATGTCTGCGGGAAGAAGCACACACGCTTTATACCTCGCAACGGATTTCCAACACCGTAGCCGTCATCAACACCGAAACGCTGGAAGTCGAGCGTACGTTCCCAACACCGGATGACCCCTGCCGAATTTACTATGACGAAAAGCGCAATCGCCTTGTGACGATGAACCATTTTGGCGGCTCGTTTTCCGTTTTTGACGAAGCGACGGGTGAGATGCTGCACGAACAGAAAACGCCGGCGAATCCGCTGGCCCTGTGTATCGATAACGAGGCCGCCTTCGCCTATATCGCGATTGATTGCGAGCAGGTGCAGCGGTTCAACCTTGATACATTCGAGGTGGTGCAGACCTTTGACACGGGCAAGGAGCCAGACGTGATGGTCATCCTGCCCGACGGATTTTCAAAATACTGGGAGGGTGTGGCATGATCAAACCTCGCATCGCAATTGTTCCTGGCGATCCGTCCGGGATCGGGCCAGAACTCATCGCCAAGCTGCTAAATCAGGATGGCGTTCAGGATGCTGCCGATATCGTGCTGGTCGGCGACAGCCATTTGTGGCAACGCGGCGCAGAACAAGCTGATCTTGAGGTCCCTTTGAACACGGTGTCTGAGGTGACGGATCAACATGGGCTTTCCCATCTGGAGCTGGACACAATTGCACCCGAGGACGTGAAAATCGCCAAGGTGACGGTTGAAAGTGGCACCACATCGCTGCGCTGTCTCGACAAGGCGATGGATCTGGCAATGGCGGGACAGGTGGACGGCATCCTTTTTGGCCCGTTCAACAAGGCGGCGATGACGGGCGCCGGGCTGAACGCCGAGGATGAGCATCGCTATATGGCGCGGTATCTGGGTCATGAAGGGTATCACTCGGAACTTAATGTTCTGGATGAGCTGATGACCACGCGCGTGACCTCTCATATCGGGCTAAAAGACGTCGCGGCCAACATCACCGAAGACGGGATACTAAAGGCCGTCAATCTGGCCGATGACACACTGCGCAAGGCGGGCAAGGTCCGTCCTAACATCGCAGTAGCGGCGTTGAATCCGCACGCAGGCGATAACGGCAAATTTGGTCGGGAAGAGATCGACATTCTTGAACCTGCCGTCCGCAAGGCGCAGGAAAAACAGATGAACGTGACAGGGCCATGGCCCTCGGACACCGTGTTTCTCAAGGCTCAGCGGGGCGAGGTTGATGCGGTTGTGACCATGTATCACGATCAAGGCCAGATCGCGATCAAGCTGATGGGGTTTGAGCGCGGTGTAACTGTTGCGGGCGGGCTACCGATTCCAGTGGCGACCCCAGCACACGGCACTGCCTTTGATATCGCCGGACAGAACAAGGCCAACCCGAGCGCTACACGGCAGGCGTTTGATCTGCTGGTGCGGATGGCCAAGACACATCGCGCCGATCGTGGCGCGGCCTGAGGAGACTGAGATGACCAAAATTAAAGCCGTGCGCACCCGCGTCTGGAACTGGACCGGACCCACGGTACCACCCACGGGCAACTTCTGCACCAACGCGTCAGACGCACTTTGGGATAAGGGCGACGCAATGTCCGCTTTCCGGTTTCACCAATGGCTGACCTGCGAAATTGAAACCGAGGACGGCACCGTGGGCATTGGCAATGCGGCACTTGCGCCGACAGTGGTCAAGAAGGCCATCGATGACTGGTTTGCGCCCATGGTGATTGGGGAAGATCCGTTCGATTATGCTTATCTGTGGGAAAAAATGTACCGCCGCAGCCACGCCTGGGGACGCAAGGGCATCGGGATGACAGCGATCTCGGCGGTGGATTTGGCGATTTGGGATCTGATGGGCAAGCTTGTGGGCAAGCCTGTTTTCAAATTGCTTGGCGGGCGGACCAAGGAAAAGATCCCGGTCTATTACTCCAAGCTTTATTCCGGCCCGGTCGAGTCCATGCAGGCTGAGGCTGAAGAGGCTAAAAAGCACGGCTATTCCGCCTACAAAATGCGCTTTGGATGGGGGCCCAAGGATGGAATGCCTGGCATGCGCGAAAACCTGAAGCGGGTAGAGGCGGTGCGCGAAGTCATTGGATATGACGCGGATCTAATGCTGGAATGTTATCAGGGTTGGAACCTCGACTACACCAAACGTATGCTTCCGAAGCTGACCAAATACGAACCTCGGTGGCTGGAAGAACCGGTGATTGCAGACGATGTCGAAGGTTACCGCGATCTGAACGCAATGAATATCGTGCCTATCTCGGGCGGGGAGCATGAGTTTTCGGTTATCGGTTGCAAGGATCTGATCGAGAAAAAAGCCGTCTCGGTCCTGCAATATGACACCAACCGCGTAGGGGGCATCACGGCGGCGCAAAAGATCAACGCGATCGCCGAGGCGTTCCAAGTGCCGGTCATCCCTCATGCCGGACAGATGCACAATTACCACCTGACCATGGCAAACGCGAATTGCATGATCAGCGAATATTTCCCTGTCTTTGATGTCGAGGTTGGCAATGAGCTGTTCTATTACATCTTCGAAGGTGATCCAGATGCGGTCGACGGCTTCATTGATCTGGATGACGACAAGCCAGGCCTAGGGATTGAGATCACGGATAAGCATCTGAAACATTTCGAGATAACGGAGTAGCCCATGACATACACTGGCATCTGGCCCGTCGCTCCAACGCCGTTCAATGATGACGGTACACTTGATCTTGATGGGATGAAGCGTGTTTTGGATTGCCTGATCGATCAGGGCGCAGACGGGATCTGTGTTTTGGCGAATTTTTCGGAACAGTTTCTGATCTCAGACGAAGAACGTGCAACCTTAACCCGGCTAAGCTTGGAACATGTCGCCGGGCGCGTGCCGATGATTGTGACGATCAGTCATTTTGCCACGCAGATCGCTGTCGAACGCGCTAAGTTTGCGAAAGACCTTGGCGCGGACATTGTCATGATGATGCCGCCTTATCACGGGGCGCTTTTGAAAGGGAACGCGCAGCAGACCTTTGATCAGTTCGCGGCTGTGGGTGAAGTCGGTATCCCAATTATGGTACAGGATGCGCCGCTCTCAGGTGTTGATCTACCCGTGTCGTTGTTGGTGCAGATGGCTCAGGAAATTGACATGGTGAAGCTGTTCAAGATCGAGTGTCCTCGCGCGGCCAATAAGCTACGGGCATTGATTGCCTCAGGTGGTGATGTAATTGAAGCGCCGTTTGACGGCGAAGAGGGCATCACTTTGCTGGCTGATCTGGATGCCGGTGCAACCGGTTCCATGACATCCGGAATGATCGTTGATCAGATCAAACCCGTGATTATCCATCACCACGCTGGCCGCATTAATGAGGCGACTGACGCATATGGGCGCGTGGCGATGGTGATCAACCACGAAAACCGGCAATGCGGTTGGCAGTCCTGCAAGGCCGCGATGGTCGAAGGTGGCGTGATCCGATCCGAATTTTGTCGCCACCCGATTGATCCGTTGCAACCGGCCATTCGTGACCGGCTGATAGACCTTCTGAAACCGCTGGACCCACTGGTCCTGAAATGGGGAAAATAAGATGATCCTTGGAAAAAACCTGATCGACGGCACATGGGTCGGGTCCGACAATCTGCGCGCGTCTGATGATCTGGGCGGGCAAAGCTTTGCACAGGCGACCGCAGCGCAGGTCGACGAAGCTTGCCAGGCCGCCCGCCGTGACTTTCGTGCCTATTCCGGAAAATCACGTACCGAACGTGCCACATTCCTGCGCGCAATAGCGGATCAAATGGAAGCTCTCGGCGATGAGATCACCGAGACCGGTATGGCAGAAACCGGCCTGCCCGAGGCGCGGCTCATCGGCGAGCGCGGCCGTACGACGGGCCAGTTGCGTATGTTTGCCGATCTGATTGAAGAGACAGGATATCTTGATATCCGCAAAGACGGCGCACTTCCTGATCGGACGCCACTCCCCCGTCCTGATCTGCGCCTGACGCACAAAGCAATCGGCCCCGTGGCCGTGTTTGGTGCGTCGAATTTTCCGCTCGCCTTTTCGACAGCAGGTGGCGACACCGCATCGGCACTGGCCGCTGGTTGTCCCGTTATCGTCAAGGGTCACAGCGCACATGCTGGCACCGCCGAACTGGTGGCGCAAGCTATCGCGAAGGCGGGCGAACTATGTGATATGCCTGCGGGCACGTTTCAAATCGTTCAAGGCTCTGGCCGTGAAGTTGGTTCGGCACTTGTTCAGCATCCTGAAATCCGGGCGGTCGGCTTTACCGGATCCTTGGCCGGGGGACGGGCACTTTATGATCTGTGCCATGCCCGAGCCCAGCCCATCCCGTTTTATGGCGAGCTGGGTTCGGTCAATCCGATGTTCTGCCTGCCCGAGGCGATGGCCGCACGCGCAGCAGAGATTGGCGCGGGCTGGGCGGCGTCGCTGACGATGGGGGCAGGGCAATTCTGCACCAATCCAGGTGTAGCGGTCATGCTAAAGGGATCAGATGCAGATGCTCTGGAATCGGCTTGTGTCAACGCGCTGAACGAAACCGCCGAGCAGAAGATGCTGACAGACGGCATTCACGATGCTTATGAAAAGGGTGTCCGTGAATTTCGCGAGCTTATGGTCGAGGTCACCTCTTGCGGCGCTGTAACTGACAGTCGCTCGGCTGTTCCTGCCTTGTTCAAGGTCAACGCCAAGGAGTGGATGGCAAACCCTAAGCTGCAACACGAGGTATTTGGCGCAGCGGGCATTATCGTCCGGTGCGAGACCCCTGATGAAATGCGGGCGCTTGCCGAGTGCCTGGAGGGACAACTGACCCTGACCTTGCACATGGATGAAGCTGATGAAGCGTTGGCCCGTGAATTGATGCCGGTGCTAGAAGAGAAGGCGGGCCGTTTGCTGGCCAACGGTTTCCCGACAGGTGTCGAAGTGTGTTCGTCCATGATGCATGGCGGGCCGTACCCGGCCAGCACCGATGTCCGCGCGACCTCGGTCGGCACTTTGGGCATCGCGCGCTGGTTGCGGCCAGTAAGCTATCAGAACATGCCAGCGGCTCTATTACCCAACGAGTTGCAGGGCTGAAGTTCTGAGATTGTGACCGGGAACAAGGTGGTCTAGTTTCTGCCCAAAGGTGGTGGTTGCATGACGAACAAGAATCCCGGTCGCACACATGTCACGATGCGAGACGTTGCAAAAGCGGCAGGTGTATCGCGGATGACTGTCAGCCGCGCGCTGAAGAAAAACAGCCCAATTTCCAAGGAAACACGCGACCACATCCTGCAAGTCGTCAAGCAGATGAACTATGTCCCAGACCAAATGGCAGGTTCTTTGACGACCAAGAAGTCCGGCTTTGTCGCAGTGCTTTTGCCCTCGCTGAACAATTTACACTTTGCGTTGACCGTCCAAAGCTTGACCGAAGAGCTGGAAAAAGTTGGGCTGCAATTGCTGCTTGGACACACGGACTATTCTGCCGAGCGGGAAGAACAGCTCGTGGAAACCATGCTGCGCCGCCGTCCAGAGGCTATAGTCTTATCTTATGACGGTCACACACAGCGCACTCTTGACCTGTTGGCTGACGTATCCGTGCCCATCGTTGAGATTTGGGAGAAACCGCAAAACCCAATTGCGCATACGGTTGGGTTCTCGAATTCAAAAGCTGCTTATGACATGACACAGGCGTTGATCGAACGTGGCTTTAAGAACATCGTTTTTCTTGGTGAAGGTCAGGATGATTGGACCCGAGGCGCGGCGCGGCGTGAAGGTTTTGAGCAGGCTATGAGCAGCGCCGGGCTAGATGCCAAGGCGCAGATCATGCTGGGCACTCCACCGCTGACCATCGAGAATGGTGCCGCCGCCGTCGATCACATTCTGGACAGGTATCCCAATGTCGATTGCGTGTTTTGCGTGTCAGACATGGCGGCCTTTGGCGTTCAGAGTCGTCTTTTGCAAATCGGCAAGGCCGTTCCAGACGAAATCTCTGTTGTCGGTTTCGGTAACTTTGAGGTCTCGAGGTTCAGCTCCCCCTCGATTTCCACCGTTGTTGTTGATCCGACTGAGATTGGGCGGCAAACCGGGAAGCTTATTTCACAACTTCTTGCTGACGAGGAAACTCGCACAGATTCGCCCTGTCATGTGACGCTTACACCGCGCATCGAGTTTCGCGAAAGCTGCAGATTCCCTTAGGCTGATTAACCTCCTGATTTAAATTGTAATATTTTACTATGTGACCGGTCACATAGATGCTATTGTGACCGGTAACAAGGGGTGGAGGGATAATGCCCAGAATACGATTAGAGGGCCTCGTCAAACGTTACGGGGACTTTGAAGTCCTGCACGGAATCGACCTCGAGATGGAAGAGAACGAGTTCACCGTGTTTGTTGGCCCGTCTGGATGTGGCAAGTCGACGACATTGCGTATGATTGCCGGGCTTGAGACCGTATCGGACGGTGAGATTTTCATTGATGATCGCCCGGTCAGTCATCTTGAACCCAAGGCTCGCGATCTGGCGATGGTGTTTCAGGATTATGCGCTCTATCCGCATCTTGATGTGGCGCGAAACATGTCTTTCGCACTGAGACTGCAAAAGGTCCCCAAAGCTGAGATCAACAAAAAGGTAGGCGACGTCGCCCGGATGCTGGGCTTAACCGATTACCTGCATCGCAAACCGGCGGAATTATCGGGGGGTCAGCGTCAGCGAGTTGCCATGGGCCGGGCGCTGACGCGCGACAGCAGTACGTTTCTGTTTGACGAGCCACTGTCCAACCTTGACGCCAAATTGCGTGGTCAGATGCGTGCCGAGTTGGCTCTGATGCGTCAGCAGGTACAGAAAAACATGATCTACGTCACTCACGACCAGATCGAAGCCATGACACTGGCGGATCGGATCGTCGTTATGCATGGCGGGTACATTCAGCAACACGGCACACCGGAAGAACTGTACAAAAATCCGGCTAACAAGTTTGTCGCTGGCTTTCTTGGTTCGCCACCGATGAACTTTCTGGACGCAAGTGTTGAAGATCGTGGTGGTGAGCTGTTTGTGACGGGCGCCGGATTTTCTATCAGCTTAACTCAGAAGCGTCAGCAAAATATACAGAAAGCCGACCTGCGCAATGTCACGCTTGGCATTCGACCTTCTGATCTGCGCTTTAATCCTAACGCCCCCGAGGATGCCAGTCTGGACCTGAAGGTCGTGGTCTCGGAATACATCGGCGCACAGTCCGTACTGATCTGCGATTGCGCAGGTCAGAAAATCGAGGTCGAACTGAAGTCGGATACGCCCATCGGGTTGGGTGAGACCCTTCGGTTTGAGGTCAACGCCGACGCAATTCATCTATTTGATCGCGAAAGGGAGGTCGCCCTCTAAGAGCGGCCCAAAACAGCATGGGAGGAGCAAATGCTGAACTTACTCAAACAGACCGGTGCGGGCGTCGCGGCCCTAACACTGACTGCAGGGTTGGCAACCGCCAATCCGTATGAGCCCTATGAAGGCTCAACACTTGTCGTGAATTTCCCGGCACACCCTCACTTTGACGCGGTGATGCAGGTGCTACCACAATTCACCGAAGAAACCGGCATTCGGGTTGAGGTCGACCAACTTCAATACCTGAAGATGCGTGAAAAACAGACGCTGGAACTGACAAAGAACAAAGGCGACTACGATCTGATTGCCTATGTGGTGTTTTCCAAAGCTGATTACGTATATGCGGATCAGCTGGAAAACCTGGCCAAGTATTTCATGAATCCCGCGCTGGCAGACCCGAACTACGACGCAGAGGATCTGATCGACGGATATGTTGGTAACATTGGCGTTTCTGGTGGCGCTAAGGGATACCTGCCCGGACCTACCGGATCGTTGTTCGGCATTCCTTTCGGGTCCGAGACTTCGATCTTGGGATATCGCAAGGATATCTTTGACAAGCACGGCCTTGAGGTGCCGAAAACCTATGACGACCTATTGGAATTGGCGTGTAGAATTCCCGAGCTGGAACCCGGCATGGGTGGTCTGGCATCGCGCGCCGCTTCAGGACATCATGCGTCGCACGCATACCTTCTGCACCTCGCGCCGTTGGGTGGTCGCATTTTCGATGACAACTGGAACCCGATTATGAACAACGAAGAGGGGGTCAAAGCCGCCGAAGCGTTGAAAACAATTGTTGAGTGTGGTGCCGAGGGCGCGGAGACTTTCGGCTTTGCCGAGGCGGGTGCATCGTTTCTGCAGGGCAATTCAGCGATGTTCCTCGACTCCACTGTCTTTGCTGGTCAGGTCAATAACCCGGAGAAATCCAAGGTCGTAGGCAAAATCGGTTGGGCACCACACCCAGAAGGCACACGCCGAGGGAGTCAGACCGGTGGGTTTGGCATCGGCATTCCGACAAATGCCCAAAATAAGGATGCCGCCTTCCTGCTGATGCAATGGCTGACTTCGAAAGAGGCGGACAAAGCTATAGCGGTTGCCGGCGGTAACCCCTCGCGCTTCTCGACCCATAGCGATCCTGATGTTTTGGCTGAACAGCCGCATCTTGAAGTTTTTGGTGAGGCACTAAAACATGCCGATCCCGATTGGCGTCCTATCATCCCGGTCTGGGGTAAAATCAATGCCGACCTGGGTACAACGCTCAGTCAGGTTCTGACCGAAGACCTGGACATTCAGACTGCGCTGGACGGTGTTGCGGAACGTAGCAAGGCGATTATGGACGACGCTGGCTACTACACCTGGCAGCAATAAGTTCACTCCCCGAGGTGGCGCCTGGAATAATGTTCGGGCGCCGCCTCTCAAGACGAAATTCAAAAATCAAAGGGCCGCTGTTATGAGTGCTGTAGCACGGGCCAATCGGCTCACCCCATATCTGTTCTTGGCGCCCGCAGCGGTTGTTCTGATCTTTGCGCTGCTCTACCCGATCGGGTACATGATCTATGCCAGTTTTCTTGATTGGAGCCCCAGCCAGCGCATCGGTCAGGCCGAGTTTGTTGGTCTAAAGAACTACGCCAATCTGCTGCATGACAGCGCGTTCCACGAAAGCTTCTGGGTCACGATCAAATTTGCCTTCGTTGTAGTGACTTTGGAAATGGTTCTGGGTGTAGGTCTGGCTTTACTGTTGGATCGGAACATTCGCGGCATGTCCGTCTTGCGGACGGTGTTCATCCTGCCGATGATGATTGCCCCGATCGTTGTCGGCCTGATGTGGCGCTACATGTACCATCCGACCGTCGGCATCTTTAACCGTACAATCAAAAGCTGGGGTTTTGATGAGGGCATTCCTTGGCTGTCGGATAGTACCTGGTCTTTTGTTGCCGTTGTGATCGCCGACGTCTGGCAGTGGACACCGTTCATTTTCATCCTTGCCTTGGCTGCCATGCAGTCTTTGCCGCGTTCAGCGTTGGAAGCAGCCGAGATTGATGGCGCCAGCGAGTGGCAGAAAATCACTCTGATCAAGATACCCCTCATGATGCCGGTTTTGGTCGTGACTTTGCTTTTGCGGCTTATCGATGCGTTCAAAGTGCTTGAGGTCATTTTGGTCCTGACGAATGGCGGCCCTGGCTTGTCGACAGAGATAATTGCCTTGCGAATTTTCCGAACGGCCCAGGAGTTTCAGGAGCTGGGCGAGGCGGCCGCGATGTCCAACGTCCTATTGCTGATGCTGATGGCGCTGACCATCGGGATGTTCATGTACACCAAGATTCAAGAAGCCCGGGCCGCCAGGATGCGAGCAGCTGCCGAGCAAACAGAAAGCTGAAAATCATGGCAACGCAAATCGAAAAACAAAACCCGGCCTTCTATGCTTTGCTCGCTGCATTGGTCGTCATGTCAGTGGGGCCGATCCTTTTGATGCTGGCGACGTCGTTCAAAATGAACGTCGACATCTATGATGAAAGCGTTTCAGCCTTTTTCTTCACGCCGACGATCAGAAATTATGAAACGGTTTTGTGCGACGTGCTGTGGTACGATCCTGACCATGTGCAATACTGCGATCCAACTTTCGGGCGGGCTCTTCGCAACTCGTTGATCGTGGCGACAATCTCGACGGGGATCACCCTACTGATTGGCGGCATGGCCGCATATGCTTTGGTCCGGTTTCGCTTCATGGGCCGCGGAGCGGTGTCCATCACAACGCTGATGATGCGCATGGTGCCGCCGGCTGTGCTGTTGGTTCCGGTTTTTGGCATCTGGACGTTTCAGTACCATCTTGATCAATCCTACACAGGGATCATTCTGGTCTATACGGCCATGAACCTGCCGTTTGTCATCTGGATCTTGCAGAGCTTTATCGTGCAGGTTCCAATCCAGCTGGAAGAAGCAGCGCGAATGGATGGTGCCAACCCGCTTCAGGTATTCTATCTAGTTGTTTTGCCGATCATCAAACCCGGGCTTGCGGCTGCTGCGATATTTACATTCCGTATTGCCTGGAACGAGTTCCTCCTGGCCAACGCGCTGCTGGGAAGGTCGACGCGAACGGTACCTGTGACAATCGTTAACTCGATCACCGAATACGACATCGACTGGGGCGTGATCATGGCCACAGGAATGTTGCTGGCAATACCGCCCATTATTTTTACATTTGTTGCTTCGCGACAGATCATTACTGGAATGACAGCGGGGGCCGTGAAAGGCTGATGATCGAGTGGTTGCTTTCACCGATTGATCCAACGCGAGGGCATGATGTCGGTTTCTTTTTGTCCTGGCATGCTCGGTGCATGGTGATCGCCTGGGGCGTGATATGCCCGGCAGCAATTCTGGCGGCACGCTATTTTAAGATACTACCGGGTCAGAACTGGCCTCAGGAACTGGACAACCGGGTGTGGTGGTTGTGTCACTGGAAAGGCCAGACACTCGCGTATGTGCTGTCGCTTGTTGGGCTCGGACTTGTCCTTAGTAGCTCCGGTGGGCGACCCGACGCGTGGTTGCATCGGATCTTGGGGTATATCGTGCTTGCTCTGGGCACGTTGCAAGTTGTATTGGGCGTTTTCCGGGGCACCAAAGGTGGCCCGACCGCACGGGCAAAGGATGGCAGCCTCTCTGGCGATCACTATGATATGACGCCTTGGCGAGTGGCGTTCGAGCACATTCATAGAACTTTGGGTTATCTAGCGCTGGTTCTCGGGGCAATAACGATCCTAAGCGGGTTATGGTCGTCGAATGCGCCACGCTGGATGTGGGTCCTGATCAATGGTTATTGGTTGGGCTTGATCGCGATTGCCGTTTTTTTGCAACTTTCTGGCAGGGCGCATGATACATATCAAGCCATTTGGGGGCCGGGTCCCGACCTGCCGGGCAATCGAAGGCACAAAATGGGTTGGGGCACCGTAAGACCCGGAGATCAAATGATTTTCCCCTCAGAGGAAGGAACAGAGTGATGTTTGGTGTTTTGGAAGGCACTGGCTTTGAGGTCATCGAAAAAGAGTTCGAGGCATGTTTCATCGGGCATGCCCGCGTCGAGCGGTTATGGACCGGGGCACGTTGGACCGAAGGACCTGCTTGGTTTGCGGCTGGTCGCTATCTGGTCTGGTCCGACATACCCAACAACCGGATGATGCGTTGGGATGAGACGGATGGTTCGGTTTCAGTATTTCGCGAACCGGCCAACAACACCAACGGTCACACGGTTGACGGCCAAGGACGTCTTGTCTCGTGCGAGCATCTGACCCGTCGGGTCACCCGCACGGAGCATGATGGCTCGATTACAGTTCTGGCTGACGCTTGGCAGGGCAAACGGCTCAACTCTCCAAACGATGTTGTCGTTAGATCTGATGGCTCAATCTGGTTCACAGATCCGTCCTACGGGATCATGATGGATTATGAAGGCGAGCGCGCCGAAAGCGAGATTGGGGCTTGCCACGTCTATCGGATCGACTCTGATACGGGCGAGGTGACTGCGGTCGCAACAGATTTTGTCAAACCAAACGGATTGGCTTTTTCGCAGGACGGAAATACGCTCTTCGTGTCGGATACTGGTGGTACACACATGCCAGATGGACCGTCACACATCCGCAAATTCTCGGTCGGTGGCGATGGGAAGTCTTTGTCTGGAGGCGGTGTTATCGCGGAATGCACCAATGGTTTCTTTGATGGTTTTCGGTTGGACCACGGCGGCAGAATCTGGAGCTCGGCCGCTGATGGTGTGCATTGCCTGAACGCCGAAGGGGATTTGATCGGGAAAATCCACATACCTGAAATCGTTTCAAATGTCTGTTTCGGTGGCGCCAAGCTGAACAGATTGTTTGTTACCGCGACCAGTTCGCTTTACTCGATTTACTTGAATGTGAACGGGATCAGGCACTCCTAGGCTCCGGACTCATACCCAATAGGTGACGATAGCGGCAAGCGCGATCGCTGACAGGAAGACCTTCGGGCATCAGTCGAAGCGGTTCGCAACCCTCCGCCAATCCTTGAGCCTGCCGAAGATTATCTCGATCCTGTCGCGTTGTTAATAGCGCCGCTTGTCGTATCGGATAGTCGATTTGCGTTGTTTCTGACTGGGGATACCGGCACATATCCCTTTGTCTTTCAACGCTTCTCTGAACCAGTCGGCGTCGTAACCGCGGTTCCCGAGAAGCGATCCGACCTTCGGCAGGCTGCCAACCAGAAAAACAGACACGTTCACCGCTTGTTTTCGCGGCGGTGAACCATGCAGAGCAACGGAAATCAATCGATCGCGAGCCTAATACAAGGGCTTCTGATGTCAGTCTCTGCGCTTCAGTGGCAGTCAGTCCCGAAATAACGCTGCGGTTTCATTGCGTACGTTCCTGGCTTCAATCTGAACAAACACCATCCAAAAGGTGCCGCGTCTCCGGCATACGCCCCAACGTTGCATCTATCCGCGCTCGCCACTTAGGACCGCGGGACCGGGCATCTTCATAGGCTTCACGCAACTCGTCCGGACGATCCTCGGCCAGCACCTCGATCAGAAAGGCGGCTTGGCGCCGGTCTTTTTCCGACTTTAGTGCATTCTCTCCACCGCGCCGGCGATCCGCGACGATCAGCTTGTGGATGGCATAGCGCTCGGGTTGCGGGATCTGCAGCATGACGCCGCTGCGATAGGTCACAGCCGCCTTGATCGGGTCGGCGATGAGGTAGTTCAGATGGTGCAGACCTTGCGCATCTACGCCGAGCGCGGGCAATTCGCGCACGCCTTCTTCTTCGCCAAAGGACGGTGTCAGGAACTCGACCAGAGTATCGCTGCGTGTTTGTTTCCAGCGCCAAGTCTTGTCAGCCTGCAGGCTGGGCTGAGGCACAAATGAAAAGTCCCGGAAGACCTGTTCGAGCGGCGGTGTGGCGGCGTCCTCAAGGGCGAGGGAGAGGCGGGAGAAGCTGGCGATGTCGATGTCATCGGTATGCGCCATCAGATCTAGGCCGTATCGGACACCCAATTCTCCCTCGTAGAGACGAAAGGCATGGGTGCCTACGATGGTGCCTCCAAGGCGAAATACGCCAGACGCTGCCATCGCCGACATGAGGCTGCCTGTTGCAGCGTCCAGGTTTAGGAAGCCTTCTGCCCGGAGAAGGCGCACAAGCCGGGTTCGGTTCTTCCTGCGCTCATCGGCTTCGGCTTTGAGTTGCTGATGTTGCTCAAGCCTGGCCCGGAGTTCCTCGCTGTCCTCGCCGATATAGCGCTTCTTGACGTCAGAGCCGACCCGGTATGTGTCATACCAGTAGACTTTCCCATTGCGTGAGACATGTGTTGGTGTGCCTCGGATATCCGAAACAGCGTCGTCTTTAAGCGATCGCAGCAGGTCGTGATAAGCGGCTTGGGCGATGGATGAATGTCGCTTGAACGTCATGTTGGCGCCGTGTTCTACAAAAGGTTACTTTGTTGAACATACTACGTGTTCAACAAAAAAGAAAGGTGTTGAACATATCAGGCGTTTCCCGCCACATTCCCAAACGGACCATCGCTATAACTAAGATATTCAGCGTGTGTTGCGTCATTTCCGAGAGGATAGAGATGACCAAGAAGCCGGATGAAAACAACCGATTGTGCCTTTTCCCCCAAACTGGGCCACTACTTTGGCTTAGAAAGGGGAAGAGGAGGTGGCTCGAAAGCAATACTCGGACGAAGATATTCTGAAGCTGCTGCGCGAGATTGAACTGAAGCTGGCCGATGGCGACGATGTTCGCATGGCTTGCCGCGGTGTCGGCGTCAGTGATGCGACTTAGTACAACTGGCAGCGACGGTTCGGAGGTATGGGTAGATCGCAGCTTTCGGAGTTGCGTAGTCTCGAGAAGGGAACGCCCGGCTCAAGAAGATCGTGGCCCAGCTCGAACTGGACAAGCCGATCCTAAAGGAAAGTCTGAACTACCTTAAACCGAGGGCCTGACGACGAGCCAACTTTGTCAGGCCGTCATTCATACTCGCCAGAAGCTCGTCACATCAGAGCGGCGCACCCGCAAGGTGGTCGGCCTCGCGCTCATTTCCATGCAGTGCCAGACCGTCGAGAAGGACGATGATGCTCTTCGACTGGCGGATGTGTCACCGCGCGTTCTGCGGCACATCGCGGCAGTTCATATGGCATAGGCAGGCATCTCGGTGGAGGAGATTGGACAGTTTCTCGGCCATTCAAAGCCGCGGATCACCGCGTCCGTTTATGCGCGCTAAAGCCCGGAGCACCTACGTAAGGCTGCTAGCGCCCTAGAGTTCGACAAATGCTCAGGTTTAACGAACCTCGGATCACTGTCCTGAAAACACTAAAGGCGCCATCGGGCGCCTTGAAAACTTGGTCGGAGTGGCGAGATTCGAACTCACGACCCCTGCCTCCCGAAGACAGTGCTCTACCAGGCTGAGCTACACTCCGACCGTGGCGGGTGATCTATACCCGGCAATTGGGATGCGCAAGTCGATTTCCGGGCCTGAGATTTTGCAAACCTCCGAAAAAGTTCATTTGTCAGTTCGGCCTATGATAGCGCGCAATCACGGCAACGCGTTGGTTCTGTACAGTTTTATTTTTGTTCCTCCGTGATCAACAACCGGCCCGGTTGGGAGTAACGGAAGGCGCGCCGATCGGGCGAGGGACGGGTTGCTGGTTACGATGCCGACGCGCCAACCGGAAAACCGTGACATAAGGACTTTGCCCAGACTGCCATACAAAGACCGCAGGCGCTTTTCATCCCCGATCCGTGCGCCGTAGGGTGGGTTAACGATCACCAGACCGGCCTTGCCTTCCGGGGGTTTAATGTCGCTGATGGCGCGTTGGGCAAATTGTGTCACATGGGAGACCCCCGCCTGAGCGGCATTGGCGCTGGCGGCTTCGATGGCGCCTGAGTTTCGGTCCGAGCCGTAGAAACGAAACGTCATCTCTGGGGGCGGGGTGTCGTGACGCAATGATTGCCAGGCTTGTGCGTCAAAGCTGGCCAGATCCTCGAATGCGAACTGGCGCGAGCGTCCGGGTTGCAGACCCAACGCGATTTCGGCCGCTTCAATCACAAATGTGCCCGAGCCGCACATAGGGTCCACCACCGGTTCAGTGCCGTCAAACCCGCATTCTCGCAGGAACATGGCAGCCATGGTCTCACGCATAGGGGCCTTGGCTACGGCTGGTTTGTGGCCCCGTTTGTGCAGCGGTTCACCTGAGGTATCGATGGAAAAGGTGCACAGGTCTTTCTCGATACGTAGCAGGACGCGCAGCTTGGCGTCAGAAGAAATTGGCGCACCAAGGGTCTCGGATATAGCGTTTTCAATTCGCTGCCGGGCCGCGCCTGCATGATAAATTCGGGATTTCCGGCTCGTGGCCTCGACTTTGATCGGTATGTCAGGGCGTAGAAAGTCTGACCATGGAAATTTGCGCGCCCGTTTGTCCAACTGAGCCAGGTGCACGGCCGGAAAACTTCCTATGCGTACCAATACCTTATTCGCTCCGCGAAGGCACAGGTTGGCACGCCAGGCTTCGGACCAATCCCCGCGGCAGTTGACGCCTCCGGCGACCTTATGGGCCTCGGCGAATCCGTTTTGGATAGCCTCTTCGCACAAAGGCGCTTCGAGACCGGGTGTGGCCACCAAAAAGATTTCAAAACTGTCTGAAGTGTTCATCCCCGTTGCTTACACTGGAAGTAAATCAGGCGCGACACGCTTTTTTTGTGCTATTTTGGTCGCGTCGCTGCGAGTTCAGGATAAAGTGACTTTGTTGTGCTGATTTGCGCGGTAACAGGTTTGCGTTTTAGGACGTCCGCGCGTAAAGGGTCCGTGATTGGAATAACGCGAGCGGATATCGGCAGGTTTGTGGCGCTTTCACGGACCGGATGGCGAGACAATTCGCACTATTTGATGCCCAAGACTGAAAGGCGACAAATAGCGGACGCAGGAACGAGGCTTGGAAGACCGTAGCGACATGCAAACTTTCAAACTGAAAAAAGGGTTGGAGCTGCCGATTCAGGGTGCCCCTGAGCAGACTATCCGGCCGGGGCCGGAGTTTTCCAGCGTCGCTGCGCTTGGGTCGGATTATTTGGGCCTGAAGCCGCGCATGCTGGTACAGGAAGGTGATGAGGTTCGGCGGGGAACACCATTGTTCTGCCACAAGGACGCACCAGAGGCGATGATGGTCGCGCCGCTGAGCGGCAAGGTCGTAGCAATAAACCGTGGCGCACGCCGGGTTCTTCAAAGTGTCGTTGTTGAGGTCTCTGACCCGAATGATACTGGTGTCGATTTTTCTGACGTAGGCGATGCAGACACAGCCGAGGGTGTGACCAAAAAACTCTGTGCGGCCGGGTTGTGGACCGCTCTCCGCACACGGCCGTATTCCAAGATGCCTGAGCCGGGGACAAAACCAACAGCGATTTTTGTGACTGCAATGGACAGCGAACCTTTGTCCGCTGATGCCGCAGTCATCATCGCGGATGCCGGGGATGACTTTGCCGCCGGGCTTGGCGCAATCGCCAAACTTACCGAGGGCACGACCTATTTGTGTCACAAGGACGGCGATACCATTCCGGGGGCCGACGTTGCGGGTGTCGAAGCCGCAGCTTTCTCGGGTCCGCATCCGGCAGGGCTGGCCGGGACGCATATCCATTTCCTCCGGCCATTGGCGGGTAACACGCAGGTCTGGACCATTGGGTATCAGGATGTAATTGCAATTGGTCGTCTGGTTCAGACAGGTCATCTGGATCCAAGTATCGTGATCGCATTGACGGGGCCGGGGGCACGTCAGCCACGTTTGATCCGCACTGTTCTGGGTGCCTCGACCGAGGATCTGACCCGTGATGAGGTCGATGTTGACGGAACGGCGCGCATCATCTCGGGCTCGATCTTGTCCGGACGCCACGCGGATGGACCAACCGCCTATCTGGGACGGTTTGCGCGTCAGATTACCATTATCCGCGAAGATCACGATCAGATCCCAATGGGCTGGATTCGTCCCATGCCGTCGAAGTTTGCCGTGCAGCCTGTTTTGGGCTCGGCTTTTGCCAAGAAACTGTATGGGCTCACCTCGAACCTGAATGGTGGGCGTCGTGCGATGGTGCCAACGGGGACGTTTGAGCAGTTGATGCCGCAGGACTACCTGCCGACGCAATTGCTGCGTGCGATGTTGGTGATGGACACCGATAGTGCTCAGGCCCTGGGCGCGCTGGAGCTGGACGAAGAGGATCTGGGCCTTGTGGGCTTTGCCTGTCCGGCAAAATATGAATACGGGTTGGCGCTGCGCGACTGCCTGACCAAGATTGAAAAGGAGGGCTGATCCAAATGGGTTTGCGCAGCTTCTTTGACCGGATCGAGCCGAACTTTACCAAGGGCGGCAAGTACGAGAAGTATTTCCCCATCTACGAGATGGTCGAAAGTTTCATCTACACTCCGAAAACAGTAACCACCGTCGCGCCACATGCGCGGTCATACATCGATATGAAGCGGATCATGACCTATGTCGTGATCGCGACGATCCCATGTATCCTATGGGGGATGTACAATACGGGTTACCAGGCGAACTCGGCTATTGCAGCGCTGGGGCCTGACGCGGCAACCGGTTGGCGAATTGCGATCCTGCAGGCCTTTGGCGTGTCATTGGACCCGGGCAGCATCATTGCCAATGTGTTGCACGGAATGATGTATTTCCTGCCAATCTACATCGTCACACTGGTCGCTGGCGGTATTTTCGAGGTGATTTTTGCCACCGTGCGCGGCCACGAGGTGAACGAAGGGTTTCTTGTCACCTCGATGCTCTACACGCTGATCATGCCGGCAACTGCACCTCTGTGGCAGGTGGCGCTGGGGATTATCTTTGGCGTTGTGATTGGTAAGGAAGTCTTTGGCGGCACCGGCAAGAATTTCCTCAACCCCGCGCTTGTGGGTCGGGCGTTCCTGTATTTCGCCTATCCTGCCAACATGTCCGGCGATGCTGTCTGGACACCGGTTGACGGATTCTCGGGCGCGACGGCTTTGGCTGTGTCCGCTGCCGATGGCGTGCAGGCCCTGGCAGCAGATGGGATCACCTGGTCGAATGCTTTCTTCGGGCAGATACAAGGCAGCTTTGGTGAGACCTCGACACTGGCTTGCATGGTTGGGCTGGCCTTCCTGCTGATGACGAGGATCGCCAACTTTCGTCTGATCGTGGGCTGTTTGGCCGGAACCATCGGCTTTACCTTGCTGCTGAACCTGATCGGATCTGACACTAATCCGATGTTCGCGATGCCGTGGTACTGGCATGTGGTTCTGGGTGGGTATGCTTTTGGGCTGGCCTTCATGGTGACCGAGCCGGTTTCGGCGAGCCATACCAATCTGGGACGCTATATCTATGGTGGGCTGATTGGTGTCATGGTGGTAATGATCCGGGTGATCAACCCGGCCTTCCCGGAAGGCATGATGCTGGCAATCCTGTTCGGCAACGTCTTTGCGCCGCTGATCGACTATTTCGTTGTGCAGGCAAACATCAAACGGAGGGCGCGTCGCCATGTCTGATACGCAATCCCCTGAACCAAAGGGCGCGATCGCCCGGTTTCTGGCGGCCTCGCCGGATTCTGTTGGCAAGACGATCTTTGTTGCCGTTGCAGTCTGCCTTGTTGCGTCGATGGTCGTATCGGCTGCCGCCGTTAGCTTGCGCCCGGTGCAAGAGGCCAACCGGCTGAAAGACAAACAAGTCAACGTCCTGCAAGTCGCGGGCGTCTATGAACCCGGGATTGATGTGACCGAAGCCTTTGCCGCCTTCGAACCACATGTTCTGGAACTGTCGACCGGCGATTTCGTCGATGACCAATTTGACCCAGCTACATTTGACGATATTGCTGCCGCAAGCGATCCTGAACTGAGCGTCGCTCTGGATGACGATCCGGCGGGGATTGGGCGCAAGGCGAAATACCGCGTGGTCTATCTGCTGCGTGATGACACTGGTGGTTTGGATAAGGTGATCCTGCCGATACAAGGATATGGCCTTTGGTCAACGCTTTACGGTTTCATTGCGTTGGAAAACAACGGCAACGATATCTATGGCCTTCAGTTCTATCAGCACGGTGAAACCCCCGGCCTTGGGGCCGAGGTCGATAATCCGCGTTGGAAAGCATTGTGGAACGGCAAAAAGCTGCGGGATGACGCGGGCGACTTGCAAATCACTGTCGCCAAGTCGCAACCCGCCGCCGGCCCCGATTTCTACATCGACGCGCTGGCCGGGGCGACGCTGACCTCGGTCGGTGTCGACAACCTTGTGAAATTCTGGATGGGCGATGCCGGTTACGGCCCCTTCCTTGGCAAATTGCAAGCAGGAGAGTTCTGATGTCCCAGACAAGGAAAGAGCTTCTGGTCGACCCGCTTGTCGACAACAACCCGATCACCTTGCAGGTGCTGGGCATTTGTTCGGCATTGGCGGTCACCTCGTCATTGCAGGTGTCGGCAGTGATGGCACTGGCGGTGATCTTCGTGACATCCTTCTCGTCTTTCTTCATCTCATGCCTGCGCAATCAGATCCCCGGATCAATCCGGATCATCGTGCAGATGGTGATTATCGCTTCTCTGGTGATCCTGGTTGACCAGATCCTTAAGGCCTATGCGTTTGAGATCTCAAAAACCCTGTCCGTCTTTGTAGGCCTGATCATCACCAACTGCATCGTGATGGGCCGTGCCGAGGCGTTTGCGATGAAGAACCCGCCCGTCGCATCCTTCATCGACGGGGCGGGCAACGGAATGGGCTATGGTCTGATCCTGCTGCTTGTGGGTTTCATCCGCGAGCTGTTCGGAGCCGGGTCGCTGTTCGGTGTGACCATTCTTGAGACCGTGAACAATGGTGGCTGGTACGTGCCAAACGGAATGCTTCTGCTGCCACCCTCGGCATTCTTCATCATCGGGCTGATCATCTGGGCCTTCCGCACATGGAAACCAAACCAGGTCGAAGAACGTGAATACAAAATCCAGCAGGTAGAGGCGCACTGATGGAAGGTCTACTGTCCCTGGCCGTAAAGGCCATCTTTGTTGAAAACCTTGCGCTCAGCTTCTTCCTTGGCATGTGTACCTTCATCGCCGTGTCCAAGAAGATTTCCACCGCGCTTGGTCTGGGCATTTCGGTGATGGTGGTGCAGGCAATCACCGTCCCTGCGAACAATCTTCTGTTGAATTACCTGTTGAAACCGGGTGCGCTGTCCTGGGCTGGGTTCCCGGATGTGGATCTGACATTTCTTGGCTTAATCTCGTATATCGGTGTGATCGCAGCGATGGTTCAGATCCTCGAGATGATCCTCGATAAATACTTCCCACCTCTCTACAACGCACTGGGGATCTTTCTGCCGTTGATCACTGTGAATTGCGCCATCCTGGGCGGCTCGCTGTTCATGGTCGAACGTGACTACAACTTTGCCGAAGCGACGACCTATGGTCTGTCCTCGGGCTTTGGTTGGGCGCTTGCGATCACCGCGATGGCGGGGGTTCGAGAAAAGCTGAAGTACTCTGACATTCCGGATGGCTTGCAGGGTCTGGGCATTACTTTCATCACCGCGGGATTGATGGCGATGGCCTTCATGTCCTTCTCGGGCGTGAAACTGTAAGGAGGGGCCAATGGAAACTTTTAGCTTAGGCGTCATCCTTTTCACTCTTATCGTTCTGGGGCTGGTGACCATCATCATGGCCGCGCGCTCGCGGTTGGTGTCGACGGGTAATGTCAATATCACCATCAATGGCGAGAAGACGGTTTCGGTTCCCGCTGGCGGCAAACTTCTCCAGACACTGGCGGCCGAAAAGCTGTTCGTTCCGTCCGCCTGCGGCGGCGGTGGCACCTGCGCGCAGTGCCGCGTGCGCATCCACTCTGGCGGTGGGTCTATCCTGCCAACCGAGGAGGGCCATATCACCAAGCGCGAGGCCGCATGCGGCGACCGCTTGTCCTGTCAGGTCGCCGTCAAGCAGGACATGGACATCGAAGTTCCTGAAGAGGTTTTTGGCGTCAAGAAGTGGGAATGCACGGTTCGGTCGAACGAGAATGTGGCGACCTTCATCAAGGCGCTGACTTTGGACCTGCCCGAAGGCGAAGACGTTAATTTTCGCGCGGGTGGCTATATCCAGATCGAAGCACCCGTACACCAGTTGAAATACACCGATTTCGACGTCGAAGAGGAATACCGCGAAGACTGGGATCGGTTCAATCTGTGGCAGTATGACTCGGTCGTGTCAGAGCCAATTGAACGCGCTTATTCGATGGCCAATTATCCGGATGAAAAAGGTATGATCATGCTGAACGTCCGGGTGGCGTCGCCGCCTCCGGGGTCAGAAGGTATTCCGGCAGGTCAGATGTCGTCCTACATCTTCAACCTTAAACCCGGTGACAAGGTCACCATCTCGGGGCCGTTTGGCGAGTTCTTTGCCCGCGAAACGGAAAAGGAAATGGTGTTCATTGGTGGTGGTGCCGGTATGGCCCCCATGCGCAGCCATATCTTTGATCAGCTCAAGCGCCTGAAGAACAAAGATCGCAAGATCACATTCTGGTACGGCGCTAGATCGAAGAAAGAGATGTTCTTTGTCGAGGATTTCGACCAGCTTGCTGCGGAATTCCCGAATTTTGAGTGGCATGTAGCCTTGTCTGATGCGCAGCCCGAGGATGACTGGAAAGGTTATACTGGCTTCATCCACAATGTTCTGTTCGATGAATACCTCAAAAACCACCCAGCGCCCGAGGATTGCGAGTATTACATGTGTGGCCCGCCGATCATGAACCAATCGGTCATCAACATGCTTCTTGATATGGGCGTTGACCGCGAAGATATCATGCTCGACGATTTCGGCGGGTAAATGAAAAAACCGGCGCATTTAGCGCCGGTTTTGTTGCTTTGGGGCCTGTGCCCTACAATCTTAGGTCGCTGGCATCGCGCGGCAGGCAAGATTTGATGTCAAACACCACACTGACTGGTTTGCCATAAGATCGAAACTGCTCCGGGTCGAGTGCTTGGTATTCCTGATGTGCCACCGCAAGAACCACGCCGTCATAGGCCCCTTCATGAGGTTGGTCTAACAGGGACAAGCCGTATTCAGCTTCCGCCGCTTTCGGATCGGCATGCGGGTCGTGCACATCCACCGAGACGCCGTAGCTTTGTAGTTCCTCGATGATATCGATCACCCGAGTGTTGCGAAGGTCGGGACAGTTTTCCTTGAAGGTCAGGCCCATGATCAGAACTCGCGCCGCGCCGACATTGATCCCGTTGCGCGCCATTTGTTTGACCAGTTGCGAAACGACGTAGCTGCCCATTCTGTCATTAAGACGCCGTCCGGCCAGAATGATCTGAGGGTGATGCCCGACAGCCTCGGCCTTGTATGTCAGGTAGTAGGGGTCAACGCCGATGCAGTGCCCGCCAACCAGACCGGGCTGGAAAGGCAGAAAGTTCCATTTGGTACCCGCCGCCCGCAACACTGCATCGGTGTCTATGTCCATACGACCAAAAATCATCGCCAGTTCATTGACCAAAGCGATATTCAGATCGCGCTGGGTGTTTTCGATGACTTTTGCGGCCTCGGCCACGCGGATGCTTTCGGCCTTGTGGGTTCCGGCAGAAATGATCTGCGCATACAGCGCGTCCACCAGATCGGCTACTTCTGGTGTTGAGCCAGAGGTCACTTTGCAGATATCCGAAATCCGGTGTGTCTTGTCGCCGGGGTTGATCCGTTCCGGGCTGTAGCCCGCGAAGAAATCCCTATTGAACTTTAAACCAGAGACCTGCTCCAGCACCGGGACACAATCCTCTTCAGTCGCTCCGGGATAGACGGTGGATTCGTAAATCACCAAATCGCCGGGCTTCAACACGCGGCCCACCGTGTCCGACGCGCTGAGCAATGGTGTGAGGTCAGGCTGTTTGCCAGCAGTGATCGGGGTTGGGACCGTGACAATATAGGTGTCACACTCGGCCAGATCGGTGGTTTCGGTCGAAAACGTCAAGCCTGTAGCTGCGGTCAAGTCCTCTGGCTCGACCTCCAGCGTCGCGTCTTCGCCCGCGCGCAGGGCGTCGATCCTTGAGGCGTTGATGTCGAACCCCACTACAGGACCGATCTTTCCAAAGGCCACGGCCAAGGGCAGGCCAACATAGCCCAGCCCTATGACTGCGATCTTTCGCGACTTGGGGTTTGTGTCCAGCATTCAGCTCTCTTTGGTCATTTATCGTGATAGTCGCGGAACCATTCGACGAACCGCGCGATCCCGTCTTTGAAATCGGTCTGCGGACGATAGCCAGTCAGGCGTTGCAGCAGGTCTGTATTCGCCCAAGTTGCTGGAACATCGCCCATTTGCATCGGCATGTAGTTTCGGATTGCTTCCTTGCCGACCGCTTCTTCGATGGCTTCGACAAAGTCCATCAAGCGCACCTTGTCACCATTGCCGATGTTGACGACGCGATACGGCGCGACCGGGGACAGGCTGTCGCCTTCTTCGATCTGATCGGCGCTCGCGGGCCGAACCGGCGGTGTATCGATCAACAATCTGATCCCGCGAACCAGATCTTCCACGTTGGTGAAGTCACGATACATGTCGCCGTGGTTGTAAATGTCGATCGGACGGCCATCCAGAATCGCATCAACAAACTTGTAGAGCGCCAGATCAGGTCGGCCCCAGGTACCGTAAACGGTAAAGAACCGGAACATGGTTGTTGGTAAATCCCAGAGGTGCGCATAGGAGTGGCCCATCGATTCATTCGCCTTTTTTGTGGCGGAATAGATGGTCAGTTGCGTGTCGGCTTTTTCAACCTCGGTAAAGGGCATGTCCTCATTCGCGCCGTAAACGGATGAGGTCGAGGCCATCAGCAGGTGGTCGACCTTGTGCGTTCGGGCAACCTCCATCACGTTGAATGTGCCCACGATGTTCGAATCGATATAGCTACGAGGTTCTTCCAGGCTGTAGCGCACGCCAGCCTGCCCGGCGAGGTGAACGATGATCTCTGGTTCAAACTCATCACCGATCTGCATCAGGCGTTCATGGTTTTCCAGAAGGTCTTCAGTCGCGGAAAAATTTGGTGTCTGCAGCAGCATCTGATGGCGCCTTTGCTTCAGTGCTACATCGTAATAATCTGTCATTCCATCATAGCCATGCACGCGGAAGCCTTCTGCCAGCAGCAGTTTTGCCAGATGGAACCCGATAAAGCCGGCAGTGCCTGTAACCAATACTCGTTTCATAAAACCCTCAAACCCAAATCAAACCATATGCACATCAGGGATACTTTCCCCAAGACAAGGTCAAGGGTATTTTCCCTTCTGCCCTGCCATATCAGACGCGTGTATGCTTTGGTCAACCGGTTTACGCGATCGAAAATTTGCCGATTGTGGCCCGGGATTGGGCCGGGTAGGGATGAAGCCGCATGGTTAAGAATTGGATCAATGGGCTGTTTGGGCAGAACACGTCGCATGGCGTGGACGCGGTAGTGTCTGAAATCGCGCCAGACGAACGGTTTGTCGTCATTGGTGACATCCATGGTCGGCTTGATCTGTTGCAATCCCTGTTGCCCAGGCTGGATGACGATATCCCTCTGATATTTGTCGGCGATTACATCGATCGTGGCGACTACAGCGCGCAGGTCTTACGCCAATTGCATCACCTGAGCAAATCCTCGCATGGGCGGGTTATCTGTCTGCTTGGTAATCACGAAGAGATGTTGCTGCGGTTTGTCGAAGACCCCAAGCGCGTCGGCGGACTTTGGTTGCAAAACGGGGGCGTAAAGACACTGGCTTCTTTCGGCATTACCGGTATCGCCGAAGCCACGGTCGGAGATCGGGCTATTGTGGTCGCTGATCAGCTGCGGCAGGCGATGGGCCAGGATCTACTAAGTTGGCTTGCCGACCGCCCTCTGACCTGGACCAGTGGGAATGTGACCGTTGTACATGCAGCGCTGGATCCGTTGCAGCCGGTTACAAACCAACCGCGCCAGATTTGTCTGTGGGGCCATTCCCTGTTTCCAAACCAACCCCGACAGGATGGGCAGTGGGTGGTGCATGGGCATACGATTGTCGTTCATGCCCGCGCCCGCAACGGGATCGTGTCTGTGGATACCGGCGCATTTGTGACGGGCCGCTTGACGGCGGCCGAGATTTTCAAAGGCGGCGTGCGGTTCACCTCAACCGGGTGATTCAGATTTAGGAGGCTGCGTACATAGCCGGAAGGTTGGCTTTAACCGACAATCATCTGCTTCATGCGAAGGGCTTCGTATTCCAGTTCCTTCAAACGGAAATGCACGACGTCGCCAATCGTGATGACACCGCACAGATTGCCATCGCGTAGAACCGGCATATGGCGAAAACGGCCTTCGGTCATAGTCTTCAGCACATCATTCAGCAGATCGTCTGGCGTGCAGGACCGAACGTCCTTTGTCATCAGGTCTTCCACGGATTGCGGCAAGGTTTGCCCCGGGGTGTCCGCCATGCGTCGCACGATGTCACGCTCTGACAGGATGCCTTGCAGGGTCCCGTTCTGATCGGTCACAACAACCGCGCCGATCCGTCTTTCCTTAAGGGTGTTGACCACCGAGTGAATTGTCTCATTGGGGCGCACGGAAAACACCGCATCCCCTTTGCCTTCCAGTAGCTTGGACACGGTTGTCTGGGTGTGCGACAGGTTGGAATCAGTGGATTGGCTGTAAGTGCCAGCACCCGCCTTGTCGCCTCGGGTCGGGGGCCGATAAGAGCTTGGGGCCATGGGCAATCTCCTCCTGTACGTGCAATGTCTTTCCCTTGTACCTTAGCGCAGCTAAATGACCTGTATAGGGTGGAATTACCCTGATCGGCGAAATCCGTTGCTAAAAAAGGAAACGTAAGTCTTTGACCGACCTGTATCTTACGCCCGCGCTGGCCGTGGTGATTTTCTTTGCGGTGGTGGTTTGCGGCCACAACTTCCGGATGGCGTGGAAACAGCAACCACCCGGGTGGCAAAAGCGGGCATGGCTGTTTGGAATACCGGCGGGGATTGGTTTACTGGTGCTTGGCTTCGTGCCGCTCAAGCTTTGATCGCGGTTTGACTCCGACGGGGGGCGCTGGCATACGCCGAGCACGGATTTTCCAGGAGACCGCCAAATGCGTCTGATGCCTGTACTGGCCCTTGTAACACTTGTGTCGGGTTGCCTGTTCGACAAGGAACCCGACGTGGTGCGCCTGTCCGGTGAAACCATGGGCACCACGTTCAATGTGACAGCAATCGGCGACGATCTGGACGAAACCGCGCTGGCCACTGCCGTCGAGGAGACGCTGGCAGAGGTTAATGCCAAGATGTCCAACTGGGACCCAAATTCCGAGGTTTCGACCTTTTCAGCCTCGGACAGCACGGACCCGATGCCAATCTCATTGGAATTTGCTCTGGTGATGGCTGCCGCCAATGACGTGCATCAGAAAACCGATGGCACTTTCGATGTAACGCTGGGGCCATTGATCGAGCTTTGGGGTTTTGGCCCCCGCACGCCGGAAGATCCGGTGCCATTGGATGCCGATATTCAGACCGCGCTAAGCGGTGTCGGTCAGGGCAAACTGCTGACGTTGGATCCAGAGGCGAAGACCCTGGCAAAATCCGACGCCAGCGTCGGGATCAATCTGTCTGCCATCGCAAAGGGTTATGGCATCGACGCAGTCGCCGAAGCGCTACGTGACGCTGGTATCGATGACTACCTTGTTGAGATTGGTGGTGATCTTGTTGCCAAGGGTCAGAATGATAAGGGTGAAGACTGGCGGATCGGCATTGAAAAGCCCGAGGCGGGAGCGCAGAGCCTACAACTGATTGTCTCTCTGGACGATCAAGGCATGGCAAGTTCGGGAGATTACAAGAATTTCTTCGAACAGGACGGTGTGCGCTATTCGCATATTCTCGACCCAAAAACCGGGCGCCCGATCACCCATCATACGACATCGGTCACCGTTTTGGCCGACAATGCGATGATGGCCGATGCCTGGGCTACGGCAATGCTTGCCCTGGGGCAGGAAAAAGGGCTGGAACTTGCCGAACAGCATAAACTTGCTGTGTATTTCATCTCGCGGGATGTGACAGGCGGCGAAGATGCCTATATCACAGTACACAGCACCGCGTTCAAAGACGCTTTGGGAACCAACTGACAGGTAGGAACCGAGATGAGCACCTTTATTCTGGCCTTTGTCCTGTTGATGATCATCATGGTCGGCATGTCATTGGGCGTCTTGTTGATGGGCAAAACCATCAAAGGCAGCTGCGGTGGATTGAACGCGATCTCGGGCGCTGACAAATGCGTCGTATGTCAAAAGGATGTCGACCCTGACAGCCCGCTGCGGGATCAGCTGCAATGCAAGCGCGCCAAGAAGATGCTGCAACAGATGGAACGGCAGGCCTGAGATCAGTTTGCGCTTCGTTCTGAGAGCGGAACTGGCTAAGTAAGTCCCTGACACTATTCAGGGGGACGCAGAATTGGCCGAAGCCAAAAACATCTTGTTCATCATGTTCGACCAGCTGCGCTGGGACTACCTGAGTTGTTACGGCCATCCTCATCTGCAGACCCCCAACATTGACCGCTTGGCGGCTAAAGGCGTTCGGTTCAATCGCGCTTACATCCAGTCGCCGATCTGCGGTAGCTCGCGCATGTCCACATATACCGGGCGCTATGTGCATTCACATGGCGCGTCATGGAATGGTATCCCGCTGAAAGTGGGCGAGATAACAATGGGCGATCACCTGCGTCAGGCCGGTATGGATTGCTGGCTGGTCGGCAAGACCCATATGCGCGCTGACGCCGAAGGCATGGCGCGGCTGGGCCTGGAACCGGACAGTCTGATCGGCGCGCGGGTTGCTGAATGTGGGTTTGATGTTTTCGAACGGGATGACGGTATGCTGCCTGAGGGGCCGGATGGCTACTACGACCCGGATGGTGCGAAGGAATACAACAAATTCCTCAAGTCCAAGGGGTATCAAAGCGACAACCCCTGGCACGACTTTGCAAATTCAGGATTGGATGCTGACGGGAATGTTCTGTCCGGGTGGTTTCTGAAAAATTCAGCCGAGCCCGCCAATATCGCCGAAGAAGACAGTGAAACGCCCTATCTGACCGGCCGTGGCATGGAGTTTATGGAAACTCACAAAGGCCCATGGTGTTGCCACCTGAGCTTTATCAAGCCCCATTGGCCTTATGTGGTGCCAGAGCCCTATGCCTCAATGTACGGGGCAGGGGATGTCCTGCCGGTGGTTCGATCTGAGGGTGAACGCCAGAACGCCCATCCGGTTCTCAAGGCTTTCATGGACACCAAAGTGGGGCAGGCTTTCTCTCGGCAGGACGTGCGCGATGCGGTGATCCCGGCCTATATGGGTCTGATCAAACAGGCCGATGACCAAATGGGCCGCTTGTTTGACTGGATGGAACAAACCGGTCGGATGGACGACACAATGATCGTGCTTACGTCGGACCATGGCGATTTTCTGGGTGATCACTGGATGGGGGAAAAGACCTTCTTCCATGACGCATCCACCAAGATGCCCCTGATCATCTACGACCCGTCGCCCGAGGCGGATGCGACACGCGGCTCGGTCAGCGATGCGCTGGTCGAATCCATCGATCTGGCGCCGACTTTCGTCGATGTCGCTGGGGGTGAGGTTGCGGGGCACATCCTGGAAGGGCACTCTTTGATACCCATCTTGCGAGGGCGGGCTACTGAGACCCCTCGGGATGTCGTGATCTGCGAATACGACTATTCGGCCTCGCCGGTTGCGGATTTGCTGAATGCCTCGATCCGGGATGCGGTGATGTTCATGGTCGCCAACAAGAAATGGAAGTTGATCCATTGTGAAGGCGGCCACCGTCCGATCCTGTTTGATCTGGAAAATGACCCCGATGAATTGAATGATCTGGGCGATAGCGCGGATCATGCCGAGGTGATTTCAGACATGTACGATCACCTATTTACCTGGACGCGCAGGGCGTCACAGCGCACCACTCGATCCGAGCAGCAACTGATCGAGATGCGGACGAAAAGCCGGGGCAGGGGCGTGATCGTTGGGATTTACGACGAAAACGACGCGCCGTTGGATCTGACAGTCAAATACCGCAACCGGACAGCGCACCCCTACAGAACCTACCTTAAGGATTAACTGCGCCGGGCCTTCCATTGCACGTAACGGGCCATGCCGCGTTCCAACAAGTTTGGGGATTTACTGTTGTCCAGTTGCAAGGAACCACCGCCGGCCCGGTACATCTCTGCAAATACGTCCAATACCTTGGATTTGACCATCCCGCGCAGCGGGACATGTGCCATCATGCCATAGGTCGCGGCACCACCGGTCGTTGCCAGCTCGGGATGTGCCCGAACAGTGGTGACGGCCTGTGCCAGATCTGTCAGATACTCGTCGGCGACGTGCAGGTGTTTTGCGGTCACCATACAGTGAATGCCGTCGGGGTTTTGCACCCTGTTGATGCTCCAACCGGCTTGTTCCAACTGATCCGCTACGGCGTAGATGTTCAGCTTTGGATCGGTCGAACCGTAGGCCAGCAAAGGGCCCTGAGGCTGGCCCAGAATGCAAAGCCCGTCGATCGCGGTAATGCCCGCCTTCAGATTTTCAACGGCCTTGGACGTGTCCTGCGCCAAGCGGCGGTATCCATCAACCCCAAGCTTTTGCATGACGGCCCATGCCGCCGCATAGGCGCCGCCGGGGCGTGTGCCCAGCAATGCCGGTGAGGCAAAAACGCCGCCGGGCCAGTCCTGACAGACAAACATCTGGTGCTTTAGTAACGCGAGGTTGCGGTACAGGATCGTCGAAGCCCCTTTGGCCGCATAGCCGTACTTGTGCAGATCAACTGAAATCGATGTGACACCCGTCACACGGAAATCCCAATCAGGCAGGTCAATGCCGTTGCGCTCCATGAATGGTAGGATCAGTCCCCCGACGCAGGCATCAACATGCAGCGGAATGCCCTTGGACTGCGCAATTGCGCCCATGTCGGTAATTGGATCGATTGTGCCATGCGGATACTCCGGAGCGGATCCAAGGATCATCACCGTACCCGCGTTGATCATGCGTTTTAGCTTTGAGATATCGGTCGCATAGTCTGACGTCATCGGCAGCAGCCGCGCTTTGACCCCGAAATACTCTGCCGCTTTGAACCAGGCGACATGTGCGGTTTTGGGCAGGATCATGTTGGGTCGGGTCACCTTGCGCTGCTTGCGCGCCATGTCGCGATACGTTTTCACTGCCATCAGGCAGCTTTCGGTGCCGCCTGCGGTGACAACGCCGCATGTGTCCGGGCCGCCATGCAGCAGACCGGCCATTGTCGAAATGATTTCGCTTTCCATTCGCTTCAGACTTTGGAAAGCAGCCGGGTTGAGGCCGTTGGCCGAGGAAAACGCACTGTAGGCTTTGGCCGTGAAGGCGTCATGGTCATCATCCAGATGGTAAACAAGGCTCCATGTGCGTCCGTCACGGTAATTCGGGTCGTTCTCGGCGAAGGATTTGAGTTGGTCTAAGACTTCATCTTCGGATCGGCCAGTTTCGGGCAGTGTCAGATGATCCATGTTCTATCCTTTCCCAGCCAGCAGCAGAGCCAGCGAAATGCCCAGATAGTTCCCTATGGCAAAGCCCAGAATGCCGGTCGCCATTCCGGACATCAAGATCGCAGGGTTGCGCAGGCTGCGCGATACCATCGGCACAAAAGCGGGTGACATGACCGCGGCCACTGATGTGATCAGGAATGTGTCGCGGTCGATGCCCGCCAGCCGCGCCAATACTGCATGCAGCGTGAAGCTGCCGAAGGTCGCGATCAGCACAAAGCCCAGCACTGACAGGTTCACGGTGCTCAAGGCGGCCAGATCCATCGAGGCGGCAACGCTGAACGAAAACACATACAGCAGATACATTCCGATATGCGGTGCAGCTGCGTTTTGGCGCAATGTAGGCGTCAGGGATCCTAGAATGCCAAATGAGGTCAACAGCACGATGATCATAATCTGAGGTTCAGCGAATGGCATCATCGGAGCGAGCGCCGATGACGCGCCAACACAAAGCGCGGCACCGGCGACAGCGATCAGACCCTGAGCGCCCCAATTTCGTTTTGCCGGCTTGGCAGTTTCTGACGCATCGGGTTCTCCTTCGCGCGACCCGTTAAAGGGCAACAGAAAACGGCCCATGACGACAGGTGCGAGTGTCAAAACAAACAGCAGATACCCGGCGCCAACAACCGTATCCATTGTGGCAAACAGCAGGTATCGGCCCTCGGGGATATCCAGTGCCAGTTTGATCGCCCCCATATTCGCCAGACCGCCGGTATACATGCCCACCGCCATACCAGACAGCTGTTCAGTTTCTTCCGTGCCGCCAGCACTGAAAAGGAGAAACAGGACCGTCGCAATCACACCCACAGAAACGATAGCCAACCCCATGGACAGCAATGCGGATCCGGCGATGCGTCCCCAAGCGCGCAAATCTACGGCGAATAGCAATAGAGGTAAGGCCAGTCCAAGGCTGGCCTCGATGATCGTGTCCCGGATCGGTGAAACGCTTTCGGGCTGAGATCCGGACAATCCCAACAGCAGCCCGGCGATGTAACACAGGACAATGGGTCCCAATCGCGCGGCGAAACCCGACCGATGTGCCAGCAACATCAACGCCGCCGGCGTTAACAAATAGATCAGCGCAAAGCCCACAGCATCTGATTGCATTAATTCGATCTCCCTTACGCCGAGACTAGGCAGCAGTTATGGGCTGGCACAAGCCGGTCTGACGTAAGGTTCACACGGTATCCGGGCAAAACCGCGGCATTCCTGTGAGGGCGTTGAGGACGTGTTCTTTGTGGTTTTGATTAAATCTGCATCAATCTCTGCAAAGACGGTTCACCCTCCGGCAGCCAGACGCTAGAAGATGACGCAAGAGCAGTTACCGGAGAATTTCAATGACCGCCCCAAAACCCGTTGTCCTGTGCATTCTTGATGGCTGGGGGTTGTCCGAAGAAACCGAGGCCAATGCGCCCCTCCTTGCCAACACACCGACCTTCGACGCGATCATGGACAAGTGCCCCAACGCAACACTGATCACCCATGGGCCGGATGTTGGCCTGCCTAGCGGCCAGATGGGAAACTCGGAAGTTGGGCATACAAACATTGGTGCGGGCCGGATTGTCGCCATGGATCTTGGGCAGATTGATCTGGCGATTGAAGATGGCTCGTTCTTTGAAAACACATCTCTGCAAGAGTTTATTGCCAAGGTCAAAGCCGCGGGCGGGACTGCGCATCTGATGGGGTTGATCTCGGACGGCGGGGTGCATGGGCATCTGAACCACATCATTGCAGCCGCCAAAGCGATTACCGACGCCGGTGTGCCGGTGGCGCTGCACGCGGTTACGGACGGGCGCGACGTGGCACCGAAATCGGCCTTCACCTATATAGCTGAGCTTGAAGACCGCCTGCCTGATGGCGCGCGCATTGTTACCGTTTGTGGCCGTTACTACGCATTGGACCGCGACAACCGGTGGGAGCGTGTCGCCGAGGCTTACAAGGCGATGATCGAAGGCGAGGGGTGCGTGGCCAGCTCCGCGCATTCTGCCGTGGATCAGGCCTATAACCGGTCCGAAACAGATGAATTTGTCACTTCAACGGTGCTGGACGGGTTTGAAGGCGCCCAAGATGGGGATGGATTTTTCTGTCTGAATTTCCGCGCGGATCGCGCGCGTGAGATTTTGCGTGCCATTGGTGAGCCGGGGTTCTCTGACTTCGACACAGGACCAAGGCCAAAGCTGTCGGCGCTTTTGGGGATGGTGGAGTATTCCGATGGTCACAACGCCTATATGGAAACGGTTTTCCCCAAGCGGGCGCTTGTGAACACCCTAGGCGAATGGGTATCCAATCAGGGTCTGCGTCAGTTCCGGTTGGCCGAGACCGAAAAGTACCCACACGTGACCTTCTTCCTCAATGGCGGCAAGGAAACCCCCGAAATCGGCGAAGATCGGTTCATGCCGAAATCGCCCAAAGTGGCAACGTATGATCTGCAACCCGAAATGTCTGCCGCCGAGGTCACTGCGAAATTCGTTGAGGCCATCGAAGAAGGCTATGATCTGATCGTCACCAACTATGCCAACCCTGATATGGTTGGACATACCGGCGACCTGCAAGCGGCGATGAAAGCCTGCGAGGCGGTTGACCAGGGGTTGGGTCAGGTCGTGTCCGCTTTGGAAAAAGCAGGTGGCGCTATGATTGTCACGGCTGATCATGGCAATTGCGAAATGATGGTCGACCCGGAAACAGGTGGCCCTCATACGGCGCATACACTCAACCCGGTCCCGGTAGCTCTGGTTGGTGGTCCCAAAGGCGCGAAACTGCGCTGCGGGCGTTTGTCGGATCTGGCTCCAACACTGCTGGAGTTGATGGGTCTGCCCAAACCGCCCGAGATGACCGGGAAGAGCCTGCTTTCATGAGGCTTGCCACAATCGTCATATGTCTGCTTGTTGCAGTGCAGGGGCATGCTCAGACCGGGCCATCACAAGCAGCGTTAGAGGCGGCGCAAATGCTGGAGCAGGCGTCGATATCTCTGACCCAAGCCGATAGCGCCCGTGACCGGGTGCGCGCCCTAACTGAGACGATACAAGCCTACGAAGCCGGGCTTGCTGCGATGCGGGATGGGTTGCGCAAGGCGGCAACCCGAGAGGCGCAATTGACAGCCGAGCTTCGCGCGCGGGAAAAGGATGTGGCGCAATTGCTGGGTGTGTTGCAAACGATCGAGACCACGGCACCGCCGGTGTTAATGTTGCATCCGTCCGGGCCATTGGGGGCCGCACGCACCGGTATGATGCTGTCTGAGGTCACTCCGGGGTTGAACGCAAAGGCCGAAGTTTTGGCAAAGGACCTGCAAGAGGTTCAGACATTACGCGCTCTGCAGCAGAACGCCTCTGAAACCCTGACAGAGGGTTTAAGCGGTGTGCAGGACGCCCGCACACGGTTGAGCGAGGCCATCGCTGATCGTACTGATCTGCCGCGTCGGTTTGTCGAAGATCCCGTTCGTACAGCCATTCTGATCTCGTCGACCGAGACATTGGACGGATTTGCAAGCGGGCTTTCTGAGATATCCGAGGGCGAAATCGCCCAGACCGATGCCAGCATCTCGGACAGAAAGGGTAATGTGCCACTGCCGGTTCAGGGTATCCTGCTGCACGGTGCAGGTGAAACCGACGCAGCCGGGGTAACGCGACCGGGCTTGGTGCTGGGCACGCGCCCGCGCGCTTTGGTCACTTCACCGACCGCCGCCACAATCCGCTATCGCGGACCCCTGTTGGATTTGGGGAATCTGGTGATCCTTGAACCTCAGCCTGGGCTTTTATTCGTGTTTTCGGGCTTGCAAGAGGTCTATGGCGCGCCGGGTCAGGTTATCCCCGAAGGCACTCCAGTGGGCTTAATGCCCGGTGAAATGCCTGAAATCGGCGCAATATTGTCAACAAGCAGTGATGGCACTGGAACTGACCGTTCAGAAACGCTCTATATAGAGGTAAGACAAGAAAACAGCCCCGTGGACCCGGAATCATGGTTTCGGACCGACAAGGATGGATAAACGAGTATGAAGAAATTTGTGATGGCCGGAGTGGCCGGAACCGTTGCAGGCATTATTGCAACCACTCAGATCGCAGGACCCCTGTTGGCGCAGGAAGCCGAGAACAAAGCCAGCGTCTATCAGCAACTGGACCTGTTCGGTGATATTTTTGAACGTATCCGCGCCCAATACGTGGAAGAGGTTGAGCCCGAGGAACTGATCGAAGCGGCCATTGATGGCATGCTGACATCTCTGGATCCACATTCCAGCTATCTGTCGCCGGATGATGCGGAACAGATGCGCGTGCAAACCCGTGGTGAGTTTGGCGGTCTGGGCATCGAGGTGACGCAGGAGGAAGGCTTTGTCAAAGTTGTCTCTCCGATTGATGATACACCAGCGGCCGCAGCCGGGATCGAAGCCGGTGATTTCATCACACATGTGGATGGGGAAAGCATTTTGGGTCTGACCCTGGACAAGGCGGTTGATTTGATGCGCGGTCCGGTCGGGTCCGAGATCGCCATCACCGTTGTGCGCGAAGGTGAGTCCGAACCGTTTGACGTCACGATCATTCGCGACACGATCAAACTGACTGCGGTTCGTGCCCGGACAGAGGGCACAAGTGTCATACTGCGCGTGACTACATTTAACGATCAGACCTACCCAAACCTGCAGGAAGGCCTTCAAGAGCAAATTACCGAAGCCGGTGGTATCGACAAGGTCAATGGGGTCGTACTGGATTTGCGTAACAATCCTGGCGGCTTGCTGACACAGGCTATCAAAGTGTCGGATGCGTTTCTGGACGAAGGTGAAATCGTGTCGACCCGAGGCCGTGACCCGGAAGAAGGCGAGCGATTCAACGCAACCATTGGTGACCTCGCCGAAGGGAAGCCAATCGTCGTTCTGATCAACGGCGGGTCAGCTTCTGCATCCGAGATTGTGGCAGGTGCGCTGCAGGATCATCGCCGCGCCATCGTTGTTGGCACGAAAAGCTTTGGTAAAGGGTCGGTCCAGACGGTCATGCCGCTTCGAGGTGATGGGGCGATGCGTTTGACCACCTCGCGATACTACACGCCATCGGGACGCTCGATCCAGGCCCTGGGCGTCAGCCCCGACATTATCGTTGAACAACCGCGTTCGGAACCTGAGGTGGAGGAGGAGGAAGACAATCCCTTTACCCGCTCAGAGGCCGATCTGCGCGGCAGTCTCAACAATGACAGCCTGAGCGAGGATGAAATCCGCCAGATCGAGGAAGATCGGGCCAAGGCCGAAGCTACGGCTGAGTTGCGCGAAGAGGATTATCAACTGGCCTACGCCATCGATATCCTCAAAGGGTTGTCCGCCTTCAATCCAAGCGGACCATCCCAGTAAGGTAAACGGGGCCGCGAATTTCGCGGCCCTTTTTGTTTGACGGAGTGCGCAGTGTCAGCTTTCGATTTTGTGCAGCTTTTTCTCGTCCAGCATCAAGGCAAGTAGGATTCCGATCGAAACGGAAACCGTCGAAAAGATGAACGCCGAGCTCATGCCACTGTCAAAGGCGGCTGCAAGTGCATTCTGAACTTTTTCGATCTCACCTTGGTCAAGTTTTTGCATGACAGCCTTGGCTGAGTCGGTGTTGAGAGTTCCTCCATTGATCGCCCTCTGATCAGCCTCTGACAGGTTGACGCCCAAAGAAGCCAGACGATCGCGTAGGCTGGATAGGGACACCATGTACATGATCGCCGTTGCACAAGCGACGGATACCGCCCCATAGACGAGATGGGTCATAAAGCTCAGCCCGCCCACCAGCCCGGCGCGTTCAGGTTTCACCGCACAGACCGCCGCCGTACCTGACGGACCAACCGTCAGCGTTGCGCCCAGCCCGATCATTGCCATTCCCGGCAAGATCCGGAAATAGCCCAACCCGCTGGGCAGCAAAACAATGCTCGCCGAACCGATCGTGGCAATCAGATAGCCCCAAAACAACAGACGCTTGGGACCGAAATCGTTGTAAAGCGTCCCGGATAAGACCGAGCCCACTGCAAGCAGAACTGTCAAAGGAGCCAATCCCAGCGCAGACTCAAATGCAGACCAACCCAACACCTTTTGCATGTATTGCGGGAAATACATCAAAGCGACGAAGGCGGCGGACACGTTGAACATGTTGAGGCCGAGGGTGATGCGAAACTCCCTGTTTTGCATCATTTGTGGCAAAAGCAGCGGTTCTTTCACCCGTTTTTCAACTTTTGGGAAGAGCAAGAACAGAAATGCGCTCACAAAAAACAGCAGCAATAGAGGTGCTGAAGTCCACCCCCAATCAGCGCCGACATCCAGTCCGTAAAGCAACAAGAGCACCGCAAACGACAAAAGGCCCATTCCGGCAAAATCGATATGCTCACCAGTCTTGTGCTCGGTTTCGCGTTCCATCAGTATTAGCGCCGTAGCCATCGAGATGCAGGAAAACACGACGTTGGCCAGGAAGAAATAACGCCACTCTCCGATGTTCACTACAAACCCACTGATCATTGGACCAAAGACGTTGCCGCTGGTGACGCCTGCCAGGATCAAACCCATCACTAGCGCCCGATGTTCGGGTTTGGACACTTTGGTTGCACCAAAAGCCAAGGTGCAGGGCCAGACGCAACCGGCGCCGATACCTTGCAACGCGCGCGCGCCAATCAGATAGTCCAGACTGGGCGCGAAAAAGCACATGACCGACGAAAACAGAAAGATCGTCAGACCGATGATCATTATCCTGCGATGCCCGTACATATCGCCAAGACGGCCTCCGGCGACCATGGTCATGGCAAAAAACAGCGCGTAGATATTCAGGACCCATTGGGTGCTGGTGATATCTGTGTCGAAACTGTTTTCAATGGCTGGAATCAGCATCAGGGCACCGGTAAAATCGATTCCGATACCAAAAGCCGTCACCATCAGAGCGATGACTTTAATAATGCTGCTGCGATCCATTGAGGCACCCAAATTGCTTCGAATGCCTCATTGATGCATGAAAATGCGCTAGATGACAGAAAAACCTAAACTTTCAGGTCAATTGGCGTCGTGGCAAATCCGCCTGAACGCCCGCTTCAACATGTCAAGCTCGGCGCGCAGCAACTCAACTTCTGCCCGTAGATCATCCGCGGCGGGTGATCCGGCGATTATTGTGAAGTCAGCCAGTTTTTGCGTGGTATCAATGTCCACAATGACAAAGCTATGCACCCCTTCGGACAGGGCGGTCACGGGTACGGGTACGTTCAGGTTCCAGCCGCCTTCGGCGGGGGACATTTCGACCCCACTTAGCGCAGCGCCTAAGTAACGAACCTCGATGCCTGGTTCGCTTTCGGCCTGAATGTGCCCTTGCCAGATGCCGTTTTCGAACTTGATGAGTGTCAATGTTGGCTGCGTCATGTTTGGGCGTCTCACAAATCGGCGCGATGATGGCGACAGAAGGTCAGGTCGCGCAGAACGATCCGGTTCATACGCGGGTTTTTAAAGATCAGGTCCATCCAGATTTTCTCGATCCGCCGTTCGTTCAAAGGCAGATGTGCCAGATCAAAGTCAATTGCGATGGACCGGCCGGACAGGTCCAGCTGCCTCAGTACCTGCTCAGAATTCGGCCCATGTTGGATATTGAGACGGGCGAAGACTTCGATGGCCTTTTCGCTGTCGATCAAAGAATCGACGCGCATCAGATGCTGACGGGTCAGGTCTTGGGCGGCGTCGGCCGGCAACTCGACTGACAGAGACAGGAACGAGCCTTCAAAGCTGAAGACCTCGAGTGCCAGGCTGAAAGGTGCAAGATCGCTTTCATGCCTGTTTCTGATCTGTCGTGCGGAAATCTCTGAATGACCGCAATCGTGAAACAGCGTGACCTGTCGATCAATCATTGACTTTCGTGGCGCTGATGCGACCCCTGGGCGGGCCAAGGGGCCGCGCCAAAGATCGGGTCGCCAGCTCCAGTCTGTTCCGATAGGCTTGGGAAACCGCTCGGACCCGATCTGCGGTCTGGCCAGCCGCCCATCTGCAATATGGATTATCCGGTCCAGATGCGTGCGTAGACTGCGCGCCTGATCGCGTTGGTGGCGCAGAAGTGATTGCGGTGCATCCGACGATTGTTGCGCAGCCTTGCGCCAGCGCCCCAAAACCTTGCGATGAATATAGAGATCCAGAATCCTGCCCATGGCCCCAACGTCCAAAGTTGCACCTCTTTAGTCAAAGACTTGGTGAGGGACAAACCCGGAATACCACTATCAGCAATCAATATTCATGACTAATGAATCGCGGTCACATAAGTTGTGCCCCGCATCGCAAGAAAGACGTTGTCCATTCTTGCAATAGGCAGGGCCAGTGCGTACCGTCTGTCACCTGACTAAAGTGGGTCACCCCCGGTACCGCCGCGTAGCAATTTCAATCAAGACAAGGTCAGGGTATGGAATCCACTCTGTTCGCGTTCATCTGGAAACATTCAAAGAAACAACAGCTTGTCCTGCTGTTTCTGACGATTTTGTCGTTCCCGTTTCTGTATGCTTCGCTGGAATTGCCAAAGCAGATCATCAACGATGCAATCGGTGCGCCCGGTGATACCGTGGCGATCTGGGGCTTTACGGTGACCCAGGTGCAGTACTTGTTGATACTCTGCGTTGCGTTTTTGGCGACGGTGATCGTCAGCGGCTTAATGAAGATGCGCATCAACACGATGAAAGGTGTTTTGGCCGAACGCATGCTGCGCCGCCTGCGATTCACACTGATCCACCGTGCAATGCGCTTTCCAAGATCCTATTTCGCGACTACCAGTCAGGGTGAGTTGGTATCAATGATCACGTCCGAGGCCGAACCGATGGGCGGTCTGATGGGCGATGCCATTGCTCAACCGGTGTTCCAGTTCGGGCAGATGATGACCATCGTCACATTTCTGTTCATGCAAAGTGTTTGGTTCGGTCTTGCCAGTATCGCCCTCATCCCTTTGCAGGCCTGGTTGATCCCGAAACTACAGCGCCAGATCAACCTGTTGAACAAGGATCGTATACAAGAGGTCCGGCATCTGAGTTCTGAGATCGGCGAAAGCGCGGCGGGGATCAGCGACCTGCGCACCAATGGCGGCTGGCGCTATCGTCTGGCGCAGTTCAGCCATCGCCTTGGAACCTTGTTCGAGATCCGGTTCAAAATCTACAACAAGAAATTCTTCATGAAGTTTCTTAACAACCTGATCACTCAGATGACACCGTTCCTGTTCTATTCGGTCGGCGGCTATCTGGCGATCACGGGTGAGGTAACCGTCGGGGCTCTGGTTGCTGCATTGGGCGCATACAAAGACCTGAGCGGCCCGTGGAAGGATTTGTTGACTTATTACAACCAGGTACAGGATATGTCGCTGCGCTGGGAAATCGTCACCGAACGCTTCGACCCGGAAAACATGGTTCCCGAAGAGCTTTTTGATGGCGAGCCTGAAACAATCCCACATCTGAATGGTGACGTCGAACTCAGGAACGTGACGGTGCGTGACAGTGATGGCAAAACCATATTGGAAGATCTGGACTTGGTCATTCCGAAGGGCGCGCGGGTGGCGATCCAGTCGACGCACGCCTCGGAACGCAACGCTTTAGGTCAATTGCTGACGCGTGAGGTTCTGCCGGTTCAGGGTGAGGTGATCATGGCCGGTCATAATTTGCGGGGGCTACATCAATCGGTGATCGCCGCGCGGATCGGGTACGCCTATTCACGGCCCTATCTGTTCGACGGGACATTGGGTGACAATCTGATGATGCCACTGCGCACCCATCCTCAGCACGAAGCGGACGCGGCAAAGGCCCCCACGCGCAGGCAGATCGAGGCAGTGCGGGCCGGCAACCCGCCGGATTCGTTGTCAGATGAATGGATTGATCCAGGATTGGCCGGGTTGGACGATATCGACGGGATTCGGGACTGGTGGTTCCAGCTGGTCGAAGCGATGGGCATTGATGAATTCATGTTCCGTCGCACGTTGCGGTCCCAATTCGACCCCGAGTTGCATCCCATTCTTGCGCGTGAAATCATTGCACTGCGCGAGATTGTGGCGGAACAATTGCGTGAAAAAGAACTGGATCGATATGTTTATCGCTTTGATCCGGAGCGGTTTAACCCAGCCGTGCCGTTGGGTGGCAATCTTCTGTTTGCGTCGCCGTCGCGAGATATCTCACCGGATATTCTGGCGGGCGATGGTCGGTTTCTTTCGATGCTCAGCGCGCATGATCTGGCCGACGAAGCCATGAGCATCTCAAACGCTGTGCTCGAGACATTGAACCAGACATTTGGTCGGGACGGCACCGACCATCCTTTGTTTTTGCGTCTCGGCATGTCGAAGGACATGTATCACCGATTGCTGGACATCGAAGACCGGCGCAAATCCAAAGGTCATGCGGACTTAACTGACGAAGAGCGGGCTCTGCTGTTGACAGTGCCCTTCCTGCTGACGGCCGAGCAGATCGGCTCTGATTTTCCGGACGAGTACAAGGACAAGATCTTATCGATCCGAAAGGGGCAGGCCAAACGGTTGCGCGGCGCGATGAACGGTATGTTTATCCCGGTGTCCCCGGACATCTATATCCCCCGCCTGTCGGTGATAGAAAACGCGATCTACGGGCGGATTTCGTTGATGGCCGGGGCCCATGCGGATGATATCGAAGATGTTGTTGCCCAAGCCATGAATGAGGCTGGCTTGCGCCGTCGGGCCGCGGCAATCATCTATGACCTGCCGTCGGGCTTGGGCGGAAACAACCTGCCAACAGTGTTTCAGGAACGCGTTGCATTTTCGCGCGCCGGGATAAAACGCCCGGATATCCTGATCCTCGACAAGGCTTTGGCCAGCCACGATTCCGAAAGCCGGTTGCGCACGCGACTGAAACTGCGAGAGTTGTTGCCCGACTCGATCATGATCTTCATGGAAGATCATTTTGCGCACCCCGAAGCCTATGATTTGTTTGTCGAAATCAAAGACGGTCGCATCGATGGCGTGTCGAGAACCAAGCTTGAGCACGAAGAAGGCGCATCCGCCGATCTTAGTCGAAAGCTGGAGGTTATTTCCGCGACCGAGCTGTTCTCGGGTCTTGATGGTCGAAATCAACGTTTGTTGGCCTTCTCCGCGCAATGGTACGAAGCGGCTGCGGGACAGGTCATATTCTCGCGGGGCCAAGGGCCGGACGCTGCCTATTTGTGCATCTCAGGGCAGGCGAGATTGGACTGGTCCGACGATGATGGCCAAAAAAGACCAATTTCCATCATCGAGCCGGGAAGGCTGATCGGGGACCTGTCCATCATTACCGGTGAAGCCCGACAGTTGGATCTGGTAGCCGTCAATCAGTGTTTGTTCTTGCGGATTGGCGCAGAAGAATTACGTGCAGTGATTGAAAGCGATGCTTCGGTCGCCATGCAGCTGCTGCAGACTGTGGCCGGATATCTGACCACATTGTCCGACAGGATCAACGCGGCCCAAACTCCATCGGATGTTTTCCCGGAAGTTTCGCAAGCGATTGTGGCAGAAGGCACGGGTGGACATGCTGAGTAACCCACCCTTGGCATACTCTGCCCATGAACATCTGGTAAAGGATGCGCGTTCTCGGCCCGAATTGTGGCGCCTGATTTTAGGCCTGGGGTTGATCGGTGTTTTGGTTACGGCGCTGAACCTGGGATTGTTCGCGGTGGTCGCGGGGGTGGCCCCGCATGATTGGACCATAGAGTTTTTACAAGGTGCCTCGCCATTAGCCATGCTTATTCTGCTAGGCAGTTTTGGGTTTATCACCTTCGGCGTTGCCGTTGTAGCAAAACGGCTTCAGCACAGGTCTCTGCATTCGATATTAGGCCAGTATCAACTGGGTTTGCGTCAGTTCTGGCGGGTTTTGGGCGCGCTGACTGTTCTGGGCGTGATTGTGGCCGTACTTCCGCCGTATGGCGTAGGAGAGCCATTGGTTCGGAACTTGGATGTTTCCAGATGGCTGGTTCTGTTGCCGTTTTCGGTGGTGGCTGTGCTGATTCAAACCAGTGCCGAAGAAGTTTTGTTTCGCGGCTATATCCAGCAATCCCTGGCCGCCAGATTTCGGTCACCGATCATCTGGATGGGACTGCCAGCTGTTTTGTTCGCCGCCGGTCACTATGCGCCCGCTGTGGCCGGAGACAACGCCATGCTGATTGCGGTGTGGTCTTGTATTTTTGGTCTTCTGGCCTCGGACCTGACAGCCAGATCTGGAACGCTTGGCCCAGCAATAGCACTGCATTTCTTCAACAACATCATCGCACTTGTGCTTATTTCATTGCCTGACAACCTCAGTGGTTTGTCACTGTTCCTGTTGCCCTATGATATGTCGGACACAGGAATGCTGCGGCAGTGGCTATACGTGGATTTCGTGATGATGTTTGTTTGCTGGCTGGCAGCGAGACTTGCCATCATGCGTTGATTGCAATTCCTGCCGTAGCGTCTTATTTGACGTCAACGCCGCATCAGCAAGGTTCCGACATGAACTGGATCACAAACTACGTCCGCCCCCGGATCAACTCGATCTTCTCGCGCCGCGAAGTGCCCGAAAATCTTTGGCAAAAGTGCGATGAATGCGGAACAATGCTGTTTCATCGCGAGTTGGCCGATAATCAGAATGTCTGCACACAGTGCGATCATCACATGGCAATCACGCCGCGCGACCGGTTCAGCCATCTGTTTGACGGCGGTATTTTTACCGATGTCGACGTTCCCGCGCCCAAAGACGACCCGCTGCAGTTCCGCGATCAGAAGAAATATCCTGATCGTATGAAAGCGGCCCAGAAGAAAACTGGCGAGAAAGAGGCGATGCTGGTCGCCAAGGGTGAGATCGGGCGCACGCCAATCGTGGCCGCCGCGCAGGATTTTTCCTTTATGGGCGGTTCAATGGGAATGTATGTCGGAAACGCCATCATTGCCGCTGCGCAAGAGGCGGTGAAACTGCGTCGCCCGTTGATCCTGTTTTCTGCGGCGGGTGGTGCACGTATGCAGGAAGGTATCCTCAGCCTGATGCAGATGCCGCGTACAACCGTCGCGGTTGAGATGCTGAAAGAGGCAAACCTGCCTTACATCGTTGTGCTGACTCATCCGACCACGGGCGGCGTCACAGCCTCTTACGCAATGTTGGGGGATGTTCATATCTCGGAACCAAACGCCTTGATCTGCTTTGCCGGACCGCGCGTGATCGAGCAGACCATTCGGGAAAAGCTGCCCGAAGGGTTCCAGCGGGCCGAATACCTTTTGGACCATGGCATGCTCGACCGGGTAACCAAACGGACTGAGATGCGGGACGAGCTGATCACCATCATCCGCATGTTGATGGACCTTCCGCCTGCGGTTAAAGGTGATCTTCCAGCGCCGGAACCCGCAGAACCGGCTGAGGAAACCCCGGCCGAGGACGCAGACAAAGAATGACGGCGCCCAAGTCCGACCTGATCCTTGACCGGATGATGGCGCTGCACCCAAAGATCATCGACCTGACTCTGGATCGAGTGTGGCGCCTGCTGGCTGCGCTGGGTAATCCGCAAACCAACCTGCCGCCAGTGATCCACATCGCGGGAACCAATGGCAAAGGCTCGACGCAGGCAATGATCCGGGCTGGTCTGGAAGGCGCTGGCCTGAGCGCCCATGCTTATACCTCGCCACATCTCGCCCGCTTTCACGAGCGCATTCGTTTGGCCGGAGATCTGATTTCCGAAGACGACCTGACCGCGGTTCTGGATGAATGCTATGCGGCCAATGGCGGTGAAAACATCACCTATTTTGAGATCACGACCTGTGCTGCTTTGCTGGCCTTTGCACGATCACAAGCGGACTACACGCTGCTTGAAGTCGGGCTTGGTGGTCGTCTCGACGCGACCAATGTCATCGAACGGCCCGCTGTGACTGTCATCACACCGGTTTCGATCGATCATGAGCAATTCCTTGGTGATACCTTGGGCAAAATCGCGGCAGAAAAGGCCGGCATCATCAAGCCGGGCGTGCCTTGCATCGTCGGCCCGCAACAGGACGAAGCGCTGGAAGTGATTGAATACACGGCGGCCCGACTTGGCGCTCAGCTGTTCGTTCATGATCAGCATTGGCTCGTGCACGAAGAAAACGGGCGTTTGGTTTATCAGGACGAGACTGGTTTGCGGGATGTGCCTCTGCCCAACTTATTGGGCGCCCATCAGATTCAAAACGCAGGTGCGGCGCTGGCTGTATTGCGACATCTGAAAATGGGCGATGCTGCTTACGAAGCGGCTGTAACCAAGGCCGAATGGCCCGCCCGCATGCAGCGCCTAAAAGCCGGGCCGCTGGTGGAATTGGCTCCAGAGGCTGAGTTGTGGCTGGATGGTGGTCACAACGCAGCCGCTGGCATCGCTGTGGCGGATGTGCTGGCCAAACTGCCCGAACGCCCAACCCATATGATTTGTGGGATGCTCAACACCAAGGATGTGACCGGTTATCTTGCCCCGTTGGCCGAACAGGCCCAAAGCCTGACCGCCGTTTCAATCCCGGGCGAGACGAATACCCTAAGTGCCCATGCTACGGCGGCGGCGGCCGCCAAGGTCAACCTTCCAGCGACCACTGCGGACAGCGTGGCTGACGCGCTGAAAGCAATTGTCGCGCTGGATTCGCAGGCGCGCGTATTGATTTGTGGGTCGCTCTATCTTGCCGGCAATGTCTTGCGTGAAAACGGCTAAACTTCATCTTGCGACAAATATCTGCGGGCCCACCTATGGCGGCGAGGGCAGAGTCCCTATTTCCCCCAGCCCTGATCCTGCATTTCCCGCAAGCGCGAGGCGGTTCTTTCAAATTCAAACGTTCCTTCGCCTTCGACATAGAGCATTTCTGGCTCGGCGGCGGCGGAACAGATCAGGCGAACTTTCCCTTCGTAAAGCGCATCAATCAGTGTGACGAACCGTTTGGCCTCGTTAAAATTGTTGCGGGATAGTCGTGGGATATCCTCGAGGACCAGAACCTTCACCTCTTCAGCGATGGCGAGGTAATCGGCTGGCCCCAGCATACGTCCGCACAGATCATAGAACGAGGCGCGTGCCACTCCGTTGCGGAACTGGGGCAATTCAACGGCACGCCCCTTGACCTGCAGCACCAGCGGATCAGCTGGACCACCCGCAAGATCCGTCCACACACTACGAATACTCTGACGCGCCTCTGGGCCGATCGGAGTAAAATAGACCGGCGCACCTTCCAGCCGATTCTGTCGATAATCGGTGGGTGACACCAGTTCCCAAACCTGAAGTTGTTCCTTGATATGAGCAATGAATGGCAGGAACAGTTGTCGGTTCAGGCCGTCCTTGTACAAGCCGTCCGGATGGCGGTTTGACGTTGTGACTATCACCACGCCGCCCTTGTGCAACATATCGAACAAGCGCCCAACAATCATCGCATCGGTGATATCGGTGATTTGCATTTCATCAAAAGCCAGCAAACGCACGGATTTCACGACGTCCTGCGCCACGGGTCCCAAAGCGTCTTCGACCCCGTCCTGTCGTGCCTTGTGCATTCCGGCGTGGATTTCCTGCATAAACGCATGGAAATGAACGCGTCTTGCCGGAATGTCTGTCAAATTGTCGACGAACATATCCATCAACATGGATTTTCCACGCCCAACACCGCCCCACAGATACAATCCTTCGGGTGCAGGCGGAGCCTTGCGAAAGAGACTGCGTTTGACCGGTTCGGCCAATGCTTTTCGAATGCGCTCGAAATGCGGCAGAACGGCCTCCTGCGCATCATCTCGGGTCAATGATCCGTCGGCGATGCGGGCCTCATAAAGCGAAATCAGATCCGTCATAGGTCTGAGCCTTAGCGTTGGACTTGCCACTTGAAAAGCAGCCAAATCTCCCAAGGCATCAAATTTGCTTATCCGTGACCGCAAATCTGCTGATTTGACGCCTTCACCAAAACCAGTAACTTCCGTCATACGAATGCCCCGAGGATCAAATGCCGCAATCCGTTCGCCTGATGAATCCAATCCTGATTGTCGCCTGCATCATCATCACGGTGAACTTTGCTGTGCGTGGCTCATTCGGCGTGTTCCAGATCCCGATAGCGGAGGAATTCGGCTGGCTGCGTACCGATTTCTCGATGGCCATCGCGATTCAGAACCTGGCTTGGGGGATTGGACAGCCGATCTTTGCGGCAATCGCTGAAAAGGTGGGCGATCGCCGCTCGATCGTTCTGGGCGCGTTGGTCTATGCCGCAGGGATGGTGCTTTCGGCGTGGTCCGTTACGCCGTTTGAACACCAGATGTACGCCTGGCTTGTCGGATTTGGTATCGCCGGGACCGGGTTTGGCGTGGTTCTGGCCGTGGTGGGCCGGGCATCGTCTGACGAAAACCGGTCCATGTCGCTTGCCATTGTCACCGCAGCCGGCAGCTTTGGTCAGGTTCTCGGTGCTCCGATTGCGGAATGGTTGCTGACATTCCTGCCTTGGCAACAAGTCTTCATTGTCTTTGCAATTGCGGTTTTGGCACTCGTCCTGACACTGCCGTTCATGCGTGCACCGCAGCCTGTCAGCAAGGCCGAGCTGGAAGAAAGCATGGCCCAGATTTTGGGCAAAGCAATTCGTGACCCGTCCTATGCGTTGATCTTCGTGGGGTTTTTCAGTTGCGGGTATCAGCTAGGCTTTATCACCGCGCATTTTCCTGCCTTCGTGACCGAGATGTGTGGTCCGATCCAACCGGGGGGCGTTCTGCATTCGATCGGTATCACCTCGACATCCGCGTTGGGTGCCGTCTCGATCTCATTGATTGGATTGGCCAATATTGGCGGCACTTTACTGGCAGGTTGGGCAGGAAATCATTTCCCAAAGAAGTACCTGCTGGCGGCCGTCTACACCGGGCGCACAATTGCGGCGGCGTTGTTCATCGTGTTTCCGATTACACCACTTTCGGTGATTGCTTTCTCGCTGGTCATGGGGTCGCTCTGGTTGGCAACCGTTCCTCTGACATCTGGCCTGGTCGCGCATCTCTACGGTCTGCGTTACATGGGAACACTTTACGGCATTATCTTCTTCAGCCATCAGGTTGGCAGTTTTTTGGGCGTCTGGTTGGGTGGCCGCATGTATGACCAATATGGCGACTACACCACGGTTTGGTGGATCGGTGTAGCCATCGGTGCGTTCAGTGCGATCGTTCACCTGCCAATCCGCGAGAACCGCGGCGCAACGGTGCCGGCCTAAACCGTCAGCGTTGGTTAACCCGCCCGGTCGGGAAACAGCGCGGACAGTCCCTCTGCCGAGGCGTCGCACACGCCGCGTTCGGTAATTAGGCCCGTAACAAGCCGGTTCGGGGTGACATCAAAGGCAGGATTGCCGCCCTCGGTCCTGTCTGGCGCAACGCGCACATCTTCGACAGTTCCCTGATCGTCAACGCCCATCACATGAGTCACCTCGCGCTGATCGCGTTCCTCGATCGGGATTTCGGCCACGCCGTCCCGTACGGTCCAGTCGATTGTTGGCGATGGTAGGGCGACGTAAAACGGTACCCCGTTGTCGTGGGCCGCAAGTGCTTTCAGATATGTGCCGATTTTGTTGCACACATCCCCTTGCGCTGTGGTTCTGTCGGTGCCGGTGATTACCGCATCGACTTGCCCGTGCTGCATCAGATGCCCTCCCGCATTGTCCACGATATATCGATGCGGAATGCCGTGCTCGCCCAGTTCCCATGAGGTCAGCGCCCCCTGATTGCGGGGCCGAGTTTCATCGACCCAGATGTGGACTGGAATACCTGCCTCATGCGCGTGATACATAGGGCTGGTTGCTGTACCCCAGTCCACCGTTGCGAGCCAGCCCGCGTTGCAGTGGGTCAGCAGGCGGACTGGTTCGCCCTTGGGTTTGCGCGCTGCAATCTCCTTGATCAGCTCTAAACCGTGCCGGCCAATCGATGCATTGATCTCGACATCTTCATCAGCGATGTGCTGCGCCAGGGTCCAGGCCTGATCGGCACGGTCACTGATGGCCAGAGGCATCAGTGCCGCGCGGCACCTGTCCAGCGCCCATCGGAGGTTGATGGCTGTGGGTCGCGTGGCGTGCAGGACGTCGTAAGCGGCGTCAAACGCGGCGTCCGAGCTGTCTCGCGACATTTGTTCGGCGATTCCGAAGGCAGCGGTCGCACCGATCAACGGCGCGCCCCTGACCCACATGTCGCGGATTGCCGTCGCGAATTCGTCGAGGGATTTCAGGGTCACAATTCGAAACTGATGCGGTAGCCATCGCTGGTCGATAATCCGAACCTCACCAGCCGTTTTGTCCCACCAGATCGACCGATAGTGATCGTTTTTCACCTTCATAGTCTACGCTCCGTGCTCAAACCCGCTGTGTTGTCCTGGGCGAGTGTTGAGGTTGCTGCGATCAGACGCAAGCGAAAGCCGCCAGCAATTCCGGTATTTGGCGATTTTGCAGGGTCGCTACTGGTGCTGCGAGGCTCGCAATTCCCTTTCCAATGCGTCTAGAAAGCGGGACCGGTCAACCTTGCCAAAGGGTTTTCCGCCGCCGCCAGCACCCAGCGGATTGGCTGCGCGCAGGTCGGCCATAAGATCCCGCATCGCCAGCTGCTGGCCAATATTCGCCTGTGTGAACGCCTCACCATTCGGGCGCAGGACACGCGCGCCGGATTCAACACATTTTGCTGCCAGAGGGATGTCTGATGTGACCACTACATCACCTGTGCCGCAGCGGTCCGCGATCCATTTATCTGCCTCATCTGCGCCTTCCGCGACAATTACGACTCGTACCAACGGATTGGCCGAAGGACGCAGCCCACCGTTTGAGACCAGCGCAATTGGCACTTTGTGCCTTGTGGCCACCCGCTCGGCCTCGGCCTTTACGGGACAGGCATCTCCGTCGATGTAGAGCGTGGTCACGCTTTCTTGGCCTCTTTCTTGGCGGGTTCTTCGGCTTTCTTGCGCACCTTGAATTCTTCGGGGATCGGCATGCGATTGAACGCGTCTAGGCCGGCGATCTTATAGGCTTCTGCGAGGGTCGGATAGTTGAACGTGTTCTGCACGAAGTAATCCACAGTGCCTTTCAGGTTCAACACCGCCTGCGCAATATGGATCAGCTCGGTCGCGCCCTCACCCACGATCTGCACACCCAGAACCCGTCGGGTTTTCAATGAGAACAGCATTTTCAACATGCCATGTTCCAACCCCATGATATGCCCGCGCGAGGTTTCGCGAAATCGTGCCACGCCGACTTCGTAGGGGATGCCACGTTCCTGCAGTTCTTCTTCGGACATACCGCAGGTGGAAATTTCAGGCACCGAATAAATCCCATAGGGGTACCATGGGCTTTCCGGCAATGTCGGGGTGTCCAGCGCATGGCAAGCCGCCACACGACCTTGCTGCAATGATGTTGACGCAAGCGACGGGTGCCCGATCACATCACCGGTTGCATAGATATGCGGCACCGTTGTCTGATAGGTTTTGCGGTCCACACTGATGCGGTTGCGGTGATCGGTTTCCAGCCCAACGGAATCCAGATTGAGAGCTGACGTAGCCCCCATGCGCCCGGCTGCAAACAGCAGCATTTCGCCCCGAACGTGCCGCCCATTGTCCAATGTGACTTCAACATGGCTGCCAGCGTCTTCAATCTTTTCGACGGCCGATCCCAATCGCAGATCTACGCCGTTTTCGCGGATTTGGTGGGTGAAATCATGGATCAACCGGCTATCGATAAAATCGAGGAAGGTATCACGTGGTTCGATCAACGTTACCCGCACATCTAAGGCAGAGAACATGGTAGCATATTCAACGCCGATCACCCCGGCTCCGATCACCACGAGAGAGCGGGGGATTTCAGCCATTTCCAGAAAAGTGTCGCCGTCGACGATAGTCTTGCCGTTGAAGGGCACGTAATCCGGCCGATAGGTCTTTGTACCGGTCGCGATCAGAAACTTGGCCGCTGTCAGGCGCGTTGATTCACCGGCGTCTGTTGCCACCTCGACCTCGTGCGGTCCAATGAATTTAGCAAAGCCATTCAGTGTTTCGACATGGTTTCGATTGAATTGATGTTCTAACACGTCGACCTCGTGGTCGAGTGTCATATGCAGCCTGGCCTTCAGATCTTCGGCGCGGATTTGATCTTTGACCCGGTAAGAACGGCCATAAAAACTGCGCTCGCGCCAACCCGACAGGTTCAGGACAGTTTCGCGAAGTGTTTTGGACGGGATCGTGCCCGTGTGGACGGAAACGCCCCCCAACCGATCCTGACGATCAATGACCAGAACACGCCGTTGCAGCTTGCCGGCCTGAATTGCCGCGGCTCGCCCCGAAGGGCCGGAGCCGATGATGATCAGGTCATAGTCATACTCGCTCATCCCTTAGTCTCCGTATAGCGCCTCGGCATGGAAGGTGACGTGGTCTTCCATGAACGTGGACACAAAGAAATACGAGTGATCGTAGCCGGGTTGCAGACGATAGATCGCTTGCTGGCGACGTTCGGCAATGGCGTTGGCGAGCGCTTCGGGACGCAACAGATCGATAAACTGGTCATTGGCCCCTGTGTCGATCAGGACCGGGCCGTCAAAACCGGTCTGTTTCATCATCACCGACGCGTCGTGTTTGGCCCAAAGTGCTTCATCCCCACCCAGGTAGGCGCTTAGCTGCTTGCGCCCCCAATCAGCGCCGGTGGGGTTGGAAATCGGCGCAAAGGCCGAGACCGAGCGGAACCGTCCTGGCAGGTTCATGGCCAGCGTCAGCGCTCCGTGCCCGCCCATGGAATGCCCGGTGATTGCCTGACGATCGCTGTCTATCGCAAAGTTTTCGACCAGTAATGCGGGCAGTTCTTCGGCAACATAATCCCACATGTTGAAATGTGGGGCCCAGGGTCTCTGAGTTGCGTTGACATAGAATCCGGCACCCTGACCCAGGTCATAATCGTCGTGATCAGCAACACCGTCGCCGCGCGGCGATGTGTCTGGAAAGACAACGGCGATACCTTGCTCGGCCGCCCAGGCCTGCGCCCCAGCTTTGGTCATGGCGTTTTCATGGGTGCAAGTTAGGCCCGACAGATACCAAAGGATTGGAACCGGCCCATCCTTGGCCTCGACTGGCAGAAACAGACCAAAGGTCATGTCGCACTGGCAGGCAGCTGAGGCATGGCGGTATACGCCTTGCACGCCACCGAAACAGGCATTTTCCGATAGGGTTTCCATCAGGCATCGTCCTTACATTAGTGTCGCGATATGGCTAACGATCCAACGTCCTCGCGTAAAGTCCGCGCGTCTTGGGCGGCGGGCTTTTTTCGCAATGGTGCCGATCAGGGTGTTCCAACCCAAGCGATAACCAGCGGAATTGTCAAAATACTGGCGATGGTCGACAACAATATCGCTGCCGATGCACGGTGTGGTGCGATCCCGTAATGCGCCGCCAGCATGTATACATTGCCTGCAACAGGCAACGCAGCCGCTGCGATGGCAACCGCTGCCGGGAAGGGATCGATAGGGATCAACCAGATCAAAACAACAGCAACGCAGGCCGGATGGATGACCAGTTTGCAAAAGCTAAGCCAGGCAGCGACTTGGACCCGTTCCGCTGACTTTCCGGCAAGCGAGGCACCGATCGCGAACAATGCGCCGGGCGTCGCAGCGCCACCAAGGATAGTCAGGAAGTTATTCAGAGGTGTCGGGACGGGCACCTGAAATGCAGACCAGATGAGGCCTGCGGAAATAGATACTATCATCGGGTTTTTTAGCAGGCCCAACCCGATCAGTCGAAACGTGGCAGGTGTCAGCTTTCCATCCTGGCCTCCATTGATAAGGATGACGATAAGCGACGAAAAGACCACCAGATCCACTGTTAACACCAGCATGACGGGCCCTATCGCAGCCTCGGTAAACAGCAGCGCCAGCATGGGCAGGCCTAGAAAGCCGACATTTCCAATCGCCGCACATTGCGCCTCGACCGCAGCGGTGGGTATGTCGAGACCCCGCATCCAGGCCACGAAGGTTGCCAAGGTGTAAACCGCAGCGGTCCCGATCAGGTACCCCAGCATCAATCGGCCATTGAATATCTCGGCAAATGGTAGCGTGGAAGCAAAGCGAAACAGCATCGCCGAGAGAGCAAAATAGAAAACGAATTTTGTGAGATATGCTGTGGCTTCTGCGGTAAAAAACCGGGTTCGCCCGGCCCAATATCCCAGGCCGATGATCGCAAAGAAAGGAAGTGTGCGTAAAAAGATATCGACCATGCGAAACGTCCTAACACGGATTGTGCTTGGCGCAACCGCCGCGGATCGGATGTGCCATATATTTGGTGGGCTTAGTGCAAAGGTGCAATTGGGCCACCAAAATAATGAACTCTGCGTGAGCCGCCCGAATTTCGCCGAGAATCCTTGTGTCTGAACTGATCGGTTTATAAACTCAATCCATTCGAAATCTGAGGAGATGACATGACCCAGACCGCCGCCATCCTGCGCACCGGCCGAAAATTCGACCAGGTTCTGCGCGGGGCCCGAGAGGTTTTCATGGCGGATGGGTTTGAAGGCGCAAGCGTGGATGACATCGCGCGTGCGGCGGGAGTCTCCAAAGCGACGCTCTACAGTTATTTCCCCGACAAACGCTTGTTGTTCATGGAAGTAGCGCAAACCGAATGCAGCCGCATGGCGGATCGGGTCATCTCGATGATCGACGAAACCAAACCCGCGCGTGAGGTTTTGTCGATCGCTGCGACGCAATTGACCAGTTTTCTTGTGTCCGATTTTGCCCAGCAGGTGTTTCGTATCTGCGTCGCCGAGCGCGACAGATTCCCGGAATTGGGACGAGCGTTTTATGAGGCGGGTCCTCAGAACGGCCAGCGCCAGATGGCAGAGTATCTGGAAAAGGCCGTGGCCAAGGGCGAATTGGCGGTCGAGGATGTTCATATTGCGGCGGAACAATTCTCGGAGCTTTGCAAAGTGCGGATTTGGACACGCGCAGCCTTTGGAATCCAGAACAGCTTTACCGAAGCTGAGATAGGTGAGGTCGCGTTGCAGGCGGTCGACATGTTCATGGCGCGCTACGGGGTTTGACTATAGTGGGTAGCGCGCATTGGCTCGGGTAGCAATTTTCTTGTTGAAAAGCACGGCCATCTGATCATTTTTGTCCCGGCACACAGAGCCGATAAACGCTTTCGATCTCGAACAGCCGTTGGTCTTACAGATGAGGACATACGCGCAATGACGGCCGAAATTCGTAACGAAGGTATGCGCATTGGCGGAAAGGTTGTTTTCACCGAAGACACCATTCCTGTTCACTATCCCTATACTAACGAAGTGATTGGCACAGTTCCCGCGGGCAAGGCTGAACATGCACGACAGGCGTTTGAAATTGCTGCCAACTACACGTCTGGTCTGACCCGGTTCGAACGCAGCCAGATATTGCAGCGGACAGCCGAACTGATCGGAGAGAGGCGCGCGTATCTGGCCAAGTGGCTGACGTTAGAGCTGGGCATCTGCCACCAACATGCCATCTATGAGACAAAGCGCGCGGAAGATGTTTTTCAGTTTGCCGCGTCGCAAGCGCTTGTTGACGATGGCCAGGTTTATTCCTGCGACCTGACCCAAAACGGCAAGGCCCGAAAGATCTTTACCAAACGCGAACCGGTTAAGGCCATCAGCGCCATTACCCCCTTCAATCACCCATTGAACATGGTTAGCCACAAGATTGCGCCGTCGATTGCCACGAACAATTGTATGGTCTGCAAGCCCACCGAGTTGACGCCTCTGACGGCGCTGGCACTGGCCGATATCCTATACGAGGCGGGCTTGCCGCCCGAGATGTTCCAGGTGGTTACTGGTTGGCCAGATGACATTGGTGACGAGATGATTACGAACGATTACATCGATATCATCACTTTCACTGGTGGTGTTCCTATCGGTAAACTGATCGCTTCCAAAGCCGGTTACAAGCGTCAGGCCTTAGAGTTGGGCGGAAACGATCCATTGATCGTATTAAACGATCTTGATGACGCTGACTTGGATAGGGCGGCAACCATCGCCGTGGCAGGGGCGACGGGGAATTCAGGTCAACGCTGTACCGCGATCAAACGTATTTTGGTTCAGGAAAGTGTCGCTGACAGGTTTGCGCCGATGGTTTTGGAGAAAGCCAAAGCCATCCGTTTTGGCAATCCACAAGACCCGGAAACTCAGCTGGGATGTGTGATCCACGCCGAAGCTGCCGCGTTGTTCGATAAGCGCGTGACTGATGCGGCCGCGCGGGGGGCTGAAATACTGTACCATCCGGGTCGACAGGGCGCGCTGTTGCCCCCGGTTGTTGTCGATAAAGTTCCTCATGACAGTGAGTTGGTGATGGAAGAGACCTTTGGTCCGGTAATTCCGATTGTCCGCGTCCCCGACGATGATCAGGCGGTGATGGCGATTTCAAACGGGACGGCATTTGGCTTGTCATCCGGCGTTTGTACCAACGACCTGAACCGCGCGATTGCTTTTATCAATGGTCTCGACGTCGGCACCTGCAACATCTGGGAACAACCCGGATACCGCACCGAGATGTCTCCGTTCGGCGGCATCAAGGACAGCGGCAATGGTGTCAAGGAAGGCGTCATAGAGGCGATGAAGTTCTTCACCAACGTTAAATGCTACTCACTTCCCTGGCCAGAGTAAGGTTACGGGTCCGGCCAGATCAAATGCCGTGAGGTTGATGCCGCTTCGACAAAATCAATACGTTGTCCGCATCCGATATCCCTGGTGAAAGGTCATGCGCACAAATGTCACGGGATCGTTTCGGAACCATGTTGTGCGTTCCAACTGGAACAAAGGCGTTCCTGAGGGGACCGACAAAAAATCTTGCAGCTGCCCTTCGGCGGGAACAGCGGAAAATGAGATTTCCGCGTTTGAAAAGGGCACTTCGGCCAACAACCATTCATTTGGGCCAACGGTCAGAAAATCCTCATCCACCACATGTGGGACCGCACCGACGTTGATCCAGCGTTCTTCGAACTGAAACGGGCGGTTGTCGGCGTGATGCATGCATTGCAGACGCAGCACCTTTGTCCCTTCGGGGATTCCAAGCTTTGCCTGCAACCAGGCCGGGCAGTCAATCAGCGTCCGGCTCACAAGAGCGTAACGGTATTGCGCGTTCATGTCTTCGACGGTTTGACGCACAACAGTGATGGGCAACTTGGCCTGTTTCACTGGCGTCGTAACAACCCGTGTCCCGCCTTTGCGTTTGCGGGTCACAATACCTTGTTCAGCCAGTTCGCGTAGCGCCCGGTTTACGGTTGCCCTGGCACAACCAAACTCGGCGGCCAGTTCTAACTCGGTCGGAAGCAGGCTGCCTTGCGGCCACACCCGTGTCTGGATGCGCTCGATGACTTCGTCACGGATACCCTGGAATCCGATACTCTTTGGCTCTGTCACGTGTGGCTCTTGCTTATAATAGTAGACATATTATCAATATGTCGGGAAATAGGGCGTGTGCAAAGGGTTGATTGCACCATCTAGAGGCAAGCCATCAGATGGGTCATCACCGTCCTGTATCGGGCAACGATCCTGTCTCGGTCAACATGCCGGCCCTCTTTGACACAATGACGGCCGGCCGACCACAGGTCCGTTACCACGTGATCCCTTGCGGCAAAGACAAAACCATCCAGAAGCTGTTCGGCTTTTAGGCAACACAAGGCTTGATCCCGACTGTCGATAGCAACCAGATCAGCCAGCATGCCTTCTGCGATCTGTCCTGCGGACCGACCCAAAGCCTGCGCGCCTCCAATAGCTGCCCCGCAATAGAGCGAGTGCCCGACAGATCCTTCGCCGCGAACCATTACGTTTCGCGACAGATCCCGCAGCCGCTGCGAATATTCAAGCATGCGCAGTTCTTCGGTCAATGAGATCAGAACATTAGAATCAGACCCGATGCCAAACGCCCCGCCTGACATAAGATAGTTTGCACCGTTAAAGGGACCGTCGCCAAGATTTGCCTCGGTGATCGGGCACAACCCGGCGACCGCACCGCTGGCAGCCATGTTTTGAGTTTCACGGTCGGTCATGTGGGTAGCGTGGATCAGGCACCACTTAGAATTGACGGGGGCATTGTTCAGCAGCCATTCGACGGGTCGCGCACCCAGCTCTGCTTCAATTTCCGCAACTTCTTTAGGTTGCTCAGCAATATGGATATGAATGGGCCCCGCCGAATGGGTCTTTAAGACGGCAGCCAGGTCGTGCGGCGAGGTGGCTCGCAAGGAATGGGGTGCAATCCCAAGCCGACAATCCTTGGGCAGGGATGAGAGAGCATCTTTGGCCTGGTCGACCAGCACACAAAAACGGGTGACGTTATTGCCAAAGCGTTTCTGAGCAGCTTCCAGTGGGTTTTCGCGCGCGCCCGAATAGGTGTAGAGAACCGGCAAATGAGTCAGGCCAATCCCGGTCTCGGCTGCGGCGGCCATGATCCGGTCCGACAACTCGCCCAACCGATCATAAGGTGTGCCGTCGGGTTGGTGATGGAGGTAGTGAAACTCGCCGACCGATGCAAACCCAGCCTCCTGCATTTCCATGTAGACCAGCGCCGCAATCGTCTGGATCTGATCGGGGTTCAGGTGAGCCGTAAAGCGATACATCAGCTCTCGCCAGGTCCAGAAACTGTCGCGCCCGACCATGCGGTGTTCCGTCATCCCGGCCATTGCCCGTTGAAACGCGTGGCTATGAAGATTGGCCATTGCCGGTAACAACGTGTCCGCCGTGATATCGCCGGGTTGCGCCACGCTGTCTTTTTGCAGGGACGAAATGTGCCCAGCATCGATTTCTAACCGCAGGTTGGTCACCCAGCCCGTATTCAGCAGGGCGTGCTTTGCGAAGATGGCAGACATTTTTACCTCATTTTATGCATAGACATATTACATAATGATTTGTACTAGAAAAGAGAGAATTGCAGAGGGGCTCTAAGTCGAATGGAGACGCAAGTTCGCGTATTTTCAGATCTGAACGCCGCGACGATGATCGGCGGGTCGGTGCCCTACGGGCTGATTGAGCGTGCGGCGATAGCGGTTGAGAATGAGCGTATCGTCTGGGTCGGGCCCCAAGAAGACCTACCGGACAAATATGCGGATCGACCCCGAACCGCGCTGGAAGGGCGTTTGGTAACGCCTGCGCTGATCGACTGTCACACACACGTGGTCCACGGCGGCCACCGCGCTGTTGAGTTTGAGATGCGCCTGAACGGGGCCAGTTACGAAGAGGTGGCGCGCGCTGGCGGTGGTATCATCTCGACCGTGAAAGCCACGCGCGCAGCCAGTGTAGACGACTTGATCGCGCAGGCCCTGCCGCGCGTCGATGCGATGCTGGCCGAAGGTGTGTCGGTCGTAGAGGTCAAATCCGGCTATGGTTTGGACCCGGATACCGAGTTGAACATGCTTCGCGCCGCACGGGCCTTACCGAGCCATCGTCCCATCCGTGTCGTGACCAGCTTTCTTGGCGCGCATGCTGTGCCCGACGAATTCAATGGCAGGGCAGAGGCGTATATCGCTGAGGTGTGCATCCCGACACTGAAAGAGGCTCATGCGCAGGGGTTAGTGGATGCCGTGGACGCGTTCTGCGAAGGCATCGCGTTCTTGCCCGAGCAATTGGTGCCGCTGTTCGAGGTTGCCAAAGAACTGGGACTACCTGTCAAACTGCACGCCGAGCAACTATCGAACCTGGGTGGGGCGAAACTGGCAGCGAACTACGGCGCATTGTCAGCGGATCACATCGAATACCTCGATCAGGACGGCGTTGACGCCATGGCCAAAGCAGGCACCCTTGCCGTGATCCTTCCGGGTGCTTTCTACACGTTGCGTGAGACACAGGCACCGCCGATTGATCTGCTACGAGCAGCAGGCGTGCCCATGGCTTTGGCCACGGATTGCAACCCGGGATCGGCTCCGATGACCTCATTGCTTTTGGCTATGAATATGGGATGCACCCTGTTTCGTATGACCCCCGAAGAAGTCCTGCAAGGCGTCACGGCCCACGCGGCTCGCGCCTTGGGTCTGTCAGATTGCGGTCAGATCGCCCCGGGTTTGCGCGCTGATCTGGCAGTTTGGAACGTAACCCACCCGGCCGAACTGTCGTATCGCATTGGTTTTAATCCGTTGCATACCCGCATTACCGGAGGTGATCTGTGACAAGTCTGACGCTGACCCCCGGCACTGTTTCTTTACAGCAACTTGAACAGGTATTCCGCAAAGAATGCGCCGTGCGTTTGGATGCGACTTGCCGCCCTGCGATTGAGGCTGCGCACCAAAGTATCGCCGCCGCAGCAGCTGGCGATGCGGCGGTCTACGGCGTCAATACTGGCTTTGGCAAACTGGCCAGCGTCAAGATCGCACCCGAGGATACTGCGACCCTGCAGCGCAACCTGATCCTCAGCCATTGCTGTGGTGTTGGGCCAGCGATCCCGCGTGCACATGCGCGATTGATGATGGTGTTAAAGCTGCTCAGCCTTGGGCGTGGTGCATCAGGTGTACGGTTGGAATTGATTGACCTTCTAGAGGCAATGCTAGCCAAAGGCGTTACGCCCGTGATCCCGGCGCAGGGCTCGGTTGGGGCTTCGGGTGATCTCGCGCCCCTTTCGCATATGGCTGCTGTCATGATGGGTGCTGGAGAGGCCGAGTTCAAAGGTAACGTGATGCCCGGCGACGCGGCCCTGGCGGCAGCTGGTTTGAACCCGGTTGAACTGGGCCCCAAGGAAGGGCTGGCGCTGATCAATGGTACGCAGTTCTCCACCGCTTTTGCGTTGGCCGGTCTGTTTGGAGCCTGGCAGGCGGCGCAAAGCGCTCTGGTCACCTCGGCCCTGACCACCGATGCGATTATGGGCTCAACTGCTCCGCTGCAGCCCGAGATTCACAGCTTGCGCGGCCATCGCGGTCAGATCGAAGCCGGGGCAACCATGCGTGCCCTCCTGGCCGGATCTGTTATCCGTGAAAGCCACCGGGACGGCGATACACGTGTGCAGGATCCCTATTGCATTCGCTGCCAGCCTCAGGTCGTCGGTGCAGCGATGGATGTTTTGCGTCAAGCGGCGACAACGCTTGAGATTGAAGCCAATGCGGCCACGGACAATCCTCTGGTCTTGTCCAAAGCGGGGCTGATCGTATCGGGCGGGAACTTCCACGCCGAGCCGGTGGGTTTTGCCGCCGATATGATCGCGCTGGCCCTGGCAGAAATCGGAGCTATTGCGCAGCGGCGCATTGCCCTGATCGTTGATCCGGTGCTGAGCTTTGATCTGCCGCCTTTCCTGACCCCCAACCCCGGGTTGAATTCAGGCTATATGATCGCCGAGGTGACCACTGCCGCGCTGATGAGCGAGAACAAGCATCTGGCCAATCCCTGCGTCACTGACAGTACGCCAACCTCGGCCAATCAAGAGGACCATGTGTCCATGGCTGCCCATGGTGCCCGCCGGTTGGGGCAGATGGTGACCAATTTAGAACGCATTCTGGGGGTCGAGCTGCTTTGCGCCACACAAGGTGTCGAATTTCGCTCACCTTTGCCAACCAGCGACGCGCTGCAGGGCGTTATGGCTCGCCTGCGCGCGGTTGTTCCAGTTCTGGAAGATGACCGTTATGTCGCCCCGGATATCGAGGCCGCCGCGACCCTGATTGGCAGCGGCGAGATTGCCCAAGGCACGGGGATCACCATGCCGGATCTTGGCGCATGACGAACCCCGTCGAAATCACACGGGGCACCGGCCCAGTGGTTCTTGGCCTACCGCACACCGGTACTTATGTGCCGCCTGTGATCAAGGCCAAACTGAACGCCCGTGGCAAGGAGCTGACGGATACGGATTGGCATATTCACAGTCTTTACGATGGGCTTTTGGCGGATACGACGACGGTCAGGGCGATGTTCCACCGCTATGTGATCGACGCGAATCGTGACCCCTCAGGTGTGTCGCTTTATCCTGGGCAGAACACGACGACACTGGTGCCTTTGACCGATTTTGACGGGCGGGACATCTGGGATGTTCCTCCTTCGGAGCAGGATATCTCAGATCGGCGCGATGCGTTCCACAGCCCGTATCATACAGCACTTGAAGCAGAGCTGGAGCGTGTGAGAGCGATCCATGGGACTGCGGTGCTTTATGACTGTCATTCAATCCGCAGCCGCATTCCCTTCCTGTTCGACGGTAAACTGCCAGATATGAATATTGGCACAGACGGTGGTGCCACTTGTGCGCCGGACATCGAGACCATTGCCCATGAGTTTGCTGCCTCATCGCCCTACAGCACGGTCTTGAACGGGCGTTTTCGAGGAGGCTGGACCACGCGACGCTATGGTCGCCCATCCGAGGGTATCCACGCTATTCAGATGGAGCTGGCCCAATCCACTTATCTGACCGCAGAGGCCCCGCCCTGGACTTATGATCTAGAAAAAGCCACCCGCCTGCGCCGCTGGCTCACCGACATTCTGGACGCCATCCAAGATACAGTATTGGAGCTTGCCCCATGACCGATCCTCGCAAAAACACCCGTCACGTTTATCCACCCACTGGCCCGGAACTGAATGCCAAAAGCTGGATGACCGAAGCGCCGATGCGGATGCTGATGAACAACCTTCATCCCGATGTGGCCGAGAACCCGCATGAGCTGGTGGTCTATGGTGGCATTGGTCGCGCTGCGCGGACGTGGAAGGATTTTGATACGATTGTCGCCAGTCTGAAAGAGTTGGAAGATGACGAAACGCTGGTGGTTCAGTCCGGCAAGCCCGTCGCCATTGTCCGAACCCACACAGACGCGCCCCGGGTGCTGATTGCGAATTCCAACCTTGTGCCGCATTGGGCCAACTGGGACCACTTCAATGAGCTCGATAAGAAGGGCCTGATGATGTACGGCCAGATGACGGCGGGTTCGTGGATCTATATCGGAACGCAAGGCATCGTGCAGGGCACTTATGAGACCTTTGCCGAGGCCGGGCGACAGCATTATGACGGTGACCTGACTGGGAAATGGATCCTGACCGGAGGCTTGGGCGGTATGGGCGGTGCGCAACCGCTGGCCGCCGTATTCGCCGGGGCCTGCTGTCTGGCTGTTGAGTGCAACCCCAACAGCATCGATTTCCGGCTGCGCACCAAGTACCTTGATGAAAAAGCCGAAACGCTGGACGAAGCCCTTGAGTTGATCGACCGTTGGACCAAGGCGGGCGAGGCAAAGTCGGTGGGTCTGCTGGGCAACGCGGCTGAAATTTTCCCGGAAATCTATAACCGGATGCAGGCGGGCGGGATGCGGCCCGATATCGTTACCGACCAAACCTCGGCCCATGATCCGGTGAACGGGTATCTTCCGTTGGGTTGGACCATGGCGCAATGGAAAGACAGGCGCGAAAGCGATCCGAAATCGGTAGAGAAAGCCGCGCGCGCCTCGATGAAACAGCATGTTTCTGCGATGGTGGACTTCTGGAACGCGGGCGTGCCGACGTTGGATTATGGCAACAATATCCGACAGGTGGCGCAGGATGAGGGACTGGAGAATGCCTTTGCCTTCCCCGGCTTTGTGCCTGCCTATATCCGCCCGCTGTTTTGTAGAGGTGTTGGCCCGTTCCGCTGGTGCGCCCTTTCAGGCGACCCAGAAGATATCTACAAGACCGACGCCAAAATGAAGGAGTTATTCCCCGAGAACGCTCACCTGCATAACTGGTTGGACATGGCGCGGGACCGGATTGCGTTTCAGGGTCTGCCCGCGCGGATCTGCTGGATCGGGTTGGGTGACCGCCACAAAGCGGGGTTGGCGTTCAATGAAATGGTGCGCACTGGCGAGTTGAAAGCCCCCGTTGTCATCGGGCGGGATCATCTGGACAGTGGCTCGGTCGCCTCGCCCAATCGCGAGACCGAAGCGATGAAAGATGGCTCGGATGCCGTTTCCGACTGGCCGCTGTTAAACGCCTTGGTCAATACAGCCTCGGGCGCAACCTGGGTGTCGCTACATCATGGCGGTGGCGTTGGCATGGGGTTCAGCCAACATGCGGGCGTGGTGATCTGTGCAGACGGAACCGACGCCGCCGCCAAACGGTTGGAGCGGGTTTTGTGGAACGATCCCGCCTCAGGGGTTTGGCGCCATGCGGACGCAGGTTACGACATCGCCAAAGATTGCGCCCGGGAACACGGTTTGCGCCTGCCGGGCATCCTTGGGTGACCAAATCGCCCGGAATGTCTGATGCACTCCGGGCGTTTCCTGCCATCTATGGATTTGCCAGCCTAACTTAGCGCTAACGTCGAAATTTCCGGTTTCGGATTTAAACTCTATCGGATACGCCTATGTTTTTATGTAGCCCGCCAGGCACACGACAACTGAAAAGGTGGTTCGTCCGTTGCTCGATATTACACATGTTCGGTCCGTTCTGACGGACGTCTATGACCTTGCCCCTTCGGCCACGCTGGCCGCAGAGATGCAGGATATCTATGCGCGTATGGACCGGGTGATCAGCCCGCCGGATTGGGCAGTCTATGCGCCCTATGTCCGTGCAATCAATGCGCTAAAGAAAGAGCGTAACGCGGTGATCCTTGGGCATAATTACATGACACCCGAGATCTTCCACGGCGTCTCCGACTTTGTTGGCGATAGCCTGCAGCTGGCCATGAAAGCCAGCGACGTCAAAGAGGACGTGATCGTTCAGGCGGGTGTGCATTTCATGGCTGAGACGTCGAAAATCCTGAGCCCGCAAAAGACCGTGCTGATGCCAGACATGGCCGCCGGTTGCTCGCTAGCAGAATCGATCACGGCCGATGGGGTTGAAGAGATGCGCGCCAAATACCCAGGCGCACCCGTTGTTTCTTATGTAAACACTACGGCCGAGGTCAAAGCCGCCTCGGACATCTGTTGCACGTCGTCCAACGCAGTTCAGATCGTGAATGCGATGGACAGCGACACGGTCATCATGACGCCTGACCAGTATCTGGCGCAAAACGTCGCCAATGAAAGCCACAAGAACGTTGTGTATTGGCCCGGCTCTTGCATTGTGCACGAGCAATACACGGCAAAAGACCTGCGCGATTTCAGAGAGTGGAACCCCGGCACGCAATTGATTGCCCACCCGGAATGTACGCCGGATGTTGTGGCCGAGGCTGATTTTTCGGGATCCACCAGCGGTATTCTCAAGTACGTGCACGACAAAAAGCCCGAGCGCGCGATGCTGATCACAGAATGCTCGATGGCGTCGAACATTGCCGATGAGTTGCCAGAGGTCGAATTTGTCGGACCCTGCAACATGTGCCCCTACATGAAGAAGATCACGCTGGAAAAGATTCTCTACGTTTTGCACACGATGGAAGGTCAGGTCGAGGTCGATGAAGATGTCGCTGACAAGGCACGTAAGTCGGTGCAAGCGATGATTGATCTGTCACGCAAGCTTGGTCTCTGATCGAAAATGACCGAAATCACGACGGACCGGGTTGTTATCGTAGGGGCCGGGCTTGGTGCGCTCTATGCCGCGCTGAAACTGGCGCCGCGACCCGTTGCTGTGATCTCACCTGATCCGTTGGGCGAAGGGGCCAGTTCCGCATGGGCCCAAGGTGGCGTGGCCGCAGCGATGGACCGTGCGGACAGTCCGGAAAGCCACGCAGAAGACACTGTAAAAGCCGGGGCAGGAACCGTCGTGCCCGATGTTGCAGATCTGGTGACCCGCGAAGCACGCGACTACATTCTCGACTTGACGACGATGGGCACACCTTTCGATCGCTCGGAAGATGGCGGCTATGTTCTGTCCCGTGAAGCCGCCCATAGTTTCGCCCGTGTTGTGCGGGTCAAGGGCGATCAAGCTGGCAGTGAGATCATGGCTGCCTTGATTGATCGTGTCCGGGAAACGCCATCTATTCAGGTTCTCGAGGGCACAATTGCCGTTGGATTGGCCGTGTCGGACGGGCAGGTGACGGGCGTCGCTGTTCAGGACGCTTCCGAGGATGGTTCGCAGACCGTGACATTGCGGGCCTCGGCGGTGTTGTTGGCCGGTGGCGGGTCCGGTGGTCTTTATGCACTAACAACCAATCCCCCACGTATTCGCGGGCAGGTTATTGGCATGGCCGCGCGGGCCGGTGCGTTGATTGCCGACGCCGAATTTGTCCAATTCCACCCCACCGCGATGGACGTGGGCGAAGATCCTGCACCCTTGGCGACCGAAGCCCTGCGCGGGGAAGGCGCTGTTCTTATCAACAAACACGGCGCGCGTTTTATGCAGGCCATGCACCCAGACGCAGAACTTGCCCCACGGGACGTTGTGGCCCGCGCCATCTTTGCGGAGGTTCAAGCCGGGAACCGGCCCATGCTGGACACGCGCACAGCCTTGGGCGAGCGGGTCAAAGACCTGTTCCCGTCTGTTGCTAGCTACTGTGCTCGCAATAACATCGACCCCGCAAGAGACCCAATCCCTGTAGCGCCGGCCGCGCATTACCACATGGGCGGGATTGCGACCGACACTGAAGGTCGGGCCAGTCTTAGTGGCTTGTGGGTGTGTGGTGAGGCCTCATCAACGGGATTGCACGGGGCAAACAGATTAGCGTCGAATGGCCTGTTAGAAGCGTTGGTCTACGCCCGCATCTGTGCTGACGGCATAGCGGACACTTTGCCACCCGTTGCAGATGCGGATTTAATCGAAATTCAATTTGCCGACGGTAAGTCGCCCAACAAGGCCAAAGCGGTTGAAGACCTGCGCAAGACCATGACGCAAAACGTCGGGGTGGTCCGAGACCGCGCAGGGTTGACGCGGGCGTTGCAAGTAATCGAAGCGCTTGAGGCGGAACATGGCGATTGCCAGCAATTCCGCAATATGTGCGCCACCGCGACCTTGATTGCCGCAGGTGCCTTGGTCCGCGAAGAAAGCCGCGGTGCCCACGAGCGATCCGATTTTCCGGAAACGACCGAAGGGCCCGGCAAACGGTCTCGGATGTACCTGTCCGATGCACTCACCATTCGGGCCCAGGCCTGCAAGGAGCTAACATGAGTTTCTCAAACCTGCCTGATCTTGTCCTCGAACCGATGATCAAGACTGCGTTGATGGAAGACCTCGGCAGCTATGGCGATGTGACGACACGCACCGTTATTCCCGATGGCGTAACCTACCAGGCACGGCTGAACGCACGCGAGGATGCGGTTGTATCCGGTATGCAAGTGGCAGCGATTGCCTTTCGTTTGGTTGATCCTTCGCTTGAAGTAACTTCACATACACAGGATGGGGCTGCGTGCCGTAGTGGCGATAGCCTTATGACCATCTCCGGATCTGCCGCGTCCATCCTGTCGGGTGAGCGGGTCGCCTTGAACTTCGCCGGTCGGCTGACCGGAATTGCAACTCAGACGGCAGCATTCGTTGAACAAACCAAAGGTACTTCGGCCCGCGTGACTTGCACCCGCAAGACAACGCCGGGGCTTCGGATGGTTGAAAAGCTGGCAGTGCTGCATGGCGGTGGCTTCAATCATCGCTACTCGCTATCCGATGCAATTTTGATAAAGGACAACCACATCGCCGCAGCGGGCGGCATCCGCCAGGTATTGGATGCCGCGAAGGCGCAAGCCAGTCACATGATGGCTGTGGAGATCGAGGTGGACCGGCTGGACCAACTGGCAGAAGTGCTTGAAGTAGGTGGTGCCTCGGTGGTGTTGCTGGACAATATGGACAATGACACGCTGCGCGAGGCGGTTTCCATGGTGGACGGACGTATCAGGACCGAGGCCAGCGGCAATGTGACACTCGACCGAATCGCATCCATTGCTGCGACCGGGGTGGACTATATCTCATCCGGTGCGCTGACGCATTCTGTGCGGACTGTCGATCTGGGCCTGGATTTCTAAAAGGCACTGTTCTGACTTTTCCGCGCTTCGCGGTGTGAAGTTGGTTCGGGGGGCACGTCCGGACCAACCAATTGGCGCCATTATTCTGCGGCTATAGTTTGATGTTCCTCAGCATTGTTTGTCATCGGGACCCATTCCAGATCGCGATGATAGCGCCATGCCAAATCGCCGTTCTCATCCATTGCAATCAAGTGTAGCCAGCGATTATCAAACAGAGCCTTAACACCCGAATGCCTTTCTAGGATGCCATTCATAGCTTCAATCGGGGCTTCGATGATAACGGACAGGCGCAGCGGCTCATGCTGCAGGTTTTCTCCATCATGAACCGACTGCCATGGCAGCCCGGGCCGCAATGACCCGCCATTTCCTTCAACCACGCCGATACCACCGACAACGTTGTGCAACAGCTTGTTGCCGCCACCAAACAGTTTGGGTGCGACGGTCGAGCCGTAATATTGCAAGCTGATCCAGCTGGCGACCACGACTGGCGCGGTCATAATCAGTTCCAAAACTCCAAGACCTTCGTCTGCGCGCCAGTCGTAACTATGAAGGAATGATCGCCCAGCGAGACCGACCCCGTCGGTCCGATTGCGCGAGGCCGCGATGAAGGTCCGGCATCCGGCCAATCCCCATTCCGGCCGCAACTCGGCCCAATCCACGGCGCGGCGCGCGATGTCGTCCGATTTGGTCGCACGCGGCAGTCGGTCGGCGCGTTCGGCCCGCGCCAAACGTCCGGCTGACTGTAACCAACCTCTCAGGTTTTCAATTTCCTCTGCCTGCGCGCCCTTACCGATATCCTGATCGAATAGAGTCACCTCATCGGTTGTCGTATGATGCAACGCTGGCAGGAACAGCGTATCCGTCGGAATATCGATGCCTGCCGTGCGCAACCCGTCACGCACCGCGCCGTCATTTAACAACCCAGCCAAAAGGCGCGCACTGACATCCCCTGCATGCCCTCCGCAGGCGCCGCATTGCAACGCACTTTCGTGCGGGTTGTTTGTGACATCCGCACCATGGCCAGTCAGCATGACAATTGGCGCGAAATTATCGGTCAGTGACATCGCTGTCAGTATGGATTTGGCCATATCGACACGCGTTGCCAGATCAATCGACGGGTCCAATTGCGGCGCGGGATCGATCCGGCCAGTCCCATTCTTCGGACCCATCGCATCGCGCAATAGTTTCCCAGCATAAACGGGGCCGGTGGCTTCGACAAAGGCGAACGACGATACTGCTGCCAGTTTGAACCGACCCCAAGCACGCTTGGCCCGCGCTGTGTACCGACGTTTGAGATCAGCGTGCTGATCCTCCGCCGCGGTTGAGGTGACATTTGGGTTCAACAGGACCGGTCCGCGCAGCTCGGTCACATCTGATCCGGCGGCCTTATGAGCACTGGCCAGCCCAAAAAAACCGGCAAAGCCAATTGTCTCAATACCGGCGCCCTGTGCTTCAAGCGCACGGCGGAACACTTCAGACCGTACGTCGATACAAAACGCAGCCTGAACCAATGGGCGTCCTTCAGCTTTGCGAGGGTGATGCGCCGTCAGAGCTTCGCCAAGCTTCCTTTGCTGCGCCCGTTCTGTAGCATCTTGCCAGATCGCGTCGATAGCCAAGTCTCGGGTCGGGGTAATAGGTGCTTCGTGCTGAGCGATTGTTTCGACCCAACGGGCCGAGATTTGATCCCGATATTGATTGAACAACGCCTCTTCAAACACCAGCCGAATGGCCAGTAGTTCCGTCGTTGTCGTTTCGGTCTGCCCTGCAAGTTCGGCCTGCCACAAAAGGTAGCGCGCATACTGCGCCCAACCGCCCAACGTGATGAGCCAGCGATGAAAGGCTGTGCCTGCCGAGCCCGGCGTCACACCAAGGGTTTCACAGGCCCGGCCAATGGCGCGCCATTGTGATCTGTTGGTCCCGGCCACAAAGGCGCCGAACCCTTTTAGCCCATGAATTTCAAGTGTCAGATCACGCGAGGCAAAGTCGCGCCATGCACTGAACGCCCCGCCTGTCCGGGCGGGCTGCCACAGCGCTTGCCCTTGATCAAAGTGACTGGCCGCCCAAGCGCCAATCCGTTCCTCAATCAATCCCGACCAATCGACACCAGATACTTCGGTGGCAAGTTCAGCAACTGTAGGCAACGCTGCCATAGGTTCAGGTTCTGCGCCCAATGCAGTCTTCAGGTCCTCAAGGCTGGGAATATCAAACGGAGTGTCGATGGCCGTGCGCGCCTCGACCAGATCAGCATCCAACAGTTCACCTGTCCTGAGCTTTTGTGCCCAAACTGACCGATCTGGTGTGATACGTTGGCCCGCCACCCGTCCCAGACGGGCCGCGGCCACGGCGAAACTCTCGTCTTGGTGTCCAAGGAACGGGTTCACGGCAACGCTTGAAGCAAGTGGGAACAGTGGTGGTATCTGACGGACAGCATCATTGGCAATTGCGACCAGTTCCAAAAGAGCGGCGGGATAGCTTTCGTGTTTCATATACATCTCAAGTGGTCCTTTCACGCGGCCCGGTGCCTGGACCATCCGTCCAGCAGCCGATCAAAAATTGCGTTTGCGTACAGCCCGTTCGAAAGATGGACCCGTAAACCGGCGGCAGCCGGATGCGATGCCCAAAGCGGGAAGGTGGATTGTGCTAGCGCAACAGCGCCAAAGCTGACCAAGGCGAGAATGATCAGGGCCCATTCCAAGGGACCGGGGGCAGGGGTTGTTGGCAGAGTTCCTGCAGTCAGGTGTTGCGCGGCCATTTGGAGTACGAAGTAGCTAACCGAGGTGACACTTGCATAGATCACAGTGCGGCGCGTCAGTGCGCCAGGTGCGGCATCGGCAAAGCCCTGCGCCAGCAAATACGCGACGCCAAAGATCAAGATCACACCCAGAGCGATCGCCTGAATTGACTTTCCGTCGATGCCAAAGATCGCGGCAACCACGCCGTATATGAGAATTCCAATCACAAATGCCTGCAGCACATTTCTTGGGCTTGGCACTGCAACCGGGCCGGGTTTGCGCGTTGCGGCCACATTGCGCACAGCCTCACCAGCGCTGAGGAAGGCGTGCGCCTTGTAGAGGGAATGTGCCACGATATGCAGCAGCGCCAGTGGAAACAGGGCCAACCCGCATTGCATGATCATGAACGCCATCTGCGCAATGGTGGACCAGGCTAGTGATGTTTTGACGGCAGGTTGTGTCAGCATCACGAGACCGCCGAACAGCGCGGTGAACCCGCCTAACATTACCAATAACGCCATGATCCCCGGCGCCACCAGCATGACATCGGCAAACCGGATCAACAGGAACCCGCCAGCATTGATGACGCCAGCGTGTAACAGGGCGGAAACCGGCGTAGGGGCCTCCATAACTTCCGTTAACCAGCCATGAATTGGGAATTGCGCTGACGCCATGACAGCCGCGACGGCAATCAGCAGCGCGGCGGCTATGGTCAGTGCTGTGGGCTGCGCCGAGGACAAGATCGTGGCGACGTCCGAGGTACCATAGGCCAAAACCAGCAGTAGTAGAGCACCCGCCAATGCGAGTTCACTGATCCGGGCGACGACTGCCTTTTTGCGGGCGGCGCGTTGCGCCGTGGTGCGGTCTGGATAGAACAGCAAGAGCTTGTGCAACGTCAGGCTTGTCACAACCCAGGCCGCTAGCAATTGGCTTAGATTGCCGGACATCACCAGCAGCAAAACCGCTGCCAGCGTGGCCGACATCCAGCCCATAAAGGCGCCCTGACGGGGTTCTCCGTCCATGTAGGTTGCGGAATACCGAAGGACAATCCAGCCGATGAAACTGACTAGAACCAGCATTATGGCGCTGACCGCGTCCAGACGTACAGACAGGCCGATTCCCCACAATCCGATCAAGCCGGATGTCCCTGCGCCTTGGGTGATCAACAACAAAGCCGCCAAGGCCGACACTGCAAACGCTGCCAAGGCCGACCATTCTGACAGCTTTGGGACTATGCCGGGGCGCAAACCCGGATGTTTGCTGGCATACCAGGCTGAGGCCATTAAGATCAAAGGGCTCAGCAATGGAAAAAACAAGTGAATCATGATTTAGGTCCCTCAAGGTTTCAGGCTGCATCAGCCCGCCTAGCAGGACATATTTCGTAAGTATGATTATGAAAAATTCATTGTTTGGTTGATATCATTCTATTAAATAGAACGATATGCCGTTGAACTATCATCACCTGAGGTATTTTTGGGCCGTCGCACATGACGGGAACCTGACCCGCACAGCACAACGTTTGAACCTGTCGCAATCTGCTTTGTCAGTTCAGATCAAGGATCTTGAAGAACGTCTGGGGCACCCTCTGTTCGAACGCCGGGGTCGCAAGCTGCACCTGACCGAAGCGGGCCGCATTGCGCTGGACCATGCGGACGCAATTTTCGCTACCGGCCAAGAACTTGTGGCCACTTTGCAAGACGCAGCAAACACAAGGCAAGCGCTGCGTGTCGGCGCTCAGGCGACCTTGTCACGGAACTTTCAGATCGGGTTTCTGCGGCCTATTTTAGGGCGAACCGATGTTGAGGTCATCTTGCGTTCAGGCAGCCCAAGCGAATTGCTCGAAGGGTTGGAAACGCTGAATTTCGATCTGGTTTTGATGAATCATGAACCTGCAAGCGACAGCTTGACCAAATTCGAAACCCATCATCTAGCAGAACAACCCGTAAGTATTGTGGGTACTCCGGCCCGGCTGGACCCGAAGCGCGCGATCAAAGACTTGCTGGCGGAACACCCTTTCATTCTGCCGACCACCAACAACAGTGTCCGCACGGCATTCGACGCAATGGCTAGCCGTCTTGCGGTTCGCCCGCAGATCGCGGCCGAGGTTGATGACATGGCGATGATGCGTCTTTTGGCCCGAGAAGATATCGGGCTGGCCCTGGTCGCGCCGATTGTGGTTCAGGATGAGCTATCCTCGGGCCGACTGGTTGAGGCGCAGGAGCATCCGCGCATCAAAGAAAACTTTCATGCGGTGACATTTCGGCGGCGTTTTCCAAACCCGTTGATCCAGCTGTTGTTGGCCAACAATTTGTCCTGATCGAGGTGTCTCTGGCCGGGTTCGAACCGAGATCTTCAGTCGGTACGTGCTGATTTGAACAAGTACAAAAACACAAACAGCGATCCGATGGATGTCGTCACGATCCCAACGGGCAGTTCCTGTGGCGCGAGCAAAAGGCGCGACAGAATATCGGAGAGGGTAAGCAGGATCGCCCCAACAATTGCGGATGCAATCAGAAGGTTACGGTGCAGGGTTCCGGCGATCCCACGTGCGATATGGGGCACCATGAGGCCAACGAACCCGATTACCCCGGCAACCGAAACGAAACTTGCCGTTGCCAAAGCCGCCACGAAGAACATGCGAAAGCGCAAACCCTGAACCGGAATGCCCAATGTGGCGGCCGTGAAATCTCCGGTCAGCAGCGCATCCAGCCAGCGGCTGCGGTACAATGCGTAGCCAAGGATCAGCCCAAGCCCGATCAGCACCAGCGGAAACGTCTCCCACCGGGCCAGCCCCAGCCCGCCAAGCATCCAGAAGATCACCGAATGTGCAGCGCGGCTGTCGCCCGCAAAAATCAGGTAATTTGTGATTGCCGAAAACAGGAACGAAACGGCCAGGCCAGCTAGGATCAGCTTTTCTGGCGCGCTGGTGCGTAGCCCCTGAACCAGTGCAAGCACGATCGCGGATGCAATCAAACCGCCGCAAAATGCAGCAAGGGGCAAGGTCCAGATGCCCAGTACATCACCAGTGACGGTGATGACCAAAACAGCCCCAGCCGCCGCGCCTGAAGACAGTCCAAAAAGGAACGGGTCCGCCAGATCATTGCGTGTCGTGGTTTGCAACACCACGCCGACAACGCCCAAACCTGCGCCAATCACGGCCGCAAACAAGGCGCGCGGCAAGCGCAGGTCGAAGACTATTCGGTGCAGGGGCGACATTTCACCTTCGGTCAGGCCGGTTCCCAATCCAATGGCTGCCAATACGTCCGAAACTGGGATCGGTGTGGTGCCATAGATCGTGGACAACAGCAAAAGGGCGGTCAGAACGACCGCCCCCAGCCCTACTATGCGGCCTGTATGGCCCATGTCAGTTGATTTCCGGGTGCATCGCCCGCGCCATTTTCTCGATCGCTTCGATATTCGCCGGCCCGGGCGTCAGTTCTTCGTATCGCAACCCGATCCAGCGCTCGTTCTTGACCGCATCGGTTTGCGACATCACTGGATGGTCCTGAAGAAATTCGAACGTGTCCGCCGCTCCATTGCCGGTTTGGTAGTCCAACAACACCAGAAACTCGGGGTTTGATGCGGCAACAGCTTCCCACGAGGTGCGGCCCCAGCTGGTGTCCAGATCGTGGGTGACGTTTTCGCCACCGGCGGCAGCGATCATCGCGTCAGGTATGGCAAACTTGCCTGCCGTAAAGGGCGCGTCCGCCGGACCGTCCAACAGGAAGACGCGAGGTTTTGCCAGATCAGCGGTCCGTGTTTCGATGTCCGATAGCTGATCTTTCCATTCGGTGACCAGCGCTTCGGCCTTGTCTTCAACATGCATGACCTTGCCCAGGCGCAATACATCGTCAAACAGAAGGTTCATGCTGGCGTCGGGGCGATCCTTGTCCAGATGCACGCAGCTTTCTGTCAGGATCATGGTTTTGATGCCAAAGGGCGTCAACGTGTCGGGCGTCACGTCGCCACCTGGCTTCATGCCATAGTACCAACCGGCGAAGAACAGATCCGGCTCGACAGCCACCAAATTCTCGATCGTGGGGTATTTTGGGGCAAGTTCAGGGATTTCGCCGCGCAGCGCATCAAAATCGGGGCTGGTTTTGTACCAACCCGTGATCCCGGTCAGACCAACAATCTTGTCTTGCAGACCCAACGCAAAGGCCATGTCGGTCATATTCATATCGTGCACAACCAACCGCTCGGGCATTGTGTCAAACACCAATGGCTCACCGCAGTTTTCCACGGACATTTCGTGCGCGGCAGCACCGTTGGCCAGGCCGGTGATCAACGCCACAGGCCAGAGTTTCTGCATCATGATAAGCTCCTGTTATGATGTCAGTTTTCGTTTTCGGATGTCGAGTGCCGGGATCAAGCGGCCTTCATGCTGGAAGCATAAATAGTCCACTCCAAAGGTGTCCCGGACGCGATCCGGGGTCAGCACTTCAGTCACAGGCCCGAACCCCGTGAGACGGGTGGTTTTCATCAACGCAACATGGGTGGCAAACTCGGGGATCATGACCAGATCGTGGACAATCATGACCACCGTCACACCCAAATTTGCGACCAATGAGAGCATATGCCCCTTGGCGTCCGGATCCAGGTGATTGGTTGGTTCGTCCAGAAACAGCAGCGACGGGTTTTGCGCCAGCGCGCGCGCAATATGTGCGCGCTGCCGTTCGCCGCCTGACAGCATCCGCATTGATTTACCGGCCAAATGGGTCAGCTCGGTTATCGCAAGAACCCGGTCCAGATCTGCTTTGTGGTCAGCCGCTGACCGGTCAGCCTGAATGGGTATTTGGCCCAGTGCAACGTAGTCCCGCAGCCTCAAGCGGCCGTCCGGCAATTCCTGTTGGCCGACCACGGCAATGGTCCGCGCCCTTTGCTGCGCTGACAAGCTACGTAGGCTTTGGTTGCGGATACGCACATCGCCCAGGGCAAGCCGTTCAACACCGCATAACAGGTTCAAGAGGGTGGTTTTCCCGGCACCGTTTGGTCCGGCGATGGCCAGAACCGCGCCCTCGTCGAGATTGAAGGACACGTCCTGAAGCAGGACGTCGCCATTCAATGCATAATATCCAAGGCCTTCGGCGGTCAAAAAGCTCATGACCCGTTCTCGGCAGGCAAACATGGCAACCGCGAGAGTGTTTTGGTGAGCAGGGCAGGCGGGCGCTCGGACGCGCTGGTCCAACCGTCCTCACTGTCGAGATACTGATGGGCAAACTCGGCCACTGCGGTCAGATCCTTTAGGCTTGTGATTTCACCGAAAAGATACTGCGCTTTCTGCTTCGCCTGTAGGCCAACAGTCATGGGCCGTTCACACCCTGCCATGCACGCGATCAGTCGCGTCGCAAATCCGGTTGGCAGCTGCTCATCCAGCAGTTTTTGCGCTGTTTCAGCCGCCACTGGTCCCTGGCAGGTTGAGCAGATTAGTACAAAGTGGTCAGGAGTATCGGACATAGCAGTCCCCGCCACTCAAAAAATGCGGACAGAAAGTGCAAGTCTTGTGAACACGCAGACGCGCCATCATAGCCTCCTTCCAGGACGCCCCGCCCCGGGTTGGTTGAACATCTGATGGCAGGTCTCCTGACTTGCGGGTCGTCGCTTGGCCAACCTTCCCGACCCTCTGGGCCAGTGGTGATTTGGCGTCGCTCACCGCCTACAGTTGCGGGGGCAGTCACGGAATTGGCCCGATTGTCGTGGGCCGCACCGCATTCCCATTTTCATCCCCAAGGAGAACCTAAGGGAACCATCCCAGCCAGCTAGTCTGGTGTCGCATCGATTGTCAAGCGTCAGGTCATTGCCAGCGCGGCGTCACTGAACCACACGTAGAGAAGGGCGTCGTGTCGATTGCCTTTGGTGATCGCCGCTGATGGGAAACCGGCTGGCCAATGTCAGTCCGGCTTGAATCAGATGTGCATCGGGATACCCACCGGTAACCTGACCAACGGCGTCTCGCGCAGCGGGTGTTTCATCGCGTCGCATGTGATGTAGCATTTTCAGTAACGCTCTCTCATCACAAGTGACTTCCCGCCGGTCTTCCAGGCTCAGGGGATCTTTGAAAGCCAGCCCGTCAGTGCGGCAATGCAAGGCGGCCTTGATGACTTTGAAAACAAGGTGCGCAAGATTGAGGCCTTGATCGTGCCCCCACTTTTCGATTGCGACCGAGTATGCATGTTGCCAGGCTTGGGTTGTGGGCTCGGAAAAGCTGAGGATGAAATGCCGCATGACGGGAAGAAGGCCCCGTTCGAAATCATCGAAATCCCGCAATGCATTGGGTGCGCGCGCTTCGCTTTGTCCGGAGGTGGAGAAACTCATGCGCGCCGCCTTTCGGTTTTTACTGAATGGCTGGACAGGCTTTGAACGTTTTCGGGCAGATCGCATTCGGCGATTGGGGTTTCCCGCCGCGGTGATGCTGCGTGGGCTGGGAATCTGAGGGCGGCCTCAATTGCCTGCCGCAATTTTGGCTTCAGCGCACATCCGTGGCGGCTGGCGATAGTATCCATGGCCAATAGGTCGGTGAGTGTTTTTGTCATGATCGTCTCTCGGTCTCTGGTCCTTGACCGGCCGTGATTTCGAGGGATCTGACTGGGTCACACCTTATCTGACAAAAAGAGTCGGAAATGACAAGAGGAGTTGCGTCGCAAATTTACCCAGCTTCAAGCTTGGGTCAGTAGTCGGCGACCAGCAGGAAATCGGGATCAGTATCTTCCTCGATCGTCGCAAAGCGGGGGATTGGCTCTTCGAAAACGTTGTCCGTGCGGTCATCGTTAACGGTAGAAACCTCTCCGATGAGGCAATCGCCGTGTTCCGCCCAGAAAGCATGCCAAATGCCGGGCATCAGCGTCACGCTTGCGCCGGGTTTCAAACGCAGGAGTTCGCCCGGCTGAATTGTCACTGGGCAGCCATCGCTTGGGACAGTCACGGGGTTGTCGCGATCGACACCCCCATCTGGGTTCGATGCATGAACTTCCATGACCAGATCACCACCACCGCGATTGATAATATCCTCGGCCTTGATGACATGACGGTGCATCGGTGACAGCTGTTTATCACGTGAAATCAAAAGCTTTTCAGCGTATAGCATACCACGACCTTGGTTCAGGTCGCCAACGTCTCCGTTGCGCAGGGTGAACAGGAATAGACCTAGGTCATCAAATTTTCCCTGACCATAGTCGGTGATGTCCCAGCCCAACCCGCGTTCGCGGATACTTTCCGCCTTGGGGCCGCGCATTTGTTTCGGAGACCAATCTGCGAACGGTGGTAGAGCAAAACCAAAAGACTGGATGAAGCTATGGGCCTCAGCTTTGATGCGGTTGATGTCTGATCTTTTCATTGTGCTTGCCTCATCAGATCAAAGCTCATGAGCCCACGGTGGGTTTGCCCCGGCACGGGATACGGTTACCCCGGCAACTTTGGTGCCCAACGCAAGGGCTGCGCGCAAACTGTCGGCCGTCAGACCAAGTAAGCCGGATTTGCTCAGGTGGCCCGATCGGTTTAGTTCTGCAAGAACCCCTGCATTAAAAGTGTCGCCCGCGCCGACTGTGTCCACGACCTGCACGGGCTTCACTGGAACAGAGGTTTCAGTGCCATCCGCCAGATAACCCGTTGCCCCATCGCCGCCCCGTGTGACAATGACCACCGAAGGCCCAGCCTGAAGCAACAGTGGCACCTTTTCAGCGTGGCTTTCGGGGCCCGGGATAATCCAGTCCAAATCCTCGTCAGACACTTTGATCATGTCGGCCTGCGCTATCATGCGGTTCAGGCGTGTGCGATACCGGGTCTGGTCCTTGATGAACCCGGGCCGGATATTCGGGTCCAATATAACTGCACTTTCGGGTCCATGGCGATGCAACAGGGCGGCGTAGGCGTCGGCGCAGGGCTCGCAAGCCAGGCTGATTCCGCCGAAATATAGCGCGGACACAGACGAAAGCTGGGTCGGCATATCTTCGGCTTGCAGCATCCGACCTGCGGTGTTTTCGTCAACAAAATTGTACGAGGCTTGCCCGTCCTGCAGTTGGACAAAGGCCAGGGTCGTGGGGCGGTCTGAGGTGATGACATGCGATGCATCCACGTGGCTGGCCTGTAACGTATCTGCCAATTGTTGTCCGAACATGTCCGAAGACAGCCCCGTCAGCATTCCCACCGGCGCACCCAACCGTCCCAACGCAATGGCCGTATTGAAGATCGCCCCACCGGAATGCGGAACAAAACCGTTTGCGCCCGAAACCGTTGGTTCGGCGATCATGTCGATCAGGGCTTCACCGCAGCACAGGATCATCCCGGGGTCCTCTTCTGAAATATGTATGAGGCGGCAAGCTTACCGCATAAGCGCATTTTTGCAGAAGTTGTTAGCGCCAACAATGCCAAATTCAGGTTGCTCTGAAACATAAAGGTTCATTGACTGACGCAGCTCACTAAAACGGCCACCGCCGTTAAACGCCTCGCGAAACTCACGGCCAAACAACCAGCGGTTCTTTTCCGCGACGCCACCGACCAGAAATACGCCCCCTGTAGGCATCAGAGTGACAGCCATGTCACCCATCAAAGCACCAAGATGCGTCGTGAAGATCTGGGCCGCTTGCACCGCCACGGCATCAGCCCCGCTGCGCGCATCCTGCAAGATTTCTTTTGCGGACCTGAGCGGTGTATCGCATTGACCGGCCGCCACACCTGTGGCCTGGTATAAGATCGGCAGCCCCGTGCCACTTAGAAACATCTCGGCTTCCAGCGCCAGACTGTCACCAAAAAAGCTATTTGGCGCGATGCGACGGGCTGCGTCGAAAATTTCAACTTCTTCGCGATGACGAGGCGACAGACCGACATGCCCGCCTTCGCCGGACACAGTATGATAATGACCTTCTGAATAGAGCAGCGCCCCAACGCCAAGCCCGGTCCCGGGCCCGACAACCAGTCGTGTGCCAGCCGGGGGGGTGGCTTCCCCTTGCAAAACGGCGACCTCTGCGCTGGTCACTTCGGCGACCGACCATGCGGCCGCCGTGAAATCGTTGATCACATAGGTATGTTTGGCGCCGGTCGCTTCGTGCAGTTCTGCTTCGGACAGATCCAGATTCGCGTTGGTCAGGCGAATAGTTCCGCTCCTGACCGGGCCTGCTCCGGCGGCGACAACGGCCTGAGGATCGGTCCCAATCTCGTCGCGCAAACTGTGCAGGGCATCCAGGAGATCCGGCAATGTGCCGGTGGGGTGTCTGCGAAGATCGGTCAATAGACCGTTTGAGACAACACCTAGGCGGGTGTTCGTGCCACCAACATCCGCCACCAGATTCCAGTGTTCATGAACCGAACCAGCAGGTTGTGCCAGAGGCAACGCGACGCGATCCGTTGTTTTGAGTGCGGACTTCAGCGCTTGGAAAGACGCTTTGGGTCTTCTTTCAAGAGTTTCAAAATCCACATCCACCAACCCAAAACGCTTTTCGTACCCGTAGGCCCATTCGTAGTTGTCGAGCAATGACCAGATAAAATAACCGTCGATCGGGACACCCTGATCCAATGCGTCCTGAACGGCCGAAAAGTGCTGGTTTAGATAGTCGATACGGTCATCATCTTGCCGACGTTCCGGGCTGGCCATACCGTTTTCGGTAACGTAAATTGGCAGGTCGCCCGTGTATTCCTTCTGCGTCCGCGTCAGGAACCTGGTCAGAGCGGCAGGGTCGATTTCCCATCCCATTTGCGTTTTAGGCAGCGGACCCGGGACCTCTTTCAAGTTTGGCCAGGCCGTGTTTGCAGAGGCAATGAGTTTGCGGGTGTAGTAGTTCAACCCACACCAGTCGACGGGCGCACCAATGGTTTCAAAATCATTTTGCCAGCCAGAGGGCAGGTAAGGCGCCAGACCTTCCAGAACATTTTCGGGGTAGGCTTTGTTGAACACGCCACCAAGGAAGAATCGATTGTAAATGCCGTCATAGAGGTCTGCGGCGCGTCGTGCCTCGGTGCTGTTATCCGCAGGTTCGGACCATTCTAGATTGAACACGGCGCCCAGATTTCCCATCCCAAGACCGCGCATTGCCTGAATAGCGCTGCCATGGGCCAGCAATACATGGTGCATCGCGCGGGCTGCGGCCCGGATATCGCGCAGGCCGGGGGCGTGGTGCCCTTCAAAATGGCTCAGCCAGCTGACGCACCACGGCTCGTTGATCGGGGCAACGCTGTACATGCGATCGCCGATACGGCCCATTATGACTTCGGTAAAATCGGCAAACCAACCTGCAATATCCCGATTGCGCCAACCGCCAAGATCGGCGAGCGGAGAGGGGAGTTCCCAGTGGTAGAGGGTTGCACAGGGGCGGATGCCGCGCTCTAACAGCGCGTCAGCCAGGCGATCATAATAGTCCAGACCGGCTTGATTGACTTGACCGCGCCCCTCGGGCAGCACCCGCGCCCAACTTGTCGAAAACCGATAACAATCGAACCCGGCCTCGCGCACCAGATCAAAGTCTTCGGCAAACCGGTTCAGGTGGTCACAGGCCAGATCGCCGTTTTCCCCTCGCACCACATTGCAGGGTGATGCTGCAAATGTGTCCCAATGGGTCTGTCCGGCACCGCCTTGAGCATGCCCTTCAATCTGGTACGCAGAAGTTGCCACGCCAAAGAGGAAATCTTTGGGAAAGTCAGCGCGTGAGTATTTCATGTTCAGATCCTGTTGGGCGCGGGGCCAGTTGATCTGCCAACTACCAGTTCGGCTTCCAGCAATCTAGTTTTCGTAGGGTCGTCCGGAGATTGGATGCGCTCTATCAACATTTCGGCGGCCATTTCGCCTGCATTGCGCACGGATGAGCGCGTTGCTGTAAAGATCGGAACATCCTGTCCATTCTTGAGATAAGACAGGTCATCGTCATGGGCGATCACCGACACATCCTTACCCAGTTCCAGCCCACTTTCGTCTAGTGCCCTCCGGACCCCGATGGCTGAAATCATTGAGGAACACAAAATAGCCGTGGGCGGGTTATCCAGCCCAAGCATGTCCCGGGTTTCATGGTGGCCATAAACCTCTGTCATCTCGGCGCTGCGCATCAGTTCAGGGTTGGGCGACAACCCGGCCTGACGCAAAGCTTCGAGAAACCCATCGCGGCGACGTTGTGCAAAATCCATGTCTTCAAGCCCGTTGATCAGAGCAATCCGGCGATGACCAAGATCGATCAGGAATCGGGTCGCACGCAAGAACGAGCTTTTGTTGTTCACATCGATCCAGTCATACTGGCCGACTACTCCGGTCGAGCGGCCATGGACAATGAAGGGCACTGCCATACGCGTCAGAACTTCGATCCGGGGTTCATCTACCTTTGGGCCCTGCAGAACAACGCCGTCTACCGCGCCGCGCTGGAACAGGCTGCGATACGCTTCTTCAATCGACGTATCATCGGCATTGGTAAACATCATGTCATACCCATGCTCTGAGTATTTTTTTACGGCGCCGGCGACAAAATCTCCGAAGATCGGGTTAACCATTTCGTGCCTGGACGAGCTGGGAATCACATGACCTATCACCATGGATCGGCCGGTCGCCAAACCCTTGGCGCGGCTGTTTGGGCGATAACCGTGTTTTTGCGCTGCAGCCTGAACCCGCACCCGGGTATCCTCACTAACCTCAGGGTACCCGTTCAGCGCGCGGCTGACCGTTGTCTGCGAGAGGCCAAGAATTTCAGACAGCTGCTTTAGGTTCATCTTAGTATTCAAAGCGCCTTCAAATAGGGTTCAAATCTGTTTTGTGAGCAATTCTGTCGTGCGTCAACCTGTTTTGCCACCTTATCCGGAATTATTAATAGTTATGAGTTTTTCAAACAGATTGTTGACAGGAGCAAAATGTTAGCGGATAAAATCGCCAATCCAAAGCGCTTTGAATATTGAGTCTCATCAAGCGCAGGGTAACGTTGGGAGGAAGATTTATGAAACACGCGCTTTACGCAGGTGCGGCGACGCTCGCCTTGATGGCTGGGGCGGTTCAGGCAGAAGGCGAACTGCTTCATGCCGTCGGCGAAGGCAACTTTGATTGGGATGGATACAGTGCGTTTGCCGAGGCAAATGATCTGTCCGGCGAAAGTCTGACCATTTTCGGGCCATGGCTGGCGGGTGAAGGCAAGTCCTTTGAGAACCTGGTGGCCTATTTCGACGAAGCGACCGGCTCGAACTCCAGCTATGTCGGCTCGGACTCACTGGAGCAGCAGATCCTGATTGATGCTGCTGCCGGTTCCGCGCCGAACCTCACGGTGTTTCCACAGCCTGGTCTGGCTGCGAACATGGCGAAGAACGGTTATCTGACGCCACTGGTAGATGGTTCGGCTGATTGGATCAAAGACAATTTTGCTGCCGGCCAATCCTGGGTCGACCTGGGTACTTTTGAAAATGCCGAAGGAGCGGATGGCTTCTATGGGTTTTTCTTCAATGTGAACGTCAAATCTCTGGTCTGGTACAGCCCCGAGAATTTTGAAGATTTTGGGTATGAAGTGCCCGAAACGATGGAAGACTTCAAAGCGCTGATGGATCAGATGGTTGCGGACGGCGAAACGCCTTTGTGTGTTGGTCTTGCTTCGGGCGGCGCGACTGGGTGGCCAGCAACTGACTGGGTCGAAGACCTGATGCTGCGCACACAGCCACCAGAAGTTTACGACGACTGGGTGTCGAATGAGATGAAGTTCGACGATCCGCGTGTGATCGCTGTGATCGAGGAATATGGCACCTTCACACGCAACGATGATTACGTTGTTGGCGATGCGGATGATACTGCGGCCATCGACTTCCGTGACAGCCCCAAAGGTCTGTTCGACAGCCCGCCGGCATGTATGATGCACCGTCAGGCATCGTTCATTCCGGCATACTTCCCAGAAGGGACGGAATTGGGTGCGGATGCCGATTTCTTCTATTTCCCGGCATTTGCCGAAAAGGATCTGGGTACACCGGTGCTGGGGGCGGGGACGTTGTTTACGGTCACAAACCCCAATCCAGCGGCCGAGGCGTTCATGGAATTCCTGAAAACCCCCTTCGCGCATGAAATCATGATGGCGCAGGATGGTTTCCTGACACCACATCTCGGCGCAAATCCAGATAACTATTCGAACGACACGCAGCGCGGGCAGGGGGAAATCCTGACCAACGCGACGACGTTCCGGTTTGACGGCTCTGACCTGATGCCGGGCGCCGTGGGTGCAGGTACGTTCTGGACGGGAATGGTCGACTACTCCTCGGGTGCCAAAGATGCGGCAACCGTAGCCGGCGAAATCCAGTCTTCCTGGGACGCGGCGAAGTAAGCGCAGTTTGGGGGCAGCCGTTGGGCTGCCCTTCACCTCAAAACGGATGAGAGCGTCATGACACCGGCACTTCAGGGCCTGCTGACCATCGCCATTGGCGTGTCGGGTTGCGTGGGCTACTTCTACCTATCCAATCAGTTCATAGACAAAGTCTTGTTTCCGCCACGCGGTCCTAACGCAGGTCGCAATATCAATCGCGCGAACATTATCCGCCCCTGGCTGTTCCTGTTCCCTGCGATGGCGGCCCTTGGCCTCTATCTGGCCTACCCAGTGGTCGAGACATTGCGCTTGTCCCTGACCGAGCGTGTTCCGGGTGGCAGCTATCGTTGGGTCGGCCTGGACAACTATGTTCAAATGGCAGCTGAGCCGAAATTTTGGGAAGCGATGCGCAACAATATGTTGTGGCTGATCGTAGTGCCCGCGATGTCGACGGCATTCGGATTGCTGGTGGCGCAGCTGACCGACCGGATCAGGTGGGGCAATTTTGCAAAATCGCTGATCTTTATGCCGATGGCGATCTCTTTTGTCGGAGCATCAGTAATCTGGAAACTGGTTTATGACTCGCGCCCTGCTGAGCAGGACCAGATTGGGATTTTGAACGCGCTCTACATCTTTTTCGGTGGAACCGACCCGCAGACGTGGTTGACCTTACCGTTCTGGAACAGCTTGTTTCTGATGGTTGTTTTGATCTGGATTCAAACCGGGTTTGCCATGGTTATCCTGTCGGCGGCATTGCGCGGTATCCCCGAGGAAACGATTGAAGCCGCGATCCTGGATGGCGCCAACCCGTTTCAGATCTTCTTCAAGATCAAGGTGCCGCAGATCAAGACGACCATTCTGGTGGTCTGGACGACGATCACGATCACCGTTCTCAAGGTTTTCGACATCGTCTTTGCCATGACCAATGGTCAGTGGGAGACGCAGGTGCTGGCCAACTACATGTATGACAAATTGTTCCGGGCCAACGATTGGGGTGTGGGTTCGGCCTCGGCCATGGTGATCATGTTGCTGGTGGCCCCAATCCTTGTCTGGAACGTGCGCAATGCGCGCAAGGAAATGGAGTAGGGGCATGAGCGATATTGCAGGAACCAAACCGGCGCTCAGGTGGGTTGTCCACGCCTCGGTCATCTTTTTGGTGGTGCTGTGGGTCGTGCCAACATTGGGGCTATTGATCTCATCCTTCCGAACAGCGGATCAGATCGCAACCAGTGGTTGGTGGCGCTCGCTATTTCCGTCCGAGCAAAACCTGACCCTGCGCAGTGCCGCGCCGGAAACGCAGGTGCTGGATAACGGGGTTTATGTGATTGAAGGCCAGTTGTTTGGAGACGACCAGCAGGCCACAATCTCGAAATGGGGTATCAGCTCGCGCGATGTTGGCGCTTTTGAGCCGGGCCAAACGGCTGAGCTGCGCCGGGGTGGGACCATCACCGTGTCTGCCGACGGTGAATACCGCATGGAAAACACTGAGGAGTTCACGGGCAATCGCGGTCCGCGGATTTTCGTTACCGCTGAACTGCCACCCGAGTTTACCTTCGATAACTACCAAAAGGTTCTTCTGGATCAGAGCAGTACGGACAGTATGGGCAAAGCGTTCTTCAATACGCTGACGGTGACGATCCCGGCGACGATTATCCCAATCCTCGTCGCGGCGTTTGCCGCCTATGCGCTCGCCTGGATGGATTTCCCTGGTCGGGCCTTACTGATCGCGGCAGTTGTCGGATTGTTGGTCGTCCCACTTCAACTGGCGCTTATCCCTTTGCTGAAATTCCACCTGAATATCGGCATTGGCAAAGGCTATCTTGGTGTCTGGCTTGCCCATACAGGGTTTGGAATGCCCTTGGCGATCTATCTGTTACGCAATTACATGGCTGGATTGCCGCGTGATCTGATCGAAAACGCCCGCGTCGACGGTGCAACCGAGTTTCAGATTTTCACCAAACTCATCCTGCCCCTTAGCTTTCCAGCGCTCGCTTCATTCGCGATCTTCCAGTTCCTGTGGACTTGGAATGACCTGCTGGTGGCCAAAGTGTTCCTGATCGATGCGACGGGCCAGACCACAGTTATGACGAACCGCATTGTCGAGCTGTTGGGCACACGAGGCGGGAATTGGGAAATTCTGGCGACGGCGGCCTTTGTGTCGATCTTTGTGCCGCTGGTGGTCTTTTTCGCAATGCAAAAATACCTGGTCCGAGGCCTGTTGGCCGGATCTGTAAAGTAGAGGCGTCTGATGAACGTGCAGAACAACCTGAGTCAAACCAAAGCGACCAAACTGTCCTCTGATTGGTGGCATGGCGGGGTGATCTATCAGATCTATCCGCGCAGCTTTCAGGACAGTAATGGCGACGGGATTGGAGACCTGAAAGGCATCACTGAAAGGCTAGGCTACATCGCGTCACTGGGCGTCGATGCGATCTGGATTTCACCCTTTTTCAAGTCTCCGATGAAGGATTTCGGATACGATGTCAGCGATTACCGCGATGTTGACCCGATGTTCGGAACCCTTGATGATTTTCGTGATCTTCTGGACAAGGCGCACGCGCAGGGTTTGAAGGTTATGACCGATCTGGTGCTGTCACACACGTCGGATCAACACCCTTGGTTTAGCGAAAGCCGCAGCAGTCGAGAAAATCCAAAATCTGACTGGTTTGTCTGGGCTGATCCCAAACCAGATGGTACGCCGCCGAACAACTGGCTGTCCATCTTTGGCGGTTCGGCCTGGCAATGGGATTCCCGCAGACTGCAGTATTACCTTCACAACTTTCTGGCCTCGCAGCCTGATCTGAATTTTCACTGCACAGACGTGCAGGATGCATTGCTGGATGTCGCTCGGTTTTGGCTTGATATGGGTGTGGATGGGTTCCGACTGGATACCATCAATTTCTATTTTCACGACAAGTCGTTGCGCGACAATCCAGCGCTGCCTTTGGATCAGCGCAATGCGTCGATTGCCCCCGCCGTGAACCCATACAACCATCAGGATCACTTGTTCTCAAAGAGCCAACCTGAGAATATTGCCTTTCTCGAGCGGTTGCGCGCATTGACGGATGAATACGAAGGCCGGGCCTGTCTGGGTGAGGTCGGAGACGCACAGCGTGGTCTTGAGATCATGGGGGAATACACCACCGGCGACAAGCGCATGCATATGTGCTATGCCTTTGAATTTCTTGAAAAACGGGCACTAACCGCAAGCTACGCAAAGCAGGTTTTCGATCAGCTTGAGGCCAAAGCTGGTGATGCATGGCCCTGCTGGGCCTTCTCTAACCACGATGTGCAGCGCCACGCGTCGCGCTGGAACCTGGATGGTGCAGCCACCCGTCAATACGCAGTTTTGATGATGTGCCTGCGCGGGTCCGCATGTCTCTATCAAGGCGAGGAGCTTGGGTTGGGCGAAGCAGACGTTCCCTTCGAAAAACTGCAGGATCCCTACGGAATAGAATTCTGGCCCGAGTATAAAGGCCGCGATGGTTGCCGTACCCCTATGGTTTGGGCTGCGCAAGACGAGCAATCCGGGTTCAGCGTCGCAGAGCCCTGGCTGCCAGTCAGCGCTGTACAAGCCGAGAATGCGGTGGATCGGCTGGAATCAAATCCACACTCGATGTTGCACCACTATCGGCGCGCGATTGCACTGCGCCACGCGCACTCTGCGTTGGCGTCCGGCGCGCAGAAGGAAATGGCCCAGAACGGGCCTGTTCTAACCTTCCTGCGCGAGGACGCATTCGAGCAGATCTTTTGCGCATTCAATCTGGGCGGTGATCCAACAAACGTGGAGCTGCCCGATGGCAAATGGCGCGCCATAGGTCGGGATTTGGGTTCCGTCGAGGGCGCCAGCAACGTGATGCTGAATGCATCGCAGTTTTGCCTGATGGTCAGGGATAAGGGGTAAAGAATGTCTGAACTCAAACTCACAGATGTCGCCAAGTCCTATGGCCCGGTCGATGTTCTGAAACACATCAACCTCGATATTGATCGGGGCGAATTGATCGTCTTTGTGGGACCATCCGGCTGTGGCAAGTCCACATTGTTGCGGATGATCGCAGGATTGGAAAAGATTACCGGCGGATCGCTGGAAATCGAAGGTCAGGTCATGAACGATGTCCCGCCCGCACAGCGGGGCATCGCGATGGTGTTTCAAAGCTATGCCTTGTACCCGCACATGACCGTCCGGGAAAACATGGCGTTTGCACTGAAGATAGCCAACATGCCTACGTCCGAAATTGATGCAGGCGTTGATCGCGCCGCCCGCATTTTGCAACTTGAACCGTTTCTGGATCGCCTGCCCAAAGCACTGTCGGGCGGGCAGCGGCAACGCGTTGCCATCGGACGTGCGATTGTGCGTGATCCTAAAGTGTATCTTTTTGATGAGCCGCTATCAAACCTCGACGCAGCCTTGCGCGTGGCAACGCGGATCGAGATTGCGCGCCTGAAGGAAGCAATGCCTGACAGCACCATGATCTACGTGACCCACGATCAGGTCGAGGCGATGACACTGGCCAGCCGCATTGTCGTGCTCGCCAACAAGGGCATCGCTCAGGTGGGTACGCCGTTGGAACTGTACGAGACACCAGACAACGAATTTGTTGCGCAGTTCATCGGGTCGCCTTCCATGAACCTGTTGCCGGGTCAGATCACTGAGACAGGGCAATTGACAACGGTGGCGCTGGAGAGCGGTGGGGTTGCGGTTTCCGCCGTCCCGACTGAGGCGAATGATCAAGGCAAACATGTCAATATCGGTGTCCGGCCCGAAGATCTCGTTATGACAGACAACAGTGCGATTCTTTCTGGGATGGTAGATTTTACCGAAGCCCTGGGAGAGGTCACCTTGTTGTATTTCGACAAAACCGAAGGTGCAGAATCTGTCATCGCCAAGTTGCCGGGGGTGCAAAGGGACCTGCGGGGGCAGACTGTTTCGGTCACGGCTGCGCCAGAAAAAGTCCATCTGTTTCACGATGGCTTGTCGATGCGGAAGTAGGAATTCGCAGATTTCACGTGGTGCTTGACAGCGCCGCCCTTGGTGTTTCACCATATTTGAAACGTTTCAATGGTGAATAATGCGAGTTTCAGCGCAGCTTTATACAGTTCGGCAGTGCGGTGATCTTGCGCAGCAGTTGAAAATGGTAGCCGATGCCGGGTTTACCGATGTCGAAACCACGGGACTGCATCGCTTGTCGCCACCTCAGATGGCTGACATTGTCCAAAAGTCTGGTCTTCGCGTCCGGTCCGCGCATTTTGATTGGGAAGAATTAGAAGACCGTTTCGACGATATTATCGAGGTAATGAACCTTCTGAATTGCGAGGTTGCCGTAATGCCCTGGCTTGCGCCTGAGGCGCGGCCCAGCACCGTCGAAGGATGGAGTGCGGTGTCCGGCCAGTTGTCCGAATGGGCGGATCAGTTGGCGGTTCACGACGTCAAGTTGGCCTACCACAATCACGATTTCGATCTGGTCGGGTGCCCCGGCCATTCTCCATTGGATCTGATTTTGGCGCAGGGAAACATTTATTTGCAGCCCGACATAGGCTGGCTTGTGGTGGCCGGGTTCGATCCTGTCAGTTTCATTCAATGCTATTCCGACCTTATTTTGTCGGTCCACGCCAAGGATGTTGATCCGACTCGTGTGGGTGATGAACGATGGCGTGACCTGGGCGATGGTGTCGTGGAATGGGCCGAGGTTCTGGCGGCGTTGGACGAGACAAATTGTTCCGATTTATTCGTGGAACACGACGAAACCCCCGATCACAGGCGGACGCTGGAAACAGGCAAGTGGTTTCTGGAATCCCAATTGGTTAGGGCTGCCTGATGGCGCGGGCGACAATCAAATCGATTGCCGCCCGGACGGGTTATTCTGTTGGTACCGTTTCCAGCGCGCTGCGCGGGGTCAAATCCGTCAGGCGAGAGACTCGTGAGAAAATACAGAAAGTCGCTAACGAACTTGGATACCGGGTTAATCTGGACGGGTTGAAGCTCCGCACCAATAAATCTTATCACATCGCTGTTCTGGTTGGCGTTTCGATGGATGCGTCCGAAGAATGGGAAGGCGTGGAGTTTACCCGAATTCTGTCCGGGATCTCCATCGCACTGCAAGGGTCACGATACCAGCTAAGCGTGTTTTCTGTGTCGGATATAGAAAGCGCGATTGTGACCCTACAGAGCATTGTTCACGAAGGGTTGGCGGATGGTGTCATTTTTTCAGGTACTCGACGAAACGATCCTCGGATCGCGTATCTGCAGAAGCATGGTTTTCCCTTTGTTACTTACGGGATGAGCGATAGCCCCAAACCCCATCCCTTCGTGGATTTCGACAGTCAGGCAGCGGCATATGATGCCACCACACGACTGATCGATCTGGGGCACCGTCGTATTGCACTGATCAACCCGCCGGGCGATCTGATTTATGCAGCGCAACGAGAGAAAGGCTATTTAGATGCGCTGGCAGCAGCTGGCGTCAGCTTTGATTCTGAATTGATCTGCAATGGCCCGACCACTGCGCTTTTCGGGCGACAGGCTTTTCAAGCGCTGATGCAGGCACCAAACCGTGCAAGTGCCATCATTTGCGCAAACGAAGCAATGACATTGGGCGTGCTTTCAGCTGCAGCTGAAACAGGTGTTCAGGTCGGGCGTGATGTCGTTGTTATCTCGACCGACGACCTGCACCTCAGCCAGTATTTTGTGCCTCCGCCCAGCACGTACTACCTGCCGATTGTCGAAACCAGTCGTTTGCTGGGAGAGTTTATGTTGAAATCCTTGGACGGGGCGGATCCGTCCGAGACCCAGAAAAAGATCAGGGCCACCTTTATCGAGCGTCAACCTGACACGCCTGCGCCGCAAATGGCGCGAGCAAACTGATCCAACAAAGGAGAAACCAGACATGTTCAAGAAACTGCTAGCCGCCGCAACATTGGCCGCGATGACGGCTCCCGTGGCATATGCCGCCGACCTGGAAGGGCGCGTACTGAAGATTGGCACGGATGCGACTTATCCCCCGATGGAAACTGTCGATGAAACCACTGGTGAGATCGTGGGCTTCGACGTGGATGTGATGAACGCCATCTGCGAGAAGGTGAATTGCGTTCCGAACTTCGTAAACACCGCCTGGGATGGGATATTTGCTGCCCTTCAGCAGGGCGAGTTTGATCTGGTGATCTCGGGCGTGTCGATCACGTCGGAACGCGAAGAGACCATGGATTTCTCGGAACCCTATATCATCGTCAGCCAGGCGATCCTGCTGCAGGTCGATAACGGCGACATGACGCTAGATGACTTCAAAGCTGGTGGCCAAAAGCTGGCTGCCCAAACTGGCACCACCAACGCGCAACTGGCCGAGGAAGTGGTCGGTCGCGAGAACGTAAGCCTGTACGACAACTTCTCGGCGGCCATTCTGGCGCTTCAGAACGCGGACGTACAGGGTGTGATCATCGATGGTACGTCCGCCGCTGCCTATGAACAGGAATTCGCAGGTGAGTTGACGGTCGGGATCACTGGCCTTCAATCCGATCCGCTTGGCATCGTTTTTCAGGAAGGTGACGCGACGGTTGATGCTATCAACGCTGGCCTGGCGGCGATCCAGGAAGACGGCACTCTGGATGCGCTGAAAGCCAAGTACTGGGGCACCAACTGATCCTTTGATGCACTTACTGGCCTCGGCGGTAGATACTGCCGGGGTCTTGTCCCAGCGGAGATCCCCATGTCGCGCCTAAGCTCGATCCGCCCGAGCAACCTTGTGTTGCTCGCTGCTGCCCCGTTCATCATTTACCTGTTTGCCACGTCGTCCAAATATTTGCGGTCTCTGATTGCCATACTCGGTATCGGCAACAACGCTGGGCCTATCTTTATCGGTTTCTTGTTAGTTCTGGCAGTCGCTATCCTGTGCTATCTCTGTGCCCGGCATGCGCGGTTTCAAACACATGCGCCCGCTTGGTTGCGGCTATCTGCGCTGGCCGCATTTCCTGCAGCGGTTGCATTGTCGATATTGGGTTTTGTCCAACCGCAGGTACTGATGCCCTTTGCTGAGTCAGTGTTTTTCCATTCACTCAGCGAGAACACGTCAACCTTGATTGATCGGTCGAATCAGACCTGGGTTCTGTTGCCTGACGTGGTCGCACAGGTGCAAACCGGTTTGCAGATTCTATTGGCGGCGTATGCAGTGGTCATTGCACTTTGCCTGGTTTCAGCGCGCCTGATGGTCCCGTTTCGCGGATACATACGGCTTGGGTTCGAAGTTCTGACCGGCGGGCTTTTATTCTATTTAATGTTCATGGCCCATTGGCAATTTGCCACTGGCGTCGCAATCACATTCCGCGCGGCGATTTTCGCCTACATCTTCGCGGCCATCCTTGGTCTGATCTGGGTCGGGCTACAATCCTTCAAGCCTAAGGCGCGGACGACGGTCACTTATGGCTCGATTAGTCTGGCTTTGTTGGCGATCTCAGCGTTTTTTTTCATGCAGCCTCAGGTTAACTACGCGCTGGTCGGCAGCACTGATGCGCGTATTGCCATTGTGCGGGGCACACCGCAAGCACAAGCGGATTTGATCCGCTTCGGCGAATTCGACGGCGGCGGTGAACGACAATACAAAATCCGCAGCGCGACCGATGCGGCAAGCGCTCTAGAACAGATCGAGACCGTTGACAGCGTGTCGGGTGCCTTTGTCCCGGTCGAAGCCAATACCCAGGGGTATCCGGTTCTGTGGCAAACAAGCTTTCTGCCGGACAAGTATCGCAATCCTGCTTTAGCGTTTGCTGTCTTTGGATTTCTCCTGCTCACTTTGACCATCGGGGGTGCTCAGCACAAATTGCACCCCTTGGCCGTTGGGGCCGAGTTTTTCGTGGACACGATACGCGGCATTCCGATGCTGGTGATTATCCTCTATATCGGTTTGCCGCTGGCGGGTGCGGTCAAGGATGCGACCGGTGGCGGCATCGACATGACCAACATGACCCGTGGGATCATCGCCATCTCCGTGGGCTATTCGGCCTATATGGCCGAGATCTTTCGATCCGGTATCGAGGCCATCCCAAAAGGCCAGCTTGAGGCGGGCAGTTCGCTGGGTCTATCCCGCTGGCAAACTGCGCGTCTGATTGTGCTGCCGCAAGCGCTGCGGATTGTTACGCCACCCTTGGGCAATGAATTCATTGCGATGATCAAAGACACCTCGCTGTTGTCCATCCTGTCGGTGCGCGACATGACCCAACGAATGCGCGAATTTCAGGCCGCTAGCTTTCTGCCTTTCGCGCCTTTCAATACCGCGGCGATCTTGTATGTCGTGATCACACTCGCCTGTGCCAGCTTTCTGAAATGGATCGAACGGCGCGCGGCAAAGGACGACCGATGAGCAAACTTGAGCTGGGGGTTTGCTACTACCCCGAACAATGGGACCCATCGCGGTGGAGGGACGACGCTGCGCGGATGGTGGACATGGGTCTGGATTGGGTACGGATTGCCGAATTCACCTGGGGTCTGATCGAACCTGAACGCGGGCGTTTTGAATGGGGATGGCTGGATGAGGTGATCGGAATCCTGGGTGAGGCTGGTCTGCGGGTCATGATGTCGACCCCAACGGCCGCGCCGCCCAAATGGCTGGTCGATGAACATCCCGAAATTCTGCCCGTTGGTCCGGACGGGCAGGTGCGGGGGTTTGGCTCTCGCCGGCATTATTGTTTTTCAAGTGACGTCTATCTGGTCGAGGCGTGCCGGATAGCTACTGAATATGCCCGTCGCTACGGTCAAAACCCATATGTGAAAGCTTGGCAGATCGACAACGAATACAACGATCACGAAACGGTGCTCAGTTATTCCGATGTGGCAAGGCAGGGTTTTCGCCGCTGGCTGGCTGATCGCTACCGCTCGATCGATGTTCTGAACGAGACGTGGGGAACAGTGTTCTGGGGCTCGAGCTATTCAGGCTTCGATCAAATTGAGTTGCCCAATGGATTGGTTGCGTCGCCGAACCCGACCCAATCGCTCGATTTCAGGCGATATTCTTCGGACCGGGTCCGACTGTTCAATAAAGCGCAGGCTGATATCCTGCGTGACCACTCGCCGGGTCGCGATATCACTCATAACTTCATGGCGGGCAGTTTCGAGTTTGATCACCATGATCTCGCCGCCGATTTGGATGTTGTGGGATTTGATAGCTACCCGTTGGGAAATTTGCTGAGCTCTGGGCTGAGTGATCAGGAAAAACACCGCTATCTGCGAACAGGCGCACCGGATTATCAGGGGTTTCACTGTGATCTTTATCGGTCACAAGGGCGCGGGCGTATGTGGGTTCTGGAACAGCAGCCGGGGCCGGTGGATTGGGCCGAGAAAAACCCATCGCCGGCAGAAGGTATGGTGCGGCTTTGGACCTGGGCGGCCTATGCGCATGGCGCAGAGGCGGTGATGTTTTTCCGCTGGCGGCAGGCGAAATCTGCGCAAGAGCAATTTCACACCGCATTGTTCCGCTCAGACGGTAGCCCAGATCAGGCGGCCACAGAACTGAAGCAGATTGTGCTAGACCGGGCTGCTTTGCCGCCGACCAAGCGGGGCAAAGCAGCAGTCGCAATGCTGCTGGACTATGCTTCTATCTGGGCGGCGGACGTCCTGCCGCATGATGACAGTTTTCCAAATGCTCAGATCGTTCGTGACTGGTATGCGGCGCTGCGCGAGATGGGTGTCGATCTGGATTTTGTTGGTCCCAAGGATGATCTGAGTGGGTACGCTCTGATCGTTATACCTCAAAGCATGATTGTCACGCAGCAACTCGCTTCTCGTTTGACTGCGACGCAGGCGAAACTTCTGATTGGTGCGCGATCCGGCAGTATGACATCCGACATGCACACGCCTCCCAATCTAGCACCGGGCACGTTGGCGGATTTGACCGGAGTTCGCGTGTTGCGGGTCGAATCACTGCCCGAACTGGCGAATGAAACTGTGCTTTTTTTGGGGAACACGCCGCTTGGGTTCACAGGCTGGCGCGAAGTTGTAGACACGGATCAGGACGTAATCGGCCGTTTCATCAGTGATTATTGCGATGGCAGCTCTGCTGTGATCCGTTCCAAAAAGGCAACGTATCTGGCCATGGTGCCGGGGCAGGACCTGTTGCGACAGGTGCTACGAAACGCATTGGAATGGGCGGGTATCAGCCCTGCGGACCATGGGCCCGATCTGCGTATTACGCGGCGTGGTGGCTTAGGTTTTGCCTTCAATTTTGGGACAAGTGCCCTGCTCCTTCCGAGCAATGGCGGGCGCAAGATATTGGTTGGATCAGACCCTGTTATGCCCCGGGATGTAACGGTCTGGAAAGAAGATGTACTGCCGGATCAAACCGCTGCAAAATAAACGCAAAACAAAAACTGGACCTAAGAATTCTACAATCTGTCACTTTCGGGCTGACGAACTCGTGCAGAAAGTCCTACAATCGAAACATAACAAAAAACTTCAGTCCAATATCGGGAGAAAACAAATGGCTGACAGAAAAACACTTTCCAGACGATCTGTCCTAAAAAGTGCAGGTGCCGCCGCCTTGGCAGCACCGCTCTATAGCAAGAGCGCTTTGGCATCGTCGGGTGAAATCAACATCTTGATGTGGTCGGATTATCTTCCGCCCGCGTTCATCCAAGAGTTTGAAACCCTGACCGGAATCAAGGTGAACTACACCGGTATCGGTTCGAACGAAGAAATCATCAACAAGATGAAGGCCACCAAGGGCCAGGGCTTTGATATTGTCTCGCCCACCAACAACCGCTCGCTTCAGTGGGGGCCGTTGGAGCTGCTGCAGCCATTCGACATGAACAAGGTTCCGATCGATCTGGTGAACCCGGCGATGGCCAAAATCGGTACGGATGCGTGGAACTTTGGCGATAGCGGCGCACATTGGTTGCCGCATATCTGGGGAACCGAAGGCATCGCATACCGCACCGACCTGTGGCTGCCGGAAGGCGACGCGCCGTCTTATGGCGACGTTTGGGCCGAAGCGAACGCAGGAAAAACCATGGGTCGCGCGCATTCGATGATGCTGGGCGCGGGTCTGTACATGGAAAGCGCGGGCGAGATGGAGCCTGGTTCGGTCTGGGCGGCCTACGGTGACGAAGACACCATGCGTAAGGTCTGGGGTCAGATCACTGACTGGTGTGTTGAGCGCAAAAACCGGATCAAGTTGATCTGGAATGATGCTGACACACAGAAAAACGGCTTGCTGAACGAGGGCGTGATTGTCGGCCAGACATGGGATGGTCCACCGCTGGCTCTGAAATCTGCTGGTGAGCCGGTGCACTATCAGGCCCCGGTCGAAGGTGCGATGGCTTGGGTTGACGGTATTTCGATGCCCACCGGCGCGACCAATATCGATCAGGTCTATGCCTTTATCGACTTTGCCTATCAGGCCAAACCGGCCGGTGTCGCGATTGACAGCCACGGCTACAACTCACCTGTTCTGGGTGCCGATCAGTATTCCGGCGATACCTACAAGAAGAACTTTGCCGAAGCCTATCCGGGCGACTCGCTGGCGAACCTGAACCCATGGCCCGCCGAGGCGCCTTGGTACGCTGAAACCCGGACCGAGTTCGTCAACAAGTTCAAAAGCGCCTGATCGCTTAGAACCTAAGCCCCTCGCCATGGCGCGGGGGGCAATTCACCCGCACGCCGCCCAGGCGTGACGGCAAATGTTATGGTGCGGCCTAGAACCGTGCCTCAGGGGGATGCCAAAATGAGTGCAGGGGTCGGCGTAGATCTGGAAAACCTTTGGATCCGTTTCGGTGACTTTGTCGCTGTGCGCGATGCAAATGTGAACATAAACGGGGGCGAGTTCTTTTCGTTCCTTGGTCCTTCGGGCTGCGGTAAGACAACGATCCTGCGCGCAGTGTCCGGCTTTCTTGATCCCAGTGAGGGCAACGTCCTGATCGGTGGCAAGAACATGAAAGGGATTGGACCAAACAAACGTCCGACAGCGCTGATCTTCCAGAACCTTGCTTTGTTTCCGCTGATGAAAATCTGGGAAAACATTACCTTCTCGATGGAAATCAAGGGGGCCAGCGCCGCGCAACGTCGAAAACGTGCGGATGAGTTGTTGGATATGATTGCGCTGCCGGGGCAGGGTGACAAGTTGCCCAGCGAATTGTCAGGCGGTCAACGTCAGCGGGTCGCAATTGCGCGTGCGCTTTGCGCCGAACCTGATGTTTTGCTGCTGGATGAGCCGCTGTCGGCGCTGGATCTTAAGCTGCGTCAGCATATGCGGACCGAACTGCGCGAAATCCAACAACGGGTCGGCATTACGTTCATTTACATCACGCACGATCAGGGTGAGGCCCTGACCATGTCCGACAGTATTGCGGTCATGCGGGCGGGGGTGATCGACCAGATTGCCGATGGAAAGACGATATACAACGACCCCAACACTGCATTTGCGGCTTCATTTGTGGGCGAAAACAACGTCTTCCGAGGTAAGGTCAAAAAGGTCATGGACAACGAGGTCCTGATTTCGACCAACCGCTCTGGCGATTTGGTGGCTCGGGTGTCCACCGCCAATCAGGGCAAGATGAGCGAAGGCGACGCCGCCATGATGTTTATCCGCCCCGAGGCGTTCACAATCGCGCCGACCGGAGCAGCCGGCGACCATTTCGTCACCGCCCGCGTCAACCATGAAGAATTTGAAGGCAACGCCTTCAATATTTTCACCGAAGGTGAAGGCGGCAAAGAGATCAAGGTCTCGATCCCGAACCACGGTCAATCCTTTGAAGATCACACCGGTCAGAACATCACGCTGGAATACGAAACCCGCAATGCGGTGGCCGTTCCTGCGGGTGAGCTGGCAGCAGAATAGGGAGGCCAAAGATATGCCCGGCTTCCTAAAGGAGTTTTTCAACCGCAACGGCATTGGTATGGGGGCGGCGATCCTGGGTTTCGTCCTGTTCTGGACGATTGGCCTGATCATCCTGCCACAGCTGTCGATGCTCGACTTTTCTTTCCGCCCAAACTTGCCGCCCCCTGAGATTGGCGGGCCGAAGGACGTCTATACGCTCGAAAACTACAAGTATCTGGTCTTTGGCCCTGAAGGCGGTAGTCAGGACTACAACACCGTCGATCTTCGAGTGTTTTTCCGTACATTGGTTGCTGCGGTCTGCGTCACGATCTTCAACCTGATCATCTGTTATCCGATCGCCTATTATCTTGGTCAGACCGAAGGCAGCCATATCCGCATTTTTGCGATCATGCTGATCATCCCGTATTGGATCAACGAGATCCTGCGTGCCTTTGCCTTGCGGATCATCTTTGGCGAAACGGGTGTTCTCAACACGCTGTTTGTGGGGCTTGGGATCTGGGATGTGCCGTTTGATTTCATCCGCAACGACATCGCGCTATATGCGGGGTTGGGCTATGCCTACATCCTGCTGATGATTTTCCCGATGTATAACGTGATTGAAAGTCTGGATAGAAACCAGATCGAAGCCGCACGGGATTTGGGTGCACCATGGTGGCGGATCCATTGGCGCGTGGTCATTCCTTATGCCAAACCGGGCATCAGTTCGGGCTGTACGATGGTCTTCATGCTCAGCGCGGGTGCGCTTGCTGCCCCCCAAATTCTGGGCGGGCCCTCAAGTCTGTGGTTCACACAACTGATCTATCAACAGTTCAACGACAACAATGACTGGCCACAAGGCGCCGCCTACGCCATCGTGCTGCTGGTGACCTGTATCCTGTTCGTGCTGGCCGTCATGCGCCTGTTCAAGGTGAACATGGGGGATATCGGGAAATGAATACTTCCTTCCTCCGCATAAGCATATGGGTCTATCTGGCGATCTTCTTCGCCTACCTGCTGGGCCCGCTCGTCATCATGTCGGTCACGGCCTTCAACTCTTCGGGCTTCCCAAGGATGAGCCCGTGGGAATGTCTGACCTTCCAGTGGTTCGGAGAGTTGTTTCAGGATCAGCGTATTTTGAACGGCATCAAGAACTCGCTGATTATTGGGGCTGGTACGGTGGCTCTGTCCGTCGCGATGGGCCTGGCCGGGGCTCTGATGCTGACGCAGATATGGCCGAAGCTGCGTGCCACATACTACACAATCATCATCGCGCCGATCCTGATCCCGGGTGTTGTTCTGGGTATCTCGACCCTGGTCTTTTGGGATCGGATCAATCGGATGCTCGGGCTGGGTGCTGACAGTTTCCTGTCGAACGGCATCTTTCTGACGGTGATTGGCCAGTCCACCTTTATCGCCAGCTATTGCATGCTGGTGTTGGTGGCCCGTTTGCAGCGGTATGACATGGCGCTGACCGAGGCCGCATTGGACCTTGGCGCAACCCATGCGCAAGCGTTCCGCAAGATCATGCTGCCGTTTATGCGCCCTGCCATCGCGTCAGCCGCAGTGCTGGCATTTCTCGCATCTTTTGAGAACTACAACACCACCACCTTCACCTTTGGGGAATACCCGACGCTGACGATCGAACTGGCGCAGAAGGTTCGCTATGGCATCACGCCTGCGATTTCAGCGCTGGCCTTCATCATTGTGGCATTGACGGTATTCTTTGCCTTGCTGAACGAAGCCAAGTTGAAACGTCAAGAACTGGTCGCCGCGGCGCGCAAAGAGGCTACGGTCGAAGAACTCGCTGGAAAGATCAAACTGCCCAGCTTTTTCGCGGGGAACATGGCCGCAGTTCTGTTGGTTGTGTTTGCTGTGGCGACGATCACAGTGGTTGGTACGGCAACCGCATACAACCCGGCGCAGTGTATAGCAGATGTGCGCGAGCAAAAGCAGCTTGAAGCTGAACAGCGCATTCAGGAGCTGCGCAAGCAGCGCGAAGAACGGCGCAAGCAGCAAGAGGCCCAGGAAGCTGAACAAGGCGAGGCGCAATCTGCTCCAAAACCATCCAACAATAGCGGCTTTGGCAACGTGTTTGCACCGAATTCGTTGGGTGGTGATGGCGACGACGGTGCATCCGATACTGAAAGCGAACCCTCTAACAACAGCGGTTTCGGAGGGGTCTTTGACCCCAACAGCCTGCAAAGTGATCAGTAGCTTTTAGCTACCCAAGCTTCTGCGTCTGCCCGGTAAGAACTCAGGTTTTACCGGGCAGATTGCGCTGTAAGATAGCGACATCACAGCCTTGGATCACGCGCCTGTTCCAATCGACGGGATGCGCATTGTAATTGATCAGAAAGTCATGGTCCGCAGTTTCGCGTCGACGCAGACCCGCTGGCATCGCATTAACGGTCAATCCGGTTGCCTTTGCGGCCATGGCAATAATACGATCCCAAAGCGCCTCGTTCGGGGACCCCGCCAGATACCAGATACCATCCGTGCCTTTCAGTGCGGCGGTTGAATCTGCAAAGGACAGCAGGTTTGGGGCATCGCCTGACAGTCGGTCAATCCAGTGCTCGGCCGCACCACCGCCATCGACTGGGCGCGTTACATTTGGCGGTAGAGTTTCTACCAGATCAACATGGCAATCCAACCCCGACAGGCCGGGGCGTCCCGGTTCGGGAATTTGAAAGTCATGGGTTATTGCTCCGGCTCTTGGCCCGAGAATTGCTAAGTCGCAGCCGTCCGTCAGCCTCTGCTCGAAATCGTGGTCCACCGTCGCCAGGCCGGTTGCAAAGATCACGGCGTAACCGCTTTTAGGAATGTCCGTGGTCGAAAGGAAGTCCACTGAGAACCCAGCGCGCCGCAGCGCTCGGTAGGTCGAGAGAACCAGTTCGAAATAGTCGAAGCCGGCCCCTTGCGGTTGGGTTGCCCAGGCCCAGTCCGAGGCATAGTCGAACACGATTGCCACCTTTGCCCGTGCCTGCTCGACGGTGCCAAGTTTCGCCAAGTCATCAGCGGTTTGGCGTGCTTCGGCCAGCGCTGGGGCAGGGCGGTTGTCTGGCGCCAACAGTCCCGCATGCATCTGCTCTTGTGCAAATGGCGCCTGCCGCCAGCGAAAATAGCTGACCACTTCAGCCCCGTGCGCAACCGCTTCAAGTGACCAAAGGCGTACCATCCCAGGCAGGGGCGCAGGGTTGTAAGGGGCCCAGTTAACCGGCCCGGGTTGCTGTTCCATCACCCACCAACGGCCACGCCCGACAGCGCGGTACAGATCATGGTGAAACGCCTGCATGTCCGGGTCACCCTGTTGTAGAAACGCTGTTTTATGCGCCTCATCTGCCTGCAGTCGATCAGACAGGAACCCGATCGGATAGCTGTCCCATGTGGCGATATCCAGATCGGCGCCAACCTCGAAATGGTCGAATTCCAGCGTACGACCCATGTAGTTGTGCAGTAGCGGGGCATCTGTCAAAGGGCGCAGAACATCCACCTGCGCCTTGTTAAACGCCACCACCTGATCCGAGCTAAAGCGGCGGAAGGCCAGCACATGTGCCGGGTTGGGATCGGTCACAGTGAAGTTGGGAAGATCAATCTGATCGAAACTGTTGTACTCCATCGACCAGAAGACATTGCCCCATGCTTCGTTCAGGGCTGTAATGGTTTGGTATTGAGTTGCCAACCAGCTTTGAAACGCCTGCAGGGCGGAGGGGCTGTAACTGATGGTGGTGTCGTGGCAGCCATATTCGTTGTCAATCTGCCAGGCGGCAACATGCGGATTTCGCCCATAGCGTTCGCCCATGATCCGCGCAATCCGCGCGCATTCATCGATGTAACCCTGATGGTTAAAGCAATAGTGGCGTCGCGATCCAAATTTACGCGCGCTCCCCTGTTCATCCACCGCCAACATATCCGGATGCTTGTCCAGAACCCATCTGGGTGGCGTCGCCGTGGGTGTGCCCAGCACAACCTTCAATCCAGCTGCGCCAAGCGTTTCGATGGCGCGGTCCAGCCAGTCAAATTGCAGATCGCCGGGGCGCGGTTCCATCCGGCTCCAGCTGAATTCACCAATCCGGACCCATGACAGGCCGGTTTCGACCATGCGTGCGGCATCTTCCGACCACATCGCCTCTGGCCAATGTTCGGGGTAGTAGCAAACGCCAAGTTCTGGCTTCATAAGATGACTCTGTGTTCTGCCCGACCTAGCCCTGCATTTTCGTGGGCAAAGGTCATTCCGTTGGTAGGTTGTGTTTCAATCTCATTTGCACTTAGCCCTTCACGCGCGGTCGTACAAAAGAGTGTCGTCAAATCTGCGCCACCAAATGCCGGGCACGACGTATGGGATGCTTCAAAGGTAACAGCGCGAAGGAAGTACCCTTCGGGGCTGTAGATCGCAACCCGGCCCACGCCCCATTGCGCGATCCAGATGTTGCCCTGTGCGTCGATCACAGCGCCATCGGGGTTCAGGCCTTCATCACGTAAGTCGAGAAAGACGGTGCTGTCCCCGTCAGGCCATCCTGTTTCCGCGTTCAAATCCCAGCGCATGACTAACCGGGTGCGCGTATCACAGAAATAGGCGCAAGAACGATCCGGCGCGAAGCAAATTGCATTTGAGATAGTCACATCGGGTACCAGACGACGCAACTCACCCCGCCAGTACCGATAAATTGAGCCAGCGCCGGGTTCTGCCTGTTTGCCCATGGTTCCAATCCAGAACCCCCCCCACGGATCAGCGCGCCCGTCATTGGACCGGGTCACCGGGTTATCAGCCTCAAGCGGGGTAACCGATACCTTTTTTCCCGTTGGCAGTTCAAACTGCCAAAGCCCGGTTTCTGAGGCGACCAGAAGCGTGTCGCGATCAATCCAACCTGCGGCTGAGACATGTTCAGGAAAGTCCCAGCTTTGTTGCTCGTCGCTCGTGCGGGTCATCAGGCGCTTGCCAACAATGTCGAACCAGAACAGCTGCTGCCTTTCGGGGTGCCATAGCGGCCCTTCGCCCAACTGACAGGGGCGGTCGTCAAAGACCGTGCTCATTTTGCGGCCTCATCATAGGCCGCTACAATCTTTGCAGCCCGGTCTGCGATCTCAGCGACCTGCATGCCTAGTTTATAAAGCGCGGATCCAATACCAAAGCCATCGGCACCAGCCTTGATCCATTGACCAAAGTTCTCTGGTCCGGCGCCACCCACGGCAAACACAAGCGCACCAGTCGGCAATACCGGGCGCAGCGCCGCCAAGCCCGAAGGGCCAGCCATAACACCAGGGAACAGTTTCAATCCTGTGGCACCAGCTTTCAGCGCGGCAAGCGCTTCGGTGGGTGTGTAGATACCCGGCCAACTTTGCATGTTAAGCGCGACGGTACGGCCAATCACATCCGCATCATAGTTAGGTGAGACGATCAGCTTGCCGCCAACACTCGAAACGGCCTCGACCTGTTCGGGTGTCAGCACAGTGCCCGCGCCGATCAGTGAACGATCTCCAAACGCCTCTGCCAGCAAACCAATACTTGTCAGCGGGTCGGGTGAGTTCAAGGGTACTTCGATCCGGTCGATTCCGGCGTCAATCACGGCGCGTCCAACAGCTTCGGCTTCGGATGGTTGCAATCCGCGCAGGATGGCGATGATAGGACGGCTCATGCGGTTTGCCTCGTCAGGTTCCGGGCCAGTGAGAGGCCTGCCAGAGTGGTTTGTGTGGCGTTCGCGGTTTCGACAACAGCGCCTTGTTGTTGCAGGGCCTTCGCATAGATGTGTGACACCTCGTCCGCGCCAATTGTGGCCAGTTGCTGTCCCAGCCAATAGGGTCGGGTGGCGGCCAGCTCCGCACCGATCAACAGGCCAGACAGCTTTGCGCGTGCGACGCCTGCGTCCTGACCCTGCAACAGATCGGCGGCGCGTAAGCCAAATAACCGGGCAGCCAGCTGCTCGGGCTTGGATAAGGTGTCCGCAACTGCATCTGCAAAAGCGTCCTCGTCCCAGCCTTCTGCGACCGAATGCTTCAGGACGGACTGACCGCGCAACAGTTCGAACAATTCACCTGTCATGAAGGTGCGGAAACTTATGACTTCTCCGGCACTGATCTGCACCCATTTGGTATGCGTTCCCGGCAGGCAGAGAACGCCATCCCAGTTCGGTCGCGTGGCCAGAAAACCCGCAATCTGGGTTTCTTCACCACGCATGACGTCGGGCGGGTTGTTCTGTTTGAGGCCAGGCACAACAAACGCACGAATGCGCGAGTCCGTATTGGGAACGCGGATGGGGACTGTTGGAACCGGGGTCGAAGGAACGGCAGAGTAGGGTGCTTCGACCCACCCCTGCCGCGCGCCAACCATCCCGCATGCCATCACGTCAACGGGGCCAGAACCCAACCAGCCACCTATGAGGTCCAACAGGGCCGTTTGGAAATCCCCTCCGGCCAATCGTGCCATACCGCGGTTTGATTTTGCCTGATCCAATACGGCTTCGCCCTGCATGGCCCAGACCCGTAGGTGCGACGTTCCCCAATCGGCGGCGATCCATTCTGTGTTCATGACATCATCCAGACACTACCACGCCGCCGTCAACGGCCATGCATTGACCTGTCATCGCGCGGCTGGCCTCGGAGGCCAAGAACAAGGTCGGGGCTATCATGTCCTCGGGCGTCAGGTGCTCTTTCAAGCATTGACGATCCAAATGTGCTGCCAGATCCTTAGGCGTGGCCCACATATCCAATTGTTTCTGCGTCAACACCCATCCGGGTGCCAAGGCATTCACGCGGATTTTGTGTGGACCCAATTCCCGCGCCAACGAGCGGGTCATTCCCGTGATCCCAGCGTTCGAGGTCGTGTAGATCGGATAGCCGGAATTACCCATCATATAACTGATCGAGCTGAAATTGATGATCGATCCGCCCTTGTCCTGCATCTGACGCGCGGCCTCCTGACAAGCGAAGTAGTAGGCCTTGAGATTGACCTCGATCATCCAGTCCCAAAACTCAGGCGTGGTTTCGTCAAGCGAATGACGTTCGTCATTTGCGGCGTTGTTCACCAGAACACTCAGCGGCCCATGTGCCTCGGAAGCCTTGGTCATCGTTGCGTGTAACAACTCGGTATCCGTCATGTCGCCCTGCATGAACAAGGGCGCACGGCCGTGCTTGTCGCGCATTTCATCCACAAAGGCAGTCGCATCTGAGCGACCAATAAAGGCGACGTTTGCACCCTGCGCAAGGAATCCATCCGTCAACGCGGCACCAACACCGGATCCGCCCCCGGTGATGTATACGGATGCACCATTGAGGTCGTGGAATGTGGTTGATTGATCCATTAGTGGCTCTCTCTCGTCACGAGACGGGTGTCTTTGCCGACAAGGAAATCAAGGTCCGCGCCCTGATCGGCTTGTAGGACGTGATCTATATACAGTTTCGCATAGCCGCGTGTGTAATGCGGCGCGTCCGGTTGCCATGAGGCCCGTCGGGCGTCCAGTTCTTTTTCATCTACAAGCAACTCTAACTCGCCTTTGCTGGCAGAAACGCGAATGCGGTCGCCGGTTTTGACCAGCGCCAAAGGACCTCCGGCCTGCGCTTCGGGGCTGACATGCAGGATCACGGTACCGAATGCGGTGCCGGACATGCGCGCATCCGAGATGCGGATCATGTCGCGTACACCCTCCTTCACCAGCTTGGCTGGGATCGGCATATTGCCGACCTCGGGCATGCCCGGATAGCCCTTGGGGCCGCAGCCTTTGAGAACCAGAATAGTCTCGGGTGTGACCGGCAGGTCGTCGCGGTCAATGTTGGCTTTCAGGTCTTCGATGCTTTCAAAAGCATAAGCCTCGGCCTCGGTTTCGAGCATTTCATCCGTTGCGGCCGAAGGTTTCACTATTGCTCCATTTGGCGCCAGATTACCACGCAGTACACGCAAGCCAGCGGCGGGTTTCACTGGATCATCAAAGGTTTGGATCACATCGCGGTTAAAGCATTCCGCGCCTTCGTAATGGGCAGAAATGTCTTTATTCAGAACCGTCCTGGCTGGGCGTAGAAAGGGTTTGAGTTCTGACAGAACCACCGGCACACCGCCAGCATAGCAGAAATCTTCCATAAGATATTTGCCCGAAGGCATGCAATTGACCAACAAGGGAATTTCGGACCCGAGTTCGAAGTCTTTCAGGGTCAGATCAATACCAACGCGACCGGCCAAAGCAAGCAGGTGCACAACCGCATTTGTTGAGCCACCAACAGCGGCATTGGCCAGAATGGCGTTTTCAAACGCCTCTTTGGTCAGGATGTCGGATGGCTTCAGATCTTCGTCCACCATCTCGACTATCCGCTTGCCGGTCAGATGTGCCAGCGCCATTCGACGGGCGTCAACGGCGGGCAGTGCGGCGTTGGTGGGTAGGCTCATGCCCATTGCCTCGACCAGCGACGCCATGGTTGAGGCAGTACCCATGGTCATGCAGACCCCGGCGCTGCGCGACATACCGGATTCGGCGTTCATGAAGTCTTTCAGGGTCATTTCTCCGGCGCGTACTGCCTCGGAGAATTTCCAGACATCTGTACCGGATCCAATGTCCTGCCCGCGATACTTACCATTCAGCATCGGTCCGGAGCTGACAACGATGGAGGGGAGATCTACAGACGCCGCGCCCATCAACTGACCGGGTGTGGTCTTGTCACATCCGCCCAGCAGGACAACGCCGTCGATGCCATAGGCGCGGATCGATTCCTCGACATCCATCGCCAGCAGGTTGCGGAACAGCATGGCCGTCGGCTTCATCTGGGTCTCGCCAAGCGACATCACCGGAAACTCGACCGGAAAACCACCGGCTTCCCATACGCCGCGTTTTACGCCTTCGGCCAGATCGCGCAGACCTGAGTTGCACGGGGTCAGTTCGGACCATGTGTTACAGATGCCGATGATAGGCCGCCCATCAAAGGCATGATCGGGAAAGCCTTGGTTCTTCATCCACGACCGGTGGATGAATCCATCCTTATCCAGCTTGCCATACCAGTGCTGTGAACGGCGTTTTTTTGTCATTGTTTTTCAGCCTTGCGAAAATAGGGTCAGGCAGCCTTGGCGGGTTTGCACCACTCTGGCAGCCAATCGGCATGCGCAGCGAGAAGATCACTCACCAGATTGCGAATCTGGCGCAAGTCCAGCTCAGCTGCGGTATGTGGGTCCAGCATGGCCGCGTGATAGATGTGTTCGGGGTTCTGCTCAACCAATGCCCGCACGGTCAGCTCCTGCACATTGATCTGCGTGCGCATCAGAGCAACCAACTGCGGCGGGATATCCGTGACGACTGAGGGGTGAACGCCATTTGCATCCACGAGGCACGGCGTTTCAACGACTGCACCCAAGGGCAGTTGCGGGATCTGGCCGGTATTGGGCAGGTTGCCATACGTGGCGTAAGCGGTGTTAGTGACGATTGCGTTCATCAGGTCTGCCGCAAATTCGTGACTGCGGGTGACTTCAATGTCGCGGCCATCCGTCAAGGTCTTGGCTTGTTCCTTCCAGTTGGCGACCTGCTCGACACAGCGCGTCGGGTACTCATCGAGTGGAATGCCGAACTGTTCGATCAGGTCCTTGCGACCATTTTTGATGAACCACGGAACATATTCCGCGAAATGCTCAGAGCTTTCGGTACAGAAATAGCCCAGATGATTCATCACCTCGTACCGAACCTTGTTCGGGCAGCGGGGCATCAACAGCGGCGGCTTCGGCAGGCGACCGCTCTGATAGCCCTGACGCAAGGTCGGGTAGAGATCGCGACCGTCATGTTCCAATTTCAAGAAAAAGGCGACGTGATTGATACCGGCAACCTTGTAACGAAACTCGTCCTTGGGCAGGTCCAGATCGTGGGCCAGTTCTTCAACTGTGTTTTGCACCGAATGGCACAGGCCCACATGATTCAAGCTAGGGAAACGCTCGGCCAGCGCCCATGTGTTGATTGCCATCGGGTTTACGTATTGCAGCAACGTGGCATTCGGACAGAGCTGCATCATGTCCTGCGCGACGTCCCACAGAACGGGAACCGTGCGCAGACCCCGCATGATCCCGCCTACGCCCATCGTGTCGGCAATCGTCTGACGCAGGCCATACTGCTTGGGGATCTCGAAATCCGTCACCGTGCAGGGCTGGTATCCGCCGATCTGAAACGCGGTGATGACGAAATCCGCGCCGTCGAGCGCAGCACGCCGGTCGGTGTGCGTTGAGACGGTCGCGCCGGTCCCAACCGAGCGGATCATGGCCTGGGCCACGGTCTCGCTTTCAGCCAGGCGCACCGGATCAATATCCATCAGTGCAAAATGACTGTCAGCTAGCGCAGGGGTCAGCAGTGCGTCGCCCACGATGTTTTGCATGAAAATCGTGGAACCCGCACCAATAAAGGTGATTCTGGTCATGTAGCGAACTCCGGTTCGAAGTTATTTTACGGCACCGAGGGTCAAACCCGCGATGAAGTGTTTCTGCATCAGGAAGAACATGGCCACCGGCGGCAATGCCGCAACGATGGAACCGGCACTCATTAATTGATAAGCCGCCCTGAATTGCGCGTTAAAGCTGGTAATCCCTGCCGTCACCGGCTGACTTTCAGCGCCTTGGGTCAAAACAACGGCCCAGAAATAGTCGTTCCAGATGAAGGTAAAAATCAGCACACTAAGTGCGGCAATCGCGGGCTTCATCAGCGGCAGGACCACGTACCAGAAGATACGCCATTCGCTGATCCCTTCGACCCGGGCGGCCTCGATCAGTTCAAATGGAAGTGCGCGGATGAAGTTTCGCATGAACAGCGTGCAGAACCCGGTTTGGAAGGCGATATGAAACAGGACCAGGCCGGTTTTGGTATTGTAAAGGCCCAGCTCCAGCGTCAGATCGCGCACGGGCACCATCAGGATCTGGAAGGGCACGAAGTTACCCGCCACAAACATGAAAAAGATCCACAGGTTCGATTTGAACTTGTAAATGCCCAACGCGAACCCGGTCATGCTGCTGAGTGCGACACATCCGATGACGGTGGGGACCGTGATCAGAAACGAGTTCATCAAATAGCGCGGCATGTCCGAGTTAAAGAACACCTGGCCGTAGTTGAACGCACCCTCAAAGCTGGACGGCATGCCCCAATAGTTGGCGTTGGTGAAATCAGCTTCAGGTTTGACCGAGAACAGGGCGACGGCCAACAGGGGTCCAAGCCAAAGCAGCAACGCCAGCGGCAACATTGCCTGATAGGTAATCTGCGTCGCGCGGGGTTGTTTTTCGATAGGTTTCGGAAACATCTCAGTACCCCTTTTCTTCGCGGTACATCGACCAAAGGAAATAGGCGATGAAACACAGCATTATAAGGAACAGGATCACCGCGATGGCGGCACCGTATCCCATACGGAATCCATATTCAGACAGGGCGACTTCGAACATGTAGTAGGCCAGCACGCGGGACGACCCAAACGGCCCGCCCTGCGTCATGATCGAGATCAGGTCAAAGGATCGCAGCGCGCCGATGATGGTGACGACAAAGGCGATGAACGTGGCAGGGCGCAGCTGTGGCAGAATGATGTGCCACAACATCTTTGCGCCTTTTGCCCCGTCCAGACGTCCGGCTTCGATCTGTTCCGGGTCCACAGCGTTCAGGCCAGTTAGATAAAGGATCATGCAATAGGCCGTCTGCGGCCAGAGACCCGCAAAGATGATGCCATACGTCACGAATCGTTCGTCGCCCAGCACGTTCAACGGACCCATACCGAACATGCCGAGGAATTCGTTCAGCAGGCCGAATGTCGGGTCGTAAAACCATGTGAAAACAAGGCCCACCACCACCTGAGAGATAACGAATGGAAAGAAAAACAGCGATTTATACAGGCGTATGCCCCAGACCGTCTGGTTAAGGAACAGTGCGATGAACAGTCCTGCGGGAATTGCCAGAAGATACAGTAGAAGCCAGATCAGGTTGTTCTTGAGCGAGATGTAGAAGGCATCTCGGTCGGACCACTCCCAATACAGATCTTCATAGTTGCGAAACCCGACATATTCAGCAGCCCCAAGCCCGTCCCATTCATACAGTGACAGGTTGAATGACTGGAACACCGGGATGATCACATAGACCATAAAAAACAGCAGGCCCGGGGCCAAAAACAGCCAGGGCGCGATACGCTGTTGATTCCTGTGGAACCAGCTTTCTTGTTCAGGGATGTCGGCTGCAGTGGTCATGGCGATTTTCCCGATTGTGGCGGTGGGGTGAAACCCATCCTAAATCTGGTGTCGGCATAGGCCGGGCTTGAGCCCGGCCTATCCAATTTCTTAGTTGTCGTAGATCCGCTGGCGTGCGCGTTCCAGCTTGGACAGGATCTTGTCTGCGTTGTCAGGCTTGACCATGAATTCCTGGAAACCTTCCATCGACGCTTTGGCCATTTCAGCCGGGGCATCACGGTCCCAGAACTGGGCTACGCCACCGGGGCTGTTTGCTGACAACATCTGGAATCCTTGTTGCAGGAACTTATCCTCATCAACTGACGATTGTGCATTGACCGGAAGCTGGCCGAGGTTTGCGCCATTGTTAATCTCGGTCTGTTCGTCAGGAGATACGGCAAAGCGCAGGAACTCGCGCGCGGCTTCCTTGTTGGCAGCGTTGGCCGGGATGTGGAACGTATCGGTTGGCGCGTCTTCGGCCAGTTCAACATCCGGATTGATGGCAACGAACTGATAGAAGTCCAGTTGATCATCGGTCAGGCCCGCTTCGCGCAGCGGTGCCACAGCAAAGTTGCCCATCAGGTATGCGGTCGCATCGCCTTTGACCATGAAGGGCAGGGCTTCCTGCCAGCTGTAGGTCTGGTGGTTGTCGATGAACGCACCCATGTCGATCAGCTGTTTCCAGTTGGCAAAGGTCTGCTTGACCCGGTCGTCTTCCCAGCTGATTTCGCCATTGGCCAATTGCTGGTGGAAGTCGAACCCGTTGGTACGCATGTTCAGATAGTCGAACCAGCCCCCGGCGGTCCAAAGGAACTTGGTGCCGATTGTGTAACAGGCGCGGCCCGACTCCACGATTTTCTGACAGTTGGCCAGTTCTTCTTCCCAAGTGGTCGGTTCGCTCAGCCCCAGCTCATCAAAGATGTCTTTGCGATAGTAAACACCCCACTGGTAGTAGGTATAGGGCACGCCCCATTGCTTGCCATCAATGGTCATCGCGCCTTTGGTCGACGCCAGGTTGTCGGCAATTGCAGGTTCGGCCCACAAGTCCGACACGTCTTCAAAAAGTCCGGCCTCAACATAAGGCTTCATCCGGTTCGCCGCGTACCATGTGGCAACGTCCGGCGTGTCCGCCGTCAGGAAGTTGCGGATCTGAGTTTTATACGCCTCACGGTCGATGACCGTGGTTTCGATCTCCAGCCCGGGGTGTTGCGCCGCGAATCGCTCGATCATCGCTTCCATCGTCGCGCGGGGCGCGGGGTTCGATGTGTCCAAGAAGATTCGCAGCTCGCCTGTCAGTTCAGCTGATGCCGGAGCGGCTATTGCCACACTGGTCGCCAACGCTGCGGCCGTGCGCTTGAAAATGGAATGCATGGTTTCCTCCCTTAGCTTCCATCATGTTCCATATATTGGAACTTAGTTTTATATATTGAAAACTACACATCAAATCGGTTAGTCTTGTCAAGACCCTCGTGCCAGTGGCCCGCGGGTAAGTGGAGGAGATAAGGCACCCGTGGCTGGTGACGGAACAATAGGTAAAGCATGTGATGTGCTTGATCAGGTGGCGGCTTTTGAACGGCCGGTCCGATTCGCTGAATTGCTGGACAATAGTGATTTCCCAAAGGCGACTCTGTATCGGTTCCTGCAATCGCTGACCAATCAGGGCATGTTGTCTTACGATCCGGACCGTCAGACTTACACGCCGGGGATGCGGTTGGTCAGGCTGGCACACGCGGCGTGGACCCAAAGCTCACTGGCGCCAATCGCTCGGCCATTTCTGGATGCCCTCAGCCGGGAAACCGGCGAAACGGTGCATCTGGCGCAGCTCGATTCCAGCCAAGTTCTGTATGTCGATAAACGCAACGCGGCGAAGCCGGTTGAGATGTTTTCGCAGGCAGGCAAGGTGGGGCCAGCCTATTGCACGGGCGTCGGCAAGGCGATGATGGCATATCTTGACGATGATGCGCTGAACAAAGCGGTATCTCAGCAAAGCTACCACCGGTTCACCGACAAGACCCTGACCTCAGAACAAGCGCTTCGGGCCGATCTCATCCGGATTCGACAACGCGGTTACGCGATTGATGATGAAGAGCATGAGCCCGGAATCATCTGCATCGCCTGCCCAATTCTGACCTCGGGTGGCCGATTGCTGGGTGCAATCTCGGTAACGGGTTCAACAAACCGGATGGATTTCAATCAACTAGAGGCCTGGGTTCCCCGTGTTCGCCGTGTGGCCGACCAAATCGGAACCGAAGCTCAGGCGTGGCGGTTTCCCGACACGCGCCAGAACGTAAGCAATGACAGGATGCAAGCAACATGACCGGAGTAACTCTGAACGGAGCGATCAAGCGCTATGGCCAGACACAGGTCATTCACGGAATTGATCTGCAGATCGAAGACGGAGAGTTTTGCGTCTTTGTTGGCCCTTCGGGCTGTGGCAAGTCCACTCTTCTCAGGATGATTGCGGGGCTCGAAGAGACCTCGAAGGGGGAAATTCACATCGGCGCGCGCGAGGTTACCCATGTCGACCCCGCCAAACGCGGGGTAGCGATGGTTTTTCAGACCTACGCGCTTTATCCGCACATGACGGTTGCCGAGAATATGGGGTTTGGCCTGCGTATGAACGGCGTCGACAAAGCCCAGATCGAACAGAAAGTTCAGGAAGCCTCGGGCATTCTGAAGTTGGATCAATATCTTAAACGCAAGCCCAAGGCACTGTCCGGCGGACAGAGGCAGCGTGTTGCCATCGGTCGGGCCATTGTTCGCGGTCCCGAAGTGTTTTTGTTCGACGAACCGCTTTCCAACTTGGACGCAGAACTGCGGGTCGAGATGCGTGTTGAAATCGCGCGCCTGCATCAGGAAATCGGCGCGACCATGATCTATGTGACCCATGATCAGGTCGAGGCGATGACCATGGCTGACAAGATCGTTGTGCTGCGCGATGGTCGCATCGAACAGGTGGGTGCGCCAATGGATCTGTATCGTGATCCGGACAATCGGTTTGTCGCCGGTTTCATCGGCTCCCCCGCGATGAACTTCCTGGAATGCGACTTTGCAGATGGCCAGGTGACTCACCCTGCGCTCAGCCAACCGCTGCCAATTTCGGCGAACGTGCCCGCGGGCCTGAACAAAGTGACGCTGGGCATGCGGCCTGAACATATCCACATCGACCGCTCGGCCGATTCCTGCACAGTGGACCTGACCGAAGCGCTCGGCGGCGTGTCTTATACATACCTGCTGACGCCGAATGGCGATAAGCTGATCATTGAGGAACGTGATGACCAACGCAGCGCAACCGGTGAGCGTATCGGCATTTCGGTCCAACCCGAACGCGCAATGGTGTTTGATCCTGAAACAGGGCAGCGTTTTAGGTAGGTTGTAGGCAAGGCAGTTGGCTAGCCAGCAGGTCGCGACTACATTCTGCTTCCGGCAAACATTCAATTTTCTACCGGTGGTCTTTTTTAGCCAACCCGTGGCAAAACGCGCGCCCAGTTGCGATTGATTCCAAGCCAAACGTGATTTAAGGGAGGCCCTGTCAAAACAGAGTCACCCAGGGGCAGTACCAACAACACGCCCCTCCCGCGCCGCGCAGATGTGGCACAAACTCTTGGATCGCACGCCCCTGAAAGGCTAAAAAAGGTAAAAGAATATGGCAGATAACTCACACTTCGACATATTGTATACCATTGTAGACGAAGCGCCCGAACTGGCCAGCGCCTCGTTCCTGCCCATCATTCGCAAGTTCGCTTCGGCCGCGGGTGTCAGTGTTGGGACCAAGGACATTTCACTGGCCGGGCGCATCCTGGCCACGTTCCCGGAGAACCTGAGCGAACACCAGCGCATCACCGATGATCTGGCCGCCTTGGGCGAGCTGGTGAAAACGCCTGATGCCAACGTCATCAAACTGCCCAACATTTCGGCCTCGGTCCCGCAACTGGTTGCGGCTGTTGAAGAGCTGCAGGCGCAGGGCTACGACATCCCGACCTACCCTGAAGAGCCGTCGACCGACGAAGAAAAGGCAATTCGCGCGCGCTATGACGCCATCAAGGGGTCGGCTGTGAACCCGGTACTGCGTGAGGGCAACAGTGATCGTCGCGCGGCACGTGCGGTCAAGAATTATGCGCAGAAAAACCCGCATTCGATGGGGGAATGGGCGTCCGACAGCAAAACCAAAGTGTCTTCGATGCCCGGCAACGACTTCTATGCGAGTGAAAAGTCGGCCACTATCACCGCCGCTCAGGCTGGTGATGCAAAGATTGAATTTGTTGGGAATGACGGCGGCGTAACCGCGCTTAAGGACGGCTGGCCGCTGGCAGAAGGTACCGTTGCCGATGCGACCTTCATGTCGGTCAAAGCCTTGTCAGCATTTCTGGCGGGTGCCATCGAGGACACCAAGAAAGACGGCACCATGTTCTCACTGCACATGAAGGCCACGATGATGAAGGTCAGTGACCCGATCATCTTTGGCTATGCCGTTAAAGCGTGGCTGGCCCCGGTGTTCGACAAATTCAGCGCGGAACTGGACGCGCTGGGTGTGAATCCGAACTCGGGTCTGGGAGATTTATTGGAGCGGGTTCAAGGCAATGCCGACATCATGGCCGCCATCGACGCGATCAAGGCTGACCGGCCGTCCATGTATATGGTCGACAGTGACAAAGGCATTACCAACCTGCACGTGCCGTCAGACGTAATCATCGACGCCTCGATGCCCGCTGTAATCCGCGCAGGCGGCAAAGGCTGGGATGAGGCAGGCGCAAAGGGCGACACAAATTGCGTGATCCCCGACCGCTGCTATGCCACCGTTTATGACGAGTCGATCAACTTCTTCAAAGCCAATGGTGCGCTGAACCCGGCCACTGCAGGCGCGGTCGCCAACGTGGGGTTGATGGCGCAGAAGGCAGAGGAATACGGTTCGCATCCAACGACGTTTGAAGCGCCTGCAAACGGTATCATTCGTATCGTTCTGGCCAGTGGCGAAACGCTGCATTCGCATAATGTGGAGAAGGGCGACATCTGGCGCGCCTGCACCGTTAAGAAAGCGCCGATTGAAAACTGGATCCAGCTGGCCCTAGACCGTCAGCGCCTGACCGGGTCCGAGGCGATCTTCTGGCTGGACGCAAACCGCGCCCACGACGCCGAGTTAATCAAGTACATTAAGCCTGCACTTGAAGCCGCTGGTGTTGCTGACAAATTCATGATTATGGCGCCGCGTGAAGCAACGCGGCAATCGTTGGAGACGATAACCGCGGGCAAAGACTCGATTGCCATTACCGGCAACGTTCTGCGGGACTACCTGACTGATCTATTCCCAATCCTTGAATTGGGCACCTCGGCCAAGATGTTGTCCATCGTCAAACTGATGAATGGCGGGGGCTTGTTCGAAACAGGTGCGGGTGGTTCAGCACCGAAACACGTGCAGCAATTGGTCGAGGAAAACCACCTGCGTTGGGATTCGATGGGTGAGTTCTGTGCGCTGGGGGAATCGTTGAATTTCCTCGCTGACAGCAAGGGTAACGCCAAGGCGGGTGTTCTTGGGGCCGCCGCCGAAACGGCCACGCAGGGCATTCTGGACAACAACAAATCACCAAGCCGTAAAGTTGGTCAGCCCGATAACCGTGACAGCCACTATTGGTTTGCACGGTACTGGGCCGATGCGTTGGCAGCCCAGTCTGATGATGCTGATATGGCAGCCGAATTTGCACCTGTCGCGAAACAGCTGGCAGACCATGAAGACCAAATCTTGTCAGAGATGGCTGCAGCACAAGGCGCCGCCGCTGATCTGGGCGGGTACTATCACACCGATCCTTCCAAAGCAGCGGCCGTGATGCGCCCCAGCTCTACGCTAAACTCGATCATCGACTAAGTCCTCAGGGCCTGCGTTAAGGCGCAGGTCCTTTATGCCCCGATGGAAACGCTAGAGCACAAGTTTCTTGTGTGCCATAGTCTGTTGAATGCGCTTCAATCCTAAGTGCATGCACCGATGATTTGAACGAGTGATCTTGATGACAAATGGCATTGATCCGGCGAAACAGGAAGACCGTCCGACGGTACTATTTTTTGGTCGGGAAAACTGTGATGGAACGCAAAAGGCGCTCCAGTTTCTGAATTTTGCGGGCTTTGATGTCAGTTACGTCGAGTCTCAGGGGCTGGGCCAGGCGCTGCCGGATTGGGTGCGCAATTGGCGCGGGGACTACATTTTTTGTTTTCGCAGCTACTTCATTTTGGATCAGGGCTTGATCGATGCGGCATCCATTGCGGCGATCAATTTTCACCCGGGCCCGCCAGAGTATCCAGGCAGCGGGTGCATTAACTTTGCGCTCTATGAAGGGGCCGAAACCTACGGCGTGACCGCGCATATCATAAATGCCAAGGTCGACAATGGCACCATCATCAAGGCGCTGCGCTTTCCAATCCTAAAACACGATGGTCTACGCTCGGTGCTCGCGCGAACGCATCTGTACTTGTTTCATCTGCTTCAGGAGGTTGTTGGCGGCATCGCAACCGGTGGCGAGAACTATCTGAACCATCAGGTTGCGACCTCATCCGCCGAAGCCTGGCGCGGCGAAGCACGCCGGATGAAAGAGCTGTCTGCCTTGCAGAAACTGCCGTTGGATATCGATGCCACCGAGTTTAACAAGCGCCTGCATTCGATGCATCTGCCAGAGTATCCGCTGCATATCTTTTTGCATGGGCGCAAATTTATTCTTTTGGGTGAAGCAGACGAGGACTGATTGCCAACCTCAGGGGCAGGCGATATTGGAGGGATCGAACCGCGTTCGATCAACAAATTCAACGTCCGGGTCGAAAACGGAAACACCTTCGTCTTGCAACAGCTGAGCGACAGTAGACGCTACAGCGAAGTTGCCAAGCTCCTGCAGGTGATGGTCGGGGCTGCCGAAAAGACTGCTGGTGGGAATACCCAAATCCTCTGAGAACTGTACGAGAACGGGCTTCAGGTTCACGTAGGTATATCCGTACTCGTCAACCCCTTGCGCGATGAGAGCACGCGTCGCATCGGCGTAGCCAATCGGGTCGTCCCGAAATGTCACTGTATCTTCCCCAATGAATTCGGAGATATCAGGCAGGGACAACACGATCAGACGGGCACCCTGATCTTCGATCGATTGCGTCAGGTCGCGAAGCGATTCAAAGAACAGTGCCTGTTCTGTTTCCGTGGGAACCGACGGATAGAGTTCTCGATCAAACAGCGCTTGTTTGAACTGCAGAATCAGCTTGCCAACATACAGTTTTCCGACCGCGCGCTTGACCCGTTGAACGAAGGTTGGGTTTTGTGATCGTGTGCTGGGGTTGTCCTGCCATTTGCGAAACCTGACATTGTCGACCAGATCGTTTCGGTTGAAGACGAACATCAGAACTATGTCGTGTGGAATCTGATCTTTGAATTCTTCATACGTAAGGGCGTGCTGAAGCGTCCCATGACCGCCGGTTCCCAGATTCACAAAATGGGAATCGTCAGACCACATGGACAAAAGGGCTGGAATGGTTTCGGTCTCATCCGCAAGCGTTCCGCGGGTGAACGAGTCGCCCAGAACGATAATCTGGGCTTTGTCGTCATCTGACGAAAAATCCCCACGGAATCCATGTTCGTTGATTTCAACAAATGTGACGGTCGCGTTGCGAAACTCGAAATAGGATTGGTTGGGGGTTTCCCGTGAATACACGATGTCATGGGGGGAGCGTCGGTTTGGTCCACCCACGCAGAAGAAATTTTCACTGTTAACCAAAGGCACATTTGCTTGTTTTCGGCTGATATGCGGCTCGAAATTCAGAGGGTCAAACAATCGTAGTCCAATCTCTACGACCCCCAAACTGACCAGTGCACTGATGGCTATCAAAAAAAAGTTCTTAAACACGAAAGGGTTTTCCCCAACTAGTTAACATCGTCTTAAATCGAACAATGCTCTCAGAGTACTTACAGCACTTCTTTGAAGCAATAATTGAGTTTCGCTTAATAAGTATTCCTATTTCTTTAATATCCGTCGCGAAACCATAAAGTTGATGACCATCCCGGCAAGCGTTGCGATCGCCAAGGCGATAACAGGATAGGCTCTGGCGATATCTGATAGATAAAGCACAACGAAGAACGTGCTGAAATTGGTCAACAATCCGATCTGCATGCCACCCACGTAGCTGAGAAACTCAACGAAGCTCGCCGGTTTGGTGGTTCGAAAGGTGAAGGTGCGGTTCAGGTACCAAGTGAATGTGAACGAAGCCAAAATCGAAACGCACCGTGATGCCAACGTTCCCGCACCAAGTGTGTTCAACGTTGTAAAAACCCCGGCGTCCACGAAGAATGCTAGTGATCCGACGACAGCGAATGCCAGCACGTTCCGATATGTTTCATTTGAAAGCACTCAAAGGCTCCTGCGTTTTCACGATTGCACCATGCAACGATCCCTCTCCGAAGGGGAAGCCCGGATATCGGCAAACGCGCTGTTGGAAGCCTGTTTGTGATCTGACAAAGGTCACCGGCGCCCAACTTTATGTGCGCAATCAAAACTTTGCCAGATTTTGACCCTGCTTATCGTTTGGGGTGTCAAACCTGATTGCATCAGCTAGGCTCTGTTCCGGGGATTGAGACAATCTCCGGAGTTTCGTTTTTTGGTTTCGGCAACACTTGGTTCCAACATGCGCTTTTCAAGTTCTCTTTGTCTGACTCTTATTCAATCCGCTGCATTGACGTTTTCGCTTGCAACAGGTGGTCTCACTGATGGCGCGAATAACGCGAATGTCGCTTTTCCGGGCGCGGAGGGGTACGGCAAACACGCGACCGGGTGGCGTGGCGGCAGTGTGTTTTACGTTACCACCCTTGCGGACTCGGGGCGTGGCAGCTTGCGCGAATGCCTGCAGCACCCGGGTGTCGGTCGGGTGTGCATGTTTGCTGTTTCGGGCACGATTGTCGTCGACAAGCAGCTTCGCGTATCTCCCAACACCTACATTGCGGGGCAAACCGCGCCCGGGCAGGGCATTCAGTTGCGGGTTGGGAATGTTCAGAAATCGCCGCTGATGATCTACGAATCTAATGACATTCTGTTGCGCTATCTCAAGTTCCGACCCGGCCCCAGCAAGGAAAAATCCCCGAGCGTCGATGGGTTGATTATCGAAAGCAGCTCGAACATTTATGTCGACCATGTTTCAATTGCATTTGGTGTCGACGAAAACCTCAGCATCGGTACCGAACGAAAAGCCAGCCACGACATCACCATCGCCAACACCATTGCGGCTTATGGTTTGGACAAATCTTCGCATAACGAACGGCGCCACTCGAAAGGCGCGTTGATCTGCGCCAAGGATGGGGCAGTTTCCGATTGTGGGCGGATCACGCTGCTTGGCAATCTGTTCGCGCATAACCGGGACAGAAACCCCGATATCTCATCATCCCCTTTGGGGCCGGTCGATATCGTCAATAACGTGTTCTACGACGCAACTTCGCAATTTGGTGAGTTCCGAAACCTCTATGGTGACACCTGGATCAACTATGTGGGCAATGTGATTCTGCCCGGACCTAGCACGCGGGACCGAAATCGCCCTGCAGCGATCGAAGTTTTTCCAGTCGAGCCCGACAACAAGCTGGAAGTGTTTGAGGAAGACAACCTGTACATGGACAACCGGCTGGATGTTTTATGTGACCGATCGAAACAGGGTCGGATCGTGGATGAGGCGGCTGTTCCAAATGTCGTGGAACAGCCCGCGTTCCCTCTGTCAGTCACGCCGCAACCGGTTGGCGGCGTCTTGGATCATGTGGCGTCGCATGTGGGCGCACGGTTCGGGCCCGATCGACAATTGGACAGTCTGGACGCGTCTATCGTCGAAAACATGCTTGGATGTGATGGGCATAGGATCGATCACCCGGACGAAGTGGGGGGTTGGCCGGATTTGCCCGAGGTCAATGTGTTGGACGACAGGGACCTGGACGGGTTGCCCGATGAATGGGAAGAAACGCATGAGGGGCTTGACCCGAATGATCGCGAAGACACCTGGAAAGACCGCGATGGCGACGGATGGTCGAACCTTGAGGAGTATCTGAGTTTTCTGGCAGGCGATTCAGGACCTTAAGTGGGGTTGGAGAGTTACCTGCTTCAGCGAAGCCACTCTTCCTGCCAGAAGTGGTACATCAGAACGACCCAAAGATGTGGGCCCCAGTTGCGGGCGCCTGACAAATGCTCGGTCCAGCGCTTGTTCAGTTGTGTCCGATCAAATACATCTCCGACCAGGTTGTCGGAGGCAAAAACCTCATTGGCGATGGATTTGAGTGGCCCTCGTAGCCAATCGTTCAAAGGAATGCCAAAGCCTTGCTTGGGGCGATCATACAGTGATTTGGGCACGCGCTTGTCCAGCAGCCGACGCAAGGCAACCTTGCCGGACTTCCCGTCGTAGCGCAGTGAATCCGGCGACCTCCAAGCGGCCTCAACAACGCGGTAGTCCAGCAGCGGAGCGCGAATTTCCAACCCGGTAGACATCGACGCTCGGTCCGCTTTGACCAGAATACTCTCTGGCAGGTACAATTCGGAATCCAGCAGCATCATTTTATCTACGGGACTCAACCCGTCCGGTATTTGGTGCGAATGAAACACACCCTGACAGCTGGCAGCAGGCGGGTTCCATAACGTGAACAGCGCGTCATATCGGCTGCGGAAATCAGGGTGACGTGCGATCGAGGCCACTTTGGACAGTCGATCTGGGGTAATCTGATCACGCATCGACGCTGGGGCGAGGGGTCGTAATACTTTTGCGGCAGCGCTTGTGACAAAAGCTGGGGACGCCGCCAGTGCAGAAACGGCAGGACCGGGTAACTTCGCCCCAATGCGCTCCATCGCCATCATGCGAACATAGCGTTCATAGCCACCAAAAGACTCGTCCCCGCCATCACCAGACATGACGACCTTAAGCTGCGCGCGTGCCAATTCCGACACCAGCAATGTCGGAAAGGCTGACGGGTCGGCAAATGGTTCATCGTAGACCTGCGGAAGCTTTTGCAGCAAATCAAATGCCATTTCGGGCGTCGCCGTGACCTCGTGGTGATCTGTCCCCAAATGCTTGGCGATCGCGGCCGCGTGATCGGCCTCGTTTGTCGCATCGTGATCGAACCGGACGGTAAAGCTGATGACTTTTCCAGCAGCTTGTTCCTGCATCATCGCGGTGATCAGGCTGGAATCGATTCCGCCTGACAAAAAGGTGCCAACAGGGACATCCGCTACCATGCGCTCGCCAACTGCGGCGTGCAAAGCGTCTTCGATCCCACCAAGCGCCTGCGTTTCATCGCCGTAAGGATCAGCCCGGCAAGCCTCAACCCTGTCCCGCAAATCCCAAAACGTTCGCAAGCTATCGACCAGATCATCTGACGACACAGGCGGGGCGTCCAACTGCACCTCAACCATCGTCCCCGCCGGGAGCTTCATCACACCCTGATAGATGGTCAGTGGTGCCGGGATAAACGCATAGCGCGCGTACTGCGCTTGCGCGCGCCTATCGACCTCGGGTGCGCCAAACGCGGGGTGGGCGCGCAGGGCTTTCAACTCCGATCCAAATAGCAGGTGACCGCCTTTGATGCCCAGATACAAAGGTTTTTTGCCTAGCCGGTCCCGGGCAAATACAACTCTGTTGCTTTGCCGATCGAATACTGCAAAGGCAAACATTCCATGTACTAGGTCCAGGGTCTTGCGAATACCCCACAGATCCATCGACGCCAACAGAACCTCGGTATCGGATGTCCCGCGGAATGTGACCCCATGATCAATCAGCTGTTGGCGCAGCTCCAGAAAACCATAGATTTCGCCGTTGTAGACAATGCAATAGCGGCCACTGGGCGATGTCATCGGTTGTTCGCCAGTTTCCGTTAAATCCACAATCGCCAACCGCCGTTGCCCCAACGCAATGCCAGTGTCCTGATCGACAAACATGCCGTCAGCGTCCGGCCCGCGATGCTGGATACTGTCGCACATCGCCTTGAGGCTTGTGGTCCCGTTTTCAAGGCCGACGGGTTTGAATGCAAGATATCCGGCTATTCCGCACATGATCCCGTCTTCCTATCCGGCATGCGGGGCGGTGGATGCCCGCGCCTGCGTTCCAACACCGCGCAGCACTGAATCATAGGCTTCGGCGATCGCGGCCAATGAATAGCTGTCCGCAATGCAATCACGGGCGGCTTGGCTGCGCCCGCCATATTCCTCGGACGACCAATTTGCTGCGTCCGTCAGAGATTGCCCAAGCGCCTGTGCATCGCGCGCGGGTACAACATACCCGCTTTCGCCAACGATTTTGGCCGCATCACCAACGTCAGTTGTAACAACAGGTCGGCCATAGCTCATGGCTTCTGCAATGACATTTGGAAAACCTTCAGTGCGCGAGGACAAAACCAACATATCGATACTGTCGTAGAAGTTCGACATGTCATGCAAGTCGCCACACAGCACCACGCTGTCCTCCGAAAGGTTGTTTTCGGTCAGCAAATCGCGCAGCGTGGCGTTGTCGGCGGTAACACCATCCCCGGCCAGTCGGGCCGTCAGGTCGGGTACAGAACGCCGCGCGATGGCAAAGGCTCGAAAGAAGGTCTCAAAGTCCTTTTGCGGATGAAACCGTGCGGCCAGCCCAAAAACCCGTGCCGGGCCTTTTCGCGATTGTACATTTTTGGGCAGCAGAAACCCGTTCGGCACGACGCTCGCGTTGGCTTCTGAAAACCCGTATTTGGCGTGCTGTTGTAATGCCCGGGTCGAGTTGTAGATGATCCCATCACTGAACCGCGAGAGTTTCTGCGACAGACCAACCGCAACCCGGGTGCTGCGGGTAAAGGCGGCCGGATCATCCAATGCCTGACGCACGGTCCAGATCACAGGTACCCGTCGCATCGATATCAACTTTGCAATCAATCCGACGACCATCGCGTGATACATCCAACACAAGACGACGTTAGGTTTGTGAACCCGGATCAGCCGTGCGATCCGCCATATGGCGCGCGGAAAAGACAGTGGGGATCTGGCATGGAGAGAGATGTATTCAACGTTATCATTCCCGGCCATTGCACGGCAGCGGTCAGACACTTCCGTCAGGGCCACAACGACAGCACGCTCACCCGAGTGCGCAAGTAAGCGCGCCAACATGGCCTGCGCTCCACCCTGTGTCGAGAAATCTGTGACCACGTGAAGGATCATCTAGCCAGCCTTCTGCACAGCCAATGCGCGATTGCCGATGTCTACAATGCACTGAGCAAGGCGCGCGACGTCGTCCTGAGACCAGGTCGGATCGACAAGGAAGGCCAAGCTTGTTTCGCCCAGCTCCCGCGCGACGGGCAGATAATCGGCTGGACCTAACCCGTTCTTAGTGAACGTTTCTTCCAGATAAATCTCGGAACAACTGCCCGAGAATGCAGGGAACCCGGCATCGCTAATCTCGGCAATTATCCGGTCGCGGGACCAACCCGTTGCCAATGCTTCCGGACGTACAAACGCATAGAAACGATAGTAAGCGTGGGTTAGCCCTTGGGGCGGAACTGGCACGCGGAATGCCGGGCACAAGGACAATGCGTCGGCCAACAGTTCAGCGTTTGCAGTCCGGTGGGCGCGCCAATCATTGAGCCGCTTCAACTGCACGCGACCAAGCGCTGCGGAGGGGCCGGTCATGCGCAGGTTTGTACCCGGACCTGAATCGTGCAACCAGCGAAAACCCGGCGGATGTGATGTGTTGAATACCGTGTCATATCCTTTTCCGTGGTCCTTGTAGCTCCAGACCTTTGACCACAGAGCGTCGTCATTAGTCAGCAGCAAGCCACCCTCACCACCCGTTGTCATGATCTTGTCCTGACAGAACGAGTACGATCCAAAGGTTCCGATGGTACCAACATGCCGGTCATCAATCATCGCACCATGGGCCTGTGCACAATCCTCGATCACCCATAAATCATGAGCGCGCGCCAGATCCATGATTGCGTCCATGTCACATGGCCAACCGCCCAGATGCACTGGAATGATCCCGCGCGTGCGCGGTGTGATCAGCGGGGCAATCGTTTCAACTGTCAGGTTTTGTGTGACCGGGTCGACGTCGGCAAAAACGGGCGTGCCTCCGGCCAGCATCACGGAACTGGCGGATGCGATGAAACTGCGCGGCGTCACAATCACCTCATCCCCGGGGTTCAGATTCAACACATGCATCGCGGCGTCCAGTGTCAGGGTGCCGTTGGCCATCGCGATTGCATGAGAGGACCCGGTATAGGCGCGGTATTCTTCTTCGAACGCGCGCACATCAGGACCGGTCCACGCATTGACCTTACCCGAGGCCAGAACCTGGCTGACCGCGTCTATCTGTTCCTGATCGTAGATGGGCCATGAAGGCATGTTCAATCCTCCTGTTAGACGACGGTCCGCACCAGCACGAACCCTTCGGCTGCATGTCGATGCACGGTCGCGCCGCGCAAGGTTGCCAGCGCTCTTATGCTTTCGACCGAGCGTTCATGCGGTGGAAGCTTCGCTTGGCTTTCAAACATGGCAAACGCCTTTAGCTTGCGTTCCAGCGTATCCGAGATGTCGACAAAGACATTGGGTATGAAAGGCGGCGTCAGATATGGGGCGTTCCAGTTTGTTTCCGATAATGTTTCGTAGGCGGCAATGGTCGCTGGATAATCATCCTGGTGTGGACGACTGGCCACAAGGCTGGACAGGAATGTCAGCTGGTGATCCATATGAATATCGCCAGGGTGCGGAGCCAGGATCAGATCGGCGCCAAGGTCGCGCACCAATGTGCCAAGGGCTGCGTTCAGGTCGGAATGCGGCTGCTCGGACAGCTCGGCGGCCGTGAAATCCAACCAATGCGTTTTGGTCACGCCCAGAAACTCATGCGACCGGCGTGCTTCAGCCCGTGTGATTTCGGTCTGAGCGTCCTCAAATTTTGGTGGTTTTGCGCGGGTGACCACCACCACGTGTACCTCACGGCCCGCATCGACCAGCCGCGCTATCGTGCCACCTGCGCCAAGTACCTCATCATCTGGATGAGGGGCGATGACCAGCGCGGGGCCAGCTCCAGCACTGAGTAAGTCAGTGGTAATCATGTTGTCTTTCCCAATTTCGAATGTATGGCTGGCGGAATATCAGCCCCGGACCATTCCAGAATGTCCAGACACCGGCCGTCGCCGCAGGCTACGGTAAAGCCTTGGCCATTGATGGCCTGCACCTGACCAGGCAGCCCGATGTAATAGCCATCGGGTTCGGTAGGTGCGGATTGCGTTATCACCAGTTGGCGGCCATCAGGCCCATGAGTGAAGGCACCTGGGTAAGGTGGGCCAGACGCACGGATCAACCGGTCAATTTCGGTCGCGGGGCGGGACCAGTCGATCAGCCCGTCTTCGGGGCGGCGGCGCGCGCATACGCTGATGCCAGTCTGCGGCTGTGGCTCACGTGGGATATCGCCGACGGCGATCTGTTCCAGCAAGGGTGGCAATAGGCCGGAGATCGCGCGCAGCGACCGATCATACAAATCTCGGGCGGTGACTTTGTCAGGATCAACCGCATAGCGGGCCTGGGCCGCGATTGGCCCGTCATCTGCCCCTTCACCAAGCCAGAACAGCGATGATCCGACATTGCGTTCCTGCATAAGAACGGTCCAGGGGATCACACCGCGACCCCTCAGGCGCGGCAAGGCCGAAGGGTGAAAGCCAATACAACCTATCCGAGGAATGGCGCGAAAGGCTGCATCGCAAATTTGCGACCATCCAATGACCAGAACCAGGTCAGGCTGCACCGTCTCGATTTTTTCAAGCGTTTCAGGGGCGTTGGTTTTCTCGATGTATTCAATCGGCACCCCATAACGATTGGCCACACCGCTTAGATCTACAAAATCGGAATGACGATGCGAAAGATGAGGGGGCAGCGTCATAACCAGATCCGGCGCATGGCCCGCGGCGCAGATCGACACCAGAGCGGCATGCGACGTTTCAACGGCACCAACTAGAATGGTTTTCATGCCGGTGACCCCTGTAGATTGGTCTTTGCGGGGGGGTGGTCCTGCAGCCATCGGGCGGCTGCCTCAATGCGATCGATCCGTCGGTGTTCGCCCCAAATCGCAACACCAATTGTTTCGGCCATGATCCGCAGATCCAACATGGTTGACCGATGCGCCACATACCAAAGATCCAAACCCAGTTTTTCTGTATTGCTAAGCCTGGTGTTTCCACTGACCTGTGCCCATCCTGTCAGGCCGGGCCGAACGGAGCAGCGATACTGGCCTTCGGTTCCAAAGCTTTCGATGGTTTCGAGCAATAAGGGGCGGGGTCCGACCAGAGCCATATGACCACGCAAAATCAGCAGCAGCTGTGGGATTTCGTCCAGCCGTAGCCGCCGGATAAGCGCCGTCGCCTTGGTTTGACGCTGCTCATCGGGCAGCAATGCGCCGTCGGGCCCACGGGCCGCGGACATACTGCGCAGTTTGAACAACCGGAAGATTTGTCCTCCGCGCCCGCAGCGCGGCTGGGAAAACATCAGCGGCGTGCCCACAGAAACAACCACGATCAGGCAAGCGATCAGGAAAAAGGGCAGGGCCACCACACCCAAGACTACGCACAGCAGAATTTCGGGCACTCTATTCACACTTCAATCCAACTCAGTACCACGCGGCGGGCCACAACACATCAAAATCAAAAAAAATTCGTCAAGCTTTGCTGACGATAAAACTGCACGCAGGGGTGAAGAAAAAGATACGCGCACCCCACTGTGTTCGAATTGGATATGATTTGCAAGAAGTGCTGAACCGGGTCCGGCGAATCAAGTGATACAGGGCGTCGTTCCCCGAGAGAGACGCTTTGACCTGCAAGAAATCATAAACGATTCGACGGGTTTTAATGAAATTGTTTCCGACATCAGCATCTGAGGGTAAGAGAGTGGAAATCGGGACCAAATTGCCCAGTTTTGTGCGAATGCCCTCTGTTTTCTAGGATTGTCCCGACAAATACACTAAGAGCACCAACAGTGTCTTGCGATTGTCACCAGATACCGGTTCAATCGCAAGAGGCGAGGTGGGTTAACTCCCGGATGACACGAAACCGATTCTTTGGGCCAAGGTCGCGTAAATGTGCCGCCCAGATCAAGGTCGGAACAACGTTTTACTAACTGGAAAGAGCAGTGCCAGATAATCTTGAACGACCCTATCAGGCCAATCAATTCGAACGATTTGCGCGGCCGATGATCTGGACCGTGTTGCGGCGGCATGCGGTGCTCATGATCGGGATTTGCATCCTGTTTTTTGTGGTAGCTTATTACGTGCTGAAACGGCTGGAGCCGAGCTATAGCGCTCAATCCACCGTTGTGATGGCTCAGCTGGATACCCGCGTTCGCACAACCGACGTTCAGCTGGAAACGTTCGAGTTGTCGCGCGTGGCGATCGAAACCCAACTTGATATCCTCAGATCCCGCGAGTTTGCCGCAGATGTAGCGCAGAACATGGATCTATACACCAATACCGAGTTCATGCCGGCTCCGCCGCCGGATCAACCGGTGCCGCCAGAATTGCGGCGCGAGCAGGTCGTGGACAAGTTGTTGGGGTCCTACAGTATCGCACGGCAGGGAGAGAGCTTGGCGATCAAGATCGATGCGGAATCCCATGATGCACGACTGGCCGCGGATATCGCCAACACTGTCGCCGAAACCTATATTGCCGAAAGCGACCGGGATCGTCAGGCTGGCATCACCCGGTCCATCGACTTCCTGCGCACCCGTGTCACACAGCTGAATGAAGAGCTATCCGCTGACGAAATTGCGTTGGCGGCGTTTGTTCGGGAAAACAGTCTTGATGACGAGACACTACCCGACCGCCAACGCGCTGATATTGAAAGGCTACAGGCGATATATGATGTGGTGTCGGGTGACGATCCCACATCGACCGAAGCAGAAGAGTTAAAGGGCGAACTGGATCTTGCACGTTCGGATCTTCTGATCCGTTCCCGGGCCGAGCTGCGATTGATCGGCATGGAACGATCGCTCGAGCTTCTGCGGTCGCGGTACCAAAGTTCAATTGAACGATTGAATGAACTTGAAACCCAGCTGCAGTTTGTTTCGGAAGGCGCGCGTCAAGTCACAATTGCCCGTATCCCGTCCCGACCTTTCTGGCCTAACCCGGTCGTGATTTTGGGCGGCGGCATTTTTGCCGGTGCATTTTTGTCCGTGCTTCTTGTCGCTCTGCTTGAAGCGATGAACACCCGGATCTGGAGCGACGGGCAAATCAGTGCGTCTGTAGGCGCTGTGAATTACGGCTTTTTGCCTAAAATCAAGAGACGCAAACTATGGGATAAAAAACAGGAACTTGTCCCGTTTTTTGTGGATAACCCGCGCTCACCGTATGCCGAAGCATTGCGAAACTTTTTGACGCTTTGGTTCAATCGCGAAGGTCTGGGGCGGGTTGTCTTGGTGACGTCTGGCCTTCCGAGCGAAGGAAAATCAACCGTCGCCGTCTCTATTGCGTTGGCGGCTGCCCGTGAAGGTTTGAAAGTTCTGGTTCTCGATCTGGATTCCTACAGGTTAGGCGCCAGCCGCACGCTCGGCGCCGTGCATTCGATAAATTCGCTAGAGGACGCGGCGTCTGGGAAAGTAAGACCAAAGGCGTTGGAAATAGAAGGACTGCCAAAAGACTCTATTTCGCTTCTCAACGTTGCCGTCCGCTCGGACGCATCAGTCAAAGACGAAAGCGCGCTCCTGAGTGAGCTTAAGTCACGCATTGACCCCAGCTATGATCTGGTTCTGGTGGATACGCCACCAATCCTTGTGGTCAACGATGCCTGCAGGGTCGGGTCGCTGATCGATGGGACACTGTTTGTCGTTCGTTGGGGGCGTACGCGGCTTGAAGAATTGCAGGACGCATTCGAAAAGTTGGATATGCACGGGATCGAGGCCACGGCGACGCTTATCAATGATGTGGATTTAGACAAGCAGCGCAAATACGGCTACGGGACTTATTCCTATTATAGTGACTACAGCAAGGCGGGTTACTCGTGACGAGAAAGCTTGTTGCCCTTGTCAGTCAGGTCGGCAGACACTAGCTTTCTTGACATAGGCGATGACCCAGAGTTTTTTCAGCACGTGATTGGTCGATCGGTTTTGATCATTGTGTAAGAATTGGTACCGCAGAGTTTTGTCTGATCATCTGGAAATGGTCGCACGCCCTGCAGCGTTAGTGAGTTGGGAGACAAGATTTTGAACAGCTGTTTCAGAATATTCCTTTTGATTTTTGCGATGGCGGCCAGCTCGGTCTTGGCCGAAGGCTATCGCTTGTTGCCGCAGGACAGGGTGTCTCTCAAGGCGATGCGCTGGGATTCAGCCTCTACGACATATGTGACTTGGGATGGTGTGACTGGCGAGTACTCGATCACCGGAGACGGGACTTTGATGGTTCCGCTAGTGGGTCAGGTTGAAGCCGAAGGGCACACCCTGGCGGAACTGGCCGCGCTGCTGGAACTGAAGTTCCGCCGTCAGATCGGCATGGCAGAGCCGCCCAGGATCGCGCTGGAAGTTGTGGGCCACCTGCCCATTTACGTACTTGGCGACGTAAATTCGCCGGGCGCGTATGACTTTCATTTCGGGATTACCGCGCAGCAGGTGCTGGCCTTGGCGGGCGGCACTATCCGGCCACCGATTGAGTTTTCGTCAAGCAATGATTTCCAGATTCTGCGCATGGGTGGCGAAATTCGCTTGCTGTCGACGCAGATCGGAGAGCTGGAGCAGGAAAAGCAACGGTTGGTTGCGGATCTGGCAATTTTGGAAAGCGACGAGAATAGTGGAGAGCTGCCTGAACCTCCGACGGGGCTTGAAGGCGAGATACTGAAGGCAACCATGTCCGCACGCGAAGGTGTAGGCGAACGCATACAAGATCTACAAAACCTTCTGAAAGAGCAGATTTCCAGCCTGACGACCCAGCTGGAACTACGCAACATCCAAATCGCAAATGTCAGCAAAGAACTCGAAAACCTGAACTCGCTTAAGGAAAAGGGTCTGACAGTTTCAAACAGGGTCACAACTATGACCAATCAGCTGAATGATCTTGAATCGAAAAGACTGGATCAGGAAGTTGCGCTGTTGGTCGCTCGGCAGGATTTGAACCGTGCGGAACGAGACGCGCTGGAGCTGGACGATAACGCGCGCTCGGACACGCTGGTTCAGTTGAACAGCGTGGAAAGCGAGCTGGCGTCACTGAAGACAAGGTTAGAGACAGCAACAACCCTGCACGGTGAGCTGGCGGCGGCGGGCTTGCTCAGTGAAGATGATGTAGCCAGCGAAACGATCATAGAATTTGTTGTGACACGTGGCGTTGATGGCCAAACACAACGCGTGACGGGCACTGATCTTGTCCAGCCTGGTGATACAATCGAAGTTGTCAGACGAACTGTTCTGACCTCAAATTGATGACTTTAGTTTGCCGGGGGCGACCCCAAAAGTTCTAGTGTACGAGTTTTTATCATGACGTTGCCCGATGACCGCCCTGTCGATTTTCTGATTATTGGTGCTGCAAAATGCGCCACGACGTGGTTGCAGCAGTCGCTGACGCAAACGCCGGCCATTTACATGCCGGGTCCTGAGTTGCACTTTTTTTCCCGCGAATATGATAGGGGGGTCGGCTGGTATCGGAAGCAGTTTGAAGGGTGCGATACTTCGGGCTTGATCGGCGAGAAATCAAACTCCTACCTGACTGTGCCCGAGGCCGCTCAGCGCATCCGTGATTTTGCCCCCAATGCCCGATTGGTCCTGCAGATGCGTGACCCGGTGCAAAGGGCCTATTCCGACTATTGCATGCTGTTTCGTCGTGGCGAAGTCACTGGCCGAATTGAAGACTACCTTGATCCGGCCCGGGCTGCGAATGGTCGGTTTCTATCGGACGGTCGCTATGCCCATCACCTCGACCGTTTCTATGATCTGTTCCCGGCCGATCAGGTTTTGTTGCTGGCGTTCGAAGACGTCCGCGCAAACCCAAAGGGTAACCTAGAGAAAGTCAGGGCGCACCTAAACCTCAGGGACATGTTGGAGCCGCCTGTAAAAAAGAAGGTGAAAGACAAGAACGAAGCAATGGTTCCGCTGCCTCTGCGCAAAGCGTTAGCGCCTGTTCGCTTCGTGTTGGACCCTGTGCGCAACACTTGGCCGGTTCGATCCTTGCGCAACGCTGTCGCTCGGCAAGTGGAATATCCTGCTCTGACTGACGATTTAGCTGAGCGCATGGGCGACTTTTATGCCGAAGACATTGCCCGGATCGAAAAGCATGATCCGGGTGTCAGCCATGCGTGGGCCGGGGCTCAAAACCACCAGCCGGAGCGAATCAACTGAGTGCTTCTCATGATCATGTGTCCGCTAAGTTTCCGAAGTGGAAACAAAAGCCCAGTGTTGGCACTCTCGTATCTGACTAGCGAGCTTTGGTTCCGGTGTTCATAAACAGAGTGAACAGCAAGCGAACACTGGGAAATTGGACATTTCTTTGGTCAAATGATGTCCAGAATGTTAAAAAAGCGTTTTGATCCGGCTATCGCTGTGATACGTTAACGCTATATTTAGACGATATTGGCCGATGTATTCGGTTGGTTTGAATATTAGTTTGGTTTGTATGAGTGAGAAGGGGGTCTTGGTTTCGGGTACTGTTATTTCTTGTACTTGGACCGTTGTGGGGGACTTTTACCGAAATAAGTCAAACTTGCTGGCGCCATGTGGGTGTTGGCGAATGAGTGCGGCTTTTGAGGCGGAACGGCTGTTTATCGGTCCGTCAATTTGAGTCGATTGGTAGTTGGGCAATTTGTACGCCGGAGTTCAGAGTATGTATGAGCGTGAGTTGGTTAAGCTCAAAAATGGATCCGTTAATGATAGCGCGGCCGAGGCCGAGCTGAAGCTGGGTGACCTGGGGTCCATAATAAAGCAAAAACTTAATGAGCTGAGAGCGAACCGCCGTCTGGTGATTGGTGATGTGCTTGCTTCGGCGATTTCCGTTGTCGTGGCGGTGGTGCTCGCAAATGGCGGCGTGCTGCCGGCCCAGCCAGCGGCCGTATTGGTGCCCTTGGTGCTTATGTCGTGCCTTGTCGCGTTGGCGATTTTGCCAATGTCAGGGATTTACAAGCGCCACACACGCTCGACGTCTTTGCGTGATGTTTCCTTGATTGTTCGTGCATCCGCACTGTGTGTTGGGACGCTGGCCTTGCTGGGTCTGGCAGTTCAGATTACGGCTCAGGTGCCACTGGCTGTGTATGTCATCCAATTTTTCTTGATCGTTCCGGCCTTGGGAAGCCTGCGCATTCTGGCGCGTAGCACCGAGTTCAAGCGCAAAGTGCAAGGGTGTTCGACACGTGCAGATGGTAAAATTCCGGTGATTCTGGTGGGTACCGGTGCCAGCTGCGATCTGTTTGTTCGCTCTCTGAGCAATACGGAGTCTAAGTACGAACCTGTTGGCATCATCGATGACGCCCGCAACACCCAAGGCCTTTACTTTCATGATGTGAAGATCATCGGCTCGTTGCTGGATGCGGATGTCGTCATCGAGCGTTTAAAGTTCAGCGAAACGTTGCCCCAGCGCCTGCTGCTGACGGAGCCCGTGACTCACTTTGAGAGTGATGGCATCCGCAAGCTGACCCGCTGGGCCGAAGCCAACAGCATCACTGTGTCTCGTCTGACCGGTTTGGAAGAGTTGGGTACCGAAAGCTCGGGCATCCGTACCGTAAACCCCGAAGATATTCTGGATCGCCCGCAAAAGGCGGTTGAACGCTCGATGCTGCGTGAGATGTTCGAGGGACGTCGGGTTCTGATCACCGGTGCAGGTGGCTCGATTGGAAGCGAGCTGACCCGTCAGATCGCCTCGTTTGAACCGGCTGAAATCGTCATGATCGAGAATTGCGAATACAATGCCTACTCGATTGATATGGATCTGGGCCAGAACTTCCCTGAAGTGAAGCGCCGTATCTATGTTGCCGATATTCGCAGCGCCGACCGTGTAAACTCGATCTTTGGACGTCATCGTCCCGAGCTGGTGTTTAACGCGGCTGCTCTGAAGCATGTGCCGATGGTGGAACTGAACCCGTGTGAGGGTGTTTTGACCAATGTGATTGGCACACGGAATGTCGCCGATGCCGCCCGCAACGTGGGCGCAATTGCGATGGTTCAGGTTTCAACCGACAAGGCCGTGAACAGCACCAGCGTTATGGGCGCAACCAAGCGTGTTGCCGAGTTCTACTCGCAAGCACAGGACCGCGTAACCAACGAGACTGACGAAGAAACCCGCTTCTTCTCGGTTCGGTTTGGTAACGTACTGGGTTCTTCTGGTTCGCTTATCCCGTTGTTCCAACGTCAGATCTCCGAAGGTGGTCCGCTGACAGTTACCGATCCGAAGATGGAACGGTACTTCATGACGATCCGTGAAGCGGTCCAGTTGACCCTGGTTGCTGCAGCCAAAGGTCTAAATCTTGAAGACAGCCATGGTGAGATCTTTGTTCTGGATATGGGACGCCCTGTGAAGATTGTCGATCTGGCAGAGCGTATGATACGCCTTGCCGGTCTGGTCCCGTACAAAGATGTCGACATCAAGTTCATCGGCATCCGTAAGGGTGAAAAGCTTTATGAAGAGTTGTTCGACGTCACCGAAGAACACCGTGACAGTGGTATTCCAGGCGTGTCTTCGGCAATTCCCGAAGGTGTGTCAGCTGCGCGCCTGCGCGCCATGATCCTCAAGTTGGAACAGGCCGCGCATGAAGGAAACGACCTCGCCGTCAAGAAATTGCTGAAAGAGCTGGTGCCGGGTTACGGTGCCAACGGATTGCGCCCAATCGAAGCGAAGGATCTGACGAACCGTCCGGCAAAGCCTGCAGTTCCAGCGATCTCGTCCAAGAATGTGGTGAACGGCTTTCAAACCCGAGAGTCGTTGGAAACCGTCGGCAATTGCTAAAATTATAGTCTAATGCATTTTTTCTGCCGGCCCGACCCCGCCGCTGTGTGTAGTACGAGTGAATAAGGGCTCTTTTGAGCGAGTTATTGGAATGTCAGGACTAAGTCACTCTGGCGCATATCGCCCCACCCAGCAGAGGTGGCACCAAATCCTGCGATTCTTGGGTGCCGGTGTCGTAAATACGATGTTTGGCTACACCGTATTTGCGGGCCTTGTGTGGTCTGGTGCGCACCCTCAGTTGGCATTGGTGATACAGTTTGTTGTTGGCGTGCTTTGGAATTTTCAGGTGCATGGTCGCTATGTGTTCTATGTGCAAGGCTATGGTCGTCTGCCACATTATGCCGTGTCTTATGTTGTGATTTACGCCTTTAACGCCTTTCTTTTATGGGCTCTGTTGCAATTGGGCCTTGATCCCTATCTGGCTCAGGCCATTGCATTGGGGCCAACGGTTGTCTTGTCATACATACTGATCTCCCGCGCTCTGCACCCAAGCCTGCAGGAGATAACGCCATGACGCAGTCTGCAGATTCCATGCTGGATGCCGATCACCACAACGACACATCAGGCACTTCAGCCCGAGCGGTTTTTGGCAGCGTATTCACGCGCGTTCTGATTGCGGGTGTTCTGGTCATTTTGTTTGCAGCACTTTACGGGCGCATCATGGGGTATGGCTTGCGCCGAGACGAGTTGATGTTTGTGCCGCCAGCGGAATTACTGGGGTACTCAAGCCTTTACGGAGATTTCTTCTATAATCACGTCCCAAACTCAGCTTGGTTCTATCGGGGGTTTTATCTGATATTCGGAGGTGAGGGCCTTTTGGCATCCGCGCGCTTTGGCCAGTTCTGCGCCTGGCTTTTGCTGGCCTCAGGCGTAAGCTGGGCAACGTGGCGGATATCAGGTTCAGCGCTGTTGTCAGTGTTCTTTGTCGTGGTTTTGGTCGTCAACGAAACACTTCAAACCCAGGCCGGTATGGCCGCCAGTAACAACCTGTTGCCTTTGCCATTTGCGGCATGGGGCCTAGGGCTGTTTATTGTCGAAACACTACGGGACCGACCCCGCTTTGCTCAGTTGCTGATATCTGGTCTGCTCTTGTCTATTGCAGCAGGCCTAAAAGTCAGCGCGGTGATTTTCATCCCACCCGTCGCGGTCGCCGCTTTCCTGCTGCCGTGGCATCTGCCTTTTTCTGACCGGTTGCGTTCCGTCGTTCTGCCGGTGCTGATCGGCGGTTTGGTCGGCGCTTTGCCGTTGTTTTGGTATCTTGCCGCGGACCCTTCCGGGTTTTTGGCACATGTTTTGAAGTTTCATACCGGGCCACATATTGCTTATTGGCAGGCCAATGCAGCCTCAGAACCCGGTCTGGCCATGGGCTTGGGCAAAAAGATCCAGCTTGCTTATGCGACATGGTTCAGCGGTGCAGCCTTGATCGGCCTGATGATCTTGTTCTTTCTTGGCGTGCTCAGCGCAGCCAAATCGACACAAAAGCGTAACGGACTGGGTCAGATCCTTGTGGTTTTGGCGGTGCTTGGCATGACCGCACTGTTCAGCTTTGTGCCGACACCGGGCTTCCCACAGTATTACATCCAGCCTTTGATCGCGGTGCCTTTGCTTGCCGCTTTTATCTATCGCCTCTTGCCTGACGAAAAACGAGCGCAGGTTGTTCCGCTTTGTCTTGCAGGATTTGCATTGTTGTTCTTGCTGGGTGCCCCCCGGCTTGCCCCCGGGCTCCTTAGTCTGGCGAAGCCGGATAGCTTCACGTCGGCTCGGATCGCAAAAGGCGGGGCTGCCCTGCGCGACGCTGTCGCCGATAGCGCAACTCCTGACGGGCCGGTCGCAACATTTATGCCGCTTTACCCGCTGGAAGCACACCTACCTGTCTATGCTGAATTGGCGACCGGGCCATTTGCCTATCGCATCGCGCCTTACACCGACCCTGAATTGGCTCAGCAATACGTTATGGCCGGTGAAAAAGACCTGCCGGCACTGTTTGATTCCAATCCACCTTCAGCATTCCTATTAGGATATGATTCTGATCTTGAGGCCCCATTGTTGCGATATGCGAACGAAAATGGCTACGCTGCAGTGCAAAAAGACGGGTTAAACAACCGCTATGGCGAAGGTGTGATATACTTAAGACGCGCAGATGCGGCAGAATGACGACGGAGCAGCACCAAACCCGCTCATGACTCGTTGGCGGAAACACCCCGAGCTCCAACGTGAAAGTGTAGATTTTTGAAAAGGTTTATTTGAGGGAGTAGCACGAATGAAAACAATTCTTCTGGCAGGAGGGCTGGGTTCACGGCTCGCCGAAGAAACAGTCGCGATTCCAAAACCAATGGTCGAGGTTGGCGGCAGACCCATCATCGCGCGCGTTATGGATATTTACAGCCATTTCGGGCACCGCGACTTCGTCGTGGCCGCCGGATACAAGGCGCTGCTGCTGAAGCAGTTCTTTGCCAACTACCACCTGATTGCGAATAACATCTCAGTGGCTCTCGATACCGGAGAGTTGAAGCTGGTGCCATCTGCACCGGGTGGCTGGAATGTATCCGTGGTCGACACCGGGGCCCATACCATGACCAGCGGGCGCATCAGACGTTTGAAAGAGTGGATGAACCCGGGCGAGACTTTCATGTGCACCTATTCTGACGGTTTGGGTAACATCGACATCAACGCGCTGCTCGATTTCCACAAATCCCACGGCAAACTGGCAACGGTGACCGCCGTACAACCGCCTGCTCGGTTCGGGAATATCGAATTGAAGGGCGATCGTGTGGATGCGTTTACTGAAAAAGTACGCCGGCGCGAGACCTGGATTAACGGCGGGTACTTCGTGTTTGAACCGGGCGTCATGGACTACATGGTTGATGATACAGAACCATTGGAACAGTCGCCGCTGTCTCAGATGGCCCGCGACGGAGAGCTGATGGCATACCGCCATGACGGGTTCTGGCATCCGATGGACACAATCCGTGACCGCAACGCCCTGAACGCACTGAGCGAGGAAGAAACGCCTCCCTGGATGCAATTCGGTGAGCAAGCCTCGGCTGAATACCCGGTTGCAATTTGAGGGCAAAATGACGGCTCATGAGACTCAGATGTTCGGCGGCCAGTTTAATGGCCGCCGCGTCCTTGTGACGGGGCATAGTGGCTTTAAAGGAGGCTGGATGTCGCTTTGGCTGCAGCGCCTAGGGGCTAGGGTGACCGGTCTGTCGCTGCCGCCAGAGCCGGGACCGTCCTTGTACGAAGCCTGCGACATCGGCGCAGCGACCGATAGTCGTTTCGACGATATCCGGGACCCCGCCCAACTATCGGAAACACTGGCAGGGGTGGATGCCGAAATCCTGTTTCACATGGCGGCCCAACCGCTTGTTCGGAAATCGTATCGCGAACCGGCTGAGACATTTGCAACGAATGTTCAAGGCACGGCCAACGTCCTGGAAATCGCCCGTAAGATGCCGTCGCTAAAGGCGGTGATCGTGATCACCAGCGACAAATGTTATGACAATCGCGAGTGGGTTTGGGGCTATCGCGAAAGCGATCCTTTGGGTGGCAAAGACCCCTATAGCGCCTCGAAAGCTGCAACCGAACTTGTTGCACAGTCGTATGCGCATTCGTTCTTTTCCGACCCCAACGGTCCCAGGCTGGCAACTGTGCGTGCCGGGAACGTGTTTGGCGGCGGTGATTGGGGTGAAGACCGTTTGGTTCCGGATATCATTCGGGCATGGTCTAAGGGCGACCCGGTTGTGATCCGCAACCCGGCGAGCGTTCGACCTTGGCAACATGTGCTGGAGCCGGTCTCTGGCTATCTGCAGGTTGCCGAAAAAATGCTGACGGGTGGGCAAAACTATGCCGGGGCTTGGAATTTTGGCCCCGATGTCTCCAGCACCGTTGATGTTAGGCAGTTGGCCGACATGATCCAGCGCGCCTGGGGGGCAGGCGCGCCGGTGTTCGACTTCGCAGACCAGGTCTCCGACGCGCCACACGAGGCCGGCATTCTTCGGCTGGACAGCACAAAGGCGCAGACCCGGTTGGGCTGGCGCCCGCGCTTGACATTACAGGACGCAATCAATCTGACCGCAGATTGGTACAAGGCACATGCCACAGGCGGTAAAATGGCGCAGATCACAAATACGCAGATCGACCATTTTGAACGCCTGATATCATCAGTAGAACCAGACCGCCCGACGGTCGCAGCGCAGTAAGCGGCATTTTTAGGAGTAAGATTAATGAGAGTGAATTACGGGCAGACTGTACACGGCCAGGAAGAGATTGATGCCGTTGTTGAGGTTTTGAAGACATCTACCCAAATGGGCCCCAAAGTGCGCGAAATGCAGGAGAAAGTATCTACTCTGTTCGCCAAATCGCACGGGATTATGACCAATTCGGGTTCATCAGCAAACTATTTGGCGGTCGAAATTCTGGACCTGCCCAAAGGCAGTGAGGTTATCACGCCCGCGCTGACCTTTGCCACAACCGTTGCGCCTTTGGTGCGTCAGGGTCTGGTGCCCGCTTTTGTGGATGCCGCAGAAGGCACCTACAACATCGACGTGGATCAAATCGAACGGATGATCACGTCGAATACGTCTGCCGTTATGATCCCATCGCTGATCGGTAACCTGCCTGATTGGCGCAAGATACGCGAGTTGGCGGATGCACATGGATTGAAAGTGATCGAGGACAGCGCCGATACGCTGGGCGCCACGATGGAAGGCGTCAGTACCGGTAAATACTCTGACATTTCGACCACCAGCTTTTATGGCAGCCACGTCATCAACGGCGCAGGCAACGGCGGTATGCTGTGTGTGAATGATGACGAGCTTGCTCGCAAAGCGCTGCTAATGCGGTCCTGGGGGCGCAGCTCATCGCTGTTTGTGGAATCCGAGGCTATTGAAAACCGCTTTAACGTACAGTTGGATGGCATTGAATATGATGCGAAATTCCTGTTCGAAGCGCTAGGATATAACCTGGAACCCTCGGAAGTGAGTGCGGCGTTCGGGTTGGTGCAACTGGGCAAGCTGGACAACAACATCAAGGTTCGCGAAGAGGCATATGATGCCCACCGTGCGTTCTTTGCGCAGTACGAAGAGTGGTTCATTCTGCCGGAACAACTGCCGGGCTCTCGTACAGGTTGGTTGGCCTTCCCGCTGACCATCCGCGAGAACGCACCATTCACGCGGCGCCAGTTGCAGATTTTCCTGGAAACATCCGACATCCAGACCCGCCCGGTCTTTACCGGCAACATTCTGCGCCAACCGGCTATGAAAGGTTTGGAGTATCGCAGCGATCCAGCGGGCTACCCGGTATCGGATTCGGTTATGCGAGGCGGTATCCTGTTGGCGTGTCACCATGGCCTGACCCAGCCTCAGATCGACTATATGCATGAAAAGGTGACTGAATTCTTGGCCCCTCATGCTGCCGGTCTCTCGCGGGAGGCATCCTGATGCCACTGGCCCCGACCGAGGCGATCAAGGATCTGATCCGGGACGACTTCAAGCAAGGGTCTGGCCCTTGCGCCGTCAACGGCGGGGTGCCGGTTTTTGTACGCTATGAAGACTCGGTCATTGAGCCGCCTAAACCAACGGATATCGAGGTTGAATCCCAGATCCACCGACCAGCGTATCGTGGCCCGATCAAGTTCCTGAAACGATTAGCTTCGCCGATCAAGCAGGTCACTTTGCGTAACGTGGATCGGTTTGTGTCCGAGATGAAGGCACTAAACCCAAACCCTCGTGTTTTGATCGTGGGCGGCGGCAGCGTTGGGCAGGGGATGGGAAAACTGTATGACGATCCCAAAGTCCAGATCTTTGCCTTTGACATCTATCAGTCGCCGAATATTCAGTTCGTGGCGGATGCTCATGACATTCCGATGCAGGATGATGTCTTTGACGGTGTGGTCGTTCAGGCTGTGCTGGAACATGTGCTTGACCCGCGCCAGGTGGCGTCCGAGATTCACCGGGTGCTGAAACCAGGTGGTCTGATCTATGCGGAAACGCCTTTTCTCCAGCAGGTACACGAAGGCCCTTATGATTTCACGCGGTTCACCGAAAGCGGGCACCGCTATCTGTTCCGCGCGTTCGAACGCATCGACTCGGGGGCCAGTGCCGGGCCGGGCGTGCAATTCATGTGGTCCGTGGACTATCTGTTTCGGGGGTTGTTCCGGTCGCGCACGGCAGGAAAAGTGGCCAAGCTTTGCGTTTTCTGGGCGCAGTACCTCGACCGTCTGATCCCGGAACCTTATCGGGTTGATGGCGCAAGTGGGGTGTTTTTCCTGGGCCGGAAGTCCGACACTGTGTTGAAACCAAAAGAGGCCGTTACGCACTATCAAGGCGCACAATAAGATTGCGACGATAGCGCAGGCAGAGATGGGTATGTTTAGACATTTGGGACATTATTGGCGCCCGGACAAGACGTTATGATGCGTGTTCTGGTTACTGGCGCAAACGGTTTCATCGGCTCTCATCTGGTGCGCGCATGCGCTGCCCGTGGGGATCATGTGACCGCACTTGTGCGGCCGACAGCGTCTACGGACCGGTTGGGTGAAATGTCGTCAGCCGTTGATTTGCGCCGAGTAGACCTGACCACCAGCACAGACATCCAGAACGCGTTCGATGATTGTCGGCCCGATTTGGTGTTTCACGCTGCAGCCAGAACCCGCATTCCGGCTGTCGCAGATTTGTCTGACGCTGCCGACAGCTTACATGAAAACGTCCAGAGTCTTTTGAACGTTTTGCACGCGTCGGCGAGTTGCGCAGCACCTCCGGGTGCATTTGTCCGGCTGGGAACGATTGCGGAATACGGTGAAAACCCTGTTCCATACGTCGAAACGCAGTGTGAAAAGCCGCGAGACAGCTACGGTACGTCAATGCTGACCGGCACCAAGTACCTTGAGATGCTCCAACCTCGGTTGCCGTTCCCGGCAGTCACCGCGCGCCTGTCCTTGACCTATGGGCCGGGACAGACGGGGCAGCAGCTTGTTCCCTATCTCATCGACAACCTGCTGAACCATCGCACCGCGCAAATTGGCAGACCGGAAGATGCACGGGATCTGATCCATGTGGATGACGTTGTGCGTGGTTTGCTTCTGCTGGGTTCTGATCCATTGGCAGCAGGACCAGTCGTAAACATCAGCACTGGCATCCCAACCAAGGTCCGCGAAGTTGCATTGATCTTGCAGCGATTGACCGAAACACCCGCAGCACTGCTGCAATTTGGCACGGCAAGCGGCCCGGCAATCGACTTGATAAACCATCCGGGATTGATGAAATCCTGCTATGACTGGGCGCCAAAAGCGGCCTTAGAAGAAGGTTTGAAGACCACGGTAGATTGGGCCAAGCGGCATACTCCCGGCGTCAAAGTCACAGGACAGGTAACATGACACTCGTTTCAATCCTCATTCCTGCCTACAACGAAGAAGAAAACGTGCAGATGGCCTATGACCGGGTCATCGCGGTGTTCGACGGTTTGGACGGGTACGAGCCCGAGATCATCTTTACCGACAATCATTCCGAAGACCGAACCTATGAGATTCTGTCCGAAATGGCGGCAGCCGATCCGCGCGTCCGGGTCATCCGGTTTGCCCGGAACATGGGATATCAGGCCTCGGTCTTGACAGCATATCGCTCGGCCAATGGAGCTTGTGCTGTTCAATTGGATTGCGACATGCAGGATCCGCCCGAGCTGATCCCTCAGATGCTGGACCTGTGGAGACAGGGGAACCACGTTGTGTATGGCATCCGCCGCAGCCTGCCAGACGGACCGGTTGTGGCGGCCGCGCGCCGTGGTTTCTATGCGCTGATTGACATGATCAGCGACGATGATTTGCCGCGAAACGCGGGTGAGTTTCGTCTGACGGATCGACGCATCCTGGATGAGCTGCGCCGCGTCGATGATCGATCACCCTATGTTCGGGGTCTGATCAGCGGTATGGGGTTCAATCAAGTTGGGTTCGAATATGACCGTGCGGCGCGCACTGCGGGGGAATCGAAATTCCCTTTCCGCGCGATGCTGTCACTGGCCGTAGATGGGCTGATCAACCATTCGCTTTTGCCTCTGCGTCTGGCCTCGATGATCAGTTTGACGGTTGGGCTTTCAATGTTCCTGCTGATGGTCGGTTATCTGATCGCCAAGGTTGTCTTTGGCCATGACTGGCCTGCGGGTTTTGCGACAACGACCATCCTTTTGCTGCTGTCGATGACGCTGAACGCCATGTTCTTGGGTATCCTGGGCGAATATATCGGGCGCATCTTCTTGCAGTCCAAGGACCTGAACCGGCCAATCATTGAACATGAGCTTAATCGACCCGGTCCGAATGACCAGACGGCTGCGCCGCTGCGCGAGGCCGAAGAGCCGCGCAAGAAGATGTCAGGATAGTCCCGCGTGAAGCTGTTGATCATTCAGGGCGGGTTCGGGGCAGGGGGAGCTGAGAAGATTGTCTCGATATTGGCTGCGCACCGATTGGAGCGTGGAGACGAGGTACACGTCGCGGGCCTGACCATGCCCGAGGCTGGATCGTATTTCCCTTATCCAGACGACGTGACCTTGCATGTGGCCGACGCGAATGGCGGGCAGTTGGATCGGTTTCGCCATATTCGCAAGGTGGTTCAGGACGTCTCGCCGGATGTGGTTGTCACCTTTCTGACGAAGATCAATGTTCTGACGCTTCTGGCGACATTGGATCGGCCTACGCCGGTGATTATTTCCGAGCGCAATAACCCGCGTGCGCAATCTGCCCATCCGTTGTGGCGCCACGCCCAAAACCTGCTGGCCCGGCGTGCATGCACGGTGGTCATGCAAACGCAAAGAGCCAGCGAAGACCTGCCACGAGCGATCCAGCGCAAGGCGCGGATCATTTCCAATCCCTGCTCCTTGCCGGCCGGCGCCCGCGAGCATTTGGGCACTGGGACAAGTAACCTGGTTGCGGTGGGGCGACTGGACCGGCAAAAAGGGTTCGATTTGCTGCTTGCGGCGATGCCCAAGATTCTGAAAGGCAATCCGCAGGCGCGGCTGACCATTTATGGTGAGGGGCCAGAGCGAAAAGCGCTGGAAGCTCAGCGAGATCGTCTGGATTTGACGGATGTTGTTTCACTGCCGGGTCCAAGCCCGGCGCCGGGGGAATGGATGGATGGCGCGGATATCCTGGTGTTCCCATCCCGCTACGAAGGGTTTCCAAATGTGCTGGCCGAAGCAAGCGTTACGGGCCTGCCCATCGTCTCATTTGACTGCCCCTATGGGCCGCGCGAATTGATCCGGCCAGAAGAGAATGGCCTTTTGGTCCCGTTGGAAGATGTCGACGCATTGGCGCAGGCGGTGCTTCGGTTGTCCAATTCTCCTGAGTTGCTACAACGAATGCGGGATGCGGATATGGAAAGCCGGGTCTGGCTGGCACCAGACAACATTCTTGCAGAGTGGGACGAAACAATCGACGATGCGGTCTAAGGCCCTGAAAGCGCCGAGAGACAGAGAAGGTCAGACCGGGTGAATATCTCGAACACTATACCGGACAGGACCAGCGAAATGCAGCTGGATGAGGATCAGGTCGAACGTCTTGGTCTGGTCGGCGTTCGTGCAATCGTGCGACGCAATCTGGTCCTGTTTCTGTCGGTGTTTGCGGCGATCATGTTGGTTGCTGTTTTGGTCGTCATGTTCAAGGACAGACTATACGTCACCGGATCCGTCATTGTTCTGGATGACCGCAGGGTCACGATCCGGGCGGACCTTAGGCCGATCGCGAACCTCGAGGTCGCGCTGTCGGAAATGCAGACCGAGGTGGAAATTATCCGCTCCCGGGACTTTGCTGAGAAAGTCGTCAAGCGATTGGGGCTTGATGAAGACCCAACCTATAATCCGCTTTTGATGCGCGGCCTTGCTGACGCATATTCGCCCATTGAAAACCTGACAGAAACAACGTCTAAACTGCTGGAAAGCTATGTCGTTTCACCTTACCGAAACACGCTGGGGATCGGGATTCAGGTTCACGACACGAACCCAACCCGAGCCGCCCATATCGCCAACGAGATCGCGCGGACTTACATTGATCTGACGCTCGAGATTCAGCAAAGCAGCGCGCATGAGAAAATCGACTTGCTTGTTGATCGAATGGGCGAGTTAGAGGAAGAAATTTCCGGCATCGAAACTGAGTTGTCCAACCTCATCCTCTCCAATCAATTGGATGACGACGTTGAAGGCACCGCCCTGTCTGCCGAGCTTCGAAATGTTTTGGTCCGATTGCGGTTCTTATCTGAAAGCGATGCACCCCAATCCGAGATCGAGCAGCTTGAACAGCGCGCGGAACGCGTGCAAGCGCAGCTTGAGCAACGTTCGAAAGCGGCGCAAGAGCGTATAACGTTGGAACAACGGCTTGAAGATCTATTGGCCCGACGCCAGATTCTGTTTCAACGCAACCGTGATCTGGCGGTTCATGCCGGATTGATGGAACCTTTGGCGCGTCAGATTTCAGTCGCGCAGCCGCCGCTTGAACCTGCGCTTCCAAACCGAAATACGGTTCTGGCCGGCAGCTTTGCCAGCGCGCTGGTCATTGCGTTCATTTGCATCCTTCTGCGGGAAATGCTGAACAAGCGGCTGTTCGTCCGCCGGTCCGTTCACCCTGCGCTTGGGCTGCAAGGGGCATTGGCCTTTCCTCAGTTTCCCCGCGCGGCGCGCCACAGCATTTCCGAACTGATCGCATTGTTCGATCAACGCATGCCACCCGACCCTCGGGCCGAAGGCGCCCGGCATGTTTTGTCGGTTCTGATGGATCGGTTGTCGCAGGACGGCTCGGCACGGATGGTGATTACCTCGTCCTCACAAACCGACCAATCCGCCTTTGTCACTCTGTGCCTGTCTGTTTCCGCGGCCAAGGACGGCTTGCGTGTCTTGCTCATAGATATCGATCCGACGGATGACCCCTCGGTCGCGGACCTGTTGCCTCGCGCTAGGTCCCAATACGGCTTGCCGCTGTTGTTGGGCAACGCATTGTTGATGACACAAGAAACAGTCGAAATCGCAGACAAGGTCAAATACGTGAGACCCTCGGTTGATGATCAGGTGCCTGTCGATCTGTTCGATTCACACAACATGTGGTCCGGGACAGCGGCGTTGAGCGATTTGTATGACCAAATAGTTATTCTCGTTCCTCCCATCACCGAAAACGCAGTACTTGGCCGGTTGCTCTCCTTTACGGACAACGTGGTGTTTATCACCCGTGACCAGTCGTCCGGTGTCGAGGAAATTGTCCGCTCATTGGAAAAGCTAAGGCAATTGAATCTAGAGCCGACAAAGCTTGTGAATTTCGGATAGGCACGGTCGGATCATGTTTAAATCTGTCAACGAACACGTCATCCGAACGCACACAAAGCCGGAAACACGAATTGAATTTGTACTGGTTGCGATCGCGGTCTTTTTCTCGCCGCTGAACTATTTTCGACCGGGGTTCGTGTTTTTTACACTTGGAGATTTCTTCATTCTCCTGGCCTTTTTCGTGGTTTTGTTCAAAGGACGCCTGCCGCTTCGCCCGCTGGGATCGGCCTCAACCCTCTGGTTCGCATCAGTACTGACTTTTCTGGCGGGCTTTGCCGCGGCATCGATCATCAATGGTGATGCGATGGCGGGTGCGTTGGGGCTTATGCAGTACTGTTTTTCCTTTGTGCTTCTGCCCTGGATCATCCTGAGACGCTCACGGAAAGAAACAGAGACGCTGATTTTCCTTTTTGTCCTTTCTATTGCGCTGGCGATGGTCCATGGCGCTTACTACGTCAACTTCGTCCCTGGTCGAAACGATTTTGTAAGCGGAAATGGGCGTCTCAGCGGCTTGTTCGAGAAGGAAAATGAATCAGGGGTTCTGGCAGCACTATCACTGGTGTTTCTTGTGTGGTTGCGGGGTGTACATCGCGTGACAACTCTGGGTGCAATCTTACTTTTCTTACCAGTGACTTATGGGGTGCTACTGACAGGATCAAATACAGCTTTCTATTTGTGTATCGTAGGCGTCACGCTTTTTGTTTTGCTGACCGGATCGGTGAAAGCAACCGTTGGTCTGACAATCGGTGTCGTCCTCTTCTTCATCGCGGCTGTGCTGTTTGGTGAGTTTTTCCTGCCCGAAGTGTTTCAGGAGCGCGTGTTTTCGGCGGTTCGTAACGCCGACATCAGTGAGTCCGGGACCATTGATGACAGGTTGTTTCTGGTACAGGAATCCATGAAGTTCGGAAATGAAACGCTTTGGTTGGGATATGGCATCGACCAATACGAAGAAAAAAGTGCAATCGGCGCACCTGTGCACAATGCTTATTTACTGACTTTGACAGAAGGCGGCGCCGTTTCTCTTGTGGGTTTGGCTGGATTGTTTGCTTCCGGAATCTACGTGATCTGGCGCTACAAGATGATGATGGGTGGGGCGAAAGACACAGCACTGGCTGTTACAATTCTGATGATGCTGATGATGGTTCTGAATACATCGCCCCATTTCTACGCCCGGTTCTGGCTGGTGCCGTGGATGCTGGGCTTGTCAGTTTGTCTGACTGGGCGGGAAATCAAGCTTCCCTTGGTTGGGCGGCCTTTGAGACGGGCTCAGTGACGTGTTGACATTGGTCATCAGCCAGCACAATTTCGGGCGTATTTTGTTTAAGATGTTGATTGATTTTCGACCGCGTGGATTGGATAGCAAGTGACTGGAGTGTGTTGTATTGCAATCACTTGAACCCCGAAAAACCGGACAAACTAAACCTGTTCGCAAGATTGCAGTTGTTGCCAATCTGACATCTTCGCTGGTCAATTTCCGCTATGATCTGTTGCGTGAAATGTCGATGCGGGCCGAGGTAATTGCCTGTGGTCCGGAACGCCACGCGCCCAGCGAGGCCGCGCTTCGAGACATCGGCGTCAAGTTTGTAGAATTTCCAATGTCCCGCACTGGTATGAACCCAATCGAAGACATTGGAACGGTGCGCGCGTTAAAGCGCATATTCCAAGACTTTGAGCCGGATACTGTTTTTGCCTACACAATGAAGCCAATCATCTATGGATGCCTGGCCGCACGACTGGCGCGTGTGCCGCGAAAATATGCGATGTGCACAGGCTTGGGCTATGTGTTCAATGCCCAGAATACCAGCCTGAAACGACGGCTGGTCCGCGTACTTTCATCTAACCTGTACCGGTTTTCACTGAGGGGTGTTGACGAACTGCTGGTCTACAACAAAGCCGATGAAGAAGAGTTTCAGGCCCGTGGGATGGTCAGTGCAGGCACAGAGTTGAGCATCGTGCCGGGGTCTGGGGTGAACCTGACGAAATACGCGCATGCAAGCCCACCCGAAGGGCCACCTGTGTTCTTGATGATCTCCAGACTTCTAAAAGAGAAGGGTGTTTTTGACTTTGTCGAAGCAGCGCGTCTGCTAAAGCGCAAACGCCCTCAGGTCCGGTTTCAGCTGTTGGGGCCGATGGATGCCAATCCAGACTCGGTCGGTCAGCGTGAGATAGACACCTGGACGCGTGAAGGTGTCGTTGAATATCTGGGCGAGACAACAGATGTTCGCCCCTATTTGAAAGACTGCTCGGTCTTTGTTTTGCCCTCGGCCTATCGAGAAGGAATACCGCGGACAATCCTTGAGGCGATGTCGACCGGACGCGCTGTCGTAACCACGGACGCGCCGGGGTGCTCTGACCCGGTCATCGAAGGCGAAACGGGTTTCGTCGTACCGATGCGCAACCCGCAAGCGTTGAGCAAAGCAATGGCAAAATTTTTGGACCAACCCGATTTGGTTTCGCAGATGGGGCAAGCCGCGCGCATACGCGCAGAAGCTGTATTTGATGTGCGGCGCGTCAACACAATTCTGCTTAGGAAAATGGGGCTGCTGCGGCAGCAAGAGCAGCTGGCGCCAACTAAGATCAGCTGACATATCTTCAGATTTTTACCACTTGTAGTGAGGTGTGCCGGGTACAGAGCGTTGCCCAGCTCGTATGAAATAATCTCTGTTTTTCAGTATTTTGGCAAAAAACTATAAAACCTACGGGATTCCCCTAATACCCGTCATGCAGATGCTTTGATAAGTTGGGTTCAACCACAGATAAATACCGGTGAAGCCTTAGGGCACTATCACTCACTCGGAAGAAATGACCAGCATTTGGGGTGCTGGTCATTTGCCTTTTTGGGGTACCGTTTTGAAGAGACGACTGGGTCTCAGCGCATACTGTCTGGCAATTGGTAGCCGTAGTCTTCAAGTGGCAGACCCGTAAGGTCTTTGAGGATCGCATTGGACTCCGCAAAGGCCCCTTCGAACTGCGCCGCAGCATGCCTTGCCATACGGGTTTCCAATGCCTGATCCAGTGCGTCCGGGAAAACGCGACTTAATGGCCCGCTCAACTTTCCAAACCGTCGTGTGGCGTAAGGAAAAGGGATCACTGCCCCGGTACTGAGCTGATTGTTACTGAAAACGCGGTTCACCCCGCGTTGCAACAGCTGAAAACTTTGCGAGCGTTTCGTGTTTGTCTTAACGAACTTCCGTTTCGGCGCTGCGACACCTAACGAGCTGCACAAGCTGGACACAAATGCATCTGAATCTCGAACGAACTGCTCGTAGGTGAGACCGTGTACGCGATCAGCGCCAAATAGGTTTTGGTAGTATCGGAAAAGCCTATCATATCTATAAAAGTCAGGGGTAAACATCGGGACCCGGCGCATCATGGGTTCGATCTGTGCGATGTAACCTTTGAAAGACTTGTGACCGCCGTCCGTAATGTACTGGCTGTACATAGACAGAATACTGGACAGCTGTTCCCGGAAGACGATGAGGACATGGGCTTCGGGGAAGGTTTGCTTCAGGCGTTGCGCGATCAACGGGCTGTCGAATCCACCCGAAGCTGGGTAGCCCGAGAACCGCTCGTGCGAGAAGACCGAGATTTTTTCCGATTTGTGCGAAGCGTCAAGAAAATCCGCGTATTGTTCACGAACTGCAGATGAATCAAAGGTCAGCGGCTGCGGCAACACGAATCTGTTTGAAAGGACGAATTTTCGTTCCTCTGGCGGGCTTGCAAACGGACCATCAGACGTTGAGAACAACTGTTTCTGCAACGCGGATGTAGCGGTCTTGTGGTACCCAATGTGGAGGAGAACTTTTGCTTGTTCCATATAGCGTTAATTAATACCCAAACTCGATCGACCACCTAGTACCCGCACCCTAGTGGGATAAGCTACCGCGTTCTTCCACCCTGTTTTGGAAGGGCCCCAACTACAATTTCGCATGTTCAAAACCGGTTTCCCAAAACAGGACTGGATTTCCCTATCAAACTGCGCTTTCGTAAAACGATACAAGCGTAAAAAACAAAATGATAGAAGTAGGGGCGGATAGAATCGCCAAAAATTAGAGTTTGACGAGTTATGAAAGGTATTTGACCTGAGACGAGTACCAAAGTTTTTTTGCACCATGTTGTCTTTGGGTGCCCGGGTCAACGCCCGGAATTACCGCAGCCAAGAACTATGACCCAGTTTGATGCCAGATCTCTGATTGGGCGGCTTGCCAAGAACATGTCATGGCTGTTCTTGTCCCAGATACTGATCGCAGTGTTTGGCCTGGCGACCCTGATCATCACCGCGCGTGCGGTGGGTCCTGCTGCGGTGGGAATTTTGGCGTTAGTAGATGCCTATGTGCAGGTGTTGGACCGGCTGTGCCGATTGGAGCCTTGGCAGGCGGTGATCAAATACGGCAGTGATGCCCTGACCGAGGATGATACCCATCGTTTTGGTCACCTGATCAAACTGTCGATCGTCATCGACATCATTGGCGGCATTTTGGCGGGAACAGTTGCGATATTGCTAGCGCCAACTGTGGCCCCGATGATTGGACTGCCCGAGGATATCGGAGCGTCTTATATCGCCTTGGTCGCGATTGGGCTGATTTTCTCTCTGCGCCCAACCGGCATCGCGGTGCTTAGAATTCATGACAGATTCGATTTGTTGGCGATCTCGGATATGGTCGTGGCCGGGCTGCGCCTTGTTGGAACAATCATCGTATTCCTGCTGGATCTCGGCCTTTGGGCGTTTCTGGCTTTAATGCTGATGCATCAGATCCTAACTGGCCTCGTGGCCTTTTTCATCGCCTTACGGGAACTGCAACGACGGGGCGTGCGCGCCTTTATGTCCTTAAAGCTAAGCACCGCCCTGAAGCAAAATCCCGGATTTCTGCGGTTCTTGTGGAACTCGAACTTCAACGTAGTCCTCAGGCAATCGACACAACGGTTGGACGTTTTGGTTGTGGGTGCGCTGCTCGACGTGACATCGGTGGGTTTTTACCAGGTTGGCAAACGGATAATGACCAACATCGTGCGCATTGGCGGCCCCATCCGACAGGTCCTTTACCCCGAAATGACGCGGCTTTGGTCAGCTCAGAAGCATGATCGCTTCTGGAAGCTGGTTCGCTACATCTCGATGCTGATGTTTGGGGTATCTTTGGCCATCTCGATCCCTCTGGCATGGAAGATGTCTGATCTGGCCGTCTTGTTGTTTGGTGCCGAGTTTCAGGGCGCCGCGCCTGTTATGACAATTTTGATGTTTGCGGCGGTGATCTACCTGGGCGGCTTGGCACTGAACCCGGCGCTGTTGAGCATGGGGTTGGATCGGGCACTGGTGCGCACAACCATGATGGCGACAGGTGTTTTTGCGCTTTCTTTCATACCGCTTTTATTTGTTCTGGGAATTGAAGGCGTCGCCTTTGCCCATGTCATATTTAACATCGTCTGGACGACTGGCTGCATTTTGGCGATCCGGTCCTATCCTGCTCCGAGATAGAGGTCTATAACACACCCATAGTATCGCGACATAAAGCTCGAAATTTACCAGTGACTTACGATTAACGAGAAGAATAATGACCAAACGTATCCTTTTCCCTTTCGAGGGAGACACCGTAATCGGCGGAAGCCATGTCTCGGCCATGAAACTGGCCGCTGGTTTAGACAGATCAAAGTATGAACCCTACATTCTGGTTCACTACAAGGACGGGCTGGCCGGTGAATACGCGCGGTCTCTCGGGTTAGACTATGAGGTGTTGGAGAAACCCGCCCTAATGTCACCGGGGCAAATCAGCTATGACGGAGATTGCGGGCCGGCGAAGTACCTGCTGTCAAGTGTACCGCAGTTCATTTCGGTCCTGAACCGGATCAAGCCGGACATCGTGCACACCAACGAAGGGCGGATGCATTCGAATTGGGCTTTACCGACGAAACTGTCAGGGCGCAAGCATATCTGGCATCATCGACAGGACCCCACAGCCTTTGGGATCAACAAACTGGCCCCGGTCTTGTCGGACCACATCATCAGCGTCTCTCATTTCTCCAAACCCAGCAAGCCTGTACGGTCGGTGGACAAGAAGTTCACCGTTATCCGCAGCCCGTTTGACTTTAGCCCCAATCCACCGGACCCCGCGGCGGCTCGAAAAGAGGTACTCGAAGAAATGGGGTTGCCGGATGATGCCTTGCTGCTGGGGTATTTTGGAAACTTCGTACCCCGCAAGCGCCCGGATCATTTTGTAAAGGCTGTAGCTGCGATCCAAAAGCGCATGCCAGACGTTCCTGTCCACGGCTTCCTTTTCGGTAGCGTTGTCGATCGTGGAAATGCCTTGGACCAAGTATGCACGGACTTGGCCGCCGAGGCGTGGATGGACAAACAAATTCATATGATGGGATTCCGCCAACCGATTGATGGCTATATGGCAGCGATGGATGCAAATCTGGTGACCGCACTGGATGAACCGTTCGGGCGCACCCTGATCGAAACCATGTATCTGGGCACACCAGTTGTTGCGACACGACATGGCGGCAATATCGAAGCGATTGTTGATGGCGAAAACGGCTTTTTAGTCGATCCGTTTGATGCCGAAGGTTTTGTGGAACCTGTCATGCGTTTGCACCAAGATGCGGATATCCGGGCCAAGATTATCAACGCCGGGCAGCGCCACGCCCGCGAGAATTTTGGTATGGCGATCCATATCGATGGTGTCTGCAGGATCTATGACCAGCTGCTAAACTGACTGTCAATGCGTACAGACTAGGATTTGGGCGTATTCGCCGTACCTGGAAACTGCAGATAGGATAAGCGCCGGATTTCACGGCGGCCCCGTGCCAACGAGTCCAGGATCAAAGCGCATACAACCGACAGCATGGACGCGACAAATCCCGAAACAGCAACCAGCAATGACGGTATCCGGTTCACCAGACCGGTTTCCAGATACTCGACCAAAACCGAAAGAAAAACCCACAATGAGGGCAGAAAGAAGATGTATGCCAACGACAGAAAGAAGGTCATTGGCTTTTCTTCTTTGATCAAAAAGCTGATCATCTTGAGGATGCGCCACCCATCTCTGAATGTCGAAAGCTTGGAGCTAGAGTCCGGCAGGCGAGAGAAGTAGTTGGTCTCTACCTCTCCGATCGGCATACGCATTTGCATCGCGTGAACCGTCAACTCGGTTTCTATTTCAAACCCGTTCGACAATGCTGGAAAACTCTTGACAAAGCGCCGGCTGAAAACACGGTAGCCGGACAGAAGGTCGTTGATTTTGTTGCTGAAAAAGAGCTTCACCAACCCGCTGAACAAGGCATTGCCAAATTTATGGCCTCGACGATATGCTTCGCTTTCTTTGTTCACGCGTGCGCCGCTCACCATGTCTAAATTCTGAGAAACAAGCAGTTGCACCAACTCAGGCGCGGCGGCACTGTCATACGTCGCATCGCCGTCCGCCATGACGTAAACATCCGCGTCGACATCCGCGAACATCCGGCGTACAACGTTACCCTTGCCTTGCAACGCTTCGGTGCGCACCGTCGCCCCGGCTTGCTGTGCGACACGGATCGTGTCATCGGTCGAGTTGTTGTCGAAGACGTAGATAGTGGCATTCGGCAATGCCTGGCGAAACTGAGCAACCGTTTCTCCGATTGCAACAGCCTCGTTGTAGCAAGGCAGAATAACAGCGATTTCCAACCCTTGCAGGTCTGGCAACGCCGACGCGTTACCTTTGAAATCGACTGTGCTCTGGCTCATGAGCATAGCATGTCCTCAAGTCCTTCATTCAAGGCGATTGTAACTTGAGGACAAGCCCGCGAGCACGCAGTTAATTCATGTTGGAGCGTAAAAGAGTGCCATCTGTTGTCTGAACAACCTGTTTCAGGTTCAGTTCTTCGGTCAGTTCTTGTTGTGTGGGCAGATAAAACCGCCAGGTCACCTCGTCGAAGTAAGCGACTACAGCTTTGCCTTGCGCAAGACCTTCACGCATCTCTGTTAAGGTTTTGTTGTAGGGGCGTCTGGGGTGTTCTTTACCGGTGCGGCGATCAAACTTCATTGGCAACCATGTCGTCCCTTTGCCCGTCAGTAGGTGCACGACGTCGGGTGCATTGGTGTAGACAAATACGTCGGGCTCCAAATTGTTGATCTCAGACACCAAAGGTGACTGAAACCATTGAGGGCCTGAGAAGAATATGCCTTCGCTGCGGAAGTTGGAAATCAACGTGCCGGTTCTGACAACGTTCGACGCCAGAACCAGCGCTCCAAAAACCAGCAACCCGGTTCCAAGCAGAGCCTGCGCGCGCGTCTTTCCGTCCTCGCGCAACATCACACTGTATTGTGCGCCAATCACGACGATCAACACATACACCGGCGCAAAGTATGAGGGCTTAAGCGGCAGGTTCGGCTCGATCAAGATCGACAGCAACAACAACGCGAAATGGCCAAAAATGTAGACCGCTGATATCAGAGGGAAAGCAACAAGTCTTGCGTTGGGCTGCGAAACATCCATTGCAAATACGTGTCGTTCAGCCCCATACCAGACAACGGCTGCCAGAAGGCCAATCAAAGCAAGCGCGGCTGCGGCTTTCACAAACCCGGGCACTACGCTGGGGAAAAAGGAAACCCAGATCGAATTTGCGCCTTGCATCAAAATGCCAATGGTTGCGTTGCCAAGGAATCCAAATTCACGCCCCAGCCCTGTACCACCAGTTCTGGCTTCGATCACAGACCACAGAAGCAGTGGAGCAGCGACAACGGCAACAAAGGCGAGCGCGTGCAATACGCGGGTTTTCGTATTTCCTGGGCCGAGAAAAAACGCCGTCAAGACCCCCACAACCCAAACTGGTGCGCCATTAAAGCGTGTTAGGAAGACCAAGACCGAGACAAGTCCCGCGAAAAGCAAGAAACGAACCGATCCTGTTCCCGCGTAGACACTAAGTAAGGTCAACGCGGCAACGAGAAGAAAAATGAACATCGCCTCGGACAGAACAGTGACATGCAGTTCAAACACTAGCGGCGATGTTAAAACCAGAACCGCCGACAAAACGGCGATGAGGCGAGTTGCACCAAACCCACGCACAAGACCATATACTGTGAGGGCGGTCAGGATTAAAAATGCAACGTTCAAAATTGTTGCGGCGGCGATGCTGTCCAGACCAAACGCAGAAACAATATCGATCGCCCAGACATATCCCGGGGAATTGCCCTGCAAAAAGTATGGGAAACTCAGGTAAAATGCGGAATCCGGACGGATACCGATGCCCCACGGGGTCGCTGCGACAAACATGAGTATGGAGACCGCTGCGATGCAGCCGCACCAAAGTACATCCGGTCGGGCCAGTCTGTTCGAACGGACGGTATTCACGACCGACCTCCTTCAATACTCGTCAACAAATAACGCGTTACACTTTTCATGATACTCTTTTTTGTCTGGGCGCCTCAAACAACAAAGCTGTTTGGCTTTAAATTTTACCAATCTCGTAGAATGTATTTCCCGCCACAAACCCGTCCAATCCTACTTGCTGGGCGTAGTGAGCCAAATCACTTGTTGAGTTTATAAAGCCTGAGTTTTTGAAGTTCAGTGAAGTGTTACACAATACGCCGACACCCGAGATTGCTTTAAACTCGGCCAGAAGGTCATAGAAAAAGGCGTTCTGATCGCGTCGCACAGTTTGAACGCGGGCGGAGCCGTCCACATGTGTGACCGCCGCGAGGCTAGGATCGATGACCTGGTGGAAGCTCAGCATATAGGGCGATGACCCTTCCAAGTCGAAATGCAGATGCGCATCTTCTTCCAAACATGATGGTGCAACAGGGCTGTTTTCCGCGCGCCCTTTGATCCGGTTCAACCGCGCCCGCGTTTCCGCATTGAACGGTGCAGCCAATATCGAGCGGTTGCCAAGGGCGCGGGGTCCAATCTCACAGTTTCCGCGGGTCCACCCGATGATTTTTCCGTCGTACAAAGCCTGGGCTACGTGCTTTAGGTTTAGTTCGGTCGCTGTAAGCCCTTCCAGATCGGCCTTGTCGTCACAGAAGGATTGGCCCGAATAGACGGACCAATTCAACTTGGCGCGCCCGGTGAAATGCCGCATGGCATCGACAGCGGTACCAATCGCGCAACCGGAATCTCCAGTGGTTGGTGGGACAAACACTTCCCGAAACAGGCCGCTTTTCTCCCACTTGGCGTTCCAGTTTCCATTCAACCCACAACCACCGGCGATGATCAGGGGATACCCCTTTTGCAGATGTGTTTCCGCGAAATCTTGGAACTGCTTGAAAATAGCGTCTGACAGTTTGGTGGCCAGGTTCTTCAACCTCTGGCTGTCGGTTCCGATGTTGAAATACGGCGAATTGACAAACGAGCTTTTGCGCAACGGGTCGGTCGTTGTGTCTATCGACAGAATTTGGTCTATCAACACCTGTTCTTCTTCCTCCGCTGGACCACCTTCGCCGAAAGCGCAGGCAGCCATCAAACGGCCTGGATCTGCTGGCCGTAACTCACCACCTGAGATTGGGAAATCCGGATCAGCCAAAGCATAAAGAAACGCAAAGCGCGTGCCCGGAGAAGTCATAACCCGACCAAGATGGTGAATGTTCAGGTCGCGGTCGATTTCATAAAAGTCGCCAAGTACACCCTCCCAAAGCAGCACGTAACAGGGCTCTCCTTGCGCAAATGGCGACAGGGCGTAACTGCACCAAATATGGGCACGCTCATGGGTCGAAGTATAGTAGTCCACCGTTTTGCCAAAAAATGTGCGCTTGCCGACCGTTTCTGACCCGGCACCAATGCCGAAATATCCAGCTCCTGATGTCGTCACGTGATCAATGCCATTTCTCGACCAGCCACTTAGCGCAAGGACGTCTGGCAAGTCTTTGAACCAAAGGCCGGCATCAATAAACGTGTCCGGCGTTACCGGTGTATATCGGGGGAAGCTGTTCTTTTCGGCCTCATAGGAAAACAACAGGCTGTCATCTGCGCTGTTGACGCCCGCAACGGTGCCGTCGTGGCCTGATTTAAAAGACAGAATCTTCATCCCAAACACCTCACCAAACTGTCGGTTTCAGAGTCACCAAGTCATGCCACCGCTTGCAGCACAATCAGGGCCCAAGCCCTTCCTGAAGAACTGTCTTTGCAACATTCATGCCAATATCCCGCATGCTCTAGCGAGACCAATCTTTGGCGATATGGGAACATATGCAAACCTGAAAATCTTAAACCGAACCAAATGCCAAATTTATCGCCATCAACCTAACAGATGGGGCAGGGGTCTTGTAAACACTCTTTTGCTGCATTCGCTATAGGCCAAATGCAACCACTGTTTTTGTGGACGGATTCGCGACATCTGTACGATTGTTCGCAAATTAGCGCCAGTTCGGCCCATGTATTTGGCCACCAACTAGTTGTCAAAGCTGGTATTTGTATTTGTTTTTCAATCGATCGGACCGTTCAGATCTAATGTGACAAATTTTTAGCCTGCTTTAGTGACCTACGACCTTGCGCCACCAATGCACTCACCGTTACTCTATGCCGGTTATCGGCAGTATATTAGGCCAAAGGTGTTTTAGGTTATGTCAGTGATATTGGGTTTAGCGACGATGAATAACAGCGCAGCGGCGTTGTTTGTAGACGGCAAATTGGTTGCTGCAGTCGAAGAGGAGCGGTTGACGCGGGTCAAGAATGACGGCGCTTTTCCGCATCACGCAATCACCGAAGTTCTGCGAATCGGCGGGTTGAAATTTTCAGATATCGAAGAGGTTGCCGTCTATTGGCAGCCATGGCGCATGGCTGGTCGTGGCGTCGGTACTGTGCGCAAGATCCTGCAAAGCCCCTCGGCGGCAAAAAGTGTGACAACGCGCATTGGCGCATTGTTTTCCTCGGACAGCGGTACTGAAGGCCCACAGGAGAGTGGCTGGATGGATCTGTTCCGCGTCCGTAAGATTCTGACAGCGGAACATGGCCCCTGCGATTTCAAGTTACATTACATCAATCACCACCTGACCCATCAACTCTATGCCGAGGCAATGCGGGATTGGGACAGCTTTGTGTCACTTTCCTATGACGGTGGTGGCGAAGAAAGCTCGACCATCGTGACCACCGTCCGCAATGGCAAACGCGAGGGTATAGCGGATCACCGCTGGCCAAACTCTTTGGGACACTTTTATTCCGCGTTCACTGGCTTTCTTGGCTTCAAGATGCTGGAAGGCGAATACAAGATGATGGGTTTAGCGCCATACGGCAAACCCATTTATCGCGATGCAATCCTCAAGGAAATTCTGCTGCTCGAAGACAATGGCGGCTACCGTGTGAATACCACGCTGTGCGACTATCATTCTGCCTTGCGTGGCGTTTTCCATCCTCGCCTTGAGGAGCTGTTCGGAGAGGCGCGTGAGCCCGGAACCGCCCCGAATGAACGGCATATCGACCTTGCTGCGTCGGTTCAGGCGGCATTTGAGGACGCGCTTCATCACATTCTTGGACCGGTTCGCAAAGCAAATCCAGATCTGCGCAAGTTGGTCGTTTCCGGGGGCTGTGCGCTGAACGTGACAGCCAATGGAACCCTGATTTCCAAAGGTACGTTCGACGAAATCATTATCCCACCTGCGCCGCATGATGCGGGATGCGCGGTGGGCGCGGCGCTGGCCTGCGTTCCCCATGACCAAGTCGACCTGACCTCGGTCCGTAGCCCGTATCAAGGGGCCGAATGGGATACCAAATCCATCGCCACGGCCTTGGATAACTGCTGCGCACAGTCACAAACTGCGCTGGCTCAGTCAGACCTGCTAGATCAGGTGACCGATCTGCTGGCAGACGGTAAGATCATTGCGTGGTTTCAGGGCCGAGCGGAATTTGGACCACGCGCGCTTGGCACGCGATCCTTCCTCGCTGACCCGCGAAAGGACAGTATTCGCGACGACATCAATGCAAAGATCAAGAAACGCGAACACTTCCGCCCCTTCGCACCCAGTGTCGCTGAAGAGGCCGCTTCGGACTTTTTTGAGATTGATCAAACCAGCCCTTATATGAACATCGTTGCTCGCGTTCACGACGAACGCGCCGCAGATATCCCGGCGATCACCCATACAGACCAGACAGCCCGCGTGCATACCGTTTCACAGTCGGCGAACCCGCTATATCACGCGCTGCTGACCACATTCGGCGAAAAAACGGGTGTGCCGGTCTTGTTGAACACCTCATTCAATATTCAGGAACCCATCGTCTACTCTCCGGAACATGCCTGTGCGACCTTTGCAGCCTCGGGCGTTGATGCTTTGGTAATCGGCGACTTTGTCGTGCTTCGCGAGGCGCTGAAAGAGGAAAGCCCCAGCAAAGCCGTGGCATAATCGCGTGTTTCTAAGCATCGACTTCGAAGATTTCTCGCATGATCTGAAGCGAGAACTCGGGGTTTGGGACACAGGGCCGCTTCGGGTTGAAGCGCTTTGGCGCAGTTATGAGACTATTGCTGCGTTTCTTCAGGAACATGGTGGCCCAAGCGGACGCACGGCCACCTTTTTCTGCACGGGCGTCGTCGCCGAAAAAGCCCCGGAACTCGTGGCGCATATCGCAAAACAAGGTCATGAAATTGCCTGCCATTACCACTATCATGACAGCATGGATCGGCAATCGATCGCAACGATTGACCAGATGTTGGCGCGCGCAAAGGACAGTTTGCAACAGGCCGCGAATAGTCCCGTTCACGGGTTTCGCGCCCCAAAATTCCGGCTGAACCGTAATACGTCCGAGCACTACAAACTGATCGAGCGCTATTTTGACTATGACAGCTCATCATTCTTTGGGACCGCGGATGAATGCCAGCAGTTTTCCAATTCGATGACCTTGTCTGACTTACAGCTGATCCCATTGTTTTCCGGGCGGTACAAAGGCTCGGGTCCGCAAATACGGTTGGGAGGCACCTACCTGAAGCTTGCGCCTGATTCGGTTGCGCGGGATTTGATCATCCAGGCAAAAAGCGCGGGAGTCGTTCCGCACGTTTACTTACACCCTTACGAAACGGTTGATCACAGGGAGTTTTGGGTGTCACAGCAGGACTTGAGAAAGCTGGGGATTGGCAAAGCCGCATATTGGGCGGGGCGACAGAACCAGTGGTTGCGGTTTGGCGGTGCGCGCTTACTTCGAAAGTTGACGCGGCTGATCCCTCCCGAGGGGCTGTCCGGTCGTCTGGATCAGCTGATAACCGACAAATAAAAAGGGGGCCAGTCAAAGACCAGCCCCAGTTTATCAGCTGAACCGAGGGATCAGTTCGAAGCTGCGTTCAACTTTTCGTTTTGCTCGCGCAGGGTGTCCGAGATGATCGCGTACCATTCGCCGGATTCGCGCATTTCGATCAGGCCTTTGTTCATCATCGCAATATACTCGCGCGCAAAGGGGTTGGTGCGATGCGCAAGAAAGCTCATCGACGACAGTGTAGAAACGTATGGGTTTTCAACGATGTCAGCAGAAGTCAGACCCATGTCGTTCATCGTTGCCGCGAACAGATCAACTTCAAACGCTGCCACATCCGCTGTTCCAGTCAAAACGGCATCAAGGCATTCGCGGGCCGAGCTGGGATGAACCAAAGTCAGGTTTTCAGAGTTTAATCCGACTTCTTCAAGCACAACCATGCTCCAGCCATCCATGCGGCAGAGGGTTGCGCCTTCAAGGTCTTCGAAGGCTGTTGCCTGTGCGAATTCGCTTTCCGGCAGAGTGAAAAAACCGCCAACGATGTCGTAGACCGGGACCGTAGCAACAAATTCGTTGCACCGGGATTCAGTAGCTGCGGACCACTCATAAGTGCGGTTCGTACAATCAGGCACTGTCCAGGCGATCGAGATATCGAATGCGCCCAGTGGCAAGAGCGTCTCTAGGTGTGAGGACCAGTCATCCACAAAGCTGACCGAAAAATCACGGTTGTTGCCAGCACGCTGAAGGCTGGTTGTCGCCAGGCGGGTCATGATCCCACCTCCGTTCAGCTTTTCACTGGTGAATGGTTCCCATCCGTTGCCCGACACCATCTTGATTGGCGGAGCGTAGACATTCGAACGTTTGACGCTTGCCGCGCGCTGTTCTTCAGCCGCAATTAGTTCTTGGGCGCTTTGACCGTTGGGCAGGCTGCCGTCTTCACAGGGCAGGGCCAGAACCAAACCTGGCTCAAGCGCGCCTGGGTTGGTGATTACATTCCGGTTGGCGTTAAAGATCGGCTGATAGTTTGATGAGCCATAGGCCGCGATGGCGATGGTCGCCATCGTATCACCATCTGCGACTGTATAGTTCGTACAAGCTTCCTGAGCGGCGGCGGCACCGGCGCTTAGGGCAGTGACGGCGGTGGCCGACATCACAACTTTTTTCAAATTAAATTCAAACATGTCCACTTCCTCCAGACTTTTGGTTTGTCAGGCTTTTTGGAGCCCTATCCATTTTCCATTTGATAACGCAGGGCGGTCGACACAATGTCGCGCCATTCGCCGGATTGCTGCATGATTGCCAGACCCTGATTCAGCGTCTCAAGGATCGCTTCCCCATCAGGATTGTCTTTATGGGTCATGACGTTAAGCGACTTGATCGCCGCGAGATTGGGGTTTTCGATAATGCGGTGTTCGTAACCCAGGCGCCCGATTGTCTCGACAGCAAGATGGGCCTCGATTGCGACGATATCGGCTGTTCCTTCCATCACGGCATGGAAGCAGTCATCCGGTGATACCGGGCGCATCAAAGTCACTGCAGGCTCATAGAGCCCGACCGCATCCATGTGGGACAAAGACCAGCCTTCAGGACGGCAGATCGTCGTACCAGCAAAGTCAGCATAAGTCAGCGTCTGCTCATAGCCTGAACCGTTTCGTGCAAAGAACGTATCCACAACCTCATAGAACGGATTCGAGAAGTTGTAGGTCTCGCAACGCGAACGATCCGTTTCAGATAGCGCTTCGGCCGCTTCGCAGTTTGGGCGCGACCACGGGAACGTTCCGTCAAAAGCGAGCGTCGGCATCAGAAGATCCAGATGCGAGGACCAGTCATTGACGAACTGGATTTTGTAAGACTGCTCGGGCGCGGCGCGCAGCATCGCCGTCTCTACCAATTGAGTGTACAGGCCGCGATGCGGTAACGCCTCGTCCGTGAAAGGCGCGTAGTTCCCACTTGTGATCAACAGTAGCTGACGATCACTAAATTCGGGGCGTGCACCCACACCGGCGTCACGGATCAGAGCAGCACCTTCGGCACGGGCCGCTTCAATCTCTTTTTTCGCTTCGGCTTTGGCAGCAGCAACGGCATCCTCACTGGCTTGTTGCGCTTCGGCTTCTGCCGCGGCTACACGGGCTTCGGCTTCTGCAATGGCCTTTTCGGCGCGCGCTTCTGCAGCTTTCACCAGTTCCGCTGCCATAGCAGAGGCAAGCCGTTCGGCCTCGGTATCAGCCAGAACCGGTGCACGCCCAAAGTCTTCGAGACAGGGCATGGTCAGTACGTCGCCGACCCGAATGACGTTCGGGTTTGATCCGATGACATCCCGATTGGCGTCATAGAGGATCCGGAAGTCTTCTGTCGCATAAACCTCTATCGATAGATCACGCAGGCTGTCACCGCGCTGAATCTCGTAGGTTGAACACGCCTCCTGGGCCGAGGCCGCGCCTGTAGCGGCGGCAAGGGCCAGACTGGATATGATCAGATGTTTTCTCATTTTTACTGTTGCTTTGCCTTTTTAGGTTCTCTTCAGTTTCACGACGGCAATTGATAGGTTGTCCTGATCCGGATCGTTTTTGACCTGCAGTGCCTTTAACAATGAGTCCGCGATATCCTGGGCCAATGCCTGTGAGTTGTTGCTCAGAATGGTCTGTATCTCGGCGTTACTCAGGTATTGCAGCCCGTCGCTGCCCAGAACGAGAATGTCCTCTGCCGTCAGTGTCAGCGGCTCTTCTGGGCAATCGACCTGAGGGATTGCAGCCCCCATAACGACCGAAGTCAGCTGGTTGCGGTCAGGATGAACCTGCGCCTCGGCTTCTGTCAGAAGCCCCTGGGCCGCTTGCGCGTCAATCATCGGGGCCATCGAGTGATCTTCGTTGATCTGCTGCAGATCACCGTTTCGGAAAAGATAAAGTGGGCTATCCCCGATTGAAATCCAGAACACGCGCTGATCCAGCAGCAGGACACCCAGAAGGGTGGACCCCATGTTGAATCCGTCACCTTGTTCTTCGTTGTGAGTTGCAATCGACGCATTGGCCTGTATTGCCGCCAAAGGAAGCGTATCAACCAACGTCGCCTCGACCGGATTGTCTTTCTCAAGCTCGCTATCCAGCGAGTCGCGCCATGCGGCAATCACCATCTCTGAGGCAACCTCACCCGCCTCATGGCCACCCATTCCATCAGCAACGACGACATAACCCGAACCCGCTGCGTCAAACACGCGCGAGGCAATCGCGTCTTCCTGAGAATCGCGCCGTCCCTGATCCAGGATCAGCGCAATGTCATATGCCGGGGTCGCCAACATCTATCAGGATTCCCGCCAATCAAAGCCGTCGTCACAGAAGGCGACAAAACGAACAGAGGTTTCGCTGATCCGGATCAGGTCCCCGCTGGCTAACGGAACAGTGCTCAGAACAGGTTTGCCGTTCAGACGCACAAGATTGGCTTTACCGCCATGGCCCAGATAACACTTACGATCTTCGGGATCATACGCAACCACAGCGTGGCTGGACCGCGAGATCCCGGTATCGCCGAAATCCAGCTGAATGGCCTGATCATCATTGCGGCCGATCTGCATCAGGCCTTCAGTCAAACCAATGCTGGCGCCCCGACCGGGACCACCCGTCACAACCAACCATCCCACCGGGAACGATTCTTGAGCAGTTTCCGTTTTCGCAACAGGCGTCGCCGTTTCAATCAGATCCTGAACATGAGTGTCCGCGCGTTCAAAGCCAAGGAAGGTTGTTTTGACACGGGACCTGCGATCCTCGGTGGGTGCAGGTTCCGGGGCCGCCCGCTCGGTTGCTGGATGCTCGGCTGGTTCTAGCTCCGCCTCGGGCGACTGGGCTGAGATATCTACTACAACCTCTGCTGTATCCGCTGCGGTCTCTTCCGTGTTGAGCGAAACCGTTTCGTCGCCAACAATCGCATCGTCCTCAGTAAGATGGAGGGTCAGGATCTGATCGTTGTCATGCGACTCTTCTGCAGACTCGACGGCCGGAACTTCAGCCGCGGTTTCCACGTCTTCGACCGAGGTATCAGGAGCGTTCGCTTCATCTGCGGGTTTTTCACCCTCAGCGATCTCAACTTTGGATTCCTCAAAGTCGGGCATCTTTCCTTCGGGGATCAACTCGTCCGCTTCCTCATAAGCTTCGGAGGCCATGTTTCCGCCAGCCAGGGCTGCACGCAGGGCGTTGAAGTCCGCAATCGGCTCCTGTTTGTCTTCAGCAGGTGTTGTGCTTTCTACAACTTCGTCTTCCTGGGCTTTGCCGGCACCTTCGAGAAGCCGGCTGAGAGGGCTTTTATATTTGAACATGGTGTCGACACCTTTAAGTTAGTGGCACGTAACTTGTGCCTTTGGGCTTCTACCTACCCCTGCGCACGATGGCACAGCGGCAACTACAACATTGGAAACGAGAAAACTCTTAACTCTCTGTTGCGGGCCAGCTCCCGCCAGGGTGGCTAAGCTTGGGGTGCCACCCTCAACAAACAAACGCTGGTACATGTTATTGAACCGGACACATCACTCCTGAACCAATCGCATGGCCGCAGCGGCTTCGGTGCCGTTTCGCGAGACACTAAAGCGTGCCTCAGCTTGATTTGCAGAAACAAGCTGCGCCAGCAATGCATCCAAACTTTCTGACCCATCGAAAGTCATCCCAGTCTGCGCTTCACTCAGCAGCACATCGCCTTTTTGAAGGGAGCCTGAATTCTCTGCTGGAACGTCCGAGACCACAGTCTGCCATTCGGCCTCGCCCGTTCCGCGAATGGTGAACGCATAGCCATTTTCAAGACCTACCGAGCGGATGGCAGGCAAAGCCAACAGTCCATTGCTGGCCCTGGTCTTGCCCAGAGGACGGTACCGGGCGGCGACGCGGGTATAGCCATCTGGGTCCACCTGGAGGTTGTCCAACACTTGTGCTGCGAATGACGCGTCCGATTGAATTGGCTTGCCATTCAAAGTAAAGATCGCGGCCCCTCGGGTCACCCAATCCCCGATCACTGTCATATCAATAGTGGGGTCAACTCCGGTGACTGCAATCACATTGCCGGTCGATGCGCGACGTCTAGAGACATCGAACGGGATTTCTACATCCCAATGCGCAAACGAGACCTGGGTTTCAGCCAGATTGACCGACCCTTCCATGGCGGTCTTGTCTCCCGTCGCAACTGCCAGTGCGCCGGCCTGAGGTTCAGCCTCGGTTGCTTTTGGTTCTGCGGAGGCTGCTTCTATGGCAGCTATTTCCGCAGTCTCGGCCTGTTCCTGCTCGACAGGCTGCGCTACAATGTTTTCTGGTTCAGGCGCTGCGTCTTCGACGATCGGTGTCGGCTCTGGTGTCAAAGTCGCCGATGTCTCTGATTCCGGCTCGGAAGCTGGCGTTTCGGCTTCAGCCTGTGCAGATTGTGTGGCCGGGGCCAATGTTGCGTTCGTCGTCTCTGTGGCTGGCTCAGTCTTGTCGCCGGACATCACGAAGAACCCACCCGCAGCCAGCACCACGGCCACAGCAGCAGCGCCGGCAATTAACTTGCCATTGCCGCCCGAACCGCTCTGAACCACGGTATCTACAGCAACTGCGTTGTCGTCTTTGGCAGAGAACCTGGCAGGTTCTTCGTCTTTCTTGTCTTCGTTGCCTAGGGCAATGTCTGCATTGCCTGCGAGTAAGGCCGTAACAACGGCTTCGGCGTTTTCGCTCTCGGCTTTGATCCGAGCCTGTTCTTCTTCCTTGTCCTTCCGGTCCATGCCAACGATGACAGACACGGGGCGATAAGCAAACGTGTCAAACATTACGCCCGGACCGCGGAACATACGCAACCAATCCAGCGCTGACTGCAGACGGTCCGTGGCGTGCACCTCCATCGCCTTGTCGAGCGCTTCCAGAAACCCCTCTGGATACCCCTCGAAACGACCAGCAAGCGGCTCATAAGGGTCATCGTGACCGTTGTTGAACGCGTTCAGTCGGGTCTGCCCGTCAATTGGGCGTTCGCCACTTATGGCGTGATACAAGGTAGCTGCGAGTACATACAGATCGCTGCTCGGGCCTTGCTCTGCACCGCGAACGTAGAACTCGTGGGGCGAATACCCGTCCTTGATGACGCGCAGGGTCATAAGTGCCGCTGACTTATTGGCTGCTTGCTCGCGCGCTGCACCAAAGTCGATCAGGACCGGGTCGCCATTCTCGTCTATCAAAATGTTGTCGGGCGATATGTCCCGATGCAACATACCGCTTTGGTGGATGAAAGAGACCGCAGACAGCATCTTTTCGGTGACCTGCACGATAAAGTCAGGTCCGCCGTCATTTTCTAGGTTCTCGACGTAATCGAGAAGATCGCACCCACGGATCAAGTCCATTGCGATGTACGCGGTCTCGTTGTCTTCAAAGACCTGATGCACGTCAACGATGTTGGGATGAACCAACCGTGCGTGGTTGCGGGCTTCAAGAATGAAAAGGTCGATGATTGCGCGAAGGTCGTCCTTGAAGGAGGAATCGGCTGGTTCGACCAAGTCGCCGTTTCGACGACACAAAGCGCCGGGGTAGCATTCTTTGATGACCACATTGCGTTCGAGGCTGTCGCGCGCCAGATAGGTTATTCCAAACCCGCCATTGCTGAGGAAGCTAAGAACTTCGTACTGTCCGCGCAGAAGCTTTGAGCCCGGTTGCAGTCCCTCGATTTTTGGTTCGTCGTGCGATGCACCGACAGCCTGATTGTGGCTCATTTCTTTACGCCCGTTCTACTCGTTTAGCGGCACTTCCAACTGCGTAAATAACCCACGAACTCACAACCAAAACAAACGCAGGACACTTGAGAACGGTTAGACGTTTCAAATTTGACTTTATTGGGGCCGCCTCATGGCTTCACTATGGATCGTTTTTGCCATGTTTCTATATGTTGTGTTCCGAATGCTTTATGACACAATATAGTGACACAAAGGGGGCAAAACACGAAAACTGATGTACCTAATTCGGACTCTTGGTCTACGAATTAGAAACAATCTCCACCCGATTCTAAGCGCCTTCGAATCGCCGCAGTTCGGCTCAATCTAAGCGCGAAAGCGTCAGGTTCCGGTTTTGGTCTGTGATTCTGGCAGGGTGCTGCCGGCCCATGCAAGGTTGTCGCTCAGCTGTGCCAGTATGCTGATTGCATCCTTTAACGGGGCATTGCCGCTTTCAAATTGCAGCAGCAGCAACAAATCTGTTGCTTTTTCGAACTCCGCCGGAATCCAGTCGGCTTCCGGGTCGATTTCACCACCTTGATCCAAACGCTCGGCGAAATCCTCGACAATTTCCTGACAACTCTGCAGGAAGGCCGCTGGTTCAATATCCGCAGATTCGCGAAGATCCTCATAGATGCTGGCAATGGCCGCCAACCAATCTTCGAGAATGGGGTTGTTTAGCGGTGGCAAAGCAGATCCAAGCGTGACTTTCATCGACGCGCCATCACTTTCAGTCTGCTCGGGTTCGGGCCCTTGCAGCGTTTCAAGAAATGGCAGGAAATCCTGCTCTAAGTCCTTACGCGCGGCGTCAAGGTCGCTTTGGCGTCGGTTCGACGCCACCTCGAGCACCTTTTCTGCCAGATTTTGCCCTCCGCAAGTTTCCCAAAGCTTGAAATCAGGCTCGGGCTCTTGTGCCATGGCGCGGACCGCAACTGGCGTACCGATTGGCACTACAGAGCGGAACATCGAACCCTTTTCCTTGTTCAAACGAGCCAAAACACGATCGAGCGCGTCATGGACGGGCGGCAAGTCGGAATGGGTGACTGCCAACAGGCTGTTCTCGCGCAATTTTGATGGCACCTGAGCCCAAAGATGGCGTTCAGTCTCGCGCCAGGCATTGGTTCCATTGGTGCACCAGATGGCACAGTCGACGAATTTTAGCAGGTCCAGGGTCTGTTTATACGTATCATCCAACGCACCTGAGCCCGGCAAATCAAACAACGAGATTTCCTTCAGGGCAGGAGTGTTAAGACCTACGGAGATGAAATCAGGATTGTCCGCCGCCGCCTTTTCCAGCGCGATCCCGGAATAGGTCTTGGGTTCCTTTTCCCACCAACCCACGGTGGTTTCAGGTGTGTCGGCATAAGCAACAATTACCAGCGGTAATTTCAGGTGCTGAGGTCCGGTTGGTAATATATCTGCCCCGGCCAACATGTTGGCGAGGCTTGATTTTCCAGCTCCAAACTCCCCGGCGAAACCGATATTTACCGCATTGGACAGACGTTCGGCATGGGCCAACGCCCGTGCTCGCATGTCGTCCAAAGTCGCGTCTGACGGTAGGTCTTCTGACGCGTTCAGAAAGCGCTCCAACTGACGCACTTCCTTTTCGGTTCCGGGAAATTCAATCATTCCGCAGCCTCTGCTTGTCGTTCTTCCGCAATGCTCGTTCCAAAGGCTGTCGCCAGCTTATCAGCAATGCGGCGCGCCCGGTCGAATGCGCCTTGCGCTTCGGCCCGTGCATTTGTTTCATCGGTCCCGGATCTGTGTTCAAGATGCCCGGCCAGCAAAGCCAGATAGTGATCAAGGACCGTATTCAGTCTTTCAGACAGGTCATCCCGCGCAGTGTCAATCAGATCGTCCCCGATCAACTCGAACTCCTGCACGATCATCTTTTCCGCGCGCGACACGACGCTATTGCGCGAAATCAGACGCGACAACCAGTTTACACGCAATTCAACAGTAATTCCACGTGTCAGTGCCGTCGTATCCGGGCGGAACCATCGAACTGCGCTGGTGTTCATACGGTTGTCGGCCGGTTCTTGCCAGCCGGGCAGGGCGCGCAACGAAGCGTTGCTTTGCATGTCAATCGCGTAAAGCTCGCTCAGCATGCGCTGCCGAACGACTTGAGATGCGCCTTGAACCAACTCTCTCATCCGCTCGCGTAACGGTGTGAAATTCAATTCGGTCGCACCGCCTTTGGCCAGCAAGGGCGATTGCCCGTCAGGACCCCGAACGACAGCCGAAACAGCCTCGGCCACGGTGTCATCCATAACGCCACGAAGATTGGACAAAACATCATCCATGTCCTGGGTTATACCTTGTGTTTTACCCGCAACAAGACTGCGCAGTTCTGCCAGGGTCTTGTCGTTTTCATCTGCGCTTGCCAAGTTAGCCGCGTTGTCGTCTTCGAGCGCACGCAGGTGGGCCTGAGACCGCTCCAGTTCCCCCCGGGCAAAACTGTTGAGATGCTGCCATGCCATGCGCAATTGTTCATCGCGTGGACCATCGGTCAAAGCTTGCGTTACATGACGGCGCAGATCCGGAAGACCCGAGGCGATCATAGCAGCAAAGCGCAAAACCGCTTCGCGACTTATCGGGCCGGGGCCTTGTTTGATCTCTTCGACACCGTCCAGATATTGCTTCATCTGTTCGGGATGCGCGCGCAACCAAGCCAGAACCTGATCATGGTTTATCCCCGTCTCATCACCGGTCAGTGCAAAATGTGCCCACTGCGCACTGCCCATCAAAACATCGATATCCGCGTTCCCGAGCGCCTTTTCCAAGCCTTCCAGAACGTCAGCGCGCACTTTTGTGGCGTCTTCGGCCCCGTCGCCCAGCTCGTCGACTCGGTTGATGAATACGACAATCTGACCAAGTTCCAATGCCTGCATCAACCTGAACAGTTTCAGGTCAGCGCGCGAAAGCGCCTGATGCGCCGAAAGGACCACAACAAAGAAATCCGATTCTTTTAGATACTGTCGTGAAATCTCTTCGCGGATCAGCAGCGGATCGTTTACGCCAGGCGTGTCCGTCACTGTCAATGGAAATGGAAAATGGCCGACGTCAAAATAGACCTCGGCCTTGCGAGTAATGTCGCTGTACAAACCCCTGTCGCTGCCCGGATCCAAGACGCTGTCTTCGGTTGGATCGTCGCCTGCACAGACATAGCGCGCAAGATCGTCTGATGTCAGATGCTCCAGATCATGATGTTGGCCGAGCAATTGTTCATAGCTGTCACCCAATCGCCGCCGCGCTCGGACTTGCATCGCCTCGACCTGTTCTTCGATCATCTCACGCTTGTAGCTGTCCTCGTCATCCGGGAACATGTTACGCAGTTCTTCACCCTCGACGATCAAAGACTGCCACTGGTGATTGTCGAAGAAGTGAAATTCTGCCCCTTCGGTCCGCCCGGATGGGTGTCCGAAATGCATATCCGTGATGACAGTCGTCCAAGGGTTGACGTCTGACGGCAGGTACTCTGCCTGACCCGTAAATCCGTTTATCAAACGGGATTTTCCGGCCTTGATTTGCCCAACAAATGCGATCGAAGGCTTAAGATTGGTAAGATCACCGACAATACGCGAGATAAACTGACGCGTTTCGTCGTTGCTGATCTTGTTCATATCTTCTGCAATGCGAATTAACTCGCGACGACTAGTTTCACTCATAACTCTTTACCCTGATACTTGAAACAATGAACTAAATTACTCGAATTTTTGAATATTACAGACGGGGTCATTTTCCCGTCTCCAGAAGCGAACTCCAAAGATTGACAACCGCACCTAATTTGCGCGCTTCATGCAGAGCAACGGCAGTTTTCTCGCCGTCATGTACCACAGCCAGACCGGCACCTTTACCACCCGAAGGGCGCATCACTATCAGTTGGGGGTGGTCCAGTTCTGTCTCTGTATCGTTGTCCCAGCCCGCCAGATCTGCAGCGAAACGCGTCAGCAATTTTTGATCTGGATGCATTGTTCCATCGGGCGCGCACTGCCCTTCGAAACGCAGCGCATCCCCATCCGCACTTTCCATCAAAACGCGGCCAGTCGAGAACCGGTGAACCCCATCAAAAAAGTTCTGAGCCAGGCTTTCCGCCTGCTCGACAATGTCTTCTTCAGATTGTTCGGTAGCGAGCGCTTCTTCGGTCTCCTGTACAACCGACACAATGGGTTCGGAAGGCAGCTCAATCTGCTCACACGCGCTTTCAATTTCGCTTAGCGTGATGCCGACATCATCGGCTTCAAGCGCTGTATCCGGTTTCAGCGACACCAATTCCATCGGGGTAGGGGCGCCGGAGATGTCAGAAACAAGCTGCGCCAATTTACCGACCAAGTCTTCTCGCGCCTCGGTGTTGAAATCGGGAATAGGCCCTGATCGAACCTGGAAGACATCGGTAACCCGCGAGCTATTAACCTCGATTGCCAAGCAGTCGCCATTTGCTGCCGTGAACTCAAGACGACGCGGCAGAACAGTCCCACGAATGACACGCAGAATTTCGACACGTCGTTCCGAAGCAGTGTCACCAGAAACCAAAACGGCCGGCGACAATCTTGCCACCGACGACCGCCCGATATCTTCGAGCATTTCCAGTATGTCAGTATCCATCATGCCGTGACCCCCTCTGGTCCCGCTCAAACTGCGGCCGCAACCGACCCCAAGCTGAGATGTGATTTTGTTAGTGCCAAACCGACATTCGCGCTGTTCCGACAAATGTAGCAAACCACGTGATCCGGATATTCCTGGGTTCGCAAAAAGATGTTCAATCGGTCTTGCGAAAACACCGCGATTTCACCAAACCCCGGGTTTCCCGCCTCTTCCGTTCCTGCCTGCCTTAACAAAGCTTCAAAAGCGGCAACACCGCGTCCCTGAAACAAATTCGCCACAGCAACCGCCAACGCATCCAAGACATTCGCGCTGTCTGGATCGGTAAGACATGTTCCCAAAAGCATGCCCGTTTCCATGTCAACATACCCGCCTGCGATACAGTCGGGTATGGTGTCCATTGCGGATTGAAGTGCGGTTTGGATCGACATATAACTATCTGTTTTCCATTATTAATTATCCACTACCTCGATTCGAGTTCCATTACAACATATGCCATTCTGCGCTGCTGTTTTCGCTGGCGCTCGGGATTGGACGTAAGGACTCCTTTACTTGTCGCGCATTGTGTTCGACGGCGATCTGGTCAAATTCAGCCAGAAAGGCTTTGAAGACGTTCTTCAATCCATCCGCATCCTCAGGAAGGTCTTCTTTGCCGACGATTTCCTGCCACATGGACGAAGCGCTCAACATCGAATCGGCGGATACATCAATCAATTCACCAGCGACGGTTTCTTTGATCTCGCCGACATCCTTGGGCTGCGGCGCGCCTTCGATCTCGATCAACCCGTTGGATTCTGGTTCGGGCTCATAATCGTCAACGCTATCATTCGATTGTTCGGCCATCAGGGCGGTAATGGAAGACACCGAAACTTCAATGCCGTGGTCTTCCGCTGGCTCAACCGATTCAAGTTCTTCACTTTCGATTTCGGATGTGTCCGCCAGGGATCCGTTGAGAGAAACCAAAAGATCTTCTGAGTTATCTGTCTCCTCAACCTGCAATTGGTCCATGTCAGTTTCGTCGTCGAAGAGGGTTTCTTCCTCGATGTCGTCATCAAAATCCGGGTCATCAAGCAGGTCAAGGTCGTCATCATCCCGGTTGGACTCGGGTATGTTGCTCAAATCAAGCGGACCGTTGGACGTATCCTTGAAGAAGGCACGCAACTCGTCATCGTTGGTGTCAGTAGGTTCCGCGGCTGGCTCTGCTTCGGGCACCATTTCCGCCCTCAGCCGCTCGGCCTCTTCCGAGTCAATTCGCGTCCGTTCCGCATCCTCAGAGCGCCGCTCCACGCGGGCAGGGCGCACCGGGAAGCTGGTCACAACTGAAGATTCTGCCGGATCAATGTCCGTACCGTCTGTCAGAGGGTTCACCAGTTTCAATGGCGAGACACCTTCTGTACCCGATCCCAGTTCGGCGGACTTAGATGCTGGGCGCAAAGGTTGAACCTTGGGCGCGTCCGACATGCTTTTGTCGATCTGGTACCGTGCCAACTGATCTGCGCGATTCTCCATGATATGTTCGGTAATCTCAAGGAAACTATCGATCATTTTGCCGCCGCCGCTTCGCGACCACATCTCGGCATCGCCGGTTTTGTCCCGTGCGGTGATCGCGTCCCGTGCAGAGAACAAGATAGAGCGGTTGAACAGATGGCCGGCTTCGCGATTGACTCGGCGCAGAACTTTTTGACGGTCTTTCTGACCCAGTGCATCTGCCCGAGTGACCAGCAACAGAGAGTTGTTTTGCAGCCGTTCGGGCAGCGAGACCCATGTCGCACGCTCCGTTTCTCGCCACGCTTGGGTGGAATGGGTGCACCACAAGACACCGTTGGCCTGACCAACCGCGCGCTGCCACACATCTGTTGAGATCTTGGGGTCGGAGATTCCGGGAGTATCGATCAGATCAACGGCCTCTAGGATATCAGCCTCAAGGAAGATACGGATGAATTGCGCGTCATTCACGCCGACCGCTTCAAGCCGATCAAGTTCAATGTCTTCTGTGCTGCCGTCCTGCCGCTTAACATAGGCTGATTGATTGCCCCAGCTGAACCACACGGGCGGCAGTTGCGTTGCGGTGACTTGCGTTGGCAACGTCTGCGTACGCAACAGAAAGTTCATAAGCGTCGATTTCCCGGCGCTGAACTCTCCCATCAATGCGAAGACCGGCTTGCGGCGGGACCACTGCTCGATGCGTTCCCACGCTTTGGGCGAAACGAAGCGGGTTTGTGAATCTTTTGCCATTTGTTCGCTCATGCCGCTTCGTTGCTCAGATCTTTAAGGATGTCGCCCAGAATATCGTCCCGAGATTTCTGTGGCTGTAAGCCTGCCATCAGCGCGGGATTCTGGCCTCCGTCTTTTTCTGCAGAAGCCGAGATGCTCAACAGAGTTTCTTTTTGCTCGCGCATGAAATCAGCCAGAATTGCCCGGACGTTTTCCAACACGGCCGCGACCTGATTCTCCTCGATATCCTTGGTGATCGAATTAGCCTCTGAGGCAATCAGCCGTGTATAGTCGGCAGCATACGCCTCGAACCCTTTGCGCTTTTGCCACCAACGTCGCCACCATGTGCTCTGAAGATCAAGAGCGATTGTACGGCCAATGCCAAGTGGTGGCGGAACCCGAGGGACAATGGGCGCTTCGATGCTGAACTCGCCCAAGTGGTTGCCAAGAAGCTTATGATACAGCGTTTCCACATCCGCAGCAGCAGAGGAATACAGCGCACCTGCCTCTTTCCGCATGGATCGCGCAAAGCTAAAATACGCGGCTTTTTGCAGGGTTCGCAGCCCGGCCGGGTCATACTGCCAAGTTCCTTGCTCGCCATTCATCTCCAAATGCGAGATCAGGGAATCCGTCGCGCGTTTGACAAAATTGGCTTCAGCCGAGTTCAGCCGCTCCAGTACCTTATCGCGCAATGCCGCCGTCAGATCTGCGACCTTCTTTTCGTACTCGGCGGAAACGGTCGAGATTGCTTCCTCTGGCGAAACACCATCCAAATCACGAACGACACCCTCGCCACTGGACAGATTCTTGGCCACTGCTGTTGCTCGGATCTGACTCGCGATGTTGCGTGCGCGATGGCGGACCCGGTCCAGCAGACGCGTTCCGGCACCTTCGGCGATGCGTTCGCTCATCGCAAGTAATAGATCGGGAAGGCCGGATAGAGCCCAGATCTTGTCGAGCGAGGCCGCCTGATCGCCAAAACCGGCAGCCAGATAGAACGTGTTCAGGGCCGCGCGGGATTCCTCGGTCAGAATATCCGGATTGCCGGTCAAGGCAGCTTCGGCCCACAAAGCACTGCCAAATACAACGCTTGCATTCTTGTCGATATTGTTCTGTTTCAGCGTGTCCTGAATCCTGTCGCGGATTTCGGGCACCTGAGTCACCGGGTCCGACAATTCATCGATGCGGTTCACAAAGAGAATGATCTGACGGTTTTCGAATTGGGAGATGATGCGCATCAGCGCCATGTCCATCGTCGTCAGCGCCTGACTGGCCGCCAAAACAACAATACATACCTCAGATCCGCGGAGGCTACGTAGCGTGATCTGCTCGCGAACCATGAAGGTATCGTTCACACCGGGCGTGTCACACAGCTTCAATGCGACCGGGTATTGCGGAATGTCCATATACAGTTCCGCTGACTTGGTTACATCAGCAAAACGCCCCGTTTTCGGGTCGATATCAGGATCGTCCTCGTCCCCTAAACAAACGTAGCGCTGGATTAGCTCTTCATCGAAATACTCATACTGATGGCTCTGGCCCAGAATCAGATCAAAGTGTTTGCCCAACCGTTCCTCTGATTTGGCCTTCATTTCCCCGATTTGACGGCGAATGTCATCCATTTCGTCGTCCGCACCAGCCCGATTGGCCAATTCACCCAAACGACCACCCCCGACCATCAGGTTGTCCCATTCTTCTTGCTCAAAGAATGTAAACTTAGACTTTGTGTCGCCATGCGTACGCGTGTTGATGTTCAAGGTTGTCACAACAGACGTCCATGGGTTCACATCCGATGGCAAAAGTCCGGGACGGCCCGCAAGAATGTTTACAATCGACGATTTGCCAGCCTTGACCTGACCAACCATCGTCACGCTGGCAGTGAAATTTTCCATCCGCGTCTTAAGCGTGGCCAGCCGCGCCGAGGACCGTGCATCGGCCACCTCAGTCAATTGGTCTATCTGTGCGGTCAGCGAGGACATTGCTGACGTCATCGGCGCCAGAGCTTCGTTGCCGACAGACAAAAGGTGGTCGTTGCGCGCCATTATTAGCCTCCGGTTCCCGTTGCTGCCGTCTGGGACTGTTGTGTAACACGACCGGCAGGGATGCTGGTCAGTGTGTCGATACGTGCAATCAGTTCTATCGCGTTCCCCAAAATCGCAGCTTCTGCCCGAGGCGAAATAGTTTCGTAAGCCAGGGAATCAGCCATAACTTCTATGGAGCTAAAGCGATCTCCGTTTTCCAGGCACGCGACGCGGCGTCCAGTTGGAAACCCGTCAGATTTTGCCGCTGGTAGCGGCATGCTTGCATTGGCCAGCAAGTAGTGCTCGCCGGAATGGGTGCGCAGCGAGATTCCAAAGCCCGTTTCCGGATAATCCCGGTTCAGGGTTTTGAGCTCTCCAAGAAAACTTTCGCGAGCAAAGAAAACGGCGTCTTGCTCGGAAGCGGTAGAGTGGTTCAAATCGGTCACAGCAAACACCTTGTTGTGGAGTTGGGCGGAAAACTCGTACGGGTACCAGAGCGGCGAAAGGACTCTTTAAGTCGTTACGACCAACAAGAACCTTCAAGGCGGTGTTATTTTGACGCCAATGAGATTTTTTGGCGTTTGAATTGTGGCGCAAATGTGGTGTCGTGGCTTGGGAGTGTTTCAACCCTTGCGGGTGTCAGTGTTAGCGGCCCGGCGGCAACCACTCCGAATGACAGCTGGTGGCAGGCAAGTTTGCTGAGGTCATGGCTGCCAAACGCGCCCTCGGCTCCTGACAACAATCCTAGACCGCGGCAATCTCTCGATCAGACGTTTTGAAACCAACAGGCTCGTCCTTTGTACGTTATTTTGTTGGTGTTTAAAATGCTGCCAAACAGCAAGGCGCAATTGTGGCAGTGAATACAAACTGATCAATTTAGCATATGTTTCTTGCTGATAGAGAGTGATCTTGAAGTGATAATATTGAGTAGCGCTGGAAAGATTTCCTTGAGCTCTCGTAAAAGGAGCATAAAGGTGATCTCGGCAAAAACACTCAACGTAAACGAGATTTTCCAGGTAGCTAGTATCATGCTGGCAAAACCTGATCTCTGAACAGCATCGAAAAAAGGCAAATCGCTGCGTTTTCAAGGCCTCAGTATGAGAGATTCGGACGACGTGGCAAAACTCATCAACCAAAAAACCGAACGGATTATTCGCAACGTGCGCTTTTTTCAGCCCAGCACCCATTTGATCCGCAGTTATACATCGATCCCAGCTTCAATAATCTTAACGACGGTCTAATTTTACCTCTCGCACTTGGATGCAAGCTTTGCTATTGAGCGCCTCATTCCGGCACGTCGTGCCAGGTTGCGGGTGTGGCGAAATTGGTAGACGCACCAGATTTAGGTTCTGGCGCCGCAAGGCGTGGGGGTTCAAGTCCCTCCACCCGCACCAAAAATATATTTACCATAATCATTATTCTCCGAATCAGCCCGTGCAGCTGCAAAGCTAGAATTTCACCAATGAGCAATTCAGGAATGTCACTCTGCCCTCAAAAATCATTGAGGGTGAGCGGACATGGGATTGATGATGAGCGAGCGCGAGTTGAACCGCGTGGAGATTTTAGCACAGATCGATGTCGGAAGGCTGAGCGTCGACAACGCGGCAAACATGCTGGACCTGACGGCTCGTCAGGTTTTCCGGCTGCTCAAGCGGTATCGTCAGGACTGCGCGTCAGCGATCCGGCACAAAGCGCGTGGCAAACCTCCAAATAATCGCATCCATCATGCCAAGCGCGACTTTGCTCTGAGCCTGATCAAGGAGAGCCATGCTTATTTCGGTCCGACCTTGGCGGCGGAGATGCTGGCCGAACACCACGGCTTCAATGTCTCACGCGAGACGGTTCGCAAATGGATGCAGGAAGATGGCCTCTGGTTGTCACGCAAGCAGCGACGCACATTCCACCAGCCGAGTATGCGTCGGGAATGTTTCGGCGAGCTCATCCAAATCGGCGGGTCGGATCATCGTTGGTTCGAGGATCGAGGCGATCCTTGCACCCTGCTCGTCTTTATAGATGGCGCGACTAGCACATTGATGGAGCTGCGGTTAGTCACCTCCGAAAGCACCTTTAGCTACTTTGAAGCTCTGGAAAGCTATCTGCTCAAGCATGGCCGCCCAGTTACATTCTACAGTGACAAACACACGGTGTTTCGTGTTCCTAAGCCCAATGAACACATGACGAGCATGACGCAGTTTGGACGCGCCCTGGCGGAGCTGAACATAGAGATCATCTGCGCCAATTCTTCTCAAGCCAAAGGTCGGGTCGAACGCGCGAACCGGACACTGCAAGACTGGTTGGTCAAGGAACTGCGCATTGCAGGCATCTCTAACATGGAAGACGGCAATGTGTTCCTTGCGGGTTTTATGGAGCGTTACAATGCCAAGTTTGCAAAGGCTCCCGCCAAGCTGGACAACCGAAATCGCGCCTTAAACATCGAACTGGATCGTCTTTCCGAGGCCTTCTGCCTTCGTGATAAACGCTATGTCACCAAGGATTTGACGCTGAAGTACGACCGCAAGCGAATCCGGCTGGAGGTCAACGATGTAACGCGCGGTCTGGTCGGCAAATACGTGGAGGTGTACGAGATGCCAGATGGGCGCATCCAAGTCCGTGCCAAAGGGGTCACCCATGCCGCAATCACCGAGAACAAGCATCTCAGCGCCGTGTTGGCACGCATCAAAGAAGAACAGGAGAAGGCCGCGCCGACGCCAAAGGTGAAGCCTGTCAGCGCAAAGAACGGCTACATGAAGACTGGGCGGCGGCCACCAGGACGGCCTTCAAAGATGGAAGCATATTACGAGCGAAGACGAGCTGAGCGGGCTGCTCAAGTCGGACAGGATTGAATGATCCAAACCGCGAGACCTAACAGCAACAGGATCGTCAGAGCATGTAAAACATTGATCACAAGAGTTCGGTCAAACTTCTTCATGCCGACCGCTGCCAAGATCGCATCCTTGATGTCAAAGCGATTATGGCGGGACACAGTGTAAGTCAGCAGAACCGCCATTGGCCAAAAGACCAAATGGATCCAAACCAAGTCTTCACTGCACGGCAAAATAGAAACCTCTTGCTCCAAAACTTCCTACAGACTTAGTGATCAAAGCGTGGCTCGCAAGGCTTTTCAGCCCTGCGATATGTGAGGTCTCCGGGCTGCTAAGCCTTGCTTCCGCTGTGCCCGGTAGTGACATTCCTGCTTTGCAGACCAAACGACATTTCTACTTGGTTGCAACAGTCCTGTACCGGGCACATTGTCGGAGTACGCAAATAGTGAGGCCAATTCTTGAGATTCGACGCCCATTGCCCTCAATAACTTTAGTTTTTTTGACCCACGTAATGCGTTAGAGAAAAGACTCTCCAGTTTGGTGGCGTATGCGTTCCACCAAGCAACTCAAACTGAGTGTCGTTGTAAGGTCGCTGCGCAAATGATTTCGAAAGGACGGCGCCGGACACCCAACTCACGGGAATATTGTATCCGCGAGTTCGAGAAGTTAGAGATTTGCTTAAGATGACTGGCTTTGGGGTCAATTGGTGGACGATAACGGAGTTTCTAAGGTAGGGTCTGTTTATGCCCACTGTTAGGACTGCCGCCACATCACGCTAGTCACCTGAATCTAAAGTTCGCGGCATAAGGTTTGCTGAGTTCGCTGGCAGAACCGTTTGACGGATGCGAGGATTTCGTCTGCGGATTTGACCCACTTGTACGGCGTTGGGTTCTCGTTGTGGGCCTTGATGAATGCCACAATGTCGGCCTCCAACTCTACGGTAGAACGGTGCACGCCACGCTGTAGCTGCTTGCGGGTCAATTCGGCGAACCAGCGTTCCACCTGGTTGATCCATGACGCTGACGTAGGCGTGAAGTGGACGTGCCAATGCGGGCGGCGCGCCAGCCAAGCCTTGACCCTCGGCGTCTTGTGGGTGGCATAATTGTCCATGACGATATGCACGTCGGGGCCTGCGGGCACGTGCCGGTCGATCTTTTTGAGAAAGTCCAGAAACTCGGTCGCACGGTGGCGTTTGTAGCACTTGCCGATGACGGCACCGGTGGCGATATCCAGCGCGGCGAAAAGCGATGTGGTGCCGTGGCGGATGTAGGTGTGAGTTCGCCGCTCAGCCACGCCGGGTGCCATGGGCAGGACCGGCTGTTCGCGATCCAGCGCTTGAATCTGGGACTTCTCGTCTACGCACAACACGATAGCCCGGTTCGGCGGCGACAGGTACAACCCGACAATATCCTGCACCTTGTCCACGAACAGCGGATCGGTTGAGAGTTTGAAGGTCTCGCTGCGGTGTGGCTGTAGCCCGAATGCGTTCCAAATCCGCCGAATTGTTGTGTGAGACAGCCCCGTCGCGGCAGCCATTGAGCGGATCGACCAGTGGGTCGCGTCCTTTGGCATGGTGTTCAGCGTGCGCTCGATCACCTCGGCCACCTGTTCATCCGACACCGTGCGCGGGCGACCGGGGCGGTATTCGTCGGTGAGGCCTTCGATCCGATCCTGTGCAAAACGCCTGCGCCATTTGCCCACCGTGTGCTCGTGCACGCCAAGCTGTGCAGCCACTTCCTTGCTGTGCAGCCACTTCCTTGCTGGGCAGCCCCTCGGCGCACAACAGGATCATCCGACAGCGATCCGACAAAGACCGGGGCGTCTTGTGCCGCCGAACCTGACCTTCGAGAAAGCGGCGCTCTTCATCGCTCAGCACCACCGCATCCGCCACCCGTCCAACCATCGCATCACCTCCTGAAGCTCAGTTCACACAATGATACGAATTACAGTTCCAGGTGACTAGGGTCAGGACTCATAGCCAGTAAATTACGAGCGCCGCGAGAGCGATTGCTGAGAGGAAGACCTTCGGGCATCGG
>NZ_CANNGO010000006.1 GCF_947504215.1 uncultured Ruegeria sp. | reverse complement strand
GGTTGTAGCTCAGATGGTTAGAGTACCGGCCTGTCACGCCGGGGGTCGCGGGTTCGAGCCCCGTCAACCGCGCCACTTTCTTCAAAATGTTGACACTTGGACGACGCCTTCAACAGGGCGGCTCTTTATGAAGTTGTGGATCGCCCTGGAAACAGGAACCTGTTCGGCGAAAACCTGTTCGTTCACACTTTGTTCTAATTTTTCTATTGGAGACTCAGCGCCACTCGCCTATCTCTAAGAAACTTATTTGTTGGGGGCCGAAATGGCTGAGCTGAAGAATATCGAGGTGCGCGGCGCGCGCGAACATAACCTAAAAGGCATCGACGTGGATATTCCGCGCGATCAGCTGGTTGTGATTACCGGGTTGTCCGGTTCGGGCAAGTCGTCGCTGGCGTTTGATACCATCTACGCTGAAGGGCAACGTCGCTATGTCGAAAGCCTATCGGCCTATGCGCGTCAGTTTCTGGACATGATGGAAAAGCCTGATGTGGATCACATCAGCGGTCTATCCCCGGCGATTTCCATCGAACAGAAAACAACCTCCAAGAACCCGCGTTCGACTGTTGGCACGGTCACCGAGATCTACGACTACATGCGCCTGTTGTTTGCCCGTGCTGGCACGCCATTCAGCCCGGCTACTGGCCTGCCGATTGAGGCGCAGCAAGTTCAGGACATGGTTGATCGCATAATGACGATGGAGGAGGGGACGCGTGGTTACCTGCTTGCCCCTATCGTGCGAGATCGCAAGGGCGAATACAAAAAGGAGTTCCTCGAACTCCGCAAACAGGGGTTCCAACGCGTCAAGGTAGATGGCGAGTTCTACGAGCTGGACGAACCGCCCACGCTGGACAAGAAATTCCGGCACGATATTGATGTCGTCGTGGACCGTCTGGTCGTGCGTGAGGGTATGGAAACGCGGCTGGCCGACAGCTTGCGCACCGCTTTGGATCTGGCCGACGGTATCGCGGTTCTGGAAACTGCGCCCAAGGAAGGCGATCCGGAACGCATCACCTTCAGCGAGAATTTTGCATGCCCCGTCAGTGGCTTCACGATCCCTGAGATCGAACCGCGCCTGTTTTCGTTCAACGCGCCTTTTGGGGCCTGTCCGGATTGCGATGGGTTGGGGGTTGAACTGTTCTTTGACGAACGTCTCGTCGTGCCGGACCAGACGCTTAAACTGTATGATGGCGCGTTGGCACCATGGCGCAAGGGGAAGTCACCGTACTTTCTGCAGACGATTGAAGCGATCGCGCGTCACTATGATTTTGACAAGAACACGCCTTGGAAAGATCTGCCTGAAAAGGTTCAGCAGGTGTTTTTACGCGGTTCAGGCGATGAAGAAATCCAGTTCCGCTACGATGAAGGCGGAAGGGTCTATCAGGTTACGCGTAGTTTCGAAGGCGTGATCCCGAATATGGAGCGGCGCTATCGCGAGACCGACAGCGCCTGGATCCGGGAGGAGTTCGAGCGGTATCAGAACAACCGTCCCTGTGGCGCGTGCAATGGTTTCCGCCTGCGGGCTGAGGCTTTGGCCGTCAAGATGTCAGGCCTTCATGTGGGCCAGGTGGTCCAGATGTCGATCAGAGAGGCCTTGGCTTGGGTCGAGGACGCACCCAACCATTTGAATGCTCAGAAGAACGAAATCGCCCGCGCTATTCTCAAGGAAATTCGCGAGCGATTGGGATTCCTGAATAACGTTGGATTAGAGTATCTTACCTTGTCACGTTCAAGTGGGACTTTGTCGGGAGGCGAGAGCCAGCGCATCCGGTTGGCATCCCAGATTGGGTCTGGGCTGACGGGCGTATTGTACGTGCTCGACGAACCCTCAATTGGTTTGCACCAGCGCGACAATGACCGGCTGTTGGGTACGCTCAAGAACCTGCGCGATCAGGGAAATACGGTCATCGTCGTCGAACATGACGAAGAAGCGATCCGCGAGGCTGATTACGTCTTTGATATTGGCCCCGGAGCCGGCGTGCACGGTGGTCAGGTGGTCAGCCAAGGAACACCGGCCGAGATTGCGGCGGATGCAGCCTCGGTGACCGGGCAGTATCTGGCTGGGACGCGTGAGATTGCGGTGCCAGCCACGAGACGCAAGGGCAACAAGAAGAAAGTCTCGGTTGTGAAAGCGACCGGCAACAATCTGAAAAATGTCACTGCCGCGTTTCCATTGGCGAAATTTGTGTGTGTGACTGGTGTCTCCGGTGGCGGGAAGTCGACCCTGACCATCGAAACGTTGTTCAAGACCGCCTCGATGCGTCTGAACGGGGCGCGTCAGACGCCTGCGCCGTGCGAAACGATCAAAGGGTTAGAACATCTGGATAAGGTCATCGACATTGATCAGCGACCCATCGGGCGAACTCCGCGTTCAAATCCAGCGACTTACACCGGGGCTTTCACCCCGATCCGCGACTGGTTTGCCGGTCTGCCCGAGGCCAAGGCGCGCGGATACAAACCTGGTCGGTTCAGCTTTAACGTCAAAGGCGGACGATGCGAAGCATGTCAGGGCGACGGTGTCATTAAGATTGAGATGCACTTTTTGCCCGATGTTTACGTGACCTGTGAGACCTGCAAGGGCGCGCGATACAACCGCGAAACGCTGGAGATCAAGTTCAAAGGTAAGTCTATCGCCGATGTTCTTGATATGACTGTCGAAGACGCGCAGGAATTCTTCAAGGCAGTCCCGTCGATCCGCGATAAAATGGATGCCTTGGCCCGTGTGGGTCTTGGCTATATCAAAGTTGGTCAACAGGCGACGACGCTTTCTGGTGGTGAAGCGCAGCGGGTGAAGCTGTCGAAAGAGCTCAGCAAGCGATCAACCGGTCGAACGCTGTATATCCTGGATGAACCGACGACGGGATTGCACTTTGAAGATGTACGTAAGCTGTTGGAAGTGCTTCATGAACTGGTCGAGCAGGGCAATACTGTTGTCGTGATCGAACACAATCTGGATGTCGTCAAAACCGCTGACTGGATCATCGATATAGGTCCCGAGGGCGGAGATGGCGGCGGCCAGATCGTCGCTGAAGGTACGCCCGAGAAAGTTGCCGAGGCAGAACACAGTTACACTGGCCGTTACCTGAAATCGATGTTGAAGCCCAAGCGTGTTGCAGCCGAGTAGTTGTGGGCGCTGGAACTAGGCCAGCGCCCTCGAGCCTTTAGGCGGAAAGCATGGGTTTAGCGTTATGGGCCATTTGGATCGGAACCACAAACAACGCCAAGAAGCCGGAGTTCAAAACCACGTTGAACCACGCGCCTGCAAAGATTGACCCCGTACTGTCAATGACGAACCAGCTGATGAGGCCGTACATCATGATCCGTCCGCCGATTTCGGGATTTGTCGCGTAGACATGGTTGGTAACCTGCCAAGTTATCACACCCAATCCCGTCAACAAGCCGCCACTGATCGCCCCTAATAGAAGTTCACTGTCAGATGTGAATGTTTGTCTGCCATCAATTGGCAGATGTGCAAGGTCCAGAAACAAGCCAAAAAGTGAACCCAGTTGGAATGGCAGCGACAGAAACATCAGCACTCCAAAAGCAATGCAAATTGCTGATGCGCCCCGAAGCAGTTGTGTTGCGCGCGTATGTGTCATGTGTGATCTCCGTTTCGATTGTCTGTGCACAAGCTGCGGCCTTCGATGCGGTGAAACAATTACCTTCCAGGTAAGTGCATTCGCTTTTTGGCGTGTTACTTTGTTAATGCGAAAGAAAGGTCTGATATGAGTGCAGAGTTCGGCACGGCCCTGAAGGAATGGCGAACCACACGGCGCATGAGCCAACTGGAGCTGGGTTTAAGTGCGGGCGTATCCTCGCGGCACATTTCGTTTCTGGAAACTGGACGGTCTCGTCCCAGTCGCGGCATGGTGTTTCGGCTGTGCGATGAGCTAGAGGTGCCGTTTTCTGCCCGCAACACCTTGTTGACTGCAGCTGGACTAAGCCCGGCGTACAAAACGCGCGACCTTTCAGACGCTGACATGCGCCCGGTGCGTCAGGCGGTGGAATGGACGTTGAACCGGCATGATCCTTATCCGGGGTTTGCCTTGAACCGACATTGGGAGGTGGTTCAAATGAACAAAAGCGCCGGGTTGTTGCTGGGCGTCCTTGGCATTGGGCAAGGGGATAACATGATTGAAGCGCTGATAGACAATCCTGCAGTTCGGGGGGCTTTGCTGAACCACTCTGAAGTGGTGCAGCACATGATCTTAAGACTTCGGGCTGAAAACGCGCATGTCGGAACCGACCGCAAGCTTGAGGCGATGATCGACCGTTTATGCAGCGTTGCTGATGACGCACCGGTCCAGACGTCAATCAGACCCGCATTCATTCCGACGAGCTACCGGTTCGGGGACCGAACCTTATCCTTGTTTTCGACGATCAGTCAGTTCGGCACAGCGGAAGATATCGCCTTGTCCGAGTTGCGAATTGAACTGATATTCCCTGCTGATGACGAGACAAAGCAGTTTCTTGAGTCCGCTATCGTTAACTGACGCAGGCTGGAATTGTGTACAATTCGGCCGTAACCATGGCTCGCATTTACCGCCGCCCCCGTTTTTCGAACCGCGGCAACATCGCCGAAAAATCCTGCCCATTGCCGTCTTCGTTTTCGACAAACTGTTCGTAAAGCGCGGTTGCTGTCTGGCCCATAGGGGTGTCGGCATCGGCGCTGTCGGCAGCCTGTTGGCTGAGCCGTAGGTCTTTCAGCATCAGTTCCGCTGCGAATCCGGGTTGATACCCGTTGTCTGCCGGGCTGTTCGGGCCAATACCGGGGGCAGGGCAATACGCGTTCATTGTCCAGCTGTAGCCTGATGACGTGCTGACAACATCAAACATCTTCTGACGATCCAAACCCAACTTGTCGGCCAGCGCGAAAGCCTCGCAGGTTGCGATCATGGTGACACCGAGGATCATGTTGTTGCAGATCTTGGCCGCCTGTCCGGAGCCGGCCTCGCCGCAATGAACCGCCTTTTGGCCCATGATGTCGAACAGTGGATCAGCCTTGGCAAAGGCTTCCCCCGAGCCGCCTGCCATGAAGGTCAGGGTGCCTGCAGACGCTCCACCTATGCCACCGGACACAGGTGCGTCGACTGACAGCAACCCGGCAGAGGTCGCCTGATCGGCCACAGCACGCGCGCTGTCTACATCTACTGTCGAGCAGTCAATAAACACGGCACCCTGCTTCATGCGAGGTATGATCTGATCAGCCACCGTTCGCAGAATGGCCCCGTTGGGCAACATGGTGATCACGGCGTCCGTGTCTGCGACGGCCTCTGTAGCAATCTGAGCCTGTGTCACACCCTCAACAACCACACCGGCCGTGTCAAAGCCGCGAACCTGATGACCAGCTTTGGCCAGATTGGCTGCCATTGGCGCACCCATGTTTCCTAGCCCAATGAATCCGATTTGCATGCCTTATTCCTCCTCGAATGTCAGCGCGTCCGCACCCAGTGGCTGCAGCATTTTTGAAACGGCCGCCGCTGGAACGCTCAGGTCCGCGAACTGCCAGTTCGGGTTGCGGTCCTTGTCGATGATCTGGGCGCGGATGCCTTCCAGAAAGTCGCCATGTTCCATTGCCCGAGAGGTGAACCGGTATTCCATCTCCAATGCGCGGCGCATGGTTAGGGCAGGGCCGCGCAAACGGTGCAGCATTTCAACCGTGCAGGCCATCGACAAAGGCGCATTGCGCTGCAGCGCGTCTAACGTATTGGACGCGAAATCCCGATCGCTGTCCCTGAGGTTGATCAGTATGTCGCCAAGCGTTTCGCCGCCAAAGGCTTGGTCGATATCACTTTGCATGCTTGAGAGTTTACCTTCCGGCGGGGTTTCCGCATGGTCCTGCAGCAGGTCCGCGTTACCTGAGGCTTCCAGCATTTCGATCAGGTCAGACCAGTGCGCAAGCGGGATGAAGTGATCGGCAAACCCGGCGAGGATAGCATCCGCAGGTCCCATGCGATGACCGGTCATACCCAGAAACTCACCAAGTCTTCCGGGTGCCAGCGCCAGCATCAGCGTGCCACCCACATCCGGCACCAGACCGATCGAGCATTCGGGCATCGAGATTTTGGAGCTTTCGCCGACAATGCGATGATTACCATGACAGCCAACACCGACGCCGCCGCCCATGGTGAAGCCCTGCAAGAAACTGACCACCGGTTTAGGATATTCAAAGATTAACGCGTTCAGGCGATATTCGTCGCGCCAGAATGTCTGGCCAAAACCGAATTCTCCCTTGGTACCGGTTTCATACAGCTCGGCGATATCCCCGCCTGCGCAAAACGCTTTGTCGCCCTCGGCGTCTAATATGATCAGGTCTACCGCATCGTCCTCGCGCCAGTTGCGCAGGGCGGTATCGATGGCCATGCACATCTCATAAGTCAGTGCATTCAGAGCCTTTGGGCGCGTCAGGGTGATGCGCCCCGCACGGCCAGTCGTGCGGATATCGATGTCAGACATTGGGCCCTCAGCTCTCGGCAAGCATCTGTCGCGCGACGATCACGCGCATGATCTCATTAGTGCCTTCCAATATCTGGTGCACCCGCAGATCGCGCACAAGCTTTTCGATCCCGTAATCCGCTAGATAGCCGTAGCCACCATGTAGTTGCAAACATTGATCAACCACATTTGATCCGGTCTCGGTCACGAACTTCTTGGCCATGGCGCAGAACTTGGTGGCATCCAGCGCGCCCTGATCCAGTTTCCACGCCGCCTGCCGAAGGAACGTGCGGGCGGCCTGCAGCTCGATCTCCATGTCCGCCAGGCGGAACTGCAAAGCCTGAAACTGGTCGATGGATTTGCCGAAGGCTTTGCGCTCGGACATGTATTGCACCGTCATGTCCAAACCTGCCTGGGCTGCGCCCAGCGAACAGGATGCGATGTTCAAACGGCCGCCATCCAGGCCCATCATGGCGTACTTGAAACCGTCGCCCTCGGTTCCGACCAAATTGCCGGATGGAATCTTGCAATCGTCGAATTGCACTTGCGCTGTGGGTTGGCTTAACCACCCCATCTTCTTCTCTAAGGCGCCAAAGCTAAGACCCGGGGTGCCATCTTCGACATACACCGTGGAAATGCCCTTGGGTCCGTCCTGACCGGTGCGGACCATGCAGACATAAGCGTCAGAATACCCGCCGCCCGAGATAAATGCTTTGGTTCCGTTCAGCGTATAGCCTTCATTGGTGCGTTCTGCGCGGGTTTTCAGCGCTGCAGCGTCCGAGCCCGATCCGGGTTCGGTCAGGCAATAGCTTAGTACGGTGTTCATAGTCAGCACGCCGGGCATTATGCGGGATTTGAGGTCATCATCCGCAAAGCTGTCCAACATCTTGGCGCACATGTTGTGGATTGACAGAAACGCGGCAACCGAGGGGCAGGCCATCGACAATGCCTCGAACACCAGCGTTGCATCCAATCGGGTCAGACCGGATCCGCCGCCGTCTTCCGAGACGTATAGCGCCCCAAATCCAAGCTCTCCAATCATGGGCCACAGATCCTTTGGGATCGTGCCATCTGATTCCCACTGGCGGGCAAATGGGGCGATGTTTTCCTGCCCAAAAGCGTAAGCCATGTCAAAGATGGCTGTTTGTTCCTCGCTCAGCGCGAAATCCATAGCGCTCCCTCCCGTCGGCTAAGAATTGAACGGTTGTTTATTTCCCAATCGTTACAGAAATTTTGCAGGGTCAGCAATCGTTCGGCGCGAATTCATCTGGAAGTACTGCGCAGATCAACAAACCCTTAAAGATCGGCGTGAAATTCTTCGATCAGATGCCGAACAACTGCTTTGCCCGGATCCTCGTCCTTGGCCGCTGCCTCGGCATGAATACGGCGTTGACGGGTTGCGGAGGTGCCGTTTTCAGCAATCTGCCGTAAACGCGCGAGTTCTTTCATGGTGCCCAGGGCTTCGGAATCTTCGGCCAGAAGGCCCATTAAATCTCCGATCAGTTCGGCCATTGGTTTGATGGAACGGTCACCAAAATCGATGAGTCCTTCACCAACACCGTAGCGCTGCGCACGCCAGCGATTTTCACCGACCAAAAATCGATCATACTGACGCCAGCGCAGGTTGCGGTCTTTCAAGCGGCAAAGCATCCGAGTTAACGCCTGAACCAATGCAGCCAGTGACAGCGTGTGTTCTAAACGCGGCTGCACATCCATGATGCGGGTTTCAAGCGTCGGGAACCGGTGTGAGGGACGCAGGTCCCACCAGATTTTCGACGTATCTTCGATAACGCCCAAATCGACCAGAATTCCGGTTGTACGCTCGTATTCAGCCCAGCTGTCAAAGTCCGGCGGCAAACCGGTACGCGGCAGATTGTCGAATACAGTCAGACGATACGACGACAGCCCGGTGTCTTCGCCATTCCAGAAGGGGGAAGATGTAGACAAGGCCAGAAGATGCGGCAGAAAATAGGACAGCTGAGGCATCAGGTCTGCCCGCAGGGCCTGATCCGCAACGCCAACGTGCACATGCATGCCACAAATCAGCATTCGCCGGGCGACCCCGCCCAGCGCGTGTTGCAGCGCATCATAGCGTTCCTTGCGGGTGTGATGCTGATCCTTCCAGTTCGCAAAAGGGTGACAGGATACTGCGATGGGGCTCAAGTTATACGCAGCGGCATGCTCAGAGACACACGATCGCAGACGTTTCAGATCCTCGCGCGCACTGCTGATCGTCGTATGGGGGCGGGTGCCGACTTCGATCTGACATTGCAGGAATTCAGGGCTAACTTGACCTTCGAAATCGGACTGACAGGCATCCATCAGGGCTTCGGGTGCTTCGGTCAGTTGCAGGCTGTCGCGATCAACCAGCAGGTATTCTTCTTCGATGCCCAGCGTGAAATCCTGCTGCATTCGCGGACCTCCTCTTCCTGTGTCGGACCAGTGAATACGGAAATCAACGTTTTGCCAAGGGTTTGAGGTTCTGGTTCTTGCAGAGGCCGGGCAAGCAACGGTATGGAGCGACAGTCGCAAAGTACCAAATCGGAGCCTGCCGCGTGAAACCCAGAAAATTTCCACGGATCAACGCCGCCCTTGACCGGTTTGGTGTAAAGCTGGTCGACAAGGTCACGGAACGCGACGAACGCGCGCGGCTTGAGAGCTTTGAGCGGGCAGGGGGATTGACCAAACCTGCTTACGCCTTGTCTCCGGGCATGGAGAGCTTTGATGTCGGGCAACTGACCAAGGAATACCAGCAGCATGCGGACGCTCTGACCGCGTTGAAGGACCCGGCGCAGAACCAGACCGGATATCGCATCGGCAACGGATATTATGACAGCCCCGATGCGGATGCGTTGTATCTGATGGTCCGCAGGTATCAGCCAAAACGCGTGATCGAGGTCGGGTGCGGAAACTCTACGCGTGTCACCCGGCAGGCAGTCATCGATGGTCGTTTGCAAACCCAGATCACCGCGATTGACCCCTATCCACGCGCCGACATCGCCCACGTCGTCGATCAGTTTGAACAAAAACGGCTCGAAGAGGTCGACCCCGCGCTGTTCGATCAGCTTGAGGCCGGGGACATTCTATTCATCGATTCCAGCCACGTTGTGCGGATGAGCAATGATGTCGCCCATCTGTTTTGCCGGATCATCCCTGCGCTGAAGTCGGGTGTGGTGATCCATGTGCACGATGTTTTCTTGCCCTACGAATATCCCAAACGGTTTTTCTATGATTGCCCTGGCTGGGGCGAGCAGTACATGCTGCATGCTCTGCTGCAATCTGGTGGGTATTCAATGCTTTGGCCCGGGTTTTTCCTGCAACAGGCCCGCCCTGATGCCGTCAAAGCCCTGCCGTTTCTGCGCGATGGTCGCGCTCAAAGCATCTGGGTTCGGGTCAAAGAAGTTTGATCTAAAGTGATCCGGGTCTGAGCAAAGCCCGTAACCCTTTCCATAACAAGCTGGAGAGGAGAAGACAGCCATGTTCCGTCGTACATTTATGGGGGCCGCCGCCGCACTCGCATTTGCAATGCCACTGAAGGCCCAGGCCGCAGACATTGTCGACACCGCCGTTTCCGCAGGGTCATTTAACACATTGGTCGCCGCCGTTCAGGCCGCAGGCCTGGTTGATACGCTTAAGGGAAGCGGACCGTTCACTGTATTTGCCCCAACAGACGAAGCATTTGCTGCGCTGCCAGAAGGCACCGTGGAAACCCTTTTGCTGCCCGAGAACAAGGATCAGCTTGTTGAAATCCTTACGTATCACGTCGTACCGGCCAAAGTGATGTCCGGTGACATCGCTGGCAAACGTGCGAAGGTCCTGACTGTTCAGGGCGATCGGCTAAGCGTCAACGCCAGAAACGGTGTGAAGGTCAACGGTGCCGAGGTCGTTCAGGCCGATATCGAAGCCAGCAATGGCGTTATCCACGTCATCGACGCGGTTATCATTCCTGAATAAGACTGACGGCTTTGCAAACAAAAGCCCCGGTCCATTTGGCCGGGGCTTTTTGATTATACCAGTCGGACCTGCGTGCCGATTTGCACCAGAGGATACAATTCCTCGACATGCTGATTATACAGACCAATGCAGCCGGACGAACTTTGGCGTCCAATCTTGCGGGTGTCATGGGTGCCGTGCACCAGATAAGCCGGCCAATCCAGATACATCGCCCGCGTACCCAACGGGTTTCCAGGATCGCCACCTTCCATACGCACGGGTAGCTCTGGATCACGTTCCCGCATCGAGGCGGTCGGGGTCCAGCTGGGGAACTCTGTTTTGCGCACGACTTTGGTATAGCCGCGCTTGGTCAGCTCTTCGCTCATCGGGACCGAGCTGGGGTATAACTTGTACGAACCATCAGCCGCCCAATAATGCACCGCTCGGCTGGTGATGTCGGCCAACAAGCAGCCTACGCCAAGTTGATCGAAATGATCTTGCCAGTTTTGTTGAGAAAACGACGATACGTTGCGGCGCACCGGAAGCTGGGTGCTGATGGCTTCTTCCGTTTGTGGGAATGCATCGATGCTTTGCGCCCGGGCCAGAGACGGAACGGCCAAAGCCGAAGCAACGCCTAACAGGGCCTTACGGCGAGTAATACGAGAATTGGACACGTGAGCCTCCTCAAAGACCGCTCGGGTTTTGGTGCAATTTATGGCGTGTTGTGGGGAAGAGCCAGACATTCAACCTGAAATTTTCGTGAACTTACGATGAAATGAACGGAAATCCGCCGGTGCCGACGATGTTTCCCTTGTGTGCGGACATGAGGTTTCGATCTATCGGACACTTCAAAGACACGCATGCAGGCCTTTGAGTTTGTCGAGTTTCTTTATCGTTCTTACCTGATCATGGAACGAGAAAGGCCGCCCGATGAGGCGGCCTTCGGACTTGATGTGGCCGGAACCTTAGTCCATGGCCTTGAAGTTAAACTCGCCACCTTCTTTGATGCCCGACGGCCAGCGGGCCGTGACGGTTTTGGTGCGGGTATAGAACTTGAAGCTGTCAGCACCATGCTGGTTCAGATCGCCGAACATGGATTTCTTCCAACCGCCAAAGGTGTGGTAGGCCAGCGGTACTGGGATCGGTACGTTAATGCCAACCATGCCGATATTCACCCGGCTGGCAAAGTCACGTGCCGTGTCGCCATCGCGGGTAAAGATCGCGGTGCCGTTGCCATATTCATGATCCATGGCCAGTTTCAGCGCTTCTTCGTAAGATCCTGCACGTACAGTCGACAGGACGGGGCCGAAGATCTCCTGACGGTAGATGTCCATGGCAGGCGTCACGTGGTCAAACAAGTGTGGGCCAACAAAGAAGCCGTCCTCATAGCCTTGCAGGCTGAAGTCTCGGTTGTCGACAACCAGCTTCGCACCCTGTTCCACACCGGAATTGATCAGGCCCAGAATGCGCTCTTTGGCGGCGCCGGTCACAACCGGGCCCATATCCACGTCATCGCCAGACGTGTAGGGGCCGACTTTTAGCTTTTCGATGCGAGGCACCAGTTTTTCAATCAGGGCATCAGCAGTTTCGTCGCCCACTGGCACGGCAACAGAGACAGCCATGCAACGTTCGCCCGCCGCACCAAATCCGGCACCAACCAAAGCATCAGCGGCCTGATCCATATCTGCATCGGGCATCACGATCATGTGGTTCTTGGCGCCACCAAAGCACTGCGCACGCTTACCGTTCGCTGTTGCGCGGGAATAGATGTACTGCGCAATCGGGGTTGAGCCGACGAAGGACACACCCTGAATGATCTCGCTGTCCAGCAGGGTGTCGACGGCTTCTTTGTCGCCATTGACGACTTGGAATACGCCCTTGGGCAGGCCAGCCTCGACAAACAGTTCGGCCAGCATCAGCGGAACGGAGGGATCCCGCTCAGACGGTTTCAGGACGACAGCGTTGCCGCAGGCTAGGGCAGGGCCGACGTGCCACAGAGGCATCATGGCGGGGAAGTTGAACGGCATGATAGATGCCACAACACCTAGTGGCTGGCGCATCGAGTACATGTCGATGCCAGGTCCGGCACTGTCTGTATACTCGCCTTTCAGCATCTGAGGTGCGCCAATGCAGTACTCGATCACTTCCAGACCACGCTGAAGATCGCCTTTGGCGTCTGGGATGGTCTTGCCATGCTCGCGGCTCAACGCTTCGGCCAGCTTTTCCATATCACGGTTCATAAGGCCAACCATCGCCATCATCACGCGGGCGCGCTTTTGGGGGTTGGTTGCGCCCCATGCGGGTTGGGCTATAGCAGCCTGTTCAATGGCGGCCGTTGTTTCTGCGGCGCTGGCCATCGGGCATTTGTACTGAACTTCGCCCGTTGCCGGGTTGAAGACATCGTCAAAACGGCCAGAAGCGCCAGCGACGTACTCGCCATTGATGAAGTGGGTCAGGTCTTGCATCGAATTCTCCTCCGATAAAGTTGGCCGCAGAATAGGCTTGCAGAAATCCCGGGAACAGAGGCAATATCCCAAAAGAGCTTTGCAAAAATGCAAAAGAGACTGGGATGAACCCGAATTGGGATGACATACGAATCTTTCTGGCCGTCGCGCGAGAAGAAAGCCTGTCCTCTGCGGGGCGCATCCTCAAGATTGATCCTGCAACGGTGGGTCGGCGCATTGCCCGGCTGGAAACGACGCTGGACGCGTTGCTGTTCACCAAATCCCAACAGGGCTATGTGCTGACGGCGGCCGGAGAGCGATTGCTGGAACATGGGCTGCAAGCTGAAGAGGCGATGCGCGCTGCGGCTGGTGCCATGACTGGATCAACCAAATCGTTAAGCGGCCAAATCAGGATTGGGGCCCCAGATGGCAGCGCCAATTACCTGCTGCCACAGGTTTGTGCAAAGATCAGTGACGCGAACCCCGATCTGGATATTCAGATTCTGGCCTTGCCCCGGATCATCAACCTGTCACGACGCGAGGCGGATATGGCCGTCACCGTCAGTGCACCCACGGCCGGTAAGTTGTTGGTCAAAAAGATCAGCGACTACAAACTGCATATGGTTGCCACACAGGACTATCTGGACCGCAAGGGTCCAATTCAGTCGGTGGCGGACCTAAGTCAGCACCGTCTGATTGGCTACATTCCCGACATGATCTTTGACCGCGAGCTGGACTATCTGAACGATATTGGCGTTGACCGTGTCGCGCTTGCATCGAACTCTGTCTCGGTCCAGCTGCGGCAGGTGTCGTCAGGGACCGGCCTATGTGTGGCACATGACTTCACGCTACCTTTTCATCCGAATCTGCAGAAAATCCTGACGGATCAAGTGAGTTTGACCCGAAGTTTTTATCTGGTCAGGCATCAGGGGGATCAGCGCAACGAGCGGTTGAACCGCTTCGCCGAGGCCCTGACACGCGGTATCCGCGACGAGGTGGCGCGGCTGGAAGCCGCTGCCGAAACTTGACAGGTCACGACAATCGCGCAACGCTTTGTAAAACAGTACGTTATTCCGGAGGTTTTTCCCTATGCTTGTTCAGGCCATTCTCAAGTCAAAGGCAGCGGATGGGGTCGTGACAGTCGGTTCGACAGCCACAGTTTCCGAAGCGGCAAAGGTACTGGCAGAAAAACGCATCGGCACGGTGGTCGTCTCAGACGATGACGGGCAAACGGCTGCTGGGATTTTGTCTGAGCGCGATATTGTCCGCGAACTGGCCAAAAGTGGCAGCGGTTGCCTGACCCAGCCAGTAAGCGCCTACATGACAGTGAAGCTGGTAACCGCGACCCGCCAGACAACCGTTCAGGACATCATGTCTCGTATGACCGAAGGTCGTTTTCGCCATATGCCCATCGTCGAAGAAGGCAAGTTGGTGGGAATCGTGACCCTGGGAGATGTGGTCAAAGCGCAACTGGCAGAACTTGCTATGGAGAAAGATGCGCTTGAAGGCATGATCATGGGGCACTGACAACAAGGGCCTTGTTTGAGGCCCCTTGCAGCCGCAGCAGAGTTGTGTTTGCTTGCGCAGAAATTTTATTGCGCAGGAGGGCGCGATGCGGGTTGGATTGTATCCTGGAACTTTTGATCCGATCACCCTGGGTCATATCGACATTATCCGTCGCGCGTCGGCCTTGGTGGACAAGCTGGTGATTGGTGTCGCCATCAACCGCGACAAGGGCCCGCTGTTTGCGCTGGAAGAACGCGTGGCCATGATTGAGGCGGAATGCGCGCATCTGTCTGAGCAGACACAAACGGAAATTGTCGCCCATCCATTCGAGAACCTGCTGATTAACTGTGCCCGAGACGTCGGTGCGCAGATCATCGTGCGTGGCCTGCGGGCTGTGGCAGATTTTGAATACGAATTTCAGATGGTTGGCATGAACCGGGCTTTGGACGACTCGATCGAGACGGTATTCCTGATGGCCGAGGCGCGGCATCAGGCCATCGCTTCGAAACTGGTCAAGGAAATCGCGCGGCTGGACGGGGACGTGTCGAAATTCGTCACGCCCCGCGTCAATATAGCATTGCGCGAGAGGTTAGGTTAGGGCGCCCATCGCGGCGGCTGTGTCCAGCATCCGGTTCGAAAAGCCCCATTCATTGTCATACCACGCTAGAACGCGCACAAGCGTGCCATCCGTGACTTTGGTTTCGGCCAGCGAAACGGTGGAGCTGTGCGCGTCGTGGTTGAAGTCCATGGACACAAGCGGTCGCTTTTCCGCCGCCAGGATACCTGGAATCTTTGCAGCGGCTTCGACAAACAGCGCGTTTACTTCGTCTTCGGTGGTGGGGCGCGAGACCTCAGCGACCAGATCGACGACTGAGACATTTGGCGTTGGCACACGAATGGCCTGACCGGTCAGCTTGCCGGCCAGCTGCGGCAGAACCAAACCAACAGCCGAGGCCGCACCGGTGGTGGTCGGGATCATGGACAGGGCTGCCGCGCGCGACAAATAGGGGTCTTTGCCTGCAGTGTCGTGCACCGGCTGACTTGCCGTGTAGGCGTGAACCGTTGTCATATTGCCGTGCAGGATGCCCAAACCGGCATCCAGTGCCGCTGCAACAGGCGATAGGCAGTTTGTTGTGCAAGATGCGTTCGACACAACGGTGTCTGCTGCAGTCAGCTCGTGATCGTTAACGCCGAAGACCACCGTCTTAACGCCGCCATCGCCCCGCGCTGGCGCCGAAATCAGAACTTTCTTTGATCCGTTTTCAAAGTGACGCTCGGCCGCTTCGCGCGTGCGGAAAACGCCGGTACATTCCAGAACCACGTCCACATCGGACCAATTCAGCGCTTCAGGGTCCCGCTCGCTGGTCAGGCGGATCGGACCTGCGCCCACGTCCAGACCGGCCTCGGTCAGGGTGACCGGCTTGCTGTAACGCCCGTGCACACTGTCGAATTCAAACAGATGAGCGTTCATCTCGGGCTTCGCCAGATCGTTGATCGCGACGATTTCCACATCTGTGCGGTCCGATTCCATGACCGCGCGCAAAACACCACGCCCGATCCGTCCAAAGCCGTTGATTGCCAGTTTGAGTGTCATGGTGCGCTCCGTCTGAATAGCCTGTTGGCATCGGTTAAAGTGTAGTTAGCGCTAACAAGATCAGATAAGCGGAAAAGTCAAGCGAAACCTCTGTCATCGCCAGAACGCAAGCCAGTCCAGAAAGGCGTAAAGTTTTTTGCTAAGAAACAACAAATGCTCGGGTCCGAACATTGCGTAGTCAATCATCATACCACCAATAAGCAGTATTCCGAGCCAGATGGCGATTTGATTTGTCATCCTGTCCCCGAACGAAAACGCCCGCCCAGATAACCTGAGCGGGCGAAGCTGTTCAAGCGATCACGGGAAAGTCAGTTAAGACGACCCATGGCAACGGCCACATCGGCCATACGGACCGAGAAGCCCCATTCGTTATCGTACCAGGCCAGAACGCGCACCATGCGGCCATCGACGACGCGGGTCTGGTCGGGTGCGAAGATTGAGCTTTCTTCGGTGTGATTGAAATCTGTCGACACCAGCGGTGCGGGCTCGTAGCCCAGAACGCGTTGCATCGGACCTTGAGCGGCTTTCTGTGCAATCGCGTTCACTTCCTCGACGGTCACGTCGCGCGCAGCGCGGAAACTCAGATCAACAGCGGATACATTTGGCGTCGGTACACGGATTGCAGATCCGTCCAGACGACCTTTAAGATTCGGCAACACTTCTCCCAGCGCGGCGGCAGCGCCTGTAGTGGTGGGGATCATTGACATTGCAGCCGCGCGGGCGCGGTACAGGTCGCTGTGGCGACGGTCCAATGTCGGCTGGTCGCCGGTATAGGCGTGGATCGTGGTCATGATGCCGTGTTCGATGCCAATACCTTCGTCAAGAACCTTGGCAAGCGGTGCAAGGCAGTTCGTGGTGCAAGAGCCGTTGGACACCATGTTGTCATTGGCGGTCAAGCTGTTGTGGTTCACGCCAAAGACGATGGTCTTGTCGACGTTGATGCCCGGTGCCGACAGTAGAACTTTTCGTGCGCCACGCTCCATGTGGGTTTTGGCTTTGCGCCCATCGTTGAACTTGCCGGTGCATTCCAGAACGACATCGCAGCCATCCCAGTCCAACTCATTCATGTCATAGGTCGAAAACATCTCCATCGGGCCGCGGCCCAGGTCCATGGTGTTGCCGTTGATGGATACGTCGCGTGGAAAACGCCCATGGATACTGTCGTATTTCAGCAAGTGCGCCGAGGTTTCCAAAGGTCCGGTCGCGTTCACCTTGATCACTTCAATGTCGTTTCGCGCCGATGCGGCGATGTGCGACAGGGTACAGCGGCCAATCCGACCAAAACCATTAATACCGACCTTGATGGTCATCTGACGTCTCCAAATGCGCTTGCTTTTCACGCCATATAACGGCGAATGGGGAATCTCAAAAGGGCAAAAATGGCATATTTTTAAGGTGTTAGCGCAAACCTACCCCGGTTGCGCTAACGCTTGCGCTAGCCGTGGGATCAGGTAGGTTCCAGATGCGACAGGTGACAGGAAAGGACGCGCGATGAGTGGTCTGTTGGCCCTTTTGGACGATGTGGCGGGAATCGCCAAGGTTGCGGCGTCTTCTGTCGACGATGTTGTTGCAGCAGCAGGAAAGGCGGGGGCCAAGACTGCGGGTGTCATTATCGATGATGCAGCGGTGACACCGAAATACGTTCAGGGATTCGCGCCAGCACGGGAGTTGCCGATCATCTGGCGCATCGCTCGTGGTTCCGTGTTCAACAAGATTGTTCTGCTTTTGCCGGTTGCGTTGTTGCTGGCCAATTTTGCGCCCTGGCTCATTACGCCTTTGTTGATGATCGGGGGATCGTATCTGTGTTTTGAGGGGGCCGAGAAGATTTTCCATGTGTTGTTCCCACATGGCAGTCACGTGATCGAGGAAGACTTAAAAAACCCCGACCCGGGACATCTGGAGGAACAGAAGGTCAAAGGCGCGATCAAAACGGACTTTATTCTGTCAGCCGAAATCATGACGATCGCGCTGGCGGCAATTGAGGCGCCGAATATATGGATGCAGGCCGCCACGCTTGCGGTTGTAGGTCTTGGCGTGACACTGGCCGTCTATGGTTCGGTCGCCCTGATCGTGAAAATGGACGATGTCGGGCTCTATCTGGCCAATAACGCGCCAACTCCAATTGGGCGCGGGTTGGGACGTGGGTTGGTCAAGGCAATGCCTGGCGTCATGAAGACGCTGTCAATCGTCGGTACGGCCGCGATGCTATGGGTCGGTGGCTCCATCATCATTCACGGAATGGAAGTTCTAGGCTTTGGTTGGCTGGGGCATCATATCCATGACCTGGCTTACGCCGTTGGCCATTCGGTTTCCGCCCAATGGGAAGGGTTTGTCGAATGGACAGCCAAGGCCACGATGGATGGTATTTTCGGGCTGGCATGGGGACTGGCGCTGATTCCAGTCGCGACGAAGATCGTCGCTCCGATGATGTCCCGCAAATCCGACTCGCACTAGCAATGCGGAACCAGTCCGGCATGGCTGACCGCCCAATTATTCGGATCGTCTCTGGGCCAAGCCCAACACAAAAGGGGATGCATAACGCCGCCGCCGACGGTTTCGCCCTAGCCGTCTCAAGCATAAGCGCCGCTGCTGACTTGTTGCCATTCGACTCTGAAGCTCTCTTTGGCGTTTTGCATTTTCGTTTGCACTCAGCCGGACAGGCCCGAAAACGCCGAATATGGTTTGGCGGGCGGATGTTCAACAGGTTCAGTGGTCAATCAGCAGACTACATCCTGCTATCAGGCGCGCATCTGAGACAGGTGTTTTCGGCGGCAGGGATCGAAGCACCCGAGTTTATTGTCGCACGTGGCCAATATGAGCTGCGGGTTGACTACGCCCAGCGTGCCTATGATGCACTGAAGGGGCAAGCGGGAGCGGCGGCAAAATAGAAAAGGGCGGCAAGTGCCGCCCTTCCGATTAGTCGCACCAGGTAGGCAACTAGCCCAACAAGTCTTTGACCTTGGCAACTGTCGCCTCTGCGGTGATACCGAAATGCTTATACAGCTCACCGGCCGGCGCGGATGCGCCAAAGCTCGACATGCCGACGAAATCCGACTTGGTCTCGCGGCCCCGCTCACCCAGCAGCCAGCGATCCCATCCGCCAGCGCGCACCGCGGCCTCGATACCAACACGGACGGCACCGCCCGGCAGAATGCGCTTGCGGTAGGCGTCATCTTGTTCGGCGAACAATTCCATACATGGCATGGAAACGACACGCGTGCCGATGCCTTCGGCCTCGAGCATTGCTTTGGCTTCCATGGCCAGCGACACTTCTGAACCGGTTGCGATCAGGATGGCCTGACGCTTGTTATCGGCCTCGGCAAGAACATAGGCACCCTGGGCGGTCAGGTTCTTGGTTTTGTGTTCTGTGCGCACGGTCGGCACGCCTTGGCGTGTCAGCGACAGGACCGAGGGGCTGTCCTTGAACGTCAGCGCCAGTTCCCAGGCTTCGGCGGTCTCGATCGTATCAGCGGGGCGGAACACATAGGTGTTCGGCGTTGCCCGCGAGATCGCCAGATGTTCGACTGGCTGGTGTGTTGGGCCGTCTTCACCCAAACCGATTGAATCGTGTGTCATCACGAACACGCTGGGCACCTTCATCAACGCAGCCAGCCGCATGGACGGGCGGGCATAGTCGGTAAACGCCATGAATGTCCCGCCATAGGGGCGGATACCACCATGCAGAGCCATGCCGTTCATCGCTGCAGCCATACCGTGTTCGCGAATCCCGTAGTGAATGTAACGACCCTTGCGATTTTCCGGCAGGAACACGCTCATATCGGCCGATTTGGTGTTGTTCGACCCGGTCAGGTCTGCTGAGCCGCCAACTGTTTCGGTCATGATCGGGTTGACGACGTTCAGAACCTTTTCCGAAGACGCACGGGTGGCCAGTTTCGGCTGATCTTCCGACATCTGCTTTTTGAACGCGCGGATGGCACCGGCCAGCTTTCTGGGTGCGTCAAACGCATAAGCGCGGTTGAACTCACCCTGCTTGCGCTCGGACAATTGCGAGAAACGCTCTTCCCAGGCGGCACGTTCATCCGCACCACGGGCACCAATGGCTTCCCATGCCGCTTTGACGTTGGCGGGAACCTCGAATGCGTCGTGAGGCCAGTCATAGGCCTGTTTCGCAGCTTTCAACTGATCCTGATCGGTCAGCGCGCCATGCCCCTTGGAGGTGTCCTGAGCGGCGTGGCCCAAGGCGATGTGGCTTTCGCAGGCGATCATGGTCGGCTTATTCGACTTTTTCGCCCGGACAATGGCCGCGTCGATTGCTTTGGGATCATGGCCATCAATCTCGATGACGTGCCAGCCCGAGGCTGCAAAGCGGCGCACCTGATCTGTGCGATCGGCCATGTCGACGGTGCCGTCGATGGTGATGTTGTTGTTATCCCAGAAAACAATCAGCTTGCTCAGCTCGTGACGGCCCGCAAGGGTGATCGCTTCCTGGCTGACACCTTCCATCAAACAACCGTCGCCTGCGATCACATAGGTATAATGATCGACAACCTTCTTGCCGTAGTGCGCGCGCTGGATTTCTTCTGCCATGGCAAAGCCCACAGCGTTGGAAATGCCCTGACCCAATGGGCCCGTGGTGGTTTCGACACCGTTGATCAGGAAGTTTTCCGGGTGGCCAGCGGTTTTGGCTCCCATCTGGCGGAAGTTCTTGATTTCTTCCAGTGTTACATCCGCGTTACCCGTGAGGTACAGCAGCGAATAAACCAGCATCGAACCATGGCCTGCGGACAGAATAAACCGGTCGCGGTCTGGCCAATTTGGGGCTGAAGCGTCGAATTTCAGATGCTTTTCGAACAATACTGTTGCGACATCAGCCATGCCCATGGGCATACCGGAATGGCCGGAATTGGCAGCGGCGACGGCATCAAGGGTCAGGGTGCGGATGGCCGCAGCTTTGTCCCAGTGTTCGGGGTTGGCATTGCGCAGCGCAGTCAGGTCCACGGGCGTTGTTCCTTCGGGTTACAAGCAGATTGCGGGCTCAATACCATCCACCCCTCAAAGTGCAAGCGGAACCGGGCGTTGCAGGCTTGACCAGCTTGAAGAGTGTTGCCCAAGTGATTGAAACCAAACAGTGGGTATTTTCTGTCGCATTCCGTTAGACTAGGGACAGGCGGGCCGGGTTTTGATTCGGATCATCCCGCAATAGAATGAACCTTGATAAAGAGGTGACAGGGGCATGAGCCAGATCGAGGAACTACAGCACCGCATCATCGCTGCGATGGAACGTATCGGCAGTGGCGTTGAGGCCTTGCAACACACAGCCCCGGGCAGTGGTGTTCCGGACGAAGCTTTGCAGGCGGCGCTGGAAGAAGAGCGTGTTGCCAATGCTCAACTTCAAGAGCGGTTGAAAGTGCTGAAGGACCAGCACGAACAGGAAGCGGACGAGCTGCGCAACGAGCTTGAGGAACTGCGGTCAACATCCGACGAAGACAGCGAAAGTGACTCTCTACGGGAAGAACTGGCGCAAGCAACTGCGAAACTTGTATCGGTCGAGGCGGCAAGGGCAGAGCTGGCAGATGCCAAAGCTGCGCTTGAAAACAGTGAAGAACTGGACGCTTTGAAAGCCGAGAACGAGAAGTTGCGCTCAGAATTGGATGCTCGCGAAGACCCCGCACCATTGCGGGCTGAATTGGAACAACTTCAGGCGCTGATGTCCCAGGCGAAACAGATCGAAGCGGAAAACGCCCGGTTGCGGTCAGAACTGGCCGACACGGAACGGGTTGGCGATCTGAGTGCAGAGTTAGAGATGTTGCGCGCCGAACGTACCAGCCATGGTGCCGCCATGTCGCGGCTGGATGATGATCTTCAGAGGATGCGCAAGGCCAATGAGCAATTGCGTAGCTCGGTTGACGAACTAAGAGCTGCGGCTGAAGACGGTGTGCCAGATGCTGAATTGCTAAACCGGGCCACCGTGGCCGAGCTTGAAGCAACGCGGGCTGCGCAGGCGACAGATGCGGCCGAGGCACATGCTGTACTGGCGCGCCTGGAACCACTGCTGTCGCAGGCGAAACTGGCAGAAGGTGAGGTGGAGTGATGCCCGAATTGACCATTCATATCGGTGGGCGCGGCTTTGAAGTGTCCTGTCAGGAAGGTGAAGAGACGTTTTTGCAAGCAGCCGCCAAGATGCTGGATGACGAGGCGCAGGTTCTTTCAGATCAGATTGGGCGGATGCCGGAATCACGGATGCTGCTGATGGCTGGCCTGATGCTGGCAGACAAAACGGCGGCCACCGAAGAGAAAGTGCAGGCGCTTGAGGCCAAGCTGGTCGAAGTCGAAGCCAAACTGAACGAATTGCGCTCTGCACCCTTGCCAGAACCCGAACGGATCGAGGTTGCAGTCGTTCCTCCGTCCGTTACGGACACGCTGGCCGAACTGGCCGCGCGCGCCGAGGCGCTGGCCTCGGTCGTCGAGGAGAAAAAGGCACCATGAGCAGTCTGCGCAGCATCGCTGGCGGTGCGTTGATGGCAATACCCGCTTCGGTGGCACTGGCCGAAATCGACATTTTGTCGGTAACTTTCACCTGCGAGAACGGGGTACCGTTGCCGGTGACGTATTTCAATGTCTCTGACGGGCCGGGCGCAGCAGCGACGCTAGTGGACAACAAACTGGTCCCAATGCGCCAGGTCGCAAGCGGATCTGGCATTCGGTACGAATCCACCGAAGGTGAGGGAACCTACATCCTACGTTCCAAGGGATGGAACGCATCGATCAGCTATCAGGCGGCAGGTGATGCCACCAGCGAGCAGGTCATTTATCAGGATTGCTCCAGCCGTTAACCTTGGTCAGGCGTTTGCTTCGCGAATTTTGTCGGCCGCTTCTTTATTATATTCGACGCTATTCTCTTCAAACAGCGTGTCCAACTCACCCGACAAGGTCATTTCGGTGATGATGTCGCAACCGCCCACGAACTCGCCTTTGACGTAAAGCTGAGGAACCGTCGGCCAGTCGGAATAATCCTTGATGCCTTGCCGAACGCCCTCATCGGCAAGAACATTCACATCGGTGTATTCGACACCCATGTAGTTCAAAACGCCGGCCACGCGTGAAGAGAACCCGCATTGGGGCATCTCTTTGGTGCCTTTCATATAAAGCACAACGGTATTGGCTTTGACGGTTTCGTCGATCAGGGTTTTTACGTCGCTCATTTTGCGTTTCCTTTGCTCTTCGGCATCATCGCCTTGGCGTAATCTTGTGGGTCCTTAGGGACGCGGTATTGAGTGGTATGCCCACCTCCGGCTCCGCCCGACTCGTAGTTTGCGTGGATTGTGTGATGCCCTCTTCCAGGAAGGGATCCTCGCTTTGATTTGGGATCGTTTTGGGATCGGCTCCATGCCAAAAGTGCAGTCAGCGTAACAGCTATTGCGATACCGATGACAATGCCAAACCCAAGATCCATATTACTCTGGCACTTTTGTGGTCAGCGCCAGCGCGTGCAATTCACCATCTGGGCCGTCCATCTTACCTTTCAAGGCTGCATAAACAGCGCGCTGCTGTTGCACCCGGTTTTTGCCGCGAAAACTCTCGTCTATGACCATGGCCGACATATGTACCCCGTCGTTGCCGCCAACCTGAATCTCCGCATCGGGAAAAGCGTCGCGCAGCAGGTGTTCGATATCGTTGGCACTCATCGGCATTTAGGTTTCTCCTGAAGGTCTTTCCCAAGATGTAGAGCGCCGGGGCGGGGCGTGCAAGGGTCAGATAGACGCCTTGAAAAGACAAAACCTGCATCGAAGAAGGCGCAGGTTTTCTGATGTGCTGGTGCCTGAATCAGGCAACGGCTTCGGCAAAACTATTGCGGAAAGTGGTAGTCAGCTCATCAAGCGGAGCCTCGGATGTACCGATGCGGACGCTATCGCCGGTAAACCGCCCGACCGATACCAATGGAACGCCCGCCTGACCGGCGGCAATCATCAATGCCTCGGCTTGATCAAAATTGCAGGCGACCAGATAGCGAGCCTGATCTTCGCCGAACAGGAACTCGGTCGAGGCGTCGTCAAGGCAGACCCCGACGCCAGCTGCTTCGGCCAGTTCAAACGCAGCAAGTGCCAAGCCGCCGTCACTCAGATCGGTGCAGGCCTTGATCATCTCGCGATTGGCGCGGATGAAATCGCCATTGCGCTGTTCGGCCTCCAGATCCACATGCGGGGCGTCGCCGTCTTCGCGGTTGAAGACCTCGGCCAGCAGCGCGGATTGGCCCAGATGACCGGTTGTTTCACCGATGACAAGCGCCACATGGCCATCGCGAACCTCGTTTCCGATGATCTCATCCGTGTGGCTCAGCAAGCCAACTGCGCCGATGGTTGGGGTGGGTAAGATCCCCTGACCGTCGGTTTCATTATACAGCGACACGTTGCCCGATACGATCGGCATATCCAGCGCGGCCACGGCAGCGCCGATGCCTTTGATCGCGCCGACGAACTGACCCATAATCTCGGGTTTTTCGGGATTGCCGAAGTTCAGGTTGTCGGTTGTTGCCAAGGGCCTGGCGCCAACAGCTGTCAGGTTGCGATAGGCCTCGGCCACCGCCTGTTTGCCGCCTTCTTCCGGATTGGCACGCACATAGCGGGGCGTCACGTCGGATGTGAAGGCCAACACCTTGTCGGTGCCATGTACACGCACCATGCCAGCGCCCAGCCCGGGCGTGCGGGAAATGTCGGCCATGACCATCGTGTCGTATTGTTCATATACCCACTGCTTCCCCGCGTAGTTAGGCGAGGCGAGCAAGGCGCGCAAACCGTCGATTGGGTCGATCTGAGGCACTTCGGCTAACTCTTCCGCTGCCGGGGTCGGTTCCCACGGGCGGTCGTATTCCGGTGCGGTCGAGGACAGCTTTGACAGAACCAGATCGGCCTTCACCTCGCCATTGTGGACGATCAGAAAGCGATCTTCTGCAATGGTTTCGCCGACGATTGCGAAATCGAGGTCCCATTTCTCGAACACGGCGCGGGCTTCGGCCTCAAGTTCGGGCTTGAGGACCATCAGCATGCGTTCCTGAGATTCAGACAACATCATCTCATAGGCGGTCATGTTTTCTTCGCGCTGGGGTACGTTTTCGAGATCGAGGCGCACGCCCAAACCACCCTTGTCGCCCATTTCCACAGCGGAACAGGTCAGGCCAGCCGCGCCCATATCCTGGATCGAGATCACGGCGCCGGTTTGCATCAACTCCAGCGTCGCTTCCATCAGGCGCTTTTCGGTGAAAGGATCGCCAACCTGAACAGTGGGGCGTTTTTCTTCGATCGTGTCGTCAAATTCTGCTGACGCCATGGTGGCACCGCCGACGCCATCCCGGCCTGTTTTGGCACCGAGGTAAACGACGGGCATGCCAACACCCGAGGCGGCGGAGTAGAATATCTTGTCACTGTCGGCGAGGCCGGCCGCAAAAGCGTTCACAAGGCAATTGCCATTATATGCGGGGTGGAAACGAACTTCGCCACCAACACATGGCACGCCAAAACAGTTGCCGTAGCCGCCGATGCCTTCAACGACACCGTTCACTAGCTGGCGGGTTTTGTGGTGGCCGGGTTCACCGAAAGACAGCGCATTCATCGACGCGATCGGGCGCGCGCCCATGGTGAAGACGTCCCGCAGGATGCCACCAACTCCGGTTGCGGCGCCTTGGTAGGGTTCGATGTATGACGGATGGTTGTGGCTTTCCATCTTGAAAACGACGGCTTGACCGTCGCCGATATCCACGACACCTGCGTTTTCACCGGGTCCGCAGATCACTTGTGGGCCGGATGTCGGCAGCGTGCGCAGCCATTTCTTGGAGGATTTGTAAGAACAGTGCTCATTCCACATGGCCGAGAAAATGCCCAGCTCGGTAAAGCTCGGCTCGCGCCCGATGATCTCGAGGATCATGTCGTATTCGTCGGGTTTCAACCCGTGGGCGGCAATCAGATCCGGTGTGATGGCTGGCTCTTGCATCCTGTATCAGTCCCCGAGATGGCAATTGTTGGCGCCTTTTAGGGGAAGGGGCCGCCGGGGGAAAGGGTAAAGGCGTTTTGTTCGATTTGTACCCGTTTTTCGCGGGTCATCTTCCGTGTTGCACAAACGCAAAGAGGCGCAATAGCGCCTCTTCGTCTACACCCTAAGTGCGGTTTCAGAGTGGTTTTGGACGCGCTATTTCTGCTGGTCCTTTTGCACCTGTTGGGCAACCGCGTCACCCGCTGCGGCGGCGAGTGCGGACTTTTGTTCATGCGTCAATTCCTCGGCCTCTTCCTGACCTGGAATCGCAACGCGGACCTCGCGGCGTGCAAAATCGATACCGTTGGCGTTGAACTCGGCCTTGACCCGATTGAAGATCTCCTTGCGCAGCGTGAATTGTTTGCCGGGCTTGGCCATGAACTTGCCGCGGATAATCATGCCTACATCATCAAAGTCGAACACACCTTGCGATTTGAAGGGCTGCAGAAAGCCATCCTTGTGGGTTTCATCCGCCATCATCTCGGCGCCAATCTTCTTGAAGATCTTCTTGACCTTGTTTGGATCAGTGTCGAACGGCACGGTGAACTTGAGCTTCATAATCACCCAGTCGCGGCTGAAATTGGTCAGCTTCTGAATCTCGCCATAGGGGATCGTGTGAACCGCACCGCGATGGTGTCGCAATTGCATCGAGCGGATCGAGATCTTTTCAACCGTACCCATTGTGCCGCCAACATCAACATATTCACCAACCCGAAATGCATCGTCGACCAGGAAGAAGACGCCGCCAACGATGTCTGCCACCAGTTTCTGTGCGCCGAAGCCGATAGCAAGACCCAGAACACCGGCACCGGCCAGCAGGGGCGTAATGTTGATGCCCAAGGCTCCCAACGCTAATAGGCCAAAGATCACGGCAATCGTAACCTGAGCGGTAATGCGTAGCAGCGGCAGAACAGTGGCCAGACGCGATCCGCCAGCCCCGCCGCCTTCGCCGCCAGCTTCCTCATCAAGTGCCTCAGCAGCCGTTTGCTCTCTGGCAAGGCGGCGGTTGATCCACAGCGAAACAACTTCGTTCATGATGTAGCCGACCGCTATGATCAGGAGGAACTCGATGACGGCTCCGCCAACTTCGGCACCGATACCTGCCGACGCGACGTGACGCAGATCCAGCTCCCAGGTTCGTGAAATCATAAAGACGACAAACAACCCGGCCAGAACCCGGCCAATTCGGATATAGCTACGTTTGGTCGACCGATAGGCTTGTTCGGCCAGCGGACCTTCACCGGCCATGGGCGGCTGAAGGTGACGTACCAGACCCCGAATGAGCGTATCCAGCGCAGGCGCAATCAGCAGCCAGAACATGGTGGTAAAGTGCGGCCCCTTCGACAGCAGGGCGCGGGTCGACGGATCACGCTGAGCAACCAGGAACTCGACAAGCAGCCAGATTACCGCTGAAACACCGATCGCGAAGTAGGGATAGTAATGAGCCACATCTTCATCGAACTTGGTGTGGTCAGGATCAGTGCCCAGCATCATCTGAGAGAGGCCCTCTCGGGCCGTCCAGGCGATCACACCAATATAGATGTGTATCGCAGCATTGAGCCAGAAACCGATCCGGGTGTCCGCCGGTGTGACGCCGTTAAGCGCGTTGAACCGGACGACAAACAAGGTGACACCGATCAGAAGAAGCAGGCCGATCAGGTTCCGGTGTAGGTATTTTGCCCAGTGATCGTCAATATTCACCAACCGATAATGTGGCTTGTTAGGCGCAAGTATGAAACGTGAAGCTGCGGCGCCCAAACGCGGAACCCAGATCAGGTAGAATACGAATGGCGCGGCGTAAGTAATTTGTTCCGTCGTCAGCAGGCCACGCCCAAGTGCACGTATCACGACATAGAAAACAACCAGCCCGGCGATCTCACGGCAGAACCGACGAAACAGATATCGGACTGCGCCCCAGAGATCGGCATCGTCTTCACCGTCGGACTGTTCGTGCCACTTTCGGGTGAGCAGGCCAAACAGCTTTTCGGCGATGAACCCGGCCACCAGAACCATCAGGATAAGCCCAAAGAGTGTAAACACACCGCTTGATCCAAATGTCGTTGCGAAATTGTCAAATGCAGTAAGCTGTGCGCTCACGATATTTGGCAAAGTCTTTAGGACCTGGGTCCAGGATGTGACCATCTCGGCCCAAATCTCACTAATCTCGGTCAGCGGATCTTCGTGATCTTCCTGTGCGGCTGCTTGTGTTTTGGCAACGGCATCTAGGCGTTCCAGCAGAATAGCACGAACCTGATCGTCCGACATCCGGGCCACCAGACCATCGACTTGGTCAGGTGTTAGGTCCTCGGGGATACTGACACTCGAGGTTGAATCTGTTGTGCCGGTCACTTGCGCGTGTAGCGGCCCTGAAAGCAGTAACACTGACAGCAACGCCATCAGCATGCGAAATGGGTGGAACATCGGTTTTGTCCTCGATCACGAAAAATTGGTTTTTTTCGTGATCATAGGCGGGCGCCTGCGTTTTTCCCAGAAGATTCAGCGGCCTATTGATACGCAATAGGCGATAGGCCAAAAAAAAGGCCGAGCACTAAGCTCGGCCGTAGTCCAACAGGGAGGTATGAAGATGATGAGCGTTACAGCATCACCGCCTTCGAATGCTCATTTAGGTGTCAGTTTGTGAACGTTCAAGATGTTTTAACCTTACTTTAAGGCATGTCCGATATGCGATCGCTGCATACCTAGAGTTTTCCCATTTGCTTCAGTTGCTTGCGCTGCGCGATGATTTCATCCTGAACGAAATCCCGGAACGCGGCAACCCGCTGAGATTGGCGCAATTCCTCGGGATAGGCGAGATAAACTGGCACATCCGCAGTTTCGATATCCGACAGCACGGGAACAAGATGGGGGAAGTCCTGGGTTACGTAATCGGGCAGAACGCCGATGCCCAGATTGTGCAGAACCCCTTGCAGAACGCCGAAGTAGTTATTGACGGTCAATAGTGACCTGGGGTTGTAGGTCATCAGGTGCCCCACCATCGATGCACTGGCCCCGACTTGCGGCGCGGCGGGTGTTTGACAAATCAAACGGTGGTTTTTGATGTCTTCTAGGTTTTCCAGCATACCGCCGTGGGTTTCGATGTATTCCTGCGTGGCATAAAGCATCATCTGCACCGTCATCAGGCGCTTGCGGACAAGATCGGCTTGGCTGGGTTCTTTCATGCGAATGGCGACGTCCGCCTCGCGCATGGGCAGGTCCAGCACACGCTCTTCCAGCATCAAATCAATGTTGAGGTCGGGATATTGTTCATAAAGTTTCGGCAGACGAGGGGCCAGCCACAGGGTGCCAAAGCCGAAGGTTGTTGTTACGCGCAGAACGCCAAAGACCTCTTCCTCGCTGTCGCGGATACGGGCCGCTGCCGCGTCCAAACGTTTGGACATGGCAGAGGTGGCATCGAATAATAGCTCGCCCTGTTCAGTCAGGATCAGGCCGCGCGCGTGCCGGTGAAACAGGGTCGCGTCGAGTGATTCTTCCAGTGCGCGGATTTGACGACTGACAGCGGATTGCGACAGATTCAGTTTGTCGCCTGCGTGCGTCAGGCTGCCAGCGTCTGCAACCGCGTGAAATATTCTAAGCTTGTCCCAATCCATCGCCGCAACTTTCGTTATCCTCGGGAAGGCCTATATGAAATAGGTAACAAGTTCCACATTCAAACAGTGAAATCGTTACCTTTCAGGGGATAACCTCTATGCAGGTCAGAATATATGACCTAAAATGCCCGAAGATGAAGCACACTGATCTGACGAGGGGAGACGTTTGATGAGTCAGCCACAAATTTCGCTAAACGACCGGTTCGATCTTACTAAAAACCCCGTTCTTCTGAACGGTACTCAGGCACTGGTACGCTTGATGCTGATGCAGAAAGAGCGCGACCGGCAGGCCGGGCTAAACACGGCGGGGCTGGTGACGGGGTATCGCGGATCGCCTTTGGGTGCGGTGGATCTACAAATGACCCGCGCGCAGAAGCAACTGGCGGAAAGCGACGTTACCTTTCAATACGGTTTGAATGAAGACTTGGCCGCGACCGCCCTTTGGGGCAGCCAGCAGGCCGGTTTGCGTGGCGATGGCCGGTTCGATGGCGTCTTTGGCCTGTGGTACGGCAAAGGCCCTGGCGTCGACCGGTCCGGCGATGTCATGCGTCACGCCAATATGGCTGGAACGGCACAACATGGTGGTGTGCTGATGGCGATGGGCGATGACCATACCGGCGAAAGCTCGACCGTGTTGCATCAATCCGAATGGTCACTGGTTGATATGTATATGCCAGTGGTCAGCCCTGCTGGTGTGCAGGAAATTCTGGATTACGGCATTTACGGCTTCGCGCTCAGCCGGTTTGCCGGGGTTTGGGTGGGTCTCAAGACGATGAAAGACACGATCGAGGTGACCTCGGTCGTGGATGGCAGCCCTGATCGGATGCAGCTTGCCGTTCCAGATTTTGACATGCCCGAGGGTGGGCTGAACATTCGTCTGGGCGACACGCCGCATCTGCAAGAAGCGCGGATCATCGATTACAAACGGTTCGCCGCCGAGACATTTTCCCGCGCCAACAAGCTGGACAAGCGGGTCTGGGGCGAACCCGGCGCCAAAATCGGTCTGGTTGCGGCAGGCAAGAACTGGTTGGACCTGACCCATGCTTTGTCTCTGCTCAATATTGATGAGGCCGAGGCCGAGCGGCTGGGGATCACCACTTACAAGGTTGGTCAAACCTTCCCGTTGGATATGACCGGGTTCCACGATTGGGCCGAGGGGCTGGACCTTATTGTTATCGTGGAAGAAAAGCGCAAATTGATTGAAGTTCAGGTCAAAGAAGCGATATTTGATGACCGGCGCGGCCGCCGGGTTTATGGCTGGTACAAAGGCGGTGCTGGGACGTTGCACCGCGAAGAACTTTTCCCGACACGGGGCGCACTTGATCCGATTATGATTGCCGAGAAACTGGGCGACATCCTTATCGAAGAGGGGCGCGATACAGACGGTGTGAGGGCAGGGCTGTCCAAACTGTCCGAGGCGCGCCGGGCGGATAACGCCCAAGAGATCGCGACCCGTTTGCCCTATTTCTGTTCGGGATGTCCGCATAATAGCTCGACCAAGGTGCCGGAAGGTAGTCGGGCTTACGCGGGGATCGGCTGCCACTACATGGTGCAGTGGATGGACCGGAACACCACAGGCTTTACCCAGATGGGCGGTGAAGGTGCGAACTGGATCGGGGAAGAGCCGTTTTCGACCACCAAGCACGTTTTTCAGAATCTGGGCGACGGAACCTATAACCATTCCGGTGTGCAGGCCATTCGGGCGGCATTATCGGCGGGCACAAATATCACTTTCAAGATCCTGTTCAATGACGCGGTCGCAATGACCGGGGGGCAGGATAACGAAGGGGACCTGACCGCTGAGCGCATCGTGGCCGAGGTCAAGGCGATGGGCGTCAAGGATGTCGCATTGGTCTATGACGAAAAGGAAGACGTGAATTTCACCGCGCTGCCAGCGAGTGTTGAAACTTTTGAGCGCGCCGAATTGATGCAAGTGCAGGAACGGTTTCGCGAGATCGAGGGCACCTCGGTCATTGTTTATGTTCAGACCTGTGCCGCCGAAAAGCGTCGTCGCCGCAAGCGAGGAACATTCCCCGACCCGGACAAACGCGTCTTTATCAACTCGGAGATTTGCGAGGGTTGCGGCGATTGTGGCGTGCAGTCGAACTGTGTCTCGATCGTTCCCAAGGAGACGGAACTGGGCCGCAAACGGGCGATTGACCAATCCAGTTGCAACAAGGACTTTTCCTGTGTGAACGGGTTCTGCCCGTCCTTTGTGACATTGGAAGGCGCGAAGATCCGCAAAGAGGCGACCACCGAAATCGACCTACCGGATCTGCCGATGCCAGTGCTGCCCGAGATCAAGGGCACGCATAACGTGGTGATCACTGGAGTCGGCGGTACGGGTGTCGTGACACTTGGTGCCGTCTTAGCGCAGGCCGCACAGATTGATGGCAAGGGCGCAGGCATGATGGAGATGGCCGGGTTGGCCCAGAAGGGTGGCGCCGTGCATATCCATTGCCGCATTGCCAACCGCCCGGAAGACATCAGTGCCATTCGGGTTGCAACTGGCGAAGCGCATGCGCTGATCGGGGGCGATCTGGTGGTTTCGGCCGGGGCAAAGACTCTGGGTCTGACGCGAACGGGCCAAACAGGCGCAGTCGTGAACAACCACGAGACAGTGACGGGCGATTTCACCCGGGATACCGAATTCCGCATCCCAAGTGATCAGCTTGAACTGGCTTTGCAGGCGCGGTTGAAGGATGGGGTTTCAGTATTCGATGCGACCGATCTGGCCCGTGCTTTGATGGGGGATTCGATTTATTCGAACATGATGGTGTTTGGCGCTGCCTGGCAGCGCGGCATCCTGCCGGTTAGCCACGAGGCCATTCTGCACGCGCTGGAGTTGAACGGCACTGCTGTTGAGCGCAATAAACGCGCTTTTGATCTTGGGCGTTGGGCGCTTTTGCATCCAGATGAGGTCAAGACCATTCTGTCGCCGTCCGTGACCGAATTGCCCAAAACGCTGGACCAGATCATCGCGTTCCGGGAACAGCACCTAAGCGCGTATCAAAGCGCCCGACTGGCGAAAAGGTATCGCAAACTGGTGGACTCGGTGACGGATGAGACGGTGCGCGAAGCCGTGGCCAAAGGGTATCACAAGCTGCTGTCCTACAAGGACGAATACGAGGTTGCCCGGCTGTTGCTGACAAGCCGTGACAAAGCCGCGTCCGAGTTTGATGGTGACTTCAAGATGACCTTCCATCTGGCCCCACCGATCTTTGGTGGCACCAGCGGAAATGGCCGTCCGCGCAAACGGGCGTTTGGGGAATGGATGCTTGGCCCGTTGAAGCTTTTGGCAAAGATGAAGTCTTTGCGTGGCACGCCGCTTGATGTCTTTGGATATTCAGCAGAGCGGAAAATGGAACGCGCTTTGATCCGGCAATACGAAAAAGACATGACAGAGGTTCTGGCTTTGCTGTCGCAGAACACACATGATGCTGTCGTGGCTCTGGCCCGGTTGCCATTGGACATTCGTGGTTTCGGGCCGGTTCTGATGGCGAATGAAGAAAAAGCGGCCAAACGACGCGAAGAATTGCTGGCGACCATCCGCAGTGGAGGCCCGGAAGTACGAGCGGCGGCCGAGTAGCGCGTCACAAGTTTGTCACGTTATCTAGGCAAAATTGCTGCCTGCATTTATACTGCAGGCAGCAAACCGGAGACCCGCATGCCCTCGCGCCGCCATGTCGTTCGTGACATTTCTTATTCTTATTCGGCCGCGACCAAAGGCGGGCGGATGGTCATCAAACTGATGGAAAACACCACCGGTCGCCTGCGTCTGATCAAGCGCGCGGATGGGTACGAGAGAGAGGTCGCCAAGGGCCGGGATTTTTGGGCCGTTATGGTCGAACGCTATGGGCTGACGCTGGACGTGGTCGGCGGGTCATTGTCCAATATTCCCAAGGATGGTCCGCTGATCCTGATTGCCAACCACCCTTATGGTATTCTGGACGGTTTGATGATGGGGCATATCCTGTCTCAGACGCGGGGTGATTTCCGGATTTTAGCCAACCGTGTGTTCCGCAAAGCCGAGGACCTGAACCGCATTATCCTTCCGATCTCGTTCGACGAAACAAAAGAGGCGATGAAGCTGAACCTGGAGACGCGGAAAACTGCGTTGAACTATCTGGGCGAAGGCGGGGCGATGGGGGTATTCCCCGGTGGCACGGTCAGCACCGCGGTCAAGCCGTTTTCGCAACCGATGGATCCCGGTTGGCGCGGGTTTACGGCGCGGATGGTGGCCAAATCTGATGCAGCTGTAGTGCCTGTGTTTTTTGACGGCCACACATCGCGCCTGTTCCAGATTGCCAGTCATTTGCACAATACTCTGCGGATGGGTCTGTTGATCAAAGAGTTCAAAAAACGCGTCGATACGCCCGTCAAAGTGGTCATCGGCGAACCCATACAGCGTGATGTTCTGGACCCTATGGGCAAGGATACGCGCAAGATGATGGATTTCCTGCGCAAAGCCACGTATGAGCTGTCTCCGAAGCCGTTGAAGTCCTATGACTACGGCTATGAATTCGAGGAACGGCATCGCGCCTAAAGGGGCAAATGGCAGTAGGCATCTTTGATTCCGGTTTGGGCGGTTTGACCGTCCTGAACGCCGCGCAGAAACATCTGCCGGACGTGGATTTTCTATATTATGCGGACAATGCGCACGCACCCTACGGTGTGCGCAACGCAGATGATATTTACCAGCTGACCCGCAAAGCCGTTCAGGATTTGTGGGCGCGGGGCTGCAATCTGGTGATTCTGGCGTGCAACACCGCCAGCGCTGCGGCACTACGACGGATGCAGGAAGAAGGCGTGCCCGAGGGCAAGCGCGTTTTGGGTGTCTTTGTACCCCTGATCGAGGCCCTGACCGAGCGGCAATGGGGCGACAACAGCCCGCCGCGCGAGGTTGCGGTCAAACACGTCGCTCTGTTCGCGACACCTGCCACCGTTTCCAGCCGGGCTTTTCAGCGTGAATTGGCGTTTCGGGCCATAGGTGTGGACGTCGAGGCGCAGGCCTGTGGGGGCGTCGTCGACGCGATCGAAGAGGGTGACATGATCCTGGCCGAAGCGCTGGTACGGAGCCATGTGGATGCGCTGAAACGGAAAATGCCCGAGCCTCAGGCCGCCATTCTGGGCTGTACCCATTATCCGTTGATGGCTGATGCGTTCCAGAAGGCGCTTGGCCAAGATGTTCAGGTGTTCAGCCAGGGCGATCTGGTCGCCGAAAGCCTGGGTGACTACTTGCAACGGCACCCCAACATGCTGGGCGATGGCGCGGGTGGTTTTGTAACCACGGGCAAGCCGAGCTTTGTCAGTGACCGGGCAACCCAGTTTCTCCGACGACAAATCGCGTTCGAGGCGGCCTGACTTAGGTCAAGGACTGCGCCTGAAACTTTCCTTAAGTCGAAGACCGTCGCATCGTCGGTCGTGATATGTGACACACTGAAGTAAGAGGTCTGACATGACCCATAAAATCGCAATTCTGGGCGCATCCGGTTACACTGGGGCAGAACTGGTGCGGCTGATCGCCGAGCACCCGAACATGGAAATCGTCGCGTTGGCCGCTGAGCGTAAGGCGGGCCTAACGATGGCACAGGTTTTCCCGCATCTGCGCCACATGGACCTGCCGGACCTATGCAAGATTTCCGAGATTGATTTTGCCCAGATCGACCTTTGCTTTTGCGCATTGCCGCATAAAACCAGCCAAGAAGTGATCAGGGATCTGCCTAAGACCTTGAAAATCGTTGATCTGTCGGCTGATTTCCGGCTGCAAGAGGCGGACGAGTACGAAAAGTGGTATGGCAATCCACACACCGCGCTCGAGCATCAAGAAGAGGCCGTTTATGGCCTGACCGAGTTCTACCGGGATGAAATCCGCGTTACGCGTCTGGTGGCTGGCACGGGTTGCAACGCGGCAACGGGGCAATTTGTTCTGCGACCGCTGATCACGGCAGGTGTCATCGATCTGGACGACATCATTCTGGACCTGAAATGTGCCGTGTCCGGGGCCGGGCGGTCATTGAAGGAAAACCTGCTGCATGCCGAGATGAGCGAAGGCGCGAACGCTTATGCGCTTGGGGGCACCCACAGGCACTTGGGCGAGTTCGATCAGGAATTTTCGAAACTGGCAGGGCGGGCTGTTCACATACAGTTCACGCCGCATCTGATTCCGGCCAACCGGGGGATTTTGGCCACGACTTACGTCAAAGGTGATCCACAAAGTGTTTATGAAACACTGGCCAAGGCATATCAGGATGAACCCTTCATCCAGATGTTGCCGATGGGTGAGACGCCGTCGACGCACCATGTGCGTGGCTCGAATTTCTGCCATATCGGGGTTGTTGCTGATCGGATCGAACGTCGCGCGATTGTGGTCGCGGCACTGGATAATCTGACAAAAGGTAGCAGTGGACAAGCCTTGCAGAACGCCAACCTAATGTTAGGTGAGGATGAAACCGAGGGTCTGATGATGGCCCCTTTGTTCCCATGAGGACGGTATGAAAACGCTAAAGAAACGTCGCCGTATACAAGTCATTCTGGTGGCCGTTGTCGCCCTGACGGTGTCGACGGCGTTGATTGGCTATGCGATGCGGGATGGGATCAACTTTTTCCGCTCGCCCAGTCAGGTGATTGCAGAGCCACCGTCACCAACCGAGGTGTTTCGTATCGGTGGGCTGGTCGAAGATGGCTCGATCGTTCGGGGTCAGGGTGAAACCGTTCGGTTTGTCGTGACCGATGGTGGGGAAAGCGTTCCCGTAGCCTTCACTGGCGTTCTGCCGGATCTGTTCACGGAAAACCAAGGCATGGTTGGCACTGGAAGCTACGTGAACGGTATCTTTGAAGCTACTGAAATACTTGCCAAACATGATGAAACATACATGCCGAAAGAGGTGATGGATGCCCTGAAGGAGCAGGGCGTCTACAAAGAACCCGGCGAGAGCTGAGGTTCAATACAATTGGTTTTAGGGCGTTGCGTGTTCTGGACATGCAGCGCCCTTTGTTTTGTGCTGGTCTTAACTGCTGTTCGGGATGGTCTGACGCATCGGGATTTAGGGGTGTGACATGCAGGCAGTTCGACAGATCGCCAATGATATTGTGGCGCGGGAAGGCGGGTTTGTGGATGATCCGGATGATCCGGGCGGTGCGACCAAGTTTGGCGTCACAATCCATACGATGCGACGGCTGGGGCTGGATCTGACCGGGGACGGGGTTGTGACGAAGGCTGATGTCAGATCGCTAACCCGCCGGCAAGCCGTTGATATATTTGTTCAACACTACTTTGAGAAACCAAATATCTCGCGCCTGCCTGTGGTGCTGCATGCGTCGGTGTTCGACATGTATGTAAATGCCGGTGCGCAGGCCGTCAGAATCCTCCAAAACCTTCTGCGGGATATGCGGTTCGACATTTCGGTGGATGGGATGATCGGCCCGCAAACTGTGCAGGCGTGTAACCGCGCAGCGCAGCCGGATCCGAAAACATTGCGCGATGCGTATGGCGTGGCGCGCAGGAACTACTATTTCCTGCTGGCGGATCGACGGGCGGCGTCACGCAAATACGCACGCACACGGGCCGGGGGCAAAGGTGGCTGGATCAAACGCGCCGAGGAGTTTTTGTCGCCACGATACCACATGACAGCTGCCGAATTTCAAAGGAGGGTCGCAGGATGGGCTTGATCTCGGGCGTGTTGGCTTTGTTGTTTGGCGGCGGGCGCAATGTCGTTCAGGAAACTGCTGAAATCTTTCGGGAAAACTCTGAGGCAGGGGGTAACCGTGCGCTGGCGGTTCAGACTCAGGCCATGACACAGTTCGGGGCCGAGTTTCAGGTCCCGCGCAAAGGTGGCTTTGATCGTTTCATGGATGGGTTGAACCGCTTGCCCCGTCCTGCGCTTGCATTGGGCACGTTGGGTTTGTTTGTCACCGCCATGGTCGATCCTTTATGGTTTGCCGCGCGGATGCAGGGGCTAGCCCTGGTGCCCGAGCCCCTGTGGTGGCTTCTAGGGGTGATCGTGTCCTTCTACTTTGGTGCCCGCCATCAGGCTAAAATACAGAATCTACAAAGGGATATCTCGGCAACGATGCTGCGCGCGCCGACGGTGATGGCCAATCTGGAAGCCTTGCGAAAACTACGGGCAGACAGTCCGGGTGTGGCAGATCCTGGCCCTGATGCCGGGTTATCGATAGCGGTCAGTCAATCGGACGCCAATCCCGCGTTGGAGGACTGGCGGCGCTTGCGCAAGGCATGAGCCGCGACACTATGTGCCTCTGAATAAGGCGAAAGTTATTGGTGCTTGGGTCCGCTCAGGAGTATATCTTTCGCATGATCACAGAGTTTGGCCACTTCGCCCTTATCCTCGCCTTTTTTGTAGCCATCGTGCAAAGTGTGGTGCCGCTGATTGGTGCCTCGAAGCGCTGGAATGGCTGGATGCTGTTTGCGGAACCGGCGGCAATCACGCAGTTCCTGCTGACGGCATTTTCCTTTGGCGCACTGGTCTGGGCGTTTACCACCTCGGACTTCTCGCTGCGGATCGTGGTGGAAAACAGTCACTCGGCGAAACCAATGCTCTATAAGATCAGTGGAACATGGGGGAACCACGAAGGCTCGATGCTGTTGTGGGTGCTGATCGTGACCTTGTTCGGCGCTATGGCGGCATTCTTTGGTGGCGGTTTACCACCCACGCTCAAGGCGCGCGTTCTGGCGGTGCAATCCTCGGTAGCGGTGGCGTTCTTTGCCTTCATCCTGTTCACCTCGAACCCGTTTGACCGGCTGGCCATTGCCCCGTTTGACGGGCGCGATCTGAACCCATTGTTGCAAGACCCGGGTTTGGCCTTCCATCCGCCGTTTCTGTATCTGGGCTATGTGGGCCTGAGCATGGCGTTCAGCTTTGCCGTTGCCGCGCTGATCGAAGGCCGGGTCGACGCAGCGTGGGGTCGTTGGGTACGACCATGGACCCTTGCGGCTTGGATCTTCCTCACGATTGGAATCGCATTGGGATCGTGGTGGGCCTACTATGAGCTGGGTTGGGGCGGGTTCTGGTTCTGGGACCCGGTCGAGAACGCCTCGTTCATGCCGTGGTTGCTGGCGGCGGCTTTGCTGCATTCCGCTATCGTAGTGGAAAAACGCGAGTCGCTGAAAAGCTGGACCATTTTGCTGGCCATAATCGCATTCGGGTTTTCGCTGATCGGCACATTCATTGTGCGTTCAGGCCTGCTGACATCCGTTCATGCCTTCGCGACCGACCCTGAACGCGGTATCTTTATCCTGCTGATCTTGGTGGTGTTCATCGGCGGGGCGCTGACGTTGTTTGCTGCGCGCGCCCAAGCGATGGAGGCCAAAGGCGTGTTTGGCATGGTGAGCCGCGAAAGCGCACTGATTGTGAACAATGTGCTGCTTGCGGTCAGCTGTTTCGTGGTGTTCGTGGGCACGATGTGGCCAATGGTGGCCGAGATGGCGTTCGATCGGAAGCTTTCGGTCGGAGCGCCGTTTTTCAACGCGGCCTTCACCCCGTTCATGGTTCTGCTGGGCCTTGTCCTGCCAATTGGTGCGATGTTGCCCTGGAAACGAGGGCGCCTGAGACGGGCCGTCTGGTCGTTGCGGTATATCTTTGGGCTGGCTCTGGCACTGGCGTTGCTGGTTTGGGCTATGCAGACCGGACGTAGTGCTTTGGGACCGGCTGGCGTGTTCCTGGGGTCTTGGATCACCTTCGGTGCGATCTTCGATCTCTGGAGCCGCACAGGGCGCAATGGCAACCTAAAACGGTTGTTGCGGCTGCCGGGCGCTGATTGGGGTAAGGCTGTCGCCCATACCGGTCTTGGCGTCACAATATTCGCCATTGCGGGCCTGACGGCGTGGGAGGTCGAAGACATTCGCGTGGCGCAGCCCAATCAACCTTTTGATGTCGGGCAGTTTACTCTGACATTGCAGGATGTCCGCCGCGTTCAGGGACCGAACTACTTCTCGACTATGGCCGATGTGCTTGTCGAAAGGAACGGACGTCCGGTGACGACCTTGCAGCCCGAGAAGCGCGATTATCCGGTTGCGCGCATGCCGACAACCGAGGCAGCGATCGACTACCGGTTTACGCGGGATTTGTATGTGGTGATCGGGGATCAGCAACAGGATGGCGGCTGGGTTATGCGCACCTATATCAAACCGTTCGCCAACTGGATATGGGCGGGGTGCTTGATGATGGCACTGGGTGGTGTCTTCAGCTTGTGTGACCGCCGTTTCCGCGTGGCAGCCGGGGCGCGTAAAACCGCGCCAGGCGGAGTGCCTGCCGAATGAAGCGTCTTGTCCTGATCTTTCTGCTGATGGCCTCGCCACTTTTTGCCGTGCAGCCCGACGAAGTTCTTGAGGACCCGGTGTTGGAGCAGCGGGCCCGCGACCTGAGCACCGGATTGCGGTGTCTTGTGTGCCGGAACGAGAGCATCGACGAAAGCAACGCCGATCTTGCCCGAGACCTGCGGCTGTTGGTGCGCGAACGCCTGGTGGCTGGTGACTCGGATGAGGAAGCGATTGCATTCATCGTGGACCGCTACGGTGAGTATGTGTTGTTGAAGCCAACAACGTCCGGATCGAACGTGTTTTTGTGGCTGGCAGGGCCAATCATGTTGTTCATCGCGGCAGGCGTGGGGTGGACCTTCCTGCGCAATCGATCCAAAGCCCATGAGCTTGGTGATAACGACGCGCTGAGTGACGAGGAAAAAGAGCACCTGCGCCAAATTCTCGAAGACTGACGCGTGGTTCCGCTTTTCCTTGACGCGCGAATGCGTCAGGGTTCGGCAAAACACGGCGCGAGGGAGGCTTTCCATGGAATACGAAACGATCCTGTTGGACATCACGGATGGGTTGGCAGTTCTGACATTGAACCGTCCTGACAAGATGAACGCGCTGACCACTCAGATGCGGGCCGAGATCACCCATGCGATGAAACAAGCCGCCAAAGACGCCCGGTGCGTTGTGCTGACAGGGGCGGGTCCTGCCTTTTGTTCAGGTCAGGACCTTGGGGATGCATCCAGCACCGGCAAAATCGATCTGGAACGGTCGCTGCGTGACGAATATGAGCCGATGCTAGAGACCATTCACAACTGCCCGGTTCCAACGATTGCCGCCGTAAACGGACCTGCTGCAGGGGCCGGGGCCAATCTGGCGCTGTGTGCCGATGTAGTGATTGCGACGGAAAGCGCCTATTTCCTTCAGGCTTTTGCGCGCATTGGCTTGCTGCCAGACGCCGGTGGCACCTGGTTCATGCCGCGTCAGATGGGGCTGGCCAAAGCGATGGGTGCGGCCCTGTTTGCCGACAAGATCAGCGCCCGTCAGGCAGATGAATGGGGCCTGATCTGGGAGGCGATTGCAGATGATGCGTTTGACGCCCATTGGCGCAAGCGGGCCGCGTATCTGGCCAGCGGTCCGACTGCAGGCTTTGGTGCCATCAAACAGGCGTTGCGCGGGACCTATGAAAAGACGTTGCCGCAGCAATTGGCGACTGAAGCTCACTTACAGGGAAATTGCGGACGCACGCGCGATTTCTCGGAAGGTGTTGTCGCCTTTTTGGAAAAGCGCCCCGCAAAATTTGAAGGGCGCTGATACGGTTTAAGCGCGACGGCGGCGGCGCGTGCGCCGCTCGGGGGCGGCATCGTCACCGGTGCCGTCGGACGCCGACGAAAATGGCCCCAAAGCATCGGTGATCTGATCTAGAGTTGGGCGATCTGCGCGCGGCACTGAATCGAGGGCTTCGCGCATCTTCTCAAGATGTGCAGGCATGGTGCCGCAGCATCCGCCGATGATCTTGGCTCCGGAATCCCGGGCCATCGCCGCGTATTGCGCCATAAGTTCAGGGGTGCCGTCGTAATGGATGTGGCCATCGACATATTTCGGAATGCCTGCATTGCCCTTTGAAATCAGTGGGCGTTCAGTGCCCTGAGCGGCAAAGCCCAGCACTGTGCGCAAGATGTCCGACGCTCCGGTGCCGCAGTTGGCGCCAAAGGCGATCGGCGGGTTGGGCAGCGTTTCCACCAGCAATGCCAGGTCGGCCGAGGTCACACCCATCATGGTGCGCCCGGCGGTATCAAAGCTCATCGTGCCGCACCATGGCATGTCGGCAAGAGCAAAAGCCTCGGCTGCGGCGCGGAATTCTTCGGGTGCGCTGATGGTCTCAACCCAAAGAACATCGACGCCGCCATCTTTCAGCGCCTCGGCTTGTTCATGAAACATCTCGACAGCCTCGGCATGAGACAGGCTGCCAACGGGCTGCATGATCTCGCCGGTTGGGCCGACGGATCCGGCAACCACAACCGGGCGACCGGCCTTGTCCGCGATGTCGCGACCAAGCTCGGCGCCGGCACGATTCAGTTCAGCGACGCGGTTCTGAGCGTCATGCAGTTTTAATCGGGCTGAGGTGCCGCCAAACGTGTTGGTCAAAAACAGATCGCTGCCCGCATCGACGGATCCTTTGTACAAGGACCGGATTTTGTCGGGGGCGTCCACGTTCCAAAGTTCAGGCGCATCGCCGGATTGTAAGCCCATATTAAACAGATTGGTCCCGGTCGCACCGTCAGCCAAAATAGAGTCCGCAGTTTCCAGAAGTTTGCTCAGGGCGTTTGTCATGGGATGTTCCAAAAAATAGGCGCAAAACGCCGTTTTAAATCAGAGACGCCCCGTGTCTCATGACCGGGACGTCAAATCAATTTCATAAAACTCATGAAGATCATGAGTTCCAGAATTAAGGACTCAGGCTTCGGCCTCTGCCATCACTTGCTCTTTGGCTTCAACCAGCAGTTCGAGCATCTTTTCGCGAATTTTTGCTTCATCCGCCAGATCGCCCAAGTAGCCTTTGACAGCCTCGACAACATCGTCTTCGCTGACATTTTGAAGGTCAGCGTGAACGAGTACCTGCCCGTATGCACGCGCTTGTTCCACGGTTTCGCCCTTCAGCGCCGAAGCCCAAACCGCCATAAATCGGTTGCGGCGCATGCGGGCAATAAACTGCATTTTTTCATCATGTGCGAATTTGTTTTCAAACGCGGCTTCACGTTCGTCAAATGTGGTCATTGGTTGGGGACCCCTTGGGTTAAACTTCTTTCCTGATGATATGACTATACGAGACCGCAGGTGCAAGGTATTTGCGCTGAGTCAAAGCCTCTCGGTCTTGCGAACTTGCGGGAAAGGGGGGCTTGGACTATGAGGGCGCCACCGGAGAGGGACTCATTCACTCACCCAGGACTGGAAAGGTCGCTTATGGCGCGTCGCAAGAAGATCTATGAAGGCAAAGCCAAGATTCTGTATGAGGGCCCTGAACCGGGCACGATTGTGCAGTACTTCAAGGACGATGCCACAGCGTTCAACGCCGAAAAGAAAGACGTGATCGACGGCAAAGGTGTTCTGAACAACCGTCTGAGCGAGTTTTTCATGACCGGCTTGACCCAGATCGGTGTGCCGACCCATTTTATCCGCCGTTTGAACATGCGAGAGCAGTTGGTGCGCAATTGCGAGATTATCCCGTTGGAAATCATCGTGCGCAACTATGCTGCCGGATCGATGTCCAAGCGTTTGGGTATTGCCGAAGGCACGCAGCTGCCGCGCCCGATCATCGAGTATTGCTACAAAGACGATTCCCTGGGTGATCCGCTGGTTTCGGAAGAGCATATCGCGGCCTTTGGCTGGGCCAGCCAGCAGGATATGGACGATATCCTAAGCCTGGCGCTGCGCGTGAATGATTTCATGAGCGGTGTGATGCTGGCAGTTGGCATTCGCCTGGTCGATTTTAAAATCGAAATCGGACGCGTCTATGACGGTGATTTCCAGCGCCTGATCGTGGCCGACGAAATCAGCCCCGATAGCTGCCGTTTGTGGGATATCGAAACCGGCCAAAAGCTGGACAAGGATGTGTTCCGCCGCGATTTGGGCAATCTGACCGATGCCTATTCCGAGGTCGCGCGCCGGTTGGGTGTTTTGCCCAAAAGCAACGTGACCAAGCCAACACTAATCAATTGATCCGATTGCAGACCTGACCCAAATTCAAAAGCGCCGTTTCCAAAGAAGCGGCGTTTTTTGTGTTCGCGTGATCACTTAATTTGGTAATCAGTACGTGCAAGGGGACATTTGCCCGATAAGATTGGCAAAAAAGGTGACGCAATACATGGCTGAATTCTTTGATCAGGCCGTTTTTCTGAAATTCCTGGCCGCTGTTCTTGCGATCTTCAACCCGCTCTACAACATGCCGATTTTCCTGAGTATGACGCGGGGGTGCTCGGCGCCCGAGCGAAGGCGCGTTGCCCTGATTGTCATGACCTCTGTCACGGTTATTGCGTTGACGGCCGTTTTAATTGGAGAAGAAATTCTTGCTGTTTTTGGTATAGATGTTCCGTCGTTTCGCATCGCGGGCGGGATCATTATCTTCGGGATTGGCATGTCGATGCTGAATGCTGAGGATCGCCCTCTCGGAGATCAGGCGGCCGTCGCGGATGGGCATGAACGTAAGTTCAATTTTGCTGTGGTGCCTTTGGCCATACCGCTGACGATCGGTCCGGGAACAATCGCTATCACCATTGTCTTTTCACATCAGGCAACGCCCGGTACGGAAATTGTGACATTGGGTTCAGCGGTCGTCATTGCGTGCTCGATTGTCGGTCTGGGATTGTTGTTTGCAGATCAGATTTCGCGGTTCCTTGGCGATACGATGATCAATGTTCTGACCCGTATCATGGCGATCTTGCTGGTGGCTGTTGCTGTCGAAATGGTTCTGACCGGCGTGTTCAACGCAATTGACACGCACTATCCGGGTTTGACGACCGGGCAGGGCGCGCAAGGGTAGCGCTCGGCCGCTGCGGCAAACCGCACGGTAAACAGGGTTGTCCAATGGCATCAGGCGCGCTATCCCCCGCGCAACGAAATGGGCCCAAACGCGCGGCCCGCAGGTGGAGTTGCGAATATGAAAGCACGGGTGCATGTGATGCTCAAGAACGGGGTGTTGGACCCGCAGGGCGAAGCGGTGCGGCACGCATTGGGCGCCATGGGCTTTGATCAGGTCGAAGGTGTACGGCAAGGCAAAGTGATCGACCTGGAGCTTACCGAAGGCGCGACCGAGGCAGACGTGACCGAAATGTGCGAAAAGCTTTTGGCCAACACCGTAATCGAACGCTACGAAATCGAACTGGTCTGAAGCAATGCGGGCAGCGCGCCTCACCAGCTTTCGCCAGCCACTTGAGGTAAGCACCGTTCCCGACCCTGAACCTGCCGCACATGGCGTTGTTGTTCGGGTGTTGGCGTGCGGTGTTTGCCGGTCGGACTGGCATGCCTGGTCAGGCTCGGACCCTGATGTAGCGTTACCCATTACACCGGGGCACGAGTATTGCGGTGAGGTTGTTTCCGTCGGAGCACAGGTTGCCCGGTGGCGCGTCGGGGACAGGGTGATTGCCCCCTTCATTCTGGCATGCGGTCAGTGTGGCGATTGTGCGCAGGGTCATCAGACCGTTTGCGCGGATCAGATCGTACCCGGTTTCACCTGCGACGGCGCATTCGCCGAATACATCGCTGTTGCTCATGCCGACGCAAACCTGTCGGTTTTGCCCGAAACCCTGGCCCCGGAAATCGGGGCGGCCTTGGGATGTCGCGTGACGACAGCCTGGCAGGCTTTGGTGGGGCGGGCGCAGTTGCAAGGCGGCGAATGGCTGGCAGTTTTTGGTGGCGGCGGTGTTGGCGTTTCGGCACTCTTACTCGGAAAGGCGTTGGGCGCGCGTGTTGCCGTCGTCGATATCGACGATGACAAGCTGATCTATGCCAAAACACTTGGTGCGGACGCTGTCCTTAATGCGGCCATGTGTAATGCACCTGAGGCAATAAAAGACCTCACTGGCGGCGGCGCGCATGTGGCAATCGAGGCCCTGGGGGTTGAGACCACCACCGTGTCGGCCCTGCGGTCTTTGCGCAAACTTGGGCGTCTTGTCCAGATCGGCATGCCAACGGGAGAACACGCCCAGATGTCACTGCCGATGGATGTTCTGTATTCAGGACAACTGTCCATTTATGGAACACGAGGAATGCCAAGTTGGCGTTACCCATCACTTTTGTCACTGATCTCGGGTGGGGGTGTTGACCTTAGCCCGCTGGTGACACGAAAGATATCACTGAACCAGGTGAGCGATGAGCTTGCCGCTTTTGATACTCCGACACCTCCGGGCGTCGCGGTTGTCACTGATTTTGTCTCTTAGGAGGGTCCGCTATGCGCGCAGCCGTCATCGTATTCCCCGGTTCGAACTGTGACCGGGATCTTGCCGTTGCCTTCGAACAGGCTGGGTTCCAGGTCGATATGGTCTGGCACAAGGACGCGGCATTGCCGGAAGGCATCGACATTGTAGGAGTGCCCGGCGGATTCTCGTATGGCGACTATCTGCGCTGCGGTGCAATTGCCGCACAATCGCCGATTTGCAAGGCTGTGGTCGATCATACCGAGCGCGGTGGATACGCGGTTGGGGTCTGCAACGGGTTTCAGATATTGACCGAAACCGGGATTCTGCCTGGCGCGCTACTGCGCAATGCGGGTCTGAAATACATCTGCAAGACTGTTGGTCTGAAAGTGGAAACCAGCAACTCGGCCTTTACCGAAGGCTACAATGCCGGCGACGTGATCGGTATTCCCATCGCTCATCACGATGGAAACTATTTCGCCGATGACACAACGTTGTCCGCGCTGAAGGATCAAGACCGGATCGCGTTCACCTATACCGAGAATCCGAACGGCTCGGCCGGGGATATCGCAGGCATTTTATCGGAAAACCGTCGTGTTCTCGGGATGATGCCCCATCCCGAGCGCGCGGCAGATGAAGGCCATGGCGGGACCGACGGGGTGGCGCTGTTCCGCGCATTGTCAGGTGTTCTGGCACCGGCGTGACTTGAGATCGGACTGATCCAAGCGTAACTTCTGGGGATGAGTACCGAAGTTAGCTCTGGCTGGTCCAAACTGAAAAACCCATTCCGGGGTGCTCCACTAGGGTGGCGGTTGCGCGTTGCGATCATTATTCTTTTGGTGGCCACTGTTTCGACCGTTTGGATCACCAACCGGCTGCTGACGGATCGGTTCACTGAATCTACGCGAAACCGCGCAGAGCTGCGCCTGGCGCTGTATTCCGGCAACCTGCTGAGCGAATTGCGCCGTAACGCGATTGTACCGCAATTGCTGGCGCGCGATCCAACGCTGATCTCGGCGCTGCGCTCCAGCGATTATACGCTATCGACACAGCGCCTGATTTCTTTTGTCGAAGAAATTGGCGCTGCCTCGCTGATGCTGCTGGACGGGGATGGGCGGTCTGTTGCTGCCACCGACAGGAACCGTCTGGGCGAGGCACATCGGAATTCTGCCTATTTTGTGGATGCCATCAGATCAAATTCGACCATCTTTACCGTCATACCAAAGGAATCCGGCGGCTATAGCTTTGTCTATTCACGACGCATTCAGGCCGGATCGGAGATTCTGGGTGTTATCGTCGTAGAGGTCGATCTGCAGAAGTTCGAACGCGCCTGGGCGGGGATTTCAGATGCCGTAATGGTGACCGACAGCACCGGCAACATCATTCTGTCGACCGAACCACAATGGCGTGGGGTGGATGAAAACGCTGCCATGCTGCGCCAACCGCCACAAAACGCGATCCAACGCGCCATTCGGGCCACCACCGATTGGACGGCTCTGCCGCCGGATGCCTATCTTCAGGGTGAGGCAGTGATGCGGATGAAAACGCGGATTCCGTTCCGCGGCTGGCAGATGACGTCGTTCACCACCTATGCGTCGATCCGGGAAAAGGTGAACAGCGTGCTGGCGCTGGAAATCATGGGATTTGCGATTCTTCTGGCGCTGACCTTCTATGCACTCAGCCGCCGCGCGACGCTTCGGATGGCGCTGTTCCAGCGCGAGTCGGCAGAGCTTCGCGCATTGAACGCAAGGCTGCAGCGGGAAATTGCTGAGCGGGAACGGGTTGAAAAGACGTTGGATCTGGCGGAACAGACCCTCGCGCAAAGCTCGAAACTTGCGGCGTTGGGTGAAATGTCCGCGGCCGTCAGCCACGAGCTGAATCAACCGCTGGCTGCAATGAAAACCTACTTGGCTGGCGCGCGTCTGCTACTGCGTCGAAACCGTCCCGAAGAGGCGCTCGCCAGCTTTGGTCGCATTGATGGGCTGATCGAGCGTATGGGCGCGATCACACGACAGCTGAAATCATACGCGCGCAAGGGTGCAGATGCGTTTTCACCAGTAAACCTTGGGGAGGCGCTGGCCTCTTCCCTGTCAATGATGGAGCCGCAGCTGCGCCAACGGGAGGTCAAGATCACACAGATCCTGCCCGAGGACTCGGTTGTCGTAATGGGCGACCGCATGCGGATCGAACAGGTGATGGTGAACCTCTTGCGAAACGCGCTGGACGCCACCAAGTCAGTACCCGAGCCAGATCTGGAAATCATTCTGGCGGCGGGCGAAATGGCGGTGCTGACAGTGCGCGACAATGGTCACGGGATCGAAAACATCGAGAACCTGTTCGAACCCTTCTACACCACCAAACAGCCCGGCGATGGGGTCGGGCTGGGGCTTGCCATCTCGTCCGGGATCGTGAACGACCATGGCGGACGGCTGACAGCTCGGAACGGCCAATCAGGTGGCGCGGTGTTCGAGATGCAACTGCCGATACTAGGAAGCGACGGCCTTGAGGCCGCTGAATAACGGGGAAGACATATGGCACAAGCCATGAAAATCGCCATCGTAGACGACGAACAGGACATGCGGCAGTCGATCAGCCAATGGCTGGCGCTGTCAGGCTATGACACTGAAACCTTTGGCAGTGCAGAAGATGCACTCAAGGTTTTGGGGCCGGACTACCCGGGCATTGTAATTTCAGACATCAAGATGCCGGGAATGGATGGCATCCAACTGCTGAAAAAGCTGATGGGCGCCGACAGTACACTGCCGGTCATTATGATCACCGGTCATGGTGACGTGCCCATGGCGGTCGAGGCGATGCGGGTCGGGGCGTTTGATTTTCTCGAAAAACCGTTCAACCCGGACCGCATGTCGGAATTGGCGAAGCGCGCCAGCAACGCCAGACGGCTGACCCTGGACAACCGAGCACTGCGGCGCGAGCTGTCCGGCGGCACTCAGATCATGAACAAATTGATCGGTGCCAGCCCGGTTATGGAAAGGTTGCGCGAGGACATTTTGGATCTGGGCCAGGCCGATGGTCACGTTCTGATCGACGGAGAGACCGGGACAGGCAAAACTCTGGTCGCCCATGCCTTGCATGCCGTTGGCAGCCGAGCGGGCAAGAAATTCGTGTTAGTGTCCTGTGCGGCCTTGGAAGAAGAGGCGCTATCAAAGCGTCTGTTTGGCCCAATGATGCCTGAAGATGCCCAACTGCCAGCCATCGAAGAGGCCCGCGGGGGTACATTGGTGCTGGAGGATGTTGAGGCCCTAAGCGATACGCTTCAGGCCAAGCTGCTGAGCGTTATGAACGATCAGGGCACCCCGGCGGAAACCCGGATCGTCGCAATTTCAAACCTTCAGGAAGCGGGAAAAACCAGCGAGGATGTTCTGCGCCCTGATCTGTTCTACCGACTGGCGGCGCTGCGCATCACGATGCCGCCGCTGCGCCAGCGCGGCGAAGACATTCTGACGCTGTTTACGCGTCTGAGCGAGCAATTTGCCGAGGAATATGGCTGTGACGCCCCACAGGTCAGCGCTCAGGAAGCAGCGCAACTGTTGCAGGCGCCGTGGCCCGGCAATGTGCGTCAGCTGATCAACATCGCGGAACGCGCCGTGCTGCAATCGCGGCGTGGTTCGGGTACGATTGCATCCTTGCTGATGTCTGATCACGAAGAAATGCAGCCGGTGATGACAACCGAAGGCAAGCCGCTGAAGGAATATGTCGAAGCGTTCGAGCGGATGCTTATCGACAACACAATGCGCCGCCACAAAGGCTCGATCGCGTCCGTGATGGATGAATTGTGCCTGCCGCGTCGGACGTTGAACGAAAAGATGGCCAAGTACAGCCTGCAGCGGTCGGACTATCTCTAACGGGCAAGTGCCACCTTAACAGCTGCAACATTTGGAACGCCGGCGGTCTTAACTGATTGCCGGCGATGCAGTTTGCCCATTGTGTTTTCCACAGGACTGCTTTTAATGTGGGCGGACGGGCCTGATCCTTTTTTGCGTCTTTAAGTCCCGAATCAATGAGTTTCGCTGCTTTGCCCCAAGTGATGATCGATCTTTCACCGCAAAGCAGACCGATTGTGCCCCGCATGGGGCAGTGGAGTGCCTGAGCCCGACGCGTTGGGCGAAAGGAATAAATGGGCAGGAGGCGGCTTGTATCGCGCCTGTCGGAGAAGAACCGCGATGACGCGCGCGCAACGATTGAGAGAACGGGCAGGGGGCCAGAGCGCCAGACCCTGCCGCGCGCCGTCCGATATCGCCCTGACAAGACACCACCCCAAAAGCGCCTGTCCGCCCGGACGGGTCAGGACAACGCGTTTGGCGCGGTGCACCAAGGACACATGGCTAAGAAAATGCTTATCGATGCCACCCACGCAGAGGAAACTCGCGTTGTGGTGGTCGACGGAAACAAGGTCGAGGAATTTGATTTTGAATCCGAAAACAAACGCCAGCTTGCTGGCAACATCTATCTCGCAAAAGTAACCAGGGTCGAGCCGTCACTGCAGGCGGCCTTTGTGGACTATGGCGGCAATCGCCACGGGTTCCTCGCGTTTTCCGAGATCCATCCGGATTATTACCAAATCCCGGTCGCCGACCGCGAGGCGCTGATGGAGGAAGAACGCGCTTATGCCGAGGCCATGAAGGCTCGGGATGAGGCGGAAGAGTCCAAGCCCAAAAGACGCCGTTCGCGATCCCGGATTAAAGCGGCGGATGTAAAATCTGACGATGCAGTCGAGTCAATCGAAGTGTCTTCGGAACCATCTGGCATGGAAACCATCGATCTGGAAGATGGCGAGAACACCGACGATACGGTTGAAATGGACGTGCCCGAAGGCAGCTCACCGGTGGAGCTGGTCGCGGATACACCTGTTGAAGAACCGGTCGATGAAGCAGAGGCTGAAAAATCTGACGACACGCCGTCAGATGAGATTGCAGCAGCCCCTGAAGCAGATGCGACTGAGGGTGGCGACGGTGCGAAAGCTGCTGAAGCGGATGCGACAGACGCCACTTCGGAAGAAGTAGAACAGACTTCGGATACAAACGGCAAAAAAGCCGACGCAGAGGATGCTGACGAGGGCGACGCGCGCTCGGACGCGACCAGCAAGGACGATTCCATCGAATCCGTTGCCGATGAAGACGACAGCGAAGATATCCGTCCGCCGCGCAAGCCGCGCCCGCGCCGGTATAAAATCCAGGAAGTCGTCAAAGTCCGTCAGGTGCTGTTGGTTCAAGTGGTCAAGGAAGAGCGCGGCAATAAAGGCGCAGCGCTGACCACCTACCTGTCGCTGGCCGGTCGCTATTGTGTGCTGATGCCAAACACGGCACGTGGCGGCGGTATCAGCCGCAAGATCACCAACGCTCCGGACCGCAAGAAACTCAAGGAAATCGCCTCGGAAATTGATGTACCGACGGGTGCGGGTTTGATTATTCGCACGGCTGGCGCGAAGCGGACCAAATCCGAAATCAAGCGCGACTACGAGTATCTGCAGCGTTTGTGGGAACAAATCCGTGAACTGACCCTGCAGTCCATTGCGCCTGCAAAGATCTATGAGGAAGGCGACCTGATCAAACGGTCGATCCGGGATCTGTACAACCGCGATATAGACGAAGTTCTGGTCGAAGGCGAAGGCGGGTACCGCATTGCCAAGGACTTCATGAAGATGATCATGCCGTCCCACGCCAAGAACGTGAAACGGTACGAGGACGCGCTGCCCTTGTTCGCGCGCTACCAAGTGGAAAGCTATTTGGCGGGCATGTTCAACCCGACCGTACAGCTGAAATCCGGTGGGTATATCGTGATCGGCGTGACCGAAGCGCTGGTGGCCATCGATGTGAACTCGGGCCGGGCGACCAAAGAAGGTTCAATCGAAGAAACGGCGCTTAAAACCAACCTTGAGGCGGCTGAGGAAGTGGCGCGCCAATTGCGGCTGCGTGACTTGGCTGGTCTGATCGTCATCGACTTTATCGATATGGACGAGCGCAAGAACAACTCAGCCGTCGAAAAGCGCATGAAGGACAAGCTGAAGACCGACCGCGCGCGCATCCAGATGGGCCGTATCTCGGGCTTTGGTCTGATGGAGATGAGCCGTCAGCGTCTGCGTCCCGGTATGTTGGAAGCGACAACTCAGCCATGCCCAGCGTGTCATGGGACAGGTCTGATCCGGTCCGACGACAACATGGCGCTGTCGATCTTGCGCCAGATCGAAGAAGAAGGCACCCGTCGTCGTTCGCGCGAGGTTTTGGTGCGCTGCCCGGTCAGCATCGCCAACTTCTTGATGAATCAGAAACGCGAACATATCGCTCAGATCGAATCCCGTTACGGCCTGTCTGTGCGTGTTGAGGGCGATCTGCATCTGGTTAGCCCGGATTTCTCGATGGAGAAGTTCAAGACGGCGAGCCGGATCGTACCCGAGGCAACGGCACCTGTCGTCTCGGTGGATGCATCACTGATGGATCTGGTGGATTCATCCGACGAGGAAGAGGCCGAAGTCGCTGACGAGGCCGTTCAGGCCGAAGACGAAGCAAAGCCCAAGCGCAAGCGCCGTCGTCGCCGTCGGAAAAAGAACGGCGGAGGAGCAGACGCTCAGGACGCTGGATCCGAAACCGGCGATGCGCCGGCTGAAGACGGCGAAACCGCGGCTGAACCCGCAGAGGCGGCCGAGACGGATGCTCCCGCGGAACCGCAGAGTGAAGACGAGGCCCCAGCCAAGCCGAAAAAACGCCGAGCGCCGCGTCGCAAGAAAAAAGAGGTCGAGCCCGTTGCGGCTGACGCTGTGACCGAGGCGGACGCCACGGCCACGCAAGAGGTCGCGCCAGAGCAGGCCCGTGAACCCGTACAACAGCCTCTGGATGAGCAGCCTGCGCCTGAACCGGAAACAGCGGCCGAGCCTGCGGAAGAGGCGCCATTGGTTGCCGAAGCGACGCCCGAACCTGTCGAAGTTGCGGACGTGGCTGAAGTTTCGAACGAAGAAAGCGTAGAAGAAACACCTGCCGAGCCCCTGCTTGCAACGACCGCTCCCGAACCCGAAAAACCCAGCGAACCCGCCAAGCCTAAACGGCGAGGCTGGTGGTCCTTGGGCCAGTAGTCAAACAAAAAGGCGGGCCAGCGTGTCCGCCTTTTCTTTTGCACGCCCCGGCAACCTGTCAGCCTGATTTTTGAATGAGATAGATCTGATGCCCGTCGGCATCTTCCTGAGACACCAGCTGATGACCGCTTTCGACGCAAAAATGCGGGACATCGACGATCGCGGCAGGATCGTCAGCCAATACGCGTAAAACAGCCCCAGCAGGCATGGATTTCAGGCGTTTGCGAGCCTTCAGGACGGGCAGTGGGCACAGCAGGCCAAGGGCGTCCAGCGTTTCGGTCGGGTTTGACATGGGGATCAGATATTTCCACTTTGCCATGGTGTCCAGCGTGCAACCACGATGATGTGACCGATTGGCCCCGTGACGGCGACGCATCGATACCATATGTGCTGATCTATGTTCGGAATAGAAATCATCGATGCGGGTCTGCTTCCTGCCATGTTCGTCGCCTTGATTGGCGGGCTCATCAGCTTTTTGTCGCCTTGCGTGCTGCCCATTGTGCCGCCCTATCTGGCCTATATGAGCGGTGTGACGATCAACGAAATGCAGGATGAAGCCCGCGCGCGTCGCAAGGCAACCTTGTCAGCGCTGTTCTTTGTTCTGGGTCTGTCCACAGTCTTTTTGTTGTTGGGCTTTACGGCGTCGGCTTTCGGGGCATTTGTGCTGCAAAACCAGGTGCTGTTTGCCAAGATATCGGGCGCCGTGGTGATTGTCTTTGGCCTGCATTTTCTGAATGTCTTCCGAATTCCGCTGTTGGACCGGGAAGCCCGTGTTGAGACCGGCGATTCCGGTGGATCTGTGTTTGGCGCATATATTCTGGGGCTTGCCTTTGCCTTTGGCTGGACGCCGTGTATCGGCCCGCAGCTAGGCGCGATCCTCTCCTTGGCCGCATCCGAGGCGTCAGTCGCGCGGGGCACACTGTTACTTGGTGTCTACGCTGCAGGGCTGGGGATTCCGTTCCTGCTAGCGGCGATGTTCTTGAACCGTTCGATGACCGTCATGAACCGGATCAAACCCTATATGGGCACGATCGAAAAGGTGATGGGTGCGCTGTTGCTGTTTGTGGGCATCATGCTGGTCACGGGGCTGTTCACCGAGTTCAGCTGGTGGCTGCTAGAAACCTTCCCCGCGCTGGCAGTTCTGGGTTAAATCGCGAAGCCACCTTACCTTGGCCGCAATGCTGCGTTAACCTGTGCGGTAGAAGGTAAGGCCATGAGCAGTCAGACAAATCCCCCTCAGGTGCATAGGCGCCGAGTGTTCTATATACCCGGATATGACCCGATGCCTCCGCGGCGATATCGCGAGTTGTATCGAACTGAGTCTGTCCTGCAGGCGGCAATTTCCGGCTACGATATTTCGATTTCGCCAAAGTCCGGCGACGGTCCTTTCGGTTGGCGGGTGGTGTCCTTTCAGGACGGGATACAGGTCCAAACGGATGTCGACGTCCTGGTCTGGTCCGATATCGTTCAGGACAGTATGTCTGGATCGATTCCCGCGACCTACCTGCAATTGGCGCATACTGCGTGGATCTACCTGTCGACCGGTGCGTTGGGGCGGTTAGTGCGTTTGCGCAAGGGGCCCGTGATCGCGGCGCTGTATCCCGTGGGGATGTTGTTGACGCAACTTTTGGCTGCGCTTTTGGTGGCGTGGGGCATCACAACTTTGATGTGGTCCTTGGTTGGATGGTTGGCCTTGGTGCCTGCGCTTGCTGCGGCCTATGGATTGTTACGGTGGTTCCGAAAGATCGATAACCGCCTGTTTGCCTATTATCTGATGCATGACTACGCCTATTCGGCCCAGTCGAAAGGCGAAACCTCGGCAGAGTTGCAGAAGCGTCTGGATAGCTTCGCTGGTTTGGTGCAACAGGCACTGCAAACAGAGGTGGACGAAGTGCTGGTTGTGGGGCACAGCTCGGGCGCACATCTGGGTGTGTCGGTCTTGTCTGACCTGATCCGCGACCACCGCGTGCCGGAGAACGGTCCGGTTCTGTCCTTCCTGACCCTGGGGCAGGTGGTGCCCATGGTCTCGTTCCTGCCCAAGGCGCACCGCTTGCGGGCCGATCTTCAGTTTCTCTCAAACAGCGATAACCTAACCTGGGTCGATGTTTCTGCACCAGGTGATGGTTGCGCTTTTGCGTTATGCGATCCGGTGTCCGTCAGCGGCGTGGCCGGGACGGGCAAAAAATGGCCACTGGTCCTGTCAGCGGCTTTCACCAAAACCCTTTCACTCGAGCGCTGGAATGCGTTGCGTTGGCGGTTTTTCAGGCTTCATTTCCAGTATCTCTGCGCCTTCGACCAGCCAGGCACATATGATTACTTTCGTATCACAGCTGGCCCGCAAACATTAGGCGAACGTTTCAAAGGGCGCGCACCGTCCAAGTCCCGCATCGAGGCGCCCGTTTCGAAATACACCTCGGTGGACGCATGAACCCACCCAAACCGCAGCCACGCCCCGATAAGGTCTCGCTCTGGCGGTATCTGAGGCTGTTTAGGCAGGATCTACTGTCAGCGCAGCCCCAACGCCTGTATCGTGCCTGGATGGCTGAATTCCGCACGCCGTTCTTCCGATCTTACATGGTCAACCAACCGGACCTAATTGAAACCGTTCTGAAAAAGCGCCCGGACGACTTTCCCAAATCTGGCCGGATCAGCGAAGGTTTGCGCCCGTTGTTGGGCGACTCCGTATTTTTGACCAATGGTGCGGTATGGAAACGCCAGCGCAGGATCATTGATCCTGCTTTTGAGGGTGGACGCCTCAAAGACACGTTCCCCGCCATGCTTTCAGCCGCTGAGTCCTGTGTCGAACGTTTGCGTCCGCATGTTGGAACGCAGATCGAATGCGAGGGGATCACCAGCCATGTGGCCGCAGATGTGATATTTCGCACTTTGTTTTCGGTTCCGATCGAACATGAGGTCGCGGCGCAAGTTTTCGAGAAGTTTCGGGCCTATCAACGCGAACAGCCTCTGCTGAATCTTGCGGCGTTTGTGCCGGTGCCACGGTGGTTGCCTCGGTTTCATTCACGCAAAACGCGTAGAAATGCACAAGAAATTCGAAAGCTGATCGCAAAGCTCACCTCAAAACGTGCCGATGCAATTGCGGATGGAACAGCACCGGATGACCTAGCGACCAAGATCATGACTACTCCTGATCCGATGACAGGTCAGTGCTTTGAAACCCATGAGATGATTGATCAGGTTGCGATTTTCTTTTTGGCCGGGCATGAAACCAGCGCGTCGGCCCTTGCCTGGACGCTGTATCTGATGGCGCTGTATCCTGACTGGCAGAACAAGGTCGCAGCCGAGGCGCAGGCGCTGGACGATCCCACATTCGCGACCATGTCCAAGCTAAAAATCAGCCGCGATGTGTTTCGTGAGGCGCTGCGGCTATACCCACCGGTTCCGATGATGGTGCGTGAGGCCGGGTGCCCGGAAAAGTTCCGAAACCGGGACGTGCCAAAGGGATCGCAGATTGTCATCAGCCCGTGGCATCTACACCGGCAAGAGCGGCTGTGGGACAACCCGGACGGCTTTGATCCGTTCCGCTGGGCCACCGAGAATGGCAAGACCTGCCAACGAGAGGCTTACATCCCGTTTTCTACTGGTCCCCGCGTCTGTACTGGCGTCGGATTTGCCATGGTCGAAGGGCCGTTGATCCTGTCGATGCTACTGCGCCATTTCAAATTCGAAACAATCAGCGGTAAAACGCCGATTCCGGTCGCTCATTTGACGGTTCGGTCCAAGGATGGAATTTGGTTGCGGCTGGTTGAGCGCTAACAATCTACCATCGTCGATCCACGTGCTGTATGCGGGTGAGGAAATCGGAATCAGTATTAAACGGGAAAGCATTATGTCCAAAGCAGAACAGCGCGCGCAGATGTCCAACGGAGCAGGTTTTATCGCAGCACTGGATCAAAGCGGCGGATCGACACCCAAAGCGCTGGCGCTCTATGGGGTAGAAGCGTCCGACTATAGCTCGGACGAAGAAATGTTCGGCGAAATCCAAAAGATGCGGGCGCGGATCATTCTGGCGGATGATTTCACCAAGGATAAAGTCATCGGGGCAATCCTGTTCGAACGCACATTGGGCGAAGAGATCGATGGCCGCAAAGTGGCTGACTATCTTTGGTCGGTGAAAGGTATCGTTCCGTTCCTGAAAATCGACAAAGGTCTGGAAGAAAAGGCCAATGGTGTTCAAGTGATGAAACCGATCCCGGGGTTGGCCGAGACCTTGGCCAAAGCAGACGGCGTTTTTGGCACCAAGGAACGGTCTGTCATTCACGAAGCCAATGCCGAAGGCATCGCCGCCGTCGTGTCACAACAGTTCGATGTTGGGCGTGAGGTGGTCAAGGCGGGCATGATTCCAATCATCGAGCCCGAAGTGAACATTCATTCAGAAACAAAGGCCGCGGCAGAAGACATTCTGAAGGTAGAACTTCTGAAGAACCTCGATCAGTTGAATGACAATCAGGATGTCATGTTGAAACTGACGATCCCCAATCAGGCGAACCTGTATGACGAGGTCGCCGATCACCCGCGCGTGCTGCGCGTTGTGGCCCTTTCTGGGGGATATTCGACGGAACAGGCCTGTGATCTTTTGGGGCAGAACGGTAAGATGATTGCATCCTTCTCGCGTGCGTTGACCGAAGGCTTGGCTAAACAGCAATCCGATGCGGAATTCAACGCGGCGCTGGGTGGAAACATTAACAAGATCTTTAGCGCGTCCGCGTGATCTCTGGCGCCCTTCGGGGCGCCTGTTTACTCCGGTTTGATGAATTCGCGGCGCAGTTTTGATGCCTTTTCGCGCATGACACAGCCCGTGGCGTGATCATTGACCAACCCCATCGCCTGCATGAAGGCGAATACGGTGGTGGGGCCAACAAATTTCCAACCGCGTTTCTTCAGGTCTTTCGACATCGCCACGGATTCTGGCGAGGTTGATGCGGTTTGTGGGTCTGGCGGTGTCTTGGATTCGTATTGCCAGACATAAGCCGCCAAAGATCCTTCTGATGCGATCAGCTCCTGCGCGCGGCGGGCATTGTTGATCACAGCTTCGATCTTGCCGCGATGACGTATGATGCCTTTGTCTTGTAACAGGCGTTCTACATCCGCATCAGAAAACGCGGCCATTTTGTTGAAATCAAAGCCATAAAACGCGTTTCTAAAATTCTCGCGCTTGGACAGGATCGTGCGCCAGCTGAGGCCGGACTGAAAACTCTCAAGGCACAGCTTTTCGAACAGCCGCTGATCATCGGCCACCGGATAACCCCACTCGTTGTCATGGTATTCGAAGAATTCCGGCGCAGATTGGCACCAAGCGCAGCGGGGTTGCCCATCCGGGCCAACTATAGTCTCGCTCATGAATGTACCCTTTTTGTTCTCAGTATCCTAAACTCAGGATCTGGACCAACGCAAGGGGTCATTGCCGTTCGCTATACCAGTTTAGGATGAACACGCGAATGGCCGACGCCAGACCGGTTTCTGGATCGCGCGCCACATCAATTTCCGCAGCCAACACATTGATTGGAATATTTTTCTGCTTGGCGATATTCCGAAATGCCTGCCAGAATTCATCCTCTAGCGAGACCGAGGTCCGGTGACCTTTGAGTGTCAAAGAACGTTTGATCGGACGACCGCTCATTCTTCCAACTCGTGATTATCCAGGTCGCGGCGTGTCTTGCCGTCTCGCTGCTTCACAGCGTCTTTCTCGGCCTGTGATTGGCCGAATTTCACAGCGTTTTCGCCTGCACGGGCCTTTTTCTCGGCCCGTGCCTTTTCTTTTCGATACCGGTTCAAGTTGACCGGCTTGCCCATCAGTCTTTCGGACCGATCATCTGTTCAGGACGGACAACCGCATCAAAGGTTGCTTCATCGACAAAACCCAGCGCGATGGCCTCTTCCTTCAGGGTCGTGCCGTTCTTGTGCGCGGTTTTGGCGACGGTGGTGGCGTTGTCGTAGCCGATGGTTGGGGCTAGCGCTGTGACCAGCATCAGCGATTCCTTCATCAGCTTTTCGATGCGCGGCTCATTGGCCTGAATGCCCAGCAACATCCGCTCAGTAAAGCTGTCAGCCGCGTCACCCAGTAGCTGGATGGACTGCAACAGGTTGTAAGACATCATCGGGTTATAGACATTGAGCTCGAAATGCCCCTGGCTGCCGGCAAACTTAATGGCAGCGTCATTGCCCATCACGTGGGCCGCAACCTGAGTCAGCGCTTCGGCCTGCGTCGGGTTTACCTTGCCGGGCATTATGGACGAGCCGGGCTCGTTTTCCGGCAGAACCAACTCACCCAGACCCGAACGTGGGCCCGAACCCAGGAAGCGGATGTCATTGGCGATCTTGTAGCAACTGCCTGCAATCGTGGCCAAAGCGCCTGACAGGAAGACCATGGCGTCATGGGCGGCCAGCGCTTCGAACTTGTTCGGCGCGGTGACGAAGGGCAGGCCGGTGATGTCGGCCATGTGGCCTGCGACAGACTCGCTCCATCCTTTTTGAGTGTTCAGGCCGGTGCCCACCGCGGTGCCGCCCTGGGCCAGCTCATATATTCCCGGCATGGTGGCCTGAACCCGGGCGATGCCCTGACGGATCTGATGAGCGTATCCGCCAAATTCCTGCCCCAACGTCAGCGGCGTTGCATCTTGTGTATGCGTACGGCCGATCTTGATGATGTCTTTGAACTCGTCTGCCTTCTGCTCCAACCCAGACGCAAGTTTTTCAAGGCCGGGCAGCAGCACATCGCGCACGCTCATCGCTGTGGCGATATGCATGGCGGTGGGGAAAGTATCGTTCGACGATTGGCCCATATTGCAGTGATCATTAGGGTGAACCGGGTCTTTTGAGCCGATCACGCCGCCGAGAATCTCGATCGCACGATTGGCGATTACTTCGTTCGAGTTCATGTTCGATTGGGTGCCCGACCCGGTTTGCCACACGACCAGAGGGAAGTTGTCGTCAAACTTGCCCTCAATCACCTCACCTGCGGCGGCAATGACCGCATCTGCGATGGTAGCGTCCAGGTTGCCTGTTGCCTTGTTCTGCATGGCACAGGCTTTCTTGATCACGCCCAGCGCGCGCACGATGGCGACCGGTTGTTTTTCCCAACCGATCGGGAAGTTCATGATCGAACGCTGTGTCTGCGCGCCCCAGTATTTGTCGGCGGGAACCTCCAGCGGGCCAAAGCTGTCGGATTCGGTGCGGGTTTGAGACATCGGTCACTCCGTCTGGTATGCAATCATATGCCGTTTAGCCCCAGTAAATCTGCGACGCAATCGGCAAGTTGCGCGCACCATAAACACAGGGACGTCAAAGGTATAGGCACGTGGGTGCGTCATTTTTATTGTCCCAGCTTCAGAATGCGCCATTGTTAACCGTACCCGCTTGGCTACAATGTCAGGACAGCCGATTTGGAGAACTAAATGCTCGTATCTCAACGGATTTCATCCATGAAAGTTGCCGCATTTACTGCTGGACTTCTGCTTTGGGTCGTCGTGCTGGGCAGTACCGTGCGGGCCGCTGAAATCACCCCCTTTATCGGCAGCTATATCGGCTCGGCTGATGTTGTTGATGTTGATGGAACCGCCACTCCCCGGGATATGAGCGTATCCATTCATGAAACTGCAAAAGGATTCAACGTCAGTTGGAAAACAACGACGTATAAGTCGGATGGCAGGGTGAAAGAGCAAAAGTTCTCGGTTGATTTTCAGCAATCTGATCGCCCCGACGTGTTCTCGGCGGCCATGAAAAGAAACGTGTTTGGGCACGAGGTCCCGCTTGACCCGATCAAAGGCGAGCCATTTGTTTGGGGTCGGATTGATGGGCAAACACTGACTGTGTTTTCGTTGTTTATAAACGAGCAGGGCGGCTACGAGTTGCAACAATTCGACCGCACCCTAACGGATGGCGGTCTGAACCTTGCCTTTACGCGTTTTATCAACGGCGAAAAGTCTCGATCCGTCGAAACCTTCCTGATGAAACAATAAGCCCTGCGTTGCGCAGGGCTTAGTTGGTCTTACTTTCGGAAGCTGTCCAGTGACACCACGTCTGCGTCGTGATGCTCGTCCTCTTCCTCGACCTCAATCATTTCCTCGACAACGGGGTCTTCGTCTGCTTCGTCTTCAGGGCTTTCAAATCGTAGGCCGAATTCTACGGACGGGTCCACGAAGGTCTTTATTGCTTCATACGGGATATAAAGAGGTTCTGGCTTGTCACCGAAGTTCAGCGTGATCGCAAAGCCGTCATCTCCAACGTCAAGGTTGTCGAACCAATGCTGGACAACAATTGTCATCTCTTCTGGATATCGCTCGCGCAGCCAGTCTGCGATATCCACGCCTTCTTCTCGCGTGTCGAAAGTGATGAAGAAATGATGAGACCCGGGCAAGCCGGTCTCAGAAACCCCGGTCAGAACAGTCTTGATCAACCCGCGCATGGCGGTGTGCATCAGGTTTCCATAGTCGATGTCTTGCGACATGTGTCATCCTCGAAAGTGGTTGGCCTCAGCATAGGGGTTTTGTTCGGAAACGAAAGGGCGGGTATGATCGGATTGATCAGATAAAATGTGCAGCCAATCCAGCAGCTGCCATCAGCGTCAACACAGTCGCCATCCCGAGTTTCATTCGGAAAATCAACACACCGGCGACAAGCGTCAAGGCCAGTGCCGTAAAGTCCAGGCTGCCGACATCTGGGACAGGAAGTGCCACCGGGCCCCATGACATTCGCGGAACGGATCCGAACAGAACGTTCAGGGCAAACCACAATGAAAGGTTGAGAATCACGCCCACGACGGCCGCGGTGATTCCATGCAATGCTGCAGACAGCCGGGGGCGGGTGGCCAAGCGGTCAAGATATGGGGCCGCCAGAAAAATCCAAAGGAAACAGGGAACAAAAGTCGCCCAAAGCGCTACGGCTCCGGCTGCGAGCCCCAGCGAGAGACCGCCATTCATCTGTCCGGTCAGCATCGCCACAAATTGGGTGACCAGAATAAGGGGGCCGGGTGTGGTTTCCGCCAGCCCAAGCGCGTCGATCATCTGATTGGTGCTGATCCAGTGATACTGATCGACCACAGTTTGCGTCATGTAGGCGAGAACCGCATAGGCTCCGCCAAAGGTTACAACAGCCAACCGTGCAAAGAACCAGCCCAAATCACTGAGCAGCTGTTGCCCGGTGATGCTGAGCAAAAACAATGGGCCCAGCCACAGCGTCAACCAAATGGCGGTTGTCCGCACGGGTCGCGCCAAGCTTGGGGTTGCAGGTGTTTCGATCACGGGAACCGTGCCCTTGAAGGACACATACCCCCACACTGCAGCAACAAGAATGATAAGCGGGAAGGGGAGGTTCAGCAGAAAGATCGCAATAAATCCCAGCCCTGCAATCATCCGATGCTCGACATCTGTCAATGCCTTGCGTGACAGGTTGCGTAGGGCCTGTAGGACAATCACGATGACTGTCGCTTTGATCCCCAGGAATGCGGACTGAACAGGTGGAAGATCGCCAAATGCTGCATAAAGCGAGACCAAGACGGTGATCACGATGGCCCCGGGCAGGACAAAGAGACTGCCGGCAATCAGGCCACCGCTCACACCGCGCATTTTCCAACCCGCATAGGTCGCCAGCTGCATAGCCTCGGGGCCCGGCAACAACATGCACAGCGACAAGGCCCGCAGATATGATTGTTCGTCCAGCCAGGGTCGGCGTTCGACAAGCTCTTGATGCATAAGCGAGATTTGCGCCGCTGGCCCGCCAAAAGACAGCAGACCGATGCGCCCAAACACTTGGATAAGTTCTTTCAATGTTGGCGTCATGGCTTGCGACCTGTGGGCCAGTCGTGACCTTCATCAAACCCATCGCGCGCCCAACGATACAGCGCATCGTACAGGTTCATGCCCGCGTCGAGGTTTTCGTGATCGTCACGGAATTGGCGTGACAGTCCAACGGAAACGGCGAGCAATCCAGCCGCTTCGGGCGCCAGATCATGTCTGTTGGTGTCCGCAGCCCTGATCACACGTGCAAGTCGGTCCAAAGCGGCAGACGAGAGGCTGAATTCCTCCAGCAATGTATCAAACGTACATTTGTCGCCACGATGGGTCCAAAAGGTGTTTTCGACGTCAAAGGGGATGGCATCAAATTTCTCAGCTACGCTTTCAACCTCGTCCGGCGCAACGAACAAGAAACGGGCGTTGGGATCAATGAACCGCCGGATCAGCCAAGGGCACGCAATCCGATCGATCTTTGGCCGATGACGGGTCACCCAGACTGTTCCGCCGCCCGCCAGTGCGGGTAGGGGGGCAACAGGGATGCGCAACGCCTCTGGCAGGTCGCGCCACGCATACGTCCCGCCTTCTAGATATTCGGCTGAATGGCCTTCACTGCGCAGCCACGAGACCATTCCCTGACTCAGCTTTTTGCCTTTTTGACAAATGATGACACTCGGGCGCCCCGAAAGCAGCCGAACCAGCCCAGGTATGTCGGTTGCCGGGTGCCGGATCGACCCTGGGATCAGAAACGGATCGGCTTCGAAATCTTCATCGATACAAATATCGACCAGCACTGGTGCTTGCGGCGTGCCGATCAAACGCAGCAGTTGTCTGGGGGCAATTGAGTTTGGCGATGCCATGGCATGTTTCCTTATACTGTCGGATACATGCGAAACTTGGGCTGTCGCCTCACGGGGCGTTCGCAATCTTACCCCATGGCACTTGCTACCGCGCAAGCGCCTTGGGGGTCAAGATTGGTTTGCGCCTGATCAAGCCCATTCGAGCCTTTGTCCAGTCATGCAAACCGGCAGTGTGTCCTGCGGAAACTGACCAAGTTGTTCAAACAAAGACACAAAATCAAACTGGTTATAAGCCTCGACCATCCTGTTGTCTTTGAACCGCGCCATGACCTGACCTGTCACTTCAAGCGGCGCGCCATTGTCTGCACGAAAGGTTTTGACATGCAGAATGGCCGATACCCAATCGTCATTCTCGATGATCTTGGGCAAATCAACCTTGATTTCGCCCAGCACGTGTCGGAATGCCATGACTAGATCGCGGAAGTCATCCGCACCAACCTGCATTTCTGGGATCAACCCCTCGGCCATTGTTTCGGGCGCGAAGAACTGATCGATTGCGTCAGTATTCCCGTTTTCCCAAACCTCGGAATACCATGTTTTGAGTATGTCTGAATTTGCCATCCCGGCTCTCCTGTCTGTCCGGTCAGACGTTGGCAAAAAGGGATGAACAAACCCTGAATATGTACAGGGAACGCTAAAAACGCAGACAAAATTGCAGGAAAATGCAGGTTTCTGTTGCCAGGTACCTGCGAACCCCGCCTTACACGGCTAGGCGCAAGGGCTTAAGTTTCGGTCTTGCTACTGCTTACGCAGCAACTGCAACCGGAGCACGATTGTCATTTGCAATTGTACTGTTTTCGCCGGTAACGGTGGCAGACAGCCGAGACAAAGCTAACCCCTTTAGACGTTCGTCGATCCTATTTCGGCCCCCCGATTCTGACGAAATCCCCAAATGAAGGATATCTCCAGAAGATATATGGTGGAGCCGCCGGGTACCGCCCCCGGGTCCGATCCGCTTATTACGAGCGCGTTTATGTCCATAGTCCCGAAGGACAAGACTTATATAGGTGAGGTTCCGACCGGATGCAAACTCAGATTACATCTGCTCGATCTTAGCAGTTACAATATGTTACGGTGTTTTATTGATGTTCGCTGCAATCAGCCAAACAGCCAGGACCAGTTCGATTCCACCAAATGTTACGGCCTTGGCCAAGGGGGGATGGTCGACAAACACAGACACGAACCGCCCCAACGCCGCCCCGGCATAGACCACACCAAGCATGGCATAGGCCATCGGAGCGTTCAGCCACAGGACAGCTATGCCCGTGACGACAAACAACCCACCGACCGAGGCGCGCATCTCGCTTAGACCCATTGTACTATTGGTGGGTGCTAGATCTAGCGACGCCGCCGTCCAGGCGGGCGCTAGAAATCCAAACAATCCAAAACCGATGGTCAGTACGGCGGCGATGACATTCAGTGTTGTGACCATAAACGGACCTTTCCCGTATCAGGCCGCGTATGCGGCGTCGAAGAATTCACGCTCAAGCTCGATCGCGCGGTGGAACAGCTGTGTGACCTCGGCCTGAGCGCTGGTATTCAGCGTGGGCCAGACCTTGTCGAGCTGAATTCGAAGGTAGTCCACAACGCTCTCGAACCCGTCGCCCGCATGTAGCGTGATCCATTCGGCGAACCAGAAAGGAAGTTCATCTTTCGGAGGGTTTTCCGGGCTGGCCCAGGTCAGATACACCCATTCGGCCACCACAAGGACAGCCAGCATGTTCTCATATCGACCTGATGTTGCGGCCTCGGCCATCAAGTCTTGAAATGCGCGGGTGGCCGGGGCGGCATCATTGCTGGGTTCGGTGTCCAAGGCCTCCATCGCGCGCAGGAAATAGGTATTTTCGGGGCCGGTGATGACCGCCAGAAATTGCGCTGCAGGGACACTGTCGGCCAAACTCGGGGCATGGGCGATGGCGCTGGCCAGCAGGCGCACAAAGCCGTCCACGAATTGATAATCCTGCTCCAGATACCAGCGCATCTTATGTTCGGGCAGGGTGCCGTCGGCCAATTCACGCGTGAAGGCGTGCGTGGTTGCGGCCTGCCAATCGGCGGATTTGCCCTGACGCAGCATATCTGTCGGGCGCGTGCTGTCTTGCATATGGAAGCTCCATGAAATGTCCGCCGCAGACAAAGCGTGTTTGAATTCCAAGTGCAAGATCACCCGAGCGTAGACCAGAGCCCCAACGCACCAACCAAAATTAGGCTGAACGCCCAGATCAGTTCGAGATTGAACCAGGTGCGCGATAGAAACTGCAGGCCCAACCAGCGATAAACGGCATAGGCGAGAAGACCCCCGCCCAAGATCATCGCGGCTGTATGGATTGCCGCAACCGCCAGTACCAGCAGGCCATTTGTGGCCATAATCTCGGATACGGCGCGATGGCCCGCATCAAGCTCATCCAGCCCACAGAGCCCAAGGTAGATCGGCACCAGCATCAGGGCGGCCCCGTGCGCCAATGCCACCAGAAAAGACCACAAGGCCAGCTTGCTGGGTGGAATACGCGACAACATCCGCGGATGGCGGCGTGTAATAGCGATGTAGAGACCCATGGCAATGACAATTAGCGCGGCACCAATCCGGATTTCTTTTTGGTAATCGACCAATACCGCCATCAGCGCGAAGGGTAAGAGCACTCCCAGCATGGCCACGAAATGCCCGCCCGCCAAAGCCGCCAGCGCGCGCCACAGCGCCGATTGCCGTTGCTCCATCAATGCGGAAGATACCGCCAGCGGCCATCCCATACCGGGGTTCAACCCGTGATAAGCACCGCTGAGTACAACGGCCAGCCAAAGGCCAGCCGTTGATGTCATCAACCACTCCAAATTAGACGGAGGGGTAGCAGAAGCTGTCCGTTGAACAGTCGCCACCTTCCAGACGGATCTGATGGGCGCGATACCCGGCAGGGAAATCGACCCAGAATTTCGGATCCAGTGTCAGGCCTCCGTTCTCACCGACATCCGCCTTGACCATGGCGGCGCCGCGTTCACCGGGATAGAATTGATCATCCCAGGTGGAATACAGCGAATTGGTCCAGTAGACACGTTTGCCGTCACGGCTGATTTCAACCATTTGGGGACCATAGCCAAAGTCCTGGCCGTTCGGGTGTTTGGTCTTTTTGACAATCCCGCCGACCTCGACCTTACCGGCCAATTTCGGGTTCATCGGGTCCGAAACATCGTATTGGTGCATCTCACCCGTGCCCCAGCAGGCAACGTACAGATATTTGTCATCCAGGCTGAGGTCGATATCCGTGACCAGTGGTGGCACGGCCGAGAACCCTTTAAGCAACTCGGGCAGGTCGTCCGGGTCTGCCGGTTGCGGGTCGATCGTGATGGTTTTCTTGGCCTCGAACGTGCCATCGTCGTTGCGCCACCATGTAAAAATCGCGCCTTGCAGGTTGGTCGTGTCCACAACCACGCCACAGAACCCGTATTGCTTGACCGGATCATGCGCAGGGCGAATTTCCAGCGCCATCTGGTGGTTTTCCCCCAAATCAATGGTCTGGATGTTGGTCCGGTTGCGCAGGTTCCAGAAATGGATGCTGTGTCCGTATTTGTTCGACAGCAAATCCTCGGCCACGATCCCGTTTTCGAATTGCGGGGGCAGACCCCATTCGGAACTGACCATGTAATCGCGCGGCAGATTCCACCAGAAATCATAGTGTTTGTCCTGCACCCCGCGTTCGATTTCATAGCGTCCGATGATATCGAAGGTCTCGCAGTCCATGATGAAGATGCCCGGAGGGCCGTCTGTACCGTCTTCACCCGCACCGCCCAAGGTGCTGACATAGATGCCTTCGGGGCCGCAATGGATCGTATGGGGGCGGGAATACCCTGTCTTTGCAAAGACTTCTTCGGGTTCGATAATCTTGTGAATCTTCGCTTCCAGCGGGTTCTTCACATCGATGATATAGATCCGGCTGGATCGAATGCCCGGAATGATCAAATACCGACGCTCGAGGAAGGCATGGCCACTAAGCGGCGACAGGGAAGACGAACAGGCATTCCATCCGAAATGGTGAAACTCATCGCCCTTTTCCGGCATGATCACCTGATGCACGATTTTGCCAAAGTCGTCCGATGTCGGATCGACATTCACAACCGCCAGCCCATCAGGTTGCGAAAAATCAGGACTGAGCATCAGCGTGAAAGCAAGCGTCTCAGTCGGGCCCTCCATTGCCAGTTTGGCTGATGGATAAAAGGTAGGGTCCGGTCTTTGGTTCATAACGTCCTCCCGTAAGCAATTGATATTCAATTTTATTGAGAGTTCCGGTCTTGATGCCGGATGACATCCTTCTAGCTGCTCGTGTGTCCTTGTGCCTGTCTCTTTGCCTCGTATTCGGGCCTGATGTGGGATCAGGCGGGTTTGCGTCGCCGTTCGGCCACATCATGGGCTAGCAGACGCGTGTAGGATTCAAGATCGACCAAAGTACTGTCTACAGTCTCGGCGTCCCGCGCCTCAAGCGCGTCAGCGATTTTCTCATGGAACAGAATGATTTCTTCGCGGGAACGCGCAGTGAAGGTGATCATGTTCATCAAGGGCTGCATCGCTTCGACGGCGCCGGCCAGTTGGTAGGACAAAACCGGGTTGCCTGCGCCATCGACTAACGCGCGATGAAAGGCCACATCTGATGCGCAGAAAGCCTCATCCGTCAGCCCGGGTTGAGATTGGCGAAAAATCTCGGCGCGCATAGTGGCCAGTTGATCCGCCGTCCGTCGTTCCGCCGACATCGGCGCGCAGGCCCGCTCCAGCGCATACCGCGCCTCGCAAGCCGTGTCGAAGGTCACCGCATTCATCGACAACAACAGCGTCGAGGTTGTGATTTGCTGCGAATACGCGTCCTGAAAGCTGAGGCGATTGACAAACGCACCCCCGGAAGCGCCGCGTTGCGTCCGTATCAATGATTGCGCTGCCAGCCGCTTCAAGGCTTCGCGTACAGTAGGGCGCGAGACCTGAAACTGATCCGACAATTCGGTCTCAGACGGCAACCGCTCATCAACGATCAACTCTCCGGACACAATGGCATCACGGATGGCCTGTGCAATCTGGGCAGACAGGTCAGCAGGTTTTTGAGGGTCGATTTTCATGTTTCGGCAACCGTGGATCAATTTTTATTTGTCTGACATTTAAAAGTCTGACATTTGAAAAGCAAGAGATGAGTCGGGAGGGACACGTGAGTCGCGCAATGCTTCGCAGCGGTTTATGGCTGGGCTTTTACGCCATGATCCTGTGGTCATGGTGGATCATGTTCTCGATGAACCGGGACATGGATCTGGATTGGATCGGGCGCCCGGGCCCGATGGGCGAGGCGATGCGTGCCATGGACCCACGCATGGACATGTACATGCCCATGGCCGAGTTTGGCCCGTTGTTCTGGATGTGGGCGATCATGATGGCAGCGATGATGTTGCCGACGCTGGTACCCACCTTGCGCAGCTATGAAGACCTGATCCGCAGCGCTGACGGGTCGCGCAGCGGGTGGTTGGGCGTATTGACCGGCTATTTCGTGGTGTGGGTTGGATTTGCCGCCCTGATCACAGGTATTCAGCTTGTATTGCTGTTTGGCGGCGTTGTGGACATGCTTGGCATAGCTAAATCCAACTGGATCGCAGGCGGATTGCTGATTGCTGTTGGCGCTTTCCAGTTCACCCGTGCGAAAGAGGTTTGTCATGGCGTGTGCCACGCCCCGATGACCTATTTCCTGGGCCACTGGAAACCCGGCTTTACAGGCGGCCTGCGCATGGGTCTTGGATTGGGCGCTTTCTGTCTCGGCTGTTGCTGGGGCTTTATGGCGCTTGGCTTCGTCGGCGGTGTCATGAGCCTGTTGTGGATGGGGCTGGCGACCTTGTTCATGGTTTTGGAAAAACTTCCCCAAATCGGTCATGTCGTGACCCGACCGATGGGGTTTCTACTAATAGCAGGCGGCGCCGCACTGCTGATCTATCCCATTGTATACGGAGGATAAGCCTATGGCCAAAAACAGAAAACCAGAAGCCGACAGGTTGCCTATCAGTCAGCGGATCGACAGCCGCATGCCCAACCCCAAGCGGCGCGAGATGAGCCCGACGGAATGGGCCATCAAAGGTGAGCTGATCCTGAACTGTTCCTGCGATGTGTTTTGTCCCTGTGTTGTGTCTCTAGGCGCGCATCCCCCAACCGAAGGGCATTGCCACGCCTGGATGGGTGTGATCATCGATGAAGGCCATTTCGAGGGTGAGGATCTGTCGGGTCTGAACGTCGGTCTGTTGGTCGATATTCCCGGGCGCATGGGTGAGGGGCAGTGGAAAGTTGCGGCCTATGTGGACGAACGCGCCAGCGGCAAAGCGTACAATGGTCTGCTGCAAATCTTCAGTGGTCAGGCGGGGGGAACCACGGGTCTGTTCACCATGCTGGTCAGCGAGATCATCGGAGCCGAACGTGCCCCGGTTCAGATTGAGCGAGACGGTAACAAGCGTCGGATCGCCATTGGGCGCAAGATTCAAGGCGAGATCGAGATGCTGGCGGGCCAGGACCCGGAGCACCCGGTCATGGTGTCGAACTCAAAATATTGGATGGGTCCGGACATTATCGTGGCTCGTGGAACCAAGTCGCGGGTACGCGACTATGGCCGCATTTGGGACTTTGGCGGCAAATCCGCCGAAATTTGCCCCATCGACTGGCATGGTCCAAAGTGATGATCACCGGTGCCTATGCCCGTGAAATGGCGCGCTATAATACGTGGCAGAGCAATCAGTTGGCAGAGTTCTTTGAAGGTTTGACCCAAGAAGAATTGACGCGCGAACGTGGGGCTTTTTTCGGGTCGATCCTGGGAACGGCAAACCACCTGCTCTGGGGCGACTGGATCTGGATGTCGCGCTTTGACAAGGGCGAAGGCCCGAATTGCGGAATACCGGAAAGCACCGCGATCTGCGCGGATCTGAGCGAATGGCTGCCCCTTCGGAATAGCATGGACGCGCGCATAACAGACTGGGCCAAGAGCCTGGGAGATGGCTCTTTAACGGGTGAGTTCACGTGGTTTTCAGCCGCGAAACAAGACGATGTTACGGTGCCTTACGCCCGAAGCATCATCCATTTCTTCAATCACCAGACCCATCACCGGGGACAAATCCACAAAATGCTGACTGAAACCGGCTCGGCCGCGCCTGTCAGCGATCTTGTCTTTATGCCACAGGAGGTGTGAATGCCGCAAATTTCCTTGTCCCGCCGCTTGCGGCGAACACCATTTTCAGATGGCGTCGAAGCTGCGGGCGTGAAGGCGTATACGGTTTATAACCACATGTTATTGCCCACGGTTTTCGAAAGCGTGCAGGCTGATTATCGGCACCTGAAGGAACATGTTCAGGTTTGGGATGTTTCCTGCGAACGTCAGGTCGAACTGCGAGGGCCCGACGCGGCACGGTTGATGCAGATGCTGACGCCCCGGGATTTGCGCGGCATGCTGCCGGGCCAGTGCTTTTACGTGCCTATTGTCGATGAAACCGGCGGCATGTTGAACGATCCGGTGGCTGTGAAACTGTCCGAAGATCGCTGGTGGGTTTCTATTGCCGACAGCGATTTGTTGCTGTGGGTCAAGGGCTTGGCCAACGGGTATCGTCTGGACGTGCTGGTGGATGAGCCGGACGTTTCACCTCTGGCAATTCAAGGACCAAAGGCCGACGAACTCATGGCACGGATCTTTGGCGACCGGGTGCGGGACATTCGGTTCTTCAAATTTGACATGTTCCAGTTCGAAGGCAGGGATCTGGCGGTTGCACGCTCAGGCTATTCAAAGCAGGGCGGTTTTGAGATCTATGTCGAAGGCAGAGATATCGGCATGCCTTTGTGGAATGCGCTGTTTGCTGCGGGTGGGGACCTGCAAGTGCGCGCCGGATGTCCGAATTTGATCGAGCGGATCGAAGGTGGCTTGTTGTCTTACGGCAACGATATGACCGACGATAACACTCCGCATGAATGTGGGTTAGGCAAGTTCTGCAACACCCATACGGCGATTGGTTGCATCGGACGGGACGCCTTGCTGCGCGTGGCCAAGGAGGGACCAGTTCAGCAAATTCGGCCGATCGCGATTGAAGGGGATGTGGTGCCGCCATGTGATGGCCCCTGGCCGGTATATGCAAGTGGCAAACGGGTGGGGCAGGTGACCTCTTCGGCCTGGTCCCCAGATTTCGAAACAAACGTTTCGATTGGTATGCTGAGGTTGAGCCACTGGGACGCTGGAACAGGTGTGGAGGTCGAGACACCTGACGGCATGCGCCGCGCAACGGTGCAAGAGAGGTTCTGGATTTAACGGGTGTTGGGGCTCTGCCCCCGTTGCAGCGCAACTCCCCCGGGATATTTTTGGCCAGATGAAGTGTGAATCCGGTCGCGAAACAACGAAAGGAAGCTTTGGATGTTCAATGCATTGGTGATGGAAAAGGATGAGGAAAGCGGCCTGGCGAGCGCGTCGGTCCAGCAGCTTTCTTTGGATGCGCTGCCACATGGCGACGTGACTGTGGCCGTCGAGTATTCCACTGTGAACTACAAAGACGGTTTGTGCATGTCGCCCAAGGGCGGCGGGTTGGTGCGATCTTATCCGCATGTGCCCGGCATCGATTATGCCGGTAAGGTCGAGGCGTCCTCGGATGATCGCTACAAGCCGGGTGACAAGGTTGTTCTGACCGGTTGGCGCGTGGGCGAGGCGCATTGGGGTGGCTATTCTCAGAGAGCCAACGCATTGGCGGACTGGCTGGTGCCCTTGCCCGATGGCCTGGATACGCGACAGGCTATGGCCGTGGGAACCGCTGGTTTCACCGCGATGCTGGCCGTGATGGCCTTGGAAGATCATGGCATGACACCGGAGCACGGACCCGTGCTGGTGACTGGTGCCGCAGGTGGCGTTGGATCGGTTGCGACGGCCATTCTGGGTCATCTGGGCTATGAGGTTGCGGCCGTGACTGGCCGTCCGGAAACCGGAGATTACCTGAGATCCCTGGGGGCTACGACTATTGTTCCGCGTAATGAGCTGAATGAGACCACCAAACGCCCGCTTGAAAGCGAAAACTGGGCGGGCTGCGTTGATGCGGTTGGTGGCGAAATGCTGGCGCGTGTGTTGGGGCAAATGAAATACGGTGCCTCTGTTGCCGCGGTTGGTCTGGCGGGTGGCGCGGCATTGCCTGCAACCGTGATTCCGTTCCTGTTGCGAGGGGTGAACCTGCTGGGCATCGACAGCGTTATGCAGCCTTATGACAACCGCGTCCGGGCCTGGCAGCGGGTTGCCACGGATTTGCCCATGGACAAGCTGGAAGCAATGGTTCACCCGGCCGCTTTGTCCGATCTTCCCCAACTGGGCGCAGACATTCTGAAAGGTCAGGTCAAGGGCCGTGTGGTTGTTGATGTGAACGCCTGACGGCAAAAGACATTTCCAAGCCGGCTGACCCACAGGTTGGCCGGTTTTCTGATTGAGATGTTGATGAAAAATGGCCGAAACGACTCTGGCCATTGGTACAATTCCTGATCATGATTGCTATACATCCCAATTGTGATGGCTTAAGACCCATCCAAACATCACCTGAAGACGGGGAGTGAGCAGCATGTCTGACGACTTTGAACTGGACACCGATGATTTGAAACGCCGCATGGACGGCGCTATGGCGAACCTCAGAACCGAATTTGCGTCGCTGCGGACAGGTCGGGCGTCGGCCTCGATGCTCGAACCTGTGATGGTGGACGCTTATGGCGCGATGACACCGATCAACCAAGTGGGCACAGTGAACGTTCCTGAACCGCGCATGGTCACGGTAAATGTCTGGGACAAGGGCCTTGTCGGCAAAGTGGAAAAAGCGATCCGCGAAAGCGGGTTAGGGATCAATCCTCAGCTGAATGGCACGATCATCATGCTGCCGATCCCCGAATTGAACGAAGAACGCCGCCGCGAGTTGACCAAGGTGGCCGGGCAATATGCAGAAAGCGCGCGTGTCTCCGTCCGCAACGTCCGCCGTGACGGCATGGATCAGATCAAGAAGGCCAAAGCCGACGGCATGTCCGAGGATGATCAGAAGTTCTGGGAAAGCGAAGTTCAGGACCTGACGGACGAGATGATCAAGGCCGTCGACGCTGCGCTTGAGAACAAGCAGTCCGAAATCATGCAGGTCTGAACCGACAAAATGCCTAAAGATCCCCAACCCGAACTGTGTGCCGGCCCGCGCCATGTCGCCATCATCATGGATGGCAACGGCCGTTGGGCACAGGCACGCGGACGGCCAAGGCTGTTTGGTCACCATGCAGGTGCGCGGCGCGTGCGCGAAGTCGTCGAAGCCTGCCCGGGATTGGGCATCAAATATCTGACAGTGTTTGCCTTTTCGACAGAAAACTGGAAGCGGACGCAGGTCGAAGTCGCCGGATTGATGAGCCTGTTTCGGCGTTACATCATCAAGGAAACCACTACGCTGGCGGAAAACGGCATTCGCGTGCGTTTCATTGGGGATCGGGTGCGGCTGGATGCCAAGCTGACCGATTTGATGGATACGCTGGAAGAGGAAACAAAAGGTAACGATCTGGTTCATCTGACCGTAGCGTTGAACTATGGCGGCCGGGATGAAGTGGCGCGGGCGACCAAGCGTCTGGCCCTGGACGTGGCCGAAGGCCGGTTGCGGCCCGAGGATGTAGATCAGGAAACGCTGCCGAAATACCTGGATACTCGTGTTCTGCCGGACCCGGACCTGGTGATCCGGACCAGTGGTGAAGCCCGGATTTCCAACTTTCTGCTTTGGCAATCGGCGTATTCGGAATACGAATTCATCGACACGCTCTGGCCCGATTTCTCTGCGGATGAGTTGGAACGCCTGTGCCGCAATTACGGGTCGCGCGAACGGCGGTTTGGAGCGGTTCCGGCATGAGTGACGGCCGATGGTCTGATCTGACCACGCGGGTTCTGTCTGCGATCGTTTTGGTTGCGATTGGCTCGGTCGAGGTTTGGCTGGGTGGCATCTGGTTCGAGACATTCATCGCCGCCGCATGTGGTCTTATGACCTGGGAACTGGTTCGCATGATCGAGCCACAGCGGGCAGGCATGGCTGTGCAATTGGGCATTCTGACCGGGATTGCGGTCATTCTAAGCTATCACTTGCCGCCCTTGTACAAAGTGCCGTTTCTGCTGGCTCCGGCGCTGGTTGGGGCAGGGCAGGTCAGCCAGTCCCGCGGATTGTACGCGGTGTTTGCCATCTGGATAGCTGCCGCAGGCTTGGGGTTCATATCCATTCGCGAAAACATGGGCTTTGGCTGGATGATATGGTTGATCACAGTTGTCGTGGCCACGGATGTTGCCGGCTATTTCGTTGGCAAAGCCATTGGTGGCCCTAAATTCTGGCCCAAGGTCAGTCCGAAGAAAACCTGGTCCGGCACTGCCGGAGGATGGGTTGCGGCGGCAATTGTCGGGATAGTATTCGCCCAATATGGCGGGTTTGGTGTGGCCTTCGTCCTGATCTCGGTTCTGGCGTCGATGGCCAGCCAGGCGGGTGACATTGTCGAAAGCGCTGCGAAGCGGAAATTCGGGGTCAAGGACAGTTCCAACCTGATCCCAGGTCATGGCGGGTTTCTGGATCGTTTCGACGGTATGATGGGGGCGTCCTTGTTTGTTCTCATTGCTGGATTGATCTACGCACCCGGAGCCATGTGATGCGGAAAGTTTCGATCTTTGGTGCAACCGGCTCGATCGGTCAGAACACGATTGACCTGATTGCGCGAAACCCAGACGCCTATGATGTCGTCGCCCTGACAGGCGGGGCGAATATCGCGCAGCTGGCGACAGATGCCCGCAAGTTGGGCGCTGATCTCGCGGTTACGGCCCATGAAGACCGCTTGCAAGACCTGAAAGATGCGCTGCAAGGTAGCGGGGTCGAGGTTGCAGCAGGTGAGACTGCCATTGCCGAGGCCGCAGCACGGCCGGCCGATTGGGTAATGTCGGCCATCGTGGGTGCGGCTGGCCTGGCACCGGGGCTCCAGGCGTTGAAGCAAGGGGCAGCGCTGGCGCTGGCAAACAAAGAAACGCTTGTTTGTGCTGGTGCGTTGGTCTTGGACACGGCGCGCGCGCATGACGCGCGTATCCTGCCGGTAGACAGCGAGCATTCGGCTGTGTTTCAGGCTTTAGCTGGCGAAGATATGGACGCAGTTGAGCGGGTGATTATCACCGCCAGTGGTGGTGCCTTTCGGGACTGGCCGCTGCCGGAACTGGCCAAAGCCACTGTCGCGCAGGCGTCCAACCATCCAAATTGGAATATGGGTCAGCGCATCACGATCGACAGTGCATCTATGTTCAACAAGGCCTTGGAGGTCATAGAGACCCGAGAGTTCTTTGGCATTGAACCGGATCAGATCGAAGTCCTGGTGCATCCGGAGTCCATTGTGCACGCGATGGTGGGGTTTCACGATGGGGCGGTGATGGCCCATTTGGGCGCGCCGGATATGCGCCATGCCATCGGATATGCATTGCATTGGCCGGAACGACAGGCTCTGCCGGTGCAACGGCTGGATCTGGCAAAGCTGGGGCAGTTGCGCTTTAGCGATCCGGATCTGGCGCGGTATCCGGCGCTGAAACTGGCGCGCGACGTCATGGCGCGCGGCGGGTTGTCCGGCGCCGTGTTCAACGCCGCCAAAGAACGCGCCCTGGACCTTTTCATCGCACACCGGATCGGATTCCTGAATATGGCCGAGGTCGTGGACGCGGTTCTAGAGCGGTTCGAGGCAACGGATGGCCTTATTGATGCCCCTATGACACTTGATAACGTGTGGAAAACAGACCATCTGGCACGTCAATGGGTTGATGATGCCGTGATAAAACGAGCAGGATAAAATTTTGGACGTACTTTCTCTGATCCCACAGTTTGGCAACTTGCTTTGGACCATTGTGGCCTTCGTGATCGCTTTGTCGGTGATTGTCGCTGTTCATGAATACGGCCACTACATCGTTGGACGGTGGTCTGGCATCCATGCCGAGGTGTTTTCCATTGGGTTTGGTCCCGTCCTATGGAGCCGCATGGATAAGCGCGGTACGCGATGGCAGATCGCTCTGTTACCCTTCGGCGGATATGTCAAATTTCTTGGGGATGCCAATGCCGCTTCGGGCAAAGACGAAGAGGCGATGGAAGAGATCACCGAACAAAGCCCGGAAGAGCTGCGCCGCACGATGCATGGCGCGCCCCTTTGGGCCCGTACGGCGACAGTCGCAGCAGGGCCGGTGTTTAACTTCGTCATGTCGATCCTTGTGTTTGGGATGATTTTCTGGTCGCAGGGCGTGTCGCGTGAACCGTTGACCGTCGGCAGTCTTCAGCCCTTGCCAGGAACAGAGCAAGGGTTACAGGAAGGCGATGAAATCGTTGCGATCGCTGGCATTCCGACACCGGATTTTGACGAAGAGGGCGCATGGGGCGATTTCACGGATTCGCTGCCAGTGGAGCCCATTCTGGAGTACACCGTTATCCGCGACGGCCAGACGATTGACGTCGCCGCTCCCTGGTTGTTCCCACCCTTGATCCGTCAAGTGACCCCCCGCAGCGCGGCCATGGATATCCAGTTGGCGCAAGGGGATGTGATTACCTCTGTAAACGGAGAGCCAATCTTTGCTTTTGAGCAGCTCAAAGAATTTGTCGAAGGCTCGGACGGACGGGTTTTGTTACTGAACGTTTGGCGAGACGGGGCTGATCTAGAGTTTGCGCTTGCACCGCGCCGGACGGATGAGCCGCAGCCAGATGGTGGGTTCGTAACGCATTGGCGCATCGGGATTGTAGGCGGCATGATGCTGGAGGCTGCGACCGAGCCTGCGGGAGTGTTGGAGTCGCTGTCGGGCGGCGTACAACAGACGATAAGGATCATCGAAGGGTCGCTATCGGGGATATGGCATATGGTGACAGGGGCGATCAGCACCTGCAACATATCCGGCCCGATTGGTATCGCCGAAACATCAGGTGCAATGGCCAGTCAGGGCGCACAGAACTTCATCTTCTTCATTGCCGTGTTGTCGACGGCCGTCGGTCTGTTGAATCTGTTTCCGATCCCCGCCTTGGACGGCGGCCATTTGGTGTTTTACGCGTACGAGGCCGTTGCCGGTAAACCACCCAGCGACAAGGCGCTGCGGGTGCTTATGGGTGTCGGCATCACGCTGATTCTTAGCCTGATGTTGTTTTCTTTGACCAACGACTTGTTTTGCTGATTGAGGCGCGTGCGGCACATAAATGCCGCACTATTGCCGCATTCCTCGGCTATCGAAACTCCGCTGGTTGAGGGCCTACTATGACAAATACGATGCATAAATCCTATCAGAGCCTGAGTTTCCTGTTCATGCTGAACTGGGACATGCTTTTGAGCTTCGCCGTCACTGCATTGGCTTTGGTTTGTGGCGCATACCTGGCTGGGATGTGATTCTTCACTCTCGTCTCGATAGAATGCCGAGCTGACCAATAACTCGATGCGCATTTTGGCCTTTTGACAAGACCAACTATTCCCGCTACTCAGCATTAAATTCTTGAATTGCTGGGTAGAGAACAAAAATGACCAAAGGGCGTGGCGCGGGAACATCCTGCGGGGGGCAAAAGCCAACAAACAAGATTTTGTGGCGAACGCTAACGTTTTTTTTCCTGTTTGCAGCAGCAAGTTTACTGGCTTTGCCGCAAGAGGCGCGGGCGCAGAACTTCACCATCAATTCTTTTGATGTTGACGGCAACCGCCGCATCGAAACCGGAACAATCATAGCGCGAACCGGTATTGAGCCCGGACAGACTGTGACAGCCGGACAGTTGAACGACGCCTATCAGCGTTTGCTTGACAGTGGTGTTTTTGAAACAGTCGATCTGACACCACGCGGCAGCACGCTTGTGATCGAAGTTCAGGAATACCCGACGATCAACCAGATCAGCATCGAGGGGAACCGCCGCGTAAAAGATGACGTTTTGATTGAAGTCATCTCGTCTCAGCCTCGTCGCGTGTTTACACCCCAGGTTGCCGAAGCGGATGCCGATTTGATTGCCGAGGTCTATTCGGCGCAGGGCCGCGTATCGGCAACCGTTATCCCGCGCATCATCCGACGCAGCGACAATCGCGTGGATCTGGTTTTCGAAGTGGCCGAAGGCACAACCATTGAGGTTGAGCGTGTTAGTTTTGTGGGCAACCGCGCTTATTCTGATCGCCGCCTGCGCCGCGTTCTTGAAACCAAGCAGGCAACTTTCCTGAGGACGTTCTTCCGGAGTGACACATTTATCGGCGACCGGATTGAGTTTGATAAACAGGTCCTTCGCGATTTCTATCTGTCACGCGGATATATCGATTTTCGTGTGAACAGTGCCAACGTTGAATTCACCCGCGAGCGGGACGCATTTTTCCTGGTCATGAACATCACCGAAGGCCAGAAGTTCTCGTTCGGGCAGATCAGCACTGTCAGCGAAATTCCGGGTGTTGACGCAGCGGACTATCAAAACGCGCTGAAGATCAAACCGGGCGTCACTTACTCGCCGACGCTGATCGAGAACTCGATCGCCCGTCAGGAGCGTTTGGGTGTCAAACAAGGTGTCGATTTTCTGCGTGTCGAGCCGCGCGTAACACGCAATCCTCGCGATCTGACGCTGGATGTTCAGTTTGTTCTAACCAAAGGACCGCGCGTCTTTGTCGAGCGGATCGATATTGAGGGCAACACGACCACGCTTGACCGTGTGATCCGCCGTCAATTCGACACCGTCGAAGGTGACCCGTTCAATCCGCGCGAAATCCGTCAGGCGGCAGAACGCATCAACGCACTGGGCTTCTTTTCCACCGCCAATGTCGAACCGCGTGAGGGGTCAACGCCCAGCCAGGTCATCCTGGATGTGGATGTCGAAGAACAACCAACCGGGTCACTGAGCCTTGGCGGTAGCTTCTCAGCCTCGGATGGTTTCGGTTTGGCCATTGGTCTGAACGAAGCCAACTTCCTTGGACGTGGTCAAAACCTTGGCGTTTCACTTTCGACAGCCCAAGACTCTGAGCAATATACCATCGACTTCACCGAACCTTACCTATTGGGCCGCAAACTGCGCTTTGATCTAGGGTTGGGTCTGGCTACGACGAACTCGAGCTTTGCCAGCTATGACACCAAACGGATATTCTTTAATCCGCAGCTTAGCTACGCGATTGGCGAATTGTCAGCGGTCCGTTTGCGGTATGGCTGGGAAAACAGCGAGATGAGCCAGCAGGACGACGAAATCAACGGCGCGGTTATTTCTTCGGAAATTGATCAGGGGAAGCGGACCTCTAGCTCGTTGGGTCTGTCCTATGTGTATGACAGCCGCATCGGAGGCCTGAATCCAAACGCAGGCGTTTTGTTCGAGGTTGGAGTTGATGCTGCTGGACTTGGCGGCGATAATAAATTCGTCAAAACCACTGCGCGCGGTATCGCCCAGACAAAAGTGCTAAGCGAAGAAGTGACCCTACGGGCCTCATTGGAGCTTGGCGCCCTTCATTGGAGCGGCAACGACTTCAGCCGCACCATTGACCGTTTCGTTCTGGGACCGAATACGTTCCGAGGGTTTGAGCCTGCTGGTCTGGGTCCGCGCGACTTGTCCAATGGGCAGGACGATGCCATCGGCGGCAACTACTACTGGGTTGCGCGTTTTGAGACGGATTTCCCTCTGGGTCTGCCCGAGGAACTGGGATTGCGGGGCGGTCTGTTCTACGATGTGGGCAACCTGTACAACATCGACAACGTGAACACTGCAGGGGCCGATATTGTTGGTGCAGACGGTGCTATTCGTCACGTCATTGGCATTTCGGTCTTGTGGGATACCCCGTTCGGCCCGCTGCGTTTCAACTTCTCGAAGGCACTAAAGAAAGAAGACTTCGACAAGGAACAAAATTTTGACCTGACCATTCAGGCCAGGTTCTGATTTGCGATGTTGAGTGTCTTTTGGACGCAAAGACAGGGCCCGCTTCGGGCCCTGTGTGTTTTCTTGACCTTTCTTCTGGCTCCACCAACCTTTGCTCAGCAGCTTGAACTGGGGGTACCCCAGCCGGTCGTGTTGACGATTTCCAGCGACAGGTTGTTTTCTGATTCTGCATATGGGCAACGGGTCATGGATGAGATCGAACAAGAAAGCGCGTTGCTGGCTGAAGAAAACGAACGGATCGTCGCTGAGTTGAGCAAAGAAGAAAAAGACCTGACGGAAAAGCGTGCAAGTCTCGAAGTAGATGAATTCCGCCCATTGGCCGAAGCCTTTGACAGAAAGGTCCAGTCCCACCGCGAAGGGCAGAGGGCCAAGCTAGATACGTTGGCCAGGCGTAGCGAAGAGAACCGGCAGAGCTTTTTTCAACTGGCGCGCCCGGTTCTGATTGACCTGTTACGTGAAACCGGTGCGTCGATGATCCTTGAGCGTTCGAATGTCTTTCTGAGTTCGGATACATCTGACATTACCGATGCCGCAATTGCCCGCATTGACGCAACAATCGGCGATGGTACCGGGCTGCAGGACGGCACCGGCGAATAGGTTTGCTTGCCCTCTGGTTCTGGTATTGCTAACCACGCGGGCAACAAGACATCCAGAACGGGACATCTGCACTATGACCACGGAAACCAAAAGCGCCGACATTCAGCTGATTCAGCGTATATTGCCGCATCGCTACCCGTTTTTGCTGGTCGACAAGGTTGTAGATATCACCGGCTATCAATCCGCCATCGGCATCAAGAATGTCACCATGAATGAACCCCATTTCCAGGGTCACTTTCCCGGTACACCAATCATGCCAGGCGTCACCATTGTCGAGGCAATGGCCCAGACCGCAGGCGTGATGTTGGGTGTTGGCATGGACGTCATCGACACCGAACTGCTGATCTACTTCATGAGTATCGACAAGTGCAAATTCCGCCGCAAGGTGGTGCCCGGGGACGTTCTTGAGATGCATGTGGAAACCCTCCGCGGCAAAAAAGGCGGCAAGCTGTTCAAGTTCAGCGGTCGCGCGACCGTAGACGGTGAAGTGGCGGCCGAAGCCGAGTTTTCGGCCTATGTCGATTGGGAGATGGAAAAGACGGCATGAGCGGCATTCACCCAAGCGCAATCATCGAAGACGGCGCAAAAATCGGGCAGGATTGTGTGATCGGTCCGTTCTGTTACGTGGGCGCACGGGTCAAGCTGGGTGACCGGGTCGAGCTTAAATCCCATGTGGTTGTGACCGGAGATACATCGGTCGGCGAAGACTCGGTGATCTTCAATTTCTCGGTCATTGGTGAGATCCCACAGGACCTGAAATTCGGCGGCGAAGACACGCGCCTGGAGATTGGCAAACGCAATCGCATTCGCGAGCATGTCACAGTGAACACTGGTACAGATGGCGGCGGGGGCGTTACTCGGATCGGCGACGATTGTCTTTTGATGGCGGGGGTTCACGTGGCGCATGATGTACAGATGGGCGACCGCGTAATCATGGTGAACAATGCGGGTGCCGCAGGGCACTGCATCATCGAAGACGATGTGATCATCGGCGGTATTTCGGGCCTACATCAATGGGTCCGGGTTGGTCGTGGCGCCATTATTGGCGCGCTGACCATGGTGCCGAATGATGTCATTCCATATGGGCTTGTACAGGCCCCGCGCGGCGAGCTGGATGGGCTGAATCTTGTTGGCCTCAAGCGAAAGGGTGTGTCGCGCGAAGACATTTCGGCGCTGCGCAGTGCATTTCGTGAACTCAGCAAAGGCGAGGGCACGTTCATGGATCGCGCCCATAGGGTTGGGGCGGACAATGAAAGTGAATACGTGCAACGTATTGTTGACTTTGTCACCGGGCACAGTGATCGCTCGTTCCTGACACCGGGCAAATAGAACGATGCTGGCGCTGATTGCAGGAACAGGCGCATTGCCGAGTGAGATTGTCGCAGCCCTTGCTGAGCCTCCGGTGGTTTGCGCGATGGAGGGGTTTCTTCCGGATGCGCTGTCTGCAGACATTGTTTTTCCTTTGGAACATCTGGGCAGTTTTATCACCGAGCTTCAGGTCAGGGGCATAACCGAAATCTGCATGGCCGGCGCGGTGCAACGTCCGTCCGTGGATCCAAGCCGGATTGATGCGGCGACCATACCCTTGGTACCTATCTTGCAGCAGGCAATCATGACCAGCGATGACGGCGCGTTGCGTGCGGTGATTGGAATATTCGAGAACGCCGGACTGAGCGTTCGAGCCGCGCATGAGATTGCCCCAACCTTGCTGCCGTCACTCGGAAGTCTGACCGAGGCGCAACCCTCGCAATTGGATCTGGCAGATGCGGATCGCGGTGCAAGTATTCTGAGCGCGATGGGTTCCGCAGATGTGGGCCAAGCCTGCGCGGTATCAAAAGGTCAGGCATTGGCAGTCGAGGGCATATTCGGCACAGCCTGGATGCTGCAATCGTTGACGCAACGACCGGACGCGGGCGGCGGCATCCTGTTCAAGGGACCAAAACCAGGTCAGGACCGGCGGGTTGATTTGCCTGCCATCGGGCCCGAGACGGTGACGGGCGCTGTTGCGGCAGGATTGTCAGGTATCGTCATTGAAAAAGGTGGGGTGATCGTCCTGCAAAAGGACCGCGTGATTGCCGAGTGCAATCGCCTCGGCCTGTTTCTATTCGTGCGCGAGCGCGCCGTCTGATGCGCGTTTTTCTGGTCGCTGGTGAGCCTTCCGGCGACCGGCTGGGTGGTGCACTGATGGAGGGATTGAAAACCCTGGTGCCGGATATTGAATTCGACGGGGTCGGCGGCCCGCTGATGGAAGCTGAAGGCTTGACCAGCCGCTTTCCTATGTCCGAGCTGAGCGTGATGGGGTTGGTTGAGGTGCTGCCAAAGTTCTTCCACCTCAAACGCCGGATTTCAGAAACGGCACAGGCGGTTCTGGATACACAACCAGATGTCCTGATTACAATCGACAGCCCCGATTTCAGCCTGCGGGTGGCCAAACTGGTCAAAGCCAGCAGTACCATTCGCACCGTTCACTACGTCGCGCCCAGCGTTTGGGCCTGGCGGCCGGGACGGGCGGATAAGATGGCCAAGGTCATCGATCATGTGTTGGCTTTGCTGCCATTCGAGCCGCCCTATATGGAGCGCGCCGGTATGGAATGTGACTTTGTAGGTCACCCTGTCGCCAGTGAACCGGTCGCGACGCCGCAAGAAATCGCCGCGTTTCGCGCGACATTTGAATTGGGCGACGCACCGATCTTGTTGGCGTTGCCCGGATCGCGACGGGGTGAGATTGAACGGCTGTCTGAGTGTTTTCGGGATGCGCTGCACCAGTTCATCTCGGACCGGCCCGAATTCCGCGTTGTCGTGCCGACGGTTGGCGCTGCAGCCGATCTGATCAACTCTGTGGTTCCAAGCTGGCCGGGAGATCCGGTTGTGCTGGACCCGCGACACATCGGGGCCGACCAAGCCAGCGCCTATAAACGCGCGGCCTTTGGGGCCGCCAATCTGGCGCTGGCCGCTTCCGGCACGGTTTCGCTGGAACTGGCGGCTCAGAACACACCCATGGTGATCGCCTACAAGCTCAATTGGCTGACACAAAAAATGGCCGAGCGAATGGTCAAGCTGGATACCGTCACGCTGGTAAATCTGGTGTCTGATACGCGCGCGGTGCCCGAATGCCTACTGGACGACTGCTTGCCCGACAAGATTGCCGCGGCACTGAACCAAGTCGCGGACGCGCCTGACGCTCAGAGGCAGGCCATGGATCTGACAATGGACCGTTTGGGGCGTGGAGGCGAACCGCCGGGTCTCAGGGCGGCTAGGGCCGTTTTGGAACGGATGAACGCCTGATGTTGGATTATGGTGTCTTCGCTTTGTCTGCGTTTATGGCGCAGATTCTGACGAACTTGGATAATTTGGCCGCGTTGTTGGCTTTGGTTCTGGTCACGGGGCCAAGGCGTTCGGTTTTTGGGTTCTTAGTGGCGCAATTCATTGTCATTGGTGCTGCGTTTCTTCTGGCACTTGGCGTTGGCGACGTCATCCCCCATTGGGCCGGGTATCTGGGCATCGTGCCACTGTCCCTCGGCTTGGTCGGCGTTGTCAGACAATTCCGCAGCGCGCCCTCAGAAGCCGAACCAACTGTTCAGGCCGGTGGCTCGACCATCGTGATCTCGATGCTGTTCGTAAGCTTGTCGATGGATACGTTTGCGGTACTCGGACCGCTATTTGCCGACTCGGCCCCCGGGTTCAGACTGGCGGGTCTTTTCGGTGCAAGTGCGGCTGCGATCGGGTTGGCTATCGTCGCACTGTTGGGCTCGAAAGTACCTTTCATAACCGGCGGGCTGGCGCGCAAGCTGGAACGGTTGGTGCCCTATGTGATGATCTGCGCCGGGCTGTATATTCTCAGCAATTCGTGGACGGACGCGATCTAGTAACCGCGCCAGATCCATCCACCGCCAAAAATACGGCTGCCTTCGGACTCATAGAAGACGCAAGCCTGTCCGGGCGAGACACCTTCTTCAGGGGTCAGCAATTCAACTTCGGCCGTTGTCTCTGACAGGGGTCGGACAATCGCTTCGCGCGGGGGCCGGGTCGAGCGAACTTTGACCGACAGATGCCACTCCGTTTGGGAGGTGAAGGGGGCATCGCCCAGCCAATTGATTTCGCGCACAGGTATGGTCCGGGTGGCCAGCATGTCTTTGGGTCCAACCACAACCTGTTTTTTGTCCACGTCCAGTTTCACTACGAATAGCGGCTCGCTAAGGCCCCCAATGCCCAAGCCTCGGCGTTGTCCGATCGTGTAGTGAATGACACCGTTGTGTTGCGCCAGAACTCGGCCATCCGCATGCACGATGTCGCCGGGTTCAGCGGCACCCGGGCGCAGTTTTTCGATCACGCTGGCGTAGTTGCCGTTAGGCACAAAACAGATGTCCTGACTGTCAGGCTTATCCGCCACGGCGAGCCCGTATTGCGCTGCCATTTCCCGCGTTGCGTCTTTTGACGGCAGGTGGCCCAAAGGAAAGCGCAGGAACGCCAGTTGATCCGGCGTTGTCGAGAACAAGAAATAGGACTGATCGCGATTGGCATCTTCGGCGCTGTGCAGTTCTGCGCCGTTAGATCCCATCTTGCGCTGGATGTAGTGACCGGTTGCCATGCAATCAGCCTCAAGGTCCTTGGCGGTTTCCAGCAGGTCCTTAAACTTCACCCTCTCGTTGCAGCGAATGCAGGGCACAGGGGTGGCACCCGCCAGATAACTGTCGGCGAATTCATCGATTACGGCATCTTTGAAGATGTTTTCGTAATCCAACACGTAGTGCGGAAAACCACGTTCCTCGGCCACACGGCGCGCATCGTGGATATCGATCCCGGCACAGCACGCGCCTTTCTTGGCCAGCGCCGCGCCATGATCATAAAGCTGCAGGGTCACGCCCACCACATCATAGCCCTGATCCGCCAGATGCGCGGCTACGACCGAGCTGTCGACACCACCAGACATGGCGACAACCACCCGGGTTTCCGAGGGCGGTTTGGCAAAGCCAAGCGAGTTTAGCGGGGTTTCGGCATCGAGGGCCATGGGGGTTCCAGTCCGGATTAAGAAAGACCGGCAGAATATAGGAAAATTCTACACACTCTCAAGGGGCGGTTTCACCCCGAATTAAGTAGGCTGATGTCAGCTTTGTCGCAGCAAGAAAAGGGTAAAGAGATGTATTTGCACAAAGTTGAAGGGCCAAGATCGGTAACCCTGCCGGATGGAACGGTTTTAACGCGCGCAGATCTTCCGCCTGCCGATACGCGACGCTGGGTCGCGTCACGTAAAGTGGTTGTGGTACGCGGGGTACTTTATGGACTGATCACTTTATCCGAAGCCAAAAAGCGATACGGCATCAGCGACGAGGAATTCAATATTTGGGTTTCGGCCGTCGCAGAACACGGTGTGGACGCGTTAAAAGTCACGGCGCTAAAAAAATATCGACAACCTAAGATTGAAAGTTAATAAATGAATCAACGGTAACGTCAGATTAACCATTCTTGGTCAGGTTTATTTTTAATTGGAATAATTGACCCGAATTGGAGCAGGTAAATGCGAATACTTCTTGTCGAGGATGATCCTACAACGTCCAAAAGCATTGAATTAATGCTGACACATGCGAACCTTAATGTGTACGCGACGGATCTTGGAGAAGAAGGCATCGATCTGGCGAAGCTTTATGATTATGATCTGATTTTGCTGGATCTCAATCTGCCGGATATGAACGGGCATGAGGTTCTGCGCCAGCTGCGGATCGCTCGGGTCGAAACCCCGATCCTGATCCTGTCGGGCGCGGATGATACAGAAAGCAAAATCAAAGGCTTTGGATTTGGCGCAGATGATTACCTGACCAAGCCGTTCCACCGCGAAGAGCTGGTGGCGCGCATTCACGCAATAATTCGTCGTTCAAAAGGACATTCGCAATCGATCATCCATACAGGTCGCGTCGCGGTGAACCTGGATGCGAAAACGGTCGAGGTTGACGGGCAAACCGTTCATCTGACCGGCAAAGAGTACCAGATGCTGGAGCTATTGAGCCTTCGCAAGGGAACCACCCTGACCAAAGAAATGTTCCTGAACCATCTTTATGGCGGGATGGACGAGCCCGAATTGAAAATCATCGATGTGTTCATTTGCAAACTGCGAAAAAAGCTCAGCAATGCGACGGGCGGTGATAACTACATCGAAACTGTTTGGGGGCGTGGCTATGTCTTGCGCGACCCGCAGACCAACAGCCTGGATGACACCAGGATGGCGGTCGGCGCTTGATCTGACCTAAGACGTACCGCCGTCGGTCCAGGGCGGCACTTCCACTCATGGCTCAGCACGACTGGACCTCGCCATGGCCTCGCCCTATCACTGAAGTCCAAGAATTCGTGACAGGGCGAGGCCATGAGCAACTCAATTTCGGTACCAGAGCTCACAGAAGATGAGGCGCGTGAGGAATTGGCGCGTCTTGCTGCATTGCTGCAACGGGCTAACACGCTGTACCACGCAGAAGATGCGCCCGAGATTTCAGATGCGGAATACGATTCCCTGAAACAGCGCAATGCTGAGATTGAGACCCGTTTCCCACAATTGAAACGTCAGGACAGCCCGTCTGAACAGGTTGGCGCACGCGTTTCCGATGGGTTCTCAAAAGTCACTCATGCCGTGCGCATGATGTCACTGGGCAATGCCTTTGATGAAGCAGATGTTGCGGACTTTGACAAATCAATTCGGAAATACCTCGGGTTGGACGCCGACGCGCGATTGGCATTCACGGCAGAGCCAAAAATTGACGGCCTGTCATTGTCACTGCGTTACGAGAATGGGCAGCTGGTTCAGGCCGCAACACGCGGGGACGGTGAGGTCGGCGAAAACGTAACAGCAAATGCGCGCACTGTTTCTGACATTCCACACCATATCGATGGCGCCCCCGAAATCTTCGAAGTGCGGGGAGAAGTTTATATGTCGCACGAGGATTTCGAACATCTTAACAAACGCCAGTCCGAGATCGGCGGTAAGCCTTTTGCCAATCCCAGAAACGCGGCGGCGGGTTCATTGCGGCAGTTGGATTCCGAGATCACGCGCTCTCGACCCTTGCGTTTTTTTGCCTATGCGTGGGGAGAATTGTCGGCGCCCCTGGCAGACACACAAATGGCCGCGATCGGGCAGCTTAGCAAGTTTGGGTTTTCAACCAACAGGCTGACAAAGTTATGTGAAACGCCCCAAGAGATGCTGTCGCATTACCGGGATATCGAAGCGCAACGGTCGACCCTCGGGTATGATCTCGACGGGGTTGTGTACAAGGTTAACGATCTGGCCTTGCAGGCACGATTGGGTTTCCGGTCCACGACCCCAAGATGGGCGATTGCCCACAAATTTCCGGCTGAATTGGCGTGGACACGGCTTGAAGCGATAGACATTCAGGTGGGCCGCACCGGTGCGCTTAGCCCCGTTGCACGGCTGCATCCGGTGACCGTTGGCGGCGTGGTCGTGTCGAACGCGACATTGCATAACGAAGATTACATTTGCGGACGGGACGCCAGGGGTGAAACCATCCGTGACGGCAAGGACATACGCGTTGGCGATTGGGTGCAGGTCTATCGCGCGGGCGACGTGATCCCGAAAATTGCCGATGTAGACGTGTCCAAACGCCCCGAACAGGCCGAGCCTTTCGACTTTCCAACCAAATGCCCGGAATGCCAAAGCGATGCCATTCGAGAAGAGGGTGATGCCGTCAGGCGCTGCATCGGGGGATTGATATGCCCGGCGCAAGCGGTCGAGAAATTGAAACACTTCGTATCGCGCAAAGCATTCGATATCGAAGGTCTGGGCGCCAAGCAGATCGAAATGTTCTATGATGATCCCGATTTGCCGGTCAAAGCACCGGTTGATATTTTCACATTACAGCAGCGCGACGCCGCCAATCTGAACAAGCTTGCCAATCGCAAGGGCTGGGGTGCCCAGAGTGCCGCAAACTTGTGGGAGGCAATCGATGAAAAACGCGCGATCCCATTTGGTCGTCTGCTGTTTGCATTGGGAATTCGTCATACCGGAGAGGCCGCGTCGAACCTGATTGCCAATCATTACGGCACCTGGGACGAATTCGAAAACGCCATCACCGCCGCGTCCGGTTTTTCCGGCCCCGAATGGGAGGATTTGCTGAGCATTGATGGGATCGGAGAGGTCATGGCGCGCGCGTTGGTGTCAGCGTTTTCCCAGTCTGCCGAACGTGCAATTATTGACGATCTGGTGGGTCAGTTGCAGGTGCAGGAGGCCAAACGACCTGATAGTTCGGGTAGCCCGGTGGCCGGAAAGACCGTTGTCTTCACAGGCACGCTTGAAAAAATGACGCGTGCCGAGGCCAAAGCCCGTGCCGAGGCGTTGGGGGCAAAGGTTTCAGGATCTGTCAGCAAGAAAACCGATCTTTTGGTAGCTGGGCCCGGGGCTGGATCGAAAGCCAAGAAGGCGGCGGAACTGGGTATTGAGACTCTGGATGAGGATGGCTGGTTGCAGCTGATCGAAGACGCATGAGCGGACGGCCGGAACAGCTTTTCCCTCTGTTTGCCGGTTTGGAGACACTCGAGGGTGTCGGGCCAAAAACCGCCCAGATCATGGAGCAAACCGGGATCGAAAGCCCGCGCGACGTGCTGTTCGGCCTGCCATATGCCGTCGTGGACCGGCGCCGGCGAGACACGATCCAGGGGGTTGATCTGCCGACGACGCTGACCGTTGAGGTGACCGTCGGCACGCACCGGCCATCCCGAAACAAAGGTGGCGCCTATCGAGTACATGTCGAAGACGCACAGGCTGATTTCCAACTGGTCTTTTTCCATGCGCGCGGTGACTACCTGAAAAAGGTCTTGCCGCAGGGATCTCGCCGCGTGGTTTCTGGCAAGCTCGAACTGTTCGACGGCATGGCGCAGATGGTGCATCCAGATCATATCCTGCCGGCGGAGCAGGCAGGCGAGATTCCCGAATTTGAACCGGTCTATCATTTGGCACACGGCCTGACCCAAAAGACGGCCTTCAAAGCATCGCGTAGCGCATTGTCCCGCGCGCCTGAGCTCGCAGAATGGATTGATCCCGCACAGGTTACCCAAAAGAGTTGGCCGAATTGGGCAACGGCCATTCAATCGGCCCATAATCCGCACGGTGCTGATGATGTCGCGGCTTTCGCTCCTGCGCGCGAGCGTTTGGCCTATGATGAGCTGTTGGCACATCAACTGACCTTGGCACTGGCCCGGCAACTGGACCGTAAGGCACGCGGGATTGTCAGCGTTGGAACAGGAGCGCTGCAGTCGAAAGTTCTGTCCAGCTTGCCGTATGGCCCCACCGGGGCGCAAACCCGCGCCATCGAAGAAATCTCGCAGGATATGGCGGCGGAAACACGCATGAATCGCCTGCTTCAAGGGGATGTTGGCGCAGGCAAGACGCTTGTGGCGTTCATGGCTTTGCTTGTAGCGGTTGAGGCCGGTGGTCAGGGTGTCATGATGGCCCCGACCGAGATCCTGGCGCGACAACATCTGGAGGGGTTGCGACCGCTGGCCGAGGACTCTGGAGTTGTTCTGGAGATATTGACCGGACGGGACAAAGGCGCGGAGCGACGGTCAAAACTTGAGGCATTGAAACGCGGAGATATCCAGATTCTTGTCGGAACTCATGCCGTGTTTCAAAGCGATGTCGAATTTAACGCGCTGCGTCTGGCAATTGTCGATGAACAGCACCGTTTTGGCGTACGGCAGCGGATGGAATTGTCGGAAAAAGGGCAGGGCGCCGACGTTCTGGTGATGACGGCCACGCCGATCCCACGCAGTCTGGCGCTGGCGCAGTATGGCGATATGGATGTCTCGGTTCTGGATGAAAAACCGCCGGGGCGTAAGCCGATCAAAACTGCGATCATCAGCACGCAACGCATGGACGATGTTGTGGCGCATCTGCGAAAGGCCATTGCAGAAGGCCGACAGTGTTATTGGGTGTGTCCGCTGGTCGATGAATCCGAGGTCTCGGACCTGACGGCGGCGGAAGATCGGTTCAAACGGTTGCGCGCCATTCTTGGCGACGACGTTGTGGGCTTGGTTCACGGCCAGATGCCGCCAGCCGACAAAGACGCGGCGATGACAGCGTTCCAAACCGGTCAGACCAAGGTGTTGGTGGCCACAACGGTCATCGAAGTGGGCGTGAATGTACCCAACGCAACCATCATGGTGATCGAACGGGCCGAAATCTTCGGTCTGGCTCAGCTGCATCAATTGCGGGGTCGCGTCGGTCGGGGCGAGGCCGAGTCCACCTGTTTGTTAATGTATCAGGCACCTCTGAGTGAAGGCGGGCGCAAACGGTTGGAGGTTCTGCGCGAGACAGAGGATGGGTTCCGGATCTCGGAAACCGACCTTCAGATGCGCGGGGCAGGTGATCTGATCGGCACGGCCCAATCTGGCTTGCCGAGATTTCGCATTGCCGATCTGGAGAGGCAGGCAGGTTTGATGGCAGTTGCCCAATCGGATGCACGCACCTTGTTGAACGCAGACCCAAAGCTGACGTCTGAGCGTGGGCAGGCCGCCCGTGTTCTGCTTTGGTTGATGAAACAGGATCAGGCGATCCGTTTGATTTCAGTAGGTTAGAGCACAAGTTCCGTAAAGTTCACAAATGTTCTTAAAAAGTTCTTTACCGACTCGGCAAAATATGAGAACAAAAGGTCAACAAAGAATTAAAACTCTGACCGGAGGTGACCCTATGCTGAGCCAGATCAAGAGCGTATTCAGCCGTTCACAATCGACCATTCTGCAGGATGCGGCGGGTGTGATGTCTCTGGTCGTGATTCTGGTTGTTGCCTTGCATCTGCCCGTCGGTTTCTAAGCCTTTCTGCCTGCGCTCTCGTGCCGATTGTCTCGCGCGTGTTATCCCCATCTCAGTCAAGGGTGACCTGCCTGTCCCAATTCCCTTGAGGGGCCATGCCTCGGCCCCGCGGAGACCCGGACCCCACACGAGAAACGCATTACCTGCCGCCGCCCTTTCCGCCCGGAAGGAGCGGCGGCTTTTTTTACAATTGTCCGGTTTTCATGATTTCCATCAATGCCGATAAAACAGAGTTTACGGCGACCGAGGCCAATATCATGCCCATCACACGGCTTATGATGGCCGCGCCGGAATGGCCGATCAAACGGATGATCGGTTCAGCCAGAAGCATCAGTACGAATGCCACGACCAGCACTGCCAACATGACCAGCGCTGTAATACCCTGATCCACCATGCTGTATCGGTGATTGTCAGTCAGAATGACAATCGCAAGCATTGCCCCGGGGGATGCCAAAGACGGCACCGCGAGGGGAAAAATAGCAGGGTTTTGCTTGTGGGTTTTATCTTCCAGGTCTTCTTCGGCCTGGCGTTGTTCTACGTCCTGTTTGCTTTCTCCGAAAATCATCGTCAAAGCGAACAGGAACAGGATGATGCCCCCGGCAACCTGAAAAGAGTTCAGGCCGATATCCAGCGCCTCAATTAGCAGCTGTCCGAATATGAGGAAAAACAACAAAATGCCGGCGCTGATCAACGAGGCAAGCAACGCCATGCGCCGACGGGCGGCAGCTTCGAGCCCTGCGGTTACTGCTATGAAGACCGGTATTGTACCAATCGGATCAATGACAACCCAAAGCGTTACAAAATGCTCAAGCAAGTTATTCAATCCCATCACTCCTCAAATTTTTCCAGAGGTTAGACAGGTTTGTACTAAAACGCCATGTTCAGGCGCAATTTGCCTGTTCGGCTTGTTCCATGGCTTCCGCCGTTGCATCCAACGCCAGAAGGATCGATGCATGACGGTTTTTATAGTCCCGCGCAGGCATCAGCACCTCGAGCCCGTCAAACGGCGCATCGGGGGCAGGGCCATCCTTTTTCAGCATCGCAGTCAGTTGCTCACGCGCGGTTTCAACTTGGGCCCGTGTGGCGCCTATGACGGCATTCCCCACAACGGATGCTGAGGCCTGACCCAAGGCGCATGCTTTGACGTCCTGACCAAACTCGCTGATCCGACCATCGCGCAGAGTCACGTCTACGGTTACGGTCGATCCGCACAAAGGCGCGCGTTTCTTGACCGTTGCATCAGGGGTGTCGAGCCGGTCCAGATGCGGGATTTCCGCCGCAAGCGCCAGAATACGTCCAGAGTAGAGCTTAATAAGGTCGTTCTCGCCGCTCATGGCTTTCCCTCGTAGAGTGTTCCCCATACATAGTGGCCAGCCCTCGGGATGCAAAAGGTTTTTATCATGTCTGACCCAGTCGTCTTTGACCCTTCGAGTCTTACATACAATGACGCAGGATTGGTCCCTGCCATTGCGCAGGACGAGGCATCTGGCCAGGTTCTGATGATGGCTTGGATGAATGCCCAGGCGGTCGAGCGCACGTTGCAGACGGGTCGCGTCACCTATTGGTCACGCTCTCGTCAGGCGTTCTGGATCAAGGGCGAAACATCCGGTCACGTGCAGGAACTGGTGGATTTGCGCGTCGATTGCGACCGCGATTGCCTGCTTGTGTTGGTGCGCCAGACCGGGGCGGCATGCCACACCAATCGCAGAACCTGTTTCTACACAGCCGTGCGCGATGGTGAAGAGGTTGAGCTGATGTCACCGATGGAGTGACCGACACGGGTCAAACCCGACCATGGCCCGAATATCCTGGGGCGAGGCGCCTTCGGCGCGATACTTGGCGATTGCACGGGCATCATCGCGCTTTGCAAGCCGTTTTCCAGCGTCGTCTCGGATCAGACGATGATGAAAATACGCGGGTGTTGGAAGGTCTAGCAGGGCTTGCAACAAAACATGGATACGCGCCGCTTCAAAAAGATCCTGACCGCGCACAACGTGTGTGATCTTTTGTGCTGCGTCGTCCAGAACCACCGACAGGTGATAGGATGTGCCCATATCACGACGCGACAGGACGAAATCGCCGATGGTGGTCTGCAACTCATACGGTGTGAAGGCGATATGGCCGCTTTCTTTCATTGGACCAAGACCGAGTTCTGGAAAAGAGCCACCGGGCTTCGCGTCACCAAAAACCAGCTGGGCCGCCTTTGCGATATTCAATCGCAGCGGTTGGTCCTTGGGACGCGCGCGCCGGCTTAGATCGATCCCTTGCCAGCGAACACGACACGTTCCCGGATAAATGATCCCATCCGGCCCCAGCAGCGGGGCACCTTCTTGCGGAGCACTGGCCGCAGCTGCGATGTCTTTGCGATTGCATGAACACGGATAAAGCAGACCACGGGACCAGAGATCATCAAGGGCCTGATCGTAGATCGGCTGTCGTTCAGATTGGCGTATGACAGGTTCAGGCCATGTCAAACCCAGCCATTTGAGATCACCATAGATCTGGTCTTCCCAATGGGCTCGGGATCGGGACTGGTCGATGTCTTCGATCCGCAACAGGAAATCCCCGCCTTCGGAGACGGCCATGTCGTAAGCCAACAAGGCAGAATAGGCATGCCCAAGGTGTAGTGGTCCGGTTGGAGACGGGGCAAAGCGAGTGGTGAAAGTCACGTCTTTTCTAATACATACACGTCAGATTTAAGGTCCATACCCGGCAGGTGCGGACCATGTTCGCGAAACAACAACCGAGCAGCCCCCATATCGAGCCAATCATTCAGGCGGCAAGTATAAGTATGATCTGCAAGCGTATGATCGTTAAAGGAAAACGCAAGCATTCCACCTTTAGGAAGCGCCTTCATCAGCAGATCCAGTGTTTCAGGCGGCGCGGCACCTGTGCCAATCACTCCGATGGCGGTGATGGCTCTATAAGCATCCTGCTTCAGCGGTTCGGGGTCGGTGATCTCAAAACTGGACAGATCACGGTAGACAGCTTTGGCGGCTGCAACTTCAAGCATGTTGGGCGTCGGATCCATACCGTCGACCACATCAAAACCCGCCGCCCGCAGCGCGACGCCTGACAGGCCAGTTCCGCAGCCATAATCCAGAATCGGCGTTTCTGACTGCGACATCTGAGACCACAGCGCCTCGGCCACGCGACCGGGTGTGGCGTAGCCTTGTGCGGCAACCTCATCCTCGTAGGTTGCGGCCCATTTCTGATAGTGTTCCTGAGTGTCCTCAGGCGTTTCAAGTTCGTAGGTGCTTTGGAAAAACTTGTCGTTCATGCAACCATGCTAGGCCGAGCGAGCATGGCGCGTCCAGTCAGCATTGTGCCAGCCAGCTTGTCCATTCGGCCTTTGCCCGATCTGTATAGGCTTTGTAGCGGTCCTTGCGGCCCCGGCGTCCACCCTTTAGGCCCTCTACCGGGCGGAACAGGCCGAAATTGACGTTCATGGGTTGGAATGTCTTGGCTTCGGCCCCGCCAGTGATGTGATGGACCAAAGCACCCATGGCGCTGTCTTGCGGTACTTCGGGCAGTGTGCGGCCCAGAATTTCAGATGCGGCCAGCCGGCCTGCCAACAACCCCATCGCGGCACTTTCCACGTAGCCTTCGACACCGGTTATCTGACCGGCAAAGCGAATATTAGGTTTGGATTTTAGCCGCATCTGCGCATCCAGCAATGTGGGTGAGTTGATGAACGTGTTGCGGTGAATACCGCCCAACCGCGCAAAACTGGCGTCCTGCAATCCGGGGATCATGCGAAACACTTCGGTCTGCGCGCCGTATTTCATTTTGGTTTGGAACCCGACAATGTTGAATAGCGTGCCCAGGGCATTGTCGCGGCGCAGCTGAACAACCGCATGGGGCTTGACGTCCGGTTGATGAGGGTTGGTCAGGCCAACCGGCTTCATCGGCCCATGACGCAAGGTTTCGCGTCCACGTTCCGACATGACCTCGATCGGCAGGCAGCCATCGAAGTAACCAGCGGTCTCACCTTCGTGAAACTCGGCCTTGTCAGCGGCCAACAGCGCATCAATGAATACCTCGTACTGATCCCGATCCATCGGGCAGTTCAGATAGGCTGTGCGTTCCTCCTCAGTCTCGCCCTTGTCATAGCGCGACTGCATCCAGGCTTGGCTCATATCGATGCTGTCAGCGTAGACAATCGGGGCGATTGCATCAAAGAAGGCTAACGCCTCGGCGCCGGTTTCAGTTCTGATTGCTTCGCCCAAAGCCGGAGAGGTCAGAGGACCAGTGGCAAAGATCCATTGACCATCATCCGGCAGAGAGGTGACTTCTTCATCCGTGACGGTAATGCGCGGATGCGCGCGCAGCTTGGCGGTCACACCTTCGGCAAAGGGATCACGGTCAACGGCCAGGGCACCACCGGCAGGCAGACGGTATGCGTCAGCGGTAGTCATGATCAATCCGTTCGCGGCGCGCATCTCCCAATGCAGCAGGCCAACAGCGTTCTGCTCATCATCGTCTGATCGGAAAGAGTTGGAACACACCATCTCGGCGAGATTTCCGGTCTGGTGCGCAAATGTTCCAACGGTCGGACGCATTTCGTGAATAACAACGCCCACGCCCATTTCAGCAGCCTGCCAGGCGGCTTCGGACCCGGCCATGCCGCCGCCCACGATATGCAAAACTTGTGTCATGCGCTGCCACATAGGGCAGAGAACCGACGGACGCAACTCGACCGCTGGCTTACATTCGCGAATTTATCAGGAGGGGTCTTGGGGTCGCCGCTGCGGGAATGTCAACGCTGGCGAGAGAGACCAGCTCGGAGGGACCTTCCGCCCGCGGCGACCCAAAAGTATGTTCAAGGCCTCGGCCTCGACCCAGCATTGCCACAGAGTTGCCCTTTTGAAAAGTGCTAAAATGCGAACAGTCGTAAAAAATGTACATGACAATTGCGTTATTGGGTCCAATTGGGCGGACGCTTTTCGATAAACGCAGAAATGCCTTCTTCGGTATCCCGATGCAGCATATTCTGCGCCATTACCTCGCCTGTATAGGCGTAGGCCTGGTCGATCGGCATTTCAAGCTGTTGATAATATGCTTCTTTTCCGATCTTGACGGCGGTTCCTAGCTTGGCCGCAATCTGCTCGGCCAGCGATATCGTCTCATGCTCCAGCAGCATTTCCGGTACCACTCGGTTCACCAGCCCCAGCTCTGCTGCGCGTTCGGCTGAAATGAAATCCCCGGTCGTCAGCATCTCAAACGCTTGTTTTCTAGGAATATTCCGGCTGAGCGCGACCATCGGAGTCGAGCAGAACAGGCCAATATTCACACCATTCACACCAAATCGCGTGCCTTCGGCGGCAACAGCCAGGTCACATGTGGCTACCAGTTGGCATCCCGCCGCAGTTGCGATCCCGTGAACCTGGGCAATGACGGGTTGGGGCAGGGACTGGATCGACATCATCATTTTGGCACATCGACCAAAGAGATCCTGAAAATAGGCTTTGCCGCCATCTTCAGAACTACGTCCGGCGGTCATTTGTTTCAGGTCATGGCCAGCGCAAAACGCCTTACCCGATCCCGACAATGTGACCGCGCGGATGGAACCGTCTTCGCGCAGCGCATCAAACTCGGCCTGCAAAGCCGCCAGCATCTCGTCGCTCAGGGCATTCAGCCGGTCAGGGGCATTCAACTTCAGCTGTGCAACCGCGCCTGTGTCGTTACGTTCCAGAATTGCCATCTTGCCCTCCTGCTGGCTATCGGGCCAACTCTAGGACGGTAACTGAATGAGGGGAAGCATGGCGTTAGCGATGAACAGGGGCGAACTGTCACAGTATCTGACAGAGGTCTTTCCGCAGATACACAAAGACTTTGTCGTCGAAGAGTTGACCGAAGAGACCATCACCATGCGACTGGTGGTCGATGATCGCCATCTACGCCCCGGCGGTACGGTATCCGGACCTTCGATGTTCGGACTGGCCGATGTGTGTGTCTATGCCATGGTGCTTGCACGGAAAGGCCGTCAATCTTTGGCCGTCACTACCAACAGTTCACTGGATTTTCTGCGCAAACCAGAAGGCGATGCGGACATGATCGCCAAATGCAGGTTGCTGAAGCTGGGTCGCACTTTGGCGGTTGGGGACGTGCTGATGTACTCGGACGGGTCAGATCATCCGGTTGCGCGGGCCAGTATGACATATTCATTGCCGCCGGCAGGGTCAGCCGCCGCCAATTTCGGATAAAAAAGGGCCGGGGACTTGCCCCGGCCTAGGAAGAGGTCCCTGAATGGGACTGGGGATCGTTAGTTAATCCAGAAATAGCGTTTCACTTCTCGGTTGGCCTGATGCCGGGTCAAACCGACATCTTCGAGCAGCCTGTCATCCAGATAACCTAGGTTAATTCGGCTGCGTCGACGGCGTTCCCATTGAGTGACCGCCGCCGCAAACCGCACGGCCAGCGCGGCGATCAACGGCAGTCGGGGACTGTCATTCAGCAGCAAGAGGGCGGGGTTGTGCATTGTGCGTGTCATCTCAGTATTCCTTCCAAATTGTATTGACACAAATGATAGATGTTCGGTACATGTGTTTGATACATTCGAAATTGTGTCAAAATCAAAGGAAGAATTGTAATGGATACAATTTGGCCGGACTCGCTGCCGAAATCCAAAGGACCAAAGTACACTGTGGTTGCCGACACAATAAGGAAATCCATTGAAAACAAAACGTTGTCGGTAGGCGTAAAACTGCCTCCGGTGCGGGAACTTGCCTATAGGTTACAAATTACGCCAGGTACTGTTGCGCGGGCTTATACCATCCTAACGGATGAGGGCTTGCTACAAGCAGAGGTCGGACGTGGTACATTTGTTGCCCCGCCGAAATCCCCAATTCTGGATGATGTCTGGTCCAGGCAGCTGCACTTGCGCGACGACAAGTACGAGGCAAATGTCAGCCTGTTCAGTCCGCGTTTACCAGATGTTGGGCAGGTGGCCCTGATCCGCGCGTGCCTGGCAAAGATCGCCCAAGGCGACCCAAGGATGTTCATGAACTATCCAACACGCGACGCTTATCAGTCGGTGCGGCAGGTGGTGGTCGACTGGTTGTCGGATTTACCGCTGGGTGTGCTGACAGCCGACGACATCGTTTTGACCCATGGTGGGCAAAGCGGTTTGTGTGTTGTGTTTCAAACCATTTTGAGCGGCCCAAAGCCCGTCGTTTTGGTCGAGGACCTGTCTTATGCCGGGTTTCGCCGTGCAGGCGAATTGATGCGTGCTGATGTCATCGGTGTAAAAATGGACAAATGGGGGATCAGCCCCGAAGCGCTTGACCATGTTCTACGGCACACCCATGCCCAGGCGATTTGCGTTTCACCCGAGGTCCAGAACCCAACGGGGGGACATTCACCCCTGGAGCGGCGCAAAGAAGTCGTCGAGATTGCCAGAAAATACGACCTTCAGATCATCGAAGACGATTGCTATCGCATGGGTGAGGCCCGCGCACCCAGCTATCGCGCGCTTGCGCCTGAACGGGGATGGCATGTGTCATCCATCTCAAAAACGTTGACACCAGCGCTGCGCGTCGGGTTTGCGATCGCACCAAAGGAACGCAGTGGCGATTTGCGACGGTCTGCTGAATACGGTTATTTCGGACTGGCACAGCCATTGGCCGAATTGACTCGCTTGCTGCTCGGGGACCCAAGTGCACAGCAGTTGGCCGCGGACGTCCGATCCAAAATGGGCGAATATGTTCGCGTGGCCGTGAATGCCTTAGGCGGGTTTGATTTGAACTGGGATTCCGATATTCCGTTTGTCTGGTTGAATCTGCCATCTGGCTGGCGGTCTGCCGCATTCAGCCGCGCGGCTGAGAGAGAGGGCATACAGCTACGGTCAGCGGATGAGTTTGCCCTGCGGGACGGGCGGGCGCCGAACGCCGTACGCATTGCAGTGAACGGGCATATCTCACTGCGCCAGTTTGAAGACGCGATGCTGCGATTGCGTGCCTTGCTGGACAATCCGCCTGAACAAATCAGTGTCTGATCAGGTCAGGGGATCAGGATCACCGAAAAAGCCCGACAGGTATGAGATTTTTCCATCCGTGTCCAAACGGACAAAGTCATGACCTTCGACCATTTTTGACCCATCATCAGCAACCATATGCCAGGTAAAGTGAACCACATCGTGATGTGAGTTTGGGGCGCTGGTGATTTCAACTCGCCCTCCTGCGCTTTGCAGCACTTCGCCAATATGAACACTCAGGTTATGTCGCCCACTGACGGCAGCCGTCGGGTCGGTGTATTGCCCGGTGTCTGCGAAGCAGCGCGTCAGCAATTCCAACCGTCTATCCGCATCCGTTTCCTGCCAGGCAGCGCCATAATCAGAAACAACTTGATTCAGATCGGACATTGGATTCTCCTTCACTATCGTGGCAATCATATACAGAGATGATAGCAGGCCGTTTGCCAGGGCGCGAATATGCCCGAAAACTTGGGGTATTTTAATACCTATTTTACAACGCATTGTTTTTGAATGATTAAAACAGCTTTCTGTGTATTGACGTGCTCTACAGCTAGGTCTAAACCCCATCCATCGAATTCGGGCCGCTCCGTAAGGGGCGGTCTTTCACATCAAACAGGACTATCCTGCCATGAAAACCTTTTCTGCAACACCTGCAGACATCGACAAGAAATGGATCCTGATCGACGCCGAGGGCGTTGTTCTTGGCCGTCTTGCCTCGATCGTCGCCATGCGCCTGCGTGGCAAGCACAAAGCGTCGTTCACCCCTAACATGGACATGGGCGACAATGTCATCGTGATCAACGCTGACAAAATCCAGATGACCGGCAAGAAGCGCGAAGAAAACTTCTACTGGCACACCGGCCACCCGGGCGGCATCAAGTCGCGCACCAAGCAGCAGATCCTTGAGGGTGCACACCCCGAGCGCGTTGTGACCCAGGCGGTCAAGCGCATGCTGCCGGGCAACCGCCTGTCGCGTCAGGTTATGACCAATCTGCGCGTCTATGCCGGTGCCGAGCATCCCCACGAGGCGCAAGCGCCCGAAGTTCTGGATGTTGCATCCATGAACAAGAAAAACACCCGGAGCTAATGACCATGGCTGATCAGATCAATACTCTCGAAGAGCTGAGCGCCGTTGCAGGCGTCGAAGCTGTGGCTGAAGAAGTCATCGTCCGCGAACCCGTACGTGACGAACTGGGCCGCTCCTACGCCACCGGCAAGCGTAAAGACGCTGTTGCCCGCGTTTGGATCAAGCCGGGCTCCGGCAAGGTCACCGTGAACGGCAAAGACCAGGACGTGTACTTCGCGCGCCCCGTTCTGCAGCTGATCCTGCGCCAGCCGTTCCAGATTGCTGGTGTCGAAGGTGAGTTCGACGTTGTTGCAACCGTCAAAGGCGGTGGCCTGACCGGTCAGGCCGGTGCGGTCAAGCATGGCATTTCTAAAGCGCTGCAGCTGTACGATCCGTCCCTGCGTGGCGCGCTGAAAGCTGCTGGCTTCCTTACTCGCGACAGCCGTGTTGTGGAACGTAAGAAATACGGTAAGCGCAAAGCGCGTCGTTCGTTCCAGTTCTCGAAGCGTTAACTCCAGATCGCTTTACGAGCCTAGATTTCGGGGCGTCCGCGTGCATGCGGGCGCCCTTTTGCTTACGGACTAAGCAGCATCATGCCGCTTTGGATGAAGCCGTTAGATAATCAGCCAAGAATTTGTAAACCTGTTTCGCGAAGGCGGGCCATTACTGAGAAGAGCGTAAGGTCTTTTCCGGCAGGGCGCCGCGATTGAGGGCGAAACACCATGGTTGAAGCATCAATCGATGACATCGTTGAACGCGCCATCGCGTCCAGCGAGAACCGGCATCAGTTATGGGTCAGGCTGGTCTCTGATCTGAAATGCGTATCTTTATGTGAGGTTGGCGTCTGGAAAGGGCAGTTTGCTGAGATTCTGCTTGGGCAAATTCCGACAATCGAAGCCTACACGCTGATCGATCCCTGGCGGAACTTGCCAGATTGGAACAAGCCCGCCAACAGATCAAATGTCGAGTTTGAAGAAATCCGGGAGGAGGCATTAAACCGCGTGCGCCCGCATATGGACAAGGTCATCGAAATCCGGGACACGACCAAAAACGCGCAATTGCAAATTCCAGACGGCTCGCTTGATTTTGCATATATCGACGGGGATCATACCTTGCGCGGGATTACCATGGACCTGTTATCGATGCTTCCGAAAATTCGAAAAAACGGCTTCATCGGCGGTGACGATTTCACCAAAACGATCTGGCAGCATAGCAAGGAATTCAGCCCCAGTGAGGTTTTTCCGTACGCGATCTACTTTTGCGAGGCACAGGACTTGCCGATTTACACGCTGCCATTCAACCAGTTCCTGATCGTCAATGACCCAAGCGGTTTTCGAGTCATTGATCACGGTGGGTATGCGGATCTGACACCAGCTCAGATTTACACCCGGCCCAAATTGCAATCTCTTCGGAAGACGCTGAAGAAAATACTGAAATGAAGTTTCCGAAAGGGACGACAGCCCCTTTCGGTTGATAGTCAGGTTTGGTTACTCTTCGTAAACCAATTTCCAGGCGCCATTTTCTACGACGTTCACAAATACCGTATCAGCCCCCTGATGGTCATCAGGCCCGTACGAAATATGATTTCCCACCAGCTCATCTTGATAATTGAGGGATTCCATTGCGGCGATAAAGCTCTCATGGGTCAAGTTAGGGCCCGCCGCATCCAGCGCTTTGACCATCATCTCGGCCGCCGAATAACCCAGCATCGCAAACCCGACCGGATCTTCGCCGGTCGCGGCTTTGTACTCTTCGATAAACGCGGCTGGAACGGGTTCGTCGGCGCGCGCCCAGAGATCTTGCCAGGACGCGGCGGCATAGAACCCGTCGGTCACACCACCGGGCACCTGAGCCACAACGGTCAGGAAACTGGCAGAGGTGCCGAGGAACTTCATATCCGCAAGACCCATCTTTTTGGCAGTGCCAACGACAGTGATCGCCTGACGCACACCAAGGGCCATTGTGACGATGCCACACCCTTCTTCCTTGAGCTTGCTGAGCGAGCCAACAAAATCAGTTTCATCCGGTTTATGCGTGGTCTCTGCCGCAAAAGAGATGCCAGCCTCTTCCGCACCTGCTTTGCTGCCCTCCAGGATTTCCTCACCAAAATCGGTGGGCAGGTACATGGTGCAAACCGCCTGTGATCCGAACTGATCGGCCAGGTATTTCACGCCGATACGGCTTTGATCAAAATAGGTCGAGAACGACGTGAACTTGTTGTCCATCGGCTCTTGCAGCATCTGCCGGGCCGCTGTCAGTGGGGCGACATTCGGGATGCCCTTGGGATCCAGCAGTTTGAACCCCGCAACGTTCATCGGCGTCCCTAGCGATTGCAGCATGGCAAACACCTTGTCGCGGTTCAGAAGCTTGTTATAGCCCTGCATCGCACGCGGCATCTGGTAGCCGTTATCCTCGACCACAAAGCGGATGGTGCGGCCATGCACGCCACCTTCGGCGTTCACCCGATCAAAGACCACATTGGCGCCTTTGGTCGCCGGGACACCAACGGCGGCAAAAATCCCGCTCAAATCATTGACTGAGCCAATGACGATTTCATCGTCGGATACGCCTTGTGTGTCTGCCCAGGCCAGCGTCGCTGACGCCGTCAAAGCGGTGGCCGCGGCCAGCCGTTTGATTATGCTATTCATCTTTTCCTCCCGTTAACGTTTTTTCTAATTGTACATGTCTTCAATGAGATGTGCGTGTTTCTTTTCCACCAGCCCGCGTTTCAACTTCATTGTCGCGGTCAGTTCATCGTCCTCGGCGGTCAATAAAACGTCGATCAACCGGAAATCCTTGATCTGTTCAACGCGCGCAAATTCCTTGTTCACGGTAGCCACTTCGGCGCCGATCAGTTCTTTCACTGCGGGTGCCGCGCAGAGAGAAGCGAAGTTCGAAAACGGAATTTTTCTGTCCTGTGCAAATTTTTCAACGTTTTCCTGATCTATCATGATGAGCGCGGACAAAAATTTCCGCTGATCTCCGACGATGACCGCGTCCGAGACATAAAGGCTGAACTTCAATCGGCTTTCGATTTCAGCCGGGGTGATATTCTTGCCGCCGGCTGTGATGATGATGTCTTTCAACCGACCCGTGATGGTGATGTAGCCGTCGTCATCGATATGTCCCAAGTCGCCCGTGCGCAGCCAGCCGTCCGAGGTAAAGGTTTCCGCCGTTTTGGCGTTGTTGCGCCAATACCCCTGAAAGACATTCATGCCCTTCAGTTGGATTTCACCCTGATCCGAAATGCGGATGTCATTGCCTGCAACAGCCCGGCCAATTGTGCCGATCCTGTTTTCTTCTGTCGTGTTGAGTGACGCGAGGCCTGCCGTCTCGGTCATGCCAAACCCTTCAACCAGAGGAACGCCAATGGCCCAATACCATGTCAGCAACTCGGTCGAAATCGGAGCTGCACCGGATCCACCGCGACGTAGCCTGTCCATACCCAGCATCCGCCGTACGTTCTTGAGGACCAAATGATCCCAAACCCAATATCGCGCAGCAACACCCGCTGGGACTGGCTTGCCGGATGTCAGATACTCAGCACGTGCCAGTCCTGCTTTTAAGGCCATGCCAAACGCAAGGCGCCCCAAGGGTGTTGCATCTTGGGTCAGGATTTGGACCTGAGAATAGATCTTCTCCCACACACGCGGGACGGCCGTAAATGTGCTTGGCGACACCTCTTGCAGGTTGGCAAACACCGTCTCGGGGCTTTCGGCGAAATTCACCGTGCATCTGCCCGCCAACGGGTAAAAGACCGACACATCGCGCTCCAGGATGTGGCACAGCGGTAGAAAACACAGCTGTTCGTCACTTGCCAATGTGGGCAGGGCGCGGGCACCGGATTCGATGGCGGCGAGTATGTTTTCATGGCTCAGCATCGCGCCTTTGGGCTGACCGGTTGTTCCAGACGTATAGACCAGCAACGCTGTATCCTGCGGTTTTGCCAGCGCTACCTCCGCTTCAAACAATCCGGGGTTTTCGGCCTCGGCTTGTTTGCCAATGTCGTAAAGGTCTTCGATCATCATGCAGCGCGGATGATCTAGTTCGTGCAGGCCTTCGTCTTCCAGGATGATGACTTTGAGCAGATCTGGAACCTCGTCTTCGATCTCCAGAAACTTGTCCAGTTGTTCTTCGTCCTCGACGATCAGAAATCGACTGCCGCTGTCATTGATCAGGTATTGCAACTGGTTGGCGGCATCGGTGGTATAGACGCCAGAGGCGATCCCGCCGATCCCTTGGATGCCCATGTCGAACCAGGCCCATTCCTTGCGATCCTCGGACAGGACGGAAACCACGTCACCGCGCTCCAGTCCCAGTTGGCGTAAGGCCAGCCCGATCCATTTGGCATGCTGCCAGTAATCGGCCCAGGAATAGGATTTCCAGACACCGAGGTCTTTTTCACGATGTGCTGTGCGATCACCCAACTCGGCGCAGCGGCTTTGGAACAACTGGCAAATCGTGACGCATCCATCCACACGCAGCGGGCGCTGTCCCGGGGTTGCATTAAACTGAACGCCGTTGATCGTGATCTGCGCGGGCAGGGGGCTGTTCTCCATCCGGGTCACCTCCACGTCTTTTTACGCTTCCAGCGGCGATTTTCGCGCGCGCCGTCTTGCTGAGCGCCAAGGTAGAAATCCTGAATGTCTTCGGATTCTAGCAAAACATCTGCCGCGCCATCCATGACAATGCGGCCAACCTCCATGACATATCCATGATCGGCCAGTTCCAAAGCTGCGTGGGCGTTTTGTTCAACCAGCATCATTGTCATGTCCTGTTCATCATTCAGGCGTTTGAGGATGCCGAAGATCTCTTGTACCAGCAACGGGGACAGGCCGAGCGAGGGTTCATCCAACAGCATGATCTTGGGATTGGCCATCAGCCCACGTCCGATTGCCAGCATCTGTTGCTGACCGCCTGACAGGGTTCCGGCCTCTTGCCCGCGACGGTCTTTCAGAACCGGAAAATAGCTAAAAACCAAGTCCCGGTCGCGTTCGATCTGCGCTTTGTCTGTCAGCGTATAAGCCCCAAGGCTCAGGTTTTCATCCACTGTGAGCAGGGGGAAGACTTCGCGCCCTTCGGGAACATGTACGATACCTTTCTGCACGACCTTGTGCGGTTCAGACCCTTGGATGTCCTGCCCATCAAAGGTGATCTTGCCCTTTTCAGGATCCATGACACCGGACACGGTCTTCATCAGCGTTGTCTTGCCCGCGCCGTTGGCCCCAAGAATAGAAACGATCTGACCTGGGTGAACATCCAGCGAGACACCACGGATGGCCATGATCGGGCCATAGAAACTCTCGATATTGCGGATCTTCAGGATTGGCTCACTCATGAAGCTTTCCCCAGATACGCCTCGACCACGGCGGGGTGCGACTGTACCTCGGCCGGGGTGCCAAGGGCCAGTTTTGCCCCGTCGGCCATGGCCAAAACCCGGTCAGACACGCCGGATACCAACCCCATGTCATGTTCGACCATCAACACCGTGATCCCCATCTGCCGCCGGATGTCATCGATCCACCAGCGCATGTCCGTAGTCTCTTCGACAGACAGGCCCGAGGCCGGTTCATCCAGCAGCAGCAATTTTGGGTCGGTGGCCAGCGCGCGGGCGACCTCGACCACTTTGCGCACACCATAGGGCAAGCCTGAAATCATCTTGTCACGGAAGGCTTGAAGATCGAGAAAATCGATGATTTCTTCGACTTTTTCGCGGTTCTCCAACTCTTGGCGCCGCGCCGAGGGGGTGAACAGGATCTCTGAGACCAGATTGGTTTTGCGATGTCGATGCCGCCCGACCAGCAGGTTCTGCAGGACAGTCGCGTGCTCGAAAAGCTCGATATTCTGAAACGTGCGCGCGACCCCATATTCAGCAACGCCCGAGGGTTTCACCTGTAGCAGATCATGCCCGTCAAACCGGATAGAGCCCGCGTAAGGATCGTAAAAGCGCGAGATCAGATTGAATACAGTGGATTTACCGGCACCGTTGGGTCCGACGATGGCAAACACCTCGCCTTCTTGAACCTCGAACGACAGATCATTCACAGCGGTCAGGCCACCGAACTTTAGCGTGACGTTTTCAAACTCCAGCATACTCATCTCAGACGCTCCGTCTTGAGATAGGATTTCTGACGTTTGAACATGTCTTTGCGGTAAAACGGGAAAAGCTCGAACCAAGTGCGGATTTTCAGCCAGCGGCCATACATGCCCATGGGTTCGAACAGGATAAAGCAAATCAGGATCGCGCCGAAGATGCCAAATTCCAGCCCCGGGATGGCGACCGTGTTACCACCAAACGCCGCCGCAACGTATTCCTTCGAGATCGACAAGAACTGCGGCAGAAAGCCAATGACGATAGCCCCAAGAAAGGCGCCGTGGATTGAGCCCAAGCCGCCGATGACGATCATCATCAGCAACTGGATTGAGATTATGACACTGAACGTTTCGTTGTTGAACGCGCCGGCATAAAGCCCCATCAGCGCGCCGGCCCATCCGGTCACCGCACAAGACAGCGCAAACGAGAGCGTCTTGGTTTTGGCAACGTCCACACCCATCGCCTGCGCCGAGACCTCGGAATCGCGCACGGCAATGAAGCTGCGCCCCAACGGTGCGCGCAGCAGGTTGATATATCCAAGGGTGACAAAAATAGCGACGATCAGGACCAGCCAGAAGAACTGATCCGGTGTCGCCCAACGGTCGACCAGATGGCCGAAGATTTCTACGCCACCCAGATACTTGCCCGCGACGCCGCCGGTGATCGGTTCGGCCAATACGATGACGTCGTCCATCAGGATGGACAGGGCCATGGTGAAAATCGCAAGGTATATGCCATGCAGGCGCAGGGCAGGGATGGCGACCGTTACGCCGGCAATCCCGGTCAGGATACCCGCCAGAGGGAAGGCGATCAGGAAGGGAACTCCAGCCTCGATCAGGATGACATTGGCATAACAGCCAAAGGCAAGAAACGCTGCGTGGCCCAGGCTGACCTGACCCGTGTGCCCCGTCAGGATCATCAGGCCGAGACCTGCGATGGCCCAGATCAGCACGTTGGTCAGCTCGCCGAGATAAAAGTCATCCAGAAGCCAAGGTGCTGCGGCGACAATTACCAGCAGGATCAAGTACATGGTCAGTTGAAAACTGTCTTTCCACGGCCTGATATCCTGCATGTAATCCGTTTTGAAAACAATCCGCATGCGTTTAGACCTTCTTGACCCGAACCTGACTGAACAGCCCGTTGGGCCGGAATATGAGGACCGCCAGAAGCAAAGCGTATGGCGCGATCTGACTGTAACCCGCTGCTATGTAACGGCTGGCAAAGGGTTCTATAACGCCAACAATCAATCCTCCGGCCAAGGCACCAGGAAGGCTGCCGAACCCACCTATCACGGCAGCTGCAAAAGCCTTTATTCCCAACAGGCCGGTGGTTGGATCAACAGACCCTTTAGCGGCAAAAAGAATGCCAGCGATTCCGGCCACCACTCCGGCTAAAGCCCAGATAATCCCCTGAACACGTTTGACAGGGATACCCATGTAATAGGCAGCCAGCTGGTTCTGGGAGGCGCCCTGCATCGCCAGCCCCAATCTTGTTTTGCTGAAAAAGACGTAAAGGCCCCAGGTCAGCAGGATCGTGACGACAATGACAGCCACATCCTCCATCCCCAGAACCAGCCCGCCAAACCGGACTTCTTTGCCGGCCAATGGGTTTTGCAGCGTCTGCGGTTCGTGTCCCCAGATCAGGCCAGCGACAAACCGGATCACAAAACCCAATGCGATGGTGAGGATGACAACCGCGGTCTGGCTTTCCCCAAACAAGCGGCGGATGATCAGGCGATCCAGAAGGTAGCCCAAAGCCCCCATGATCCCCAGTGAGATCGGCAGAGCCAGCCAAAAGGGCAGGCCCATATATTCAGTATTTGTCAGGCCAATGGTGACGAAGGCGCCCAGCATCATGAAATCGCCTTGCGCGAAATTCACAGCCTCGGTCGCTTTGTAGATCAGAACAAAGCCAAGTGCGATCAGGCCGTAGACACAGCCATTCGCCAGCCCGCTGATCAGCAGCTGCGCGTTATCCAAACTCTCCTCCCCATGTCGGTGGCCCGACGTTTGAACAGCCCGCAGGTTTGCTTAGATGCGCGGGTCTTGCTCTACTATGGCGTGATAATCACCTTTCCGTCACTCTTTTTCAGCGCATCGGCGAGATTTGGGATCAGATTCTTCAACGTAAGCCGTTCCGACACATCAGTTTTCCACCGACCATCGGCAAAACGCGCCTGAACCTCGGCCACCACACGCATCTGATCGGCGGGGGGCGTGGACATCATCCATTGGGTCAGCCAGAACCCTTCGATCCGCTTGCCCATGAATATCAACTGCCCGGTCTGTGTGAGCGTAGGCGAGTCGCTGCCCAGCTTGCCATAGCAAACCCAACGCGCCTGATTGGGCATGGCGCAGAACAGCTGTTCAGAAAGCTGGTCCATCACCGCATCCAGGAACACGCGCGGTTTTAGCGTCGCGCTCAGGTCCGAGAATTTCTGCACCACGTCTGGGTCTGTAGTGACCAAAACTTCGGATGCGCCCAGGTTTTTCAGCGACTCGACCGTCTCTTCACGGCGGACCAAAGCGATCGGTTTCAACCCGAGATCCCGGCCCAGGCTGCACATCAGTTTGCCCAACTGGCTGGTTGCAGCAGAAACGACAAACGCCTCGCCCGCCTCTTTTGCCATATCGACCATCGCCATCGCGGTTAGCGGGTTCACAATCTGCGCCGCTCCGTCGTCGTCCGAGATATCGGGGCGCAGTGGGATGCACATCTGCATCTGAGTCACAACGTACTCAGCCCATGCTCCCGAACCAGCCGCAACAAAGGCAACACGCTGGTCTTGCAGTGCCTCGGCGCCTTTGCCCGTAGCTACGACATCCCCGCATCCTTCAAAACCAGCAGCTGCACCTTTAACGCGTGGCTGCCCATATTCACCCTTGATGAAATGCATGTCAGAAGGGTTGACGGATGCGGTCCGCAAACGGATCAGAACCTGCCCCGGACCCGGTTCGGGAACTGGCAGCTCCGCCTCAGCCAACCAATCCGCGGCATCTCCGATCACCGGCCCGGTCATTGCGCCAGAATATCCGTCATGTTTCAGAATTGTAGCGAACATCGAGGAGGGAAGAGCAGACATGTTTTTCATCCTTAAAAGCGCATGTATAGCACGCGACCGGGTCGCCGATAACCAGGGTTCAGGCGGGGAAGCTCTGGCTGCGATACAGGCTAGAGTTTGTCGCAAACCAAACAAAAGCGGTGCGTCGGGTCAACCAAACCGGGATCTTACGTCGCGGCAGCTCATCAGATGCGCGGCAAAGGGCCGACCCGTCGGATCGGCCCTTTGGTTTTTATTGTTGGGTCAGCAGGTTGCGCAAATCCTGCATTTTTTCGACAACCAATTCCGGCGAGGCCTTGATGTCATCAAGGATCCGGATTGCGCCAGTCTTAACTTCTTCAGTCAAAGTACTGTTTTCGACTGATGCGACCATCGTTTCATAATCGAAATTCTGTATCGTCAGCATGCCCCCTTGAATCCAGGAGTTGAACAGGTCCTGACCTTGGCCTGCCACTGCAGCAACCTGATCGCCGGCCTGTTCAGCAACCGAAGACGCAGCTTCGTTGGCTTGTTCGGTCAGTGAAGACGCTGCATCGCCAACTTGCTCAGTCGCTGAGTCCACCGCATCTGCGGCTTGATCCGTCAGGGAAGTGGCCGCGTCAGTGGCTGTATCTGCCGCATCCGTCGCTGTATCCTGAGCAGCGGAAACGGTTTCGTCCACAGCATCGTTCACATCCTGCTCGGCTGCCTGAAGCTGCTCGGCCGGGGTCGGCTCGGGTTGGTTGAGGTAAAGGTATCCGCCAGCGCCAATTGCGGCGATGACGATTGCAACAATAAGAGTACGCGACATGTGTGTCTCCTTTGGAAAATGTGTCGCCGGGATGGGTCAACGCTAGCGAGTCGCAAAGGGGAATTCCCGAGAAATGTCAGCAGAATACGGGCATGAGCCATGCTACGCTGATCTGAGAGGTAGGGCGTGGCGATAACACGCCAACACGCATGTACCTGGTCATTTTCTTGCGCTGAACGCCTTGCAAACACCACGAACAGTCCAACAGGCAGCGATGCTATCGATTTGTGATGTCGGAACGGTTTTGCGACTCTGTAGTGAGTGGCGGAGAGACAGGGATTCGAACCCTGGGTAGGCTTGCACCCACAACGGTTTTCGAGACCGCCCCGTTCGACCACTCCGGCACCTCTCCGCGGGGGTCTGTGAGGGGGGGATTTAGTGAGGAACGTACAGCGGTGCAAGCAGAAAGTTCCGCAAATCACCAAAGCACAGATTTTCCATTGCCTGCAGGCATAAAACTCCTAGGCTATTGGGCATGACATATCTTGCACGGCGTTTCGCCATTCTGTTTCTTGTGCCGCTTGCGGCTTTGGTCCTGATCCCGCTTCAGGTTGTGGCAGCCAACCGTGACCGTGTTGAGGCGTTTTTGACAACAACCGGGTTTGACGTAGCGCTCGAAAGCATTGCGTTGGCGTCGGGATCTGCGCCGCAAATGCTGGGCATTGATCCCGACGGCTTCGGGTCGGATTGGACACGGTTGACGGAAGAGGTGTTTGACACAGAGGACATGCACGAAACCGCCGTGACGATCCTGGAACAAACTCTCAGCGACGAAGCTTTGGGACATGCTGTCGAATTTTATGCCTCGGATCTGGGTCAGCGGTTGGTAGAGGCCGAGAATGCGTCGCATATGATAGATGACGACGAGGCCAAGCAATTGGAAGGGCAGGAGATTGTTGCGGGCCTGATCCAAGACGGGTCGCAACGCGTGGAAAGCCTGAAGCGGATGAACCGCGCGATCGATTCCACCGGAACGGCGTTGCGGGCGCTACAGGAGATTCAATTGCGGTTCCTGCTGGCCGCAAGCGCATCCGGCGTGATCGACCTCCAACTGGGCGCAGACGAACTGCGCCAGATGATGAAGCGCAACGAAACCGCTATGCGCCAGTCTTTGCAATTGTCGGCACTCGCGGGGGCGGCATACACTTATCAGGAGTTCTCGGATTCGGATGTAGATGCCTATGTCGAGGCGCTGGAACAGCCGTTGATGCAGGAAGTTTACGAGCTGTTGAATGCCATTCAATACGAGATCATGGCGATGAAGTTCGAAATTCTGGCTGCCAGAATGGCTGATCTGCATCCAGCGCAGGATATATGATGCGTCTGAGCTGTCTTTTTGCCTTTCTGGTCTTTTGGGCCCCGCCACTGGTGGCCGACGAAAAGGTCGACCGTTTGGCCGACGCCATGCATCTGTCGCAAGTCATGGACATTCTGGTCGATGAAGCCATGGTCCAGCGTCTTGAATTGGATGAAACGCTGTTGGACAACACCGGCGGTGCCTTCTTTGAAGCGCAGGTTGAAGACATCTACGATCCGGTCTGGATGCAAGAACGCGTGACAGAGGCCTTCGAACGCGGGCTAACGGACAGTCAATTGGATCAGGCCATCGTATTTTTCGAAAGCGACTTGGGCCAAACGATTATCTCCCTTGAAAACTCCGCAAGACGGGCAATTTCGGACGAGGCCATCGAAGAAATGGCGCGCGAGGCCTATGAAAGTACCGCGCGGGACTCGGTGCGATATGAACTGGTCGACGAGTATATCCAGATCAACAACCTTGTAGAACAGAATGTAGAAGGGTCGTTGAGCGCGGATTTCAACTTTTTCCGAGGTCTTGCCTATGGCGAGCTATCGGATGAAGGTGAATTGCTGGCGGAGTTGCTTTCAGAGACAGACAGCAAGACAGAAGAAGCCACGACCTGGCTGTACTCGTTTCTTTTGCTTGCGTACCGACCAATGGACGAAACGCAGATGCGTGAAAATATCGCGTTCTCTCGTACCGATACGGGTCAGGCCGTGAATGAGGCTTTGTTTGACGGGTTCGACCAGATGTTTGACAGCATATCTTTCCGTCTGGGCGAGGCCGCCGCACAGGTCCTCAGAGGATCGGATCTTTGACACTGGTTGGGTGTTGACTTTCACAGGTAATCTATGGATAAGCGCGCATCCCGGCCGGTATTCCGCGCCGGGTATCGTTATTATTTGACCCATTGGGCATACCCCAAAGGTCAGTCACACAGCCCGAAAAGGGCGCGCTGTTCGAGGTGGCCTTCAAGTTCATTGGGGCCAAAACACCCAGACGGGGACCACAGAACGCGGGAATGAAAAGGAAAGACGCATGTTTGCGGTCCTCAAGACTGGCGGCAAGCAGTACAAGGTTCAGGCGGGCGATATTCTCCGCGTTGAAAAATTGGCTGCCGACGCAGGTGAAACAGTTCAATTCAACGACGTACTGATGCTGGGCGGTGACGCACCGGTTGTTGGTGCGCCGTTTATCGAAGGCGCCGGCGTTCAAGCCGAAGTTGTCGAACAGATCAAAGGTGACAAGGTCATCAAGTTCGTCAAACGCCGTCGTAAGCACAGCTCGAAGCGCACCGTTGGCCACCGTCAGAAACTGACACTGGTCAAAATCACCGATATCCTGTCGTCGGGCGCTGACAAGTCGGGCATCAAAGCTGCAACCGGTTCGGTTTCCGCAGCAGCTGTTGAAGCAGGAGCACCCAAGAAAGCAGCTCCGAAAAAGGCGCCTGCCAAGAAAGCCGAAGCACCCGCTGCTGACGCTGGCGCAGACGATCTGAAGAAACTGTCCGGCGTTGGCCCTGCACTTGAGAAGAAGCTTCTTGCGGCTGGCATCACCACCTTTGCCCAGATCGCGGCATGGACGGATGAAGACGTAGCTGCTATGGACGAGAAACTGTCGTTCAAAGGCCGGATCGAGCGTGAAGGCTGGATCGAACAGGCCAAAGAACTGGCTAAAGGCTAAGGAGAGAGAGAATGGCACATAAAAAAGCTGGCGGTTCCTCCCGTAACGGTCGCGACTCAGCTGGTCGTCGCCTTGGCGTGAAACTGTATGGTGGCCAGGCCGCCATCGCAGGCAACATCATCGTGCGTCAGCGCGGCACCAAGTTTTGGCCGGGCGAAGGCGTAGGCATCGGCAAGGATCACACGATCTTTGCGACCACTGATGGCGCTGTCAAGTTTCACAAAGGCCTCAAAAACCGCACCTTTATTTCGGTCCTGCCAGTGGCGGAGGCCGCAGAGTAAGCCGAAACCCAGAGGTTTAAGAAAAATTCATGGGGGACCGGCACAAAGTGCCGGTCCCCTTTCTCGTTTTAACGCAATTTTGATCGAATGGTCTGATGACAGTCGCAACCACCAGTTTCCTGATCTTTGCCGCCAGTCAGGTCGGCACACCGGGACCGGCCAATATGGTCCTGCTGGGAACAGGTGCGCGTTATGGTTTTCGGGCGGCGCTGCCGTTTGTGGCCGGTGTTGTCCTGGGAAAGCAACTGATCATCTGGCCCGTTGGGTTTGGGTTGATGCAGGTCGCGGATCAGGCTCCGATGGCGTTTGCTGCCCTGAAATATGCTTCGGCGGCATATATTTGCTGGCTTGCGTGGAAAATCGCCAATCTGCGACTTTCGCGTGACGTGTCCGTTCAGGATGTGCCCGGTTTCTGGGCCGGGCTGATCGTGCATCCGCTTAACCCCAAGGCCTGGGCGATGATTATTGCCGGCTTCACCGGTTTTGTTGCCGCAGGTACCCCCAGTCTTAACGCAACATTTACAATCGCTCTGTGTCTATTGCTCTGCCAGATTGTCGTGCACCCTATCTGGACTTTTGCAGGCGATAGAATTGCCCATGTGGTTGAAGGACGGCCCGCGGAAAAATATCTGATGTGGACTTTAGCCAGTTTGACTGTTGCGTCCGTATTATTCGTGTTGTTCGGAGGAGGAACGCACTCATGAAACTTGAGACAATAATAAATCAGCCGGTCATCGAAACCGAGCGGTTCGATCTGCGCCCTTTGCGTCGTTCGGATATGGGTCTCGTCGAACATTATGCAGGCGATGAACGCGTTGCGCGTATGACCACCAGTATTCCCCACCCGCTGCCACCGGGTTCGATCGAAGCCTTCGTGACGCGTTCGATGGCAGACGAGCGGGACGAAGATGTCTGGGCCATGGATGCCACCAAGGATGGCGGCCCAGAACTTATCGGTCTGATTTCCCTGACTCGACTGGATCGCAACCAGACTGAGGTTGGGTATTGGGTTGCACCTGTCTACTGGAATACCGGCGTCGCCTCACTGGCCGTCGAGGCCTTGGTCAATACCAACCCGCTGAAGAACGCGAACATGTTCGCCAGCGTATTTCAGGACAATCCGGCCTCGGCCCGGGTGCTGATTCACTGCGGGTTTGAGTACTTGGGCGACGCCGAGAGCTATTCGGTGGCACGCGACGCAAATGTGCCCACCTGGACATACAGCAAGAAACTCTGACTTGTGGCCGGTGGGGCCTTTGCAGTAGGGGACTGACATGAAATTTCTCGATCTTGCAAAGGTCTACATCCGGTCCGGGGCCGGCGGTGGCGGGTGCGTCAGCTTTCGGCGCGAAAAATATATTGAATATGGTGGGCCCGATGGTGGCGACGGCGGCAAAGGTGGCTCGGTCTGGGCCGAGGTTGTCGATGGGTTGAACACCCTGATCGACTTCCGCTATCAGCAGCATTTCTTTGCTAAAAGTGGCCAACCCGGTCGCGGTCAGCAAAGGACCGGCAAGGATGGTGACGACATCATTCTGCGCGTCCCCGTCGGCACCGAGATTCTGGACGAAGATGAAGAGACCGTAATCGCGGACCTGACGCAAGTGGGCGAACGCGTCTTGCTGGCCAAGGGCGGCAATGGTGGCTTCGGCAACCTGCACTTTAAATCCGCCACCAATCAGGCCCCGCGCCGCGCCAATCCGGGGCAGGGCGGCATTGACCGGACCATCTGGCTGCGCCTGAAGCTGATCGCGGATGTCGGGCTTTTGGGCATGCCGAATGCCGGAAAATCTACCTTTCTGGCGGCCACATCAAACGCGCGCCCCAAGATTGCGGACTATCCGTTTACAACGCTGCATCCCAATCTTGGCGTCGTCGGCGTGGACAACGTGGAATTTGTCGTCGCTGACATTCCCGGCCTGATCGAAGGCGCCCATGAAGGGCGTGGCATTGGTGATCGTTTTCTAGGCCATGTGGAACGCTGCGCGGTCTTGTTGCATCTGGTCGATGGCACCTCTGAGACGGTCGCCGAGGATTACCGTACAATCATTCATGAGCTTGAAGCTTATGGCGGGGCCTTGGCCGAAAAGCCGCGGATCACAGTGCTCAACAAGATCGACGCGTTGGATGAGGAAGAGCTTGAAGCGGCCAAAACCGAATTGCAAGAGGCTGTTGGTGGCCCGATCATGACAATGTCCGGCGTCGCCCGTCAGGGTGTGACCGAAGTGCTGCGCGCCCTAAGAACCCGAATTGACGAAGACAGGTTGCGCCAGAAGCCTGTCGAGGAGACGACGACGTGGCGGCCCTAACCGCTGCAAACCGATTGGTCGTTAAAATCGGGTCTGCCCTGTTGGTGGATCGCGAAACGGGTTTGCTGCGATCAGACTGGTTGCAGTCGCTGGCACAGGATGTTGCCTGGCTCAAAGGGCAGGGCACAGATGTCATTCTTGTATCCTCGGGGTCGATTGCATTGGGGCGCGGTGTTCTGAACCTGCCTGCGGCCACATTGGCGCTCGAACAATCTCAGGCGGCGGCGGCAGTTGGGCAAATCCGACTGGCGCGCGCCTATGAAGAAGCGCTGACGCCGCACCGAATTACGACCGCTCAGGTCCTGGTTACGCTGGAGGACAGTGCCAATCGGCGCCGGTATCTGAATTCACGCGCGACGCTGGAGACCTTGCTGGGTTTGGGTGTGGTCCCGATCGTGAACGAGAATGACACCGTGGCAACGGATGAGATCCGCTATGGCGACAATGACCGTTTGGCGGCCCAGATTGCCGTGACCGTTGGCGCCGATCAGTTGATCCTGTTGTCGGATGTGGATGGGTTCTACAGCGGCAATCCCAGCGAAGACGTCTCGGCCACGCGCTATGACGTGATTGATGAGATCACGCCCGAGATCGAGGCGATGGCGGGTGACGCCGGATCCGGTCTGTCGAAAGGCGGTATGAAAACCAAATTGCTTGCAGCAAAGATGGCTATTGCCGCAGGTTGTACGATGGCAATTACCGAAGGTTCGAAATTGAACCCTTTGAAATCTTTGAACAACGCCGCAAACTGCACCTGGTTTACGGCGACGCTCGATCCACATGCCGCCCGGAAACGTTGGATTTCTGCAATGAAACCTCGTGGCGAAATTACCGTTGATGCAGGCGCGGCGAAGGCGTTGGCAAATGGAAAAAGCTTGCTGCCGGCTGGCATCGTTGCGGTAAACGGAGAGTTCGGGCGCGGTGATCCAGTTGCGGTTCTCGATCCGCAGTCTCGCCGACTGGCACAGGGCCTCAGCCGATATACGGCGCAGGAGGCCGACGCAATCAAAGGGCGCAGATCGTCGGAAATCGAGGCGACGTTGGGCTATCCGGGTCGGGCGGCATTGATCCACCGCGACGACTTGGCGCTTTAGCGCGCACTGTTACTGAAAGCTACCGACCAGAAAGGCACGTGATATGAAGGATTTCGACAGCATCCCCGACCTGATGACCGACCTTGGAAAGCGTGCCAAAGCAGCATCAGCGGAATTGGCCTTTGCAAGCGCGGAACGCAAACATGCGGCCCTGATCGCAGCGGCCGAGGCGGTTTGGAACAATCGCGCTCAGATCATCGCGGCCAACCAAAAGGATATGGAGTTCGGTCGTAACAAGGGTCTCAGCCCCGCGATGATGGACCGTCTGATGCTGGATGAGACGCGCATTCAGGGCATGGTCGATGGGTTGCGTACCGTTGCAGATCAGGCCGACCCGGTGGGTGAGGTGCTGACGGAATGGGATATGCCTTCGGGTCTGAATATTCAGCGCGTGCGTACTCCGCTGGGTGTGATCGGTGTCATCTATGAAAGCCGCCCCAATGTAACGGCAGACGCAGGTGCTTTGTGCCTGAAATCCGGCAATGCCGTGATCCTGCGGGGCGGGTCCGAGGGATTTCATTCGTCCACCGCCATCCACGCCTGTCTGGTCCAGGGTTTGAAAGCTGCGAACCTGCCCGAAGATGCCACTCAACTGGTCCCGACCCGCGACCGCGCTGCGGTTCAGGAATTGCTGACATTGACCGATTATGTCGATGTCATCGTCCCGCGTGGTGGCAAGGGTTTGGTCGGACTGGTCCAGCGCGAAGCTCGCGTTCCGGTTTTTGCCCATCTCGAAGGCATCGTTCACATTTATGTCGACAAAGACGCTGATCCGCAGAAAACCTTGGATGTCGTGCTGAACGCCAAGACCCGCCGCACAGGAATTTGCGGGGCGGCTGAATGCCTACTGATCCATCAGGATGTCGCTGAGACGCTGGGGCAAGACATCATCGCCGCCCTATTGGCGGCGGGTGTTGAGGTTCATGCCGAAGGCCCTTTGGCTGTGAAGGGCACTGTTTCGGCCTCGGCCGATGACTGGGGCAAAGAGTTTCTGGACAGCATCATCGCCGCCAAACCGGTCGCTGACATTGATGGCGCTATTTCGCATATCCGCCAATTCGGTTCGAACCATACAGACTGTATCATGACAGAAGATGCCAGTGCCGCCGCCCGTTTCTTTGAGCGGCTGGACAGTGCAATCCTGATGCACAACGCCTCGACCCAGTTTGCCGATGGTGGTGAGTTCGGCATGGGTGCCGAGATCGGGATCGCCACCGGTAAAATGCACGCGCGCGGCCCGGTGGGGGCAGCACAGTTGACCAGCTTTAAGTACCTTGTCCGCGGGAACGGAACGACCCGCGCCTAAAATCTAAGGGTAACGCGGGTCGATGCAGTCTCGACTGCTACTTTTCGACCCATGGCTGTGGCGCTTTCGGGTAACAACGCAAATTGCACCTGAGCAGGTGTGATCTTGTTTGGAAAACGCCCTGTTACGACATGTTTCCATAGGTCACCGTCGACATTCAGCTTGTCGGCGGTGCCTGTCACCTCCCACTTGTCGCCATGCGCACTGATCCGGACATCGCCCCCCATCGGCATGGCACTTTCGCAGCACATAAGCGCCAAAAAGGCCAGTTTCACCTGATTGCGCGGCACCGCATCTGTCAGATTCCAGTGCACTCGAACCCGACCGGCGCGTTCAACATCTTTCAGAAGATCCGCCACCTCGGTCCGACCCAATGGCTGATCACCGGCAGATCCAAAGGCAACCCGGAAAAAGCGGATCCGTGCCCCGGCACTGCCGACACTGCCCGAGATCAGCTCCATTTCCGGGCCTTGCACTGCGCCAACCATATCCAAAAGCTCAAGCCCATTGGTAATTGCCCCAATCGGGCTGATCAGATCATGACAGATCCGAGAGCCGATCAACTCGGCCAGGTTGACGTCTGAGCCGCCCATGCGTACCTCCTGCTGTATCTGCCACCGGACCGGAGCCCAAGCATGACAGATTTGAATGCCATTCTCGCACCGGGCATGTTCGTGCGCCACCCGGATTTCCCGGATTGGGGCGTCGGACAGGTTCAATCCAACATCGCAGGCAAGATCACCGTGAACTTTCGCGAGCAGGGGAAAGTGGTAATCGATGGAACACGCATCGCCCTGATGCCGGTCTTTGATCCGTGAAACTGGTTTAGGAATAGTTAACAGGAAAGCCTGTCACCGTCTGGTTGCCTTTGCCTGAAAAACTGCGATATCTGCGCTTCAGAAACATAGGATCAATCTTTCTGACATGCCCGACGCAGGCCCTTCGTTTACTATACGACTTGCTGACTCAGCGGACGAGCTGCGCGCGGCGCAACGATTGCGCTATGACGTGTTCGTGCGCGAACTGGGCGGCGGTGGTGAGATGGTCGATCATGACGCCGGGTTGGAGCAGGACGAGTTTGATCCCTATTTCGACCATATGCTGGCCTATGATGACGCGACGAGCGAAGTCGTGGGCGTTTACAGGCTGTTACCGGGTGATCGTGCCGCAGAACTCGGGCAGTTCTACTCCGAGGCCGAGTACGATTTAACCGTTCTGAAACAAAGCGGCCGCAAGTTGTTGGAGCTCGGCCGGTCCTGTCTGCATCCGGATTACCGGGGCGGCACGGCGATGTATCACCTGTGGAATGGTCTTGCTGGTTATGTCTCAGAGCGTCAGATCGAGATCCTCTTTGGTGTGGCCAGTTTTCATGGCACAGAAGTAGGCGCGCTGGCGCAGCCACTGTCTATGCTGCACCACAATCACCTGGCTCCAGTTGATCTTCGAGTCAGGGCGCAGCCAGGAGTGTTTCAATCCATGAACCTGGTAAAACCTGAGGCTTTGGACCGTCGCGCGGCGATGGTTCAGGTGCCTGCGCTGATCAAGGCCTATCTGCGGCTCGGAGGTTTTGTAGGCGAGGGGGCGTTCATCGATCATGCGTTTAACACCACCGATGTATGTTTGATCCTGGATACCGCGCGCATGAACGAACGGCAGAAACGAATTTATGGCGGAGCGTGACTCGTTGACTGCGCCTCTTTGGAACAGTGAAGACGCACCGGACCCGCTTGAGTTGGGTTTCGTCGGCTGCTGCCTTGTGCTGTTGCGTGGGTTGCCGTTGGCGATTTTCGTCTTCGGTGGGCTGATCATTCTCTTAATCCTCCGCGTGTTTGAACGCCCGTTTTTCGGAGTGCGCCGTCCTGTTACGCCTTACATAACTCAGTTTGTGTGCCGAAACGCGTTTCGCATTCTGGGCATGGGATTCCGAACGTCGGGCAGTTTGATGCGCGAACACGGAGCGGTAGTAGCAAACCATTCGTCATGGCTGGATATTTTTGCCCTTAACGCGCGCAAGCGGATCTACTTCGTGTCCAAAGCCGAAGTCGCAAAATGGCCGGGTATCGGCTGGCTGGCCCGGGCGACCGGAACCGTCTTCATCGAACGAAACCCAAAAAAAGCGCGTGAACAAACGCGGATTTTCGAAACAAGACTGAACGCTGGTCACAAATTGCTGTTCTTCCCCGAAGGCACTTCGACCGATGGATTGCGGGTTTTGCCCTTTAAAACAACGCTTTTTGCGGCATTCTTCGCAGATGAATTGCGCGATTTCATGTATGTGCAACCCGTGTCCGTCGTCTTTCACGCACCCAAAGGTCAGCCCGACAGGTTTTACGGCTGGTGGGGCGACATGGAGTTCGGACCACATCTGTTGAAGACTTTGGGCGCACGCCGACAGGGATCGGTCGAGTTGATTTACCACTCTCCAGCTCGGGTGTGTGATTTCGAAAACCGCAAAGCTCTGGCAGCACATTGCGAAGAGGCGGTGCGACACGCGCATGCGCTGGCCCGGCTTGAAAAATAAGGGCATTTGGCCCTTGCACAGCCTTAAATCCTGCCGTATACGCGCGCCATTCAAACCCGCAGGCGGGGTTTGGGCTTTGTAGGGGAGACATCCTTATCTGGCCCGCCGGTTGGAGCATCCGCTTCTTTCACCCCCGCCGAGGCGTAAACCGGAAAAGGAAAATAGCATGGCTCTTCCCGAGTTCACCATGCGTCAGCTGCTGGAAGCTGGCGTTCACTTTGGTCACCAGACGCAGCGTTGGAACCCCCGCATGGGCCCGTTCATCTACGGCTCGCGCAATGGCATCCATATCATGGACCTGACCCAGACTGTTCCGATGCTGGATCAGGCTCTGCAGGCCGTTCGTGACACCGTTGCAAAAGGCGGTCGCGTACTGTTCGTTGGCACCAAGCGTCAGGCAGCTCAGCCGATCGCTGAAGCGGCTGAAAAGTCGGCTCAGTACTATATGAACCATCGCTGGCTAGGCGGAACGTTGACCAACTGGAAAACCGTTTCCCAGTCGATCAACCGTCTGAACCAGATCGACGAAGCGATGGAAACCGGCGCCGAAGGCCTGACCAAGAAAGAGCGTCTGGGCATGGAGCGTGACCAGGGCAAACTGCAAGCTTCGCTGGGCGGTATCCGCGAAATGGGCGGCGTCCCCGACCTGCTGTTCGTCATCGACGTCAAAAAAGAAGCATTGGCCATCGCCGAAGCCAACAAGCTGGGCATCCCGGTTGTGGCTGTTGTCGACACCAACTGCTCGCCTGATGGTGTTGATTACATCATCCCTGGCAACGATGACGCTGCGCGCGCGATTTCGCTGTATTGCGATCTGGCCGCACGTGCCGCTCTGGATGGTATGACCGCTCAGATGGGTGCTGCTGGTGTTGACCTGGGTGCATTCGAAGAAGCACCGGTTGAAGAGGTCGTTGCGGAAGAGCCTGCGGCTGAAGAGACCGCAGAAGCCGCTCCGGAAACCAAAGCCGAAGCGTAAGCTGCCCGTCACGTAAATGACATATGGGGCAGGGTAGACCTGCCCCAAATCCGTTTGAATTGAGGAGAGCCAAGAGATGGCAATCACAGCAGCAATGGTGAAAGAACTGCGCGACACAACTGGCGCAGGCATGATGGACGCAAAGAAAGCGCTGACCGAAACAGGCGGCAACATGGACGAAGCCATTGACTGGCTGCGCACCAAAGGCCTTGCCAAGGCGGCCAAGAAATCGGGCCGTACCGCAGCCGAAGGTCTGGTTGCTGTTCATGTCAATGGCAACAACGGTGTTGCAGTGGAAGTGAACTCGGAAACCGACTTTGTCGGCAAGAACGCCGAGTTCCAGGAAATGGTTGGCAAAATCGCATATGCCGCAGAAGGCGTCGATAATGTCGAAGCTCTGCTGGCGGCTGATCTGGGCGGTAAGACCGTTGCAGACACGTTGACCGACAAGATCGCCACAATCGGTGAAAACATGTCGGTGCGCCGCATGTCGAAGCTGTCGGGCGACACCGTTGTATCCTACGTCCACAACGCGGCCACCAACGGTATGGGTAAAATCGGTGTTCTGGTTGCTTTGTCCGGTGGGGACGAAGCGATCGGCAAGCAGATTGCGATGCATATCGCAGCGGTAAACCCCGCGGCCCTGTCCGAAGCCGACATGGACCCGGCAGTTGTCGAGAAGGAAAAGCAGGTTCAGATGGACATCGCCCGCGAATCCGGCAAGCCGGAGCAGGTGATCGAAAAGATGATTGTTGGCCGTATGAATAAATTCGTGGCGGAAGCAACTCTGCTGAACCAGGCGTTTGTTGTGAACCCTGACCTGACCGTTGAAGCGGCTGCCAAAGAAGCAGGCGCAACGATCACCGGCTTTGTCCGCCTGGAAGTTGGCGAAGGCATCGTGGTCGAGAAGGAAGATTTCGCAGCCGAAGTTGCAAAAGCCGCACAGGGCTAATCAAAAAGGTAGGGCCCGCTCACGGCCCTATCACCAAGCTGAAACGGGTTACGCGTCGCGTAGCCCGTTTTTTTAAGCCAATTCAATCCGTCATTAAACAAGATGTTGAATGGAGGGCCCCGCATGATGGGGATGTTCGAGGCCCCCCAAAATTCCGACACCGGTACGCGGATAAATAAACGCCCCCTTGTCAGAGTGATTGGAGAGCTCTGTTATTGCAAAGATCCAACCGAATGTTCCCTGGCTAAAGCCACCACTCACGGAACAAGGATACTGTGCAACTTTCCTGCCAGATTCGGATAGTCATGTTTTCCTTACCCTAGGTAAAGTGACGCAGTTTACGTCAAATCAGCGGCTCAGGCTTCGACGACAAACATCTGATTGTGCAATGATGCCTTAAGAACAGCCTGCGCTGTAGTTTCAACGGACAAGGCTTCTCGGGCAAGTCGCAGGTGCTTTTCCACCGTTGCAGAGGTCAGCCCCATCAACAACGCAATGTCTTGTGTCGTTTTGCCATCGCCGACCCATTGCAACGCCTCGCGCTGGCGTTTGGTCAGGCCACGGTTTGGCGGACTGTGAGGCAGGGTCAGGATCTTCAGATGGGCGACATTGTTCATCAGAAGAATGTCGTTTCCATGCTTCTCCCAGACTTCATCAACATCATCCTGGGTTCTGCCATTTTCTGCAGACAGAGAGATCGCGCCTTTTGAGCGGATGGAGACGGAGTTGAAGCTGACGGTATAGCCCGCAATAACACCCTTGGATTTATTGAAATCAATGACGCGCTGTTCCTGGGGCGTCAGCACCCCACTAGAATCCATATCCTGAATCATATGCCAGCTTGCTGCGCCTTCATGGTCCAGCGCCCATTTCAGCATTGGCGCATGGAAATATAGTCCGTCGCCCAGAAATCCGTCTACATACGACCGGCTGTGGTTCGTCAGGATTGTGAAGTCTTCTGGATCCCCCAGCGACGTTGCGGTCCGAAACTGCGTGTAGCCATAGATCAACCGGTCGAACCCATATTCGGCCATTTGGCGGCAATGCGCGTCCCAGAGCTCTTCCAGAGTCTTGGCGTAGGTTACAAAGTGCAGGTATTCCTTGAGTTTCATGCGCCGGTCCCCGATGTCAGGTGGGCAGCCAGCGCGTCCAATGCGAAGATGTAGCCTTGGGCCCCAAACCCGCAGATTTGGCCCAATGCAACGGGCGCAATGTAAGAGCTATGGCGGAACGCCTCACGCGCATGGATATTCGACAAATGCACTTCCACAACCGGTAATTCGACAGAGGCAATCGCGTCCATCAGGGCAATCGAGGTATGTGTGAAGGCGCCTGCGTTCACAATCAAGCCGTCCTGAACACCCCGAGCGGCGTGGATCGCGTCAATCAACACGCCTTCGTGGTTGGATTGCAGATGTGACACTTTAAGACCGACAGATGCACCATGTTTGACGCAGCGATCCTCGATCATCTGTAAAGTGGTCGCACCATACACCTCTGGCTGGCGCGTACCCAGCAGATTGAGGTTTGGCCCATTCAATACCAAAACGTCATGCATTACTAAATTGTCCCCATTAAACGTTCATAGTCATGAATTGGTATGGTTGTCCACCTGACTTTACCTCAGCGGGTCAAGGGTATTCGGGATACATGTTTCCGGCGTAGAAGACGGGTCTAATCCATGGTCACCACAAGTTTTCCCAAGGCAGATCGCTGAGACAAATTTTCCAGCGCTTCGGGCGCGTCTCGCAGTGGAAACTGGGCGCTGATACGTGGCTTGATTTGACCCGCCGCATAGTACCCAAAAAGCTCTTTGACGTTCTCGGCATGCGCCTTTGGGTCCCGAAAGACGGACGCCCCCCAAAAGACGCCAACGATCTGACAGCCTTTCAGCAGCGCAAGATTAAGCGGGATGTTCGGAATTCCGGCTGGGAAGCCAACCACAAGGTATCGACCTTTCCACGCCATACTGCGTAAAGCGGGTTCGGCGCAGGGCCCGCCGACCGCGTCATACACGACATCTACACCACCGGACCCGGCCAGGCCCTTTATGTCATGCGCAAAAGACTTCTGTGCGTCCTTGTCCATTTCCCGCGGGTAGAGGATTGTGTCATCCGCCCCGATCTGGCGGCAAAACTCTGCCTTCTCAGGTGACGATACGGCTGCGATCACTCGGGCACCCATGGCCTTGCCCAGTTCAATAGCGGCAGACCCTACGCCACCTGCTGCGCCCAAAACCAGCAGAGTTTCATTGGGTTGAATCGCAGCGCGATCCTTCAGGGCGTGATAGGACGTTCCGTAAGTGAAGATGAAACAGGCCGCGTCTTCATATGGCATCGCATCTGGAAATTTGAGTGCCGTCGCCGCCTTGACCACCGCCTGCGTCGCGAATCCACCATGCCCGGTCAACGCCAGGATACGATCTCCGACTGCGAAACCTGTGACCCCTTCACCCACAGCCAATACGTCGCCTGCGATTTCTCCGCCCGGGGCAAACGGGCGGGGCGGTTTCATTTGATACAAGTCCTGGATAATCAGAGTATCCGGAAAATTGACACCGGCGGCCTTTACACCGACTAGCAAATCACCCTTACCTTGTTTGAGATCGGGCAGGGTGGTCAGTTCCAATGTCTCGGGCCCGCCGGGGGCGACGCTGAGTAATGCTTGCATGTCGACTGCCTTGTCCCTGTTAATCTGTAAGGAAGAACTTTTGGTGCACCGACCTGGGTTGTCAACGGCGCAGACGCCCGGCTCCCGCAACGGCAAGTTCGGACACAGCAAATCGATGCACCGCACATAACTGAGGAGCAGACCATGACACCCGAAACACTTTTCTCGCTGCACGGTAAAACCGCATTGGTCACCGGAGGGGCAACAGGAATTGGCCGCATGGCAGCCGAAGCGTTGGTTCGGGCCGGAGCACATGTTCTGATCGCATCGCGCAAAGGCGACGCATGCGCTGCCGTGGCGGCCGAGCTAAACGCCTTGGATGCCCCGGGAAGCGCCGAGGGTTTTGCCGGTGATCTTGGCAGCAAGGAAGGGATCGATGATCTGGTGGATGACATTACTGCACGCACGGATAAGCTTGATATTCTTATGAATAACTCGGGCACCTCCTGGGGTGCGCCTATGGGCCAGTTTCCGTACGAGGCTTGGGAAAAGGTCATGTCCGTCAATGTTGCCGGGATCTTCGAGCTTACCCAGAGACTTCTGCCACTGCTGATGAAATCAGGATCGCCAGAAGATCCGGCACGGGTTGTCAATGTTGGTTCCGTCATGGGCGAAGTTCCAATGGGAGACGGAGCGTACAGCTATTCAGCATCAAAGGCGGCCGTTCTGCATCTGACCAAGGTCATGGCGAAGGAGCTTTCGCCCTATAATGTGACCGTTAACGCGTTGGCTCCGGGGCCGTTTGTATCCCGCATGACGGCTTTTGCTACGGCTGATGAGGGAACACGAGACAAGGTCGGTAAGTCTGTACCCTTGGGGCGCGTCGGGCGGGACGAGGACATCGCAGGATGTATGCTTTTTCTGTGCGGTCGAGGTGGCAGCTATGTCACCGGTGCTGTGATTCCAGTTTCTGGTGGTATCAATGTGGTAACTGCCGGCAATATCTTTGCCGAGGCCATGTAATCGCGAGTACAGAAAATGAGCAAAGACAACACGTTAAATCTACCCGCTGTAGATGCTTATCTGTCAGCGCATCTAAGTGGCTATCAAGGCCCATTGGAGGCGTCAAAATTCTCGGTGGGTCAATCCAATCCGACTTATGAACTACGCACTCCGAACCGGTCTTACGTTTTGCGCCGCAAACCACCCGGAACCCTGTTGAAATCAGCCCATGCCGTTGATCGCGAATTCCGTGTGCAGCGCGCGATAGCGGGCAGCAAGGTCCCCGTGCCGGAAATGTACCTTCTTTGCGAAGATGACAGTGTCATCGGCTCGACCTTCTATGTAATGGAGCATCTTCAGGGCCGGATCTTTCTTGAACCCACGATGAAGGATGAAAGCAACACAGCCCGGACCGCCATTCTGGACGAGATGAACCGTGTTTTGGCTGAGCTTCATATGGTGGATATAGGCGCTGCCGGTCTGACTGACTACGGACCTACCGGGAACTATTTTGAGCGGCAAATCTCTCGGTGGACCAAGCAGTATCGCGCGTCAGAGACCGCAGTGATTGCTTACATGGATAGGCTGATTTCGGCTTTGGACGCCTCGATTCCAGCGGATGACGGGCAAAGAACACTGGTCCACGGAGATTACCGGATCGATAACCTGATGTTCGCCCCAGACAGAGCCAAATGCGTCGGGGTGCTCGACTGGGAATTGTCAACAATTGGGCACCCTTACGCCGATTTGGCTGCTGTCATCATGCAATGGCAGATGCCACCGGGCAAAGAAGGGCGCGGCTTGGCCGGCATCGATCGCGAAAGCCTGGGCCTGCCAAGTGATCAGGCCTTTGTCGCGCAGTATTGCGCACGGCGCGGAATCGATCGGATCGAGAATTTTGGATTCTACCTGGCGTTCAATTTTTTCCGCATGGCGGGCATTCTGCAGGGTGTTTACAAGCGCGCTTTGGACGGTAACGCGTCTGACCCCAAACGCGCCCAAGCATTTGGCGCCTATGTCCCCGTCTTCGCGCAGCATGGGTTGGTGGCACTGAACACAAGCTTATGAAAGTGAGGTAGCATACTGTTTTCAAACATTCATACGGCCTACTTCGAATTGGACAACTCAAGTTCAAGGTTCGCGAGGCTGTTCTTACCAAAAAACATCTCATCACCGATGAACAAGCTGGGTACCCCGAATACACCGCGCTTGACGGCCGCCTTGGTTCGATCCTTCAGTTTTTGTTTTGTGTCTGCGCTTCCTATCGCCTCACGTGTTTTTCGGACCGGCAGCCCATTCTCGTGCAGAATTTCGGTTAACACACCCATCTCGTCAACCTTTTGACCATGCACCCAAATCGCATCAAATACGGCGTCTATATATTTGACTTCCCATGATTTTCCCGAAGCAAAGTAAGCGCCACGCATTGCAAACCGTGTGTTCAACGGAAAATGCGGGCTCATGTGAAAGTTCAATCCGCGGCGACGGGCAAACCGGTGCAGATCATGTGTCAGATAGGCCGACTTCTGGCGGTTTTCCGAGAACGCATGAAAAGGACTTTGGTTGTTGGTGGCTTTGAACACGCCGGACAACAGCACCGGGACATAGTTGATCGCAACCTTGTGCCGCTTGGCCAGACCCGGCAACAATTTATGGGCCAGGAAAGCGTTGGGACTGCAAAAATCGAAGACGAAATCGATGGTTTGGGCCATGTTGGTCCTCCGGAAAGACGGCAAATCGTCGGGTTGCAAGAGCGTATGGCGAATCTGAGACGTCGGTAGTCTAACACTTGAAACAGCCGCTGTACCCAGTGCAATCGACCCAGAAGTCAGTTGCCGGGGCTTGCAATTTTCACTGTTGTTTCAGCGCCCAAGCAACCATGATCGTAGCAGATCATATGAGGTTCGATCTTCAATGCCCGACGTAAATACGACATTTGAACAGACACGGCTAAACCACATCTGCACGTGGATGGACAGCTATGTTGATCAGCGGAAATACGCGGGCAGTTCGGTGGTGGTGTTTCACCAAGGTCGCGAAGTGTTTTTCCATGCGACCGGATTGCGGAACGTCGAAGACAACCTGTCGTTTGAAAGGGATACGCTGGTTCGCATCTACTCAATGACCAAACCCGTCACGTCCGTTGCGATCATGATGCTGGCAGAACAGGGCTTGTTCCATCTGGATGCGCCTCTATCAGATTTCCTTCCCGGCTTCGACAACATGCAGGCGCTTGTTCCGGATGCGCAGCGGTTGGACCAAACCCAGAATGCTACAACACCGACTGTGCACCAGCTACTTACGCACACCGCTGGTTTCAGTTACCCGTTCAATCCCGGGCTATTACCCGCCGCGATGGACGACCAAGACCTGTTGTTTAAGCCAAATCAGGGTCTGTTAAAGGACCGAGTGGCTGATTTGGCTGATCTGCCTCTGGCCTTTCAACCTGGAACCCGCTGGGAATACTCGGTCAGTTTAGATGTGCTCGGGCGCGTGATCGAGGTCGTCTCGGGAAAGTCTCTGGATGTGTTCTTTGAGCAAGAGGTTTTTGCGCCGCTAAACATGCGGAACAGCGGGTTCTCGGTCGCAACAGGGGCAGGGGATCGATTTGCGTCGCTTTACACTCCGCTGGCTGGTGACGCGATGGCGTTGAATTCAGCCGATGCAGGCACGGATACCTTGCGTCTTGTCGATCGCGCCGGACATTCACCTTTTGAAAACACGACTACTTTTTCCGGTGGTGGAGGATTGATCAGCACAATCGACGATTACGCAATGTTTGCCGAAATGCTACGGACCGGAGGCACTGGAAACGGTCACCGATTGCTGGGATCGAAGACCGTAGACTTTATGATGCTCAATCACTTACCGGGCGACATTGCATCTATGGGACCGCAAAGCTTTGCCGAACAACCGATGGAAGGTATGGGTTTTGGGTTAGGCGGTTCCGTCGTCTTGAACCCGGGCAGGGTCCGCGTGCCCGGGTCCGTCGGAGATTTCAGTTGGGGCGGCATGGCATCGACCTATTTCTGGATTGATCGGGAAAATGACCTGACTGCCGTTTTCTTTACTCAGTTGTCACCGTCCAGTTCATACCCGTCACGTGCAGAGCTTAAGGCGCTTGTCCTTGCGGCGATGATTGATTGATGCCGCGGCGGCTGATACGCCAAGTGAGACCAAAGATTGATGAGTAGACCATGACCGAAGCCGAACGCATTCTTCTTGATCTTCTAAACGTTGAACGTCTTGAGGTTGATCTGTTTCGCGGTACCGGTTCAGGTGGCGAAACCCCGACACGTATTTTCGGCGGACAAGTGATTGCGCAGGCACTCGCAGCGGCCTATCGCACTGTCGATGACAGGCTGTGTCATTCGCTGCATGCCTATTTCATTCGCCCGGGGGATCCAACCATTCCCGTTATTTATCAGGTTGATAGAGCGCGAGACGGAGGTTCTTTTACGACGCGACGGGTGGTTGCAATTCAGCATGGAAAACAAATTCTGAACATGTCCGCGTCGTTTCACATCAAAGACGAAGGTTGGGATCATCAGCACCCTATGCCGGATCTGGATACCCCGGAACACTATCCGGCGCGGACGGAGTTGCGACAGAAATACCTGGATCGCGTGCCCGAACGAATGCGACCCGAGCTGATCCGCGAACGCCCAATCGAAGTCCGGGAAGTCGATCATCTGGATCCGTTCAACCCGGCGGTATCGGATGATCGCAATCAGATTTGGTTCCGAATGGGAGCCGCCGCATCGGCGGACGCAAAAACACAGCATTTGCTGCTGGCATATGCCTCGGACATGAACCTGATGAGTTCAGGAATGCGCCCACATGGGCTGAGCTGGTTTACTGGCGAGGTCAATGGCGCCAGCCTGGACCACACCATCTGGTTTCACGCACCGGTGCATTTTGAGAACTGGCACCTTTATGCAATGGATTCGCCGTGGTCGGGGCAGGGGCGGAACTTTAATCGTGGGTCGATATACACCGAGGAAGGCGTGTTGGTCGCCTCTGTTGCGCAAGAAGGCCTTATGCGAAGGGCGCAGAAGAAACCTTAAGAATTCTCGACAAACACCTGATTTAACTTTCTCATTCCCCCAAGCCATCGGTCGTAATCATCAGATTTCAGCCGTATATAGTCCAACACCTGAGGATGTGGGAGAACCAGAAACTGTTCTTCGCGGATCGCATCAACACAGGCTTGCGCCACGTCTTCAGGCTCTAGCATGCCGTCGATTGCGGCCACCGAATTTTCATGTCCTCGGGTCATTTCTGATCGTACTGCTTGTGGGCACAAAACTGAAACCCGCAGGCCCTGGTGCCCATAGGTCAGCGACAACCATTCGGCAAATCCGACCGCTGCATGCTTTGTGACGCCGTATGGAGCCGCGCCAGGTTGATTCAACAAGCCAGCCGCTGACGCGGTTGTCATAATGTATCCGCCACCGCGCGCGGTCATCCGACGAACCAGATGACGCGCTGTCCAAACGTGGGACATTACGTTGATCTTCCAGATTCGATCCCAGTCTTCATCCGGGACATCCAGACCTCCAAGCGTCAGAATTCCGGCATTTGCACAGAACAGGTCAATCGGACCGACTGTGTTTTCGACGTGTTCGATCAGAGATTTGATCTCTTCCTCGCTGGAGACGTCGCAGCGCAGGTCATGTCCACCGATGGCTTCCGCGACCAAACGCGCTCCGGCATCGTCGATATCCGCACAAACGACACTTGCGCCTTCATGTGCAAATCTTTCTGCCAGACCTTTGCCAATACCTTGTGCGGCGCCTGTGACGACAACAGTTTTCCCGTTCAGATCCATGTGACGCTCCAAATCTCAGATTCAACACTGCATGGTAAGGCGTTGGTTTTAAAATTAAAGTGCAGTGTAATGGCATTTATTTACCATAATACCAATTACACGCATCGTACTATAGCTCAGTAAAAGGCCTGCAATCCTGTCTGTGCCCGCCCCAGGATCAACGCATGTACATCATGCGTGCCCTCATAGGTGTTCACTGTCTCAAGGTTGACCATGTGGCGGATAACCTGAAACTCAAGCGAAATCCCGTTTCCACCGTGCATGTCACGTGCCATCCGCGCGATGTCCAACGCTTTTCCGCAGTTGTTGCGCTTCACAATAGAAACCATCTCCGGCGCGGCTTCGGCCTGATCCATCAGGCGACCGACGCGCAAGCTGCCTTGCAGGCCCAAAGCGATCTCGGTCTGCATATCTGCGAGCTTGCGTTGGAACAGTTGCGTTTGCGCCAAGGGCTTGTCGAATTGCTTGCGATCCAGCCCATATTGACGCGCCGCATGCCAGCAACATTCCGCAGCGCCCATAACACCCCAGCTGATTCCAAACCGGGCACGATTTAGACATCCAAACGGTCCCTTGAGGCCCTGTACATGGGGCAGCAATGCGCCCTCGCCCACTTCAACACCGTCCAGAACGATTTCGCCGGTGATCGACGCGCGAAGGCTTAGCTTATTTTGGATTTTGGGTGCACTCAGACCCTTCACGCCTTTGTCCAGAACAAAGCCGCGAATTTTGCCGTCATGGGCATCTGATTTCGCCCAGACAACAAAGACGTCAGCGATCGGAGAGTTCGAAATCCACATCTTGCTACCGGTCAATCGGTAGCCGCCGTCAATCTTCTCGGCCCGGGTTTTCATGCCCGCCGGGTCAGACCCTGCGTCCGGCTCGGTCAGGCCAAAACACCCGATCCACTCGCCACTGGCCAGTTTGGGCAGATATTTTTGGCGCTGTTCCTCGCTGCCATAGGCATAGATCGGGTACATCACCAGAGAGCTTTGCACCGACATCATCGAACGATAGCCGGAATCCACACGTTCGACTTCACGTGCAACGAGGCCATAGGCGACATAGCCCGCGCCGATGCCGCCGTATTCTTCAGGAATGGTCGTTCCCAACAGGCCCATTTCGCCCATTTCCCGAAAGATTCCGGGGTCGGTTTCTTCGTTCTGAAACGCCTCGGTCACGCGGGGTTGCAGTTTTTCCTGCGCGTACGCCCGCGCACTGTCGGCGATCATGCGTTCGTCTTCGGTCAATTGATCGGCCAAACGGAACGGATCATCCCACGCAAACTGCCCCAGATCGGGCGCATCCTTGGCGCGCAAGGTTGGTTTGGTGCTGGGGGCGTTCATGGGACTTCTCCGGGGTTGGCAATTTTGCCAAAGCCTACCGCGCGCCCGCTGAAAGTTACAGCAAGAGTTTCGCACCTTCCCATGAGTAAAAGTCATGGGCAAGGGACCGTAGCAAAGGCCCCTGCCCGATCACTTCAGCCCAAGGCGTATCCTGCACCGCGCACCGTGCGTACGGGATCTTCACCGCCATGTTGCGTCAACGCCTTGCGCAGCCGTCCGATATGAACGTCGACGGTGCGCGTATCGACATAGATGTCGCGCCCCCAGACCCGGTCCAGCAGTTGCTCGCGACTCCAGACACGGCCGGGTTTTTCCATGAATGTGCTGAGCAAACGGAACTCAGTCGGACCAAGCTTCAACGGCATACTTCCGCGGCTGACCTTGTGGGTTTCAGAATCCAGCACAATGTCATCAAATTCCAGCCGTATCCCTACAGTCGCGGGGCGAACCCGGCGCAGCTGGGTCCGTACACGGGCCATCAACTCCACGATCGAGTACGGTTTGACCACGTAGTCATCTGCGCCGGTTTCCAGCCCGCGCACTTTGTCGACCTCTTCAGAACGGGCCGACAACATGATGATCGGAATAGAGCGTGTATCCGGCCGGGTCTTGAGGCGTCGGCATACCTCGATGCCGCTGAGATTGGGCATCATCCAATCCAGTACGATGATGTCTGGGCTTTCTTCGTCGACCAGCAGCATCGCTTCGTCGCCGCTGGCGGCTTTTGAGACGCGAAACCCTTCGGCCTCAAGGTTGTATGCCAAAACTTCGCGCTGAGCGAGCTCATCCTCGACCACCAGTACACTCGGTTGATCAGCAGACATTGCCTTCGTCCTCTAGACAGTTTGCGATGTGTTATCAGCTTTGGGCCGGGCTTCGGCCGGACGTTCGCCGGTCACCAGGTAGACGACTTGTTCTGCAATAGCAGTCACGTGATCGCCCATACGCTCGATGTTTTTGGCGATGAAATGCAAGTGCATACAGGCCGAAATGTTGCGCGGATCTTCTGCCATAAAGGTCAGGAACTCGCGGAAAAGGCCATTGTACATCTGGTCCACTTCCTGGTCACGCTCGATGACATCTGACGCCAGTTCAGAATCGCGCTGGATGTAGGCATCCAGTGCATCACGCAGCATCATCTCTACCTCGCGAGCCATTCGGCGCAACGCTGCCGCGCTGCCGTTGATTTCCGTTGCCGTGACCAGAACCGTGGTTCGTTTTGCAATGTTTTTTGAGTAATCGCCAATACGTTCGAGGTTGCCTGAGACTTTCATCACCGACAGGACAAGCCGCAAGTCACTGGCTGTCGGCGATCGCAATGCGATCAATCGCGCGGTCTCTTCGTTGACGAGCTCTTCCAGCTCATCAATGGCCTTATCCTTCTGGCGAACTTCTTGCGCCAATTCTTCGTCTCGGGTTTCGAGCGAGCGTGCAGCACCCGTAATCGATTCCTCGACGAGGCCACCCATCTTCATGATATGGGCCTGAATGGTTTCAAGATCGCGATCAAAAGCGGATGCGATATGTTGGTCGGACATTTGATTATCGGTCATTTCTGATTACCTATGCTCAGCCGATCCGGCCGGTGATGTAGCTTTCCGTGCGGGGGTCTACAGGGTTGGTAAAAATCTGACCGGTTTCGCCAAACTCAACCAGACTGCCCAGATGGAAGAAAGCCGTCTTCTGGCTGACGCGGGCGGCCTGTTGCATCGAGTGCGTCACGATCACAACCGAATACTGTTCGCGCAATTCGTCGATCAGCTCTTCGACTTGGGCTGTTGCGATTGGGTCTAATGCCGAACAGGGCTCGTCCATCAACAAAACTTCTGGCTCTGTTGCCACCGCGCGGGCAATGCACAGGCGCTGTTGCTGACCGCCAGACAGGCCAGTGCCCGGTGCATCCAGGCGATCCTTGACTTCGTCCCAGATCGCACCGCGACGCAGAGATTTCTCGACGATGTCGTCCAAGTCTGCCTTGTTTTTGGCAAGGCCATGAATACGCGGACCATATGCAACGTTGTCGTAGATCGATTTGGGAAACGGGTTTGGTTTCTGAAAAACCATTCCGACCTTGGCGCGCAGCTGCACCGGATCGACACGCTTGTCGTAGATGTCTTCACCATCCAGTTTGAACGACCCTTTGACGCGGGCAATGTCGATTGTGTCGTTCATCCGGTTCAAACAGCGCAGAAACGTGGATTTGCCGCAGCCGGACGGACCGATAAAGGCCGTCACGGTCTTGTCTTCGATATCGACGTTCACGTCTTTGATCGCGTGGGTCTCACCATAGTGGACCTGGCAGTCACGGCACTCCAGCTTGATCTTGTTGGTGTCCACTTGTCTCTCCACTCGCGTCATATCGTTCATTGTAACATCCCCCATTTACCAGCGACGTTCAAAGCGCCGGCGCAGGATAATTGCGATAATGTTCATGGTCAGCAGGAACATCAGAAGGATGATGATCCCACCCCAGGCTTTTTCGTAAAAGGCAACATCAGCGCGCGAGGCCCAGGTATAAATCTGGGCTGGCATGGCCGAGTTCGCTTCGGTGAAACCCGCAACAAACCCATCCGGATATCCTCGCGCCACAAAGCCTACCATACCGATCAGCAACAGCGGCGCGGTTTCACCAAGTGCCTGTGCCAGACCGATAATGGTACCTGTCAGAATACCAGGGGCCGCCAGCGGTAAAACATGATGGAAGACTGCCTGCATTTTCGAGGCCCCTACCCCCAATGCCGCATCCCGGATCGACGGCGGAACCGCCTTAAGCGACGCGCGTGTTGAGATGATGATTGTCGGCAATGTCATCAGTGTCAGAACCAATCCGCCAACTAGCGGCGCCGATTGCGGCAGGTGCATGAACTGGATAAAAACCGCCAGACCAAGAATACCGAACACAATGGACGGGACCGCAGCAAGGTTCGAGATGTTGACTTCAATGAGATCGGTAAACCGGTTCTGCGGTGCGAACTCTTCCAGATAGATCGAGGCCGCGACGCCAATTGGCAGGGAAAGGGCCAGAACCACCAGCATCATAAAAAAGGACCCGACAACGGACGCGCCGATACCTGCACCGCCCGGATTGTCGACGCCTGAATCCGCGCCAGTGATAAAGGGCCAGTTGAATGCCTGTTTGATGATCCCCGCTTTTTCCATCGCATCCACAAGGTCAAGGTCACTTTTTTGCAAGAACCTGCTGTCTTGCATCGCCTCTCGTGTCACGCGGCCTTTGTAGTATCCATCAACCCGACTGGATGCGGCCAGATCAAACCGCACCGGCTGCCCGAGTTTGTCGGGATTCTCGCTGTAGAACGTACGGATCGTGCCGCCAACCTTGCCCAACAGGCGTTCGATGGCGTCTTCGTTGATGTCGACATTCAAGCCGCGTTCATCCAGTTCGGTTTTGAGCGCGGTGACGAACAGGTTAGAATACGCCTTTGTCTTGAACAGCTCGCTTTCCGCCTCTTCGCGGTCCTGTTGGGTCAGTATGAACTCCACGCTCACAACCGTGCGCTTGAACGCCGGAATGCCTTCCGACAGGATCGATGTGAAAAGGACAACCAGAAAGAACAAGCCGGTTGCAATCGCAATGATCCCGTAAGCCCGAAACCGTTTTTCGGCTTGCGCACGCTTGCGCGTCCGCGCATCGGGTGCCGTAAGCGAGACAGAGTGACGGCCCGTTTCCGGGGTTGGCATGCTTGCGTCGGTCATTCGTACTGCTCCCGGTATTTGCGCACGATGTAGAGGGCGAAGACGTTCAGGCCCAGCGTGATGATGAAGAGTGTCATTCCAAGCGCAAACGCCACAAGCGCTTCTGGTGAGGCGAAATCGGCGTCACCGGTCAGCTGGCTGACGATCTTTGCGGTCACGGTTGTCATGGCTTCGAACGGGTTGAGGCTGAGGCGCGCGGCCGCGCCTGCCCCCAGCACCACGATCATGGTTTCACCAATGGCCCGTGACGCGGCCAACAGGATCGCGCCAACAATACCCGGCAATGCGGCGGGGAGAACCACCTGTCGAATGGTTTCCGACTGCGTAGCGCCCAGCCCGTAAGACCCATCGCGCATCGCCTGTGGCACCGCATTTATGATGTCGTCTGACAAAGATGAGACGAAAGGAATGAGCATAATGCCCATAACCAGCCCCGCCGTCATCACAGCAGTTCCAGCTTTCATCCAACCCAACCCGCCATCACCGAAAATACCCAGCAAAAGCGGGCCGACCGTCAGCAAGGCGAACAGGCCATAGACGATGGTGGGAATACCAGCGAGCACCTCAAGCAACGGTTTGGCAAAGGCGCGCACACGGGGCGAGGCGTATTCGCTCAGGTAGATCGCGGCAAACAGGCCAATCGGAACAGCCACCAAAAGCGCGACGATCGAAATGTAAAGCGTGCCCCAAAGCAGTGGGAGAACACCCAAAGCAGATGACCCGCCACGCCCCGAGAAACTCGGTGACCAGGTCAGGCCAAAGAAGAAGTCGGTCGCGGGGTATAGCTTGAAGAATTCCCACGTATTGAAGACCAGCGACAGAACGATTCCGACTGTTGTCAGGATGGCGATTGACGCAGCAGCCAGCAGCAGAACGCGAATACCTTGTTCGACAACATTGCGTGCACGGTACTCGGAATGGGTTTGACGCCAGCTGAATGCCGCCCCTAGCAGCGCAGCGGCAATCACGACAATCGACATGATAAAGTAGCCGGTGGAATTCAAGATCCGGTAACTTTGTGCCGCCATGAGAACTGGCTGTGTGATGTTTGACGTGACAACTTGCCCGGCATCTTTGAGGCGCTGCGTCATATCTGCAACGTCCGCACGGGCGTTTCGGGCCAGTTCTTCGGTGATGTCGCCCTGTGCAACGGCGTTGTCCAATCCAAACGCCGTACGCCGAACTTCGGCCATCACAAGGCTACGTGATGAGCCTTCTTTGATGACACTGTCAGGGATTGTTTGAGAAACCTGAGAGGAAACGTAAAGCGGTTGCGCCAGAAGCCAAATGATCAGCAGACCAAAGGCTGGTACAACCGCCTTCAAAGCAACATTTGCGCCGTAGAACACCGGCAGGGAGTGCAGATCGCGGCTGTCGCCTCCGGCGCTTTGCAATGCACGAGACCGCCCGAGCACGTACCCGATTGCTGCGATCGCCATGACGATCAGAAAAAGCCAAACTATTGGCATGCCACCCTCACTGGTCCGGTTGGGGAATTCGAGAAAAGCGTGGGGCGCCGTTCAGATCGCCCCACACTATGTCAGACCAATGTCCGGCTTAGCTGCCGGAACCCATGGTTGCTTCGTTTGCAATCGCGTCTTGCGTCGATGCCAGTTCAGGGTCTGCCACCAGGCCATAATTGGCCAGCGGGCCGGAACCGCCAGCGATTTCGTCAGCGACGAAGAACTGAGCGTATTCTTTCAAGCCGGGGATCACGCCGATATGTGCTTTCTTGACGTAAAAGAACAGCGGGCGCGAAACCGGATATTCACCCGACGCGATGGTTTCGGTCGACGGTGCGACGTCGCCCATGGTCGCGACTTTCAGCTTGTCGGTGTTGTTCTCGTAGAACGCCAGACCAAACACGCCAATGCCGTTCGGGTTGGTGTCGATACGCGCCAGAGTTTCAGTGTAGTCGCCGTCGATATCAACCGACTTGCCATCGGTCCGAACGTCAAGGCATGCGTCCTCGGCATCGTCTTCGCTCATGCCGCCAGCGATCATGGCTTCCATTGCGCCTGTGGTTTCACAACCGGCCAGCAGAACCTTGTCTTCGAACACTTCGCGGGTACCGTGCTTGGTGCCGGGGATGAACATTGCGATTTCAACGTCAGGCAGGTCGCCATTGAACTCGGCCCAGTTGTTGAAGCTGTTATCAACCAGCGCGCCGTCTTTCATCACTTTGGAACCGATGGCGTTGTAGATATCGGCCGGCTGGAACGCGGTGAATGCAGGACCCGACTGCTGGCTGGCGAACACGATGCCATCATAGCCGATGCGCACTTCCATGATGTCGGTAACACCGTTGTCGGCACAGGCTTTGATTTCTTTTTCGCGGATGGCGCGTGATGCGTTTGCAACGTCGATGGTGTTTTCACCAACACCTTCACAGAAACGCTTCAGGCCGGCAGAAGAGCCACCCGATTCAACAACAGGCGTTGGGAAGTCGGTGTTTTCTCCAAACAACTCGGCAACGATCGATGCGTAAGGCAGCACGGTCGACGACCCTGCAACCTGAACATTGTCACGAGCAGCAGCAGTTGTTGCCGATACAGCAGCGATGGCAAGAGCCGAAGCCGACAGTTTTGCAAAGGACATTTCAGTCTCCTTGAGAAAGTACATTTGCGATCACCCCCATGATGATCCTGAGCGCACCCCTATGGATCGTGCGTAAGCCTTTTGTGACAAGTGTGTAACGGTTTCATGACAAGCGACGAGTTTCACCGGTATGATAACAAAAATCATTTTGGGTTGTGGGAAGGCTGACGGCATTGGTTCAGATATTTGAAGAAGCCTAGCGCGGCAAAATCACTGTAAAAACAGACCCTTTTCCCAGATCACTTTCCACGCGCAAACGTCCTCGATGGCGATTCACGATGTGTTTTACAATCGCGAGCCCCAAACCGGTTCCGCCTAGTTGCCGCGACCGATGACTGTCGGCGCGATAGAATCGCTCGGTCAGGCGGGGCAAGTGGACGGCATCGATTCCCGGGCCTTTGTCGATGATCTGCACGCGCACTGCGGGTCCTCGCATCGCCGTGTCCCTTTCGGAGGCCGAGACCAGAACCTCAACACTTTCGCCGCTTCCGCCGTACTTGATGGCGTTTTCAATCAGGTTGGTGAAGACCTGCCGCAACTGATCGCTATCCCCGGGCACCGAGATCGGACCAGCCACAGCATTCAACGACAAGGATACACCGGCATCTTCCGCCAGGGGCCGCAGTGAATTCAATGTCGATTGCAACAGGCCTGTCAGTTCCAACTCTTCCTTGGGACGCACACGCTCTTCGCTTTCTACCCGGTTCAGGGACAGCAAGTCACCGACTAGGCGGTTCATCCGGTTGGCTTCTTCGTCCATAATCTGCAGGAACCGTTCCCGCGCGGCATCATCATCGCGGGCTGGCCCTCGCAGAGTTTCGATAAACCCCATCAGCGCGGTAAGTGGTGTGCGCAATTCGTGGCTGACATTTGCCACAAAGTCGCGGCGCATCTGACTGGCCTGATCCAGATGTGTGACATCCTGAAAGATCGCCAGAACTGCCCCACCAGATACGGTACCAACGCCGTTCATGTAGCGGCATTGAACCTCAAATGTCGTGTCCTGCGCCCCGTCATTCGACAAATGCCGTGTTTTGGTGGGACCTTTGGTGCGCAGGCATTGCTCCATCGCCTCGATCACCTGTGGTTGCCGGAGAATGGTGGCGAAGTGCCGACCCTGAATATTCTGGCTGAGCAGTGTCTTCGCATCCGTATTGGCCGCAATAATGCGTTCGGTCTGATCGACCATCAATGCGGGCATAGGAATGGCTGACACTAATTCTTCAAGTAAGTCTGTGGACATGGTTTGGAACTCTGATTGTCAAAGTACCTAAGAGGTTTGTGTCAACGTTTCACGAAACAAGCGCATGTTTTCCTGATAGTGTAGCGCGCTAAACGTAATTTTCCTCGCAGCAGCGTCGTCCAGTTGTCGAACAACCTTACCGGGCGACCCCATAACAAGGGAATTGTCCGGGATCTCTTTGTTTTCAGTGATCAGCGCCCCTGCCCCAATCAGGCAGTTCTTTCCGATCTTTGCGCCGTTCAGAACGATGGCACCCATTCCGATCAGGGTGTTGTCACCAATCGTACAGCCATGCAGCATAACCTTGTGCCCGATGGTGCAGTTCTGACCGATGATCAAAGGATATCCGGCGTCGATATGCATGACGCAGTTTTCCTGAACGTTGCTGCCAGCACCTACACGGATCTCTTCATGATCGGCCCGGATCGTGCATCCAAACCAAACCGAGGCGCCCTGCTCCAGGACAACTTTCCCGACCAGATTGGCATCCGGTGCCACCCAGGTGTCTTCGTGAATCTGCGGCGTGTGCGCGCCCAAGGCGTAGAGTGTCATGACAATCCCTCAAATTCGTTTTGCAGGGTTCTTACATGGTCTTGTAGGCTGGGCTGCTGGATCCGTCGCATCCGTTCTGCGCTGACGATTGTCTTCAGCTTGTCTTCGGTTGCATCCAGATCGTCATTCACCAGAACGTAGTCGTAATACCCCCAGTGGCTGATCTCGTCCCAGCTTTTGAGCATGCGTTTAGCGATTACGTCTTCGCTGTCCTGACCACGTGTTTCCAGCCGGCGTCGCAGCTCTGGGATCGATGGAGGCAGAATGAAGATCGACAGCGCGTGCTTTCCCAGATCCGAGTTCCTGATCTGAACCTCGCCCTGCCAATCCACATCGAACAACACATCCCGTCCGGCATTGATCGATTCCCGCACCGGTCCTGCAGGAGAGCCGTAGAAGTTGCCGAACACGTGGGCATGTTCCAGCATCTGACCTTCGGACACCTGCTGTCTGAAGGCATCCTCGCTGAGGAAGTAATACTCGCGCCCATGCTCTTCTCCGGGGCGCGGGTCGCGGGTCGTCGCGGACACCGAAAACTCCAGGTCGCTGTCCCATGCCATCAGCCGTCGCGCCAAAGTGGACTTTCCCGCCCCTGAAGGCGAGGAGAGAATAATTAGTAGACCCCGGCGGTGCGCCATTTCAGTCATTCCCATTTCTATTCAATGTTTTGCACCTGTTCACGCATCTGGTCGATCACGGCTTTCAGCTCAAGCCCTACGGACGTCAAATCAGCGCTTTGCGCTTTTGAACACAGTGTATTTGCCTCTCGGTTGAACTCCTGCATCAGGAAATCCAACTTGCGCCCAACGGCCCCGTCTTGACCCAGCAGGTCACGCGCAGCTGCCACATGGGCAATCAAACGATCAATTTCTTCAGTAATGTCCGCTTTGACCGCGATCAAAGCCAGTTCTTGCGCCACGCGATCAGGGTCTGCACCCTGTGTGTTATCCATTACGCGCGCCAGATTTTCACGCAACGCATCCGCCATCTTGTCCTTGCGCTGTGCAGCCAGCTCTGCGGCTTGTTCTGTCAAAGAGGCAACCTGATCCAACTGAGATGTCAGTACACCAGCAAGTGCTTCGCCCTCAGTTTGACGCATGTCTATGAATGCACTCAGAAGTTCGGGGAACTTGGACGTCAGATGCGCAACCAAGGGGCCTGGATCATCGGCGTCTGTACCGGCCTCCATCATCCCTTTCATCGCCAGCAGATCCGTTGCACTGGATAACGCCAGGGACACCCCACGCGCCTCGGCCATCTGTTGTGTTTTCACCAAAGCATCCATCGCATCGGCCATCGCGGCTTCGTTCAACGCCAGTTCGGCATCTGCCTCATCGCGGCTGAGACGCATGGATAGCGTCACGTTTCCGCGGCTCAGAGACTTAGACAGGGTACCGCGCAACGCAACCTCTAGCCCGGTCAGCCATTCCGGGACCCGAATGCGTAAATCCAGCCCTTTGCCGTTCACGCTGCGCAGTTCCCACGTCCAGCTATGCGGGCCAAATGCCCCCTTGCCCGAGGCAAACCCGGTCATGGATCTGATCATGACTGCCCTTTCTGTCACTGCGCTGCTTCTGCCGCCTGCCGCACCTAATGCCATTGACCGGTCCAGAGCAAGACTTTGCTGACGCCGCAATTGATCCGCAGAAGTTAACCATTCATTAAAGAATTACTCCAAAATTGTCTTAACCCGAGTCAAACTGACCAGAGCAGAGGCTTTTGGGCCGCCGACATATGCGATGTCTCGCATTTTATGAAAATGGCGGCGGTTTGATGTTAGGGTGATGGAAATGAAAACCTTTTTCGGGATTGGTTCCGGGCCAGGATTTGGAAAGATCGTCGCAATGGATCGCTTTGACAGTGGGCGCAGCCTCTCGCCGATCCGCCAGGCCGAGGCTTACTGGACCGCATTACTGACAGGCGACGGCGTTCCGAAACGGTCGCAGGTTGATCCGCGCGGGTTAGAGAATGTTCTGGAATACACATTCATTCTGGAACGCATCGCGCCGGGCCTTGCGCGGTTTCGCCTGGCTGGCAGCCATCTGAACAAACTCGCGGGAATGGAGGTTCGGGGAATGCCGCTGACATCCTTTTTTGAACCTGATGCGCGAGCGGATTTGAAAGACGTGCTTGAACAAGTCCTCTCCGCACCCGCGACGGCAGAGCTAAGTGTCGTGTCGGCTGGCACGCTGGGTCGCGCGCGGTTGCAGGCGCGCATGATACTTCTTCCCCTACAAAGTGACCTGGGAGATGTGAGCCGGGTTCTTGGCATCATGGTGAGCGACGGTACAATTGGCTCAACACCGCGCCGTTTTGCCATATCCGACAGACGCCTCAAACTGTTGTCAGACATGCACGTGTCCGCGAAACCCGAACTGGAAAATGCTGCCGGCTTTGCGGAAGATCAGTCAGAACTCAAGCGACCCCGAAACCACCTCCGACTGGTCGTTTCCAGAGACGACTGACCAACGAAAAACGGCGGATCAATAACCCGCCGCTTCCCGATAACTCGTAGATGTCTTAGCTTGCTTGGCGCTTTGAACGATCGCGACGCAAATTGGTCAGTTCTTCAGCAACAAGGAAGGCCAGCTCCAACGCCTGAGACGCATTCAGGCGTGGATCGCATGCGGTATGATAGCGGTCGGACAGATCCTCTTCGGTCACTGCACGCACGCCACCGGTGCATTCCGTGACATCCAGACCGGTCATCTCGAAGTGCACGCCGCCGGGAATGGTGCCTTCGGCCTGATGAACACCAAAGAAGTCGCGCACTTCGCGCAATACCGAATCGAAGGGCCGGGTTTTGTAGCCTGTCGCCGACTTGATGGTGTTGCCATGCATCGGATCACAAACCCAAGTGACATTGGCGCCTTCTTCTTTCACGGCCTTGACCAGACGCGGCAGATGCTCACCTGCTTTGCCAGCGCCAAAACGCGCGATCAGGGTCAGGCGACCCTCTTCGTTTTCCGGGTTCAGCTTGGACATCAAAACCTTGAGGTCTTCGGCCGAGGTGGTCGGGCCGCATTTCAGGCCGATGGGGTTTTGAACCCCGCGGCAGAACTCGACATGTGCCCCATCGGGTTGACGGGTGCGATCACCGATCCAGATCATGTGCCCGGACCCGGCCAGCCAGTTGCCCGAGGTGGAATCCAAACGTGTCAGCGCCTCTTCATACTCCAGCAACAGCCCTTCATGGCTTGTGTAGAATTCGACGGTCGAGAACTCATGCGTTGTATCTGCGGTAATCCCCGCCGCACCCATGAAGTCGATGGTGTCCTGAATTCGGTCGGCAATTTCAGAATACTTCTGAACGTCCTGTTCATCGGTAAAGCCCAGCGTCCACGAATGCACCATGCTCATATCCGCAAAACCACCGGTCGAAAACGCGCGCAACAGGTTCAGAGTCGCGGCGGCCTGCGTGTAGGCCTGCAGCATTTTCTGAGGATTCGGAATCCGGGATTCGGGCGTGAAGGCCAGTTCGTTGATGATATCGCCACGGTAGCTGGGCAGTTCTACGCCGTCGATAACCTCGGTCGGCGCGCTGCGAGGTTTGGCGAATTGGCCGGCCATGCGACCCACTTTCACCACCGGAACCTTGGCTCCATAGGTCAAAACCATGGCCATCTGCAGCATCACCTTGAACGTATCGCGGATCGCATCCGCGCTGAATTGTTCAAAGCTTTCAGCGCAATCCCCACCCTGCAGCAAAAAGGCCTCACCGCGACCAGCGGCACCAAGATGTTGCTTGAGACGCCGTGCCTCACCGGCAAAGACCAGCGGGGGATACTGTGAAAGCTGAGCCTCGACTTTGGCCAGCGCGGCCGCGTCGGTATACTCTGGCATCTGAACCCGGGGCTTGTTGCGCCAGCTCGTTTTTTGCCACTCAGTCATAGCTTAGTTCTCCGCTGATGTATTTCAGGTGGTCTCTATACAAAAAGCAGGGAAGAGTGGCCATATCCGATTTGCACCTCTTGACGTGGTAAAGAAGCTTTGAGCATGGTGTCTGGCAACTCAGACGCGACGTAGGTGCAGCCGTCGCCAATTCAAGGACAAATCGCCATGCAAGAGCAACGCCAAGTTGTCACTGTGGACGCCCGCACGGATAAACCAGTTAGCTTTGTTTTTGTCCTTTTGGACAAGTTCTCGTTGCTGTCTTTTGCATCTGCTCTGGATAGCCTGCGCATCGCCAACCGTATGGCTGATCGCACCATATACACATGGACTCTGGCAGGAGAAGGTGGAGAAACCGTATCCTGTTCATCTGGAACCACGTTTAAGCTGGATTCAGACCTGGGCGAGCTACAGCGCGACCAGGTTATAATGGTCTGCGGTGGCGTAGACGTTCAGGCCGCTACCACCAAGCGCGTATTGAACTGGTTGCGCCGTGAAGCGCGCAAGGGGCTAAAGATTGGTGGGCTGTGCACTGCGGCTTATACATTGGCGAAAGCCGGGTTGCTGGATGGCAAACGCGCGACGATCCATTGGGAAAATTCGGACAGTTTTGCCGAGGAGTTCGACAGCGTTGAGCTGACCAAATCGGTGTTTCTGATCGATGGAAACCGCATGACCACAGCCGGTGGGACTTCATCGATCGACCTGATGCTCAAACTGATTGCCGATGATTTTGGTGAAGATCTTGCAAACGCAGTCGCGGATCAGATGATTTATTCCTCGATCCGTACGGACCAGGACACGCAGCGCCTGTCGACACCAACACGCATTGGTGTGCGTCACCCCAAACTCAGCCAGGTTATCCTGATGATGGAAAAGAACATCGAAGAGCCGATCTCGCCTTCGATTCTGGCCAAGGATGTCGGCATGTCCACCCGACAGCTTGAGCGGCTGTTCCGTCGGTACCTCAGCCGATCGCCCAAGCGTTACTATATGGAGCTGCGGTTGCATAAGGCGCGCAACCTGCTGATGCAGACAGATATGAGCGTAATCAACGTGGCACTTGCCTGCGGTTTTGCCTCACCCAGCCATTTCTCGAAATGCTACCGGGCGCATTACAACACCACGCCCTACCGCGAACGCGGAACGCAAAGCGGGCGTTTGTCGGTCTGAGGTCTCAGCCGGGCGTCATGCGATACACGGCGCCCTGCCCGACCGATATAAACCAGATTGATCCATCCGGAGCTTCGACAATGTCACGAACGCGTTCGGTTTCCGGCCCTTTGATCTGCTCAACCTCGCGCAGCGGCGATCCCCCCAGGTGCGCGATATAGTCGAACTTGAGCGAGCCGACAAAGATGTCACCCCTCCACTGGGGCCACAGCTTGCCGGAATACACCAGCAACCCCGATGGCGCGATAGACGGGTCCCAGTAGTGTTCGGGCTGTTCCAACCCGGCTTGCGATGTTCCCTCGCCGATCTTCTCCCCGGAATAATGGGTACCGTAAGAGATCACCGGCCACCCGTAGTTTGATCCTTTGCGGATAGCGTTAACCTCATCCCCGCCCCTCGCACCGTGTTCGGACACCCACAGTTGCCCATCTAAATCCAACCCTGCGCCTTGCGGGTTTCTATGACCAAAGGACCAGATTTCAGGACGGATATCAGGCTGCCCTATAAATGGATTGTCGGCAGGCACTGAACCGTCACGCGTAATCCGAATGACAGAACCCATGTGGTTTGATCTGTCCTGCGCAGAGGGCCTGTCGCCCCGATCACCGAGAGTTATGAACAGTGTGCCATCTCTGGCCTCGACCACGCGCGAGCCAAAGTGCCGCCCACCCGCTCCGCCGGGCATAGCCTCGAATATGACGCGCAGATTTGTCAGGCGTTGCCCATTCTCAGACAACCGCGCCACGGCCACCGCCGTTCCGGCCCCATCTGCTTGCGGTTTAGAGAAGGACAGAAACACCTCTCGGCTTTGGCTGAAATCCTCTGCGACGGTGACATCTAGCAAGCCGCCCTGCCCCGATTCAGCAACCTTGGGCACGCCAGACACAGGCTGCGTTTTGCCATTGCTGACGTAAAGCAGGTCGCCGTCGCGTTCCGTAACCAGGAAACTACCGTCCGGCAAAATGCCCACGGCCCACGGCGTGTCCAGACCTTTCAACATTTGCGTGACACGGGCTGGGCCTGACGCAGTTTGCAAGGTGTCCGCATGGGCCGTACCGGTCGCCCAAGTCAAAATGAGAATCGCAACAAGCCGGATCATCTTCGCCCTCCACCAAGTATTGAAACACCACCGAAACCCGGCAGCGCCAACAAAACAAATAGAATTAATGTATGCAAAAGCACTTTTTCGTTAGGACTTTTCTTTTTTGAGCAGCTTGCCTAGGGTCGTGCGCAGAAAGAAGATAAAATCAGGGAGTAACCATATGAAAAAGCTGCTTACTGCAACTGCAGCAACCGCATTGTTGGCGGGCGCCGCAATGGCCGAAGATGTCAAACTGGGTATTCTGATCGGGTTTACCGGCCCGATCGAATCGCTGGCCCCCGCGATGGGTTCAGGAGCCGAGATGGCAATCGCCGAAGTTACAGAATCGGGCAAACTGCTTGATGGGGCCACGGTCGTTGGTATGCGTGCAGACACGGGTTGTATCGACAACGGTCTGTCCACATCGAACGGCGAACGTATGATTGCCGACGGTGTTGCTGGCATCATCGGCGGAGACTGCTCGGGTGTGACAGGTGCGATTCTGCAGAATGTCGCCATTCCGAACGGTATGGTGATGATCTCACCCTCTGCTACCTCGCCCGGTCTGTCGACCATGGAAGACAATGGCCTGTTCTTCCGCACCGCGCCTTCGGACGCGCGTGAAGGTCAGGTGATGGCGGACATCCTGCAAGATCGCGGCATCAACTCTATCGCGCTGACCTACACCAACAACGACTATGGCAAAGGTCTGGCCGACGCGATCCAGTCTTCGTTCGAAGCTGCCGGTGGCGAAGTGACCATCGTGGCTGCGCATGAAGACGGCAAGGCGGATTACTCGGCCGAAGTTGGAGCGCTGGCCTCGGCCGGAGGCGACATTCTTGTCGTCGCGGGTTATCTGGATCAAGGTGGTCTGGGTATTATCCAATCCTCGCTGGACAGCGGCGCGTTCGACACATTCGGTCTGCCCGGCGGGATGATCGGTGACTCGCTGCCTGCCAATGTGGGCGCTGACCTGAACGGCTCGTTCGGTCAGATCGCGGGTTCGGGTGGTGAAGGCGCTGAAAAGTACTTTGCCCTGTCCGAAGCTGCAGGCTTTGACGGATCATCTCCGTATTCGCCTGAATCTTACGACGCAGCGGCGCTGTTCATGCTAGCCATGCAGGCCGCAGGTTCGACAACCCCTGCAGATTATGCCGCGAAAGTCATGGATGTGGCCAACGCACCAGGTGAAAAAATCTATCCGGGTGAACTGGCCAAGGGTCTGGAGCTTTTGGCAGCAGGCGAAGAGATCGACTATGTCGGAGCATCCGGTGTTGAGCTGATCGGCCCCGGTGAAAGCGCGGGCTCCTACCGCGAGATCGAAGTGACCGACGGTGAAAACAAGACCGTCAGCTTCCGTTGATCTGAAGTAAACAGCTCGAAAACAAAGCAGCCCGGGCCTTGTGCCTGGGCTGTTTCAATGACAAAAGGCCGCACCTGTTTTTCGGGGATGAGGCAAGGGGAAAACATGATCGTCGTTGAAGACGTGCACAAGCATTTCGGCGGATTTCACGCGGTGGATGGGGCATCGCTGGAAATCGAACGAGGGTCGATCACTGGCCTGATCGGGCCAAACGGGGCCGGAAAAACCACTCTGTTCAACGTCATCGCCGGGGTTTTGCCGCCCACCAGTGGCAGGGTGTTCATGGATGGCGAAGATATCACTGGCCTGCCCCCACACGATCTGTTTCATAAAGGCCTGCTGCGAACCTTCCAGATCGCGCACGAATTCTCATCAATGTCCTGCCGCGAAAACCTGATGATGGTGCCCGGCGCGCAATCCGGTGAATCGCTGTGGAACACCTGGTTCGGACGCAAACGGATCGCGGATGAAGAGCGTGCACTGAAAGCCAAAGCAGACGAGGTTCTGGAATTTCTGACCATCGAACATCTGGCCGATCATAAGGCCGGTCAGGTCTCCGGCGGGCAGAAAAAGCTGCTGGAACTTGGCCGCACCATGATGGTCGACGCCAAAATCGTGTTTCTGGACGAGGTCGGCGCCGGTGTGAACCGCACCCTGCTGATGACCATCGCTGACACGATCCTGCGCCTGAACAAAGAACGCGGATACACCTTTGTCGTGATCGAACACGACATGGATTTCATCGGTAAGATCTGCGACCCGGTCATTTGCATGGCCGAAGGCAAGGTGCTGGCTCAGGGCACGCTCGACGAGATCAAAGCAAATGAGCATGTCATTGAGGCCTATCTTGGCACTGGCCTGAAGAACAAAGACAAGCTGGAGGCTGGCGCATGAGCGACAACCCATACCAGGACGATCACGGCAACAAGGACGCTTCGATCACGAATACCGCCGGAATCGGGACAATGACGCCCGCCCACACGAAAAGCGGCCCGGTTTCCAAGGTCGAAGGCGGCCCCTTCCTGATCGGTGACACCATGACAGGCGGGTACGGCAGAGGGCCGGACATCCTGCATGACTGCACCATCGCAGTTGATAAAGGTGAAATCGCAGTCATCGTCGGTCCCAACGGCGCGGGTAAGTCAACTGCAATGAAGGCCGTATTCGGGATGCTGGACGTTCGCGCCGGCTCGGTGCGGTTGGATGGCGAGGATATCACCAACCTCACGCCACAAGATCGTGTGATCCGGGGTATGGGGTTTGTGCCTCAGACGCAGAATATCTTTACCTCGATGACGGTCGAGGAAAACCTCGAGATGGGTGCATTCATCCGTCGTGACGACATTTCCGAGACGATGGAGCAGGTGTTTGAACTGTTTCCGATCCTGCGCGACAAACGCAACCAGGCAGCCGGAGAGCTGTCGGGCGGCCAACGCCAACAGGTCGCCGTCGGCCGGGCACTGATGACCCAGCCCAAAGTGCTGATGCTGGACGAACCGACGGCCGGTGTCTCACCAATCGTAATGGACGAACTGTTTGACCGGATCATCGAGGTTTCACGCACCGGGCTGCCGATCCTGATGGTTGAACAGAACGCCCGGCAGGCGCTGGAGATCGCGGATAAGGGATATGTGCTGGTTCAGGGGCGGAATGCGTATAGCGGAACGGGCAAGGAATTGCTGGCGGACCCGGAGGTTCGGAAGAGTTTCTTGGGGGGGTGAGGATGATTAAGGCAATTTTCTCGCTAATTCTGAGCGTTCTGCCCCGGACAGCTATGGCATTTATTGGACCTGTAAGCGGGCTCGAGAAATATGATTGTGTAATTGTTGAAAGATGTGACGCTCAAAAGCTCTGCAAAATGACGCGCGAAAAAAGCGAACTGATCGTTACAACGACGGTCTTCATGGCACCAATAAATGAGCAGAATGGGAACAATCCATACGACCTTATTGAGAGAGTGGATGAAATCGCTTGGGTCGACTTTGCGCGCTATTCGAGAGTGCCTGTCCCTCTCCCGATTTGGTTCAAGTTCGATTTCGTTTCAGGTGAAGCAATGGAATTCCGATTGAATGATTGGCTCTATGGCAAGCAGATCTCACCATACGACGAACAGTCATATGCTTTTGTGTTCGAAGCGGACGCAAGCAACGACGACGAGGTTGTTGATCTTTGGGAGAATCAGAACTTTTGGTTCAGGCTGTATATAAAACGGAACAGCGCCGAAGCGCGGTTTGAAACAATCAAGATGATCTGTCCGGAGTATGGTAAGTAGGATGGATTTCCTTAACCCCCATGTGGCGCTCTTTAACGTCGCCCTGGTTCCGACGACCACTTGACCGCCTATTCCAACAGGACCAGCTGACAGTTCTCAGCATCAAACGCCCTTAGAAACTCACCCCTCATCCCAAGATTTCCACGCCTCGGCTGCAATCCGGTCACATTGTGCGTTTAGCGCCGGGCGCTGTGAAGGAAACGGTTTCCCGGACAAACAGATTTGGTTCCGTGAAATCAGCGAACCTTCTGAATGAAAAACTCTATTCAGGACCAAACAATGAAAAAATGGATGTGCGTGGCCGTGACCGCCCTACTCGCCACGGCTGCAGCAGCAGAAGAACGCCGCTTCGTCTGCGTGTCAGATCGCGATGGAAGCGAAGTGCGCCTGAACCAAGCTGCGGAAGGTGACAAGGGTCGCATCGCCACACAGAGTATCGAAGGCGATGCGACTATCTTGAAAGGTGTTGGCAACATGACCTTTCTTCATATCGAAGGCGGCAATGTGGTGACTTTCGTAATCCATACCGAGGATATGACCTACGACCTCTCGATCAAAGGTCCCCATGTTGGAACCGACCGCGGCACCTGCATCCAGGTCGACGCTTAGGCAGTAACTTTGTCTGGCGGACGCGACCGCCAGACAGCGTTTTCCCGCATGCGATGAAACGGCAACGTAACTGTTCAAAACCTTGTACTGCAGCGTCATAAAGGCAAAAAACAGGCCACAAAATGTTGTGTCTTCTCACAACGCTATGCCATAAAGCCGCACCCGGACAGTGAGAAGAATTGATGGACTTACTAAACGCGCTTGTTGCGCTTTCGAACTTTGTGATCGTGCCTGCGATTGCCTATGGCAGTCAATTGGCACTTGGGGCGCTGGGTGTCACCTTGATCTATGGCATCCTGCGGTTTTCCAACTTTGCCCATGGCGACACGATGGCCTTTGGTGCAATGATCGCCGTCTTGGTGACATGGGGTATGCAGGCCGCTGGCGTCAGCTTTGGTCCGTTACCGACCGCTCTTCTCGCCCTACCCTTTGCGATCTTGGGATGTATCCTTCTGGTGCTGATCACTGACCGGTTCGTTTATCGCTTTTACCGAGAACAAAAAGCCAAACCGGTCATACTGGTGATCGTGTCGATGGGGGTGATGTTCATCATGAACGGCCTGGTCCGGTTCATCATAGGCCCGGATGACCAAAGGTTTTCGGACGGCGCGCGGTTCCTGATCAAAGCACGGGATTTCAAGGCCTGGACAGGGCTCAGCGAAGGCTTGGCGATCCGCACTTCACAGGTCATTACGGTCGTGGTCGCCGTTGCTGCAGTTGCGGCCCTGTTCTGGTTCCTCAACAAGACCCGCACCGGAAAATCCATGCGCGCCTATTCCGATAACGAGGATCTGGCGCTGTTGTCGGGGATCAATCCGGAACGCGTGGTGATGATCACTTGGATCCTGGTGGCGGCCTTGGCGACAACTGCCGGTGTGCTCTATGGCCTCGACAAGAGCTTTAAGCCGTTTGTCTATTTCCAGTTGCTGCTGCCGATCTTCGCCTCGGCGATTGTCGGCGGTTTGGGCAGCCCGCTTGGTGCCATTGCCGGCGGCTTTATTATCGCCTTTTCCGAAGTCACGATCACCTATGCCTGGAAAAAGGTGCTGACTTATGTCGCTCCAGAAAATCTGGAACCGTCGGGATTGGTGCAGCTTCTGTCCACCGACTACAAATTCGCCGTCAGCTTTGTCATCCTGCTGATCGTGCTGCTGTTTAAGCCCACAGGCCTGTTCAAAGGAAAAGCGGTATGACCGAGACAGTCAAAAATACGCTGCTTTTCGCGGTCGTTGGGGGTTTGATCCTGCTGACTGGCTTCACGCAAAGCTGGAACTCTGCAATCCTGATCCTGAATATGGGCCTGATCTCGGCCATTATGTCGATTGGCGTGAATCTGCAGTGGGGTTTTGCCGGCTTGTTCAATGTCGGTGTCATGGGTTTCGTGGCGCTGGGTGGATTGGCGGTTGTTTTGGTGTCGACACCTCCCACTCCGGGGGCGTGGTCGCAGGGTGGCTACGGTGTTGTGTTGGCCCTTTTGCTGGGGGCAGTAACCGTTGTTGCCGCAGTGCTGGCCGCGCAGAAAATGCCGAAGGGGCGCGCGCAAACTCTGGTCATCGTCGCCATTCTCATCATTGGTTTCTTTGTCTATCGTGCAGTCTTTGATCCCAACGCGGTCGCGATCGAGGCCATCAATCCCGCAGTTGCGGGTAACATCGGTGGCCTGAACCTGCCTGTACTGTTGGCTTGGCCCGCAGGTGGACTGCTGGCTGCAGGGGCTGCATGGCTGATTGGCAAGACGGCACTGGGTCTGCGTTCGGACTATCTGGCAATTGCCACGCTTGGCATTGCCGAGATTGTCATCGCAGTCATGAAGAATGAGGATTGGTTGGCGCGCGGTGTCAAGAACGTCTACGGCATTCCCCGCCCGGCCCCGGTGGTCGGATATGAGGTCGAACTGCAAAACGACCCCAGCTTTATTGCACGGGCTGACTGGTTTGGTCTGGACCCAGTCATTGCTTCCACACTGTCTGTGAAGCTGGGCTACTCGCTGCTGTTCATGATTGTGTTGCTTGTATTGCTTTGGATGGCACAAATGGCGCTCAAAAGCCCCTGGGGTCGAATGATGCGTGCCATTCGTGACAACGAGGTTGCAGCTGAGGCGATGGGCAAGGATGTCACCCGTCGCCATCTTCAGATCTTTGTTCTGGGCTCAGCGATCTGCGGTATTGCCGGGGCAATGATGACGACGTTGGACGGACAACTTACGCCGGGGACCTATAACCCGTTGCGCTTTACGTTTCTGGTCTGGGTGATGGTTATCGTCGGCGGATCAGGAAACAACTTCGGAGCAGTACTAGGTGCATTTTTGATCTGGTTCCTTTGGGTGCAGGTCGAGCCTATGGGGCTTTGGATCATGAACCTGATCACCTCGGGCATGCCGGATGGTAGCGTGCTTAAGGTGCATCTGATCGAAAGCGCGGCGCATATGCGACTGTTCACCATGGGCCTTGTGCTGTTGATTGTTCTCAGATTTAGCCCAAGAGGCCTGATCCCCGAGAAATAGAGCAAAAACCATGTAGATCAGCGAAACTGCGCCTGTAGGACAGCCCGGTTTCTTGATTCTTAACGATTTTCTGACTAAACGGGGACACCGCACCGGCCACTTGGTGCGTTGTGTTGTCGGCACTCACTCACACACGCTTAGCCGATCTGTAACGATCATTGAGACTCACTAAAAAGAGCAAAAGTATCCCATGAAGACACCACTCGCCAAAGCCACTGTGCTGCTGCCCGTCCTTGCGGCACTCACAGCATGCATTCCTTCACCGGAAGATCTGGAAACGACTCCGGTCAAGGTTCAGACCCCCAAAGGCGTGGTCACGTGCCAACTTTATCGTCCGGACCGCGTTACCTGGGATCGTGCCATTGATTTCCCGGCTGACAAAATGTCGGTGCCGGAAGCTGACGCTTACTGCAAACAGGAAGGTCAACGCCAGCTGAAGTGAGGATGCGGCGCTTTTGATCGCGCCGCCACCAACTTCTACCGGCTACGAAACAAACCTCCGAGGATGCCGCGAACAATGCGGCGACCGGTTGTTCCCTTCAGTTCCTTGATAACAGCCGAACTCATGGCTGATGCAAATGTGTCCTTCTTGCGCACTGCGCGCGAGGAGGATCGACCCACCCGAGCTCCGGAATACCTGCGGGCCGAGGCGTATTCACGCTCCATAGGGCTCTGCTGTTCCGTTACTTCATCTGCCTCGGCGCGCTCTGCAGCCTTTGCGGCCGCTTCCGCCCGGGCCTGAAGTATTTCGAATGCGGATTTCCGGTCAATCGCGGTGTCGTATTTGGCCGCCATTGGCGATGCACCCAAAATGGCCTGACGTTCTGCATCCGAAATTGGCCCCAGTTGCGACCCTGGTGGGCGAATCAAAGTGCGCTCGACGATACCCGGTGCGCCCTTTTTCTGAAGCATCGATGTAACCGCCTCACCAACACCGACCTCGCGGATTGCAACTTCGGTGTCGAAGGCTGGATTTTCGCGATAAGTCTCGGCGGCCATGCGCAAGTTCTTGCGGTCGCGGGCTGTGAACGCCCTTAACGCATGTTGGACGCGGTTTCCCAACTGCCCCAGGATATCTTCCGGAATATCTGCTGGATTCTGCGTGATGAAATAGACACCGACGCCTTTGGATCGGATAAGACGCGCGACTTGCTCGACCTTGTCCACCAGCACCTTGGGGGCGTCATCAAATAACAAATGTGCTTCGTCAAAAAAGAACACCAGCTTGGGCTTATCAGGGTCGCCGACCTCTGGCAGTTCTTCGAACAACTCACTCAGCAGCCACAACAAGAAGGTCGCGTAGAGGCGTGGTGACCCCATCAATTGATCTGACGCCAGAATGTTGACCACCCCGCGCCCATCGTCATCGGTCCGCATAAGGTCAGCCAGATCCAGAGCGGGTTCGCCGAACAGACGTGTGCCGCCCTGGTTTTCCAGCACCAGCAACCGTCGCTGTATCGCCCCGATCGATGCCGTGGACACATTGCCATAGCGCAGCGAAAGCTGCGCCCGGTTCTCGCCGATCCAAACCAGAAGGGCCTGCAGATCCTTGAGGTCCAACAGCGGCATTCCTTCCTCGTCGGCAACACGGAATGCGATGTTCAGAATACCTTCCTGTGCCTCGCTCAACTCCATCAATCGCGACAACAGCAATGGTCCCATTTCGGTAACAGTGGTACGCACCGGATGCCCCTGCTCACCGAATAGGTCCCAAAACGTGACCGGAAAGGCTTCGTAAGTGAAATCGGAGAAGCCGATGCGCTCGGCCCGATCCAAAAACGCCTGATGCAGTTTGTGGGATTGGCTACCCGCCAGGGCCAACCCGGACAAATCGCCTTTGACGTCAGACAGAAACACCGGGACACCGGCGCTGGAGAACCCCTCGGCCAGGATTTGAAGCGTCACGGTCTTGCCGGTGCCTGTCGCGCCAGCAATCAGGCCGTGACGATTGGCGTACTTCAAGGACAGCCCCTGTGGCTGACTGTATTCCTGCCCTGCACCGCCTATAAACAATTCTTTTGTCATCTGTTCTTTTGCCTTCGCTTTCACCGATCCATGCCCAGCATACAAAGTTAACCTTTAACTGCGATAGTCTTGTCGTTCTCTTTGCGGTGCATGCTGCGGGGGACAAACTTCCTCCCTGTCGACTGGCCGTGCCTTCGGGCGCGGCTTTTTTCAAGTTTCCGGCATTAAAGTGAACTGATGAGTATGTTAAAAGTTCAGGTTAGCAGTTGACCGCTGAGTGCCCCTTCCTTAGGATTTGCGCATAACTAAGTCGGCCAGTCCGACGGGGAGAAAAATTCGGGAAAGGGAGCTGTGCAAACGGCTCCCTTTTTCTTGTCCTGAAAGGCAGTTGTTCTACCCTTTTGGCAAGAAATCGTTCAAATTCCGACCCACCGACAGCTTAGCGCCTGACACCAGGTGATTAGGGTGCTAGACGAAACAAAAAGATCAATCATCAAAACCCCGAGGCATTCATGATCAAGAACATCCTCTCGCTCAACACTGTGGCTGCGGCTCTGATGTGTGGCGCAGTCAGCGCGCAAGAAGCGACACCCACCGAAGAGACACCAAACGCCGAGACTGGCACCGAGCTGGACCTTGGAGAATCCGGTCCGCGCGTCGGCGAGCAATTCGTCAAAGAGAAATCAGGTGAATGGGACGTGTCCTGCATCAAAGCAGAGGACGGTGAAGACCCCTGTGCAATCGTGCAAGTCTTGAACGGTCCGCAAGGCGAGCCGATAGCCGAAGTCTCCATCGGTAAACTGCCCGAAGGCGGCGCTGCCGTGGCTTGGGCGAATGTAATTGTCCCGCTGGAAACACTGCTGCAGGCACAGTTGGCGCTGTCAATCGATGGTGCGCCACGCAAACTGTACAACTACCATCACTGTGTTCCCGTAGGGTGTGTTGCGCAATTGGGCCTCAGCCAGGGTGACCTCAGCGCGATGAAGGCTGGCAGCAAGGCGACATTCTCGCTGGTTCCGGCACGTTTCCCCGATCAGGTCCTGGAAATGGACATGTCTCTGTCTGGCTTTACCGCAGGGTTTGACGGTCTGGACGTTAACGTCAGATAAATCCGTTCGAAACAAGACCACCCACCGCTAACGATCCTGGCGGTGGTGGCTTTCACAGGTTTCACACTTTCTTCAAAGCCAGTACCGCGTTCAGCCCACCGAAGGCAAACGCATTGCTTATCGCAACATCGACTTTGACCTCGCGGGATTCGTTTGGCACGACGTCCAGCGCACATTCTGGATCGGGTTCTTCGTAGCCAATGGTTGGCGCAATGATCCCGTCCCGCAGTGCCATGATGCACGCCAGCAACTCAACGGCGCCGGTGCCACCGATCAAATGGCCATGCATAGATTTCGTCGACGAAATCATCAGATCATCTGCATGCGGGCCAAAAACGTCGGCAACTGCGGCGCATTCTGTCTTATCGTTCGCTGCAGTGCCCGTCCCATGTGCGTTGATGTAACTTACATCGCTCGCGTTTAACCCAGCATCAGCCAAGGCCCCGGCCATGGCCCGAGACGCCCCTTGTTTACTGGGCATAACGATATCCGCCGCATCCGATGACATGGCAAACCCAACAACCTCGCACAGGATTTCAGCACCGCGTGCGCGCGCATGCTCAAATTCTTCGAAGACAAAAATGCCGGCACCCTCACCCTGCACCATTCCGTTTCGATTGGCGCTAAAGGGGCGACAGGCATCCTTGGACATCACCCGCAGCCCTTCCCAGGCTTTGACCCCACCGAAACACAGCATGGATTCAGCGCCGCCGGTAATCATGGCAGGGGCCGCGCCGCTACGCACCATCTGAAAGGCCAATGCCATGGCGTGGTTTGACGACGCGCACGCTGTAGAAACCGTAAAGCTGGGCCCCTTTAGATTATGCTCCATCGACACATGGCTGGCAGCAGCGTTGTTCATCAGTTTGGGCACCACAAAAGGGTGCACACGGTTTTTGCCGTCCTCATAGACCGAGCGGTAATTGTCATCCCATGTCGAAACGCCGCCACCTGCTGTCCCCAGAACAACGCCCGACCTCGCGGCCATATCACCGTGGAACTCGATCCCGGATTGCTCAATCGCTTCTTTCGCCGCGGTCAGGGTGAATTGCGTGAACCGATCATACAGCGTCATTTGCTGACGGTTGAAGCGGCCTTCGGCCTCGAACCCGCGCACCTGGCCACCAATCTTGATGGTCAGACGTTCGACATCGCGAAACTCAAGCTCGGAGATGCCACAACGCCCTTCGCGCATGGCCTCGAGTGTATCGGGGACCGAATGGCCCAGCGAGTTGATGGTGCCGGCGCCGGTAATAACAACACGTTTCATAACTTTGCGTCAGACCTTTTCCGACACGAGCTTTTCGATCCCAGCGATGATCGCAGCAACGTTGGAAATATCAAAATCGTTGGCTTGCGGTTCATTTGCGTTAAACGGAACAGAAATGTCGAATTCTTCTTCGATAGAGAAAATGCTTTCGACCAGCCCCATGCTGTCGATCCCAAGATCTTCAAGCGTGCTTTCAGGCGTTACATCCGAAGGCTCCAGCAAGGCCTGCTCTGCGATGATTGCGATGACGCGGTCGCTGATGCTCATGTCGATCCCCTGATTGCCGGTTTGAGGATGATTTAATCGCTCGGAGGCTGTTTGAAAACAGCCTTTTTCAACGCCTCAACGTCACGTGCCAACCGAGGCAAGCGGCGCTGTGCCTTGTAGATATCCGTATGGCTTTCCATCTTGATGCCAGGGTAACCCATGATGACACGCCCTGCGGGAACGTTGGACAGGATCTTGGTGCCTCCGCCAGATATCACGCCATTGCCAATAAAGATGTTGTCGACGACCCCGGTTTGACCGCCCAGAACAACGTTATTGCCAATCTCGACGGACCCCGAAACACCTGTCTGACCACATAGAAGGCAATCTTGGCCGACGCGGGTGTTGTGTCCGACGTGAACAAGGTTATCCAGCTTGGTGCCGTTGCCAATACATGTGTTACGGATCGTCCCGTTGTCGATGGTGCAATTGGCCCCAACTTCGACATCATCGCCAATTTCTACGGCACCTAACGAATGAATGCGCAACCAGGTCTGTGCCTTCGCATCTCCTTGATCCCCCATCGTTTTCCGGACGTTCTCGACGCCCGAAACTTCAGGTGTCACAAAGCTGAAACCGTCCCCGCCGATCCTTGCACCGGGTTGTGCGATAAAACGGTCCCCGATCCGGGCTCGTGCCCCGATGCTGACCATTTCGCGCAGAACGGCGCTTTCGCCAAGGATCACGTCCAGACCAATGACGCAGTGCGCTCCGATAACCGCTCCCGCGCCAATTTGGGCGCGCGCGCCCACAACGGTCAGCGGACCGATGGACACGTCCGTGGCAATCTGAGCCTTTGGGTCAACCACTGCAGACGGGTGGATGCCAGGTTCAATCCCCTGCCCCCGGTCGAGCATCGCGGTGATCCCGGCCATCGCCATTCGAGGACGCGGTACAAATACTGCGGCGGACAGACCCAGTGCCTGCCAGTCGGCACCTTCCCATAACACGGCCGCGCGCGCATCGCCGTTTGAAAGCGCTTCAGCATATTTTGGCGCCATAGCCATCGCCAGATCCGTCGGGCCCGCATCACCCGGCTCGGCTGCCCGAATGATCGTGAGACCCGTGTCGCCCTGACACTCAGCCCCAAGGGCTTCGGCGATTTGCTGAACGGTAAACTGCATGCGGGCTTCCTTTTGGCAGGAGTTGCGCCCTGTGATTACCCCTGAACGTCCGGCAGGGCCACCCCTGCCTTCTGAAGAGCTTGCCAAATCTTGCTATCGCGTTTGTAGACGTCGCGGCGATACTGTACGTCGCCTCTCGGCCCTATATAGGCCGTGCGATAGATCAGATGCACCGGAACCGGGTTCTCCAGTTCGACCTTGGTCTCTTTTCCGGTGCCCAGAATACGATGGAAAAACGCTTTGGGGTCTTCTTCCTGCTTGGCAAGCAGTGCGTAAGCAAACTCAAACGGTTGCGCCAGTCGGATACAGCCATGCGAAAAGGCCCGCACTTCGCGTGAAAACAAACTTTTCTGAGGTGTATCATGCAGATAGATGTTGTGCTTGTTGGGGAACATGAACTTCACCAAACCCAACGCATTCCGTTTGCTGGGCGGCTGACGCATCGCAAACGGGAAATTGCGCGCCGTGAATTGGGTAAAGTCCACAGCACCGCGATTGACCTGGCGGCCGCGTCGGTCGGTAATTTCAATATGGCCAACAGCGTTGGGATTGGACTGAAGCTTTGGCAGGTATTCCTTGGTGATGATCGAGCGCGGAACATACCAGCTCGGGTTGATCACCATATGCTCCATCTCGTCTGAGAATTCAGGGCTGCGACGGTCATGCGTGTTTTTGCCAATGACAGCACGAGTCTCAAACGTGACCTGCCCATCGTCGACGATCTTTGCCGAGAAATCGGCCTGATTGACCAGAATATGACGTGTGCCACGTTCACGTGGCAACCAACGTTCGCGTTCCAAGGCAACATACACTGCTTTCAACCGCTCGGAAGCAGGCTGGTTGAGTTCCGTGATCGTACCGTTTCCGGCAACGCCATCGGCGGCCAGTCCATGGGCCGTTTGGAACGCCTGAACCGCAGCAAGAACCGCGTCGTCATAGACCGGGCTGGCCGTTGGTTTCAGATAGCCCATAGCCACAAGCCGGTTGCGCAGCTTGATCACGCTGGATCCGGTATCCCCGTATTCCAGTTTGGTCACCGGGACTGTAGACCCCCAACCGCCCTGATCAACCAACGCTTCCAGGGCCATTTTTTGCTTCATCAAGGAGCGATACTGGAGCGTCTGTGGCGCAACCTGATCCAGATAGTCTGCCCCGTGCGTGTTAAGCTGTTGCAGGTGCTCTGTGGCACTGCGCCGTTCCACTTTACGCACCAGTCCAGCATCGATGCTGGCCGGGCGCAAAGCTCCCGAGTACAGATCATCTGCGTATTCGACAAAAACCCGGGTCAATTCCGCTTCGACCGCGCCCAGATCCCGAACCGAACGAGCCTGTTGCATCTGGTCGATCAACGCCTGAACGTCATATCCTGCGGCGGGCAACCCGTGCAGATGCATCTCTGACAAGGACTTGATCAAAGCAGCCCGGCGCTGGGCATGTTCTTGCGTATTCCCCACCCAAACCGGCGCAAATCCGTTGCCTTTGTAAAACTCAGCGATCCCCGTCGCATTCGGGGTGTGTTCGGCAACTGCCATCTGAAATGCAGTATCGGGGGCGATGTCCGAAGCGGTGTTAGCCATCGCGGCCGTTGCCGCGAAACAGGCGGTTAGCAAAACACTGGTACTGGTTCTAAAAACAGAGAGCATGAGATGACCTTGGTTATTCAATAGCTTGAGCAATAGTCGCTGCGTCGGACAAATATGGTTTTCGGACCCGCCTGTTGTCTATTCACAAATTCCTTACCTCAGAGCTTCCGCTCGCGCGTGATGCGCGTTTGCATCGGCTGCGTGCTGCGCGACACCCAATTAAGAAATTTTTGTGGCGCACTGTGTCATTTGCGCAAAAAACTGCCGAAAATTCCCCCTTGAAAAGATGCCTCTGAAAGACTTCTTGGCGGCCGAATCTGATTGTGCCATAAATTCCGCATCTGGGATGGGAATAAATTAACACCGCGCACGTAACATCGTGTGCAGGCAGGAACAGTACGGGACGAACCTAAAAATGACCAAGTGCAGTACCTCGGGAATGACCCGGCGTGCCCTATTGGGCGCATTCGCGGCCACAGCGGTCGCAGCAGCACCTTCCTATTCCAACGCAGCAGGTTTTCTTCGCGGTGGCGGCGATATTCGCCGTATCCGTATGTATTCCGGTCGCACTGGCGAGCGGATTGATATGATATATTGGGTGGACGGCAAATATATCAAGGACGCTGTCAAGGAAGTGAACCACTTCATGCGTGACTGGCGGACTGACCAGAGCAAGTCCATGGACCTGCGCACTATCGACATCATGGCCGCCTCACATAACCTTTTGGACGCGAGTGAGCCGTATATGCTGTTGTCGGGCTATCGCTCACCCCAGACCAACGCGATGCTGCGTTCGAAATCCCGCCGCGTAGCGCGCAACTCGTTGCACATGCAGGGTCAGGCGGCTGATTTGCGTTTGGCGTCCAGATCGGTTTCTCAGATGGCCAAAGCAGCCATGTCGTGCCGTGCTGGCGGTGTTGGTCAGTATTACCGCTCGAACTTTGTTCACATGGACTGCGGTGTTGTCCGCACATGGCGCGGCTAAGCCCGAACGCGACAAAGCCTCAGTATCCTGCCCTTATTCGTGCTCGGCTAGCACGTGATCGTTCTTCAACGTGCCGCAAACTGCCCGCCTTCTGAAAAGAACAAACACAATAGTCCCGTATTCTGTTTGTGAAAGACTCCATCTCCAAAGTCTCAAGACATTGCCCCGCAGCGACTGAACGGCAGCGCGTTAGACCCGTTGCACTCGCAAAATTCTTCGACTTTTAAGATTGTTGAATGGCGCACCTGAGAGGATTCGAACCTCTGGCCTCTGCCTTCGGAGGGCAGCGCTCTATCCAGCTGAGCTACAGGTGCCTTGGCCGTTAGCTAACCTTGTTCCGATCCGGGTGCAACTGCAAATCTTCGCCGCCCATATCGGTTTCGCCTAGACAGGTTAGTCCACTTCACGCGAACAAATCATGGGCCAGTTCGAGTGCTTCGATCAGGGTGTCGACCTCATCCGTTGTGTTGTAAAGACCGAAACTCGCGCGGCATGTGGCGGTCAGCCCTAGGTGATCCATCAACGGACCTGCACAGTGATGACCCGCCCGGACTGCGACACCTTTCTTGTCCAGAATAGTAGACACATCATGCGCGTGCCCTGCCCCGTCCAGTGTGAAGCTGAAGATCGCAGCCTTGTCAGGTCGGATGCCCTGCACCTGTAACCAGTTCAATCCTTTAAGGCGCTGCATGGCGTAGTCCCGCAACCCAGCCTCATGGGCTGCGATATTCTCCATCCCCAATTCCATCATGTAGTCCAGCGCCGCGCCCAACCCGATGATTTGAACAATACCCGGCGTTCCGGCTTCAAACTTCATGGGCGGATCGTTGTAGATGACCTGATCTTTGCTGACCTCTTTGATCATGTCGCCACCACCGATAAACGGGCGCATCTCAGCCATACGTTCGGATTTGATGAAAATCGCACCAGACGCAGAGGGACCGTAAAGCTTGTGCCCGGTGATCGCATAGAAGTCGCAACCGAGGTCCTGCACGTTCACAGGCATATGAACTGCACCCTGGCTTCCATCGACCAGAACCGGAACACCTTTGGCATGCGCACCGTCGGTAATGGCCTTCACATCCACAACAGTGCCAAGAACGTTCGAGCAATGTGTTACGGCGACCAATTTGGTCTTGGGTCCAATCGCATCGATCACGGCCTGAGGGTCCAACCCGCCGTCTGCATCCACATCGACCCATTTCAGGACAACGCCTTGCCGTTCGCGCAAAAAATGCCAGGGGACAATATTGGCGTGATGCTCCATCACGCTAAGTACGATCTCGTCCCCTGCTTGCAGGCGTGGCATGGCCCAGCCATACGCGACCAGATTGATCCCTTCCGTCGTACCGGAATTCAGAACTATTTCATCCTCGTCGGGTGCGCCAAGGAAATGTGCGATTTTGCCACGCACATTCTCATATTTTTCAGTGGCCAGATTGGACAGATAATGCAGCCCACGATGCACGTTTGAATACTCTTCGGAATACGCCCGGGTCACCGCATCGATCACAACCTGCGGTTTCTGCGCCGACGCCCCATTGTCAAGGTAAGTCAGCGGCTTGCCGTTCACCTGACGCGACAGGATCGGAAAGTCTGAACGGATGTTTTGCACATCATACATAGGCTTATTCCCTAGACGGGCCCGCTTGGGGTCAACATGAGGACGAAAGGCACCGCAACAAGAGCGGACAGCAGGATGACAGCAAAAGACTTGCCCAAGGATCCGAACTGATGCGCTTCGTTCAAAAAATGCAGTGTGATGTACAGGCTGAGCACCGCCGTCGCCATCAGCAATAACAGCATGAGAAACGGAAAGGTGATGCTTAGAACCAGCGTGATCAGCAGGGCAGCGATCTGCAGAAACTGCAACCAAATCGTCAGAACCATCATATCATCGAACGTCGCAGTCCCGCCCAAAAGGCGGCCGACGAACAGAAAGGCCACGATGCTCAACATCATTGCTCCGGCCGATTTCAGCAACACTAAAGGAATCGATTCAGTCTCGGTCAGTGTTTCGCTGTCCGGAGCATCAATGTCAGGCACCGAAACGAACAGGTCGATGCCCAATTGCACAAGGCAATTCAGAACAACAGCCAAGAAAAACGCCAGCCACAAGACCTCGCGTCCCGGTTTCAGGGCCAACAGCTGGCGCGCAGCTTCCGCTGGTTTGCGCAGCGTTAGCACCGCCAGATTGCCGAAGAAGACCGTGTTCATACAGCAACCCTTTGTGCTTGCCTGAGGCCTGATAACCAGAACCAAACAAATACGGCAACCCAAACCCCGCCCACCAGGGTCAATGTTGGCCCAGGACCGATAAACCCGGCAACCAGCCCGTTCAACAATACCAGCGGAGCCGAGGACAACAGAGCCCAAAACAAAGCAAGACGCGCGCCATAGGCTGTTCCGTGACCACCTACCAGTCGCGCCGCCCAATATGAGATCAGAGCCAATAGGTAGAAGAACAACGGTAATATGAACACGGAACCCAACAGGGCACCGCCCAAAAGCATATTCAGTTCCAGCCCTTCAAGATGCGCCCGACGCGCCAGACCCGGCATTTGCGCAATGAACGCGACCAGACAAAAAGACATGACAAATGCCAGCGCCCGGTCTTCGCGCGGTCCCATATCCAGAAGCCGGCGCACAACGCGCCCCGGCCCCCGGTAAGTTGCCACGATATCTGACGAAACCGGCATCAGCTGCGCCGCGCCAACCAACCTTCCAGACGGTTCACAATGGCTTCGGCCAAGGAACCGTCTTCGATCTCGTCTACTGCCTCGGCCAAAAAGGCCAGGGTCAGCATATTGGTCGCGTCCTTTGTCGGCACGCCACGAGACCGCAGGTAGAACAGAGCGGTTTCGTCAATCGCGCCGGATGTCGACCCGTGTGAACAGGCCACGTCGTCGGCATAGATCTCAAGCTCGGGCTTGGCCAGGAACTGACTGTCATCATCCAACAGTAGTGACTGGCTGATCTGGTAACCGTCAGTTTTCTGAGCGCCTGCTTTGACCAGAATCTTGCCCTGAAAAACCCCGGTCGCACCGTTGCGCAGCACTTTCTTGAAGACTTGCCGGCTTTCGCAGTTCACCGCATCGTGAGTGACAAACACGGTGTCATCATGATGGAAATCACCATCACCGACACAAGCGCCCGCCACGTGAGCAACAGCGTCATCTCCGGTCAGTTCGACAATCTGCTCGTTCCGGGTGAGCACGCCGTTCACGGTCAAGGTGAATGACTTGTAGACCGATTCCTGCCCCAGACGGGTGAACATATGGGTGGCTGCACGCCGCTCATGATCGCGCCCCTGCGCGCGCACGTGATGCAATGTGCCGTTGTCCGCCACGTCGATCTCCATACACTTGTTAAAGCGGGAGGCAGCCGGGCCGGTTTCCAGAATCGTCGCTTCGGCTCCGCTTTCGACGCGAACTACATGATGTAGGATAGCGTCCGATGTTGGGGACGCGTGGCGGTAGATCAGATTGATCGGTTTGGATGGCTTACCTGTCACGTGGATGGCAACTCCATCAGACGCAAAAGCAGTGTTCAGTGCCGCCAAAGGACGTTGCACCGGAACCTGACCACGAGCCTCAAGCACACCGTATAGCTCTTTCGCCCAGTGAATATCCTTGCAACAGATATCTTCGAGGCGATCAATACTGACGCCTTCCAGAGACAGGTCATCCGAATCGTTAGGGCTGAACACACCATCGACGAAAACGATTTTCAGTCGATCGAGCTTATCGAAAATCGGCGGCTCGTCATCCTTCAACACTGCGGCCGGCATAGCATCAGACGTGATGAGTGTGTCCGGGCGCGTGTATTTCCAATACTCATCGCGACGTCCGGGCAGGCCCGTTTCCAACACGCGCGCCAAAGCGTCTTCGCGCGCAGCACGGGTGCACCCGGCATCGGGCATCGTCAACGTGGCCAATCGAGCCTCGGTTGCTGATTGTTTAACCTCGGGGACAGCCATTAGTTCACCTCGGCAAGAATGTCAGAGTAGCCGTTGTTTTCAACTTCCAGCGCCAGTTCGGGACCGCCGGTTTTGACAATTTTTCCGTCAGCCATGATGTGCACGACATCCGGTTTGATGTGATCCAGCAAGCGCTGATAGTGAGTGATGACAAGGAATCCCCTGCCCTGATCGCGCAGCGCGTTTACACCTTCAGCAACCAATTTCATCGCATCTACATCAAGGCCGGAGTCTGTTTCGTCCAGAATGCAGAGCTTGGGTTCCAGCATTGCCATTTGCAGGATCTCGTTCCGCTTCTTCTCACCGCCAGAAAACCCGACATTGACGGGGCGCTTCAGCATATCGGCGTCGATTTTCAAAGACTTGGCCTTGGCGCGGATTTCTTTGAGGAAGTCAGCAGCTGACATCTCCTCTTCCCCGCGTGCTTTGCGCTGGGCGTTCACAGCGGTGCGCAGGAAGGTCATGTTGCCGACGCCCGGAATTTCGACGGGATACTGGAAGGCGAGGAACATGCCGGCGGCGGCGCGCTCTTCAGGCTCCATCTCCAGCAGGTCTTCACCATTGAGATCTACCGAACCTTCGGTGACTTCGTATCCGTCACGGCCTGACAGCACATAGCTGAGGGTCGACTTGCCCGATCCGTTCGGCCCCATGATCGCATGCACTTTACCGGCCTCGACGGTCAGGTCCACGCCTTTGAGGATCTGCTTGTCTTCTTCCTCAAGTTTCACGTGCAGGTTTTTGATTTCCAGCATTTATTTGTCCTTTGGTGTAGCATCAGAGCACTTGGGCTCCGTTCAATTTCTATCCCAGTAACTTTCGGAGAATACGCGACGCAATCCACCCCAGGGTCACTCCGCCACCCACCGCCCATACCGGGTTTATGAAGGCCATATGATTAATGTTGACGTAAGCGACGCCAAACAACCCACCAAGCACTGGAAGCGCATAACCCATTGCGGTCAGCACTTCATCCCTTTGGATGCGTTGGCGGGACTTGTCCGGCATTAGCCTACAGACCCTTCCAGACTAATCGCGACAAGCTGTTGCGCTTCCATGGCAAATTCCATTGGCAGCGCCTGAAGCACGTCTTTGCAGAACCCGTTGACCACGAGGGCCACAGCCTCTTCTTCGTCCATGCCGCGCTGACGACAATAGAACAGTTGATCATCGTCCACTTTGGAGGTCGTCGCCTCGTGTTCCACCCGGCTCGAGTTGTTTTTGACCTCGATATACGGCACCGTGTGGGCTCCGCATTTGTCGCCAATCAAAAGGCTGTCACACTGGGTATAGTTGCGGCTGTCTTTCGCCTTCGGGTGCATCGAAACCAGCCCGCGATAGGTGTTCTGTGCCTTGCCCGCACTGATCCCCTTGGACACGATCCGTGATTTGGTGTTCTTGCCCAGATGAACCATCTTGGTGCCGGTGTCGGCCTGCTGATAGTTGTTGGCAATCGCGATCGAATAGAATTCACCTTGGCTTTCATTGCCGCGCAGGATGCAGGACGGGTATTTCCAGGTCACAGCCGAGCCTGTTTCAACCTGTGTCCACATCACCTTGGACCGATCGCCCCGACAATCGGCGCGCTTGGTCACAAAGTTATAGATACCACCCTTGCCGTTCTCATCCCCGGGGAACCAGTTCTGAACAGTCGAATACTTCACCTCGGCGTCTTCTTCGATGATGATTTCGACCACCGCGGCGTGCAGCTGTGCGGTGTCGCGCTGGGGCGCGGTGCACCCCTCCAGATAGGACACATACGAGCCTTTGTCGGCGATGATCAACGTCCGCTCGAACTGACCTGTGTTTTCCGCATTGATCCGGAAGTAGGTGCTTAGCTCCATCGGGCAGCGCACGCCGGGTGGGATGTAGACAAAGGATCCATCCGAGAAAACGGCTGAATTCAGTGTGGCGTAAAAGTTGTCTGACACCGGCACGACAGTGCCGAGGTACTTTTTGACCAGCTCAGGATGTTCTTTGATCGCCTCAGAAATCGAACAGAAGATGACACCGGCCTCTTTCAGCTCTTTCTGGAAAGTCGTCCCTACGGATACCGAGTCAAACACCGCGTCCACAGCAACTTTGCGCCCTTCGGCAGGTGCGTTTTCAGCACCTTCGACGCCTGCCAGAATCATCTGTTCTTTCAGAGGGATACCCAGCTTTTCGTAAGTTGCCAAAAGCTTAGGGTCGACTTCGTCCAGCGATTTCGGCTTTTCTTCCATCGACTTGGGGCGCGCGTAATAATACTGGTCCTGAAAATCGATTGGCGGGTAGTGGACCATCGCCCAAGTGGGCTCGTCCATCTTGGTCCAACGCTCGAACGCGGCCAGACGCCATTCGGTCATCCATTCCGGCTCTTCGTTCTTGTCCGAGATCAGGCGCACAATATCGGGATTCACGCCCTTGGGCGCGTATTCCATTTCGATATCGGTGTCCCAGCCATATTTATAGGTTCCGACTTCGCGAACCGCATCCACGGTTTCCTGATCGACACCCTCTTTTACCTGGGCCTGGTCCAATGCGGCCATGTTCTACCCTCCGTCAGATCACGCGGCGCGCGCGCGATGCTTTTTCTCTTTTTCCAACCACGTTTCGGCGAAACGCAGCACGTCTTCTTCGGTTGTCCGAGGGCCCAGCGATACGCGGATCGCGCTGGCTGCTGTCACCTCATCATATCCCATTGCAGTCAACACCGCGCTGGCGCGTACTTTGCCGCTGGAACAGGCAGAGCCCGCACTGACCGCAAAACCCGACAGATCCATCTGCATGACCTGTGTTTCACCCTTCCAACCGGGGGATGCGAAACACAGCGTGTTCGGAAGGCGTTTTTGACCTTTCCCGACAAAAATAGGTGATTTATTTCCAGCCTCAAGAGCGTTTTCTAGAATATTTCTAAATTCTTCAACTTGCGCCCAAACACCATTGTTCAAGCCACGCACCGCTGCCTCAGCTGCCGCCCCGAACCCTGCTATTCCAATGACATTTTCGGTACCCGACCGACGCCCCATCTCTTGCCCACCGCCTTTGATCTGGGCCGCCAGGTCCGTACCACGATTCATGACCACTGCACCGACCCCTTTGGGGCCGCCAAGTTTGTGCGCCGAGATCAAAGCCATCTGAGCGCCGAGCCAGTTGAACGCGATCGGCAGCTTACCGAAAGCTTGGGTGGCGTCAGTCACGGCCAGCCCGGACGGCAGTGATTGAACAATGCCCGTTTCGGAGTTGGCCACTTGCAGGGTAGCTTTCGTAGGATCATCGACCACAACCAAACCGCTGCTCTGAACTTGGATATCTTCAATAGTCCAAGCCCTTACCGCGTCATGTTCAATTGCAGAGCCGTGAAGATCGCGACCTGCCATCGTCAATGCAGCACCCTCGGTGGAACCGGATGTGAAGACAATGTCGGCGCCATCAGCGCCAAATGCGTTGGCAACCTGAGCACGGGCCCGCTCGATCAGGGCTTTAGCCGCGCGCCCTTCGGCGTGGACCGAGGACGGGTTGCCGCAGACATCCATCGCCGCAATCATCGCGTCGCGCGCTTCGGGCCGCAAAGGCGTTGTCGCGTTGTGATCCAGATAAACACGCGTCATGGATACATCTTTTCCCGAACAATCCTCATGATGTTGCTTTCAAACCCGTTAGATCAATCGTCGACAACAGCGAACAGGTTCGGAACTGCCGGACAAGGCGCAAGATCGTTCTTGATGACGTCGGACAAACGGGTCTGGTGCAAAAACACATACACATGAGCGCTAAGGCCTTCCCAAAGCCGGTTGGTCAAAGACTGCGCACGGCTGCCTGAAGACGCGCCAGACGCCCCGGCCCCCTTTTGCAATGCGTCAACCGTTTCGTCCACCGCGCTGAGGATTTCAACCACACGAATCTCAGACGCCGGGCGCGCCAGACGATAGCCGCCACCCGGACCGCGCACAGATGCGACAAGTTCGGCCCGCCGAAGCTTGACGAACAGCTGCTCCAGGTAAGGAAGTGAGATATCCTGACGCTCGGAGATTTCACCCAGTGTGACCAGCCTGTCAGTGGACTGCAAAGCAATATCTGCCAACGCCACCATGGCGTAACGTCCTTTGGTCGACAGCTTCATTATCCGGTCCTCTTAGTCAGATCCGCGCGAAATCATTGACGCCGCCGCTGCCAGTGCGTATCTCCGACGGACAGCGCGTTTTCGCTAAGCGTGATAATTAGAACCGTTCTAAGGTGCCCGACGAATACCGTCAAGTAATTCCCGGCGCCAATTAGAAAAAGACAGGACCAAAGCACACATGCCCGAGGTGATTTTTCCCGGACCCGAAGGCCGCCTGGAAGGCCGCTACCACCCGCAAAAGGAAAAAGACGCACCGATCGCCATCGTGCTGCACCCGCATCCTCAGTTCGGCGGGACCATGAACAACAAGGTGGTCTATAATCTCCACTACGCGTTTTACAACATGGGCTTCACCGTGTTGCGCTTTAACTTCCGTGGAGTTGGCCGCAGCCAGGGCGAATACGACCAGGGCGTAGGCGAGCTGAGCGATGCAGCGTCGGCGCTGGATTACCTGCAATCGATGAACACCAATTCCAAACATTGCTGGGTCGCAGGCTTTTCGTTCGGCGCATGGATCGGAATGCAGTTGTTGATGCGCCGCCCCGAGATCACAGGGTTCATCAGCGTGTCGCCCCCGGCCAACATGTATGACTTTTCGTTCCTGGCGCCCTGCCCGTCTTCTGGCTTGATCATCAATGGATCCGCGGACCGCGTCGCGCCCCCGGCCGATACAACTGGATTGGTGAGCAAGCTGCACGAGCAAAAAGGCATCACCATCACCCATACCGAGGTCGAAGGTGCCGATCACTTCTTCCAGGATCGCCACATGGACACGCTGATCACTGATGTCAGCGACTATGTGAAGCGCCGACTGACTGAAACCACGCGCTAATGTCCGATACGATCACCAATCTGGCGTCGAAACTGGCGGAAGATACGATGAAGGTCATGGATGAAACCGGCGATGATCGTTTCTTTATGCAAGTCTCCGAGCTTTTAGGCGCATCCTCACAATCTTTGGAAGAGGCATTCCTGACTGAAGTCCGGGTGCGGTTGGCAGAACGTAAGGCGCGGCAATTCGTGATAAAGCGACTGACCGATCACCGCTCGAAGGTCAAAGCGATAGAGAAGCAATGACCGAGAGGTTATCGGCTCAGATCACGTTCCTGAAACGGGCGGATGAACTAAAAACAGTTGAGCGGGCGAATGTCCTGCTCGACCAGTCCCGTCCCGAAAACTCCGCCGAACATAGCTGGCATCTTGCGCTTTGGGCGTTGGTCATGGCACCGCTGGCCGGTCCCGATGTAAACACTGACCGTGTCATACGCATGCTGCTGCTGCATGATCTCGTCGAGATCATCGTCGGCGACCACCCAATTCACCTGAGCACGGATTGGGAAAGTGTCGCGAAATCCGAACACGCAGCCGCAGTGCAACTTTTTGGCCTTCTCCCCTCGGAACAGGCAGAAGAGTTCATGTCGTTGTGGCGCGAATTCGAGGCAGATCAGACCTCGGACGCGCAATTTGCAAAGATACTGGATCGGTGCCAGCCCCTGTTTCAGGTCGTATGCGCAACCCAACCGAGGCCAGACCATCTGGATGTCGTTCGGGATAATCTGGATGGTGGGCGCGCGGCCTATCTGGAAAGTGTGTTTCCCTATGCCTACCGTCACGCGCACGATTTGCTGGCCAACAAAGGCGCAGACAATAACACGTTCACAAACAGGCTGCCATTTCTGACCGAGGCCGATCAGCTGAAGTCTATTCTGCGCGCCTCTCGTCTGATGGGCAGTGATCGGTTCGAAAACTCGGCCGAACACTCTTGGCACATCATGCTGTATGCTTGGGTCTTGTCGGAATACGCAGGCCCGAATGTCAGGATCGACCGGGTTCTGCAGATGCTTTTACTTCATGATATCGTCGAAATTGATGCCGGGGATCATCCGATCCACGGACAAGTTGATCACGCCGCACAAGCCGCGAAGGAGGAAGCCGCTGCGAAACGCCTGTTTGGCATGTTGCCGGATAGCCAGCGTCTTGCCTTTGTTGATCTGTGGCATGAATTCGAGAATGCCCAAAGCGACGATGCGCGATTTGGCAAGGCGATTGACCGGCTCCAAACTCCGATCGCCAATCTGGAAACGGGTGGCGGGTCCTGGATCGATTACGACGTTACGTTCGCGCAGATCGAAGCTCGCGTTCGCCCTGCCATCGAAGCCGGTGCGCCCGACCTTTGGGCCTGGCTTGAACCTCAACTGACTGAGTATTTTTCAGCATCTGAGGCTGCCTGCGTATAACCGGCCCAAAGAAAAAAGGAGCCCGAAAGCTCCTTTTTCCCTGCTAAGTTCTGGATGGCGCTTATCCTACGCAACCATCTAACTGATAAACCAAATGGGGCTACAGCAATCTAGACGGACCCCCCGCCTGCAAGCCACCCAAGCGCCACAATAAGAGCCGAAGCAAATATGACGGATTTTGAAAATGTCGTCATTGAACAATACTCGTTAACAAATCATTAAATATGGGGAAATCTTACACCAAACGGAAAAAACCCATAGTCAGGTATACCTGACCCTAGGTCATCGTCTTAACTGTTGCAGGGCATCGAATCTCCTTGCCTAGACGGGAAGTATCGTGCTCAACCGGGCCAGATATCCCTGTGTTTAGGTGTTTCGCCATGCCCAAAGCCTATCTGATCCTGTTGCTGGCCGTTTTTGCCGAGACAATTGGCACAACAGCCTTACAAGCCAGTCAGCAATTCACAAAGCTCTGGCCATCAGTGTTAGTTGTTGTCGGTTACGGGTTTGCATTTTATTTGATGGCCCTCACCCTGAAGGTCATGCCCGTGGGGATTGTTTATGCCATCTGGTCCGGGCTTGGGATTTTCTTTATCGCTGTCATCGGTTTTGTCGTCTTCGGACAAAAACTCGACTGGCCGGCGGTCCTTGGCTTGTCGATGATCCTGGCGGGAATCCTGATCATACACCTGTTTTCCAAGACCACAGGTCACTGACTGTCGGTTAGGGGTGGTATAATTGCCTGTGCCGCGTTATGCGCGCGGCAACTTCCCGTTCAAAGGCTGACCTCTCATGGACCTGCGCAATATCGCAATCATCGCTCACGTGGACCACGGTAAAACGACCCTGGTGGATGAGCTGCTTAAACAATCCGGCGCGTTCCGGGAAAATCAGGCCGTGGCAGAGCGTGCTATGGACAGCAATGACCTCGAACGCGAGCGCGGCATTACCATCCTGGCCAAGGCCACTTCGGTCGAATGGAAAGGCACCCGGATCAACATCGTCGACACCCCCGGCCACGCCGATTTCGGTGGCGAAGTAGAACGGATCCTCAGCATGGTCGATGGCGTTGTTTTGCTGGTGGATGCCGCCGAAGGTCCGATGCCGCAAACCAAGTTCGTAACCTCTAAGGCTTTGGCACTTGGCCTGCGTCCGATCGTGGTGCTGAACAAGGTCGACAAACCCGATGCCGAGCCGGACCGCGCGCTGGACGAATGCTTTGATTTGTTCGCGAACCTCGGTGCAGATGACGATCAGTTGGATTTTCCTGCCATGTATGCCTCGGGCCGCTCAGGCTGGGCTGACATGGAACTGGACGGACCCCGCAAAGATCTGACCGCGCTATTTGATCTTGTCGTGGATCATGTGCCCGCACCCAAGCAGGCCGAACACAAGGACGAACCGTTCCGGATGCTGGCAACTACTCTTGGCAGTGATCCGTTCATCGGGCGCATCCTGACGGGCCGCGTCGAAAGCGGCACGTTGAAAGCGGGTGAAGGCCTGAAAGCCCTCAGCCGGGACGGCACACCTATTGAAAGCTTCCGTGCCTCCAAAATCCTGGCCTTCCGTGGATTGGGCCAACAACCCATCGATGTGGCCGAAGCAGGCGACATCGTCACCATCGCAGGCATGAGCAAGGCCACCGTGGCCGACTCCCTGGTTTCCCCGCAAGTAGATGAAGCTCTGCCCGCCCAGCCCATCGACCCGCCTACGATCACAGTGACATTTGGGATCAACGATTCACCTCTGGCTGGCCGCGACGGTAAAAAGGTCCAATCGCGTGTGATCCGTGATCGCCTGATGAAAGAGGCCGAATCCAATGTGGCCATCCGCATCACCGACACCCCCGGTGGAGAAGCTTTTGAGGTCGCCGGTCGTGGCGAACTTCAGATGGGCGTGTTGATCGAAAACATGCGCCGTGAAGGATTCGAGCTCAGCATCTCACGCCCGCAGGTTCTGTTTCGCGAAGAAGAAGGTCAACGGCTTGAACCCATCGAAGAGGTCACCATTGATGTGGATGACGAATACTCCGGGTCAGTAATCGAGAAAATTACAGGTGCGCGCAAAGGCGAACTGGCAGAAATGCGCCCCGCAGGTGTCGGAAAGACCCGCATCATCGCACATGTGCCATCCCGCGGATTGATCGGATACCACGGAGAATTCCTGACCGATACACGCGGAACCGGCGTCTTAAACCGTGTGTTCCACGGCTGGTCGCCCCACAAGGGACCCATCCCCGGTCGCCGTGCAGGTGTTCTGATTTCCATGGAAAACGGCCAAGCCGTTGCCTACGCGCTTTGGAACCTGGAAGAGCGCGGCCGCATGTTCGTCGGTCCTCAGACAGATGTTTATCAGGGCATGGTGATTGGCGAACATTCTCGTGACAACGATCTGGAAGTGAACCCTTTGAAGGGCAAGAAGCTTACCAACGTCAGGGCCAGCGGGTCCGACGATGCGGTCCGTCTGACGCCCCACATCCAGTTTTCACTGGAAGAGGCGATTGCCTATATCGACGACGATGAATTGGTTGAGGTTACGCCCAACGCAATCCGTTTGCGCAAGCGGTTTCTAGACCCGCATGAGCGCAAAAGGATGTCCAGATCGGCCTAAAACACCGCCTTTGGACTGGTGTGAGGCTGGAAACAATGACATGAGTGTGACATTTTTTCACCCATTTCAAAAATGATGAGAAGTTGAGGGCCTGCCGTTACGTCAGGCCTTCTCTCTGTTTTGAAAGAACATTCAACTTTTAGGGGAGTTAACTGCAACTCAATCAGCCAAACATCTTCTTGTAAATCGGGCTCAAGAAAGGTGTATTTATGGCCAAAGTGTGACGTCGTTCATACACGCGGCATTCAGTATAGCGCATAAGTACGACGTAGTTGTTAACGAGTTTCAAGGAGACGCGCTATGCGCATCAAGTTCCGTCTTTTATCCATTGTTTTCGCATCAGCCACAGTCCCATTACTCGCTGGTGCTCCGGCACAGGCTGCAGAAAAGTGCACCGTAAGAACAGCCAAGCAATCTGTTTCAACCGAAACGCTTTGTGCGTGTAGCGTCGTCGATGCTCGGATGCTGCGTTATATTCAACGCCGTCCCGACTTCGAAGATATTCTCACAAGAACCCTTCAGTTTTGCCCGGCCTTTGCCGCTGTTCTGACGGACTTCCCGACCGCTTCGATCGGCGCACCAACACAAAGAACTGGTGATGGATCAGCCGACGAAGGCGGCGGCTCGGGCGGTGGCTCTAGCTCCGGTGGTGGCTCTAGCTCCGGTGGCGGCTCTAGCTCCGGCGGTGGTGACGGCGGCGGATCAGGCTCCGGCGGCGGTGATGGCGGCGGCTCTGGCTCCGGTGGTGGATCCAGCTCCGGCGGCGGTGATGGCGGCGGCTCTGGCTCCGGTGGTGGATCCAGCTCTGGCGGTGGTGATGGCGGCGGCTCTGGTTCCGGTGGTGGATCCAGCTCTGGCGGTGGTGATGGCGGCGGCTCTGGTTCCGGTGGTGGATCCAGCTCTGGCGGCGGTGATGGCGGCGGCTCTGGTTCCGGTGGTGGATCCAGCTCTGGCGGCGGTGATGGCGGCGGCTCTGGTTCCGGCGGCGGCGACGGTGGTGGTGATGGCGGCGGGTCTGGCTCCGGTGGCGGCGACGGCGGCGGAGACGGCGGGTCCGGTGGCGGGAACGGCCCAAGCGATCCAGTCAAAGACTGACCTAGAAACAAACAAAGACCGGTGAAAAGTGACCTTTTCACCGATTCCTCTAATTTTCATCAAAACTGGAAGGGAAGAGAATTAGCTACTCCCGTAAACGCCAACCCATCGGCGCGGTTGATTTGGGTCCTGCATCCGCAAAAACAGGTAACGCGTATCCGCCCAGGGTTTGATCCGGCTCGTCGCGTTGTCCAGAATAAGATCGCCATTTGCAGACCGGTAGACCAAAACAGCGTGACCATTCCGGCTTCTATCCAGAACGGTCGCGATCAGGAGCTTCTTCGGATCGATTCCAGCCTTGATAAGATCCCGTTTCTTCAAAAGAGCGAAGTCTTCGCAATCACCGCCACGAGACGTCGGTAAAGCCCATCTTTCCCGGGTTTTGTACTGAAGCTGGTCAGCCACCTCGCGGGTTGTGGCGTTCACGCGGCGATTTACCTGCTGAATAATCTGCATTTCCTGCTGACTTGTCAGCGATATCGACCGCTTGGAGGAACACGCCCAACTATACTGACGACATAATTGATGTGCCCCGGACGGAGGAGGCGAAGCTGCGACTGTGGTGATAAAGGCCTTTTCAAAAGCCTTGGCCTCGGATCCTACGAAGAAAGACCCCAAAACAAGGGCAAATAGTCCTGTTGCGCGTCCCGATGTTCTCACAAAGTGACCAATACCTGACGATAACTTAGTGCTATACGATGTCATGCCTGTCCCTCGATCCAGGTTTTTCCGAGCAATTGCCGTAAAGCAGGACCTTGTACCGTTTTTTGAAACTATCCGTAAACAGGCCTGGTTATGCAATCTCCGGTTAGACTGAAGGGGAAAAGAGGCGGAAATTCGTCAGCGAATTTGACCATTTCGGGCAAGAAGTTAGATGCGGTGGCCACAATTGGGGCACGCGTTCCACGGCTTTGCCCGGGAGCATGCCGTTAAGTCCATGACAAATATGAAATAAACCTCACAGGCCATCCGAACACGAAATCGTTACACGTGCCGCAATTGGTCTAAGCTGAAATTTGCTTACAAACAGCACACTTGGCTCAAATGTCTTGAACCAATGTGTGAAGACTGATTCTCAGTCTGTTATTTCCACAACAACAAGTTCACGCTCACTTGCGCCGCGTGCGTGATCAAGGGCCTTTTGATAGTCCACCGAGTTGTAACACTCGACCGCCGCTTCGACGGACGGGAACCGGGCAACCACGTTTCGAGGTCTTTCCTTACCTTCCAATTGCACATAGCGTGCCGCGCGTGCGATAAATTCGCCCCCGTGCTTGGCAATCGCTGGTCCGGCCAACTCAGCATACTTTCCATATGCCTCAGCATCGGTCACTGTTACATGCGCAATCCAAAGTGCAGGCATCTTATCCTCCCAGTACTTGTTCCGCAGCTTTGATCGCTGCATCCGAATTGGCGGCATCTCTGCCGCCGCCCTGGGCCATGTCCGGACGCCCACCGCCACCTTTACCGCCCAGTTCGACCACCGCTGCCTTTACCAGATCAACGGCTGAGATCCTGTCAGTCAGATCCTGTGTCACCCCGGCCGCAACCGCCGCTTTCCCACCGGTGTCTGCAATCAGCAAGACGGCCCCGGATTCAATGCGGCTTTTATGCTCGTCGATCAACGCAGGCAGATCTTTTCCGGACACACCAGTCAGAGCCTGAGCCAGGAACTTTACGCCATTGACATCACGCGCTTCAGCACCAGATCCCTGACCCGCACCACCAGCCATGGCCAGATCGCGCCGCAATTGGGCAAGCTCGTTTTGCAACGCTTTGCGCTCATCCAACAGCGACTTTACTCTGCTGACCACGTCATCCGGCTGCGCCTTCAATTCCAACGCGACCTCTGACACACGTTGATCCTGCGCCGACAAATAGCGGAATGCCGCATCTCCGGTCAGCGCTTCAATCCGCCGAACACCCGCGCTGCTGGCGCTGTCACCCAAGACAACAAATGTTCCGATATCTCCGGTTTGGCGAACATGCGTTCCACCACACAGTTCAATCGACCAGGTTTCGCCGTCATGGCCTTTTCCGGTTGGGGCCTTGCCCATCGAAACAACACGAACCTCGTCGCCGTATTTCTCACCAAACAGCGCTTGCGCCCCCAGCTCGCGCGCGTCGTCCGGGGTCATGACCCGTGTCTCGACTGCCGAGTTCTGGCGAATGAAATCGTTCACCTCACGCTCGACCTTCTGCACTTCTTCCTGAGACAGCGCTTTGGAATGGCTGAAGTCAAACCGCAAACGATCTGATGCGTTCAGCGATCCGCGCTGCGCCACGTGATCACCCAACGCCTCGCGCAGTGCCTCATGCAGCAGGTGCGTTGCCGAGTGATTGGCGCGTATTGCAGTGCGACGCGCGTGATCAACTTCCAACTCAACCGCATCGCCTTTGCATAACGCTCCGTGATCTACTGTCACCTTATGCGCATAGACCTTACCGTCGGCAAATTTCTTGGTGTCTTCGACCTTTGCAACATCGTCGCGATCTTCCAGGCGGCGGATTTCACCAGTATCGCCAATCTGGCCGCCAGCTTCTCCGTAGAATGGAGATTGGTTGACAACGACCCAGCCGCTGTCGCCCTGTTCGATTTTGTCCACCAAAGCGCCATCAACCACCAGGGCCATGACCTGACCTTCCGCTTTCTCGGTGTCGTAACCCAGAAAATCAGTAGCGCCGTCGTGATCAAGTACGTCAAACCATACGGCCTGATCTGCGGCTTCGCCTGATCCCGACCACGCAGCGCGCGCCTTTGCTTTCTGTTCCGCCATGGCCGCATCGAAACCATCGGTGTCGACGCTGCGGCCCTTTTCGCGTAGCGCATCCTGCGTCAAATCCAGCGGAAACCCAAAGGTGTCGTAAAGCTTGAACGCGGCGTCGCCAGGCAGTTGCTCACCTTCCGGCAATCCGGCAACTTCGTCGTCCAACAGTTTCAACCCGCGATCCAGAGTTTGCTTGAACCGGGTTTCCTCCAGCAACAAAGTCTCTTCGATCAGCGCTTGCGCCTGGCCCAGTTCGGAATACTGAGCGCCCATCAGTTGCACCAAGGTCGGAACAAGCCGGTGCATGACCGGATCTTTTGCACCCAACAAATGCGCATGGCGCATCGCCCGACGCATGATCCGACGCAGAACATAGCCGCGTCCGTCATTCGACGGCATCACGCCATCCGCCATCAGGAAAGAGGTCGACCGCAGGTGATCCGCAATGACGCGGTGATGCACATTCTGATCACCATACGGATCGACATGTGTGACATCCGCTGATGCTTCGATCAGCGTCTTGAACAGGTCGGTATCATAGTTGTCGTGGCTGCCTTGCAGCAAGGCCCCGATGCGTTCCAGCCCCATGCCCGTGTCGATCGACTGCATGTCGAGTTCCACCATCGAGCCATCTTCGAACTGCTCGTTTTGCATGAAAACGATGTTCCAGATTTCGATGAAACGATCACCGTCTTCGTCGGCTGATCCCGGAGGGCCACCCCAGATATGATCGCCATGATCATAGAAGATCTCGGTGCACGGACCACAGGGCCCGGTGGGGCCCATTTGCCAGAAGTTGTCATTGGTGGCGATGCGGATGATCCGGTCTTCTGGGATACCGACCTTTTTCCAAATCTCAAACGCTTCATCATCGGTGTGATAGACCGTCGCCAACAGGCGGCTCTTGTCGATGCCGAATTCCTCGGTGATCAACTCCCACGCAAATGGAATTGCCTCAGGCTTGAAATAGTCCCCGAACGAGAAATTGCCCAGCATTTCAAAGAATGTGTGGTGGCGCGCCGTATATCCCACATTGTCCAGATCGTTGTGCTTGCCGCCAGCACGCACGCATTTCTGTGCTGTCGTGGCGCGTTGGTAGTCGCGGTTCTCCAGGCCGGTGAACAGGTTTTTGAACTGCACCATACCGGAATTTACAAACATCAATGTTGGATCATTGCGCGGCACCAGCGGGCTGGACGCAACCACTTCGTGACCTTGCTTGGCAAAGTAGTTCAGGAAGGTTGAGCGGATATCGTTCAGCGTGGGCATAGGGCTCTCTCGGCGGGCAATAACAGTCGTCCGCGAAGGTTTAGCCCCCTGCCAAGGGAGTGTCCACAGGATACGGTTGGTGAAAACTGACAAGGCGGCCCAACCGGCCGCCCCGTCGAAAACTTCTGTCAGAAATCCAGGCTATTGCTATGCCTCGAGGATATCATCTTCGTCGGCATTCGGTGGCATCTCGAAATCCAAACCATGCGCGGCACGGATCTTGTCTTCGATCTCTAGCCCTATGCGGCTGTTGTCGCGCAGATATTGCTTGGCATTCTCACGCCCTTGCCCGATCCGCTCGTCGCCATAGCTGAACCACGAACCTGACTTCTCGACCACACCGGCTTTGACGCCCAGATCCAACAGTTCACCCATCTTGCTGATGCCTTCGCCATACATGATGTCGAATTCCACCTGCTTGAAGGGCGGTGCCACCTTGTTTTTCACAACTTTGACACGGGTCTGGTTGCCGACAACCTCATCCCGGTCCTTGATCGCGCCGATGCGGCGAATGTCCAGACGGACCGAGCTGTAGAATTTCAGCGCGTTGCCACCGGTGGTGGTTTCCGGGCTGCCAAACATAACGCCGATCTTCATCCGAATCTGGTTGATGAAGACCACCATACACTTGCTGCGATTAATCGATCCGGTCAGTTTGCGCATCGCTTGGCTCATCAAACGGGCTTGCACACCGACACTGCTGTCGCCCATATCGCCTTCAAGTTCGGATTTCGGCGTCAGCGCCGCCACCGAGTCGACTACAACCATGTTCACTGCACCAGACCGTACCAGCGTATCAGTGATCTCCAAAGCTTGCTCACCCGTGTCGGGTTGTGAAATCAACAACTCGTCCAGATCGACGCCCAGCTTGCGGGCATATTGCGGGTCAAGCGCATGTTCCGCATCAACGAACGCACACACACCACCACGCTTTTGCTGCTCTGCAATACAATGCAAGGTCAGCGTGGTCTTACCCGAGCTTTCGGGCCCATAAATCTCGACAATGCGGCCCATCGGCAACCCGCCAATGCCCAGTGCAATGTCCAGGCCCAGAGATCCGGTCGAGCTTGCCTCGATCTCTTGCTTGGTGTCATCACCCAGCTTCATGATCGAGCCTTTGCCGAACTGGCGTTCGATCTGGGCCAACGCGCTGTCGAGCGCCTTTTGCTTGTCCGCGTTTTTCTTGTCGCTCATCGTCAGAAGATCCGCCATTGTCCTGTCGCCTTCTCTTTTGTCACACCCTTGGCCGGGCGGCAATCGCTGCTTTGTTCGCCTCTTGTTCCTTATGGGACCAAAAAGAGAACATTTCAACTAAAACTTACAGACCTCACTGTTCTGCAATTGTATTAAAGAGTCGTTTACGACAATCTGCGTGTATAAGTTATGTGATCGGGAAGTTGATAAATGCTTGTTTTCTATAAGGAACGCCTAGCGTTTTTGTCTGTCCCAAAAACTGGAAGCACTGCCTATCATTCGGCATTGCGCGACCGTGCCGACCTTGTAGTAGCAGGCCCACCCGAATTGAAGCATGCCCCGGTGCGCCGATACGATCGCTTTTTTCAAAACATGTTTCGCAAGATGTACGACACCGAGATGGAGATCATGGCCGTTGTTCGCGAACCCATCGATTGGCTCGGCAGTTGGTACAGGTTTCGCAGCCGGCAGGACCGTGTCGGCCATCCACACTCGACCCGCGACATGACGTTCGACGAGTTTGTCCGCGCTTACATGCAAAATCCCCGCCCCGAATTTGCCGATGTGGGTAGTCAGAGCCAGTTTTTCCGCACACGCAGCAATGGATTCGGCGCCACTCACGTTTTCAAATACGAAAACCAAGACAAGATCCTGACCTTCCTACAGGACCGCCTTAACGTAGACATCACCTTGCCTCGGGAAAACGTCTCTCCTCCCGGCGACCTTTCTTTGACCGAAGAAACAAGCCGCAAGTTTCGAAGTAAACACGCAGCGGAATTTACCACGCATGACTCGGCCGAATAGCCAGGTCAGCTTAGTTGTTGGAAAACGGCCTCGGTCAGCTGGTTGAGTGAAAATGGTTTCGGCAAGAAGGTGGAATTTGCGATTTCCGGGCCGTTATCGCCGAAGGCGCCCTCGGTATAGCCTGACACAAAGACCACCCGCGTGTCCGGACGCGTCTCCATCGCTTGGCGCACCCAAGTTGGCCCGTCCATGCCGGGCATCACAACATCGGTGACAAACACATCAACGTTTAAATCCGGATCTTCCAGTAGCCGCAATGCGTCTTCTGCGGACTCAGCCTCAAGCACCGTGTAGCCTTTCAATCTCAATGCGCGTGTCGCAAAAGCCCGCACCGGCGCCTCGTCTTCCACCAACAGCACCACGCCCTCGCCCTGACCCGCGTTTTGAGTATCAGGTTGTTCAAGTGTAGTCGGCCCAGGTTCGGCTTCAGCGGCACTCACAGGAAGAAGGACGGCAAACTCGGTCCCCCGCCCCGGTGCACTGTCCACAAAGATGAAGCCGCCTGTTTGCTTTACGATGCCGTAGGCAGTCGACAACCCTAGTCCGGTGCCCTCGCCTGTGCGCTTGGTCGTATAAAACGGCTCAAACACCTTTTGCAGCTTATCCGTGGGAATCCCAATTCCTTGATCGATCACCTTGACGGTCACATATTCCCCGGGCTGCACTGTCGCGCGGTCGCGCCTGAATGGCCGTGTCAGATTCAGAACCTCGGTTTCAATTCGAATCTCTCCTCCATCGGGCATCGCGTCACGCGCATTGACGACAAGGTTCATCAGCACTTGTTCTAGTTGGCGTTTGTCTGCCCTGACGGATTTCAACACCGGGTCGTGGCTGAGTGTCAGTTGGACTTTTTCACCAACCAGACGGTTCAAAAGATGAATCAGGTCCGAGATCGTATCCCTTAGATCCAGCACCTCGGGTCTGAGGGTCTGCTTGCGGGAAAAAGCCAAAAGCTGACTGACCAGTGCAGCGGCTCGATTGGCGTTTTGGTTGATTTGCACCAAGTCACCGTAGTCAGAATCGTTCTGATCATGTCGCAGTAAAAGTAAATCGCAATGCCCGGAAATGGCCGTCAACAGGTTGTTGAAATCATGCGCCACACCGCCTGCCAGCTGCCCGACGGCCTGCATTTTTTGGCCTTGAACAAATTGAGCTTCTAATGTCTTGAGCTCGGTTGCGTCATTTAAAACCGCAATCAGACAAACCTTTCCGTCATCAATGATGCGGTTCAAGGTGACCTGAACAAAGACTTCCTTGTCATCCCGGCTAAGCCGCAAAAACTCAGATCGCTGAGTGTCTTCCTCATTTGCCGTCCGCTGCAGCCATTCCAGAACCGGATGGCCCAGGCCGTGCATAATCTGACTGATGTTCGTGTCCCTCAGGCGCGTGTCACCCAACAGCTTGTTGGCCAGTCGGTTGGCCTCGAGTATCGTGCCATCCGTCGCAAGACACATGATCGCAACCGGGAGGTCCGCAAAACCGGTTCCGCCTTGTGTGTTTGCAGTCTCATTCAGAGGTGACAGCGCCAGGTTTTGCCCGAACCCGGATCGGGAGAGTTGCGACGCCACGACAGGGACGGCACCGTCGCGCGTTTGTACCTGGCTGATATCACCAATTGTTGGCGTTCCGTCCGGGAAAATCTCTTCAATGGAACCCGGTCTGAACCCCAACAGGCGTTCAGCCGCACCGTTCAAACCCAGCACCAACCCATTTCGACCTTTGGACAGAACCGGCAGCGTTAGATCTTGCCAGCTCGCTTGCTCATCCAACTGGAAACGCCAACAGAAAACACCCTCGGCCAACCGGAAAACGGACACCGGTATCGTATCCCCATATGTTAGGATATCTTCGCGTGCCCGCCCCTTTAACAGGGCTTGAGATTGCAGCCGCAACAAAATCGCCGGTGGATTGCCAAAAACAGATCGCAGGCACTGGGCCAAGTTCAATCCCGTATCCGCATGAAGCCGACTGACGGCCTGAGAATTGGCTACTAGTATTTCACCGTGCGAATTTGCGATCAGGCACGGAAACAGGTCCTGTTCGGCAAAAGCCGCCATGATTGCCGTGGCCTGGCGCGCGGATCGATTGGCCAGCAGCACCTGAATGACAACGCCAGCAGCCACCACGAGCAATGACAAACTGGCAACAAGCAACCCTCTGCTCCAATCCTGCGACAAAATCCCGGTTGCAGGCATAACACTCAGAAAAACAGCCAGAAGAATAAGAGGTCCAAGTCGCGAAACTGGGGGAAATTTTGAGATGGACGGATTAGGAAAGAAATCTGCTGTGTCGGACATTAATGGCTCGGGGTAAGGACTATGGGTTAAAACGATCCAAAAAACGTTAACACCCGCTTAAAGGACATTAGAAAGAAATACTCTACCCATGGTTGCTAATCGCCAGATGGTTACCGCGTCAAGTGCGCTGTGAAGAAACCATCAGTGCCGTGTGTAACCAGCCACGATCTTCGAAAGCTTTCCCGCCACTTCGGATTACGTTCAAGAAAACGATCCACGACTGTACCGTTTTCGTCGTTCAGCATTGAGCAGGTCGCATATGCTAATGTCCCATGCGCCCCAACCAAACTCACGATCTGCGTCAAAATCCTTGTCTGAATTGCCGTCAGGTCCTGCAAACGCTCGTCTGTTAATGCCCATTTACCTGCAGGCGCACGTCGCCATGAACCGCTGCCCGAACACGGGGCATCAACCAGAACAACATCAAACGGGGCCACATCGGCAATCTCGTCAGTGGTCAGCATTGTGATTTTTGCACCGGCCCGCGCGGCCCGGACTGGCAGGTCGCGCATCCGTCCGGCATTCACGTCATGGGCAAACACCTCGAGCCCTTTGTGCGCGGCCAACGCCAGCGCTTTGCCGCCGCCTCCTGCACAATAGTCAAGAACACGCATCCTGGGCTTTAGATCCAGGGCTGCCACAACCGCCTGACTGGCTGCATCTTGCAGTTCCACCAGACCATTGGCATAGGCGCGGCTTTGCGAGATTTTTCGCGCGCCTTCTGTCACTTCCAACGCCGTATCGCAGGCAGGATGAGGAAGCGCTTTGATATTGTCAGCTTCCAGCGCCAACAGTGCAGTGGCCACGTCGCCCTTCAAAAGGTTCACGCGCAGATGAACCGCTGCACGGGTTTGCAGTGATTGCGCCGCTGGAATTGCTTCCCCGCCCAGCGATGCCGAGAACCGGGGCCACAACCACTCGGGAATGTCGAAACGTTCCGAGTCCGAGGTGAAATCTCTGGTTGTTTCAGCCTCAAGAACTGGGGACGGTGCGTGTCGATCTCCGGAAAACAACGCCTCCAAATTCCCCTGCTCGGCACGAACTGCGCCGATCATCAGACCGCGCCCCGTGTTCGCCCCGCCAAGTGCAGCAAAGGACCGCTTGCAACGCAACGCATCAAAGACATAATCGCGAACTGCCGCGCGGTCTTTCGACCCGGCAAAGCGACTGCGCCGGGCCCAACCCGTCAACGCCTTTTCAACCGGCATCCCGGCCAGAATGTCATCCAGGATTTCGATTGAGGCTTGAACACGGGCTGCAGGGGTCATGTCAGTTATCCTTGGCAATCAGAGGCATACGAAATGACAGATTCGAACGCAAAACGGCGCCCTATTGAGGGCGCCGTGAGATGGACTCCAATGGATCACATCACCCGGTAATTCGGGCTTTCACGGGTGATCTGCACGTCGTGTACGTGGCTTTCTTTCAAGCCGGCACCTGTAATCTTGACGAAGTTGCAGTTGCGACGCATCTCATCAACCGTCGCGCAGCCGGTGTACCCCATGGCGGCGCGCAACCCACCAACCAACTGATGTACAACTGCACTGGCCGACCCCTTGTAAGGCACCTGCCCTTCGATCCCCTCGGGCACCAGCTTGTCGTTGGCCGCATCCTTTTGGAAATAGCGATCCGCCGAACCGCGCGCCATTGCACCCAGGCTACCCATGCCGCGATAAGATTTGAACGACCGCCCCTGATACAAGATGACCTCGCCCGGGCTTTCGTCGGTGCCCGCGATCATTGATCCGACCATGGCACAAGACGCACCTGCCGCAATCGCCTTGGCAAAATCTCCGGAAAACTTGATGCCGCCATCAGCGATCACTGGCACATCCTGCGCGGCCGAAGCGCAATCCATGATCGCCGTCAGCTGAGGCACTCCGACCCCTGCCACCATGCGCGTTGTGCAGATCGACCCCGGTCCGATGCCCACCTTGATCGCGTCTGCGCCCGCATCAATCAGCGCCCGGGTGGCTTCTCCGGTTGCGACGTTGCCCGCGATGATCTGCACTTCGTTTGATAGGGTTTTGACCCGCGTGACAGCGTCCAGAACGCCTTGAGAGTGACCATGTGCGGTGTCCACGACAATAATATCGACACCCGAATCCACCAGCTGCTCGGACCGTTCAAATCCTGCATCCCCGACCGAGGTCGCCGCCGCGACGCGTAAACGGCCCAAGCGGTCTTTGCAGGCTGTTGGGTTCAGCACGGCTTGTTCGGTATCTTTCAGGGTCAGCAGACCGGTCAGTTTGCCTTCACCATCAACGACCAGCAGCTTTTCGATCCGGCGTGCGCGCATCAGGCTTTTGGCCTCTTCCAGATCCGCGGGTTCCTGCAACATGGCCAGATTGTCCGAGGTCATCATCGCCTTGACCGGCGTATTGTCAGACGATGCAAACCGCATGTCCCGGTTGGTCAGGATGCCGACCACTCGGCCGTTTTCCTCGACCACCGGAAACCCGGTGAAATTGTAACGCTCAACCAAAGCCTGTGCGTCGGCCAGCGTTTGATCCACACGCAACGTGACCGGATTGTAGACGATGCCGGATTCAAACCGTTTCACACGTCGTATCTCGCGCGCCTGTTCTTCGATGGTCAGGTTCTTGTGGACAACGCCAATTCCGCCCGCCTGTGCCATTGCAATGGCCATCCGCGCCTCGGTCACCGTATCCATCGCCGAGCTGAGCAGCGGGATATTCATAGTGATCTCGCGCGTTACACGCGTCGCCGTGTCAGCCGTTGCCGGCAGCACGGAAGATGCGCCCGGCACCAAGAGAACGTCGTCAAAGGTGAGTGCCTCACGAATCTGCATCATCTAACTCCATGCAAAAGCCCGTTTGGCGGTGACCCTATTACATGGATTTGACCCAAGGAAAAGCCCCCTGCAACAAGTTGTTGTTCCATGCGGGCCAATGCCGCGCCCCAAAACGACGCAACATGTGCAAAACGTGCCGCTGAATGCCCTTTCCCTTTGCCCGCAAACCCATATGTTGCGCGGGATACGTGCGAATACAAAAGGCAGGCCGTTCATGACCACCGACCCCCTTGTCGTCTTTACCCCGTCAGGCAAACGCGGGCATTTTCCCGCAGGCACACCGATTCTGACCGCCGCCCGCCAGTTGGGGGTCGATCTGGATTCGGTTTGCGGCGGACGCGGGATTTGTTCAAAGTGCCAGATCACGCCCAGCTACGGTGAGTTTCCCAAGCACGGAGTCACCGTATCAGACGGCGCGTTGAGCGAATGGAATGCGGTCGAACAGCGCTATGACGACAAACGCGGGCTGAAACCTGGTCGCCGCTTGGGATGCCAAGCCACTGTTCAGGGCGATATTGTAATCGATGTGCCGCCTGAAAGTCAGGTGCATCGACAGGTCGTCCGCAAAGCGGCGACAGCGCGGGCAATCACCATGGATCCGGCGACCCGACTTTATTTTGTCGTGGTTGAAGAGCCGGACATGCATTCTCCGACAGGTGATCTTGAGCGTTTGGAACGGGCCTTGCAGCAGCAATGGATGATTGGTGACGTCACCGCCGATCTGTCCCTTATGTCCAAGCTGCAACCCACGCTGCGCAAAGGCAAATGGGAGGTTACGGTCGCGGTTCACAAAGGTCACAAGGACACTGCCGGTCGAATCGTGGAAATCTGGCCGGGACTGCACGAAGGTGGCCTGTATGGGTTGGCGATTGACCTCGGTTCAACCACCATCGCCGCCCACCTGACCGACCTGGAAACCGGCCAGGTCAAAGCATCCTCTGGCCTGATGAACCCTCAGATCCGCTTTGGCGAAGACCTGATGAGCCGCGTTTCATATGCCATGATGAACCCCGGCGGCGATCAGGAAATGACCAAAGCAGTGCGCGAGGCGATCAATGATCTGACCACCTCTATTGCTGAAGACGCCGAGATCGACGCAAAACTGATTGTGGAAACGGTGTTTGTCTGCAACCCGGTCATGCACCACTTGCTGCTGGGGTTGGATCCTGTGGAACTGGGCCAAGCTCCGTTTGCGTTGGCCACCTCCGAGAGCCTCTCGCTGCCAGCACACGAGATGGACCTGACCAACATGAATCCGCGCGCGCAAGTGTACATCTTGCCCTGCATCGCTGGCCATGTCGGGGCCGATTGTGCCGCCGTTGCCCTGTCGGAAGAACCCGGCAAGTCCGAGGATCTGGTGCTGATCGTTGACGTCGGTACAAACGCCGAAATCCTATTGGGCAACACCACCCGCGTATTGGCCTGTTCTTCGCCCACAGGACCCGCGTTTGAGGGCGCTCAGATCAGCTCGGGCCAGCGCGCAGCGCCTGGCGCAATCGAGCGCATTGAAATCGACCCAGTGACCAAGGAACCCCGCTTCCAGGTCATCGGATCCGAGAAATGGTCAGATGAAGACGGGTTTGATCAGGATATCGCGACCACTGGCATCACCGGCATCTGTGGGTCCGGCATCATTGAGGCGGTCGCCGAAATGCGCATCGCTGGTCTGCTGGATGAAAGTGGCTTGATCGGTTCAGCCGAGCAAACCGGCACCGCTCGCGCCGTCCCAGAAGGGCGCACACATTCCTATCTGATCCACGACGCCAGCGCCGAAGGTGGCCCGCGGATCACCGTCACGCAAGGTGACATTCGGGCCATCCAATTGGCGAAATCGGCGCTCTACGCTGGTGCGCGCCTATTGATGGACGAAATGAACGTCGACAAGGTTGACCGTGTCGTTCTGGCGGGCGCGTTTGGGGCGCATATTTCGACCAAACACGCCATGGTGCTGGGGATGATCCCGGACGCACCGTTGGACAAAGTCTCCAGCGCGGGCAATGCCGCCGGAACCGGGGCACGGATTGCGCTGTGCAACATCGCAGCCCGGTCGGAAATCGAGCAGGTCGTGCGCCAGATCACAAAGGTCGAAACCGCCATCGAACCCAAATTTCAGGACCATTTCGTCGCTGCAAATGCGATCCCGCACAAGACAGATCCATTCCCCGAACTGGGTCAGATTGTTACCCTGCCATCGCCTTCATTCAACACAGGCGGCGATCCTGAAAAAGCTGGCCGCAGGAGGCGGCGCAAAGCATAGTCCTGCTATCCACAGGAGGACGGCATGCAGATCGCGAATGAGGACCAGGCAGAATATTGGAGCAACTCACCTTCTGGCGCCAAATGGCTGACCTATGAGGACCAGCTTGATCATATGATGGCCCCGGTCATTGATTTGATTCTGAAACACGCCGATCTGAATAAAGGCATGCGCGTTCTGGATATCGGCTGTGGAACTGGCGTCAGCAGCTTGGCTGCGGCGAGGCGAGTTGGCGCTGACGGGCACATACTCGGGGCCGATATCTCACAACCGTTTCTGGACCGGGCCGCGCAACGAGCCAAAGAAAGCGGACTGGGCAACGTTGATTTTCAACGGGCCGATGCGCAGGTCACCCAATTTCCAGAAGCAGGCCGGGATGCGGCAATCTCTCGATTCGGGGTGATGTTTTTTGATGATTCCATTGCCGCGTTCAAAAACATTGCGCGAGCGCTGGTACCGAACGGTCAAATGACGTTTGCCGCCTGGGGCCCCTTGGCGGACAATCCGTGGTTTCGGATACCGCATATCGCAGCCACCAATCGATTGGGACATCCGCCCAAGGTTGACCGTTACGCGCCCGGCCCGCTTGCTTTTCATGATCTGGACCATGTGATCGGTATGATGACGGAAGCCGGATTGAAAGACGTCCGGGCGCACGCAATCCCAATCGGGCTGAATTTTCTTGATACGATCGAGAAAACCGCCACCTTATGCACCCGCGTCGGCCCGGCAGCGCGGGTCATCTCTCATTTCGACGGGTCAAAAGAAGATGTTTCTGTAATTCGGCAGGCTGTTTCTGAAGAGTTCAGACCTATGTTAACAGACCAAGCCGGCCTTCCAGCCGTGATCAACTTGTATCAAGCCCGCCGTGCGTCGTGATGTGAAGGTCAGAGTTGGAGCGGGTAGCGGGAATCGAACCCGCGCGTTCAGCTTGGGAAGCTGACAGGCTACCATTACATCATACCCGCCGCTCTGGTTTGGATATCATCGCCGCCAGCCAAGGTTCAAGCCGGATCATCTGGGCCGCGGCGCAAAATCGTCATTCCGTCCGCGCACGCAGACTGTTGATCAGGGACTGATCCAGGTCCAAGGCCTCGCAGGCCGCGTCCAACGTGCGCGTATCCAAATGCTGAGGATTAAGGTCTACATCCTTCGAGAACGCCTTAACAACCGCGCTCATCGCGTTGATCCGCCCATATTTTTTGTTGTTTGCCGGAATAACATGCCACGGCGCCATACCTGTCGACGTACGGGCTAGCATCTCATCTACGGCAACCTCAGCCGCCTCCCATTTTTCGCGGTTGCGAAAATCCTCATAGGTTAGTTTCCAACGTTTCAGCGGATTGGTCAGACGCTCAGTAAAGCGTTTCATCTGTTCTTCGGGGGAAATGTGAAAGTACAGCTTCACGATCCGTGTCCCGTCATCCACCAGCATGCGTTCGAAATCGTTGATTTCTTGATACGCGGCGCGCCATCGATTTTCTGGTGTAAGGTTTTCGATCCGTTCGACCAACACTCGCCCATACCAGCTGCGATCAAAGGCTGAGATTGCCCCACTGGGTGGCAGCCGTTCCCAGAAGCGTAGCAGGTAGTGTCGATTGAGGTAGTAGTTCCTAGGCGCCCCGATAGGCCAAACCTTGAAGCTGCGCGGATCCAGGGCCTGACTGATCCGACGGATTGTACCGCCCTTGCCTGCGGCATCCCACCCTTCGAATACGATCACCCCCTTTAAATCATGAAACAAAAAGGCCTGTTGAATACGCGCAAGCTGCGCCTGCAGATCCGCAAGCTGATCGTAATAGTCGTGCTTTGCCAACCGTTGCGACAGGTCAGCGTCCGACAGTTTCGGAGGGTGATGTCTTGCCATGATAATGCCTGATCGTTGTGTGCTGGGTCAGGCCATTTTGCCCAAATCGGGGATCCTGGCATTGATCAGAGTCAAACGAAAAAGGCCGGGCTTATGGCCCGGCCTCGCTTGATGGTTTCAAGTAAATCAGGCGCGACGACGGCGGCCACCGCCACGACGACCACCTCCGGCCCCTTCGGCCCCGGCTTCGCTGGGGGCTTTGTTGAACTTGATCCACGCCCCACCATGCGGGTCGTTGTTGGTCAACAGATTGGCGGCGCGAATGGCCTCCATCTCTTTCCCGGCACGCGGCAGTGTCGAACCCAGACCGAACAGCTGGCAGAAAGTTTCATCATCCATATCGGCGGGCAAGATAATGCCTTTGGCTTCAACTTCGGCCTTTTTCTCGGCCAGTTTCTTGGGACCAACCGGCAGCGCCACCGGGTTCATGATCGCCGAAGTCATGCCTGCGCCCATAGCCATCGGAAGGAAGGCGTTGTTGATACCGTGGCGGTTCGGCAGGCCGAACGAGACGTTGGAAGCGCCGCAAGTGGTGTTTACACCAAGTTCCTCGCGCAAGCGACGGACCAGAGCAAACACCTGCTGGCCAGCGGTTGCCATCGCACCAATGGGCATCACCAAGGGGTCAACGACGATGTCATGCGCAGGGATACCGAAGTCGGCAGCGCGCTCGACAATCTTTTTGGCCACTTCGAACCGTACATTTGGATCTTCTGAAATACCCGTATCGTCGTTCGAGATTGCAACAACTGGCACGTTATACTTCTTGACGAGCGGCAGAACCAATTCCAGACGATCCTCCTCGCCAGTGACCGAATTCAGCAGAGGACGACCTTCCGCCGCCTCAAGCCCGGCTTCCAACGCACCGGGAACCGAGGAATCGACGCAAAGCGGAACGTCGACCAGCCCCTGCACCAGTTCAACGATCTTGCGCATCAGTGGCGGCTCGGTCTCGTTTGGGTTGGGGTTCGAGTTGTAGACAACGCCCGCGTTGATATCCAGAACCGTCGCGCCCGCCGCAACCTGGGCCAATGCATCCTTCTCGACAGTCGAGAAATCGCCTGCTTCCAGCTCAGCTGCCAGCTTCTTGCGACCGGTCGGATTGATCCGCTCACCGATCACACAAAACGGCTCATCAAAGCCCAGAACGGCAGTTTTTGTTTTTGATTCTACGACTGTACGCGTCATGTCCGTTCCTTAGGAGTTTACAGGCTTTGCCGAAGCGCCGCCGTTATTGATGGCCCAGTTGGCGTTGGTCTTGATTCCACCAAGCGGGAAGAAATGTACATTGGTGATGTTGAAATCCGGGTTGGCCGCTTTGTGGTTGGCCAGCTCGGTAATCACATCGGTCGGCTCGTAGGGCAGCAGCAGCTTTGACACGTCCATGGCACGCTTTTGCAGGACCTTCAGCGATGGGCCAACACCACAGGCGATGGCGAACTTGATCAGCGTCTGCAGCTTGGCCGGACCGGCGATACCGATATGGACTGGAATATCGATACCAGCTTCTTTCAGATTGTCGGCCCATTCGATGATCGGTTTGGCTTCAAAGGCAAATTGCGTGGCCAGAGCCATTTCTGCGTCGGTGGTTTCAGAGAACTTTTGCTTCCACCGCAGCGCATCGTCGACATTTTTGGTCGAACCGTCCGGATCAATGTCTTTGTTGCCTTCAGGATGCCCCGCAACATGCAGACGTTTGAAACCAGCCTTGTCGAACAGACCACTTTCCAACAACTGCATCGAGCTGTCGAAATCGCCGTGTGGGTTGGTAACACCACCGGCCAGCAGCAATGCCTGATCTACGCCCGCCTCGCCCTGATACATCGAGATCCAGTTTTCCAGCGTCGCCGCATCTTTGATAATCCGCGCCGGAAAGTGCGGCATGACCGGATAGCCTTCGTCAGTGATCCGCTTGGCGGTCTTGACCATATCCTCGATGGGCGTGCCTTCGATATGGGCGATGTAAACGCGTGTACCTTCGGGCAGCAGCGCGCGGAAATCTTCGACCTTTTCAGCCGTGCGCGGCATCACCTCAATCGAATAACCCTGCAAAAAGGCTTCGACGGTCGGGTTTACCGGGGCCTTTTCAGCCGCATCACGTTTCTTGAAGTTCAGCAAAGCCATCGCGGCCTCCCATAAAGATTTTGGGCTCATGCCCAACCGTCATTGGCAATCAGGGTCTTGATGCGATCCTGATCGTATTCCGTTTCCAGACGCACGGCTTCTGCCTCGGCAATCTCGGCTGGCTCGCCTTCGACTGCAAAGGGGGCCGCCTTGCGCCACTCAGCCAGATAGGCATCACTGTCCTTGGCGTTCACCTTCATTGCAGCCCGGTCGATGGCTTGCTCGAACCGTTCCTCCAACTGCCGCTTGGCCCCACGTCGGCCTTTGCCAACGATGACCTGAGCGGGAATGTCGCGCCAGTATACGATAGTGACGTCAGGCATCGCCGTGATTCCTCCTAACCAGATGGGCTGGTTCTAAACTTCTATGTGGGCGCGGGTCGGTCGAATTTCGACACACGACGCTTATCCAGCGACGTTTTTTGCCCACGACCGGATATGGGGCTTTTAGCCAATTCCTTACAGAACACGCATATCAAAATTCTCAACGTCACTATGAAATCGGCGCATAAACAAAGAAAACCCCGAACGGCGTCCACCGTTCAGGGTCATTTTCAGGCTTAAGAGGGCTTAACCGAGCAAGCCACCGTCATCGCGCGTGACCGCAATGATGGCCGAGCGTGGCACTGCATCACCCCCTTCTGGCCAGTGGCTGTTGCCGTCCTCGCCCGGATGCTGAATGCCAACAAACATGGTGCGACGATCCGGGGACCAGCTTAGGCCAGTAACCTCACACTCGTTAGGACCCACAAGGAAACGGCGGATTTCACCGGTGACCGGGTCACCCGCCAGCATCTGGTTATTGCCCTGCCCTTCAAAGTCGCCTTCGTTGGAGTACGTACCGTCCGTCTGGATCCACAACAGACCATGGTTGTCGAATTTCAGACCATCGGGTGAGTTGAACATGTTGTCAGCATTCACGTTGTCCGACCCGCCATAGGCGTCTTGATGGACGGTTGGGTTGCCAGCAAGCACGTACAGATCCCAGCCAAAGCCGGCGGCAGTATGATCGCCCCCATCCGGGCGCCACCGCACGATCTGGCCATAGTTATTTGCCTCACGCGGGTTCGGCCCCCCTGCGGGTGTTTCATCGCCGCCTGCATTCGGCTTTACACCCCGGTTCTTGTTGTTGGTGAGACAGCAATAGACCTCGGGTGCGTTTGGATTTGCCGCAACCCATTCGGGCCGGTCCATCGTGGTCGCACCGACGGCCGAGGCACCCTGACGAGTATGCACGCTGACTTCGGCTGCAGAGGCAAGGCCAGTCGTTTCGGGGGTCAGGTCCAACCACTCACCCGTGCCATCGTCGTTGAATTTCGCGACGGAAAGGGTGCCGTTTTCCAACAGCGGGTTGGTATCGACGCCAGGCGCATAAACGCCGTCAGACACGAAGCGATACAGGAACTCGCCCCGCTCATCATCGCCCATATACACAACAACGCGACCATCGTTGTTGACGACAGTTTCTGCGTTTTCGTGTTTGAAACGGCCCAAAGCCGTCAGCTTACGAGGTGTCGACGTCGGGTCAGATGGGTCAATCTCGACGACATAGCCTGCACGATGCGGTTCATTCGGATGTTTGGACACGTCGAACCGTTCGTCAATCTTGGCCCAGCCATATCCCCAGTCTTTCGAGGACACTCCATAGCGCTTCAGATGGTCTTCGACTTCGTGGTTTTCGTCAGCTGCGGAAAAGTAACCGTTAAAGTTCTCTTCACAGGCCAGATAGGTGCCCCACGGCGTCTTGCCGTTACCGCAATTATTCCAAGTGCCTTTGCATGTAGTGCCGCTTGGATCCGCAGCCGTTTTCATCAAGTCATCGCCTGCTGCAGGCCCTGTCAGAGTCATGACGGTCTGGGGTGTAACGCGGCGGTTATAAGGGCTGTCTTTTACGATACCCCACTTACCGTCGGTATTGGCGATTTCAACGACGGTTACACCATGGGCCATCATACCCTTGGCGACATCATCGTCAGATGCTGCCTTGGCATCGGGGTTGTTGCCCCAAAGAATATCGCGATTGGTATATTCGTTGTTGACGACCAGCAGGGTATGACCGTCGTGAAAGAACACGTCCTGGCCGTCAGTGTTGTCCCCAAACGCCCGTTCCTGGCTGGCTGCGGTGCCACGGGTCGCATGGTCGAATTCAGGTGCATCAGACCACAGCGGATCCCCCCACCGTACCATGACTTCGGCTTTGTACCCCGGCGGTACAATCACTTCGTCCGCTGTAGAGATCGGAATTGCCTCGAATGAGAACCGGTCCGATGCAGCGCTTGCACCTGAGGGCAGAATCGATCCACCAACAGCCGTGAAACTGCCCATGGCCAGAACACCACCCAAAAATCCGCGACGCGACAAGGCGCGTTCGACAATGCGGTCAAATTCGCATTCTTCTGGTCGTGGATTTACGACTTCGTCAAATTCATCAAAGGAAAGAGGGCGCTCATCATTCATGGCAGACTCCGTATCTGGCTGTAAGCTGGTAGAGAATCCCGCAATGGGTTTCGACCAATCAGGTCGCATCCCAGTATGAACCGCATGTGACAGTTGCGTTAAATTCAAAATTGAAATCGCTTGCACGTCGGCGAAGCGCCGCCTAGGGTCGGGGTAACTTGAAAATCGGAGGGCGTGACGATGGCGCCCAAGCGTCCCAAAGGTGCGGGCGCGTTCCCGAAAGCGGTTGAAAGCCCCGCGCCGGATAGACCCGATCCAGATGCTTTGTATGCGGCGCTGGATTTGGGGACAAATAGCTGCCGCATGTTGATAGCCCAGCCCAAGGCAAGCGGGTTCCATGTGGTAGACAGCTTCTCCAAGTCCGTGCAGTTGGGTGCCGGATTGGAACGCACCGGGCGGCTGTCACGGGCGTCGATGGCGCGCACCGTACAGGCCCTGCGGATTTGCCAGCAAAAGCTGAAACGCAATAAAGTCAAACGGATGCGTCTGGTCGCGACCGAGGCGTGCCGGCGGGCAAAAAATTCACGTGATTTCATCCGCCAGGTGAAACGTGAAACCGGTCTGACGCTTGAGATCATTCAGCCCGAAGAAGAAGCCCGTTTGGCCGTCATTTCATGCGCCCCGTTGGTTTCAACCAAGACCGAGCAATTGCTAGTTGTGGACATTGGTGGCGGATCGACGGAACTTGTTTGGATCGATATCTCGTCAATTGCGCGCCGGGACCGTCCGGCGGCGATCATGCGATTGCACAACGGGTTCCACACCGCAGATAGCCCCTTTCCCGCCGCCAAAGTGGTGGACTGGATCAGTGTGCCCCTTGGCGTTGCGACACTGCGGGATCAGTTCAATGATGTCGAGGATGACTCGGCCCGGTTTGCTTTGATGAGCTGGTTCTTTGAAGAAAACCTGGCCGATTTTGCCCCATATAAAGACGAACAGACCCGCGAAGGGTTTCAGATTGTCGGCACCAGCGGCACGGTGACCACAGTCGCGGCCTCGCATCTTGGCCTCAAGCGTTATGACCGGACCAAAGTGGACGGGTTGCGTATGACCAGCGATCAGATTGACAAAGTCATACGTGGTTATCTAGAACTCGGCCCTCATGGGCGCCGCCGCGATCCCCGTATCGGTGATGATAGGCAGGCCCTGATCATGTCCGGCTCGGCCATTTTGCAGGCATTGCTGCGTTGCTGGCCCACCGACCGCCTCTCCGTGGCGGACCGGGGGCTGCGCGAGGGCCTGCTTTATGCTCAGATGAGCGCGGACGGCGTATTGGAAGACGGACCGTTTTAATGGCGAAGACACCAACTGGTAAAAACACCTCGGGTCGCGGACAACGCGACCTGAAGGTTCAAGTGAAAACGGCACGCGGGCGCAAGCTCAGCTCGACCCGCTGGCTGCAGAGGCAGTTGAATGATCCCTACGTCAAACGGGCGCAGACCGAAGGTTATCGGGGGCGTGCTGCGTTCAAGATACTGGAACTGGACGAAAAATTCCGCTTTCTTGTACCGGGCGCACGGGTAGTTGATCTGGGCTGTGCTCCGGGTGGCTGGTGTCAGGTCGCCGTCAAACGCGTTAACGCGCTGGGTGAGAAATCCGGCAAGAAAATCGGCACTGTTCTGGGCATCGACATACAAGAGGTTGAACCGATCGCAGGGGCCGAAATTCATGTGTTGGATTTCATGGAAGACGACGCAGATCAAAAGGTCAAAGAGTGGATGGGCGGCAAGGCCGATGTGGTGATGTCTGACATGGCGGCCTCGTCATCGGGACACAAGCAAACGGACCACTTGCGGATCATGGCCCTGTGCGAAACGGCGGCCTATTTTTCATTCGATGTTCTGGAAGAAGGTGGAACCTTTGTTGCCAAAGTTTTGGCTGGGGGCGCCGAAGGTGACCTGCAAAAACTGTTGAAACAGAAGTTCGACAAAGTGGCCAATGTAAAACCACCTGCATCTCGTTCGGACAGTTCTGAAAAGTTTGTTGTTGCAACCGAGTTCCGTGGCTGAGGTCAATCCTCGAGCGCGAAATGATCCTTTGCGAGACGCGGCTCGCGCCAAGATGCTGTGGCGATTCCCTGCAACAGCAGCGCCTCCCCGTGATTCAGATCAACGGGCTTTCTGTCGCGCAGCTCGGCAATTCGCTGATCAAGCGAAACCTTCTGCTTTGTCGTTTTGTCCGACATTGGTCACCTTTAAACACATTCAGAGCATCATTCTGCTCAGAAGCGTAGTCACCAAATCCGACGGGAAAATGGCTTAATACTGGCACGATGGTGCCATGTCAGCGGGCAAGTTGTGTCGACAATAGCAGCAAGCTTGGATCTTGTGGCATCCGAGCCAATGCTTAGTTCAATACATCTCAGGCAGCATCCGGGCCCCGGTCGATCTGCGCCAACTGCACTAGCATAGGTCAGGCTTCGGCCCGTTGCGGATCCATCATGGCAACCTCGCGTAACGTCACAGCCATACCGCCAGCCTCATGAGGCATCGACTTTGGCTTTGGTACGCAATGCGATCAGGGCACCGTTGTATTCCGCCCCAAGGATCAGCATTGCTGCACAAAGGTAAAGAAAGATCAAAGCCGCCATGGCGCCCGCCAGCCCGGCATAGGTAGCGCTGTAAGTTGCGAATTGAGCGATATAGATAGAAAACACCCATCCTCCGATCGCCCACAATATCAGTGTCAGAAAGACGCCCGGAAAGATCTGAGACAACCGGTGTCGGCGCGTCGGCAGGATCAAATGAGCCAAGAGAACGGTTCCCACAGGAACGGCCACGGTAAACGTCCATCGCAACCTGTCCACCGAAAGCCAATCGGATACATTCACCGCCGTTCTGTCTGAAACCAGCTGAGTGTAGACCGGCAAGACTACTTCGAACGCTGCGATGGCCAGAATCGCTGCGCCGCCTAAAATGACCAACACGAAGCATAACAGCCGCGTTTTCCAGAACGGCCAGTGATCATAGTCGTGATAGGCTTGGTTTATCGCGGCCCGCACAGCGGCCACACCATTTGATGCAAAATAGACTGCCAGCAAACCCCCGAGCGTGATCACGCCCGACCCTGATCCGGCCAGAACCGCGCGCAATTCGGAAACGATCGGGTCGGCAACATCCTTGGGCCATGCGCCAAAAATCAGATCGATCAATTCATCTGTCGCATATCCCTGCGACAGTGTGCCAGCCAAAGCCACCGTAAACAGAACAAAGGGAAACAGCGCCATCATCAGCGACATGGCGACATGGCTGCTCATGACGAACCCGTTCTTGTCGTTAAAGCGGCGAATGGCCATCCACAACGCCTGCACGGGAAGACCAACCGAGGGAATCACATGTCCGGTCATACTTTGACCCTATCGCGACACCGAAAAACACAGAACCCGTCAAACGCGACACACGGCAATAATCGATCCGACAAATATCTGACTGCATTGCATAAACTCAATCGCTTGTGCAGGATCAGGATATCTACGCCATTTTTTCCAGCGCATCGCCGCGCGCATTTCAGGGATCTGGATGACCTCGGATCAGCAAGACACACCGGATCGCCCAAGACTTAAGTTGTCGGTCGTTCGCGACACCTGCATTGTCGCCAGCCTTTTGGTGTTGGGACTATATGCAGGGGCTGCCTTCCTGATCCCGCTGACCATGGCACTGTTAGTAAATGTTCTGATCATCGCACTAAGCGACCGGGTTATCGCCGTTACGCGCGCGCCTGTCTGGTTGGCAAACATCGCTGGAGTAACTGTGGTTTTAGCCGGTTTGTTTATGATAATGTACATTCTGGGCAGTCAAGCCACCCAATTTGCGCGCTCAATCGGCACTTATGAAACACAATTTGACAGCGCGGTTGATCGGATTACCGGCTTGGTGGGCAATGATATCACCACCTTCATCCGTGACAATCTGGTCAGTATCGACATGTCTTATCTGGCCCGCCTGTTACTGGGCAGCGCAACATCCCTGCTGAACCAGTTCTTTCTGATCAGCCTCTATGTTGCGTTTCTGATGGCCGAACGCCTTGCCTTTCGCAAGAAAATCCAGCTGGCCGCAGGCAGTCCACAAACCGGCGCAGAGTTCTCGTCGATGCTTGACGCGATCTCGTTCAGCCTTCAGCGTTATGTCGGGGTTAAGACGCTCATCAGCCTGTTTACGGCTGGTATCAGTTATGCGGTATTCAAAGTTCTGGGGTTGGAATACGCCGAGACTTGGGCGGTACTGACCTTTGCGTTGAACTTCATCCCGTCAATCGGATCGATTATCGCGGTGATTTTCCCGGCAATGATTGCTTTGGTGCAATTCGACAGCATCGGCCCGTTTCTGATCATTGTTCTGGGCTGTGGCACGCTGCAGTTCCTGATCGGTAACTTCCTGGATCCTGCCCTGTTGGGGAGGTCGCTGAACATGTCCACATTCCTTGTCATTCTGGCTCTAACCTTCTGGACGACGGTTTGGGGGTTGATCGGTGCGTTCCTCAGCGTGCCTTTGACTGTCTGCATTCTGATTGTCTTTAGCCATGTTCCGGCATTGCGCCCCATTGCGATCCTGATGTCCCTGGACGGTAGTCTGGGCGAAGACGACAACGGGACCTAAAGGTCCGGGTTGTTTGGCCAGTAAAAGATCATTTAGAAATTGGACATTTCGAATTCGAGATGTATTTGCATCGCAGAACATGCATCTCTGCTTCAATTCTTACGATACACGCAGATCAGCATCCTACAGATGAATTTGAACTTCGAATACCGCCGATGACTCGGCTTTTACATAAGTCGTGGCCGCGGGACCGCCGCTAAACGTTAATGACATATGACCGCCCCCCCATGACACGTGGATGGCAAGCTGGCGACCGCCGCAATCGCGACATGGTGAGCTATTCCAGCATTGACGCGGGATCAAAAGCCCAACATCGGCGCGATACCAAAGCAGGCATGCAAATCGAGGATCCAACCATCGCTTGTCTGCGGAAGACCGAGATTATGTCACTGATCAGATCGGCAAAGGTCACCTGGTCAATCGTGATGAGTATCTGCCAACAAACCACTAGTTTTGTGCTATTCCGTAACACCAATCATCTGATCGCCGAGGAGGTACGCTGACATGCGCACTATCCGGGTGAGGCCGCTCTGCCTTATCGGCTACCCTCTGAGAGGCGTATGACCTGCGCGGCGGATGAAATCACCTCTGGCACGCTTGAACATGGCAGAGACGTCGCACAATCAATTGATTTTATGTATAATTTTAGCGTTTCTGGCAACTCGTTGGCGCACTATTCGACAGACAATAGCCCCGACCACAAAACCTACGTCTATCGACGAGGGAACCCGCGAGCGTCTGCGCCGAGATATCTTCTATTTCATCGATAACGGCGATCTGTCTTTGCGTATTGGCGATTGGAAACTGATCTTGTCTTAGCAAAGGGCCCGGGCCATGAGTTGATAGGCTCATCGTGGATATGGCGCATGACTGGCCACGCATCTACACTAGGGCAAACTGAACGACCTCGGAGTCACCCAACCCCATGTGGACACTACTCTTTTCCGTCTTCGTTTTTGCCCTGTACGTCACGGCGGCTGTGTTTTCCGTGCGTGCCGCACAGACCGCACGCACGCCGCAGGGAGCCGTCGGTTGGGTGGTATTTTTGCTGTCAGCGCCCTTTTTCGCGGTGCCTATGTATCTGTTTCTGGGCCATCATCGGTTTCGTGGCTACCGGATCGCCCGACAGGAAAGCGAACGGGTTGTCGAAGGCATCAAGACTTTTGCCGACTATTCCAAACCCGATCCCGCGTCTATGTCGATCAATCCTCGCCCGTTTGAGTTTTTGGCTCACCTGCCCGTCTCACGCGGCAACGGTGCGCAGTTGCTGATTGATGGGCAAGCAACATTTGATGCTATCTTTGAGGCGATTGATGCCGCCAAAAGCTATGTCCTGATTCAGTTCTATATCATCCGTGACGATGCGCTGGGGCAAAAGCTTCAGGAAAAGCTGATCGAAGCGTCAAAACGTGGAGTTCATGTACGGTTCATGACCGACGCTGTCGGTAGCTATGGCCTGCCCACGCAATATCTGGAAACGATGCAGGAAGCCGGGATTGATGTCGCCGATCCACGGCAACAGCGCGGCCCGAATTTTCGCTTTCAGCTAAACTACCGCAATCACCGCAAAACCGTGATCATTGATGGCGAAACCGGCTTTATCGGCGGGCATAATGTAGGTGTCGAATATTTGGGCGAAGATCCACATTTTGGCCACTGGCGTGATACCCATTTGAAGATGACCGGGCATGTTGTTCGACAGCTGCAGCTCATCTTTTCGGAGGATTGGCATTGGGCCCATGACGAAGATTTGATCGATCATCTGGATTGGGCAGGCAGCGTATCAGAGCAGGACATGAACGCTCTTTTGGTGGCGACCGGTCCCGGGGACGATACTGAAACAGGGGCGATGATGTTTTTTTCCGCCATCGCCGAGGCAAAAGAGCGCCTATGGATCGCATCTCCCTATTTTGTTCCGGACATCGACATCATGACAGCGCTGCAACACGCAGCGATGCGCGGCGTGGATGTCCGCATTCTTGTTCCTGAGGTGATTGACCACCGTCTGCCCTGGCTAGCTGCCTTCGCTTACTTTGACGAGGTTCGGGACTGTGGCGCGCGGGTATTTCGATACACCGATGGCTTCATGCACCAGAAGGTATTTGTGGTCGATGACACTCTGATGGCGGTCGGCACAACCAACCTCGACAACCGCTCTTTCCGTCTGAACTTTGAGGCGATGGCCCTGTTTTTTGATACCCGCGCCGCACATGATGTGGAACAAATGCTACTGGCTGATTTCGAAGCGAGTTACGAGCTGACACGGTCCCTGTCCCAACAACCGGCCCATATCCGGTTCGGCGCCCCACTGGCCCGTTTGTTCGCACCGATCCTTTAGGAAAAGAAGTTCTCCTGAAACACCCGTGTCATCAGCGCTACCATATAGGCCGTAGACAATCCGAACGCCAAAAGTCCGGCCACAGCCGCAAATGAGCCAAAGATTCGCAGGCCATCCCCCAAGACGATGTCGCCATAACCTAGAGTCGTGAATGTGACCAACGAGAAATAAAGGGCTGAATTCAAATCCGGCAACACCTTAAGCAGCACCCAGACAATGGCCCAGAGCCAAACTTGAATTGTATGCGTTGCGACAATGAAAGCTAACGCAGTGGCAATCGGACCTGCTGTGCCCATGAACAAGCCGCGCGCGGACCATTTTGCTTCCATTTTCATAATGACCACGGTGCACCAGGTCAGCAAAAGGATCTCGACCACGATGCAGAGACCCAGAAAAGTACTGCCCCAAAAGATCTGGTGCGGCAACGTCATGTTTTTACATCCTGAATTGCGGCTTCGGTTTGCCCGTGCAGAATGACCCTTGGCGCCCCCGGGTACAAGCCCGACCCTGCATGACTTTGCCTGCGGCGAATGGAACCGGATACATGTCAGCACTGGACAGGCACGCAAACAGTTGCACATCCTGCGCAGTAAGACGGGTCAGGCCATGTTATTGAATATCGACAACATCCAGAAATCCTATCCGGGCGGGCGACCTGTTTTAAAGGGCGTTTCGCTAACATTGGATAAGGGCCAAACGCTTGCACTGACCGGAGAAAGTGGCAGCGGCAAAAGTACTTTGTTGAATCTGGCAGGCGCGCTGGACAGTTTCGATCAGGGCGAGATCACACTGGACGGAACGCGTTTGTCGCCGTTGGATGACGCAGGTCGTGCGCAACTGCGCCGCCAAAGCGTTTCGCTGGTATTTCAGCAATTCAACCTGATACCGTCTTTGACAGTTCTGCAAAACCTGACGTTCCACGCGCGTCTCGCCGAATGTCAGGACCAGGAATGGACCCTGCATCTGGCAGACAGGTTGGGCGTCGCAGATTTACTGGATCGACATCCCGAAAACCTGTCTGGCGGCCAGCAGCAACGGGTGGCGATCGGACGCGCCATGGCCGTGCGCCCCAAGTTGCTATTGGCGGATGAACCCACCGGTAATCTGGACGAAACCGCAAGCGCAAATGTGCTGGACCTGATGTTGGCGTTGGTCGCGGACACTGGCGCTGCGTTGCTGCTGGTCACCCATTCGCACGATATCGCTGCGCGGCTAGACCGTCGCGTCCATCTGTCTGGCGGGCATATTCAGTGACGCGAACGGTCCTACAGGCCCTGCTGTCTCATTGGCGTGCGCATCGCCTGCAGCTTGGAACACTGCTGATCGGTATCGCGCTGGCCACGGGCCTTTGGTCGGCCGTTCAGGCCATCAACTCCGAAGCGCGGGCAAGCTATGCGCGGGCGAATGCCCAATTGGCGCTTGGGCAGTTGGACGAATTACGAGACCCAACGGGGCCCATCCCTATTGCGCGTTATGTTGATCTTCGTCGCGCCGGATGGCAGGTCGCTGCTGTTTTGGAAGGGCCCTATCGGCTCGGTACACGCAGTGTGCACCTGATGGGCGTGGATATGGTGGCTTACCCGGCCCTGCCCGCCATTGTCGAAGCTGAACAGAGTGCCGCCGCCCCCGACCCTGCCGATATGTTGACCGCCCCGGGGCGCATTCTGGCCTCTTCGGAATTGGCACCACTGCTACGCGAACAGGGCGACTTGCCACCGATACTGGAAAGCTCTGCCTTGCCGCCAGACGTTATATTGACGGATATTGGTGTCGCCGAAACATTACTGGACCAGCAAGGAGATATCTCGCGCTTGGTCGTGCTTTCGGACCAGCCGCGGCTGGTCCCTGCCTTGTCAGACATCGCGCCGGAACTGCAACGATTTAGTCCATCATCCCAAGTGGATACGGACCAATTGACGGGCAGCTTTCACTTGAACCTATCGGCCTTTGGTATGCTGTCTTTTGCCGTCGGTTTGTTCATCGTCCATGGAACCGTCGGGCTGGCGTTTGCTCAGCGGCGCGGCATGATCAGAACGATGCGCGCACTTGGCGTATCGATGCGCCGTTTGGTTGTGTTGATCCTGGCCGAACTGACGTTTCTTGCAGTGATCGGCGGGGCATTGGGCCTGGCTCTGGGCTTCTTTATCGCTGGCGCACTGTTGCCGGATGTGGCCGCAACACTGCGCGGTTTGTACGGCGCCTCGGTCAGCGGACAGATGTCCTTGCGCCCGGAATGGGCCGCAGCAGGTATTGCCATGGCAGTGGCCGGAACGTTGCTTGCCAGCGGTCAGGCCCTCTGGCGTTTGTCACAGATGCCAATACTTACCGGCCCTGGAGTGCGCGCATGGCAAGACAACGCCCCGGCGCGTCGCTTGACTGCGCTGGCGGGTTTGATTCTGATTGCGGGCGGTACACTCGCATATCTTAGTGTCGGCGGTCTGATCGCAGGATTTGTTCTTCTTGCAGGTTTGCTCACCGGTGCCGCTTTGTTATTGCCGCTGTCTTTGTCCGGTGTCCTTGCCCTGTTCGCCCGACGCGCGCAGGGACCTGTTGCGCAATGGGTCTGGGCGGACATGCGGGCGCAATTGCCCGGCCTATCGCTTGCGCTGATGGCATTGCTTTTGGCCCTCGCCGCCAATATCGGCGTTGGAACAATGGTCTCAAGCTTTCGCCTGACCTTTGTCGGTTGGTTGGATCAGCGTTTGACCTCTGAGCTTTACGTCACAGCCGTAGACGACCAGCAAGGTCAGGAGATATCTGAGTGGCTCCAACCGCGTGTTGACGCGATTTTGCCACTTCGCACTGTCGAGCTGGCACATGAAACGGGGCCGTTGTTCTTGTATGGCATTGTTGATGACCCGGTGTATCGGCTGCATTGGCCTTTGATCACCTCGGCAACGGGTGTTTGGGACGACGTCATGACCGGGCATGCTGTTTTGATTAATGAACAACTGGGACGTCGCGCCGATCTCTGGCCTGGAGATACCCTTGAGCTTCGTCCCGGTCACGTTCTGACCATCGCAGGCGTCTATTCCGACTATGGAAACCCGACCGGGCAAGCCATGGTTTCAATGGCACAATTGGATCAGATCGCGCCGGGTGCCGAAACCCGACGGTTTGGCGTACGCATGCCCCCCGAGGATGCGACTGAGATGGCACAGGAGCTGCGACGCCAGTTTGATTTGCCCCGACAATCCGTAGTCCACCAGGCGGCGATGAAAGCGCAATCACGGGCCATTTTCGAAAAGACATTTGTTGTAACGTCGGCGTTAAACGTTCTGACCCTTGGCGTGGCAGGCTTTGCCATTCTCACCAGTCTGTTGACCTTGTGGACCCAACGCCTGCCGCAAATCGCGCCCGTCTGGGCGCTGGGGTTGGACCGATCCCAATTGGCCCGGTTAGAACTGATGCGCAGTGTGACGCTCGCAGCGCTTACGGCGTGCCTGGCTTTGCCGCTTGGGTTGGTTCTGTCCTGGGTTTTATTAACGGTGATCAACGTACAGGCCTTTGGTTGGCGCTTGCCAATGTATGTTTTTCCTCTGGATTGGCTCTATCTGTTTGTCCTTACACTTTTGGCAGCACTTATCGCGGCCGCCCTACCCGCGATGCGGTTGCTGCGCCTGCCACCTGCCGATTTGCTGAGGGTTTTTGCCAGTGAACGTTAGAGCCTTACTGATAGCCATCATGTGCATGCTGCCGGTATCCAGCTGGGCGCAGGGTTATGCTGGCCTGGGCGGGTCAGCCGATGGGTTCGAAATCCCCCAGCGCGGCTATCAGTTCGAGTTTCCCAAGGACCATGGACCACATCCCGCGTTTCGAATCGAATGGTGGTATCTGACCGCAAACCTGACAGCCGACGATGGCCGCGACTATGGCATTCAGTGGACGCTGTTCCGATCAGCCCTGAAGCCGTTCGAAACAGAAGGCTGGCAAAGCCCGCAAATCTGGATGGGTCATGCCGCGGTCACCACCCCTGAAACCCACTACTTTGCAGAACGTTTGTCGCGTGGCGGCATTGGGCAGGCCGGTGCAACAGCAGAGCCTTTTGCAGCATGGATTGATGAGTGGCAAATGAGCGGGCCCGACTTTGATACCCTGACACTCACTGCGAGCGGTAAAGACTTTGGGTATGATTTGTCGCTGAAAGCCCAGGGTCCATTGGTGTTTCACGGGGAAAATGGCTATTCGGTAAAGTCATCCGATGGGCAAGCCAGTCACTACTATTCACAACCATCGTACAATGTCGAAGGCGTGCTGCATCTGCCCGAGGGGGACATGGCGGTCAGCGGAAATGGTTGGTTGGACCGGGAATGGTCCTCACAACCCCTGGCCGAGGATCAGAGCGGGTGGGATTGGTTCTCGCTCAGCTTCGATGATGGGGACAAGCTGATGGCATTTCGTCTGCGCGGAGACCGGGGTGATTTCACCTCAGCAACCTGGATCAGCGCAGATGGGTCCTCTATGGCTTTGTCGGATGGGTCCACCAGTTTCACACCACTGGAAACAGCACATGTTGCGGGCCGCGACGTTCCGGTGGCATGGCGCGTGACTCTGCCAGATCGCGGTGTCGATGTTGAAGTGTCCGCGCTTGTGCCAGATGCCTGGATGGCCACCCGATTTGAATATTGGGAAGGGCCTGTGACCGTCACAGGCACCCATGAGGGGCGCGGGTATCTGGAGATGACGGGCTACTGACCAAGCGTCGCCGTCTGTTGTGCCAATCGGGCGCGTCTGATTTTTTTGTACAGAAGAAAAAAATGCAAAGCCCAAAGGAGCTTCGCATATCAGTAAGAACTTTACTTGGGAGGATTGTCCCTAACGGACAACGTAAACCGAAACAGTCGAATGCCGCACAACCCGTGCCGCGTTCGGTCCCAGCAAATAATCCTTTAGATCTGGTTTGTGTGCGCCAATCACGATCAGGTCCGAACCCGCACTTTCGGCCGTTTTCAGGATCTCTTGATACGCCGTGCCCGTGGCCACCACATGCCGTATCTTTTCATTGCGATCCGCACCCAGAGTGGCTGTACACATCTTAGTCAGGTTGTTCTGCGCTTCTTCGAGAGCTTTGTCGTGAAAATCAGGCTGAAAAAAGCCAGAAACCCAGCTTTCTCCAAAATCGGGAAGAACGGTGACGACATCTAGCTGCGCGCCGTCAAGGTCCGCTAACGCGGCCGCTCTTTTCAGCACAGGCGCATCCAAATCTCCGTTGCTGATGTCGATGGCGCATAAAACAGAACTTGTCATGCTGGCACCTCTTGTCTGGCGGCACGGCCGCGTTGCAGGAAGGCGATCAGTCCCAACAGTAGCATCGCCGGGATATAGATCAGCTGTTTCGGGGATTGGCTGGACGGCAAGCTGACCGAGGTCAGGCGCACCGCTTCATCACCGTAATAATCAAAGTTCCCCAGATTATCGGCCACAGGTGTACCGAACAAAGGTTCTTCCAACTTGACCAACCCATCTTCGGGGACCAGCAGCAGACCCATCGCTTCGACCCGGGCAGAACCACCGTCCTCGTTACCAACAGTGACAACAACGGTTGTATCGACCATTTCCAGCGTGTCGAAATCCGGGCCTTGGACCACCAGCCGGACCTCGGTCCCGGGCGGTGTTTCACCTATGGTTTCCTCAAACGCAGCCGGTTCAACAGTTGTAAACGGTGGCGAAATTCGGTCCATGAAGTAGTCTGGCCTGAACAGCGCAAACGCTACAAAGATCAGGGCAATGCTTTCATAGATGCGGCTATGGGTAAGGAAGTACCCCATTGTTCCCGCCGTAAAGACAAGGATCGCTATTGTCGCAAAAACGGCGACCGTTATGCCTTCCACCCACGTGACGTCGATCAACAACAGGTCCGTGTTGAAGATAAACACAAACGGCAGCGCCACAGTGCGAAGCGAATAGAAGAACGCGATGAACCCGGTTTTGATCGCATCCCCACCCGAGACGGCGGCGGCCGCGAAACTCGCCAAACCCACCGGCGGCGTCACGTCGGCCATAATGCCGAAATAGAAGACGAACAGGTGGACCGCGATCAGGGGCACAATCAGGCCGCTTTGCGCCCCAAGTTCGACAACCACACCGGCCATCAGAGAGCTGACAACGATGTAGTTCGCAGTAGTCGGCAGTCCCATGCCCAGGATCAGGCTCAGGATACCAACCATCACCAGCATCAGGATCAGGTTGCCGCCCGACAGGAACTCGACCAGATCAGCCATGACCTGCCCGACACCTGTCAGTGTCACGGTGCCTACGATCACACCCGCCGTGGCCGTGGCCAACGCGATACCGATCATGTTACGTGCGCCGTCGATCAGGCCCTGCCACAGGTCAGCAACACCGTCGATAAACGTGTCATACATGTTGCTTTGACCGCGGAAAATCGCCTTCAGGGGCTTCTGCGTTAACAGGATCACGAACAGCAAAGTAGTCGCCCAGAAGGCCGACAAACCCGGCGACTTCTGTTCGATCATCAAGAAGTAGACCAATACAATGATCGGCAGCAGGTAGTGCAAACCGGCTTTGTAGATGTCCGCGATGACGGGCAAGGTTACTTCTTTTGCATTCGGATCATCCGGCTCTAGATCCGGCACCTGAGCGGCCAGATAAAGCAAAGCAACGTAGATACCACAGACGATCAGGCTAAGGACCAATCCTGCCGAAGACGGCACCCAGTTGGTGACAGCTTCGACCGGGAATTGCGAACCATAGCACAGCCCAGCGAAGACCAGGAAGAAAGACAGCATCCCGACGACGGTACGCGCAAGCTTCACATCGCGGTCGCCCAAGGTGGGCATGTTCCGCTTCACCGCCTCAAGGTGCACGATGTAGACCAAAGCGATGTAAGAAATCGCTGCGGGCAGGAAGGCGTGGGTGATCACCTCGACATAGGAAATGCCGACATATTCCACCATCAGAAAGGCCGCAGCCCCCATAACCGGAGGCATGATCTGACCGTTCACTGACGAGGCGACCTCGACCGAACCCGCTTGTTCGCTGCTGAAACCAACGCGTTTCATCAATGGGATGGTGAATGTGCCAGTGGTCACAACGTTGGCGATGGACGAACCAGAGATCAGGCCGGTTGCAGCAGAGCCCACGACAGCCGCCTTGGCGGGGCCGCCGCGCAGGTGACCCAGCGCGCCAAATGCCATCTTGATGAAGTAGTTCCCTGCCCCGGCCTTATCCAGCAAGGCTCCAAACAGAACAAAGAGGAACACGAATTTCGTTGAAACACCCAACGCAATCCCGAACACGCCTTCAGACGTGATCCACATGTGGCTCATGGCTTTTTTCAGGCTAGCGCCTTTCCAACGGATGACCTCTGGGACCCAATCGGACGCGCCGAAGAAAACATAAACCAGGAAGATCGTTGCAATGATCGCCATTGCTGGGCCAAGCGCGCGACGCGCGGCCTCGAACAACAAGATCAACCCGCCCAATGCGATCCACTTGTCGGTATCGTCTGCAAGCCCGCCAGCATCAACGATTTTGTTGTAGAAGAAATAGCCATACAGCGCGACAAACGCGCCCAACACACCCATGATCCAATCCTGGATGGGTATGTAGTCGCGCGGGCTGGACTTCAGCGCCGGATAGGCGGCAAAGGCCAGAAACATCGCAAAGGCCAAATGAAACTGCCGCGCGTTGTTCACAACACTGCCGGGCAATACATAATTCGCCAGCGGAGAGGCCAGAACGACCTGAAAAATGGACCAAATCGCCGCTACAATGGCCAGGAAGATCCCGACATTGCCGACTGGATTGCGTCCGCCCGCATCAGACGAGGCTACAAGCTCCTGTAGCTCTTCTTCTGATAGCGGACGATTGGATTGAGAATCGGAACTCATGACATGTCTCCCCGTCGCGGCCTTTTTCGGCCTTCTAACTTACCCGTTTGATACGGGTTTGGTGCAGGGCGCCCGCAGGCGCCCTGTGTCAGGTCTGAATTACTGGATCCAGCCTTTTTCTTTGTAGTACTTCTCGGCGCCCGGATGCAGCGGAGCCGACAGGCCGTCCGCGATCATTTCTTCGGGCTTGAGGTTGGCAAACGCAGGGTGCAGCTTTTTGAAGTCATCGAAGTTTTCGAAGACCGAGCTGACCACAGCGTAAACCGCATCATCCGACACGTCTGCCGACGTCACGAAGGTTGCGCCCACACCAAAGGTTTGGGTATCGCCGTCAGAACCGCGATACATGCCGCCAGGAATGGTTGCGGTCCGGTAGAACGAATTGTCGTCGACCAGTTTGCTAACCGCATCACCGCTGACGTTCACCAGAACCGAGTCACACGCCGTAGTGGCTTCCTGGATCGATCCGGACGGGTGACCAACGGTATAAACCATCGCATCAATCTGGTTGTCGCACAGAGCTGCGGACTGTTCGGCCGCCTTCAGCTCGGTCGCCAGTTCGAAATCGCCAGTGGTCCAGCCCATTTCGCCCAGCAGAACTTCCATAGTGCCGCGCTGACCTGAACCGGGGTTACCGATATTGACGCGTTTACCTTTCATGTCCTCGAAATTGGTGATGCCGGAATCGGCGCGGGCAACGACCGTAAACGGCTCAGGGTGAACCGAGAAGACAGCACGCAGGTTTTCGAAGGGACCAGCCTCTTCGAATTTCGAGCTGCCGTTGTAAGCGTGGTACTGCCAGTCAGACTGCGCCACACCAAACTCCAGTTCGCCTTCGCGAATGGTGTTGATGTTATAGACGGAACCGCCGGTCGATTCGACCGAACAGCGTACGCCATGTTCCTTGCGCCCCTTGTTAACCAGACGGCAAATCGCGCCACCGGTCGGGTAATAAACGCCGGTCACACCGCCGGTGCCGATGGTGATGAACTCTTCGGCATAAGCCGCCGGAGCCATCATGGCCGCGGTGACGAATGCGCCGAGGCTAAGCTTGCTGCTGTTTTTCATTTAAGAACTCCCATTTTTATTTTGTTGGTGGGGAAAAGGCTAAAGCCCCTTAGTCGGGGAACGCGCCGATAAGCCAGATCAGCCCGTCATGCAACGGCTGCACCTCAGTGAATTTTCCAATATCTCCCAACAATTTCGAGGTTTCATTCAGACACATCAATTGTCAAGGCCAGTGCACCACTCATCCGCTCAAAGCGGCACATCTGAGGAAGTTTTCAAAAGTTTCCCCGTTAACGGGCACAAGCGCTTCATGTCTGACCCCTCACGAGCAAATGCAGCAAAAGCGTCATTGTTCAAACTTCACGGCGTTGCACACCGCGAGATCCATCTCAAACGGGAACAACATCCGACCGAGGACCAAGGATGCCCGATCCGGCGAAAAAATAGCCGAACCGAAACATTTGTTTTGAAACGCAGTTTACGTTTGAGCTCTAACCTTCGATGAGCCCGGCATCGATACTTTGCTTACTTTTCCCGTGTTGGAATCTCGATAATTCCGAACAGGAACGCCGCAAATGCGGACTGGACCGATATTGCCATCAGACTGAACCCAGCGACAGTCAAACGTGTCGTCAACGGGTTGGAAAGGTCGCCGAAGCCAAGTCGCGCCCATTGCCCAAATGCGATCCCAAACAAAAGAAGACCAAACAACAGCAGCCAAAACGCAAAGAGCGCAATAGTGTCTGTGGTCGCCCAGTTTTTTAGGATTTTGCTGGGCTCTCCAACAGGCAACAGACCGCTCGTCGTCGCAATCATGCGCGCTAGGGCACCAAACGTCAGCAACTGGGTCCCGACGATTGTGATCAGGCAAGAGGCCAGGAAAGTATTCGTCCCGAGCTCAACAGATCCGGCAACGCGTACCGGTCCGAACATAAGAACGAGGGCAGTGATGCCGCCAACCAATGTGAAGAACAATCCCGGATACACAAAAAGCCATCTGGGATTGTGCATCAGCAAGAATTTGAGGTGCCGCCAGCCATCTCGCCAAGTGCGCAAATGCGGCGGACGGCTTCTGCCATCCGGCTTGAGAGTTGTCGGCACTTCGGCAATTTTCAGTCGGCTCATCGCGGAACGGACAACCATCTCGGACGCAAATTCCATGCCGGACGTATGCAATTGAAGGTCCAGAATGGACTGTCGCCGGAACCCGCGCATGCCACAATGAAAGTCGCCGATACGGATGTTGAAGAACAGCCGACCGATGAAACTCAGAACTGGATTGCCCAGATAGCGGTGCAGAAACGGCATCGCGCCCTCGGATATACCACCACGGAATCGGTTTCCCATGACCAGATCGTTTCCGGCCCGTAGTTCCTGAACAAACAGCTCTAGCCTGGAGAAATCATAGCTATCATCAGCGTCACCCATGATTACAAACGTTCCGCGGGCTGCTTCGATACCGCCGGCCAATGCCGCGCCATATCCTTTTTGTTCGACATTCACGACCCTGGCCCCAAGACCTTCGGCAATCTCAATCGAACCGTCGGTGCTGCCATTATCTGCGATCAAAACCTCGCCCCGAATGCCATCACGCGCGATGTAATCGAGCGCTTTTCGAACGCAGACCTCGATCGTTTCGGCCTCATTCAGGCACGGCATCAGGATCGTCAACTCAATTGCGTCAGACTCATCCGATGATTCTGTAATTTCTTGCTTCCCAACCAATGGAACCCACCTACTAAAAATTAAACAAATAACACTATCAGATTTACAGACGCGACTTCGAAGTCAAGGACAGTCTGCAAAGGCACAAATTTATTCACTCGACATGAACATAAACCAATCCAGAGATACTTTGTTTATTAATTCGAAACAAGTTTGTGAGACAAGATTCCCAGAAACTCGTCGAGTGTTTTTGCCGATGGTACCAGAGCTCGTAGACGTCGCCCTTGTGTCATCTTGGTAAGAAGCCGATTCTGCGCCGCACATCCGGATACAATCTCCAAGGAACGACGTATTCTCGCCTATCTTAAGGTTTGATTTTGAAAGAAATGCGAATAATTTGGCGCAAGCGATGCCTCGAACTCTCACGATATTTCCGTCGGAAGATTTTGAGTTCCATCAACTCTGTTTTCAAACAGCATCTGCCTATTTTTGCTCGCAAATCCATCAAAACCAGAACGTGGAAGTGTGAGCAAACCAGCCGCCAGTAAAGAAAAAACAGAGAGCAGGTTCCCCTAACCCTCTGTTTTTACTTTGGTACCCAAGGCCGGACTCGAACCGGCACGTCCGTTAGGACGGGGGATTTTGAATCCCCTGCGTCTACCATTCCGCCACTTGGGCCACGGACACTGGATTAGCGTTCAACTCGACGAAGGTCCAGAGGCAAAAAACAACCAATACTCTGATTGTTTCCGCGACGGCGGTTGACGGTACTGCAGGTGCGTGGTTTGGCTTGCACGGTCTGAGAATTGGATTTGAGTGCTTTATGTTGCGATCGTTGTACGACTGGACCATTCGGCTGGCGGAACACCCGCGCGCGCTGTGGGCCCTGGCCATCGTGGCCTTTGTAGAAAGTTCCTTCTTTCCGATTCCCCCTGATGTGTTGATGATTCCGATGATCCTGGCGCGGCCTTCGCGGGCCTGGCTGATCGCGTCGGTCGCCTTGGTCGCGTCGGTTTTGGGCGGTATGCTGGGTTATGCGATCGGGGCATTCTTCTACGACAGCATCGGCCAGCCTATTCTGGAATCCATGGGCAAAGCGCATGCGATGGAAGAGTTTAACACCCGCTTCAACGATTTTGGATTCTGGGCGGTTCTTGCCGCTGGGATCACCCCTTTTCCGTACAAGGTTATCACCATCATGTCGGGCTGGACGGGGATGCCGTTGGGGACTTTCATTGCCACGTCCATTCTGGCCCGGGCCTTGCGATTTTTTCTTGTCGCCGGTTTGCTTTGGGGCTTTGGTGAACCGATCCGGGACTTTATCGAGAAACGTCTGGGCCTAATGTTCACGTTGTTTACTATTCTGCTGTTTGGCGGCTTCTTAGCGGTGCGATACCTATGACAAAGCGTACGACCTATGTTGTTTTGGCTGCGGGCGGATCTGCAGCGCTGCTGCTGGCAGCGTGGAGCTTCCAATACTTCGGCGGTATGGCACCCTGCAAAATGTGTATCTGGCAAAGATACCCACATGGCGTTGCAATCGCAGTCGGGCTTGTTGCCATAGCCTTGCCAAATCTCCGAATTCTGCCCCTGTTCGGCGCAGTCGCTGTAGCGGTAACAGCAGGGATCGGAGTTTATCACGCAGGGGTCGAGCGAGGATTATGGGAAGGACCCAGCAGCTGTACATCGGGCGACATTGGCGGGCTGTCTTCGCAAGAGTTGATGGAGCAGATCATGTCCGCTCCGCTGGTGCGTTGTGATGATATCCCGTGGGAAATGTTAGGCCTGTCCATGGCTGGTTGGAATGCTCTGATTTCTGCCGGGCTGGTGCTGGTCTGGATCGTTGCCTGGCGCAGCAGCTGAACCTTACAGCTGGTCCAATTCCGCGTCCCAATACAGAAAATCGATCCAACTTTCGTGCAAATGGTTGGGAGGGAACTTGCGGCCGATATTGCGCAACGCCTCGGCGTCTGGCTGGCGCGGCGGTTTGCGAAGCGACATGCCCGCTTGTCGCAACGATTTGGAGCCCTTGCGCAAGTTACACGGGCTGCAAGCCGCAACTACGTTTTGCCAGCTAGTCACCCCGCCCGCCGCGCGCGGTACAACGTGGTCGAATGTAAGATCACCACGGCCTCCGCAATACTGGCACTTAAATTCATCCCTCAGAAACAAATTAAAGCGCGTGAAGGCCACGCGCTTTCTGGGTTTTACATAGTCTTTCAAAACAACGACCGAGGGTATTCGGATCTCGGTACTGGGACTGCGGACAACTTCGTCATACTCGGCAACAATATCGACCCTGTCCAGCCAAGCCGCTTTGATCGCCTCCTGCCAGGGCCACAACGACAGTGGATAATAGGACAAGGGGCGGTAATCGGCGTTCAAAACCAATGCCGGATGGTGCTTGAGCGCACCTGGCTCCCTGACAAATTCGGTCCTGAAATCTCCGTCCATAGTAGAATCGCCTCTCGCTCTCAGCTGCCCGTTTGTGACACCAGAGCGGAGAGCACCCGCCCCAGCCTTATAGTGACTATATATCGTGTTAAATCTCTGACAAGCCCCGAGTTTCCACAATATGTCGAAGACTGGGTAAGCCTGTTCCGTAACAGAGGCATGACAGTTATCCACAGGTTGCATCGGATACGGCGCTCGCGTTATGGCATGCCCATGTCATGGTTCATTCGCTTCAACAAACCCTTTGATGTGCTGCCGCAGTTCACCGACCGCGCGAATGCCGGCGCGCCACGCAGCACGCTTTCGGACTTCATAGATCTGCCCGGTGTCTATCCGGCGGGACGGCTAGATCGCGACAGCGAAGGACTGATGCTGCTGACCGACGAAGGGCGCTTGCAGGCGCAGATTTCAGACCCGAAACACAAAATGGTCAAAACCTACTGGGTTCAGGTCGAAGGCAAGCCTGATGTCGCGGCACTGAAAGCGCTGCGAGACGGGGTGGAATTGAAAGACGGCCTGACTCGCCCAGCCAAAGTGCGCAAGATAGACGAGCCGCCCATGCTGTGGCCCCGCACGCCGCCGATCCGCGAACGCAAAACCGTTCCGGACAGCTGGATCGAACTGACCCTGCGCGAAGGCAAGAACCGGCAGGTGCGCCGGATGACGGCTGCCGTTGGCCTACCAACACTGCGGCTGATCCGATACCGGATCGGCGATTGGACCCTGGATGACCTTGCCCCCGGCCAGTGGGGCAGTCTGCAAATGCCAGAACTAAAGGTCGCGCCGCAGCGCAAACGGGATCGCCGCCCGCGCCGGTGACAGATCGTGCCCTGATCTGTTAGACTAAGCCCATGAAACTGACGCCCGGTATACCTGCCCCAAGGGCCATTCTGGAAGCGGCGCTTTACGTCGATGATCTGGACGCGGCCGAGCAGTTCTATGGTGAAATTCTGGGCCTTGAGCGCATTCAGCATATCCCTGAACGGCACATATTCTACAAAATTGGCGACTCGGTTTTGCTGCTGTTCAACCCGGACCAAACCGAGCAGCCGCCTAGCAATCCAGATCTGCCAGTCCCGCCGCATGGCGCCCGCGGCGCAGGCCATGTCTGCCTTGTACTAACCCGGGATGAAATCGCCCTGATGCGCAAGCACCTGCTGGATTGGAACATTCCCTTGGACGCCGAATTTGACTGGCCTAGTGGTGCACGCTCTCTGTATGTACGCGACCCGGCAGGTAACTCCGTCGAATTTGCCGAAGGCTGGTTGTGGGATTGATCCGGTTTGCTCAGCCCAGGGGCTGCTTTTCACCGCCGACAACGCGGTGAATCTCGCTGGACATCACGCCAATATCTGCCAGAACAGCCCGGAACGCCGCCATATGAGGTGTCGCAAAATGCGCCTCAAGTGCGGCCTGATTCTGCCATTCCTCATAAACCCGAAACCGGTTCGCATGCCCCAGAACCTGGCTGAATTCGTAGACCAGGCAGCCTTGTTCCTTCATCGTCTCAGCCACCATGGCCAGCGCAGCGTCACGCGCCCTTGCCACACCTTCTTCAGCAACTTCGACAACACCAGTGACGATCAACATGGGCTCACTCCTTCAGGCTAAAGCGCTTCGAGATTCTGTTCACCGGGGTCCCATCGCGCAAGGGAACGCCATGGGCGATCGAAAAATCACGAAATCCCATTTTTTCGTAGTAGCTGAGGCCCAGTACATTGTCTGCCCGTATCGTCGCGTTGATAGTACGAAACCCCAATGCGCCCGCTGTTTTGACGGTTTCATCAAACAGCGCACGTCCCGCACCGCGCAACACCGGATCGCGGCGGGTGAAAGTGGCGATATCGGCGCAGTCTTCCGGCAATGCATCATGGCTGCCCAACCACTGGAACCCGGCCACTTCCCCCCGGTCGTCCAGAGCAACATGACAGCAGATCTTGTCGGCGCCATCCAGATAGCTTTGCACAAACAAAACCTCGGAGAACGGAGTTTCATGCGCCGTAGTGCCCCCGGTGGCGACGATCTCATTAAGAATGCGGCATGCCTCGGCCACATCTTCGTGCATCATTGGGCGGACGGCGATCATGGTCAAAGGCTCAGCTTGTCACGCATGAAGGCCAGCGCGACGCTCAACCCGTCAGGCGCGATACCGTGACCGGTGCCTTTCATGACATGGGCGAAGACCTCTTTGAAACCTGCGCCTTGTAAGGCTTCGGCGGCTTCGGGCAGCGATTGTGGCGGCACGACATCATCAGCGTCCCCATGCACCAGCAAAATCGGCATTCGGCTGACGACCTCATCTGCCAACATATCCGGTTCCAGCAGACGGCCTGAGAAGGCGACAATTCCGGCAACCGGGTCTTCGCGCCGCGGGGCGACATGCAGGCTCATCATCGTACCTTGAGAAAACCCAAACAGAACCACCTGCTCGGGCAATACATCTTCGTCCACCATCAGGGCGTCGAGAAACGCATTAAAATCCTCGGTCGCCATGTCCATGCCACGGCGCGCCTCTTCCTCGGACGAGCCGTCGATCCACGGGATTGGGAACCACTGAAACCCATTGGGCATTCCGGGGATCTGCTCGGGCGCGTCTGGGGCTACAAACAGCGTCTCGGGCAAGTGTTCGCCAAGCACATCAGCCAATCCCAGCAGGTCGGCCCCGTTAGCGCCATAGCCGTGCACGAAAACCACGACCGAGCGTGTGTCGCCCGAAACAGGCTCTTTCCGGAGCGCATTCAAAACCCGTGTCATCTGATCCCTTCTCTTTGTTTGGCCACCCGGTAATAGGCCCACAAAACCCGTGCCGCAACTGACCGCCAAGGCGACCAGTCTTCAGCCATCAGCCGCAGTTCCTTGTCGGTGGGACGCTTGGGCAAGTCATAGAGGACCCTCGCCGCTTCTTGCAGCGCCAGATCACCTGGCGCAATCACATCGGCGCGGCCCAGTGAGAACATGGCGTAAATCTCGGCTGTCCAAACCCCGATACCCGGCACCTCGGTCAGAACGGCAACGACATCCGCATCAGAAGCACTCCGTAAGGCTTTGTAATCAATGCGCGCTTCGGCAAGTGCGCGGGCATAACGAATCTTCTGGCGGCTGAGGCCTACATCACGCAGATCGTCATCCGTGGCCCACATGATTTTGCGCGGGCCCGTCAGTTTCGCGTCTTTCAACCGCTGCCAAATTGCGTTGGCGGATGCGACACTGACCTGCTGACTGACAATGGCGCTGAGCAGCTGTGCGAACCCATCCGGACGCCGACGCAGGGGTAACGGGCCGGTCTGTTCCATCGCGAACGCCATGCGCGGGCAGGCCTGGGCCAGCCATTCGGCGCCTTCGGCAACGCAATCTGGCGTTTCGATGATACGTCCGACTTTCATGCGTTCTCCAGCTTCAGTGACAGCCCGCACGTTAGGCGGCTTTGTCGCATATGCAACCCGCTTGTGTGCAATCGTTTTCGCCGATACGGATATGCCCATGACAATGACCACCTCCGCCCCCGACAACTCTCAGGCCAAACGAAACGTCGCCGTTCTGGTGGCCGCGCAATCGGTTCTGGGGGCGCAGATGCCGATGATATTCATCGTCGGAGGGCTGGCGGGGCAATCGCTGGCGACCAATCCCTGCCTCGCGACATTGCCCATATCGCTGATCGTCCTGGGGTCGATGCTGGCCGCAACCCCGATCTCCGGCATCATGCAGAAATGGGGACGCAAGGTCGGGTTTCTGGTCGGCGCAACAGCGGGCGCATTGGGCGGTTTGATCGGGGCATATGGTCTATTTCTCGGGTCTTTCCCAATTTTCCTACTCGGCAGCTTGCTGACCGGCATTTACATGAGCGCGCACGGATTCTATCGCTTTGCCGCGGCCGACACCGCATCGGATGAGTTTCGCCCCAAAGCGATCTCCTATGTTATGGCGGGCGGCTTGGCGGCTGCGGTCATCGGGCCCCAGATCGTCAAACTGACCTCCGAAGCTTATGTGATTCCGTTTCTGGGCACCTACATTGCGGTGATCGCGCTGAATGTATTCGGTTCGGGCCTGTTCTTCTTTCTCGACATCCCGACGCCGCCCAAACCCACGGCAGATACGCCCAGAGGACGGTCACGGCTGGAGCTGCTGAAGACCCCGCGTATCGCGGTGGCGATCATCTGCGCGATGGTCTCTTACGCTTTGATGAACCTTGTGATGACATCTACACCTCTGGCGGTTGTCGGGTGTGGTTTCAGCGCGAATGACGCGGCCGATGTGGTGACCAGCCACGTGCTGGCAATGTATGTGCCAAGCTTCTTTACCGGCCATCTGATCGCGCGGTTTGGTGTCGAGAAGATCGTGGCGCTTGGTCTGGCCATCCTTGCCGGTGCCGGCGTGGTGGCTTTGCAGGGGGTCGAACTGGGCAATTTCTTCGTCGCCCTGATCCTTTTGGGCATCGGCTGGAATTTCGGCTTTATCGGCGCAACCAGCATGTTGGCTGCGTCTCACGAAGTGCATGAGCGGGGACGCATGCAGGGTTTGAACGATCTGCTAGTGTTTGGCGGCGTGACCGTTGCGTCGCTGGCTTCTGGCGGGTTGATGAATTGCTCTGGTGGTTCTCCGGTAGAAGGTTGGACTGCGGTAAACTTGGCCATGATTCCATTGCTGACACTGGCAGGTGGCGCGTTGCTTTGGCTGATGCTGCGACCGGCTGACGCCGAAACGGTCTGACTACCAGCGCCCAGAGGCTGCCGTCCACATCAGTGACAGCCGTCGCCGCATCTCACCTTGTGACAAAGCACCGGCAGCGACCCGTTCGGGCTGCGCAATAACGTGTTTCAAAATCCATTCCGCCTGCCATCCCGCATATAACGCTGGCCGCGCCTGATCCGAGATCGAAGCCCGACTTGACCGGGCCTTTTCAATGCGCTGCAGCGCAGACCGAGCCAATTGCTTCACACCTGCGGACGTTCCATCAAGCAATGGGATACGTCCCCGCGCCTCAAGATCAGGGATCGCACGGAACCAATTCGCAACGCCCACGCCATAACCAAAGTCCCGCACAACCTCTTCGTCTGCCGGACCAAGGGCTTGCGATGCGGCAACCAAAAGGGTGCCGTTGCTGTGATCGATATAGGCGTCAAAATGATCTTGATCTTCGAACGGGTCGCGGTAGATATCCCAGCGCCTTACGGCGACATATTTGTCCATCTTTTCCGCCAGATGCGGCGACAGAACCCGTGACAAAGGCGTCACCACCTCATGCCGGCGCACCGTTGGACCCTGGGCAATTTCCTGTAGCGCATCGCGCCACCATTGAAGGCGCATCTCGGCAATCATTGGCTCTTGTGTCACCCACGGGGCGCGCGCCACCTCGACATTTAACGCGTAAATCGGGAACAGAATCGCACGCGCAGCGACGGGTGCGGCCATCGCCGCAAGGAATCGGTCCGGGTCGGCTTTGTGGACCAGTGCAGCACAGGCTTTGACGTCATCGTCAAAGGAAACGCTCACTCTGCCGCTGCCTTTTGCGGCCCGCAGTCCCGAACCAGCTTCCACTGGATCGCATCCAGCAAAGCCTCGAACGAGGCATCGACTATGTTTGCACTGACGCCCACTGTGGACCAGCGCCGCCCCTGCCCGTCTTCACTGTCGATGATAACCCGCGTCACAGCCTCCGTGCCGCCCTGCGTTATCCGGACTTTGAAGTCGACCAGATGCATGTCATCGAGGATTGGGGAATATTGACCCAGGTCCTTGGCCAAAGCCTTGGCCAATGCGTTCACCGGCCCGCGGTCACTGCCGTATTCGTCATGAGATTCGCTGACCGACAGCTTCTTTTCCCCATCGACCTTCACCACGACGACCGCTTCGGACAGGCTGACCATCTTGTTGTACTTGTTCTTGCGCCGCTCGACCGTGACCTTGTAGCGCTTGACCTCGAAGAACTCGGGCAATTGCCCCAACTCGTCGCGGGCCAGCAGCTCGAAACTGGCCTGTGCCGTGTCATAGGAATAGCCTTCTGACTCGCGACGCTTGATCCGGTCCAAAATACGCCCCAGCGCCGGATCACCGGCTTCGACCGTCAGCCCGGCCTCGGTCAGGCGTTTGCGCAGATTCGACTGCCCGGCCTGGTTCGACATCGGAATGATGCGCGCGTTGCCGACGGTTGCCGGATCAACATGCTCATAAGTCGACGGGTCTTTCAGGATCGCACTGGCATGCAACCCGGCCTTATGCGCAAAGGCCGAGGCCCCGACATAGGCTGTCTGCTTACTCGGCACCCGGTTCAGAATTTCATCCAGCATTCGGCTGATCCGAGTCAGACCTGCCAGCGCTTCCAGGCTGACGCCGATGTCAAAACCCGAGGCATAGGGTTCCTTCAACAGAAATGTCGGGATCAGCGAGGTCAGGTTGGCGTTGCCACAGCGTTCGCCCAACCCGTTCAATGTGCCTTGGATCTGCCGCGCCCCGGCATCAACCGCCGCCAGAGAACACGCCACCGCATTCTCGGTGTCGTTATGGGTGTGAATGCCCAGCCGATCGCCGGGAAAACCAGCCGCAATCAGGTCCGAGACAATACGTCCGACCTCCGCCGGCAAAGCGCCCCCGTTTGTGTCGCACAGCACAACCCAGCGCGCGCCCGCATCCAACGCGGCGCGGCACACCTGGACGGCGTATTCCGGATTGTCTTTGAAGCCATCAAAGAAGTGCTCGGCATCAAACAATGCCTCACGCCCCTGCGCCACGATATGCGCGACCGAGGCCCGGACATTCTCGACATTCTCCTTCAATGGGATGCCAAGTGCATGCGTGACATGGTAGTCATGCGACTTGCCCACCAGACACACGGCCTGCGTGCCCGCATTCATCACAGCGGCCAGAACATCATCATTCTCCGCCGAGCGGCCAGACCGTTTGGTCATCCCAAACGCCGTCAACCGTGCCGAGGTCGTTGGTGCCGTGTCAAAAAACGCGCTGTCCGTCGGGTTTGCTCCGGGCCAACCACCTTCGATGTAGTCCACGCCCAATTCATCCAAGGCTTTCGTAATCCGCACCTTTTCAGCGGTCGAGAATTGCACTCCCTGCGTCTGCTGCCCGTCACGCAGGGTCGTGTCGTAAAGGTAGAGGCGTTCTTTGGTCATCACACATCTTCCAGCTTGGCAGCGTCGAACCCTGCTCCGGGAACCAGTTCAACGGCATCTTTGCTCATCCGAACCTCAAGTCCTGCGGCAATATACGCGGCTTTCAGGCGATCAACCTCGGAAAAATCCTTGCTGTTCATTGCATCAAGCCGCGCCTTTGCCAGCACCTCGGCATGAGATGCCAAATCCACGCCACCGGTTTCTGCCCAACTCCCCATCTCTGGAGACAGCAAACCAAGGATTTGCGCGCCAGCCAAAAGCCCCGCCGCATCTCCGTCGGCGGCAAGCCGGTGCAATTCAGTAATGGCGCCTGCAGTATTCAGGTCATCCGCCAATGCTCCGACAACCGAAGGCGCCGCGCTGGCGGCGGGCTCGATGCCCGCTGTCAGCGCCCGCCACTTGCGCAACGTCGCCTCGGCCTCGCGCGCCTTTTTCTCGGTCCAGTCCATCGGCTTACGATAATGGGTTTGCAAGAAGACAAACCGGATCACTTCGCCCGGCACGCCTTGCTCCAGCAACTCATGCACGGTGAAGAAGTTGCCCAAAGATTTGGACATCTTCTTACCCTCGACCTGCAACATCTCATTATGTAGCCAGACCTTGGCAAACTGACCCTCGGGATGGGCGCATTTGCTCTGGGCGATCTCATTCTCATGATGAGGGAACATCAGGTCGTTGCCGCCACCGTGAATGTCAAAGCTGTCACCCAGAAGTTCATAGCTCATGGCCGAGCACTCGATGTGCCAGCCGGGACGGCCCCGGCCCCAGGGTGAGTCCCAGCCCGGCAGATCATCGGTCGACGGTTTCCAAAGGACAAAATCCATCGGGTTCTTTTTGTAAGGCGCGACCTCGACCCGCGCACCGGCGATCATGTCATCGACCGAGCGACCCGACAGCTTGCCGTAGTCCTCTTTCCAGGTATCAACGGCAAACAGCACATGGCCTTCGGCAGCATAGGCGTGTCCTTTGGCGATCAGGTCTTTGATCATGGCGACCATCGGCGCGATATACTGCGTGGCACGCGGCATCTCATCCGGCTCCAACGCGGCCAAAGCGCCCATGTCGTGCAGATACCAACCGATGGTTTCGTTCGAACGTTCCTGTACCAGGTGTTCCAACGAGCCCTCGGCCCCGGCCTGTTTCCGCGACAGCGCCGTTGCGTTGATCTTGTCATCCACGTCAGTGAAATTGCGCACATATTTTACGTGATCCGCGCCGTAGACATGGCGCAGCAAACGGTAGAGCACGTCAAACACCACCACCGGCCGCGCATTGCCCAGATGCGCACGGTCATAGACGGTTGGCCCACAGACATACATCCGCACGTTGTCAGGATCGATCGGCTCGAAGTCTTCCTTCGTCCGTGTCCGAGTGTTGTGCAGCTTGATCGGGGTCATCGGTCGGGCTCCTAAGAAACGGCATGCGCGTCGCGCGTTGGCGCGGGCTTAGCAACTTGTCTCAGGGATGAAAACGAAAGAAACCGGCCCGCTTGAGAATTCAGCAGGTAATGCAGCAGATAATGATGCAGGTCATCGGGTTCATGGGAATTCGATTATCACGGGATTGATCACATGCCAAGACTTGAGTTCAAACGCGCAGCGCGGCACTGTACCTGGCATGAGCCGAGATCACGTCAATTCCATCTGCCGCGGCCTACCGGGGGCCGAATGGTCCGATCCGTGGGGTGGTGGCCATGACGCCTGGAAAATCGGCGGCAAAATGTTTGCCTGCATCGGGGTCAAAAATGACGGGGTTTCCGTCAAAACACCTGACATCGAAACCGCTCAGATGCTGATTGATGCGGGCGTCGGAGTCAAAGCCCCGTACTTTCATCGCAGTTGGGTGCGTCTGCCCTTCGATGCGGACTCTGCAGAAATGCGTCACCGCCTCGCCGCATCTTACGATCTGGTACGGGCCTCGCTGACAAAAAAAGCTCAGGCTGAATTACCGCCGCGAAGCTGATTGACAATTGTCCTTGGCTCTGCCCCAGTCGCCTTAAAGAGTATCAAGGGCGTAGCTATGAAACTGTCTCAGCGCATCACTCATCTGACCGGTGGCGGCGGCGACGGGTGGGATGTCTTTTACCGCGCACGGCGCATGGTCAGTGAAGGGCACGCTGTGACCGAGCTGACGATTGGCGAGCATGACATCCGAACCGATCCGTCAATTTTGGGGGCCATGGAAACCTCGGCTCGGGATGGGCATACAGGTTATGCGATGGTTCCGGGCACAGATATGTTGCGCGACACTGTCGCGGCACGGGTGCAGATGCGTAGCGGCATCCCAACCACCCGCAAGAACGTACTGATTACACCCGGTGGCCAAGCAGGTTTGTTTGCGGCGCATATGGCTGTCTGCGATCCGGGGGATGTCGGCCTGTATCTTGATCCCTATTACGCCACTTACCCCGGAACGATCCGAGGTGCCGGTGCCATCGCGCGCGCCGTCGCGACTACCGCGGAAGATGCGTTCCAACCTCGCGCCGAGTCCATCGAGGCTGCAGCAGACGGGGCCGTGTCGCTGTTGATCAACACCCCAAACAACCCAACCGGGGTGGTCTATTCCCGCCAAACGCTTGAGAATATTGCAGATCTGTGCAAGCGGCGTGACCTGTGGCTGATCTCGGACGAGGTGTATGACACGCAGGTCTGGCAAGGCGCCCACCTTTCGCCCCGCGCCCTGCCCGGCATGGCTGATCAAACCCTGGTTGTTGGGTCAATGTCCAAGTCCCACGCCATGACCGGCTCTCGCTGCGGGTGGATTGTTGGCCCGGAAGAGGTGATCGATCACTTTATCAATCTGGCAACCCATACCACTTACGGCGTGCCTGGTTTCATTCAGGATGCGGCAAGTTTCGCGCTGAATGCGGGCACGGTCCTTGAAGAAGACATTGCTGCCCCGTTCCGCCGTCGCCGTGCTTTGGCAATGGACCTGTTGGCAGCTCAGAACACTGTCGGTTTGGTTCCTGCCCAAGGCGCGATGTATGTGATGCTGGATGTCCGCGCCACAGGCTTAAGCGGCGAAGGATTTGCCAACGCCCTGTTGGATACGCATTCAATTGCCGTCATGCCGGGCGAAAGCTTTGGGAAAGCCGCCGCAGGTCACGTTCGGGTCGCTATGACCATCGACGACGAACGGTTTGCATCTGCGTTGAAAACTTTGTGTGAGTTTGCCGCAACCCTTGCCGATTGTCAGGCTGCTGAGTGATCCACCTCAGAACCGAAAGGTTGTTCGCAGGTTGAAAACGTTCGAATCAAGGCCGCCATTCGTTCGCGTCACATCGTTGAAGTTTTGACGCAACGCTTCGCCGCTGATGACAAAGTTGTCTCCAATCGGATAGGCAACACCGATTCCGTAAACTGCGGCAGTATCACTGGTAACTGATGTTTCCGCACGCGCGGCACCAACAACCACATATCCAAGCGCACTGCCAAAATCGTACCCACCGCGAAACTTCAGGCTTGTCATGCTGTCCAGACTGCCCTGATCGTCGCTCAGGTTCAGGGACAATCGGTTATACTCAAGCTCACCACCCAGAATAAAGTTACCGAAGTCTCGATCATAACCGATATGCGCGCCAAAGGCCGTGTCATCGCCGCTGGCCCCACCCGGGCCATCCGCATCAGCATATCCAAAGCTGAAACCCGCATAGGCCCCTGTCCAGTCCTCTGCCAAAGCAGGGGCAGCACAAGTGATCATCACCGAGACAATCAGAGCTGAAAGAGGTTTCGTACACGTCATCAAGACAGGTCCACGCATGCATTTGGCCGACCACCAGCCATCAGTTGAAACTTGGTTCGTAATTGTCAGATTTCAATTCAGATCGCGCGCCACTCCTCATTAAGTGATCGAAGTATAACAGATTTCTCCTATAGCGGGAGAAAATCTGAGTCATGTATTCTCCTAAGCTATACGTTCTGCCTCACATCACAGGTTTTTTGGGCACTGGTCGCAAACAGGACAGATTTTCCCGTCCCCGACTGGAAAAGTCTGAACCATTATTTGCGAGGTCGCATGCATAATGAAGTCTGGAAAATCCGCCTGATCAGCCGCACCATTGGTGCGGATCGTGGGCGTGCAGCACGGGGTCGTCCGCACGTGTCGTGAAACCATCTTCTCACGACACAGATTAGCGACCGGACTTTATACATGAACAACCAAACCCGAAATACCTCGCGCAGTGGCGGACGCTCTGCGCGCCGTGCAGCCCGCGCCTCCGCTCTGCCCGAACATCTGCGTCCTGTGCGCCCTGGAATGGAAGGCGGGACATACAAACCGCTGACCCAGGCACAGGTGGAACGCATCCACGAAGCTGCCCTACAAGCGTTGGAAACGATTGGCCTTGCCGATGCCCCGCCAAGCGGAATTGACTATCTGGTCGGTGCCGGATGCATTCTGGGGGACGACGGTCGCATTCGGTTCCCCCGCGCCCTGGTCGAAGACACGATTGCCAAGGCCAATCGATCAGTTACTCTCCACAGCCGGGACGGCAAAACAGACCTAGAGCTGTCGGGATCAAAAGTGCATTACGGCACCGCCGGTGCCGCCGTCAGCATGGTCGATGTCCACGGCCGCGAATACCGCCATTCGACGGTGCAGGACTTGCACGACGCCTCGCGGATTTGCCAGCAATTGGACAACATCCATTTTGTTCAGCGACCCATGGTCTGTCGCGATATCGCCGACAATCTCGAAATGGATCTGAACACTGTTTATGCATGTACATCAGGTACTTATAAGCATATCGGCACCTCGTTCACCGAGCCTCATCACGTCGCACCGGCAATAGAAATGCTGCACATGATCGCTGGCGGAGAAGACAAATGGCGCGAGCGGCCGTTTATGTCGAACTCCAACTGCTTCGTGGTTCCGCCGATGAAGTTCGCGACCGAAAGCTGTCAGGTGATGGAGGAATGCATCAAAGCCGGAATGCCGGTACTGCTGCTGTCCGCGGGGATGGCCGGTGCTACCGCCCCTTCAACCATCGCCGGCGCGATCACGCAAGCCACTGCAGAATGCCTTGCCGGTCTGGTTTATGTAAATGCCGTAAGCCCCGGTGCTCCGGCGGTTTTTGGCACTTGGCCCTTCGGTCTGGATCTGCGCACGGGCGCAATGTCCATCGGATCAGGTGAACAGGCGCTTCTCAGTGCTGGGTGCGCTCAGATGCATAAGTTCTATAACCTTCCGGGCGGTGCCGCGGCCGGCGCCTCCGATTCCAAACTACCCGACATGCAGGCTGGTTGGGAACAAATGTGCTCAAATGTCATGGCGGGTTTGGCGGGTTTGAACATGGTTTACGAAGCAGCGGGCATGCATGCGTCACTGTTGGGATTCTGCTTCGAAAGTCTGATCCTTGGCGATGACCTGATCGGACAAGCCCTGCGGTGTGTGCGTGGAATTGAAGTGTCGGATGAGACTTTGGCCCTGGATCAGATCGCCGAAGTTTGTATCGGCGGTCCTGGCCACTATCTGGGCACCGATGCGACCCTAAGCCGGATGCAGGCCGACTATGTCTATCCCACTTTTGGCGATCGTACGTCGCCGAAAGAATGGGTTGAATTGGGCAAACCTGATTTGCTGGACAAGGCAACTGCGCGTAAGGAAGAAATCCTTTCGGCACCTTCACCGGCGAAATTCGACGCACTGCTGGATGACGAGTTACGCCGCAAATTCAACATTCACTTACCTGCATAAGCTATTGAAAAACGGCGGCCCGAACGAATTCGGGCCGCCTCTGTTGTCTATCAATTAACCGTTGCTGGGCGGCAGTAAGCCCGCCTCTTGTGCAACTGCGATCTCATCGGCATCCAATGCGCCATCGCCATTTGCATCCATTGCCGAGAAGCCATCAGTGTCGACTTCGGGCATTACAGCTTGGACTTCGTCGATCGTCAGAACGCCGTCGCCATTGGTGTCAGCGCTGGATTGCGCCAGTGCCATTGCCGGCAGTCCAAGTGCGATTGCCGAGATAACAGCTAGATTTTGCGGTTTCATTACGTTGCCTCCTGAGTGGCTTTTTACGTGTTTGTGTCCGGACAGGCACCAAAGACACCTTTGCGTGACGCCAGACCACCCGCCTCGGCTAAATGCGATGGTTTCGCGCCAAACTCCGCGTGTTTGGCCGAGTCGGGTCTGCAATCCCCCGCTGGGCGAAACGCCGACACGACGGTTCGGCGGTTCTTGCCCGACATGTTTGCGACAATCCGGCAAGGCTCTGCTCAAAACGGCGACTCGGGCCGGACAAAAAAGAAAGGGGGCCGAAGCCCCCTGTTAGTTTCGCCTTCCAGGCTCATTTCGTTGACCGCCCGGTATTTTTTTGCCTGCGGCCTGGACTGCGCATGGAACGAGCGCACCCGTTCCGTGAGAGAGTGGGAAAGAGCAAATATTCCGCCCCACCCTGTTCCCGACCAACACGGGCATGCCGGTCGAGTGGAGCAAGGCAATTAGGTAAGCCTTAGGCTTTGCCTTGCTCCGAGTTCGTCAGGACCGGTTTACCGAGGGATAATCCGGCCCCTACACCCCGCGTGGCAGGGTGTTTTCTTTAGCTACACCCGCTGGTAGACCCGCAGGTGTTGCATTTCATGCAGGTGCCGTTGCGCACCAGCGTGTAGTTTCCACATTCTCCGCACGGGTCGCCCTCGTACCCCTGCATTTTGGCTTTGGTGCGCGCATCCATTCCGGTTGCAACCTCGGCCACGACAGTTGTTTCGCTTTGCACTTCGAACTGGCTTGCTGATTCTGCCATTCCGTTCACTTCGGCTTGGCCACCGTTGAACACCACCAGATCTTGCGGCAGGCGTTTACGCAAATAGCCGGTCGAACTGATTTGTTTCAGCACTTCCAAGGATTTGGTCGCCGCGCTTTCGCTTATCTCGGATACGTTTGATACGCCCTCTTCCTCACCCCGGCCAAGGTCGTCGAAAGATGCCCCTTCGGGTTTCACATGGGCCAGATCGGTGCGGTCCAGATAAGACACGGCCAGTTCGCGGAAGATGTAGTCCAGGATCGACGTCGCATTCTTGATCGAGTCGTTGCCTTGTACCATCCCAGCCGGTTCGAACTTGGTGAAGGTAAAGGCGTCCACGAATTCCTCCAGTGGCACGCCATATTGCAGGCCAACCGACACTGCGATGGCAAAGTTGTTCATCATCGCCCGGAAGCCAGCGCCTTCCTTGTGCATGTCGATGAAGATTTCGCCCAGCTTGCCGTCTTCGAACTCACCTGTCCGCAGATAGACCTTGTGGCCACCGACGATTGCTTTCTGGGTGTAACCCTTGCGGCGATGCGGCAGTTTCTCACGATGGCTGCGGATGATTTCCTTGACGACGACCTTCTCAATAACCTTTTCGGCGAGAACGACGGCTTTTTCATGGGCCGTGCCGCTCTCCAGCACCTCTGCCGCCTCGTCGTCATCCTCGACCAGCGCTGCCGCCAGAGGCTGCGACAGTTTCGAGCCGTCACGGTATAGCGCATTGGCCTTCACACCGAGCGACCAGCTGAGCTCATAAGCCTTCTGGCAATCCTCGATGGTCGCGTCATTCGGCATGTTGATCGTTTTGCTGATCGCACCCGAGATGAAGCTTTGGGCCGCGGCCATCATGGTGATGTGGCTATCAACCCCAAGGAAACGCTTACCTTTCTTGCCGCACGGGTTGGCGCAGTCGAAGATCGAATAATGCTCTTCCTTCAAGTGCGGCGCGCCTTCCAGCGTCATGGTTCCGCAGACATGGTCGTTGGCCGCGTCGATATCCGCCTTGGTAAAGCCCAGATGGCGTAGCAGATCGAACGTTGGGTCGTTTAGCTTGGTCGCCGGGATGCCCAGAACACCGGTGCAGAAATCTTCGCCCAATGTCCACTGGTTGAAGACGAACCGAATATCGAACGCGCTTGCCAATGCGGCGTCCACCTTGGCCAGCTCATTCGGTCCAAAACCGTGACCGGTCAGTGAGGTGTGGTTGATGCCAGGCGCGTTGCCGATAGTGCCATGCCCAACCGCGTAGGACACGATCTCTTCAATCTGTGACGAAGAATATCCCTGCTTTTCCAGCGCTGCAGGCACCGAGCGGTTGATAATCTTAAAGTACCCGCCACCGGCCAGCTTCTTGAACTTTACTAGCGCAAAATCAGGCTCGATCCCGGTTGTGTCACAGTCCATTACCAGACCGATGGTGCCAGTTGGTGCAATCACTGTTGCCTGGGCGTTGCGATACCCATTCTTTTCGCCAAGCGTCAGCGCCTCATCCCAGGCTGACATAGCCAGATCGACCAGGCGCTTGTCGGGGCAGTTGCCGTGATCCAGAGGAACTGGCTTCACCGCCAGCTTTTCGTATCCCTCAGTCACACCTTGGGATGCCCGGCGATGATTGCGCATCACGCGCAGCATATGGTCGGCGTTGCGCTCATATCCTTTGAAAGCGCCCAATTCACCGGCAATCTCAGCTGAGGTCGCATAAGCCACACCGGTCATGATCGCAGTCAACGCGCCACAGATCGCCCGGCCCTCGTCCGAGTCGTAGCTGTGCCCCATGTTCATCAGCAACCCGCCGATATTTGCATACCCCAAACCCAAGGTGCGGAAATCATAGGACAGTTGCGCGATTTCCTTGGACGGAAACTGGGCCATCGTCACCGAGATTTCCAGTGTCAGGGTCCAAAGACGCGAGGCGTGCATGTAGTCCGCCGCCTGGAATTCATCATCCTTAAGGAAGGTCAGCAGGTTCATCGACGCGAGGTTACAGGCCGTGTCATCCAGGAACATGTATTCCGAGCATGGGTTCGAGCCGCGGATCGCGCCGTCTTCGGGGCAAGTGTGCCACTCATTAACCGTGTCGTGGAACTGGATGCCAGGGTCAGCGCAGGCCCAGGCTGCGTGGCCAACCTTTTCCCACAAGTCACGCGCCTTGACGGTCTTAGCGACCTTGCCGTTGGTGCGGTTGATCAATTCCCAATCGGCGTCTTTTTTGACGGCCGTCAGGAAGGCGTTGGTTACGCGGATCGAGTTGTTCGAGTTCTGCCCCGAAACCGAGTTGTAAGCCTCTGAATCCCAATCCGTATCATAGGTCGGGAACTCGATGCTGTCGTGTCCCTGCTTGGCATAGTCCAGCACGCGCTTGATGTAAGTCTCTGGGATTGCGACTTTTTTTGCCTCGCGAATGGCAGTCTTCAGCGCGTCGTTCTTGTTGGGATCATATGCATCGTCCTGAACACCGTCCCATGTGCGAATGGCCTCGAAAATGCCGTTCAGCATCTTTTCGTGCATCTTCGATCCGGCAACGATCGAAGCTACTTTCTGCTCTTCAAGTACCTTCCATTCGATGAACTGCTCGATGTCAGGGTGATCCGCGTCGACGATCACCATCTTTGCGGCCCGACGGGTTGTCCCACCGGATTTGATCGCACCTGCTGCACGGTCACCAATTTTGAGAAAGCCCATCAGACCCGAAGACTTGCCACCACCCGACAGCGCCTCACCGTCGGCACGCAAATGGCTGAAGTTGGTCCCGGTACCCGAGCCATACTTGAACAGACGCGCCTCGCGCACCCACAGGTCCATGATGCCACCCTCGTTCACGAGATCGTCGTTCACGGATTGGATGAAGCACGCGTGCGGTTGTGGATGTTCGTATGCGGATTTCGACTTGGTCAGCTTGCCAGTCTTATAATCGACATAGTGGTGCCCCTGCGCCGGGCCGTCGATGCCATATGCCCAATGCAAGCCTGTATTGAACCACTGCGGGCTGTTCGGCGCTGCGCGTTGCGTCGCTAACATATAGCGCATCTCATCAAAATAGGCGTGCGCGTCTTCCTCGGTCGAGAAATAGCCGCCTTTCCAGCCCCAATAGGCCCAGGCGCCGGCCAGACGGTCGAACACCTGCTTGGAAGAGGTTTCTCCTTCAAAGTCCGCACCATCAACGGGAACCGAGCGCCATAGGAATTCTGGAACGTCTTTCTCTTTGACCTTCTTCAGGTTGGTCGGAACACCAGCCTTGCGGAAATATTTCTGTGCGATGACGTCGCTGGCAACCTGGCTCCAGCTGGACGGGACTTCGATGTCATCTAGGCGGAAGACGATCGTGCCATCGGGGTTTCGGATTTCAGACGTTGCTGAAACAAAGTCCAGATCCTCATATGCGTCCTGCCCCGCTGTTGTGAATTTTCTTTCAATCTTCATGTCCGCCGCCCTGGTTCTGTCAATTGCATCGTCACGCTACTTGGGGCTTTGAAATTGCAAGCCGCCCACCAAACCGAAGATAAAGGCGCAAAAGTCCGACCGCTGCTGCGAACAGCGCGAAACCGACCCTACGGTTGCACGATACTTTGATGTGCTTTCCGACCCTCGCCCGGCGCCTTCTCTGGCTTTCGATACCAGATGTAGTGGCGCTTTCTTCGGCTCATACAATCTGGCGTAAATACCCATATAAGGTCAACGTCATTTTTCAGTCATTTTGAAATCTTTTTTGTTGACCAAATTGTCTGAGTGAGATGCCAGTTTTTGGAACCCGATTCCTCCACAGGGTCGCGCATGGCGATTTTTCGCCACTGACCCAAAGCTGCAACGGGAATTGCCGTTTTTACCAGCATAGTTATCAGCATTTGATCAACCGGTGCCTGACTGGCTAGGCTGGGCAAGAATCATCCTGGAATGGATGCTGCGACACCTAAACCGGGTCCGAAGATGCGCAAATGATTGAGGGCTTACAAAAGGATGCAGTTGTTTCGCATTTTACCCGCTATGGCCATGATCGTGGCTTGTACACCACAAGATGTGCCCATCGCGTCACGCAGCGCACAGTTTGAAAGCTACCCCCAAAGGCTGTTCGACACGTTCGAGATCAGCTGCTCGGGACCCGGCGAAACCTTTAAAAAGATCGGAAGCCGCGCTTTTGAATGCAGAGAGTCGCTGCCGCCGGACGCCACAGCTTATCTGATTCTGACATATGACGGCTATCCCAAGGAACTACCGCAAAGCGTGATGCGATTGACGTCGACGAGAAACGACGCAGGCTACCTTGTAGATGCTAACCTGTTTTTTGAGGTGCCTCAGAAAACCGGCCAAACCATCAACATCCCAATAGAAAGCAAGACATTGGATGAAGCCATCAGCAACCTGTATCAGGCTGCTGGCGGTTCACCCAAATAACTTTGAGAAAGTGGTCGGGGCGGCAGGATTCGAACCTACGACCCCCTGTACCCAAAACAGGTGCGCTACCAGACTGCGCCACGCCCCGGACCGTGCGCCTTCCTAACGAGGCCGATCTGATTTGAAAAGCCCTAACAGGGCCAAATTGCGGGGCCTTGCGAAAAAACTTCATGTCGCATCTGCGTTCCCGGCTCAATTGAATAGCGCGCAGCCAATCCGGCGTTGATTTCCAAGACTGCAAAAACGGAATCACCGCCGTCAATTGGCGTTAAATCTCCGGGAATTGCACCTTCGTGCACGTGAGTCACGGCACCAGTCTGATCCAGGAAAATTATATCCAGAGGAATCAGTGTATTTTTCATCCAGAACACCACCCGCTGCGGCGGGCTGAACACAAACAACATACCAGAGCGGTTTGGCAGGGATTCCCGAAACATCAAACCACGGGAGCGTTCTTGCGGCGTTACCGCAATTTCTACGTCAAAGCGCACAAGGGTTGCTTCATTTCGAAGTTCGACGCGATCTGCCCGACATTCGGCCAAGACATCCCCGGCCCACAGAATTGAAAGCAGAGCCAGAAGTGTCAGATGTCGCGCCATCGAGAATCAGTCGTCCAGCGCAGATTCCCAGGCCAGCACTTGGGCCGCCATACGCCCCCGCTTGCCGTTGATCACACGCATCGCAAGTGCTTCGCCAGGCTGCAGATCCGCCAGACCAGAGCGACGCAAAACTTCGATATGCAGGAACACATCTTCGCCGCGACCAAAGACATTGGCGAACCCAAACCCCTTGCCCTTGTCGAACCATTTGACCCGCGCAGCCTCAAGCGGCGCATCCGAAATAGCGTCTGGGTCAAGCTCGGCAAAATCGGCCAACATCATGGTGTCGGCCTGTGCCGGAGGATCAACCGCAATTACTTCGACGGCCTGAACACCGCGATCCGTGCGGTGAGTCATGATGTCAATGCCGGCACCGTCGGCAACCGAGCTTTGGCCGAAGTTTCGCAGCACGTTCACGTGCAACAAAATATCCGGACCGCCATCGTCAGATACAACAAATCCGTACCCCTTTGCGGGATCGAACCATTTAACGTGTCCATGGACGCGATACATGTTGTTCAGATCTTCTGGCACGGTTTTCCCATCGCGAATTTTTGCACTTCGTTAAGGGTTTGTTGTTTATGGGAATGGCAGGCAAATTCAAGCTGAAAAAACCGTTTGATTTCTGTCTGTTGCATTTCGCGACACGTGAAAGTCATGGATTTAACCTCTGCACCTGCCATGCCGAACCCGGCTCCTTTCTTTCCCATCTGAACCGATCATGAAGACGGAACGCTCCATCGGCCCAGAATTCGATTTCCGTTGGGACCAATCGGTACCCCCCCCAAAATGGAGGACGGGGCGGATTCGGTCCAAGTTTTGCCGTCACTTTTGCAACCTCTGCCATCAAAGCGGCGCGGCTGCTCAGGGGCTGCGACTGACGAGACGCCCAAGCCCCTAATCGGCTTTTTAGCGATCGTGACGCATAATACTCGTCGGCTTGAGGCCCGCTTTCACGCTCTACTATACCACGAACACGAAGCTGGCGCCGCAAAGATTTCCAATGCATGACAAATGCAGCCTTCCCGGCAGAATCTAGTTCGGTTGCCTTGGTGCTTTCGTAGTTGGTGTAAAAAACGAACGCTTCCGGTTCGATTTCTTTCAGCAAAACCATGCGGGAATTGGGCATGCCTTCAGAATCTACGGTCGCCAACGCGATTGCGTTGGGATCGTTCGATTCAGTCTCTTCGGCCTCGGCCAACCATCGGGCCGCTATTTCAAACGGATCGGTGCCGGCAAAAATGCCATCGCGCTCGCTCATTTCCATCCCCTGGAACGTATTGCTAAGGACCCTAAGGCGAGAACTCGCTACGGGCAAGAGCACGCGGCCTTGATGCAGCGCTACCAATGGCATAAACCAACTCAACATAACGCGAAGACAGGCGGAGAACCGAACATGGCAAATCAGTTGATGGCCGGCAAGCGCGGCCTCATCATGGGACTGGCCAATGATAAATCAATCGCATGGGGTATTGCCCGCGCCTTGTCCGATGCTGGGGCTGAAATGGCCTTTTCTTACCAAGGCGACGCACTCAAGAAACGAGTCGACCCACTAGCAGCGCAATTGGGCAGCGAAATCGTCCTGCCCTGCGATGTCAGCGACGAAGAGTCTGTAAATGCGCTGTTTACCTCTCTTGAGGAAAAGTGGGGCAAGCTGGATTTCGTTGTTCATGCGATCGGGTTTTCCGACAAGAACGAACTTCGCGGTCGCTATGTCGACACCAGCCGCGCCAACTTTAATCTGACTATGGATGTGTCGGTCTATTCCTTCACTGCGGTGATGCAGCGGGCGGAAAAGATGATGTCCGAAGGCGGCAGCGCAATTACCCTGACCTATTATGGCGCAGAACAAGTCATGCCACATTATAATGTAATGGGGGTTGCCAAGGCGGCGCTCGAGGCGTCGGTGAAATACCTGGCCGAAGATCTGGGCAAAGATGGTATCCGCGTGAACTCGATTTCTGCCGGTCCGATCAAAACTCTGGCCGCCAGCGGCATCGGCGATTTTCGGTATATTATGAAGTGGAACGAATACAACTCGCCCCTGCGCCGCAACGTGACCATAGATGATGTGGGCAAGTCTGCGCTCTACCTGCTGTCTGACCTCAGCAGCGGCGTGACCGGTGAGAACCTGCACGTGGATTCGGGTTATCACATCGTCGGCATGAAAGCTGTCGACGCGCCGGACGTTGAAAAGGGTTAAGACCATGAGCGCCAAGGACCGCCTGCCCCATGAAAAAGGCTTTCATATAAGTTGGGATCAAATTCACCGCGATTCTCGAGCTTTGGCCTGGCGCCTTGACGGGCAAGGCCCCAATAGTGGTGCCTGGCGCGCCGTAGTTGCGATCACTCGTGGTGGCATGGCCCCGGCCATGATCGTCAGTCGCGAGCTGGACATTCGTACCGTCGATACGATCAGCGTTCGGTCTTATCACCATCAGGATCAAGGTAAGGCCGAAGTTCTCAAGGCGCCCGATGCGGATCTGATGGGCGATGGCGAAGGCATCCTGATCATTGACGATCTTGTCGACAGCGGCAAAACACTGGAACTGGTGCGGGACATGTACCCCAAAGCCCACTTCGCCACGGTTTATGCCAAACCCAAAGGCCGCCCGATGGTCGACTCGTTCATCACCGAGGTCAGCCAGGATACATGGATATTTTTCCCGTGGGATATGGCCCTTCAGTATGTTCAGCCGTATCGCGGAACGGACTGACCGTTTCCAACAAGAAAAAAGCGTGCGGCAGGCCCGCGCTGAAATGCTCAGGGATGCCGCATGACACAAACCCGCACAGCCGCCACTTTTGCCCCCCCGGTTATGGAGGCGCGGCGTTGGTTGGACGGGGTTACCTTCACTGCTGACCGCCCCTTGATCAACGTGAGTCAGGCCGCACCTGTTGATCCTCCACCTTTGGCAATGCGTCAGGCTATCGCTGAGTTTACCGTCAATGAAGACAGCGCGCATCTCTATGGTCCGGTGTTGGGGAATGACGCGCTGCGGGCAGAGCTGTCAGCGCAGATTGGCGCGCACTATGACGCAAAAATCGCACCGGAACGGGTTGCAATAACATCAGGATGCAATCAGGCTTTCTCGGCTGTGATTTCTGCAATCACGGCTCAAGGGGATGAGGTTATCCTGCCAACCCCCTGGTATTTCAATCATAAAATGTGGCTGGACATGACCGGTGTCACAGCCGCCGACCTACCAACTGGCGATGATTTGCTACCAGACCCGGACAAGGCACGTGCCCTGATCACAGACAGAACACGGGCTATTGCGTTGGTGACCCCCAACAATCCAGGTGGTGTTGAGTATCCAAGCGATCTGGTCCGTGCTTTTTTCGACCTGGCGCGCGAGGCTGGGATTCGGCTTTTAGTGGACGAGACCTACCGTGATTTCGACAGCCGGAATGGTCCGCCTCATGGCCTGTTCCATAACCCTGATTGGGACGAAACACTTGTTCATCTCTACTCTTTCTCAAAAGCCTACCGATTGACGGGGCACCGTGTTGGGGCCATCGCCACCAGCACGGAATTGTTGTCCGAAGTCGAGAAGTTCCTGGATACGGTGGCCATCTGCCCCGGTCAGATCGGCCAGTTCGCTGCCCTTTGGGGAATGCAAAACCTGTCCCAGTGGCTGGCGGGTGAGCGGGATGAAATTCTCGACCGCCGTGCAGCAATCTCGGACGGCATGCCAAAACTGACCGCCCAAGGGTGGCGATTGCTGGGGCTTGGGGCCTATTTCGCTTACCTAGAACATCCGTTTGACATGCCATCAGACGTATTGGCCCGCCGATTGGTATCAGATGCAGGGATTCTACTGTTGCCCGGCACCATGTTCATGCCTGATCACGATCCAGCTGGAAAACGTCAGGTGCGCATCGCATTTGCCAATCTCGACCGGGAGGGAATTGGCCTGTTGTTCGACCGTTTGCAGCGACTGTCCTTCTAAGCTTGCCCCCCGGCCACACGCATCGTATTCAGGGCCGCAACCAACGGGGCAGATACCTGCCGATGTAAGTAAGAAGAGGGCGCTATGGCCGCAGGCACAAAAAGTCTTTCGAAAACCTTTGTCTGGATTCTGATGGGCCTTTTGATGCTGGGTCTCGCCGGTTTCGGTGCCGTGAACCTCAGCGGTACGGTCCGCACTGTGGCGCAGGTTGGCAATGAAAGCGTCTCGGTCGACACCTATGTGCGGGAGCTGCAGCGTGAAATTCGCGCAATCGAAGCGCAGACAGGTCAGCCACTACAGATGTCGCAGGCCCGCGAGCTTGGGCTGGAACAGCTCGCACTTTCGCGGTTGACGGCGCTGGCTGCATTGGACAACGAAGTTGCCCTGCTTGGAATCTCGATCGGTGATGAGAACCTGCAGGAAGACATTGTTTCGATTCCGGCCTTTCAGGGCGTGAACGGTTCCTTTGATCGCGAAGCTTACCGTTTCCAACTGGAACAAGTCGGCATGACCGACTCTGAATTCGAATCCGATCTGCGCAAGGAATCGTCCAGAACGCTTGTGCAAGGCGCGGTGATCAGCGGCGTAAGGATGCCGGAAACGATGACTTCCATACTGACCGACTACATTGGCGCGCGGCGCAGCTTCACTGTCGCAACTGTCGGGGGTGATGCGCTGTCAGAGCCTATTGCGGAACCAACGGATGCTCAGGTCCAAACCTTTTACGACGAGAACACCGATCAGTTCACCCTACCCCGTACCAAGCGCCTGACTTATGCGATTCTGTCACCAGAAATGCTGTTGGACACGGTTGAGGTCGACGACGACTCCCTGCGTCGTTTGTATGACCAGAGATCCGCAGAATTCCAGCAGCCCGAGCGTCGTCTGGTCGAGCGTCTGAACTTTCCAAACGAAGACGCCGCAAATGATGCCAAAGCGCAATTGGAGGTGGGCGGAACCACGTTCGAAAGACTTGTTCAGGATCGTGAGCTTGAGCTGAGCGATATCGACCTTGGCGACGTCACCCGTGACGATCTGGGCGACGCCGCCGACGCTGTGTTTGCTGCCGAAGTTGATGCGGTTGTGGGCCCGCTGCCATCCGTATTTGGCCCTGCCCTGTTCCGGATCAACGGAACTCTGGCAGCAAACAACGTACCCTTTGACGAAGCCGAACCCGCCCTGCGCGAGGAATTGGCCTCGGATCGGGCCCGTCGTCTGATCGAGGCGCAGTCCGAAGACATCAACGACATGTTGGCTGGGGGTGCGACGCTTGAAGAACTGGCTGGCGAGACCGAAATGGAGTTGGGCCAAATCGACTGGACCCGCGACAGCGCCGAGCGTGTCGCAGCCTATGATGGTTTCAGAACCGCAGCCGAAGCCGTCCGCGAGGGTGACTTCCCTGAGGTTGCTTTTTTAGAAGACGGATCGATTTTTGCCCTGCGCCTGAACGAAGAATTGCCGCAGCGCCCCGAACCGTTTGAAAGCGCCCGCGACCGCGTTGCCGAAGCCTGGCGTCAGGCCGAGACGAACAAAGCACTGCAAGCGCTGGCCAACACCGCTGTGACACAACTGGCCACAGATGGGGATTTTGCCGCGACTGGGCTGCCTTTCCGTGTTGAAAACGGCCTGACCCGTACCGCGTTTCTGGAAGATGTTCCGGCCAGTTTCATGGCTGACGTCTTTGCCATGGATCCCGGTGAACTGCGCGTCATTGGCGGCAGCGGCACTGCATTGATCGTGCGTTTGGACGAAGTTCTGCCGCCAGCGGAAACAGATGAATTGCGCCAGGTGCAACAGGCTTTGGCTGCTCAAATGGATCAGGCGCTGGCCCAGAACATTTTTGATGCCTATGTGCGCGACGCGCAGACCCGGGCCCGCCCGGTTATCGACCAGCAGGCGCTGAACGCTGTGCAGTCGAGCTATTAAACGAGACCGAGATGGCCCTGACACCCGATTTCGACACGTTCGCGCGCGCCTATGAAGCGGGCGAAAACCAGGTCGTTTACACGCGCCTTGCGGCGGATCTTGATACACCGGTTTCGCTGATGCTCAAGCTGACGGGCGCGCAGAAAGACGCCTTCATGCTGGAATCCGTCACCGGAGGAGAGGTGCGCGGGCGCTATTCGATTATCGGCATGAAGCCCGACCTGATCTGGAGATGCGATGGAGAGACTTCGTCACTGAACCGCTCGGCCCGCTTCGATGCCGAGGCGTTTTCGCCGCAAGACGGCAACCCAATGGACAATTTGCGGGCATTGTTGGCCGAAAGCCGCATTGCCCTGCCCGATGATCTGCCTCAGGCAGCGGCAGGCCTGTTTGGCTATCTGGGCTATGACATGGTGCGGTTGGTGGAATATCTGCCGGATGTGAACCCGGACCCGCTGGGCTTGCCCGATGCGATCATGATGCGCCCGTCGGTCATTGCAGTTCTGGATGGCGTGAAAGGCGAAGTGACTGTTGTCTCTCCGGCGTGGGCCAGTGACGGGCAATCGGCCAAGGCCGCCTACGCCCAGGCTGCTGAACGCGTGATGGATGCGGTACGTGACCTGGAACGCGCAATGCCCGCCGAAACCCGTGATCTGGGCGACGCGTCCGAGGTGGCGCCTCCGGTGTCGAACTTCACCAAGTCCGGCTATATGGATGCGGTCGAGAAGGCCAAGGAATACATCCGCGCGGGCGACATCTTTCAAGTTGTCCCGGCGCAACGCTGGACCCAGGATTTTCCACAACCGCCTTTTGCGCTTTATCGATCATTGCGACGCACCAACCCGTCGCCGTTCATGTTCTATTTCAACTTCGGCGGCTTTCAAGTCGTGGGTGCAAGCCCAGAAATTCTGGTGCGCGTCTTTGGCGACGAAGTCACGATCCGCCCGATCGCAGGAACGCGCCCACGCGGTGCAACGCCCGAAGAAGACAAGGCGAACGAGCTTGATCTGCTGGCCGACAAAAAGGAGCTGGCAGAGCATCTGATGTTGCTGGATCTGGGCCGCAACGACACCGGTCGCGTCGCCAAGATCGGTACAGTGCGCCCGACTGAAGAATTTATCATCGAGCGCTACAGCCACGTCATGCATATCGTTTCGAACGTCGTCGGCGAACTGGCCGAAGACAAAGACGCGCTGGACGCTTTCTTTGCCGGGATGCCTGCCGGCACTGTTTCAGGTGCGCCTAAGGTGCGGGCGATGGAGATCATCGACGAACTTGAACCCGAAAAACGCGGCGTCTATGGCGGCGGGGTTGGCTATTTCAGTGCCGGTGGTGACATGGACATGTGTATCGCCCTGCGGACGGCCATTGTGAAGGATCACAAGCTTTACATTCAAGCTGGTGGCGGTGTCGTCTATGACAGTGACCCCGAGGCAGAGTATATGGAGACCGTGCATAAATCCAACGCCATCCGCCGCGCAGCAGCGGATGCGGCACGGTTTACTGGGTCAGGAAACAGCTAACAAAGGGCGGTAGATCCTCAGATCACCGCCCCTTCATTCAAAACGTGCAAGTTCTACTGAACTTCACGCATCATGACGGCCGAAATCGGCGCCATGGCGACCCGGTTTCCACGATCTTCAAGCCCCCATAGCAGCAAAGCCGAGATCGTTTCTGGGCGCACACGTCCCAACATGACAACTGTCCCTTCCTGACCAGCACGGAATGCCGCCTGATCTAGGAACCGGCGCATGATCTTGGGATCCTGCCGAGCCCCGTCTATGTCGCGAAACACCACGCCCGACGGGATGCCATTGCGCGCGGCCAGCTTTTGGACGGTGTTCAAACCATTGTCTTGTGTGATCAGACCGCGACCCGTTCCCCCCGCAATGGCCGCAACCTGATCGGCCAGCTTTCGGTTGCCCTGAATGCCGGTCCCAACACCTTCAAGAATCCCAACAGTCTCGGGCAGCGTATCAAGCCAGACGGCCATCGAGACTTCGGCATCTTGCGCACTCGCCGCTTCGGGCATGTCCGCCAGCGCCAGTACTTCGAACCCGGCGGCACGGTGGCGTGCCATCTTTTCTGCCGCATTCGGGTCCGAGGGGCTGATGGCAAAGCTGATCGGATAAGGAAAATCCTGCAGCGCTTCGGCCCCAAAGGCGCCTTCATCATCAATCAAAATGATCGACATCAACGGTTTGGAGTCTGGGTTTTCAAACGGGATTGCATAGGCGTCGATCGGCGGGCCCGGTGCTACTTCACTTTCAGCGCTCGCTTCTTCCGCGGGGGCAGTGTCCCGCTCGGTCAGAGGGACTACTCGCTTGCCCACTATTGAGCTGTCTTCAACTGGTTGCTCGCCCCCGATCTGCGGCAATGCGGCGATCCGGGGCAGTTCGCGCGGCATCGTATCCTCGTCACCTTCAACCGCAATTGGGCTGTTTTCGAAAGGGTTTTCTTCCTCAGCCTCGGCGCCAACAGATGGCGTTTCAGGCGTGGGTTCCGGCTGAAGCACGGCAACTTCTTCACCCTCTGGCTCGACAAGGGGTGCAGGCGTGTCGTCGATCACCAAGGGTTGCTCGTCCTCCGGAGGAAGGGCCGGAGCGGTACTCGGCGTCGGCGGCGCCGCCGGAGTGTCTGTCACAACAGAAACCTCGGTCGAAGCCGACGGTTCAGGCTGCTCCAATCCCTGTGTTGCTCCACCAATTGAAGGCTGTGTATCAGGTGCTTCCTCAAGTCCCGTCAGATCAGCCAGATCATCAGACCCATCCCCGGCGGCTTTTGGCGCACGCGGGGCCAGTTCGACCAGATCCGCGTCGGCCCCAGCCTCGACAGCTTCGACCGAAGCCTCGGGTGTCTCGACTTCGGTTGCGTCGGGTGCCTGCGATGCCACAACCGGTTTGTTGGCCAACGGCGTGTTCAGTGACAAAACCGCGCCAATGATCAAAACAACGACCGTCCCGACGATCATTCCTCCGAAAAATCCGCCCATTACTGCTGCCTCTCGCCTCTATCCTGCCCGCTCACCGTTGCGCCATCTTTTGCGACGCTCGACCTGTTGTCGCGCCCGGAACGGGATGTCCCCTTGACGCTGCCGCACAAGCCTGAGCATGTATGTCCCGACATTATACCGTGGCCAGGGGCTGCATCGCCAGCCTGAAATGCCCAAGCCGAGATAAGTGCCCACATGCTGCTGCTGATCGACAACTACGACTCGTTTACCTACAATTTGGTACATTATTTGGGCGAACTTGGCGCCGAAATGGTTATTCGCCGCAATGACGCGCTTGATGTGCAGGAAGCAATGGCCATGAATCCGGCTGGCATTTTACTCAGCCCCGGGCCTTGCGACCCCGATCAAGCCGGGATTTGCCTTGCACTGACGCAAGCTGCTGCCGAAACGAAAACCCCGCTTTTGGGTGTCTGTCTTGGGCATCAGACCATCGGGCAGGTCTTTGGCGGCAAGGTTGTGCGATGCCACGAAATCGTTCACGGCAAGATGGGCATGATGCATCACAAAGGCAAAGGCGTTTTTGCCGGCCTTCCATCACCGTTCGAGGCGACACGCTACCATTCCCTGATCGTCGACCGAGACACCCTGCCCGATTGCCTGGAAATCACGGCTGAACTGGAAGACGGCACGATCATGGGGCTGCAACATAAACAGCTGCCGATGCACGGTGTCCAATTCCACCCGGAATCCATCGCATCCGAGCACGGCCATGCCTTGCTCAAGAACTTCCTGCAAGAATTGAAAGTCCCGGCATGAGCGACGCGTTAAAGCCACTGATCGGAGCAGCCGCCGATCGTCCCCTGAGCCGTGCCGAAGCTGAACAGGCCTTTGGGATTCTATTTGATGGTCAAGCAACGCCCAGCCAGATTGGCGGGCTGTTGATGGCAATGCGGACACGGGGCGAAACGGTCGAAGAATATGCGGCTGCCGCTGCAGTCATGCGTGCCAAGTGTAACGCTGTAACAGCGCCGGCTGGTGCAATGGATATTGTTGGGACCGGTGGAGATGGCAAAGGTACGCTGAACATCTCAACCGCGACGGCCTTTGTGGTTGCTGGCGCTGGGGTTACTGTGGCGAAGCACGGCAATAGAAATCTCAGTTCCAAATCAGGCGCTGCAGACGCGTTGGGTCAGATGGGTATCAACGTTATGGTCGGCCCGCAAACCGTTGAAAACGCGCTAGAAGAGGTCGGAATTGGCTTCATGATGGCGCCGATGCATCATCCAGCCATTGCCCATGTCATGCCCTCGCGGCAGGAACTTGGCACGCGCACGATTTTCAACATCCTTGGGCCACTGACCAACCCCGCAGGCGTAAAGCGCCAGCTGACCGGCGCCTTTAGCCGGGACCTGATCCGTCCAATGGCAGAAACGCTGGGCCTTTTGGGATCTGAGCATGCCTGGCTGGTGCATGGATCCGACGGAACAGACGAATTGACTATTACTGGCATCAGCTGGGTGGCGTCTTTGGAAGATGGAACCGTCAAAGAGGTTGAATTGCATCCCGAAGATGCTGGCCTTCCGGTACACCCTTTCGAGGACATTCTTGGCGGATCTCCGGAAGAGAACGCCAATGCCTTCCGCGCATTATTGGACGGCACCCCTTCGGCCTATCGCGACGCTGTTTTGCTAAACGCAGCTGCAGCACTGGTTGTGGCCGACGCTGTGAGCGACCTGCGGGAAGGCGTCGAAGTGGCCGCTGCAAGCATCGACAGCGGAAGAGCGAAAGACAAAATCACCGCCTTGGCCCGCATGACACAGGAAGCCGCATGACCGAAACCGTACTGGACAAAATCAAAGCGTATAAACTGGAAGAAGTAGCTGCGGATAAGGCGAGCAAGTCCCTAGAACAACTTGAAAGCGAAGCAAAAAACGCATCCGAAGTGCGCGGTTTTGCGGAAGCTTTACAAACCGCCTCCCGCCAAGGCTATGGACTGATCGCCGAGGTCAAAAAGGCCAGCCCATCCAAAGGGTTGATCCGCCCTGACTTTGATCCTCCGGCTTTGGCCAAAGCCTATGAAGATGGCGGCGCGACTTGCCTGTCTGTGCTGACCGACACGCCTAGTTTCCAAGGCGCTAAGGATTATCTGACTCAAGCGCGTGCGGCGACGTCCTTGCCTGCGTTGCGCAAGGATTTCATGTACGACCCCTATCAGGTCGTCGAAGCCCGCGCTTTGGAGGCGGATTGTATCCTGATCATCATGGCCTCGGTTGAAGATGAACAAGCCGCCGAGTTGGAACAGACCGCGTTCGACTGGGAAATGGACGTTCTGATCGAGGTCCATGATGAAGCGGAATTGGAACGCGCTGCAAATCTGAAAAGTCCCCTGATTGGAATAAATAACCGCAATCTCAAGACCTTCGAAACCAGCCTTGATACAACACGGCGGTTGTCGAAACTGGTGCCGGCAGACCGGACAATCATCTGCGAAAGCGGGTTGAACACACCCGAGGATCTATCCGATATCGCCCGTTACGGTGCGCGGTGCTTCCTTATCGGAGAGAGCCTGATGCGGCAGGACGATGTGGCGACGGCCACACGTCATTTGTTGGCTAACCCGCTGATCCCCGGAGTGATGTGATGCCACTTACCCATTTCGACGCGCAAGGTCAGGCGCATATGGTGGATGTCTCGGACAAAACTGTCACAGATCGGGTCGCGATCGCTGCCGGGTACATCAAGATGGCCACGGAAGCTTTTGATATCATTTCAGAAGGTCGCGCCAAGAAGGGCGATGTTCTAGGAATCGCACGTCTGGCCGGGATCATGGGGGCCAAAAAAACGCCCGATCTGATCCCGCTTTGTCATCCCTTGCCCATCACCAAAGTCGCCGTGGAACTGACATTGGATCCAGACCTTCCCGGTGTGCAGATCGAAGCCACCGTCAAGACCTCCGGGCAAACCGGTGTCGAAATGGAAGCCCTGACCGCTGTGTCGACCGCGGCTCTGACCGTTTATGATATGACGAAGGCTGTCGACAAGGCGATGGAGATCTGCGGTATTCGTGTACTCCTGAAAGATGGCGGGAAGTCAGGGCGTTACGAGGCAGAATGATTACCGTCGAAGACGCCCGCGCGCTGCTGTTTGATCTGGTCGCGCCCCTACCTGTGGAACAGGTTCATCTGGCTCAATCTGCGGGGCGCGTTCTGGCACAGGACGTAGCTGCGACCCGGGATCAGCCACCATTTGCAGCCTCGTCCATGGATGGCTACGCGGTTCAGGCAACCGAAGTTGAACGGCACGCCATGTTCAAAGTCATTGGCGAAGCGGCAGCAGGGCAACGATTTGAAGGTGCGGTTGGGCCCGGTCAGGCCGTTCGCATATTTACTGGCGCGCCGGTTCCCGAAGGCGCAGATTTCGTTATTATTCAAGAAGATGTGGACCGGCGCGGCGACTTGATTACCGTCAGCGACACGCCCGGGTCAAAGACCAATATTCGTCCAACAGGTGTAGATTTCACCAAAGGGACCACCATCACGGCCCCGCGTTTGCTCCGCGCAGAAGATGTCGCGTTGATGGCAGCGATGAACGTCCCCAAGGTTCCTGTCGCGCAAAAGCCTGAAATTGCCCTGATCTCAACCGGAAATGAACTTGTCATGCCGGGTGAAACGCCCGGCCCCGATCAGATCATCGCGTCGAATACATTTGGCCTCAAGGCGATGCTTGAAGGGCTTGGCGCCCATGTTCGGGTCTTACCCATAGCGCAGGACACGGTGTCTTCGCTTGAGATTTCCTTTGATATGGCAAAGGGCGCGGATCTGGTCGTCACGATCGGCGGCGCTTCTGTCGGGGACTACGATCTGGTGTCCGACGTCTCTCAATCCCTAGGGATGGAGCGATCATTCTACAAAATCCGGATGCGCCCTGGCAAACCTTTGATGGCCGGGCGTATGGGGGATGCGGCAATGGTTGGCTTGCCCGGAAACCCTGTCAGCGCCATGGTATGCGGCTATTTGTTCCTGGCCCCGATGGTGCGGCGCATGCTGGGCCTGGAACAGACCGTCCCCCCGTTTCAGCATACAACCCTGTTGGAGTGCCTCGACGCCAATGGTCCGCGAGAGCATTACATGCGGGCGATTGTGGATCAAAACGGCATTCGCGCCTGCGCAGATCAGGACAGTTCCCTGCTGAGTGTTTTGGCGCAGGCCAACGCTCTTTTGGTTCGCCCCCCGCAGGATCCGGCACTGCAAATTGGCGATACGGTGAGATATCTGCCAATCTAGTATTGCCGCAATCCGGTTGACACAAAACGTGAACATGCGTAGAACAAAAGAAAACGCATGAGCGACGAGGTGTGAGCGATGCTGACCAAGAAGCAATTGGATTTGTTGGAGTTCATCCACAGACGCGTGCAGGCGGACGGTGTTCCGCCCAGTTTTGACGAAATGAAAGCCGCTCTGGACTTGCGATCGAAATCCGGCATCCACCGATTGATCACAGCGCTGGAAGAACGCGGCTTTATCCGGCGCCTTGCCCACCGCGCGCGGGCCATCGAGATTGTGAAGCTGCCCGAAAGCCTCGGCGGCGAACCCACAGTCGGGTTTAACCCGCGCGTGATTGAAGGTGACAAGCCGTCCAGCCCACGTCCGGCCAATTTCGAGCCCGTCTCGGTTGATGCGCTGGAATTGCCCGTTATGGGCCGGATCGCCGCCGGTGTTCCCATTGAGGCGATAAGCCATGTGTCGCACAAGGTTGCCGTTCCCGGGCCAATGGTTTCGGGCCAGGGTCACCACTATGCGCTAGAGGTTCGCGGCGACTCGATGATCGACGCCGGGATCAATGACGGAGATGTGGTTGTCATCCGAGAATCTGCGGTTGCGGATAACGGCGATATCGTCGTGGCTTTGGTCGAAGATCAGGAAGCCACGCTGAAACGCTTTTTCCGCCGCGGTCAGGCTATTGCACTGGAAGCTGCGAACCCGGCCTATGAGACCCGTGTTCTTCCCGAAGACAAGGTGAAGGTTCAGGGGCGTTTGGTCGGTCTGATCCGAACCTATTGATCCTTTTGCAACAGAAGGTTCCCGGGGCTTTTCGGGGACCACAACCGATGACCTGTCTCAGCTGCGCTGGTGGTCAGTTTCCCATCCGAGAACGACAGACTACCAGTTCTGAGCAATCGGTCCGGATCATACAGTCCGCAGTTCCCCTTAAGATCAAGCGCGACTGCCGAGATGATGATCTGGTTGTCGTGGCATTCATCAAAGCCCTGTGCAGCCCGTTTGCCGGTTAGGTGAACGACCTCTTTGTCGTACAATGTGAAACGTCGGATTTTGCCTGCTTCTTCGGGCCACCTCAGCGCCGCCTGGATCTGGTCCACCCCGTCGCCATCGTTTTCCAACCAGACCCCTGCCACAAAACCGCTGCCTTTTTCTTTGCTCAAGGCCCGGCCGTGTTCTGTCATTACCCCCACCAAACCTCCGGATTCAGCAATCAGAATGTCTGGCCGGTGCCCTGGGTTCCATAACAGAAAGGCGATCGCTATTGGCGCAATGCCGCCCCATCTTGCCCGTCCCTGCCACAAGGCCAGCCACAACGCTCCCAATGCGATGAGAGGCAGTACAAACGCTGGCGGGCTAACAACATGTCCTTGCGCGCCATCCAATCCCGAAACCCACTTGGAAACGCTTAGGATCCAGCGCAAGCCGATACCCATGACGTTCAATGCGACCGCTTCCAAACCAATGGGTGCCAGCAACGCGGCAACAACCGCCGACGGAACCACGATCATGCCCATGACGGGAACCGATAAAAGGTTCGCCGGTAGCCCATAGTGGGACATCGTATTGAAATGTGCCGCACCGATCGGAGCTGTGGCCAGACCTGCAATGGCCGAGGACAACACTACCCCGATCACCGGTTTCAGCCAGTTTGGAACGGATACAGACCTAAAGTCGCGCAGCATACCAAACACGGCCACTAATGCAGTGGTGGCCGCGAAAGACATCTGGAATCCGGGGCTAAGCAAAGACTCGGGGCGCAGAACCAACACGATCAGGGCGGCGACAGCCACTGCGCGCAGTGAAATGGCGCGCCGGTCGATCAACACCGCACCGAACATGACGCTGACCATGACAAAGGCACGCTCTGTCGCAACGTTGCCGCCTGACAACATCAGATAGATGACCGCCGCAACCATCGCACAAGCTGCTGCCACTTTGCGAACCGGCATCCGCAAGGCCAGCGATGGGACAGCCGACAGGCCGATTCGGCAGGACACAAAGACAAACCCAGTCAGCAACCCCATATGCAGACCAGAAATCGCCAACAAATGCGCCAGGTTCGATGCCCTTAAACCATCCAGCGTCGCCTGCCCCATGCCGCTGCGATCGCCTGTGGTGACGGCCGCTGCGAAGCCCCCGACTTCACCCGGAAGAACCGTGCGAACGCGCTGAGAAATCGCCATCCGCCAGGCGGTGATATGAACTCCACCAACCCCTTCGCCAGGAGGCGCGATTGTCAAGATCGGTACCCGCGTATACCCAACCGCACCAAGGCGTTGAAACCACGCGTGACGCCGAAAGTCGAAACCGCCGGGCTCAACCGGGCCCTGCGGGGGCGACAAGTGTGCCGTTGTCATAATCCGTTGCCCGGGCGCGATCGGGACCGCGTCACCGTGGACGGAAATTCGGATGCGCTGCGGACGGCGGCCCGCTGGTACGTCCCCTAAGCGCACCTGGTCCAGCGTCAGACGCAGCGCATCCGAGGCAGAACGGTCCATGGCAACGACCCGCCCCTCGACCGGGCCATAGTACCGCCACGACAGAACCGGTTCTGCCACCATGTGGGCGCGCGCGCCCGCCAGTATGAAACCAACGGCGACCAGCGCCCCCCCGATTGCTAACGGGCCCCAACCGGGCAACGGCGCACGGCTTAGGCCAAGCAGAGCCAAAACCGCGCCGCCCAGACCGACATAGATCGGCCACTCAGGCTCGAACCGTAATCCGAAGTAGAGGCCGATACCGATGGCCAGGCATACCGGAGACCAGGGAAACAAATACCCGGTCTGGTTCAGCAGCGCAGCCTCGGCCCGTGCAAGAACACGCATGGTTGCCCCCGTCCTTCGGGCTCGTTAGACAGTCGCCAAACTATGCCCTTCGCGGTTACCAAAAGGTTAATCAACAAAATGTCCGATCAGGTCGTCACCCGTTTTGCCCCCTCGCCCACCGGATTTTTGCACATCGGTGGCGCGCGCACGGCGCTGTTCAATTGGCTTTATGCGCGCGGCCGCGGCGGTCAATTCCTGCTGCGGATTGAGGACACTGACCGCGAGCGTTCGACCCCCGAAGCCACGGCGGCCATTCTGCAAGGTATGGCGTGGCTCGGGTTGGATCACGATGGCGATGTTATCTCTCAATTCGATGGCGCATCCCGCCATGCCGAAGTTGCGCATCAACTGCTGGCCGAAGGCAAAGCGTATAAGTGTTTCTCGACCCAGGAAGAGATTGCCGTATTCCGTGAACAGGCCCGGGCCGAGGGGAAGTCAACACTGTTCCGCAGCCCTTGGCGAGAGGCTGACCCGGCGACGCATCCGGATACGCCCTTTGCCATTCGCATCAAAGCGCCTCAGGTCGGTGCGACGGTGATCAGGGATCAGGTTCAGGGTGATGTCACCATCGAAAATGATCAGTTGGACGACATGATCCTGCTGCGATCTGACGGCACGCCCGTCTACATGTTGGCTGTGGTCGTGGACGACCACGATATGGGTGTGACCCATGTGATCCGCGGTGACGATCACCTGAACAATGCCGCGCGCCAGATGATGATCTACGAGGCCATGGGGTGGAATGTGCCGGTCTGGGCCCATATTCCGCTCATTCACGGCCCAGACGGCAAAAAGCTCAGCAAACGTCACGGCGCGCTAGGGGCGCAGGAATACCAGGCCATGGGCTACCCCGCTGCCGGTATGCGCAACTATCTAGCTCGTCTGGGCTGGAGCCACGGGGACGATGAATTTTTCACCGATGAACAGGCCAAAGACTGGTTCGATCTGAATGGAATCGGCAAAAGCCCTGCTCGTTTCGACCTGAAAAAGCTGGAAAACCTGTGTGGACAGCATATCGCATTGTCTGACGATGCTGCATTGCGGCATGAGATAGAAGATTACCTGGCCGCAGCCGACCTTCCTTCGCTCACGCAGACACAATCCGGTGATCTGGAACGTGCGATGTATTGCCTCAAAGATCGGGCCAGAACTTTCCCCGAACTCCTTGAAAAAGCGCATTTTGTACTGACCGAACGCCCTATCACTCAGGATGAAAAAGCGGGAAAGGCTCTGAATTCTGTATCCGATGGTATACTGGAAGAATTGACGCCGCATCTGCAAAATGCTAGCTGGAGCCGGAACGAGCTGGAGGAGGCTCTGAATTCCTTTGCCGAGGCAAGGGAGCTCAAGTTCGGTAAGCTGGCGGGCCCACTTCGGGCTGCATTGGCAGGCCGGGCGGTAACACCTTCGGTCTTTGACATGATGCTTGTGCTGGGACGAGATGAAACCCTGGCGCGACTTTCAGAAGCAGCGAAGTAGCCCAAGCTTCATAATCGGGTAACGCTGCACTGCTAACACCCGGACTGCGCCCCTGCGCGCAGCCGTTGCCCGCAAGGTCAGACGGCGTCTTGACCTGCGCATGAATGAAGAAGGGACAACCATGACTGAAAGCAATAAAACAGCCACTTTGACCGTTCATGGTAAAGAGTATGAGTTGCCGGTTCATTCGCCGACCGCCGGGCCTGATGTTGTCGACATCCGCAAGCTGTACGGCCAGGCAGGGGTATTCACGTATGACCCCGGATTCACCTCGACCGCCAGCTGTGACAGCACCATAACCTATATTGACGGCGACAAAGGCGAGCTGCTGCACCGCGGCTACCCGATTGAACAGCTTGCTGCGAAATCCCATTTCCTCGAGGTTTGCTACCTGCTGCTATACGGAGAGCTGCCGGATGCAAAAGTGCTCGAGACGTTTGAAACCACCATTACGCGCCACACAATGCTGCACGAGCAGATGCAGTATTTCTATCGCGGGTTCCGTCGGGATGCGCATCCAATGGCGATCATGGTCGGTGTCGTTGGCGCGATGTCAGCTTTCTACCACGATTCAACCGATATCTCGGATCCGCATCAACGAGAGGTGGCATCGCACCGCCTGATCGCCAAGATGCCAACCATCGCGGCCTGGGCTTACAAATACCACAACGGTCAGCCTTTCGTTTATCCGCGCAACGATCTTGATTACGCGTCAAACTTCTTGCGCATGTGCTTCAGCGTTCCGGCCGAAGAATATGAGGTCAACCCGATCCTGAGCCGTGCGATGGACCGGATTTTTACCCTGCATGCAGATCATGAACAGAACGCATCGACTTCGACTGTGCGCCTTGCTTCGTCATCTGGGGCAAATCCGTTTGCTTGTGTGGCTGCCGGGATCGCCTGTCTTTGGGGGCCGGCCCATGGTGGCGCCAATCAGGCGTGCCTGGAGATGCTGGAAGAAATCGGCAGCGTCGATCGCATTCCGGAATACATTGATCGTGCAAAAGACAAGAGTGATCCATTCCGCCTGATGGGCTTTGGCCACCGTGTCTATAAGAACTTCGACCCGCGCGCGACAGTGATGAAGCAATCGGCGGATGAGGTTCTGGATCTGCTGGGTATCGAGAACAACCCGAAACTGCAGGTCGCCAAAGCGCTCGAGAAACAAGCCTTGGAAGACCCTTACTTCGCGGAGAAGAAGCTGTTCCCGAATGTGGACTTCTATTCGGGCATCATCCTCGAAGCGATGGGTTTCCCAACCTCGATGTTCACACCGATCTTTGCGCTGTCGCGCACCGTCGGTTGGGTCAGCCAGTGGAAAGAGATGATTGCGGATCCACAAAACAAGATCGGCCGTCCGCGCCAGCTATACCTGGGCGAGACAAGCCGCGATTACGTCGACATCGAAAAGCGCTGATTAAAACGCATAGAACGAAAAAGCGCCCCGGTCTTCCGGGGCGTTTTCTATTCAAACAGGCTAAGTTGATCACCTGCCTGGGGTGGTTTCGAAAACAAATCACATCGTAGCGGCTCGGACTGCGTTGCCAGCCCCAAACGTTTGATTGCCAGCTTGAAACGCTTGCCGATCATCTGGGCATACTCGCCCTCGCCCCGCATTCTGTGACCCCAGCGCGGATCGTATTCGCGCCCGCCATGCATGTCGCGCAGATGGGTCATCACCTTGTCAGCCCGCGCTGGCTCATGCTCTGCCAACCAGTCCTGCCAAAGCTCGGACACTTCCCGTGGCAAGCGCAGCATGATCCAGCTGGCCACGTCCGCGCCTGCCTCTTTGCCCACCTCTAACAGGTGCTCCAACTCATGATCCGTCAGGCCGGGCACCACCGGAGACGTCATGACGCGCACTGGCACACCCGTTTCAGTCAATCGTCTTATTATCTGCAAACGTCGCTGCGGTGACGGCGCGCGCGGTTCCATCCGCCGCGACAAACCGCTGTCGAGTGTAGTCAGCGATATGCCAACGCGCACTAGGCTTCGGTGCGCCATATCTGCCAGAATATCTAGATCTCTCTCAATCAACGCGCCTTTGGTCACAATCGCTATCGGGTGGTTGAACTCGCTTAGCACTTCCAGGCAGGCCCTAGTGATCAAACGCGTTTTTTCGACCGGTTGGTAAGGGTCTGTGTTGGTTCCCAACGCTATTGGTGCAACCCGATAACCCTTGGAAGACAGTTCCTTTCGCAACACCTCGGGCGCATTGGGTCGGGCGATCAGGCGTGTTTCAAAGTCCAGCCCCGGCGACATCCCCAGATAGGCGTGGCTTGGACGGGCAAAACAATACACACAACCATGCTCGCACCCGCGATAGGGATTTATCGACCGATCGAACGGCAGATCCGGTGAGCGGTTGTAAGTGATCAAGCTGCGCGCCACTTCGTCTCGAACTTCTGTCCGTAGCGGTGGCAAGTCTTCTTCCACACACCACCCATCATCTGTCGCAACCGTTGTATAGCGTTCAAAACGCCCAACAGCATTGGATGCTGCGCCGCGACCACGGATACTAGACGGATGACTCATTTTTTGTTCGCTCTTTGTTCTTACTCAACATAGGCGGCGGCCGCTTAATTCGCAAGGCAGTGCAATTTGAAAAACGACGGCATCGAAACACGATGGAGGAAAATCCGGTGAAAGGTATCGTTCGTCATAACCTGAACCAAATGCAGGATGATCTTGCAGAAAATTCTGTCGAGTGGTCCAAGATTTTAACGTATAGGTCGGTCACGAAACCGCCGAGGTCGCAATCGTCACAGTCAGGCTGCGACGTTTTGGCCAAAACGGGACAAATGCCACCACGGGCTGCGCGCCCGAACAGCTCAGGGAATCCCCATGTCCGACGAAGAAGACATTGTCCTGTCCGAACTGAACGACGACGAACTTGTCGAACAGATGTTCGACGATCTTTATGATGGCCTGAAGGAAGAGATTGAGGAAGGCGTGAACATCCTGCTGGAACGCGGATGGACCCCTTACGACATTCTGACCAAGGCGCTGGTTGGCGGCATGACGATTGTTGGCCACGACTTCCGTGACGGCATCTTGTTCGTGCCTGAGGTTCTGTTGGCCGCCAACGCCATGAAGGGCGGCATGACAATCCTGAAGCCGCTGCTGGCCGAAACCGGCGCACCGCGTGTGGGCAAGATGGTAATCGGCACCGTCAAAGGCGACATTCACGACATCGGCAAAAACCTTGTATCGATGATGATGGAAGGAGCAGGCTTCGAAGTGGTTGATCTGGGCATCAACAACCCGGTCGAAAACTACCTGGAAGCGCTGGAGACCGAGCAGCCCGATATTCTGGGCATGTCTGCCCTGCTGACCACGACCATGCCTTACATGAAAGTCGTCATTGATACGTTGGTCGAACAAGGCGTGCGCGACGACTATATTGTTCTTGTCGGCGGCGCGCCGTTGAACGAGGAATTCGGCAAAGCCATCGGAGCTGATGCCTATTGCCGCGATGCTGCCGTGGCCGTGGAAACCGCAAAGGAATTCGTGTCTCGTAAGCACAATCAACTGGCTGGCTGACTACAAATCCAATAGTTCAATAAGGGCCGCCCGCTTTTGGGCGGCTTTTTTTGTTCAACTGTTTGCCTGACCGGAATTCTAAATTGAGATTTGGATCGACGTGTTCTAACTAGTGCCCAGTTAGAATATGTTACCAGAGTTCCGAGGTTCCAGTGCCCACTACTTTTACTGCCATTTCTCTTGGCAACATTGCCGATATCGACAGTTTCGAAGGCAACAATATCGCCGAAAACGCATCTGCGCTTGTGGGCCAGACTTTTGGCGCTTCGGGCAACGCCCTACTCAATAACGCTGTAACCTGGTCCCCCGTTGGCAACCCCGGCTCGGTGTTCGAAATGAACAATACTGTCGGAAACGATCAATTTTCAATCGACGGCGGACCGACACAGACCTTCGATGGCACGTCCATTTTCAATGCGACCATCACTTACATTGATGGGACCACAGCAAACATTACTGCCGTGGTCGCGCAGGACGTGAATGGCAATGCCTACCTGATGCCCGAGTTTACGGCAAACACGGACCAAGTTGCGCTTGAAGCAGGGGCCATCCGCTCCATCACCCTCAACAGCCTGAACGGGAACAATTTCTCGGGTCTGACGGCAAACCGGCAAAGCTGGGATCTGGTGACTTGCTTCACATCCGGCACATTGATCAGAACGAACTGCGGCGAGAGATCTGTGGAGCAGCTGAGCGTTGGTGACAAAATTCAAACGCTAGATCACGGCCTGCAAACCCTGCGATGGATTGGTCAGCGCACGGTGCAAGCGCAGGGACCTTTTTCACCTGTGTTAATTCAAGCAGGCGCATTGGGCAATCAGCGGGACCTGTTGGTCTCGCAACAACACCGGATGCTGTTGGAAGATTGGCGCATCGAACTGCATACCGGCCACGCCGAAGCTCTGCTTCCGGCAAAACAACTGGTAAATGGCCGAGATATCAGGATTCTCCCCGGCGGGGCCGTCACATATTTCCACTTGATGTTTGATCAGCACGAACTGGTCTGGGCCGAAGGCTGCCTGAGTGAGAGCTTTCATCCCGGGATTCAGGGATGGAACAGCTTGGATGATGCAGCACGTCAGGAAATTCTCTCGCTGTTCCCTGAGCTGGCAGCCGACGGCATCAGCACATATGGGCCTACCGCACGCCCAATGCTGGCCTCGTATGAGGCACGGGCGTCGGCGGCCTGACATCAGATGTCGGTCCAAGGCTTGCCTTGACCTCGCTTTCGTTCTTTTCTGCATACAGCCGACTAGGAACCTGAGCCATGCAGAAAGAAAACCTGCCGGATGACGCGGGACTGACAACTCAAGGCTATTCAAGCCAAGGCAATGGCAGCATCTTGTTGATTGCCTGCGGTGCGTTGGCGCGTGAGATTCTGGATATCAAAAAGCGCAACGGCTGGGATCATCTGGCTTTGACCTGCCTGCCCGCCATTCTGCACGTCCATCCCGAACGGATCACGCAGGCGGTCGAGGATTCGGTCCTCAAACACAAAGACCAATACGATCAGATCTTCGTCGTTTACGCCGATTGCGGCACGGGCGGTCTGTTGGAAAAAGCGTGTGACCGATTGGGTGTTGAAATGATCAAAGGGCCCCACTGCTATTCTTTTTTCGAAGGCAATCAAATCTTCGCAGAGCGCGGAGAGGATGAGACTACCGCCTTTTATCTAACGGATTTTCTTGCCCGTCAATTTGATGCCTTTGTCTGGAAACCCTTGGGGTTAGACCGGCACCCAGAGCTGCGAGACATGTATTTTGGCAACTACACCAAACTGGTTTACCAGGCACAAACCGATGATCCGAACCTGACAGAGCGTGCGCGCGCGTGTGCTGACAAGATGGGCTTGGCGTTCGAGCGACGTTTGACGGGCTACGGTGATCTGGAGACAACGATGTCAGATTGGGCCAATCGCCCGTCTAAAACATAAAATCACGCGTTTTCCTGAGCAACGTCCCGGATGCGTTCGATCATGGATCGCAGCCCATTTGACCGTTGTGCCGACAGGTGGTCGTTCAACCCCAAACGCGCGAGTTCACCGCCGGCATCAACTTTTGGAACCTCGGCAACGGGCAAACCATTATAGAGTGATCGCAGAACGGCTATCAGTCCGCGCACGATCAGGGCGTCGCTGTCTCCGTCAAACTTGAACACGCCGCCTTCGATCATCGGATGCAACCACACCTGGCTTGCGCATCCGTTCACTTTGGTCGCCGGCACCTTGAACGCGTCGTTCAGCGGCTCCATCGCTTTGCCCTGCTCGATGACGTGGCGGTACCGGTCTTCCCAGTCCTCCAGAAACTCGAAATCCTCTACAATGTCTTCAAAGGCGGGCGTTGCCATGGTGCGACGATCCTTCCGTTGCGGTCACATTTGTCACCTATGCCGACGATAGGCGCCTGTCCAGCCCCCGGCGTGGCTTTTCAAGGCGCGGAAATTGCGCTAACCCATTGCTTGAATTGGTGCCAAAAGCTGTGGGTCTATGCAAAAAACTCTGTCTGTTCTGTTCGTCGCCGTATTGACCTTGTCTGCCTGCAACAGCTGGCGCGACTCGCGGGTGAACCCTTCCAACTGGTTTGGGTCCAGTACGCCTGCCCCTGTTGAAACATCGCCGGATGACGCTGACGCACTGATCCCGCAGCAAAGCGGTAACAGGGGACTGTTTTCGCGCCCCGAAGAAGAAGACCGAAGCGTAGCAATCGCCAAGATAGATGAGCTTAGGATCGATGCAACACCCACGGGTGCGATCATTTACGCATCTGGCACTGCCTTGCGCCAAGGGGCTTTTGATGCCCGTCTGGTGCCCGTGACATCTGAAGAGAATGACAAAAACGGCGTTATGGAGTTCACCTTTCGGGTAACCTACCCGACTTACCAGACCCGGCAAGGTTCGGAACGGTCCCGGATGGTATCGGACGCCATCAACATTTCTAGCCAGGATTTGCAGGCCGTTCGTCTGGTTCGTGTGGTGGGTCAGCAGAACGCGTTGGAATCGCGGCGGCGCTAAGTTCCGCTATAGCGAAACAACCTGAACCGTTTGTCCCTTGGCTGCCAATGCGATTTTACCTTCGCACAGCTTAAGGGCATCTTCCCCGAATACTTCAAAACGCCAGCCAGACATGGCAGGAACTTCGCGTTCGCCTGCTGCGATCTGATCAAGCTCGGAACTGGTCGCGATCAGCTTGGCCGCCACACCCGAGCTTTCGGTTTTTGATTTCAGCAAAACCCGCAGCAGGTCAGACAGGGCTGGATTGACTTTCAGTTTGTCGCGGCTGTTGTCGATTTTAGGCAATTGTTCCGGCGGGCAGTTCACCCCGCGCTTTACCGCAGCAAGAATACCGTCCGCAATCGCGCCTTTGCGCGCTTCGCGCAGCAAAAGACGCGACGCCCCCAGATCAGCAGGAGATTTTGGTTTGGTCGACGCCAGTTCGATCAAAGCATCATCTTTAAACACCCGGTTGCGGGGCACGTTGTTTTGCTGCGCATGTGCTTCGCGGAATTGCGCCAGTTCGCGCACCACGGCCAGAAACTTGGCCGAATTCGTTCGTGTTTTGACACGCTTCCACGCATCTACGGGCTGGATATCGTATGTCGCAGGCTGGGTCAGGGTGCGCAATTCTTCCGCCACCCAATGGCTGCGGCTGGTTTTTTCAAGCTCGGCCGCAAGATGTTCATAGATTCGGCGCAGATGGGTAACATCCGCCAAGGCATAGGTTTTCTGCGCTTCGGTCAAAGGGCGTCGTGACCAATCGGTGAACCGAGAGGTTTTGTCGACACCCTGCTTGCAGATCTTGCGCACCAGCGTTTCATACCCAACCTGCTCGCCAAATCCGCAGACCATGGCCGCCACCTGAGTGTCGAACAACGGTTTCGGAAACACGTCGGCCTCGACCCAGAAGATCTCCAGATCCTGCCGGGCGGCGTGGAACACTTTGACCACGTTTTCATCCCGAAACAGCGTATAAAGAGGGTCCAGCGACAAACCATCGGCCAAAGGGTCGACCAGAACTGCGCTATCTTCATCTTCTGAGGGAACCGCCAACTGCACAAGGCAGAGTTTGGAATAGTAAGTCCGTTCGCGCAGAAATTCGGTATCCACTGTGATATAGGGGTAGTCCGCAGCGGCCTTGCAAAATTCGGCCAGCTCTTGCGTCGTCTTCAGGGTTTTCATGCGCCGTACTATTCTTGCTCTTGTTATTTGAAATTGCCCGATTTTGCCTAGTCCCGAGCGATAGAGGCGACCATAGGACGAATTCCGTGCGTGTGTAAATCACCCACGAAATATCAAGGCAACAGAAGGGGTGACCTGTTGCCTTCAGCATAACGACTCAAAACAGCCGGGTACAATTTGTGTTCCCACACCAACACGCGCGCGGCCAACGTGTCGGGCGTGTCATCCGGCGCGATCCCTAGGCGTGCCTGACCCAGAATGGGGCCATCATCGAGCGCAGCGGTGACCTCGTGCACTGTACAACCATGTTCCGCATCACCTGCCTCGATCGCGCGGGCGTGTGTGTGCAGGCCTTTGTATTTCGGCAGCAGTGACGGGTGAATATTCAGCATCCGCCCCTGAAACTGCGACACAAAACCGCCGGTCAAAACGCGCATGAAACCTGCAAGGCAAACGATGTCAGGTTTCGCGTCCAGGAGCGGTTTTGCCAATTCGTCCTCGAATGCCACCCGATCGCCTTTGAACGGGCGATGATCTACGACCGCCGTTGGAATGCCCCGGTCAGCAGCTTTTTTCAGCCCACCCGCCGTCGCATCATTTGACAAGACCAGACAAGGGCGTGCGGGATGATCATCAACCATGCTGTCCACCAGGGACATCATGTTTGACCCACCGCCAGAAATCAGAATGGCGACGCGCTTGTGGCTCACAACAGCTTGCCCGAATAGGCAACGCCAGATGTTTCTGTGATTTCTCCAAGCCGTGAAACGGTTTCACCTGCATCCTGCAGCAGTTGAGCCAAATCTGCTGCACGATCTTCAGCGCAGACAAGGATCATTCCGATGCCGCAGTTGAACGTCTTCAGCATTTCAGCTTCGGCGATGCCCCCTGTCTGTGCCATCCACCCAAACACGGGCGGCAGGTCCCAGGCGTTTAGATCAACCTGCGCGCCCATGCCTTCGGGCAGAACGCGCGGAAGGTTCTCGGTCAAGCCGCCGCCTGTGATATGCGCCAAGGCATGCACGCCCCCTGCCCTGATTGCCGCCAGCGCTGGCTTCACATAAAGCCGCGTTGGCGTCAGCAGAGCTTCGCCCAACGAACCGTCACCAAAGGGAGATGCCGAATCCCAGCCCAACCCGGACAGTTCAACCAGTTTGCGAACCAGCGAATAGCCGTTGGAATGCACCCCGTTCGAGGCCAGCCCCAACAGCACATCACCCGCCTGAACGCCGTCTGGCAAATCCGCACCCCGTTCCATCGCACCAACCGAGAATCCGGCCAGATCGAAATCCCCGTCAGGGTACATCCCTGGCATTTCGGCTGTTTCGCCACCGATCAGAGCACAGCCTGATTTTGCGCAGCCTTCTGCAATGCCTTCAATGATCCGGGCAGCAGTATCTGTATCCAGTTTGCCGGTCGCAAAGTAGTCCAGAAAAAACAGCGGCTCGGCACCTTGGCAAATCAGGTCATTAACGCACATCGCGACCAGATCGATGCCAACGCCATCCACGACACCTGTGTCGATCGCAATGCGCAGCTTTGTTCCGACGCCGTCCGTGGCGCCGACAAGAATTGGGTCGGTATAACCGGCAGCCTTCAGATCAAACAAAGCGCCAAAGCCACCTAAGCCGCTCATGACACCGGGACGGTTGGTCCGCTTGGCGGCGGGCTTGATCCGATCGACCAGCGCGTTGCCCGCATCAATGTCCACACCTGCATCGGCATAGGTGATTCCGTTCTTGCCCGCTGTCATGGTCAGTCCCTCATGAGTGCTTTGCAGCGCGAGTTATTCGATTGTGCGCGCGCATGCAACGGTCAGGCTTGACGCGGGCGTTCACCGTGATACCCAAGGCCCTCAGGCGGGCCTGTAGCTCAATTGGTTAGAGCAGAGCGCTCATAACGCTTTGGTTGGGGGTTCAAGTCCCTCCGGGCCTACCAGAATCACCGCCAGACCAAAAAAGTTGGCACACTTCCCCCAAAATTTTGCCTCGCTAGCGTCCGATAATAATATCCGCGCACAATCCACCCAATCGTTCGCTTTTGGCAAGGCGTAAAGTGCCGCCATGCGCACGGGCGATGTCGGCAACGATGGCCAAGCCAAGCCCCACACCGCTGCCCTGATTCTGATTGCGAGCCGGATCAAGGCGGGTGAACGGTTTGACAGCCTCAGTACGCTGATCGGCTGGAATTCCTGGACCATCATCTTCGACGCGGATGCGTAAAGACTTGGGATTAAGGCTCAGGCTGACATCGGCCTTGGTGCCATATCGAACCGCATTCCCGATCAGGTTTTCCACCGCCCTGCGGATCGCCGTAGGACGCAACATAACTGTGCCTTGCCCCTCAACACTCACCAAATCGGCTTCGTACCCTGCCCGTCTGGCATCATCGACAATCTGACGCACAAAAGCCTCGGGATGAACCTCTTCGGTGGCGCCATCGGCTGCTCCGCGAGAGAAATCCAGAAAGGCATCCAGCAGAGCCTGCATCTCAGTGACGTCCTGCTGCAGCGGTGCCGCCTCTTCCTCGGGCAACATTGAAAGGCCAAGCTTCAATCGCGTCAGCGGCGTGCGCAGATCGTGGCTGACACCGGATAACATCAGGGTTCGCTGCTCCATTTGCCGCTCGATCCGCGCCCGCATGTCCAGAAACGCGTTACCTGCGGCCCGTACCTCGATTGCACCACTTGGCGAGTATGGCTCTATCCGACCGCGGCCAAATGCCTGCGCCGCGTTGGCCAGGCGTGTTATTGGGCGCAGTTGATTGCGCATATACAGAAACGAGATCGAGGTCATGATGATGGCAAAGAACACCATCGTTACAATCAACTGATGCGGTGCCGCTGGCGACAGTCGCCTTCGATCAAAGGTCAGCTGCAACGTCCCAAGATGCGTCGGTAAGTATAGCCGTGCCTCCTGACTGCTGGGCAATGCAACCGCAATCAGATCCGGCAAGTTTGCCCGCAGATCAGTCTCGACCTGCGGAGCAATGAAATCGTACCAGCGACGCCGCCCGATATCCGGTTCTTCATTTATGCCCAGAAAACGGACTTGCATCTCAAGCGCGGCCAAATCAGGCCGAATGGCCGCCAATGCCTGCTGCTGTGTCTCGGCCTCAGCCATAGCGCCTGTAACAAGGTTGACTTCGCGCGAAGCGGCGCGGGTCATTTGCGACGTGACATCCTCCAAATGCCTCTGCAGGAAGGCAATTCCCACGACCAGCAACAGCACAATGACCGGCAAAACCAGAATCAATGCGGCCCTGACATACAGGCTGCGAGGCATATAGGGTTTGAGCCATTGTGTGGACATGCGCTAAACCTAGCGGGCTGCCCCGACAAGAGGAAGAGCGCAGAATGCAGGCACCTGATGATTTCAACCCGCGTCCCGGTATTGCCGTCGAAATGCAACCCGGGCTCAGGCGCATTCTGGCCCCGAATCCATCGCCGATGACCTATCGCGGCACCAATACATATCTGCTGGGAACGTATGACATTGCCGTCATCGACCCCGGCCCGCTGAGTGACGCGCATCTATCCGCGATCCTGGAGGCACTGCAGCCCAACCAGCGGATCAGCCACATCATTGTCACGCACAGCCATCTGGACCATTCCCCGCTGGCCGCATCTTTGGCGGCCCGAGCGGGCGCTCCGATTATTGCCTTTGGTGGCCCGGAAGCTGGTCGGAGCGCAGTAATGACTCACTTAGCAGGACATGGCCTGGCCGGGGGTGGCGAAGGCATCGACACCCGTTTTCGCCCCGATGTCGAAATCGGCGATGGCGAGGTGATCCGTGGCGATGGCTGGGATCTTGAAGTGATCCATACGCCGGGCCACCTGGGCAATCATATTGCGCTGGCCTGGGGCGATGTCTGTTTTACCGCCGATCATGTTATGGGCTGGGCGAGTTCGTTGGTGTCACCACCCGACGGTGACTTGACCGATTTCATGGCGGCCTGTCACCGGCTGCGGGCGCGTGACTGGTCGGTGTTTCACGCGGGGCACGGCGCACCGATCACCGACCCGGCCGGCCGGTTGGATTGGCTGATTCAGCACAGATTGGGGCGCGAGGCTCAGATCCTATCCGCACTTGAAGACGCGCCCGGAACTGCGCGCCAATTGGCTGAACGCATCTATACGAACACGCCGCCTGCTCTGCTTCCTGCCGCCGAACGTAACGTCTTTGCCCATCTCGTTGATCTGGAAGGTAAATCTCAGGTTTCCTTCACGGATCGTCTGTCAGCAAAGGCAGTCTTTAGCCGCAGTTCCTAGCCGCAACGATTTTTTTGAAATTCACACGCTTCCCCTCTGGACGCGTAGAATCCGGATTGCTATACGGCGCGAACCGTTCCGGCGTAGCTCAGCGGTAGAGCAGTTGACTGTTAATCAATTGGTCGTAGGTTCGATCCCTACCGCCGGAGCCAATTTCCCCTCAGACACGTACCTACATTCGGCCGTATTTCTGCGTCTTCAGCACGGTCACGTTCTTTCGTTGAAAAAACTTAACACCGCCCTCTGGACGTCGTGAAATCTGATTGCTATACGGCGCGAACCGTTCCGGCGTAGCTCAGCGGTAGAGCAGTTGACTGTTAATCAATTGGTCGTAGGTT
>NZ_CANNGO010000005.1 GCF_947504215.1 uncultured Ruegeria sp. | reverse complement strand
GCGTCCAGCTGTCTCTCCAACCCGTCCGGCCGTCTCCCCGACCCGTCAGCGCAGCCTCAGCAGCGCCGGTGAAGGGGGTTCTAAGTACTACTGACAAAGACCGCAAGCAGAAAAAGACAAAAACTCGGAAAATCTCTCAACTGGCGATTTTATATTTATTTATCAAAAAGCTACATAAATACACCTGAGCGCAACCGCGCCTAAAACGCGCGTATCCAACTCGAAAAAACGCCGCCACAAAGCGTGTACGTAAAAATACCGGCAGACTCGGTCGCGAGTCAGGCGGAATCGGCCTGTCGCCAGCGGGCAAACCCACCTGGACTCGGAAAACGCAGGACAAGAAGGCCCGCGATGATCGCCAGATAGATCAAAGGTTCGATCTGAAACCCCTTAGCCAGCATCACATAATGAAGCGCCCCGAGAAGCGCTGCGGGATAAACCAGCCGATGTAATTTGCGCCAGGACGGACCTAGACGCCGCACTGACCAGTTATTCGACGTAACTGCCAAGGGAAGCAACATAAGGAACGCGGCCATACCAACTGTGATGTATGGGCGCTTGACGATGTCGGCCCAGATCTGGCTAGGCAGTTGTACATCTAACACCAGCCAAACCACCAGATGCAGGCTGACATAGGCAAATGTCAGCACTCCGATTGCCCGACGAAACTTCATCAGGTTCAAACCGACATGCCGCCGCAGAGGTGTAACAGCCAGACCAACGATCAGCAGCTGCAGCGCTAGTTCACCCAACTCATGCTCGAGCGCTTTGATCGGCTCGACCCCCAGCCCGCCGGTCATTGCGAGATACAGCAACCAGGGTGCAGGCAACGCGCCCACCAGGTAGACGCCCCAGACAGGGATCTTGCGCAATATCTGGTTCACCGCCTGCATGATCTCAGTAATTCTTTGCCAGATCCATGCCATTATACAAGCTGGCAACCTCTTGTTCATATCCATTGAACATCAAGGTGGGAACGCGCTTGGAAAACAGACCACCTCCAATGCGCCGCTCCGAGCCCTGCGACCAGCGGGGATGATCCACATTGGGGTTTACATTGCTATAGAAACCATACTCTCGCGGACCGGCCATGTTCCAACTGGTCGGCGGCTGAGTGTCAGTCAACGTTATACGGACAATCGACTTGATCGACTTGAACCCATATTTCCAAGGCACCACCAAACGCAGAGGTGCCCCGTTCTGGTTCGGGATAGGTCGGTCATAAATCCCAGTTGCCATAATTGTCAGAGGATGCATCGCCTCATCCATACGCAGACCTTCGCGATAGGGCCATTCGAGAACAGGGGAACGAACCCCCGGCATTTCTTCCGGGCGATAGGCGGTCTCGAAGGCCACATACTTTGCATCCTCCTGAACACCGGCCATGTTCAGCAGATCGGACAATTCAAACCCGTTCCAAGGGATCACCATCGACCAGGCTTCGACGCAGCGGAATCGATAGATACGCTCTTCAATCGTCATCTCGGACAAAATGTCCTTGAAGTCGTATTCGCCGGGGCGATCCACCAAGCCATCAATCTTGATGCTCCACGGTTCAGTTGTCAGTGATCCGGCATACTTGGCCGGGTCGTCCTTGCCTGTGCCAAACTCGTAGTAGTTGTTGTAAGACGTAATCTCTTCCCAAGTATTGGCTTCAAGACCATCCTCAGCCGCAGCTGGCCGGGACATAGCAGTCAGCCCGACACCAGCCATACCGGCCATGACCTGCCGCCGGTTCAAAAACGCCTTCCGCGGGGTGACGTCGGCATATGTCAAAGTGTTGGTCCAGCGTTGCGCCATTTGGGTCTCCGTATTCAATCAGCCTCGGGAACAAGGTAATGTCTGATACCACAGAGCCAAGGAAACGGGCGTCACGATTGAGAGAAGTGACTGTAACGTTCACAATGGCGTCGACACCTTGCGCCAGCTCGGCGGGCTGCCAGGAAGCGTGAACTTTACAAGTGCAGGGCCAAAAGTGCAGGCTGGACCGCAGAATAGTAAGTGTAATTGGGCGGATGGTTGAGACATCCGAATGGATTGCGAAACCGCTTAGGGAGAATACTATGTGTGACATTTGCGTAATGAACGCGGTCAAGGATCGTATGTTGTCGCGGCGAGGGTTCTTCAAGGCAGCAGCAGCCACCGGTGTGGCAGCCGCCGCAACGGGCGTTTCAGCGCCAGCTGCGATGGCTGACGGCCACGGCACGGTCGAAGACATGACCCACACCCTAAGCCCTGAATTTCCGACCTGGGGAGGTGAGCCAGGGATTTCAGCCGAGCAAGCGTTTAATTTTGCGGATCACGGTTTCAACCTGTTCAATCTTTCAATCAATGAACATACGGGCACACATATCGACGCGCCTTTGCATTTTTCGGCGGATGGCGCTTCTGTTGACGAAATCCCGGTCACAGATCTGGTCGCACCGCTTTGCGTTGTCGACATCGCCGCCCGTGCAGCCGAGGACGCCGATACACGGGTCACGCCGGATGACTTGAAAGCTTGGATTGCAGCCAATGGCGATATCCCCGACGGAGCCTGCATCGCAATGCACTCAGGTTGGTCCGCCAAGGTTGCAACCGATGGCTTTCGGAATTTCGACGGGGAGGCACAGCACTATCCCGGTTTTCATGTCGAGGCTGCACAAATGCTGATGGAGGACACCGGCACCCGGTCGATTGCCGTGGATACCTTGTCGCTGGATCACGGCATGTCGGCCGATTTCGCCACCCACTATGCGTGGCTGCCCTCGGGCCGGTTTGGTATTGAGTGTCTTGCCGGTCTGGATCGCGTCCCTGCATCAGGTGCAACACTTGTCATTGGCGCGCCGAAACATGCGGGTGGCACCGGAGGTCCGGCGCGTGTGTTTGCACTGATCTGAGGAACCGAAAAAGCCGACACGACCGGCATCATTTTTGTAGCCGCAATACTTGTATGAAAGTGCGGCACTGTGCTTGCACCTACTCAAACCGGTGCAGGCAGATCAAGAATGGTGTCCACACATCCACTCGGAACACCTCAAGAAGTCTTCAGACCGGCGGGTATCATATTCGACATGCGGAAAAGCGGGGACGCAAAAGCGGTCGATATCCACAATGATCGCGCAGAGCGGAGACATCCACTTTACAAAGACATCTGCAATGGCATTGTGATTGCTTACTAGTGCTCGCGTCGCTTGCTTTCCTTCGTGAAGTTTCAACCACCCTTCACGCACGACGGCAAGGTTCGGTCAGAAAGGGCTGCGGTTTTCGCTCAGCTCACACAAAACCATTATGCCGGGCAGTTTATGGGTCGCGTTGCCAGTCAGGTGGATTTCTTGTGCTTCCCCTAACAATCAACTGGCTTTCGATTTCAATGCGCCCCAGAGACGGTTCAGGATCATCAATCATCGATAGCAACATCCTGACCGTCGCTTCAGCCATTCGGTTCGCCGGCTGGCGCATCGTGGTTAGGTCAAAAGTTTTCCATGCCGCCATCGCAACATCATCATAGCCGATGACAGACACATCCCCTGGAACATCCAGACCAAGCTCGTGCTTGAGTGTTTCAAGAACCGCAAAGGCCATATGGTCGTTGCCGACGAATATCGAATCCGGCCCACAACCCTTCTCGAACAGGCCAAGCGTCGCCTTTCGCGCGATCACTCGGCTGTATTCGCAATCAACAACGTGAAACGGCTCTGTTCCCTGAGCTGACATTTCCGCCAGAAACCCGGCCTGCCGCTCACGACCGTTAAGAGATTTTTGCCAGCCTGCGATATGCGCTATTCGCTTGTGACCTCCGGCCAGTAAGAACCTTGCCGCAACTCGCCCACCTTCGAAATTCGCCGCCGTTACCGAAGCAAGATTGGGGTTTTCTTGTCCTCGATTGAACAGCACTAGCGGGATACCATGATCTTGTAAGCGTTTTGTTAGCTCGCTGGACACACTGACGGACGCCAGAATGATACCATCGACCTGATGAGCAAGAAGATCTTCGACAACGCCATCAACTTCGTCGGTCAGGTTTGAGGCGAAGAAGGTCATGATATGATAACCATGTTCGTGGAACTCGGAGGACAGCTTCTCCAAAGCTTCGGTGTAGAACGGATTTTTTAGGTAGGCGAGAACAATACCTATGGTTCGGGACCGGCCGGTGTTCAATGAACGGGCCAGTGTGTTGGGTCGATATCCGAGTTTAAGTGCTGCCTCGCGTACGCGTCGTTGTTTGTCGGCGGAGACTTTTGATCCCTGCATAAAGACACGACTTACCGTTGGCTGGCTAACACCTGCCAGCTTTGCAACCTCTGCCGCTGTTGTTCGGCTCACCCGCATGCACAACCCGCTTATTCAACGATATCCTGCAGCTTTATCACAAGCCGAGTTATGATCGCCAGAGCAGCTCATACGAATGTGCGATCGCCTGACCATGACCAAAGTTAGTATACCTGATTTGCAATACCGACTGGCAAGTCAGTCTTCCCGAATTCGGCTGCCAGATTCAGGGTCGAAGAGATACAGATGCTCGGCCGATAGCGAGATACCGACAACATCGTCTTGGTTCTTGCGCAGGTGCCGACTACCGCGAGCAATGACGCGCTGTTTACCCCATTGAACCGTCAGCAATGTGCTTTCACCGGTGTTTTCGAAGGCGTAGATGGTGACGTCTATGTCGCCTTCGCCGGGCTCGAACACCTTCATATCGTCGGCACGCACGCCGAGGATGACCGCGGCGCGATCGGGGATTGCCACCTTGACCAGTCGTGTTCCGCCCGTGGTGACGAACATGCCGTCCTGAACCGACCCATTGATCAAGTTCATCGCCGGAGAACCGATGAAGCCGGCAACAAACAGGTTGGCTGGGTCATTGTAGATCTTGTCCGGTGTGCCGAGCTGCTGGATTACCCCGTGTTTCATCACCGCCACGCGGTCGGCCAGGGTCATGGCTTCGATCTGGTCATGGGTGACATAGACCGTAGTGATCTTCATCTGGCGGCTGAGATGTTTCAGCTCGGCCCGCATCGTCACGCGCAGCTTGGCGTCGAGATTGGAGAGCGGCTCATCCATTAGAAAGACCTTGGGTGTGCGCACGATGGCGCGTGCAAGGGCGACGCGCTGCCTCTGGCCGCCTGACAGGGCCTTGGGCTTGCGGTCCAGAAACTGGGTCAGCTCAACCTTCTCGGCGGCTTCGTGCACTTTAGGTTCGATTTCCGGTTTCGGAGTTCCGCGTACCTTCAGCGGATACGCGATATTGTCGAAGATCGTCATGTGAGGGTAGAGACCGTAGTTCTGGAAAACCATGGCGACGTCCCGATCCTTTGGCAGATCATCATTGACCATGCGATCGCCGATCCAGATTTCGCCGCCTGTTGGATCTTCGAGACCCGCGATCATCCGCATGGTCGTGGTCTTGCCGCAGCCGGACGGCCCCAGCAGAACCAGGAATTCACGGTCATGAATTTCCAAAGACTGGTCGTCGACGCCGACGAAATCACCCCAGCGTTTGGTCAGGTTCTTGAGAATGACTTCGGCCATCAGCGTACGGCTCCCATGGTCATGCCTTGCACAAAGTATTTCCGGATGATGAGGGCGAGGACGAACATCGGCAGCATGATGATGATGCCCGCCGCGCTGAGCAGGTTCCACAGATCGCCCTCTTCGCCTTTGAACAGGGCCAGCCCGATGGGCAGCGTGACAGCGTCCTTGTTGGTCAGGATCAGCGCGAACAGGAACTCGTTCCAAGCAATGATGAAACAGAAGATCCCCGCCGTCAGCAGGCCCGGCGCCGCCATCGGCAACACGATGTTGAGGATCACCTGTATCCGGGAAGAGCCATCCACCATCGCCGCCTCTTCCGTGTCCAGCGGGATGCCGTCGATGAAGCCTTTGATCATCCAGATGGCAAAAGGCATCACAATGGCGAGGTTGACCAGGATCAGTCCCGAGCGGGTATCGAGCAGCCCGATGTCACGGAACATCACGAAGAACGGCAGGATGATGACCACTGCCGGGACGAACTGGGTCGCAAGGATCATCACCAGCATCGCCGTTTCACCGGTCAGGCGGAACCGGGAAAAGGAATAGGCCGCCATGGTGGCAATGGGGATCGCGATGACGACGGTGACAAGCGCCACGACGGTCGAGTTGATCAACTTGGCGCCCAAGTAATACGGCGCATCGAACACGATCCCGAAGTTTTTCAGCGTCGGTGTGAATAGTAGTTTTAACTGATAAACATCCACGTGGTTCTTGAACGCAGCAAGAAAGATCCAGATGATCGGGACCAGCATGATGAAGATCGCGATCAGGATCAGCACAATCTGGATCGCATCGACGATCTGTTTTTTCTGGCGCCCGGTCATGATGCTTTCCTGAACACGAACTTGGCATAGGCGTAGGTCAGGAAGATCATCGGGATAACCATCAGCCAGGCGACGGATGCCGAATAGCCGATCTGTCCGTATTTCATGCCGTTGAAGTAGATATAGTGGCTGAGCGTCTGGGTGGCCGTGCCCGGCCCGCCATTGGTCAACATGAAGATCTGATCGAATGTCTTCAGGCTGAAGATCGATTTCAGGATGATCACCACCGCCAGAACCGGTGCGAGTTGAGGCAATGTCACGTCCCGGAACACCCGCCAGCCCGAAGCGCCGTCAACCTGCGCGGCCTCGATCGTTTCCTGCGGAACCGACGCCAGCCCGCCGATCAGCACAAGTGTCAGGAACGGGATCCATCCCCAGACATCGGCCATCACGCAAACCGCAAAGGCAAGCTGTGGATGGGCCAGCCAGCTGATGTCAGCCAGCGGAGGAAAGACGGCGCCGAAAAACGCGTCAAACAATCCGAATTCGGGGTTGAACATGAACCGGAACGAGACACCTATTAATGCCGGCGACATGGCAAAGGGCAGGATCAGCAACGTCTGCACACCCGACCTGAGTCGTCCACCCGGAGCCAGAAGCATTGCCAGACCCAAGGCTAGCACGGTCGTCAAGGCAACCGTCAACACAGTGTAAATCCCGGTCACCCAGACCGAATTCCAGAAAGCTGGTTCTTCCCAGAACGCCCATGTGTAGTTCTCGAAACCAAGATAGCCCTGAGGGAAGTCGGGTTTGTTGAGCCGCCCCACAGTGAAAGACAAGCGCAGAGACTCAACAAGCGGCCAGATCGCCGTGGCGAAAACGACCAGCACCGCTGGCAGCACCAGCAGGTATTTCAGCGTATTGTCACGCATTGTCCGTCCGATCCGATTGTGGCGGGCGCAGCCGTCATGGCCACACCCTGCAAAGTATCACTCGATACGCCCAGCGCGCCTGAGCACGCGGTTGGATTGCTCGGCGGCCTTGGTCATCAGTTCCCGGACATCGCCACCGGCCGCTGCCTCAGCGATAGCGGCTGACAAGATGTCTCCGACTTCGGGCCATTCGGGAATTTGCGGCATGATGTCGGACTCTTCCAGCGACTCCCAGGCTGCTGCCTGAATACCATCATTTGCCGCGTTCACATCCGCGTCCTGCAGCGACGAGATATGGGTGACAACGTTGTTCACAATCGACTTGCCAGCCACTTCGCGTTCGATGGCGTTGGCCTTATCCATTTCTGGGTTCGAAAGCCATTTCATGAATTCCCACGCAGCTTCCTTGTTCTGGGAATACTCAGAAATAGAAAACGGCATCGAAATTGCATAGGTTTTCGTCCGACCATCATAAGACGGCATCCCGGTGAACCCGACCTGATCCTTGGTCAGAGTAGACGATTCCGGGTTGTAGAAACCAGAATAAGCCCACCACCAAACAGGGATCATCGCAGATTTACCCTGCATAAACGACTGACGCGCGTCCTGTTCGACAAAGGCCAGGCTGTTGGGGTTCGTAACGCCGTGAACAGTGTGTAATGCGATATAATCCTCAGTGGCCTTTATCGCCTCGTCACTGGTCCAGGCAGCGGTCCAGTCATCGTTGAAGATATCCGCCCCAGCGGCCCAAAGGAAGTTGATCCAGATGAACAGGTTCTGTCGGTTGCCGTCGTTGTTATAGTAGAGTGCAAGAGGGGCAATGTCGGGGTTGGTTTCCTTCAGAGCTTTGCCAATCTCGATCACTTCCTGCCAGGATGTCGGTGGCTCTGGAATCAGATCCTTGCGATAGAACATCAGCTGCGGATGGGCGCGCAGGGGGAAGCCAAGCGTCTTGCCATCATACTGGGCTGACCGCGCAAATGCAGTTGGATAGCGATCCATCGAAATCCCGTCCTGCGCCATCATATCATCGATTGGCATCAGCCAATGCGCATTAGGAGGGCCCCAACTGTCGAGGTAATTGACCACATCGAAGGTTCCGTTGGCCGCAATCCCTTCGGCATTGATTTTCTCTTGCAGCGACCCGAAAGGAATAAACGTCCACTCTGTTTCGATCCCTGTCAGTTCGGTGAATTCGTCGTCCCGCAGCATCAAGCCGTCGAATTGTGGGGTTACCACGCTTAGGATGTTGAGCTTTGCCCCTGCATATGGCTGACCTTCCTTCAGATCATAGGGAATGTCTTCTGCGGCGGCGTTGAGCGGCATCAACGACATTGCGGTCACGACGACGCCTGCCTTCAATAGAGTCTGTCTGCGCATTCTCTCCTCCCTCACGAATCGCAACATTTGGTTACCTAGGGTAAGATTATCATGAATACGTATTCAAGAACTATCTGACGCGTGTTGATGCTGGCCTTCTAACCCGGCTAAATGCGCACTAACCAGCGGGTTCGACATTCACCGATTGGCTGGCTGCTGCCATGCGAGACCGTCCGATCCAAATCTGGACCAGATCACTGCCCCTTCGTCCATGGGAATCTCAACATCTCGAAGGACAGCGAGTCTAGCTTGATCGAACTTGTGCCACTTCTGGAGGGTTACATAAGTATTCCGAAACTGTTCGATCTTTTATGCGTTTGAATTGCGGTGAGACCTCCAGATTGGAGCAGCACTTGCGACTATGTCATGTGCCAGCCAAGATTCGCCGTCCGCAAAGAGTACTCCAGGGACAGAGCTGGCAGCGAATGAGGCCACAGACGAGCCATAGAAAAGATTCTATCCCGGTATTTGGCGCCGCTGGGCAGCTCAATCCAACCGGTTACTCAACGCAACTTCAAATTTGAGATCCGCCCGAACCCACACCATGCGGACCTTGCTGCCGATCGCCGTCGGCTTCAAGATCAGCGTTCTGGAAAACGTCTCGTAAGATGATCAGTCGGGAACCCTCGCACAATGCAAACGTCATTTCCAAAGCGACGGGTGCATCAAACTGCAGAGTATCATCGCGAACGCGTGACAACGGCTCAAGCAATTCGCTTTGCTAGATGCTAGATGAACTCGATTTCTTCGCTTCATACCCGAAACGCCAAGCACCAAAAGATGATCTCATTACTACCTTAGAATGGTTTTGGAGATAACATCGCCATAATTCACCTAACAGGTTTAGTGACTGTCGTTCATGTGATCGGCGAGGACGGCATGGTTTTCAACCTTGATGAAAGAAATCGCTTAACGCCGTCGTCAGTGTCGCAAAGATCATCCTCTTGTGGGCTGAGGCAATGGTCGCGAGGCCAGAGCAAGCGTTCGGTGACCTGCAAAGAGCGGAAAGAGATACGCTAAGCTGAATCATTCGAATTAAGTGCAGTTGCCATGCTGGCTCATCTCCTCAGGCCGCTGTCCGGGCCAGTCGACATCGAAGCCATAGTGGCCTCAGAAACCATGGCGCGGCGATTGATTCATTGCCAATCAAGGGGGCGGAAACACAGCCGTCTTCTTGACCGTACCATAAACGAAACTGGTGTCGATCGAGGCAACCCCTCCAATCGGGTGGATGCGATTTCGAATAAACTCTTCATAGGCCTCAAGATCCGACACGAGAACCCGCAACTGGTAGTCCATCGCACCGGTTAACACATGGCATTCGAGAACTTCGTCGATCATCCGAACCCGCTTTTCGAAGTTCTGCACATCCGTTTCGTTATGCCGTTCCAGCCGAATGCGCACAAAGACGGTAATGGCCATCCCATAAGCGGCGGCATCTACATCGGCGCTGTATCCCTTGATGATCCCCTTGGCCTCGAGGTTCTTGACCCGGCGCAGGCAGGGCGACGGCGATAAGTTCACCGCGTCAGCGAGATCCTGATTGGTCATACGTCCGTCCCGCTGAAGCGCACGGATGATGTGTCTGTCTTTGGCGTCCATGATATTCTCAGAGTAGCAGATTATGCCAACTTTTACTCAGATATTAGTACAACTTGCAATCAAATGCCTAGCGATAGGGTATAAATTGATCCTCAACAGGACTGAGGAGACTTCTATGACCCGTTTAACCGGATTTGCTACCCGCGCCATCCATCATGCCTATAACCCACAAGAAAACGACGGCGCGCTGACCCCGCCTTTGCACCTAACCTCGACTTTTTCCTTTGAAACAGCCGAGGCCGGTGGAGAGATGTTCGCTGGCGAACGCGAAGGCCATATCTACAGCCGCATTTCTAACCCCACATGCGATCTTCTGGAACGCCGCATTGCCACCCTCGAAGGGGCCGAAGCCGGGCTGGCGCTTTCCAGTGGTATGGGCGCGATCACCGCCGTGTTGTGGACACTGCTGTCGCCCGGTGACGAAGTTATCGTCGACAAAACGCTTTACGGCTGCACCTTTGCATTCATGCGTCATGGCCTGGCGAAATGGGGTGTCAAAATCACCCATGTCGACATGACGGACCCCGAGAACCTGCGCGCAGCCGTGTCAGAGAAAAGCCGCGTGGTCTATTTCGAAACCCCTGCCAACCCGAATATGCGACTTGTGGATATTGCCGCCAACGCAGAGATCGCGCATTCGGTCGGCGCACAGGTCGTGGTCGACAACACCTATGCCAGCCCATATCTCACCCGCCCGATTGAGCATGGTGCAGATATCGTTCTGCACTCTGCGACCAAGTATCTAGGCGGGCATGGAGACGTGGTCGCTGGTCTGGTTGTCGGCAAGTCAGAACAAATTGCCGAGATTCGTCTTGTCGGAATGAAGGACATGACCGGGGCAGTAATGGCACCGTTCAATGCGATGCTCGTTCTGCGCGGGTTAAAAACACTGAACCTGCGTATGGACCGACATTGCGCCTCGGCGGGCGTTGTTGCTGGCTTTCTCGAAGCCCATCCATCAGTTGGAGCGGTGTATTTCCCAGGGCTTGAGAGCTTCGCTCAGCATGATATCGCACAGCGACAGATGTCCCAACCCGGTGCAATGATTGCTTTTGAGATCAAAACTGGACTGTCCGGTGGCATTGGCCTGATGAATAACCTGAACATGATCCAGCGCGCGGTCTCTCTGGGTGACGCCGAAACCCTGATACAGCACCCAGCCTCGATGACGCATTCCACCTACACGTCCGAGGAACGGGCCGAGCATGGTATCAGCGACGGTCTGATCCGCCTGTCAGTCGGACTTGAGGACGTCGAAGACATCCTTGCAGACCTTGAGCAAGCCCTGCTCTATCCTACCCGTAGCGCCGCCTGAACTTGGAGACTGACATGCAGCCTGATCCCAACCAGCTTAAGGTCGTCGAGCAACGTCTACTTTGGCTGTCGCATTGGATGATTCACCATGCCAACCATATCCGACCCAAGGTGGACGGGATCAAGGTCGGCGGGCATCAGGCGTCGTCGGCCTCGATAGTATCGATCATGACCGCGCTATATTTTTCGGCTCTGCGACCTGAGGACAGGGTGGCTGTCAAACCCCACGCATCGCCGATCTTTCATGCCATGCAATATCTCATGGGCAATCAAACACGCGAGAAGATGGAGAACTTTCGTGGTTTCGGTGGGGTGCAAAGCTATCCCAGCCGCACCAAGGATATCGACGACGTGGATTTTTCGACCGGGTCGGTGGGGCTGGGTGTGGCGATCACCTCGTTTGCTTCGATCATTCAAGATTACATCAACGCCAAAAGCTGGGGGGCAGATGCCCCGATGGGACGCATGGTGGCACTGGTCGGCGATGCCGAACTGGACGAAGGCAATATCTATGAGGCGTTGCAGGAAGGGTGGAAGAACGACCTGCGCAACACGTGGTGGATTATCGATTACAACCGACAGTCACTGGACGGCATTGTTCGCGAAGGGTTGTTCGAGCGGATCGAGAAAATCTTCGATGCTTTCGGCTGGGACGTCGTGCGCGTGAAATACGGCGTCCTGCAACGCGCCGCATTTGAGGAGCTCGGAGGGGATCGCCTGCGTGCCTGGATCGATGCCTGTCCCAACCAGGACTATTCGGCTCTGACATTCATGGGCGGCACGGTCTGGCGCCAACGCCTCATGGATGATTTGGGTGATCAAGGGGACGTCACAGCCCTTATTGAACGCCGCTCTGATGTGGAACTGGCCGCCTTGATGGAAAACCTTGGCGGCAACTGCGTCGAGACCATGGCCGAGACTTTCGCCGCCATCGACCACGACAGACCCACCTGTTTTCTGGCCTATACGATCAAAGGCTGGGGCACGCCAATCGCTGGCCACAAGGACAACCATGGCGGATTGATGAACAACAGCCAATTCGCAAAGTGGCAGGATCATATGGGGGTGCATGAGGGCGAGGAATGGGAGCCGTTTGCAACCGTCGGTGATCCAGAGGCTTTCAAACGTTTCCTGTCGCAGATACCCTTTTTCGCCAAAGGTCCGCGGCGCTACTTTGATAACAGACTGGCTGTTCCATCCATCGGGATCGACACCGGCCGTGAGGTCTCAACCCAGATGGCTTTCGGCAAGATATTAGATGATCTGTCCAAGGGAGACAGCCAACTGGCCGAACGCATCGTGACAACGTCGCCCGACGTGACTGGTACGACCAGCCTTGGCCCCTGGGTTAATCGCCGCAAGTTGTTTTCCCGATCCGAACAAGCCGACGCGTTTATCGAACACCGTATCCCATCAACTGCGAAATGGGAGTTCACGCCTAAAGGGCAGCATATCGAGCTTGGCATCGCCGAAATGAACCTGATGCTGCTTCTGGGGGCTGCAGGGCTGTCACATTCCCTGTTCGGCAAGCGGTTGATCCCGATTGGCACAGTGTATGACCCTTTTGTTTGCCGCGGACTCGATGCGCTGAACTACGCTTGCTATCAGGATGCGCGGTTTATGCTGGTAGGTACACCTTCGGGGGTAACGCTGGCTCCGGAAGGCGGCGCACACCAATCCGTCGGCTCCCCCTTGATCGGCATGAGCCAGGACGGGCTGGCTGCATTTGAACCTGCCTTTGCCGATGAATTGGCGGTGATCATGGAATGGGCCTTCGATTACCTTCAGCGCGACGGTGAGGGACAACCAGACGAACGCACATGGCTACGAGATGAAACCGGTGGTTCAGTTTATCTGCGCCTGACCACCAATCCGATCGAGCAACCGGGCAAGCGCGTCGATGATGAATTCCGACAGGGCGCAATCGACGGAGCCTATTGGCTGCGCAAGCCGGGTCCCAATTGCGAAGTTGTGATCGCCTATCAAGGCGCCATTGCACCAGAGGCAATCAGGGCCGCCGGAATAATTGGTGAGGGCCGGCGGGATATCGGTGTTCTTTCCGTCACCTCGGCTGATCGATTGAACGCCGGATGGACGGCCGCGCAACGAGAACGCTCGCGCGGCAATCAGGCGGCAATATGCCACGTCGAAACTCTGATTTCCGGCCTTCCCGCACACTGCAAACTGCTCACAGTGATTGACGGACATCCTGCCACGCTATCCTGGCTGGGAGCCGTGATTGGCCATCAAACCATTCCGATGGGCATCGAGCACTTTGGTCAGACCGGCACGATCGGCGATCTCTATCGCCATCATGGTATTGATGCCGATGCCATCGTCGATAAGGTGAACGGACTGACGGCCGGGAAACAGATGTTTCAGCGAGACCTTGGTCTTGTCAAACCTTGAAGCCCCTCCTAAACAACGTGTTATCGAAGATAACCACCCAAAGCATCTTGGGTCGAGGTTAAAACCCCAGCGAGAACTGACTTGCACGCAGCTTCGAATAATTTGCTCTTCAAGCCACTCACCCTGCCGAACGGGCGTGTGCTAAAAAATCGGATCATCAAATCGGCCATGTCTGACTCACTCGCGGATGGACATGGCGATCCGACTGCCAGACAGATAAGGTTGTATGAACGCTGGGCCGACGGTGGTCTGGCAGCGTCAATCATCGGAGAAGTGCAGGGCGACCCACGGTACCCTGAAAAACCGGGCAATCTTGTGCTCGATCAAGGGGCCGACACTGCAGCGTTCCGTGATCTGGCGCGGCGCGGGTCAGCAAACGGGGCGCATCTCTGGTTGCAACTTGGCCACGCCGGGGCATTGTCTCACCTGCCGATCAGCAAGCCGAGGGGACCAAGTGCCATCAACTTTCCCGATTTTAATAGCGAAGCCATGTCTCTGGCCGAGATTAGGAGCATTCCTGATTCCTTTACCCAAACGGCACGGCGTGCGGCTGAGCTGGGGTTTGGAGGCGTTCAGATTCATGCGGCTCATGGGTTTCTCTTAAGCCAGTTCCTATCTCCTCTCTTCAACCACCGCACGGATGACTATGGTGGTTCGATCCATGCACGTATGCGGCTGCTTGTCGAGACGGTCGAGGCCGTTCGTGCTGCTGTACCGACTGACTTTGTGGTTGCAGTCAAACTGAATGCCACTGACCAGCTGGACGGTGGGCTAACGGAAGATGATGCCCTCAAAGTTGTTGCAGGACTTGAGGGCAAAGGCGTTGATTTGCTGGACATCAGCGGTGGAACCTATTTCCCCGGTGCCCCATCAAGTTCCGAACGAGCATCCAAAGGCCCATATTTTCTCGAATTCGCCGGTGCCGCACGCGGGTTGACCACGGCCCCCCTCATGATCACCGGAGGGTTCAAGCATTATGACGAGGCAGAGGCCGCGATCATCCAAGGTGATGTGGATGCGGTTGGCCTTGCGCGGGGTTTCGTCCTTGATCCATCGCTGCCTTTGTCATGGCAGGCGGGCAAAGGTGACCCTGCCTTTCCTCGATTCGCCACCCTGCCACCAGGAGGAATGACAGCTTGGTTTACGATGCGGATGACGGACCTTGGTGAAGACCAAGAGAGTCTGATTGAGCGGGATATCAATGATGCAATTGCCGAATATGAGGCGCGCGACGCGGAACGCGCGATCCTTTGGAAGAAACGATTTCCTGTGCATGAACCCTTCGCTTCATAAGTAAGCCCGGCCTTATGCATCAACAGCCCGCTGAACAATCGGGCCTCTTGAATCCATCGTGCATGCATGGAACACGCGATACAGGGATGATTAAGGAGCTAGGCGAGATACCGGAGCAACGCGAAGCCCTCAAGGCCGATCTGGGCGCCGGTGACCGAGCGCTGGCGCTTTTCGGTTAACCGGAAATTCAACAGTACAGAAGCTGTTGTTCGTCAAGTCGGGCGCACGGGTTGGGAAATCGCAAACAAGCGGATGCCGCGGTCTGCATGAATGCCTGTTTAATGAAAATCCCGGCTCGGAAACAGTCGCTTGGCTTGATCACGCGGATGCATGGCGCGGGCGGGGTAGCGGGATGCTTTTGGGGTGTCATCCGCGCGCAGGCCTTCGGTGGTCAGAGCCTCTGGCAACGGGTGGCCCAGGTCCGAGAGCTTATAGGACATGTCGTAAATCTCCTGAGCAATCAGATGCACAACAATGCCTTCGCGTTGCAGATAACCCCGGACACGCAGGAGCCGTGCCCCCATCACGATGCGCCGGAAACGCTCATATATTTTGGGCCAGACGACGACATTACTGACCCCGGTTTCATCCTCAAGCGTCAGGAAAATCACCCCGGACGCCGTGCCGGGGCGTTGGCGGGTGATGACAAGCCCGCAGACCGTATGCTGCCCCAGAGGCACATCCTTGAGTGCGTTGTGAGGGGTAAGGTCCGGAATGCCGGGGCGTAGCAATTCCATTGGATGGGCGCGCAGGGAAAGGCGGGTGGATACATAATCCTCAACGACTTCTTCACCCAAATGCATGGTGGGCAGGGTGATCTGCGGTTCATTAATACTTTCCCCATCAATCGGGTCGTTAAAAAGCGGCAGCGGTTTTTCGCTGCGGATGGCTTTGACTTGCCACAGAGCATCGCGACGCGTGAGGTCCATGTCAGAGAACGCATCCGCTTCGGCCAACCGTATCAACACATCGGGGCGCAGGCCTGCCCGCAGCCACAGCGCCTCTGGATCGCGATACCCATTGCCCCGTGCCGCAACAATCCAGCCTGCATCTTCTTCTTTGAAACCTTTGATTTGGCGAAACCCCAACCGCAGAGCCAATGCGCCATCGGGGCGGCGCTCAAGGGTATTGTCCCATTCTGAATGGTTCACGCATATGGGGCGTATTTCAACACTATGTTCCCGCGCATCGCGCACGATCTGGGCGGGGGCGTAAAACCCCATAGGCTGGGAGTTGAGAAGCGCACAGGCAAAGATCGCCGGGTGATGGCATTTCAGCCAGGCCGAGACATAAGCGAGCATTGCAAAAGCGGCGGCGTGGCTTTCGGGGAAACCGTAATCGGCAAAGCCCTGGATCTGAGAGAAACAGCGCTTGGCGACGTCCAGATCATAGCCATTCCGTAGCATTCCATTAATGAATTTCTCCTCAAAGGCTCCGATGGTACCCATACGCCGGAATGAGGCGAGTGATCGGCGCAGGTGATCGGCCTCTTCGGCGGAAAAACCCGCCCCCACCACAGCGATTTGCATGGCCTGCTCCTGAAACAGCGGTACGCCAAGCGTACGTTTTGTGACCTCTTCCAGTGCGGGGCCAAAGGGTTCAGCCTGCTCCAGACCCTGGCGGCGTTTGATATAGGGCTGCACCATGCCGCCCTGGATCGGACCGGGGCGCACGATGGCAACTTCGATCACCAGATCATAGAATGTTCGGGGTTTCATCCGGGGCAGAAAGTTCATCTGGGCACGGCTTTCGACCTGAAACACCCCCACCGCATCGGCAACGCAAAGCATATCATATGTGGGTTTATCTTCCTGCGGAACCGTAGCGATACTGAGGCTGCGCCCTTCGTGTTGCTGCATCAGGGCAAAGGCTTTTTGCACACAGCTCAGCATGCCGAGTCCCAGGACATCGACCTTCAGAATACCAAGTGCATCAATGTCATCCTTATCCCATTCGATGACGGTGCGATCTTCCATCGCAGCATTGGAAATCGGCGACAGTTCATCCAGACGACCACGTGTGATGACAAAGCCTCCTACATGCTGCGACAGGTGTCGGGGAAAGCCGATGATCTCGCCAATAAGCTGGATGGTTTGCATAAGGCGGCGGTCTTCGGGGTTAAGGCCAATCTCGCGGATGCGATCAAGATCAATCCCGCCATTGCTCATGCCCCAGATTTGGCCCGACAGACCGGCAGTCACATCCTGAGACAGGCCCATGACCTTACCCACCTCACGAATGGCGGCCCGTGTGCGAAAGTGAATGACGGTTGCGCAAAGCCCGGCGCGGTGGCGGCCGTATTTCCTGTAAATCCACTGGATCACCTCTTCGCGCCGCTCATGTTCGAAATCGACATCGATATCCGGTGGCTCGCCACGGTACTTTGAGACAAACCGCTCAAACACCATCGAGATCATATCTGGACTGACATCGGTGATGCCTAAAAGATAGCAAAGGATTGAATTCGCAGCGGACCCGCGCCCCTGACATAAGATGCCCTGCGATCTGGCGAATTGCACAATATCGTGGACAGTCAGGAAATAGGCTGGGAAATCCAATTCCTTGACCACGGCCAGCTCTTTTTTCAGCAGGTGGGTTACTTTGGAGGGCGGACCATGAGGGTAGCGTCGTGTCAGGCCTTCTCGGGCCAGCCGTTCCAGCCGGGCTTGCGGCGTTTCTTCCTCAGTGTCTTCATGGGGGTATTCATAGGAGAGTTCGCCCAAGTCAAAGCTGCATTTATCGGTGATCTCCAATGTACGGCGTATTGCGCCCAGATGGTTACGAAACAGCCGCGCCATATCCTGACCGGACTTGATCCGGCGTTCGGCATTGGGCAGCGCACGCGTGCCGATCTGATCAATGGTGATATGGTCGCGCATGCAGGTCAAAACATCGGCCAGCCGTCTGCGGTTTGCGCGATGCATCAGCACATCGCCAACCGCGACCATCGGGGCACCTGCCTTTTGCGCAGCCATTGCGCAGATCGCCAGATAAGCCTGATCGCTGCCGTCATAACGGGGGGCGGCCCCGAGAAAAACGTGATTGGGAAAGCGTCGCTGCAGCCGCTGGATATCCGGTACGGCCTCTTTCAATCCCTGTTGCGGCAGGGCAATCAAAATCATCCCCTTGCAGGCGGGTATCATATCCTTGCTGTAAAGCTCACAATCACCTTTTTCCGCCCGGCGTTTACCTGCGGTCAGAAGGCGGGTCAGGCGTTTATATGCTGCCCGATCACGGGGTAAGGCAACCCATTCCACCGAACTGTCACGCAAGACCAGACGGCACCCAACGATTAGTCTGGGCAATGTTGCGAAAGGGGGGTGTGCAATGGCTTGTCCCGATTCAATCTTTTGCCGGGAGGAGGCATCCACACGCTGCTGAGAACGAATTTTCAAAGCTTCTGCAGTGTCTCGCCGTAACTCCTTGAGCGCGGTCCAGGCTCGCACCACTCCCGCCAGTGAATTGCGATCCGTGATAGCAATCGCAGACAGCCCCAACTCTGCAGCCCGCACGATCAGTTCTTCGGGGTGCGAAGCTCCGGTCAAAAAGGTGAAATTACTGGTGACACAAAGCTCGGCATAGCCTTGCCCCTGTATCTGCATGTGCAGCAGATCCCGGCGAAAGGCCTCTACCGGACGATGCGTGCGATTGACTTCAATCATGCAAATTCTCCCTGCACGAACCATCCAGGGTTTTGCGGCGTGTAAAACAACCAGAGCCGCCGTCCCTGCGTGGTTTCCACACGCCAGTAATCGCGCAGGCCAGAACGCCAGTTGTCATCCTCCAGCCACCATTCAGGAGCGATGCGTTCAGGGCCCGTGGCGCGCGCCGTGGTCAATGACATGCGCCGCCAGCGGAACCGTTCTGGCGGATGTGGTTCAGCGATCATAAGCGGCTCAGGTGGAAACAGACGCAGCGGGCGTGGGTTTGTGCAGGTCCAGCCGCTGGCAGGATCTGAATAAGCGGCAGGCGCAATGATAAAGCTGCGCTCTGGGATATGGCTGTCAGCGGGCAGGAAACGTTGGATATTCGTCAGCCCGATCCTTGTGCCGATCCGGGTGATGAGGTCTTCCAAATGACCCTTCCGCCCCGCCGAAACATGGGTGAGTTGCTGGGCTGGCAAGGCCTCAACCTGCGTTGCCTCAAGCCGCAGCTGGTCGATGCCAAAACCTGCATCCACCTCGGCCAACCCCCGTTCAAACAACGGTAGAATGCGATGAGGGTCCCGCAAAGGGCGCGCCAGACGCAGCTCAACCTCTTGATGATCCTGATCCACCCGGCGCAGTGTCATTGTTAGCCCTCGCGCACCCATTTCCTGCGCTTTCAATTTGGCGCAAAGCCGGGTCAGCAATCGCTCTGTACCAGCCATCACATCGCTGATGAGGCCAATAGGCTCTGGCAATGTCATGCGCACTCCGTAATGGGGCGGGTCAGCCACGGGCGTGATACCTTCCGGCTGCTGCCCCACAGCCTGATCCAGCCGTCTCAGTACATCCGGTCCAAAGCGGCGGGTCAGCGGCGCACGCGGCGCCGCAGCAAGATCGCCAATCTTACGCAGCCCCAATCGGGTCAAAGCCGTTGAGGTTTTCTCATCCAGCTGCAAGGCGGCAACAGGGAGGTTCTGCAGCGCGGCCAACATATCACCGGGTGGCGCCAGCCCCTCACCATGATGCGCCAGGGCCCAGGCCGCCGCGCGCGTGTCCGCCAGGCCGATCTGCACCGACAGGCCCGCACGCGTCAGGCGGGTGCGCATATCACTCAGCATCTCTTTTTCACCGCCAAAGAGATGGGTGGAGCCGCTGATATCCAGCACCAGCCCATCACGACCTTCCAGCCCCACCCAAGGACAGTACCGCGTGGCCCAACGGCACAGGATCTGCAAAAATCGCTGGCCTTGCAGCAGATCAACCGGTGCCGTTTGCAAGTTGGGACAAAAAGCACGGGCATCGGAATAGGGCATGCCGGGATGCAAACCCTGCTGCGTGGCCTGGCCATTAAGGCAATAGAGCCGGTTGATGTTGCTTTGTTTCAGCGTCAGGGCAAAGGGACCACCCGACGGGCAGCGCCGCAAAATCTGGTCACTCGCCAGCCGGGGAAACCATAATGAGACGACGCGACGCGGGATCCCATCGAACATACCAAACACCTAATGTTCCTGATTTGTTCTTTATAAGTTCCCACTTTTGCAGAGTCGAGTCCTGAGAGCTGAATCTGGGATCAAACACAGGTGCACAATGCCAACGGGTTTCAGCCGCATTGCTGCCCATACCTTCAGGTATAATCGACAACCCGGTGGATTTTCCATCACGCGCCGCAAGCTGCAAACGCCGCCCCGCGGTCAGACCGAGGGGTTTTGTCAACTGCATCACCACCAACGAGATGACCCCTGAACGCAGAGCTTCTTCGGCGACAGCCAAGGTTTCAGTCTGGTCCTTGGTGTTACACAGCGTCAGGGACGCAGAATCAATGAATTCGACAAACCCGTCCGGGTTAATCTGGCTTGGCTCCCACCGCTCTCGTACCCACATAACATCGCCGCGAAGCCGCGCAGCGAGCGTGAATGCAAACACGTCTGCGCCGGGCCCGCAGACCTCGTGTGTGCGCGTGTTACTGGGTGGAAAGAAACGCGGATCAAGATTGTGCATGTCTATGCTTTAGCATCCGATAGCAATATTGGAAAACACTGTCATGCTAAGGACCGCAAAACACCGATACCTCATTTTAAGTCTCGCGCTGTGCTCGCGTGATTCCAAAGCTGCAAACCTACGTTCGGTCAAAGAATGGGCAAGGGCCCCCGCGTTTTGGTTTGCCGCAGGACAAAGTTGCTGCGTGTGTCACGGACGAGACCGGATTTCAGCAAGCGCTGCATGATAAACACCTCCAGATCCTCGGGGGTTTTGGCATATACCTTAAGAATGAAATCATGATCTCCGGTGATCGAAGCGCACTCGACGATCTGTGGTTCAGTTTCGACGAGGCGCAGGAAATCCGAGATGCTTTTTTCCTGATGATCCTGCAGGGCAATATGGACATACGCGATCGCATTCAACCCAACGGCCTTTGCGGCCACTTGCGCACGATAGCCAGACACTACACCTGACGCCTCAAGATCACGAACACGCCGCCAACACTGCGACGCGGAAAGTCCCGTGCGCTCGGCGAGCTCTTGCATCGACAAGCGTCCACTGATTTGCAGCTCGCGGAGAATGGCAATATTTGCAGTTTGAAGCATTTGTTTCGGATTATCTCCAAAAACGATATATATTTTTCAAGTTACCTCAAATCTCTCTACATTCAAACGAATTTTGTCGATGAGGAGGGGGTATCCTGTCATCCAGAAGGAGGAGTCCAATGCCCAAATCGACCAAATATGTCGCCAAAATTGCCGATGCACGCGGCCATATCGATTACACCGCCGAAGAAGACGCCGTCTGGGCTGATCTATATGCCGCACAGGAAGAGAATGTTCAGCAATACATGGCGCGGGAATATCTTGACGGGCTGACGCGGTTGGATTTGCCGAAAACCTCCGTTCCGTCTTGCGCCGATATTTCTGAACGTTTGCTGGATCTGACCGGATGGCGCGTTCAACCGGTTCCTGCGTTGATCGGGTTCAAAACCTTCTTCGGTATGCTGGCAGATCGCGTCTTCCCAGCTGCATCCTTTATCCGCTCGCGCGAGGATTTCGACTATATTGAAGAGCCCGATATCTTTCACGAGATTTTCGGCCACACACCGCTGCTGAGCGATGCCCGCTTTGCCGCCTTCAGCCACGCCATCGGGCAGGCCGGAACCCGGGCGGATGCAGCGGATTATGCATGGTTGATCCGGCTCTATTGGTTCTCAATCGAATTTGGACTGCGTCGTCAGGATGGTGAAATCAAAGCGCTAGGGTCCGGGCTTGCGTCTTCACCGACCGAATTGGTTTACGCAGTTACAAGTGATACGCCGGATCGGGATCCGTTCGACATCCTGACAATCCTGCGCACCCCATACCGTATTGATATGCACCAGATGGGCTATTTTGTTCTAAACGATTCAGAGGACCTTTTTGCAGCAGCGGATCGTGATCTGCTGGCTGATATCCGGCATGCCCGCAAGCTTGGCTTGCTACCAAACAAATTCCCCGAGAAAGTCACCGCCGCAGAATAAAAAGTGACTGCAGGAGGGCTGGCGCCCGCTTTCAGGTGCCCGGACTCAGGTCTTTGTACATAAACGTCGTCGGCTCCAACCTGTCTTCAAAAGGGTTGCGGCAATAGTTAGGGATTTCGCCGGCGATCTGAAATCCCAGACTTTGATACAAAAGACGGGATGGATCCGAGCTGCGTGTGTCCAGTACCAGCATGGTTCTTCCCAGTTCTGAAGCGCGGCATTCAAGAGCATGCATCAAAGTACGTCCGAGCCCACGTCGCCTGGCATCCGGATGAACAAGCAGCTTCGCCACATCGGCGCGATGCGGTTGATTTGGCATGGCCGCAGGGATCAGTTGCACCGTTCCCAAAACGCGACCTTCGCCATAAGCGACAAACAGATCCAGACCACCTGAGCCCATGTCGGACTGTACGCGCGTTGTCCAATAAGCTCGGGCATCATCGGGCAAGAAGGGGAGTATGAACCCGATGCTGGCACCGGTATGCACGCAGGCGTGTAAGATATCCGTCAGATCATCCAACACGTCTGGGAAGTAATCCGCGGTCAGTCGGGTGATCATATCAGCACCAGAATGTAACGCGCACCACGCCGTGCGCCTGTTTCAAATCGGGTCGGCCCGGACAGGTGATAGCGCAGGCAATCACCGCCAGACAGCACATGCGCAGTATTGTCGACCGTCAGGGTCAACATGCCGTCCAGCATGATCAGGTGATGTTCCTGGCCCGGTTTTGGGGGGGCCTCGTACGTGATATCTGTGTCACGGGGCAGGTGACACTCCAGCACCTCTCCGGTCAGGCCAGCCGAGGGAGGAGAAACGGAGCGTCGGGTAAAACCCGTTTCTGGATCGCGCCATTCAGCCTGTCGGTCAAAAGGGACTTTGGGGTCAAAACTGTCTTCGACCATCATCAGCAAACGTGACATCGGCACGCCGTAAGCTGCGCACAAGCGCCCGAGGCTTTCGGCGGTCGGGCTGACCTCGCCCTTTTCCATCCGGGACAAGGTGGCCCTGCTGATACCACTGTGTTCTGACAATTGATCCAGGGACCAACGGCGCGCCTTGCGAAGCTCGCCCAGATGGTTTGCGAGTCTGTTTGAGAGATCGTCCAACATAGTTCATATCCGAGAATCAGTTCCGAATATGAGAAAAGTAACTGAAATATATAACCGCGCAACAAAAAAGAGTGCAGAATAATCTGCACCCTTGGCCTGCGTAGTTCTTTGGGTTGAATTACTTCCAGCCAACCTCATTGAAGATTTTCTGAGCGTCGGGAACGTTCTTCGCAACTGCCGAAAGGTCAACAGCGTCGGCCTGATAGTCACCCAGAGCGGCAACCGAAGCAGACAGGGCCACGCCCTCAACAGTCGGGTATTCGTCGTTACCCGCCGAGAAGTACTGTTGCGCCTGATCGCTTGCCAGATACTCTAGGAACATGATCGCGTTCTCTTTGTTCGGGGCATGTGCTGCTACGCCGCCACCCGACAGGTTTACGTGTGCCCCGTTGCCGCCTTGATCCGGGAAGACCCAGCCGATCATCTCGCGGTCGGCCGAGACACCCTCAACGTCTTTGCGGATAGCGCGAGCAAAATAATAGGTGTTCGACATCGAGATGTCGCACTCGCCGGATACGATGCCGCGCAGTTGGTCGGTATCCCCACCCTGCGGATCACGGGCAAAGTTCGCAACCACACCTTCGGCCCATTCTTTGGCAGCGTCGGCGCCAGCATGCTCGATGATGGCCGCCAGGATCGTCTGGCTGTACACGTTAGAGCTCGAGCGGATGCAGACCATCCCCTTATATTTGGGATCAGCCAGTTCGGCATAGGTCTGTGGCGGTTCGCTCACGTCGTTCTTGTCATAGAACAGGATCCGGGCACGCTGAGAGAAGCCGAACCATTCATTGTCGCTGTCCTGAAGGTTGGATGGGATACGCTCTTCCAGAACGGCGCTGTCGATCGACTGCAGAACCCCTGCGTTTTTGGCGCGTTCCAGGCGCGACGTATCGACGGTCAGCAGAATGTCTGCAGGAGAATTGGCACCTTCGGCTTCCATCCGGGCAATCAGCTCGTCGGCCTTGCCTTCGATGCGGTTGATCTTGATGCCAGTCGCGTCTTCGAAATCCGAATACAGGCGCTCATCCGTGTCATAGTGGCGTGAGGAATAGAGGTTCAACTCACCTTCGGCGGCCGCCGAGGTGGCAATGACGGCTGTCAAAGCGGCCGCAATACAGGTCGAGGATTTCAGCATAATGTCTCCCAACATAGTAAATCTCTTGGCGGAGTTTAATCCGACTGATTTGGTCAATTAAACGATTCTGGGAGAGATGCAACAAAAACTGACAAATTTAGTCGGTCAAATGGTCGCTGGTGTGAAATTACAAGTATGACGACGGGAATTGGCGTCGCTAGGGCATGAAACAAATGTCTGCGTCTAGCCCAACTCGCTCATTGGACAGGGTACAGCAAACGAGAGGTTTCAGGTTTCTGCGTAACGTCGTAACCGCTCGTCCAGCGAGCCACTGTGCAATTCAAACATGTGGTTGTCATGGTCATAGAAATAGATCGAGTGTCCTTCACCATCAACGCGCGAGCGACCTTCTCGGACTTCCAATCCTAGCGCCTGTATCCGCTGTAGCCTGTCATCGTATTCATCGGCTGCCATTTTGAAAGCCACATGGTTGTAGGTCTTCTCTGCAAGGGGCTCGCCTTCCATAGTCGCAACCCAAACACCGCCAATATCGAAAAAGCGTTCCTTCGAAAGCGAAAAAGTCTTCTCTCCGCTGTCGTAGATTTTCTTTGCGTCCAGAACACTCGTTAGCATCTCCTCCATCTTGTCGAGATCGCTCACGATGAACGTCATGTGACTTAACCCTTCGATCACTGCTTAGCCTCCGGCTTTTCTTTTCTTCACACCATTCCAGACCCCCGGCCAACAGCAGCAAAGCCCGCAACTTGACCCTTGGCCGTCGTCGCCTCGCTGAGCGCTTACGAACGGTTATCATGCGGCACTGCGATACCAAAAGCTGAGCAGATGCAGAAACGTTTCTGCCGCGAGCGCACGCCGCGAGAAAATCGAATTCATAGGTTGGGTTCGCAGCAGACATCGGAGGTAGTGCATTGTAACCCCCTGCCCCACATCTGACAAATCTCGAGGACGACCCAAGGCGGACATCCACAAGTGTACTTCTCTCTGCATCGCGGCTTTTGCTTTGCGGTCGTTCCGCCCTTTGCGCCCCACTCAAGCTGATCTTGCGGGTACTACTTCGAGTGGTTATGTTGTGAATGCTTTTAGGGAAAGCGTCCAGGTCCGCGGAAAGCTGTCATCGGCATCTCTATCAACAAGACGACAACCTTCTTTCGGTATGTCTCATGCTCGTTTCCAGCGGACCATCGAGCCAAAAGTGAGGACACCGATGACAAAATCCCTGGACCAATTGCGCCGCGACGCCAAAGCACTTCGCAAAGCCTATGAAGCAGGCAAATTGCGTGCCCGTCAACGCATCGCAAACTATCCACCTCGACCGGAGACAACAGCTCTTAAACACTCCGACTATTTGCACGTCATTGCGCGCGAGCACAGTTTTCCATCCTGGCCTGCCCTAAAGTTCGCGGCCGATTTGCTTGGCATGGACAAAGCCGCCAAGCGGCAACGCCTGAAACTGGCGCTTGCTCAAGGTCACTTCACCGCTGTTGATCAACTTCTTGCTGACACACCAGACTTGGCAGACGGAGATTTCGGGCTTTGTTTGGCCCTTTATCGCAAGTCCGACGTAAGGGAACTTCTAGACCGGACGCCTAAATTGGTGACGCAGCTCATTGGCGATCTGGCGCCTCCTTTAACGATCCTTGCCCGATCCAAGTGGATCCATCGCGCACCTGAGCTGGCTAATGACATGCTTGATATCGCAAACGCACTTTTGAAATCTGGTGCTGATGTCGATCTCGGTGCGCCAGTCTATCATGGCAACGACTATAAGCTATCGCCGCTTTACTTCGCCATCGGCCATGCGGACAATATGGTTCTTGGACAGTGGCTGCTGGAGAACGGAGCAAATCCGAACGACGGCGAGAGCCTTTATCACTCTACCGAGCTCGGTCATCATAAGGGATTGCAACTGCTTCTGGATCATGGCGCCGACCCGAAGGGGACAAACGCATTGCTGCGCGCGATGGACTTCCATGACACAACGGCGGTTCAGATGCTTCTCAACCATGGGGCTAAAGTAGATGAATTTGACGGGACGCATGTTGGCGGCGAAGCACCATGGGTCGTTCCTGCGCTACACCAAGCGGCGCGAAGGATGGCCACACCAGATATGGTGGAACTTCTTCTTGAAAATGGCGCCGAATTGAACCGCCCTTTCGAGAACACAACGCCCTATGCTTATGCGCGAGTGTTTGGAAATGCCAGTTTGGCGAGGGTGCTCGAAGAGCGCGGCGCAGATACTGATTTGAGTGAGATCGAAACACTACTAGCTGCTGTTGCCGATGGCGTTCAGCCGCCGGGCAAAGTTGATCCAGACAAGATACCTGACGCTTACCGCAATATCATCCGAATGATCTTGCATATCCCGGGCAAACTGGATCACGTTCAACGGCTGGTCGCCGTAGGAGTTGAATATGACCGCCCGGATACCGAAGGATTGACGCCGGTGCAGGTCGCCGGATGGGAGGGCTTGCCAGAGGTCATGGAATACCTTCTGTCGTTAAAGCCAGACCTGACACATGTGAACGGCTATGGGGGAACACTTCTGTCGACAATTATTCATGGATCGGAGAACTGCCCGCAACGATTAGACCGCGACTATACTCGGTGTCTGAGTCTGGCACTGCGGGAAGGTGTCGCTCTCCCGCACCGTGCCATAGAACTGGCAAGCCAGGACGTTGTATCCGAGTTTTTGTCAGATTGGGCGGAACGATTTCCCGAGCAGGTCGTCGAAGGTGGTGTCGCTTAAACTGGTTTATGCGATCATGACAGCTGTTGATGGCGAAAGCGGAGGGCCGGTATCGCCATAGCACTCCGCCTCCGGTCGCGTTAGGAATTCGAGAAGAAATCCGTAACAGCGTCGATGATCATCTCATGCTTGGCAGCGCGCGCTGTGCCGCCATCTGAGCAGATGATCTCGTCTCCCGGTTCTTCTTTTGCCAGAAGTTCATAGCCTTCAGGCTTGCAGCGACCCAAGAAATCGAAATGCGATAGCGTCTCCGGTTCAATGTAGCGCGAATTACTCTCTGGTAGGGCGGCAATCAGCGCGCGGGATTCAATGTCGAGCGTCAGACCCGAATTCATGATTGGTGCCCCAAAGACAAGCATGGGTCGGTCAATTTGACGAAGGCTGGTGCCGGAAAAGCTCTGAGTTCCGCCAAGGTCAAAAACGGCAAATGCCTTGATCCGGCTGTCGGACAGATCGGCCTCCATCTGAACGCGATCTTCAGGTGTTTGCGCGATTTTCCAATTCGAAAGGATGCCGCAGGCCAGCTCGTCTGGCTGAGTGGCGCAAAACTGACTTAACCCAGCCGCGTCGTAGCGCGCACCGGCTAGGGCAACAGCCGTGAACCCACCCAGTGAGTGTCCCGCCATATAGATCCTGTCTGAATCGACATATTGCGAAAAATCAGATGCGCCAGTCGCATGGTCGATAACACGGGAAATGTCCTTTGGCCGCTCCCATAGTTGCCGCGTTAGATCGGGATCGCGGGACCAGGTTGATGTACCAGGATGGCTGATGGCGGCGACAATGTAACCGCGTTGCGCTAGGGCCCCGGCAAGCCACGCCTGATTGTAAGCGTTACCAAACATACCATGAGATAAGACAACAAGTGGGAACCGGCTCGTCGCTGGCGCAGCATCTTTCACAACTTTCGTCCCCACCCACACTTCACTGTCGAAGTCGTAAGTTTCTGGCCCAGTGGCATCTGTTGGATACCAAATAAACCCGGACAGATGGCGTTCTCCCTCGACGTCGGCGATCTTGAGTTCTGTCATTGCAGACCGGTACGGCTGGGCAAATGCCGTGGCTGCGCACATAGCTAAGATTCCAGCAAAAAGGTAAGAAGTTTGTCTCATCGAAAGCTCCGATCATCGTTCAAGATACGTCAAAGCTGAGCCGTAGGTTTATTTGAAACAATGAGTTGCATTGCCTATACCTGTACTTGATCCTGATCGAGGACAGGCCGCGATAGAAAGAGGACAAATGGACAGCCCCGGGTTGATCAGTTTCCCCTTGCCGCTGGCGACGGCGTTGCTTTGCGGTGTTCTAACCATGCTGGCCTGGCGGCTGGATCTGGGCTTTCGTCTGGCCAACATGTTGTTCTCGGCCTTTTTTGGGTTGGGCGCCTTCTCATCCCTGTTGGTCGGTCTGCGGTTTGGCTATGGAATCGAGGAGTTGATCCCGCTGCAACGCACGTTGCCCTTGTTCCTCGGGCCACTCCTTTATCTGAGCTTTGCATCGATGGCCCTCGAAAGGAACGACGTCGCCAAGATCGTCTTGATGCACCTGGCTGCGCCATTCATTTTGATCGGGTTGTACCTGCTCTTGGCCAGCGACTTGAGAAGTTTGGATTGGGTTATCAGTGCCAGCTATTCGTATTATTGCGTCGCTCTCTTCTTACTTTGGCGGAAGGGTCCCGACGCACTGAGTCAAGCACGGGTCGATGTTACCCAGACCCTTTCCAACTGGCTTTTACGCAGCATTGGGTTTCTCGTCTTTGTACTTGTTTTGGACAGCGCGATCGCAATCGACTTTGCAGTTAACAAGGGCGCAAATGCCTCAATGCTGATTTCTTACGGAACTGTTCCGTTGATCCTTCTTCTTCTTGCGACATCAATCACGCTCCCATTGATGTTTTCCAAGGTCAACGCGGCGTCAAACTCAGCGCCAGTTGCCAGTACTGAAGAAGCAGAAGTCGTGGATCGACTGCAGGTATTGATGGATGAACAACAGCTTTTTCTGGACCCCAACATTACCGTCCAACGACTTGCCAAGCGCCTGAGCCTTCCGGCCCGCGCTGTGTCGTCTGCTGTCAACAGAACTCAGGGAACCAACATGTCGCAATACGTGAACGAGTTTCGTTTGGCTCACGCGGCCCGATTGCTTACCGACACTGACGAAAGCGTTGCCAAAATCGCTACTCAATCAGGGTTCATCGCACGTTCAAACTTCTATCGTGCATTCCAACGGGTCTACGGACAATCGCCTATCGAGTACCGGACACTACGCAAATCCACGCAGAAACCTCGGTTCGACGGTCAAAATCCGCTAGACGCTAAATGAGTCAGCCCGGCGAAAGTAATCGGTCACAAATCAAATGACCGTAGTAGCCCATGAGAGACATCAACAGGTACCGCGATGCAGTAGCTGCCCGCTTTTCTGACGTTCGTCGCAGGCGCAAAACTTTGAGTTTAGTGAATTCACCAAACGCGGACAAAGATTGCTTTAGTTGCAAACGGTTTAACCTCATGCGCTACGACGCGTAAATTGAACGCTCATGCTTTCCACTCGTCTTTTCGAATTTCATTGTAACCACCCCCATGACACTTCAAACCTGTCCTGGGAGCCAAAGTACGATTGCGGGGAAGGCAACGAGCATTGCGATTGTCGCCGCATCCGCCAGAAAGAAGGGTGTTACGCCTTTAAAGACATCCTGAACACTTAGATCATCACGCACGCCAGCCACGACAAAGCAGTTCAATCCAATCGGTGGCGTGATCAGACAGAATTCGGCCATTTTGACGACCAGGATACCGAACCAGATTGCACACATTGGCCCAGACATGCCGAAGGTACTGTCGGCTGCACTCACGGCGTCGCCACCGTTCAGCGCCATGACGGCGGGGTAGACGACCGGCAGTGTCAGCAGCAGCATCCCGATCGCATCCATGAACATGCCCAGAACCGCGTAGGCCAGAAGAATACAGATCAGGATCAACATGGGTGACATCTCAAGCGAGGTTATCCAGTCGGAAAAGGCGTTCGGCAGCTCGGCAAATCCCAGAAAGCGAACGTAGACCAACACGCCCCAGATGATGGTAAAGATCATGACGCTAAGCTTGGCTGTCTCCAGCAACGCGTCTTTCAGTTCGGACCAGCGCATGCCCTGGTACAGCGCCATCAGAAAGACAACGAAGGCACCGATTGCGCCACCCTCGGTTGGCGTGCCCCAAGCATCGCCTCCGAATGGGTTGTAGACAAAGAAGATAATCGTCACGACGACAAACAAGATAGGCAGTGCGGGCGGCAAAGACATGAATCGCTCTTTCCATGTAAAGCCTGAGACTGCCGGACCAAAGTCTTTGATCACAACGGCCATGCCAATGATCAACAAGCCGTAGATCAGCGCCGAGAACATGCCCGGAATGAAACCGGCTAAAAGCAGTTTGCCCACGTCTTGCTCCACGATGATCGCGTAGATGACCAGAATGGCCGAGGGAGGGATGAGTGAGGCCAACGTGCCGCCTGCAGCGACGACACCTGCAGCAAAGCGCTTGTCGTAGCCGATTTTCAGCATCTCGGGGATGGCGATGCGGGCGAAAACGGCTGACGTGGCAACCGAGGCTCCTGAAACCGCAGCGAACCCGGCGGTCGCGAAGACAGTCGAAACCGCCAGCCCGCCTGGAACCCAGGCGAGCCAACGCTTGGCGGCTTCGAACAGCGCTTTGGTCAGGCCCGCGTAATAGGCGAGGTAGCCAATAAGGATGAAGGTCGGGATAAGGCTCAGCGCCTGGCTCGAAATCTTTGAATGAGGTACCTGCCCGGCGGTTTTGACCGCCACAGTCACAGCCTTGCCGAACCGCGCCGGATCGTATCCGAACTTGGCCCAGAAAATCCAGATCAGCCCAACCATGCCCGCAGTCGCGGCGGCAAAAGCCACACGCATTCCAAGCACCACAAGAACAAGCATACCGCCAGAGACAATCAGGCCAATATCAATGGGTTCCATCAGATTTTACCTCAGTTGTCGTGGCCGGAGACATGCTCGGCTTCCATCGCAGCCTGAGTGGCGGCGTCAGCGATTAGCGGGACGGCGATGGGCGATTGTTCAGGGTGACGGATGGCGCGACCGTAGGCCCAGAGCTGCAGAAAGAGCCTTAGACAAAGAACACTGAAGGCCACCGGGGCCAACAGCTTGGCGGGCCACAGCGGAATGCCGATATCGATGGAACTGTCGCGGCTCCAAAGCGGTGCGCCAAAGTCGAAACTGCGTGCGAAATGCGCCCAACTTCCCCAGATCAGCAAGACGATCAGCGCCAGAATGACAGCGGTCGTCACGAATTCGACAATGTACAACGTTCGCCCTTTTAGTGCGCCTACAACCATGTCCATTCGAATGTGACCACCATCGCGCTGTGCGTAGGATATGCCCATGAAGGCAATCAGCGGCATCGCCTGCTCGATCCAGTCGACATAGCCAGGCAATGGGGCGTTGGCGAAATTTCTGCCGCCGACGGAAACCACGGCCATCAGCATCAGGGAAAAGACTGCCAGACCGCTGATCAGGGCCAAAAAACCTTCGAGCTTGTAGAGGCGCTGATCAAGAATGCTAAGACGGCTGTCGTCGGACAGCACAAGGGATGACCCGGCCATCGTTTCCTCCGCTATCAGGAAAGAAAGACTACCCGGCGGCCGTTTTGCCGCCGGGTAGTGAGTGGACTAGCTACCGTTTGCGATCTTCCCGGTCACAAGATCATAAAGCTCTTGTGCTGGTAGGCCGCGTTCGGTGTTATCTGCAATCCAAGCCTCTGCAGCGGGTGCGGCGGCTGCTTCTTTGAACGCTGCGATTTCTTCATCGCTGAACGTGACGCGTTCGATGCCGCGCTGATCCAGCTCGGGGCCCCAGGCTTCCATCGTTTTGGTCTGGTAGTGGGAAACGTAGTGATCCAGCGCTTCATCAACCGAACCCATCAGAGCCTCACGATGCTCATCTGAAAGGCCTTCCAGTGCGAGTGTGTTCACCACGACCGGGCAGTTGACGGTTCCGGGGTTCAGGTTCGTCGTCCACCACGTACCGTTCTCAATGGTCCCGAAGGACATATGGGCGTGCGGTGCGAAGCTGACGGCCTTGACGATACCGCTGTCCATTGCCTGACGTACTTCGGACGCGGACATCGAAGTTGGAACCGCCCCAACTGTCTCCATTGCCTTGCCGATACCGCCGGTAGCACGCACACTCAGACCTTCAAAATCCGCCAGAGATTTCGGCGCTTCACCAACACCGACAAGGTTGTATTGCGGCAGGGGCGACGGCATCAGTAGGGTCGCGTCCCAGCGGGCCAGATCCTCGATCACCGCCGGGTGCTGGTAGACAGCCATCGACAAGTCGACTTCCTGTTCCAGTGATGTCACGCCCAAGAACGGCAGTTCCAGAACGGTGATCGATGGATTCTTGTCGCGGTGATAGCCAGCGCAGAACTGAGCCATTTCAAAGGCACCGATCGAAATACCGTCGAGGTTTTCCTTGTTCTTCGACAGCCCGCCGTAGCTGATGTTCAGGGTAAATTCGCCGTTGGTCTTTTCGTTCACCAGTTCGGCAAGTTTTTCGACATGCTCCGTAAAGGCGCGGCGCTTGCCCCAAAGGGAAACATTCCATTCAACGGCCAATGCCTCAGATGCGACGGTCAGCGACAGGACGGCAATGGCCGCCCGGTTAAGGTGTTTGCGCATAGTGGCTCCTCCCAGATCACGCAATTCGTTTGGGCGGAGTATTCAGAATGCGACGCTTGCTGACTATGAAGGAAAATGCGGGTCATGTTCCACGTACTCTGCGGATTTCCGCAGGGCTGTATCGCTTAAAGCAAGGTCTCTTTATCGAGACCAAGTTTGACGATCTTTTCGTTGAGAGTACGTCGTCCGATTCCAAGCGCTTCGGCGGCGGCATCCATACGGCCTTTGTGCGCCTTTATGGCTTTGCCAATGAGCTCGCGTTCGAAAGCAGCAACCGCTTCGCGCAGCGTATCCGGCACATCGTCAAAGTGCTGATCGCTTTGGATAGCCTGCGCCACCGACCCTCCTCCGCGTCGGGCCGCCAAAATGCGCCGTTCGCAGACATGGCGCAATTCACGCACATTGCCGGGCCAGTCATGTGCAAGCAAAGCGGCGAGATCGTCCTGATTGAGCTCTGGCGCATCGATCTCGTAAACCTGAGCGTATTCGTTCAGAAAATGCGTTGCCAAAAGAACCAGATCATCCCGTCTTTGCCGCAACGGAGGCAAAGTCAATACGACCGTGTTCAATCGAAACAAAAGGTCCTGACGCAGGCGGCCTTCCTCGGCTGCCTGTACGACATCTTCGTTAGTCGCTGACACGACCCTGAAGCTTACCGGCAACGGCGAGACAGCACCTACCGGCAACACCTGCTGATCTTCGATTACCCTTAGCAGCTTGGCCTGAACCACGAGTGGACACGAGCAAATTTCATCCAGAAACAAGGTTCCACCCGATGCCGCCACCAGCCTTCCGTGAGATGCCCCCGCGACCCCAAACATTTCGGCTTCGAACGTATCGGTGGATAAAGCTGCACAGTTCAGAGCAAGAAACGGTGCATCGGGCGAACCACCCAAATCATGTAAGGCATGGGCTACCAGCTCCTTTCCGGTCCCTGTATCGCCTTGCAAAAGGACCGCAACAGAGGTGTCCGCAAGATCGAGAACCTCTTGCCGCAACGCTGTAATCGTATCGGTTCGGCCAAGCAAAATGCGGTCCAGTCCGGACAGTTTTAGCAGCCTGTCCTTCAGCCGCGCGTTGCTTTTCCGCATACGGCTTTGCTCAGCCGCGTGTGTCAGCACCGTCAGCAGACGGCGCGGCTCATAGGGTTTTTCGATGAACCCATATGCCCCATCCTGAATGGCTTGCACTGCCATCGGGATGTCGCCATGCGCCGAGATAATCACAACCGGCGGCGCGATCTGTTTATCCAGGCTGGCCAGTAGTTCAAGACCTGACATACCTGGCATCCGCACATCCGAAAGGATTACATCCGGCGTGGCACCGGTCAGATATTCCGCCACCTGAGTCGCGCGCGACACGGCGCTGACGCGCCACCCTGTGGCTTCGAGCAACTCAATAAGGGATTGTCGCATCGATTTATCATCGTCGACGATCAACACTTTGAAGGGTTGCTGTTGAGTCATTCGTTCGCTTCTTCAGGTCGTGACGCTATCGGGAAGGTGACACAGAATACCGTTCCACCGCCACTCCGGTTTCGGGCCGTCATTGTGCCATCGTGATCTTTGACAATGCTGGCGGAAATGGCCAACCCCAAACCCATGCCGCGGCCGCTCTCCCTTGTGGTTACAAATGGTTCTTGCAACTCGGCCAGTGTCGCCTCCCCTAAGCCGTGACCATTGTCTTGAATTTCAAGTGTGGCTTGGTCTTCGGAAACTGTGACGGCTATTCGAATTTCAGGCGCGCTCGTTTCGTCTGTTGCGTCCATGGCATTTCGCAACAAGTTGGTTATCACCTGTTCGACACGTAAAGCAATTCCTCGGATCAGAACTGGATTGGCTGGTACATCCAGCGAAACTTCCACTTTTGCCTGCTCAATATTCGGATCGACCAGGGCCAGGGCGGCGCGCACAGAGTTGCACAGATCGACGTTATCGAACGGTTCGTTTTCCGAACGAGCGAAGAACCGCAACTGGCGTGTTATGCCCTCCATGCGATCTACAAGGCTGCCGACTTTCTGCGCTAGCGAGGCTTGGCCAGATGTGCCGATCTCAGCTGCCACCAGATGGTTACGCATGGCAGCAATGGGTTGACCCAGTTCGTGCGTGACAGACGCAGAGAGTTGCCCCAAAGCAGCCAGCCGACTTGCGCGCTCCAACTCGCCTTGTGTGCGCTTGAGGCGTCGTTCCGCAGTCTTCCGGTCGTCGATTTCGATTGCAAGCCGCTCGTTTGCCTGACGCAGCTGTGCCTCTTCCTGCTCAGATCTTGCCAACGCAGCCCCGACGCGGCGCGTTCGTTGTATTTGCAGGAAGATGAACGCCACACCTGCAAGGAGGACGAAGAGAGCGGTGACGAGCCAGCTTCGCGCGACCGCCCGGTCGTCACTTGCAAAATAATGAAGCGACCAACCATGCGGTAGGTCGGTTGCGGCCAGATGAAGACGTTTCGCCCCTGAAATCCTGGCTTGGTTTCCCGGCAACTCGATCCAGTCCAACGGATCAAGCTTATGACCTGTAAACTGCCGAGCCTGTCTGATCCTTTCCTGTTGTTGATCAGAAAGCGGATTCAACACACGGTACTGCCAATCCGGATCAGAGGACAAAAGAACAACTCCGTCCTCGTTTGCCAGCAGGACCTGCTCACCAGAATTTCTCCAACTTTCCTGAAGACCCGAAAAATCAATCTTGATCGCAATGACACCGGTAGGCGCGGCCGCGTCGTCGAGTACCACATTGGCAATAAAGTATCCCGGCAGACCGGTCGTCGCTCCAATTGCATAAAACTGCCCTTGCTCACCCGAGAGGGCGTTCTGAAAGTACGGGCGGAAAGCGTAGTTTTGACCCACAAAGCTTCCGACATCGCGGTAATTCGATGCGGAAATGGTGATACCGTTTTTATCCATTAGGTAAATCGCATCCAGACCTGCCTGCGCCGCGAAATCCTCGAGGCGCCGGTTCAACGTTCCTGTGCCGTCTCCTTCGGCTGTTCCGATGACAAAGGGGTCTTTTGACAGCACATATGTGAGGTGGGAAAACCGCTCCAACTCGGCCTTGACCGAGCTTTGGTACAGAGACAACCGCCCCTGAACCTTGGAGTGTTCTTCTGAAAGAAAATACTGATAGGACATCAGATAGAGGCCAACGCTGGCGACAGCGGCCCCAAAAAAACCAACAATGTACGGCATTGATCGCATGGACTGCCCATTATTTGCGACCGCATAGGATCACAGACGGTTTTTGCCGTCCATCCCAAGACCTCTAATCCCAAATTTGAGTTTTCTGGAAACAAAAGCCGAACAGGATTTCTATGATCCGCCATTCAGCGAAGCGTGTGTTCTTTCTGACTTACACAGACCACAAACTTCAGCAACGAATACGAAACGACGACAACTCTCCTGCCCGGAAAGACGCTGCAACGAAAGTCCGTTTCGCCAATCTAGAAATTCCGCAAGTAGTAGCCCCCTAATACCACCTCCTCGTAAACAAATGCTAGGAGCATTCGATAGGAGGAGCCATGACCAAACTTGCGCATTCCATGATCCGCGTGATCAACGAGGATACATCCGTCTCGTTCTATCAGAGGGCCTTCGATTTAGAGATTGTCGACCGCCTGGACTTTGAGAAGTTCACGTTGATCTACATGGCGTTGCCCACCGCCAACTTCGAAATCGAACTGACCGTCAACAAAGAGCGCGACACACCTTACGACATTGGGGATGGATACGGTCATCTGGCGATCGTTGTTGATGATCTTGAGGCCGCCAGGGCCAAGACTGAAACCGCTGGAGCAACACCAAAAGACATCGTCGACTTTTGTCCCGGTGGAGATCGTGTCGCGCGTTTCTTTTTTGTGAACGATCCCGACGGTTATCAGATCGAGGTCATCGAGAAGGGTGGTCGCTTTGCCTAAGACCACAGAAGCATAAAGGGAGGAAACCATGCTTTATAAGCTCGATTTTACTGTTGAGTACGATTCAACGATGGCGCAACAAGGCCTGCTTGGCGTCTGGGAGGAGGAAGCTGAGGCAGCTCTTGGCGCAAAAGATGCGGGCGTTGTCAAAGACCTTTGGAAAGTTGTCGGGGAGCGCAAAGTTGTCGCTATCGTTGAAGTTGAGAACCCCGATGTCCTCGACCGCATTCTGTTCGATTTGCCTATCATGCAGAAGATGGGTCATCATGTGCAGGTCGAGGTCAAATCTCTGCGCCGTTATGAAGACTTTGCAGCTGATGTTAAAAGCCGGATCGGCCGAGCTGCCTAATAGGAGACGTCGAAATGTGCCAACTCTTTATCGATGCTGATCCGGCACTTTGGGCGTCTCATACCCGCTCGTTCCGTATGGATGGGATGGTCACAAGCGTCCGCATGGAAGAACTCTTCTGGCGGACGCTGGAAACGATTGGCGAGCGAGATGATCTCAGCGTTCCGCAATTGCTGCATCGTCTCTACAATGAAAGCCTGGATGCCGGGCATGACGTTGGTAACTTCACATCCTTCTTGCGCGTGTGCTGCCTGCGATACCTTGATTTACAGATGAGAGGGCTCATTCCGGTCGAGGAGCGCGTCCAGCTTTCTCAGCTACCCGCCGCCGACATTCTTGCGCTTGAGTCTGATGAACGCGATAAAGCTGCGCCGCGTCTGCTCTAAAGTATGCTGCCGTCCAACTCGTGACTGATCTACTTCGATTTTGGCCTTCTCAGTCACTTGGTAGCACAATTTCTGATGGTTATTGGCGGCTCGATCAGCCTAGGTTGGTCTCGCTCTCCTCGGCCTGTATAATGAATGATCATTCATTCTGAACAGCTACGAGGTTAACTATTTCGAAAGCGTAAACTCATCGGACAAGGAAACCCTCATGCTGGTCCACGGATTGGATGGCGACAAGAACAGTTTCCTGCAGTCTGGCGGGATATTTTCCGAGTGCTATCATCTCGTTCTAACGGACCTCGCCGGACTCGGCGGGAACGCGGAATCCGAGCCGGGACTACTCCATAGATAGGCACTCGTCTGTCCTGCCTGCGTTCCTGCGCAATTGATATGGATGAGTTCCACCTTGTCGGGATTTCCATAGGCGGCCACACGTCTTCCGCCTACGCGATCAAATACTCCGACGATGTCAAAAAGCTCGTTCTGCTGAATGCGGCCACGCTCAAGCTTAACGATCATGCCACCTAAACTGGATTCGGAAAAGACATCGAAACCGACGAAGAATTCGATTTCAGAACTGATCACGATAGAGAATGCTGGCCGTGTTCGGCAAATCGAGGTTCCTGATATCGTTGCGAATGGAATCCGTGCTTTCCTGAGTGCCCGTAAATACGGGGAAAGGCTTCCTGCAATGCCACTACCAGCAGTAATCTGTTCAGCAACCTCCCCCGCAACCTGGTCCGACGGTCGATTCTAAGACACTAGTTTTCTCGAGGGCGGAAAGCTTCAAGTACCTCGACATCGACGGATTGAATGCGTGCGAACCGCTCGGTTGGATCGTTTGTGACCACCCAACTGTGTTGAGTTTTAGCGACCAAAACCGTTTCATTGGGAAGGATGCCTGACCAGTCGAAATCCATTGTCACCGAATAGGTGTTGGAAGCTGTTTCTTCAGCTTGGAAGTTGCTGATGAGATGGGTACTCGCGACCACCTGGGAGCCTGGTCCTGCCAGCCACGCAGCAACGCCGTCAAAGTCGGTGATCGCGCCGCTCGAAAAGTTCAAAGAGAAGTCGTCAGCGAGGATTTCGCGCACCGGGCCCGCATTGCGTGATGGATCTTCGATAAGCGCAAGCCAGTAATGCACAAGACTCCGCATCCGGTTAGTGGCGTAAGCATCCTTGAAGTCTTCAGCTTCGGTTTCAGCATCCTGCTCAATCAGAACGTTGGACAGTAGCGGTAAGACCGTTTCCCCAGGCACCATTTCGACGGTGTAACTTAGATCAGCCTGCCGCACCGCACCGTCCGGTAACATGCCCCGATTCTGGTAAGTAATCTGAGCGTTGAGCGTCATAGCCCCCTCATCACCATGCTCGATAGCGACCGACTGCACGTGATGCGCATTGTTCCAAGTATCCGGGAGTTGTGACACACGTGCCGCATATTCGTCATGACCTCTGGCTGTCCCCAAACCAGATGTGACGACCACATCTTCGGCGAGAATATCGATGGCGTTCGACACGCCGCCCTCGACACGCTCGTAGAACTGATACCATCGGTAGTATTGGGCCAGTGCAGCATGTTCCTGAAAACCCCGGCGAATCTCATCTTCCGTCATCTGAGCGACCCCCTGAGTGGCAGAAGTTGCTAGAATGGTGGCCGAAAGAAGGATGGACGAGCGACGCATGGCGGACCTATTGATAGTTTCTAAAATGACTGATTGCTCATTTTACGTTAGATCAAGCCTTTATGGCGCGCCAGCACAGCGAACCACATGGATCGAATTTTTGCCTTAGATCCTGATGCCTCTGCCGCAGCGGTCATCATTGCATTGTGGAGCTCCGTTTTGACCGCAAGATAGACGGCACGAAGGAGCTGTTCCTTGTTCTCATAGTAGCGGTACACAGTTCCGACAGCCAGCCCTGCGCGTTTGGCAATAGCGATCACGGAAGCAGCCGAAGACCTACATTCCACGACCTCCGCTATGGTTGCGCGACGGATGTCACCCAGCTTGTCCCCAGTTTTGCGCTTGACCATCAGTTTCTTCCTGAGCTCACCGAAAAGGGAGATAGCCCATCTGGAAAAGAAGACGAAGAGGTGTTCTGCGGGGAGCACCGGCTAAACACAACTGCAGACATCGATCTGATCTAAAGTAGTGGCAGGTTTGGCCTGCACTGCAGACAAAGAATGGGTAGTTTCTACTTAGACTCTGTTAAGCTTTGCACTTTGGCGTCGCAGAAAAAAGGTCGCAGCGACTGCCGCAGCGACCTGCTTCAATTCCGAGACACTGTGATCGGATCAGTCGCGCAACAGCTCGTTGATGCCAGTTTTTGACCGGGTCTTTTCGTCGACCCGCTTCACGATAACAGCGCAATACAGGCTGATGTTGTTCTTGGATGGCATCGACCCCGACACAACAACCGAGTAAGGCGGCACTTCACCGTATGTAACCTCGCCGGTTTCGCGATCCACGATCTTTGTGGATTGGCCAATGTAGACGCCCATCCCCAGAACCGAGCCTTCGCGGACGATGCAGCCTTCGACAACTTCGGAACGTGCGCCAATAAAGCAGTTGTCCTCGATAATGGTTGGGCCTGCCTGCATCGGCTCTAGCACACCGCCAATGCCGACACCGCCCGACAGGTGTACGTTTTTGCCGATCTGCGCACAGGACCCGACGGTTGCCCAGGTGTCGACCATGGTGCCTTCGTCGACATAGGCGCCCAGATTAACGAAGGACGGCATCAGAACGACGCCCGGCGCCACATACGCGGATTTACGGACAATGCAGTTCGGCACGGCCCGGAAACCGGCAGCGCGCCATTGGTTTTCACCCCAACCGGCGAACTTGCTGTCCACCTTATCCCACCAACCACCGTCCTGCGGACCGCCAGTTTGGACTTCCATGTCCTTGATGCGGAAGCCCAGTAAAACCGCCTTCTTGGCCCACTGGTTCACATGCCAGCTGCCATCACTTTGCTTTTCGGCCACACGCAATGCGCCACTGTCCAGCGCGTTCAGAGTGTCCTCGATCGCCTCGCGCTGCTCACCTGTGGTGGCTGGGGTGATCGTGTCACGTGCCTCCCAGGCGGCTTCAATCGCGGCTTCCAATTGTGCGTTGGACATGGGGGTACTCCCTGCAGAATCTGTTCACGTTGGTTTGGCCTATACGCAAGCATGGCCCATGGCGCAATGCGACGTAGGTGAACCAAATTGCGTCAGCGCCCGATCAATCCGCGAACCATGGCAGAAACCTGAGTTTCACAAGACAGTCTGACTAGGACGCAAACGGATCCGGAGCAACATTCCCGCCACAGATCAAAACCGCCACCCGTTCACCCGGCTCCGGCTGATACCGCCCCGACGTCAAAGCGGCCAGCGCGGTCGCCCCGGCCGGTTCGACCAGAAGCCGATGGGATTGCCACAATGCCTTTTGGGCCTTGGAAATCGCGGCGTCCGGCACAAGCACCGAGGTTACATCCTGCGCCAGCCCGAAGCAGATCTGCCCGATCTGGCGGGCGCCCAGCGCGTTGGCCGCAATGCCTGAGACGGTAACATCCACCGGCTTGTTGGCCTTTAGCGCGGCATTCAAAGCGCATGAGGTTTCGGGTTCGACCGCGACCACTTTGCGCGCACCCTGAAACCAGGCCAGTGCCCCGGCAATCAGGCCGCCGCCAACAGCGATCAGGACTGTATCGGCCCGTAAACCCTGCGCGTCCCATTCTGCAAAACAGGTGCCTTGCCCAGCCACTGTTGCTGGTGCGTCATAGGCGTGGATCTGCATGGCTCCGGTTTCTTTTTCATGCGCGCGCGCCGTTGTCAGAGCGTTGGCATACTCGCCAGAAACCACGCTCAGGTCCGCGCCAGTCTGTTCAATCAGCGCAATTTTGGATGGGCCTGCCAGCTCTGGCACGAAAATTTTCGCCGGATATCCCAAGGCGCGGGCGGCGTAGGCTGCCGCTGCGCCATGATTGCCGCCCGACGCGGCCACCACACCTGCGCTTGGCACATCAGAACTGAGCAACGTGTTGAAAGCCCCACGCGCTTTGAAGCTGCCGGTGTGCTGCAAATGTTCCAGCTTCATTTCAATCGGGTATCCGGGGATGTCGCTTTTCATGACCGGTGTCACCTGCGCGTATCCAGCAATGCGATCGCCCGCTGCCTTAATTTCCGACTTCCAATTCATTCTTGTCTTTCCGTGACTGGCACTCTGCCCGGGAACCCTATAGCTGTTTAAAAAACACGCAAGCAGGGAAGCCCCAGCAATGAGAGAAGACCGCCTCAGCCCCTTTCGCGATGCACAAACTGACCGCTCGACCGCGAGCGAGGTGCCGGACACGCCACAGACACGTTCCTCGGCCTATCGTCTTGCGTTCGCCGACGAAGATTTCATGTGCCGGGATGAACTACGCCCTGTGCGCCTGCAATTGGAGCTGCTGAAACCCGAAATGATCATGACCGAGCGTGAGATCACCTCGACCATCGTGATGTTCGGAGGCGCGCGTATCCCTGAGCCTGCGCGGAAGCACACCGCGCGGACCGAAACACTGGCTGGTTTGTCGCAATATTATGATGAGGCGCGCGAGTTCGCCCGGTTGATGACAGAGAAATCGCACCAAAGTGGCGGCCACGAAAACGTGATTGTCACCGGCGGTGGTCCCGGTGTGATGGAGGCGGGAAACCGTGGCGCGCAGGATGCGGGCGGTTGCTCGATCGGTCTGAACATTGTGCTGCCGCACGAGCAGGCACCGAACCTATATGTGACACCCGAACTCAGCTTCAACTTTCACTATTTCGCCATCCGCAAGATGCATTTCCTGATGCGCGCCCGCGCAATTACGATTTTCCCGGGCGGGTTCGGCACGATGGATGAACTGTTCGAATCCCTGACCCTGATTCAGACCGGTCGCATGGAACGCGTCCCCTTCCTGCTGTTCGGGCGAGAGTTCTGGGAGAAGGTGATCAACTGGGAAGCTCTGGCCGATGCCGGCACGATTTCAGATGAGGATCTGAACCTTTTCCGTTTTGTCGACACGGCGCAGCAAGCGGTTGACATCATCGAGAACTGGGAACCTGCCCCGCCTCGGGATGAGATTCCCGGGCGCTGACATTATGAAACCTCCCCTAAAACTAGGCGAAATGCTTCATTTGCGCGGAAACGCCCTGACCAAAGGCGATCCGGTGGCATTGCCGTTGACCCAAAGCAGCATGTTCCACCTGCCCGGCGCGCCGGACGGGCACGCGGCTTACGGGCGTGTCGACAACCCAACATGGCTTCACCTAGAGCATGTGCTGTCGCATCTGGAAAACGCACCCTGTCTGACTTTCCCATCTGGTATGGCAGCGATTTCGGCAGCTTTGTTTGCAACTGTCAAAGCCGGATCGCGAATTCTGATCCCGTCGGATGGCTACTACGTTACGCGGCTGCTGGCCGACAGATTCTTATCCAACCTCTGGGTTGCGGTCGAAGAGCGCCCCACCTTAGCCTTCGCTGATGGTGGGTTTGATGGCTTCGATGTGGTGTTTGTCGAAAGCCCCTCGAACCCGGGTCTCGAGACGATTGACCTTGCTTCTGTCGCAAGGGACGTCCGTGCGGCTGGCGGCATTACGATTGCCGATAACACAACACTGACGCCTTTGGGTCAGCGCCCGCTGGATCTCGGGATCGACATTGTTGTGTCCTCTGACACCAAGGCAATGGGGGGGCATTCGGATCTTCTTATGGGTCATGTCGCCAGTCGTAGCGCACCGATCATGGAACGGATCGAAGAGTGGCGACGTGTGTCCGGCGCGATTCCGGGCCCGCATGAAGCGTGGCTTTTGCATCGCGGGTTGGAAACGCTGGACGTTCGGTTTGACCGGATGTGTACGTCTGCTCAGGTTCTGGCCGAGCGTTTCATGGCGCACAAGGCTGTGCAACAAGTCCGCTATCCAGGCCTGCCGGACGACCCCTCTCATCCCCTTGCTCAGGCGCAAACGGCCCGGTTCGGATTCTTACTGTCGATCACATTAAAAGACGAAGCAAAAGCCGAACAGTTCATCAACGCGTGCCCCCTGTTGCGACCTGCTACCTCCTTTGGTGGCGTTCACAGTTCCGCAGAACGCCGCGCCCGGTGGGGGGACGATGTCGATCCGGCCTTTATTCGCCTGTCTGTCGGCTGTGAACCTGTTGAGGAGCTTTGGCAGGCGATCGAGGCCAGCCTGAATGCGCTATAGTCAGTGCTTAGGGTCGCGCAGTTCTTTGAAGACATAGATCGGCAGAACGACGCTGGCGATCAGCGCTCCCAGCCAGACCAGCAATGTGGCGGCTAAAAGGTTTGAAATACCACCAACCGTCAGACCTGCCGTGATCAAATCCGTTACCAACAGCCCAACGAACGTAACGATCAAAGCGATCCCGCCTTTCAGCGCGGGCGCTTTCTTTTCGCCCAGCTTCAGGATCAAAGGCTCGGCCACAAGCTGAACCAAGGTGAAGACAATCACCACCACGATGAATGAAAGCGGCCGGATCGCAAACCCGGCCAAAAGCAGCGTCGCCAATAACAAACCAATGGCGTTCCCGGCCAGCAAGGCCAAAGCGGACTTAATTCTGCGTGACATGGGTCGGCCTCCGTCAACAAATAATTCGAAACACGTAAATTCTAACAGAGTTGCGAAAATTTACGAGGCTGCTTGTGCCCTTCTTCATTTTGACCTGTTGAAATCACGTGATAAAACACTTTCATCAAGATCAGACCTGACCACACCAGCGAGAGTGAGATGAGCGACGATCCTTACACGGTCCTCGGTGTCCAGAAGGATGCCAGCGCAGCCGATATCAAGAAAGCCTATCGGCGTATCGCCAAGGAATGTCACCCGGATCTCAAGCCCGGTGATGCCAAGGCGGAAGCAAAGTTCAAAGCCGCCGCAGCGGCATATGATCTGTTGAAAGATCCCGAAACCCGCACACGGTACGACAATGGAGAGATTGACGCCTCGGGTCAGGAACGTCCACAGCAACAGTACTATCGCGACTACGCTGAAGCCGCTGGAAACCCCTATCGCTCGGGCGCGGCTTATGGCGAACCCGACGACATGTCCGACATATTTGCCGAGTTTATGCGCGGACGTGGGCAGCATAGCCAGCAGCGCACCCATCAGTTTCACGCCCCGGGCCACAACCTAAACTATTCGCTTCAGATCAGTTTTCTGGATGCAGTTTTTGGCGCCAGCCAAAAGCTGACGCTGCCCGACGGCGATCGGATCGAGGTCAAAATCCCTGCTGGCATCACCAATGGACAGACCATCCGTCTGCGCGGTAAAGGCGCGCCTGGCTACGGCGATGGCCCAGCGGGTGATGCCCTGGTGTCGGTATCGGTTGCTGATCATCCGGTGTTTGACCGTCAGGGCGATGACATCCACATCACGCTGCCCATCACAATTGATGAGGCCGTTCTGGGTGGCAAAGTCCCCGCCCCAACAATTGATGGCGGCGTCAATGTCAACGTTCCGGCCGGAACCAGCAGCGGCAAAACCCTGCGACTGCGGGGCAAAGGTGTCAAGAAGCGTGGATCGTCCGACAGAGGGGATCAGTTGATCGAGCTGACTGTCTCAGTGCCCGATAAAATTGACGATGATCTGAAGACCTTCATGGAGAGCTGGCGCGAAACGCACCGCTATGATCCTCGAAAAGGAATGCCGTCATGACCCGTACGCTGACCGAAGAGGAACTGATCGCCACCATAACCCGCCTCACCTCAGACCGTTTATCAGAATATCTGGCCGCGGAAATCGTGATCCCCGAGCAATCGGAACAGGGTTGGGTGTATCAGAGCATCGATGTCGCACGGCTTGAGCTGGCGTGCGAGTTGCATGAACAATACGACATGGAAGCCGATGCGCTGTCGATGATGATTTCTCTGATCGATCAGATGCATTGTCTGCGGGCAGAACTTCGGGAAGTGCTGAGCGCGGTCGAAGCCCAGCCTGACGCTGTTCGCAACACCTTGATCGAGGTGATCGGCACTGCGCGCTTCCGCCAAAATTAGTTGTCCACCCGGTACTCTTCCGGCACAAAGAACGTGTAATCGCGATCCGCGACTTGTTCATGGCAATCGTGGCAATAGGCAACAGCCGCAGACCGATCACCCGTGGTATCGCCGAACACCGACCCGTCCGGTAAGACCATAATGTACCGCCAGTCAGCTGTATCAGGGCTGGTGCTTTCGGGCAGCTTTTCCATCACAAACATGGCGCCGGGGTGCACATTGCCTTCATCGGTGACGGTCATACTGTCTTTGGCCAGAACGGAGCCCATAGGCAGGGCTTCGCCTTCCAGCAGGGTGCCATAATTGTGCGCCATCCGGTTGGCATAGCTGTTGACGTAGCGCTGCCCATGGGTGGCCGAGATGTAGGGTGCGTCGTTGAACAATGGCCAGTTTTGATAGTTTCGGATCAGATCCATTCGGGCGGCCGCATAGCCCCGGGCCATGCGGCGGGTCAAAGACCGATAGAACGCCTCGGCCTCTTCCTTGCTCAGCTCGGCTGGGTTCTCGATCGCCAGATGCGCATCTTGTTCGTCGGCCATCGCCGTACTGGTAAAAGCCAGAAGCAAGGCAAATGCTATCGTTGTTTTTTGGAAATTCTGTTTAAAATTTATGATCATAATAGTGGCCCACCTGAAAACCAGTTCGCCGTTTTGCCATGTAGATTGGCAAGGGCAATAATAGCAATCATCAGGCGAGTTGCCAATTTCGCCATGACGCGCTCACTGCCTTGTGCGCAGATTTGAGATGCCAAACCGGGTTTTGGTTACCTAAAATGTATCAGATCTGATCTGACGCGTTGAGTTGAGATGCGGTCGGGACTAACCCTTCAATCCCGCCTCGGCCTCGATCTGTTTGCGTGATTTACGCGCGCGTTCGGTCGCCGATTTCAGCTGGCCACAGGCGGCCATGATATCCTCACCCCGCGTCTTGCGGATGGGTGAGGCATAGCCCGCCTGATAGATGATGTTCGCAAAAGCGCGAATACGGTTGTTCGAGCTACGCTTGTACGGCGCACCGGGCCATTCATTGAACGGGATCAGATTGATCTTGGCTGGGATTTTGTGGCGCTTGATATGATCGATCAGGCGATGGGCATCCTCGTCACTGTCATTCACGCCAGCCAGCATCACGTATTCAAACGTGATCCGCTCAGAGTTCGAGACTTTGGGATAGCTGGCCAGCGCCTGCAGTAGTTCTTCGATGTTCCAGCGTTTGTTGATCGGCACCAGAAAATCGCGGGTGTCGTCGGTGGTGGCATGAAACGAGATCGCCAGCAGACAGCCGATTTCTTCAGCAGTGCGCGCAATCTCGGGCACAACACCCGAGGTTGACAGGGTGATGCGGCGCCGCGACAGGGAAATCCCTTCGGGGTCCATCGCAATCCTCATCGCATCGCGAACATTCTCGAAATTATAAAGCGGCTCGCCCATACCCATCAGAACGATGTTCGACAGCAGGCGGGTTTCGTCCTTGGGGGCGCCGGGCGTCGGCCATTCGTCCAAGTCGTCGCGCGCCATCATCACCTGACCGACGATCTCAGCCGCCGTCAGGTTGCGCACCAGTTTTTGGGTGCCGGTGTGACAGAACGAACAGGTTAACGTGCACCCAACCTGCGACGAGATACACAGCGTGCCGCGATCTTCTTCTGGGATGTAGACTACTTCGACTTCATGCCCGCCCGCGATGCGGACCAGATATTTGCGCGTGCCATCTTCAGACACCTGACGCGTCACAACTTCGGGGGTTTCGATGACAAAGTTTTCGGCCAGTTGCGCGCGATAAGCTTTGGCCAGGTTGGTCATCTCTGCGAAGTCACGCACACCCCATTGATAGATCCATTGCCAGATCTGCCCCGTTCGCATCTTGGCCTGTTTTTCAGGCGTGCCATGTTCGATCAGAACATCGCGCAGCCGGTCGCGCGTCAAGCCGACAAGATTGACCTTTCCCTCCGGCAGTTTGCGGGGGATGGTCATGACGTCTTGGGTGATCGGCGCTTTGGCTGACATGATTGAATCTCAGGGCTTCGGGCTTGGGATGCGCCTCTATATAGGACTGCGCGCAAAGATCAAAAGAATTCGTACCGATCAATTTGCGAAATGCAGCAATTCTTCCACGCGGGCACGGCCCAAATCGATCCTGCAAGACGTAATTGCAATTCCCGTGCCAGATCCGCCACCGAACGAGGTGCCAACCGCTTCGCATTGTGCATCCCGGAACGCGGCCCACGCGTTTTGCGCGGCTTCCAACGCAGGTAACGCAGCGACCCGTCCGGTCACGTCATCAAGTTCCTTCGCTGCGGCAATAGCGAAAGAATAGCTTTCTTCCAGCGCGCCATTCACGCGCCCTTCCATTTCAGTAACGCAAGCGCCAACCTCGACCTGCGAACTCGCATCGGAGCACTCCATTGCCGGGTCCGCCACTACGGCACTTGGCAAGAACATCGCGAAAATAGCCCAGCGCATGGTCCGATACTCCGTTAGAACTCACTTTTCGCAGCAGCTTAGCACAATAACTGTCGTGCAGCTAAACGAAGCTCGGCCGCAAAGGTGGCTCCCCTGCGGCCGAAAGCACTTTTTCGAAACCCGTCACGCAACCGGAACGGGGCTACGTATCAAATCCCTGCGGGCGGTACGTTACAATCGGCCGCGTCCAGGGTTTTCACCGGATCTTCCGGACCGCATTGTTCACCACTAACGGGGTACGTCTCACCAGTATTCTCACACGCACTCAGCAAGGGCGCGGATAGCATCAGCAATATGACAAAAGATTTTTTAAGCATCGGGCAGCTCCTGTTTGTGTCTGAACCAGTTAGTTCAGAAATGGCAGAGCTTCACATTGATCCGGATCAAATCGAGAATCGGACGTCGCGTAAGACGTCGCTACTACATCCGTGGATATCTGAATCAAAAAGCCTCGCGAGCAAGACGAGGCTCAGAAGCTACACAAACCAAGTTTAGTTTGTGCAGCGCTTTTCAGCATCTTCAATTGCAGCCGTAAAACCCAACAGCGAAAAAGTATCTTTGGTCTGCGTCCCGCGTTCAGACCGTGCCGTTAACACGGCCTCGGTGCCGCGCTTCATCGCGGTGACGATCTTGGCATCATCCGCGGCTGTCGCCGGCCAAGCCCACTCGCCTTCGGTAAACAGCTCGAATTCACTGCCGTCGACTGTCAGGTTCACTGTCGACCCAGCTGCAAACGGATAGCCGCCAGTGAACGTGACCTGGCCTTTGACCTCGGCATTGGGACGGTAGAACACAAACAACAGGATGTCGCTGCGCCGCACGGACACAACACGACCCCCCTTGGTGTTCACGGTTTCCTTAGGCGCAGAGACGCTCCAGCATTCGGTGGGATCATCTTCAACAAAAACGCTCCAATCGGTTTTTGCCGCAACCCGGTTTGTGCTTGTCGCCTGCTGAGCGATTGCAGTTGTGGCCAATCCCGCCACACACAGGCCCGCGATCACGCGGACGAGCATTGATCCCATTGTCCAGCCTCCTAGCTCGACCCATACCTCTTATCCATCGGAAAAGGCTGCGAACCCTGCCGGTTCGTCTGTAACGTTGCGCATCCCGATGATTGCCGACATACACACACTAACGCAGGTTTCGCCACAGGCGAAAGGGCGATTGGCAGTTTTTTGCGCATAAAACCGGAGGTCCAGATGACGCAGCCCGTACCAATGACAGAATTGTGGCGTGGACCGCTGTTAGAGAGCTTGCATCTGGGCCACGCTGTGATCTGCGACGATACCGGACAAATCGTGCGCAGTTGGGGTGATCCCAAGGCAGTCATCTACCCGCGATCTTCGGCCAAGATGATTCAAGCTTTGCCACTGATTACGTCAGGCGCGGCTGCGAAATATGGGCTGAACACTGAGCATCTAGCATTGGCCTGTGCTTCGCACAATGGGGCCGCGATTCACACCGAGCGTGTATCCGCATGGCTGGATCATTTAGGTCTGGCAGAACCGGACCTGCGCTGCGGACCACAAGAGCCAGCCGATATGGCAGCGCGGGATGGGCTGATTCTGGCTGATGACACGCCTTGCCAGATCCACAACAATTGTTCCGGCAAACATTGCGGATTTCTGACCGTGGCCCAGCATATGGGGGCCGGACCCGAATACCTGGAGATCGACCACCCCGTGCAGCAGGCCTGCCTGTCTGCGGTGGAAGAAACCACAGGCGAGACCAGCCCAGCCTACGGTATCGACGGCTGTTCTGCCCCGAATTTTGCAACCTCGCTGGCCGGGTTGGCACGGTCGATGGCGTGGTTCGCATCCTCCGCTGACAGATCTGATCGCGCCAGCGATGCAGCTCAGCAGTTGACGGCCGCGATGATCAAACACCCTGAACTGGTCGCTGGGGAAACCCGCGCCTGTACTGAATTGATGCGCGCAATGGCTGGCCGGGCCGCCATCAAGACGGGTGCTGAAGCCGTTTTTGTCGCAATCATCCCGGAAAAACGGATGGGCGTTGCACTGAAAATCGCCGATGGTGCAACCCGCGCCAGTGAATGCGCCATCGCCGCCATTCTGGTCAGCCTTGGGGTGTTGGACGCCGATCACCCGGCCGCCCGCAAATTCATGAACGCACCGCAGTACAGCCGTCGCGGGCTGGAATGCGGCGAGATCAGACCTGCGCCGGGTTTCCCCGGCTAGGGCCGTCACATCTCGATTTCATGCACCTCGGCGACCTCGACCGAACCCGATCCGTTCACGACCATCGGACAGCCCTTGGCCATCTCGGTCGCGGCGTCGATGCTATCGGCTTTGATCACGGTAAAGCCCGAGGCCGGGTTGGCGCCACCATTATCCGCAACACCGCTGCTGCTGACTGTGTGGGATTGACCAACCGGATTGCCGGGAATGTCCAGCGCATCCCCCATACCCTGAAACCATGCGCCCCAGGCGGCCATGGTTGCTTCGACTTCGGCGGGGTCGCTTGGAGTCGTACCACCGTGATAAACAAACAGATATTGGGGCATTCCATTTCTCCTTGTTAAAAACTATTTGCAGCGCGCTTCGAGTTTGCGCAACGACGATGTCCAGCCTTGTTCGTGGTTCCCTGCAATGTCGGCATCTGCCAATTCGCGGTGGTCCAAGACCAAACGCGACCCAGTTTGCGATGCGGCGACGTAAAAAGTGACGTGGCTTTCAGCGCCGCGCTGGTCCTGATCATCGTGCCAGGCCCAGGTAAACCCCACCGAGTTTGGTGGATCGACATGTGTGACATGGCCTGAGACTTTGAACCTTTGACCTTCACCGTTTTCCATAACCGAATACCACGGCCCAAGGCGTGAAAAATCCAGATCATGTTCCGTTACATGCACCCCTTCAGGCCCCCACCATTGCAGCAGTTTTGGTCCATTGCTGATCCAATCGAACAGGGTTTCGGGGCTGACAGGGAAATCCCGCTCCAGTTTCAGGTCGGCCATGAATTCTCCCCCTCCAGAATATCACCCAAACGGTCGAGACTACCTTCCCAAAACTGCCGTTTCGAGATCGTCCATTCCGCAATCGCACGCAGACCATCGGGCTGGATCGAATACATGCGCCGCGTCCCGTGCACCCGCTGCTGGACCAACCCGGCCTCTCGCAGAACTTTCAGATGGCGCGAAATGGCTGCGCCGGACATGCCCTTGCCGTCAATCAGGTCGCCGACGGGCAACTCTCCGTTCTCCATCAGCTGTTCGACAATCGAGAACCTTGTGGCATCAGATAGTGCCGAAAAGGCGGTTAGAAGTGTGCTCATAACCACTTATTAACACACGTGTTAAATAAAAGAAAGTACGCTGTATCAGGCGCTGACAAAATCTGGTCGGGCATAGCCTTGTACGTACAACAGTGCAGACAAATCGCCATGGTTGATCCGAATGTCGCATTGCTCTGCGACCGCAGGCTTGGCATGCAGCGCAACACCCGTCCCGGCGCGGCCCAGCATGCCCAAATCGTTAGCCCCATCGCCCACGGCAATTACATCAGCTTCTTCAATACCCAACCGCGCAGTAATGCGTTCCAGGGATTCGACTTTGGCCTGACGTCCAAGAATCGGACGTTTCACATCGCCGGTCAGGTGCCCATTTTCAGATAGCAAAGTGTTGGCTCGGTTTTCATCGAACCCCAACCGTTCAGCCACCCGAGCTGTGAACGCGGTGAACCCACCCGAGACGAGCGCCGCGTAGCCACCGGCCGCGCGCATCGTTGCAACCAGTTCGCGGCCACCGGGCATCAGGGTGATCCGCGTGTTTAGCACCTGATCGATCACCGCCTCATCCAGGCCTTTCAGCAGACCAACCCGTTCAAGCAAGGCACCATCAAAATCCAATTCACCGTTCATCGCACGCGCCGTGATGTCTTTGACGCGTTCGCCAACCCCAGCTTCATCGGCCAGTTCGTCGATGCATTCCTGTTGGATCATGGTGCTGTCCATATCCGCCAAAAGCATTTTTTTACGACGCCCTTCAATCGGCTGCAGTATCAAGTCGACGCCCATACCCTGCAGATCCGCCCAGACATCCCAGCGGTTGTCTGGCATCTCCACCAACGGAAACTCGGCCGCCTCATCAGAGTTCAACCAAACGACATCCCCCCCTCCCCATGCATTTCGCAACGACTCGACCAGAGTGCCATCAAGCGAGGGCGCCGCAGGGTTGGTCAGCAGGGTGGCAACGAGCATTTTCAGTCTCCGACAGTCTGACACGCGCATATCGCAGGTGCAGCATTTTCGCCAGAGGCGGATGGGACAAAACAGCCAAAAACGCCCGGTTTTCATCGATTTCAGGGCTTTACCGTCCAGCAAATCCAAGACAGGTTCAGCAGGGTTAGGACTAAAGGAGAATTGGGATGGGTAACCCGCTGTATGATCGCTTGTTCGGGCGCCACGCTGGCAAGACCACGCCATTCCTGCATCTGCCAGATGGTCGAGTCGTCACCCACACCGAATTCCTCGACATGTCCTCTCGAATTGCCAACGCGCTGACTGGACTGGAGTTGGAGCCCGGCGACCGCGTGGCCATTCAGGTGGAAAAATCCCCCGAAGCACTGGCGCTTTATGCGGCTTGCGCTCAGACGGGTTTAATCTTTCTGCCTTTGAACACTGCCTACACGACCGCTGAGCTGAGCTACTTTATCGAAAATAGCGAAGCGTCTCTGGTTGTCTGCGATCAGGCCAACGAAGCCGGGCTTAGGCCCATCGCGCAGGCACAAAATGCGCAGTTGGTCACGTTGAACGCAGATGGCACCGGCAGCCTGATGCGTCGCGCGTTGGGAATGCTACCTGCCTTTGAACCGGTCAAAAGGTCCGAAAGTGACCTGGCCGCTTTCCTTTACACATCCGGCACCACAGGACGCTCCAAGGGCGCAATGCTGACGCAAGCCAACCTGTTGTCCAACGCGGAAACACTGGTACGTGAATGGCGGTTCACACCTGAAGACGTCCTGCTACACGCGTTGCCGATCTTTCACACTCACGGGCTGTTTGTGGCGACAAATGTCATCTTGGCTTCGGGCGGGTCGATGATCTTTCTGCCGAAATTCGATCTGGATGACATCCTGAGGCTGATGCCCAAGGCGACATCCATGATGGGAGTTCCGACCTTCTACACGCGCCTACTGGATGATGATCGGTTCACCGGTGATCTGACGCGACATATGCGGCTGTTCATTTCAGGCTCGGCCCCCTTGCTGGCGGAAACCCACGAACGGTTTCAGGCGCGCACCGGTCACCGCATCCTGGAACGCTATGGCATGACCGAGACCAACATGAACACCTCCAACCCGTATGACGGCGAACGCCGTGCCGGGACGGTCGGGTTTCCTCTGCCGGGTGTAGAACTGAAGGTCACCGACCCCGACACGGGCGAAAACCTGCCGCAGGGCGAGATTGGAATCATCGAAGTGCGCGGTCCCAACGTGTTCGACGGCTATTGGCAAATGCCCGAGAAGACCGCCGCCGAACTACGCGAGGATGGGTTCTTCATCACCGGTGATTTGGGCCGCGTGGATCCGGATGGCTATGTGCACATTGTTGGGCGCGGCAAGGACCTGATCATCTCGGGCGGGTACAACATCTATCCCAAAGAGATCGAGCTGGTGCTGGACGACCAGCCCGGTGTTTTGGAAAGCGCCGTCATCGGCGTACCGCATCCAGACTTTGGCGAGACTGTTCTGGGCATTCTTGTCGCGGAACCCGGCCAATCACCTGACGCAGAAGCCATTCTGGCCACCATTCAAACAGAACTGGCCCGGTTCAAACATCCGCGCAAACTGATCATGCTGGACAAGTTACCCCGCAACACCATGGGCAAGGTTCAGAAAAACGTGCTGCGCGACTACTACCGCGGCCTTTTTACAAAGGGCTAGGAGTTAACAGCGTTCGCCCGCATTCCGTCAGTAACCAACACTGGCGGCCTTCGAACACCGCAGTGGCCAGCGGCCGGCCATAGCCTGCGCCTGCATCCAGATTGATCCGGTTCCCGAAATGCTCTGCCGCATCCACGGGTGTATGGCCATGCACGATCAGCCAGGGGTGCGGACCGGCCTCCATCAAGAACTCCTGCCGGATCCAGACCAGATCATCTTCGGATTGTTGCGGCAGAGGGATACCGGGCCGGATACCGGCGTGGACAAATAGCAGCTCACCCTCCTGATGATAGTTCGGCAAGGCATTGATAAAGTCCAGATGCGCGGGCGGCACAGCAGCGCAGGCGCGTTCATGGACCTGATAGATGCGATCATTGTCCGTGACTTCGACGCCGTAAGACGCAAGCGTTTCACGACCACCCAGACGCGGGTTCAGCCAGTTCAAGGCGATCGGCAGCTGCTTGTCCGCAATCTCACATTCTTGCACAAACCGGGCCATCATCCGGTCGTGATTACCCTTCACCACGACCCAGTTTCGCCCCGCCTGTTGCCCCTCGATCAGCAGGTCCAACACCTCACGGCTATTAGGGCCGCGATCCACGTAGTCCCCCAGAAAAACGACGCGTGCATCTGGACCACCATCCGCCTCAATCCGGGACAGCGCGTTTTGCAGCATGCCCAGCTGCCCGTGGATGTCACCAACGGCATAGATAGGAGTTGTCAAACCGGCGCCTCTTCGAATTGGTTACGGGTCTTTTGCCGTAATCAGGCCGCTAAAAAAAGCCAATGCCCGCGCATTATTCAGCGCGGGCATCGATTGGGTCACAAATTCAGCGCCGCAGCTCAGACAACGTCAAATTCCAGCGGCTTGATCTGCGTGAAGAGGCCGGTCTCAGCCAGTTTGGCGCGCGCTTCTGCTGGAACCAGCTCATCAACATAGAGCAGCGCAATCGCCTCACCCCCGGCCTCAGACCGGCCCAGAGTAAAGTTCGCGATGTTGACCCCATGCTCACCCATAGTTTGACCCAGCGTGCCAATAATGCCCGGGACATCTTCGTTCGTGGTGTACAGCATGTGGGCGCCAACTTCAGCGTCGATGTTGATCCCTTTGATCTGAATAAACCGCGGCTTGCCATCGCTGAACACAGTTCCACCGATTGAGCGTTCGCGCTTGTCTGTGACGACCGTGACTTTGATGTAGCCTTCGAAGGCGCCCGACTTGTCCTGATTGGTGGTTGAGATTTTGATCCCACGCTCTTTGGCGACGACCGGAGCCGACACCATGTTCACCTCAGGATTGAACTTTTTCATAATCCCCGCGACTACAGAACAGTTCAGAGCGGCGAGGTTCATGTCGGCCGCCACACCATCATAGAGGATGTTAATGGCTTTGATCGGCTCGTCCGTCATCTGGCCAATAAAGCTGCCCAGATGTCCGGCCAGTTTGATCCATGGCCCCATGACCTTGGCCTCTTCTGCCGTAACGCTGGGCATGTTCAGCGCGTTTTCTACCGCGCCGGTCAGCAGGTAGTTCGAGATCTGCTCGGCCACTTGCAGCGCTACGTTTTCCTGAGCTTCGGTGGTCGCCGCGCCCAGATGAGGGGTGCAGACCACGTTGGGCAGGTTGAACAGCGGGTTGTCTTTTGCCGGTTCCTCTTTGAACACGTCAAAGGCGGCGCCTGCGACATGACCAGACTTTAGCATCTCGGCCAGCGCTTCTTCATCGACCAAACCGCCACGGGCACAATTGACAATACGCACGCCGGGTTTCGTCTTGGCCAGATTCTCGCGGCTCAGAATGTTGCGGGTTTGGTCGGTCAGCGGCACGTGCAGAGTGATGAAATCAGCGCGTGCAAGCAGCTCATCCAGCTCGACTTTCTCAACGCCCATTTTGGCGGCTTTTTCTTCACCCAGATAGGGATCATAGGCGACCACTTTCATCCGCAGACCCAAGGCACGCTCACAAACAATTCCACCGATATTGCCCGCGCCGATTACACCGAGCGTTTTATTGGTCAGCTCGATCCCCATGAACTTGGACTTCTCCCACTTGCCCGCGTGGGTCGAGGTACTCGCCTCGGGGATTTGCCGCGCCACGGCGAACATCATCGCAATCGCGTGTTCGGCGGTCGTGATCATATTACCAAACGGCGTGTTCATCACGATCACGCCTTTTTTCGAGGCTGCGTCCTTGTCGACATTGTCCGTGCCAATCCCGGCACGACCGATGACCTTCAGCTTGTCTGCCTTGTCCAGAATAGTCGGCGTAACCTTGGTGGCCGACCGGATCGCAAGGCCGTCATATTGGCCAATTACCTCGGCCAGCTTGTCTTTGTCCTTGCCCAGATCGGGCATGAAATCCACGTCGATCCCGCGGTCACGGAATATCTGAACAGCGGTTTCGCTGAGTTTGTCGGATACGAGTACTTTAGGGGCCATGTCTGTGGTCCTTGAATATGTGGAGAGCCGGGCCAGTTACGGCCCGGTGAAAATTGGAAATGCTCAGGCAGCTTCGGCCTGCTCCGCGAGTTCAGCCTCAAAGGCCCAGGCCAGCCAGGGCAACATCGCTTCGATATCCGATGTTTCGACCGTGCCGCCGCACCAGATGCGAAGACCGGCAGGCGCGTCGCGATAGGCACCGATGTCCAGCGCGATGTTTTCAGCCTCAAGCCGTTTGGCCACGGCCTTAGCGAAACTCGCACCGTCCTTAATACGGGCGTCGGTGAATTTCAGGCAAACAGATGTGTTCGACTGTGTTGCCTCATCTTCAGCCAGATTGGCGATCCAATCATTCTGCGCGCAAAACGCATGCACCGCACCGGCATTGGCATCCGCGCGGGCGATCAGCCCCTGCAACCCGCCGACCGAGCGCGCCCAGTCCAGCGCGAACAGGTAATCCTCAACCGCCAGCATCGAAGGCGTGTTGATTGTGGCTCCGGTAAAGATGCCGTCGATCAGTTTACCGCCTTTGGTCAGGCGAAAAATCTTGGGCAGGGGCCATGCGGGGGTGTAGCTTTCCAGCCGCTCCACCGCACGGGGGCTCAGGATCAGCATTCCGTGCGCCGCTTCGCCACCCAGAACCTTTTGCCAGCTAAACGTGGTCACATCCAGCTTGTCCCAAGGCAGATCCATCGCGAATGCCGCGGAAGTCGCGTCGCAGATCGTCAGACCCTGACGGTCATCCGCGATCCAATCGCCGTTTGGAACCCGCACGCCCGAGGTGGTGCCGTTCCAGGTAAAGACAACGTCATTGGAGAAATCGATCGAAGCTAGGTCAACGAGCTGGCCATAATCTGCCGTTTTGACCTCGGCATCGATTTTCAGCTGCTTGATCACATCCGTGACCCAGCCGGACCCAAAGCTTTCCCACGCCAGCATCTCGACCTTGCGCTCGCCCAACAGCGACCACAGCGCCATTTCGACCGCACCGGTGTCCGATGCGGGAACAATGCCGATCTTGTAATCTGCCGGGATGCCCAAAACGTCACGCGTGCCTTCGATGGCCGCTTTCAGCTTGTCCTTGCCAACAGCGGCACGGTGCGAACGGCCCAACGCGGCATCGGCCAGTTTGGTCAGGTCAAATGTGGGGGGTTTGGCACAGGGGCCAGAAGAAAAACGCGGATTGGCCGGCCGCGTCGCCGGTTGTTCAGTGCTCATGTGTATTATCCTTCCAGATACACGCCCCTCGTTGGGGAGGGGTGTCCCGCCGCCAGACGTATTTTCCCTGAAACAGCCGCGCAAGCGGAAAAGACCCTTTGAAGGTCAAAAACGACACCGAAAAATGTGGGCATTGGGAACGCGCGTTTCCGATAGGCGCAATTCCTTGGCCAGTTTAGAGCTTGCCGCCGGCGCTCAACCCGTCAGGTGAACAGCTTCGCCGGTGATCAAAGCCTGCTGAGCCGCCAATCCCATCTGAACCGCCCACAGCCCATCGCGCATTGACACATCCGGTTCGGCGCGATCTCCGCGCACCAACTCCAGGAATCCCTGATGCTGATAAAAGGTGGATCCGTTGTGGTCCCCCGCTGCAAGCAAACGTGGATCGACCGGAATATCTTTGACAACCGGACCTTTCGGATCACGCGGACTGACAATCACCTGCGGCACCGGCGGTGCACCCAGATGTTCAGGCCAGAAGCGACCCGGCCCGGGCACTAAGGCTTCGATCTTGGCATCTGGGCCAATGGCCGAGATTTCTTCTTGGTAACGAGAACCCTCGGCAAACATGCATAATTCCAGCATCGCCCGTGCACCGGACGCAAAATCAACCAGCACATAACCGTGATCCAGGACGTCCGGTGTTTCCCCTTCATAGGTTTCGTCCAGATGATTGACCGCTTGTCCCCCGCTCGCAGTGATCCGCACCGGATCAGATTGCAGGATCAACCGCATCAGGTCGAAGAAATGGCAGCATTTCTCGACAAAGGTTCCGCCGGTGTTACGGTTAAATCGGTTCCAGTGCCCGACCTTTTCAAGAAAAGGAAAGCGGTGTTCCCGGATCGACAACATTTTCGCACCGCCGCTGACCGCCCGAGCCTGCGAGATCAGTTCCGCGATCGGGGGCATGTACCGGTACTCCATCGCAACCCAGATTGGGTGGGGATAGCTTTGCCGGATCACCTCCAACCGGGCGGTATCGTTGGGATCGGTGAACAAGGGCTTTTCGACCAGCAACGGTAGCGGGCGTGTCTGGGCGATTTCGTCAAGTTGATCAGCATGCAAGTGATTTGGGCTGGCGATCACCAGACAATCCAGATCGTCAACCGCCAGCAACGCCTGAACCGAAGACACGATCGTCGCGTCCGGTGCAATGTCCTGCGCGATCTTTGCCATACCCGCATCAGGTTCGAAAATCGCCGACACGCGGGTGCCGTCCAGCAGGGCAATATTGTGCAGGTGCTCTTGCCCCATCATGCCGCATCCAATCAGCCCGTAATTGATCGTCCGGGTCATGCGTATTTCCTCATTCTTCTTACTTCAGGCGTTGTACATAAGTGGCCCGATCCGCATCGAACCATGTTTTTGAAAACTCGACTGGGTCGGGTTTTTCCGACCAACTAAACCGCTCGATATATCCAACCGTTTCTCCGATCGGCTTGGTGAACCCAAGTGGCGTCCAGTGCGGCATCAATCCGACCGAAACCCGATCTTCCGCGCGCGATATCCAGAACCCCAATTGCTGCTGGTAGTAGCGATAAAGCGAGTCCGACAGCAGGTTCTGGTCGATTAGACCCACTGATTCGTCCAGCCAGATTTCCTCGACAGCGATAATTGTGTCATTCAGATACCGCATTCTGCGCACGCGTGACCCGATGTTGGATTTTCCGAATTCCGGCAGATCGTCTGGCTTTTCCAATTGATCAACCGACAGGATATCGGCGCGTGGCAAACCGCCGCCTTCCGGCAGCTCTAGTCGGAACATCGCATAGACGCTGTTCTGCGTTCCGGTCTCGCGCACGTAATTGCCCGAGCCCTGAATACGCTCCAACATCCCCTTTTTCTCAAGCTCTGCGAGCGATTTTCGCAAAGTCCCGACCGAAACCTGAAGCTCAGCCGCCATGTCCCTTTCCGGGGGCAGGCGCTCTCCGTCGATCAGGCGACCAGCCGCAATATCCCGGATCAGCAGTTCCGAGATTTGAATATACATCGGCAGGGCATTTGGATTTCGGCTGGTTGGTGTCACAGCAGACGCTTCATTCGGTCGCAGGAAAAATTGATACACTATTGATCTACATCAATGTGATTGCTACGCAAGAGAAAAAGCAAAATCAATGCGGAGCGCGCAACAGATGACAATTGTCCCCATCACGTCACCCGATCTGGATGCGGCTGAGGTTTCGTGGTTTGCAGCGCTTTGCTCGGATGATTATCAGTTTCTTGGCGTGCCGGATGGTGACCTGCGATCCAGCTGGGATCATTGTTCCAGCATCGTGAAAGAAGCCGAGGCGCAGGGGTTTCGCAACATCCTGTGCCCATCTTCATATCAAGTCGGTCAGGACACGCTCAGCTTTGTCGCGGGCTGCGCACCGATCACCGAAAAGATCAACATGCTGGCTGCGGTGCGCTGCGGCGAGATGCAGCCCATTATGCTGGCCCGAACCATCGCCACGCTTGATCACATGTTGAAGGGACGGTTAACCGTCAACATCATCTCATCCGATTTTCCCGGCGAAAAAGCTGACAGCGCCTATCGCTACCAACGCTCGCGCGAAGTGGTCGAGATCCTGAAACAGGCTTGGACACATGATGAGATCAACTATGCGGGCGAGGTCTACAATTTCGGCGGTCTGACCACTGATCCCGCAAAACCGTATCAAACCGGCGGCCCGCTGCTGTATTTCGGTGGCTATTCCCCATCCGCCTTGCAGTTGTGCGGCGAACATTGTGACGTCTACCTGATGTGGCCGGAAACAAAGGACCAGTTGGCCGAACGGATGAAAGCCGTTCATGCAGTCGCCGACGAATGCGGTCGCACACTGGATTATGGTCTACGGGTTCACATGATTGTCCGCGATACCGAGGCTGAGGCACAGGAATACGCCGACTACATCGTGTCCAAGCTGGACGATGAATATGGCCGCGCCATACGAGAGCGCGCCTTGGACTCCACATCTCTGGGCGTCGCACATCAATCCAAAAACCGCGATCTGGCCGATGAATATGGGTATGTCGAGCCGGGCCTTTGGACAGGCGTTGGCCGCGCCCGGTCGGGTTGCGGTGCAGCATTGGTCGGCTCGACCGATCAGGTCATGTCCAAGATTGAAGAATACCAGAAGATGGGCATCCGCGCCTTCATCTTCTCGGGCTATCCACACATGGACGAAGCACGCCATTTCGGCACCCGCGTGATGCCCAACCTAAAAACCTGCTCCCTTCCCGAAGCTTACGGACGGGTTCCCAACAACATCCCAGCGACGCCGCTGGGCAACGGAGTGCGTCGTTGATGCAACGTGTCAAACTATCTGAAACGCTGAAATTGAGCCGTCTGGTTTACGGCATGTGGCGGCTGGGCGATGACAGCGACACCTCGGCTGGTCATGTCGAGGCCAAGGTCCAAGCTTGCCTGGATCAGGGCATCACCACCTTCGATCAGGCGGATATCTATGGCGACTATGGCGCCGAAGCCGTTCTGGGCAATGCCCTGCGCGCCAATCCCGGCCTGCGTCAAAAGATGGAGATTGTCACCAAATGTGACATCGTTGCGCCCTGCGGCCGGTATGCCGATGCCAAGGCCAAATACTATGACACGTCGCGTGCGCACATCCTGAAGTCCGTCGAAATTTCACTGCAGGAAATGGCTATTGATCACATCGATCTACTGCTGATTCACCGCCCCGATCCGTTCATGGATCACCACGAGACTGGTGCGGTGCTGGATGAGGTGGTCGCCAGCGGCAAAGTGGGGGCCGTTGGTGTATCCAACTTCCGTCCGTGGGATTGGCAGCTGTTGCAATCGGCCATGAAAACGCAGCTGGTCACCAATCAGATCGAAATTTCTCTGGGCGAGATTGGTCCGTTCACCAATGGCGATTTGGCGTTTCACCAGCAGCACGGCCACGCTGTGATGGCGTGGTCCCCCTTGGGTGGCGGGATGCTGATGGCCGGGAATCCCCCGGTCGGATTGGTTGCTGACGAAATTGCCGAGGAGTTCGGTGTCGACCGTGCTGCTGTTGCGGTTGCATTCCTGCTGGCTCATCCGGCAGGTATCCTTCCGGTGCTAGGCACCAACAATCTGGACCGTATCAAACGGATTTCCGACGCCATGAAAGTCAATCTGGATCGCGAAACCTGGTATCGCCTTTATGAGGCGGCGCTGGGACATGAGGTACCATGATGAACGCAATCTCAAAGGACATGAGCCGTACATTCGTCCCGCATAAAGACGACACCCGAACCCTTAGGGATGCTTTTGGCCGTTTTGCCACCGGGGTGACGATCGTGACCTGCCACAGCGAGGACGGGCCGATCTGCATCACAGCCAACAGCTTTTCGTCCCTGTCACTGGATCCGCCTTTGGTGATGTGGGCTGGCGACCGAAACTCTCGCCGCTTCCCCTATTTTCAGAAGGCGCGCCACTTCAGCGTTCACGTTTTGTCAGCCGAACAGGCCGAGCTGTGCTTTGGGTGTTCCAAGAACGCCCATGCCCTGCGGGATATCGAACATGAGCGCTGTGAAAACGGGACTCCGCTGCTGCCGGATTGTCTGGCGCGGTTCGAATGCGAACAACATGCGTATCACAACGCAGGTGATCACGTTATTGTCGTGGGTAAAGTTTTGAAGGCCAGCATGGCGGATGGAGACGCGCTGACCTTTTATGCCGGGAAACTCGGCCAATTCGCGCACCAATAAGCGCGAGAAGACCGCTGCGGAAAGACCCGCAGCTGACATAGGGAGGAACCGCATGGGCGGACTGGCATCGGTGCTGGCGCCGATTGCATTCGTGAACGAAGCCGCGCTGCGTCTGGGCCGCGCGGTTGGTGTCGTTGCGATTGCATTGATGGTGATCGCGATCCTAATTCAGGTGTTCTTCCGGTATGTTCTGGGCAACGCCCTGCCCTGGCCGGATGAGGCAGCGCGGTTCTGCATGTTATGGATGACCGGTCTGATGGCTCCGACCGCATTCCGACGCGGTGGTTTCGTCGCCATCGACATGCTGCAACGGTTCCTGCCGCGCGTTGTCGGACAAACACTGAACATTTTTCTCCTTCTGGTCTCATTGGCGGTTTTGCTGGTCGCGGTCACAATCGGCTGGTCCGAGGTGACGGGCTTTGGCGGCAAGTTCGCTACCGCTGCGCTTTACCTTCCAACATCCTTCGGGTTTGACGAATGGTACCGCATTCCCCGCAGTTGGATGATGGCCTCGTTACTTGTGGGGATCGTTCTGCTTATTTCAGTCAACATCGAACTGATCCTCCGGTCATTCATCACCATGTTGGGCGGCGGTCACCTATTGCCAGAAATTCCTGATGCAGCAGTGGGGGCTGAATAAATGTTGATATGGTTCCTGCCCACTTTCCTGATCTTCCTGTTGATCGGCTTGCCCGTGTTCTTCGCACTGTTGGCCGCGCCCGGCATTCTGCTGTGGCTGAACGGTCAGACCAACGACATCACCCTGCTCTACCGCAATGTCTACAATGGCATGGACAGTTTCCCCTTGATGGCGATCCCGTTCTTCATGCTGGCCGGAGAATTGATGAACCGAGGTGGCATAACCATCCGCCTTGTCGAATTCAGTCAGGCCCTGATGGGTCATTTGCGCGGCGGTCTGGCGCATGTAAACGTTCTCAGCTCGATCCTGTTTGCGGGCCTTTCGGGTTCTGCAGTAGCCGACACCTCGGCCCTGGGATCCATGCTGATCCCGGCGATGGAGAAACAGGGCTATACTCGCAAATTCGCCGCTGCCATTACCGCAGCCAGTTCGGTCATTGGTCCGATCATCCCGCCCTCGGGCATCATGATCATCTACGCATATGTCATGGGCGAAAGCGTCGCGGCGCTGTTTCTGGCCGGGATCGTGCCCGGGGTTATGGTTGGCGTAGGCCTGATGCTGATGATCAAACTCATGGCAGATCGCTACGACTTCCCGGTTGCCAGCCGAAAATACACCTGGGGCGAACGCAGGCAAGCCAGCCTCAAGGCATTCTTCCCTTTGCTGACGCCCGTCATCATTCTGGGGGGAATCCTCGGCGGTATCTTTACCCCGACCGAGGCGGCGGCGGTCGCCGTGGGCTATGCCTTCCTCATCGGATTTTTTGTTTTGCGCACGTTGTCGTGGAAAGAAGTGCCCGAGGTTCTCAGCAACGCTGGTATGACCTCGGCGGTTGTCTTGCTGCTGGTTGGCGCCGCAATGGCGTTCAAGACCGTGGTCAGCCTCAGCCACGCGCCGGAACAACTGGCGTCGCTGATCCTCAGCCTGTCGGAAAACCCGCTGATCCTTTTGTTCCTGATCAACCTGCTGCTATTTGTTGTCGGTATGTTTCTGGACGCTGGGCCAGCGATCATCATCCTTGGCCCGATCCTGGGTCCGATCTTCACCAGCCTCGGCGTCGACCCAATCCATTTCGCCATCATCATGAGCGTCAACCTGACCGTCGGTCTGGCCACGCCACCGATGGGGCTGGTCCTGTTTGTGGCCGCAGCAGTCTCGCGTGAACGGGTTGAGACCATCGCCAAGGCCATCCTGCCGTTCCTGGCAGTCGAAATCATAGTGATCTTCCTGATCACCTATATCCCGGCACTATCAATGACGATCCCGAGAATAACGGGATTTGCAAACTAACTGAGTATCACAGGGAGGAAACGCATGCTCAGAAGATTCATCAAAACCGCAGCGGTGGCCACATCGCTGGTGGCAGCATCCGCCATCGCAGCCACAGCGGCCGACTACACGCTGCGCGCCACGGCCAACTCGAATGAAAACGACGAAGACTATGACGGCCTGATCGTCTTCAAGAACTTCGTCGAGAACGCATCCAACGGAGCAATTGAGGTTGAGTTGTTCATCGGTACGCAGCTGTGTTCCAACGGCGCCGAATGCCTACAGGGTGTCGCCGATGGCACCATCGATATCTACATTTCGACCTCAGGCGGTGCATCAGGCATCTTCCCCTACGTGCAGGTTCTGGATCTGCCCTACCTGATGGCGGATGACCGCGTGGCCGAGCATGTTCTGTCCGGTGATTTCACCCGCCAGGTGCGCGACATGGCGCTTGAGGATTCTGGCGGCGCGATCCGCCTGATGACCATCGGCAATACCGGCGGCTGGCGCAACTTTGCCAACACTCAACGCCGCGTGGCCGAGCCCGCCGATATGGAAGGGTTGAAAATCCGCACCGTGGTCGCAGACTTGCCGCAAGAGCTGGTCAAGGCACTGGGTGCCTCGCCTACCCCGATCCCGTGGCCGGAACTGTTCACCAGCTTTCAGACAGGCGTGGTTGAGGGATCCAAGAACGGCATCACCGATATCATGGGTATGAAATTCCCGGATGCGGGTTTGCAATATGTCACTCTGGACGGACACGCCTACATGGGCGCGCTGTGGTGGATGAACAACGCCAAGTTTCAGGAAATGCCTGAAGACATGCGTCGTGTGGTTGTCGACGGGTTCTATGCTTTGCAGCAGGCGACCTTTGCTTCGCCCAAACGCAAGTCGATTCAGGCTTATGAGGATTTCGTCGCCGGTGGCGGTGACCTCTATGTGCCCACACCCGAGCAAAAGGCCGCGTTCAAAGAGGCTGCAACTCCGGTTTACGAGTGGTTCCAAACCAACGTAACCCGTGGCGATCAGGTCTTCACTGCGCTGACAGATGCCGTGGCAGCGGCTGAGGCGGATATCAATGCGTCACGCGACGCGGACCTGAACTAAGCGATATGGGCCGGGTTTTTTCAGCCCGGCCCATCTACCGAAACGGATACATCCACACTTTGTAATCGTTCACCAGGACATGAGCCTTTTCGATCTGCTCCGGCGTCATTTTCTTGACCACTTCTTCCAGGCTGATCGCGGCATCGGGATCACCACCAATCGCGCTGAGCGTGTACCACATATAAGCGCGCACCAGATCAGGCGCGGGCATGCCAAGACCCAACTCATAATACCACCCCACCCCAGACTGCGCCCCCGGATGCCCCTTCATCGAGGCGCGCAGATACCAATCAAACGCCCGCTGATAGTCCTGTTCGACCCCAAGGCCCAACCCGTACATCACGCCAATCAGTTCCTCGGCCTCGGCATTGCCGGACCGCGCGGCTGGCAACAGTTCTTCGCGGGCAGCCTCGAATTCTCCGGCCTCCATCAGATCGCGGGCTTGTTCCAGTTCGGCCAGCGCCGGTGTAGCAATCAGGCAAAGGGCAATTACAAACTGGCGCATATGGGTGCTGTACTCCTGTGGGCTGGCGCTGCTGGGGCACAGGATTTGCCGCGTCCGCTGACCGATGATGATTTCCTGCCCTTTGATATGGAACAGGCCGCCATCGGTCATCAACTCTTTTACGATCCGATCCTGTCGGGCAATCGGAACATTACCTGTGCCCATTGCCACCATCCGGATTTTGGTACGTCTGACGGGCTGTCCTTGGGCATCGGGGAAGGTGGCGTTGGGCTGGGGCCGGACCGCACGCCCGGAACCGGGGCGGATAGAATTCGCAAGCGTATCCCACGCAACGCACCCGGCTTGTGGAACCTTGGGGCCAAAGACATACACACGCTGTTTCACGATGGACGTCTCAGCAAATCCGATATCTATGGCAACGGCTTCAATTCTCCGGCGCAGGAATGGCTGCCCGAGGGATTAAACTCGTTACTGGCCGCACAAGCGCTGTTCCCGTTAACCGCGCAGTTCGAAATGGCCGGGAATGTGGCCGAAAATCAGGTCACCGGAGCGGTACATGACCGGATCGACAAGGGCTGGCCCATCCTTGCCAAACGTGTCCGTACAGATCCGAGATATGGGTCAGCCATGGTCAACGCGTTCGACGACGTTGAAACGGCCAAAGACATAACAATAACCCAAATCGCAAATGCGCTTGCGGCCTTCATGGCAATAGAGTGGCGCAGCACAGACAGCCCGTTCGACCAATACTTGGCCGGGGACACCGCCGCGCTTTCTGCCACACAAAAGAACGGAATGGACCTGTTCTATGGCAAAGCGCGATGCGCAACCTGCCATTCCGGTCCGTTGATGTCTGACCAAAAGTTTCACGCTTTGGGTCTGCCGCCCTTCGGGCCGGGCAGGACCCGACAGTGGGATCCTTTTGTCCGGGATGTGGGACGCATGGGCGAAAGCAACCGATTGGAAGACGCCTATCGGTTCCGCACCCCAATGCTGCGCAACGTTGCGCTGACGGCGCCCTATGGTCACAACGGGGCGTTTCCCGATCTGGAAAGCATGATCCGCCACCATCTGAACCCTGAAAGCAGCCTGTCACGATGGGAGCGTGCAATGGCTGCTTTGCCACAGGTGCCGTGGCTGCAAAAGGCAGATTTTGTGGTTTGGGATGATCGTTTCGAAATGGAACGCCAACGCAACAGGATCGACATTGCCCCAGTCGACTTGTCAGATGCGGAAATCGACAATCTCGTCGCCTTCCTGAATGCGTTAACCGGAACCAGCGTAGACACGTTGCCGTTTGGCGTACCCGCCGGGTTTATACCCTAAGAAAACCCCCGCCAGCGCTGGCGGGGGTTTTCTTTTTCACTCGGCGGCTTCTTCGTATTCCGACATCGGCGGGCACGTGCAGACGAGGTTTCGATCGCCATATGCGTTGTCGACGCGGTTGACCGGCGACCAATACTTGTCGACGCCCATCGAACCCGGAGGGAAGCAAGCCTGCTCACGGGTATAGGGGCGATCCCAATCACCAACCAGATCGCGCACCGTGTGGGGGGCGTTCTTCAGCGGGTTGTTTTCCGCGTCGATCTTGCCGTCTATGATGTCTTGCGCCTCGGCCCGGATCGAGAGCATGGCGTCGCAGAAGCGGTCCAACTCGTCCTTGGGTTCCGATTCCGTGGGCTCGACCATCAAGGTGCCGGCAACCGGCCAGCTCATCGTCGGGGCATGGAAACCTGAATCGACCAGACGCTTGGCCACGTCATCCACGGTCACATGCGCGGCCTCGTCCAGCGGGCGGGTGTCGAGGATGCATTCATGCGCCACGCGGCCCGTTTCCGAGGTGTAGAGGATAGGGTAGGCATCCTGCAGGCGTGCCGCGATGTAGTTGGCGTTCAGGATCGCCACCTTAGTGGCCTGCGTCAGACCCGCGCCACCCATCAGCAACACATAAGCCCAGCTGACCGGCAGGATCGACGGTGAGCCAAAGGGCGCCGCAGAGACCGGACCCACTGCGGTGCCGTATTCCGGGTGGCCCGGCAGATGCTCGGTCAGGTGCGCCTTGACGCCGATCGGCCCCATGCCGGGGCCGCCGCCGCCATGCGGTATGCAGAACGTCTTGTGCAGGTTCAGGTGGCTGACGTCACCGCCAATGTCACCGGGACGCGACAGGCCGACCATCGCGTTCATGTTGGCGCCATCGATATAGACCTGACCCCCATGGTCATGGGTGATCTGGCAGACCTCCTGCACGGTGGTCTCGAACACGCCATGGGTCGAGGGGTAAGTGATCATGCAGCCAGCCAGATGGTCGCTGTGCTTTTCCGCTTTGGCACGGAAGTCATTCAGATCGATATTGCCGTTCTCATCGGCCTGCACAGGCACAACCTGCCATCCCACCATCTGGGCCGAGGCCGGGTTGGTTCCATGCGCCGAGGTTGGGATCAGGCAGACATTGCGCTGCCCTTCGCCGCGGGCGAAGTGGTAGTTGCGGATAGTCAGCAGCCCCGCATATTCCCCCTGCGCGCCCGAATTGGGCTGCTGGGAGATCGCGTCATAGCCGGTGATCTGGCACAGCTTGTCGTTCAGATCGTCGATCATCTGCATGTAGCCCTGCGCCTGATCTTCAGGGCAGAACGGGTGCAGGTTGCCGAACTCGGGCCAGGTGACCGGGATCATCTCGATCGTGGCGTTCAGCTTCATAGTGCACGACCCCAGCGGGATCATCGCCCGATCCAGCGCCAGATCGCGGTCGGCCAGACGGCGCATATAGCGCGTGATCTCGGCCTCGGCCCGGTTCTTGTGGAAGATCGGGTGAGTCAGATACGCGCTTTCACGCAGGGCATAGTCCGGCAGACGGTATTGCTTGTTTGAGCTGTCATCGGTGCGGTCGATGCCGAAGGCGCCCCAGACCGCCTCGATGGTCTCGGGGCGGGTCTGTTCGTCCAGGCTGATGCCCACTTTCGTCTCACCAACCTTGCGCAGGTTGACGCCGCGCGCCACGGCGGCCTCCATCACCACGTTCTGCAGGTGGCCGACCTCAACCGTGATGGTGTCGAAGAACACTTCTGGTTCCACGGCAAAGCCTGCCTCTTCCAGGCCTGCGGCCAGGCGCGAGGTCTTGCGGTGCACCGATTGCGCGATGGCCTTGATGCCATCGGGGCCATGGTACACGGCATACATTGAGGCGATGACGGCCAGCAGCGCCTGCGCGGTGCAGACGTTGGAGTTGGCTTTTTCGCGGCGGATATGCTGCTCGCGGGTTTGCAGCGACAGGCGGTAGGCCTTGTTGCCCCGGCTGTCGATGCTGACGCCGATGATCCGGCCCGGCATCGAGCGTTTCAGCTTGTCGGTGGTCGCCATATAGGCGGCGTGCGGCCCGCCATAGCCCATCGGCACGCCAAAGCGCTGGGTCGAGCCGATGGCGATATCCGCGCCCATCTCACCGGGGGATTTCAGCAGCGCCAGCGACAGGATGTCGGCGGCAACAATGGCAATCGCCTTGTGCTCATGCAACGCGGCGATTTCCGAGGTGAAGTCGCGCACATGGCCATGGGTGCCGGGATACTGGAAGATCGCACCAAACACCGACCCTGCATCCAGCGTGTCTGGATCGGCGACCTGCACGTCGATGCCCAGAGGCTCAGCCCGGGTCTTGATCACCGCAATGGTCTGCGGGTGGCAGTTCTTGTCCACGAAGAAGGCCGCATTATTGGCCTTGGACCGCCCGCCGCGCTTGGCCATCGCCATCGCTTCCGCCGCAGCAGTGGCTTCGTCCAGCAAGGACGCGTTGGCCACGTCCAGCCCGGTCAGGTCGCTGACCATGGTCTGGAAGTTCAGCAGCGCCTCAAGACGGCCCTGGCTGATCTCGGGCTGATAGGGGGTGTAGGCGGTGTACCAGGCCGGGTTTTCCAGGATGTTGCGCAGGATCGGCGCCGGTGTGGTGGTGCCGTAATAGCCCTGACCGATCAGCGAGGTCAGAACCTTGTTCTTGCTCGCTACCTCTTTCATGTAGAACAGCGCATCGCGTTCCGTCATCGCCGGACCCCAGTCCAAGGGTTCTTTCTGCCGGATCGCAGGCGGAACCGTGGCGTCGATCAGCTGGTCCAGTGTCTTGAAGCCGATCACCTTGAGCATATCGCGCATCTCGGTCGGGCTTGGTCCGATATGGCGTCGGTTGGCGAAGTCATAGGCTTCGTAGTCAGTGAGTTTGAAGGCCATTTGTGCGCTCCTCAAGCAATGTCTCTCCAAGCCGCTCTGGCAGGAGCCTCCGGCGGGAGTATTTGGAAAAAGATGAAGCGGTGGGCCCGCGCGGGGACCCAACCAAGGATCAGCCGATCAGGGCTTTGTAGCCGTCCAGATCCATCAGATCTTCCAACTGCGATGCATCCGCAATCTTGATCTTGTAGATCCAGGCTTCACCTTCGGGATCGTCGTTCAGCGAACCGGGGTTGTCGACCAGCGCCTCGTTCACCTCGACGATCTCGCCATCAACCGGCGCGTACAGCTCGGAGGCTGCCTTGACGGATTCGATCACACCGATCTCGCCGCCTTTCTCAAACTCGTCACCTGCTTCCTGCTGTTCCACGAACACCACATCGCCCAATTGCTCGGCCGCGTGTTTGGTGATCCCCAGCGTGGCCGTGTCGCCTTCGACGGTCAGCCATTCATGCTCATCGGAATAATAGGTTGCCATGTTGTCTCTCTCCTGACTTCAACGCTTGTAATTCTGTATGACAAAGGGCAGCGCCACGATCTGCGCCGGTTGTGGCTTGCCCCGAATGATTAGGTTCACCACCTCACCCGGCTCACCATGTCCGGCTGCGACATAGCCCATCGCCACCGGGCCACCAACTGTGGGGCCGAACCCGCCCGACGTGATCTGACCAATCGTGTTTCCTTGGGAAGATTGGATCTCCACGCCGTGGCGCGCCGGTGCGCGGCCTTCTGGCCTGATGCCGACCAGCTTGCGCGAGGCCCCATCGGCCAGTTCCTTTTGCACCCGGTCCGCGCCCGGGAAACCGCCTTCTTCCTTGCGGCGCTTCTGGATCGCCCAGCCTAAAGATGCCTCGATCGGTGAGGTGCTCTGGTCAATGTCGTTGCCATATAGGCAAAGACCTGCCTCCAGCCTCAGGCTGTCTCGCGCGCCGAGACCGGCAGCTTCACAATCTTCATGCGCCAGAAAGGCGCGGGTCACCTCCACGGCCTTTTCTTCGGGGATCGAGATCTCGTACCCGTCCTCGCCGGTATAGCCCAACCGCGAGATGCGGCATTCGACGCCGTTGATATCGGCCACGGTGGTTTCCATGAACTTCAGATCCCGCGCCGCCGGACACAGCTCGCCCACAACGTTTTCTGCGGCAGGACCCTGAACCGCCACCAGCGCGCGGTCGAAGATTTCAATCACTTCGACGCCGTCCAGATTGGCCTGCATATGCGGAATGTCCTGATGACGCAGCGCCGCGTTCACCACCACAAAGTAGTGATCGCCCGCGTTCGACACGATCAGGTCATCCATGATCCCGCCGTCCGCATTGGTGAAAAACCCATACCGCGCCTTGCCTTCCTTCAGCGTCGCATAAGCCTGCGGGCACAAAGCTTCCAGCTTCTCCCCCACATTCTCGCCACGCAGGATCACTTGGCCCATATGGCTCACGTCAAACACCGCTGCCCTTTCGCGGCACTGCTTGTGTTCGCCCATAATCCCCAGAGGATACTGAACGGGCATCTCCCACCCGGCAAAATCGACCATCTTACCACCCAACTCAACATGCAGATCATAAAGCGGAGTGCGTTTTGGGTCAGTCATTGTGAGTCTCCTTCTCTTGTCGCGGCATGAGATCGGGTGGCGTTATGGTCGAAGAACATGGCCGGTTTTTCAATGCTTGTTTTTGGGGCAGTTGCGTCGAATGATCTTGCGCCCAAACACGTGGCACCGGTCCAAAAAGACATCGGAGAAACACCCTGATATTGGTCTTTGCCGTATCCATTCACTGGCCATCATGACTGCCCCGATGCTTGATCAAATGACGAACTGTATACGGTGATACACCGCGTTTTGTCTCCTATAGGAAACTTTTTTCCATTCGGCAACAACCAACCGCAAGCGATGTGATCGCATGAGCTTTGCAGGTGACTTTCAGGCGTTTCTAGAATATTCACAAATACATCAAATGGTTAAATGACGCGATCTTGCTGCTCGGTCACCCGTTAACGGCAATAACCAGCGCATGAAGGCCTGCAATCAGGTCTTTTTCCAAAGTATCCTCGGCAAAATCGTGACTGATTCCCTTGATCGAAGGTACGAACAACATCGCCGCTGGCATCAGCTTTGCGATGTTGGTCGCGTCATGCAACGCACCCGACGGCATACTCCGCCACTTTCCGGGTGCAACACGCTGTGCTCCAACTTCCAGTTTCGCCTGCAATGCCCTGTCCATCGAGACCGGCTCCAGCCCCAACATCGGGCCAAAGGCTAAACCCATTTCCAAGCGATCGGCAATGTCCTGCGCGGTCTTTCGAATGATCTCCTCCATTCGCAGCAGACGGTCTGGATCACTATCGCGCCACTGCATCGAAAACCGGGCGCGGCCCGGAACGATTGAGGATGCATTGGGATGCACCTCCACATGCCCGATCGTCCAAACCGTTTGTGGCGTTACAACGTTCCGGAACCGCGTGTTGATTTCCGCGTTGAACAGCGACAAAGCCTGAAACGCATCGCGGCGCAGGTGCATCGGAGTGGTTCCGGCATGGTTCTGTTGACCTTCGAAGCTGATCACCATGTCCCGGATGCCCACAATATCCGTCACAACGCCGATCAGATCTCCGCTTTCATCCAGCGACGGGCCCTGTTCGATATGCATTTCGATGAACCCGGTGAACTGACCGGGATCGACAAAACCCCGCGCCAAATCCCGCATGGACGCACGTGCGGCCCCAAGGGTTACGCCTGCGTGATCGGTCAGACTGTCCGCCTGTGACAAGTTCAACCCTCCGGACCAGATTGCTGATCCGGTTGTGACACCAAACCGACCTTCTTCGTCCTGGAAGCTCACGACCGAAATGGGCCGGTCTGAGGCGCGCGCCACTTCAAGGGCCGCAATCACCCCCAGCGCACCGTCCAACCAGCCGCCTTCTGGCTGACTGTCTGAATGCGATCCCATCAAAAGGGATGGTTCCTGGGCAAGACCAAACAGATTGCCGACCGGATCGAAATGCGGTTGCAGTCCAGCCTCTTGCATGCGCGTGGCCAGCCAACGGCGCGCAGCAATATCTGCCTGTGAATAGGCGGGTCGTGTCACACCCTTACCGACGCCCGCAGCACCGAACTCTCGCAGCGCGTGCAGGTCAGCCAGAAACCGATTTTCGTCAATGGCCATGTACTGCTCCGCTCCCACGATGGCCCAAACATACGCCCGGCGCGTCGTCGTGCAAGCCGATCGCATGAATTGCACGGTGTTTTTAGTGCGTGGCTGGCAAACCCCTCTGGTCCCTGCACGGATCCTGCCCTAAGACTTCGGCCAAGAGGGACCGCCATGTCGCACATCACACTGGTTCGTCACGGCCAGGCCAATACCGCCGCAAGTGATGAAAAGAACTATGACAAGCTAAGTGAGCTTGGCCATCAGCAAGCGCGATGGCTGGGAGCGCATTTGCGCGACACGCGCGCGCATCACCCGCGCGTTTACTGCGGTACGCTTATTCGGCATATCGAAACCGCAGCCAGCATGGGGCTGTCAGATCCAATTCAGGATCCTCGACTGAATGAGATCGAGTATTTCAACATCGCGAAACTGTTCGAAGAACAGCATGGTGAGGTCGTTCCAACGGATCGCGAAGGGTTTGTGGAACATCTGCCAAAAACCTTCGCCGCATGGGCCAGTGGCCAAATCAGCGATACGCCGGAAACTTTTTCCGAATTCGAATCCCGCGTGTCCGGCGCGCTGCATGACATCGGAACCGAAGGGGGCCCTGCAATCGTCGTGACCTCGGGTGGTCTGATCTCGATGGTGGTGCGACAGGTCATGGGTTTGGACGTTTCATCGATGGCGCGCGTCGCTCTTGCCATCATGAACACGTCGATGCATCGTCTGCACCCGATTGGCCCACAACTTAGCCCAGTTCTGTTCAATGCTGTTCCGCACCTGGAAGCACCAGACCGGCAGTTTGCCCAAACGCACTTATAATACGATCGCAACGGAGAACACGCGATGCAGCTTTATTATGCCCCACGGACCATTTCGGTCGCTGTTGCCATCGCTCTAGAAGAATCCGGGTTGGAGTATGAAGCGATCCGTTTGGACTTCGCCGCAGGTGAACAAACCAAACCGGCCTATCAACAAATCAATCCCAAAGGCCGGGTTCCGGCGCTGGCGGTGGATGGCGGGATTCTGACCGAAACCGGAGCATTACTGGAATATGTCGCGGCCCAAGCCCCAGAGGCCGGACTGGTGCCCGATGGACCCGTTATGGCGGGCCGAATGCGCGAAGTGATGTATTACCTTGCGACCACAATGCATGTGAACCACGCTCACAAGTTGCGGGGGCACCGCTGGGCGGACAAGAAATCCAGCTGGGACGACATGACTGCCAAAGTGGCCGAGACGATGACCGCATCCTGCGACTACATTGTATCAAATGGTCTGCGAGGCCCTTTCGTGTTGGGCGACCGGTTCAGCCTTGCAGATGCCTATCTTTATATTGTGTGCAGTTGGCTTGAAGGCGACGGTGTAGACGTTGCCGACTTCCCAAAGATCGTCGCCTTTCGCGACGCCATGGAGGCGCGCGCGTCGGTTCAGGCGGTCAGGGCCGCCGGAATGCTCTGAACATAGGATAGCAAATGACACATCTCTGGGTCAGGGCAGAACAGCGCCCCAACGAAGAACGGGTCGGCCTGACGCCCCAAGGGGCCGCAGACCTGATCGCTGCGGGCATCCGCGTGACAGTCGAGGAAAGCTCGGTCCGGGCGATCCCGATAGATGGGTACACAGCAGTCGGATGCGAAATCGCTGCCGAGAATTCCTGGCCCAAGGCGCCTGCAGATGCGATCATCTTTGGCCTCAAGGAGCTGCCCGAAGATGGTTCACCCCTGCCTCATCGGCACATCATGTTTGGCCATGCGTACAAGGGACAACACTCCGGCCGCGCATTGCTTGAACGCTTCAAGGCCGGGGGCGGAACACTGTATGATCTGGAGTATCTGGTGCAAGAAGACGGCCGCCGTGTCGCCGCTTTTGGCTATTGGGCCGGTTATGCCGGGGCCGCGGTGACGCTCAAAACCTGGGCCGCGCAGCAACGCGGCGAAGAATGCCCTGCGGTCGGCGTCTATTCCAGTAAAGACGCGCTGAATTCAGAACTGCTGGCCGAGGTGGATGCCACCGAGTGCCCCCACCCTCGGGCCATTGTCATCGGCGCGTTAGGTCGTGTCGGAACCGGCGCCGCTGATCTGTGCGAGGCGATGGGTGTGCAGGTCACCAAATGGGATATGGCCGAGACGGCCAGCGGCGGTCCATTCCCCGAGATCCTTGACCATGACCTGTTCCTGAACTGCATCTTTGCCCGCCCCGGAACCCCTGTCTTTGTCCCACCAGAGGCTTTGAATGCCAGGCGCACCCTGACAGCCATTGGCGATGTCGCCTGCGATCCGGACAGCGACTATAACCCTGTGCCTGTCTATGATCAGGCCACCACGTGGGAACGCCCCGCCTTGCGCGTGGCCACCAACCCGGTTCTGGACGTGATCGCCATCGACAATCTTCCGTCGATGCTGCCGGTCGAAAGTTCGGAAGACTATGCGGCGCAATTGTTGCCGTCCCTGCTGACCCTGCCAGACCTAGAAAGTGGAGTTTGGGGCCGGGCAGCAGCAACTTACCATTCTCATATCGAAGGGATCTGAGCGATGACCATCCATTGGTGTGGCACCGGCCTATCGGCCATTCCCGGTTTGCGCCGTCTGATCGAAAGCGGGCACAGTGTTACGGTGTGGAACCGAACCGTCGAAAAGGCCAGGGCCGAGATCGGCGATCTGACCGACAACATCCGCGCCTTTGAAATTGACGCGCTCACAGCTGTTCTGGAACCCGGAGATGTCATCGTCTCGATGCTGCCGGGCGACTGGCACGTTCCTTTGGCCGAACTTGCAATCGCAAGGAAGGCAAATTTTGTCTCGTCCTCATACATCGCGCCGGAAATGCGCGCGTTGGATGACAAGGCCCGCGAAGCCGGTGTGGTTCTTGTCAACGAAGTTGGACTTGATCCGGGCATCGATCACCTGATGGCGCATGCGCTATTGGACGACTACCGCGCCTCGGGCGTGTTCGATCCGGAAAACCACCTGAGCTTCATTTCCTATTGCGGCGGCATCCCCAAGAACCCAAACCCGTTCCGGTACAAGTTCAGCTGGTCGCCGCTGGGTGTGCTCAAAGCGTTGCGGTCGCCTTCCCGCTCGATCCGAGATTACGCGCCGCTGGATGTGTCCCGCCCCTGGGACGCGATCAGCAGTTACACGGCCCCTTTGCCCACGCCAGAGAGCTTTGAGGTCTATCCAAACCGCGACTCGCTGCCCTTCATGCGGCAGTACCATTTTGAGGAGCATTGGACGGTCAAAGAGTTCGTCCGTGGCACGTTGCGCCTGAATGGCTGGGCAGATGCATGGTCAGGCGTTTTTAGCGAAATCGAAACCCTGACCGGCCCGGAAGGCGACGCACGCCTGAAGGAAATGTCGGATCAGTTCTGGGACGAAAACGCCTATGACGACGGCGAACCCGATCGCGTCGTGCTGTGCGTTGGCTTGAAGGCCGAAAAAGACGGCGTCGCGGTCTGGCATAAAACCTATGTTATGGATGCCTGGGGTGATGCACGAGGCACCGCAATGGCACGGCTGGTATCAGTCCCGGTATCGCTCGCCGTCGAAGCCGTTCTGAACCGCGCGATCCCGGTCGGCGTGCATGCAGCGCCCAGCGATCCGAAGCTGGTCTCTGCATGGATGAGCCAAATCGACACGTTGGCGCAGCATTTGCAAATCGTGGATCATCTGACCTGACTGAAACAAAAAAGCCATCCCAGACTTTCTAGAATGGCTTTCATTGCTCTTCTTTGGGTGTGTAATAATCGTCTGAATTTATCTTACTGGGCCTTCAGATATACCGCTCTATCGTGTCTTCGACATCGCTTCGGTTGATGCCAAGCTCTGACAACTGGTGATCGGTCATAGCGTTCAATTGCTGAGCAGCGCAGACGATGTCAGGGCTGATCGCCCGGATTCGCATAGCACGGTCGAACAACAACAATGCGCTGGCAGCCGGGGCCGGTTGATCGGTTTGCTGGATAACGTCAAACATACTGGTTACCTCACAAGCATGGTCATGGGGATTGGGATCAGTTCACGCTGAGTGCGTCGTCACTGCCGGTAGGGCTTGTTGTGATACACACTTTCATACGCGCATCGCTTGATCTGGTCCCGCTGGACACCGATGTCGGCCAGTTGATGATCTTCGAGCCTTTCCATATCCCGCACGGTTTTCGAGTAAATCCGGCGGCGAAAGTGCTCAACCTTTGCATCTGCGTATTTTGCAAACAGGCCGTCAAGAGGGCCGCTCCGGGCGTCTACAGTCTGTGTATGTGCCATGTCTTTCTCCTCCTAAACTCTAATTGCGTTGTCTTCACAGCTTCATATCTGGGACTGCTTCCTTAACGTTGCCAAAGCGGGTCATTAAGGTTCTTTTAGACTCGTTGGCAGCAAGGCTTCGGCGGGTCTGATACGCTAAGACCACGCTACAACCCGTGTCTCAACACGGATCTTCAATTCACGGTAAACGTCTGAAGACACTCGAACTGCCACCAAGAGCGTTTGGTCGATAAAGACAGCTACATCAGGTCGTTCTCAACATCCTCGGCTGATATTCCAAGCGCGTCCAACCCGTTTTCCAGATGGTCAGACATATGCGGTGTACCGATCAAGTAGTCGGCGCAGGGGGTCGAAGCTTCGGCTTTGGCTGTCGCAATGGCTTCGGCCAGATCCTCGGCGAAAAAGCTCTCCCGACCGACCCACATGATAGCAACCAGTTCGGCCTGCTCATCTTCGCTCATGTGATCGACAAAGGCGCGTAGCTCGCCCTCGGCCCGGTTCAGCTCGCGGCCCATCATCGCAACCTGGGCGACTTTTCTTGCCGAGATTTCCAACATCCTTCAGCTCCTCATGTTCGCGGTTCTTGCCCATGACAACCATTCAACCAAGCCGGAGTCTTTGATCTCACGCAAACTGAAAAGGCTATCGGCGTACGCGGGACATGGGCCGATCTGGAACCGGGGCAGTGCGAAACGGACGGAAGGTTGCTTTTTTGAACAAGAGCTTAAAGGCCTGCCAAACGATCAGCGTGAACGTTCGCCGCGCACCGAATGGGCGCCTTAGCAGCGACCACAGAATCACGCGATTGGTCTGCGGCTGGCGCGGACCGGTCAGCGTGGCAATCAGACCACCGCCGTCACGTCCATAGTCGATCCAAACGCCAACCCGATCCGGGCGATAGTCAAAGCGGAACGTGTATGACCCTTCGATCTTTTGGAAGGGCGAGACATGCATCAACTTGTCCGCAACGACCCGATCCCCGGGTTCGATCTGCGAAAATTCGGGTTTGTGACACAGATAGCTATGACGCGTGCCAAAGGTATTGGTGACCTCGGCCACCACCGCATAAAGCGTTTCTTCCTCGTCAAAGCAGAACCAGAAACTGACCGGGTTGAATACGTGGCCCAGCACACGAGGTTGCGTCAACAACATGATCCGCGCGGGTTGCGACACATCTTTCACGTCAAATTGCGCACGCAACCAAGCGGCACCTGTGCCTTGCCCCGGCTCACCACCATGATCTCGGGTCCGCCAATTTGTGATGTTCACGCGGTCAATTGAGAACAGCGCTGGCGTTTTCAGTTCTGCTTCCGGGTCGAGCAAAATGTAGTCTATCGAATAGCGAAACGCGTTTTCAATCGCGCCTTTGCGCCCATGATAGGTATGACCGGCAATATGATCGACTATTTGTGTCATTCGTTGTTTTCTGTTCTGCCTGTAAACTGTTCAAAAGGCGTTCTTTTCCCCGAAAGCCTGTTTACCTGAATACGAAAGCTAGCGCAGTTTGGATTAAAATGACCCCGTAAAGTGATCCGGCTTGGGCCGCGCCACGTAATGTGGTTATGTTTACCGAGATGAATACCGCGACCATCGACGAGCCCCCGACCGAGACGGTCGTGTCTCGGTCATGGCGTGCAAAGAAACACATCAAGGGCAAGCCGGTGAACGGAACCAAAGAAAGTTGCGACACCAGGGCCGAGTGGGTGGACCATGTCAAACGCATCCGGGACACGCAGGACCAGGCGGCATTTGCCGAACTGTTCCAACACTTCGCACCTCGTATTAAGGCCTTCCTGATCCGCTCAGGATCTGACCCTGCAATGGCCGAGGAGTGCGCACAAGAGGTGATGGCGACCCTGTGGCACAAGGCTCGTCTGTTTGATCCAACACGGGCAACCGTGGCGACATGGGTGTTCACAATCGCCCGAAACAAACGAATTGATGTTCTGCGCAAACAACGCCGCCCCGAACCCGAAGAACTGGGTTGGGGCCCCGAAGCGGAACCCGAACAGGACGATGTCATCGTTCTGCAACAAGAAACCGCGCAATTGCGTACCGCCCTATCGGCGTTGCCAGACGCGCAGAGACAGCTGATCGAGAAGGCGTACTTCGGAGATCTGAGCCATCGAGAAATCGCCTCTCAGACCGGGCTGCCCCTTGGCACGATCAAATCACGGATACGGCTGGCGCTGGATCGCCTGCGCCATGCGATGAACTGAGATGAATGAGATGAGCAAAACGATTAAACATCATCTGACGGACGACTTGCTGATGGCTTATGCGGCCGGAAGCTTGCCCGAGGCGTTCGACCTGATGGTCGCCACGCATCTGTCCCTGTGCGACGATTGCCGCGCGCGGGCTGAAAGCTTTGATGCTGTGGGTGGACATGTTCTGGAACAGCAAGGCCAACCCGTCAGCATGAGCGATGAATCCCTAGCTGCCACGATGGCTTTGATCGCTCAGGGCGCACCGACCCCCAAACCCGCTCGACCGGGTTGCGCCGTTTTACCTGCCCCGCTGCAGGATTATGTTGGCGGTAGTGTTGCTGATATTCGCTGGCGGTCCATCGGCATGGGCGTCAAACAGGCGATCCTGCCGACTGGTAAGGATGCCACCGCAAGGCTGTTGTTCATTCCCGCAGGTGCCGCAGTGCCCGATCACGGACACAACGGCGTGGAATTGACAATGGTGCTTCAGGGTGCGTTTTCCGATGAGGTTGATCGCTTCGCCCGTGGCGATGTCGAGATTGCCGACGAAGATCTGGAACACACACCTGTTGCAGATATCGGCGAAGATTGCATCTGCCTTGCGGTCACCGACGCGCCGCTGAAATTCAGCAAGCTCGTGCCGCGCCTATTCCAGCCCTTCCTGCGGATCTGACCTAGGCGTCAGTCGGATCAACTTCCGCCCGTGTAGTGCTCTTGAGGTATCCCAAGCAATTCCAACGTACCTCTGCGACCTCTGACTTCGATCGGGGGCAGCGACACCAGCTTTGCATTCTGCCCGGCCTCACCGGCAGCACTGATTAGATCAGCCGACAGGATCATGACCATTTCGTGTGATCGCGTCAGGTTTTCCAGCCGGGCCGCGATGTTGACGGTGTCCCCGAACACCGAAAATTCCAACCGCTCCTGATCGCCAATCACGCCGATAAAGACCTCTCCCCAGTGCAGCCCGATCCCTGTGTCCAAAGCTGGCCGCCCTGCCTGTCTACGTTCGGTGCTCCACACCTGCATTTCTTTCCACAGCCCCATACCGCAATCTAGACAACGGCTGGCAGCTTGATCCCCTTCGAAAACAATCATCACCGCATCGCCGATAAACTTGTCGATGATCCCGTTCTGGGCCCGAACGACCGCTGAAACGCGGCTGCGGTAATCCGAAACCAGTTCGGACACTTGCTCGGGGCGAAGCTGTTGCGACACTGTTGTGAACCCCCGCAAGTCGATGAAAATCAAGCCTGCCATCTGACGTCGCCCAGTTTTGAGAGCGGCCAAGCCACTGTCGCCAAGATCTTCAACCACCTGAGACGGTAAGTACCGCGTCAGGTTGGCCCGGCGTTGTGCTTCTGTAATCGAGCGGAACAGCAAGGCATGGACGCGGCGTGCCGCGACGATAAGCACGATGCCTGCAAGTGCAATCATGAACAGTCGGATAAGATTTGGCGGCAGTGACAAGAACAACCAGATCGGGTTGTCTTCCAATCCACGCGTCGACCCAGCGTCAACGCCAACCAAAATCAACAACCCCAGTACAAGTAACCCTACCTGCAATGCCATAATCTTTGGGTTACCACGCAAGACGCCGAAGGCGAGCACAATCGGGACCAGCCAAACCGCTGGCAGCACGAAAACCGCATCCCCGGATAGACCCACGTTGCGCATTCCCACCCAGACATTCGCAACAAGAAATAGGGAATCCGCCGCTGAGACAGGCCAGGCAACCCAGGCTGAAAAATGACCGCGTCGTGCGGTCCACCACGTTGCCAATCCCAGAACGAAATAGGCAAGCATCGTACTCAGGGCAAAAACCCATTGCCGCTCCAGAACGGCGTGCCCTGAATTGACCACTGGCTGGACCGTAAACAAAAAGAACAGGGCCAGGCCAGCTGCGACCAGCATGCGCAGCAATCCGACAATCCGTTCTGCGTCCTGTTCGGCCTGTTCGAGCAGCTCGGAAGTATTCGGCGACTGACTAGTTGTGTTCATTTTGCTGTATGAGCTCCACGCTGCCTGTCTACCGGTGCGTTCGCTTGGGATCACCCTTCCTGTCGGGTCAACGGAACAACTCCCGGTGTTTCATCCGGGGCCAGTTCTTCGAAATCAAAATTGTCCAGCCGCTGCGCCCGACGGCCTGCCTTTTCGGCGCTGATCTTGATTTCCGAGATATCTTTTGCCGCCTGCCCAAAATGCCGATCCAGGTTGGTCACCCGGTCGCCCAGACGGTCGACGTCCTTGTGGAGCAATCCCAATTCCTTGCGGATCGCGCCTGTTTGTTCCCGCATCCGCGCATCTTTGAGGATGGCGCGCATCGTGTTCAAGGTCGCCATGCACGTGGTGGGTGAGACGATCCAGACGCGCTTGGAAAAACTCTCTTGAACCAGTTCCGGGAACTTGGCGTGCAGCTCGGCATAAACAGCCTCGGAGGGCAGGAACATCAGCGCACCGTCGGCAGTTTCGCCGTCCAGTATGTATTTCTCTGAGATGTCCGTGATGTGCTTGCGCACCGTGCTTCGGAACATCTGTACCGCCGCTTTCAGCTCCAAATCGGTGCTCGAATTGATCAAAGCCTCATAGGCTTCCAGCGGGAACTTACTGTCGATGACAATAGGTCCGGGCGGGTTCGGCAGGTGAATAAGACAATCAGCGCGACGGCCATTTGACAGGGTCGCCTGCAGCTTAAAACTGTCAGAGGGTAAAGCCTTGGACACAATATCGTTCAGCTGAATCTCACCAAAGGCACCGCGCGTTTGCTTGTTCGACAGGATATCCTGCAAGGACAACACGTCACCCGACAGCTTGGTGATGTTGTCCTGCGCCTTGTCAATCGCCGCCAGACGTTCCTGCAATTGCGTCAGCGAGGTCGCGGTTTGTTTCGATGATCCGTGTAAGGATTCCTTCATCCGCTCTTGCATATCAGCAAGTGCACGGGCGGATTTCATGGCGTTGTCGGCCAAACGGTCATTCATCTGCTGCTGAACCGAAGACAGCCGCGACTCGACCGTCTGGATCACCTGCACCTGCGCGTTGGCCTGCGTATCCGAGACATGCTGCAACCCACCCCGCAGCTGATCCTGCCCTTGGCCCAGTTGCTGTACATGTTGACCCAAATGCGCCATTTGCCGTGCCAGAGGTTCCGCCATCCGGGCTGATCGACTGGCCGCACGTAAAGACAAAAACAGTAGGACCAGAATCAGCAGGACCACCCCGACCCCCGCCAAAACGGTCAGAACCATTGGGTCGATCAACGAATACTGTATGCCTGCAATCTCTATCATCTTAGTCAGTATGTTCTCGTTTTGTTTCTATTCTTGTAATCGGTTCCACGCGTCGGATCAACTGCGTCCGAACAGCCGTTCGATATCGCTCAGCTTGAGTTCAACGTATGTCGGGCGTCCATGATTGCACTGACCGGAATGCGGCGTCGCCTCCATTTCGCGTAGCAGGGCGTTCATCTCTTCCGCTCGCATCCGGCGGCCCGACCTTACGGACCCGTGACAGGCCACCCGGCTCAGTATCGCCTCGATCCGTGCCTGCACCGTCTGGCTTTCGCCCTGGTCTGCCAGCTCATCCAGTATGTCGAGGATCATGGCGCGGGCGTTGACTTCGCCTAGAATGGCCGGAGTTTCCCGCACCGCAACCGCACCGCCACCAAATGGTTCGATGGTCAGACCGAGACGCGACAAATCCTCGGCGACGGCCATCAGACGCGCACAATCCCCATCGGACAGTTCTACGATTTCCGGAATCAACAGCGCCTGCGCGGCCACGCCATTCTCAGCCATCTGGGTTTTCAGTTTTTCGTAAACCAACCGCTCATGCGCGGCGTGCTGATCGACGATCACCATACCATCGGCGGTTTGAGCGATGATGTAGTTTTCATGAACCTGCCCGCGCGCTGCCCCCAACGGAAGGTCCTGTGCAGATTGTTCAACCTCTGCAGCACCCGCACGCTCGGCGGGATTCGCGTCAACGACGCTTCCGCTGTAGTCATTGGCCAGCTCAGCAAAGCCCGGCGATTGCGCCCGATAAGCCGCTTGTCGCGCGGCAGGGGATGGCCGATCCATCTGATAGACGCGTGCCGGACCGGGTGCCGCCTGTTCAGGCCGCATCGCGCCCAGGGTTGCATTGGATACCGTCGATGACGCCCGATGCCCGGCCTCGGCCAGAGCGTGGCGCAGGCTTGAAACAATCAACCCGCGCGCGACGCCTGGATCACGGAACCGCACTTCGGATTTCGCAGGGTGCACGTTCACGTCCACCAGAGTTGGTTCGCAGTCGATAAACAGCGCCGCCGCCGGGTGGCGGTCGCGGCTCAGAAAATCAAAATAGGCGGCGCGCAGGGCGCCGGTCAGCATCTTGTCACGCACTGGTCGACCATTGACGAACAGATATTGTGCCACAGCCGCGCCACGCGAATATGTGGGCAATGCGGCGTAACCATACAGCCTGATCCCCTCACGCGTGGCATCAATCTGCAACGCATTTTCGGCGAACTCGCGGCCGATCACGCGGGCCAGTCTGGCATGTAAAGCGTCGAACAGATCACCGTTCTCGCGATCAGCGCGGAAGGTCACGCGGCCTTCACCGCCACCCGATACGTCACGCAAAGTGAAGGTCACCGCAGGTTCCGCCATAGCGAGGCGTTTCACCGTATCCGAGATAGCCTGCGCCTCGGCCCGGTCTGTGCGCATGAACTTCAGCCGTGCGGGTGTGGCAAAAAACAAATCCCGCAATTCAACCACAGTTCCGGCGCGCAAGGCCGCAGGTTTCACAGCCTCGGTCTTCCCACCCGATACCCGGATCAAGGCGGCCTCACCCTCTGGCACGCGGCTCGTGATGGTCAATCGGCCGACAGCTCCCAGCGAAGGCAGTGCTTCCCCACGAAAGCCGAAAGTATGGATGTTCAGCAGGTCAGACCCATCAATCTTGGACGTCGCATGGCGCGACAAGGCCAGCGGCAGATCATGCGACGCGATCCCACACCCATCGTCAGTGACCCGGATAAGTGTCTTGCCCCCGTCGGCAATATCGATGGCGATCCGGGTGGCACCTGCATCAATGGCGTTTTCAACCAGCTCCTTGACGGCCGAGGCAGGACGTTCGACGACTTCACCCGCCGCGATCCGGTTTATCGCAGCATCGTCGAGTTGCCGAATCATGGGGCGATTTTCGCGGATATTGGGGTTTGGTTGCGCCATACCGCTAGACCTAGCACAACCAAGCGCGATTCTGCCACTGGTTTGAATGTCATTGATTGCTGTTTCAGCAGGCGTCCGGACAATCGTTACCAGCCACCAAAATGCGGCCAGCGTTGATCACGACCGTCCGGACGAGCCGAAGTGAGTGGTGATGTGATAGCTCCTAATATCAATCGACCTAACACGCGATTTTCTAAAAATCTTGTTAAGACTCATGTCGCAAATTTCTGGGCAGAGATTGGCCGATGACATGCGATCGACGCTGGCGATAAAGCGCCAATTCACGAAGAGTTTTGCACACCGACACGGGCGCGACACGGGCCAAACATGGCCGTTAGGGCAAGAATCAGACCCGATATCGTAGCGATCATTCCCGCCGCGCTGACTGCATCCGCGCCCCCTAGCCACAATGGCCCATACCCCGCCAGCACATAGCCGGCGACCGCCGAAGTGATGGCGAAGACAACGCTGCAGATAATCTGCGTTTCCAGCCGATTGGTCATCATCCGGGCGGCTGCAGGCGGGCAGATGAACATGGCAATCACGATGATAGACCCCACGGCATCAAAGGCCGCCACGGCAGCGATAGCCGCCGTGATGACCAAGGCCATGCCCAATGCACCCGTGCGAATGCCGATGGTCCGGGCAAACCCTTCGTCGAACGTGGATATCTTCAACGGGCGCCAGAACAACCAGGTGAACAGGATCACCCCAATCAGGGTCAGCGCAATACGCGACAGCTCAGACGGTAGCCCCGCCAGTGCTTCGAGGTCCCAAAGCGAGGACCAGCCGGTCGCATCCAGCCAGATCAGGCTTTCCAGATTGCCATACAGCGCGTGTTCAACATCCAGATGCACGGTCGACGTATCAGTTTGCTCAAGCAACAGAACACCTGCCGCAAACATTGTGGTAAAAACAACGCCCATTGCAGCACCGGGTTCGATCTGCCCAAGACGACGGATTGCCTCGATCAGAACCACCGCCACAATGGCGGCACCTGCGGCCCCCAGCATCATCGGCCAGGTTGAAATCGCACCGGTCAGCAAAAACGCCACAACGATGCCGGGCAGAACAACATGACTGATCGCATCCCCGATCAAAGCTTGTTTGCGCAAGACCAGAAAGTTGCCAGGCAAGGCGCAGGCAACGGCTGCAAACGTGCCAATCAAAAGGGGCGTCAGCGACAGGGGGACAAATTCTTCACTGCTCATGACGGGACCTCCTGTGGGCCGCCAATGCGGCGATCAATCTCGGCGATCTGGTCCTGGGTCAGAACCGTGTCTATGTCGCGCAGACCATCGTAAAGCGCCGCCGTCGCCTCGTGCGCTTGATCCGACCGCACAACCTCCCATCGTTTTTCGTCGCGCAATGCTTTGGCGGCGCGGGCTTTGCCGGGGTCCGTCGCGACACCATCCGCGCGAACCAAACCGGCGCGCCGCAAAAGGCGCAGCGTCAGAGGTTCGTAAATCTTCTGATCCTGCGCCAGTGCCAACAGGCCCTGCCGAATATGCACGCGTTGCTGGAATTGAAGATGCCGCAATACGGCGGCCAGAACACCTCGGACCGGGGCAAAAAACAAAGACAGGGCGAAAAACACAAAACTGACCAGAACGATGATTGGGCCAGTCGGCAAATTTGGGGCTGATGCCGAGAAGGCCGCCCCGACATAGCCCGCCAATCCACCCGCAAGACCCGCCAGCAGAACCACCCGATCCGAACGTTCGGACCAAAACCGGGCTGTCACCGGTGGGATGATCAGCAAGGCAACAATCAGGATAAGGCCGACGATTTTCAGGCCGACCACGGTAACAGCCATCACCAGCCCCATCATGGCAAGGTCAATCCGGTGCACCGGTAGCCCGCGTGCCGCGGCATAGTCCGGGTCAAACGCAACCATTGTCATTGGCCGCCGGATCAACACGACCAAAAGTAACGTTGCCGCTCCTCCTATGGCGATGATCAGCGCGTCAGCCCAAAGCATTCCGGCGGTCGAGCCTAACAGGAATCCTTCCAACCCGGCCTGACGGCCAACACCCATGGTCTGGATGACCGTCAGCAAGACAATTCCGAACCCGAAGAATACAGACAGAACCGCACCAATCGCGGCGTCTTCTGCCAATCGTGTGTGACGGGTCAGCCAGTTCATGCAAAGCAGGCCCACCCAAGCCGAGATAGCAGAGCCTGCGAGCAGTCCCGGCAGGTTGCGTCCATCCCCACCCAGCGCGACCAGAACCATAAAGGCCAGACACACGCCCGGCAGGGTCGCGTGGCTGATCGCGTCACTGACCAGCGCACGCTTGCGCAGGAACAGGAATGTACCTGTCACCCCAGCAGACACGCCTAGCAAGGTCGCACCAATAGCGACCAGCGTGGCGTTGTAGCCAAGCTGCAAACTCAGAGCATCCCAAAGCATGATTTATCCCAGTGCGCGTGAGATCTGGTCGATCTGCGCAGTTGCCAATCGACCGCCATACGCAGATTGCAGGGTCTCAGCAGTAAAGGCTTCTGCCACAGTTCCCTCAGCCACTTTGCGTGTGTTGATCAGGAAGACATGGTCAAAGTAGTCCGTGACCGTCGCCAGGTCGTGATGCACGACCACTACGGTCTTGCCGGCCTCTTTAAGCGATTTCAGCACCTCGATAATCGCTTTTTCGGTGGCCGCGTCGACCCCGGCAAAGGGTTCATCCAGTAGATACAGATCTGCATCCTGAGCAAGCGCGCGCGCCAGAAAGACCCGCTGCTGCTGACCGCCAGACAATTGTCCGATCTGTCGGTCTGCAAAATCCTGCATGCCAACTCGTTTCAAGCATTCCTTGGCGTAAGACACATGGCGGGCACGAACACGCCTCAGCAAGCCCAATTCGCGCGACAGCCCCATCAGAATCACATCGATCACACGGGTGGGAAAGTCCCAATCTACACTGGCACGTTGCGGGACATACGCGATACGTGCGCGCTGTTTTTCCAGCGGCCTGCCAAACACGCTCACCTGACCAGATAAAGGTGAGACAATCCCTAGCGCCGCTTTCAGCAAGGTCGATTTCCCGGCCCCGTTCGGACCAATGATCGCTGTCATGGCGCCGGGCTGCACGGTCATGTCTACCGAAAACACGGCCGGTTTTTGGCCGTAGGACACGGTCAGACCCCGGATGGCCAGGGGGCTTGCCACCAACCCTTGGGCCGCCACTTTGGCACCTTGATCCGCTACCAGATCCAGCATTTCTCAGAACCCCGCCGACAGTCTTCCGTCCATGCCGCGACCGGGCACGTCACCGTCCAATGCCCCGGCAATCACCGTTATGTTGTGATCCAGCATGCCAACATAAGTGCCTTCGTAGGTCCCGTCATCGCCCATGGCGTCCGAGAACAGCTCACCACCAACCTTAACCTCGTGCCCTTTCGCGGCAGCACCTTCGATCAGCGCCCGCATCGAACGATCCGAGACCGAGCTTTCGACAAAAACGGCCGTGATCTGACGATCGACCAGCAAATCAACCAACTCGCCAATCCGGTTCAACCCCGCCTCAGACTGGGTCGAGATGCCTTGAATGCCCAGCACCTCGAACCCGAAGCTTTCACCAAAATAGCCAAAGGCGTCATGCGCCGTGACCAAAACCTTGTTGTTGTCCGGCACTGTCCCAAGCGTGTCCTGCGCATAGGCGGTCAGACGGTCGACATCAGCCAGATGGGCCTGCGCGTTGGTCGCAAAGATCTCGGCCGCTTCGGGGCGTACTTCCGTCAACGCGGCCTGCACTTCGATGACAACATCACGCCACAGCTCGGGCGTCATCCACACATGTGGGTCGTATTTGTCGGCATAGTCGTCATGGGCGCGCAGTTTGGATTTATCAATTCCATCCGCAACCGCGATAACGGTCCGTTTACGCGCCAGGTCCTGAAAGAAGCCTTCCATCTGCGCTTCAAGATACAGACCATGCCACAGCACCAGATCTGCGCGAGTCATCGCCACAATGTCACTACGGGTCTGGCGATAGGCATGCGGGTCAACGCCCGGTCCCATCAAGCCCTTAACCTCGACCTGATCGCCACCGACCTGACGCGCCGCATCTGCAATCATGCCTGTCGTCGCAACCACTTTCAGCGGCGCGTCAGCCCAGGCTGCGATGGGCAAAGCAGCGGCAAGTGCCAAAGCTGCAAGAAAACTGCGACGAATCATGTGCGTGCCTTTCAAGATGCTCTCTTGCGACTGAATATGAGAACCATTCGCAACTAAGTCAACGCTAATGCGAATTATTCGCAACTAAATCCCCGTATTTTGTCCAAATGGTCAAATAATCTCCTGCCAATCGGCTTGTATGCCTTCCAATTGGTCGCATGCCGTGCGATTTTGGCGCAAACCTCCCAAAGGACGTGAAGATGGAAACGCAGAGCTCAGAAAGCCCCGTGCGCACCGCGCATCTGCCGCAAGTGACTGAACCCCGCAATCCGGGCATGGATCTCGATCTGGATTGGGTGCGCGCCGTGCAGGCCAATACCTCGGCCATTGAGCGCCGCGCCGCCACCCTGCCCGGTCGACGGTCGGTCAAGAAAGAGTATCAGGCGGCATGGTTGCTTAAGGCGGTCACGATGATCGATCTGACCACCCTGTCCGGCGATGACACCGTGGGTCGTGTCCGGCGCCTATGTGCCAAGGCGCGGCAGCCGGTGGCTCCTTCGACACTGCAAGCATTGGACATGCCACCAATCACAACCGGGGCGGTCTGCGTCTATCACGACATGATCGAAACCGCGGTAAGCGCATTAGAAGGAACCGGGATTCCTGTTGCGGCCGTCTCGACCGGCTTCCCCGCAGGTCTGTCGCCCTTCCATCTGCGCGTAGCCGAAATCGAGGAAAGCGTGAAGGCCGGAGCAGAGGAGATCGACATCGTGATCTCACGCCGCCACGTCCTGTCGGGTGACTGGCAAGCCTTGTATGAAGAGATGAAGGCCTTTCGCTTGGCCTGCGGCGACGCACATGTCAAAGCCATCCTTGCAACGGGCGAACTTGGATCCTTGCGTAACGTGGCGCGCGCCTCGCTGGTCTGCATGATGGCCGGGGCGGATTTCATCAAAACCTCGACCGGCAAAGAAAGCGTCAATGCCACGCTGCCCGTGTCGCTGGTGATGATCCGCGCGATCCGAGATTACTATGACCGCACCGGGTATCGCGTGGGTTACAAACCTGCAGGCGGTATCTCGAAAGCCAAGGACGCATTGGTCTACCTGTCTCTGATCAAGGACGAATTGGGCGATCGCTGGTTGGAGCCGGACCTCTTCCGTTTTGGCGCGTCTTCCTTATTGGGCGATATTGAGCGGCAGTTGGAACACTATGTGACTGGAGCCTACTCGGCCGGATACAGGCATTCGATGGGGTGAGCCCGTTGGTGACGTTTGGGCGATGAGTATTTGGGAAAAGATGAAGCGATGACAGTCAAAGAGATTTTCGAAACCATGGAGTACGGCCCTGCCCCCGAAAGCGCCGCCGAGGCATTGGCCTGGCTGGTCGATCAGGGCGACAAGTTCGGGCATTACATCGATGGTGCCTTCACCAAACCGGGCAAAGGGTTCGAAAGCCGCAACCCAGCGACCGGAGAAGTTTTGGCCAAATTGAGCCAAGCCAAGCAGGCCGATGTGGACGCAGCCGTAGCCGCCGCCCGCAAGGCGCAACCGAAATGGGAGAAGCTGGGCGGCGCGGGTCGTGCACGATACCTTTATGGCATTGCGCGCCTGTTGCAGAAGCATTCCCGTCTGTTCGCGGTGCTTGAGAGTCTGGACAACGGCAAACCGATCCGTGAATCGCGTGATATCGATATCCCGCTGGCGCAGCGTCATTTCTCCTACCACGCGGGCATGGCGCAGCTGATGCGAAGCGAACTGCCCGATGCTGAGGCGTTGGGTGTCTGCGGGCAGATCATCCCCTGGAACTTCCCGCTGCTGATGCTAGCGTGGAAGATCGCCCCCGCTCTGGCAATGGGCAACACGGTGGTTCTGAAACCTGCCGAATATACTTCGCTAACCGCGCTGCTGTTTGCCGATATCTGCACACAGGCCGGGCTGCCCAAGGGCGTGGTCAACATTGTCACCGGTGACGGCGCGGTGGGTGAGATGATCGTGGCCTCGGACGTGGACAAGATCGCCTTTACCGGCTCGACCGTTGTGGGCCGCCGCATTCGGGAAGCGACTGGTGGCTCGGGCAAGGAACTGACGTTAGAGCTAGGCGGCAAGTCCGCCTATGTCGTCTTTGACGACGCCGATATCGATTCAGCAATCGAAGGGTTGGTCGACGCGATCTGGTTCAATCAGGGCCAGGTCTGCTGTGCAGGGTCTCGCCTGTTGGTGCAGGAAGGCATAGCGGACCGCTTCCACGACAAGCTGCGCGCGCGGATGGACACGCTACGTATTGGTGATCCGCTGGACAAATGCATCGACGTGGGCGCGGTTGTGGACCCGGTCCAGCTGCAGACCATCAAGGGACTGGTCGAAAGCAACACCGCTGGTCACGTGCATCAGGCAGCCTGCGAGCTGCCCGCGAATGGCTGCTATTATCCGCCGACGCTGATCTCGGGCCTCGAAACGTCCGACCCCCTGATGCAAGAGGAGATCTTTGGCCCAGTTCTGGTATCTTCAACCTTTCGCACGCCGGAAGAGGCGGTCGAGCTTGCCAACAACACCCGCTACGGGCTGGCCGCGACAGTCTGGACCGAGAATGTGAACCTTGCGCTGGACATCGCGCCAAAGCTGGTTGCGGGTGTGGTCTGGGTTAACGCCACCAATCTGTTCGATGCAGCTGCTGGGTTCGGCGGTGTGCGTGAAAGCGGCTTTGGCCGTGAAGGCGGTTGGGAGGGTCTGGCGGCCTACACAAAACCCAAAAGCAAGATCAAGCCGCTGGTAAAGGTCGAAGCGGCGACCGGCGAAGGCGCTCCGATCGATCCGATTGACCGTACCGCCAAAATGTATGTTAGCGGCAAACAAGCGCGACCCGATTCCGGTTATTCGAAGCCGATCTGGGGCAAGTCCGGCCTATTGGGTCATGTGGGCCTTGCCAACCGCAAAGACATTCGCAACGCGGTTGAGGCCGCAGCGGGCGCCAAAGGCTGGTCCAAAACCACCGGCCATCTGCGGGCACAGATCCTGTATTATATCGGCGAGAACCTCTCGGCCCGTGCGGATGAATTCGCAGCGCGTATCGACTCGATGATTGGCAAGAAGGACGGTGCGAAAGAGGTCGAGGCCTCGATCCAGCGCCTGTTCACCGCCGCCGCCTGGGCCGACAAGTATGACGGTCAGGTGCATGGCGTTCCAATCCGGGGCGTCGCCATTGCAATGAAAGAACCGGTCGGTGTAATCGGTGCCCTTTGTGCCGACGAAGCTCCGCTGCTGGGTCTTGTCTCGGCTATGGCCCCAGCGATTGCGATGGGCAACCGCGTGGTTCTGGCTGCGTCTGAGCCCTATCCGTTGGCAGCCACGGATTTCTACCAAATCCTCGAAACCTCGGACGTGCCTGCAGGTGTGGTCAACATCCTGACCGGCAGCCATGCGGAACTGGCGAAACCGCTGGCCTCGCACCTGAACGTGGATGCGGTCTGGTCGTTCTCGTCCACCGACCTGTCGAAGGAAATCGAGGTCGTATCCGCCGGGAACCTCAAGCGGACCTGGGTCAATAACGCGACGGCATTTGACTGGAGCATGGACCATTCGCGTCGCTTCCTTCAGGCTGCCACTGAAATCAAGAACATCTGGGTGCCCTACGGCGAGTAGGGCTCCCACAGTTTGGGAGGTCTACATGGACTTTGCAGGAAAAACCGTCATCGTGATCGGCGGCACAAGCGGTATCAACCGTGGTATTGCTGAGGCTTTTGCAGCCTCGGGTGCCAAACTGGCCGTCGCCAGTCGATCGCAGGAGAAAGTGGACGATACGGTCGCGGCCCTGAAAGCGGCCGGCGCGGCTGAGTCGATCGGTACCGCCTTTGATGTTCGCGACTCTGACGCGGTGGCTGCAGGTCTTAGACAATTCCATGAGGCTTTGGGCAATTTTGACGTGCTGGTGTCCGGCGCAGCCGGTAACTTCCCGGCACTCGCTGCCGAGATGTCGGTCAACGCGTTCAAGACGGTGATAGACATTGATCTGATGGGTACTATCCATGTGTTGAAAGGGGCCTATCCTTACCTGAAACGCCCGGGTGCCAGCATCATCAACATCTCGGCCCCGCAGTCTTATCTGCCTTATGAAGGCCAGGCCCATGTCTGCGCCGCCAAAGCGGGTGTGGACCAGATCACGCGTACTTTATCGATGGAATGGGGCGTCGAGGGCATCCGCGTGAACTCGGTTGTGCCCGGTTTCATCGAAGGCACTGAAGGCGCCAAACGTCTGGCACCCACACCCGATGCCGGAGAAGCGTTGCGCAAGGACGTCCCATTGGGCCGCTGGGGTCAACCGCAAGACGTTGCCAATGCCTGCCTGTTCCTCAGCTCGGACAGGGCCAGCTATATCAGCGGCACAGTGCTCGCCGTTGATGGTGCGTTGTATCAGCGAGGCTCAGGCAAGTTCGGCCAAATCATGGGTCAGATGCTGCGTGGCATGAAAAAGGGTTGAGCATCGCTCAACCCCCATCATTCAATTGGTGGTTTCCAAACCAACCGGCTTGCCAACAACCGTGAAATGCAGCCCGTCTGGGTCGAGCAACTCAGACGCGACGCGGTTCACTTCTTCCAGTGTTACCGCGTTCACCTTGTCGTTGCGTGTAGCGATATAGTCGATCGGCAGACCTTCCATCTGCATGCCAACCATGATCCCCGCGATCTGCGCGTTGCCATCGAACCGCAGCGGATAGGCGCCAGTCAGATAGGTCTTGGCATCATCCAGCTCTTTCTGCGTGACACCGTCCTCAGCAGCGCGGGCCCATTCGGCCCGGATAACTTCGACCGCTTCGGCGATCCGGTCATTGGCCGAAGATACCGAGCCTAGATAAACCGAAGCCAAATCCTTGGGCACCAGATACGTCCCCACACCGTAAGTCAGGCCGCGTTTTTCCCGAACCTCCTGCATCAGGCGACTTTCGAAACCGCCACCGCCCAGGATGTGGTTCAGGATGTAGGCGGCGAAGAAATCCGGATCATCACGGTCGATCCCTTTCTGGCCGAACAGGGCGACCGATTGCGGCGTATCAAAGTCGATAACGCTGACACCGCCTGAGATTGAAACCTCGGCCTTACCCGGGATCGGCTTGCCCGTCTCCGGCAGATCCGCAAGAAGCTGGTCGAGCAATACGCCCAATTCTTCTGCAGTGATATCGCCTACGGCACCGACAAACAGGCGGTCCTTGGCAAACACATTGTCATAAGCTGCCACCACGTCTTCGCGCGTCAAGCCCGCAACGCTGTCCAGATTTCCTTTGCCTTCGGACCCGTACGGGTGCTCTCCGTACGCCATTTTGGCGAAACTGCGCCCGGCAATGTCGTTCGGGTCGGTCTGATCCGATCTGAGGCCCGACAGGATCTGCGCCCGCACCCGATCCACCGCATCCTGATCAAACCGAGGCTGGTGAAGGGTGGTTTGCAACAATCCCACAACCTCGTCCCGGTTTTCGGTCAGAAACTGCGCGGAAATGGACACCGTATCGTCGCTGGCATTGTAGCCGAATGAAGCGGCCAGAGACTCAAGCTCCCGAGCATAAGAACGGGCATCCATGTCGCCAGCCCCTTCTTCGATCAACCCGCTCATGAGGTAAACCGCGCCGCGTTTGTCCGGATCATCCAGCGATGTTCCGCCCCGGAACCGCAATTCCAGAGCGGTGAACGGGATCGAATGGTCTTCGACCAGCCAAGCGGTGATGCCGCCGGGCGAGGTGACCTCTTTGATCTCGATCTCGGCCCAGGCGGGCAGCGCAAAAACAAGGACAATCAGAGTTGTGAAAAAGGCCTTCATTGCGTCACCTCGTCGTCGCGCATCAGCCAACCGGTGACGGATGCCTCGGGTTGCAGCACGTCGCGGGCAGCCGCGATGATCTCATCACTGGTGACGGCCTGCAGGATGTCTGGCCAAGCCTGAACATCTTCGACTGTCAAACCACTGGTCAATGCCCGGCCATAGCGATTGCCAATCCCATCCACATTGTCGCGCGCATAGGTCTGAGCAGCACGCAATTGCATCTTGATACGCTCCAGATCCTCTTCATTCACACCTTCGGCAATGAAATCGGCGACGGTCTGATCCATGGCATCTTCAGCCTCTTGCAGTGAAACGCCTTCGGCAGGTACGACCAAAAGATCAAACGTCGTGTCATCCAGAGATACGCCGCGATAAAACGCGCCAGCATAAACAACCTTCTGATCCTCGAACTGAAGTTTCTCATTCAGGTAAGAGGTCGTTCCGCCCCCCAAAAGCTCGGCCAGCAGATACAAAGCAGCGGCTTTTTCCTGCGCATCCGGGTCGCGTTCAGGCGCAAGATAGCTGCGCTGCACATAAGGCTGCGAAACGCGCGGGTCCTTGTAAGTCAACCGACGTTCGGTGGTTTGCGGCGGTTCCTGAGAGCGCACGCGTTCAGGCAAATCCGCGTTGGCAGGGATCACACCGTAATACTGGTCGGCCAAGGCGCGAACCTCGTCCGGGTCGACGTCTCCGGTCACGACCAGAATGGCGTTATTAGGCGCGTAATGGGTTTGGTAGAAGGACAGGGCGTCATCCATATCCAGCGTTTCCATCTCGTGCTTCCAGCCGATGATTGGCACGCCATACCGATGGTTGAGATATTGCGCCGCGCTCATCTGCTCACCAAACAAGGCGCGCGGATTGTTTTCAGTGCGCTGGTTGCGTTCTTCTAAAATCACATCGCGTTCGGTGAGGATGTCGTTTTCGGACAGGCGGATGTTACGCATCCGGTCCGCCTCCATCCGCATCATCAGTTCCAGACGATCTGCAGCGACGCGCTGAAAATAGGCGGTGTAATCGTATGAGGTAAATGCGTTGTCATTGCCACCGTTTGCCGCAACGGTGGCCGAAAATTCGCCCGGCGCCAGCGTATCGGTGCCTTTGAACAACAAATGTTCCAGAAAATGTGCCACGCCGGATGATCCGACAGGTTCATCAGCTGAACCAGCCCGATACCAGACCATATGCTGAACGACTGGCGCGCGGTGATCTTCGACCACCACAACGTCCATGCCGTTGTCTAGCGTAAATGTTGTGACCGCCTCTTGTCCGTCCTCGGCAAAAACCGGGGTGGCGGCAATCAGGGCGGCCGACAGTGTCAGGGCCCGAACCATGGGGCATCCTCCGTTTCGTTTCTGGGTTTCAAACTACGGTGGTGCGGCGCAGGTTCAAGGGAGATGACGGAAAGTTAAGAATTATTCATTCGCAGGCGGGGATGATGGTGTTTCCAAGCCAACGCCGCGGGCCGCCTCGGTTTCCTGAAACGGATCAATGGATTGACGTTCATAAACCTGGGCATAGCGATCAACCGGGAACAAGCGCAGGCCGGTCCAGCGACCACGTCGCTTGCGGAACGCATCATCCTCTTCCTGAACAACCTGCCGCGTGTTGGCGGGCACACCATAGCGGCTGGACGCCGTAACCAGCGCTGCATCAGAAGACGGAACAGAGGTGTTCGGGTTCAACGCCGCAGGATTCCCGCCCAATGCGGCAACTGCATCGGCATTGGGGTTGGGGTCCGTCAGGTTCCCGCCACCCGGCGTCGGCGCGGGCAGGAAAGCATAATCCTGCGGTTCCGTCAGCGGTTTGACCGGCAGCACCGAAAACTCATCCGGTCCCTGACCCGGAGGCTCGAGATCGCGCAAGCCAGGGTTGGAGCATCCCGCAACGGCGGCTGCAACAGTCAAAGCAAGTATCGCGCGCGGCATCCGCATTATCGTCTCCAGCCTGTTTTGTCAGCTTTTATCGCATATCAATCGGCGCGTCACGAGGGCTTTTTGCCATCGAACAAAACCAGACCAATTGCTCCAGCAAATATGAACACATCGGCCAGATTGAACACAAACGGATTGTTGATTCCACAGCAGGACATGTTCAGAAAATCCAGAACAAAGCCGTATAAGATGCGATCAATCACATTCCCCAACGCGCCGCCAATCAACAGACCGCCACATATCAGCATGAAGTTTGTCGCTGTCGAACGCCGCAACCAGATCATGACAGCGAAGCAGATGGCGATGGAAACACCAATCAATACCCAGCGGGACGCGTCACTGTCGCCCTGAAACAGGCCGAAATTGATCCCGCGATTCTCGCCGTACTTGAACACCAGAAGGGGCGGCAGCACATCGATGCCTCCCAGTTGATCAGCCACGCGCATCACATGAACGACCAGATACTTACTGACCTGGTCGATCACAAACGCGGCCAATCCGGCCCAGATCAACAGCCGATAACCCATCAGTGCCGGAAATGCCTCATGCCGGTGAAGACCATCGCTAATCCGGCCTCGTCAGCGGCGGCGATCACTTCGTCATCCCGCATCGAGCCGCCCGGCTGAATCACACAGGTCGCGCCGGCCTCGGCGGCCTCCATCAACCCGTCGGGGAAAGGGAAGAACGCATCCGAAGCCACGGCGGACCCGATTGTCAACGGCTGTGGCAAGTTAAGTACGTCGGCCATACGTTCGGCTTTTTTAGCAGCAATCAGGGCCGAATCGACGCGGCTCATTTGACCCGCGCCGACGCCCACAGTTGCGCCGTCTTTGACATAGACGATGGCATTGGACTTGACGTGTTTGGCTACTTTCCAGGCAAACAAAAGGTCGCTCATCTGCTCATCTGACGGGGCTTTCTTGGTGACAACCTTCAGGTCGTCCAGGCCAACAAAGCCATTGTCCTTGTCTTGCACCAAAAGGCCACCAGCCACCTGACGCACCGTCTTGCCGGCCGCAGTTACATCCGGCAGGGCTTCGGTCGTCAGCAGTCGTAAGTTCTTCTTAGCCGCAAAGATCGCTTTTGCCTCATCCGATGCGCCCGGGGCGATCACAACCTCGGTGAAAATGCCTGTGATTTCCTCTGCAGTTTCGGCGTCTAGTGGCTGGTTCAGCGCCACAATCCCACCAAAGGCCGAGGTGCGGTCACAGTCGAACGCAGCCTTGTAAGCCTCAATCAGCGTCGCGGCCTTGGCCACACCACATGGGTTGGCGTGTTTGATGATTGCACAAGCTGCACCCTGAGCGGGGTCGAACTCGGCCACCAGTTCAAACGCCGCATCGGTGTCGTTGATATTGTTGTAGCTCAGTTCCTTCCCCTGATGCTGGACAGCCGTGGCCACACCCGGACGGTCGGTGCCGTCGGTGTAGAACGCAGCCTGCTGATGGCTGTTCTCGCCATAACGAAGGGTCTGCTTCAACTCACCTGCAAAAGCGCGGCGTTTGGGCGCCTCAAGCCGCAGAGCGTCGGCCATCCAGTTCGATACAGCACTGTCATAAGCTGCCGTGCGGGCATAGGCCTTTTGGGCAAGCCACTGACGGAACCCTAGCGAGGTCTTGCCGTAATTCTCTTCCAACTGATCCAGCAGAGAGGAATAATCTTCGACATCCACCACCACGTTCACAAATGCATGGTTCTTGGACGCTGCGCGGATCATTGCCGGGCCGCCAATGTCGATGTTTTCGATGCATTCATCGTAGTCTGCACCTTTGGCGACGGTCGCCTCGAACGGGTAGAGGTTCACCACCAGAAGGTCGATTGCACCGATACCGTGTTCATTCATCGCAGCGACATGCGTATCATTGTCCCGCAGCGCCAGCAGGCCGCCATGTACCATGGGATGCAGCGTCTTGACCCGGCCATCCATCATCTCGGGGAAGCCGGTGATTTCGCTGACATCCTTGACCTCTAACCCTGCATCGCGCAGCGCCTTAGCGGTCCCGCCGGTCGACAGCAGCTCGATCCCGCGCTCGGCCAGCGCCTTTCCCAGCTCGATCAATCCGGTCTTGTCGGAAACGGAAAGCAACGCGCGGCGCACGGGGTGAAAGTCGGTCATGGGTCCAAGGGTCCTTTTGGCGTCAGTCGAATTCGGGCTCATCCCGGTGCAGATCGCGCACGGCATAGGCTGTATCCTGTGCCTTGCTCAGCGTCCACCCGATGCGCGTCGCATACTCCATCGCGCGCCCGGATAGAACGATCTGTTTTGTCGCGCGTGGCTTTAAACGTCCTTTTTCAAGATAAACGCTTGGTTCAACAGACAACTTTCCAACGCCATCATGGCGAAATACCCAGATCTCGCCACTTTTCAGTGCCATTGACACCGCCGCCCCGCCCAGATCGACCGCCGCGTCCACGTCAGGATGCAGATGAAACCGAATGTCAAAGGCAAGGCCTGACAGGCCAGATGCGTCTATGGCTTTGTCGAACTGCCGCTTTGCTTTGTCTGTCGCCGTCACCAAGATATCTTCGCCGGCCAGTTTGCGCCCGTCAAATCGTAGCTCGAATGTTCTGGCATGTGTAAGGCCAAAAACCTTTGCATACCCATCATGCCCGGCCATGAACCCGATCCCTTCGAACGCGTCGGCGAATTCGACCGGAACGTCCTCCGGCGCATCCATCAGCGCCTGGTGCTCGCTGCTTGCAACGGGATTGGCCAGCCGGGCACTGGAATAGCCATCTAGGCATAGCGTGGAATGCGAGGGGGTCGCCCGCCCGGCGCGACGCCACTCCACACCAAAACTCGCACCTGATCCGCAGTTCACGATCAATGGACGACGTCCGGATGTCAGTTCGAATGCCAGTGTCGAGGCGTGGGCATTCAGCGACGCTGCGCCGGAAGGTGGTGTGCTGGCATCGACGATGACTGTTGTTCGCGCAGCAGCGAGGCGGGCGTAGCCCAGCGGCAGTTCGGTCGCGGCCTTGAACTTCACACCGCTTTCGGCCAGAGCCTGTTCCAACCGGCCTTCAACCCCGCGCCCGCCACCGTGGAATCGTGCAAGTGCCCCGTCTGCATGACGCAAACTGCGCAAGGTCGGCGCGATCCGCTTGATGGCATTGGCTTGCGCTGCGGGCGTACCGCGTCCCAATTCATTCAACGCGGACGAAGTCCAGCTGAGCAGCGTGAACACTTCGAGCAGTTCTTCCGGGTTGCGCGTTGGAATGCCGCCGTGCTTGTCTACCTGCCTGTCGCATTCACGCGCCAGCGCACGCAGGGCCGGATCCGCCATCTGCTCAAGCCCTTCCAACGCAAGACTTGCCTGTACCAGACCCGCCAAGGCTTCGAACCGGGGCAGTCCCGGTGTCGCGGCATGCCAGCGTTTCGACAAAAACCAGGTTTGTTGTGCAAGCGCTCCGAAGAATTGATTGCTTTGTTTTTCGTCAACACCGCGCAGCAGAAAGATTGCGTGGTTGATCCAACGCATCACTCGCCGTCCGGTCAGATCAGGCTCCCAGCCGGGCCCGTGACCGCGACCATGCGCCTCGATCCAGCCCCAGACCCAGCGTTGTGCTTTTTCCCTTGCCCGCATGTCTCCAACAGCGGCCAGATCATCCAGCCACGCAAAACCGTGGCGTTCTTCATCAAATCCAGCGCTTGGGGCTGCGACGTCCCACAACCCTGTGTCTTGCGCTTCGACCAGATATCCGGCGAACAGAAGGTTACCGGCAACAAGCTGCCGTCCCCGCGCAAAGGCGCCAACACTGCGCGGTTCCGGCTGTGCCACAAAGCCCGTCACAGCCTTTTGCCGTTGGCTCAGGCGTGCATAGAAACGGTTCTGAAACCGCATCCATCGACTGGTCATGGTATCCGGATTTGACATGACGCTTGTTACTCTGCCCCTTGCGCTCTGCTGGCGCTTGAACCAACGATAGACCGCGCCGATCGTCAAGTCATCGAAAAGCGTGCGGTCAGGCGGATTTGTTCAGGCAGGCGATGTAGAACCCATCCATCCCGCCGTGATCGAGCCAATAATCCGGTCGCAGCCGCAGACCGCCTTCTTCGGTGATCCAGTCTTTTTCGATACCGGGTATGTTCAGCGCCGTGCGATCCACGCTCATGTCCGGATACTGCGGCAGCGCCTCTTCGATTTGAACTTCGCCTTCGTCAGGCAGCAGGGAGCATGTGCAATAGACCAGCCGCCCGCCGGGTTTTAGCAACGTCCAGGCATGTGCCAACATCCGGGACTGCAGATCGATCAAATCGCCGAATTCCGATCCATCCTTGGCGAACGGCAAATCGGGATGACGCCGGATCGTGCCCGTGGCAGAACAGGGCGAATCCAGCAAGATCGCATCATATTGTCCAGCATGATCCAGCGCATCGCCTGCAACCACCTGAGCGCTCAACCCGGTCCGAGCAAGGTTTTCTCGCACGCGTTCAATCCGCGCCTCTGAGATATCCAGCGCCGTGACCTCGGCGCCAGCTGCCGCCAGCTGCAGTGTCTTGCCCCCCGGCGCGGCACATAAGTCCAGCACTGTTTCGCCAACCTTCGGGGCCAGGATCTGAACCGGCAAAGCCGCCGCCGCATCCTGAACCCACCAGTCTCCGGAAATGTATCCCGGCAGGGCCGAGACTTGCCCTGCATTGATTAATCGCACCGATCCGGTTGGCAGCGTCTCACCAGCCGGAGCATCACGGCCCGGTTTCAAGGTCAGATCCAGTGGCGCACCCGCGAAGTGCGCTTGCTCCATGCCTCCAACAGCCTCGGGTCCCCAAGCTGCAACCAGTGGGTCGCGCAGCCACTCTGGTAGGCGCGGCACCCGCATTTTTGGCCAGGCTTCCGGCCCTTCAGCGGCAACTTTACGCAATACCGCGTTCACCAGCCCTTTCAACCGCCCGTGCTTGCGCGACCGTCCGATGATCTCGACCATCGAATTCACCACGCCATGCGCTGCCTCACCGTTGCAAAGCTCAACCGCACCAAGTCGCAAGGCGTTGTGCACGGTCAAAGCGGGAGCACGGTTCAGGTGATTTTCCAGCAGACGGTCGGCACGCTCTATCCCCCGCAGGGTCTCGAGCGCCAGCCGCTGCGCCCGGGCGCGGTCTTCCGGGGGCAAACGGTCCAGCGCACCCGCTACTAGGCATTCAGACAGCAACCGACCCTCACCCAGAATCTGATCCAGCAGGTAGATTGCGCTGCGCCGCGCTGCTGTTGCGCTGTTAGACATGGTACCGCCTTCATGTGACCTGGATCCGCATTGCCTTTGGCGGACGGGGGCGTATATCAAGGCGGTGGACGGAAAGGAACCCGATGTCATGAGTGACGACCCCAAAGACTTGCCCGCCGCCGCTCAGCGCGCCTTGGCCGAGGCTGAAGAGCGTCGCCGCAAAGCCAAAGCCCAGGCCAAGGAACTGCCCAAGGAACTGGGCGGACGTGATGGCCCGGACCCTGCCCGCTATGGCGATTGGGAGAAAAAAGGGCTGGCGATCGACTTCTGATCGGTCAACCGCGCAAGGCTTGCAGAAAATCATCAATCAGTGCGCGCTGCTTTTTGGATTTTGCCCGTTCCTCAGGCCAGGTCAGCCAATAGCCATCCTTGGTTTCTAAGTCCGGCAAGTCCAGCCTATGCAAGCGCCCAGCCTGTAAGCCATCCGAGGCCAACGGAACGGACCCCAGAGCCACACCCATCCCCAGCCGCGCCGCCGTCAATGCATGTTCCATCGAATCGAAACTGACGCTTGATTGCGGCAGCTCCGGCTGATCGGCCTTAACGGACCAGTCCTGCCACCCCGGCCTTTCCCCCCGTACGTCAATCAGCGGGGCACCCCAGCACACCCCCGCGGCGGCCATCGGCACCAACACTTCATCCGCGATCAATACTGCATCCCGGCCGGGCCAAGCACCGCGCCCGTAGCGGATTTGAAGCCACGTGCGTTCTTCGTCCAGCGACGACCGTCGCGCCACCGAGTCGGTCATTACCCGCACGTTGGGGCGCGTTTCCTGAAATCGCGCGAGACAGGGCAATACCAGCGCGTGAATGTGTGACGACAGCGCCGCCACTCGTAACGCGCGGGGCGATTTTCCGAACAACTCTTCAGTATTGCGCTCCAAGGCCTGCAGGCTGTCTTGCACCAACGGCAGATAGCTTTCGCCTTCAACGGTCAGCGACACGCCGCGCGCCTCGCGCACGAATAGGGACCGACCCAACCATGCCTCAAGATTGCCGATCCGCTGGCTGACTGCCGCTTGCGTCAGGCCGAACTCTCGCGCCGCTGCGGAGAATCCACCTAGCCGCCCGGCCGCCTCGAATACGCGCAGCCAGTCCAGCGGGGGCAGTCCAGTCTTTTTCCCAGCCATTAGATTTTCCATCCCTCAGCAGAAAGAAGGATTAATTGTCGTAATGCCACAAGGGACGTATTTGCTCAAGCAAAGCCCGCGCTGAACAGGAGATCCCCAATGCTGCGCTCCGCTACTTTTGATGCCTCGGTCGTGACTGTTGAATTCGACACCGATACCCAGGCTCGTTTCCACGCCATCTGGCTGCGCGACAACGCGCTTGACCCTGAAACCCGCGCACCCGGAAATGGCCAACGCCTGATCACAATCGGCGATATCCCAACCGATATTTCCGTCAGCGCCGCCACGATCAGCAATGGCGATCTGAGCGTCACGTTTCAACCCGAAGGCAAAACGGTCACCTTCCCTGCCGATTGGCTGGCCGCGCATAATTATGACTGGGACAGGGTGCAAAAAAACGGCTGGCTCACGCCCGGTCTGACCACGTGGCAACGTGGTTTTGACGCGCCCAGCGCCGACTGGTCCGACGTACACACCAACCCGACCGCCAAACGCGACTGGCTGGCCGCTGTTGCAGAGTTTGGATTTGCCAAGCTGACCGGCGGCCCCACCGATCCGGAGTCTCTGCTGCAGATGACCGATCTGTTCGGTTATGTGCGCGAAACCAACTATGGGCCCTATTTCGAAGTCCGGACCGAGGTGAACCCAACCAACCTAGCCTATACCGGCCTCGGGTTGCAGGCCCACACCGACAACCCCTATCGCGATCCGGTGCCAACTCTGCAGATCCTATACTGCCTTGAAAACTCGGCAGAAGGTGGCGATTCTATTGTCGTCGATGGCTTTCGCGCCGCCCAGCGCCTGCATGAGCTGAATCCCCAAGGGTTTGATCTGCTCGCAGGTTATCCCGCCCGTTTCGAATACAAGGGTTCGGGCGGTGTCTGCCTGCGCTCGCGGCGCCCTATGATCGAGCTTTCGCCTGACGGTGAGCTGATCGGCATCCGGTTCAACAACCGTTCATCCGCACCGTTTGTAGATGTGCCCTTCGATCAGATGCAGGCTTACTACGCCGCCTATCGCCAGTTGGGAGAGATTATCGACGACCCAAACATGGGCGTGTCGTTCAAGCTTGAACCGGGCGAAAGCTTCATCGTTGACAACACCCGTGTCTTGCACGCGCGATTGGGCTATTCCGGCTCGGGAACACGTTGGTTGCAGGGATGCTATGCCGATAAGGACGGGCTGCTGTCCACTCTAGCGGCAATGGAAACGACGCAGCCGGAGGCGGCGGAATGAAACCCGACTCTTCGACCCTGACCCGCGCCAATATCGTGGCCTTCATCGCAGATATCTTCGACCGTCGCGGCGGCGAGGAATATCTGGGCGAACCAGTGACCATGGCCGAACACATGCTGCAAGGTGCAACTATTGCCGAGCAGAATGGGATGCCCGAAGAGATCATTGTCGGTGCCCTGCTGCACGACATCGGGCATTTCACGTCCGAGTTCGGCACCTATCACCCGGACGATACCGAAGACCGCCATCACGAAGACGCAGGCGCAGATGTGCTAGAGCAGTTCTTTCCAACCGTCATCACCGATTGTTGCCGCTATCATGTCGCGGCCAAACGCTACCTGTGCGCCACCAAGCCTGAGTATTTCAGCCGTTTGTCCGAGGCATCGGTCCACACATTAGAGTTACAGGGCGGACCGATGAGCGCCGAGGAAGTGACCGAGTTCGAGGCAAATCCGAACCTGAAAGAGATCATTCAGGTGCGGTATCTGGACGAAGCTGGAAAACGCGCCAACATGGAGACCCCCGATTTTTCCCATTTTGCCCCTATAGTGCAGCGGATGGTCGATCGGCATTTGGGTGCCGCCTAAACGGGCCCGGTCAAAACCTGATCTGAAAACCGCGCCCTAGGCCTGCCAACGGGTTTTCAGAATTTCTTAACATCTGCTCCAATCTTCTGCGATAGTCTGAGATGGAACCGTAGATGCACTAAAAGAAGGGCCGCGACATGGAATTGAACCGACGCAGAGCTGTGCAATTGGGCACCGCAGCCACGCTTGGTGCAGTCCTTCCAGGCGTTACTAATGCAAATATCGATCCGAACCCGGACTTTGAGGCGGCGTTTGAGAGAACACTCGCCAGGCTCAAAGACGTGTTTTCAGATCTCGGTTTTGCTGAAACCCAGCCTTTGTCCATTGTCACCGGGGATGATGCTTACAATGGTGGGCTGAGACATGATTTTGACCAATCTGCCCTGCCAAACGAGGCCTTTGTTATTCAGCCCTTAGCCCGTGTTGGGGATATCGCGGAAAAGAGCCGTGCTGACATTCTGCCCCTGTTTCACGAAATCGGCTGTCACCTAGCCCGCGGCACGGATGGTCAGGTCGCCACACGCCTGATGGTGCGCATATTGACTGGCAACCTTGGTCTGGACCCCGCGCGCATTGCCTTTGTCAGTGTCCCGCAATCCACCGATATGCGACCTGTTCTGGACGAAATGGGCCTGCCCTTCCCAGAAAAAGTTCTGCTGCGGGACGATGTCGAAGCATTGGCCGCGCGCGATGCTTCGGGATATTTCTTTCCGGACCGCTTTGGCGAGGACTACCTCGTGACCATGGGTGTCTACTATCGCGCCGGCGAGACAGATGAGCCCGCGCCTGCCACCTATCCGCCATCACCCAACTGGACCGAGATCGGAGAAATTGTGATTGCAGGAGAGGTCGCACCCCTTGGCATATCCATCGGGGCCGAACGACTTACTTTTGCCCTGACAGGCCAGTACCCGACATGGGATCAGCGGCTGGGGCTGCTGTTCTCGAAGGTAGAACAGGACGGCGCGAAACCGCCCGGTCTGGCGGCCTTTAGAGGATAGAAACGCAATCTTACAATAGTGAACCGTAAACGAAATTGATTACTCTGTTTCTTATCATGATCGGATTTGTGGTTGTCATGACTCTCTCATCATGGGCCGCTATGATTCTTCTCGCTTCGATTTTCCCAATATTTAACTTCAAAGATGAATTTATTGATTTTTGGACCAAGGCACGGGGCATCCCTCCGACTCGCAGACGGCTTCTGCTCAATGCATATGGAGCGGCGAATTACTTTTTCATGGTTGAAAGATGCCATGACCCTCATATGCCCAATGCTATACCGCTAATCCCAAACGCAAAAATGTTTAGGCTACTATTGTTGCAGGGGGCATCACTCATAACAGCGATGCTCTTTTGGGTAATCGCATTTGTGATTTTTATTGTATTGGCTACATATCTCTAGGAGCGCTTACAGCCCCAATACATCCACCATGTCATACTGACCCGGAGCCTTGCCTTGCCCCCACAGCGCCGCCTTCAGCGCGCCGCGGGCAAAGATGGCGCGGTCGGTGGCCAGATGGCGCAGCACGATCCGTTCGCCCGGTGCAGCAAACAGAACATCATGCTCTCCGACAATGTCGCCACCGCGGATGGCGTGAAACCCGATGTCGCCGCGCTTGCGGGCTCCGGTCATCCCATCGCGACCCCGGTCCGACACATCGGCCAGATTAACGCCCCGCCCCTCGGCAGCCGCTTCGCCCAGCATCAGTGCCGTGCCTGACGGTGCATCAACCTTGTGGTGGTGATGACCTTCGATCACTTCGATATCAAAATCTTCATCCAGTGCGGCCGCGACCTTTTTGGTCAGCTGCACCAGCAAGTTGACCCCAAGACTCATATTCCCGGCCCGCACAATCACAGCGTGGCGCGAGGCTGGTTCCAGCGCGGCGATCTGTTCGTCCGTCATGCCAGTGGTGCCGATGACATGCACACAGCGCGCTTGCGCCGCCAGCGCCGCAAACTCCAGTGTCGCCTGAGGGGCGGTGAAATCGATCACCGCCTGTGCCTGTGCAAAAGCCTCAAGCGGATCGTCGGTCACAGTGATGCCCAGTGCCTGACCGCCTATAGCTTCGCCCACATCCTGACCGATCCAGTCATGCCCTTCGCGCTCGACTACTCCGGCCAGTCGCGCCCGGTCGCTGTCAGTCACGGTCTTGATCAACATCTGCCCCATACGGCCCGAAGCCCCTGTGATGACGATCCCCGGAATATGGGTCATTGCGCTGGTCCTTCTTGTCAAATTCGGCTCAAAGCCTCCTACCCGGTTCGGGGCCGCTTGGCAAAGCCCCGCTTTGCGCTTAGATCGGGGTTTATGGCTAAGAACAAATTCCACGATGGCCCCGGCCCGTCCCAACGACAGCTCCGTGTCGGCGAACTGATCCGCCGCACCCTGTCCGAAGTGTTGGCACGCGGAGATGTCCACGACCCCGACCTGAACCGCATGTCGATCACCGTAGGTGAAGTGCGCACCTCGCCCGATCTGAAGATCGCAACCGCCTATGTGCTGCCATTGGGTGGCAAAGGGCAGGAGGACGTGATTGAGCTGCTGGCCCGTAACAAACACGAATTGCGGCGCATGGTCGGCAAAAAGGTTGGTTTGAAATTCTCGCCCGATCTGCGGTTCCGGTTGGATGACACGTTCGACCGTCTGGATGACACTCGCCGGATGTTCGATCAGGACGCGGTGCGCCGCGATCTGGACGAGTGATCCGCACGCTTATAGTTCTGGGCGCTGTCTTCTGGGCGGCGCAAGCCTCGGCAGTCACCTGCGAAAAACTGACTCACGAGGATAAGCGGTACACCATCTGCGAGGTGGATGCCGCGACTGAAGACTTGCGCCTGTTCCTGAAGGACGAAAACGACGAACTGTTAGGGCATTTCTCATCCGTGAATGAAACGCTGGAGCCAACAGGTAAGCGCTTGGCCTTTGCAATGAATGCGGGCATGTATCACGACGACCGCTCGCCCGTCGGCCACTATGTCGAAGACGGGCAGGAGGTCATGCGCGTGATCTCAAATCCCGGTCCGGGTAATTTCGGCCTGCTGCCCAACGGTGTCTTCTGCATCCGAGAGGGCCGTGCCGATGTGTTCGAGACGCTGGATTTCATCGATCAAGCACCGGAATGCCGCTTCGCCAGCCAATCCGGCCCGATGCTGGTGATCGATGGAGAGCTTCACCCACGGTTCCTGCTCGATTCGACCTCTCGTTACATCCGCAATGGCGTTGGGACCAGCAAAGACGGAACGCGCGCGGTTTTTGCCATTTCAGAAGACTACGTGACCTTCCACGAGTTTGGCAGCCTGTTTCGAGACGTGCTGGAAACACCAAATGCGCTGTTCTTTGACGGCAATATCTCACGCGTTTACGACCGCGCTGCGAACCGTTCCGATGTTGGGTTTTCGCTGGGTCCGATTGTTGGCGTTGTCGAAGACGTGCCCTGAAATTGACAGGGCACATGTGATCCGATAGGTCGCGCGCCTCAGCAAGATTCAAGGTGCAAGATGGGACGCAAACGCAAGGGTCGCGACATTTCCGGTTGGCTGGTGGTGGACAAGCCTGCGGGCATGACCTCGACCGCCGTGGTCAATAAAGTGCGTTGGGCGATGGACGCCAAGAAGGCTGGACACGCTGGTACGCTGGATCCTGAAGCAACTGGCGTTCTGGCCGTGGCATTGGGCGAGGCCACGAAAACCGTTCCCTACATCACCGATGCCCTGAAAGCCTACACATTCACTGTTCGTCTGGGTCAGGCGACCAATACCGACGATGCCGAGGGCGAGGTGATTGCCGAAAGCGCGGCACGGCCTTCCGATGATGACATCAAGCAAGCCCTGTCGCCTTTCATAGGTGAAATCATGCAGGTTCCCCCAAAATTCTCCGCCGTAAAGATTGACGGCCAGCGCGCTTACAAGCTGGCCCGTGACGGAGAAGACGTGGAACTGACCGCCCGCCCCTTGTGGGTCGAAGAACTGGTGCTGGTCGACCGCCTTGATGACGATCATGTCGTTCTGGAAATGACCTGCGGCAAAGGCGGTTACGTCCGGTCCATCGCCCGTGATCTGGGCGCTGCGCTGGGATGCCACGGCCACGTCCGCGAGCTCCGCCGTATCTGGTCCGGCCCGTTCGAGGCCAAAGATGGTCTGAACATCGAGCAGATCGACGAGATGGCCAAAACCACCGCGCTGGACGAGTATCTTCATCCGCTGGAAACAGGCCTGACCGACCTACCCGAATTGAAGTGCACGCCCGAGGGCGCCACCCGTCTGCGCAATGGCAACCCAGGCATGGTTCTGGCCTCGGACGTGGAATATGGCGACGAAGCCTGGGCCTCGCTGGACGGTCAGGCCGTGGCGGTGGGTATCTACAAATCAGGCGAATTGCATCCCAGCCGGGTGTTCGTCAGCTGACAGCCGTGCTAGGCGAATCTCATGATTACCCGCACCCATACCAAGGGCGATGCGCCCTCAACCGCTGTCTATTCCGATTGCGAGAAATACCGCTATAGCCTGACCCGAGTTTGGGACCCGCAAGGTCGCAGAGCGTTGTTCGTGATGCTAAACCCATCCACGGCAACCGAGGTGCAGAATGACCCGACAGTGGAACGCTGCGAACGGCGGGCGCGGGCGCTTGGATTCGGGGCGTTTCAGGTCACCAATATCTTTGCTTGGCGCGATACCGATCCGCGCAAAATGCGCGCCGCAGCCGATCCGGTGGGACCGGAAAATGATACGGCTATTCTGGACGGTGTGCACTGGGCCGATCAGGTCATTGCCGCTTGGGGCACCCATGGCGCACATCTTGAGCGCGGCCCATCAGTTGAACAGTTGCTTCGCGGCACCAAACAGCCCTTGTTTCATCTGGGCCTGACCAAGGACGGGCACCCCAAACACCCTTTATACATAGCGTACACGCAGCAACCCGAGCCCTGGGAGTGGTGACAAAGAGTTAACCACAACCTCAGCCAGTCTTTGACCAAAGGCCTGAAGACATGGGATATTTCACCCTCGGGGCAGCACGCTTTCGGAGGGTTCAAATGTTTCTGGCCGGATTGCTTGGATTGGCCGCTGTAGGTGGCGCGGCTTACGCGATGAGCGATATGTTTCTCGCCGACGAAGATGGGGCAGAGGACTCACACGAAGATGATTTATCAGGAGACGTTTCCGAAGGGAACTTGCTTGAGGCCGGTGAGAACGTTGAGGAACCCGAAACATCCGAACCAGAAGACCCCTCGACTGGCGCTGTAATCTCAGAATTTGAAGGCGATCTTGTCATTGCCGGGACGGATGGTGTGGATGTCCTGACCGGGCGGGATGGCGACGATCAGATCAATGGATATGGGGGCGATGACGACATTTCCGGCAGCTGTGGTGACGACGTATTGCATGGAGGCGAGGGCGCTGACCTGATGTCAGGCGGGCACGGCGACGATGTCCTGCATGGCGACGCGGGTGATGATCTGTTGGTCGGCAATGACGGTGATGACAGTCTGTATGGTCACCTTGGCGAAGATGAGTTGGACGGCGGCGAAGGCGCAGATGCGCTTTATGGCGGACAGGGCAACGACAGTTTGGCTGGCGGTGCGGGGGATGACGCGCTGCATGGAGGTTTCGGCGATGACACCTTGGCCGGTGGCGCGGGCGCAGATGTAGTTTTTGGCGGTGATGGAAACGACGTTTTGTACGGCGATGATGCGAACGGCGCGCCGCAGGTCGATTTCCTGAATGGTGGCGCGGGCGATGATACGATTCTGGCCCAAGGCGGCGATGTCGCAACCGGTGGCGAGGGCAGTGACCATATCATATTGGACACTGATGAGGATGACGAAGAGGTCGCGGTCATGGGGTTCCAACCGGGTCAGGACAAGCTTTTGATCACATGGGACGATCCGATTGACCCGGATATCGAGATTGAAACCGATAACGAGAATGCCAATTTGACACGTGTCCTGGTCAACGGTCAGGAAGTGGCGCATCTGTACGGCGCGGAAGGCATAACAAGCACTGATATTCAGCTGATATCAGAGGCTGAACTAACGCAATACGGACAGACCGGCTGAGCCCGCAGAATCCTTTTGCTATTCCCTGTAAAAGCGCCTATACGCGCCCATCCGCATCGGAATCGGTGCGGTTTTCTCCATGGGCCTGTGCTGGACGACATCCCGGCCTGCGCCATTCACGCTAACCTTTAAAGGAGACCCCGATGTCGATTACTGCCGACGAAAAAGCACGCGTTATGAAAGAATTCGGCACCAAGGACGGCGACACCGGTTCGCCAGAAGTCCAGGTTGCCATCCTGACCTCGCGCATCACCACCCTGACCGAGCACTTCAAGACCCACAAGAAAGACAACCACGGTCGTCGCGGTCTGCTGAAGATGGTTGCCCAGCGTCGTAAGCTGCTGGACTACCTGAAGGGCAAAGAAGAAGCACGCTATCAGGACCTGATTAAAAAGCTGGGCATCCGCCGCTAAGCGCGTTTTGTACGAATTGTACAAGATCTGAGCCCCGCTTTGTAGAATCTGTACGCCCGCCATTTTGGCGGGCGTATTCTTTTACTCCTCCAAACGCACCAACTTCCGCGCGGCCCGACCGATTTCACGGGGTCGGTGAGCAAACTCAAAACACGCGAGATAACGCGTTTCTCATCAAAATCTGCACGACTCGGACCGGGGAAGTGCGCATCTGGTCGTCACACCAGACGACATGAGATATTTGAGCGTTGATACCCTTGCCTGGTCCGCGTTAGCCGCAGCATCACTCATTCTGGCGGCACAACCGCTGCAATGGCTTTTCCAAAGTTGGGTCAGCCCGGCCTACGGATCTTACGGCTATGTTTACGTCGTTCTGATCCTTGGTCTTGGCGTCGCCAGTTTACTGAGTGGCAAGCCCGTCGCAGCTGGTGCAAAAGCGCCCGTTTTACTGCTTCTGTTTCTGGCGGCGTTGGTCCGGTTGCTTGGGCAGGTTCTGGCCATCAACATCCTAAGCGCACTGGCCCTTGCAGTTGATGTGTTTGCGCTGGTTGGCCTTTTGCGGCTAAACCATAGACCCTTTGCGCCGTCACCTTTCTGGATGGCGGCGCTCTTTCTGTTTTCCTTGCCCACCGAGATGGTTTTGCAGCGCACGATGGGATTTCCGCTGCAAATGGTGTCGGCGGACCTATCCTGCAAAATACTTAAACCTCTGTTCTCCGAAGTGATCTGTGATGGTGTTCGGATCACGTTGGAACAACGCGACATTCTGGTGGACCTTCCATGTTCCGGCGCGTCAGGTTTGTTGCTGTCGCTGGCCTTTGTGGTGGCACAGAACGCAGTGATGCGTCCGTGTTGGCATGTGGGCATCCTCAGCCTTTTTGCCGTGCTTGTAAGCGCAACGATCGGCAACAGTTTGCGGATTTCGCTTTTGGCTGTTGGTCTTGCGCATGATCTGGATGTCATGTCCGAGCCAATGCATTCGGCCATCGGGTTGCTGACGCTTGGGCTAACAGTTCTGCCTTTTGCCCTATTCTACCGCCCCTACAGCTCCAATCCTGTCCGCCCCCAACCGCAAAGGCCCAAAACACCGGCTGTGCCGAAATGGATCCGAGCGTCAGCCTGCCTGGCCTGTCTTGCGGGCAGCTTGGGTATCATATCAACAAAAGCTGATCCGGTGGACGTTTCGGCATCGGTCACGCCGCCGATCCTTCCCAGTCAGGTTCAGGGGTTTGTGGCCGACGACGTCCCGCTGACAAGTATCGAGACGTCTTACTTCCAAACCTACGGCGGACAGGCGCGGAAAGTTCAGTTCGGTCCCTTGGGCTTGAACGTGGTCAGCACCCGCGCACCGCTGCGGCATCTGCATGCCCCGGAAATTTGCCTGCGCGGTCTGGGCTACGCGGTTCGTTTCCTCGGCACCCGCTACGAGGGCGTTCCCAGCGCCTACTACCAGGCCACCGGACCTGAGGGGGACCAGTGGTTGGTCGCCTTCAGCTACGTGGCGCAGTCCGGGCAGGTCACACCCAGCGTTGGCGAAGCGATCTGGCGCTGGATGAACGGATCCAACGGAACCTGGAGCAGCATTCAACGGATCACGCCATGGGCTTTGGACGCCAAACTACGCCGCGACCTGGACGCAGCGGCGCTTGCTGCGCTCGACATTCAAAACATCAAAGGAACCGACTTATGATACGTCAGATTGTGTCGCTCTCGTTTCTCATGTTGCCCGAGATTTGGGCATCACACCTTCACGCTCAGACCGCGGATGAGATTGCTGGTCGTGTCATCGGGACGAGCGCTTCCGGGCAAATGGACATGCCCCTGCTGAAATCGGACCTGAGTGTGGACATTCAGGGGGATCTGGCAACTGTTCAGGTTCGTCAGGTTTTTGCCAACCCGTCAGATGCACCGATGTCGGCGGAATACCTGTTTCCACTGAACCAAAAAGCCGCGATCTATGCCATGCAGATGCAGGTGGGCGAGGAGATGGTTGAGGCCCAGATCCAACACACGGCCGAGGCGGAAGAGACGTTCAAAAATGCGGAAGAATCTGGTAAGGCCGCAGCGCTTTTGACCCAGCACCGTCCCAATATGTTCACGCAGAACATCGCCAATCTGATGCCCGGGCAGCCCATCACCGTAACCCTGAGCTACGTTCAGGCGGTTCCTAAAATCGATGGCGCTTATGAACTTGTTCTGCCGCTAGTCGTCGGGCCCCGCTACGAAGGCAGCACCCCGGGATCCCCATCCGCCGAAGAATTCTATGGGTCCGACGATCTGGTGATTGATGCAAATGTCTCGAGTGGTGGTTGGCAGGTCGCCAAAGTGCCGGACTATCCACCAGTTGTGGGTCTGACGATCCCGGATGAGATCGACATGGACCGCGTGTCGCTAGACGTAACCCTTGAAGCCGCCATTCCGGTATCTAGCCTGACCAGCCCCACCCATGATCTTAAAACCGAGCAGGCAGAGAACTCGATTCAGGCAAGCTTTCTGTCCGGACGTGTCATCGACAACCGAGATGTGATCCTGCGCTATGAACTGGGTGGTGAAGATGTGACTGCGGGCGTCCTGTCCCATCATGATGCGCGTGGTGGTTTTGTATCCTTGATGATTGAACCCTCGAACATCCCCGACCCTGATCAGATCACCGCGCGCGAGCTTGTTTTTGTTCTGGATACATCCGGGTCCATGGGCGGTGCGCCGCTGGATGCCAGCAAACGGTTCATGCAAGCCGCCCTCAAGGGACTTCGGCCCGAGGACTACTTCCGCGTGATCCGGTTTTCCTCGGACGCATCTGAGTTCTCCACCGATGCGGTTCCTGCAACTGAGCGCAATACAAAGGCGGGGCTTCGGTTTGTGCGAAATCTGCGCGCCTCGGGCGGGACCGAGATTGACAATGCCATCCGCACCGCATTCGCAACACGGCGACCGGACAATACCTTGCGTGTCGTTGTTTTCCTGAGCGACGGCTATATCGGCGACGAAGCGACAGTGTTGCGCACGATCCGCAGGCAGATCGGCGACGCCCGCGTCTATGCCTTTGGTGTGGGGACAGCGGTCAACCGCTATCTGCTTGATGCCATGGCCGACGAAGGACGCGGCTATGCGCGCTATGTCGATCCGACAGATCGCGCTGACGATGTGGCCGAAACCCTTGCCCGCGATCTTATATCGCCGGTTCTGACGGATATCTCGATCGACTGGGGAGAACTGCAAGTCACCGACGTGGTCCCGCAGCGCGTCCCCGACCTATTTGATGGCGGATCGGTACGTGTGTTGGCCCGCTACAACGGCGGCGGACCGGCAAATGTGCAGATCAACGGTCTGGTACAAGGGCGCAAGGCTGCGATGCCCTTGTCGCTGAAGTTACCGGCGGAATCCGACTCTGAAGACGATCAGTCGGAAGGTGCCTCTATCCCGCTAACCTGGGCCCGGTCACGCATTGCGGATCTGGAGCGCGCTATCGCGGTGCAAGCTGGTGACAAGGACACATTGAAGACGCAAATTGCCGATCTGGGGATGCGATTCAACCTGCAAACGCGGTACACATCCTTTGTCGCCGTCTCGAAAACCATCGTTAACGAAAGCGGCTTGCCAGCCCAGAAAACTGCCGTGCCTTTGCCTCAGGTCGCGGGTGTTAGTGCTGCAGCCTACCCCAAGACCGGGTTCAGCGGGTCCTCGACCCCTGAGCCGCAAACACTGTTTGGCATATTGACCCTTCTGGCCCTTGCGACCCTGCGCCTGACCGGTCTGCGGAGGAAACCGGCATGAGGGGGGTTCCGTACAAACTGCAAACTGACGCGTGGTGGCTGGATGGTGATATCAACTGGCGCGTGCCACGGCAGCAACATCAGCCCGTCGTCTCACTTGACCGGGCCGACGGCAGTGTGATCTGTGATCGACACAACAGAGCAAATTCAACGGCAGACACCCATGGCGAACCACATCCTTATCGTAGATGACGATGCCCGCATTCGCGATGTCGTACGCTTTGCGTTGGAGGACTCGGGGTTTCAAACGACAGAAGCCGCAACCGGGTTGGACGCGCTGGAGCGTTTTTCAGATCACCCCGCCGATCTGATTGTGCTGGATATCGGTATGCCGGATATGGACGGGCTGGATACGTGTCGGGAATTACGTCGGACATCGTCGGTGCCCGTCCTGTTTCTAACGGCCCGCGATGAGGAGATTGACCGCATTCTGGGCTTTCAAACCGGTGGGGATGACTATGTCACCAAACCGTTCAGTCCGCGCGAGCTGGTGCTGCGGATCAAAGCCATTCTGGCGCGAGCGGCTCTACCAACCCCGAAAGACACATCAACGATCTATCAGGATTTGCGTCTGGACGAGACCGCCCATCGTTGCACCCTTGCAGATGCCGAGGTTCAATTGACCGGTATCGAATTCGCGGTGTTGGCGATCCTGACAAAAGCGCCTGACCGGGTCTTTTCGCGGTCGCAGCTGATTGAGCTGGTTTATGGGCAAAACACATATCTCTCTGGTCGCACGGTAGACAGCCACATCCGCAACATCCGTCAAAAAGCACGCATGCTTGGCTATCCAGAACTAATCCAGACCGTTCATGGGGTTGGGGTAAAGCTAGGCAACTGTCAGTGCTGAAGGTCACGCGAAAATGGCGCCCATCACTGGCCTTGGTGATCTCGATGGTTTGCCTGTGCCTCGTGGCTTTGCCAATTGTCGGCGTGTTAGGGGCCCGGTTGTCCAGCAATCAATTCGCGCGGGAAACCGAGAGAAGTCTGCTGGCGCAGGCCGCTGTATTCGCCGAGGTTTATGCCAAAGCCTTTGCTGAACATCAGCCCTCACCGCAGGTTGGGCACGAGATGTCCCCAGAACACATCGCGTTTCTTGCGCAGGACTATCACCCGATTCCGCCCAAGTTAGATTTGTTCCACGGACAGGTATCACCCCCCCGCCCAGACCCGGTGACCGCGTCGGACGAGGTTGATCGGCCTTATGCCAAAATATCCGACGAGCTGTCGCATCTGGCCGCGAAGGCCAAGAAAACCACGCTTTCAGGTTATCTTTTCCTGGATCACTCCGGTCAGATCATTGCCGGCAGCGGATCCATGGCAGGGTCCTTCGCGCATGTCCCCGAGGTTGCGCAAGCTTTGCGCGGCGATACCGGGACGCTGCTGCGATACCGGGACGATCAGACCAAACGACATGTGATGAATTCCCTAAGCCGGGACACCTCGTACCGGGTTTTTGTGGCCCACCCCGTTGTATTGGAGAACCGCGTTATCGGCGCCGTTTACCTGTCGCGAACACCAATGGACCTGCGGAAATTCCTGTTTCAGGAACGATATACGCTGGGGTTGTTGGCGATTTTTATGGTGCTGTCAGCCGCATTGGTTGGCGCGCTTCTGTGGCGCCTTATTTCGCGCCCGATCCATGACCTCAGCAGACAGAGCAGAGATGTTGCAAGCGGGGTGAAACAAGTCCCGAGCCCAGTGCCCCATTACGGCGTTCAGGAACTGGCAGATTTGGGTGACAACGTTGTATCCATGGCGTCAACTTTGTCCGAGCGGTCCGCGGCAATCGAAACCTACACAACCCATGTCACACACGAGCTGAAATCCCCCGTCACCGCCATCATCGGCGCGGCGGAACTGCTGGCCGACAGTAATCCGGATATGGCGGGCGACAGGTACAAAAAGCTGGTGTCCAACATTCAGGAAGAAGGTCAGCGCATGAATGCGCTTCTTGGCAGGATGCGTGAATTGGCCAGGGTAAGTGTTCAGACTGACCGGACACCTACGCTGCTCAGCGACATGGTTGCGGCAGCCTCAATCGAGTTTTCCGAGCTAGAGGTTAATCTGCAGGTTGATCCGGATACATGCCTTCCGCTATCGAAAGACCAAGGTCAGATCGTTTTGCATCATCTTTTCCAGAATGCGCTGCAACATGGCGCGACCGAAGTGACAATGACCTTTGATATCATCTCAAACAGCCTGCTGATAGCGGACAATGGCAGCGGGATTTCCCAGAAAAACCGTGCGCGCATTGCGGAACCTTTCTTCACAACCAGACGGGATGCAGGTGGGACCGGAATGGGGCTGGCCATCGTCGCGGCGATACTTGATCAGGCTGGCGCGCGGATCGAAGCATTGTCGGTCGAAACCGGCGCCACGTTTCGGTTGGAGTTCTAAAGTCTTACAAGAAGTGCCGACCCCGACAAAGGCACCAGTTCGGTCCATAGGCAATGGTTGAGCAGACCCAGCGCCCCTTACGCGTTGACCAACGCAAGCGCTTGCTGGTGCAATTCTGGTGTTGAAGCGGAAATGATCCGACCGTCCGAGGATAAATCCACCGGGTTACCTTCCCAGTCAGTCACCACACCACCGGCGGCGTGAACCAACGCAGAAACCGCCATGAAATCATAGGGCTGAAGGTCATAGTCGAACACCAAATCGATGTGACCCGCCGCCAACAGTGCATGCGGATAACAATCATATGCGAAGCGGCGGGTCTGCCCGGATTGCATCAACCGATTGAACAGCTGCGGTTCACTCTGAAAAATCTTATCGCCTTCGTTGACGTAAAGGATCGAGCGGTCCATCCGGGTGGTATTTGAAACGGATATCGGGTCAGCGTTTAGCCACGCACCTTTCCCTTTCACGCCCATATAGACCTCGTTCAAGGCTGGCATCGCGACGACACCAATCTGAGGTTCGCTGTTCTGCAACAACGCCAGCAAAAAGCCGAACAGGGGATGGCCGGACAAAAAAGATCGCGTGCCGTCAATCGGATCGACAACCCACAGGTATTCACTGTTCAGCCTCTTTTGCCCGTATTCTTCGCCATAGACTCCGTGGTCAGGGAAATGACCTTCCAGATAGGCAAGCACAGCCGCTTCGACAGCCTTATCTGCCTGTGTCACCGGGCTTTCATCAGACTTGAAGGACACATCCAGAGTATTGCGAAAGTGGTCCATCACAATCTCTGAAGCAATTTGGGTGATCTGTTTGGCATGCGCGCCAAACCCGGCAAGCGGCCCCAGATGCGTAACCTTGTTCGGATCAGAAAAAGGCAAAGCATGCCTGCCGTGCGAAGACAGTCTTGTCATAGTTTGACCCGCTGCATTTTGGGGTCATATAGGGGCTCCAACTGCACGTTGGCCGCGACACGTTCTGTTGCAACCTCCAGTTCATAAGCTCCGGACAGAACGTCGTTGGATGTCACGCCATCCGCATCGCGCACATAGCCATAGCCAATCGATTTGCCAACTGTGTATCCGTAGCCACCCGAGGTCAGCCACCCAACCCGCTCGCCATTGCGATAGATCGTCTCGCGACCCAGCAGAACGACGTCGGGATCGACGGTAAAGCAGGCCAGCATCTTCTTGACGCCCTCGTTTTTTTGCCGCTCGGACGCTGCACGACCTTTGAAATCTGTGTTCTTGCGCAGCTTGACCGCCCATCCGAGACCAGCCTCAAACGGGGTATGGTCGGGGCCGATATCCGACCCCCATGCGCGATAGCCTTTCTCGAGGCGCAGGCTTTCAATGGCGCGGTAGCCAGCATTCACCAATCCGTGCGGTTTGCCTGCTTGCATCAACGCATCATAGACGGTGTGGGCGTATTCAACCGGCAAGTGCAATTCCCACCCCAGCTCACCCACGTAAGTTACGCGCAGCGCTTTGACCGGGCATCCGGCGATGCCAATGGTGCGGATGGTGCCAAATTTGAACCCGTCATTCGAGACATCGTCGCGTGTTACAGCCGTCAGAATATCCCGCGCCGTGGGCCCCATCAGGGACAAAACTGCATTGGACGAGGTGATGTCGAACAGCTGGCAATTCAGGCCGTCGGGGATGTTGCGGCTGATCCAGTCAAAATCATGGGTGGCAAAGCCGGTGCCGGTGACAATGTAGAACTCGTCATGCGCCACACGACCGACGGTCAGATCGCATTCGATCCCGCCTTTGTCGTTCAGCATCTGTGTATAGATCAGTGCGCCCACCGGCTTGTCCACGTCATTGGCGCAAATCCAGTTCATAGCCGCTAGCGCATCTGGACCCTTCAAAGAAAACTTGGCGAATGAGGTCTGGTCGAACAGCACCGCAGCCTCGCGTGCAGCCTTGTGTTCACGACCCACGGCGGCGAACCAATTTTGACGGCCAAAGCTGTAATCGTCTTTGGCGACCTCACCCGCAGCTGTATCCGCGAACCAGTTGGGCCGTTCCCAGCCCAGCTTCTCGCCAAAACACGCGCCTTGCTGTTTCAGCGCGTCATACAAAGGAGATTTTCGGCAGGGCCGGCCCGAGTCATGTTCCTCATGCGGCCACGCCATGGTGTAGTGCTTCCCATAGGCCTCGACGGTGCGGGTGCGTACCCAATCCGTGTCGAAATGCGGGCGCCCAAAGCGACGGATATCCGCAGACCAAAGATCGAACGGAGGTTCACCCTTTGCAGCCCATTCCGCCAGCACCATGCCAGCCCCGCCACCTGCCGCGATACCAAAGGCGTTAAACCCCGCGCCCACGAAAAAATTCTTGAGCTCGGGCGCTTCGCCGACGATGAAATTGCCATCCGGAGTAAAGCTTTCGGGTCCGTTGGTCAGGGTTTTGATCCCAGCCGTCTCCAGCGCTGGCACGCGGCCAAGTGATAGCTCCATGATCTGTTCAAAGTGATCGAAATTGCTATCGAGTAAAGTGTAGTGAAAGCCCATTGGAATGCCGTCCTTCGCCCAGGGGATCGGGTTGGGCTCATACCCGCCCATGACCAGCCCGCCGACCTCTTCCTTGTAGTAGGTCAGCCGGTCGGGGTCGCGCAGGGTTGGCAGGTCACCGGGAACGCCAAAGGGTTCAGTCACCATGTATTGGTGCTCCATCGGCACCAGCGGCACGTTGACACCAAATCGCGATGCAAAATCGCGAGTCCATTGACCGGCGCAGACAATGACCTTTTCGCATTCGATGCGCCCATTCTCGGTGACAACCGCACGGATCTTGCCGTTCTCGACCTCCAAATCCGTGACTTTGGTATCCTCGAACATCTTGGCACCCGCCATGCGGGCCCCTTTGGCCAAAGCCTGCGTGATATCAGAAGGGTTCGCCTGCCCATCGGTTGGCAGGAAGGCCGCGCCAATGACGTCAGAGATGTCCATCAGCGGCCACAAATCCTGTGCCTCTTTCGGCGTCAGCAACTGCATGTCCAGACCAAAACTATGGGCCGTCGTGGCCTGTCGCTTTACTTCGGTCCAGCGTTCCTGATTGCAGGCCAAACGCAGCCCGCCATTCATCTTCCACCCCGTGCCAAGCCCGGTTTCTTCTTCGAGCTTCTTGTACAGATCCACCGAATATCCCAGCAACTGGGTGATATTGGCATTCGAGCGTAGCTGGCCCACCAGCCCCGCCGCGTGAAATGTCGTGCCCGAGGTCAGCTTTTTACGTTCCAGCAGAACGGTGTCGGTCCAGCCCAGTTTGGCCAGATGGTAAGCAGTCGAGCAACCGATGATACCGCCACCAATAATGACCGCTTTTGCAGAAGAGGGGAGTTCTGTCATATCTGTCCTCAGGTATTTTTGAAATCTGCCAGGGCCGTGCGGAACCGCACGAGGTTTTCGGCTGTGTACGCCGCGTAGTCAAAGTCGATGTCAGATGTCAGTTCGGAAACCATGCTCCACATGGTTTCCCGCAACAAAGACGCGCATTTCATTGCGCTGTAACGGCGGCGCAGATCAGCCGTCACCGGAGCCTCAAAATAGGTCTGCAGCATCCAGTCTTCCTGTTGTGGAGACAGGCCGTTGTTCGAGGCCAGACCACCCAGATCGAACAGCGGTGAGTTGAACCCGGCATAGTCGAAATCGATCAACCACAGACGGCTCCCATCGTCTAGAAAATTGCCGCTCAGCAGGTCATTATGGCCGAACACAATGTCATAGGGCCCGGCCTCCTGTTCAAGGTGATTGCCCGTCTCGACAAGCTCGGGCACCAGTGACAGATGCGAACTTCCTCGGTCTTTCAGCGTTGCGGCATAGTCCCGGATGACATGAAACACCCAGAACACCAGCGATGGGCCGCGTAGATATTTGGGAACATCGCGATGGCAAGATTTCACCAACTCCAGAATACGGGGCAGCATATCGGGCTGGCGCACATCCTCTTCGGTCAACGTGCGGCTTTCGACATAATCCAGAACCGTCAGATCGCCCGCAGCATAAACCACCGCCGGTGAAAGCCCTGCGGCATGCGCTGCCTTGTTTGCCGCTAATTCGTTAAAGCGCATGACCTGATGCAAAGGAATATCTGCGCCCACACGCACGACAAATTTGCCTGCCCTGTCCTGAACCAGATAATTGACGTTGGTGATGCCACCAACCAGAGGCTGGGCTGTGATGTCACCCTGCCAGATGGGCAACGCGCGGATGCGGGTCATCAGATCGGGTTGATTCATCTCAACTCTCCAGTCCAAAGCGGATCCGGGCCTGACGTGCACCGGCATTGATCAACCTGTCGGCGATAATTGCAATGAATGCGATGGACAGCCCTGCAACCAGCCCCCGGCCGGTATCTGCCTTGGTCAGGGCAATATAGACCTCCTGACCCAGATCGCGCGTGCCCACCAGAGCGGTTATCACCAGCATGGACAGGGCCAGCATGATCGTCTGGTTGATACCCAGAAGGATCTCGGGCAGAGCCATTGGCAAACGGATATGACGCAACAGCTGTCCGGGTGTGCAGCCCGAGACAAGCCCGGCCTCGATCAGATCCTCGCTAACTGATCGCACCCCGTGGGCGGCATAGCGCACCGCCGGGGCCAGCGCGTATAGCACGATGGCGATCAGCGCTGTGAAATCCCCAACGCGGAACAGCATCACCACCGGGATCAGATAGACAAAGCTGGGCAGGGTTTGCAGCGTGTCGATCAGCAGGTTGATCACCGTACCCGCACGTTTGTTCAACGCCGCCAGGACACCCATCGGAACCCCGATCAACGTCGCCAGGATCACCGACGCGCCGCACAGATAGACCGTGACCATTGCCTTGGCCCATAGGCCCGACAGCAGGATCAACGAAGCCATGCCGCAACACAGCAGTGCCAGCCGCCAGCCCCCCGCATGCCAGCCCAGCAAGGTCAGCATGGCAATTGCCCAAAGCCACGGGATACCCAGCAGAACCTTTTTGATCGGGATCATAAACCAGTTCAGGAAAAAGACTTTGATCGCTTCGAACGTGTCGAAATAGTTCACATTCAGGTATTCGACCGTGTCATCCCAGAAGGCACCAGTGGTGATTGTCTGGCTCTCGGGGTATTCCAGCAACAGGGGCGAGAATTGGCCAAGCACCCAGGTCAGAACCAGCAGGATCAGAACCAGCGTTGTGCGGCGGTGCCTGTGCACCCACGGGCCAGCGGCAGGTTTATGGACCTGACCCATACGCTCGGCAAAGGCCTGGCTTAGCCTGTCTACGGCGATGGCCAGAACAACGATGGCGATGCCAGCCTCGAACCCGGCGCCAATATCAAGCCGACGCAATGCAGCCAGCACGTCAAACCCCAACCCGCCCGCACCGATCATTGAGGCGATGATGACCATGTTCAGTGTCAGCATGATCACCTGGTTCACGCCGACCATCAGGCTATGACGGGCAGAAGGCACAAGAATCCTCCACATCAATTGCCGCTTGGTGGAACCCGCCATGCGGCCAAAATCCAGAATTTCCGGGTCAACAGCTTTCAGCGACAAGGTGGTGATGCGCACCATGGGTGGTGTGGCATAGATGATTGTCGCAACCAGTGCCGAGATTGGGCCAAACCCAAACATGAACAGAATAGGCACAAGGTAGGCAAAGATCGGGATTGTTTGCATCAGGTCGAGGATAGGCGAGATGATGCGTTCGAACACCGGGTGGCGATAGGCCAGAATGCCCAGCATCAACCCGCCACCCGCGCCAATCGGCACCGCAATCAAAACCGATGCCAACGTGACCATGGCGCTGTCCCATTGGCCAAAGATCGCCAGATACAGGAAACACGCGCCGACAAGTATGGCCAATCCCCAATCGCGGCAATACTGGCCCAACGCAACAACGGCGGTCGTCACTACGATCCAGCTGATGGCGGGCAATAGGACCTGCGCGTCATTCCCCTGACCACGGGCAAACCCGTCCGCCAAGAGGGACAGAACAAGGTTGTAGGGCTGCTCAATGACCCAAGCGATGGTCCGCGTCACATCGGTGAAAGACACCGGCCCGACGGCGGCATCTTCGATCAACCACGCCATCGCCGACGAGATATACGTTTTGAACGGGATCACCCAAGCCGATGGGAACTTTGTCAGCCATCGGGCATCCAGCGTCTTGGACAGGTCGCGCCCGAAGTACCCAAGCAGGATCGTAAAGATCACCAGTCCCAGAATGACCGTCTGTTTTCGAGTCAGACCGATCATGCGCGATCGCCCTTGCCGAACAGCACACGTGCAACTGCTTTGCGGTCGATTGACCCAACCACTTGCCCTGCCCCGTCTGATACCGGCAGGGGCGCGTCTGCGGCGATGATCTGTTCGGCGACATCAGACACTTTTGCATTCAGCGGGATGGGATCGCCTTCGCCACGCAATTCGCCACTCATCACGCCGCCCACGGTCAGGACCTTGGATCGCGGAATGTGATGGGTGAATTCGGCCACGTAATCTGTGGCAGGGTTCATCACCAATTGTTCGGGGGTGGCGATCTGGATCACTTCACCATCTTTCATGATCGCGATGCGATCAGCGAGGCGGACGGCCTCTTCGAAATCATGGGTGATAAAGACAATTGTCTTATGCAGTCGTTCCTGAAGACGCAGAAACTCATCCTGCATTTCACGTCGGATCAACGGATCAAGTGCGGAAAAGGGTTCATCCAGAAACCAAATGTCCGGCTCAGTGACTAATGAGCGGGCGATGCCCACGCGTTGCTGTTGCCCGCCGGACAGTTCACGCGGGTAATTGTCCTCACGCCCTTCGAGGCCGACTAGCTCGACTACCTCGCGCGCTTTTGATTCGGCGTCCGGTTTCGGAACGGCCTGTATCGTCAAAGGGAACATAACATTTTGCAGAACAGTCAGATGTGGCAGCAGTGCAAAATGCTGAAATACCATGCCCATCTTGTGGCGTCGGATTTCGATCAGCTCGGCATCGCTGGCGCGCAGCAGATCAATCCCGTCGAACAGCACCTCACCACCAGTGGGTTCGATCAGGCGCGACAGGCATCGCACAAGGGTGGATTTGCCAGACCCGGACAGGCCCATGATGACAAAAATCTCACCCTCGGCAATTTCGATATTCGCGTTGCGTACCGCGCCTATGACACCGGCCGAGCGGATATCCTGCTCAGTCGGATTAGCGGATCGCTGCAACAAAGACGCAGCGTTGGCACCGTAGAGTTTCCAAACATTACGGCAGGACAATTTCGGCTTCGGAGTCATTTTGCGTTCCGGTCGAAAGGCTGGAAAAGGACCGGGGCGAGAGAGAGGAGGCTGCCCCGGCCATACGGATTACTTCGAGACCCAACCAGACCAGCGATCTTTGTTGGTCTGCATCCAATCCGCAACCACAGTGTCGATTTCGACCCCCTCCAGGTCTGCCTTGCCGACCATGGCGCTCATTTCGTCATTTTCGATGGTGTAGGCTTCGATGATGTCATAAGCGCCGGGCCATTTTTCCTGCAGACCCGACCAGGCCGCTTTCCAAATCGGGCCTCGGGGCTTGCCGCAATCATAGGCCATATTTGGGTTCACGCCGACCGATGGGTCCGAATAGCATTCCGCTGAGAACGGTGGGAATTCGACGAATTCGCCATCGTATTTTGCCGGAGCCCAATGCGGGACATAGACCCAAAGCATGATTGGATCTTCGCGCTGGTAGGCAGATTCCAACTCGGCAAACAAGGCGGCATCGGTGCCTGCATGGACAACTTCGAATTCAAGCTCCAACGCCTCAACACGTTCTTCGTCAAAGCCACCCCAGGTTACGGGGCCACCTACGTAGCGTCCCATCGGGTCAGTTTCAGCTGTGGCGAATTCTTCTGCGCAGTCTTTCAGCGCCTCCCAATTCGGCAGGCCGGGGCAGCGGTCTTTCATGTACGAGGGGTACCACCACTCTTCGATCGCCATCAGCCCGGTCTCACCCACATTGACCACATTGCCGGTGGCGGTGGCTTCGTCCAACGCTTCGCGACCAGTGGTTTCCCAGATTTCCATTGCCAGGTGCAGGTCGCCGGTCTTAAGACCCGCAAACTGTGCGATGTAGTCGGCTTGCACATATTCAACGTTGTATCCCGCCTGTTGCAGGATCGAGCCCATGATCTTGGTGTTGATCAATTGGCCCGACCAGTCGTGCAGCGTCAGCTTGATCGGATCGGATGATTCTGCCGCCCAAACTGCGGATATCGATGTCGTTGCTGCGAAGGCGAATGCGCCCAAGGCACTGATTTTTCGTGTCATCTCTTGCTCCCGGTTGTGGCTTTTTGTGAGTATTGTTCTTCTTATTGAAAACAGACTGCGGAAAATTTGCATATCAGTCAATTAAAACCACATAATGTCACAAATTATCACCTAAAAGCCTCAATATTCTGGAGTTTGGCGCCGGAAACTAGGCTTTTTGTTGCGTTTCATCACAGCGCTTCTTATCACACCGTGCGGAGGCACCATGACGAGACCAAGAAAAACCACGAACCAGCGTGAGGAAGAGATTCTGCGGGAATTGCAGCGCGCTGGTGGTTCGTGCCGCGTCAGCTATTTGGCAAATCGACTGGATGTTTCGAACGAGACGATCCGCCGGAACATCCGAACGCTCGAGGATGCGCAGGCCGTTCGCAAGGTTCATGGTGGTGTTCATCTTGTTGAATCTGTCACAGAGCAACCTTTTCAAAGCCGGATGGACACGCATGCACAGGAAAAGGCCAGATTGGCCGCTTCTGTCGTTGAAATGATCAGCGATGGAGATTCTGTGTTTCTGGATATCGGATCGACGACGGCATATGTGGCAACTGCACTCAAAGTCAGATCAAATTTGCTGATCGTGACCAACTCGGTTTTTGTCGCGTATACCCTCAGCTCACATAACAGCAATCGAGTCTTTTTGGCGGGCGGCGAGCTGCGTCAGCACGATGGGGGCGCATTTGGCGCCGAGGCGATTGAGCTTGTGCAAAAACTGAATGTTCAGTTTGCGATACTTTCGATCGGCGCAATCAGTGCTGAAATGGGCTTTATGCTGCACGACCTGCAAGAGGCCAACCTGACCAAAATCGCGGCGAAGAACGCCCAGATTCGCATTGCCGTCGCCGATGGTGAAAAGTTCAACAAACGCGCGCCGATTGCGTTGGATAACTCGGTGCAACTGGATGTTCTGGTGACAGATCAAGACCCCCCTGCCGAGATCGCCACAATGCTTCGGGATCGTGACATCGATCTGGTTGTCGCAAACTAAATTCTGGACGCCAGGGTTTTCCACGCATCATATTGCGACAGAAACACCTGACCGTGCAGCTCATCCAGAAAATGCGAGGTCTTAAGCCGATCCATGACCGGCCCTTTGACCTCACTCAGGTGCAGTCCGACACCCATGTCGCGCAGCCGGTGATTGATTGCCTCAAGGCTTTCCAGCGCCGAGTAGTCAACCTCGTTCACGGCCGAAAACATCAGCACGACATTCCGGATCTCACACCCGTCGGTCACACGCGATTGGGTCAGATCCTCAAGGAACCGTGCGTTGACGAAATACAGGCTTTCATCCACCCGCAGCGTCACTAGTGTAGGGTCGGTTTCTACCTTGTGGCGTAGGATGTTGCGGAAATGCTGAGTACCGGGCACCAGTCCAACCTCGGCCACGTGAGGTCGCGACGTTTTGTAGAGATGCAGCAGGATCGAGGTGGCGACGCCACTGGCCACACCAACCTCGACCCCCATCACAAGAGTCAGCACGATGGTTGCAGCAACAGCGGTGAAATCGGCTCGGGAATACCGCCAGGTCTTTTTTAGGATCGACATATCCACCAGGCTGAGCACGGCCACGATGATCGTTGCGGCTAACGTGGCTTTGGGCAGAAAGTGGACAAGCGGCGTCAGGAACACGGCCGCGAACGCAAGACCGATCGCGGTGTAGGCTCCGGCAGCGGGGGTTTCGGCGCCTGCGTCGAAATTGACAACGGATCGCGCGAACCCGCCCGTGACAGGATAACCACCGGTAAAGGCGGCGCCCAGATTGGCCACGCCCAACCCGATCAGTTCCTGATCTGGATCGATCCTGTGCCGCTTTTTTGCAGCCAGCGTTTGCGCGACCGAAATGCTTTCGACGAAGCCGATGATCGAGATCAGGATCGCGGGCATCAGCAATGCACTGACCAGATCGGGCGAAAACCCGGGCATTGTCAGCGGTGGCAGACTTTGCGGAACCTCGCCCACAATCTTGACGCCATGGCCTGCCAGCCCCATTGCCCAGACGGCAACTGTTGTTGCAACGACGGCCGCCACAGGGCCGGCCTTGGTCATCACATCCGCTAAAAGGGGTGGGATGCCTAGACGGAGCAGTATTGGCTTTAGGTTCTTACGAACCCAGAACAGGAACCCCGTGGCCAAGACACCAATGATCACCGTAATGCCGTTGACCTGATCAAGATGGCCCAGGATTGAGCCCAGCATTTCGGGCAGAGTATGCCCGTGCGCCTCGACGCCCAGAATGTGCTTAAGCTGGCTGGTTGCGATCAGAATACCGGACGCAGTAATAAACCCGGCGATGACCGGATGGCTGAGGAAGTTGGCCAGAAAACCAAGGCGAAACACACCAAGCAACATCAGAAACCCCCCCGATAGAAAGGCCAGCGTCAGCGCAGCCACCGCGTAACCCGCCGTGCCCTGTTCCGCCACCTGCCCCACTGCTGATGCTGTCAGCAAGGACACGACAGCCACCGGTCCGACCGCCAACGCCCGGCTGGTGCCAAATATCGCGTATAGAATGATCGGCGCGATCGACGCGTAAATCCCCGCTTCGGGCGGCAGCCCGGCCAGCAACGCATAGGCCAGCGATTGCGGGATGAGCATGATCGTGACGATCACTGCCGCAATCAGATCGTTGGACAGCGCTGCCCGATCATACTGACGGCCCCAGTCAAGGATGGGGAGGTATCGAAGAAAACTTTGCATCGGATCAACGCCCTGAAACGGCGGCCGTCAGAGCCTTACAGCTCTGACCACCTGACAATGGTTGGACAAAATGGGGATGGGCCCGAATAGATCAGCCGTTCTGGATTTCGGCGCTGTTTTGGCCAGGCGTCGGGCTACTCGGCCGCCACGTTCAAAGGTTCAGGTTTCGCCATCCACTCTTTCCCCTTCAGCATGGCCGACCAATAGATCGGCGGCAGGAGCTTTTCCTTCAAGATCCAGGCCGCCCGTGTCGGCTTGGTCCCGTCGACAAAAAACTTTGGAAAGCTGGGCTTGAGCACACCGCCATAGCCGAACTCGGCCAATACGATCTTGCCGCGCTCGACCGTCAAGGGGCAGGACCCGTAGCCATCATAGGCTGAAACAGGCGAACCGCCATTGATGTCAGCCACGATATTGTCCGCCACGGTTGGGGCCTGCTTGCGCGCAGCGGCGGCCGTTTTGGCATTTGGCGCATTCATAACATCGCCGAGCGACCAGATGTTCTCAAAGCTTTTGTGGCGCAGCGTTGCCTGATCCACATCGACCCACCCCACAGCATCCGCCAGGGGCGAGACGCGGATAAAATCGGGTGCAACCTGCGGCGGGCAAACATGCATCATGTCGAAATCGACGGTGACCTGCTGTGGTTTAGTGTCCGGCGTGCCCACAGTGAATGTCGCCTTTTTTGCGGCACCATCCACGGCGGTCAGGTTGTGGAAAAAGTTCAGCGTCGCGTCGTATTTCTGAACATATTCCATCAAGGCCGGAACGTAGTCTTTGACGCCAAACAAAACGCCGCCCGCATTCATGAACTGAATGTCAACATCCCTCAGAACGCCGCTTCGGAACCAGGCGTCACCGGACAGATACATCGCCTTTTGCGGCGCGCCAGCGCATTTGATGGGCATTGGCGGTTGCGTGAACAGCGCGCGACCTTCTTTCATCTCTTTTACCAATTGCCAGGTATAAGGCGCCAGGTCGTAGCGATAGTTGGACGTCACTCCGTTACGACCCAGTGTTTCCTCAAGCCCCTCAACCGCACCCCAGTCAAGCTTGAGCCCCGGTGAAACAACCAGACGACCGTATTTCACCACCCGGCAGCCGTCCAGAATGACCGCGTTGTTCTGCGGCTCAAAGGCGGCCACAGCGGCCTTGATCCATTTGACACCGCGCGGGATCAGAGACCCCATGGTCTTTGCTGTCTGTTCCGGTGAAAAAACACCGCCCCCGACCAAGGTCCAGCCGGGTTGGTAATAGTGCACATCCGAAGGATCGATGATGGCGATCGAAAGGTCGGATTTGCGTGCATGCAAGCTGGCCGCTGTCGCGATCCCTCCGGCGCCTCCACCCACGATGACCACATCGAAAGACGCATCGCCAGTATCCGTCGGGGTGCGGCCACCATTTGCGATACGGCGGGCCACGCCGCTCATGTCATAACCGGCGGCTTTTGTTGCGGCCAGAACTTCAGAGACCGGACGCTTGTGTGCCGCCTCGTTCAGCGACCACAGCGTCGCCGACCGTGTCCCGGTTCGGCAATAGGCCAGAACCGGCCCCGGCAATTCCGTCATCGCGATACCAAACGTTTTGGCATCTTCATCCTTGACCAACCCAGTTTGCACCGGGGCATAGCGCGCCTCGATACCGACGCGCTCGGCCGCAGCTTCGATCTCTTCAAACGTGGGTTGATCGGCCCCTTCACCATCGGGTCGGTTGCAGATGATTGCGCGAAACCCAGCCGCTTTGATAGCCGCGATATCATCCTGCACGATCTGAGGGGAAACCGAGAGCGTATCAGATATCTTCTTCATCTCCATGCTCGTATCCTCTTCACAGCGCATTCACAGGCACTTTGAGCATCGGGTTTCCGTCCTTGTCGGTCGGAACTTCACCAGCCCGCATGTTCACCTGCAAAGACGGAATGATCAGTTTCGGCATGGCCAGCGTCGCGTCGCGTTCAGTCCGAAACTTGACGAACTCTTCCTTTGTTTTGCCACCGCCTACATGGATATTATGTGTTTTCTCCTCGGCAACTGTAGTTTCCCATCTGATATCGCGCCCGTTGGGGCCGTAGTCGTGGCACATGAACAAACGTGTTTCGTCCGGCAGGCTCAGCACTTTCTGGATCGAGTCGTATAGCGTACCGGCGTCGCCTCCCGGAAAGTCCGCCCGCGCCGATCCACCATCAGGCATGAACAACGTGTCCCCGGCGAAGGCTGCATCCCCCATGACATGGACCATGCAGGCGGGGGTATGGCCGGGGGTGTACATGGCAAACGCGCGCATGTTGCCGATCATGTAGGTATCACCATCCTTGAACAGCGCATCAAATTGGCTGCCATCACGTTGAAACTCGGTGCCTTCGTTGAACACTTTACCGAACGTGTTTTGAACGACCATGATCTTGTCGCCGATTCCGATTTTGCCGCCCAGTTGCTGCTGGATATAGGGCGCCGCCGAAAGGTGGTCGGCATGCACATGGGTTTCGATGATCCACTCCAGAACCAACCCTTGTGCTTTGACCTGACGGATCAGTTCATCCGCGTGATCATAGGTGACGCGACCGGCGGCATAATCAATGTCCATCACACTGTCGACAATGGCGCAAGCATTGGATGTCGGGTCTTTCACGATGTAACTGATTGTATTCGTGGCCTCATCGAAAAACGCCTGAACGTCGGGTTTGACATTCATATCAATGGGGTAGTCAATCATTTCAGTTCTCCTGTTATTGGTCAGGGCGGATCGGTGACCTCGGCCCTGATCCATAATCAATTCGTGCAATGCGCATGGCGGCCTGCCGCGCCCGGTTAAAGGCGCCGGTACAGCGGCTGCGGCTTGGAGTCTGAGTGCTGGCTGTCGCCCTGCTGATCGCTGTTCAGGCGTTGGCCGAGCGGGAAAACAACGGTTGGCCTTGCAGGATACGGGCCAAAGCCAGGCCCACAGCGACCGCGCCCAGAAACAACAAGACCTCCCACCGGCCTGTTCCTATCGCTGGAATGGCGGCGCCGGGACAGAACCCTGCGATCCCCCAGCCGATTCCGAACAGTGCCGACCCACCGATCAGTTTTGTGTCGATAACCTTCGAGGTCGGGATCTGAAACAGGCTTGCAAACAACGGCGCATCGCGGCGCCAGACAAGGCGGTAGCCGACAAAGGTAACCACCAAGGCACCCCCCATCACAAAGGCCAGGCTGGGATCCCAAGTTCCGGCCAGATCGAAGAAGTTGAGCACCTTGGCCGGGTTCATCATGCCCGAGATCGCAATCCCGAGGCCGAACACAAGGCCGGTCAGAAATACAAAGATCAGTCGCATCCCCTACCCTCCGAACATGTGGCGGATCACAAAGACGGTGATTGCAGCAGTCACCATGAAGGTCGGCACGGCCACAAGCGAGCGCACGGACATGCGCGACAGGCCACATACACCGTGACCGGATGTACATCCGGACCCAAGGCTCGCGCCCAGCCCAACAATCACACCGCCGATGACGATCATCAGGGGACTGATCGGAACGTCAATTGCAGGCATGTTGCCAGTCACTGCATAGATCAGGCCCGGCGCAAGGATCATCCCTGCCGCCAGTACCGCCCGCCAGGAAAGCTCGGCCGTGTTTTTAGCAAAGACCAGCCCGGACATGATGCCGGTGGCCCCCATGATGCGCCCAAGGCCCAGCATCAGCAACACGGCCCCAAACCCAATCAGCAAGCCGCCGCTCAGAGACGCAAATGGGGTGAATGCGGTTTCCATATCAGCAGGCCTTGCAGGTCTTGATGCCGAGCAGCGAATACAGCGGGCAGATTTTCATGGCCGAGGTCAACAAAACGACGCCCCCGATGACCGCCGTGCCATATTTGTACAGCGGTTCGGCAAACAAAGGCTGGGCACTGAAGAAGGCAAGGTACAGCAGGGCCAGACCCAGCGCGGCGCGCAGCACTCGGTCGATTGCTCCGACATTGGCGGTCATCTCGTTCTCCTATTTCTAAAGCTCGTCTGAAAATATAACTTTGAGAACAGATCTTCAGTGACAATGTCACCCAAACTCAGAAATATTCCACGATACCTCAATCGCTTTGCGCCAGCGCACGTAATGCGGGCTTGTCGATCAATGAGATTTGACCACGCGACTGAGCGACCAAGTCGCGCTTTTGAAAATCATGCAAGACCCTCGACACCACTTCACGGGCGGTCCCCAACTCGCTGGCAAGCTGCTGATGTGTGGCTAGAATTTCGGCCTTGTCGCCGGCAAGGGACAGAAGACGTTCGGCCAGCCTGACATCGATGCGCCCGAAGGCAACGTCGTCCACGACCCGCAGCAGGTCGATCAGACGACGGGAATAGGCCGCAAACACGAAATTGCGAAACGCGTCCTCTTCGGCAGCCAGCCGGTCGAAGGCGGGTTTTGGCAGCACAATCGCCGTCACATCTGTTTCGGCGACGCCCTCTGCATTATACGCTTCTTCTGCCAACATGCAGGCGGTGGTCAGAACGCAGCTTTCACCAGCCTCGACCCGGTAAAGCACTATCTCACGCCCTGATTCCGAGCTTTGCGACACCCGGATCCTGCCTTCGTAGAGGAAAAACAGGCTGTCCGGCACGTTATCCGGACCAAAAACCTGACTACCTTTGGAAAACCGCACGATGCGCGCAGCCGAAACAAGGCGATCGCGGACGGACCGAGGCAGCCTGCTTGTACCTTGAAAACGTTCGGTCCAGTCCGTGATTGTCATCGCGCTTTCCCGATGGGTGCCACTATGCCGTCCTCAATCGGAGCAATGCGCGCCAGCAGTTCACCTTTGTTCGAAGCGATATCCGCCAGGGTCAGATCATCCAGCACCGCCATGAATGCATGTGTTGCCTTCTGCATCGCAAGTGACAGCTTGCAAATGCCGATCAATGGGCATGTGTTTTTCTCCGGGTTGAAACACTCGACAACATCCAGCGGGCCCTCGGTCAATCTGATGACATCGCCGATGACAATTTCACCCGGTGGCTTGGCCAGCAAAAACCCGCCGCCCCGACCGCGCAAGGTCTTAAGGTATCCGGCGCGCCCAAGCTCGTGCACGATTTTCACTATGTGAGTTCGGGCCAACCCGTGGACGCGAACGACATCGTCTACCCGAATACGATCGGGGGCCTTCAGTGCCGCAAGTTGCAAGGATCGCAGCGCATAATTCGAATAAGATGTCAGCTTCATTTTGTCCTCTCGAACAAAACTCTAAAAAGAATATAACTTTTCTACAAGCCCAGTGATTTTGTCACTGAAGACGATGCTGAACCCACCTATGTGGATTGCAAACGACAAGATCGGAAAGGAAGACTCATGTCACGAATTCCTGGTGATGTTGCTCTGATCGTCTCATCTGAAATCTCAACATGCTCCAAGTGGGCGCTGCGGCGCCTGTCCTCTGCGATGGCGGCCATTCGCCTTGTCGAAAAGGAACCGATCTAATGCTTGAAAGTTTTAGTGCAGAGACCCTGGCGCGGGTGCAATTTGCGTTCACAGTCTCGTTCCACATTATCTTCCCGGCGTTTTCAATTGGACTGGCCAGCTATTTGGCAGTGTTGAACGGATTGTGGCTGCGAAAGCGGGACGAAACCTATTTGAACTTGTTCAACTACTGGAAAAAAATCTTTGCCATGGCGTTTGGCATGGGCGTCGTTTCGGGCATTGTGATGTCCTATCAGTTCGGCACAAACTGGTCGGTGTTTTCCGACAAAGCCGGGCCGGTTGTTGGGCCGCTCATGGCGTATGAAGTGCTGTCAGCCTTTTTCCTCGAGGCTGGGTTTCTAGGCATTATGCTGTTTGGCCGGGACCGCGTAGGCGACAGGCTGCACATGTTCGCGACAGCCATGGTGGCGGTTGGCACGTTGATGTCGGCCACCTGGATTTTGGCTGTGAACAGTTGGATGCAGACACCTGCTGGCTTTGGTATCGGCGAAAACGGGCAGTTCATTCCGCTGGATTGGTGGGCCATCACATTCAACCCCTCATTCCCTTACAGGTTGGTACATATGGTGCTGGCCGCCTTTCTGACTGTCGCCTTTGTGGTCGGCGCTGTCAGTGCGCTGCATTTGCTGCGCGACCGGGCGGATCGAGAATCCCGCCGCGCCTTTTCGATGGCCATGTGGATGGCGGTTGTGGTCACGCCGATGCAGATCATGGCGGGCGATCTTCACGGCCTGAACACGCTGGAACATCAGCCTATCAAAGTTGCCGCGATGGAAGGTCATTTTGACCGGGAAGGCGATCATCAGCCCTTTGCCTTGTTTGGCATCCCAAACGAAAAAGACGGTCGGCTGGATCATGCGATCGAGATTCCGTATCTCGGCTCTCTGATCCTGACCCATACCATTGACGAGCAGATCAAGGGTTTGAACGAGTTCGCCCGGGAAGAGTGGCCACCGGTCGCGATTGTGTTCTTCAGCTTCCGGGTGATGGTCGCGATCGGCTTTGCGATGCTGGGCCTGGGCCTGTGGAGCATTTGGGCACGCTGGCGCAACGGGTTGTATGACTGGCCATGGTTGCATCGCGCAGCGCTTGTGATGGGGCCAAGCGGGTTCGTCGCCGTGCTTGCGGGATGGATCACGACCGAGGTCGGCCGACAACCTTATACAGTTTATGGCCTGCTGCGCACATCGGACAGTTTGGCCCCTGTGGACGCCCCCGCTGTTGCCACATCGCTAGTGGCTTTTGCGGTGGTCTATTTCTTCGTCTTCGGGGCGGGCGTGTTCTACATCCTGCGCATGATGAACCAACGCCCAGCGACCCCGAAGACTGGTCTTCACGACGGGCCAGTCCGCGCCGCAGGTATTACACCTGCAGCACAGATTGATCCCAATTTCATTCCCGGCGCTCAGCCCAAGGAGAATTGATCATGCCATTCGATCTTGCCTTTATCTGGGCCGGTATCATCGCTTTTGCCGTTCTTACCTATCTGGTGCTTGACGGCTTTGATCTGGGTATCGGCATTCTGTTCCCGTTTGGGAAATCCGACCACGACAGAGATCTGATGATGAATTCGGTCGCGCCAGTCTGGGACGGCAATGAGACCTGGCTTGTGATGGGCGGCGGCGGGCTTTTTGCCGTCTTCCCGCTGGCCTATGCCGTCTTGATGCCAGCGCTCTACATCCCGATCACCCTGATGCTGTTAGGCCTGATCTTTCGCGGTGTGTCCTTTGAATACCGCTGGCGTACCAAACGCTGGAAGGGTGTGTGGGACATGGCCTTTTTTGGCGGCTCGGTGCTGGCCGCGTTTTGTCAGGGCGTTGCACTTGGTGCTTTGGTGCAAGGCATCGATATCGCCGACCGCGCCTATGCGGGTGGCTGGTTTGATTGGCTGACGGCGTTTTCAATCCTGACCGGGCTGGCCGTTGTCATTGGCTATGCCCTGCTGGGCGCGACATGGCTGGTTCTGAAGACCGAAGGCGACTTGCAGCTCCAAATGCGCGGCTATTCGTGGTGGCTGGGAGCAATGACGCTGGCACTGATCGGACTGGTCAGCATCCTGACCCCGTTTCAGGACGCAGTCTATTTCCAGCGCTGGTTCAACCTTCCGGGCAGCCTGATTTCGATGGTGGTCCCATTGCTTATGCTGGCCCTGACTTGGACGTTTTTTGCCGGGCTCAATGACCGGAAGGATCTGCAACCCTTCCTGTCGGCGCTTGGCTTTTTCGTACTGAGTTTCATCGGGATTGGTATCAGCTTCTACCCGATGATCATCCCGCCATCCTTGACAATCTGGCAAGCGGCCGCACCGGATGAAAGCCTTGCGTTTGCATTGGTTGGAACCGTGATCCTGATCCCGATTATCCTAGCCTACACGGCCTATGCCTATTGGGTGTTCCGCGGCAAGATGGACCCAAATGAGGGGTACCATTAATGGCAAGCGGTCTTCGTTGTCCAAGTGGCTTTGGTTTGCCGGGCTTTGGCTAGCCGGGGTCGCTGTCTTGGCAATCGTCGCTTTTGCCATCCGTCTGATGATTTAAACGCCGAACAGCCCGGCACTTAGCCCGGACATCCAGTCCCAAAGCGATATAGTTTTCTTGCGATCCAATTGATATTCATTCATATTCGTATAAGAGAATTCAATGGAGGGATGTGATGTCATTTTCGCGCCGCAGGTTTCTGCAGGCCACCACGGTTGCGCCGTTGGTAAGCGCCCTTCCAACTCTTTCGAAAGCCGAAGTTTCAATTGGGTCCGCAACCCTTACAACCATAAGCGATGGCTACCTTACATTGCCCGGCAGCTTCCTGTTTGCGCCCATGCCGCAAGACGACCTTGCGCCGATCCTGGCAGAGTATGATGTGTCGGGCGAAACGCTCCTGCCCGAGTGCAACCTGACCCTTTATCGCGATGGGAAGAAGACGGTTCTTTTTGATGTGGGATCCGGCGCGGATTTCATGCCTTCCGCCGGGACGGTGCTGGACAGTCTGGACGCTGCTGGGTTGGCACCGGAAGACATCACACATGTCGTGTTCACCCATGCCCATCCCGATCACATCTGGGGCCTTCTGGATGAGTTTGACGAGCCTGTGTTCTACAACGCGACCTATATGATGGGACGAGCCGAGTGGGATTACTGGTGGAACCCGGAAACCGTGTCTGACATCGGTGAGGCCCGCGCGGCCTTTGCCGTCGGTGCCAAGCGTCGAATGGAAGCGATCGAAGACAGCGTTCAACTGTTCGATACCGATCAAGAGATACTGCCAGGGATCGCTTCCGTCTCGACGCCCGGACATACGCCGGGGCACATGTCCTTTGAGATCAGGCAGGGAAATTCAGCCGCGATGATTGCAGGCGATGCGATTGGCAATCACCACGTGGCGTTTCGCAAACCAAGCTGGCTCAGCGGGTCTGATCAGAACGCAGAACTGGCTGCGACAACCCGGCAGATGCTGTTTGATCGCCTGACGCACGAAGACCTGAGCCTTGTTGGATTTCACCTGCCCAACGGAGGCATTGGTCGCGCCGTTGCAGACGGTGACGGTTATCGGTTTATCGAGGGTTGATCATGCACAAAACTATCTCTCTGATCCTTCTGGCGTCGCCGGCTTTTGCCAGCGAAGATATTGCAGATCAGTATCCGGGATCCCCGCTGTACTCCAAACCGGTCGAAGTCATTCCACATGTATGGTCCGCGATAGGTGCAACTGCCCCGCCAACCTACGACAACAGTGGTCACAACAATAACCTCAGCTTCATAGTGACGGGGGACGGCGTCATCGTGATCAATGGCGGGGCGGCCTATATTCTGGCACGGGCATTGCACGAAGAAATCAAGGCCATCACGGACCAACCCGTGAAACTGGTCATCGACGAGAACGGTCAGGGTCATGCTGTGTTGGGCAATTCGTACTGGGCCGAACAGGGTGTACCGATCCTGGCACATGTCGACGCGGCGCATGAGGTCGAGGAACAGGGAAACCGGTTGCTTGAGCAAATGAAGGGCTACAACCGGGACAAGGCCGAAGGCACGTTCATTGCCGCCCCGACCGAGACGTTCGAAGACAAGAAAATCATCGAAATGGGAGGGTTCCGGATTGACGTGCTGCATCTGGGCCCCGCGCACGGGCCGGGTGATACCCAGGTGTGGCTGCCCGATCAGGGTCTGGTCATTGCCGGGGACATGGCCTTTCACGAGCGTATGCTACCCATTTTTGAGAACACGATCGTGCTGGACTGGATCGAAACCTGGGAAACAGCCTTCGAGCCCTTGAATGCCACCTATGTCATTCCGGGGCACGGCCATCCGACCAACATGGATCAGGTCCGTCGATACACGCACGACTATCTTGTCTATCTGCGCGAGAAAGTCGGCGAACATCTGGACAATGGCGGGGATCTGGCCGAGGCCTACTATGTTGACCAAAGCCCCTACGCAAATTTGGATACGTTCGAAGAACTGGCGACCCGCAATGCCGGACGCGTGTACGAGCAGATGGAGTTTGAGTAGGCGGGTGCCACCGGGTGTCTCCAAATTGAACACCCCGAGATTGATATTTCGACTGCCGGTTAGACCCGCCACAATTGCGCGAAGTCAAGGACGCTCTGAAACAGCCGATGCATGGTGGTTCAACTGACCACGAACCAGCGGTTTGAATGGAACAACTCATTGATCAGTTCGGCGAACCAAAGCTCCTGATGGCGTCAGGCGCTGGTGTCGGGCTTGTCTTCGGCGCGGCCGCCTACCATTCGCGGTTTTGCTTACGGGCTGCGACGGTAGAGGTTGCGCAACTTTCGTTTGGGCCAAAACTGGCGATCTGGCTTGTGGCGTTTGCTGCCGGGCTGGCAATGGTTCAAATCGCAATTCTGTCAGGTCATCTGGATGTCAGCACCGCGCGGCAACTTGCCGGAACCGGCAGCCTGTCTGGCGCCGTAATAGGGGGTCTGTTGTTCGGAATCGGCATGGTTCTGGCGCGGGGCTGTGCCAGCCGACTCCTGGTTCTGTCTGCCTCAGGCAACCTTCGGACAATTGTGACAGGCCTTGTTCTGACCTTGACGGCGCAGGCATCGTATCGCGGCGTTCTGGCCCCGGTGCGCGAAAAACTGGCCGGGATCTGGACAGTTTCCGGCGGGTCAGAAAGGTTGCTGCTCGAAACCACGCCTGTTGTCGGGATCGCTTGTGGGCTGGCCTTGCTGGGAGCCCTAGCATTTGGCATGTCGCAGAACCTGCGAAAATCAGAACTGCTCTCAGCAGCGCTTGTGGGCACGGCGGTTTTTGCGGGCTGGTTCCTGACTTACCGGGTCGCTGCGGTTTCCTTCGAGGTGGTTCCCGTTCAATCCATCACCTTCACAGGACCGTCCGCCGACACCCTGATGGCATTGGTCAATGAACGCGTGTTGCCCATGAGTTTCGGACTGGGGCTGGTTCCCGGCGTCTTTACGGGTGCCCTGAGCGTCGCGCTTGTCACCGGTGAGGCCAAGATCCAACGGTTCGAGGCCGACACACCGATGGAGAGTTACCTGGCCGGAGGTGTTCTGATGGGGTTTGGCAGCATGCTGGCAGGCGGATGCGCCGTTGGGGCCGGTATGTCGGGCGGCGCCATTCTTGCACTGACGGCATGGGTTGCGGTCTTTTGCATGTGGATCGGTGCGATTGGAACCCATGTCCTGATGGCCTTGGGACAAGACGCCAGATCGGTCAATTCGTAGTCAGATCTAGATGGTTATTGCGCCGCCAAAGGCTGCCGGGCCAACTGGCACTGGGACCAAAGGTCTTCAAGTGCTGTGACCAATCGATCAATGTCCTGCTGCGTGTGAACAGGGGACGGCGTGATCCTCAGACGCTCGGTCCCTTTCGGCACAGTCGGGTAATTGATGGGCTGTATGTAGATGCCGTAGTCCTTCAGCAGCGTGTCCGAGATGAACTTGCACTTCATCGGGTCGCCCACCATCACGGGAATGATATGGCTGGGGTTGTCGATATGGGGCAAACCTATCGCATCCAGCTTGGCCCGCACTTCGGCCACCCGCTGTTGTTGCATCGCGCGTTCCTGATCGCTGTCCTTCAGATGCCGGATCGAGGCCGCCGCCCCGGCCGCAATGGCGGGTGGCAGCGCGGTGGTAAATATGAATCCACTGGCGAATGAACGCACAAAATCACAAACCTCGGCCGAGGCCGCAATGTAACCGCCCATGACGCCGAAGGCCTTACCCAACGTGCCTTCAATGACCGTCAGCCGGTCCATAAGACCCTCGCGTTCGGCAATACCGCCACCCCTTGGACCATAAAGACCAACGGCGTGGACCTCATCAAGATAGGTCATTGCATTGTAGCGCTCGGCCAGATCGCAGATCTCTTTGATCGGGGCGATGTCTCCGTCCATCGAGTAGACGCTTTCAAACGCGATCAGTTTCGGCTGGTCAATCGGCAGTGCGGCCAGCTTCGATTCCAGATCGGCCAGATCGTTGTGTTTCCAGATCACCTTTTGGGCGCGGGAATGACGAATCCCTTCGATCATCGACGCGTGATTCAGCGCGTCAGACAGGACGACACAGTCCGGAATGCTTGAGGCCAGAGTACCCAGGGCAGCCCAGTTGGACACATATCCCGAGGTGAACAAAAGCGCGGCTTCCTTGCCATGAAGATCAGCCAGCTCATCTTCGAGCAACACGTGATCATGCGTGGTGCCGGAGATGTTGCGCGTTCCTCCTGCACCGGCTCCGGTGCGATCCAGCGCGTCATGCATGGCTTGCAGCACCTTGGGGGATTGTCCCATGCCCAGATAGTCGTTCGAACACCATATAGTGACCTCGCCCGGCCCATTGTGACAGGTCGCGCTGGGGAATTGCCCCCTGTGGCGTTCAAGCTCGGCAAACTCGCGATAATTGCCTTCATCACGCAAGCGCGTCAGTTTGGATCGGAAGAAGCCTTGGTAGTTCATTAGTTCCCCGCTGCCTCAGCAGCAATGTCAGTGAGAAGGGCCTGCACTTTCTGCATCGGCCCATCTGGGTATGATCGATACCCTACCATGACCTGGCCTTCCCGATCTGTGACAAAGATACCATAAGGACAAAACTCGATATTCATCGGGTCCGCTTCCATCACCTCGCGCGAGATGACGGCCGAGCAGAACAGGAAGATATCGGCATCGTCGAAAATCGTCACTTCGCTGCCCACATCCTGACCTGTGCGGTTCAGCATGTCACCAACATGGCTGACGGAATCGATCACCAGCCCTTTGCCGACAATCGCGCTTTCGACGGCAAAGGTTGCGTCATCGAAGCTGCCATCAAATGGCACCAGTATTGGCTCGGCGGCGGCTGCACCAGCGGTCATGGCAAGTGCCAAAAGTGTCGTCTTCATATTGCAGCTCCTTCTTCGTTCAGCGCCGTAAGATCTGCGGCCGGGGCCTTTAAACGTTATGCGGAGAGTTCAAAGAGACGCCCTTGATGCCTGATGCGCAAAAAGGACGTCCAATCGCCTCAACCGAACATGTCGGCGGTAATTCCTGAATACCAACCCTCAGATTCTTCGTAGGTGGCTTTGCGCAGATCAGCGCTTTCGCCTGTTTGGGAAATGAAACCATCCACCTTAGCGATCTTTTCGGGTGTCGCCTCGTAAGTAGCGCCAACTTTGACGCCATCATTGGTTTCGATGAGGGACCAGCAGGTGTTCGAGAACTTGGCCGGGAACACTTTGGATCCGGTCAACGCACCACGCACGGCATTGGCGCACACCTTGGCCTGGCTGTTGGCCGAGAACCCCGATTTGGGCATGTCCCCTTGTTGCGAGGCATCCCCCAGGACATAGATGTCGGGATCGGCCTTGGTGGACATGTCCGCCGCGTTGACCGGAGCCCAGTTGCCATCGGTCACACCCGCAATCTCGGCAATACGACCGGCTTTCATGGCCGGGATAACATTGCAGACATCAACCTTGGTTTCTTCACCATCAATCGTCACAGTCATTGCAGCCGGGTCCACACTGACATTGCCGCCACCGAAATCCTCACCGATCCAGTCGATCATCCCTTCGTAATGGTTCGCCCAACCTTCCTGGAACAGCGCCATTTTCGAGAATTTTGGCTTGGGGTCCGCAACGATGATTTTGGCAGTCGGGTTATTGGCTTTCAAATAATGCGCGACCATCGAGACCCTCTCATACGGGCCGGGCGGGCAACGATACGGGTTTGTCGGGGCCACCATAGCAAATGTGCCGCCTTCGGGCATCGCCATCAATTGCGCTTTCAGCAATTCGGTTTGTGATCCGGCCTTATACGCGTGGGGCATCGCATTTTGTGCCGAGATGTCCCAACCGGGGACGGCCATGTCGACGAAATCAATACCGGGGCTGAGGATCAGCTTGTCGTATTTCACATTGCCACCACCGGCAAGCGATACTGTCTTGGCATCGCGGTCGACACCTACGGCCCAGTCATGCACGACGTTGACACCACCGGCTGCAAGGCCGCCATAAGAATGGCCGATATCCTCGATCTCTTTGAAGCCTCCAAGATAGAGGTTTGAAAAGAAGCAGGTGTAATAGGTCCGCGTCGGCTCGATAAGTGTTACGTCGATCTCGCCTTTGCTGTCTTTGGCGATATAGCGGGCTGCGGTCGCACCACCTGCACCCCCTCCGACAACGACGACGCGTGGTTTGGCATGGCCATCCGCCAAAACCATTGGCGCAGCCACGGCGGCCGTCGCCACGGCGGTTTTGCCTAGAAAAATCCTCCTATTCATCTTCATTGCAGTCTCCTCCCTGTTTTGCCTCAGTTGTCGAGGCTGTTGAAATACGCCGCCAAGGCGGCGATTTCTTCATCGTTGAGCCGTCCTGCTATCATTTGCATGACAGGATGGTTGCGTTGCTTGGTCTTGTAGGCATGCATGGCGACAACAAATTCGTCTTCCGGCCATAGTACGATTGACGGGATGCCCGCATCCCCTCCGTCCGCCTGATGGCAGGTTGTGCATTCACTGCTCAGATACGCGCCATATTCGGGATCGCCCTGAATTGCCAAAATGGCCTGATCGATGTCGTGATCGGTTGCCGTGGCAGTTGGGTCCGCTTCGGGGATGTTTGCGGGGTCATCCGAAAACAACCGCAGATACGCGATGACATTGTGCCGGTCTTCAGGGCTTTTTAGCCCACGAAAGCTCATCCGCGTTCCAGAGGCGTAGGACCGTGGGTTTTCCAAGAACGCATCCAGGGTTTCAGCATGCCATTCCAGCCCACTGGATCCAGCGCGCTGAATGCTTTTGGAATAGGTAAACTCTTTCAACCCGGCGGCGGGGCGGCCGAACAAGCCGTTCAGATGCGGTCCAATACGGTTCCGCGCCCCTTCGCCGACCTGATGGCAGCCTTTGCATTTTGCGAAAACCTTCTTTCCAGCCTCGGGATCCCCGAGCGTATTCGCCGCCGCGACGGTAGAAACCGTCATGGCGAGAACTGAGAAATAAAGTCGCAAAAATGGCACCATCTACTATTCACCGATTGATTTGAGATACGCTGTTATTGCGGCCCGGTCTTGCTCTTTCTTCAACCCAGCAAAGCTCATCTTGGTGCCTTTCATATAGGCCTTTGGCTTTGCCAGGAATTCGTCCAGCGTAACCTCGTCCCAAACACGGCCTTCGTCATGTGCCGCTTTGAAGACGGACGAGTAACTGAAGCCATCAACCGCACCGAATTCCCGCCCGATCAAAGCGTTCAACTGCGGGCCTACCTTGTTGGTGGCCCCTTCTCCGACAGCATGGCAGGCCTTGCACTTCTTGTAGACTTTTTTGCCCGCCGCGACCAATTCAGGGTCTATTCCGGCGGTGCTGGCAGTGCCATCTACGGAAACTGCGGGTGTTTCGGTGTCAGCGGCTGACGTCGAGGCCGCAGTAAATGTTGGCGTATCGGACGTGGTTGCGTCGTTCATCACCGACTCTCCGCCCTCTTCCGGCGTGACGTCCAGGAACGTGGCCCGCATGGTGATTTCCACGCTGTCTTTGCAGTTCTCCATACAGGGTTCGACGGACCATTCGGCGTATTCCAGATCAGGCCGATCATCGATCACAAAGCCGTCCTTATTGTACATCTCGAACGCTGCGAAATTGTCCTGTGTCAACTCGAACTCATCATCCACCAAATCGTTGGAATACAGAATATAAGCAACGACTGCATAGGTTTCGTCAGCGCTTAGCGTTCCGGCCTCGCCAAAAGGCATCGAGCGGTTCACGTAGTCCCAGACCGTAGATAAATGCGGCCAGTACGAGCCGACGGTTTTAACCGGATCCTTGTCGGCCAACGTGTCAAAACCGCCAGCAAGAACCGGCCAATTGTCGACGCCTTCGGCAAAATCTCCGTGGCAGGAGGCGCACTTATCGGCAAAGACCTCTTCCCCCGTGAACACATCGCCTGAACCTTCCGGCAGACCACGCCCATCCGGAAGAACATCTACATCCCATGCAGCGATCTCTGCGGGCAGAGCTTCGCGTCCAACCCCAAGTTTCCCGTCATGTGCGGGCGCCTGTTCTGAAACGCCTATACCGGCGGGGGCAGCGCTGATGTTGGCCTGCACCTCCTGCAATTGCGTTTCCAGTTCGGCAACCCGCGCCGCATTTTCATCCGCCAATGCCCGCGCCACGCCCTCATGGGTCTCGACCTGCGACAGCCGTGTCTTCAGCGTGTTAATCTGGCTGTCGCCATATCCGCGATTTGCAACCGCCACAGCAAGGCTGGAAACCAGCGCGATGCCACCAAATACAGGAAGATAGATACTACTAAGAGACTTCGACATTCTCGGCGATCCCTTCTGCATTCACGTACCAGGTCTGGATACAATTGTTATGATAGACAGAGTTTTCGCCGCGCTTTTCACGCAGCTGTTCCTTGGTCGGTTGGACATATCCGGTTTCATCCATCGCCCGGCTTTGCAGCAGCATCGGCGCGCCGTCCCAGTCCGTATCCAGATAGAACCGAGTCAGGGCCTTTGTGTCACCCTGTTTCCCCAGCCGCGCCGTGTCCCAGGTAATGCCTCCGTCTTTGGAGACGTCGACCCTGGTGATCTGACCGTGGCCGGACCATGCAAGACCGGAAATGATCAACGGGCCTTGGCCATGTTTGATCGGCATCTGAGGGCTGGGAGAGGTAATGACCGATTTCGCGTCCATGACCCAAGTCCATTTCCGCGCAACTCCGTTTTCATACACATCCGTGTATTTCGACGTTTCTTCGCGGCTTTCCACGGCTGCATCCGTCACCTCAACCCGGCGGAGCCATTTGACCCACATGTTGCCTTCCCAGCCGGGCACGACCAGACGCACAGGATAGCCATGCTCCATCCGCAGCGCCTCGCCGTTGGCCTTGAACGCGACCAAAACGTCATCCAGCGCTTTTTCCATTGGGATCGACCGGCCGTTGGACGACGCATCCGCGCCTTCGACATAGACCCATTTGTCCGCAAAGTCCCCGGCCGCATCCAAACCAGCCTCTTGCAGCAACAGGCGCAGCGGCACACCGGTATATTCCATGTTGTGAATCATGCCATGGGTGAATTGCACACCATTCAGCTGTGCACCTGCCCATTCCATGCCGGTATTGGCGGCGCATTCACAGAAATAGACATGGTTTTCGCGCGGGAACCGCTGAAGATCGTCATAGGTGAAGACCAGCGGCTGATCGACCAACCCGTTGATCATCAGGCGATAGTCACCTTTGCTCAGTTCGATGGCGCCGGAATGGTGCCGTTCGAATGCGCATCCCTGAGGCGTAATCGTCCCGTCAAGCGCATGAATCGGCGTGAAGTTGATCGATGATATCGGCGAAGCCGTCAACCATTCCACGTTCCGACGTATCACATCGCTTTCGAAGTGAATCGGAAGGCCATAGGGCGTTTCGTCAACGCCTGCGCCGGTGTACGAGGCCCAGTCCTGCAGCTCGGTGATCAACGGGTCAGCGGATTGGGCGGCAACCGAGCCCGCAACCGAGCCGGCCGCGATCGCGGCGCCGCCTCTCAGGAAGGCTCGGCGGGACGGCTTGAACATCTCATCCATGTCTCAAGTCTCCAGTTTTATTTAAACGCCGACAACGTCGACATTGGTGTTATCCTGTACCGTCACGGTACCCAGCTTGCGAATGTGGCTTTCCACGACATCCCAGATCTGCGGACCTTCGGTGTCTTCATTAACCGACGCCCATCCGGCAACCACATAGGATTTGGCCGGATCGATCGCCTCGCCCGTGTTCACAAGCGTCATGTTCGAGATACGTTCGCCCTGCGGCTTGGACACGTCGATCCGATAGCCAAGCCCACCAGTGCGCACCATATCGCCGCCTTGTTGGTAATAGGGATCCGGGTTGAAGATGTTGTCAGCAACATCTTCAAGCACGACTTTCAGGAAATCCCCTGTCATCTCGGTGCGATAGGCTTGACCATAAGACATCGAAGTCACGCCAAAGATATCTTCGCGGGTGATATCCTGACCGGGCACCAGCGACGGGCCCCAGCGTACACCGGGGCTGAGCGCGATTTCCGCGTCACGCTCGCTGAGCAGTGCGTCGCAGATCAGGTCGTCCCAGGTGCCATTGAAATTCCCGCGCCGATACAAAAGGCTGTCGGTCTGCCCGATGACTTCGGACATCTCGGCCAGATAGGGCGCGCGCTGTTCGTCGATCAGGGCGGCCACTTCGGCGTCCGGAGTTATCACATCCGAGAAGATTGGGATCAGTTTCGTCCGATACCCCATCATCCGACCGTCACGGATATCAAGATCAACACGGCTAACGAATTTTCCGTTCGAGCCTGACGGCACGATGATGGTTTCACCAACCTGTACCGGCTCGGGCAGGGCGTCGTGCGTATGGCCAGACAGGATGACGTCGATTCCGGGGACAACGCTCGCCATCTTCTTATCAACGTCGAAACCATTATGGCTCAGCACGACGACACATTCCGCCCCGGCGGCGCGCACCTCTTCCACCATCGCGGCCATGTGTTCGTCACGAATGCCAAAGGCATATTCAGGGAACATCCAGCCGGGATTTGCGATGGGCATGTACGGAAACGCCTGCCCAATGACCGCGATCTTTGTGCCGCCGCGTTCAAACATTTTGTAGGGGGGGAACAGCTCGGTCGGTTCGTCCCATTCCGCGTCAAAGATATTCTGCCCCAAGGCCGCAAAGGGCAGCTGTTCAACCAACTCGGCGACGCGATCACTGCCTAAGGTGAGTTCCCAGTGAAATGTCATGGCGTCCGGCGCCAGGGCGTTCATTACATTGACCATATCCTGGCCCTGCGTCTTCAGACAGGTGTAAGAACCGTGCCAGGTATCGCCGCCATCCAGAAGAATGGCGTCTGGACGATCTGCGCGGATCGCCTTGATCACAGTTGCAACCCGATCAAGCCCGCCAACACGCCCATAGGTCTGTGCAAGAGATGAAAAATCCCCGGAACTCAGCGCATAGTGGCTGGGGCTGCCATCGGCGATGCCATAGAGTTTCCGGAAGTCAGCACCCGTCACATGTGGTACAACGCCCTTGTTGCCGCCGACGCCAATATTTATTGACGGCTCGCGGAAATAGATCGGTTTCAGCTGTCCGTGAATATCCGTGACATGGATCAGGGAGACATTGCCGAACGTGTCGAACTCTAACAACTGGTCCTGTGTCAGAGACTGTTGTGCTGCAAGCCGCGCCCAATTCCCGAAACCGGACGCGCCTACAATGGCTGAAGCTGCCATCCCGACCTGCAAAAAGTCTCGACGCGAAATCATAGTTGCCTGCTCCCTTAAACACATGCGCATGTTTGAATTTTAAAAAAGTGCAATGGCCCCGTGCATGACACGGGGCCAGTCAGATCATCAGTTTCTTACAGAAGGCGTCTCGACCGACAGGCCCTGGCCGCGCGACGCTATGTAAAGCTCCAGCGCTTTGAACTCGTCACCGCCTTCTTTGAAGGGTGTGGCCCGAATGTTCTTCATGCATCCTTTGAAGCGCCCGTGGATGGAATTCAGCTTTGCGTTCTTTAAACGATAGGTGGGAAAGCCATTGACCTGGCCCTGGGACAGGTGGTCCGCCCGGATCATGACGCCATAATTGTCTTCGTGACAATTCGAGCAGGCCATGTCCAGCTGACCGACACGCGTATAGTACAGGTCCTTTCCTTTTTCCCAGAAAGGCGCGGCATCGCCGTCGATGGCAACTTCGACAGGCATACCACGTGATTGCACGCCAATAAGCGCGGTCATCGCCGTCATCTGGCCGCCCGACCATTTCCAGGGCTCGGCACCCATATGTTCGACGCGGCTGCGGTTGATCAGATCCTCCAGCGTAACAAGTTCGCCGTTTTCAACACGTGGTAGCTGAGCTCGTAGCCCTGCGAACTCTTCAACACTCTCATGGCAGGACGCGCATGATTTCTCGGCTGACCCATCGACCTGCTCCCACAGATCCTCGGCTTGCTCAACGAACACAAATGCCGGGTTGTCAAAGTCGTCCACTTCCAGGGCCTGAGTTTCCGGCGAACGAAACCGCCATCCGGAATAGATAGTGTCGATATTTTCCAAATGATCCGGCGCTGCCACCTCAGTGATCATTGCCTCACCGTCAATGCTCAGCGAATTGCTGTCCTGAGCAGTCGCGGCGCCGGCCAACCCAATCGCTGCTGCCGTAATCCATAATGTCGCGCGCATGTGGCTACCTCCCTGGCTCTGCACCCTTGTCTTCTTACGAGACCGATATTTTTTTGCTTTCTTCGTAGACGGACCCGTCATCGTCATACCAGGTGAACTTGAACTCACCGGTTTCCGGGACAACAGCTTCGAACTGGAAATAGGGGTTGGTTGAAATCGCCGGTTCCAACGTCACATCGATCACGTTCTGGCCATTGAATTCAGCGGTGAAGCGATTGATGATCGAGCGTGGGATGATGTTGCCATCATCGTCTTTACGCTGCCCGCTTTCCATCTTGTGGCTGATCAGGGTCTTGATGGTGATCGTCTCACCTGCTGCCGCCGTTTTTGGGACTTTGACCCGGGGTTTTACACCAGATGCCATAGTGTCTCTCCTTGCGTTTCGTGAGTTCAGCCGCCGCAACCGCCGATTGTTACTTTGACATTGGCTTTCGCCATCTGGAATGAACCGTCTTCCATCTTGGCGATGGCAACAACGTTCTGTGTTGCGGCAAGGCGGATACGCGTTGATGCACTGCGTGACGCGCTGAGCGGGCCAAAGTTGAACGTTGCGACGTTCGGCACCGGATTGCCATCTGCGAACAGCGTGATCGAAACGGCACCGGGTGCTTCGACCTTGACGGGTACGGTATTACCGTTCTCTGCGATTTCCGGCGCGGTCAGTACAACCACACCTTCGCCAATGTCAGCGCCCCCGGTCAGGGCTGCGATCGCTTCGTCCGTCAGGCTGGCAAACGCCGGAAGACCGGTAAAGCTTGCCAGGGCAAGCGTACCGGAGCCGATCGCGAGGATTTTTCGCCGTGTCAGTTCCATATCATGCTCCAAATTTCGTGGATTACTGTTCTTTCAGCGTCATCAGGTAGGCCACGACGTCTTCGACCTGCTGCGCGGTCAAAATGCTCTGGCCTGCGAAATCATCCAGTGGCCGCTCATAGCCGCTGTCGATGTAGAAAGCGGGCATGATCGTCCCTTCGAACATATTCTTCGAGTTCGAAACGATCCCGCGGAGTTCAGCTTCGGTCCAACGATCCGCTACGCCGTCCATTGGAGGGCCAACTTCGCCGTGGAAGCCTTCTTCGGGTATTTCCGAGTTGGTATGGCAGGCGAGGCAGTTACCCTCTTTGCGGTTTGCAAAAACCGCCCTGCCCGTTGCTGGATCACCGGCGACGCCGGTCAAGGATGTTTCAACCGCGCCATCCGTAAAGGACACGTCCATCGGTTTCAGTTCACCCGCTGTGGCGGTTGATGCACATAGCATCATGGCAAAGCCTAGCTTCAACGCGTTTCTCATGCCTCCTCCCAAAGACGATTCTTGTCGGTCGTTTTCTGTACACTAATGCACACATTCAGCAGTTCGCAACAATAAATTCATTTAGATGAATTTTTCAATTACTTTGCTGATGCAGAAAATTTCGCACTAAAATTTCAAAGCCAACAGATCATCAGCCGTTTTGCTCTTCAAACTTGCGGGCATGATATTTTTGGAACGGCTCATCCCCTTCATATCCTTCTTCGACAACCCAGTTCAGCATATTGAAGGTTGTCCACCGACCAAAGGCACCGGGCATGTTTGCCACTGCAGCTTGCGGAGCAGTCAGGTCATCGCCCACCGCGGATGGAAAGAAATAGATGCTGGGTGTAAACAAGGCGCCCCAGCGTTTGACCATGTCCTTTTCGGGCAGCACAGTACCATCGAAATCGGTGATCTCAACATCCCCGAACATGTTGATCTGTAAAACAAAATAGTTGTCTTCGATGAATTGTTCGATTTCCGGGATGACAAACACCTCTTCATGCATCTTCTTGCAATAGATGCAGCCGCGCTGCTCGATGATGATCATCAGGCGCTTATCTTCCGCATTAGCCTCGGCCAGGTCTTCGCGCAAATCCATGAATGTATCGCGCATCCAAGGTGCCTTGTGCAGGCCATCATCGCCAAGCTCGGCCGCAACGGCCGCCGGAACCATCAGCATCAAAACCAACGTTAGGACTAGTCTTTTCATGATCTCCTCCTGGGATTTATCCAATCGCACTGAACCAAGGCACATGTTCCAGCATCCATTGAGCAATGTAGTTGATCGAGTTGGTAGCGATCAGAATGCCAAAGAGGATCAAGAACGCCCCCATCAGTTTCTCGATCAAGCCAAGGTGTTTTCGAAACCGGCCCATCCAGGACATGAATGGCCCGATGAACAAGGCGGCAACAACAAAAGGCAAGGTCATGCCCAGCCCATATGCCAATAGCAGTAGCGCCCCCTGATCGGCAGTGTCTTGCCCCGCAGCCGTAAACAGGATTGCCGCCAGAACCGGCCCAACACAGGGCGTCCAACCAAATGCAAATGCCAACCCGATGACGTAAGCCCCCAACAGGCCAACATTCGAGGTGTCGCCAGCATCGGCGCGGAATTGGCGGTACAGAAAGCCGATCTTGATCACCCCAAGGAAATGCAGGCCCATCGCAATGATGATGGCGGCCGCAACCCAGCGCAGTACATCAAAATGCTCTCTCAGCAGGCCGCCGAACACGGTCGCGGTTGCACCAAGTCCCACAAAAACCGTAACGACGCCCAACGCGAAACAACACGCGGCCAGAACAGCCCTGACCCGCACCGCTTGCGAAATTTCAGCCTTTGCCGAAATCTGGTTCATCCCAACGCCGGCAAGATAGCTCAGGTAGAAAGGCACGATGGGTAAGATACAAGGCGACAGAAAGGACAGCAGCCCGGCGACAATTGCACCCATAATCGTCACGTCAAACATGTCGCTCTGGCCTCACAGCTTGAGATATTCAAAAATATAATTATGATGAAAGAACCAGTGCTCGTCAATTTGGGACGTCTGAAAATGATAAAGGCGTTGGTCGCCTGTTTAGCTCTGATGTTGCCGGTTTCGGCAACAGCTGACCCCTATCTGCTGATGGCAGAGGAACAGGGGTGCTATTGGTGCGCCAAATGGAACGAGGAAATCGCACATATCTATCCGAAAACCGCAGAAGGGCGCACCGCCCCGTTGCAGCGTTATGACGTGCACAGCGAAGCACCCGACGTTGCGTTCGATCGCAGGGTTCACTTTACTCCAACATTTATTCTGGTTGAAAATGGTCGTGAAGTCGGGCGAATTGAGGGATACCCGGGGGAAGACTTTTTCTGGGGCCTGCTGGCCATGATGTTCGAACGCGCAGGAATAGACTTGAAACAAACCGGGTAAAGGAAACCTTTTTGTGACCTACAACACTGAAAGCACACCTCAAACTGTTTCGCGTCTGCCGGTGTTCGACAAGAACATCTGTGCAGAAGACATGCAGCGCATGATGGAAAATGCGCAACGCGCATCCAACTTTCTGAAGGCCATCAGCCACGAAGGCCGGTTGATGATTATGTGCCATCTGGCGTCGGGCGAAAAATCGGTGACTGAGCTTGAGGAGCTGCTCTCCGCCCGACAAGCCGCTGTTTCACAGCAATTGTCGCGCCTTCGCTATGAGGGGCTCGTTGTGCCAAGGCGCGAGGGCAAGGCCATCTTCTACAGCCTGGCGGACGACCGACCAAGACAAATCATGGAAGTCGTGTACGATCTGTTCTGTCGTACAGACTGACCGGATAGGTAACTGGTATTTGGTCGGGGGAGGACCCAGGTGCTGGAGACACTCGGAGAAGCAAACACTGCCGCACTGATCGGTTTGATCGGTGGGATCGCACTTGGCCTTGCCGCCAGAATCGGGCGGTTTTGTACGCTTGGTGCAATCGAAGACGCGCTTTACGGGGCCGACAACCGTCGCTTGAAAATGTGGGCCATTGCCATCGGTGTCGCCATTGTCGGGGCGCATCTGGCAATTGGGTTCGGCCTGCTTGACGGGTCGGAAACCGCTTATCTTGATCGCGTATGGAACCCACTTGGCACCATCATCGGGGGTCTGATGTTCGGCTATGGCATGGCGCTGAGCGGAAATTGCGGCTACGGCGCTTTGGCGCGTTTGGGGGGAGGCGACTTGCGGTCTTTTGTCATCGTCGTCGTGATGGCGTTATCCGCCTATTTCGTGATGTCCGGGCCGTTGGCCCATGCCCGCGTTTGGTTGTTCCCCGAAGTGACGGGTGCCACTTCTCCTCAGGGGTTCGCGCAGTTGTTTGAAGTTTACGGTGTGGCCCCTTTGGTCACCGGCCTCGTCATCGGAACCGGGCTTGTTGTGCTTGCCATCGCACGTGCCGAAACACGCCCATCGTACAAACAAGTCTTTTGGGCATCTGTGGTTGGGCTTGCCGTGGTATCTGGCTGGGTGGGCACCTATTGGATCGCCACAACCGGGTTTGATGCCGAGCCAATTGAAACACACACCTTCGCAGCCCCGATCGGAGACACCATCATCTATGGGATGACCGCTTCGGGCAATGCCTTGTCGTTTAGCGTCGGATCGGTCTTGGGTGTCGTCATCGGGGCGGTTTTGGGGTCATATTCCAAGGGCCATTTCCGATGGGAAGCGTGTGAAGATCCCCGCGAATTGCGGCGCCAGTTACTAGGCGCCGCTATCATGGGCCCCGGCGCAATTCTTGCAGTGGGCTGCAGCGTAGGCCAGGGAATCTCGGCGTTTTCGGTGCTTGCCTTCAGCGCACCAATTGCGTTTATCGCAATCTTCGCAGGGGCCGCCATTGGGCTGCGTCAGCTGATTACGGGGTTTGCTCCGGCCGAATAGGGCACGCTTTTTAAGGTGGCGTTGACAGGTCGGTCCATCGCTCTGTAAAGCAAGCAACCCTTTGACCAACACGCACCCACACGTGAAAACGCCCGCCGGATTGGCGGGCGTTTTCACGTGTTTCGAAACTACGGTTTAGATCTTTGCGCGTTCCGATTTCAGCGCCAGCCACAAACAGTAGCACATCATCAAAACCACCAACGTAAACGGTATGCCCGTTGACACCGCTGCACCCTGAAGCGCCGACAGGCCACCGCCAAGCAAGAGTGCAATGGCCACCAGCCCTTCGAGTGTGCACCAGAACACCCGCTGCACCACCGGCGCGTCCATCTTGCCACCCGCGGTGATCGTATCGATCACAAGCGAGCCGGAATCTGACGATGTGACAAAGAAGACCACAATCAGGACAAGCGAAATGGGGGCGACGATGCTGTAGAGCGGCAGTTCCTTCAGGAAACCGAACAGCGCGCCTTCGGGGGCGTAGCTGTCGATCACTGTGGCGCGGACACCTTCTGCACCACCTGCGTTCAGCATGTCGATGGCTGCGCCACCAAAGGTGGACATCCACAGCGCACAGACTGCGGTCGGTGCCAGCAAGGCGCAAATGATGAACTCACGCACCGTACGGCCCCTTGAGATGCGGGCGATGAACATGCCCACGAAAGGCGACCATGCAATCCACCAGGCCCAATAGAAGGTTGTCCATCCGTGGAAGTAACTGGTGTCTTCTCGACCGAACGGGTTCGAAAGGGCGGGCAAGTGCGTGACATAGTCCGTCATCACGCTGAAGTAGCGTGAAAACGCGGTGCCGATGCCTGTAACAGCGATGACAAAGAGGAACAGACCTACGGCCATGACCATATTGATCTCGCTCAGCCGTTTGACGCCTGCGTCCATGCCCATCAGAACCGATCCCAAAGCGATCAGTGTGATACCGATGATTAGCAATACGGTGACTGTCGGGCTGGGTTCGATGCCAAAGACCTCATTGAGACCCGCCGCGACTTGTTGCGCGCCCAGACCCAAAGAGGTTGTCAGGCCAAACAACGTCGCAAACACCGCCAGTGTGTCGATCATATGACCCCACCAGCCCCAGACACGTTCGCCCAGGATCGGGTAAAAGGCGGATCGCAGCGTCAGTGGCAACCCGAGATTGTAGCTGAAGATCGCCAAACTCAGGCCCACAGCAGCATAGATCGCCCAGCCTTCCAGGCCCCAATGGTGGATCGTTCCGACGATACCGGCATATTCATTGCCTGGTACCGCGATATCGATACCCAAGGGGCTGGCACCACCATCTTCGGCAAAGTTGTAGTAAACCGGCTCCATCACGCCAAAGAACAGCAGACCAATACCAATGCCAGCCGCGAACATCATCGCGATCCATCCAGCATAGGAATAGTCTGGCTTAGCATCCTTTCCGCCGATACGAACCTTACCCACCGGCAGAATAATGAGAGCCAGGCAAAACAAGGTGATTGCATCAACAGACAGAACCAAAAACCAGTCAAATGTGCTGGTGAGCCAGGGCCTGAGCCATCCAAAAAAGGTGGCCGCGGCTTCCTGGTTTGCCAGAGCGATCAGAACGAACGCAAAAATCAGGATGCTCGAGATCAAAAAGACCGGATTGTGGATGTCCAGACCGAACGGTCGGACGTTGTCCTGCCCCAATTCGTATTCCGTCTCGAAGTCGTAAATCCGTGGATCCGGATCCAACATTTTCTTCGTTTGTACCATTCGACTGCCCTTTGTTCGCTAAGTGCAAGCGCCAAGGTATTCGGTCGACGGACGGGAATGAGATTGTGACCCCCTTGGCGTGTTTCCGTCATTTCGACCGCGGGTTGAGTGGTAACAGCCTACACTGTCATCAAAATTTCACAAAACGCATTCATTTTTTGTTATGTTAGCGATAGCCAACCCTCAAGTTCACTACTAGTGTTCAACGAGAGGTTATTTGGGGATCTTCAAGCCGTGCAAACCCGGCGAAGCAACAGCTGTCATCCGAAAAGCCCCTGGCCGCTGCCCAGAAATCGCAGGCTGAGTTTGCTGCCCAACACTGCCAGATCAAACGCATTCGATCAGAAACTGAACAAGCGGTGCATGTCGGTTTCGGGTCCCTGACGGCGCGAACTCTTGTCGCTCCGGTACTTCGGAGCGCATGGGAGGATTCACCGCAAACGCGCGGCAATATGGTGTTCAGCGACCGGCAAGCCCTGATCGAGATGCTCGAAAGTCGGCAGATCGATGCCGCAGGTGGAAAGCGACTATGCCTTCCTGGCCTCACTGCTGATAGATGCGATGTTTGTGTTTGGGGGGTTCCCAAGACCTTCGCCGAGCAGGTCGCCGAAAGGGTGGTCAAACTGATCGTAACCATGTCGCCTGTCACCTAGAACACCTGTGCCGAGCGCCAATCAGGGCAAGGCCAACCTGCCACCGACATCCAGTGGCAGCAACTCGCAACATTGACTGGCCAGGCGTTCGGGTGATGTGTTATTCACCCAAGTGGTTGACTGAAGCAGAATAAGGTTGTAATTCATCCAAATGGTTGAACGAGAGAGTCGATATGACCTCAACGCGATATTGAAGTCCGCGTCTGACCCAACCCGCCGCGCAATCCTGACGATGCTTGCGCAACAGGGACCTTTGCGGGTGACGGACATCGCGCGGCAGTTTGATATGAGCCTCAATTCGGTGTCCAAGCACATCAAGGTGCTGGAAAACGCCGAGTTGGTGCAGCGCAGGACAGAATGGCGTGAGCATCTGATCGAGGTTCAGATGGCCCCCTTGTCAGCCGTTGATTCTTGGTTTGCCGGGTTGCGTTCGATTTGGGCGCTTCGGCTGGACGCCTTGGAAACTGCATTGGAGGACCCAGAAGATGACGGATCTGTCACTTGAAATAACACGCGCCATCCCGCATCCGCCCGACAAGGTATTCGATGCCTGGCTGAACCCGGAAATGCTGGCCAAATTCATGTTGCCCGGGCCAGGAATGACGGTGTCCGAGGCGCAATCCGACGCCAAGGTCGGCGGTCGGTTCAAAATCGTCATGCGCGCCCCCGAGGCCGGTGATCTGCCGCATGAGGGCGAATACAAGGTCATCGACCGCCCGAACCGGCTGCAATTTACCTGGAACTCTCCTTACAGTCAGGACGATTCCACCGTGACGCTGGATTTCACCCCAACTGACAAAGGTACGCAGTTGCGCCTGCATCACATCCGGTTCCCGTCGCAGGAAAGCCGGGACAACCACGAAGGTGGCTGGACCGCAATATTGGTGGCGCTGGAGGACGCGCTGTGATCAACTGGTTAGCGCTTGCAACAGGGGTAATCGCGGCATTTCTGTTGGGTTATCTGGTCTATGGACCGCTCGGTTTTCAAAAGCGCTGGGCCGAGGGCACACGGATTGACCCAACACCGCCTGACACACCACCACTGGCAGCAATGGCCGCGCAAATTGTGTTCCTGATCTTGCTGGCAGCGGTGATTGCAGTGACCGAAACCACCAACAGTCTGAGTGTTGCCCTGCTGGCGATCCTTGCCGTGGCAGCACAGGCGGTCTCGGTTGGCGCTTGGGCGCAGAAAAGCAATTTCGCGATCACGGTCGATGCCGGTTATGCGTTGGGCTGCGGCGTTGTGATGATCCTGGCTCATGCGATCCTATGACATCTATGCCTCGGCCCGGTTCCAAGTGAATCGGACTGAGGCGAACACATTAGCTGACAACCCTACTCGGTTGCTTTTCCACCTCCTGTTTTTTTGTGCGCCGCTGCCCGAATTCGGTCCGTCAGGCTGAGCTGCGCCCCGGGCGCATCGCCCGCCTCACTCAAATCCTCAATCTCTGTCACGTCCAGTTTGAACGTCGCCCGCATCGGCACCAAGCCATCTACCACGACAAATTCACGATCAGACGGATCAATAGACAGCGTTCCGGTTACACGAACCGGAACATGGGCGTAATCCGGGGTCCAGGTGCCATCCAACTGCACGCGGATCATCTGGTTTGGCGGCGGCGGAGGCATGTGACTGCACATTCCAAACTGGGGCACCAAATAGGCAACCTCCTGGCCATCTGCCTCCGGTGGTGCCGGAATGGCAAAGCCGCTCAGCGTGACAGTCTGGCCATCGAATTGCGGATTGCCGGCCGCGCCAGCCCGTTCCCGGCGTTCGGTGACGACCGGAACCTGTTCGAGAAGCCAGTCGACGTCTATGTCGTCCGACGTCAGCGCATCCTCGGTTTCCAAAAGCAGTTCCTGCCACGTCTGTCGTTCTTCCTCGGTGCCGACATCCTGCTGCAACCTGCCGCGCAGGCGAACCACAAAAAGGACATCGTCGAACTGTTCCGGGCTGAGATCACGGTAGGGATCGTCGAACTCCTGCATCGCCGGATCCGGCAGATCGGGCCATCCAACTGACACGGGCGACGCATTCACCGCTGTAACTCCCCAAAGGGCCAGTAAGGTCCAAGTAATGAACTGCAGGCGGAAGGTCATGGCGTCCTCGGGCAATCAGCGCATGTTACACAGGCAACGATCCTAAGTCGAATGACGCGCGCGTCCATCCAGAAAATAGTCACAATCCTTGTAGGACGATCAGTCGCGCAGACAGCGGTCGCTTCTCTTTCCAGACAAGAGGCTAATCTACACCAGCGAGAGCTGACGTCAGGAAACGGCTTAAACACCTACGCCGACCTCTTGCAAACAAATCTACTGTAGGTAGATGCTTGCAAAGCAAAATTTTCAATGACTCAAGGTATTATCCTAGACCCAGAACTTTGTCAGACGGGTCGAACGTCCCGCCTTGCGCAAACACAACCCAATATCTACAGGCTCTTTCCATGACGATTATCCTCAAATCGATCCCCCTTTCATTCACTGTTTTTGTGCGCATGATTTTCCCAGTCATTCTAATCAGCGTCGCCTCTATGGTTGTGTCGGTTATTCTGAATATCGTCACCCTTGGGTTGGCGGGTTACATCAGCGGGCCGGTCACAGCGGTGTTCATCAGCCTGTTCGGAATTCGTGTAGCCTTGGCAATCAAAGGTGATTTACGCCGCACAGATCTAACGACGCTGGCATTGAACTCACTCCTGTACGGGGTGTTCTTTATGGTCGCATTAGGTGGCTTAGCCGTTTTTGCAAATATCGTAGCTGTGCTGTTTTCCCTATGGACGTTAGGCGAACCGATATCCCTGACTGCGCTCAGGGATGCTGCAGAACCCATCAAGATTTCGTTCGCATTTCTCGCTGTGGGCGTCAAAGTTGTCGTGGCATACATTCTGTTGGCGGTTGCCTATGCCGTCATGGCCGTACCAATGGCAAGCGCAGCCCGAGGATCAGGCCAAGGTGCGCCAAGCAAAGGCTTTTTCAACGGGTTCGGACGTAGTTTCATTCCATTGTTCTGCGTCTTCTTCGTTTCAATCTTCCTGCAGTTTTTTTTCGACGTTCTTACCTCTTTGTTTGCAATCTTCCCCCTCATTCTGTCGGTTGTGTCTCTTGTTCTCACGCAGTCGTTGCCGAGTTTCGATCTCGACACCATTCTGAAAGGGATAGCTTCAGGCGCTGCCCTGCTTTGGCTCAATTCGTGGATTTGGTCAGTGGCCGCACTCGCGCTGCTGAAATTAGACGGCAATGAAACCCCGCGCGCGCCGGTCTCATTACCCGAGACGGAAACGGCAACCGACATTCGGGGGCTACGCAAATCTCGCGAGCGATCATTCTGAGCTTGGGGACGTTCGCGGTTCAAGCCAGACTTAACCAGACCAATGATCGCTAACGAAAGTGACACCTCTTTCAATCCGGCCCATTCTCATGTATGCGCGCTGCATCTGAGACGTTGTGCCCTGACCCCGGCACTCAGACGAAAGCTAAAATGGGGTCGGCGGCAATGGGGCCGCCATGCAAAACGGGAGACCCGCAGGGGCGGGAGTGCTCCCTTCTAGGATACGCAAATGTTTGATGTAACAAAGAAATCAATTCAGTGGGGCGAAGAGACGCTGACACTGGAAACCGGCAAGGTTGCCCGTCAGGCGGACGGCAGCGTGATTGCCACGCTGGGCGAGACCAGCGTGATGGCAAACGTGACCTTTGCGCGGAAACAAAAACCCGGTCAGGACTTTTTCCCGCTGACCGTCCACTACCAAGAGAAATACTATGCCGCCGGTAAAGTTCCGGGTGGCTTCTTCAAGCGCGAGGCGCGCCCGACTGAAAAAGAGACGCTGACCGCGCGTCTGATCGACCGGCCGATCCGCCCGCTGTTCGTTGACGGCTTCAAGAACGAAGTTCTGGTGATGTGCACCGTGCTGAGCCACGATCTGGTCAACGACCCCGACATGGTGGCGATGATCGCAGCCTCTGCCGCGCTGACCATTTCCGGCGCACCGTTCAGGGGCCCGATCGCCGGTTGCCGCGTTGGTTTCGAGGATGGCGATTACATCCTGAACCCGACCGTAGACGACATGCAGGACCTGCGCCTCAACCCTGAACAGCGACTGGATCTGGTTGTTGCCGGCACCAAAGACGCCGTGATGATGGTAGAATCGGAAGCTTACGAGTTGTCCGAGGCCGAGATGCTGGGTGCTGTCAAATTCGCACACGAACAGATTCAGCCGGTGATCGACCTGATCATCTCATTGGCCGAAGACGCCGCGAAAGAGCCGTTTGACTTCCAGGCGCCCGACTATTCTGAGCTGTCCGCTGCCGTTAAGGCCGCAGGTGAAGAGCAGATGCGTGCAGCCTTCGCGATCACCGACAAGCAAGAGCGCACCGCCGCTGTTGCCGCGGCCCGTGAAGCAATCATGGCAGCCCTGACCGAAGAGCAGTTGGAAGACGGCAACCTCGGTTCCGCAATGAAGAAGCTGGAAGCTGGCATTCTGCGCGGAGACGTCGTCAAAGGCGGCAAGCGGATCGACGGTCGGTCTACCACCGACATCCGTTCGATCGTTGCAGAAACCTCGATGCTGCCACGGACCCATGGTTCTGCCCTGTTCACCCGCGGTGAAACGCAGGCACTGGCCGTGACCACGCTGGGCACCGGTGACGATGAACAGTTCATCGACGCGCTGCATGGCAACTTTAAATCGAACTTCCTGCTGCATTACAACTTCCCTCCCTACTCGGTTGGTGAAGCTGGTCGTGTGGGCCCTCCGGGACGTCGTGAGATTGGTCATGGCAAACTGGCATGGCGCGCACTGCAGGCGGTTCTGCCTGCGGCAACCGACTTCCCCTACACAATCCGTATCGTGTCGGAGATCACTGAATCCAACGGCTCCAGCTCGATGGCGTCGGTCTGCGGCGGTTCGCTGTCGATGATGGATGCAGGCGTTCCGCTGAAATCGGCAGTTGCCGGTGTGGCCATGGGTCTGATCCTGGAAGATGACGGCGAATATGCCATCCTGTCGGACATTCTGGGTGACGAAGACCACCTGGGCGACATGGACTTCAAGGTTGCTGGTACCGAAAACGGCATCACTTCGCTGCAGATGGACATCAAGGTCGCGGGCATCACGCCCGAGATCATGGAGAAAGCCCTGGCGCAAGCCAAGGACGGCCGGATGCACATCCTGGGCGAGATGGGCAAAGCCCTGTCCGAGACCAACGAATTCTCGGTCCACGCCCCGCGCATCGAGACCATGAACATCCCAACCGACAAGATCCGTGAAGTGATCGGTTCGGGCGGTAAAGTCATCCGCGAAATCGTTGAGGTTTCGGGTGCCAAGGTCGACATCAATGACGACGGCGTCATCAAGATCGCCTCGCCGGATGGTGAATCGATCAAGAAGGCCTATGAGATGATCCATTCGATCGTCGCCGAGCCGGAAGAAGGTCAGATCTACACTGGTAAAGTGGTCAAGATCGTCGACTTCGGTGCCTTCGTGAACTTCTTTGGCAAACGCGACGGTCTGGTTCACGTGTCCCAGATCGAAAACCGCCGCCTGAACCATCCGTCGGATGTTCTGAAGGAAGGTCAGGAAGTGAAAGTCAAGCTGCTGGGCTTTGACGATCGCGGCAAGGTTCGCCTGTCAATGAAAATCGTTGATCAGGAAACCGGCGAAGAGATCGCTCCTGAGAAGAAAGAAAAGAAAGAAGAAGGCGCAGAGTAATCTGTCCTTCCTTTTTAAACGCGGAAGACCCCGGTTTTGACCGGGGTCTTTTTTTGTTGCGCGTAGTAGATTTCAAACGTCAAGCATGACGGCGGAGGGCGTTGCAAGCTCAATGCACGACACCTTGTCTTTTGCGACGGCACAACACCTGACCTGCTGATAGTCCTGAACAACGCTAGGCATCTGCACGTTACGCGTGTATAAATATAGGAGCATTTAAACTTTTGAGTTTTCCCGAGGCGTATTTCAGCCATGAAGTTCATTACCATTTACGAGATCAATAACGACCCGCTAAGCAGTACAAACGTCACGGTTCTGCAGTCATTTCAGGTTGCGATTGTCGACGGTGACGATGCGCTGGAAGACCCTGATGCGGACGGGGGCCAGCAGATTGATGTCAGCGGCGTTCCCGGATTTATCGGCAATTCCACAAACTTCCAGACCTTCGAAACCTATAGTGGAAATGTGGGCGGAAATCCGGTCACGTTCACTTTGCTGCAATTCTCTAACCCACAGTACATCGTCGTTACCTCCGGCCAGGTGCAGGTGGGCAACGTCATTGCGGGCACCAACAATTCAATCATAACCGCCCCACCTGTTGACTACGATACACTACCGACATTTGTTTGCTTCACCGCAGGCTCACTGATCCAGACGCCAACAGGCATGCGTCGGATTGAGACGCTTCATCCCGGTGATCCGGTATATGTTGGCGACGGCAGCGTGAAACCGGTCCGCTGGATCGGGCGGCGGCGCCTCTCGATTGCCGAGTTGAAACAGGACCCACATCTATGCCCCGTTCGGATCAGGAAGGGCAGTTTCGGAAAGGACTGCCCAAGCCGCGACCTTCTGGTCTCACCCCAACACCGGATTGCAGTCTCGTCCGTTAGCATGGAGCTCTACTACGCGGATCCGGTCATGCTCGCCCCGGCCAAGGGGCTGATTGATGGTACGACAATCACTCAAGAACCGCCCGACCGGGGTGTTCAATATATTCACATCCTGTTTGACCAGCATGAGTTGGTGAATGTCGAAGGCATCTGGTCTGAATCTTTCTTCCCCGGCGCCGTTACGCTCAGCGCGCTGGCCGCAGAGACCAAGCGCGAACTATACGACCTGTTTCCTAAACTGATGACCAAGGACACTGGGTATGGGGAGACGGCTTTGCCTGTAATGAAACCGTACGAGGCACGTTTGTTGCAACGCGATTTTTCTGTTCCGCTGGGCACAGGGTACCTCAGTCACCGTGACGCTCGGGTTCGCCCACAACAACCTTAGAACGATCCGTATCCGTTTAAACCGACGCTATGGATTTTGGCCCAATCAAATGGCAGTGTTTACCCCCGATTTCGTTTCCCCAACTAGCTCAGTGGGCATGCGGTCCTTTATCATCCATATGTCTACCGGCACAGCGCGACGGCCCAATGCCGAACAGCTTTGCTGAAACTTGCCCAATGCCAAGCTCTTGTAGGCTGTAGATGGGCGGGACACGGATCAGGTCGCGGGTATCCGCATCCATCGCGGTAAACTGCACCGTCGCCACTCTCCGTTCGCTTTGCGACCTGCAGAAATCGGGGCCTTTCAAAGCCACCGCCAGATATGGCAAAAAATGATGGAAGAGCGGATCGGCCTCGCGATCATCGCCAAAGCAGGCTTACGCGTAGACCTGGACAGCATAAAGCAGGTTCTGAAGATTCTGCGGCCGATTGCAACGCCCGATCACTATGTCCAGATACCGGTCAAACAGCGCGAAACTTCGCTACAAACCCCATCGGGCAGCGGAAATCAGTAAGTGGCGGTGAAATCGGCGGTTCGACAATTCAATCGAATCCACCTGTCAGTGACAAGATGACCCGCGAGTTCAAACGTGCTGCGTACCGGACAAAACTGCACCTACATCCGCAACTCCCGCCGATGTCACCAAACTTGGAATGCGCCTAACGAGGATCAGGGGGCCAGCGGCCCCCTTCCATATTACGATGGCGCTTTGGTTTTGCGCAGATAAGGGAAGATCGTTTCGAACTCGCCAAATTTCGCCTTGGCATCTTCGTTCGAAACGCTGGGTGGGATAATGACATCTTCACCCGGCACCCAATTTGCTGGCGTCGCAACACCCTTTGAGCTCATCTGAAGACCATCCAGCGCACGCAGGATCTCGGCGAAGTTCCGACCAACTGTCATCGGATATGTCATCGAAAGCTTCAGCTGCTTGTCAGGCCCGATGATGAAAACCGAGCGCACCGTGGCGCTGTCGGCTGGCGTGCGGCCGTCGGGTAGATAAGCTTCGGCGGGCAGCATATCGAAGGCTTTAGACACGGCCAGGCCGTCGTCGGCGATAATCGGGAATCCGGCATTGGCTTTGCCGTATTCCTCGATGTCCTTTTTCCACTTTTTGTGGTCTTCAACGCCATCCACAGACACGCCGATCACCTTGGTGTTCCGGGCGGCCCACTCGTCGTTCAACTGGGCAACGGCCGAGAACTCGGTGGTGCAGACAGGCGTGAAGTCTTTCGGGTGTGAGAACAGGATGGCCCAGCTGTCGCCAATCCAGTCATGAAACTGAATAGTGCCGTGATCCGTTTCTGCCGTGAAATTCGGGACCGTATCGTTGATGCGCAAACCCATGGGGCATCTCCTTTCCTGTTAAAAACCGAGTCGGTTGCTGTAAACCTAAACACTTTGCGCGCAGGTTAAACCATCCGTTTGGAACCGCCGAATTTATTTAGCCCTGTTTCGCCCAAAATAATTTGATCAAATTTCGATTTCTCCCTCTTGCCCGCCCTGCATACCGATGACAGAGTGGCCGCGAAACTGCCCCAGTGGCTGTATGGTCAGGAGGACGTGCCATGATCGAAAAACGCAATTTCTATATCAACGGACAGTGGGCTGCCCCATCTGCGGCAAATGACTTCGAGGTGATTAACCCATCGACCGAAGATCCGTGTGCGGTGATTTCACTGGGGTCCGAAGCAGATACCAACGCGGCCGTTGCTGCAGCCAAGGCGGCCCTGCCTGGCTGGATGGCAACCCCCGCCGCTGATCGTATTGCGTTGGTTGAAAAACTGATCAGCATTTACCAGACCCGCACTGAGGATCTGGCACAAGCCATGTCGCAGGAGATGGGCGCGCCAATTGACATGGCGCGCAGTCAACAGGTCGGGGCCGGGTCCTGGCATCTTGATGGTTTTGTTCGTGCCGCCAAAGCGTTTGAGTTTGAACGCCCACTGGGCGAGCATGCCCCCAATGACCGGATCATCTATGAGGCCGTTGGAGTCGCAGCGTTGATCACGCCATGGAACTGGCCGATGAATCAAGTCACGCTAAAAGTTGGTGCGGCGGCGATTGCGGGCTGCACGATGGTTCTGAAGCCGTCCGAACAAAGCCCGTTGAACGCGATGATCTTCGCCGAGATGATGGATGAGGCAGGCTTCCCGCCCGGTGTGTTCAATCTGGTGAACGGGGACGGTGCGGGTGTTGGTTCGCAACTCTCGGCGCATCCGGATGTGGATATGGTCAGCTTTACCGGCTCGACCCGTGCGGGAACGGCGATTTCCAAAGCCGCCGCCGATACGTTGAAAAAGGTGCATCTGGAACTGGGTGGCAAAGGCGCGAATGTGGTCTTTGCGGATGCCGATGAAAAGGCCGTCAAACGCGGCGTTTTGCATATGATGAACAACACCGGTCAAAGCTGTAACGCCCCCAGCCGGATGTTGGTGCAGCGCCCGATCTATGATCAGGCCGTAGAGACGGCAGCAGAGGTGGCCAACAAGGTTTCAGTTGGACCGGCGTCAGAAGAAGGTCGCCATATCGGCCCGGTTGTGAACGAGCTTCAGTGGGGCAAGATCCAGGACCTGATCCAGAAAGGCATCGACGAAGGTGCCCGCCTTGTTGCTGGTGGCACTGGACGGCCCGAGGGCCTGAACAAGGGGTACTACGTGCGCCCCACAGTCTTTGCTGACGCCAACAACCAGATGACCATCGCCCGCGAGGAAATCTTTGGCCCAGTGCTGACCATGATCCCGTTTGACACCGAAGAAGAGGCCGTCGAGATCGCCAACGACACGCCTTACGGCCTGACCAACTATGTCCAGACGCAGGACGGCGACCGCGCCAATCGTATGGCGCGCGTGCTGAGATCCGGGATGGTCGAGATGAACGGCAAATCGCGCAGTGCGGGTTCGCCCTTTGGCGGTATGAAGCAATCCGGCAACGGCCGCGAAGGCGGCGTCTGGGGTCTAGAGGATTTTCTTGAGGTCAAAGCAGTTGGCGGCTGGGCCGCCGAATAACCGACAGGTTGGGCTTTGGCCGCCTCATTCAGGCGGCCAAAACTGTTCAATCAAAACGCACGGACACGCCACCATCGGCCAGCATCGCGCTGCCAGTCACGAAACTGGCGTTTTGAGATAACAGGAACAGCGCCGTCCGCGCTATTTCTGCAGGCTGCGCCAAACGCCCCAGCGCGTGCTTGCCCGAGATATATGTATGAATATCCGGGTCATCTCCGGCCATAGGGGTCATGGTGCCACCAGGCAGGATTGCGTTGACCCTGATGTTGTCTTTGCCATGATCCGCGGCCAACGACTGTACCAAACCGATCAAGCCAGCCTTTGACGCAGCATAGGCCCCCATTCCCGGCAAGCCACCGTTTGAATAACCAACGAATGACGACGTAAACAGCAATGTGCCGCTGCCCGCGCGTTTCAGGGCCGGGATTTGCACCTTCGCTGCCAGAAAGGCGCTGGTCAGGTTGGTGCGCAGGACGTCTTCCCAGGTCGACAAAGACATGTTTTCTGCCGCCGCCAGATCTCCAACAATGCCCGCATTGTTGAAGGCACCGTTCAGGGATCCGAAGTGATCTTCAGCTGCCTTGACCAGCTTTGCCGCGTAGTCTGGGTCGCCGATATCCCCGGCCACGGCGATCGCATGGCCACCTTTTTTTTCAATCTCGTGTGCGACGCTGTCCAACGGCTCGGATCGGCGGGCGCCAAGGACAAGTCGCGCGCCCTGTTTCGCCAGCACCTCAGCGGCGGCCTTGCCGATGCCGCTGTTCGCTCCGGTGACAATGAGTGTCTGATCTGCAAAATCCATTCCAACTCTCCTGTTTATTGGCAGGAGAACCGATAAAACACCGCCCGATGATCCCGCGACCCGGATACTGCTCGAAGCGATTGCGAAGTTAAGATTGCGCAGGAAACGGGTCGGAATGGTCAGTGTTTGGTTGGCGCAGGGCCTTTCGCCCCCGCCTTATTCGATCAAACCGGGTGCACCACCAACTGCGGCTCGCCGTTTGACGTATGTCGCTTGGATCGACCATCCCATCCAATCTCTCCGGTGACGCGCTGCCGAAAGGCCGAAAAGCTGTCGAACTGCACAACGTCCACGGGCGCGTCGAAATGCAGAGTAACGCGGCGATGTCCTCCGTCACCCAGCATGGTCATTCCACGGATTTCCGCAGTAAATGGCTGCCCTAGATAGAGCCCGGAAACCCGGTCGCCAACGCGCAAACGCATCCGGTTTGCGGCCATTGCGTGCAACGTGTTCCAATCGCGAACGCCGTGCTGATGGGCCAGCAATTCCAGCGCCCTGCTATGTGAAATCTCAACGCCCTCATGTCGCAGGTCTTCCCGCAATCGTTTCGCCTGGGCTTTCAGCTCGTCAATCCGAGCGATGTCTGATGTCTTCATGTCTTGCCTCGTTTCCTTGAACGGGCGCGAATTCTGGACGGGGTTCGCATTTCCATCCGTGCGCCGGGAGCTTGGGCAACAGATGTCAGGAAACTCGGGTTTCACCATGGCCAATTGACCGCGAACGGCAGGATACCCGAACCTGCGCGGTGTATTGTCATCGGTTGAACGTCCTGTCAATCAAGTGCCTGCGCTTTTCAGCTCACTGTCTGGCTCAAGATGGATAACAAATACCGACCCCGGGAACTCATTCAGAAGGGCGGCTTCGATATCGTCGCAGATATCATGCGCCGCAGCGACGGACATTTTGCCGTCGACCACCAGATGAAACTCAGCAAAAATCATATTTGCAGACCGGCGACCGCGCAGGTCGTGATATTGCAGCGCCGGGCCGAGATTTGCCTCAATACCATTGCGAACAGCCTGTAATTCAGCATCAGATAAAGAGACATCCATCAACCCGTCGACCGAGTGTCGGATGACCTTCCACCCCTCCCACAGGATGTTCAGGGCAACCAGAATCGCGATGATCGGGTCCAGGATCAGCCATCCACTTGCCATGGCAAACAACAATCCAGCGACAACGCCAACCGAAGTCAGAATATCCGTGAAGATATGACGGGCACTGGCTTGCAAAGCCGGCGATTTCTCGCGTCGCCCGACCCGAAGAAGAACAAAGGCCCAGGCGCCATTCAGGCAAGTGGCCAGCATGTTGATCGCCAGCCCAAGAAAAGGGGAATCATCCAGATGTGGATTGGGCAACGCCGAAATGGCCTCGCGGATGATCAGAACTGCGGCCAGAACGATCAGGACGCCTTCGACGACGGCGGACAGATATTCAGCCTTTTTATGGCCAAACGGGTGTTTCTTGTCGGGTGGTTTCGATGAAATCCAAACGGCGAAGTAGGCCAGTGAAGCCGCAGCAACATTGACGATTGATTCCAATGCATCCGACAGTAAAGCAACGGACCCGGTCAACCACCAGGCCAGAAGCTTTAATGTCAGAACGGCAACGGATACCGGAATGGTCCATGCGGCAAATGTTTGGGGTGTCGGCCAGGAATCTTGCGTCATTAACAGCCGAGTATCACATGAACCGACCTAGAAAGCCCAAACCTTTTCTCGCCCTAAGCGTCAACCTGCGCCGCTTCATAGGCCAGCATTGCGCGTTTGACCGGCAGACCCCAATGGTACCCGCCCAATCCACCGGATTTGCGCAGGGCGCGGTGGCAGGGGATCAGCCAGCTCACAGGGTTTCGCCCAACAGCCGTACCCACAGCGCGAACCGCCTGCGGCGATCCAACCCGTTGTGCGATCTCGGAATATGTCGTGACCTGACCCGACGGGATATGCATCAGGGCTTCCCACACTTTGATCTGCAAGGGTGAGCCGATCAGATAAAGCGGCGTGAGTTCTAACCGATCGCTGGCCGAGCCAAAGGCGCTGAGAGCCCAGGGCCGCAGACGCATTGGGTCTTCGACAAATGCCGCCATTGGCCATCGGGACAACATGTCCTCCATCGCGTTTTCTTCGCCGGTCTCTGCACCAAAGGCCACACCGCAGATGCCCTTGTCTGTCCCCATGACCAAAGCCGGACCGAACGGGCTTTCGAACCACCCCCAATAGATGGACAGGTCGGCACCTTTGCGAGCATATTCGCCCGGGCTCATGGATTCCCATTTCAGGAACAAATCGTGCAAACGCCCACTGCCGGACAGCCCAACATTGTGGGCCGTTTCCAGCGTTGTGAATCTCTCACGCAGCAACGCCTTGGCGTGGCCCAGCGTCAGATATTGCTGATACCGCTTTGGCGACACACCGGTCCAGCGTGAGAATAGCCGCTGGAAATGTGCAGGGCTCATATCCATCTGGCGGGCGAGATCTTCAAGGCTCAGGGTTTCGCCCCCTTGATCGATCAACTCGATCGCCCGCCGCATGACGTTGTAGTGATAGCCGGTCTCGGGATTCTGAATGTTCATGACTTACCTCACTCGTTGAAACAACAATAGCGCGCAGGCCACGACCTCGCGACCCGGAACTTGCGCAAAGCCTTTGGGCTTGTGCCAAGGCCAGACCGGCGGCATTAAGGGCCGGATGGCAAAACAACTCGACTACCACACGATCCGCGAGATCTTTACACGTTTCCACGACGCAGACCCGGAACCCAAGGGTGAGCTGGAGCATGTGAATGTGTATACGCTGGTTGTGGCCGTTGCCTTGTCGGCGCAGGCCACGGACGCAGGCGTCAACAAAGCCACGCGCAACCTGTTCAAAGTCGCCGATACACCGCAAAAGATGCTGGACCTGGGCGAAGAGGGCCTGATCGAACATATCAAGACCATCGGCCTGTTTCGCCAAAAGGCCAAAAACGTGATCAAGCTGAGCCGTATTCTGGTCGAAGACTACGGCGGCGAGGTCCCCAATTCCCGCGCCGCACTGCAATCATTACCGGGTGTCGGACGGAAAACCGCGAATGTGGTTCTAAATATGTGGTGGCGACAGCCGGCACAGGCGGTGGACACCCATATTTTCCGCGTCGGCAATCGCACCGGAATTTGCCCGGGCAAAGACGTTGACACCGTCGAACGGGCCATCGAAGACAACATCCCGGCCGATTTTCAACTGCACGCGCATCACTGGCTGATCCTACATGGCCGCTATCACTGCAAAGCGCGCAAGCCGCAATGCCCCACCTGTATCATCCGCGATCTCTGCGAATTTGAGGACAAAACTCTATGAAAACCTACCAACTGACAGGCATCGGAAATGCCGTTGTGGACGTTATTTCTCAGGCCGATGACAGTTTTCTGGAATTGATGGGCATTGAAAAGGGCATCATGCAGCTGATCGAACGGGATCGCGGTGAAGTTCTGTATGCCGCGATGGAAACCCGGGTTCAGACACCCGGTGGGTCTGTTGCCAATACGATTGCAGGTGCGGGTGCATTGGGTCTGGACGCCGCGTTTATCGGGCGAGTGCATGATGACGCGCTGGGCCGGTTTTACGCCGACGCGATGAACGAAGATGGCGTGGATTTCGTCAACCCTCCGGTACCGGGTGGAGAATTGCCCACATCCCGGTCGATGATCTTTGTGTCGCCCGATGGTGAGCGTTCGATGAACACCTATTTGGGGATTTCGTCCGAGCTTTCCTCGAAAGACGTATCCAGTGACGTAGCGGGCAACAGCCAGATCATGTTCCTTGAGGGCTATCTGTTCGACAAGGAAAAGGGCAAAGCCGCGTTCCTTGAAGCGGCCCGCAACTGCCATAAGGGCGGCGGCAAGGCCGGGATCGCCATTTCCGATCCGTTTTGCGTGGAACGCCACCGCGTGGATTTCCTGCTGCTGATCGAAAACGAATTGGATTTCGTGATTGGCAACGAGGCCGAGATCAAATCGCTGTTTGAAACCGACGACCTGGAAGAGGCCTTGGCCAAAACGGCCGAGATTTGTCCGCTGATCGTGTGCACCCGTTCAGGCGATGGTGTGACCGTTCTAAGCAAAGGTAGCCGTATCGACGTTCCAGTAGAAAAAGTTGTGCCAGTGGATGCAACAGGTGCCGGTGATCAATTCGCCGCCGGGTTTTTGTTTGGTATGGCCACAGGCCGGGACTACGAGACTTGCGCGCGCATCGGCAATGTCTGTGCCCGCGAAGTCATCAGCCACATCGGACCACGCCCCGAGGCAAACATGCTTGAACTGTTGCGAGGCGAAGGGCTGCTTTAAAGCCCGTCGCATTGGAGATGGCGCAAAGCTCTCTCCGCTTGGGTGGCTCTATCCTTGTGTGAACAGGGCCATCCAAATGCCAGCAAACATCATTATTCCGCCAAAATTCACCCAAGTGTGCCATATCGCATACCGGAAAGGTAAAGCCTTTTGGGCGTAGAATACCGTGCCGATGACATAACAGGCCGCCCCACCCACGATACACCACAATGTGGCGATGGGTACGCTTGTAAGATCGGGTATCGCACTCAATCCGATTGCCCCCAGCCCAAGATATGAAGCCGTCGACCACCGGGATTTAACCGTTTCGTTTGTGATTTTGTTCCACACGGCCACTGCGGTCAGACCCCAACACACCCAAAGCAAGGTCATCGTCCATGTTGTCCCGGCCAGCACGAAAAATGGTGTGAACGTCCCACAAATGCTGGGATAAATCGCGGCGTGATCAATACGGCGCAGCAATTTGCGATTTTGATGCAACCCCGAGAAGTGGTAGGCGCAGGAGGCCAAGTTGGACGCGAGCGCGCACAAGACATACACAGCGACCGCAAACACCAACCCGCCTTGAAGGTTGATGTAGGATTTGGAGACAAGTAAACCGCCAGCCGACAGGATCAATACCAGCCCAATCGCATGGACAACCATATCAGCGCGACGATGGGAGAGAACCGGGCTTGGGTAGGTCGTTTGGGTCATGGCGAAATCTTAAATGGGATGTCTTGCGCTAAATGCTGACACCTTAGATGTCCACAGTTTCCGGAGCGTCAGTGACACGTCAGACAACGCGAGTGAGGGAACGTTGCTAACCCAGATAATCGCTGAACTCGGCAACCACGCGTGTATAAACGTCCCGCTTGAAGGGCACAATTTCTTCTACTAAACGATCCTGATCCTGCCATTTCCAGCGGGTGAATTCCGGATGATCGGTCTCAATGTTGATCTGGTCGTCACGGCCGGAAAAGCGGAGCAGATACCATTTCTGCTCCTGACCGCGATAACGGCCTTTCCAGATCTTTGGAACGATGTCGTGGGGCAGATCGTAAGGCAACCACCCTTCAGTCTCAGCGATGATCTCGACCAGATCGGCGGTCACTCCGGTCTCTTCCCACAACTCGCGCAAGGCGGCATCGCCCGGGGCTTCGCCCTTGTCCACGCCGCCCTGAGGCATTTGCCAGGCGTCCTTGTGGCGGTCGTTGCGCTGACCGACGAAAATCTTGCCCTCCGCGTTCATCAACATCAGCCCGACGCAGGGACGATAGGGTAATTTGGCGATGTCTTCCGGGGTCATGCGCGGCCTCATGGGTTGTTTGGTCAACCTGTAACAAGAGCCGCAGCGCCCGCAAAGGGTGTGACGTTAGGTTTCGCGTGACAACGATTACGTTCGCGTCAATCTACGGCCCAAATCGGGAGGGAGAGTTCGCCTTGACTGAGTACCCAAATATGCTGGCCCCGCTGGACTTGGGCTTTACCACGTTGAAGAACCGAGTCCTGATGGGCTCAATGCATACAGGCCTTGAGGAAACTGGCGACTGGAACCGGGTGGCCGAGTTTTATGCCGATCGCGCGCGCGGGGGTGTCGCACTGATGGTGACAGGGGGCATTGGCCCGAACCTTGAAGGGTCAGTGCTGCCGGGCGCTTCTATGATGACGAACGACAAAGAGGTTGCGAACCATTCCATCGTTACACAGCGGGTGCACGACGCGGGCGGCAAGATCGCCATGCAGATTCTGCATGCCGGTCGTTACGCCTATGGCCCGAAATGCGTTGCGCCCAGCCCGGTGAAATCTCCTATTTCTCCGTTCCCGCCTCATGAGCTGGACGAAGACGGCATCGAAAAGCAGATCAGCGATATCGTCAACGCAGCCGTTCTGGCCCAGAAAGCCGGCTATGACGGGGTCGAGATCATGGGGTCCGAGGGTTATTTCCTCAACCAGTTTCTCGTCACCCACACCAATAAGCGTACCGATCGCTGGGGCGGGTCTTACGAAAACCGGATGCGCTTGCCCATCGACGTTGTACGACGCACGCGCGAGGCTGTGGGCACGGATTTCATCATCATCTACCGCCTGTCGATGATCGATCTGGTGCCCAACGGGTCAACCCATGACGAGGTTGTTGAACTGGCGCAGCGGATCGAAAACGCCGGCGCCACCATCATCAATACCGGCATCGGCTGGCACGAGGCGCGGATCCCGACGATTGCCACCAGCGTGCCACGCGCGGCCTTCGCCTGGGTGACAAAAAAGCTGATGGGCAAGGTGTCGATCCCGGTGATCACGTCCAACCGGATCAATACTCCGGAAGTAGCAGAAGAGGTTCTGTCGACGGGGTGCGCCGACATGGTGTCGCTGGCGCGCCCGATGCTGGCCGACGCGGAATTCGTCAACAAAGCGATATCTGGAGCGGGCGCTACGATTGCACCTTGTATTGCCTGCAATCAGGCCTGTCTGGATCATACCTTCAATGGCAAGCTGACCTCGTGCCTGGTTAACCCTCGCGCCTGTCATGAGACCGAGCTGGTTATTGGCACAGCGGACACCGCGAAAAAAGTGGCCGTTGTCGGCGCCGGTCCGGCCGGGCTTTCCACCGCGATGACCGCAGCCCAGCGCGGCCACTACGTTACCTTGTTCGACCGCGCCGATGAGGTTGGCGGACAGTTGAACATGGCCAAACAAGTGCCGGGTAAAGAAGAATTCTGGGGGCTGGTTGACTGGTACCGCACCATGATCACCGATCTGGGTGTCAGGATCGAACTGGGCCGCGAAGTTGGCGCAGACGACTTGGTGGGCTTTGACGAGGTTGTAATCGCCACCGGTGTCACCCCGCGCGATCCGCAGATACCGGGGCAGGATGGCGACAATGTTCTGGACTACATCGACGTCTTGCGCGGCAAAGCCAAGGTGGGCAAGTCGGTCGCTGTGGTTGGTGCAGGTGGCATCGGCTTTGACGTGTCCGAATTCCTGCTGGAAGAGGGCCATAGCCCAACAACCGATCTGCCTTTGTGGATGAAGGAATGGGGCGTCACGGACCCTGCCGAGCACCGTTCGGGCCTTGCCCCGGAAGGACCTCAGCCCGAAGCACCTGCGCGGCAGGTTACGTTGCTGCAACGCAAGAAGCAGGCACATGGCAAGGGTCTGGGAAAAACCACCGGTTGGATTCACCGTGCAACGCTGAAGATGAAGAATGTCAATTTCGTCGGCGGCGTGAATTACGAGCGGATCGACGACACTGGCCTGCATGTCAGCTTTGGAGAAGAGCGGACAGATCCAACCGTCATCGAAGCGGACACGATTGTTCTATGCGCGGGTCAGGTCTCGGATCGCAACCTTGCCGATGATTTGATCGAACGCGGGATTACCCCGCATGTGATTGGCGGCGCCGACGTGGCCGCCGAATTGGATGCCAAGCGCGCGATCAATCAGGGGACACGTCTGGCGGCCGCCATGTAACTTAACTCCGCGTGTCTGAATGCAGCGCACGCGGCCAATCCCCTATGCGAGTCGTTCAAGACGCTGATCTCGGATAACCCGGATCAGACGCGCACAGGTGGTCTTGGCAGACAGGACCAGACCCGCTGGCTAGTTCTGATTTGGTCTAAGGTGCCCTCATGTTAGCCAACACCGCGCGTTTCCGGCGCTTGGTCCCGATCAGCTAGCCCATAATCCCGTACAACCGCAGCGACCCTCAGCCGGTATCCGGCAAACAGTCCCGATCGCCCCCGCGATTGGGCCAAGCGGTGTTGTGTCATGCGTCGCCATTCGGCAACCGCATCCTCATCCCGCCAGAACGACAATGACAGGTATTTGCCGGGGGTCACCAGACTCTCAAACCGTTCGACGGATATGAACCCATCAATCTGATCCAACAGCGGTCGCAGATCTACCGCTATGTCCAGATAGGTTTGGGTTTCGCCATCCGCGGGTTCGACTTCGAATATGACGGCAATCATTTGGCTTCCCCATGCGGGGCCGAAGCAAGCTTCAACCACGTGCGATCCTCGCGCAGGATAAACCGTTCTTTTTGCGCAAAAGCGTAGTTCTCCTGCCCCAGCGGATCGGCGCTGAGGCGCGCGCGATAGGCTTCGTATTCGGCGAGGCATGCAACATTGTAGATGCCGTAGGCCAATGTCAATGACCCCTCGTGCGGGGCGAAATAGCCGATCAGGTCGGCGCCGCAGCGCGGAATCGCCTGTCCCCAGTTTTGGGCATAGGTCTTGAACTGCGCTTTCTTGGTTGGGTCGATCTGGTAACGAATGATACAGGTCAGCATTGTAGGCTCCGATTGTTGACCAGCGCAGAATACACTCTTGTCTGACTTATATGCTTCGACTATGGTCGAACTATGAAAGACGGACCAGATATTGCCCAGATGGCCGCGCTGATTGGTGATCCCGCGCGCGCAAACATGCTGACGGCTTTGATGTCGGGCAAAGCCCTGACAGCCGGAGAGTTGGCGCGCGAGGCGGGGATCAGCCCGCAAACGGCAAGCTCGCATCTGAAAAAGCTGCTGGAAGGCGGGCTGTTGCACCTGCGGGGACAGGGGCGCCACAAATATTACGGCCTGTCCGGTGAGGATGTCGCGCAGACGCTAGAGAATCTGATGGGGCTGGCCGCGGGACGCGGGCATCTTCGCACGCGGACCGGACCCAATGACGCCGAAATGCGCGAAGCACGTGTGTGTTACAACCATCTGGCAGGCAGTAAGGGTGTACAGTTGTTTACCTCAATGCAAACCCGTGGGTTTCTGGATGTCTCCACAGACAGCGTTATTCTGACCGCTCCCGGATCTGAGTTCTGTTCCGCGTTTGGAATCGATCTGGATACGCTCAGCAAAAACCGCGCGCCCCTATGCCGGCCGTGCCTGGACTGGAGCGAGCGGCAAACCCATCTTGCTGGCAAGCTTGGACGTGCCATGCTGGCACGCATGGAAGACATCGGTTGGGTGTCGCGAAAGCCAGACAGCCGCATAATCCGGTTTTCACGCGCAGGCATTCAGGCTTTCGACAAGCAATTCGGAGTGTGACGACTACTCGACCGTGATTGTGATTACCTCTGACACGATCGGTGTTGCGTGGGGTACGTGGCCAGCATCGCCCAACACAAGCTGCAGCGTGTGTGGTCCAGGGGTGAGATCCAGCGTCACCTCGGTCTGACCACCGCCGAAATGGATGTGATTGTCATCTGCAGGCAAGCCATAAGCCAGCTCATCCGCGCCATCTTCCCCTTCGCCCAGCGGTGGGCGGTCGATCAACAAGTGGTGGTGCCCAGTGTTTTCCTTCTCGGTTCCTGCCGGTGCGACCCCCATGCCATTTAGACCAAAAACAACGGTTACAGGCGATTGAACGGTGTCACCATCCGACAGATTCACAAAATAAACCTGCGCGTCCGGGTTGGATGGGGTTGATCCACCTGCCATGGCAAAGGTGGTGGACAGACATAAGGCAACGGCGACGAAAATGGCTTTCATGATTTCCTCCCTGGACACAAAAATGCCGCTCTCAGCATAGCACGTTTGGCAAAAAGTCCAGTAAACCAGCATCAATGGGGCCTCCGGGCAGGTTGGAAATCACTGTTTCCGCGTTTCCCATCTGCAAACGATCCGATTCAAAACCCTGATATTATCCCATGTCTGCCCCGTTTCCGCCCAGATTGAGCGCCAAGTTCAGTCACGAAAGCAAGACCTGGGGTACGAGAATGGACCGACTGACCGAAATGGAAGCCTTCGCCAATGTGGTGGACCAGGGTGGCTTCACCGATGCGGCCAAAAAGATGGGCATCTCCAAATCGGCCGTGTCCAAGCACGTCTCAAGCCTTGAGGCACGTCTTGGCGCACGTCTGCTAAACCGGACGACGCGCCGCGTGTCGCCGACCGAGATCGGGCTGGCCTATTACGACCGCGCCCGTCGCGTATTGAATGACGCTGGCGAGGCAGACTCGCTGGTGACCTCGATGCAATCAGCGCCGTCTGGCCTGTTGCGGATTAGTGTTGCGACCGATTTTGGCGTCAATCACCTGTCTCCGGTCCTGTCGAATTTCCTGTCGGCCTATCCCGATATCACCGTGAACATGGTGCTGAATAACCGCTACGTTGAGCTGATTTCGGAAGGGTTTGACGTAGCCGTGCGCATTGGCGAGCTGGAAGACAGCACCCTGCGCGCACGCAAGCTGACCGAAACCGTCAAACGAATGGTTGCGGCCCCGTCTTACATCGAAAAATTTGGGCGCCCACAAAAGATCGATGATCTGAACGAGCATAAGCTGCTGCATTACTCCAGCCAATCATCAGGCAATGTCTGGAAACTGACCGCGCCCTCCGGCGAAAAGAGGCAGGTTCGCACAGCCGGTTGGCTCAGCGTAAATGACGGTCAGTCGCTGTTGAATGCGGCGATTTCCGGATTGGGAATCGCATATCTGCCCAGCTATTTATATGCGGATGCACTGAAATCCGGACAGGTTCTGGATGCGATGCCATCCCTGCCTGATGAGGTTCAGGGCGTCTATGCGGTTTACCCGCCCGGTCGCTTTACGCAGCCCAAAGTGAGGGCGTTCATTGATTTTCTTGTCGAGTCCTTCAACGAAAAGGGCCCGATGGATTGGTAATTTCTCCCGGTGGACTGGCCCGCACTTCGGTGCGGGTCTTTTTTTGTCTGCACGTATTGAGAAATGTCAGTTCAACAGCAACACCGCCTCGACCCGGCGATTCAGATCCCGCCCTTCGGCGGTTGCGTTCGATGTGATGGGGGCCAGATAGCCAACACCCTGCGCCTCGATCCGGTCGGATGCTACGCCGTGCGCGTTGATTAACCGGGTTCGCACGGCTTGTGCGCGGCGGGTACTGACGGAAGTATTTGCCTGCAGATCGCCGGTATCATCTGTGTGACCCACCAAAGCGAGCCGCATGCCCGGGTTTTCGGCTAAGAAGCCAGCCAGAAGGGTCAAAGAAGCAAATGGGCCATCGCCCAAGGCCACTTCACCCGTGCGAAAATGAAGATCATCCAGAATCACGTGACCGGTGCGTTCAAACTCGGCCAAAAGACCACCCGTTCCGTCAACGGTCTGCTCGATCACAACAGGGGTCGGGCTTGGGGCCCCCAAGGGCGTGACGCGGATCATTTGGACATAGCCATCTGGCGGGTTGCGGCTGACCAGAAGGCTCAGAACCTCGGCCCCTTTGGTGGCTGAAAGAAATCGATAGTCCTGAATGGCGACGTACATATCCGGGGTCGGAATCACCTCGGTGCCGAACCGAAAATCGAATCCTCCGCAGGTGCGAGCTTCGCATTCGAAAAGGATGTCAAACCCCTGCGCCTCTATTTGGTCACGTAAGGGCGCCAAAAGCTGAAGCGTTGTGCTGGATCCGGCTTGCAAGCGCCAGGAAAACCGTTCCACGTGACCTTCTACGGTGCGGGCAGGTACCGAGCCATTGGCATACGGACCGGTTGGCAGATCGTAACTGTCCAATGGTGAAATCCGTTCGCTGATCTGGCGCGCACTGGCGGGCAGCGTCAGGTCCTGCGCGGCAACGGGTCCGGCCAGTATCAGGGTGCAAAGGGCAAGAAATCGGATCATCGAAATTGCGTGTGATACTCTTCGTTTGGAACCATCGCAGTGGCGCTGGCCACGCGGTTCGACATATTGAAAAAGCCAGTCACATTGGCAACGTCCCAGATGTCGCGGTCACTGAACCCTACATCGCGCAGCCGTTGTCGGTCCGGTTCTTCGATTTCAGCACTGGCTGTGGTCATCTTGGCTGCAAAGTCCAGCATCGCGCGCTGACGCCCATCCAGCGGTGCGACCCGGTAATTCATCACCAGCATCTCACCCAATTGCGGATTTCCAGACAACTGCCGTACCGCTGCACCGTGGGCAACAAGACAATAGAAGCACTTGTTGATCGACGAAACGACCACCGCGATCATTTCTCGTTCAAGCTTGGACAGACCACTGCCTGACAGCATCAGATCGTTATACATCGCCGCAAAAGCGTTCAGCTTTTCGATGTCAAACGCATTGGCCTTCAGCACATTTGGCACCATGCCCAGTTTCTCGACACAGATGTCAAAATACTTCTGCGTCTCGGGCGGCAACGGATCGACCATGGGCAGGTCCAACGCGGTGGGCATGTCTTGTTTTGTCACGACGATCTCTCTCTTTCGACACGCTGACGGTAATGGTATTCTCCGACGATCTCCATCCCGAGCGCACGGTAGAGGCCATTGGCCCCGTCATTGGCTTTGGTGCAGATCACGCTAAGGGTCTGGGCGCCGTTGTCCATCGCCCAGAAGGCCGCAGCGCGCATGGTCCATTGACCCAATCCCTGACGTCGATGATCCGGCAAGATTTCCAGTGCATGCAACATTGCGACATCGCCGTGCATCGCGACAAACGCGGTGCCACAGGGTTGATCGTTGTGACGCAAAAGAAAGCCCGTTTTAGGGCCTTTGGCACGCTCCATAATCGCCACTCGTTCAGGTCCTATACCCCCTGACGCCCAGATTTCGCGCATGATCACAAGCGGTTCCCAGATTGAAAATACTGTGACACGGGGGATGGGCTGGTCGGTCAGACGGGTCACTGGGCAAGAATAGATATTGACCGGATCAAGGATATCATACCCCCGCCGGGCTAGCTGCGCATCCAGCATCTTGTCACCCGGATGCAGGCAGAAAATGCGTCTCTGTCCCATCGCTCGCATTGCTGCCTCGGCGGCGTCGATGTCTGCATCGGTCGCGGCGCCCAGCGCATTGGCCGCTGACACGCGCGAGCCGCCGCCCTGCCCTTGGCGCAATTGAAACGGACCCAGCGTTTCATATCGGGCAGCGGGCCAGGTGCCGTCGACGACGTCGACCCAGTTAGGGATCACAGCTGCAACTCTTTCGCCAACCGGGTCATGGCCGCGTCAATCCGCGCACCATCGGTACCCCGGACAACCACGTTGGCCCCAAACACTCCGTTGGTCTGAAACGGATAACACCCGATCGAAAGGTCGTCGAACGCACCGGCCAACACAGACAGAGTTGCGGCGATATCACCCTCACCCCGATTCACGCGCAAAGTTTGAGACAACAAGGGACGACCGCCGGTCAGGGTTGGCAGCACACTAGCAACCATCGCCTGGAACACCAATGGGACCCCGGCCATGACATGCACATTTTCTATGGTGAAACCAGGCGCGGTCGAGACCGGATTGTCGATCAAAACCGCTCCATCCGGAATACGGGCCATCCGCAGTCGCGCGGCATTCAATTCCAGACCGGAGTTGTCATAGTGGGCCTGCAGCAACGCGCGGGCATCGTCGCGCACATCGATATGCGCCCCAAAGGCGCGGGCAATGCAATCGGCGGTAATATCGTCATGGGTCGGACCGATGCCACCACTGGTAAACACGTGGTCATATGTTTCAGACAATGCTTTGGCCGCCGCCTCAATCGCGGGCGCATCGTCACTTACGATGCGAACTTCGTTCAGATCGATGCCTTGTTTGGTCAGTTCCCCGGCCAGATAGTGCATATTGGCATCACGCGTACGACCCGACAGGATTTCGTCCCCGATCACCAGCATGGCTGCGGTTGGGTTTGACATGGCCTGTCCTTTCTTGCTGCGACGTGTGGGCAAGATATCCGTCCTGACCGGCCTCGCAAGGTCCCATTGTTAGTGACGCAAGGATTCCGTCGGCAAATTTGCGGTGATCCTGTTGAAAAGGTCCATGTCATTCAGCGACCGTGCCAAGATCATCGCTCCCTCCAGTTGGGCAATGGTTTCACCGGCACGCGCTCTTGGATCCTTTGACTCAGCCGCTTGGAACACGGTTTCAAGCCACGCAAGGTTGCGTTCAAAAAAATCCCGCGTCTGCCTGGACACAGGGTCGGGGAGTTTTGCAATCTCTGCACCAAACATACCGCACAAGCACATCAGGTCTTGTTCGATCAGGGCCGACCGGTACACCTGCACATACCGCGCGAGTAGTTCCGTAGGAGAGGCCCCATCGGGCTGGCCCAACGCGTCCAGAAACCGCTCGGTGTATCGCTTGACCAGCACCTCCCCCAAGTCTTCCTTGGTGGGGAAGTGGTAGTGAATACTGGCTGATTTGATGCCAATTTCGCTGGCGATATCGCGGAAACTGAAGGCGTTATACCCGCCCAGCCGTGCCATACGCTCGGCCACGTCCAGGATACGAGTTGCCGTCTCGGTCAGGGGTCTATCTGATTTTCCCATGGGTCACGCGTCCAAGAAATCTATCTATCATTAGATAGGGGGTTGAAAAGGAAACCACCACTCCAATATATCTACCTATCAGTAGATAGGGAATCTGATCATGACACAAACGACAACTCTTATCATCGGTGGATCCAGTGGAATGGGCCTGGCTGCAGCAAGGCAGCTCGTGGCCAAGGGACAGCATGTCACGCTGGTCGGCTCGTCAACTGCCAAGCTGGACGGCGCCAAGGCCGAGCTGGGCGCTTCTACGGAAACCCAGCAGGTCAACCTGCGCAATGCAGCCGAGGTCGAAGCCTTGATTGAAGAGATCAAGACAAGCGACAAGCACATCGTGGGTCTGATCAACGCGGCTGGAACATTCTCGCCCAAACCGTTCCTTGAGCATGGGTTTGAAGACTATGACAGCTACATGGACTTAAACCGCGCTACGTTTTTCATTACCCAAGCCGTGGCTGAGAACATGAAGGCCAACGGCAGTGGCAGCATCGTCAACATAGGCTCTATGTGGGCCAAGCAGGCGGTTCGGGCGACCCCGTCCTCGGCCTATTCGATGGCCAAGGCTGGGTTGCATTCACTGACCCAGCATCTTGCAATGGAGCTGGCGGCCCACGGCATCCGCGTCAACGCTGTTTCGCCTGCGGTTGTGGTGACGCCAATCTACGGCGCGTTCATCGACCCGGACCAGATCGAAGACACTCTGACCAGCGGATTTGATGCCTTCCACCCGATTGGTCGCGTCGGTCGGCCCGAGGATGTAGCCAACACAATCACCCATCTGCTGTCGGATGACGCGTCCTGGGTCACCGGGGCGGTTTGGGATGTTGACGGCGGCGTGATGGCGGGTCTGGTCTGACCCTTTTCTTGCGGGCGGGTGCGCGATATGGCGGTGGGTATGAGATTCCCGACGCCTCTTGTCCCCGCCCGCCTGATCCGCCGCTACAAACGCTTTCTGGCTGATTGCACGCTGGAGGACGGGCGTGAGATCACCGCCCACTGCGCCAATCCAGGCTCAATGCTGGGACTGGCCGAGCCGGGTATGAAAATCTGGCTGGAGCCCAATGATGACCCCAGGAAAAAGCTGAAATACGGCTGGCGGCTGGTGGATCATGAGAATGGGCATTTCACCGGCGTCGACACATCCGTGCCCAACAAAGCCCTGCGTTCCGCGCTTGAAGCAGGTGAGGTTTCCGAACTGGCCGCCTATCAAACCGTGCGGCCCGAGGTGAAATACGGTGAAAACAGTCGCATTGATTTCCTGCTGACCCAACCAGGGCTGCCGGATGCCTATGTTGAGGTCAAAAGCGTCACCCTATCGCGCCAACCCGGTCTGGCCGAGTTTCCCGACAGCGTCACCGCCCGCGGCACCAAGCATTTGGGGGAACTGGAGGCGATGGCCCAGCAAGGTCATCGCGCGATCATGTTGTATCTGGTGCAACGCACGGATTGCCATCGATTTGCACTGGCAGCAGACATTGACCCGACCTACGCGGCGGCATTTGATGCGGCACAAGCACAGGGCGTAGAACGGATGATCTATGGAACTCGGGTTTCGCCCGAAGGGATTAAGATAGACGACCGATTGATGTCAGGTAAACTGCTGTGAATTCAATCTTGAGCCCTTTTATGACTGCATATTGCCAATTCTAACCAAAAGATTCTGAGGCCACAGTGACACATAAAAAAGTCTGGGAATCTCTCCTTCTCCACAGCACTCGAAACAGCCAACCAATAAACGTGCATCTGGATGCGCCACGTCCCGAGGGCTATGTTGCATTTCAGGACAGATATCAGGATGCTCAGGATATTTCGATCTCTGACTATCCAAAATTCATTTGGTTTGAATCCTATGATCTTCCAAAGAAAAAGAAAGAGAACCTGCCGGACATCTTCACCGGAGCGATGGCCCTCATCTTCGTGTCAACGGAAATGCGTGATCTGTTGATGAAGTTCGAGCTTGGGCGCACACGCTTCCACGAAGTTCCGCTGTTTGAGTATGACCAGCAAACACCCTATCCCGGACGGCGTTGGTTCATGATGCATATTCTGGAAAACCGGAAGACTTTTGTACCAAAACTGTCCACTGGACTACGGGAAGTTGGCGAAAGCACTGACGTCTGGCAAGCCAATCCCGAGGGGAAAAACAAGCTGGCGGTAAACCCGTCTGCCGCCAGTGATCTGGATTTCTGGATGGATCGCAACGTTCTCAGCAGAGTCTTCTTCTCTGACCGGCTGAAGGTCGCGATCAAGAACTCCGGGCTAAGCGCGCGCTGGCTTGGGTTCCGTCCCTGCAAAATAGTCTCTGATCGACCTGTGCTGGAAGCGACGATTCTTTGAACGAGCGCCCAACACAGGTCAATTCAATATATTACCTCAAAAAGCCTTAACATCCGGCCACAAATCCTCATCAAGGGCTTTGACAAAGGGTTTGAAATGGTCTGCCACAGATTGCCAACGCCCGACTGAAGACGTGTTCACGGGCTGTCGGACCTGCAAGTTACTTGCGGTTTTGACGGCATCAGACAGGTCATGTGGCGACAGCATAGCCTCTTGGAACTGAAGATCGCAGATCCGGGCAAGGTCTTCGACCGTGTCTTTCAGATTGCTGACCAGATGCTCATACCCGATGTTGTGAATCCGTCCCGGCAGCTGGTGCTGCCAATGCAGAACATAGCGGCGATATCGGTTTGCCTCGGCCGCCATCCATTTCAGGTCATGTGTGAAATACAACCCAGCCGCGCCAAAATGCGTGCGCCACATCGACAGGGCAACATCCCGGGGGTCGCGTTCGACGTTCAGGATAACAGCATCGGGGAAGGCCTGGGCAATTGCCCCGAGATACGCGTAGTTCCCCGGTGCCTTATCCACAAAAGCCACCGCGCCTTCGGTCAGGTTTGGCAAGTTTTCGGCATAATGATCGGCCAGTTTATCCGCTGCTTGCCATTCGGACGGCTGAGCATGGGCCTTTCGGGCCCAGTGATGCACTGACGCAAGTTCACCCAGACCCTGAACACCGCTATGGGCAGACAAGATACGCTCGACCAGAGTTGTGCCGGATCGCGGCAGACCAACGACAAATATCGGTCGGGGAATATCGGTTCGTGGTCCGGGTGTAGGGTTTGGCAAAGATGCGGCCAGAATCTTGCGGCATTGCTTGTCGTTGCGCGAGTCCCACTCCTTCAGGCCCTCGCGTAGAAATCCATGGGCCTCGGACAGGTGCTGCATCTCAACTGCGGTATCCTTGTCGTGACGCGCCAGGCTCGCCGCTGCAAAATGAACCACCGCAGCCCCTTCGCGACCAGAGGACCGCTTGCCTTCAAGAGTCTGGGATATATTGGCCTTCAGCTTCAACCGATCATCCGGCGACAGGTTTGGCAGTGTCGTCATGAATTCAAGCGTTTCGGGATGGTCCGGAATCAAATCAAGGGCCACACGAGCATGAGTTAGTGCTTCATCGATCTGCCCCATTCCGACATGCGCCTTGGCCAGACGCAAACGGCCAAAGTGAAATCTGGGGTTTTGTTCAACAAGTGTGGTCAGCAAGTCAATCGCACGTGTCCATTCGCGCAACTCGTCCAGGATATCGGCTTTCAGGCATAGAGCCTGCAAATTCTTCGGTTGCTGTTTTATCACCTTGTCGATGGCCACCAGGGCCAATTCATCTTCGTTTTCACGCAGCAGCGCCAGAGCCTGAATGTAAAGCTGGGATGGCGTCAAAGCCGCCCGGGTGCCAACTTTATCTATGAAACGCAAAGCGTCTTCAGAGTTTCCACCCTGTACCAGACTCAACCCGTAATTCTGGATCAATTCCTGGTTTTCAGGATCCAAATGCCACGCACGTTCAAAGTTCGTCTGCGCCAGTTTGAATTTTTGTTGCTGGACTGCACACAATCCCGCGAGCTTGGGCAAAGCGGACACTTTCGGCCATTTTTTTGCGGCTTTGGTTGCCCGTTTGTATGCTTTGTCCGGACGACCATTTTTTAACAAATCACTAATAACAGACACTTCGGCACCCACAGGGTCGAATTTATTAATCATTTTCAAAGCCCTATCTGTCTCATTAATTCGAACAGACCATGCCCCGGTTCACTCAAAAAATTTCCGAGGGTCTATTTGTTTCGATATGATACTTGATCAACAGCATTACAATGCGACGCCGCGCCCTCTGGTACTTTCTGCGCAAGCAGCGTAAAAGGAGTGCTGCGCGAAACATTTGGAGCCTAGCGTCGATGAAAGAACATCGTGGCCGTCTGACAAAGGACGGTATCCGCATCTATGAGCAGGGTGACTTTGCCGGAATGCACGCGGCAGGGGAACTGGCTGCGCGGATTCTGGATGATGTCGCTGACCATGTCGTTGTTGGCCAAACCACTGGCGAGATTGATCGGATCATCACACGGATGGTCGAGGATGCAGGCGCGACCTCGGCGACCATCGGCTACAAGGGCTATCAACACGCCAGCTGTATCAGCGTCAATCACGTGGTTTGCCATGGTATTCCTGGCGACAAAAAGCTGAAAGATGGCGACATCCTGAACGTTGATGTGACCGTTGTTGTCGATGGCTGGTTCGGAGACACCTCGCGCATGTATGTGGCCGGAAAACTGCCGCGCAAGGCCGAACGACTTATTCAGGTGACCCATGATGCGCTGTTCAAAGGCATTGAGATGGTCAAGCCGGGCAACACGTTCGGTGATATCGGTCACGCGATTCAGGCCTATGTCGAGGCGCACCGGATGAGCGTTGTGCGCGACTTCTGCGGCCATGGGTTGGGCCGGGTGTTCCACGCGCCGCCGAACGTTCTGCATTATGGGCGTCCGGGCACCGGTGCAAAGCTGGAAGAAGGCATGTTCTTTACCATTGAGCCAATGGTGAATTTAGGCCGCCCCGAGACCAAAACGCTGGCCGATGATTGGACTGCGGTGACGCGCGACAAATCACTGTCAGCCCAGTTTGAACATTCGGTGGGTGTCACGGCGGACGGGGTCGAGATTTTCACCCTCTCACCGGGCGGCAAGTACCACCCGACTTATTCGTCCTGATTGGCGACCTGCTCGCGCAATAGCTTTAGCAGCATCGTCTCTGGCCCCCATGGCGTGACCGCGTCATGGATGAAGATCGGTGTGCGCATAGGTTTTGGAGGCGGACCGGTGACGGCATCGGTGTCCTGCAAAAAGGCCCAGAGTGGCGGGGGAATGGCGCGGTCCATCTGCAGACCATAACATAGTCGCGTCAAAGCCCCAAAAGCTGTGGGGCTTGCGCCATATCGGAAAAGACCTCGGCGCCCAGTGCAGCCAACCGGGCACCGTCGTCATGGGCCGCGTACCCAAGGCAGCGCATGTCCGCCTTGATGGCAGCGGTAACGCCATTTTCACTGTCTTCGATGACGACAGGCGATTTAGCGTCAAAATGCCGGGCTGCGGTCCGAAACATGGTGGGGTCGGGTTTGCCGACCCCCAGAACATAGGCCGAGAACATGACGTTGCTAAAACGGTCCCACAAGCCGTTTTGACCCAGTGTGATCTGCATCTTTTCAGGCCGCCCGTTTTAAGCAACGCAGAATGGGATTCCCTGCGCATCAAGCTGTGCCAACAGTTCGGGGATACCCTCGATCAGAGGCGTCCCTGCGCGCAAAACCTCGTAGGTCTGGGCGTAAATCTGATCGGTCCACGCCTCGGGCAAATCCGCGCCCAGCGCCCGGGCTTTGTCGCGGACACCAGTCATGGTTCCGCCGACAAAAAGCGACATGCATTCGTTCAAGGAAAGATGCACACCATAGCCCGCAAGATTGTCGACTATGACCTGATTGGACAGAACCTCGCTATCGACCAGAACGCCATCGCAATCGAAAATCACCAGATCATGCATGTCACGCCCCCTTCCACCACATCAATGAGATATGGGTGTCTCCATATTTCCGCGTATCGTGCAGATCGAAACCCTCGGGCGCTGTCATAGGGGCCCTTTCCTCCCAGACGATCAGGGCGTCATCAGCCAGCCAACCACCCTGCGTGATTTTGACCAAAGCCTTTTCGCCCAGCGCCTTACCATAAGGCGGATCGAGGAAGACCAGATCGTACCCCGGGCCTGGATTGTCCCCCAACCGCGTTGCGTCCCGGCGGATCAGCTCGGTGCAGGTTTTGCCGCCGGTCAAGTCAATATTTTTGCGGATCAGAGCCTGCGCCGCGCGACCATCGTCGACAAAAGTCACATAAGACGCGCCGCGCGACAGCGCCTCAAGCCCCAAAGCGCCAGTGCCCGCGAACAGGTCCAGTACGCGCAAGCCGTCAAAATCGATCTGATGGCTCAGAACGTTGAACAGGCTTTCGCGCACCCGGTCGGTGGTGGGGCGCAGATGCGCGCCCACATCTCCTTTGCCAACCGAGGTCAGGGCGCGACCCCGGAACGCTCCGGCAATAATCCTCACGCTTTAAGCAACGGCTTCAGGTCCGCATCCGGGTCAGCCACCACAGTCGGATCGGCTGTTTTCCCCATCTCGATCAAGCGCTTGCCGACCATATAGGAACGCGGATCGTTCATTGCGTCAACGGCAATCAGCCGATCGCCCTTGTAGTACCAGAAGGAAACAGTTGCCCCTTCGCCGTTGCGCGTCACCACGCGATCATAGCCGGTGTTCAGGCCCGCGATCTGTAATTTGACGTCGTATTGATCCGACCAAAACCAAGGCGTCGCCACATAATCCTTGGCCGCGCCGAGCATATTCTGGGCGACGATCTCGGCCTGATCGATTGCGTTGGGCACGCTTTCCAACCGGATGCGATCACCCTTGTGCGGGAAAGACGCACAATCACCGGCCGCCCAGATTGACGGATCAGAGGTGCGGCCATGGGCATCTGTCTTGATTCCGTTGTCCAACGTCAGCCCCGCCATCTCGGCCAGCTGGGTTGCCGGCGCGATCCCGACGCCGACGATAACGAAATCCAGTTCAAGCTCGGACCCATCGGTCAAGACGGCGCCCGTCACCTTGCCATTCTCGCCCACCAGACGATCCAGCCCAACCCCTTCGCGTATGTCCGCGCCGTAGTCGCTGTGCAAGGCGCGAAAATAGTCGCTGGTTTCAGGAGCAGCAACACGTTGCAGGATACGATCCGCCATTTCAACCAGCGTTACCTTGACCCCGCGCTTGGCGCAGACGGCGGCGGCCTCAAGCCCGATATAGCCGCCGCCCACGATCAGTGCGCGCGCACCTTCGGTGACCCAGGGGCTCATATCGTCCACATGCGCCAGATCGCGCACCACGTGCACACCATCCAGATCACCGCCTATCGCAGCGGGCAACCGACGCGGGTCTGATCCGGTGGTCAGGGCAAGCTCGTCATAGGAAATAACCTCATCGCCCAACGTCACAGTCTTGGCCTTGGCATCGATGCCGGTCACGCGCTGACCCAAACGCAGGGTGATGTTGTTATCGGTATAAAAGCTCTCGGGGCGCAGGAATAAACGTTCCAGCTCCATCTCGCCCAGCAGGTAGGCCTTGGACAGTGGCGGGCGCTGATATGGCAGATGCGGCTCGGCCCCAATCAGGGTGATATCGCCTTCGAACCCATCTTTTCGCAGCCTGGCAACAAGCGATGCACCCGCCTGTCCGGCACCTATCACGACAATATGGCTCATGTTCCTCCCACCCTGTCGAATTCACGTGGTCACTTTCGTCCGACCACCTATATTGCGGCAGGGACTGACTCTGCAAATCCAATCGACAGGAGCACAAAATGATTTCTACCGGTGATACTCTGCCCGATGCCACACTGATCCAAATGGGCGCTGAAGGCCCCGAAGGCGTTCAGGTTTCAGACAAGACAAAAGGCCGGAAGGTCGTCATTTTTGCTGTGCCTGGGGCATATACCGGCACCTGCACAACTGCGCATGTGCCCAGCTTCATGCGGACCAAAGATCAGTTCGACGCAAAGGGTGTAGACGAGATCATCTGCATTTCGGTCAACGATCCCTTTGTGATGAGCGCTTGGGGCGAATCCACAGGTGCCAGCGCGGCCGGTCTGACCATGCTGTCCGATGCCTCATCGGAATTTACCAAGGCACTGGGAATGGATTTTGATGCACCACCCGTGGGCCTGATTGCACGGTCCAAGCGCTACGCCATGCTGGTCGAAGACGGCAAGGTCGTCGCCCTGAACCTGGAAGAAAACCCAGGTGTCTGTGAAACTTCGGCAGGCGAAGGACTGCTGGACGTCATTTGATCCAGTTTGGCCCCGGCTGTGCTGGGGCCACATGAAGTGTATTTAACTTGATACGCTCCCCCGATGGACCAATACTGGACCCGTCTTATTGGGGGGCTCATTTGTGAAACTTAGTTTGTATTCTGTTATCTTGGGCGGGGCGGGTCTGTTGGCGGCCTGCGGCCCTGCACCCACGCCGCAACAACAAGCCGCACGGCAACACGAAATCGCATGTCTCAGCGGAACCCTTGGGGGCGCGTTGATCGGCGGCGCCATTGGCAACCAGTTTGGTGGTGGGTCCGGAAAATCAATCTTGACTGCGGCCGGCGCTGCTGCCGGGGGCATTGAAGGTCAGAGGTTCTCATGCTGAGGGGGTTTGGAATGAAGCGCGCAGTTATCCTTGTCGCCGCCATGTTTCTGGCGAATGCCGTCAGCGCCGAAACCGTGGCTGAGTTGCATGAAAAAGAGTTGAACGCGATTGACACCAACAATGATGGGTTTCTGTCCAAGGACGAGTTCAACGCCTTTTCCGACTATGCGTTTCAGGAAATGGATGACGACAAGAACGGGACGCTGGGTCTGGACGAAGCCAAGCCGTTTCTGGACATCAAGCAGTTCCAGCAAGTTGACCGCAACAAAGATAGCCTTATCTCCAGAGCTGAATACGACGCCCAGATGAACCTAGATTTCAATGCGGCGGATCAGGACGGAAATAGCCAGTTGGACTAGGCCAACTCTGACAGGAGCATGGTATGAGCAAATGGATCGGCCTGAGCGCGCTTGCGCTGCTGGCGGCATGTGACGTGCCTCAGGCCCCGATGGTCACCGGCCCGGACGGCCAGCCCCGTATTCAGATCAATACCAGCGGTCTGACCTGCTATGATACGCGGTGCCTGGACATAAACCCGGCCGCACGCAGCGTTCGGTCCATCGGCAACCGCACGACCGGGATACCGTCTAACATCAATGTCAACGATGGCACGGTAACACCGTCCGAATTCAAACAGATGGGTGTGGTGGCGTCTTTGGCTGGCGGCGTTGGATCAGGCAGCGACAGAGGCTAAAGCAAGCTGTCCATTTTGCGCGCAAGCTTTGCATCCAGCGACGACAAACCGCCCACGTCATGGGTGGACAGCACCACGTCGACTGTGCGGTACACATTCGACCATTCGGGGTGATGGTTCCACTTTTCGGCCCAGATTGCCACTTGCGTCATCCAGCCAAATGCAGCGACGAAATTGTCGAATATGAAGGTCTTGGTGATCGCGTCCCGGCCTTCAACCATGGTCCAGCCGTTGTTGAACAGCGGATCCAGCAGGGGTCCGCGGGTTTCAGTAGACAAAAGTTCGGTCATTGCTGTTCCTCCGGGTTCGATTTTCTAAACGGGCCGTAATCCGTCAGAATCTCGATCTCTTCTCCCACTGCGCGGCCTTCGGCGTCTAGATACTTTTTTACCGCATCTGCAAATCCTGGATCGCCAATCCAATGCAGGCTGTGGGTGAGCGTGGGCAAATAGCCGCGCGCCAGCTTGTGTTCACCCTGCGCACCGGCTTCGACACGGGCAAGCCCATTAGCAATGGCAAAGTCGATTGCCTGATAGTAGCACAGCTCAAAATGCAGGCAGGCGTGGTGTTCGACACAGCCCCAATAGCGACCAAAAAGTGTTTCGCGACCAATGAAATTAAGCGCACCTGCGATCGGAACGCCATTACGTTCGGCCAGAACCAGTGCCATATCATCGGCCATGGTGTCCTGCGCGATATCAAAAAACTGGCGCGTAAGATATGGCGATCCCCATTTGCGTGCGCCAGTGTCCTGATAAAACTCCCAGAATGCATCCCAATGCTCCGGCCTCAGATCAGATCCCGTCAGGGTGCGGATCTCGCCCCCGAAATCTCCCGCCTGTGCGCGTTCCTTGCGAATGTTCTTGCGTTTGCGCGAGGACAAGTCGGCGAGAAAACCGGCGAAATCCGCATAGTTGTTGTTGAGCCAGTGAAACTGCTGCGAGCTTCGCACCATCAACCCCATCTGCTCACCCGCCAGCGCCTCATCCTGGGTACAGAAGGTTGCATGCAGCGAAGAAACCTGATTGTCCGCCGCCAGTTGCACCGCGCCCTGCACCAACGCCGACATGCCAATGCCTTCGTACCCGGGGCGCACCAGAAAGCGCCGCCCGGTAGCTGGCGTAAAGGGCACGGTGATCTGCAATTTGGGGTAATAGCGTCCGCCAGCACTTTCGTAAGCATGCGCCCAGCTGTGATCGAAGATATACTCGCCCTGGCTGTGGGATTTGGCATACATCGGTGCTGCCGCAATCAACATGCCATCCAGAAATGCCGTCAGGTATTGCGGTTGCCAGCCAGTGCCACGACCGACGGAACCGCTTTCTTCAAGCGCAAGCAGGAACCGATGTGTGGTAAACGGATCTAACGGACGCCCGCCATCTGCCGCCTCGGGACAAGCACAACTGTCCCACTCTGCCGCAGCAATCTGCGAGAGCGACCCCAGAATCTGAACCTCGATCTGTGCCTGATCCATATGCCCTCCGCACCTGATCAATATTTGTGGTGGGACGCGGCGGGATCAACCCGGTTGTGCGGCCAAATACCCCTCAAAGGTCACATTGTCGGCAACCTTGCGCGCTTCTGCCTCTTGTTCGGGCGACCGGACCGTCCAACACAGTATCGGTACACCCTTCGATTTGAGTTCAGCTACTCGGGGACGGGCCAGATCGTGGACTTCGTGGCTGATGAAACTGGCGCCGACCCGATCGAAATCGGGAATGGCGCGCAGATGGCTGCAAGTTTCTTCAGACAGGGGCCAATCCTGCGGATCATATGAACTGGTCACCAGACCGCGCGGCAAATCCGGCGCCAGACGAGCCAGTTCGGCCACGCTGTTTGGATTGAAAGACATCAGCGCTAGCGGGCCATCATATCCTTGCAACGCGCGAACAGCATCCTGTTCGAGAGCCCCAACATCCGTGCCCATCGCCCCGTCCTGATCCTTGAGCTCGATCAACAGCGGCACCTTGCCAGCAACCAGATCCAGCACTTCATCCAGCGTCGGAATGCCATCGTCAGCGTGCAGCAACGTGGTGGATGACGCCTGCGTAGCGGTGATCTGCCGGATTGGACCAGACTGCCCGGTCAATCGGGCCATGTCGTAGTCGTGAAACACCATCGCGCGATCATCCGAGGTCAGTTGCAGATCGACCTCAATCCCATACCCGGCCTCGACGGCAGCACGAATGGCCGCCCGGCTGTTTTCCGGACGGCTCTGCGTTTTGTCATGCAGCGCCCGATGTGCGAGCGGGGTTTGCAGGAACTCTGCTGGCAGAGACGGTGTCATTGAACCTCGAAAATACCTTCGATTTCAACAGCGACACCCAGTGGCAATGATGCAGCGCTGACAGCTGAACGGGAATGACGACCTGCATCCCCCAAAGCCTCGACAAGGAAATCTGAGGCCCCGTTGATCACCTGTGGTTGGTCTGTGAAATCTGCGGTTGAATTCACAAAGCCAGTCAGCTTGATCACACGCACCAGCTTTTCGATGTCACCACCGCAGGCTGCCCTGACCTGCGCAAGCAGATTGATGGCACAAACCTTTGCCGCCGCAGCGCCTGCTGCGACATCCATGTCATCCCCCAGTTTGCCGGTGATCAGGTCATCTGCCTTTGATATCTGGCCTGAGACGTAGACGATGTTACCGACACGCACAAAAGGCACATAGTTTGCCGCTGGTGCAGGTGCATCGGGCAAGGTCACACCCAGGCTTTCCAATTTGGCTGCGATGCTCATTTATGATCCTCCCTGTTTTCGACTCGGGCGGACGCTAACCGGGAAGATCGGATTGGGAAAGCCGGAAACCAGTATTTTCTGGAATGCCTGCAATCTTGGCATAACTTCTCTTATTCCGAACTGTTGAACCGGTGTCACTTTACCCCGGACCGGCAGGCGGGTTAAACGCAAGGTGTTTCAATTTTGACCCGAAACATCTATGTGACAACGACTTGTGCCGATACAGCACTACATTGTTGATTGAATGCCTGGTCGCGAAGGTGCTAGGCCGCTTTGGAGTAACAAAGACCGTGTTAAGCAGACTTCGCCTAAAACATCTTGTTGTTCTTCCGCTGGTGTTCGTATTGACTGCGTGCGCCTCACAACCTTCAGATCAAGCCGCCCGCGGTCAGGTTTTTGACCCGTATGAAGACACAAACCGATCCGTTCACAAATTCAACCTTGGCCTGGATCGGTTCCTGTTTCGTCCAGCCTCGAAAGGTTATGTGAAAATCGTTCCCGACCCGATGGTCACCAGCTTTAGTACATTCGCCGAGAATATCTCTCTGCCTGGACAGGCGGTTGACTATCTGCTGCAGGGCAACCCCAAGCAGATGGGTAACGCACTTTTGCGGTTCGTGATCAACATGACTGTTGGCGGATTTGGGTTATCCGCCCCTGCAGACGAACTGAACCTGCCTCCGGTTGATACCGATTTCGGCGAGACACTGCATGTCTGGGGCTTTGGCGAAGGTGCTTATGTCGAACTGCCGTTCTACGGCCCCTCGACCACCCGCGATGCCGTAGGTGTCGTGGTCAACCTGTTCTCGAACCCCATCAATTTCACGCCAACGCGCCCGGCCGACAATCTGGGTGTCTATGCCGAAGTTGTACGACGGATGGGCGACCGGGGTCGGTTCTCGGACACGGTCGATTCGATCTTGTATGACAGCGCCGACAGTTATGCGCAGGCGCGTCTGATCTATTTGCAGAATCGCCGGTTTGAACTGGCAAGGGATGACGAGGATGCCTATCTGGACCTTTACACCGATCCCTATGCCGACATCGGAACCGACCCAGTCAGGGACCCCTATTTAGACCCTTACGAGGACCCCTATGCCGAGTAAAGCCTTGAACCGACGCCATTTTATTGCGACTACCCTGACGGGTGTAGCACTGACAGCGATACCTGTGTCCGCATTTGCCCAGACTGAGGCAAGCGCCAAGGCACTGGTGAACAGCGTGGTAACCGAAATCAATCGCGTGATCGCATCGGGCAAATCGGAAAACGCCATGTTGCGTGATTTCGAAAAGATCTTTGTGCAATATGCCGACGTGCCGATCATGGCGCGCTATGCTTTGGGTGTGGATGCCCGCACCGCCAGCCCGTCGCAGCTGAAAAAGTTCACCAAAGCGTTTCAGGGATATATCTCGCGCAAGTACGGCCGCCGCTTCCGGGAATTCATCGGGGGTGAGGTCAATGTACGTAACGCCCGAAAGATCAAAGCGGGGTACGAGGTCAGAACCCTGGTGAAACTGCGCGGTTCAGCACCTTTTGATGTGACTTTTCTTGTGTCCGACAAATCGGGGCGTGACAAGTTCTACAACATGTTCATCGAAGGCGTGAACCTGCTGCTGACCGAACGAACTGAAATCGGCGCAATGCTGGATGCAAGAAAAGGCAACCTGAACCAGCTGATCAAGGACCTTGACCGGACGGGTTAAGACTGAGTGTGTTCGAACCTGCCTATTTTGCGGTTCCTCAACACAGTCCTTGAGAACTGGCGGTTATGCCGCAAACGCGCCCTTTGATGGAACACCCTGACAGGTGTCATGGCATGTAACTGCGCACCAAGGCGCTGGCGATCAGTGCCCATCCGTCGGCGATCACAAAGAACGCCAGTTTGAACGGCAGTGAAACAATCGCGGGCGGCACCATCATCATACCCATGGACATAAGAACAGCGGCTACCACCAGATCGATGATCAAAAATGGCAGAAAGATCAGAAAGCCGATCTGAAAGGCCCGGGCAATCTCGGAAAGCATAAAAGACGGCATCAGAACCGAAAGCGGGGCCTGGGCTGACAGTTCCAGCGCGTCGCCTCCGGGTCGTAATGCCGCCATGGCATAGAACGTGTCCACGTCCAAACGGTTGGCCATAAATACCCTGAATGGCTCCAATGCGCGTTCTAATGCTGTTTCAACACCCATCGTTTCTTCAACCAGTGGGCGGATTCCATCGGTCCAAGCCTCGGTAAACACGGGCTCCATGATAAAGTAAGTCAGAAACAGAGCCAGGCTTACGATCAACATGTTTGGTGGTGATTGCTGCAGCCCGATACCTTGTCTCAGGATGGCCAGAACGGTGATCAAAAACGGAAAACAAGTGATCATGATCGCTAACCCAGGCGCAAGGCTCAGCACGGTGATCAGCAGAATCAGCTGGATGGTCCGGGCCGAGATTGACCCGCCCTCGCCCAGCGAAAGCGTCAGCTCCTGTGCCACGGCAAGCGACGGGCTTAGAAATACAGCCGCACAAACCAAACAGATCAGGGCGCGCATTACCCGATCCCATTTTGCAGATCGGCAATTTCCGTCAATCGCACAGCCAGTTGACCGGCTTGATCGCCCTCCATTTCCTCGAGCAAACCGCGTGCAACCAATTGGTCTCCGACATACAGGTCAACCGGATCCTCAATCCGCTTGTCCAAGGTCAACACAGCGTTCTCGCCCATGTTCAACAGGTCCTTGATCAAAGGGCGTGCACGGCCAACCGACACGGTTACTTCGATCGGAACAGAATCAAACGGGTTCGGCTTATCTGATTTCGGGGTCTGAGTATCACTCATTTGACAAAGCCTCTCTTGCCTCAAACACATAGGAATCGAATGCGTACGCGACCGAAGCCAGCAGAGCGCTGCAATCGATCTCGCGTCGGGAAACGCCTACTTGCAACCGCGCTTGGCCCGGGTCCAGCGACGCATCCTCAATCACGCGCGGGGTCGGCGATAAGTCGGATGGAATCATCGCCTCGACGTCTTTGGCACACCCTTTGGGCACCCTGATCTGCATCGGCTGTTCAATCTGTTCACCAGCCATGCCACACAATTGCTCGACCATCCGGGCCGCAAAGCCGCGCTCCATAGTGTCCGGCAGAACGATGCGGGTCAGGCTCTGGAACATCGGTTCCAGCGACAGCGTCATGCGGTTGATTGCCTCGTGGTAGGTGAACGACATGTCCTGCAATGCATTGCCAAGCTCGGCCGAGACCTGCCCTTGGCTTTGTTCTTGCGCCTGCATCGCGTCTTCCCACCCAGCGCCATACCCCTTTTCAAAGGCCGCAAGGTTTTGTTCTTCCAATGCTTCGTCATCCAGCAAATGAATCTTGCCGCCGCCGGACTGCACCGTGAAGTCTTCAAGAAGATGGGTAATGGACATCACGCACGCTCCTCGCCTTCTTCAAGCCAACTGCGAAGGATCTCCACTGTCTCCTCCTGCTTGTCACCGATCATGGACCGAAGCCGATCCACCGGATCTTCTGACACAGCGGAGCCGAGCGCCGGTACATTGGCTTGCGCCGGAAGTTGCGAAAAGTCCGATCCGTCAGCCGCCGCAATTTCGCCCGTTAGCAGCGGGGCATCGTCCGCTACAGGTGCTGCGCCGGCTGGCAGTAAGGCCTGGGCCATTGCGGGTTTCATCAAGATCGGTCGGATGACAAACAACGCCAGAACCAGAGAGACAATCGCCAGAACGGCCATTTGGATGAGAGACATCGCATCCAGATGGATCTTCTGCCACATCGACGCCGAGACCAGTGTCCCCTGAGGTTCAACAGCTGGCAGATCCAGAGATTTCAATGTGATTACATCCCCACGTTCGGGATCAAACCCGACGGCAGATGCAACAAGCTCTTCCAACGCGTCGAGCTCGGTCTGCGGCAGCGGTGTAAAGGTTTCGGCACCGGCGGCGTCAACTGCGCGCATGCCATTGACCAATACGGCAACCGTCAGCCGTTTGATTGCCCCTGGTGCATTATGGACCTCAAGCTCGGTCTCGGACACTTCATAGTTCACACGTTCGCGGGTTTGCGTCGCCGTCGAATTCGATTCATCACCCCCTGCACCATCACCATCAGGCAGGTTCGACGCAACAGTTACATCAGACGACTGGTTGCGGGCGCTATCCGATTTCTCTTCAACATCCGTGCTAATCGCAACGCGACCTTTGGGATCAAAGCGCCGTTCGCGGATCGATTCCGTTTTGGTCACGGTATCGACGCTAACCTCGACCACAGCGTTGCCAGTGCCAACCCGAGCCTCGACTAGGCGCAAAACCCGTTCGCGCAATTGGCGGGACTTATCATCGGCCGTATCAGCGGCCACCGCCGTCTCCTGCCCTCCGATTACGGATCCATTGGAATCAATAACAGCCACGTTCTCGGGCGCCAGACCACTGACGGCGGATGACACAAGAAAGCGAACCGCCTTGGCCTGATCGCCAGTTATATCTGACCCCGATGGAACCAGATAGACCGAGGCGGTTGGAGCGACGCTTCGCTGAAACGGGTTCGCCGATGCATTTGCAATATGAACCCGAGCTTGGCTGATATGGCGACTGCCGACAATGGTGCGCGCCAACTCACCCTCTTTCGCGCGCCAATAGGCGGCATCGAACATCTGCGACGTGGTACCAAAACCGCTGAGTGTATCTAGCAGTTCGTACCCACGGTTACTGTTTGCAGGCAAGCCTTCGCTGGCCAACATCATGCGCAATTCGTCCCGCTTTGCGCCTGGAACATAGATGGACCCGCCACGAATCTCGTATGGCACACCACGCTGATCCAGCGAACGGACGATGTCCCCTGCGGCACCGCTTTCCAGCCCTGCATATAGCAGTGTCATCGACGGCGCGGACACAAGCCGTGACATCCCCAATACACCAAGAAAGACCAGCACAACCGCACCAGCGACGACAATTTGTTTTCGCCTGTCCAAACCCGCCCAGACGGTTCCGATCTGCTGCACACTCACCTCCGACTCGCCGACATTCTGCCCGGCACCCCTCTTGTTTGGCCGAATGCCCTTAACAATCGGTTAGTCCATATAGGGTTATGACAGTTGCAGATTGGATGAATGAGGACGTCATGACCGACGCAACTGCAGAACAGGCGGAGGCCCCTGTAAAAAAGGGGAAAATGGGGTTGATTGTCGGGTTGATTCTGGCGATCTCAGGCGCGGCCGCTGGGTATTTTCTGACTTCGTCCGGGGTGTTGCCCTTTGGCGCCAAGGCAGAAAAGGCCGCCATTGATAAAACCCAGGAAGACATGCCCGCTAAGGCACTTGCAGATGTGGGATTCGTCGATCTTCCGCCTGTCATCGTATCTGTGAATACGGGCGAGTCGCGCCATCTGAAATTTCATGCGCAGCTCGAAGTTAACGCACCGTACATCGCTGATGTGGAAAAAATGCAGCCACGAATCATGGATGTCCTGAACGGGTATCTGCGGGCCGTTGAAATCTCGGATCTTGAGGATTCTCTAGCCCTGATACGCATTCGCGGGCACCTGCTGCGGCGCTTCGGAATTGTCGTCGGCGAAGGCCGGGTGCGTGACGTTCTGGTCATGGAATTTGTACTGAATTAGGAGGCGAAATTGGAGCTGGTTGCGGATATTTTGCTGGTTGCGGGGGCGCTGGGCGCGGGCCTTTATTGCTTTGTGCTGTCACGACGGCTCAAGCGGTTCACAAATCTCGAAAAGGGCGTAGGCGGCGCTGTTGCCGTACTGTCTTCTCAGGCGGATGAGCTGAGGACATCGCTGGAGAGCGCGCGGGCGGCCTCTGACCAATCGGGCGATGTGCTTAAAGACCTCACTCAACGTGCGGAGACAGTGGCTCAGCGGCTGGAACTCATGATGGCGTCGATGCATGACGTTGTCACAGATGAGACTGTCGACACTGCTACCAAATCGGATGCCTCCCCCAGAGACGACCTGCCTTCTGATTCAATGACCCAGGACATCAAGGTCGCGGCGCAAGAGCTCGCTGTCTCGTCTGAATCCGGAGATGCCTCAGCCCTTGATGCCTCTGCAAAAGTCCCTGAAGGCGTGATGTTTTTCCGGCATGACCGCAAGCAGAACGAGGCCCCAAAATGAGAAGTCGCCCGGCAAATGAGACGCGCGGGCATCCACGAGGTGGTGTTCTTGCGGTGATTTCTTTTTTGATGATTGGCTCAGCTGCGATTCGGTTGGGGTTGGAAGCCGGGCCAGCCCTGGCCAAATCGACAGAACCTCAGCCTATCGAAAGTAAGTCTGCCTCGGCGGATACACGGGATGTTCAGGTTGTATTGACCGAACTTTTGCGTCGCGAGGAACGCGTGCAGGCGCGCGAAGATGCATTGGTCGAAAGGGAAAAAGCGCTGGAGATAGCAGACCAGGCAATTGAGACCAGATTAATTGCGATGCAAGAGGCCGAAACTTCCCTGCGCGCGACGCTGGCCGTGGCGGACAAGGCTGCGGAAACTGATCTGACGCGTCTGACAGACGTGTACCAGAACATGAAGCCCAAAGATGTCGCTGCGCTGTTCGAGACCATGGACCCGACTTTTGCGGCTGGTTTTCTGTCGCGCATGCCGCCTGACGCTGCAGCTGGAGTCCTTGCCGGTCTCAGCCCCGAAGTGGCGTATACGATCAGTGTTGTGATGGCCGGGCGCAACGCCAACGCCCCGCAGGAGTAGTTGCCCGTGTCCCCTAACCCTGCACTGGATATTGCTGGAGATCACAAATGATTGGAATTGTTGGAATTGTCGTCATTTTCGTGATGGTGTTCGGCGGTTATCTCGCCGCAGGCGGCAAGATGACCATCATTATGAAGTCCCTACCGTTTGAGATGATGATGATCGGCGGCGCCGCAATCGGTGCGTTCCTGATCAGTAACGATATGAGCGGCGTAAAACACACACTCAAAGACATGGGAAAAGTCTTCAAAGGGCCAAAATGGAAACCGGAGGATTATCGCGACCTGTTGTGCCTTTTGTTTTCGTTAATCCGCATCGCGCGTGCAAATCCGGTAGAGGTTGAACAACATATTGAAGAGCCCGAAAGTTCCAGCATCTTTTCCGCGTACCCCAAGATACAGGCTGATAAGGAAGCTGTTGATCTTATTTGCGACACCATGCGATCGGCTTCGATGAACTATGACGATCCGCATCAGGTCGAAGAGGTTCTGGAGAAACGGATGGAGGCTAATTTTCACCATGCGATGCACTCCAGCCACGCGCTGCAGACCGTGGCAGACGGCCTGCCTGCGCTGGGGATTGTTGCCGCGGTTCTGGGTGTGATCAAGACAATGGGGTCGATCGATCAGCCGCCCGAAGTTTTGGGAAAACTGATCGGTGGCGCTTTGGTCGGTACATTCCTGGGGGTTTTTTTGGCGTATGGGTTGGTCGGCCCATTTTCAGGTAAGTTGAAATCCGTGGTGGAGGAGGACAACCACTTTTACCAGCTGATCAAAGAGGTTCTGGTTGCCAACCTGCACAATCACAACGCGGCGATGTGCATTGAAGTCGGGCGTCAAAACACACCGACCCACAACCGCCCCGGCTTTACCGAGCTTGAGGACGCGCTGAAGGAACTTAAGCAGGCGGCGGCATGACACGATTTTGTGCAGTGGTTTCCATCCTGATTGCGGTCGCATCGGGCGCAGCGTCGAAGGAAGTGACGGTACGATCTGGCGAGCATGACGGGTACACACGCCTTGTGTTCAACGTGCCCCCAGACACCGGTTGGGTTTTGGCGCAGCAGAAAAATGGCGCAACGCTGACCGTGGAGGTGGATGACGTCACCTTTCAAACCAGATCGGTCTTTGGACGCCTGACAACCAATCGTCTGTCGTCCCTGTCGCAATCCCAGCCCGGGGCCGCATTGAACATGGAGTTCGGATGCGATTGCGTCGCGTCGGCCTTTTTGTTTAGAAACTCGATGATCGTGGTCGACATCGCACCTGGCATTTCATTGCCACCGCTGACCACTTACATCCCTCCGCCAGTTTTGACGCGCGAACCAGACCGTGAATCTCACCCCAAAAGACTGGGTCTGAAAGTGGATTTGAAGCTGCCGCCTCTGAACATGAACGAGCAGGAGTTTAGGGACCAGTTGTCTGCGCGTCTGCTGCAAGGCGCGGATAGGAGCCTGCTTGACCTGAACCTGGCACCTGTCGGGCCTCGTAATTCGTCCAGTGTTTCGAGAACGGCAGTGCCGCCCAGTCTGAGTTCGAATATTCATCTGTCGAGTGTACTTGACGATCTGAACGGGTTGCTTGGTGCAGAATTGCTGCAGATCGGGGATAGGCCGACCTGTTTCTCGACCACCGAATTGGGCTTTGATCACTGGTCTGAAGCGCGCCCATTCCACAGCCAGTTGGCGGACCTAAGGGTTGGGCTGTATCAGGAGTTTGATCATCTGGACGACGAGCGCGCTGTCAGTCTCGCCAAGCTCTACGCGTTTTATGGATTTGGGGCAGAGGCGATCAGAGTATTGGGGTTGATGGAGACGCAAACCCCCGAACTGACGAGGGTTTCCGCCATCGCATATATCATGGACGATCGACAGATGTCCGGACCAAACCCATTCAGAAAACTACAGCGATGTGACAGCGACGCGGCGCTATGGGCGGTTCTATCGGAAAGTGAGCTGGCATCCGAAGCCGATGTTGAGGCGATTGAACAAGCCTTTGCCAGGCTGCCTGAACATCTTCGTCGCACGCTCGGGCCAAGGGTGTCGTCCATCTTGCTCGATGCTCAGGAGCTAGAGGCCGCGCGGCGCGTGTTGCGCTCGGTTAATCGCATCGAACTGACCGAACACTCCAGCGTGACACGAGTAAAGGCCAAGGTCGCCGAGGCAGCAGGTGACGACGAGCGCGCTGAAACCTTGCTCAGCGAGGTCGCCTCCAGCCCGGGCGCTTTGACGGAAGCACCATTGGCACTGGCCCGGTTGGTTGACAAACGCTGGGTTGATCGGGGAGCGGTAACATCGCAAGAGCTTGGGCTTGCCGCGTCTTATGCGATGGAATTCCGACGATCCGAGATTGGACCTATGATGGCGCGAACTCATGCAGTCGCTCTTGGCTTGAGCCATGAATTCGACAGCGCACTGGATCTGATCAAGACTTTGCCAGATGGAGAAGAGGTGCCAGTCACCTTGAATCGGCACCTTCAATTGCTCGCAGAGCGATCGGACGATGTGACTTTTCTGCGCCAAGCATTAGCTATGCCATCAGAGTTCACCGATCTGTTGTCGACAGATACCGCTATAATCCTATCGAATCGCCTCGCTTCGCTTGGGTTTGCGGCACAGAGTTTTGCTTTGGCCAACAGACAACAAGACAGCATCAGACGATCTGAACGGGCGCGGTTACGGGCCCGCGCTGCCCTGATGGATGGTCGCCCACATCAGGCGATGCTAGAGTTGGAAAGTGATGCATCGAGAAATGCAGTTGCGCTGCGGGTTCAGGCCATGAGCGCCGTTGAAGACTATGCGGCAGCTGGCGAGATGTCGCGGGAACTCGGAGAAATAATGATGGCGAACCGCTATTTGTGGCTGGCCGGACTACCGCCCGCGGTCGGTTCAGAGCCGGCAGGGAAATTCGCGAACATAAATGCAGCGGCAACAGCATTGTCCGAACCGCCAATCAGATTGCCAGCCAGACCACTGGCGGATGCGGCCAATTTACTGGATGACAGCGCAAAGGCGCGTCAGCAGATCGCTGAGCTTCTCGACTCGGTAAAGAACGAATAGCGCGTCGGTTGTGGCAGCCATCTTAGGCCCAACCAGTTTGTTCGCCTGAGGGGCTATGGCCGCGCTCGACAGTTGGTCTCAGGTCGTCGGCGGGTCATAGATAAGGTCCGCCACATCCGCGTAGGAAGTCTCTGAGTTGGTCCAGCCCAAAACAGCCTGGCGAATGGCCTCGGCACGCGCACGCCCAACGACGGGAGAGGCGAATTGCATGAACTTTTCGATCACTTCAGTCTTGGTCAGCGGTGCTTCGGTGCCTCCGCGGGCGTCAATGTGGCCTGACATCAGGACGCGCCCGTCTGTGGTGGTGATACGGACATCGGCGCTGCGACCTTGCGGGAAACCTGCGTTGTGATGATCGCTTTCGGCCACATGAATACGCGCCATCAAAGCGGCGACACCCGGATCGGACAAACTGGTGCCTGTGATCTGTTCCACTCCAATCTGACCATGCACCGCGTAGCTAGCCACTGCAAATGCCAGCGAATACTGCGCCTGTGACGTCGTTTCAGGCAGGCCGGAAAACAGGCAAACCGCTTCGTGGAAACTACGGATGTCCAACCTTTTGATTTGCTCATGGGTCAGATCATGCTCGGACAGTATCGCTCTTACCCCGTCGATTGCGGCATGGGCCCATCGGCAGATCGGGTAAGGTTTTATGTATTGATTTTCGACCACCCAGAACGCGCCCAGATCCGCCCAATGCGGCGCGGCCACGGCTGCTTCGATTGTGATCGCAGGGGCGCCGGTAAAGCCACGCTCGGCCAGGATTGCTGCTGACATTCCTACCATCGCGCCCCAGCCTGATCCGTCATGTAACATCGTAGGGTTTGCAATCTCGCGCATCATCTGGCTGCGGGGGCCGTGGAATTCAGCGATCCCCATCGCTTGTCGCAATTGTTCGGGTGTATGCCTGCGCAAGCGCGCAGCCATTGCCGCTACGCCCAGCGCATTCCAGGCCCCAGAGGTGTGATAGTCGCTGACACTTGCGTGCAGCGACAAACCGGCACGTCCCGCGACCTCGTAACCGGTAATCACCGCGGCCAAAGCCTCGGGTCCCGTCAGATCTGGACAGTGTTCCGCAAGGGCCGCGAGGGCAGGCAAAACGACGACGCCTATATGGCCTTTGACCGGGTTATAGCCGTCATGACCGTCCAGATTGTCGGTATGGGTTGCAGCGGCATAGGTGGCCCCGGCCATACTGACCTGTCGCCCGTCAAACATCATGCGCGCGCTGTAGGACGGGTCTGAACTGGCATAGAGCAACGCCGCCGTATCGCGCGCGATCACTCCAGCCTCCATTGGGCCCGATGCGATCAGAATGCCCATCGTGTCCAGCATCAACAACGCGGCAGCCTCGCGCGCGCTGATGGGCATGTCCTGTGCCGAACGGCCCAGGGCAAATTTGGCAACGCAGGCGAAGGTGTCTGTCATTTGACCGCTTCCATCACGAGCGGTCTATCACCACGCAGGCGCAGGCCGTCGGGATCGAATGGCGGTTTCGCCAACAACTGGGCAGTATGAGGTTTGCCGAGGATAAAGATCTCAACCGTTTCGCCGGGCCGCGCCACACTCGGATCGGCATACCCGAGCGCCAGTGATTTGCCGACCGAATAGCCGTAAGCGCCGGACGTCACACGACCTACTGGTCTCCCATCGGGGGTAAAGATCGGCTCACCTCCCGCTGCGTCGGCGTCGACCGCATCAACCTCAAAAATCGAGAGCACCTCACGCGGGGCGTTGTCCTTGACGGCCAGGTAGGCGTCTTTGTGCAAAAACTCCTTGTCCAGCTTGATCAACCCTGCCAGCCCGACCTCTTGTGGCCAGTATTCCTGAGAATACTCCCGACCCCACGAACCATAACCTTTTTCGATGCGCAGAGAGCCCAACGCACGGCCGCCCACCGGGCCGCCATCCATTTCTTTTGCCATTTCCAAAAGCGCTGAATAGAGCCTGATTTGATCCTCTTCCGCGCAATGCAGCTCCCACCCTAGATCGCCAGTAAAGCTGACGCGAATGGCCAGACATGTAACCCCTGCCACGTCAACGGTCTGCGAGCGCATGAACCGGAAGGCCTCGTTTGACAGATCCGCATTTGTCAGGCGCTGCAGCATGTCGCGCGACTTTGGTCCCGCCACGTTGAAACCCGCGATACGATCTGTTGCAACCTCGAGCGTGGTGCCCTCAGGCAGATCGACCATGTTGAAGAAACGCTGGTGGTAGCGCTCGGCCATGCCAGAGCCGATCATCATGTACTCATCATCTGAGACTTTTGTGATTGTGAAATCGCCAGCGACGCCGCCCCGAACCGAGATCAGTGGAGTCAGACACGACCGCCCTACGTCAGTCGGGACCCGGTTGGCCACCAGGCGGTCCAGCCAATCGTAGGCCCCTGGACCTTTGATCACGTAATTGGCGAAGTTCGAGATATCGATCACACCGACAGTCTCACGTAGCATCCTCGCTTCGCGACCGACCGGCTCCCACCAGTTTTGACGGGTGAAGCCGTTAGTTTCGATGGCTCCCGGCTGATCCGCGAACCACAGCGGGTGCTCCCAGCCACAATTGAGGCCAAAGAAGCAGCCCATCTCTTGTTGCATCTTATTCGCAGGACGGGTGCGGGCAGGACGACCGGCGCTGCGCTCTTCGTTTGGGAAATGGATCGCGAAACGATGCGAATACTGGTCCTCAACCCGCGCTTTAGTGAATGTCTTGTCCGCCCAATCGCCGAAACGGGCCAAGTCCCAGGCGAACATGTCGTATTGTGGCTCCCCGTCGATCATCCATTGCGCGGACAACAGCCCCAGCCCGCCGGACTGAGAGAAGCCAGGGATAATCCCGGTACAGCAGAAATAATTCTGCAACTCGGGCACCGGCCCCCAGATCGCATTGGCATCCGGAGACCAAATCATTGGCCCGTTGATTACTCGTTTGACCCCTGCGGTGGCGGCGACGGGAACACGTTCCGTCGCGCGAATCACATTCTCCATGATCCGGTCCAGATCATCGGGGAACAGCTCGTGGGCAAAATCCAATGGCGTGCCGTCTTCCGCCCAGAACCGCATGTCTTTCTCATAGGCGCCGATCAGCAGGCCATTGCCTTCCTGACGGAAGTAATACTCGCCATCCCGGTCGGCGATGGACGGTAGGCGGCGGCCCAGCTCGGCAACCTCATCAATCGCCTCGGTTACAAAATACTGATGCTCAGTCGGTTGCAAGGGCAGCTCTACACCCGCAAGCGCTGCGACTTCGCGCCCCCAAAGACCACCGGCATTGACCACCCATTGTGTATGGATATCACCCTTTTTGGTGCGCACGACCCAGGACCCATCTGGTTGCTGTTCAGTGCCTGTTACGGGGCAAAACCGCTCGATCGTAGCGCCCATTGCCCGCGCGCCAGCAGCATAGGCATGGGTCACGCCCGAGGGATCGACATTGCCGCCATCGGGTTCGAACATGATGCACCGAACATCGTCAAATTGCGCCAACGGGTGCAGTTCCATCGCCTGTTCGCGGCTGATTTCGTGAAAATTCAGACCGTAGAACTTGGCTTTGGCCTCTTGCAGTCGCAATTGGTGTTCCCGGTCTTCGGTCTGCGCGAGGTAGAGCGACCCGGATTGGAACACACCACAGCCTTGCCCGGTTTCCTTCTCCAGCTCTTTATACAGATTCATCGTATAATGCTGGATGCGGGTGATATTGTTGTTGTCGTGCAGCCCGTGAATATTCGCCGCCGCGTGCCAGGTTGAACCGCTGGTCAACTCATCCCGTTCCAGCAGGACCACGTCGGTCCAACCGAGCTTGGCCAAATGGTAAAGAATCGAACAACCGACAAGGCCCCCTCCGATAACGACGGCCTGCGCGTGGGTTTTCATGGGATAGTCTCCTGCGTTTCGGGCGCCGCCAGATCGGCTCCGTTGCAGGAAAGTCAGCCACAGGTCGGGATGGGCTTATGCTCTGTTCCCGACGCGAAATGTCGGGAACAGATATCTCATGGCTCGAATAATTCTCAACCAGAGTTGAATCAGTATGGTGCGTCGACGTCGTTCATCGAAACGTAAACCGTCTTCATCTCGCTGAAATGGTTGATCGCCAGCTTGGAATTCTCGCGCCCGACACCGGACATTTTCGATCCACCAAAGGGCGCTTCGACCGGGGCAAGGTTGTAGGTGTTGATATAGCACGTACCGGCTTCAAACCCTGCGACGATGCGATGGGCACGGGTCAGATCGTTGGTGAACACGCCCGCTGCCAAGCCGAACTCGGTGTCATTGGCGCGCGCTAAAACCTCTTCTTCGGTGTCGAAATCCAGAACTGACATGACCGGGCCAAAGATTTCCTCGCGCGCGATGGCCATATCGTCGGTGACATCGGCAAAGACCGTTGGCTGCATGTAGTAGCCGTCGCCTTCAATCTGTGCCCCGCCATAGACCAGCCGTGCGCCTTCGGATTTGCCTTTTTCGACATAGCTCAACGCGATGTTCATTTGGTTTTCGCTGACCATCGGGCCAAAGTTGACTTGCTCATCCAGTGGATCGCCGATTTTTGTCGTAGCCAGACGTTCAGACAGTCGGTTCAAGAACGCCTCTTTGATGCCTTTCTGAACGAAAACACGGGTGCCATTCGAACAGACCTGCCCCGAGGAATAGAAGTTGCCCAAAATCGAACCGGATACCGCGTTTTCAATGTCAGCATCGTCGAACACGATCATCGGGGACTTGCCGCCCAATTCCATCGTCACGTGCTTCATGCCATCTGCTGCCGCGGCATAGACCTTACGACCCGTCGGAACCGATCCGGTCAGCGACACTTTGGCAACGCGCGGATCGGTGACCAACGATGCGCCCACGTCACCGTAGCCTTGGATCACATTGTAGACCCCCTTGGGCGCCCCGGCTTCGATAAGAATCTCGGCAACCTGCAGCGCCGACAACGGCGTGGTTTCAGATGGCTTGAAGATCATCGTATTGCCACAGGCCAGCGCCGGGGCCCCTTTCCAGCAAGCGATCTGGGTCGGGTAGTTCCACGCACCGATACCAACACACACGCCCAACGCCTCGCGGATGGTATAGACGAAATCGCCACCGCCCAGAGGAATGTGTTCCCCGGTCAGGGATGCGGCCAATCCTCCGAAGTATTCCAACGCGTCCGCGCCGCTGGTCGCGTCTGCCACCAGCGTTTCCTGCAAGGGTTTTCCGGTGTCATGGGTTTCCAGGATCGACAGCTCGCGATTGCGATCACGCATGATGTCTGACGCACGGCGCAGGATGCGGCCGCGCTCGGTTCCAGACATGGCAGCCCAGGCCTTCTGAGCAGTTTTTGCGCTGTTTAGAGCCTGATCAACGATCGCAGGCGTCGCCGAATGCAGCCGTGCGATCACTTCTCCGGTTGCGGGATAGATCACGTCGATGGGTGCGCCGCTGGTATCTTCGACATAGGCGCCGTCGATGAAATGGCTGGCCTTGGGCTGAAACTTCATAACCGAGTCCTCTTTTTTGCAAGCGCGGCCCCTGGTTCGGTCACAAAGGGCAGCTTAATTCGCCCCTACCGGTTATTGATTGGTCAGTCAATAACCTCACCAAACAGCCTGAAGTGCGGGCTCGGCAGTGTGGGCAGGCTTGAAAAATTAACCAAATGTTCTATATATGTTCTACACAGTCAGAGGATACACCGATGGCACAGTCTGCTCGAACTTTAGCGCCTAGCGGCCCGACTAATGATTACCACCTGCTGCCGGTAACAGACCGCCAGATGCGCTACGCCCGCGCGATTGCCGAACAATCGGCGCTTGAAATTCCTGTTGAGGCGCAGCGCGACCGGCGGATGCTTTCTGATTGGATCTCGACACATAAACCCCGGGCTGCATCCCCTTTTGACAACTACCCGACCGGAAAGCAGGTCGCCTTTGCCGAGCGGATTTCACGCAGCAAACGCCGCCCGATCCCATCCGAGTGTTTCCGCGATAAACACCGGATGTCCCGCTGGATCGACGAGAACAAATAAGTTGATCAACTACGGCTGTGGTTATGTGAGTATATGGTGACTGCTGCTGCGACAAACAGGCCCAACAGGATATACCCTGTGACGGCCTCGGCCGCAGCCAGACCCCGGCACAGCCCTGCCGGGGACAGATCGCCGTATCCGACTGTGGTAAAGGTCACGTAGGAGAAATACAGCACATCCGCAGGTCCTTTGGCGCCGACGACGCATAGATCGCTGTATCCAAACGCGCCATAAACGGCAGCAAAAAGGAACGGCACCACCTGGATAAACGACACGCCCATCAGAAACAAAAGCCTGCGGGGCGATTTAACCTGCGTCATGTAGAACCAGGATTGCGAAATCAGCCAGATGACAAGGCCTATCGAGGCAAATGTACCAATCGTGTCACCCGCAGCAGATTCGCTGAGGCGGGACAGCCCGTACCAGGCCAGAAAGCTTGCAACCACCAGCCCCGCCGCCGCAAACAGTGTCGATTTCCATTCATCCAGAGTTTTGGGTTCGCGGGACATAGCCACTCCGCTTTGATGACAGTCAAACAACCATCCGGCGTCACACCGGCCGACGCAACCCGAATTCAGTCCGCACCCAAATGTTCAACGCCGCGCGCTCGGGCCAAACCAATCTGCTTTTGCCGCTCGCGAAAGCGCATCTTGTCCGCCTCAGACGTCTCGTTGATGCATCGATGGCAAGACACCCCGTGCTCGTATTCTGGGCGTTTCACGTCTTCGGGCAGGATTGGTCGCCGACACCCGTGGCACAATTTATGTGGGCCTTCAACCAGCCCGTGCCCAACTGAGACACGGTTGTCGAAAACAAAACAATCGCCCTGCCAGGTACTGTCTTCCGCTGGCATTTCCTCAAGATAACGCAGGATGCCACCTTTCAGGTGATAGACATCCTCTAACCCCTGACCCAGCAGATAGTTGGTGGATTTCTCGCAGCGGATGCCGCCGGTACAGAACATCGCGACCCGTTTGTTGTGGAACCGTTCCTTATTCTCTTCCCACCAGGCTGGAAATTCACGAAAACTGGTCGTTTCAGGGTCTATTGCTCCTTCAAACGTACCAATCGCTACTTCGTAGTCGTTGCGGGTGTCGATCACGACCACGTCGTCGGAACGGATCAGATCGTTCCACTCGTCTGGTTCAACATAGTTACCGACGCGGGCGCGCGGGTCCACATCCGGCTGCCCCATGGTGACGATCTCCTTTTTAAGACGCACCTTCATTTTGCCAAACGGCGGGTGATCGGCAGCGGCCTCTTTCCACTCCAGATCGGCGCAACCCGGCAAAGCCTTGATGTGGGCCAGCACCGCGTCGATGCCGTCACGGGGTCCGGCGATGGTGCCGTTAATCCCTTCGCGTGCCAGCAACAGAGTGCCTTTGACCGATTTGGCACGGCACAGCTCTGCCAATGGGTCACGCAGAGCGGCGTGATCAGCGAAACGGGTAAAGTGGTATAGGGCAGCGATCGTGTACATGCGCGCGGTCTAAACCCGCTGGGCCGGAGTCGCAAGGGATCGGATTGACGCCCCGCACATGGCCCCTTACCCATATTGCAGTCAACGGAGGCCACCATGACCCATGCCCTGATCGTAATAGACGTCCAGAACGACTTTTGCCCGGGCGGGGCTTTGGCTGTGGCCGGAGGGGATGAGATCGTCGCGCCGATCAATGCCATGATGGATGAATTTGACGCCGTGATCCTCACACAGGACTGGCACTCGGCCGCGCATTCTTCGTTCGCAAGCTCGCACACGGGCAAAGCACCGTTCGAGATGATCGAGATGCCTTATGGCCCTCAGGTTCTGTGGCCCGATCATTGCATTCAGGGATCGCATGGCGCAGCCTTCCATCCCGCATTGCGGACAGATGGTGATCTGATCCTGCGCAAAGGGTTCCGCCCTGCAATCGATAGCTATTCTGCCTTTTTTGAGAATGATCACAAAACGCCAACGGGGTTGAAAGGGTATTTGGACACACGCGGGATCGACCGGCTGACACTGGTGGGACTCGCCACAGATTTCTGCGTTCACTACTCGGCAGTGGATGCAGCGAAACTGGGGTTTGACGTCACGGTGTTGATGAAAGCCTGCAAAGCAATAGACATGGACGGGTCACGGGCGGCGGCCGAGAACGCAATGCGCGCGTCGGGCGTTGTGCTGGCTTAGGGCGACGCGCCAGCGGCGGCCAAGTATTTTAACAAAGCGATCAGAATTACTGACAGGCCAAGGGCCAGGCCAATTCGCCCCGGCACACTGCGTCTTTGAACTTCGGCAGGCGGATTATGCGCTTTGCCCTGCGACACAGCTGAGGCGCTGATGACGCCGCTCACCGGTTGTGCATGTCTGACATGATGCAGAAACTGCCGGAAATCGAATTCCCCAGAATACTCGCCCTGAATCCCTCTGGATTTGATGTTTGCGAACAGATCACGCAGAATGCGTTCCCGATCAAGCTCATCGGCAGGCGGGTAAACGTCGGGCGCAATCCCGCTGTCATGGGCTTCAAGCCCGAACCCCGCGTCCAAAAACATGCCGCGGATCTTGGGGGACGCGCCACGCAAGGCATCTGTCGTTTTGATATCCCGAAACAGCGCACGCACCTTGGCGCCTTGATTACTGCCTGCGGTGTTCAGTTCAGGATCAAAATCGTCCGATGCCTTTTTGACAATATCAAAGTCGTACTTAAGACCCATTCACCAAGTTCAGCCTTCTGAGTTTGTTTCGACCCCTCACTAATCGGTGAAAACAACGCAGAATATGCCCGCATTGTGACGTCATACGGGCATTGTCATCAAATCAGCGACTCTTGCCAATCAGCGTGACGATTGATCTAACAACGGAAATCGCAGGAGTTCCCCATGGTCGACATCGCGACCCGTGTCTACAATCACAAATGGCAGATCGACCCGATTGTGCGGTCTTTGATCGATACGGATTTCTACAAACTTCTGATGTGCCAATCCGTATTTCGTAACAAACCACAAACAGATGTCACGTTCTCGCTGATCAACCGATCGCTTCATGTGCCGCTGGCCCGGCTGATCGACGAAGGAGAGCTGCGCGAGCAGCTGGATCATATCCGCTCACTTAGCCTTAGCCGTGGTGAAAGCACATGGCTGCGGGGCAATATGTTCTATGGCAAACGCCAGATGTTCCGTTCGGATTTCATGGAATGGTTCGAGAACCTGCGCTTGCCGCCTTATCATCTGGAACGCAAGGGCGACCAATACGAGCTGACCTTCGAAGGCAAATGGCACGAGGTCATGTTGTGGGAAATCCCTGCGCTAGCCGTGTTGATGGAGCTGCGGTCCCGCGCCGTTCTGAACAGCATGCGCCGGTTTGAATTGCAGGTGCTTTATGCTCGCGCAATGACCCGTGTTTGGGAAAAGATCGAACCGCTCAGCGCGATCAACGGGCTGAGCATCGCAGATTTCGGAACCCGCCGCAGGCATTCATTCCTTTGGCAGGATTGGTGTGTTCAGGCAATGATGGAGGGACTGGGCGACTCCTTTACCGGAACCTCGAACTGTCTGATCGCAATGCGGCGCGAGGTTGAGGCGATTGGGACCAACGCCCATGAACTTCCGATGGTGTATTCCGCTTTGGCCGACACAGATGACGACCTGGCCCAGGCCCCGTATGACGTGCTGAGCGATTGGCATGATGAACATGATGGAAACCTACGCATCATCTTGCCGGACACCTATGGAACCAAGGGCTTTCTGGATCGCGCGCCTGACTGGCTGGCTGGCTGGACCGGAATTCGCATTGACAGCGGCGACCCTGCGGCCGGCGCTGATATCGCAATAGACTGGTGGCAGTCACGGGGTGAGGATCCACAAGAAAAGCGCATCATATTCTCCGACGGACTGGACGTGGACAAAATTCAGGAATTGCACAGCCAGTTTGCCCATCGCACAACGGTGTCCTTTGGCTGGGGAACGTTACTGACCAATGACTTCCGTGGGCTTGTGCCCAATGACGCGCTTGCCCCGTTTTCGCTGGTTTGCAAAGCGGTCTCGGCCAATGGTCGACCGACGGTGAAGCTGTCGGACAACCCGGAAAAGGCAATGGGCCCAGCGGATCAGATCGACCGCTACAAGCGCGTTTTTGGTGTTGGTGCTCAACAGCCCATCGAGGTGATCGTCTAACCGTGAAAGGCCGCCACCGTCTTAAGCTGCGAAAACCCATACAGGGCTTCGAACCCCTTTTCGCGGCCGTGGCCCGATTTTCCGACCCCTCCGAAGGGCAACTCAACCCCGCCTCCGGCCCCGTAATTGTTGATGAACACCTGCCCCGAGTTTAGCCGCTTGGCCAGACGCATCTGGCGCGCGCCATCGCGGGTCCAGACGCTGGCAACAAGGCCATAATCGGTACTGTTTGCTATAGTTAGAGCCTCACTCTCCGTGTCAAACGGGATCAGAACCTGAACCGGACCGAAAATTTCCTGCTGCGCCAGAACGTGGTCAGGCGGCACATCCGAGAACACGGTGGGTCGCACATAAGCCCCGCCTTTCGGCGCCGTATCGACGATATTGCCTTGCGCCGCGATGCTAAGATCTGCGCCCTTGGCCAGAAACCCGGTCACAACCTCTTTCTGGCGCGCAGAGATCAACGGTCCGACTCGCAAATCGTCTTGCGCCGGGCCAACACTCAGCTGCGCATAGGCGTCTGCCATGCGTTCTTTCACCTGACTATAGACGCCACGCTGTACCAGAATACGCGACGAGGCCGAGCAGGTCTGACCCGCATTCTGAATGCCCGCGTTCACCAGAAAGGGCAGCGCCGCATCAAGATCAGCATCATCAAAGACAAGTTGCGGAGATTTCCCGCCCAGCTCCAGTGTGACTGGTACAACGTTTCGCCCAGCCGTCTGCTGTACCAACGCGCCCGTCGCCACCGATCCGGTGAACGAGATGTGATTGATGCCCGGATGTTCCGACAAAGCCGCACCTGCCTCGGCGCCCAGCCCCGGAACCACATTCAGCGCCCCGTCTGGCAAACCTGCCTCTTGCGCCAAATGGGCAAAGGCCAGGGCGGTCAAACAGGCCTCTTCTGCTGGCTTCAGCACACAGGCATTGCCCATTGCCAATGCCGCGCCAACAGATCGCCCGATGATCTGCATCGGGTAGTTCCACGGCACGATATGGCCTGTGACACCGTACGGTTCGCGCAAAGTGTATACGGTATAGCCATCCAGATACGGGATGGTCTCACCCATCACCTTGTCTGCTGCGCCCCCATAGAACTCGCAATATCGTGCCAGAGCCACCGCATCTGCGCGTGCCTGAGTCAGCGGTTTGCCAACATCCATGGCCTCGAGCAGAGTCAGGTCTTCGACCCGGTCCAACACCAGTCGCCCCAACCGGTTTAGGATACGGCCACGCTCCAATGCTGTCATCCGACCCCACGCCCCGTCTCGCGCAGTCCGTGCAGCCATTACAGCCTTATCAATGTCTGCTGACGTCCCGCGCGCAATCCGGCAAATCTCGGACCCATCCGATGGGTTGATCAGAGGCAAAGTATCTCGGGACGTTGGGGTGCTCCAGACCCCACCAATCAGGCAAAGGCTGGGATCGAACCAGAGGGGAAGGGTCATGTCGGACTCCAATTTAGGCTCTAACTAGGGGACTTCATGTGATACTCAGTTCAGGCAGTCGCGGTGCTGCCGCGATCAATTTTTGGGTATAGCCATGCTGCGGATCCGCAAAGACAGATTCTGTCTCACCCTGCTCCACGATTTTACCCGCACGCATCACCATCACCCTAGTTGTGATTGTCCGAACGACGCTCAGATCGTGGCTGATGAACAAATAGGTCAGGTCATAGGCCGCACAAAGCTCGGCCAGAAGATCCAGAATCTGCGCCCGGACCGAAACGTCGAGCGCCGAGACAGCCTCGTCAAACACGATCAGCGCGGGCCGGATGATCAAGGCTCGGGCAATCGCAATGCGCTGTCGCTGGCCGCCAGAGAACTCGTGTACATACTTGTTTGCGTCATCGGGGCCGAGGCCAACGGCCGTCAGGATCTCCGCAATACGATCCTGCCGCTCGGATCCGGCAGGAGGATGATCCAGTAAATGAAGCGGCTCCGTGATCAATCGGGCGACGCGGTGACGGGGATTGAAACTGCCATAAGGGTCCTGAAACACCACCTGCATCTTCCGACGCACCGCCAAATTGGGTTTGTGGCCTGCAAAAACAGGTTGGCCATCTAGCAGAATTTGCCCCTGTTGCACCTGTTCAAGACCCAAAATCGCCCGTGTTAGGGTCGATTTTCCGCAACCGGATTCGCCTACAAGCCCCAATCGCTCCCCTTTGTTCAGCGTGAAACTCACGTGATCCACAGCACGCTGCTGCGCCGGAGCCGCGAACAGATGATGCCGTGGCAGACGGTATTCTCGAACCACATCTGTAACCTCAAGCAGCGGCGTCGATGACACTGGTTCAGGCAGCGTCACCTTATGGCCAGACGCGTCGAACAGCATTCGGGTATACGGGTGCTGCATGTGTTCTAACAAATGCCCGGTTGCACCGGTTTCCACCACCTTACCCTGGCGCATCACCACAATCTGGTCGGCCAGATCGGCGACAACGGCCAGATCGTGGGTGATCATCAGTAGGCCCATATCGTATTCCTTGACCAACCCCTTAAGCAGGTCGAGAATTTGAGCTTGCGTCGTGACATCCAGCGCTGTTGTCGGTTCATCTGCAATCAGCAGTCGGGGGCGCAAGGCGATGGCCATGGCGATCACAACCCTTTGCCGCTGGCCGCCGGATAGCTCGTGCGGATAGCGCGACAGGGGAAATTTATCGGGCGGTAAACCAACCCGGTTCAAAACCTCCTTTGCCCGTTCGCGCGCGCCAGCAGGGGGCATGGCTTTGTGGATCAGGATGGTTTCCATCACCTGATCACCGATTGTTTTCACCGGGTTCAGGGCCGTCATCGGTTCCTGAAACACCATACCGATGGAGGATCCGCGCAGTTGACACATCTCTGGTTCGGGACGGTTCAATACCTCTTGCCCGTCCAGCAAAATGGACCCTTCGGCTCTGGCGCCATTTGGCAACAATTGCATCACAGCCAAAGCAGTCATCGACTTGCCCGAGCCACTTTCGCCGGTCACCGCCACGATTTCCCCTGGCGCAATGGACAGGTTGATATGGCTCAGGATGTTCGTCCCGTGGATCCCCAGCGTGAGATCTTTGACCTGCAACAACGTCATACGCGCGCCACCCGAATCCGAGGGTCCAGCCAGTCGCGCAACCCATCCCCCAGCAGGTTCAGGCCTAACACCGTTACGATGATGGCGAACCCTGGAATTAGAGCCAAATGCGGGGCAAAACTGACCATTGTCTGCGCATCGGCCAGCATCCGCCCCCAACTGGGCGTCGGAGGTTGTGCCCCCAACCCAACATAGGACAAGCCCGCCTCGGCAAGAATACCAAGGCTGAACTGGATCGTGCCCTGAACGATCAGCAGGTTGGCAACATTTGGTAGGATATGCTCGATTGAAATACGCGCGGCGCCCTTGCCAGCGACGCGGGCGGCAAGGATGAACTCACGCTCCCACAAGGACAACGCGGCGCCGCGGGTAATGCGCGCGAAAACGGGGATGTTGAAGATACCGATCGCTATAATGGCATTGACCGCGCCTGCGCCAAACACCGCTGTGATCAGGATGGCGATCACCAAAGACGGGAAGGCAAAGACCAAATCGTTGCCGCGCATGATCACTTCGTCCAGCCAAGATCCCTTTCGCGCCGCCGCTGCCAAGCCAAGGGGCACGCCCAGCGCCATACCGATGCCGACGGCGACCAACGCGACGGCAATCGACGTCCGCGCCCCAACCATGATCATCGAGAATATGTCGCGCCCGAAATGATCCGTGCCGAACCAATGCTGCGTATTGGGCGATTGCAGTTTGTCGGGAATGTTCAGCGCAGCATAGTTGTATGGCGTCCAGACAAAAGACACCAAAGCCGCCAAAAGAACCAGCGAAGACAAACATGCGCCAAGGACCAGGTTGCGGCTCATGTCCTGCTCCTTAGCCTTGGGTCAACGGCGGCATAGGCGAGATCGACAAGAAAGTTCACGGTGATCACCGCGAAAACCAGCAGCATGACGACGGATTCGACCACGATCAGGTCACGGGCAGAAATCGCCTGGAACACCAACCGCCCCAAACCCGGCAGGTAGAAGACCTGCTCGATTATGATAGATCCGGCCAGAAGGAAGGAAAACTGCAGCCCGATGATGGTCAGAACCGGGATCAGCGCATTCCTCACCCCATGACGCCAGAGCGCCTGTCGGGGGTTAAGCCCTTTGGCGCGCGCCGTCCGCATGAAATCTTCGCCCAGAATGTCTAGCAAGGCCGACCGCATGACACGTGCCAGAATTGCCGCTTGTGGCAAGGCCAGCGCAATGGCCGGCAACGTAAGAGAATGCAGCCCTGCCAAAATCCCTGTGTCCCAACCCGAAAACCCGCCGGCATTGAACCATCGCAGATTGATGGCAAAGATCAGCACCAGCATCATTGCGAACCAGAAGTTGGGCACAGCAACACCCAATTGGGTGGCGCCCATCACCGCCAAATCACCGGGCTTGCCCCGACGTGCTGCCGCGTAAATGCCCGCCGGAAAGGCAATCAGGGTGGACAGGGTCAGCGCATAAAGGGCCAACGGCAGCGACACCCAAAGACGGTCGGCAATCATCTGCGACACTGGGGTGCGATAGGTGTAGGACGTGCCGAAATCGCCAACCAGCATCCCGCTGACCCAGTTGAAGTATCGCTGCACCTTGGACACATCCAAGCCAAGTTCGGCGCGCAAAGCGGCCAGCGTGTCAGCCTGCGCATTCACCCCAAGCATGAAAGACGCCGGATCCCCCGGCGCGATCTCGATCACCGCGAAAATGACAACCGAGGCAACGGCAAGACTCAGGATAAGCGAGAGCAGACGTTTGAGGGCATAGCGTAGCATTGGCAACAGGTTAAGTGCGCTTGCCGCCCGGGTCCAGCGGCTACTGGTACGCCTGACGTTCTGCCTGGATCAGACCTATGGCGCAGGCCGACAACTCTGCTACGGGTGCGGATTCGGCAAGCCATTCAACATTGGTCTCGGTTCGGGCCAGAACCGCCCGGCGCAGCACCATTAGTCGCGCGCGCGGGCTGTTCAGAAACCTGTCCTGAGGAATAACCGTCTCAAGCGGGCTGTCGGTTCGGATGACCTCAAAATACCCGCCGGACAACGCCATGAACGCAAAGGCGCAAGCAGGTGCCTCGGTTCCGCAGCTTGTCGAGCAGAGTTGCGCAATCGGCACGGTTGACCGGGCGGTCATCAGCCAGCTTTCTACAGCAGGCCGCCATGGATTGTCTGGTGAAAGGTCCCCGTATCCCAGCCCAAGCGCCAAGGTTCCAGCCATACCCAGCGCAGGTGCAGAACCTGCCTCAACGCCGTCCGATTGAATGTGACGCAGGGCGGCAAGGCCGTCTCCCCGCGGTTCAGGATCAAGGGTGAGGTAGGACAGATACGGTTTGAGGTCATCCATAAGCCCATCATCTTCCAGCAGGCTAAGGCGCATGTCTTCATTGCCGTACAGCGCTATTATCCTGGTTGGATAGTCCGTCGCCTGGTGTTCGCCCAGTGCATTCAGGCGAGAGATCAGAGCGAGATCTGGTTCGGGGCGTTTAGCGCGCAGCAAGGCTTGCGCCAATTCGTTGCCGGCCGCCGCCTCGACCACCAACCAGGACCGTCCGAACGCCGAAAGATCCTTCTGTCGGAACAGCGCACGAGACTGCGCAGGCTCAAGCCCAAGCCGAAACGGTGACGGACCCAGATCCGTGGTTTCGATCCGTGCCAACAGCAAGCGGGCCTCGGCATCGCCCTTAGCCGCCAATTCAGCCAGCATCGGCAAAGCCCTTGCGTCATCACCATCCAGCCAAAGCGCAACGGCCCTCTCAAGCGGTGTTTGCGCCGAAACGGCTGAGCCGATCACAGCCTGAGCCACAATGAAAAGGGCAGCAACAACTATTCTAAACATGCGCTGACCCTCTTCAGTGCTAGATGCTTTTATTCATTCCAGCTTATTGCCGTCAAATCTATTGCAGCGGTAGGGGCATTTTCCCAAAGTCCTTGGACACCGGCCTTGGCGACGCCCAGTTTAGCCAGTTGGAAGAGATAACCGTTTACATAGTCATTTGCGATCAATCGCTGCGCCTCTCCCAGAATCTTTGCCCGTTCTTCAGGGGCCGTGGTCGAATTCAGCGTCGCCATCAAGGTTTGGAAGTCCGTACTCTCATACTGGAAATAATATTCAGGCCGGGCGTAGATTCCGATATCCATCGGCTCGGTATGGCTGACGATGGTCAGTCCAAAGTCTTTGCCGTTGAATACCGATTCCAGCCATTGCGCCCATTCGACATTGATGATCTCGGCGGTGATCCCAATCTCGGCCAGCTGTGCGGCGATGATCTCTCCGCCACGACGGGCGTAAGACGGCGGCGGCAGATGCAGAGTGGTTTCGAACCCATCGGCAAAACCTGCCTCAGCCAGCAGCGCTTTGGCCTTTTCCAGGTCGTAGGCTGAATTGCCCGTCAGATCGACGTAAGCCGGGTTATGTGGTGCGAAATGGGATCCAATCGGTGTGCCATACCCAAACATCGCCCCATCAATGATTGCCTGCCGGTCGATGGCATGGGCCAGCGCCTGACGTACACGAATGTCGTCAAATGGCGGCTGCTTGTTGTTGGTGGACAGAATCGTCTCACCCTCGGTCGAACCGACAAGAACTTTAAAACGCGGGTCAGCCTCGAACTGAGGCAGGTTTTCCGGCGCCGGGAAGTTGTCGAACGCATCCACATCCTCGGCCATCATGGCCGCAAAGGCAGCGGTTGGATCCGAGATGAACTTGAATGTCGCAGTCTCTAACGCGGGCTCATTGCCCCAATAGTTGGGGTTCCGGTTCAACGTGATGCTGTCGCCCTGAACCCATTCACCAAACGCGAAAGCCCCGGTCCCGACCGGGTTGGTCTTGATGCCATCAATGCTCTCCGGCGCAACGATGACCGCATCTCCCCAGGCCATGTTGAACAGGAAACTCCCATTCGGCTCTGACAAGGTGACCTTGACAGTCAAAGGATCGACGACTTCGACAGTTTCAATTCCGGCAAACAGCGCTTTCTGCGCGTTCGCGCTGTCTTCGGCCGTGGCACGGTCAAGGCTGAATTTGACATCTTCGGCGTCCATCGTGGTGCCATCGTGAAAGGTCACACCATCCCTCAGCGTGAATGTGTAGACGGTCCCGTCATCGGAAATCTCCCACATTTCGGCCAGGCCGGGCACGACTGATCCATCGCCCATGAATCGGGTCAGCCCTTCGAATACATTTGTGTAAACGACCGAATCGATGGCCTGCGCTGCGGCGCTTGTCGGGTCTAAATGCGGCGGCTCCAATTGCATGGCAATCGTGATATCCGATTTTGCCAAAGCCTGGCCCGCGAGAACGCTGACACTCATTGCCAACACTGAGCTTACGGTTCGAAACATCTGCTTTGTCATAAAATTCTCCACCCACTAATACGCGTTGACCCGTCGAATTGCGGGTCACCGTACCCACAATGTCCCTTTAAACCTAAGGTCATTCAAGGAAATGTTCGCGCAACCGGGGTTTCTATAACCTCATTCGATCTGTTATGCCGCACTGCAACATGAACCCCGCAGGAGCGAGCATGAGCGCCACCGCCCGCAAAAAAGCCCCGAACGCCGAGGATATTCGAGCCCGAAAAGGCGGCGAACCTCTGGTTAGTCTGACTGCCTATACGACGCCCATGGCGCAGCTGATGGACGACCATTGCGACTTTGTTCTGGTGGGTGACAGCGTCGGCATGGTGCTGCACGGTCTGCCCTCGACCCTTGGTGTGACCATGGAGATGATGATCTTGCATGGGCAGGCCGTCGCCCGCGGGCTGCAGAAGGCCATGATGGTCATCGACATGCCTTTTGCCAGCTACGAAGAAAACCCGGCCCAAGCCTTTCAAAACGCGGCACGGCTGATGGCAGAAACCGGAGCAGGCGCAGTGAAGCTGGAGGGCGGCGTCGAGATGGCCGAAACCATCCGCTTTCTGGTCAAGCGCGGCATCCCGGTGATGGCCCATATCGGTTTGACGCCGCAATCGATCAACACGTTGGGCGGCTACAAGGTGCAGGGCCGCGATGAGCAGGCCGAGGCGGTGTTGGCCGATGCTCAGGCTGTTGCGGATGCAGGGGCGTTTTCCGTCGTGTTAGAGAAGGTTCCGCAAGCACTCGCCGATCGGATCACCGCTGAAATTGCAATCCCGACGATTGGGATCGGCGCGTCTGCCGGATGTGACGGGCAAATTCTGGTGGTCGACGACATGCTGGGCTTCTTCACAGCGTTCAAACCGAAATTCGTCAAACGTTACGCCGAGCTTGGCCCATTGGCGGAACAGGCCATTGCAGACTACGCGGCCGAGGTTCGGGCGCGCAGTTTCCCGGCTCAGGAACACGTCTTTGCAGATCAGGCCCCGTCCAAGGGTTCGAGAGCATGACCGCGCCAATCCTGCGCCGTCAGGCAGATCTGCGCGTATTAACGTCCGAATGGCACCAAAACGGCCAGGTTATTGGTGTTGTCCCAACAATGGGCGCGCTGCATCAGGGGCATTTGTCATTGGTCGAGGCCGCAAAGGCCGACTGCGAACGGGTGATCGTCACGATCTTTGTGAACCCAAGACAATTCAACAACCCCGAAGATCTGGCCAAGTATCCGCGCACTGAAATTGAAGATGCCGAAAAACTGGCGCCTTACGGTGTGGATGCGATCTATGTTCCCGACCCGGATCAGATCTATCCCGCAGGGTTTTCGACAACGGTGACAGTCTCGGGGCTGACCGATGTCATGGAGGGGCCATTCCGGCCCGGGCATTTTGAAGGGGTGGCCACAGTTGTGGCCAAGCTGTTCCTGCAAACCCAAGCAGATCGAGCCTATTTCGGGGAAAAAGACTATCAACAGCTGCTGGTTGTTCGCCGCATGGCGCGTGATCTAGATATTCCAATCAAAGTCATTGGCTGCCCGACAATCCGAGAACCGTCGGGTCTGGCCATGTCATCGCGCAATCTGATGCTGTCGCCCGAGGGCCTGAACATTGCCGCGAAGAAAAGCGGAATCATGCAAGCGCTGGCTGCCGAGTTGGCAAACGGGCAAGCCTTTGCACCGCTGGCGCAAAAGGCAAAGGCCAAACTGATCGACGCCGGTTTCACCGAGGTCGAATATATCGACCTGCGCTGTGCTGACAGTTTGGAAGAATTGCCTCGCGCCTCGCGCCCAGCCCGGTTGTTCATCACCGCCTGGGCGGATGGCGTTCGGCTGATCGACAATATCCCGGTCACGCCAGCCTGATTTCTGCTCTGGCAGGACCGCAACTGTTTGCGCTAAAGTCCCGCAAAACGAAGCGGGGGAGAAGCGCAGGCATGACCTATATTCTGGCAATCGATCAGGGCACCACGTCCTCACGCGCGATTTTGTTCGACGCGCAGATGCAGCGTGTCGGCACCGCGCAGCGCGAATTCCCGCAGCATTTCCCTCAGGAAGGCTGGGTCGAACATGATGTGGAAGACATTTGGAACAGTGTTCTGACGGTCTGCCGCGAGGTTATGGAAACTGTCGGGGTCACTGCCGCTCAGATCGCAGGGATCGGCATCACCAACCAACGTGAGACCACCGTCGTTTGGGATCGCGCGACCGGTAAGGCCATCCACAACGCCATCGTCTGGCAGGACCGGCGGACGGCCGATATCTGCGCGCGCTACCGTCAGGCGGGGTGCGAGGATGATGTCACCGCGCAAACAGGCTTGCTGTTGGACCCGTATTTCTCGGGCACTAAAGTCAAATGGCTTCTGGACACAGTGCCCGGCGCCCGCGCGCGCGCCGAGGCTGGCGAGCTGATGTTCGGCACCATCGACAGTTTTCTGATCTGGCGGCTTACCGAAGGGCGCAGCCATGTCACAGACGCTACCAACGCGGCCCGAACCCTGCTGTTCGATATTCACAAAGGCGTATGGAGCCCGGAAATCTGCGATCTACTGGATGTACCTTTGGACATGCTGCCCGAGGTGCGCGACTGTGCGACCGACTTCGGCAGCACATCTCTTTTGGGCGGTAACATTCCCATTCTGGGCGTCGCAGGCGACCAGCAAGCAGCCACCATCGGTCAGGCCTGTTTCCAACCGGGTATGATGAAATCGACCTATGGCACCGGGTGCTTTGCGCTGCTGAACACGGGGGCAACGCCGGTCGCCTCCAAAAATCGCCTGCTCACGACCATCGGGTATCAGTTGGACGGACAGCGGACTTACGCGCTGGAGGGGTCTATCTTTATCGCAGGTGCAGCGGTGCAATGGTTGCGTGATGCATTGGAAATCATCGAATCAGCGCCGCAAAGCGGTGATCTTGCCGCCAAGGCCGATCCAAACCAGCATGTGGTGCTGGTTCCGGCCTTCACCGGCCTTGGGGCGCCATACTGGAAGCCGGATTGCCGCGGCGCCATGTTCGGGCTTAGCCGAAACTCGGGCCGGGCCGAAATTGCCCGCGCAACGCTGGAAAGCATCGCCTTCCAGACCCGCGATCTGTGGCATGCCATGCAAGGCGACTGGGGCGCCGATGCGAATGTCATCCTGCGCGTCGACGGCGGGATGAGCGCATCTGACTGGGCCATGCAGGGCTTGGCCAACTATCTTGGCGCGCCCGTTGACCGGCCGGTAATGCAGGAAACCACTGCACTGGGCGCCGCATGGCTGGCCGGAATGAAAGCCGGGATCTATCCTGATCAGGATGGCTTTGCTGAGACGTGGCGCCTGGATCAGCGCTTCGACCCTGCCTTGCCCGAAACCGAGCGCGACGCTGCTTATGCGCGCTGGCAGCGCGCGGTTCAGGCAACAATGGCGTTTTGACCGGGTTGGTTAGGAAAAAACTGAACCGTTTTAACTGTGATCTTTCAGAAGCCGCTGTTTCTGGCGTGACCAATCCCGCTTGGCTTGAGTTTCACGCTTGTCATGGGTCTTCTTGCCCTTGGCAATGCCGATCTTAATCTTGGCCAGACCTTTGTGATTGAAATACAGAACCAGCGGTACGAGCGTCATGCCCTTGCGCTGGGTCGCGTTCCACAGGTTCGACAATTCCTTGCGCGAGACCAACAGTTTGCGGCGGCGACGCTCTTCGTGTTTGAATGATTTTGCCTGATCGTATGGCGCGATGTAGCTGTTGACGAGCCACAACTCTCCGTCATCAACCGATGCATAGCTTTCAGCAATATTCGAGCCACCTGCGCGCAGCGACTTGACCTCGGACCCTTCCAGCATGATGCCGCACTCGATATCCTCTTCGATTGCGTAATCGAAGCGGGCACGCCGGTTTTCGGCAATCACTTTGTAATTCGGGTCTGTCTTTTGCTTGGCCATGACGCGTTGATTTAGGCGGCTTGCCCCGACCATGCAAGGCAGGGTTTCGCCTTGGGTGTCAGGATTTAGCCGAAATAATCAGGTCCGGACCAAAAATCGTGTCTGCGTGGTTGTGCAGATAGATCTTGAGCCACGGGGTGAAACGATCAGGGTGCCGCTGTACTTCGGCCAGCAGATCGTGATAGTCGATCCAGCGAATATCCATGACTTCGTCCGGGTTAGGCTCGATCTTCAGCGGTCCACGAACATGGGCCAGGAACACGTCGACCACTTCGTTTTCGACCATATTGTTGCCGACATCGGCGTGGTATTCCAACCGATGGCGATATTCCGGATAAAGACCAGTAATCCCAAGTTCCTCGCGCAAGCGGCGCACAGCGCAGACCGAGGACTTTTCGTTCCAATCCGGATGAGTGCAACAGGTATTCGCCCAAAGACCCGGCGTATGGTATTTTCCCATCGCACGGCGCTGTAGCAAAATCTCGGTTCCCCGTACGACGAAGACGGAGACCGCCTTGTGCTTGAGCCCCTTTTCATGCGCCTCAAGCTTGTCCACGGGGGCCAATTCACCATCAACCCAAGCCGGGATCATGATTCCCATCTGTCGTCTCCTGCTGCCGATCCGCCTTCCCGACGGGGTTCTAATATTAGCTGCGGCCCGATCGGCTTGGCGTTGTGACGCGACCACCATTGCGGCCCACATCACTTGTTCCCAAAGTGACGAGGATCCAACTGGTTATCAATCGCACGAAAGGCCGCAGGGGCTGCGGCCTTTCGTTCATTGTATCACGCGGCGGCAATCAGGCGTTACTCACCAGACACGCTTACGATATAGGCGTACACGTCTTCACCGCCTTTTTTCAGTTTGAAGGTCATTTTGGACTTCGCCGAAGTCTCCCCAAGGTAGTCTTTCAGAAAGGCTTTGGGATCCTGTGAGTATGCAACAAATGTTGCTTCGTCCCAGACCAAACCGTTTTCGCCTGCGGCAACAATGCTGTCGCCGTATTTGAACCCTTCGTAGGTTCCGGCGGTGCGACCTGCGATTCCATACAGGTTCGGGCCGGTCTTTCCGCCTTTGACAATCGTTTCGCCGGCTGGGTCAGCAATCATGTGACAGGATTTGCATTTGTTAAACGTTTTTTTTCCGGCTTCTGCGTCGCCTTCGGCGTAGGCAGGTACGGCCAAAAGGCCGACAATTGCGGTAGCGAGGATGCGATTCATTGCTTTTTGCTCCGATACATTTGGCTGCACCGAATGGACCGCTGGTGCAGGTGAGAGTCAACGCGCAGATTGCCGCGCGAGGACACTGTGTCACTGCCGTTTAGGCATCGTCCTTAACTTATGTCATGTAACCTAGACCAACACGGCAAAAGATCGCCCTTCGCGGGGGAGGCAAGATAGACAGCCCTTGCAATGGCCCGCGATAAACACAGCGATGCCGCATTCCCAATCGCGCCCAATTCTGCCTGGGTTTTCAACGGTCGGGCACCGGTACTGATGCCAAACACCAGGTCACCATCGCCCGGAGTATGCGCAGGAAGGATGGCACGGGCGATACCGTCATGTGCCGCCACCGCCAGCCGGTGGCATTGCGGTTTCGACAAACCAGCGTCGGTTGCGACGATTGCAATGGTCGTGTTGGCTTTGTCCGGAGCAGCGGGTCGCATTGCCAAGGCCTTGCGACTGACCAAAGGCTGCCCCAACCCGGTTGAGGGATCGGGCCCCAACCCGCCAAACTCGCCACCAATCTCAAATGGCGCAGCCCAAAAATGGCGGTCGCTGGGTGTTGTCACACTGCCCAACGGATTGGCGGCAACCAGTGCACCGACAGTGACACCGGTGTCCAGCATCAGCGAAGCTGATCCAAGCCCGCCCTTCTGCATCGCCGCCAAGGCCCCGGTTCCCGCACCCGCAGTGCCCAAAGCAAAGGTGTCCGTGGCGTTTTCAAACGCGGCACGTCCCAAGGCACGATAGGGGTTTTCATCCCAATCCTTGTCTCCTCCGTTCAGCAAGTCGAACAGAATTGCGCCTGGTACGATTGGCACCCGGATGTTACCGACCGAGTAGCCTCGGCCCCGCGATCGCAGCGCGTCTGATACCCCGGAACAGGCGTCCAGTCCAAAGGCGGACCCACCTGACAGGGCGATTGCATCGATTTGTGTAACAGATTTATCTGGCGCCAGCAGATCGGTTTCCCGCGTGCCAGGGGCGCCCCCCATCACGTGAACGGACGCGGCGAAGGACTGATCAGCGGTCAGAACAGTAACACCGGATTTCAGCGCGTCATCCTTTGCATTCCCAACCTTCAGACCAGGCACATCGGTGATCAGATTTCGGGGTCCGGGTGTCATAGGAGTGTCGTCCGCTTGTTCAAATCAAATGCACCGTCCACCATCCACTTCCAGCGCGGTGCCCGTGATCATACTGGCCTCGTCCGAGCATAAAAAGCAGGCGGAATTGGCCATGTCCTCGGGTGTAGAAAAACGGCCCAGCGGAATGGTGGACAGGAATTTGGCCCGTATCTCAGGTGTGTCTTCCCCCATGAAGGACTTCAGCAAAGGCGTTTCGCCTGCCACCGGGCAAATCGCGTTTACGCGTACACCAGACGGGGCCAGTTCCACGGCCATTGTTTTGGTCGCGGTGATCATCCAGCCTTTGGAGGCGTTGTACCAGTTCAGGCTCGGGCGCGGGGACAGACCGGCGGTAGACGCCACATTCAGAATGGCCCCGGCGCTGCGAGACTTCATATGCGGCACCAATGCCCGCGCCGTGAGGTAAACCGATTTCATATTCACGGCGAAGACGCGGTCAAAATCCTCTTCGCTGACATCCTCCAGCGGGGTAGGAAGATGCGTGACCCCCGCATTGTTCACCAGAATATCGAGGTGTCCGAAACGGCCAAGAGCTTCATCAGCCATGGTTTGAACCGAGGTCGCATCGGCCACATCGACCGCTTGGGCAACTGCATTCACGCCAAGCTGATCCGCCATATCTCTGGCCGCATCCTCATTAATGTCGGCAATCATGACACGGGCCCCTTCGGCCAGGAATTTTTGAACGATGCCTGCACCAAAACCAGATGCGCCGCCTGTTACGATCGCGGTTTTTCCCTCCAACCTCATGGCTTTGCCTCCCTGACGCCTTTGACAAGCAGAGTAGCAACGCCCGAAGAAGTTACCAGATCAATCTTCGGCCACCTTGCCGCGCAAGGCTTTGACGTCTGATCGCGCTTTTTTTGTTGCCAACCGACGTTTGACGGAACCGTAAGTGGGTTTGGTCGCAATACGCCGCTTGGGTTTGACCAATGCTCGGGCGATCAGTTCGATCAGGCGCGTGCGTGCGATTTCGCGGTTGCGCGCCTGCGACCGCGTCTCTTCACACTGGATGATGATCGCACCTTCTTTGGTCCAACGCCGCCCGGCAAGCCGCTTCAATCGCGCCTTGATGGGATCAGGCAAAGAAGGAGAACGCGCAGCCTCAAAGCGCAGCTCAACCGCCGTTGAGACTTTGTTGACGTTTTGCCCCCCGGGCCCCGAAGAGCGGGCAAAGCTCTCGGTCAGTTCCCAGTCGTGCAAAGCGATATCATCATTGATGCGCAACATACTGCGAACCTTATAGGCGCTGGCCAAAAACAAAAAGGGCCGCCCCTGCGGGACGGCCCTTCGAAAGTTTAGGAGGTTGGGTCGGTTAGATCAATCGACCAGCCGGAGCGAGCGCTCCGCCAAGGGCTGCCCTAACAGGCGATCCCCCCGGTTGTTCCGACACCTCTCTCCAATCTCTTTCTCGACACTGGATCACCTCCTTTTCTATCTGTTGCGGTTGAAAAGAAGCGTGCCACAAGTTGTGCCATTCTCAAAGCGTTTTTTAGGCTGGTTGCGCGGTCAACCGCGCAACGATTACCTTGAACGGGATTAACGCAATCATCGCCAGCGACAGTTTCACCAGCCAATCAGCGAACGCCAAGGTCACCCAAAGCGGGGCCAACGGCCCGGACAGCATGAAGGGCACAGGCTCCCACGCCCAGCTGATCGCGGCGTCTGCATTGGCACCAAAGATCGCAACCGACGCCGAGAAGGCGATGGTGAAAAAGATCGCCGTATCCAGCGCCGATCCTACAAGAGTCGACACCAGCGGCGCCCGCCACCAACGGCCACCACGCAGCGAATTAAACACGGTGACATCGGTCAACTGAGCGATCAGAAAGGCGGTACCGGATGCGACGGCGATCCGCAGCGGCACGGCGGCATAGGTGAACCCATCACCTTGCAACATGATCTGGCTGCCAATCAGCGAGCAGATGATACCGGTGACAAACCCGGCGAACACGACCTTGCGGGCCGGTCCCACGCCATAGACGCGGTTCATGATGTCGGTGACCAGAAAGGCCAGCGGATAGGTGAAAGCACCCCAGGTCAACAGCCCGTCAAGGATCAGGAACTGGACCAGAAAGTTCGAGGCCACAACAATCGTGGCCATGGCAATAATGCCGGGAATGTAAGCGCGTTGCATATTTTGATGCCCGTTTTGACAAGGTAGCGGCGACTTGGCCAAGGGCTCATCCCAAGGCAAGCCGCGCTTCTAGCGGGTCGGGATGCGTTTGGCAAGTCAATCAGGCAAGGCGTATTCGACAATCTCTGTCCGCTGCAGGCCAATGAAATTGTCATCCGACACCATGGTTGCGCGCAGGACCCCCTGATTGTCACGCCACACTGACAGGCCTTCCAGATTGTCATGTGTGCCTGTGCCGGTCTCAAACAATGTTTCTTCGGCGACGGGCGTATCACTTTCGATCTGCCACCGACGCAAACGCGTGCGGAACCCGGTCAGAGTGACCTTACGCTCCAGAACATAGAACCGGCCATCCGGGTCAAAATCGGCGGCAACAGGCAAAAACCCATCCCGCGGCGGCAGGACGAACGGTGTGGACCAGGATTGTCCGTCCCAGCGATACACTGGGATGTTTCCCTGAACCGTCCTGTTTTTCTCGGTCAGCGTATAAAGGCGCCCCTGTCCATCAATCGCCAGGCCTTCGAACGAGCCATTGCGATCAAGCTCATCAAACACCTGTGGGCGTGGTAAGACCCGCGCATTGGTCCCCGGTGCTGAGTAATAAGCCACCCGATGTACACCTTCGAAAGACACGAAGAAGCTGCCATCCGGCGCGACCGCTATGCCTTCGGAATCACCTGCATAGCCCAGCATGATGCGGCCAGTGCTGGACAGAACCGGCCAATGGCCCAGGATTTGAACATCTTTTATCTCGACCCCGTCCCGTTGGAACCTGACCGACAACACTGTGGCACGGTCGCTCAGAACGATTGCACTGCCACCGTCATCCGAGAGATGGATGGCCGAAAACCCGCCAAACCATTCGGTATTGTGCCGCCATGCAAAGCTGCCCAGATGAGAGGCCATCTTAACGTCAACGGCCCAAACCGATCCGGCCAGAAGCAGCGCCGCGACTAGTTGGATTGTAAAACTGCGGCGCATTGCTGGGGCAGATCTGCCAAACGGTATTCCCTGCGCTTCTTGGGCGCTGGCGCGTTTGGATCTGGCGGCGGCGGGTTCAGTATGTTTTGCACCCATTGTTGCGCCTCAGCGCACCCATCCCCTTTGGGTGGCGCGTCCTGGTTCACGCATCCGCGGGACCCGCGCGGGCATTTGAGCCGCACGTGGAAGTGATAGTGATGCCCCCACCATGGCCTGATCTTGCGCAGATAGGCGCGGTTGCCATTCTCATCATTGCACATCTGAACTTTGGCGCCGGGGAACACGAATATTCGTGCCACGCGCTTGTCCTTGGCAGCCTCTTTCAAAACGGCATGGTGTTGCTTGGTCCAGTTGCCATTCACATAGGCCCCATTGGCCCGGCGCAAAGAAATGGACGAGAGGTTTTCGCGCGCTTTGCGTGACAGGCGCATGTCGTCGCCCGGCAGCATCCAGATATCGATGTCCAAACCCAACTGGTGACTGCGGTGCCCGGATGTCATCGGTCCGCCGCGCGGCTGGCTGATATCCCCAACATAGAGACCGTTCCATCCCGGTTGTTTGGCGGCAAACTTGCTGAGGTCCTGTACATAATCAACCGCCTCGGGGTGTCCCCAATTGCGATTGCGCGACAAACGCATGGCTTGCCATGTCGGCCCCGTCTCGGGCAATTGCACCGACCCGGCAGCACATCCGCGCGAGTAACTGCCGAACGCGGCCGGTTTTTGTTGTGAGTTTTGCTTTTGGGCCCCGAACAACTGTTTGGCCAAGGGCTGTGCTCCAGCCGTGCCTGCCAAAGTTATCGTGGCCAATATCGCCAAAAAACGTAGTAAAATCATCTGCTCTGATCCCCTTCCGGTCTGACCCAGCGCATCAGGACTAGACCCAGAATAAACAACAGAACGATGGGTGACACCCCCAAACGTGCACTCCCCGTTACAGTTGTTGCAATCCCGATCAGCATGGGCGCTGCAAACGCCGTGGCGCGGCCTGACAGCCCGTAAAGACCAAAGCTTTCAACCGGGGCTCTGGGATCAGTGTGGCGCACCATCATCGAGCGGCTGGCCGATTGCAAAATCCCACCCATGCCACCGATCAGGACACCGCAGCCAAAAAAGACCAGATCAGGAAGGCCCGATCCTTCGGGCAATGTGATGCCATAGATCTGTGTCCGATCCATCAGTACGATGGTCGCGCAGACGAAAATCAGTACCCAGATGGCCACGATAATGACCGGCTTGGGACCGTACTTCCTGTCCAGCTTACCGCCGATCCAGGCAAAAGCCGCCGCAGCCAGCACACTGACGATGCCAAACACACCGATCTTGATCAGATCCCATTCCAGCACCAGCCGCGCATAAACGCCGCCAAACGTATAAAGCCCGTTCAAGGCATCGCGATACAGCATGGACGAACCAAGGTAAGAGGCAAGGCTGACCCGGTGGCGTAAGGCGGAAATGGAATGGCCCAGCAATCGCAATGCCTCACCGATACTGCCTTTTTTGTCCGGTTCGGGATCGTCGCGAACCCACAGGAAATAGGGAACCATGAAAAGGATGAACCAGCCGGCCGTGAAGGGCCCGACAAAGCGGGTGCCCTCGCGTTCAGCCGCGTTCAGACCAAACATCGGGTCCATCCCGATCAATGTCTTGCCATTGGCCTGCTCGACAAACAAACAAAGCATGATGGCAAGCGAGATCAGCCCACCGAAATAGCCAAAAGCAAACCCTGACCCAGAAATCTCACCCACTTCGCTGTCATCGCCAAGATCCGGAAGCTGCGAGTTGATGAAGATCAGCGCATATTCGGCACCGACAAAGCCCAGACCAAACGCCGACAACATCAACCACATGTTCGAGCCATCCGGCAACGTGTACCACAATGCAGCTGAGCCCACCGCGTACATCACCGAAAAGGCGAAAATCCATGGCATGCGACGGCCCGATACATCCGCCATCGCTCCCATTAACGGCGCGCCAAATGCGATAATCAATCCAATGATGGTCATGCAGTTGGCCCATACCGTCTGCGCACGGGCGTCCGCGGCATCAGAATCCAGACCTGAGTTTACGAAAAACTCGGCAGCAATCCCCGCAAAATAGGGGCCAAACACAAATGTGACGAGCAAGGTGTGATACGGCTGACTGGCCCAATCAAAAAACCACCAGCCCCAGATGCGCTTGCGCTTGGAAATCTCTGCCATACCTGCCTCTGTTTTATTGTTGTTTTAATAAGACGAGTGTTTGCTGCATTTCGCAAGCGTTCTGTTGCGGCAGTCTTGCTCTTTGCCGAACAAACAACTACCTCTCGCCAAACAAGATCGGAGTTCGCAAACATGATGGCAATATACGGTCCATTGGACCTAATTCTGAGCATTGCTTATTGGTTTGTCATTGTTCATGTCATCATGAGCTGGCTGATCAACTTCCAAGTTTTGAATCTAAACCAGCAATTTGTTGCGCAACTCTGGTATGGTTTGAACAAGCTGTTGGAACCGATCTATCGCCCGATCCGAAACGTCATGCCAGACTTGGGCGGCATTGATCTGACACCCTTGGTCGTGTTCATCATAATTATCTCGCTCCGAAGCTACATCCTTCCGACATTGTTTGGGCTGATATAGGCGTACCTATTCCCCCTTGTTCACTGAATCTTAGTATGTGATTGTCCTGTCTAAAGAGCAGACAAACCTTAAAACAGGGCAACCCCGCACATGTTCGACGCCGCACCGTTGCTGCGAGATGTCTTTGGATTCGATGATTTCCGCCCCGGGCAGGAAGAGATCGTCGATGCCGTGACGGCGGGCGAAAACGTGCTGGCCATTATGCCTACGGGTGGCGGTAAATCCCTGTGTTTCCAATTGCCTGCCTTGCTACGCGATGGGGTCACAGTGGTGATTTCCCCGCTGATCGCCCTGATGCGGGATCAGGTTCGCGGGCTGCAAGAGGCCGGGGTTGAGGCCGGCGCACTTACATCCGGAAACACCCCCGAAGAAACCGATGCCGTGTGGGAGGCGCTGGAAGCCGGTCGGCTCAAGCTGCTATACATGGCGCCAGAACGACTGGCCGCAGGGTCCGCGATGGGAATGCTACGCCGGATCAATGTCAGCCTGATCGCCGTGGACGAGGCCCATTGCGTCAGCCAATGGGGTCACGATTTCCGACCCGATTATCTGCGGATCGGAGAGCTGCGACGTGCGCTGGATGTCCCACTGGCGGCCTTCACTGCCACCGCGGATGCAGAGACACAGGACGAGATTGTCGAGAAGCTGTTTGACGGCACTGCCCCGCGCAAGTTTCTGCGTGGGTTCGATCGACCCAATATCCATCTGGCATTTGCCGCCAAGGATGGGCCGCGAAAGCAGATTCTCGATTTCGCCGAAGCCCGCAAAACTCAATCTGGTATTGTCTATTGCGGCACTCGTAACAAGACCGAGGTTCTGGCCCAAGCGCTTCGCGCCGAAGGCCACACTGCGTGCCACTATCACGGCGGGATGGAGGCCGAGGATCGCCGTATCGTCGAAACCCGGTTTGCCCGCGAGGACGGTTTGATCGTTGTCGCGACTGTCGCTTTCGGCATGGGGATCGATAAACCCGACATACGCTGGGTCGCCCACGCGGACCTGCCGAAATCCATCGAAGCCTATTACCAAGAGATCGGCCGCGCGGGCCGCGACGGTGGCCCCGCCGAAACACTGACTTTGTTCGGTCCCGACGACATTCGCCTGCGCCGAACACAAATTGACGAAGGACTTGCCCCACCGGAACGTCGCATGGCTGATCACGCGCGATTGAATGCTCTGCTGGGTTTGGCCGAGGCCTTGGGGTGCCGTCGAAAAGCGTTGTTGGGCTACTTTGGCGAACAGGCTGAACCCTGTGGCAAATGCGATCTCTGCGATACCCCGCCCGAGGTTTTTGACGGGACCACGCCGGTCCGCATGGCTCTGTCTGCGATTTTGCGCACAGACGAATGGTTTGGCGCAGGCCACCTGATCGACATCCTTCTTGCGAATGAAACGGACAAAATCCGGGATCGTCGTCACGATGCCTTGTCCACGTATGGCATTGGCAAGGACTGGTCGCGCCAGCAATGGCAGGCGATCTTTCGGCAGATGATGGGGCATGATCTGGTCCGGCCTGACCCCGAACGCCACGGCGCACTGCGCATGACCGAAGCGGCAAAGCCGATCCTGAAAGGTGAAGCCCAGATCAACCTGCGGAAGGACACGCTGCGCAAAGCCACGCGGCGTCCAGCCGTCAAAATGATGGTTTCGGAAGAAGACGCCCCGATGCTGTCCGCCCTCAAAGCCAAACGCCGCGCCCTGGCCGAGGCCGCACGGGTGCCGGCCTATGTGATCTTCCCGGACCGCACCCTGATCGAAATGGCCGAGAAACGCCCGACGACTCTGGATGACATGGCCCGGATCGGCGGCGTGGGCGCAAAAAAGCTGGAGCGCTACGGGGATACGTTTCTGGAAGTTGTCGCTGGAGCAACTGAGGCCGTGCACCCTGCGCGCCGCAAACTGGCTGGGCGCGAACAAGGCGACATCTATGATCAATTGCTGGCCGTACAGAACCAATTGTCCCGCGGTCTGGACGGGATTGACAAGCCGCTGACCTGCTCGGCTGCGCAACTGGCCAAGGTGGCGCAATTGCGCAGCTGTGATGCGCGTGCACTGGAACAACTTCTGGGCGACCGTCGTCACGAAAGGTTTGGCGCGGCCTTTCTGGACGTGTTGCAGACAGCAGGCTAGATACGGGTCTGACAGGCAAAAACGAGGGCGGATATGCTGGTAGTGATTTCCCCGGCCAAGCGGCTGGACTGGGCAGAGCGAGACGTGACAGCGACAGACCCCGCTTTTCAGGACGACGCCATCCGTTTGTCCAAAACCGCGCGCAACCTGACGCTTGGCGATCTTAAAAAGCTTATGGACCTCAGCGATGATCTGGCCCGCCTGAATCGGGATCGCTATCGTGCCTTTTCCGATGATCCCGGGTCTGACAAAACGCGACCCGCTGCTCTGGCCTTTGCAGGGGACACCTACCAAGGTCTTGAGGCCGTGTCGCTGGAAGCCGATGAAATGGCGTGGGCCCAGGACCATTTGCGCATCCTGTCAGGGCTCTATGGCGTCTTGCGCCCCTTGGATGCCATTCAGGCCTACCGGTTGGAGATGGGCAGCAGGTTGAAAACCCGACGCGGCAAGAACCTGTACGAATACTGGCGCGACCAGCTGAGCAAAGCGCTAAACGTGCAGGCCGCAGAAGTGGGCAGCGAAACATTGGTGAACTGCGCCAGTCAGGAATACTTTGGCGCAGTCGACCCCAAAGCCTTAAAACTGCGCACCATAACGCCGGTCTTTATGGAAGACAAAGCAGGCAGCCCCAAGATTGTCAGTTTCTTTGCCAAGAAAGCGCGTGGGGCCATGGCCCGCTTTGTCATCCAGCATCGTCTAACCGATCCAAAAGGGCTGCTGGATTTCGATATCGGGGGCTACGCATATCGCCCGGACCTGTCCGAAAACGACAAGCCCGTCTTCGTGCGACCCTATCAGGCTTGATCCAACATCGAAGAGTCATAGGCCACCAGTTCAACTGTGTTCCCCTCGGGGTCTTCGGTGAAAATGCCGCGCCAGCCGATCCAGCCGAACTCCTCGATCCTATAAGGCTGTCCGATCTCATCATACCAGCGCAACACGGCATCCTGTTCTTCAAACGGCAGGGAAAGTGCTATGTGATGCAACGCTGAGCCAGCGCCTGTGACGGGCCGGGCCGTACCTGACGGATGCAGACCGGGGCGTAGTGAGACAGAGTGGTGAAACAGGGCAAGCACCTGTGTATGCCCGCCAAACCCTTCGGCAATGCGAAAAAACACGATTGCGCTGTTATAGTCCCCGTGCAGCCGTTCCAGACCAATCACAGTTTCATAAAACGCAACCATGGCGTTCATATCTGCGCAGCGAATGGCGATCTCGCCCAAGGCGCGTGCGCGAAAGCCTCGATCCTTTGACATGTGCTCAGCCTAGTCAGCCTGTTCTGATTCAGCAATGATTGGAATAGCATTTTGGGGGCAGTGTTTCAGGATCATTTGATGGATCAGCTTTTTATGCAGCGGCTTGGTCAGATAATGATCCAGACCAGCGGACAGAATTCCCTGATCGTCTCCCGCCATCGCATGGGCAGTCAGGGCAACAATCGGGACATGACGACCTGTTTCAATCTCGAACCGACGAATTTCCCCGGTGGCTTGCTTTCCGTCCATTTTGGGCATTGAGATGTCCATGAAGATCAGATCAGGATCAAAGTCCTCAAAGGCATCAACGGCCTCTATCCCGTTGGCGGCAAAGCGCAGGTCGATGTTCAGATCCTTGACCATCTTTTTCAGGATCAACTGATTGGTTCGGTTGTCCTCAGCCGCCAGAACCCGCATGAGCCTTCGCCCCTTGGGCAGCCCTGCAGGCTCCGCATCGACGGTTTCTGGGCCGGTTGACGAGACTGACGTCAACGCCGGGCTTCCAAGGGCCATCAGTCGGGAATACAGCTCGGACCGGGGGATTGGTTTTTGCAAAACACCTTCGATCAGATGGCGTGCAGGGTCGGCGTGAATGGCACCGGGGTTGCTGGACATCACTACAACCGGCAGGTCGCCCCAGCCCCGTTCTTTCAAGTGCGTTGCCAGCTCGACCCCATCCATGTCCGGCAGGTCGTGATCGCAAAGGACAAGGTCAATCGAATTATCAAGCTTTGCAAGCGCCTCATCCCCTGATGCGCAGACCGTGACATCGGTTCCAAGACGACCCAGCTGTTTGGCCAGAATGGCGCGGTTGACAGCCATATCTTCGACCACCATGACGTGCTTCAAGCGATCAGCCAGATCCGGCGGCGCAGGCTGTGGCCCTTCGGCAGCCGGCAAAGACATACGAAAGCCAAAACACGACCCCTGACCCGGCTCACTTTCGACCCAAACCGAACCGCCCATTATCGTGATCAGACGCTTGGTGATCGCCAGACCCAACCCGGTGCCTTCGAACTGACGGTTGCGTTCATCCTCGATCTGATTGAATTCCCCAAAGATGTGCCCAACCTTGTCCGCATCGATGCCGATGCCTGTGTCTTCGATTGCAATATGGATGTCACAGGTCTGATCACTGGCATCCGGCACACCAGTCACCCTGATCAGCACATGGCCTTCGGCGGTGAACTTCACAGCGTTGCCCACCAGATTGGTCAAGACCTGCCGCACCCGGCCCGGATCGCCCACAAAAAGTGTCGGCAGGAACAGATCGTAATCCACCAGCAGCGTCAGTCCTTTGTCCCGCACACTGGGTTGCAACAACATCGCCACCTCAAGGATGCACCGTTCCAGATCGAATTTTTCAGGATGCAAGGTCAGCTTATCAGCCTCGATCTTGGAATAGTCCAGAACATCGTTGATGATGACCAGCAATGCTTCGCCCGAGTTGCGGATCGTCTTGACGTACAGCCGCTGTTCTTCGTCCAAGGGCGTTTCGCTCAGCAGTTCAGTCATTCCGACAATACCGTTCATCGGCGTTCGTATTTCATGGCTCATATTGGCCAGAAATGCCGATTTTGCCCGGTTCGCAGCCTCGGCGCGTTCGCGCGCGGCCTTAAGCTCGGTCTCGTGTCGGACCGTGGCGGTGATGTTGAGCGCCAGGCTCACGACGTCACCACCACTGCCGCGCTGATCGATGAGGCGAATGTAGTGCCCGTTCCAAAGCTGGATCACCACCGGTGGTGGGTTTGCACGCGCCCACCGATCCTGCATTCTGGCGCGCCATGCCTCGGCCGGTTCTGGTCCGGTGTCCACAATCCCTTCGGTCATCAAAAGCTCGAGAATCCGCGAGTAAGACACACCCGGCGCGACGTCATCCAACCCCTCAAACACGCTCAGGTAAGCCGCGTTGGCACTGATCAGCCTGCTGTCACCGTCAAAAAAGGCAAACCCGTCCTGAATGGTTTGGATCGAATGCCAAAGGCGACGTTCTGCCACCTCAATCTTGGCGTTGGCAACGGTCAGGTCAGATTTGACCTTCTCGTTCTCCCCCCGAACCGTCTCAACCTCGGCCTGGGTTTCGTCGATACGCCTGGTCAGCGCCATGGCGTAGCGCCCCAATTCGCGGTTAGCAGCGGACAGTTCTGCCTGTTTCAGATCTAGCAACCGCTCGGCCGCCAGACGCGCGCGCCGTTCCTGTGCCAGTTTGTTTGCAAGACTCATATCGATCAATTCCGGGACAGTTTCCGCCCAGCATCCCGACAGACCGTGAAAAAGTGTTTAAGCCGTTGCGCAACGGGCTTGCGACATGCAAGGCTGACCGCAAAGAGGAGGGCGTCATGCACCACTTTGTATTGATTTCAATTACTTACGTAATTTCGCTTTTCATTTTGCCCGCGGCTGTTTCGGCGCAAAGTGTGGTGCCGGAATTCCGGTACATCACCACACGGGATATGGATTTCTATGGCTCGGACTTAGATGCGTTGTTTGATACGGATCTAAAATCTTGCATTCGGGCGTGTTCGGCCAATACGCGCTGTACGGCGTTTACCTACAATACGCGCTCGGAAGCATGCTTTCCCAAAAGCGGTGTAACCCGGCAAGACCCTTACGAAGGCGCGTTGTCTGCACAGAAGGTTCCGACCACGGACCAGACCCTGACACTGACCAAATCGCGCGCAGCTGCGCTAGACAATTTAAGCGCTGCGGATTTTGATCGCGCAGCACAACAGGCCCGCGATCTGGGCTTTTTGCACAATGCCAGCGGGCGCGACCTGAATGCGGTTCTGGACGCGGCGCGAAATGCCAGCAACGTGACTCAGGCGATGCAATGGATGGGCGTCGCGGTATCTCTGAGCGACGCGCCAGATCTGTGGGTCGAATACGCGCGGCTGTTGTTGGCCCTGACCCCATCTGGCTGGACCGAAAAACGCGATCTGCGCCAACGGGCGATGAATGCTGCGCTGAACGGATATCTGCGGGCCGAGACACCGGGCACACAAATTGCTGCCCTGATGACACTTGCCACCGCACTGGAAGAGGTCGAGCGCGGGCGCGATATGATCTCGATCCTCAGGCTGGCTGAACAGGTGCAACCGCGCGAAGATGTGCTGGCCGCGCTGGATGACGCGATTGGAAAATACGGCTTTCGTGTTATGGACAGCACCGTTGAAAGCGACGCGGCCCAACCCCGGATCTGCGTCGAATTCTCTGAACCGCTGGTCCAAGCCGGTGTGGACTATGATCCGTTTGTCCAGCGCGACGATGACGGGCTTGTTGTGCAGGTCAATGACGCTCAACTTTGCATAGATGGTGTCGCGCACGGCCAACGTTATCGCTTGACCCTGCGCGAGGGCCTGCCAGCGGCCTCCGGCGAAACGCTGAATCGCAATGTGGAGCTAACCCACTACGTGCGTGATCGCGCACCCTCGGTCCGGTTTCCAGGGCGCAGTTATGTATTGCCAAAGTCAGCCGATGCGGCTTTGCCGGTGGAAACGGTCAATGTCTCTGAACTGGACCTGACCCTGCGACGTGTCAGCGACCGCAACCTGCTGCGGGCCGTCCAACAGGACTTCTTTGGTCGTCCGCTTTCTGAATGGCAGGAACGTGCATTTTCTGACGAGATTGCTGAGGATATCTGGACAGGTACTGCCGATGTTTCAAACCAGCTGAACCGGAGCATGACCGCGCGCTTGCCCATGGCCGATGCGATTGCGGATCAGCCAGCGGGCATCTATGCGCTGACGGCGCGTGTGCCCGGCGCAGACCCCTATGACGATCCCGGCGCAACACAATGGTTTGTGCTGTCCGATCTGGGCATCAGCACCGCCCTGGGCACTGACGGGCTGCACGTCGCGGTGCGCGGGCTACACGATGCCCAGCCACGTGATGGGATCGAGGTCTCGCTGGTGTCGAATGCCAACGCGGTCATTGCCACGGCGCAGACAGATGCCAGAGGCTACGCCCGGTTTGAACCTGGCCTGACACGCGGCACAGGGGCCGGCGCCCCTGCCTTGGTCATGGCCTCGGACGGCGAGGTTGATTTCAGCTTTCTGTCCCTGACCGACCCCGCCTTTGATCTGTCTGATCGCGGCGTCGAAGGGCGTGCACCCGCAGGTCCAGTTGATGTTTTCATGACCACCGACCGCGGCGCCTATCGCGCCGGAGAGGTAATCCATGTCACGGCGCTGTCCCGTGATGATGAAGCACTAGCCATCGAAGACCTCCCTCTGACTGCTATTCTGTATCGTCCCGATGGGGTTGAGTACCGACGCCTCGTTTCAGACGGGGGTGTCGCAGGGGGTCACGTCTTTGCCCTACCTGTCGCGGTTGATGCGCCACGGGGCACCTGGAACATTGAAATCAAGTCAGACCCAAAAGGCGGCGCGCTGTCGCGTCAGTCGGTTCTGGTTGAAGATTTTCTGCCGGAACGGATCGATTTCGAACTGTCGCTGCCGGATGCGCCTCTGCGCCCCGGCGACAGCCCCCCGCTGCAGATCGACGCTCGTTACCTATTCGGGGCGCCCGGCTCGGGTCTGACGATCAACGGACAAGTCATCGCGCGCCCGTCGGAAACGGTAGCTGGCTTTGAAGGTTATCGCTTTGGACGTTACGATGCCGAGGTTTCGACAAAAAGCACGTATTTCGGCGACGCCCGAACGGACGCGTCCGGGCAAGCCACAATTGCAATCGAAATCCCGGTGCTGAAGACAGGCGGACGACCTATCGAAGCGACTGTCATCGCACGTCTGGCTGATGGATCGGGCCGCCCGGTCGAACGGCGTTTGACGGCTGCCGTGCAACCGCCCCAGCCAGTAATCGGGATCAAACCGATGTTTGACGACGTGATCCCCGAAGGCACCGAGGCCGCGTTTCAGGTTGTTGGCCTGTCCTCGGATCTTATGCCCAGCTCCATGCGCCTGCGCTGGACGCTGAACCGGATCGAGACGCGCTATCAATGGTATCAGCTCTATGGCAACTGGAATTGGGAACCGACCACGAGACGCACCCGCGTGGCAACAGGCGAGGTCGATTTCACCTCGGAACCGTTAACGCTGACCCAACCGGTCGATTGGGGCCGGTACGAGCTGGTCGTACAACGTGTCGACGGCACCTATACCGAGACGGCGGTTGATTTCTATGCTGGCTGGTTTCGGGCGGCCGATGCGTCGACCACACCAGACCGGCTTGAGATGTCGCTGGACCGCGACACTTACCTGGCTGGAGACACAGCGCAGCTGCGCATCGTACCCCGCATGGCAGGCGTGGCGCAGATCGACGTGCTGTCGAACCGGCTGATCCACCGCCAGATGGTTGAAGTGCCAGAGGGCGAGACCATCATTCCCATTGAGGTCACGCAGGATTGGGGTGCAGGTGCCTATGTCACCGCGACGGTGATCCGCCCCATGGACGTCGCCGCCGGCCAGAACCCGGCGCGGGCTATGGGCGTGGCCCATGCCGCTGTTGATCCGGTGGGCCGCAAGCTAGACATATCCATCGACGTGCCCGAAGTCAGTGCGCCTCGTCAGATGCAAAAAGCCCTTGTCAGGGTCGAAAACGCGACTGAAGGCGACGCTGTTTGGCTGACCCTGGCGGCGGTTGATGTCGGCATTCTCAATCTGACCGGGTTCGAAAGCCCGGACCCGCAGAATTACTATTTTGGCCAGCGTCGTCTTGGCGTGGAGCTGCGCGATGTTTATGGGCGTTTGATCGACGGTATGAACGGTGCAATGGGCACTGTTCGGTCTGGTGGAGACAATGACGGCGGCATGCGCCGACAGTCGCCGCCGCCGACACAGGACCTGATGGCAGTGTTCAGCGGCCCGGTTGAGGTTGGCGCGAACGGCGAGGTCGAGATCGACATCCCCCTTCCCGCCTTCAACGGCACTGTCCGCCTGATGGCCGTCGCATGGTCGCGCGCAGCAGTCGGACAGGCCGAGGCGGACATGATCGTGCGCGATCCAGTGGTGGTCACTGCCAGCCTGCCCCGTTTTCTCGCCCCCGGTGATCAAAGCCGGATGCTGCTGGAGATCGTTCACGCTGATGGGACAGCCGGTGAGATGGCGCTGGGGCTGGCGACCTCTTCAGAACTGGAGCTTGGCGCAGCGCCCGCCAGCTTCACGCTCGACGAAGGCGGCAAAGCCGTGTTCGAGGTTCCGATCCGCGCCAACGCAATCGGAGACCCCGAAATCAACGTGTCCATCACCACACCAGATGGCCGCGACCTGTCGCAGACATTGCGCATGCCGGTGCGCGCCAATGATCCAGTTGTGGCTCTGACACGGCGTTTTGCGCTCGGCTCGGATGACAGCTTCCTGTTCTCGCAGGATGTGTTCGACGGGTTTCAGCCCGGCTCGGCCAAAGCCATTCTATCGGCCGGGGCACTGGCAAAATTCGACACGCCCGGCCTACTGGATCAGCTGAACCGCTATCCCTACGGCTGCACCGAACAAATCACTAGCCAAGCGCTGCCGCTGCTGTATTTGTCATCTGTCGCAAAGGCTACGGGGTTGGGCGACGGTCCGGTGGTTGACCGACGCATTGCCGACTCGATCCGCAGCGTCCTGACGAGGCAGGCGGCCAACGGGGCCTTTGGCCTGTGGCGGGCTGGCAGCGGTGACTTCTGGCTGGACGCCTATGTCACCGACTTCCTGTCGCGCGCGCGTGCGCAAGGATATGTCGTGCCAGACCGCGCCTTTGCCCAAGCGATGGATAACTTGCGCAATCGCATCAACTATGCCCCGGATTTCGACGAGGGCGGACAGGACATCGCCTATGCCTTGATGGTTCTCGCACGCGAAGGTGCGGCCTCGATGGGCGACCTCAGGTATTATGCCGATGTCAAAGGCGAGGCATTCGACACGCCTCTGGCTGCGGCACAGCTTGGCGCTGCGCTGGCATCTTATGGGGATCAGACCCGCGCCGATGCGATGTTTGCCCGCGCCGCGCAAATGTTGGCCCAGCGACCGGCACAAAGCCAAACATATTGGCGCGCAGATTACGGCAGCACCTTACGAGACGCGGCCGGTTTGCTGACATTGGCCGTGGATGCGGGCAGCGAAGCCGTTGATCGCAGCGCCCTGATCCAACGGGTCAGCGCAGGACGGTCCCACCGTTCGACACAAGAAGCCGCTTGGTCGCTGCTGGCCGCGCATGCACTGATCACCGATCCGGACGGCGCGGGCCTATTGGTCAATGGTGCGCCTGTCTCAGGCCCGTTCGTTGAGGTTCTGGAGACGGGTCAAGATGAAGAACTGAACATCACAGCCACAGACGGCCAACCCACTGACATCACCCTGACTGTCACCGGTATTCCCGATGTACCACCCGAGGCTGGCGGCACCGGTTACGCCATCGAACGCCGGTATTATTCGATGGAGGGTGACCCGCTGGACCCTTCGACCTTCGCGGCGGGGGATCGTTTTGTGACTGTTCTGACCGTCACGCCGTTTGAAAACGGTGGCGCACGACTGATGATAGACGATCCGCTGGCGGCAGGGATTGAGATCGACAACCCCAGCCTGTTGCGGTCCGGCGATGTCAGGTCGCTTGACTGGCTAAACCTGTCCGAGGCGACACACACGGAATTCCGTTCAGATCGGTTTCTGGCGGCAGTTGATCTGTCAGGCCGCGAGACCGTGACACTGGCCTACGTAGCCCGCGCGGTCACACCGGGTGACTTCCATCACCCGGCGGCGTCGGTCGAAGACATGTACCGCCCGCAAAACCGTGCGCGCACCGATACGGACCGGGTCGTGGTGAAGTGACCAGCAGAACCGCCATAGCCACTGCCCATTGGCGTCGGTTGGATGTGCAGGGCACGGATCGCTGCACGCTGTCGCGGCTCGACAGTGGCTGGATGTTGGTCGGTCAGGCCACATGGCATGATGATGGCGCCGACAATTTGCTGACCTATGACGTGCGTTGCGCGATGAACTGGCGCAGCCTGTCAGCGGATGTCAGTGGCGAGGTTGACGGGTGCGATGTGGCCCTGCGACTGCGATGCACCGATCAGGGTTGGGCATTGAACGATGCGCTACAGGAGTGCGACGCAGAGTGTCTTGATCTTGACCTGAGCTTCACCCCAGCGACCAACCTTTTGCCCCTGCGGCGGGAAGAGATCGCACGGACCCAGAGCGCCCGTATCAAAGCGGCTTGGTTGAAGCCGGACCTGGCTTCGATAAAAAGACTCGATCAGGTCTATACTTGGCTATCGCCTGGTCTGATCCGATATGGCTCGGGCAATCATCAGGCGGACTTGTCTGTCCATCCATCTGGGTTCGTCACCCACTATCCCGGCGTGTGGGAAGGATGGATCGATGCCTAGATCCAGCCGCCTTTTGCTTGCACTCGCTGGCGTGCTGTACCTGTCAGCATTCGCGCGGGATCGGGTCGAGAGCTGGATAGACGCCACCGTGTTACCACCCGTGCTAGCCGAAACCTCGGTCGAGATGCGTGACCGCAACGGATCACTTCTGCGCAGTTTCCCGGTCGAAGATGGGATCTGGCGCATGCGCCCTGGTCCGGTCGACCCGGCCTTTGCGGCTATGCTGATACGGTATGAAGATAAGCGGTTCTGGTCCCATGCCGGTGTTGACCCGCTGGCCATGGTTCGCGCTGCAACGCAGACGTTGTGGAATGGACGCGCCGTGTCCGGGGGCTCGACCCTGACGATGCAGGTCGCGCGGTTAATCGAGGACGGATCAACCGGACGGTGGAGCGGTAAAATCCGCCAGATGAGAGTTGCCTTGGCGCTGGAGCAGCGTCTGAACAAGCAGCAGATCCTGAACCTGTATCTGACCCATGCACCGTACGGGGGCAATCTGGAAGGCATTCGCGCGGGCGCGCGCGCGTGGTTCGGCAAAGACCCGAACCGGTTGACACCAGCGCAGGCTGCCCTTCTAGTCGCCTTGCCGCAGTCACCCGAAGCCCGCAGGCCTGATCGAAACCGCGAAGCCGCCCGTAACGCGCGCGATCGCGTTCTGCGCCGGATGCACCGCTACGGCGCCCTGTCAGACCCTGAGTTGCGCAGCGCCTTGACCGAAGCGGTTCCCTTGGAGATGAGACCGTTTCCCCGGCTGGCCCCCCATTTGACCGAACGTGCCCGCCGTCAGTCGCCTGGAGCCGAAACGCATGACCTGACCTTGGACGCCCAACTGCAAGCGCAGTTGGAACCCTTGGTTTCTAAAGCCGCCGCGCGCGCCGGGTCCAGCGTGTCCGGGGCACTTGTGGTTGCAGATCACCGCAGTGGTGAGGTTCTGGCCTCCGTCGGATCGTCCGGATATCGGGATGCCCGTCAGGGCTTTGTGGACATGACACGCGCGCTTCGCTCCCCGGGGTCAACGCTGAAGCCACTGGTTTACGGGCTTGCCTTTGATCAGGGGCTGGCACATCCCGAAACTCTGATTAACGACGGCCCCGTGATGTTCGGTCGCTACGCGCCACGCAATTTCGACGGTGTATTCCGGGGCGATGTACGGGTTCGCGATGCGCTGCAAATGTCGCTGAATATTCCCGTTGTCCGGCTGACGCATGAGCTTGGCGCTGCCCGCGTGATGGCAGCCTTGCGAAAGGCCGGAACCAGTCCTGAACTTACGGGTGGTAGACCGGGCCTTGCCATCTCGCTGGGCGGTGTCGGGCTGAGCCTGATTGATCTGGTCCAACTCTACGCCGCATTGGCGGCTGGTGGGCAAGGGCCGGTGCTGCACCACGGGGTGTTAAGCCAGCCGGGGCAAACCGAACGCATCCTGTCAGACACGTCCGCCTGGCAGATTGGTGATATTCTCGCGGGTCTGACACCGCCACAAGGCGCGCCATCGAAGGGACTGGCCTACAAGACCGGCACATCTTACGGCCACCGGGATGCCTGGGCTATCGGGTTTGACGGCCAGCATGTCATCGGCGTCTGGTTGGGCCGTGCCGATGGAACCCCGGTTCCGGGTGCGTTTGGCGGCGATCTGGCCGCACCTTTGCTGTTCGAGGCGTTTGGGCACCTGAAGCCCGAATTCACGCCATTGCGCCCTCCCCCGCCTGCGACGCTGATGGTGGGCGCGGCTCAGTTGCCACCACCCTTGCAGCGCTTTCGCCCGCGCGCGGCTGTGTTTCAGGACGACGTATCTGCGCCCCGCCTTTTGTTTCCCCCAGAAAATGCTGTGCTAGAGACTGACGGAACTGCCTTGACCATAAAGCTGCGTGGTGGGGTCGGCCCTTTTTCTGTGCTGGCAAATGGGACACCCGTCGCAACAGGCAAGTATCATCACGAATTCGACATACCTAACCCGGGCCCAGGCCACGCCGCGCTGGTGGTTGTTGACGCCGAAGGGCAATCTGATCGGGTCACTGTGCGTATCGACTGATCTAAGGCGTCAGCGCCGCCCTTCGCGCAGCCAGCCACCCAGCAAAAACCCACCAGCCAAAAGCAGGACCAGCCAAGGCGGCAGCAATCCGGCTTGCGTGACATCACGGGTTTCATACGCCTCACGCGGGGTCAGCCCAATCCAACCACGCCCTGCCGCAGGTCGGCCCGCGCGCACATTGCGGATCGACGGCAGACCATCTTCCAACCGCACCACGCCGCCACGCAAGCTGCTTAGAACCGGGTCCAGGATTTCGCCTGTGGCAATCGTACGTTCAAATTCACGCGGCGCCGCAGGGCCGAGGCCGATCACCGCCATATGGTCACCTTCTTCAAGGCGATAGAGGCCAATCTCAGGGCCAAAATACTGCGCCTCAAAACGACCCGGAGAGACCTCGTCCAAAGTGATCTCGAGCGTTTCCCCGTTTGGACGAGTAACGGTCACTGACCCGACTTCATCTTCAAGGGTCTGCCGAATGATCCGCATAGACTGCCCATTGGCCTCAGCCCACAGGGCCTCTTCCTCAAGCTCGGGTTCCTTCATCATCCAATGCGCCAACCGCCGCAGCATCTCCAGCTGCGGCCCACCACCCTCGAATCCCCGGCTCCACAGCCAGGCATGGTCTGACGCAAGCATGGCGACGCGGCCTTCGCCCACGCGGTCCAGCACCAGAAGCGGGCGTTCATCGACGCCGGTCATCAAAACCTCACCCCGGCGTTGGTTCACATCGATCTGACGCAACCATGCACCCCAGTCTTCGGAATCACCCAGATTGGTGGTCACCGGGTGACGGTGGCCCAAATCGCTGACCATCGGAACAAAGCGTTCTTCGATTACCCGTGCCGTCGGCTGCGCAGGCAGGATCGGAGCAAGAGGAGACCGGAAGATACTGTCAGCAGTAGCAAAATCGGGACCGGCGGCAATCAGGACGGCACCACCATCGTTGATATAATTGGTGACGTTATCCAGATAAATTGCCGGAAGGATACCGCGTCGCTTGTAGCGATCAAAAATGATCAGATCAAAATCGTTGATCTTTTCCAGAAACAGCTCGCGTGTCGGAAAAGCGATCAGCGAAAGCTCGTCCACAGGTACGCCGTCCTGCTTTTCTGGTGGGCGCAGGATTGTGAAATGCACCAGATCAACAGAACTGTCCGATTTCAACAAGTTGCGCCAGGTGCGCCCGCCGGGATGCGGCTCGCCTGAAACCAGCAGCACACGCAGACGGTCACGAACGCCGTTCATCTGGATCAGCGCAGTGTTGTTGCGGTCGGTCAGCTCGCCCTCGGCCTGCGGAACCGAGAATTGAATGACGTTGCGCCCACCATGTGGAAGTGTCACCGGCAGCTCAACATCCAGTCCGATAGGAATACTGAACTCCTCGGGTTCCCCTCCATCCACTGAAATCTCCAGCGGTGCCGTGGTTGCACCGGCGGGGTACGCGCCACTGTCTTCTACGCGCAATGTCAGAGTCACCGGCTCACCGATAATAGCAAAGGCAGGGGCATTGCGGACGATCAACCGACGATCCCAATCGCCTTCGCGGCCGGTTTGCAGCAAATGCATGGGCGCAGGCAGGTCAGGCGCCTGATCGACGTCGTGAACGATACCATCTGAGACAACAAGAATCCCTGCAATGCGCGCCCGGGGTTCTTCTGCCAGCGCCGCGTTCAGCGCCGCCATCACCTGCGTGCCTTCGTCTCCGTCACTATCGCCAATTCGAATGCGGCGCAGTTCGGTGTTGTCACGCGATTCAATTTCTGCGGCAAGATCCTCGGCTGCCTGTGCTGTCTGCTCTGCTCGGTCTGATAGCGTTTGACTGGCGCTCTCATCCTCGATCATCAGCACAATATCCGTCAGCGGCGCACGATCTTCAGCCTGATAGACCGGGCCGGACAGGGCTGCGATCACCACCAAAGCCGCCAATCCGCGCAGGGCCCAACCCGATAGGCCGCGCCATACGGCCAGCACGATCCCCGCAACGGCAATCGCGGCAACAGCCGCCAGAATGGGCCACGGAATCAGCGGGTCGAATATGACGGTTCCGGTCATTGTCCCAACCTGTCCAGAAGGGCGGGCACATGAACCTGATCAGATTTGTAATTGCCGGTCAGCACATGCATCACCAGATTGACTCCAAACCGATTGGCAAGCTCGCGCTGCCGCTCACCCGCATACCCACGCCCGACAGGCAACAAGGCCTGTCCGTTGCGGTCGACGGCCCATGCTCCGGCCCAATCATTGCCGCCGATCACCACCGGCGTCACGTTGTCGTTGAGGTTGCGGAAGGGCATGCCTTCAATTTGCTCGGCATCTTGGGGCGCCGCTTCGACCCAAACCTCGGTCCCGGAATACCGGCCGGGAAAGTCCTGCAGCAGGTAAAACGTCCGCGTCAGAACATGGTCGCGCGGAATCGGCTCTAACGACGGGATGTTCAGCGGACCAGCCAGTTGCTGCAGTTTTCTTCCGTTGGGGCTGGAGGCGCCAAAACCAGCTATATCCGCATCACGCGTGTCGAACAGGATCATACCACCCGATCGCAGATAGGCGTTGAGCTTGGCATAAGCTTCGGTCGAAGGTTGTGACTGGTCCGGCGTAATAGGCCAATAGAGCAACGGGAAGAACGCCAGTTCATCCCGCTCCAGGTCCACGCCGATAGGGTCGGCCGGTTCAACCGATGTCCGAAAATACAGCGTCTGGCCAAGTCCACGCAACCCGGCCTGTGCAATATCATCCACTTGCCTGTCGCCCGTCAGCACATGTGCCAGCACCAGTTCGTGCGTGGCTGCAAGGGCATAATCAGTTTCCTCGGCAGTCTGCGCCTGGGCTTCCGGCACAATCAGCAAAGCCCCAAGTCCGATTGCAGCGGCACGAGTCAGCCCCAACCGACCCGAAAGCGCCAGCGAGGCAATCACGTCCACCGTCAGCAACATCAATGCCAGGCTCAATAAGATGCCTCCAAGCGGTGTCTCAACGGTCACATCTTGCCCCTTGATAGGAACATCTGCGGGCCATTTGGCTGGGCTTAGCACAGCATCTTCGGACAAAACATTCAGCGCCAGTTTCTGTTTGCCGCTTTCATACAGCCCCGGGCGCAGGTCAGGCCCGATCTGGCCGGAAACCAACTGAACGCCGTCCACCCCGGCCAAAGTACCTGCATCCGACAATGTTCCGAACCCATCCAGGGTTTGGATCGGCTCCCACGTGGTGCCTTGCAACTGTGCCACTTGCCTAGACTTCGCAGCCGAGGCCACGGCAAGACGATCCAGCATTTCAACAAACAGACCCGACAAAGGCAGGCTGGACCATTCGGCATCCGCCGTGACATGGAACAGGACCACCTGCCCCAAGCCCAGCGCCTTGCGTGTCACCAAAGGTGTGCCATCCGACAGCGACGCAATCACCCGATCCGCCAGATTAGGGTCTGGTTGCGCCATGACCTGAGTTGTGACAACGACATCGTCCGGTATTTGCAATCCAAAGAAGGGCGAGTTTTCCGGGAAGGGGGCTAAGGTCTTGGCCTCGCCCCAACTCATCGCGCCGCCAACCGACCTGCCGCCGCTGCGCAATCGTGCGGGTAACAATGTGTCTTCTTCATCGCGCCCTAGATCACTTGCCGCCATCCGAGGGCCAGCGAAGCGCAGCAGTAGACCACCTTGTTCGACCCACTCAATCAAGCCAGCTTGTTCCGTGTCAGACATTTGCGCAACGTCGGACAAGACGATGACGTCCGGGTTCGCGGGCAGCACCTCCAGCAAACCACCATCGACAAAGTCTGCTGTCGGGATCAAAACCTGGGTCAGATAGTGCAGGGGCGAAAGCAACTCCAACCCTTCGCGATTCACTGTTCCTGCAATCAACGCAACTTCGCGCCGCCGCAGGCTGTCATCGGTCAGGGTCACCGCACCGGCAGAACGCTGTCCCTGAATCTCGAACCGGGTGATCCGGGCACGCAGCTCTGAGGGCAACGCCAATTCTATTTGCGCCTCAGTGGCGCCGCTTTCAAAGGTCAGTTCAGCCGCGTGCAGAACCCGGGCCGTGCCTGCAGGGTCCCGGCCCTGCGCCAACACCGTCACCGTTTCCATCGGCCCCGGCTCCCCACGCAGAACGGTCAGTTGAATGAGACCATCCTGATAAGACGCAGGCAAAACTGCCTTGGCTGGCGCAGGCCCGCGATAGACAGTGACCCCACCACGCGCTTGCAGCGCTGATACCATTTGGTCGTGGCCATCATAGTCTAGCCGGTCGCTGAACCAATGGGTATCAAAGCCGCCTTCAACCTCGTTCAATACACCCAGAACCTGTTCAAGCTGCGGCTCTGTTGGCTGCCAGGGGTTTGGGGTCAGGCCCGGCAAGCGACCGCGCCACGCTTCTGCCGCCTGAAACACGGGGGGTTCCGGTTCTGACAAACGCAGGATGGAAACCGGGCGTCCGGCCCGCCCAGCCTCGGCCAATTGTGCGTCGATCTGATCTAACGTCGACGACCAGCGCGACGCACCAGCCCAGGTCGCGTCCAGCACCAACAGCAATGGCCCAGATCCCGCTTGATCGCGCGACGGGTTCAGAACCGGACCGGCGAGCCCGATGATGATCGCAGCCGCAGCCAGCATGCGCAGCAACAACAGCCACCACGGCGTCCGATCCGAAACGCTTTCGTCATCCCTCAGGCCCAGCAACAGTGTCACAGCCGGGAACAGCCTGCGGATCGGTGCCGGTGGCACGGCACGCAGGATCAACCACAGGATTGGAAGGGTCAAGAGACCCAACAAAATCCAAGGGGCAGTGAAGCCAATGCCCGCCAGAATCGTCATCGCGTTCCCCCGTCCAGCGCCCGATAGAGCCACAACAGGGCGGCCTGAGCACTGTCACCGGTATGATGCAGGCCCAATCGCCAACCGGTCGCGCGACACAGCTGCGTCAGCGCATCCTTTCGCCGGGCAAGACGATCCAAATACCGCTCGCGCAGTTCCCCTGCCTTCAGCGTCTCGTGCCGAACCGATCCGGCTACGCTTTCGAAAATGGTGCGTCCCTGATACGGAAAAGTCTCTTCGCTGGGGTCAAGGATTTGCAATACAACGCCCCGGACGCCTCGATCAGCGGCTTTGGTCAGGGCAAGTTGGACCTCATCCATTGGGCCAAGGAAATCCGAGATGAACACGGCACGCGCATGGGGGATCATTGCGCGATGTTCCGGCGGGGCATAGTCGGTTTGTTCGTCTTTGGACCAGGCCTGCGCCAGCCGAATGATCTGAGCATTGCCTCGCCGTGGCGGCAACGTGGTCCCGGTCAGACCAACCCGTTCGCCGCCGCGGGCCAGCAGGATCGCTGTAGCAAGGCCCAGCAACCGAGCTCGGTCGGCCTTTGTAGGCAGGGTCTTTTCGGATGCAAAGCGCATCGAAGACCCCTGATCCACCCACAGCATGATGGATTGCGCAATTTGCCATTCCCTTTCGCGCACGAATTGCTGATCACCTCTGGCCGAGCGGCGGTGATCGATCATCCGACGACTGTCACCGATCTGTGCAGGGCGGTATTGCCAGAAATCGTCACCCATACCCGAGCGTCGTCGCCCGTGATCTCCCAACAGAACGGTTCCGGCCAAATGCTCGGCCCGCGCCAATAGGGGCGGTAACCGCGATGCCTCGGCTTCGGATCTTTCGCGAAGGGTCAGCGCCGCATTCACGCCGCAGCCTCTGTCCGGATCAAACCAGCGGCGGTCGTGTCAATCAGATCAGCAAGGCTGTCGCCCCGCGCGCGTGCCGCAAAGTTCAGCGCCATGCGGTGGCTGAGCACAGGACGCGCCATGTCCAGAACATCTTCGGCATTGGGCGCCAGACGCCCCTGCAACATCGCATTGGCCCGAACTGTCATCATCAGCGCCTGCGCCGCCCGCGGACCGGGGCCCCAGGCAACGGTTTCAGCGACCCGATCTGAAACACCGTGTTCTTCGGGCCGGAACGCACGAACCAGATCCAGGATCAGTTCGACCACAGACTCCCCGACCGGCATTCGCCGCAGCAAGGTTTGCGCCGCCAACAAGTCTTCTTTGGTGAAAACCTGAGACGACTCATCCTCTTCAATACCTGTGGTGGCCAGCAGGATATCCCGTTCAGTCTGACGGTCGGGGTAATCTACATCGATCTGCACCAGGAATCGGTCCAGCTGTGCCTCGGGCAATGGATAGGTGCCCTCTTGCTCGATCGGGTTCTGCGTTGCCAGCACGTGGAAGGGAACACCCAGCGCGCGATCTTCGCCTGCAACTGTCACGGTCTGTTCCTGCATCGCCTGCAGCAGCGCCGATTGAGTCCGGGGGCTGGCGCGGTTGATCTCATCCGCCATCAGCAGCTCACAAAAAATTGGACCGGAAATAAACCGGAAATGGCGGCTGCCATCCTCGGCCGTATCCAGAACCTCGGACCCCAAAATATCGGCTGGCATCAGGTCAGGAGTGAACTGAATACGGTTGCCATGCAGCCCCATGACGGTCGACAATGTTTCAACCAATCGCGTCTTGCCCAGCCCGGGAAGCCCGATCAGCAGCGCGTGACCACCGCACAAAAGAGCGGTCAGGGTCAGATCCACAACCCGCTCCTGTCCGATAAAGCGACGGGTGATCGAGGACTTGGCCTCTTGTAGCTTGTTTTCCAGCGCTTCGATCTCGGCGACGAGGTCGGCGGGTTCGGTCATGACTTTCCCTTCCGTGGACTATTATGGTTGAAGTGTATCGCGCTAATAGGAAATGGCAAAAGCAATGAGCGGACAAAAACCTGTGAAACCCTCGCCCGATGGCCTGGCTGCATCAGTCAAAGCCTCAAAAACCAGGGGTTTACCGCCCGTTCACCTGTGGAATCCTCCGTTTTGCGGCGATCTGGACATCAAGATCGCAAAAGATGGCACTTGGTCTTACTTAGGGTCGCCCATCAACAGGTTCGAGCTTGTGAAGCTATTTTCCTCAATTCTTAAGAAAGAAGATGGCAAATACTACCTCGTGACTCCAGTCGAAAAGGTGGGAATCACCGTCGAGGACGCGCCGTTCATTGCTGTCGATTTCGATCAATCCGATGACGGGGACGCAAGAACGCTGACATTTGTTACGAAAGTCGGCGATTCTGTTGAGGCAGGACCGGATCATCCGATCCGCATCGTCATTGATCCGGATTCGCAGGAACCGTCACCCTACATAATGGTGCGCGCGAACTTAGAGGCACGTATCGACCGCAAAAGTTTTTATCGCCTCGTCGATATCGGAGTACATCGCGACGGATGGTTCGGCGTCTGGTCTGCGGGGCAGTTTTTCCCTCTTGTCTCATCCGACACATTGGATGTTTAAGCTGGCTGCCGTGTTTTGCGATCTTGGGCCAACACTACGGCCAGGGCGACGATCCCGGCGCCCAGCGCGCGCGTCCAATTCCAGTCATCCCCCAGGACCACCATGATCACCATGACATAGAAGGGCGCGATGTTGATGTGAAACGACGCCAGCGCGACCCCCAGCTTTCCGATCGACCCGACGAACAGAACCTGACTGAGGGCCATCGATATCAGCGCATAGATGACAAGCATACCAGCTTGCTGAGTGTCAAATGGGGTCGATGGTACAATGTCCAGATTCAGCATGTGGGATCCGAACATCAAAAGTGACGCCGTAATCAGCCCACCCACAAAAGTGATCGTTGTGCGCCCGGTCTGGCTGAGATCCGGGAAATCCCGCGACGTTGCCATACTGGCCCAGCAAAACAACGCAGTCGAGGCGACGGCACAAGCAGCCCCCAACCCCAATTGCGCCGGAGCAACGGCGCTGGTCGCAATCAGGCCCCCGATTATGGACAACGAGACCCCAGCTGCAAAGTTCCACCTCAGACGCCTTTCACCAGCGGCCAGTTCAAGCAACGTGGCCGACAGCGGCGCGCAGGACGCAATGATGGCCACTGTGACCGGATCCGTCAGCTTTTGCGCCAGAATGATCAGGAACATACCCGTCCCAATGCCGACACCGCCAACGACCATCGCATGACCCCAACGGGCGTTAAGAACTCGGCGCGGCCCATCAATCAGAAGCCAGAGCGGCACCATGAAGACAACCGCAAGCGCCAGCCTTGCAGCCAGCAGGGCGACGGGTGGCCAGCTTTGCAACAGGACTTCCGCCGCTGGAAACCCTGCCGCCCAGGTCAACATCGAAGCAACCGCCAAGCCATTGCCAGACAATGCGGAGTTCCGTCCGCCAGACACAAAGGCAGTGTTCCCGCGCGCGGGGTCAGGGCTCATGGCCATCACTTGGACACCTTCTGTTGGCACGGCGCCGTTGAAATGATTCGCCGCGTTAGGCTGACACTCTCTGAAAAGCGCTGGGCGTTCTGGCTGATTTTCGACAATCTGTCGTTTTCAGTCCCTTTCCAGAAAATCACCCAAACGCTAGGTTCGGCTCACCAAACGCGGGGACCACTCATGCCCAAATTTGCCGCCAATCTGTCTTTGCTTTTTACCGAGCTGCCATATCTTGATCGCTTTCAGACCGCCGCTCAGGCAGGGTTCAAAGCAGTTGAGATACTGTTCCCCTACGACCTGGCCGCAAAAGAAACGCGACGCGCCTTGGTAGCCAACGGGTTGGAGCTGGTTCTGATCAATGCGCCCCCGCCCAACTACACTGGCGGACCGGTTGGGTATGCAGCAATCCCCGAGGGGGAAGAGCGGTTCCAAAACGATATCCGAAGGGTCCTACGATATGCCGACGTGCTGCGCCCCGGACTGATCCACATCATGTCGGGCTATGCATCCGGACCTCAGGCGTTGACGCGTTTTGTCGAGAACCTGCAATGGGCCGCTGATATCGCACCCAAGCAGCAATTCACTATCGAGCCACTCAACCCAGTGTCCCAGCCAGACTACTTCCTGAACGACTATGATCTAGCCGCTGATGTGCTGGACGGGGTAAACCGCCCCAATGTCGGCCTGCAATTTGACAGCTTTCACGCGCAGATGATTCATGGGGATGCGCTGACCATCTGGGACGGGTTTCATGATCGTGTGGTTCACGCACAAATTGGCGCCGCCCCGGATCGGTCAGAACCCGGACGCGGACCAACGGATTTTCGCCGCCTGTTCGACGCCATGGACAGCAGTGGCTATTCCGGTTGGGTCAGCGCCGAATACACCCCATCTACAGCGCAAACCTCCGAGTCACTGGGTTGGATGTGGCAATAACGCGGCCGAACAAAGCTGGTATTTTTCGTCAAACTGCCGCACATCTTTGCGATGCACTCAAAAGGATGCAGTGAATGTTGCCTGCCCGCTATGCCCGCGCCGTATTCAGCCTGATCATGTCCGGGCTGATGTCCTGCATCGTGACCGGCATCGCTACGGTCAAAGCCATAGGGTTTGGCCCGGGCACTGTCGGCGACTGGATGGCATCCTGGGCCTTTTGCTGGCCCATCGCCTTTACCGTCATCCTGCTTCTAGGCCCCACAGTACAACGTCTGGTCAATCGCCTGATCAGTCCACAGGACTGATCCGATGCGAAGATGGCCCGTCGGGCCTGATAAGCAGCGCCGCCCTTAATGCGCCTCTGCCCAATTGGCACCCTGCCCGGCATCGACATCCAGCTTCACTGCCAGTTTGACCGCTGGATCCGATGCCCCTTCCATAACGTCTCGCGCCGCCGCGACCAGATCGTCTACAGTGTCCTCAGCCACTTCGAACAATAACTCGTCGTGAACCTGCAGCAACATCTTGGCAGGCAACCCGTTGATCGCGCCCGGCATTCGCACCATAGCGCGCCGGATCACATCGGCAGCCGTCCCTTGAATCGGCGCATTGATGGCCGCACGGCGCGAGAATCCGGCATGTGGACCCTTCGCATTGATCTCGGGCGTATGGATTTTGCGGCCGAACAACGTCTGGACATAGCCATGCTCTTTGGCGAAGGCGATCGTGTCGTCCATGTATTGACGAATACCGGGGAACCGCTCGAAATACCGGTCGATAAAGCCCTGCGCCTCGGCCCGCGGGATGCGCAGGTTGCGCGCCAGACCAAAGCCTGAAATGCCGTAGATCACTCCAAAATTGATTGCTTTGGCCTGACGGCGAATGTCCGGCGTCATCTCATCCAGCGGCACATCGAACATCTCGGACGCGGTCATGGCGTGAATGTCCAAACCATCCGAAAACGCCTGTTTCAGAGCCGGAATCTCTGCAATATGCGCCAAAATACGCAGCTCGATCTGGCTGTAGTCGAGGCTGACCAACACATTGCCCGGCTCGGCAATAAATGCCTCGCGGATACGTCGTCCTTCTTCGGTGCGCACCGGGATGTTCTGCAGGTTCGGATCGGTCGAGGCCAAACGCCCGGTGTTGGCCCCGGTGATCGAATAGGAGGTATGTACCCGGCCCGTGTCCGGGTTGATATGGGTCTGCAGCGCGTCCGTATAGGTCGATTTCAATTTGGACAGCTGACGCCAATCCAGCACCCGGCGTGGCAATTCATGCTCGGTCGCCAGATCTTCCAGAATATCCGCTCCGGTCGAGTATTTTCCGGTTTTTCCCTTCTTACCGCCTTCCAAGCCCATCTTGTCGAACAGAATCTCACCCAGTTGCGCGGGTGAGCCAACGTTGAAATTTTCACCCGCCAAGTCGTGGATTTCAGCCTCTAACCCTGCCATTTTCTGGGCAAAGGCGTTGGACATGCGCGACAGCACATCACGGTCAACCTTGATGCCGTGCATCTCCATTTCGGCCAGAACCGGTACCAAGGGGCGTTCCAACGTCTCGTAGACTGTCGTCACCTGCACCTGATGCAGTTGCGGCTTGAACAGCTGCCACAGACGCAGCGTGATATCCGCATCCTCAGCGGCATAAGCAGTGGCCTCGTCAATCGGCACCTTGTCGAAAGTGATCGCCGACTTTCCCGACCCCAGCAGTGGCTTGATCGGAATCGGCGTGTGGCTCAGGTACCGTTCAGACAGCGTATCCATACCGTGCCCGTGCTCACCACCATGCATCGCATAAGACATCAACATCGTGTCATCGACGGGCGCGACGTTCACGCCATACCGCGCAAAGATCTTGGCATCATACTTCATGTTCTGCCCGATTTTCAGGATCGACGGATCTTCGAACATCGGTTTCAGCAGGGATAGAGCCTCATCCACGGGCATTTGCCCCTCGGCCAGTGCGTCTGACCCAAACAGATCGTCGCTTGCGCTTTCGCGGTGGATGAGTGGGATGTAACAAGCCTCACCCGGCTCGATGCAAAGTGAAATTCCCACCAGATCTGCGATCATTTCGTTCAGGCCTGTGGTTTCGGTATCCACCGCAACCCAGCCGCGCTCATAAGCTTGATCGATCCATTTCTGCAAAGCTGCCGCGTCGCGCACACATTCGTATTTCGACGCGTCAAATGGGATGGCTTCGACCTCAGCCTCTTCAACGGCTGGCGCAGGCGCATCGACGATAACCGGGGCTTCAGCCCCCAGCTTATCCGCAATACGCTTGGTCAGAGTGCGGAACTCCATCTCGGCCAGAAAACCAAGCAAGGTTTCGGGATCAGGATCCTTCACTTCGAGATCCGCCAAGTTGAAATCCAGCGGCGTCTGCTCGTCCAGTTGAACTAGCCTTTTCGACAGTTCAATCTGGTCACGCTTTTCGATCAGGGTTTGGCGTCGCTTGGGTTGTTTGATCTCCTCAGCGCGGTCCAAAAGCGATTCCAGATCGCCGTATTCGTTGATCAACAGCGCGGCGGTTTTGATCCCGATGCCGGGCGCACCGGGCACATTGTCTACGCTGTCGCCAGCCAGCGCTTGCACGTCAACAACCCGTTCGGGCCCGACGCCGAATTTCTCGATCACACCATCGCGATCAATGCGCTTGTTCTTCATCGCATCCAGCATCTCGACCCCGTCGCCAACCAGTTGCATCAGATCCTTGTCGGAGCTGACGATGGTCACCCGGCCACCGGCCTCGCGCGCCTGAACGGCAAGCGTTGCGATGATATCGTCAGCCTCGTATCCCTCAAGTTCTTTGCAGGCGATGTTGAAGGCTTTGGTTGCCTCACGTGTCAGCGGCATCTGCGGGCGCAAATCCTCGGGCATCGCCTCGCGATTGGCCTTGTAGAGGTCATACATGTCATTTCGAAACGTATGCGATCCCTTATCGAAGATCACCGCAACATGGGTCGGTGCATCCGGACCGGCGTTATCATCGACATATTTTTGCAGCATGTTGCAAAAGCCCGAAACCGCGCCAATCGGCAAGCCATCCGATTTCCGCGTCAGCGGTGGAAGCGCGTGATAGGCCCGAAAAATAAACGCTGATCCATCGATCAGATGCAGGTGACACCCTTTTCCGAACTCGCTCATGCGCTCTCTCCGTTCTGGTTAGAAACGGTTCTGCCACAGGGCCGCGCGGGTGGCCAGCTAAGATGGTTAACTATCCACCAAAGAGGCCCGAGAAGACATCCGAAAAGCTGTTCAGCAACGCCATGATAACCAACACACCCAAAAGGGCGAAAAACGCCATTGCGAAGAACTGAAACAGGATCGCACCAGTTCCGACCACGATGCCAGCAATTGCTGGGCGCCTTCTTTCATGACGCAACAGGCCAACAGCGGCGAGAATAATCGCGATCCCACCCAGCATGGCAACGCCGATTTGCAGGTAGTCATCCAGATCGCGCGTGGGCACCACAGGGTCTGGCTGATCGATGCCGGCCGCCGAGCGCAACGTGGATTTGCCAATTTCAGCCGCAAGTTCCCCCAGCGACACGCCCGCCGTTTGCTGCGGCGCAAATGGTCCCGCCCAAAAGACAAACAAAGCAGCTAGCAGGGTTATCGATGCCACAACAAAGCCAAGCCAACCAAAAACAGGGCTATGATTGTCACTTGCGGTCACGTCGGTCATTGCGCTCTCTCTTACCGTTGCGCTCGCTGGATACCAACGAAAGGCGGCAAGACTTGGGCACCTGATGTGCTCAGGCGTGCTCCGACCCTTTCAGCACGTATTTACAGTCGCAATAGGGGCACTCGACCCAGCCGGTGTCGTCCGGAATCTGTAGCCATACACGTGGATGGCCCAATGCACCTTCACCGCCGTCACAGGCTATGCGGCTTTTTTCAACGATCTTGGTTTCCGGCGCTTCCATTGTCACGGCTGGCGATCCTTCACTGGTTGTCGGCCTCGCGGGCATGCTTTAGGTGCGTTTATGGGCGATGAGCAATTGAGGGGCAAGTGCCACAAATGAGCCAGGCAGCAATCAGGATCGAAGGGTTGCGCAAAACCTATCGTGGCAGCAAAGGACAGCCGGAAAAGCAGGCTCTGAAAGGGATTGACCTGACCGTTCCTCGCGGGTCGGTTTTTGGGCTGCTCGGGCCGAACGGGGCCGGAAAATCAACACTGATCAACATTCTGGCTGGGTTGGTCGTGAAATCCGCAGGCCATGTGTCGATCTGGGGCTTCGATCAGGATCAAAACCCGCGCCAATCCCGTGCCGCCATTGGCGTGATGCCACAAGAGCTGAATCTGGACCCCTTCTTCAGCCCGCGCGGTGCGTTGGAAGTTCAAGCGGGGCTATATGGCGTACCAAAATCAGAACGGCGCAGTGATGAGATCCTCGAACTTGTCGGCCTCAGCGACAAGGCCGAGGCCTATGCCCGTACTTTGTCCGGCGGGATGCGTCGCCGGCTGTTGCTGGCCAAGGCGCTGGTGCATCATCCGAAAATATTGGTACTGGACGAACCCACAGCTGGTGTCGATATCGAGCTGCGCCAGATGCTTTGGGCCAATGTACGTAAGCTGAATGAACAGGGTATGACCATCATCCTGACCACGCATTATCTGGAAGAAGCGCAGGAAATGTGTGACGAAATCGCCATTATCAACCATGGCGAAAAGGTTGCTCAGGACAGTACTGCCAACCTGCTGGGTCGTATGGACAGCCGCACCATGGTCATTGTGCCGGACAACCCTGTGTCTGATCTGCCCTTGGCCGAAGGTGTCGACGCCACGCTGCGCGACGATGGCAGTCTAATTATGCAGTACCGCAGCACTCACACCAGCGCCGAGCAGGTCTTGGAAGCGGTCCGTTCTGCGGACATCCGAATCCGCGATGTGCGCACAGAAGAGGCTGATCTGGAAGATGTGTTCCTCGCACTCACATCTTCGCGCGCAGATGATCCCCCGGCCGATGATCAGAACCAGCCGCGCCGAGGACTACACCGCGTCAAGCTTTAGGCCCGGTCGATCCGCGCATGATAGCAATTGTTGAGCGCGGATCGAATGTGGATATAGGCGACATCCTCGCACGCAAAGATGGTCTGTGCCGCATCGTGCAGCTGGCTTTGTGGGGCGATGACCCCTGTCCCATAGACGATGCGATCATCCGGTCCGTATCCCTTGATCAGATAGTTGGGCGAAGAGGTCAGCGCCTCGGGCAGCTCCGCAGCATCTTCGTACCGCTTACAAGGCTCTGCACAAAGGTAAATGGGTCCCGTTTCGGCAAAAGGCTGAGTGCCTGGAAAAGGACGATGCGCCAGGACCAGCATCTCATGACCTTCCGGGATATAGGTCAGGCAGTGTCGGCATGGGTTCCCCTGCCCGTTTGAAATTGCACGTTCGGGTGGATTGCCGTACCCGTCTGACGCACCGTCGCGATAGGCCTGAACCTGATCGGTCGGGAGAGCTGATATTCTATACATGATTATCTCCTTTTCTGCCCCGAACATGCCCAGCTGTCCGCGGTCGAGCGACCCGTTTCCTGCGCAAAGGCGCTTGGTATGCTGACGGCTTGGGAATACGTCGCCGCCCGCAATTGCATCCGATTGCTTTGCTGCCGAATCCGCTGGCGCCACACGCGCGACAAAACCACCCCTGTGGTTTGAAAGCTGTTCGGGATATGGCCCTGTACAGACTCGAAATCAGGCCGCACACCCATGTCCAGACCAACCCTGCCCCCGCGTTTTCCAGCCACACCCGAACAGATCAACGCGCAGGTTGCTGCTTTTTACGCCCGTGTCCGGCAGGACAAAGTGCTGGGTCCTGTCTTTGCAAACCATGTCACCGACTGGCCCGCGCACGAGGAAAAGATAGCGGCCTTCTGGCGCAACGCTATTCTATTCGAACGCTGCTACGACGGAAACCCGCAGCGAGTTCATGTCCAGCGGCCCGACGTCCAGCCCGAAATGTTTGCTCACTGGCTGAATCTGTTCGAAGAGGTCGCAACCCAAACGCTGCCATCCGAAACTGCCACCCCGTGGGTTGCGCTGGCACGGCGCATCGGTGTGGGGATGAAAGCGGGGGTGCAATCCGCGCGCCAACCGAAGGATGCACCACCCATCCTGCGATGAGCTCAGATCATGTCGGCTATGACATGTTAGCGGTAAATTGGGGGCTATCAGACTCTGTCAAATGGGTTTAATCAACATCAAACGACAGCTGCCGAATCTCCGCAAGCTGCGATGACAGACTACTAAACACCTAACATGTATCCGAGGCCAAATTGATGAGCGCTCAGAACTCGACCCTTCAGGGACTTGGCTTTGCCTTTCTGGGCTTTGCCGTTTTTGCCAGCCATGACGCGCTGATCAAGGTATTGGGCGGCACATATTCGGTGCTGCAGATCATCTTCTTTGCCACCTTGTTTTCCTTTGTCCCGATGGCCGTCACAATCCTGACGGACCGGGCAACAGGCAACTTCGTGCCGCATCATCCGTGGCTGGTTTTGCTACGTTCGGCGTTGATGGTGACAGGCATGTCCTGCGCGTTCTATTCCTTTTCCGTTCTGCCGCTGGCCGAGGTCTACTCGCTGTTGTTCTCCTTCCCCTTGATCGTCACGGTATTGTCGATCCCGATCCTTGGCGAAGTGGTTCGCGCCCAGCGTTGGGCCGCTGTTGGCGTCGGGCTTATCGGCGTTCTGATAGTCTTGCGACCCGGTACAACCGATATCACGCTGGGCCACCTCGCCGCCCTGATGGCCGCCTTTTGCAGCGCCTTTGCATCCGTTCTGGTGCGTAAGATCGGGAATGAGGAACGCTCGGCCGTGCTGATCCTGTATCCGATGCTACTGGCCATCGTGGTTATGAGCCTTGCCCAACCCGCTGTCTACAAGCCGCCCTCATTGCTGCATCTGGCGATGATGGCTTTGGTGGGCGTGTTTTCCGTCATCGCGCAGCACCTGATCATTCTGGCCTACCGCGCAGCACCCGCCGGGGTTATTGCGCCCAGCCAGTACAGTCAGATCATATGGGCCACATTGTTCGGCATGATCTTCTTTGGCGAAAGACCGGATGTGTGGGTCGCGGTTGGCGCCAGCGTCATCATTGCGTCGGGTGTTTTTGTAGTCTGGCGCGAAACGCGCACAAACGCCTCGGCCAATACGCCAGTTCTGAGGGTACGCTCGCCACGGTCGGATACAGGTGCAACGCGGCCGGGGGAGTAACCCTCAGGAAAGCAAAAGCGGCGAGCTTTTTCCAAGCCCCTTTGGCCATCGCTGAGTGACTTCTATTGTGTTGCAGACTTAATAAACGACAACTGACCGGATGCTTTCACCCTTATGCATCAGGTCAAACCCGTGGTTGATGTCGTCCAGACCCATAGTGTGGGTGATCATCGGGTCGATCTCGATCTTTCCTTCCACGTACCAGTCAACGATCTTGGGCACGTCGGTGCGACCACGGGCGCCGCCAAAAGCGGTACCGCGCCACGACCGGCCGGTAACCAACTGGAAGGGGCGGGTTGAAATTTCGGCTCCGGCAGGCGCCACGCCGATGATGATCGATTCACCCCAACCCTTGTGCGCCGATTCCAGTGCTGTGCGCATCACACCGACATTGCCGGTGGCATCGAATGTGTAATCCGCGCCGCCTTTGGTCAGGTCAACCAGATAGGGCACCAGGTCGCCATCAACCTCAGCCGGGTTGACGAAATCGGTCATTCCAAACCGAGTGGCCATTTCCACCTTGGACGGGTTCAGGTCAACGCCGACGATCTGGTCAGCTCCGGCCAGTCGCAGCCCCTGAATCACGTTTAGGCCAATCCCGCCCAGACCAAAGACGATAGCGCGGCTGCCGATCTCGACCTTGGCGGTGTTGATCACCGCCCCGATGCCGGTGGTTACGCCACAGCCGATATAGCAAATCTTGTCGAAGGGCGCGTCCGGGCGCACCTTGGCCAGCGCGATTTCTGGCAAAACGGTGTGATTGGCAAAGGTCGAACACCCCATGTAGTGCAGGATCGGATCGCCATCCAAGGTCGAAAAGCGCGAGGTGCCATCGGGCATCAGGCCCTGGCCCTGAGTTGTCCGGATTGCCTGACACAGGTTGGTCTTGGGGTGCAGACAGTATTCGCATTCCCGGCATTCCGGTGTGTATAGCGGAATCACATGATCACCCGGCCTCAGGCTGGTCACACCTGGGCCGACCTCGACCACAACACCTGCGCCCTCGTGCCCCAGAATGGCTGGAAACAGGCCTTCGGGGTCGGCACCCGATAGGGTGAATTCATCGGTGTGGCAAATGCCAGTTGCTTTGATCTCAACCAGAACCTCTCCGGCTTTGGGGCCTTCAAGGTTTACATCCATCACTTCCAAAGGTTTACCGGCCTGAACGGCAACGGCGGCGCGGGTACGCATAGTGCACTTCTCCCTGTCCATTTCCCCTGACACTGCGTGAATTACAGGGTGTTTTCAACTGCGCTTTCATGGCAGGCTGGCCAATTGTTTGTTATTGCAGAAACGACATAGCCAGAACGAGGAACGCCAATGTACCGTTTTATCCCGATCCTGATCCTTCTGGCGGCCTGCACCGAGACGCCCCCGCCCGAACAAACCTCAACCGCGTCCGAGGATGCCCCAGTTGATCTGGCTTTCTGCAAAGGCGAGGCTTTTGCGGCTTCGGTCGGCCAGCCCGTTTCGACAATTCAGGCCAATCTACCCGAACGATCCCGCGTGCTGGGCCCAAATGACATTGCAACGCAAGACTATCGCATCGACCGTCTGAATGTGTTCGTGAACGATGCGGGTGTCATTCAGCGACTGACCTGCGGATAAGGGCAAGACAGCGCAGACCGGACTGGCACCGCCATGTCGGCGGGCTGGTTTTGTTAGGGTCTATTTTCCGCGGTAGACCAGCAGATCCGGCAGATAATCGATCAGTCGGATCGCCCATGAAAACGGTGCTGGAAAATCGGTGCGGAAGCGACGACGACACATCGCCTTTACCACCCGGTCCGCAGCATCTTCGGGCGTCATCAACATCGGCATCTTGAAGTTATTCTTCTCGGTCAGACGAGTCTTGATGAACCCCGGATTGACGATGCGCACAGTCACACCCGTATCGGCCAAATCATGCCGCATCGTTTCCGCCAGCGAGATCAGCGCCGCCTTGCTGGACCCATATCCGATGGCAGCAGGCAAGCCGTGATAGCCTGCAAGCGAGCCAATCAGGGTTATTTCCCCCCGCCCCGCCTGAACAAACCCCGGAATCGTTTCACCCAGCACTCGCAACGCCCCGACAAAATTCACGTCGTTCATGGCCAGCGCTGCCTCGGTATCCCAATCCGCTGATCGCATCGGATCATACGCCCCGGCGTTATAGACCAACCCATCCACGTCTCCGACATAGGCCACCGCACGGCGCACAGCGGTCAGATCGGTCACATCGAACGGTACCGCCCGCGCGTTGGGCAGACTATCGCAGATCTCGGTCAAACGTTCGGCATTGCGCGCCGACAAAACCAGATGAGCGCCCTGATCGCTCAGCTTTTCGGCCAATGCACGACCCAGGCCCTCGCTCGCGCCAATAATCCAATAGGTCTTTCCTGCAAAACTGCTCATGCGTGGGCCATCCGGGATACCGGGGACAGCAGTCCCGGGCATTGAGTTTATTTTATTTGAACCATGTTAGTGGTCATACGGGCGCGGAATACAGCTGGATCACGTGGATGCGCATGAAAATCCGGCAAGACATCATAACCTAGAGCACTTGGGAAAATAATCTAACCTGATTGATCCAGCACCAGATCTGCTACGTATCCTTTTGTAAAAAGTCGCACAAAGAGGATCATATGTTCGACGAGACACGGGGCGTACGCAAAAAAATCGCGGTTGTAGGTGCAGGCATTTCAGGTCTTTCCGCAGCTTACTATTTATCAGAAGACCACGATATCACTCTATTCGAAGCTGAATCCAGGCTGGGCGGACATGCCCGCACAGTGATGGCTGGTAAAAACGGGGACCAGCCGGTGGATACCGGGTTCATCGTTTTCAACTATGCGACCTATCCCTATCTTACAAAGCTGTTCGAAGAACTGAACGTCCCGGTCACCAAAAGCGAGATGAGCTTTGGCGCAACAATCGATAACGGTCGCATTGAATACGGGCTGAATACGTTACGCACCCTGACAGCGCAAAAACGCAATCTGGTGCGACCCGCCTACTACAAGATGATCGCGGACATCCTGCGCTTTGGCAAAGAAGCGCCCGAGGCCGCCAAGGACGATGACACCACGATTGGCGAACTGGTTGATCAGCTCCGCCTCGGTCATTGGTTCCGCCACAACTACCTGATGCCCATGTGCGGCGCGATCTGGTCCACTCCGACCGAGTTCGTAGACCAGTTCCCTGCCCGCTCGCTGGTGCAGTTCTTCCGCAATCACGCACTGCTGGCCAGCGGCCGGGCCAGTCAGCACCAATGGTGGACGGTCAAAGGCGGCAGTATCGAATATGTCCGCCGGGTCGATGCCGCCCTGCGCACCCGGGGTTGCGATATCCGGTTGGCCAGCCCAGTTGAAAACGTTCGACGCGACGAAACTGGCGTGACGGTCACCAGTCAGGGACAGTCTGATCAGTTCGACGAGATCATTCTGGCCACTCATTCCGACCAATCACTGGCCATTCTGGGTGAAAACGCGACCGCCGACGAGGCCGCCGCGCTTGGCGCAATCCGGTATCAGCCGAACTCGGCCGTTTTGCATTGCGACCCGTCGCAGATGCCCAAACGGCGCGGGTGCTGGTCCAGTTGGACCTATCGGTCGCAAGGCGGAAACGTGAGTGTGACATATTGGATGAACCGCCTTCAGAACATCCCGGACAGCGATCCGCTGTTTGTGTCCCTGAACGCGACGTCGGAGATTCCCGCAGACAAAATATATGATCAGGTCGAATTCGCCCATCCGGTGTTCGACAAGGCGGCCCTGAAGGCACAAGGGCAAATCCGTGAAATGCAGGGACAAAACCGAACCTGGTTCGCCGGAGCTTATAACCGGCACGGGTTCCACGAAGACGGGATAGCCAGTGCGATGCACGTCGTCGACCGCTTGAATGGCGCCCCGCAAACCATCGGAGCTGACAATGGCATTCTCGAAAAAGATCCGGCCATCCCTGTTGCGGCCGAATAACCGAAGCTGGCGTACCGCGCTGCTTGCGCTTGTGTTGCTGGCCCCGGGCGGGCTGGCGGCCTCAACGGTGACAGACGTGTTGAACAATGCCCAATTGCGTGGCGATGCAACTTTTCGGTTTCTGGGCCTGCCGCTTTATGACGCCAAACTTTACACGCCTCAGGGCGCGCCCTTCAGCTGGAATCAGGATTTCGGTCTGCTACTGACCTATCGCAAGAATCTGAAGCAAAAGGCGCTGGTTGAATCGACGCTTGAAGAAATGGATCGGCAAGGCAACGGCGCGCCCGTTCAAAGCCAGTTGGAACAGTGCTTTCAGGCGGTCAGCAAAGGCGACACTTATCTTGCTGTGTCGCAGGGTCCTGACAAGGTCGGGTTCTGGCGAAACGGGACCAAGACCTGCACGCTATCCTATCCGGGCATCAAGCGCGCTTTCATGTCTATCTTTCTTGGCGACAATACGCGATCCGCAAGCTTTACGCGGCAATTGAAGGGGCAATGATGCTGTATCCCCGTGTCAGCCTGTATGCGCTGATGCTCGCAGCAGCGGGTATCCCGCTTTATATCCATTTGCCGCGATTTGCCGCGGTCAATCTGGGCATCAGCCTGGGGGTGATCGGAACCGTTCTGCTGGTGATCAGACTGGTGGACTTGGTGCAGGATCCGCTGATCGGCTGGGCCATTGACCGATGGCCGGGCGGACAGATTCTGTTTGCCTCACTGGCCGCAATTGGTTTGGCGATCGGGTTTCCCTTGCTGTTTTCCCTGCCAGAAGGCGCAAGTGTGACAGCCCTGATCGCCATACTCGTACTGTTGTTTTCGGCCTACAGCCTTGGAACCATCCTGCTTTATGGGCGCAGTGCGACGCTTGCCAAAAGCACCGACCCGAAAGAGCTGATGACGCTGGCCGCGTTCCGTGAGGGAGGACAACTCACTGGCGTTGTCATCGCCGCCAGCGCCCCGGCCCTGTTTTTTGCCCTTGGAGCGCAAGCGCAGGGGTATCCTGCATTTGGTATGTTTTTGGGGTTGCTCGCAATTTTGACCATGATCCTGACGCTGCCGATGTGGCGCCGCACTCCAATCACGGGACAAGGCCTGTCCTTCTCAGGCCTTGGTCAAGCCGGTGGGTTGCGGTTGTTGGCACTTGCGCTGGTCAACAGCCTGCCTGTGGCGATCACGTCTACGCTGTTTCTGTTCTTTGTCGAAGATCGGTTACAGCTGCCCGGCAAGGCGGGTCCGTTGCTCATCCTGTTTTTCCTCAGTGCCGGTGCCAGCGTTCCGCTCTGGGCAAAGCTCAGCAACCGAATTGGTCCGAAACGAACTCTGATGATCGCGATGCCCCTATCGATCGCAGGCTTCATCGGTGCAGCAACCTTATCGGCAGGAAACCTTGCCGGGTTTGCCGTGATCTGCCTGGCATCGGGCGCGGCCCTTGGGGCCGATATGGTGGTGCTGCCCGCCATGTTCTCGGTCGTTCTGACCCGCGCAGGTCTGAATGCATCCGCCGCGTTTGGCATCTGGTCATTCGCAGGCAAGCTGGGCCTCGCTCTGGCTGCCTTTTTCACCCTGCCGCTGCTGGAGCGCAGCGGTTTCAATCCTGGTCAAACCAATTCCGCGCAGGCGCTGAATACACTCAACCTCGCCTACGCGGTCCTGCCCTGCATCCTGAAACTCGGAGCTTTCGGTATGGTTTTGACACTGCCCACAGAGGTCACAAGCAAATGAACGCCATCGCCATCACCCTGTTGACGCTTCTTGTCGCAAACATCGTAAGAAGCCGCCTGCTTAGCTTTCGCGCCCAATCGCCGTCGGATTACACTGGCACCGGGCCGGTGTTTTCACTGAGAGACAATCTGAACGGGGAAATCCTGTCCGAAGGCCTGATCTATGGTCCCAACGGTAAAATGTCGAACAGCTTCGTCGCGCGTATGGTTGGCGAATGGACGGGAAACTCAGGCACGCTGTCTGAGTATTTCACCTATTCGAACGGGAAACAGATGACGCGCAAGTGGTACCTGACCATGGGCACCGGCAACAGTTTCATCGCCACCGCAGACGATATCGTGGGCGAAGGAAAAGGCACCATCTCCGGCTCGACTGTCAAACTCACCTACAAGATCATTTTGCCCGAAGATGCTGGAGGGCACACGCTGGATGTCACTGACTGGATGTATCTGACCGAGAACGGAGCGATCATGAACCGCTCAGAGATGCGAAAGTTCGGCATCAAGGTTGCGGAACTGGTGGCCACCATGCGCCCGGCCCCAAGAACCAAACACGTTTATGTAAACGGCACGAATGGGTATGATTCCGCATCCGAGGGAAAGCCACTGCAATGACATCCTATCGGTCTTTTGTTGCCTTTGTCGCTGTCGCCAGCCTGGCTTTATTGGCCGCGTGCTCAAGCAAGCCGCGCGTGCCAAAAACCTTTCTGTCAGACCGGCAACTGAATCTTGAAGAGTTCTTTGAAGGCAAAACCGTCGCCTATGGTCAGTTTCAGGATATTCTAGGGAACGTTCCACGGCGCTTCACGGTAGATATCGACGGCACATGGGATGGCGAGACCCTGACGTTGGTGGAAGATTTCGTTTACGATGATGGCGCAACCGAACAACGCATCTGGACTCTGACCAAAACCGGCGATGACACCTGGACCGGGACGGCCCCCGGTGTGTTGGGAACCGCCAGCGGGATCGAACGCGGGGATACCTTTAACTGGAAATACAAAATCGACCTGCCCATCAAGGACGGCACCATGCGTGTAAAGTTCGACGACTGGATGTGGCTGTTGGAGGATGACCGCCTTCTTAATCGCGCCTATGTCTCACGCTTTGGGGTTCGGCTGGGTGAGGTCATCTTGTTCTTCGAAAAGAAGTAGCCCGTGGCACTCGACCAGCATCGCGAAATGCCGCCAAACTCCCTTGGCTCACTGCTAGATTTGGGCGTCTAGCCTGCGGACGTGGGCGGTTGTTATTTACGATCGGTCAGCAGATCGTTTTGCTTTTCCTTCAGAATGTTCTGGAACAGCATCTCGACCTCGGCCTTCTCAAGCGCTTGTTTGCCGTCCTCGAATACCGAATTGCCCTGAAGGGACTCGTCGGAGGTTGAAACCCGGACGACCTTGTTGTCCATCAGGTAGCTCAAAAATGACTTCATCGGCATAGTCGACTCCAACAACAGTTAAGCTTCACGGCGCTGTCGCTGCGGACCTGATCCGAACCCCGAGGGAGAGTGGGCTCAAGGAATTTCGTGAGTGGTTCCCTTGGTCCGCAGCGACATGGCCCATGTAGGAGGAACGCCGCCTGTCGTAAGGGGGAAGAAATCGTGGTTTTGCGTCACTTTTTGACTAGCCAGTCAAAAAAAAGAGGAAAAGCTTACGTTTACGTCAACTACCTCAACAAAGAGACTGGTTTTTGCGACGTTACGTCAAATTCAGTTGCTGAAAAAAATCCGATGATCAGGAGCTTTCAATCAGCGAATCCCATGAAACTCGCCCGCACATAGCCCCTTGTTGAATTTCAAACTTACGGCATGAGCAGTCAATTCTCTAAAACCATGACCCGCGGAAACAGTCATGGAGATATAAAGGGCCGTGCATCTTCATTTAAGAATGAAAAAGGGCGCGCCACCACCAGCGCGCCCGATCCATGGGGAGAATTAAATTTCGCGCTTGAAACACAACATAAGCGCTAACTCGTTAATACATTCAACATGAAAGGTTTTGACGAGCTTATCAGTGACGCCGTTCACACAGCATAAACGTTTTTAGAAGTTTGTTCTCTTGGAAGGTCGCCCAGGTGCTTCTAACAAAAAGCGTTCGAAAACCGCGATTGCGCTCAAAGTGTTGTCAGTTTTGCCTGTGTAGAGTCCCTGCAGCTCTCAAAGTCATTCAAAGCCAGGAGGCCCAGTCAGCCAAATTTCACCTGTCGATAAAAGACAGGCGAGTTTCTAACGGGGAGGTAGCGGTGCGACGCGCCGAACTCGTACCCCCTCATGGAAATCGCAAACCCATCTGGGCGCGTCGCAATTTTTTGATTAGACGCGACCCGTGTCCGGAATATGGCGGTTTTGTTAAACCTGCTCAGTACGGGAGTTCTCCAATTTCGAACAAAACAAAGGACAGCTATATTGGCGTCAACGGAACACCACCTCGACTCCGTATATCCCAATTGCCGAAGTGACCCGCGCCGACATGTTGGCATTTCATCACGGATTGCGCGAAACACCGTATCAGGCCAACCGTGCGGCGGTCATGTTGTCGAAGTTGTTCGATCCGGCCGATGATTGGGGATCGCGGCAACCGGGATCTAACCCAGCCCGTCGGATCAGGAAACTCCACGAAGCAGAAAAGACGCGCTATCTCTCGGACTCGGAACAAGTACGGCTTGGCGCGGCGCTGGAAGGCGGCACAGAGACGGTCTACGCGGAGTCGGCCCTCTTGTTGCTGATTTACACCGGATGCCGCCTGAGCGAGATTCCGACGCTGCGCTGGGACTACCGCCGTTGGGCCCCGGAAACCATCGTCCCGATGGAACCCAGGCTGATCATGCACTAACATTCAATCTCAACCACTCAAGTGGGGCTGTTCAGATTCGCCATCAGGAATGAAATCATAGAACTCAAGTTCTTCGGTGCCAGATAGAGTAATGATGCAAACGGGTTTTCCGCAGGATCACTAATCCTTAAAGCGCCTTGAATTTCACGAATTGTCACCCAAAAGCCTATTGTAAGGGCTAGGTCATTCGAAAGTTGTCAAAAGAACGACCAGCACTATCGCGATAACGATAACCGCTACCCAAGATGACTCGGGTTTTTTCGGGTTGTCTGGTTTTTGAGTACCTTTTGGTTCATTCTCTTCAAAATAGTGAACATCAGGGTGTTCGCAATTGCATTGTCCATAGGGTATGGCGTCTCGATATACAGCGCCACAATAGCTGCACTTATAAGGCATCTCGCTAACTCCTAAATCAATGTCAGAAGACTAGCATAGTTCACTATTCCAAACAAAAGAGCCCGACCACTAGGACCGCAAGTCGCCTTTCACGATATCCTGCGCCGGTTCCGGTGTTCAGATTGTGGTAGGCGTCGTGTGGGATCTGGGCAGTATTGTCGGCTGGACGTGCTTTGGTCGCTGAGTCCTCTTATCCGCCAACATAGACTCCGGTTTTTGGTCGGTAGAAAATCTTCTGGTCGTGAAGTCGGCCAAGAAGCTCGTTAATTCGGTGTCGATACTCTTCCCTTTCAGCTTTTCCCACATCATCTTCGTTGGGCGGCTCATGGGTTAGCGAATTCAAGGCGCGGCGAAGCGAGTCTTCGATAATGTCTATATCCTCGACGGATAGTTCGAACATATCGTTGTACTGGGGCATACTGAGACCTCTTATCTGGTTGCGAGCCTTAAGGGTGCACCACCAGCCCTGGGTTTTCCACCGCTCCTTATTGGTGAAGCTTGAGAGTCGGCGCGCTGTAGTCAGGTGACGCATTCCAACGATATCGCAAGTCGTGTCAGGCAACACCCGAGTCACGCTTTTCCGCTTCAATCAAACGCTTTGTACGCAGATAATCCAGGCCGCCTAAAACTAACACCAAGCCCGAAACCAGAAATGCCAAAAGCCCGATGCCGACTTGCATCGACTGTGCTTCATAAAAATGCAGCAAACCGAGCCCCGCGATAGCCAGGCCTAACGCGGTTTTCACGTAAGCCAGCAACGTTCGACGATTGGCCAACTCCGTGCGCACGACTGACAAAACCATATTGTCTATCTCTCGACGCCGCTTGGTTTGGTTATCGTTGTCACTCGTGAGGTTCTGGACCGAGCCGACTTTCGGATTCATCTCTCACCGCTCCTGATTGTTGACCTTCGAAAGTCCGTGTTCCCCAAAAGATGTGTCTGATATCACCCGACGGATTTGGTCGCTGGGACGATTTGGGGTATGAGTTTCCTATTTAACTGTAAGGAGCTCAATTATGAATATCGAGATTCTCCAGCCGAAACCCTTTGATATTGTCGGCAGCACAATCATGATTGCAGGAAATGCTGTTGGCTTCGAAGGTCATCTTTCGATTTCTGTCAGCGAAGGGCACGTCGAGTTTAGCGGCGCGGCCTCAGCTGGAGCAATCGCACTGCGACAGTTTCAAGCCAAAGTAGAGATACCGGCCAATCCTAATTTCCAGCTTGATCGTCTTTTTGTGACGGTGACTGACGACAGTGGTGGTGGTGAAGGTGTGGTCCCTACTGTCCATGTTCCGGTGTTTTACGGGCCACGCATTCTGACCGACTATGTTGGCTATCGGAACTACACTGTCGCGCCGGGTGACACGTTGAGTTCAATCTCAACTGCGCATTACGGTAATCCAGGCCAAGTGTCCGTTATCCAACGCGCCAACGCACACCTTGTTGATGATCCGAATGTGATTTTTCCAGGTCAGGAATTCCGCATTCCGATTGCCTAGCAGCGATTACGGCCGCCTCCACGTCATCTCCATCGGCATAACACACCCCTAACCAACGGTCACGCGTACGTTCGCCGTTCAGGCGCAGGCAATGGATTTGCCGCGCAGATAATTGACCATCCAAGGTTGGCATCCTGGCCGGATCGTGTGTCCAGTTCTGGCGCATCCGCCCCGTTCAATCAGACCGGGGTTCCGTCGACAACAATAGTGTCGGCGTCACGAATATAGGTCCTAGCTTGCACGGATGTGGCGAGAACCAGAGCAACAAACCCGATTATTATCGGGAAATAGCGGCGTATTCCAAACATCTGCAAACCCTTCTCCACTTCAAGATAGGTAGGTATCACTGATGAAAACCGCTTTGGATCGTGGCTTATGCATCCAAGTGTTCCGCTAATGTTCCTTTCTCGATATGAGGTGTTAAAATACCTCGCAGTGAGAGGCAGGATGACAATGGAAGCACGAGAAGTAAAAGGCTGAGAGGAAGAGGTAACGCAGGCTCAGGTAGTCGGGACGGTGCGCCCTGCGACCCTTGATGACTTGCTGCAAATCCTCGCCTACTCCCCTGCCCTCGTCCAGATAGGAGGTACAACATGACAAGCGATACCAATGTCTACGAAGCCAGAACAAAGGACGCGTATGCCTTGACGCCCCCATTACAGGGCGTTCCCGATGTCGCCTGGACGGTGGTTTGTCTACCGGCGCAAAGACCGCCGAGGGCGGCAGGCGTATCTCGGAAGCAAACACAACGCTTCGGGCTGAACGTAATCGGTTGATTGCGCTGGAGGTGAAGCTTGAAGCGTGCATTAGTTAACCCGGAAAACCTTAGCAATATCAAAGGCGGTTTCGGGAAAAGGTACACGATATGTCAGACCGCGCAGACATCTGGATAGAAGAACACCGCCCACTCCATGTGTGGCAGGGCACAAATCAAATTGGGGCGAGGTTGTCAGTCGACTAGTAGTCGCCCCAGCACGTGATTTGCCTGACGAAGCGCGTTTGAGTGTTGAGCGTCCTTTGTCAGCGCTATCAGGGCTGGGTAATTGTGAAATGTAGCTATAACCTCTATTTCCCCGTTCGTTAACGTAAGCGTAGTTCTAATAGGTTCGGACTGCCTACTTGCACCTAGATTACGCAGCCCCGATGCTTCAGAAATCTCCGGTCCTTGAAACTTTAGAAGGCTTGGAAATGCGACTATCAGTTCCTCTGCGGCAGCAAAGACCCTATCAGTTTCTTCAGAAGTCAAAGCCCGTGAAGAAACTGACGCATCATTAAAAGTCCTCTCCATATTTCCGTTCTCTGAAATCGCCACGGAACGACTACTGTTGGCACTTTCGACAGTCCAAGTGAGAATTCGCGTCAATTCGTCGGATTGTATCGGAGACGACATTAGCCCCACCAGAGTTGATACAAGCAGGGTCTTACGCAATTAACCATTCTCCCATTCCGACAATCGAACAGGTTTCGTGCGAATTACCTGGCAACATGGAATCGTGGGAGCTGTCAAAGCAATCATCGCCAAGAGGTTTGAATCGGGCAATGCGTACGGATCTGCCTGACTATAATCGACCTCATACCCCATATCTTCCAATGTCCCGATGGTCATGCGACTAAGCGGTCGCGTTGCTCCCGACAAGAATCCTGTCATCAATTCATGGGCGAATGTCTTTTCACGCCAATGGCCCTCGCGTGTTCCCGGGCCGCCGGTGTTTGCAATCGGTACTTTCGTTGCGGTTCCTTGTCCGAGCAAGTCGCCATATTCGCGAGAAGCGTTGGGGCCTGTATAGACTGGATCATCCCCGCCAGATCCTTCGATAAAGTCGAAGAAGTCAGAACTCCACAGCGTGCCGATGCCCAGCACATGGCCCATTTCGTGCAGGATTACATCCGTCAGACCGCCATTGGTCTCCATCTCGGCCAAGTCGCCCGTATCAAATGACATCAACCCTCTTGCTGGAAGGTCATTGTCATCTCGAAGAATGGTTGGACCCGCCTGACCAAGAACGCCACTCGGACCGTCAATGAATATTCCTTGCGCTTCGATTACCAATCCATCAATTTGTTGTCCGTCTACGACGACAGGCGTCAGAGCTCCGACGATTATTTCGCGCCACCGGTCGCGAGCAGACGTAAAGGCTGCCTGTTGCGTCACTGAAAGTCCGCCAGAAAATTCGATTTCGAGTGAGAAGTCGCTAGCCATTAAAAACACCTCCTAAAATAATGGAACAACGGTACCAAAAAACCGACTAAAAATCCACTTTTGACACTATCTGTTCAAACTCGGAAAGCTTACTCCGCAGGTTGGAAATAGTGGAACTTCCGCATTCCAAACGGTTGTATTCTAGTCGAAACCATCATTTCATCGTCGAGCCCCCAGATATACCCGGCAGGCGAATTTATGCGGTTCGGGCACTAATGGGCCACCTAACACTTTTCAACTCCATCACAGTCCCGCATTTCGAGTCTGCGGATTCTCAGCGGAGCCTTGCCGTGCGACATGTTTTGGCTCGGATACTAACCGCCTAGTCGCAGTGGGGGAATTTTGCCGAGCAGGTGTTTGCAGGCGCGACTCTCACAAACACGCGGAGATTGGCGCAAAATCGTCCTGCACACTCCACATGGGTGACGCCCGATGCGTCTGGGTGTTTCTGGTGCCTGTCCGGACACAACCACTCAGCTTTTACTTAGGAGCCAATGCAATGAAACCTAAATATATCACCGCACTTGCAACTGTCGCGTTTGGATTGCCCACACTGGCCGCCGCGCAATCTGCGGACACCAATGGAGATGGCGTTTTGACCATTGAAGAGGTGCAGGTTGTTGCGCCAGACGTTGATGCCGATACCTTTACGGCAATGGACGCCAATGGAGATGGTTCTCTGGATCAGAGTGAGATTCAGATTGCGCAAGAAGCGGGCATACTGCCGCCAGACAACGGCTAAACTGCTTCTTGAGAATGGCGGCCCGATCCTCCCCGGGCCGCCTGCCTTCAGGTCCTACCGCATTTTCAGATTAGACTTGGCCACGTTTGGTTCTGCTGCACATCAGTGTGATAACTATCCCAATTGGACCCAACATTACGCCAAAGGCCGTGTGCAGTCCGACGCTTAAGCCCTTGGTGTTGGCGATATAGGCGCAGACGATGCCGCATAAGATGGAAAGTGCGATGAGGACTATCATGTCACCGAGTTAAGTGCTTTCATTCCCATTTCAATGCGACTGATGCGGTCGGAGCTACCCGTGGGTCGAGGCAAATCCCGAAGAGTTGATTTGAAACCTATCTTCCAACAGAGTGCAAAGTGCAGGAGGATCACCATGCAAAACCCGGAAAGTTTCGAAAAGTTCTATTTCGCCAAGGTTGGCATGGGCGAAGCCTGTGGCTGCGCTGAGCGGATTATCGACGTGTTCGAATTCAACCGTAAGGGCGGCGTACAGTCGAAGCGGACGATGAAGCAAGACAAACGCAGACGACGATCGTTTCGCTCATGGGCCGTCAAGTATGGTTTGCTCAGCCGAAAGCGTGGGGTTTGATGGGGACCATCAACGGTGCGTATTGGCTTAAATCGCAACGCCATTGAAAGGCTAATTGAGCATCAGTTGAGAGATACTGTCATGGATGATGAGACACTCAAAAAAACGCTGGCCTCGGGTAGATCTGCAGACCGCTAAATTTTTGGGACGCGAATTCAGGAGAGACCTATGGAACTGCGCGACATTATCGACTTGAACACCTTTCCAATTGACGACGCGGATTTTCGGGTAGCCTGTAAGAAAGAGTTCGACGATACGGGCGTTTTCCTGATGCCTGGCTTTGTTCAGAAGCAAGCAATTGATGCGGTCCGGGATGAAGGCCTTGCCAACAAGGAGAAAGTCTTCAAGTCCACTAAGCAGCACAATGTCTATCTGACCGACAAGGATGAGAGTTTCCCTGATGATCACGCGCGCAACCGACTTGTGACTTCATCCAAGGGGTGCATCACCGACGACCTGATGCCGCAGAATTCGACCCTGCGCACGCTCTACAACGCCCCGGTTTTTCGCAGCTTTTTGTGCGATGTCCTGGGCGAAGAGGCAATGCACGAATATGCCGACCCGCTGTCCTCTATCAACCTACACTTTGCAGAGAAGGGGGAAGAGCTTGGCTGGCACTTCGACAATTCGTCTTTTGCGATCACGCTGATGGTGCAGGCGCCAGAAAAGGGCGGAACATTCGAGTACGTCAATGCTGTTCGCGATGCCGATGTAGGTGAGATGGGATTCGAGAAGGTTGACGAAATCCTGGACGAAAAAATACCAGTAGAATCCGTCTCTGTTGAAGCCGGGACACTGGTGCTCTTCCGTGGTCGCAATTCGATACATCGGGTGGCACCGAACGACGGGGACCTGACGCGCATTCTGGCCGTGCTGGCCTATAATGCAGAGCCTGGTATCGAACTTTCCGAGGCGGCCCGTATGACGTTTTATGGGCGGCTGAACTGAGAATGTAATGATCCGATCATCAACTGCCCCGCCACGAAATGACATCAGCCGGCTTTCGGGAAATGCGGTCTCTTGCTGTGCAAACCTGGCGTGAACTTGCACAGGTCTCAGTGGATTAACCGCAAGGTCAGTGGAATTCGCTAACCTGCGCTAGTTAAGTTTACGGTGCCATAGCGAACAGACCACGCGTCCAAAACTGCTCCAGCCTAGGCGACGTCCACGGGGCGTCAATGACGAAACTGTCTTACACCGAGTAGTCAGTGTTTGGGAGCGGTTAAGTCAACAAAAGAACGAACTCGATACGGGCACATAAAAGTCAATATGGCGGCCTCTTTTTTGCACCCGTGGCGAAATGGCGTTTTAATCCGCTCCCGACTTCGAGCGCGATGCAGATTTTGCTTTCGCAGCGAACGACCGCAAAGCGGGCTTTGCCCGCAGCATCTCGGTTGGCTACTGGATGTCGGGAATGGGCCGCACGTTCACCTGCGCGCCGAGTCTGGAAAAGTCGCAAAGGTCAGCTTCAGCAGCCCACGTTCAAGCGCTCGCTTCAACACATTCCTTTTCTTCTACCTAACAGTTGCGTGAGATTTCGGGATAGGGCGTAAGAAAGTTTTGCCCTCCTAGCAGTCTCAATTCAATACTGAAGCGTATGAGTTTTTTGGCGGAGATTTAAGTGCGATTTAGCGTGGGCATCGCTGTGTCAATTCTGGTGGCCGTGTCCATCGGGGTGTCGACCTTTATTGTCCATTCCCTATGGTGGACGACTGCGCGCGACAATAGCCGCATGCTTGCGGCTGAAATCAACGGCCAGATCGCGAACACTGTCCGCATCGAGGTGGGGGTGACGCTCAGATCGGCCGAAGCCGCCTGGGCGGCCGTTCGTACAATCTTTGTTCAGAACGTCATCGCGACGCGACAGGCCGACAAGCGGGAGTTTGTTTTCCTGTCACAATTGCAGGCGCAGCCGAATATCTCTTGGATGTTCTTTGGCTGGCCCGATGGCAATTTTTTCGCGTCGCACCGTCTAGGTGACGGCGGGCTTGAGATGATTGAAATCGACAAGGGAATCCGGGACCGAATGCTGCGTAAGGATCGCTACATCTTTATCCCCGGTGACATTCAGTTCGAGGAGCGGACCTTTACCGAAACATCCTATGATCCGCGCGAACATGCCTGGTTTGAAAACTTCATGGGGCTCAGCTCTGCGGGGTGGATCGAAGCGCGCGACCTTCCGGATAGTGACAAAACCGTCTACGCCTTTGCTGGTCCGATCGACGTCAACAGAAGGCGGCAAGGTGTTCTGGCCGTTGCAATCGAAACGGATCGTTTGTCACGTTTTCTCGCCACGCTTGTTCCCGGCGAATTCGGCGCGGCATTTATACTGAATGCTGACGGCAAAGTTATTGCGGTACCTGACGCAGCAGCGGATGAGATTACACCGGCGCGCATGGGCGAAGGGAGGCTTTATGAAGTTGCCATGATCTCAGGCGAAAGGTTGTTGGCAGACCCCCAGGCGAATGCCCCGGGCACGTTGACGAAACGTGTCGTCATCGACGGCGTGCCTTATGCGGTGGCGCTGACGCCACTGGGGTTTTACGGCTGGCGCGTTGCCACGGTCATACCCGAAGCGGCGTTTCTGTCGGGCATCGATGAAACGCTGATAGACCTGATATACGTTTTGATCGGTGTGGTGGTGGTCGCAACCGGGCTGGCGATCTGGCTGATCCGAAGCATTGTCGCAAATCCGTTGGCGCGCATCGCCGAAGATCTTGGCAAAATCGAACGCTTTGACGTCGAACGCATTGCGCGCAGACCCTCCAAACTGTCTGAGCTTGCCAATCTTTCTGCGGCAACCGCGAGCATGGCCGCTGGTTTGTCCGCTTTCCGAAAATACGTGCCCACCGATCTCGTGCGTATGCTGGTTGCTGAGGGCATCAAAATACAGCCGGGCGGAGAAATGAAGCAGATATCTGTGTTGTTTTGCGATGTTACGGGTTTCACTGGGCTGTCCGAAAAACTTGGCCCAAAGATTGTCCAGCTGATGGAGCCCTTCTTCAGCGCGGCCTCTGCGGCCATTACTCAAAATGGTGGGACGATCGACAAGTTTATTGGCGATGCCGTAATGGCGTTTTGGGGGGCACCGCGTAAAGATGCTAACCACGCTGAAAACGCCTGCCGCGCAGCGCTGGACCTTGTCGCTGCCGTGGCCGCGTCCGGAATCGAAGATGAGGCCGGCAACCCCTTGCGCGTCAGGATCGGGTTGAACAGCGGCGAGGCTCTGGTCGGAAATATCGGATCAGAGCAGCGGTTGAACTACACCGCGATCGGTGATGTCGTGAACGTTGCCAGCCGGTTGGAAGGGGCCAACAAGGACTATGGAACGCTGATCCTGATCGGGCCGGAAACGAGGCGACAGGCAGCTGACGCAATCGTGGTCCGCGAGTTGGACACGCTTACCGTGTTTGGACGTGTTGAAGAGCTGGTGGTCTACGAACTGATCGCGATGGCGGATGGGCGTGACGAACCATTTGCCTGGATAGAGGCTTATGAACAGGGTCTTGCACATTATCGGGCAGGGCGGTTTGAAAACGCTGTTGCCGCATTCGCGACCGCAGACCAGGCGCGAAACGGAGACCCCGCCTCAGTTGCCATGATGGCCCGCGCCCAAGACCTGTTAGACAGGCCGCCAAAGGAAGACTGGCGTGCCGTTACAAGCACCAATAAGAACCAGTAGGTAACATCCGTTTAAGTTAAGGGGCTTTGGACTGTCACGGACAGGCGACTTGCCAATTGCGCGCATGAGCGTCAGTGATTTGGGCGGCGTTTCGGGAAAGTCCGATAAGTTCGCGTTGTGTGAGCTCAGTACGCCGGGGACTTTGCAGTTGCTGCGAATGTCCGGAAAGCGGGTGCGACCGCAGCAGAGTTACACTTGACCGAGTGTCCGGTTTGTTGGGTCGACCTTAAGATTCGTCAGATATGCGGCAGGGGGATGTACCGCCTTGCCTCGGGTCAGTTTAGGGATCGCCAAGCGGTTCATACGGTGCGCGTCTTCTTACTTCTTGTGATCGCAATTGCGCCCAGCACAAAAGCACAAGCAATGTAATGAGGCGTTGTGATCGCTTCGCCAAAAGCAAGAAACCCTGCAGGGGTTGTGCTGTTGAAGAACGCTGTCAGCGAAGTCGAAATGGCACGCGTCGCGGCCGACGTCGGGTATTCGGAATCCGCCTTTGCGGTTGCGCAGGATGATGGCAGCAAAAGCTGGCGGGTGCGCTATTTCTCACCGGAATCAGAGGTGCCGTTTTGTGGTCATGCCACAATCGCCCTTGGCGCAGCACTGGGCGAGCAAAACGGTGGCGGCACCTATACGCTGGTGTTGAGCGACGCCACGATCACTGTGGATGCCAGGGCTACTCCTGATGGCATGATCGCGACGCTATCATCGCCGCCAACGAAAAGTCGAACAATGACCGAGGAAGAGTCCCGGAATGTCATGGCGCTCTTTGACTTAACGTCAGAGGAGCTCGATCCGCGACTGGCGCCCGCGCATATACACGGAGGCGCCAATCACATCGTGCTGCCCCTTAAGGACCGCTCGCGACTCGCGGCAATGGAGTATGATCTGGACGACGGGCGCGTTGTGATGCGCAAACATAATCTGGTGACTGTAATGCTGGTTTACATCAAGGCAAACCAATCCTTCGTAGTGCGCAATGCCTTCGCTTCGGGCGGTGTCCTGGAGGATCCGGCAATAGGGGCTGCAGCAGCAGCCTTTGCCGGTTACCTGCGCGACAGCCAATGCCCTCGCGACGGCAGGTTCACAATCCGCCAGGGCGAAGACATGGGCAGCCCATCCCAAATCAAAGTCTCGTTGGATGACGTGAAGGGCACTTCAGTGCGGGTCTCGGGTAGCACGAGGGATATGACATGAACGACCAGCCTTGTGTAATCCAATCCTATATCGACGCTTACAATCAAAAGGATGTTGCGGCCATGCTAGCTTGCCTTTCGGGTGACGTGGCGTTTCGCAACATCTCGGACGGAGAGGTCACAACCGAAACGCCCGGCAAGCAGGCATTTGCCAGGCTGGCAAGCCTTGGTGTTCAAGCCTTTGAATACCGCCGCGATAAGGTGGTGAACGTAATATCGGTTGCAAATACCACTTTGATCGAAATCGATTACTCTGCCGTGATGGCGGTCGACCTGCCCAACGGATGGAAAGCCGGACGGCATTTGCAGTTTCGTGTTGGATCGGCGTATCGAACCGCAGGCGGAAAATCGTCAGTATTGTCGATGAAAGCGCGCGCTCCGAACAATCGGGCTGATGAGAGGCCATCTCGTTTTGTTGGTCCCTTTAGCAGCCTCCATCTATTCGTCAGATGCCTTCAACGCGCTATCAGAATGGAGAAAGCAGATGATCACACGGCTGGCCCCGGACACTCTGCGCACTGTCCCAGAACAGTATCAAGGCATCTACGTGCACGGCACACAGATCACGGCTTCTCGGACATTGGTCTGCCTCTCCGGGCAGATCGGCGTGGCGCTGAACGATGAAGCGCTTGAAGGGTTCGAATGGCAATGCCACCAGACGATGAGCAATGTCGAAGCGCTGCTCACCGATGCGGGTCTCGAGACTGCTGACATTCCGCGTGTAATCTACTACGTAACCGGCGCAAGATTTCTGCCTGTCCTGTCCAACATTCGTCAGGATCGCTGGAACCAGGGGCGTGCCCCTACAGTCACCACTTTAGTCGCGGCCGGTTTGGCGGCACCCGATCTTCTTGTTGAGATCGAAGTGACCGCTGCCCGATAAGTGCGATGCCAGACCAGTTGTGGAATCTTGTTGTTTTTGCGTTGGTGGCCACCGGTTCACCCGCCGGATGCAACGGCGTTCGCCGCTGCATCCGGCGCGCGCTTTGGATATAGGCGTTGCATCCCCTCATCTTGAGGATTGCTTGTGCGCTTGCGGGCGGTGTCGGGAGCAGGTCTGGGCACAACACTTCAAGCCGCACCTTTTTTGGAATTTGGAGTGAAAGCAGTCGGTTCGGCTTATCTGTTTTGGCTTGCCGCGAAGACTGTCTTGGCTGGTCCGCCTTTACCCGCAAAAGCTGTTGGGGAGGCTCCAATCAATCTTGCAAGTGGGGCATTACTTCTCTTGATAAACCCGAAGACATGGGCAATGGCTTTGGGTGCTGCATCGTCCTTTTCCAAGCTGGTCAGCAACCCCCTGACTCTCGGTGCTATCCTTGCCGTAGTGTTCGCCCTCTCGGCATGCTCGTCACTGATGATCTGGGTGCTGGCTGATGGCCTCATTGCTCAGTCGCTGAGCGCCGATTGGCATTTATTCAACGGCATCATGGCCATCCTGCCTGCAGCTTCAGTCGTGAAGTACTGGGTTTGAGAAGTTTGATCCCGCGTGGTTTTTTAGAAACGTTCCTCGTGGATCAAGCGTTTGATTGAGTGCTTCCGTTCAGTGTTGTGATCGCGTGTACATGAGGTTTGGTCCGCAGGCCGGACATTGTGCGACTGTTAAGAGCAAGGGCAGCAAGCTGCCGTTGCTTGGTCGGCCGCTCAGAACGGGAACCGATGGCGCGGAGGCGGCGGTCGTTCAATCTCTGGTGGCAGACCGACGTCCTTTCTCAGGTAATCCGGCAGCTCAGATATCCTGCGCAGAACGGGCCGCTCTCCGTCGGGTCGCCGGGCGAAAATAGCCACCAGCCGCAGCAAGAGGCCGCGCGATCGGTTGACGGGGATGTATAGTGATAAGCTTGGCATTGTTCTCTCCATGAATGATGGAAAGCCGCCACGTGAGGAAAACACAAAAAAAGGCCGCTCACGAGGCGGCCTTCAGATCGGAAACCTGTCAGACCGCTTTAACGGGCTACTGCGCCCGTCGCGCGAAGCATTGAGGTCTGACGATTCATCATATCCGATATCTCCTGTATCAGGGTTTCCAGATCCGCAATCTACCAGACAGATTGCTTCGGTTCAACAACCCATACATGTATTGGTAGAATTTCGCCGGATTGCGAGCTCCCGCCCATTTGCAGCGAACCAGCAGTTTGTCCTGTTGTCTCCATATGCAACGCCTGGATACGGTACTTGTGTCTGCCGCGCCACCTCTGAGAGCGACTCAGAGCTGATAGTTCCGGATGCTTCGAACTGTTCGAACATCTGAATATGCTTGCAGCACTGGTCCGATGCTTCTCCAAACTACACCGTCGAGCCTAAACGCCTCTGCAGATCAGTATGCCGATTGATGCGCTTCAACACATGCTCACCGCGCAACGGCTAGCGCTTGCTCCGGCAAAGGCTCCTCTCCGAGAAAGCTGGAAACGTTTGAATGTGGCCGGCGCCAGTGCGTCAAGAACTCCCAGAGTTCGCGCAAGACCACGCGCCGACCCATGCGTGTGTACCATTGCATTGCATGCCGTATCTCCGGATCAGGGTGCAGGAAACAGCGCCAAAGCGCTCTTGGTCGGAGTTGAAGGGTCGTTTCAATTGCTTTGACCCAGAGGAATACTCGCCATGACGGGACATTTGGGGTTTCCATGACTTGGTGTTTGTAGTCCCAGTTCCGCAGATCGGATTCAATGATCCGTCGTGTCTTTGCGGCCTCAAAAAACGGGGTCCATCGATGTGGTGTTGCATATATAGACATGACCTGGTCAGGATCGTAACGCAGAAGATGGCGCAGTAATCGCCAATAATCGGTATCGCATTCTTCTTCGAAGCCAACGGCAAAGGTGCAAAGACCGATCATCCCGTGCTCGCGCAATAGCTTGATGGCCTGTTGATCCTTAGGACGGCTGCCCCCCTTTTTGAGTGTTGTCAGCATGTCCTCATCGGTGCCTTCAAGGCCAAGCAAGAACCGTAGGCATCCGGCTTTTTTGTAGAGGTGTAGGGTTTCTGCGTCACGCACGATATCATCGGCCCGGGTTGAACCGATGATTTGTACAGGCACGTTCTCCACAATCATTGCTTCGAGAAAGGCACGCCAGGCCTTCTTCGAAGATGTCGGGTTCTCATCTGCCAAGTTGATGAGCGTTACTCCGTGTGTGCGGTACAACCACCCGATCTCGGCGGCAAATTTGACGGGGTCTCGATGCCGCCATTTGGTCCAGAAACCTCGTTGCCCGCAATAGGTGCACAGATGAGGACATCCCCGCGAAAATTGCAGTATGACTGCCCTGCGGCCACCCCAGTAGCTGTACTTGGCGAAGTCGATTAGCTCCCAACCAATACGATGTGAATTGAGATCGCCGATCATACGTGCAGGTGCTGTTACCTGAGGCGAACGGGAGCCAAAAGCGATGCCACTGACGCATCGCAGATCGGTCCCCCTTTCAAGGGCATTTATCAGGGTTGGTGTCGTCACCTCACCTTCGCCTCGCACAATCGCCGTTATCTCTGGGCATTCCTCTAGCGTCTCCTTCCAATGATAGGTTGGATAAACACCGCCATAGATCATATGTGCTTCCGGATGCTGAGATTTGATCCTACGGATTAGATCGATTGCCGTTGGATGCGCCGATGTGCTGCCTGAGTGGCCGATCAAAACAGCGTCCGGTCGGCTTTGAGAAACGCTCGAGAGAATTTCGAGAGTTGTCTTTGGACCTCGGTCCGCATTGATCAGGGTGACATTGTGACCCGCATCAATCAGTGGCCCGCCAATGCAGAGCAGGCCGAAGGGCGGTAGGTTTTCGCGGGGAACACGACTACCGATAGCCGTGTGTGGGGGGTGGAGCAAGGTTATGCGCATGGGGCCTCCGAATCTCTGATCGTGTTCAAAGTGGCACTCGGATGTGCAGAAGATCGTGGCATGTTGTGCAGTTTTCGGAGAAACAATGGGCCAGGGTAGGCTTTGAAAAACCCTCAGTGCATGGCCCAAACCAACCATATGTCTTCCCGTTCGACGCCGTAGTGCAACTTTCCCAAGACCGGACATTCGCGCTTTAAGTCGGCACCCGATCATTTTTTCATGGGATGAGTTCTCAGACGAGCGCCTCCTTCGTGTTTTCAAATTGCGTGTCGCCTATGACGCGATTTGCGCTAAGCTCTGGCATCCATAAGGAGAACCCAATGAAGCCCTATAAAACTGCTGTCACAGGCGTCGCTTTCGCACTGTTGGCCTTGCCCGTACAGGCTGAAAACCGGATTGACGTGATCCGTCCCGATGCGCCGGATCTGGCGGCTTATGGCGGCTACCCTGTTGGTGTCCGCGAGATGACCTTTACCAATCCTGATCAAGCCGATGTTGTCAACACTGGTGCGGACGGGGAGATCGCACGCTACAACCGTCCTCTTACCGTTGAGATCTGGTATCCCGCAGCCGACGGAACAAAGCCGGGCGGCAGTTATGACACGGTGCTGCGTGACGGCGAAACGGCAGTGAAGTTGACCGGCCGCGCGGTACGGAATGCACAGGTCGCAGACGGTTTCTATCCGCTGGTCATCGTGAGCCACGGATATCCGGGAAACCGTTGGCTGATGTCACCGCTCTCAGAAAACATCGCCAGCAAAGGCTATGTAGTGGCCAGTATCGATCACACCGACAGCACTTATTCGGATCAGGCGGCATTTGGGTCAACTTTGGTAAACCGGCCTTGGGACCAGCGGTTTGTGATTGACCAGCTTGCCGCGCTTGAGGATGATCTGGGCGCGATCATGGACGCTCAGAACGCCGCCATCGTGGGCTACTCGATGGGTGGCTATGGCGCTCTAATCTATGCCGGTGCAGGCGTCACTCAGGCCAGCACCGAGTACGAATGGGGTGCACCACAGGGGCTGCTTGAACGCAACATGATGGGAACTCAAAGCCATGCTGAGCTCTCGGATGACCGTGTCAAAGCTTTCGTTGCTTTCGGGCCTTGGGGCAACAACGCCGGCTTCTGGGATGAAAGCGGGTTCGCTGGTGTCGGCGTCCCGCTGATGCTGATCGCTGGCGAGGTCGACGACGTCAGTGTTTACGATGCGATCCGTGGCATCTTCGACGGGACCGTGAATACGACACGTCACCTGCTGACTTTCGAGAACGCGAACCACAATGCAGGCGCACCGATGCCCTCACCAGTTGAGGGCTATTCCGTGTCGGAAACGCTAGGCTGGGCTCCATTCGAGCACTACGCCGATGCGGTTTGGGACAATGTTCGGATGAACAACATCAGCCAGCATTTTGTAACCGCATTTCTAGATCAGCATCTCAAACGTGAGGACCGGACCGCATATTTTGATCTGGTTCCGACTGCCGCCGATGGTATTTGGGATTTGGACGATGCAGGCCGCCCGACGCAGGTCCATACCTATTGGGAGGGCTTTCCGAACCGCAGCGCGCATGGCCTGCGAATTGAGACAAAGATTAAGGGAGAGTGAACGGTCGTTCCACAGGCCTACGAGAATGAAGGCGATGACCATGGTATATGCGGCTCACAGCGGTCATCTATTATCATGAACGACGCTGCATCGCAGTTTCCCCAAAGCAGACATCGATTGACTCTTCCTCGAAAAGCACGGAGCCCAGCGGCAAAGTCCCACAATGGCACGCGGCGCGCGACTTCCAGTGGAGACCTTCTTCACAAGCATTCACCGCCGTCGATGACAAGGGCGTGTCCCGTCATGAATGTCGAACGATCAGACGCGAGGTAGACGATCGCATCCGCCATTTCTCCGACCGTGCCGAAGCGACCCATCGGGATCTCGTCTGCTATATAGTATTCCAATTTGTCGCGCCCGCCCATCTGGATCTCAAAGCCCCGGTTGAACGGCGTGTCGATGAAGCCAGGGCAAAGCGCGTTCACCCTCACGTTGTCTTTGCCGAAGTCCTTGGCGATTTGCCGCGCCATCGCCACGGCCGCGTGCTTGGTCGTGGCATAGGCGATCATCTCACGGTCGTACTGCACACCCGATCCGGATGCAGTGATGATGATCGAGCCGCGCAGCGCCGGTTTCATGTATGCCATTGCAGCCTTGGCAGCGACGAAGTGAGATCGCACATTTAGTCGCCAGGACGCGTCCATGTCATCTACTGAGACCTGTTCCAGCGTGCCCGCGATTTGGAGACCTGGATGCGAGTGCAGTACGTCCAAACGACCGTATCGCGCCGCGCAGTTGTCGATCGCAGTCGTCAAATCGTTGTCATCGCCAACATCCAGCGCGATAGCATGGGCGATGCCACCCTCGGCGTTAATTCGGTTTGCCACCGATGTCACCGCGTCGGCGTCGATGTCGGCCAGCGTCACATCCGCCCCCTCGCGCGCCATGGCAATCGCACCTGCGGCACCAATGCCGGAAGCGGCGCCGGTGACAAAGACGACCTTGTCTTTCAGAAGCATGCGACATGTCCTTTCACTTGCGATCTCCCCTTCGCAAAATAAGCTGTGCCGCGATCAGCAGGACAAGCGAGGCAAGCATCACCATCGTGCCAATGGCGTTGATTTCGGGAGTCACGCCGCGTCGGATAGACGAGAAAATGTAGATTGGTAGGGTAGTTTCCGAACCGGCGACGAAGAAGGCGATGATGAAATCGTCAAAACTGAATGTGAAGCTAAGCAAAAACCCTGCCAGCACCGCAGGCGCGATCAGCGGCAGCGTCACCTGGCGGAAGGTGCCAAGCGGTGTGGCGTAGAGGTCGGCGGACGCTTCGCCAAGTGATCTTTCCAATGTGCCCAGCCGCGCGCGCACAATGATGACGACCAGCGCCATCGTAAACATCGTGTGCGCCGCGATCAGCGATCCCTTGCCCATGGAAAGTGTCGGGGCGCCGTCCGCATCACCCCACAGGCTTTCGATCCAGGGGTTCATCACATCGAAGACGGTAACCAGAGCAATCAAGGTCGCGATGCCGATCACGATACCTGGGATCATCACCGCTATGTAGATCAGTGCGTCGAAAACGGCACGCGCCGGTCCACGTAGACCCTGTAGGCCGACCGCCGCCAGTGTGCCTAGGATACTGGCCAGACTCGCGGTGATGAATGCCACGATCAGGCTGGTCTCCAATGCGTCCATTACGAAGGGGTTGCTCAACGCACGCCCATACCATTGTGCCGAAAAGCCTTGGAAGTCGCTGGCATGTCGGCCCGCGTTGAAACTAAAAAGCGCGATGATTGCGATGGGTGCGTATAGGAACACATAGACGGCAATGGTATACACTCGCATTGCTGGCCCTCACATCACCGCGACATCTTCGCGGCCGGTTTGAAGCCGCGCGATGAGGCGCATGTAGATCGTGATTGTGATCAGCATGATGACGATCAGCGTGAAAGCAACCGCCGAGCCGAATGCCCAGTTGCGCGACTGAAGGAACAGGTCCACCAGCGCGTTACCTACGAAGAACACCTTGCCCCCGCCAAGCAGCGCTGGGATCAGGAATTCTCCCATCAACAGGATGAAAACCAGCATGCAGCCGGTCGCCACGCCGGGCAGTGACAGCGGCAAGGTCACTTTCAGCAAAGTCGTGAGTGGTCTTGCACCAAGATCGCTGGATGCTTCCAGCAATCCTGTGTCTAAGCGGTCAAGCGCGACGTAGATCGGGAAGACCATCAGCGGAAGGTAACCGTAGATGATGCCGATGGTGACAGCGTAGGGCGTATAAATCAGCCGGACATTTTCAATACCGACACTTTCCAGAAGCGCGGGTAAGCCCTGCCCGCCAAGGATGTAGATCCACGCGTAGCTGCGGATCAGGATCGAGGTCCAGAATGGCACGATGACAAGAACCAGAAGCAGGGTCTTCCACTTCGGATCGGTCCTGACCGCCAGCTGATAAGCCAGCGGATAGGCAATCAGAAGCGCCGCGAGCGTCCCTAGCGGCGCTAGGATCAGCGTGTTCTTGAATGCCGTCCATCGTGCCGGGAGGTTGGCGTATTGCTCAAGCGTAAAGGCCGGGACATATCCGCCGGAGAGTCCCCGCTCGCCGAAGCTGAAGACGAAGACGAACGAGAGCGGCAGCACGAGCATCACGAGAAGCAGCGCTCCCGAGGGCGCGATCAGCAACCAGTTCCGCGTGCGCTGTGTCATGCCCGTCCGCCCGACTCAGGCCGACTTGAAGCGCGCAAGAAGTTCGGCGCGGTTTGGGTCCGTCAACGTTGCCGCCGCTCCGAATTCAAGCGCATCGAGCTTTTCAGCCGCCGGATAAAGGATCGGATCGTTCAGGATCGCTTCGGGCAGCAGCGCATTGGTGCGGCTGTCGGCAACGGGATAGCCATGCGCCAGAACCTCGCGCGCGTTGACCTCGGGATCCAGCATGAAATTGATCAGCGCATAGGCGGCTTCCTTATGCGGCGCACCTTTCGGGATGGCGTAGTAGTCACTCCACAATTCGCCGCCTTCCTTGCCAAGCGCGAAGGCGATTTCAGGGATGTCGGTGTTGAGTTGCTTGCCGTCGCCGGTCCAACAGATCGTCAACCAGGCATCGCCGGACCGCATGGCCGGCTGATAGTCTGACGTGATCGCGAAAAGATGCGGCTTGACGTCGATTAGCAGTTTCTCGGCATCTGCAAGTTCTGCCGCGTCGACAGAATTGAAGGAATAGCCGTGGTAGTTTAGCGCCGCACCGATGGTGGTAAGCTGATAGTCATGCACCATCGTCCGCCCCGAGTAGTCGTCCATCGTGCGGTCAAAGAATTGCTTCCAGCTGTCGAATGCCTCGCCCCCGTTTTGTGACGTATTGATCGCCATACCGGTCGTGCCCCAATTCTTGGGCACCGCGTAAACGACACCGTCGACGATCCCGGCGTCCGAAAAACGGGCGTCGAAAGCAGCCGGATCGTAGTTCGGCAGTTTGGACAGATCGAGCGGTTCGATCAGATCCTCTTCTACGTAGGTCGTGATCGTGTAGTTCGTTGGCACGTAAACGTCCCAACCGGACCCACCTGCCTGTAGCTTGGCAAGCATTTCCTCGTTCGATCCGAAGACGTTGACCTGCACCGCGGCGCCGGTTTGATCTGTAAAGGCATCAAAGTTGGCCTGATCGTGATAGTTCGGCCAGGTGGCCAGGATCGCGCGATCGCCGATGTCTTGTGCGAATGCGGGCTGTGGCCGCAAGGTGGGAATTGCCGCGCCCATTACCGCTGTCGCGGCGCCAAGACCGGTTACTCCCAGGAAATGCCTCCGCGTGACCGAGCCTTTCTCGTAGCGCCGCAATTCTTCCATGAACGTCTTCTTGGAAATCGTGTCATCGTTTCTCATGTCGTTCTCCCATTGGCAGGTGTCATGATCAATCCGCCCGAAGGATCAGGGCGGCGTCTGGATTCCACGCGATATAGGCCCGCGTGCCGGCATCGAGGGGTTGTTCACGATCCTCAGCCCGCCGGGAGGCGAGGACAATAAAGGTGCCGATCTTTTCATGTCGCACCACGTATTCCGTATGTTCTCCAAGAAATATGCGGTTCTGGACCGTGACCGGGTGACCTCCGTCAAGCGGTTCTCGCGAGATGCGGATCTGTTCGGGCCGCAAGCTGAGCGTGCCACGCACGCGCTGTTCGACCCCTGGACCGGCCTGCCCGGCGAACCTGTGCCCTGAAACATCAGTGAATTCTGCACGCCCGCCTGCGACGCTCTCGATACTGCCTTCCAAAAAATTTGAGGAGCCCACGAAATCAGCGACATAGCGCGACGCTGGGGCATCATAGAGCTCCCTTGGAGTTCCGATTTGCACGATACGCCCGTCGCGCATCACGCAAATCCGATCTGACAGTGACAGCGCCTCCTCCTGATCATGCGTGACAAGAATGAACGTGATGCCAAGCTGTCTTTGAAGGTCCTGCAATTCGATCTGCATGGTCTTTCTGAGTTTGCGGTCCAGCGCCGCTAACGGCTCGTCCAGCAGCAGGAGTTTCGGTTCATTGACGATAGCCCGCGCAAGGGCGACGCGCTGTTGCTGGCCACCCGACATCTCCCAGGTTCGCCGCTTTCCGAATTCCACCAGCCGCACGACATCGAGAGTGCGTTCGACCTTCTCGGAGATCTGGGAGCTCGAAAGCCTGGGTCGGCGTTGGCGCAACCCATAGGCCACATTGTCGAAGACACTTAGATGCGGAAACAGGGCATAGCTTTGAAAAACCATATTGACCGGTCGTCGGAAGGGTTCAAGGGCGTTCACCACTTCGCCATCGATTAGAACCTCGCCTTCGCTCGGCGTCTCGAAACCGGCAAGCATGCGGAGCGCGGTCGTCTTTCCGCATCCCGATGGGCCAAGGAACGACAGGAACTCACCGGGAGCGACGCTAAGATTCAAGTCGCGTGCCGCCTCTACATCGCCAAAGCGTTTTGAAACGTGCCGCAGCTCGGCAACCGCCGAAGACGTGTCGTTTCGCACAACCGGCTCATATTTCATATTCGTAGCATCTGAAGTCAAATATCCACCCACAAGCCATATGATAGCGTAGCCAATCGTCCGTCGAATGGGGCCGTTGTGTAAATATATCAAATATTATAGATGAGTATGCATATATCGGATGAAATGGGTTACAGCGGATGGAGTGGGTCGAACACGCGGCACGTCTTGTCGAAACGCTCAAGACCTCGCGGTTTCCCGGTGCTCTGGCCGAGGCGCTTCAGGCGATCACGCCCTACGACTACACGGTGATCTTCGGGTATGTCGGGTCGTCGAAACCTCTGGCGCTTTACGACGACTTCACGCCGAAACGACGTCGTCTGCATGTCACCGAATACCTGGAAGGCCCATACCTGCTCGACCCCTTCTTTCTGGCGACAATCGACGACACCGAGGAGGGCCTTTGGCGGTTGCGCGAGATAGCGCCGGATCGGTTTTATCAAGGTGAATACTATCGAAGCTACTATGGCCAAACTGGACTTGCCGAGGAGATCGGTTTTCTTGTCCACGCCGACCGCCGGTTGAACGTTGTAATTTCGCTCATGCGCAAGCAAAAGCGGTTCTCAAATGCCGAGATCCGAGCATTGAAGCGCTTTTGGCCGATCGTCCGCACTGCATCCGAAGCGCATTGGCGCGGATTTGCGCGTGACGATGAGGGTGGTGATCAACAAACTCGGGAAGAACGCATCGAACAGGCTTTTCACTCGATCGGACAAGGCGTGCTGACCCCTCGTGAAAGGGAAGTCGTTGAAATGACGCTCAGAGGCCATTCCGCCGAGGCCACAGGCAACAAACTCGGGATCTCGCCCGGAACCGTTCGTATCCATCGGCGCAACATCTACGTCAAACTGCGGATCGGCTCGCAGGGCGAACTGTTCTCGCTATTTATTAACGCAATCCTGAACGACAATTCCGCGCATACCGGCGCGCATCTTTAGTCGCAGGGCCGTCTAGAAAACGCTGCCTCTTGCTGGAGAAAATCTTCTGCAGTTTCCGCGTTACTGGCCCAAGCGGTCATCCGTAGGACAGGTTCGATGCCGCGGTGCGGCCCGTCAGAGGAGACATTCGCCGCGTGTGCAATATCCCAGGAACGAGGAATTTACAGATCGCGGACAAAGCTGCCGCATGAAAATAGTAATCTGTTCTAGTCGTGTGGTTCTGAATGAGCGAATAGAAAGTGCTGGGCACGATTCAATTCTCGGCTGGGGGTCTCGTTTTCGCAGCATCGAACATATCGTCAATCAATGCCAACAAACGCGGTATTTCTTCAAATGCTTCCAGAGAGAGGGGGCATCCATACCGAGAGCCGCCCGGATTACAAGATTCCACTCTGGGTATCGCGTCCGAAGGTTGATGGCGAAGATGGGCCTAGAGGCAATCTACAAACGCCCTCGGACCAGCCAGCCGCATCCCCAGCATCCGGTCTATCCATACTTGCTCAGGAAGATGCAGATCGAGAGGCCAAATCAGGTCTGGTGCGCCGATATAACCTTCGTGCCAGTGCGAAACGGATTGCTCTATCTCGTGGCGATCATGGATTGGGCGTCGCGCAAGGTCCTGAGTTGGCGGCTGTCGAATACGATGCATGCCGACTTCTGCGTCGATGCCCTGAACGAAGCCATCGCAAAACACGGCCCGCCCGAGATCATGAATACAGATCAAGGGTCGCAGTTCACGGGATCGGCCTGGACCACAATGCTGACCGAGGCAGGCATGCGCATCTCAATGGATGGGCGTGGCCGTTATCTGGACAACATCTTTATCGAACGGCTGTGGCGCAGCCTGAAGCAGGAGGCGATCTATCTCGAAGAGATCACTAATGGCTTCCAGGCCCGAAGGGTCGTCAAAAACTGGATGGCATTCTACAACGCCGAGCGGCCCCATTCCGCGCTTGATCGACGAACGTCGGACGGGGCATATAGGATCGGCTTGGAAGAGCAAAGAGCAGCATGAAACCTAAACCAGATACACCTTAGAAACGCTGCAAAACTGTCCGAATAGGTGGGACCACTTCATAGCTTCCGGAAGCAGGCTGGAAGCAAGGAGTGTTCTGGATATGTTCAAATTGACCAAACGCGCAGTTGAGGGGCTTGCCGTTGAGACCGAGGAATACCTTGTCTGGGACCGGGACATGCGCGGCTTTGGGCTGCGGGTCAATCCCTCCGGCAAGAAGACCTATCTGGTTCAGTACCGAGCCAGTCGCTGGACGCGGCGGATCACTATCGGCCAACATGGCGTTCTGACGGCTGAGGAAGCGCGGACACAGGCCAAGCAGCTTTTGGGCGAGTGGCGCGCGGATCGGACCCTTCCGCCCAGAGGCAGGCCAAGCGGCGCGCCCCGACGGTTGCGGGGCTTTGTGACCGTTTCCTAGAGGAATATGTCGATCAGCATTGCAAACCGACAACCGCCCGCGACTATCACAGCGTAATCCGCCGGTTCATCCGGCCCAAGCTTGGACCCATCCCAATTGCCGAAGTGACCCGCGCTGACGTATTGGCCTTCCATCGCGGACTGCGCGAAACGCCATATCAGGCCAACCGGGCAGCGGCGACGTTGTCGCATTCCTCTGCCGAGGGAAGCCTATGACATCCTGATGGAATTGCCCCGGAAATCCGGAAACCCTTATGTAATATTAGGGGAGTCAGATGATGGCCCTTTGAACAACCTGCAAAAGCCGTGGCGGCGTATACGTAAGACGGCAGGGTTGGAGGATGTCCGCATTCACGACGTGCGCCACACCTATGTCTCCGTCGCCATGAGAGACGGGATCGACCCTTTCACATTGAAAGAGATTATGGGGCACAAAAACCTAACCACGACCCTGCGCTATGCCCACCTTGCCGATGATGCCGTTCAGCGCGCGGCCGGATCGGTTGCTGCTCGATTGGCCCGCGCGGTTCGTAAGGATGTAAGAGCCATGCCTCTGCGGGTTGTGCGGTAACGTTACCTTAAATAGGAGCTGCACCAAGGAGTTAAGCGCCCTACGTATAGGTTACGTTACATAGGGTATCACAAAGCAACCATAAGAATGATACATATACAGGCTCAGAACTAATGCTTGATAATCAGGACAAGAAAACCGCTTTAGACTTCGAACAAATGTGGAGCCAAATGAAGCTCCCGCTGCCCATTGCAGAGGGGTTTGCTGCAAGTGTCGAAGCGATTGCCGAGCGCTATCAACCAACAAACCGGCGTATAGCGCCTCTCCCTTCCAGAGAACGCAAAGCAATCTATGATAAGCTGAACAAATCAGTCACGTCCCTGCTCGATCAGCTTTCCAGCCTGCCGCCTTCCATCCAATGAGAATTTGACGAAGTCGGTATGGGGAATGAGCCGGAAAAATACTTTGAGGAATTGTTAGGGTCCGGCCACGAAGGACTGGGCTACAGCGAATATCTCGTCGATTCAGTTCCAGAAACACTGCCGAAGATTCAATTCCTGATCAGAGAAGCACTAGAACACCATAAACGACCACGTGCGCGCCGCAAACAAAACGAAAGCCTGGAAGAAACAATCCAGCGGCTCGCGCAGGTCTTCCAGCGCTATACTGTCCGTAATCCGATGGAGACCCATCGCTACGACGAGCTGGACGAAGAACAACCATACAAGAGTGATTTCTTTAGTTTCATGTACGCGTTCTTCTGGGTCGATGAGGACCGCAAACCTCGACTTCGCAGACCATCGGCAACGCGACATTGCGCGTGTTTGGCCTTAAAAAATAGGGATGTCATAAATGGACAGATTTTGAGCCATATATGACATTAGATTGATCCGCGCCTACGCTACATGTTGGCTGCAATGAAACGACATGCAGCGAGGCAACCATGCAAGCACAGATTGATCCAGACTACTTCGACCGGCTTATCGACAAGAAAGAAGCCGCCAACTGTCTCTGTTATTCCGTACGCGCATTGCAGAATTGGCGCGTTCGAGGTGGTGGCCGATGTTTATAAAGGTCTCTGGTCGGTCTGTCCGTTACACGCGCAGTGATCTGCAAAAGTGGATTGCCGAAAAGCGGGTCGCCAATACCAGCGCTGCACCTTCCTGACGCAAGAGTTTTGCCCGCCCAGAGTTGGCAGCGCTGAGCGGGACTTTTGGGGCCGGATGGCTCTTAGGGGCGCGGGGTGTCGCCACCTCGCGCCCTTTCTGTGTCTGCCAAATGGTTCAGAAAAAGGAGACACTCATGTCACAAAAACCAGCCTTCAAATTCAAAATCTGGCTCATAACCGCAACGATCTGGGACAATGACGGCTTCTTTTCCGTCGATATCTCGCGGTCTCACAAGAACGCAGAGGGCGACTGGCGCACCACCTGCTCCTTCTCTCACAATGACCTGCTCAACGTTGCCAAATGCGCGGAATGTGCAGAAAACTGGGTTTCGCGCAAGCAGGCAGCAGCCAGCCAATGATATCCGCCGGGCGTCCAGCCTGGCCCCAAAACAATAGCTGCCCCGCCGGAGGCACTATCGAAGGGCGCGTCAGCGCCCGCCCCTTTCCAAACCTCAACCAAATCGCGTGGCATTCGCCGAAAGAGGGGGTGATTGTAGCACCCCCCTCTGGAAATACAGGAACCCAAGGAGACCTCAAAATGCACGTAGTACATCGTGGATTCGACACTATCGCACTTTCGATTCAGGCGAATATCTCTAAAGACTTATTCGATCTGCCGCCGCGCGATACCATTGTGATCCAATAGGCACACTTCAATCTTTGTCACAGTGCTCCCGTATTGCTTCCGGCACGCCGCACGTCGCGAAGCGCGCTCTACACGATTCCGTGTAAATATTTGTTATCATTGGAAAAGGTGGTGAGCCGTGCAGGATTCGAACCTGCGACCCACTGATTAAAAGTCAGTTGCTCTACCAACTGAGCTAACGGCCCACTCTTTTCTGGATCTGTTCGATCCGTGGCGCTCTCTAAGACAATTGCCCAACTGGGTTCAAGTCCTTATTTTGCGCCTCGTTTCGCCATCACAATCAGTGTTTCAAGCGTCCCGATAGGCGGCCTAATTAGGCAGGTGATACCGAGGGGTCAACCCCTTTTTTAAGGAATCTACGCGACAGGGTGGATTCATCTTACGCACGACGTTATATGCCCGCCATGCCACAAGCATACGACACCGGATTGCCCTTTATGAAGATGCACGGGCTAGGCAATGACTTTGTCATTGTGGACGCGCGCGCGCATGCGGCACCGATTACGCCGACGCTGGCCAGAGGAATTGGGCACCGGCAGTTTGGCGTGGGATTCGATCAGCTGGCCGTCATAGAAAACGGCGCCGCTGACGCGCATCTTGTGTTCTATAATTCTGACGGTTCAACCTCGGCCGCTTGTGGCAACGCCACCCGGTGCATCGCCCGCGTTCTAATGGACGAGACCGGGAAATCCGAACTGACTCTGACAACCGAACGGGGAACGCTGCTTGCCAAAGATGCTGGTGACGGGCTGACCTCGGTCAATATGGGTGAACCGCAGCTAAACTGGCACGAAATCCCATTGGCTGAAGAGGTGGACACACTAGAACTGCCGATTGAGGGCGGGCCGACGGCGACGGGCATGGGTAATCCTCATTGCACGTTCTTTGTCGAAGATGCCGAGGCCATTCCGTTGGCAGAATTCGGTGCGCGATACGAATATCATCCTCTCTATCCGGAACGCACCAACGTTCAGGTTGCACAGATCATTGGCCCCGACCACATTCGCATGCGCGTCTGGGAGCGCGGCGTGGGAATCACGCTTGCCTCTGGCTCGTCTTCCTGCGCGACGGCCGTGGCGGCTGCCCGTAAAGGCCTGACCGGGTGGAAAGTTCAGATCGAACTGGATGGCGGCACAATCTGGGTTGACTGGCGCGAGGATGGCGTCTGGATGACCGGTCCCACCTGCCACGTGTTCTCGGGCACGCTGACGGCGGAATTCCTGGACTCCGTACGATGAACGCGCCCAAATTCACGACCCTGGGCTGCCGCCTGAACGCCTACGAGACCGAGGCGATGAAGGAGCTATCACAACAGGCAGGTTTGCAGGATGCGGTTATCGTAAACACCTGCGCCGTGACTGCCGAGGCTGTTCGCAAAGCCAGACAAGAGATTCGTAAACTGCGTCGGGAAAACCCGGATGCACGCCTGATCGTCACCGGCTGCGCAGCCCAGACCGAACCACAGACATTTTCGCAAATGGATGAGGTTGATGCGGTCATCGGTAATACCGAGAAGATGCAGCCCGAGACCTGGAAAGGCATGACCGCAGACTTCATTGGCGAGACCGAGGCTGTTCAGGTCGATGACATCATGTCGGTCACGGAAACAGCGGGCCATCTGATAGACGGTTTCGGCACCCGGTCCCGTGCCTATGTGCAGGTTCAGAATGGCTGTGACCACCGATGCACCTTCTGCATCATCCCCTATGGCCGTGGCAACTCGCGCAGCGTCCCTGCAGGCGTTGTCGTGGATCAGATCAAGCGGTTGGTGGATCGGGGCTATAATGAGGTCGTGCTGACCGGCGTAGACCTGACGTCCTGGGGCGCCGACCTGCCTGCGCAGCCCAAACTGGGCGATCTGGTCATGCGGATTCTCAAGTTGGTGCCCGATCTGCCACGATTGCGCATCAGTTCAATCGACTCGATCGAGGTGGATGAAAGCCTGATGCAGGCCATCGCGACCGAACCGCGGCTGATGCCTCACCTACACTTGTCCCTGCAACATGGCGATGACCTGATTCTCAAACGCATGAAGCGCCGCCATTTGCGCGATGACGCCATCCGATTCACCGAAGAGGCGCGCAAGCTGCGACCGGAAATGACATTCGGAGCCGACATTATTGCTGGGTTCCCAACCGAATCCGGTGCCCATTTTGAAAACTCGCTAAAGCTTATCACCGAATGCGATCTGACCTGGCTGCACGTCTTTCCCTACTCCAAACGTGAGGGCACGCCTGCGGCGCGCATTCCCCAGCAGGTCAATGGCAACGTGATCAAAGACCGTGCTGCTCGTTTGCGCGCTGCGGGGGGGGCACAGGTTACCAAGCATCTGCAGGCCCAAATCGGCAAGACCCATCACATCTTGATGGAAAACCCCCATATGGGCCGAACCGAGCAGTTCTCAGAAGTCACATTTGACGCGCCGCAAACCGAAGGGCAGATCGTGACAGCTGAGATCTCAGGAACTACCGCGACACAGCTAAAGGCCTGAACGAAAGCCGCCCCCTCATCTGGTCCAAAAATATCCCGGGGTTGAATTGACCGCAGACCAAGAGGGGGCTGGCCCCTCTGCCCGACCACAAAAAAACCCCCGCCACCATCAGGTGCGGGGGTCTTAGAATTCAGATCTCGGGAAGACCTTAGTGTTTGCGGCCTTTGACCGGCGCCCACAGACGCTTGTTGACAAGGTACAGCAGGACCGAGAGCACAGTCAGGAAGATCACGCCGACAAAACCCGCGTTTTTACGATCCATCAGCTTCGGCTCAGCCGCCCACATCAGGAAGGCGGACACGTCTTCTGACATGGCCTCAACCGTATTGGCATGACCGTCAGCGAAATCAAGCTGCTCATCCGACAACGGAGGCGCCATTGATATCCAGCCACCGGGGAAGGCTTTGTTTTCGTACAGGATCGTGCCTGCTTCTTCCTTTTCCTCGCCGGTGTAACCGTCAAGCAAAGACGCGACATATTCCGCGCCCCCCATGCCTTTGACCAGTTGATTGATCCCCAGACCGTAAGGTCCATGGAATCCAGCGCGGGCTTTGGCCATCAGGCTCAGGTCCGGCGCCCCAACACCGTTGTTGGCAGGGAAGTGATCGGTTGGGATGGCTGGACGGAAATCATCCAACTCAGGGTCAAACACTTCGAAGTTGTCTGCCGCATATGCGATGACCTGCTCTTCCGAGTAACCCAACGCTTCGAGGTCACGCAGGGGAACATATTGCAGGCCGTGGCACGCTGCGCAGACCTCGGTATAGATCTGTAGACCGCGCTGCAGCTGGTTCTGATCCCAAGTGCCAAAAGGCCCTTCGAAAGAAAAGTGGAAATCCTCGACATGCTGCTCGCCGCCGCCTGCTGCGTAAGACGCAGCAGGAGTAAGGGCGATGGCAAACGCGGCACCGATTGCAAGTTTCTTGAACATGGTTTCCGGTCCCTCTTCTTACTCGGCCGGCGTGGCGTCAGCGTCAGCCTTGCCATAATGCGCGTTGAAGTCTTCTTCGATGGTTTCCGGCGGAACCTCGGGTTTCTCGATCACGCCCAAAAGTGGCAGGATCACAAAGAAGTAACCGAACCAGTAGGCCGATGCGATCAATGAGAAGGTCGCATAGGGCTCCTCGGCAGGCATCGCACCCAGCCACATCAGGGCAAAGAAGTCGACGATCAGCAGGTAGAACCACCATTTGAACATCGGGCGGTACTTGCCCGAACGCACGCTGGATGTGTCCAGCCAGGGTGCCAGCGCCATTGCCAGGATCGCACCGAACATCGCCAGAACACCAAAGAACTTGGCGTCAACGATACCACCGGTGACAAAGCTTGCGATCTGCACGACCCAGACTTCGCCGGTGAAGGCCCGCAGGATCGCGTAGAACGGCAGGAAGTACCATTCGGGAACGATATGCGCAGGCGTGACCAGCGGGTTGGCTTCGATATAGTTATCCGGGTGGCCCAGATAGTTCGGCATGTAGCCAACGATGGCCCAGAACACGACCAGAATGACGGCCAGCGCAAACAGGTCCTTGATCACGAAGTAGGGCCAGAAGGGCAGCGTATCTTTTTCAGCATCCGCCTTGGAGCCACGACGCACCTCAACACCCGTAGGGTTGTTGTTGCCCGTGGTGTGGAAGGCCCAGATGTGCACGACCACCAGCGCCGCGATGATGAACGGCAGCAGGTAGTGCAGCGAGAAGAAACGGTTCAGCGTGGCATTATCCACGGCGGGTCCGCCCAGCAACCATGTCTGGATCGCTTCACCCACAAACGGGATAGCGCCAAACAGACCGGTGATCACGGTCGCGCCCCAGAAGGACATCTGACCCCAAGGCAGAACATAGCCCATGAATGCGGTGCCCATCATCATCAGATAGATGAGCATCCCGATGATCCACGTGATTTCACGCGGCGCTTTGTAGGACCCGTAGAAGAGACCACGGAAGATATGGATATAAACCGCCACAAAGAACAGCGACGCGCCATTCATGTGCAGATAGCGGATCATGTAACCGCCATTCACGTTGCGCATGATGTGTTCGATGCTGGCAAAGGCCATATCAACATGCGGGGTATAGTGCATCACCAGAACGATACCGGTGACGATTTGCAGCGCCAGACAGAACGTCAGGACGATGCCCCAGATCCACATCCAATTCAGGTTCTTGGGGGTCGGGATCATAAGGGTGTCATACAGCAGGCCAACGATGGGCAGGCGGCTGTGCAGCCATTTCTCGCCGTTTGTCTTCGGCTCGTAATGATCGTGGGGAATTCCGGACATCTGGGTCTCCCTTAGCCGAGTTTGATGGTGGAGGCGTCCACCCATTCTACGGGCGGAATTGGCAGGTTTTCAGGCGCTGGGCCTTTGCGGATACGGCCGGCCAGGTCGTAGTGCGAGCCGTGGCAGGGGCAGAACCAACCGCCAAAATCACCGGCATCACCCAGAGGCACACAGCCCAGGTGGGTACAAACACCCATCTGAACGATCCAGGCGCCGGGCGCTTCGCCTTCGGGCGAGGGCATGACGCGGTTGGCATCGGTTGCCGGTGCATCAGGGTTCAGGTTCGCGTTGCGCGCCAGCGGATCGGGCAGAGCGGCAAGCCCTTCTTCGTCCTGCTGCGCTGCTTCCTGAATTTCAACGCCGGTGCGGTGACGGATAAAGACAGGCTTACCCAACCATTTCACGGTCAGCTGCGTACCCGGCTCGACCCCGCTCACATCCTGACGGATCGAGGACATCGCCTGCACGTCCGCCGAGGGGTTCATCTGATTCACCAAGGGCCAGACGACGGCCCCTGTTGCTACGACACCTGCGCCGCCAGCGACGTAGTAGAGGAAGTCTCTGCGGGTGCCTTCGTGGTCTTCTGCGTGGGACACGAGGTTATCTCCGATTTTCTGGCGCCCGCGAACGGGCAAATAGCTCGCGCACCGCACGAATGCGGCGTCTTAACCGCGCTATCTATCGGGGAGAATAGAGTTCGTCTAGCGCTCTTAAATGCGCAATACGCCGCATCTGGGCATTATGTCACGCCGCAACGGGTTTTTTTTGATGTCTCGCAGCCACATCTTTTGTAGCCGCAGCGAATGGAACGGTGCTGATTCGACCCATGTCGCGACTCCGACGCGGGGCCTTTTGAGCCGACTTGAAGGTATTCAGGCGACTTACGACCTTTCCGGCCGACCTTCCGATTTTCTCGAAGCATCTTACTGCCTTAGGAAGAAATTACCGTCTTAAATCATTATTTTTAAATAGATATTTTTCTGCAGCGGTTTCCTGTTGCACTTTTTGCGCGATCGCAAGTAAGTCCGCTGCGCGCGAACTCCTATCAGGAGAAACCCAATGTCAAAGGTCAATTTGATCGCAATTTTGTTCATGTCAGCCCTTTCCACCCAAGCCATAGCATCTGGTGATCCGGCTAAAGGTGAAAAGCTCTACAACCGATGTTCGTCCTGCCATGCCATCATCAGGGACGGCGAGGTTCTGGTGAAAGGCGGAATAACCGGACCGAATCTCTATGGTGTCGTCGGCCGCGTTGCCGGATCCGAGGTTGACTATCGCTATGGAAGCGACCGCCTGCCGATTGGTATGTTCACCGATGACATGATCCGCGCCGGCGAAGCAGGGCTCGTCTGGACCGAGGAAAACATCGCCGACTATTCCGAAGACCCGATCGGATTCATCAAAACCTATCTGGATGACGAAACAGCCCGCCCCAACATGAGCGTCAAGTTGAAAAAGGGTGCCGAAGACATCGCGGCCTTTCTTGCCACGTTCAACTCCCAGTAGGACGGTTTCCCGCACCGACGTTGGTCACGTCTTGCGCATCAACGTGGCCAGCTGTTCCTTTTCGCCCCCAAAACCGTGCGCGTACATCTGATCGGCCGCCCGAAGACGCACTTCGTCCGTTTTGTTCTGGTTCAGCTTCCATGTCCCCTGAATGTCATCGACCCGCATCCGGCACGGAACGATCATGCGCATCATTCTGGCCAAGGCTTCGTCGGACATCTTTCCAGTGGTCCATGGGGGTTTGGGCAGCAGTCGCTCTTCGTAGAAGGCCGACTGCAGATCCAGCAAATCCAGCAACGCGTCGTGCGGCAACTGCTCAAGCTGGCCGGTCAAATGCACCGCCACATAGTTCCAGGTCGGAACCTGATCCGCGATCTCATACCAATCTGGCGAAACGTACCCATCCGGACCCGACACCGCGATCCGTATAGTTTGTGGCCGTTTCAGCATCCTCACGATAGGATTCGAGCGCACCAGATGTAGGTCGGCCTGCAATCCATCCTCGGTCAGCAGAAACGGAACGTGACTCAGGGCCGGTGCGTCCTCGGTCGACAAAGCCAGAACGCCAAAGGCGCGATCCCGTGCGAACGCAATATGACGAGCGCGCTCTTCGGCGCGGAAGGCGGGGTTGGGGTGCATGGCTGTTCTCCTGACAAAATCTCTTGCAGAACCGGTGGCACCTTGGCAAGGTTCTCTCTGTTCTCAGGGCGGGGCGAAATTCCCCACCGGCGGTATGCGGACTGTGATCCGTAAGCCCGCGAGCGGCCCCGGTATTAGGGGTGACAAGCAGATCTGGTGAGATGCCAGAGCCGACGGTTACAGTCCGGATGAAAGAGAACGCGCAGAGCGCCGGTGATGTGGCGTGTCTGCTCGTGATCGCCTTGGGTGACGTGTCATGCCATGCAGGCAGCGAAAAGTGGAAACCGGTTTTCGCGACCCCAGCAGGCCACCAAACCGCGAAAGGAGATCATGATGACACACACCCGCTATGCTTTTATTAAAGCCAACTGGCATTCCGATATCGTTGACCGCGCGCTTGACGGATTTCAGGAGCTCATACCAGCCGAACAGGTTGATGTATTCGACGTCCCCGGCGCGTTCGAGATGCCCTTGCTGGCCCGCGATCTGACCCAGACCGGGCGCTACGACGCTGTCGCCTGTGCCGCCTTCGTCGTGGATGGCGGCATCTACCGGCACGATTTTGTGGCCAAGGCAGTGGTTGATGGGCTGATGCGTGCAGGGCTCGACACGGGTATTCCTGTTCTGTCGGTCGCGTTGACCCCGCACCAGTATCAGGAAACGGCCCACCACAACGCGATCTATCGCGCGCATTTCATCGAAAAGGGACGCGAAGCGGCCCAAGCTGCGCTGAAGATCACAGAGACACGCATCTCGCTGTCGCGAGCCGCCTGATCTTCATCTTTTCGAAAATACTCCATCGCGCCGCCCACCGGGCGGCGCTACATCGCAAGTCAAACGCAAATCCGCTTGAGGACAAGGTCTCTCCCCGCTAATCACGACGCTCAAAGGAGCATGCCTTATGTCGATGAACAGTTTTGGCCATCTATTCCGCGTCACCACCTGGGGCGAAAGCCACGGACCGGCGTTGGGCGCCACTGTCGATGGCTGCCCTCCGGGTGTGAAAATCGACGAGGCCATGATCCAGCACTGGTTGGACAAGCGTAAACCGGGGCAGAACAAATTCACGACGCAGCGCCGCGAGGCCGACGCCGTGAAAATCATGTCCGGCGTGTTTGAAGGCCAAACAACCGGCACGCCCGTGCAGCTGATGATCGAAAACACCGATCAACGCTCGAAGGACTATGGTGACATCATGGACAAGTTCCGTCCGGGTCATGCAGATATCACCTACTGGCAGAAATACGGTATCCGTGATTATCGCGGTGGCGGGCGCAGCTCAGCCCGGGAAACCGCGTCGCGCGTTGCCGCCGGAGGGCTGGCGCGCGAGGCGATCAAGCAGATCGCTCCGAATGTTCAGATCACCGGGTACATGAGCCAGATCGGACCGCATAGAATCGACCGCGAAAACTTCGACTGGTCTCAGATCGAACAGAATCCATTCTGGACCCCGGACGCCAAGGCCGCCGAGGATTGGGCCACGTATCTGGATGGCCTGCGTAAGTCAGGCAATTCCGTTGGTGCCATAGTCGAGGTGGTCGCCCGAGGTGTTCCCGCCGGCATTGGTGCGCCAGTTTATGCCAAGTTAGACACTGATTTGGCCGCTGCGATGATGTCGATCAACGCCGTCAAAGGCGTTGAAATCGGTGAAGGTATGGCCGCAGCCGAGCTTACGGGTGAGGCCAATGCAGACGAGATCTTCATGGGTCAAAACGGACCCCAATACAGTTCAAACCACTCTGGCGGCATACTGGGTGGAATTTCCACGGGGCAGGATGTTGTTGTGCGCTTTGCGGTAAAACCGACCTCATCCATCCTGACCACGCGCAAGACCATCACCAAATCCGGAGAAGAGACCGAGATCATCACCAAGGGCCGTCATGATCCTTGCGTCGGTATTCGCGCGGTTCCGGTGGGCGAGGCGATGATGGCCTGCGTCATCCTGGACCACCTGCTGCTGCACCGTGGTCAGATCGGCGAGAATCGTGGGCATATTGGCTGATCTGCGCACCCGGCTGCGTGCGGTTGTCATGCAGCGGATGCAGACCGATCCTGCCCATGATCTTGCACATCTGGATCGGGTCTGGGTCAATGCTCAGTCGATCGCCGACGATCATGCGGACATGGTAGTATTGCTGGCCGCCAGCTATCTGCATGATCTGGTAAACCTGCCCAAGGACCACCCTGACCGCCATTTGGCATCCCGCAAATCTGCAGAGGAATCAGAGCCTATTCTGGCTGAATTGGGCTTTCGGACTGCAGATATTCAGGTCGTGCAACACGCGATCGAAGCCCACAGTTTCTCGGCCAAAATGCAACCGGAAACCCCCACGGCCCGTATTCTGCGAGATGCAGACCGGCTGGATGCGCTGGGTGCGATAGGGATGGCTCGTACGTTTTTGGTGTCAGGCGCGCTGGGGCGGATGCTCTACGATCCAGCCGACCCGTTTGCCGAAAATCGCACGCTGGATGATCTTCAATTCTCTATCGATCACTGGAAGGTCAAACTGCTGAACTTGCAACAGGACATGCTGACTGAAGGCGGCAAACGGCTTGCGCAGCACAGAACCAGCTGGATGATCCGCTATCTGCAGGAACTGGCGGACGAGATCGGCAGCCCTTTGCCACAAACATGGGTCGATCCCTGATCCGACCCGTTGATCTTTCCCCTTCAAAGGCGCAGGGTCCCGCCAATGGCAAAATCCTTAACATCGCATCGACCGGTCCTGGCCGTGACGCTGAAACTCAGCGCCCTGTTTCTGTTCACGTCGATGTCGGCTTTGGTCAAGGTGTTGTCCGAGGATTTCCCGCCCGGTGAGCTGGTGTTCTTCCGGTCGTTGTTCGCCATTCCAATCATCATCATCTGGCTGATTGCTCGCGGAGAATTGGCGCAAGGCTTTGTCGTCAAGAAACCGATGGGCCATTTCTGGCGCGGGGTCTTAGGAACAACCGCCATGGGCCTGACCTTCACCGGGCTCAGCCTGCTGCCGCTGCCCGAGGTCACTGCAATTGGGTATGCCACCCCCATCTTCACCCTGATTCTGGCGGCGGTGATGTTGGGCGAACGTATCCGCATGATCCGTATCGGGGCCGTCGCCCTGGGCCTGTTTGGCGTTCTGATCATGGTCTGGCCGCGCCTTGGCAGCACAGAAATGGAAACAGCTGCCACGATTGGTGCGCTCTGTGTTTTGGCGGCGACGATTGCCCGGTCGTTTGTGCAAATCCATATTCGGCAACTCGTACAGGTGGATCATCCGGCCGCCATTGTTTTCTATTTTTGCGTCACTGGAACGCTGCTGTCGGGGCTGACGGCTTTTTGGGGCTGGACCATGCCCACATGGGAGCAGGCGACGATCTTGATCGCGGTCGGATTGACCGGCGGTGTTGCCCAGATCCTCGTGACCTCGTCTTATCGGTTTGGACAGGCGTCTATGCTTGCACCCTACGACTACACCACCATGCTATTTGCCATTGTTATCGGCTATATTTGGTTCGACGAACTGCCGACAATTGCCATCCTGATCGGGGCTGCATTGGTGATTACCGGCAACGTGGTGGTGATTTGGCGCGAACACCAGCTGGGGCTGGAACGCGGCAAGGCGCGATCCGTCACAGACCCCAAAGCGTGACTTTACCTTTTGCGAACTTCCCCTAGGTTGGGCGCAACAGTCAAAGAGGGTGCCCCATGAGCGACGCGCAGGATCACAAGGATAAGATGCAAAAGGTGCAGGCCAAGCACCGCAAAAAAGTGTCCGAGGCCGTCGACCCGGGACGTGGTCTGATTCTGATCAATACCGGTAAAGGCAAAGGCAAATCCTCGGCCGCGTTTGGCGTTGTGATCCGTGCATTGGGCTGGGGTCAGAAGGTCGCCGTTGTGCAGTTCATCAAAGGCAAATGGAAAACCGGCGAGCGGCGCTTTTTCCAAGAGCGTGATCTGGTGACCTGGCACACAATGGGCGAAGGCTTTACCTGGGACACGCAGGACCGCGAGCGTGATATCGCGGCCGCCAATGCGGCCTTCGACAAGGCCTGTAATCTGATGGCAAGCGGCGAATATGATCTGGTTGTCTTGGACGAGATCAACATAGCGTTGCGCTATGAATACTTGTCGGTTGAGCAAGTGATGGAAGGTCTAAATGCGCGATCCGACCGCACGAGTGTCTTCCTGACGGGACGTGACGCGCCACAAGAGCTTCGGGATTATGCCGATCTGGTGACAGAAATGACCGAAGAAAAGCACCCTTTCAAATCCGGGATCAAGGCCCAGCGCGGCGTGGATTACTAAAGGGTCAATAGATCGACGTAAATGCCTTGTCGACGTCGATCACCCGTCTTTGGTGCTTGATTCCGCCAGCACTGTTTCAAAGATATACCGCACCGATCCGCGCCGACTGGCAGCACTTTCAGGCAGTGTCGCGTTCGCCGTGGGCTCCTCGATCGCAAGCGCGCGCTTCTTCTGCTCGGCATAAGCCGCGAAATCGTCGTCGCAACACGAACATCCACACGACGTGGCCGCATCGTGCCGGGAAATGATTTCGTCAAGCGGATCGCCCATTTCTGACCCTTTCGCCCCTGCGGCAGCCCAATCTTCAATTCGTTTCCGAGGCGGCGGCGTGCTCTCACCATATCCTGCGCTAAGCGCGCAAACCGCCTCGAAACTCAATGCCAAATGCTAGATCATCCAGTGTTGATATATAACTGATTATTTTTGTCGGGATTTTCAAGCCTAAAAATGCGACCAAAGAGCAACTTGAGCGCAGATTGGTTTGGGCGGATTGCTGGTCAGACTGTAACGCCAAAAAGCAAAGTGCATTGAGATTATCGAACCAAAGTGAGCCGCCGGTTAAGAAACGGCGGCTCAAATTCTAATAATCCAACTGTGGTCTTAGCTGCGAACGAGCTTTTCGTAGTCGCCGGCGATTTCGCGAGTCAACTCGCCCACTTCAAAGGTGTAGTCGCCGATTTGTCCAACTGGCGTAACTTCGGCCGCGGTACCGGTCAGCCAGCATTGTTCGAAACCAGCCATTTCCTCGGGCATGATGTGACGCTCGATCACGTTGATGCCTTTGTCTTTCAGCATCTGGATCACGGTCTGGCGGGTGATGCCATTTAGGAAGCAATCGGCCAGCGGGGTATGCACCTCACCATCTTTCACGAAGAACACATTGGCGCCCGTCGCTTCAGCCACATATCCGCGGTAGTCCATGAACAAAGCGTCCGAACACCCTTTGGCCTCGGCCTTATGTTTCGAGATCGTGCAGATCATATACAGTCCCGCCGCCTTGGCATGCACCGGGATCGTTTCCGGGCTGGGCCGCTTCCATTCTGCAATGTCCAGCTTGGCGCCCTGCATCTTGGCATCACCATAATACGCTCCCCATGGCCAAACCGCGACCGCCATGCGGACCGGGTTCTTGGCCGAAGCCACGCCCATATCTTCACCCGACCCGCGCCAGACAAGCGCGCGCACATAAGCGTCTTGCAGCCCACTGGCTTCCAAAGCTTCTTCCTTTGCAGCTTCGATCTGATCAATCGTATATGGCATTGGCATATCCAAAGCCTCAGCCGATGCGATCAGCCGTTCCGAATGCGCGCGGCTCTTGAAGATCTTGCCGTTATAGGCGCGCTCGCCTTCGAACACCGAGGACGCGTAGTGCATCGCGTGGGACAGGAGATGCACGTTGGCGTCCCGCCAGGGCACCAGTTCGCCATCCATCCAGATGACACCGTCACGATCGTCATACCCCGCCATGCGAAACCTCCTGAACCGGGTTGAATTTCCGATTATTGCGCTATTTAGGTCCGAAATGGTCATAAAGTTACGCAAAAACTGCGATTCGATACCTGTGCGCTCTTGGAATGTCAATAACGCTGACATAAAGTCAAACCCGTGTAACGAATGAGGCATGATATGTCCGACATCCGCCCAGCCCCTTTGTTTGGTGGCGAAAGCTTGTTGTTTTTGACAGATGAGCAATTGCGACAAGGGATCGAGGCGATGTTCTTTGCCTACCGAGGATTTACCGCTGATCCAGACCGCATCCTGGCCGAACTGGCCTATGGTCGCGCGCACCATCGGGCGATCCATTTTATCAACCGCGCACCCGGTACAACGGTCAACAATCTTTTGGCCATTCTGGGCGTTACAAAACAGTCGCTGAACAGAGTTCTCAGAACGTTGATCGAAGACGGCCTTGTCGAAAGCCGTGTTGGAACCGTCGACAAGCGCGAACGCCATTTGTTTCTGACCGAAAACGGACGGGCATTGGAAGCACAGCTATCGGACGCGCAGCGCGCGCGCATGCGTGCGGCCTACAAAGACGCAGGCCCCGAAGCGGTTGCCGGATTCCGCAAAGTGCTTGAAGCAATGATGGATGCTGATATGCGTCATGCCTACACGAAACTTCGGGACACAACCTCATGAGCAACATGGACGCCCACCTGCTGATAGTGGATGATGATGAGCGCATCCGCGATCTGCTCAAGAAGTTCTTGATGCGAAATGAGTTTCTGGTCACGGCGGCACGGGATGCGGCACATGCGCGTCGGGTCTTGTCGGGGTTGGATTTTGATCTGATCGTTATGGACGTGATGATGCCCGGCGAAGACGGTGTCAGCCTGACCCGCGCGCTGCGCGAAACAAGCACAACGCCGATCCTGTTGTTGACGGCACGTGGCGAGACCGAGCATCGGATCGCCGGCCTTGAAGCGGGAGCAGATGACTATCTGGCCAAACCCTTCGAGCCAAAAGAGCTGTTGTTGCGTATCAATGCGATCCTGCGGCGGATGCCTGAAACACCCGCACAGGATGCAACAACAAAGATCCTAACCCTCGGCCCGATCCGATATGACATCGAACGTGGTGAGATGTGGCAGGGCGAGGACCCGGTGCGCCTGACCGCCACCGAAAGCCAGTTGATGAAGATCTTCTCGGCACAGCCCGGAGAACCGATTAGCCGGGCAAAGCTGGTCGAAGATCTTGGGCGCGACAAGGGGCAGGCACAGGAACGCGCCGTGGATGTTCAGATCACGCGCTTGCGCCGTAAGATCGAACAGGACCCGAAACAGCCGCGCTATCTGCAAACTGTACGGGGCGCCGGTTACATGTTGGCGCCAGATTAACAGTGCCGCTGCGCGGCGTTTTCAAGCCTTCGGCGAGGATATTTTTGGCCAGATGAACAAGGGATTCCGATGAAAACAGCCCTTTTGACCCACGCGGATTGCCTTGGGCATGTGACACCAACAGGACATCCCGAACGGGTCGCCCGGTTGGAGCATATTTTGCACGCATTGGAACCTTTGGAGCTGAACAAGGTCACGGCACCGCTGGCCGCAGATGATGATTTGATGCGCGTCCACCCCGAAAGTCACATTCGGGACATACGAGGCAACCGGCCAAACGACGGGTTCGCCCAGATTGATGGTGATACGTTCATGTCTCCCGGGTCGGTCGATGCGGCCTATCGTGCGGCTGGGGCAGCAGTGCGCGCGGTGGATATGGTGCTGGGCGGCGAGGCGCCAAATGCGTTCTGTGCAATCCGTCCGCCGGGGCATCACGCAGAAAAAGAAACCGCGATGGGGTTTTGCCTGTTTGGCAATGCGGCGCTGGCCGCCAAACACGCCTTGGATCATCATGGGGTAAAGCGCGTCGCCGTGGTCGATTTCGATGTGCATCACGGCAATGGCACACAGGATCTGCTGTGGGACGAACGGCGCGCACTGGTGATCACCAGCCAGCAAATGCCACTGTGGCCCGGATCGGGGCGGCCGGATGAATCTGGTGCGTATGACACGGTGTTGAACATCCCGCTGGCCCCCGGCACCGGTGGGGCCGAGATGCGGGCCGCCTATGAAACACAGGCCTTTCCGCGTCTGCGAGCGTTCAAGCCGGAACTGATCATCATCTCGGCCGGGTTTGACGCGCATCAGGACGATCCGCTGGCCAATCTGAATTGGTCGACCGGCGATTTCGCCTGGATCACAGCTGAGCTCTGCAAGATTGCTGATGAGGTTTGTGAGGGCCGTATCGTCTCGACTCTGGAAGGCGGGTATGATCTGAACGCGCTGGCCGATGCAACGCGCGCCCATGTGGAAGAACTGATGAAGGCAGCCCGATGACCGATACCCCCGTTGAGCAGATGACATTTGAACAGGCGATGAAAGAGCTTGAGGCCGTTGTTGGCCAGCTGGAGCGCGGTGACGTGGCGCTGGATCAGTCTATCGCGCTGTATGAACGTGGCGCGGCACTGAAGAAACGCTGCGAGGATGAGTTGAAGCGCGCCGAAGAAAAGGTCGCGGCGATTACTCTGGATGCCAATGGTCAGCCGACCGGGACTACACCTGTCGAAGGCCAGTAAATGTTTCGCGAAAGACTGGCGCAGGATGCGGCGCGCATTCAGGAGCAGTTCGATCTGGTTCTGGGCGCACTGGATGATCTGGATGTGACCCGGGCGATGGGGTATGCCACTCAGGGCGGTAAGCGGCTGCGCGGGTTTCTTGTACTGGAAAGCGCCCGGTTGCATACCATCGATGAGGCGCGCGCGATCTGGCCAGCCACAGGCATCGAGGCGCTACACGCCTATTCTCTGGTTCACGATGATCTGCCTTGTATGGATGATGACGACCTGCGGCGCGGACGCCCGACCGTGCATATGAAATGGGACGAAGGCACCGCTCTGCTGGCCGGGGATGCGCTGCAGGCGTTGGCGTTTGAACTGTGTACCCGGACCGAGGTCGGAACCGCTGAAATTCGTGCTGACTTGGCTTTGACTTTGGCCACAGCCAGTGGCGCTCAGGGGATGGTACTGGGTCAGGCATTGGATGTTGCAGCGGAGACCGCCCTGGACCCCTTGAATCTTTCCGACATCACCCGCCTGCAATCGGGCAAAACCGGTGCGCTGATCGAGTGGTCTGCCTGCGGCGGAGCGCGCTTGGCACAGGCCGATCCCGAACCCTTGCGCCAATATGCCCAAGCCCTTGGCCTTGCTTTTCAAATTGCCGATGACATCTTGGATATCGAGGGTGACGCCGAAAAGGCGGGCAAGCGCCTGCAAAAAGATGCCGCGGCAGGGAAGGCAACATTTGTTTCTCTGTTGGGACTGGACGCCGCCAAGACCCGTGCCACTGATCTGGTGGATCAAGCGTGCGCGGCGCTTGATGGATATGGCCCTAAGGCTGAAACCTTGAAGGACGCCGCCCGCTTCGTTATTGCCCGGGACAGCTAAGCCAGGAACGTACCAAATGTCTGAACGCCCGAATACGCCTTTGCTGGATCTTGTGAACCGCCCGGCGGATCTCAAGCAGTTCTCGGACGCTCAATTGCATCAGGTGGCAAAGGAATTGCGGACCGAGACTATTTCGGCGGTGTCCGTCACAGGCGGGCATTTGGGTGCAGGCTTGGGTGTGGTCGAGCTGACGGCAGCCCTGCACGCTGTGTTTGACACGCCACGCGACAAGATCATCTGGGACGTTGGGCACCAGTGTTACCCGCACAAGATCCTAACCGAACGGCGCGACCGTATCCGTACGTTGCGCATGAAGGATGGCCTCAGCGGCTTTACTAAACGCAGCGAGAGCCCGTATGACCCGTTCGGGGCGGCACACAGCTCGACCTCGATCAGTGCAGCCTTGGGGTTTGCAGTTGCGCGCGATCTGGGAGGCGTCACCCCCGAAGGATTGGGCGATGCGATTGCCGTCATCGGGGATGGATCGATGTCTGCGGGGATGGCGTTTGAAGCGATGAACAACGCGGGCCACCTGAAGAAGCGCCTGATCGTTATCCTTAACGACAATGAGATGAGCATTGCACCGCCGGTTGGAGCACTGTCCAATTACCTGTCGCGGATCTATGCGGAAGAACCCTTTCACGATCTAAAAGCCGCCGCCAAAGGCGCGGTGTCTCTATTGCCCGAACCTTTCCGCGAGGGCGCAAAGCGCGCCAAGGAAATGCTGAAAGGCATGGCTGTTGGCGGCACATTGTTTGAGGAGCTAGGCTTTTCCTATCTCGGTCCCATCGACGGGCATGACCTGGCCCAGTTGCTGCCGGTTCTGCGCACGGTCAAGGCGCGGGCAACAGGCCCGATTCTGATCCATGTGCTGACAAAAAAGGGCAAAGGCTATGCCCCGGCCGAACAGGCTCGCGACAAAGGGCATGCTACGGCTAAGTTCGACGTGGTCACAGGCGAGCAGAAGAAAACACCCTCCAATGCGCCGTCTTATACGTCGGTCTTCGGCAAGTCTCTGGTTGATGAAGCATCCCGTGACGACAAGATCGTGGCCGTTACCGCGGCGATGCCAGATGGGACCGGGTTGAACCTGTTCGCCGAACGGTATCCGTCGCGCTGTTTCGATGTGGCCATTGCCGAGCAGCATGGCGTGACCTTCTCGGCGGCGTTGGCCGCTGGGGGGATGAAGCCATTCTGTGCGATGTATTCCACCTTCCTGCAGCGTGGCTATGATCAGGTTGTGCATGACGTGGCGATCCAACGTCTGCCAGTGCGCTTTGCGATCGACCGTGCCGGGCTGGTGGGTGCCGACGGAGCGACCCATGCCGGATCTTTCGACGTTGCATACCTGTCCAACCTGCCCGGTATGGTCGTCATGGCCGCTGCGGATGAGGCTGAATTGATGCATATGGTGGCCACTGCGGCCGCACACAACGATGGCCCGATTGCCTTCCGCTATCCGCGCGGTGAGGGCGTTGGAGTCGATCTTCCGGAGCGTGGTGAGATTCTTGAAATCGGCAAAGGCCGATTGATCCAGAAGGGCGCGCGCGTGGCCTTGTTGTCCTTTGGCACCCGATTGGCCGAGGTTCAGAAGGCCGCCGAGGCATTATCGGCCAAGGGCATCACCCCTACCATCGCCGATGCCCGATTTGCCAAGCCGCTTGATCGCGATCTGATCCTGGATCTGGCCGCCAATCACGAAGCTCTGATCACCATCGAAGAAGGCGCGATCGGCGGTTTCGGCAGTCATGTCGCACAACTGCTGGCCGATGAAGGCATATTTGATCACGGGTTAAAGTATCGCTCGATGGTTTTACCGGATGTTTTCATCGACCACGCAAACCCCGCAGATATGTATACGGCAGCGGGCATGAATGCCGAACATATCGAAGCCAAGGTGCTGGACGTTCTCGGGGTCGCGTCGATTGGAGAAAAGCGCGCTTAGTTATCGACCGACATGCCCCACGTCACGCAGCAAGTGAATTTGGCATCCGCGTAATCCGACGCGCTTGACGATCAATTCAACCAATTGGACGTCCATCTGATCTGACTGCACTGAGATGTCAGCGCGTTTGCCATACCCTCTTATATCCGGAAAGTCGCCGACGAGTCGAATTCATGTTACCCTTCTTGTCGTGGAGTGCCGAAACAAGAAGGGGACGACGTGACTAAACGTCGAGTTAGACTGGGTTATTTCGCAATCGCGTTGCTGCCAGTTTGTGTTTTTGCGCTGCATGAGGTCATCCAAAAGCACATGATTGCGACCGAATTGGACGTCCCCGTCAGCATTCTTGTCGACGAGCGTACGTGGCTTGAGACGGTTGGGCGGTTCCGGTTTCTTGCGGCGGCTTGGTTTTTTGCAGCCCTCACCTTGTTGCCTGTGGCTGTGTTGGCCCGCAACTTGATCCGCCCAATGGAACGCCGAACCAGAATAACCGCTATCACGATTGTTCTGACCATCCTTGTTCTGGCCATCTTGCCCACTGTCCAACAACATATGGCGTCCAAGACCCCGCAAATCTATCACCAGGTTGGCAAGGCCGTATTTGAATCGGCCTTGTCTCAGGGCACTCTGCCCGGGTGTATCGACCCTGAGGATTCCTGGTTGCTGGGAAAATGCGGGGAAATGCCGGTATTTACCTTGTTCAGGCGCATTTTGGACGTGATCAATGCACTTGCCGGGCTTGCCATCGGGTCATTGATCGTTGGTATGATCCTGTGTCTGGGATCCCGCGAAACCCGTAGCATCGAAGAAACGGCCGCAGAGCTGGCGAAGAACCTGCGTCAGATGCGGCAACAACTATATCTGTCCAGTCTCATCCTCACCTTTGGCATGTTTTTTGCTGCAAGCTGGATGTACTGGCCCTTGCCCGTGATCTCGGATTCTGAAAAAGCCGCCTACAATTCACTGGTGACCGCATCCGCACTTTTTACGGGAACCTATTTCTGCTTGTTGATGTTGAGCTATTTCCTTCCCGTGGCTGTCATACTGGATGGAAGGATTGCCAACCTTGCCATCGCCGCAAGCCGGGAAAGTGATGCTGAGGATGCGTTTGATATTGAAGAGTGGAGGTCTTCACACAAGCTCGCCGAGGGTACGGGCGACATCATACGTGCTGGCTTTGCACTGGCCGCGCCAATCCTAGCAGCATTCGCCGGGGGAATATCCCCAATCACCGGGTAACTGCTGACCGATCCGTCGACTATGCATGCCCGACCAATGGCAAGATCACGGGACGCGCCCAGAACAACAGGTGGATCCGAAGGCAGACACAATACGCCTCAAATAACCGCGCCAATTGTCGGTTGTTGTTTTGGAATTACGTGGTGCCGCTGAAGGGACTCGAACCCCCGACCCCATCATTACGAATGACGTGCTCTACCAGCTGAGCTACAGCGGCGACCTTTGCTGTATCGGCGAAACTCGGCGGTCCAACAAAGATGCGACGGATCGTTTAAACGGTCAGCTGAAACAGTGCAAGCCTCGATATGGTGGTTGTTTGCCGGAGTTTGATCCAGTTTTGGTGTTTTTAGAAAATCTCTGAAATCGTTCCCTCGTGTAAGAGCCACGGCTTCGGTAAGAGCTTAAAAACTGTGATCTGCGTTGTCAGATCTGACTCGACACAAGCTTGTTAATTCTATATTTCATGAAATATGATAGAAGAAATAACAAATCAGCTAGCCATCCTTGGCCACCCCCAGCGTATCAGCGTGTTTCGCATGTTAATGCGACGGTTTCCTGACACTGTTCCGGCAGGCGAGCTTTCATCGGAACTGGGTATCAAACCCAGCACCCTGTCGAATTATCTGAACGCGCTGCAACGGTCGGGGTTGGTGTCGCAGACACGCTCAGGAACATCTCTGCTCTATTCTGTTGAAATGAAAAACGTGCAACGCATGCTCGACTTTCTGATCGTTGATTGCTGCCGTGGTCGCCCTGATCTTTGCATGCCCTTCACCCAAGGAGGTGACGCCATGACGGACCGAAAGTTTAATGTCCTGTTCATTTGCGTGGGCAATTCCGCCCGCTCAATCTTTGCCGAAACTCTGCTGCGCGAAATTGCAGGCGACAAGTTCAATGTGTTTTCTGCGGGAACACAGCCCAACTCCAAGCTGAACCCGTTTGCCCTTCATGTCCTGAACGAAAAAGGCCACGATACGTCGGTACTGCGCTCAAAGAATATCTCGGAATTCACCGGGTCGGACGCGCCGGAAATGGATTTCGTGTTTACCGTCTGCAATCAGGCGGCAAACGAGGAATGCCCCCCATGGGAAGGCCAGCCGATCAGCGGGCATTGGGGCATGGTCGATCCGGTCAAAGCCACCGGCACCGATGCCGAGAAAAGCCTGGCGTTCCAGAACGCTTACGGGGCGCTGAAACGTCGGATTGAGGCGTTTACATCGCTGCCGGTCGAAAGCCTGGACCGCATAGCGCTGCAATCCGCCGTCGATGACATCGGCAGGACACCATCTGAGGAAATGACATGACGACATATGCTGTGAACGGGCTGGGCCGGGTCGGAAAGCTCGCCCTGAAACCCTTGTTAGAGAAGGGTGCAAAGATTGCCTGGGTCAACGATGCAGTAGGTGATCCGGAAATGCATGCCCACCTGCTCGAGTTCGACACCGTTCACGGACGTTGGGATGCCACATTCACGCATGACGAAAACAGTGTCACAATCAACGGAACCCGCCTGCCTTTTATCGGTGTCAAAGACCTGAACGCCCTGCCTCTGGACGGGGTCGACGTGGTGATCGACTGCACCGGCGTCTTCAAGACCGAGGCAAAACTAGCCCCGTACTTCGAAGCGGGCGTAAAGAAGGTTGTCGTCTCGGCGCCTGTCAAAGATGGTCCAACGGCCAATATCGTCTGCGGTGTCAATGAAGAAACCTATGATCCATCCGCGCACCGCATCGTGACGGCCGCCTCATGCACCACCAATTGCCTGGCCCCGGTGGTCAAGGTCATCCACGAAAACCTCGGCATCCGCCACGGGTCAATCACTACAATCCATGATGTGACCAATACGCAGACCATCGTGGACCGTCCGGCAAAAGACCTGCGCCGCGCGCGGTCTGCGCTGAACTCTTTGATCCCGACCACCACCGGGTCGGCCACGGCCATCACCCTGATCTACCCCGAGCTCACCGGGCGACTGAATGGCCACGCGGTGCGCGTTCCGCTACTGAACGCATCACTGACCGATTGCGTTTTCGAGGTCGAACGGGAGACCACGGCGGAAGAGGTCAACAGCTTCTTCAAGGTCGCGGCCGACGGCCCGTTGAAGGGAATTCTCGGCTACGAAACCCGCCCGCTGGTTTCGACCGATTACACCAATGATGAACGGTCTTCGATCATCGATGCGCCGTCGACCATGGTGGTGAACGGCACGCAGGTGAAGATCTACGCGTGGTACGACAATGAAATGGGCTATGCGCATCGTCTGGTCGATGTTGCCCTGATGGTTGGTGCCTCGCTTTGACCCAACGGCCCGAGGGGCTGTCGGCCTACATCGCAGTCACTGCGGCTTATTGGGCCTTTATGCTGACCGACGGAGCACTCAGAATGTTGGTGCTGTTGCACTTTCACACTCTGGGCTTCTCACCGGTTCAGCTGGCCTATCTATTCGTGCTCTACGAGATTGCAGGGATGGCCACCAACCTTGCGGCGGGGTGGATCGCGGCACGTTTTGGGCTGACCTCGACCCTTTATGCTGGACTTGGCCTGCAGGTTTTGGCGCTGCTGACGCTGACGCAGCTTGATCCGGGCTGGACCGTCGGGGTTTCGGTTGCCTTTGTGATGATCGTGCAAGGGGCCAGCGGGGTCGCCAAGGATCTGGCCAAGATGTCCTCGAAATCCGCCGTGAAACTGCTGGCACCGACTGAGGGCGGCGGATTGTTCCGCTGGGTCGCTGTGCTGACCGGATCCAAAAACGCAATCAAAGGTCTTGGGTTCCTGTTGGGCGCGGCACTGCTGGCGACTTTGGGATTTATCTGGGCCGTTCTGGTCATGGCGGTCGTGCTGGGTGCGATCCTGATCGCAGTTGCGATCCTGATGCCGTCCGGCCTGCCCAAGGGCCGCAAAGGCGCGAAATTCTCCGAGGTGTTTTCGAAATCTGCCAATGTAAACTGGCTATCGGCGGCGCGCGTCTTTCTGTTCGGTGCGCGCGATGTTTGGTTTGTCGTTGGCATCCCGATCTATTTTTACGCCGTGCTGTCCGACGGAACGGAAGACGGTAACCGAGCAGCGTTCTTCATGATCGGCACGTTCATGGCCGTTTGGGTTATCCTATACGGAGCGGTCCAGGCCAGCGCGCCAAAGATCCTGCGCGCCGCTGAGCGATCCGAAGACGACCTGATCCGTGCCGCGCGCAGTTGGGCCGCGCTGTTGTTTTGCGTACCCGCTGCCCTCATGGGTGCCGTATTGATGACCTCTGGTCCTGAACCTTGGCTAACGATCACACTGGTGATTGGCCTATTGGTTTTTGGTGCCATCTTTGCGGTCAATTCCTCGCTGCATTCCTACTTGATCCTGTCCTTTACGCAGGCCGAGCGGGTCACGATGGATGTCGGCTTCTATTACATGGCAAACGCATCCGGTCGGTTGCTGGGCACCGTGCTGTCCGGCCTGACTTACCAGATCGGAGGATTGCCGCTTGTGCTGGGCACGGCCGCTTTGATGGTTGCCATTGCGGCGCTGACATCCGGAAAACTGCAGGTTCAATCATCCGAGGCCCGCTCATGAGCATCTTCGAACGCTACCTGACCACCCGGTCGCGCTTGCCATGACTTGGGGGACACGATCTGGGCGATGGTTTAAAGCCCGTCGCGACAATCCCAATTGATCTGGGGTTGCTGGGCGATTATCCCAAACGGATTGTGGCTTCCGTCATTTACGTAATAGCCGAAGCGAATTTCTTCAAAATTAACAGTCTCTTTCACGCCTGGGCCCTGGTAAATACGGCGCGTAAAGCGCCAGAGAGCTGGATAGTCCACCAGTCTTTTTCTGGTGCAGCGAAAATGCGTTGCGTACACAGTATCGAACCGTACCAGAGTAGCAAAAAGGCGAATATCAGCGGTCGTCAGATTATCTCCAAAGAGAAAGCGCTGATCCATCAATCGATCTTCAAGGCGATCCATTGTGTCGAACACTGTGTCGACCGCATCATCGTATTCGCCTTGTCGTTCGGCTTTGCCAGCGCGGTAGACCGCATTTGACAGGCCATCAAAGATCTGACTGGTCAGCTTATCAATCTCGCTTGCCAAGTTGTCTGGCCGCAGCTCGGGGCCCCGGCCAGCTTGATTAAACGCCAAGATTATGTCGGCCGAGGAATTGGACAGCACCAGCTGACGTTTGCTGTCCCATAGCATCGGCACTGTTGCGCGACCGGTGTATGTGGGATCGGTCAGGGAATAGAGCTGATGGGCGTGTTTGATATTGCCCAATCGCGTAATCGGCCCTTCTGGCAGCAGGCCATAGCCTTCGATACGTCGCCCGCCTGCCCATTGTATTGGCACATTGTCAGAAAGCTCGCTTAGCTGCCGCACAATCACCGTCGCATGAGACCATGGGCAACTTGCTGAGGCGATCAACACAAACCGATCTGGATCGTGCCGCAAAGCATGCAACACATCCGCATCAATGATCGTAGCCAGAACACTAGCTTCTCGGCGGTAGGTGCCGGACAGCATTGATCTGTCCGCGTTTTGGTCCCATCGGCCGTCGATCAACATACCCATGTTTTAGAATCCGCCTCGCGCTCTCGATATGTTTGCTTTTATCTAACCTTATTTCTGGAAAACAGAAATTGTTCGCGGATTGACTGCGAGCCTCATCAAATGGAACACCTGAAAGTAACGCCTATTCGATATCGCTTGACGATGAGTAGCCCATTGCGCGCCACGCCGTAACACCGCCTGAAAGGCTACGTGCGTTGATGCCGTACATACGCAGTTCCTCCGCTGCCTTTTGACTGACCCAGAAACCATACATGCAATAAACCACGACTGGCTTATCTTTGGGCAAGTCGTTGGCCCACGCAGCAACATCAAAAGAGTCATGCCATTCGCTTCCCGGTATTCGGTTTCTGTATCGTTCGCAGTCGTCATCGTGCCGTACATCGAGAACCAGAACATCGTCGCCGCGGTCAAGACTGTCCTTCAGCTCGCTGATCGAAATCTGGTTGGGATCGGCTTTCTCATTCACCACCGCCCCACCCAGTGATCGGTGGAATCGTTCCGCCACGCGCACCCAATGAACACTTTGTAGGAACGCAGAGACATAACCCATCCGGTCCAACCCAAAATCACCGGAAAAGGCGTGCTCTCCCATGTCGAGCACAAGAAGAGGAACCGCATCGGATAGAAACTGCGCACTATCGATCGTTCTGACATTCATCAACCGACCAAATCGATCCGACCACGCCAGAATAGCCCAACCACCTTCTCCCAACGTCGCCATTGACGAGAATTCGACCCGCCAGGCTGCGACGCTGCCAAAAACTGCTTCAATAGCTTGTGTTAGAGCCGAATCCGATAGCTCTTCACCGCCTTCTTCGCCAAGGGATAAGAAATGTAGTTCGTGCAGAATGACCAAGTTGGCAACAGTAAGGTGCTCTGCGAGCAGAGCATCGTTGCGATCATCCCTCGCAATCTGCTTTTCGATCTCGTTCAAGCGGCGAACCGCGCCGCCATACACCTGCTCAAAATGCTGTTCGAGCATTTCGGGCGTAAAGCCGTCGATCTTATGAGCTTTGAACGGGATACCCCGAACGACATGTTGGCCGGGAACATAGGTTTTGAATTTCTGGTGCGTATTCATGCGCATCCTCCCTGCTGTTGCGGGTGTCGTGGATGCGAAACTTGGGCCTAGGCCTCACGGGGCGTTCGCGGCCCCATGAGGGTAATTTGAAATATGACAGCGGTGTCGTCAAGATACCGCCCACGGTGGCCGCCAATCGGTCGGCTGGCTCAATGTCGCAACAGCCTTGACCGCTGTCGGCCCCCAGCGAGGGAAACTTTTGGCCTTTGCTTTGACGTGTTTATCAGCCGAACCAATCGATCCTATCTCAGAGGCTATGACGGATTACACCAGCAGATGCTGGCCGCTGACAGACTAGCGGCGTGACCAACACCCCTATTAGTCGCGCACTTCAGGACGCAGACTGCTCTGAAACGATTTCCCCGAACCGCGTGAAGAATTTCCCAGATAGTTTCTTGGCAGTCCCTGCAATCAACCGGCTGCCCAGCTGCGCTATCTTGCCTCCGATACTTACGTTCGCAGTGTAAGCCAGTAATGTCTCGGCACCATCTTCCGTCAACGTGACTTCGGCCCCACCCTTGGCAAAGCCGGCAGCACCACCTTTACCTTCTCCGCTCAGGGAAAACCCATCCGGTGCGTTCGACGTGTCCAGCGTCACCTCCCCTGCAAACCGCGCTTTGACCGGGCCAATTTTCAAAACCACCTTAGCCTCGAGGTCTTCAGGCGAGTTTTGGATCAGCTCTTCACAACCCGGAATGCACTCACGCAGGATGTCAGGGTCATTCAGCGCCCGGTAAACCACGTCGCGCGGTGCCGAGATGCGGATTTCGTCACTCAATTCCATCAAAGTCTATCCTTTGTTCAGCAACATCTTGGGAAAACAAGAAGTGCGGTTTCCGCCGCTTTTTCGGCAGTTGTTTCAGGTTGTACAGGCCAGAACGCCCTTAGGCGCCTATGCAAGCTTCTCATCATGGGACCGCTCCGTGGATTTGTCACTGTTCCGCCACATCACGATCTCGGCGAGGATCGACAAAGCGATCTCGTGCGGGTCAATCGCGTGAATATCCAGACCTGCTGGAGATTTGAGCCGCGCAACCTGCAGCGGATCCATTCCCTGCGCGATCAATTTTGCGGTCAGAGTATCAGCCTTGCGGCGGCTTGCCACCATCGAAACACGGGTCGCACCCGTTTCCAACGCGGCTTTCAGGGCAACGCTGTCCCCTTGGCCCTGCGATGCAACAACCACAAAGTCCCGCGCTTCAATGCCCAAATCAGCCGTCTTATCTGGCGCAAAACGGGTGTATGCGCCGGATGTTTCCGCATCATCAGACAGGCAAACGCGAAATCCGGCCAATGCGCCATGCGCGGCCAACGCGGTCGCGATGAGAGACCCGCCAAATATCACCAACCGCGGCGCGTGCCGATAGGGTTCAACCAAAAGATCAACCGTGCCACCGGAAGGGCACCCGCTTCTGAACGTCTGTACGCCATCGGGATCGGTCATGTTCACCACCTTTTTCGAAGGTTTGACCCGGATCATCTGCGGTGCGCCACTGGCCAACGCCTCATGTGCCGACGACCGAACCGCGCGTTGAACACAGGCGCCACCCAAATGGCCCAGGATTTGACCGTCTCGCGTGATCGCAGCCTTTCCTCCGGCTTTGGCCGAAGTCGCATCCGCGGTACGCAATACGGTCGCTACACAGAACGCCTCTCCGGTCTGGCGCAGTTGATCAATCGTGTCGAATATGTCGAAATTTACCATATGGGCTCCTTTCACAGCTTTCGGAACTGCGGCTCCAATGCCGCCAGTGCCTCTAATGTGTTGGCCGGCAGGTGCGCATCCAGGTACGGTTCGGCCGCCTGCATCGCAGCGGCAATAGGTTGATAATCTTTCCATCCTTTCAACGGGTTCAGCCAGACGATGCGTCGGGCCTTACGCCGAATGCGCGCCAGTACATCGCCCAGCGCTTGTGGATCTGAGCTGCAATACCCATCTGACAGGATCAGAACGATCGTGCGACCGTTCAATGCGCGTGCGCCGTACCCGTTCAGAAAGCTCTCAAGGCTGCCAGAGATATCCGTGCCTCCGCCAAACCCTTCTGCCATCAACGACAACCGACCGGCCGCGCGCAGCGTGTCATGGTCGCGCAACGCATCGGTGACACGCATCAACCTCGTGTGGAACAGATAAGCGTCGGCCTCGGTCCCAGTACCGATCAGACCCTTGAGAAAGGCGAGAAAGACCCGGGAATACACCGTCATCGATCCGCTCACGTCGCACAGCGCCACAATCCGCATTGGGCGCGGCGGTCGAGCTTTAAGAAACAAGTCCATTGGCTCACCGCCCCGTGCAAGGCTGGCACGTTGGATCCGTCGCATATCCAAAGCTGACCCTCTGCGAGACTGCTTGCGCCTGCGCGACCGACGATCCCGAATGGCACGCGCAAGGGCCAAAGCCGCCGATTCCGCCTGTTTTAGCGCCTCTTCATCCATGATTTCGCGCAAATCCCGACGCGACAGGTTGGCCGTGCGGGTCGCAATCAGCTTCCCGTCCATCCCCTCGGCCTCCCCGTCGCTCGGATCAGGAGTGGTAGCCTGATCTGTGTCGGATTGAGTGTCCTTGCCTTCTTGATCCTGCGCTTGCCAGATCATGGGTTTCGCCGATTGCACCCGAACGTGCGCAGTCTGTGCTGTGCCCGCCCGCTGCTTTCCGGCATTGAACCAATAGGCGTCAAACAACTCATCAAAGCGGCGCCAATCCTCGGCATCCCCGGCCAGTAATGCACAAAGTGCCTGCCGGGCCTGCCCTGCATCGGTCGCATCAATCGCCGACAATACAGAAAGCGCGTCCCCGGTTTCCTTTGGGCCAACGCGCAGACCATTCATCCGCAAATGCGCAATGAAACCGGACATGCGATCCGCAAGCCCATGCGCACGAGCAGGAAATCGGGTGACCTGCATTATGCCACCTTTCCAATCAGCCGATCCATTACCTCGGGCGGGGCGGCGTCGTAATCTGCGGCGGTTTTAAGAAGACAAACCAGGGTTGCCTGCACCTCATCGCGTGACTGGGCAAGGTCATTGACCCCCAATCCTGACAAAGCAGCCGCCCAATCCAACATCTCGGCAATGCCTGGTGTTTTCTCCAGATCTTCCTTCCTTAGTGCCTGCACAACGCCAACGATCTGTTGCGCCAGTGTTGCCTCGACATCTGGCATTCGGGCCTGCAGGATCGCCAATTCAGTTTCCTGCGGCGGGTAGTCGAGGAAGCTGTAAAGGCACCGCCGCCGCAACGCATCCGACAGGTCACGCGTTCCATTCGCAGTCAGGATCACAATCGGCCGCGCGCGTGCCGTGACTGTTCCCAGTTCAGGAATCGTAATCTGAAAATCGGACAGTATCTCCAGCAGATACGCCTCAAATTCCTCATCCGCCCGATCAATCTCATCGATCAGCAGAACAGGCGGAACTGCGGCGGAAATAGCCTCTAACAATGGTCGTTTCAGCAGATATTCATCTGTAAACAACTGAGCCTCGCTGGTTCCTCCCTGCGCTTCACTGGCACGAATGGCCAAAAGCTGGCGCTGATAGTTCCATTCATAGATAGCGTGGCTGGCGTCCAGCCCCTCGTAACATTGCAACCGGATCAAACGGGTATCGCGCCAGCCCGCCACAGCCTTAGCAACCTCGGTCTTTCCCACACCCGCCGGACCTTCGAGCAGTAAGGGTCGCCCCAGGTCCTGCGCCAAATGCAACGCCATCGCCAACCGATCATCGGCGACATAGCCCTGCGCGGCCAACCCGTTCTTCACGTCACTCAAAGTCAAAACCAGGATCCCATCTTCATTTGGCCCAAAATATCCCGGGGGAGGTTTCGGAGGGGGTAGAACCCCCTCCGTTCGGTCGGACCGGCGACAGCCGGTTCGAAACCGATTAGCCGTGCATCCCCAGGCCGTTGGCAATCTTCCAGATCCGCCAATGATCATGCGGCATGTGGCTTTGAACCAAACCAAATGGGCGGAAGGCATCATGCACCGCATTCGAAAACGCAGGTACACCACCCACGTTCGGGCTTTCCCCGACACCCTTCGCCCCAATCGGATGATGCGGAGACGGCGTCACCGTGTGATCGGTGGTATAATTTGGCGTCTCCCACGCGGTCGGAATGAAGAAATCCATCAGCGTCGCGGTCTTGACGTTGCCCATCTCGTCATAGGCAATCTCCTGCCCCATCGCGATGGCCAGTGCCTCAGTCACGCCACCATGGACCTGCCCTTCGATGATCATCGGGTTGATCCGCGTGCCGCAATCGTCCAGCGCATAGAACTGCCGGACATCCCATTCACCGGTATCAACATCGATCTCCATGACACAGATATAGGCCCCGAACGGATAGGTCATATTCGGCGGATCATAATAGCTGACGGCCTCCAGACCGGGTTCCAGCCCCGGTATGGCCTGATTGTAAGCGGCGAAGGCGATTTCCTTCATGGTCTTGAACCGTTCGGGCGCGCCTTTGACAGCAAAGCGATCCACATCCCACTCAACGTCGTTGTCGTGAACTTCCAGCAAATAGGCCGCGATCATCTGTGCCTTGGCGCGGATTTTCCGCGCAGCCATTGCCGTTGCAGCCCCCGCGACCGGAGTAGATCTCGACCCGTAAGTCCCAAGCCCATAAGGCGCGGTATCGGTATCGCCTTCCTCCAGCGTGATGTCATCGGCGGGCAGGCCGATCTCACTGGCGATGATCTGGGCAAAGGTCGTGGCGTGGCCCTGGCCTTGGCTGATCGTGCCCAGGCGCGCGATGGCCGACCCGGTTGGATGGATGCGGATCTCGCATGAATCGAACATACCTAGCCCAAGGATATCGCAGTTCTTCACTGGTCCAGCACCGACGATCTCGGTGAAATGCGTCAGACCGATGCCCAGCAGCTTGCGGGTCTTGCCGGCTTTGAAATCCTCAATCCGCTGCGACTGTTCGGCCCGCAGGCCTTCATAGTCAACCGCCTTCAGCGCCTTGTCCCAGGCGGTGTGATAATCGCCCGAGTCATACTCCCAGCCTAGCGCCGACTGGTACGGGAACTGATCGGCCTTGATGAAGTTGATCCGGCGCAACTCAGCCGCATCCATGTTCAGCTTGATGGCCAGAACCTCGATCATACGCTCGATGAAATAGGCGGCTTCGGTCACCCGGAAGGAGCAACGATAAGCCACGCCGCCCGGAGCCTTGTTGGTATAGACCCCATCCACAGCTAGATAAGCGGTCGGGATGTCATAAGACCCGGTGCAGATATTCATGAACCCTGCCGGGAACTTGGTCGGGTCGGCGCAGGCATCAAACCCCCCGTGATCCGCCGTCGTATGACACCAAAGCCCGGTGATCTTGCCGTCTTTGGTCGCCGCGATCTTGCCCTGCATCCAGTAGTCACGGGCAAAGGCGGTGGACATCAGGTTCTCCATCCGGTCTTCGACCCATTTCACCGGCTGGCCGGTAACGATCGAGGCCACGACTGAGCAGACGTATCCTGCATAGGCGCCGACTTTGTTGCCGAAGCCCCCGCCAATATCCGGGCTGATCACCCGGATATTATGCTCGGCGATGCCCGAGATCAGCGAGACAACAGTCCGGATCGCATGAGGCGCCTGAAATGTGCCATACAGCGTCAGCTTGCCGGTCACTTTGTCCATCGACGCGACACAGCCGCAGGTCTCCAGCGGGCACGGATGGGTGCGGTGATAATAGACCATCTCTTCGGCGACCACGTCGGCCTCTGCCAGAATGGCTTCGGTGGCTTCCTTGTCACCCTGTTCCCAGGTGAAGATGTGGTTGTGATGCTTGCGCGGTCCGTGCGCGCCCTCGGTCTGCCCTTCAAGGTCTTCACGCAGGACAACATCGGATTTCAGTGCCTCGAACGGGTCGGTCAGAACTGGCAGTTCTTCATAGTCGACCTCGACCAGTTCCACCGCATCAGCCGCGATGTAACGATCTTCGGCGACGACATAGGCGACCTCCTGGCCCTGAAACAGGACCTTGCCATCGGCGAGCACCATCTGCTTGTCACCGGCCAGCGTCGGCATCCAATGCAGACCCAGCGGCGACAGATCTTCGGCGGTCAGAACGGCGATCACACCGGGCAGCGCCAGTGCCGCCTCTTTGTTCACGCTTTTCACGCGCGCATGGGCATAGGGAGATCGAACAAAGTCGCCAAACAGCATCCCGTCCAGCTTGATGTCGTCGACATAGTTTCCTTTGCCTTGGGTAAAGCGCACGTCCTCGACGCGTTTGCGCGAGCTTCCCATACCCTTGAGGCTGGCGGCGCGTTCTTCGGGGGTCAGAGTCTGGTCGTTCATTCCGCAGCCTCCTTCTGAGCGTTCAGCATGTCGGCCGAGGCCGAGATTGCCTTAACGATGTTCTGGTATCCGGTGCAGCGGCACAGGTTTCCCGCCATGCCAAAGCGAATGTCTTCTTCGGACGGGTTCGGATTTTCCTGCAACAGGCGGTGCGCGCGGGTGATCATACCCGGCGTGCAGAAACCGCATTGCAGCCCGTGATGTTCGCGGAACATCTCTTGCAGCACACCAAGGCTGCCATCGTCATTTGTAAGCCCTTCGACGGTGGTGACATCGGCGCCGTTCACTTGCGCCACAAAGGTGGTGCAGGATTTGACCGACTTGCCGTCGATATCCACGGTGCAGGCCCCACAATGGCTGGTTTCACAGCCAATATGCGGCCCAGTGATTTTCAGATCTTCCCGCAGGAAGTGGATAAGCAATGTGCGCGGTTCCGCGAGGCCTTCGACCTGCTTGCCGTTCACGGTGAGTTTTACGTGCATTTTAGACATGGTTTACTCCCCTCAGCTCGCGCGGCTTTGAGCGCGAGCGATGGCGCGGCGCAGCATCACGGCGGCCACATGTTTCTTGAACTCGACGGGGCCACGATTGTCGGCCACAGGGTCAATGGCGTCCAGCATGGCCGCCACGCAGCCGTCGACATCGCCATCCGCCAATGCTGCGCTGGCACTTTCGGACCAGACTGGTGTGTCAGCCAGATTGGTCATCGCGACCGAGGCTTGACCGTTTCCAAGCATCACCGCCGCTGCAGCGGTTGCATAATCCCCGATCTTGCGTTTTTGCTTTTCATAAGCCTGACCAACACCTGCACCGGGCACGGGGATCGTGATACGTGTTAGGATTTCTTCATCCTCACGTGCTGTGAAGTAAGCCGCCTCATAGAACTCGCGCGCAGCAACGCTGCGGGTGCCATCGGGGCCCGACAATTCAAAGGTCGCGTTCAGACATTGCATCAGCCCTGGCATGTCGTTGCCCGGATCGCCGTTGGCCACGTTGCCACCAATCGTTCCAGCATAGCGCACCTGAGGATCTGCAATCTGTAAAGCGGCCTCGCGGATCAAGGGAATGGCTGATCCCAGACCGTCATGGGTGATCAACTCGTGCTGCGTGACCATCGCGCCCAAAGTGACCGTATCAGCACCAACGTTGACGCCCTTCAGTTCGTTGATCGCTTGCAGGTCGACAAGATGACCCATCTCGGCCATGCGCAGTTTCATCATCGGGATCAGGCTGTGCCCGCCCGCGATTACGCGCGCCTCATCTCCATATTCCTGCAAAATGCCGATGGCCGAGGCGATGTCGCCTGGCCGGTGATACTCGAAACCGGCTGGTATCATAGTTTTCCTCCCTGGGTCCGGACATTGTGCCTTGGGGGACCTGGGATAAGAAAAGCGGCTGTGGCCTTAACCTCGCCAGCAGGCGGGAACGGAGCGCGCCGTCTGTTTCACGAAATGCGAATGAGCTGCACGAACGACGATCACAACCCCAGCGCGTCACGGATATCCGCCAAGCGGGAACGGCTGACGGGGACCTTGGTCAACGCATCGATACCATCGAAATAGCAGGTCCCGTTGTCCTTGTGCCGCTCAAAACTGGACACGTGTTTTGGGTTCACCAAATAGCTGCGATGCGCCCTGAGAAAGCCATCGGGTTTCAGGCGAGCCTCAGCCTCGGTTATCGACCATGGGCAAAACAGTTTCTCTGCGCCCATGTACAGAATAGTGTAATGTCCTTCGGCCCGGATCGCTGCGATCTTTCCGGGCGCGGAGAAAAACGTCTGACCCTCGCGTTCGAACGGAATGCCCGCGCGGGGAAGAGTGACCTGGGGACCGGGAATAGGGTCCGGGGCGCTGGGCACTGGTGCGACCTCTGCCTCGGGCCCGATGAAGGTAATCCCAGTCAGAAGAAAGGCACCGCAGATCAGAAACACGGAAACCGTGACACCCATGGCCAGAACCTGATTGTTGAGCGCCGGTCCTGCACCCCCTGCATTTTCGCTGGCGACAAAATCGGTCAGCCCGGTGGCAACGAAATGCATGGTGAATACGGCCAGGCCGAAACACACCGTGCCCAGTAGGATGTTGCGCTGGGTCCGGTTGTCATAGGCGACCCAGATCGCAAGCACCGACAGAACCACCGACGCCAAGGTTGCAATCACCACGTCCAGCGCATTGTAGACCGGGCGACATAGCTGCATCCCCGCCATGCCCACATAGTGCATAACCACAATGCCCAGACCCACAATAACCCCCGCCCCGATGATCGTGTGCATTGTTCGCGGACGGAAATGCAGCAACAGCAACGCCAAACCCACCATCAGGATCGCAACCAATGCCGAAATCAGCGTGATCAGGGCGTCGTAATAAAACAGGATCGGCAACTGCAGGCCCAGCATCGCTACGAAATGCATCGACCAGATACCGCCGCCCAGTACAACGGCTGCAAGTACTACGATGAATTTGCGGCGCTGGTTGTCCAGTTTGGACGCGCCATGTGTCAGATATAGGCCTGTAAACCCGGCCATCAGCGCCACGGCCAAAGAGGCCGCCACCAGCCAGGCGTTATGCGAGTAATCCAGCATTAGGGTTTGCGCGCCCTCCCCGACGCGAGGCTGACGTTAGCAAACAGATTCGGTTGGGACAATCGCCTGCCGAAACAGAAAGATCAGGCCTGTTTTTCGGCCTGACCCTCGACCGGCTCCACATCAAGCTCGATCACCTCGGCGCTGTCGGATTGTTCAGGCTCTGAAATCTCGACCGAATCAGACTGATCTTCAAGCGCGCCAACAATCAGCGGAAGCATATGAACCCCGGTCGCACTGGCGATTTCAGGGGATTGGGGTGTCTGCCAACTCAGCGTATCGAAACTGTGGCAATTCTGGCAGACAGGTCCCCATTCGACCTGAATGTCATGACAATTGTCGCACACCCATTGTGGGCCGCGCGGCGCGTTCAGCGCCTTGGCCAGCCACCCCTGAACCACGGCGTCCGAGGAACCCTCGCCCCGCTCAATCGCGGCCATCAACGTATACCCACGCGCGTCAGCCTGTTTTTCGACAACATCGCCCAATGCGCGGCGCGCCTCGGGAAAGTCCTCGGCCACTATGTTCAACTCGGCCAGAATCAGGCGGGTTTCCATGTTTTCAGGATGGACCCGCGTTAAAGCGGTGAACCGTTTTATCCGATCCTGAGGAGATTCATCCGGGGCGACCTCGGCAAAAGCATGCGCCAAATCGGGATGCGGTTGAACCTCCCAGGCCTTCTTCAGAATCTTGGTGGCCGGGCGCGATTTACCTTTTTCGATGTAAGCCCGCGCGGCCATTGCGGCAGCGGGTACCAGATCGGGCGACAGGCGGTTGGCCTCGATTGCATATTCCTGCTGTTCGACGCTGGCGGTCTCATCCAAAACATCCTTTGCTTCGGACAGGGCCAAAACGGCATCCCGGCGTTTGAACACATCACGCGGCAGGTATCCGGCCTTCAACTTCGAGGTCAAAGTCGATCGCGCCCCGGCCCAGTCCTGCGCCTTGGTCTGCAGGTTCAACAAAACATCCTGCGTTTCTTCGTGGCGCGGTTTGATCGCCAGGGCCTTTTCGGCCAGCTTGCGGGCGGTTTCATCATCCCCCTCGGCCAGCTTCTGTTTCATAATACCACGCACGCCGACAAAGCGGGTTGCGTTGTTTGTGACGAGTTTCTTGTAGGTCTCGGACGCCTTTTCGGTGTTTCCGGTCATTTCAGCTGCTTGCGCCACAAGCAGATTGGTCAGTTCAGGCTTGTTGAGCAGTTTTTCGGCCTTGTTGGCCTTGGTCATGGCCACACGCCCTTCACCCGAGGCCAACGCCATCAACCCATCCGCAAGCGCCTGATAGCCACGCTGTTCGCGACTGCGATCGAAATATCGGGACAAGGCTGTCTCATCACCATTAAGGAATTTGAGTGTCGCGATCAGTAGGCTGAGCAGTTTGAAGAACAACCAAACAGCAAAAACCAGCAGGCCCAACGCAATAACCGACTGTAACGGTCCTAGGGTGAACTCGGTGCCGGCGACCGTAATCTGCACCCCGCCACTGGTTTGCATCAGGAAATGACCCCCAAGGGCCAGCAGTCCGATAATCGCTACAAAGACAAGGATCTTAAACAATGACCACAGCATGGCAGGTCCTTCAATTCGAGTTCAGGCTTGAAGCAAGCGTGTTTGCGGCATCTACGGCGGACACCCGCGTCTGGGCTGCCTGCTCCCAATCAGCCATCGCTGTCTGCGCCGCTTCGGGCAGGGATTTTAGTTCACTCAGCACCTTGGACAGATCTCCGTCGGCCAATGCCGCCTGCGCGCGCGATAGGATTGCATCGGGGCCGTCCCCGTCCTGCGGTGTCACCGAACGCGCGCCGGTTTGACGCTGCAGGAAGGCAATCAGGCCTGTACCCTTATCCGCATCCCTTGCATCCGAAAGTGCCGAACGCGCCGCCGGGGTAAACGAGGCACGCAGAGCTGAAAGCGTTTGCACGCCCTTCTCTGCGGGCGTCGACAATGCGTCAGGCACTTCCACGCCACCTGCCTTCAGCTCGGTAACTAGCTCGGCAAAAGGCTGACCGGCATCCAATTGACCATGCAAGCGCGACAGGATGGCTGCATTGGTCGCCGCGAGGGCCTGGGCTGAGGCTTTGGCTTCCAATGCCTGCGCGTCTGAGACCATCTTTTCCACTTCGCTGCGTTGTGCAGCCAGTGAATCGCGCAGTTTTTCCAATTCAGCCTCAAAGGCTTTGGTGGCTTCCGGCGAAACATTTGCTTCAATCGGGTTTTTCTCAAGATCAGACAGCCTGTCACCCAAGGGTCCAACTTGTCCGCTTAGGCTGTCCACACTGGACTTCACCGCGTTCAGATCATTTTCAACCGGCGTCAGCTTGTCAGAAAGCGCCTTGAGCTGATCTGACAGGCCCGAGACATCCGGACCGTCGGATATTGTTTTTGAAAGCTTGGCAATCTGCTCCGACTGATCGGTCAGCTTGGTCTCAAGCGCCGCGATGGCTTCTGAATTGCCGGATTCCGAGGGCAAAAACCCACCGTTACCAACCACATATCCGATCCCAGCGGCAATCACGCCGCCAATCAGCGCAGGAACAAACCCGCCGCGTTTTTCGACAACGCGTTCAACACTCTTTTCTTCTGCGGAAGGCGCTTCGGCTTCGGCTTCGGCTTCGGCTTCGGCTTCGGCTTCGGCTTCGGCTTCGGCTTCGGCTTCGGCTTCGGCTTCGGCTTC